>JAWKLF010000001.1:0-1218412 GCA_041392835.1 Chitinophagaceae bacterium
TTACCTATCGGTTCAACCGAAGAAATTTCAATGAGAAAATATTTGAACGCCTATTAATTGCTGTCACTGCTTTAGCTTGGTTCGCTTAGGCTATTATGCGGATAAGCATTGAAAAGTGTAAGCCAACAAAACATACCAGTAACCATTTCCTACCCTGAAATGGCAGCAAATATTTTTTCACATTTTAAACAGAAGATTATACCAGCATTTGGGACAGATAATCTTTGGTTTTTGTAAAAAATTACCTATTATATTAACCTAATCCAATATTTTAAATATAAAATCCTCTAAAAACAATTTGGTAAAATCAGATTTTTTGACTGATTGTATATCTGTTAGTCTTGGTAAATTTTGGCTAAAATATTGCTGTTGATGAGATGTTTCAATTAATGTTGTGCTTAATGAACGAGGGTATTTATACTTAGGATTATAAGCTGAAATAATTTCTGCAATTTTTGCACACAATTCTTTATATGGATTAAATACTTCGTTCTTATTTATTTCTGCCACTTCTTTAATTAAATAAACTTTACTACTTTCTGCAATTACAATTTGGTTGAGGTAGTTTGTATTGTACTCACTTTTGCCAAAACCAGTCGTCAGGTCTTGAGTAAGTAATTGTATTATTGCTTTTAGTTTTTCCTTATTGTTAGGTACATTATCAATTTTGTAATTCATCATAAATTCCATAAAATTCCAATACCAGTTAAGTATGTATAGCAAAAGTCTATGCTTGTTTTCAAAGTATCTGTAAATAGTTGCTTCCGTACTATTTATTCCAATAGCCAATTTCTTAAAAGTAAACTGTTCAAAACCTAGTTCATATATTAGATTAATTGCTTCCTTTATTATGAGTTTTCCTACTTCACTACTTTCAGGGTTGCGTATATAGATTTTTTTGTTAATGTCAAACTTTAATTGAAATTCCATCATCTAATCATTATTACACAAAAGTAGTAAAATTAAAATATACAATAGCAAAACAATCATAATTTATTTTTTATTTTTTTTATAATAGTATTACTATTAATAAATTAATTGCACTATCTTTGCCAATATTCACAATATAAGTAATGAATAAGGAAGAAAATGCTTTTAAAAAAATACTAAACCTAATACGGCTTGAGCGGTATGAGATTAGAGCTATATACTCATATGCTGTGCTTAATGGCTTAATCCAGTTAAGTCTGCCATTGGGTATTCAGGGTATTTTAGCTTTTGTATTGGGTGTTACAATATCCACATCAGTATATATTTTGATTGGAGTTGTCATTTTAGGCGTACTTGTTATGGGTTATTTTCAAATTAATCAGATGAAGTTGATAGAAATAATACAGCAAAAATTATTTGTTCGTTATGGCTTTGCCTTTGCTGAAACAATTCCCAAATTAGACTTCAAAGAAATTGACAATTATTACTTACCCGAAAAAATCAATCATTTTTTTGATGTTATAAACCTTCAAAAAGGTATCTCAAAATTATTATTGGATATCCCTTCAGCTTTAATTCAAATTTTTTTTGGCTTAATTATACTCTCATTATATCATCCTTTGTTTTTTGTTTTTGCAATTGTGCTTTTTATCGCATTATATGTTTTATTTAAACTCACAATCAAAAAGGGATTAGAAAGTAGTATTGAAGAAAGTAATTATAAATATAAAGTAGTGGCTTGGTTAGAAGAATTAGGTAGGGTTATCAAGTCCATAAAATATAGTCAAGGCACTAACTTAAATTTAATAAAAACCGATGAAAAAATTCTAAATTATCTTTATGCAAGAACTACTCATTTTAATGTTCTACTGTTTCAATTTAAGTGTTTGCTATATTTTAAAGTATGTATTACAGCTATAATGCTTATATTAGGTTCTTATCTATTATATAGTCAAAAAATTAATGTTGGACAATTTGTTGCTGCCGAAATTATAATTATCACTGTTATAAACTCATTAGAGAAACTCATTAAAAGATTAGAGAGTGTTTATGATGTAGCTACAGGTATCTACAAATTGGATTTTGTATTGGAAAGCAATTTGGAGAAAGATGGAAAAATTCTTTTTACAAGTGCTAAAATAGATATTGAAATTAAAGATTTAGATTTTTCATATAATGAGGCTCAAAATGTATTGAACAATGTAGCCATAAAGATACCTGCCAGTAGTATTACTTGTATATCAGGAGAAGAAAATAGCGGTAAGTCCACTCTATTGAAATTGCTTACAGGGTCGTACCCTGATTTTCAAGGTATGATTTTGCTAAATGATATTCCTATACAGAATTACACTTTCCAATCGCTTAGAAATATTACAGGAGTTTTCTTAAATGAACAAGAACTTTTTGATGGTACTGTTTATGAAAATATTACACTTGGCAAAAATGATATTAGCACAGAACAAATAGTAGAACTTTCAAAAGCAATAGGTTTTGATAATTTTATTACAAATTTTCAATATGGTTTATATGAAAACATAGACCCATTAGGCAAAAAGCTACCCTCTTCGTTAGTTAGGAAAATACTAATACTAAGATCGCTTATACATAACCCATTATTATTATTATTAGAAGAACCTTGGGTGGGTTTAGAAGTTGATACAAAACAAAAGTTACAGCAATATCTTATTGATTTATCTAAAAACAAAACCATTGTAATTGCCACCAATGATAGCAACTTTACAATGCAATGTTCTAACACAATTTATTTGTCTAAAGGAAATGTTACAGCAAAAAAATAAAATTATGAACACCTATAATATTCCCTTAAAATCTTTTGAAGCTATTTACTTAATTAATAGTAAGTCAAGGTTCAAATATTACTTTTGGATAGCACTTGTTTTGCTTACACTTTTTCTTTTTCTGCCTTGGACACAAAATATAAAAACCAATGGTAGCATCACTACATTAAGTCAGGAACTAAGACCACAAAAGGTTAATTCACCAATACCAGGAAAGATAAGCAAGTGGTTGGTAAAAGAAGGCGACTTTGTAAAAAAAGGAGATACCATAATTATATTAAGTGAAATTAAAGAAGATTATTTAGACCCAAACTTAATTGGTAGAACACAAAGTCAGGTTGCATCCAAAAAGGGAAGTATAACTTACTACAATTCAAAAGTAGGTACTACCGAAATGCAAATTGAAAATTTAGAACAAGCCAAAAAGTTGAAAATACAACAGCTTAATAATAAAATAACCCAACTAAATAACAAACTGCAAGGCGAAAATGCTGAATTAGCTGCCATTGAAAATGAAGTTACTCTATTAAAAAACCAATATGATAGGCAGCTTAAAATGTATGAAGAAGGCTTAGTATCTCAAACTCAATTACAACAACGAAATATACAATATCAAAATTCACTTTCAAAAAAGATAACTACAGAAAATAAAATAGCCCAAACCCGTCAAGAATTAAATAATATACAAATTGAGCAAAATAGCGTAGAGCAAGAATATGCCGAGAAGATGAATAAAGCACAGGGGGATAAATTTCAAAATTTAAGCCAAATAGCTTCTACACAAGCCGAAGTAGATAAACTTGAAAATCAATTAAGCAACTATGTAATTCGAAATGGAATGTATATAGTAACTGCTTCACAAGATGGACAAATTGTACAAGCCAATAAAGCAGGTATTGGTGAAATATTGAAAGAAGGCGAAACTATTTCGATCATTGTTCCTACCAAATCAGACTTTGCTATTGAAATGTTTATCAAGCCTATGGATTTACCTTTACTTAATGTAGGTCATCCAGTTCGTTTCACTTTTGATGGTTATCCTGCCATAGTATTTAGTGGATGGCCAGAGGGTAGTTATGGCACTTTTGAAGGCAAAGTAACTTCAATAGAAAGTGTAATTGGGCAAAATGGTATGTATAGAGTATTAGTTGCAGAAAACGAAGTATATAAAAAATGGCCTAAAGGTTTAAAAATTGGGACAGGTACACACGGAATTGTGATATTAAATGATGTGCCTATTTGGTACGAACTATGGAGAAACATAAATGGGTTCCCAGTAGATTTTTATGTAACTGATAAAAAAGAAGGCACAAAAAAATGAAAAAAATATTATATCCAACTGTCTTGCTTTTTATGGCATTAAAACTTAATGCTCAAAATGATAGCACTACACTTAATATAGAACAGTTCTTATCTATAGTAAGAGTATATCATCCTATTGTAAGGTTATCAAACATTAATATACAAAAATCAAGTGCTAATATCTTAATTGCTAAAGGTGAGTTCAACCCAATTTTGAGTAACACTATGAGTAATAAAACTTTTGCTAATACAAAATATTATAATGTTATTAATCCCGATATTACAATTCCTACTTGGTATGGTATAGAAGCTTCTTTAGGCACTCAAAATATAGTTGGTAATAGGTTAGATGCTTCTGAAACAGTTGGGCAAATGAGCTATGTTGGTGTAAATGTCCCCTTACTTAAAAATTTGGCTATGGATAAGCGTAGAGCCTATTTAAAACAATCCAAAGTTTATAATGAAATGGCTTATACGGAGCAAAAGGCTCTCATTAATACCATTCTAATGGAAGCTGCAACTCAATATTGGCAATGGGTAAATACTTATAAGATATATGAAATCATTGAAAAAAATTATCTAAATAGCCAGCAGCGTCTTGATATGATAAAAAAAACTGTAAAAAATGGCGAAAGACCAGCTTTAGATACCATTGAAGCATTAACCCAGTTACAATATTTTGAAATTCAAAAGAATGAAAGTTGGTACACCTTTCTTAATGAAGGCATTAACCTAAGTTCTTACTTGTGGCAAACTAATAATTTACCTTATCAATTGCCTAATACAATCATACCCGACAATGATTGGGAAAATGAAAATGTACTAAACAAGTTTCAACTCAACCTAATGGAACTGTTAGAAAATGCTAGGGAATTACACCCTGAACTTAAAATGTACAATCAAAAGTTGGTAGTGTTGGATATTGAAAAAAAATTAAAGTTTCAAGAACTATTACCAAAGCTTGATTTTAAATACAATCACTTAAGCAAAGGCAATGATGTATTACAAGGAAAGGGTTTGTTTTTTCAAGACAATTTTCAATATGGCTTAAAATTTGAAATGCCATTATTTCTTTCCAAAGGAAGAGGAGAATACAAAATTTCAAAACTTAAAATTGAAGAAACAAAAATTGAGCAAACTCAAAAAAAAGTTGCCATTGAATTGAAAATAAAAAATTATTACAACGAATATCTAAACCTAAAAACTCAAATAAAAATACAATCCAACCTTCAAAATAATTTATACAAGATGTTGCAAGCTGAAGAAACATTGTTTAAAAATGGCGAAAGCTCTATGTTTTTGATTAACTCAAGAGAAAATAAATTGTTAGAGGCAAATCGTAAATTAATTGAAACCAAAACAAAATTTCTCAAAACAATATATGCCCTTCAATGGAGTGCAGGGTTGCTTAACTAAATTTTTAAACTATTAAATAATTCTAAAGTGATTGATAGCTTAATTCCCTTAATAACCCTCATTGCACTTGAGTTAATACTCGGTATTGACAATGTAATTTTTATTTCAATTCTTTCAGATAAACTGCCCTTACATCAGCGCAAAAAACTATTATATACAGGATTGGGTATTGCTGTTGTATTGCGTTTAGTGTTACTTCTATTTGTTGCATATATTATGAAGTTAGACAATCCAATTATCAATTATCAAGCCTTGTCTTTATCTATTAAAGATTTGATATTAATAGTTGGCGGGATATTTCTAATTTGGAAAGCAACAGTTGAAATTAATGCAAAAACAGAAAAAGAAGGCGAAAAGAAGGATACTAAGATAACATTCAACAAATTGCTTGTACAAGTAATCTTATTGGATTTAGTATTCTCAATTGACAGTATAATAACAGCAGTGGGAATGGTAAATGAACTTTGGATTATGTACACAGCAGTAATCGTAAGTTTGGTTATAATGATTTTTGCTTATAAGCCAATAAGTACTTTCATTCAAGAGCATCCTTCCATAAAAATTTTGGCACTATCTTTTTTAATTTTAATAGGTGTTACATTAGTAGGCGAAGGTTTAGATTTCAAAGTACCTAAGGGGTACATTTATTTCTCTATGGCGTTCTCATTTATAGTTAATCTCATTCAAATAGGGACAAATAAAAAGTAAACCAAATGCAGTTAATACCAATAGAGTTAATACAATACGATACAAATAAGTTAAAAAAAATATATCAGCTTACTCAAGATGTGCATCGCTTAGTATTGTATAGCAAAGCACATATAGATGATGATGTATTGGAAGTATACTACAATAAATTAGAAACACTACAAGAATTAGTGAGTATTAAAAATGCTCAAATGGAAGCACAGTCTGAAGAAGATGTTGTTACTTACCAAAAAAAATTAAAAAAAAACAATGAACTTTATTATTGATGAAATGGCTAATCAAGTTTGTTTTGATAAAGAAATTCAATTGTTTCAATTACTGAATTTAATTTCGCCAGAGGCCTATGCACAGCACCCTAATAAATACAGGCAGGTAGATGTTCAAGTAGGCAACCATCTGTGCCCTTCATCAAAAGATGTACCCTTTTTGGTAAATGAACTTTTTTATAGGCTGACACAAATAAACAACCCAATCATTAAAGCCATTTATTTGCACCACGAGCTAATTCGTATTCACCCATTTGCTGATGGCAATGGTAGAGTTACAAGAATGGCAAAAAATTGGATTTTGATGTATTATTTGTACCCACCCATTTTTATAAAAGATACTTTATTTAAAAAAGAATATGTAGATACATTATCAAAAAGTTTTTATAGTTTATATCGAGAACCAAATCAATGGAATGATAATGTTAATATTTTTTTTGAACAAGAAATAGATAGAATAATAACAAATTGCGAAGAAATATATTGTGTAGTGTATAATGCAGGCAGCAAACGAAAATTGTAAAATATTGTTAAGCAGTGTATAATAGCAGAACTAATCTATAAACCCATCCCCCACGCCCACCCACAGAAAAAAAACGGCTTTAGGCTTTGCCTACACACAATGCCAACTCCATCTCAATTTACAATAAGATTATCAAAAACATATTATCAAAAACTGTTTAAAAAAGTATAGCTTCGTATTGCCATAATATGGAGTATGGTAAATAGCCACTCAAAATTGATAGCGAACTTAAAAATACTACCACTACGCTTTTAGAAAGTTATTGCAAAGAAGTAAATGCTGCTTTGCAAGAACAGTTTGAAGATTTGAAGGATGCAGAAATGAGTACGGATACTTTCAGTTTTTGCACTTCAGTTTCGTCTGTATTTAGTAGTAAAATAGAAGGTGAAACCATCGAGTTAGATAGCTATGTAAAACATAAACGAGATGGAGTCGCATTTCAACCGGATTATACCCCAAAAATTGACGATTTATATAGTGCGTATCTTTTTGCGAGCAAAACAAACTTAATGAATCTACTCTTTTACAAGCTCATAAAATATTGGAAAACATATATTAGCTGAAGCATGGCAAGGCAAGCTGCGCATACATAAAATGTATGTATTTAGTGATGATGGTAGAATAGAATATGTAGCCGCATCGCCATATGAAGTAGAGTCCGAAATGTGTAAATTGTATCAGGATATAGAAACCATTTGCCAAACACATTTGTCAATACAGGAAATATTCTTTTTTGCCTCAATTATACATTTAGTATTTGTTAAAATTCATCCTTTCAATGATGGCAATGTAAGAACAGGCAGGTTGTTAGAAAAATGGTTCTTGGCTCAGCATTTGGGCAAAAAAGCTTGGTTTTTGCAAAGCGAAAAAAACTATTATAAACATCATCAAATGTATTATAAAAATCTTCGTGCTTTAGGTATAGAATATGAGCAGTTAAATTATTCAAAAGCGCTTCCTTTTTTATTAATGCTTCCGAATAGTTTAAAATGAACGTTCGAAAATTGTGAGCGTCAATTATATATTAGGTTTGATTTTTTTCATAAATAACAACCTCACCAAAACAAATCCCCATTACTTTGCCATTGTAAATATAGAGTTGCTTTTTTTAGTTTTTGTGTTGAGGGGTCTATATAGGGTTTTCCATTGGTATCTAACATGGGTATATGCGCATTAGGTTTTCGCCAAGCCTTTGGCAAAAAAATCTGATCATGCATCCATTTGTTTTGTACTCTATTCCGGATGCGTTCATCATCTATGCCTATATGTAGTTCACAAGATTGTTTATACGCTAAGGCCTGTGCAATTCCGATAGATACTATGCCATGAGAATATTGGCCTAAGGGTGCCTCTGACATATCTATATAAGAGCTTTTTGTGTTTTCATTCATAACAAGTTTGGCTTTGTTGCTAAGGGTATTGCCCGTAAACATTAAAAAATGTAGCGAAAGTGTTGTAGGATAAGGATTCCAAAAAAAAGTATGTTGAATAGTAAAAGCACCTGTACGGTATCGGTCTAGATAGGAAAATAAAAACAAATCATTTTCCATAGCCAAAAAAGTGTTTTGTACATTCAAAAATAATATAGCACTGGCTTGTGAGCTCGAAGCATTATCAATATATTGTTTCCATGCATAGCCCATGCTATAAGCATAGTTTGTTCTGTTTTGTAAGTTTGTATTAAAAGCCATATTGTTTTCTATCCAAGTGGCAGATTGTTTTTTTTGTCCAAAAGCATATTGAATAGCTTCGCTACATTGTAGTTCAAAACGAGCTTGTCTTTTGCCATATGATTTTCGAGCCCAAGTAGGCTGAATAGAAAGAACACTTTGCCAATGCCTATACACATTGATAAGTGCAAAATGAAGTCCTACACGTTGTACATGTGTGCCAAAGGAGCACGAAAGCCCAATGCGTGGGTAGGTAATAAATGAAGCCTGTTGTTGAGCTCCAAGTTGATTAGAGCTAAGAAAAATAAAACACGTTACTATATAACGAACTACACGCATATCTTAAAATGGAACATCGCTAGGCGTATCATCGTTATCTTGTTCTTTATTATTTTGTTGTTTAAATTCATCATCTTCTACATCTAGTTCATTAGCTACGGATCCCTTAGTTTCATAATGTTTGTCGATAGACAATCGAGGACCACTACCATAGTCGCTTGAGAGCCCTGCACCTGGGTCGCTTGTTTTAATCGCAAAATCACTTTGAGTAAATTCATCATCTAAATCAACAAATTTTTGTATTTCAAGATGTGCCATCACTTTTACAATGTCTGTTTTACCATTTCTATGTTTGGCTATATTGATCCAAGTTTCTCCATGTCGTATATTATTGCCTTCGTTGTCTTTTTCTATACCATGATATTCTGGTCTGTATAAAAACATAACCATATCGGCATCTTGTTCTATGGCTCCCGATTCACGAAGATCACTAAGTTGAGGTAGTTTTGATTCTTTTCGGTTTTCTACTGCACGATTTAATTGCGAAAGTGCTATGATAGGAATTTCAAGTTCTTTGGCTAAGCCTTTTAAGTCTCTAGAAATTTTTGATATTTCTTGTTCTCTATTACCACCTTTATCTACACTACCTTGCATTAATTGTAAATAGTCAATTATAACTAAGCCAATATTGTGTTTTTGTTTTAATCTGCGACATTTGGCTCTAAGTTCAAAAATATTTAAGGCTGCTTGGTCGTCAATAAAAATAGAAGCGTTGGACAATTTGCTCATACGCTGATGTAGTTGTATAATTTCGTGTTCTACTAAATTTCCTTTTGTAATTTTTCCTAAATGTACTTCAGTAACAGCTGAAAGCATACGTTTTACAAGTTGTCCGGCACTCATCTCTAAGGAGAAAAAAGCTACGCCAGTAGGATTGGTGGGATGCAAAGCTGCATTCATAATAAGATTAAGGGCAAAAGCTGTTTTACCTACAGCGGGTCTGGCTGCTAGGATAATTAAGTCAGTTTTTTGCCAACCGGAGGTTAGCTGGTCCAATCCCTTAAATCCAGTAGTTACACCAGTCAAATCATCTTTTTTATTGACTTGTTGTTCTATTTCGTGTATAGTGCGAGCAAGTATAGAGTTGATGCCCATGAAATTTTTACGTAAATGTTTATCCGTAATTTCATAAAGGTTGGTTTCAGCTTTGTCTAATAAATCAAATACATCACTACTATCTTCATAAGCCTCATTGATTACATCTCCACTCATACGTATCAGTTCACGCATGATATATTTTTGCATCACTATACGAGCATGTTCTTCTATATTGGCACTACTTACTATATCTCTTGTAAGGCTTGTTACATAATAGCTACCACCTACCATTTCTAATTCACTATTTTTTCTTAAATCTTCACATACTGTCATAAAGTCTATACGAGAACCTTGGTCAAAAAGCCTTCGTATAGCAGCATATATACGTTGATTGGCATCGGAATAAAAACATGTTGGCGATTGAATAATTTCAAGTACTTCAGCTAATTTTTGTGGTTCCAGCATAATGGCTCCCAATACTGCATTTTCCAAGTCGGGAGCTTGAGGAGGTAGTTTTCCGTAAAGAAGTGGCGAAAGGTCTGGTTTTTTAGTTCTGCTTCCTATTTTATTGCTGATGGCCATGTATATTGTTAGGTGTTTTGAAGTATTAGAAAAGGATTATGATTAATATTTTGAACGAATGTAGAGGTTGAAATGCAGTCGAAGCATTTTAACACAGATAAAGTTATCCATGTTAATTCAACTATTATTCACAAAGTTATTCACTAAAATTTGTTTAAATTTCTAAGGTTATACACAAAAAAAAATATTTTTTGTATTGGAAAATCCAATATTCACAAAATGATGTGTACAAAAAAAAATAAGAAAAAGGTTGTAAGAATGATGAAATTTAGAGTGTAGAAAAGGTAAGGTTATTTTGTTTCATACTCGATTTTCCCCACATCCAATGGCTCACTCTATAGCTTATCCAGGCTGATGCTACACCTAGTATAGCTCCTCCAAGTACATCGCTGGGATAGTGTGCACCCAAGTGCATACGCGAATAGCCTACCGCACCTGCCCATATATAAGCAGGTATGGCTATTTTCCATTGTTTGCTATACAAACTCATCGAAGTAGCTAAACAAAATGCATTGGAGCTATGTCCGGATGGGAATGAATAGTTCATATCATCTTCATAGGGTGTTACAAAGGATATGCTGGCAGCTGGTCGAGGCCTATTGATTACTTTTTTTAATACATAGGTAGCAGCAGTATTAGAAAGTATAGCAATGGCAGGTTGATAATTTTTTATTTGATGCGAATGAGATGTCAAATCGGATAAAACAAACAAAAGTGGTATGCTAGTACCTATCAAATATTCACTATCCGAAATAAATTGCATGGGTTTATCTAAAGAGGTGTTTCTATGTGCATGTATCGCTTTTAGAAAAGTCACGTCGGCTTGCTGTGCAAGCATATCAAACATACAGAGTATGAAGCAAAATAGTAAAATCCAATTTTTTTTCATCATTTGCATATAGAGCACACAAAGATAGTTTCTATCTTTACACGGCATGCAAAAATTAATTTATGCTTTTTTGTTTATTGTAGGAGTGCTAGTGTGTACGATAACCTGTACACAAAACACCAAACAACCCTACAGAAATATTGCTAATCAAGATGCGCACTATGTAGGTATGCAAGAATGCAAAACATGCCATTGGCAAATGGTTGAAAGTTTTTTAAAAACAGGCATGGGGCAGAGTTGGGGTTTGGCTACAAAACAAAAATCGGCAGCTAATTTTGATGTACAACACAGTTTGGTGTATGACACTATAAACGATTTGTATTATCGACCGTATTGGGATGGCGATAGTTTATGTATTAAAGAATATAGACTCCAACATGGCGATACTATACACAAGCGTATAGAAAAAGTAAGTTATATAGTAGGAAGCGGACAGCACACTAATTCACATATACTCAATATAAATGGATACTTATTTCAAGCACCAATTACATTTTATACTCAAAAAGGCAAATGGGATTTAGCACCTGGTTTTGAAAAAGGAAGAAATACTCGTTTTGAAAGAAAAATTGAAGCAGAGTGTATTACATGCCATAACGGTTATGCCGCATGGAATGAAAAAAGTTTGAATCAATATAGTGCTGTGCCATTGGGCATTGATTGCGAGCGATGCCATGGGCCAGGCAGTTTGCATGTTGCCGAAAAGAGAAATGGACAAATAGTAGATACTTCGCTAACACCCGACTATAGTATAGTCAATCCTCGACGTTTGACGGTTGAGCAACAAAACAATCTTTGTCAACGTTGCCATTTGCAAGGCATTGCGGTTTTAGCCAGTGGAAAATCTTTTTTTGATTTTAGTCCATCACAATTATTAAAACATACTATGAATGTTTTTATGCCAGTTTATAGTCAAGATGAAAATAATATGATCATGGCAAGCCATGTAGAGCGTATGAAAATTAGTGCTTGTTATATACAATCTGGAAAAATGAGTTGTATTACTTGTCATAATCCACATGTAAGTGTAAAAGAAACACCAATAACACAATATACTAAGGCATGCCAATCTTGTCATCAAAACAATTGCACCGAATCGATAGAGAAAAGAAAAGTCCAACAAGATAATTGCATAGCCTGCCATATGGCCAAAAATAGTAGTATAGATATTCCACATGTAGCTGTTACGGATCATTATATACGTACTTTTATAAAACAAAGCAAAAAAGACGAAATCGCTCGCTTTGTTCGTATGCAGTGTTATACAGACGATAAGCCTGATGTAAGAACAAAAGCAAAAGCTTTTATAGAATTTTATGAGCGCTACTTACCTTCTAAACCATTTTTGGATAGTGCCTTTTTTTATATAAAAAAGACAGGAGTTAAAGAACATGATTTTGACGAAGATTTAATACGCATATATTTTTTACAAGAAAATTTTAAAGCTATCCTATCCAGTGCTAAATCGGTAAAAGCCAATAGCATAAAAGATGCTTGGACAGCCTATCGTATTGGCGAAGCCTATTTGAAGAATAATCTAAATAGAGAAGGCTTGGCTTTTCATAAACAAGCCACAACATTAAAACCCAATGCATTGGACTTTCAAAATCAATATACCAAAGCTCTCATAGAGGCATCATCGTGGAAGGATGCAAAACAGATAGCACAGTTTGTAATCAATGAAAATCCTAAAGATGCTATTGCATATTTTAATTTAGGCTATATAGCAGATCATGATAATGAGTTGCCTTTGGCCAAACATTATTATACCAAAAGTATAGAGCTCAATCCCGATTATAAACAAGCTTTAGTCAATTTGAGTGTCGTATTATATCGATTAAACCAAAAAGATAAAATAAAACATCTTTTGGAAAGGGCGCTTAAAATAGACCCTATGGATGCAAAAGTAAAAGCGATGTTACAAGATATACAATAGCCTTGCTTTGTTCGCTATGTACCATATGAAAGCGTATATTTGCACCCTAATTTTTCATTTTTCATGACCATATCGTACAAATGGCTTTTGCAGTATTTAGAACAACCTTTAAGCACCACTGAGCTAGCTGAAATATTGACTTCTGTGGGTTTAGAGGTAGAGCATATATCTTCCTACGAAAAATTTAAAGGTGGATTAAAGGGTTTAGTAGTGGGCCAAGTGTTAGCGTGTGAGCCTATACCAGAAACAGAAAAATTAAAAATCACAAGTGTTTCTATTGGACAAGGAGAACCTTTGTCTATAGTATGTGGAGCTCCCAATGTAGCAGCAGGGCAAAAAGTGTTGGTGGCTACCGTTGGCACACAATTATATCCTAGTAGCGGTGACAGTTTTCAAATTAAAAAAGCAAAAATAAGAGGTTTTGAAAGTGCTGGTATGCTATGTGCCGAAGATGAAATTGGTTTGGGCGAAAGCCATGCTGGAATCATGATTTTGCCAGAAGATACACCGCTTGGTTTAGAAGCTTCTCAATATTTTAATATTGATGAGGCCGATACCATTTATGAAATTGGCCTTACACCTAATAGAATGGATGGAATGAGTTATTTAGGAATAGCAAAAGATGTAGTAGCTTACTTAAATAATAAAAATCAAGACAAGCAATCAGTAAAAATACCTTCAACAGATGCAAGTAAGCAAGCAATAGCAAGGTCAAATGAAAAACCATTACAAATATCAATAGAAGATAAGCAAAAGTGTTTGCGCTATGCAGGTATCTGTTTGGATAATATAGAAGTAAAAGATTCACCAGCATGGTTACAAAATGCGCTATTGGCCATAGGTTTAAAGCCTATCAATATAGTTGTTGATGTGACGAATTATGTATTAAAAGAATGCGGACAACCCTTGCATGCATTTGATAGAGACGAAATAACAGGAAATGAAATAAGAATAGGTAGCGTAGAAAATAAAACAAAATTTTGGACATTAGACAACAAAGAAATCGAATTGCAAGCAAGCGACTTAATGATTTTAAATAGTCAAGAAGCTATGTGTATGGCTGGTGTGTATGGGGGTTTAAAGTCGGGTATAAAAAATACAAGCACTCGTATTTTTTTAGAAAGTGCTTTTTTTCAAAAAGATTCTATTCGAAAATCATCTATGCATCATGGACTAAGAACCGATGCTGCTACACGATTTGAGAAAGGTGCGGATATGAGTAAAGTTATATTTGCATTGGAAAGGGCAAGCGACTTATTAGTGCAATATGCCAACGCTAAAATTGCTTCTGCTTTATATGATATTTATCCAGAACCTATAGAGGCAACACGCTTAGTGGTAGCCTTTCAAAAAGTTAGAGGCCTGACCGGAAAAAATTATACAGACTTACAAATAAAAAATATCTTACTTTCATTACAATATAAGATTATACAAGAAGATGAAAAGAGTATAGAAGTAGAAGTGCCTTTTTCGAATCCTGATGTGAGTATAGTACCCGACATTATAGAAGAAATAATGCGTATAGATGGTATAGATAATATACCATTTACGGGGGCGATACAATATAATTTGCCAGAACAAAAAGGATTTCAATCCAATCCTAAGAAAACCATAGTGGACACATTAGTAGCCAAAGGTTTTTATGAAATATTGACAAATTCTATTACATCGGCGGCCTACTACGATGATCAAACACAATTAGTCAAAATGATGAATAGCTTATCAGAAAATTTAGATGCTATGCGAGCATCTATGCTGGAAAGCGGATTGGAGGTTGTAGCTTATAATTTGAATAGAAAAAATCAGCAACTAAAATTCTTTGAAATTGGGAAAACATATCAGTTGGCTAATACATCTTTTATAGAAAAAAATATGCTGTCTCTCTATGCAAGTGGTCAATATAGATTGCCTTTTTATAAAGAAAAAAATCAAAAGATTGATTTGTATTATATGCGAGGTGTGATAGAAAGTATTTTCTCTTCACTCAAGTTTAGTTTTGAACAAATTGAAAATGGTTTGGCCATTAAATTTCAAAATAAGCAAATAGGCAGTATACAACATATTGATGAGCAAAAACGAAAACAATTTGGCATTAAGCAAGAACTTGAATATGCCGAAATGGATTGGGATGTTTTGCAGAATGCATTGCAAAATCAACGTTTCAAAGTTAAAGAAATACCTAAATATCCAACGGTGCAGAGAGATTTGGCTTTTGTATTAGCAAGAGAAGTTTCCTATATAGATATAGAAAATGCATTTAAACAAGCCAAATGTAAATACCTAACTTCCTACCAATTATTTGATGTGTATCAAAATGAAAAAATGGGCGAAAGCTATATTTCTTATGGCGTAAGTTTTTCATTTTACAACCCTATACAAACACTTACGGATACCGAAGTAGAAGCTGATGTAACCAAAATTATTAAGACTTTAGAAACCAAATTAAGCGCACAAATTAGAACCACTTAAAAAAGTAAATTCAAATATTTTAATAGCATGTCATTTTCAGAACAAGAACTCATACGAAGAGAAAAATTAAAACATTTACAAACCATAGGCATAGACCCCTATCCAGCACCTCTATACCCTATAAGCCACAGTAGCAATGAAGCTAAGCAGGCATATGAGGCCAATCCCGAAGAGCGTATTCAGGTTATAGTAGCTGGGCGTGTAATGAGTATAAATGATAAAGGCAAAGTTTTATTTATTAAACTGCAAGATAAAGATGGTCTTTTGCAGTGCTACATAAAGCGAGATGAGATTTGCCCTGAGGAGGATAAAACAGTATTTGATGAGATTGTAAAAAAAGCAGACCTGGGTGATATATTAGGTGTAAAAGGATATATGTTTACTACAAAAACTGGAGAGGTAAGCGTGCATTCGCAAGAAGTAACATTGCTTTCAAAAAGTTTAAAACCACTGCCAGTGGTAAAACGCGATGAAGAAGGAAATGTTTTTGATGAAGTTACAGACCCTGAATTTAGATATAGACAACGCTATGCCGATTTGATTATTAATCCTGAAGTAAAAAATACATTTATAAAGAGAACAAAAATTACACAATCTATACGAGAATTTTTGAATGCGCTAGGCGCATTAGAAGTTGATACGCCAGTATTGCAAAACATACCAGGTGGAGCATCTGCAAGACCCTTTACTACACATCACAATGCCCTGGATGTGCCTTTTTATTTGCGTATAGCCAACGAGTTGTATTTAAAGCGACTCATCGTAGGTGGATTTGATTTTGTGTATGAGTTTAGCCGAAATTTTAGAAACGAAGGTATGGATCGAACACACAATCCAGAGTTTACCATATTAGAATTTTATGTGGCTTACAAAGATTATATATGGATGATGGAAAAGACAGAGCAATTACTGGAGCATGTTGCACTGGCTTCAAATGGAAAAACAAAATTGAAAGTTGGCGAAAATGAAATAGAATTTAAAGCACCCTATCAACGCATTAGTATATTTGACGCTATCAAGGAGCATACCTCAATAGATGTAAGCTTGATGGATGAAGAAGCGTTGCGAGATGTATGCAAACAATTGCATATTGAGGTTAACGAAAGCATGGGTAAAGGAAAATTAATAGATGAAATATTTAGTGAAAAATGTGAGAAACACTATATACAGCCTACTTTTATAATTGATTATCCAGTAGAGATGAGCCCTTTGACTAAGAAGCATAGATCAAAAGAGGGCTTAGTAGAACGTTTTGAATTGATGATCAATGGTAAAGAAGTAGCAAATGCTTACTCAGAATTAAATGACCCTGTAGATCAGCGAGAACGCTTTGAAGAACAAGTAAGACTTATGGAACGAGGTGATGATGAAGCCATGTTTATAGATTATGACTTTTTGAGAGCATTAGAGTATGGCATGCCACCAACCGCTGGCATTGGTATCGGTATAGATCGTTTAGCTATGCTTATGCTTAATCAATCTAGTATTCAAGATGTTTTATTTTTTCCTCAAATGAGACCAGAATAATAGGCGAAAATAAATTTATAAAACTTTCAGTAAATATTGAAAGTTTAGTATATTTGCTTCATGAAATTAAATGAAGCAAAACAGCAATTTGTGCAATTATGGGGTGCCTTTGGCGGAGCATGGGGTATTAATAAAACTATGGCACAAGTGCACGCTCTCTTGTTAGTTAGCACGGACTCGCTATCTACTGAAGATATCATGAATGAATTGTCTATTTCGAGAGGTAATGCCAATATGAATGTAAGGGAATTGATGGCTTGGAATTTGGTTTATAAAGATTTTAAACAAGGCGAAAGAAAAGAATTTTTTAAGGCAGAAAAAGATATGTGGGAGGTGGCTACACGAATAGCCAAAGAGCGAAAACGCCGAGAAATACAGCCCCTTATAGCTTCTTTGAATATGCTAACTGATATAGACGAAGACAAGAGGGTAAAAGAAGTAAAAGAATATGTGGATATGCTCAATAGTATTCACAGTATAGTTAGCAAAATGGATAGTGCTGTAGATACACTTATCAAAACAGAAGAAAATAAATTTTTCAATGCATTCATGAAATTATTCAAATCTATATAATCATGCACAACTCAATACTTATTTGGAAAAAAAGAGAGGTAGTCTTGCAAGTAGGCTTACTCATACTATTTGTTTTATTGATATTGTTTTCAAGCCATTTCCCAAAGCAGATTTTGGGATTTTTATTATTAGTCATTTTTATTGTTTATGCTTTAACCCAAATACTCAGTTTCTTTCTGCATAGAAAGTATATACCCAAAGCCAAAAAAAATATTTTTAGACGCATTTATGGAGTTGTATTGCTCCTACATCATCTGGCTGCTACTTTACTGCTATTTACGTTTGTAAACGATAGTTTATGGTTTGTCATTTACTATTTACTTTTTTCAGCTTTGTTTATGTGTTTATATTATTTGATTTTATCCATAGTAGAATTCATGTTGTATGCAAAACACTCCAATTGAAAATATGATATTATTATACGACAAAGATTGCCCTTTGTGTAGAGCCTATAGTAAAAAGTTTGTGCAGTATGGTATGTTGGCCCCAGAAGGAAGAATCTCATTTCAAGAGATAGATTTTAATAAATTTTCATATGTAAATTTTGCGGAAGCAAAGAATAGAGTAGCCCTGGTATTTCCTGAACAAAAAAAAGTGCAATATGGATTAGATAGCATTATAACTGTGTTGTCTAATCGATTTCCATTACTAAAAAAAATAGTTAGGCTATCTTTTGTTTATTATTTTCTTCAGATGTTATATGCCTTTATATCTTGGAATAGAAAAGTATTTTTTGCAAGTCAATGTAGTACAAATAGTGTGTGCAATCCTTCCAAAAACTGGACTTGGCGTATTGCTTTAGTTATTGTTTGTGCACTCATAGTGAATTGGAGTGCTGGATATTATTTTACTACATTTTTACATGATTATTTTAAAGCTGATGTTCTTTATAGTGATTTGATTTTTTTTGGTGTACAAATTGTATGGCAATATATAGTATGCCTTTTGCTAAAAGAAAGAAACTGGTATGACTATATAGCGCATCTTGCTATAGTATCTTTTTTAGGAGCTTTGTTATTGTTTGTTTTTTCTATTCTCTTATCTATAGCGTCTATTTATATAGATTGTGCATTTCTTTCGATTTTATTGTATGGTTTTGTGTTTGGATTTATGTTTTGGGAGCATCATCGAAGAGTAAAACGTGCAGGCTTACATTACTTTCTTACATATTCTTGGATTCTGATACGAATACTTATGTATCCTTTTGCATTTAAAATATAGCCATTCTTTTGTATGCATTAACTAAGCAATTCATGAAAAATTTGCAAGCTGTTTATATGCTGCATTTGTGGTAAATGATATTTGAGATACATAAGAGCGGCCTCCAATGTTTTTTGTCTTTTGGTATGATTCAATGCTATAGCAGTTGTTTGTTCATGATAAAAATCTGAAAGTATTTCAGCAATATGCGTATCTATTCGATAAGGAGAACTATGTTGGTCGGGATGACAAAACTTACCTAGTTCAATATTGATCTCTGAAAATTCGCTACTGTATTTATTTTGAAATCCAAATCCTAAATGTTGTATGTAATGTAGTAAAAATTGAATAGGAATATTTGCAATATCGGATATGTCAGCTTGGTCAGTTTTTGTTAGGTAGTGTTCTAGCATATCAAATAAAATGCTATTACTTTCTGGTTCGTGAACAGTTTTGTATATCAACTCTGTCAAAAACATGGCTATAGTATTTCGGTGCATACTATAAGGAATTTGTGTATAGAGATAGGCTAGTTTGGCTTCTTTGATACGTTGTAAATTTTTGTTTGGCGAATGATAAACGATAAGATCTAAAAGGGTAGATGCTTGATATAAATTCGCACTCATGGTCTTTTTTTTGCTGGTTCTTACACCTTGCACTAAGTATGATTGAATGCCAAAAACAGTGGTATAAATTGTAGTTATAAGGCTTGTTTCGCCATATTTGATACTTCTCAGTACTATGCCTTTTGTTTCTTTAAGCATGGCTATACTTTATTCATTATAAATGAATTTCCCGACTTTGGTTTCTGAGCCATCTTGATTGGTTACAAATACATAATAAACTCCTGTGCGTGGTTTGTGGCCAGTATAATTTTTTCCATTCCAACTTGCTTGCCCTCCTTGCGCTTTAGTTTTATACACCAACTGGCCCGAAATATCGGTAATTCTTACATCAGCATTTCCTACAAGGCCCTTAATAGCTACGGTACCAGCATAGTCTGATGGGACTGGGTTGGGATATATGAGTATATTGTCATTATTACTTGCTCCTTCGGTAGCATTGCTTCTAAAAGAAACAAGGCCAAGTTCTGTAGCTATAAAAACTTCGCCTGTAGATGGATGTACAACTATTTTTCGAATTAAGTTACTAGGCAAAGGGCTATTGTCTTTTGTAAAGCGGTTAAGAATTTTTTCTGCATCGTCCGTTATTTGCCATACACCATTGTCGGTACCTATCCATTTATTATTGGCACCATCTACAGCTATAGTATTTACAGATTCTGTTTTAAAAAGCAAACCAGCATTTAAATCATATTTGACAATTTTTAATTCTGCATCGCAGCCATAACTTGTCATGATACTTTCAGGACAATTAAATATGCCTATACCATCGTTTGTCCCTACCCACAATTTGCCATCTAAATCTTTTGTAAGACATAGTACATTATTACTTGGCAGATTGCCATAGTTTGTTCCTGTACTTAAATGTCTTATTTGATCATCATTTTTATTGTCTATTGTATTATTATCATTCAATACAAATAGTCCATTATTTCTTGGCGATACTACCCACTTTTGATTGGCATTGTCAATAACAATTTCACTAACAGGTTTTTCGCTTGAGCTAAAGGGTAAACCAAATTTTTGCCAACTACCGTCAGATTTTTTTACAACTAATTGCTCTGGTCCTGAGTAGTTACTCATCCATAAATTTTGATTATTATCATAAGCAAAACCAGTTACTAAACAAATGTTTGGGTTCCCAATTTGTGTTTGCAGATCGTCATCATTTTTTTTAATGATAAAAGTATTATCTGTTTTGAGCTCATATAATCCGCTACCAAAGCTTGCTGCATAAATTGAATTTGTTTTTTTATCAACTATGACATCAAGTATATCTGTTACTTCATTGAGGCCTGGTGTATTGACATGACGATTATACGTAGTCCAATCGCCATTGGAATATTTACTAAAACCATCGCCATTCCAGTTAAAATACCAACCAGTTACAGATCCTGCGGCAACATATAAATCGTTGTTTACAATTCTTAGATTGAAGGTGTTGTTGCTAAATATTGAATTTGGTTTTAATATTTGCGCGTCTTTAAAATTTCCAGTTAGGTGTAAAAGACCATTCCAAAAGTCAGCCACCCAAATTTCTTCATCATTCAAGCTAACCATATCTCTTGGGTTCAAACTGGTAGTTGTAGAATCAACGAGCAAACCATTGGAATCAAAGATATATATGAAACGTTTGGCATCGTCTGTTTCGGCTACATAAAAGCGTTGAAGACCACTTCTTATTTTTACTATAGGAGTATTGGCTGTGTGCAAAGGAATTAAATTGGAATTTGAAAAGGCATAGAGGGTGCTTTCGCTAGCACAAAACAATTTATCTTGGTGATTGAGTATAAAATGCATGGGTGTGTTATCATCTAAGCTCCAATGTGCAAAATTTTGTAATACGGGGTCGTTAGCAGCTGCATGATAAAGACCGGCAGATGTTACAGCATAGATTTTATTTTGCCAAAAAGCAACACCTCTAACAGCCAATTGTGTGGCATTGTCTTGCATGGGATAACTTTCTTTAATTTCATATTTTTCTGGATTAATAACAACTATTCCAAAATCGGTAGCTAAGTATATATATGAACCATAAAAAGTAACATCATTTATTTTTTTACTTCCTATCAGATTAAGATTTTTTAGGTCTGGCATATTGTGTATGCCACTTGAGGTCATCAGGTCTATATTGCCATTTTCGTAAATAATAATGGTCGTATTAAGTGCATTGCTGTGTCTGATATGTTTTACACTCACATCGCTCAAACCATTTACTTTAGAAAGTGTGCCAAATTCTTTTTCTAGTATATCATACGTATAGATTTGTAAACCACCCATGTATAAAACTTGACCTATTTGTTCGATGCAAAAAGCGGGTATGCTTGAAGCATGGGTTTGCCAGACCCCTATGGGTGTTTCTTGGCTATAGGCTCTAAACTGTAGTATAGTACTAATCAATATTAAAAATAAAATACGAATCATACATCAAAGATAAGTGAAATGAAAACGAAAAAACGGATAGATTAGTATGGATGTTTTTTTAGAAAGACCTTCAAGGATTTTAAAACCTGAAGGTCTTTCTGTATTATATTTGCCATTCACATGTGGACAAGTCTTGCACGCTTTATATTAAAATATAAATTTTTTCATCTCGCTATTATACTATTAGCTACTGTATTGATGGGCTTTATAGCTCGAAAGGTAGCAATGAGTTATGAATTTACGAATGCCATTCCTACAAATAATGAAAAGTACAAAGCCTATCAGGACTTTAAGAATATGTTTGGCGAGGATGGTACTATGATGGCTATAGGTTTTCAGTCTAAAAATATGTTTGAAAAAGCATTTTTGAAAGACATGTATGTATGGGTTGAAGATATAAAAAAAATAGAGGGTGTCGAAAATATTTTAAGTATTCCAACAGCTATACATATCAAAAAAAAGGATACCGCTGGCAAACAGTTTTTAGTATCTATGCCCGTATTTGATATACAAGACAATACCATCAAAGATTCTGATATAATTGCTTTCCAACATTTGCCTTTTTATAAAAATCTTTTGTACAATACGGACAATCAATCTGTGTTGACTGCTATTTATATCAACAAAGAAATCTTGAAATCAGATAAAAGAGTAAATGTTATAAAACAAATTACCGATAGGAGTGATGCTTTTGCAGCACAACAAAAATTAGATATACATTATTCTGGTTTGCCCTTGATACGTACGTTGTTTTCGGAAAGTGTAAAATCTGAAATGCGGCTTATTTTACTACTTTCTTTGGCACTTACTGCTGTTATCTTATTACTTTTTTTTCGCTCGTGGATGGCTATGTTAGTGTCCTTGTTTGTTGTGTTGGTTGGAGTAGTATGGGCTTTGGGACTCATTGTTCTGTTTGGATACAAAATCACCTTGCTTTCGGCACTAATAGCACCATTAATAGTAGTGATAGGGGTGCCCAATTGTATTTATTTTTTAAACAAATACCATACACAATACAATCTGTTGCAAAACAAAAATGAAGCATTAATAGCCATGATAGAACGCATGGGCATAGTTACATTATTTACAAATCTCACAGCGGCTATTGGCTTTGGTGTTTTTTATTTTACTAAAAGTCAAATCTTAAAAGAGTTTGGCTTGGTTTCGGGTGTGGCTATTTTAGTAGTTTTTTTATTATCCTTGTTTTTATTACCCATATTATTTAGTTTATTAAAAGTACCAAAAGCAAGACATGTGCGCTATTTGGAAAATGAACCGCTATCAAAGTTGCTTATGCGAGTAGAAACTTGGGTTTTGCAACATCGAAAGGCTATTTATTTGTTTTGGAGTGTATTAATGCTTTTATCCATATGGGGCGTTTCTTTATTAAAAAAGGATACTCATATAGTAGATGATTTGCCAAAAGAAAATAAAATTTATAGTGATTTAAAATTTTTTGAAAAAAACTTTAATGGTGTGATGCCACTTGAAATACTTATTGATACTAAGCGTAAGCAAGGTGCAGTAAGCCTTTCTATGTTACAAAAAATGGATGAAATGACAGAGTCATTGAAATCCTTCTCGTCTATATCAAAACCACTTTCTATAATAGAAGCAGTAAAGTTTGCTCGACAAGCATTTTACGATGGCGATAGTGCCAGCTATGGAGTACCAAATAGCTTTGATATATCGTTTATGCTGCCCTATTTGAGAGGCAATACTCATTCATCGTCTCAGTTCTCGTCTATAGCCAAATCGTTTACGGATAGCACAAAGCAATTTGCAAGAATTAGTATGGGCGTTGCAGATATAGGATCTAAACGTTTGCCATTATTGCTCGATAGTATACAAAAACAAGCAAATGAAATTTTTGATACGTCACGATATACTATTAAGTACACAGGCACGAGTGTTGTTTTTTTAGAAGGAAGTAAGTTTATTATTAGTAGTTTAAAAGATAGCTTGCTGCTTGCTTTATTAATGATAACAGTCTGCATGCTTTTTTTATTTCATTCTTGGCGTATCGTCCTTTTGGCCATTATTACGAATGTAATACCCTTAGTTATTACAGGTGGCATTATGGGCTTTGTTGGCATTGCAATTAAACCATCTACAGTTTTGGTGTTTAGTATTGCACTGGGTATTGCTATAGACGTTACTATTCGTTTTCTTGTCAATTATAAGCAAGATTTAGTTAGCTACCATTTTGATATAGAAAAAACTGTCAAAGCCACAATTAAAGAGACCGGTATCAGTATTATATACACTTCGTTGGTTCTATCAATAGGATTTATAGTATTTATAGTTTCTCAATTTGATGGTACAAAGGCATTGGGTTATCTAACGGCCTTGACACTTATCATGTCTATGATAACCAATTTGACGCTATTGCCTGCTTTACTTATTTGGTTTGATAGACAAGGTAAATAAATTGATTTTGGCTTTTTTCTAAAATAACTTAACTTCGTACTAAAATTACTAAAGAATGAAAAATTTATACCTTTTTCTATGCCTACTTGTCTTTAGCATTGGAACTATAGCGCAGTCGCCTCAGACTATATCGGTAACGCTAAGCCCATCTTCGCCTACGTACAATAGGCCCGTGCCCAATGGCACTTCGGCACCTACAACACTTTCGGGAAATATGGTGCCATACAGCTCGTTTAGTTTTACTGCTCCTGTGGCAGGTACCTATACCTTTACTGCAATCGGTAATGTAGTAGATAATTTCGGATCTTTATATTTGAGTCCATTTAATCCAGCAACACCTTTAAGCAATTGTCTAATAGCCAATGACAATGGCTCTTCTGCTTCGGCTGGAGACAATTTTACAATCAGCTATTACTTAAATGCAGGTGCCACCTATACATTAGTCAATAGTACTTTTTATGTAGGTGAGTATGGTACTTTTAATGTAGTTATAACTGGACCATTTACAACACCTTTGCCCGTAGAAATTAATAATTTCTATGCTCAATTAAATACTCAAAATCAGGTAGAACTTAGATGGGTAACTTTGACAGAAAAAAATTCCTCACATTTTATAGTACAAAGAAGTGTTAATGGATTAGATTTTGAAGATATAGCAACTATTCATTCAAAAGCAGTTAATGGCAATAGCGAATCATTAATTTCATATCAGTGCATAGATAAACTTCCTTTTTCTGTAAATTATTATCGATTAGTACAAGTAGATATTAATGGAAATATGTCTTTTAATACGGCGATTTTAAAAGTAGAAACTCAAGCGGTATCTACGATACAATTATTCCCTATACCAGCTAATGATTATATCAATGCACGTTTCCATACTGACAAACCTTCTGAAGCCCTATTTACTATATACGATTATACAGGCAAAGTGGTATTAAACAAAAGATATATAAGTTCTGTAGGCATTAATCAGCAGTCTATTCAACTTAGCAGCTTACCAATAGGAAATTATATGTTAGAATGTACTATTAATGGTAGTATAAAGCACAAGCAAAAGATTACAAAATATTAATATATATTACTTAGTATACTACAAAGAGGCTTTTTGTATGAAAAGCCTCTTTGTTTTTGTCAATATCCATTATTGGCATGTAATTTGTATATATAGCTTATAGTTAGTGGTTTAAAAATTATAAAAAAATAGATATTAGTAAAAGAACAACGTTTTTTTTACATTTATCCACATAAGTTACTTGCAAAAATGCCACTTACAATATACCTTTGCTGTTCTAAATCTAAGTATTTCGTTACATAATATGAAGTTGAGAATAAATTTATTTACTTTTTTGATAGTTACTTATTCCATTGTGGTTTGTACTTACTTTAAAAATGAAAACCATATGAGTGAAAATGCTGTAGCAAAATCCTCAATTAAAATAAATACCAACTTAAACCCAAATACAGTAGGTGCTTCTACGATAGAACAGTCTATCCATGTACATCCTTTTTTAAAGCATTTGTCTTTAAAACATTAATCGATTTATTTCAGCTAAAAATTCCTTTTTATTTATAGGTACTACGCCTACAGATTCGCATACGAGCCCACCTGCTATATTAGCTAATTGGGTTGCCAAATCCATATCCTTGCTTAGGTAATACATACAAGTGGCTACTACAATAACAGTATCTCCAGCACCCGATACATCTGCTATACTACGAGGTATGGCTTTAATATGTTTTCCATGTCCAGCCTCATGATAGTACATTCCATGTTCGGATAATGTAAACAAACTCATATCATGATGAAGTACATCTTGAATACGGGTATGTAATTTTTTTAATTCGCTGGTTTGTATAGCAATTTCTTTACTATTGAATGCGTGTTTTAATTCATTGAGGTTGGGTTTAAATAAATGTACATGTTCATAGGCAAAAAAGTTTTTAAACTTAGGATCTACGCTAATAAAAACACCTACATGGTGGCAATGCTCAACAATTTTTTTAATGCTATGTGCATTTAATACCCCTTTATCATAATCTTCAAATATTAAGATATCGGGTTTTTCTATTTGAATAGCTCTCAAACATTTATCAATAAAATCATGTTGTGTAGCTAGTGGAAGATCAGTACTTTCTTCTTCGTCTATACGGAGTATTTGTTGATGTTTTGCTAAGACTCTGGTTTTGGTTGTCGTTATCGTTTTGTTCGATTTGATAATGTAGTCTGTATTAATTTTGTGTTGATTGAGTTCAGAAATTAAGTTTTTTCCCGAACTATCATTTCCAACAACAGAAATTAAGAAAACACTTGCACCCATCTCTCTAGCATTAATTGCTACATTAGCTGCTCCGCCTGCACGATAAAATTTTTTTTGTATAGATACTACTGGTACTGGTGCTTCTGGCGATATACGATCTACTTGTCCTTGCAAATACACATCGAGCATACAGTCGCCAACTACTAATATTTTAAGTGCATTGCAGCGTTTAAAAAGAGTCTGAATAGATTTTTGAGTTATTGGCACCTTATTTTTTTTTCTTTTTTTTCTTCTTTTTTAACAAGTCAAAGGTATAGGATGTATTGAAAACTTGAACACTTTGTGCTTGTGAAAGTGGAAATTTTAATTGATAAAAATAGGTTAGTCCAAAATGGTGGCGTCGCTTGAAGAGGTATTCATATTGAACACCCAATCGTGTTCTGTATACTTGAGATTGATGCTTATAAATTGATATAAAAGGCTCTACATAGATAGAAGCCTGACTTTTTGAATTGATAGTATATTCCAAATCAAATTTATTTCTCCAAACCCACTCAGGCTTATACTGCTTTAAGAAATCAGGGTCTATGTAAGCTATATCATGTTGTAGCATAGTGCGCCAAGATGTTGAGAGTTTTTTATTTAATTTATAATCGCTCTGTATTCGAATACGAAAGCGATGAATATCATCGCTATAGGTTGTAAAAAATCTATAGTCTAATCCTACTTTAAAGTTTTTTAAAAACTTTCTGCTTGCGCTAATCGTGAAATTGCTTCTTGAAAATTGAGAACCATACTGTTTTATATCAAAACGATATGTGGCATCTAAATCCCATTTTTTAAAGCCGCTATAATTAAAGCCTACTTCTTGCCATATATAGGTATCATCTGTTTGTCCAAATGCAATTTGTAAAGAGGCTTGGCAAAAAAAATATAAAAAGAAAAGAAGTTTTTTAGTCATCATCACCGGTTAGAGCTTGTCGATTTTCATTTTCAGTAGCCAAATAAAATACGTATATATTAGCAGTGTCTCTTAAAAAATTTATAGAACGAATTTCAATTCGATGTATAGGCAAGCCTGTTCGATTTTTTATATCGTCTATCATCTCTGCCCTTCGGTCTGGGTGTATGAGGTCTATGCGCTCATAAACCATTTCTTTTACATTTTCGTGTTTAAGGCTAACAAAGCGATCCAATACAAGTGTGAGACCAAGTATAAAAATATTACACGCAATTAGTACTACATAGTAGCCATCGGAAGAAGCCAATGCATTGATAATTCCTATGGCCACGCAAATAAAGAAATAGCCCATTTCTCGAATGGGTACAGTGACGGTTCTGTAGCGCATTATAGAAAATATGGCAAATAAACCAAAAGCAAAACCTATTTTGATTTTGGTAGTGCTGAGCAGAACACATATAAGAAAATTAAGTAGATTGAAAAGGAAAAAAGTAAACAGGAAATCTTTGTTTTTGTGTGTGGCATAATAAATAATGCGAACAAGTATAAAAACGGCTAACAAATTAATGCCAAAGCGAATTAATAAATCTACATATTCAAATCCACTACTAGCATTGTTAGCTTGATCCAACATATTTTCGGGGTTCATTGATTTGATTAGGTCTTCAAGTGCTTTGAGTTGCTTTTCGGTATTTTGCATAGGGCTTTAATAATTTTTCTATTTGAATAAGTATGGGTTTGAAAGCATTCGATTTTAAATTTTGGTTCAGCAATGCGATGCCTATTGCATATTTACTGAAACTACTTTTATGTACTTTGTGCTTTTTTAAAATGAGTATAGTATTAGAAACATAATTCAATTTCATTTGTTTAACTTCTATGACTACAAGTTTGGGCAAATCTTTTTGCAGCGTTTTGAATAGAAATTGAATACCTAAATCAATAGTAATACGTTCTGAGAAGTCTTTGTTAGTAAGTGTAATACGTTTAAACTGATTGCTAAGTGTTTTAATAAGAGGTTTTTGTTTTAATCTTTTATATTGTATTAAATCGTATTGGTCATTATTTAATTGGTCGGGTAGGGTATTTATTTTTGTTCTAAACTTATCGGTTCGAGTGCCAAATAATTTTCTTTTTATTTCAAACATACAAAAATTGCTCTCTACATAATTTCTACATCGAACTTTTATTCTATTGATAGCACCGTTGTGATGATCGCGATAAAATTGATAATCGTCTGTGTCAAAATAATCTGTTTGATAGTTAAATATTCGGACATGATCTATTTCTAAAATTAATTGTTCTTCTTTTATTTCTTCAAGTATATCCATCAATTTATCTTCTGTCAAAATATATTTTGAATCTACTCTATTTTGAAGTTTTACTTGATCCAATTGACTTAGCGAAATGGAATTAAATGTCGATATGATAGATTCAATACTTCGCATAGATTATATATTGATAATAAAGTCAGAAAGTATTTTTTTGTCTTTAGTATTCTCAATGGTGATGGTTTGTTTTTTTACCTCTTGATTACCGGTGCATGTGTCGCAATACGAATAAACCCAAATAGTATAAGTACCTTTGCGAAGTTCTCTGAAAGAAAAAGCACCTAAATAATCAGTATCAACTGATTTAAGTACATAGTTTTCGCCTTCTACTTTTATATAAACGTTAATATTTCCGGTATAGCCTTCGGCTTCCAAATTGCCACCTGGTGTATAATCATAAGCGTATACTTTGCCAGAAATAGAAGCTAGGCCACCAAAGCCTGGTGATTTTTTGCATGCACTTAAAAAGCAAATACTGACTAAGGCTAAAAAAATAAATAATTCTTTTTTCATGAAATTTTTTTTTCAAACAGAAATTAAAAAAAGAGTATAATCTCTATATATGTGAGTGCTAATATATTAAAATAGTAACAATAAAATAATACAATCGATATATAGTATTCGAATTGTAGATAAAAAGCTAATTAGTGGCTACTAAATATCGCGTTTGTCATCAAAGGCTTCAAGGGCATTGGCTACTTCTGTTAGAAATCCTGCACCCAACGAACCATCTACTATTCTGTGATCATAACTTAGCGATAAATACATCATGTGTCGAATTGCAATTACATCACCATGTTCAGTTTCTAATACCATAGGGCGTTTTTTGATAGCACCTACAGCTAATATAGCCACTTGTGGTTGATTGATGATTGGTGTGCCCATTAAAGATCCAAAAGTTCCTACGTTTGTTAATGTAAAAGTACCACCTTGTGTATCATCTGGTTTTAGTTTGTTAGTGCGGGCATTGTTAGCTAATAAGTTAACTTCTTTAGTTAAGCCAAACAAATTTTTTGTGTCAGCATTTTTAATGACTGGAACAATTAAGTTGCCACTTGGCAAAGCAGCAGCCATGCCTATATTAAAATCTTTTTTTACAATAATTTGATTCCCTTCTACACTAGCGTTTATCATAGGGAATTTTTTCATTGCTTTTATTATAGCTTCAATAAAAATAGGGGTAAACGTAATTTTTTCTTGATATTTTTTTTCAAAAGCGTTTTTAATTTTATTTCTCCAAAGCACGATATTAGTTACATCGGCTTCCGTAAAACTTGTAACGTGTGGAGAAGTAGCCTTACTTCTCACCATGTGGTCAGCAATTAATTTCCGCATTCTATCCATTTCTACTATTTCTACATTTTGACCAGTGTAGGAATTAGCTGTATTTGATTCAATACTTGGACTTGCCGTAGAAGCTGAATGTGTAGTTTCTTTTGGTGTTTCTAAAGGTGTTGTAGTATGTGCAATATGTTGGGTTTGAGGGCCACTTTTTTTGTTGGCTATATAATTTTTAATGTCTTTTTTTGTTACTCTTCCTTCATTGCCCGTACCTGGTATTTGTTCCAATTCAGACATGCTTATACCCTCCGAAGAAGCTATATTGAGTACTAAAGGAGAATAAAATTTAGATTGTGAAGAAGTAGATGGCGTGGAAGAAACGGGTATAGGAGCTGAAGTTATTATAGTGTTTGGGCTAACAGGTTGATTAACAGCATGTTGAGTTTGTGGCTGAGCTTCTACACTGGGTTTATTTTCAGAAGCGGCTACACCACTAGAAGTTATTTTGGCAATCACGGTGCCTACTGCTACTACATCATTTTCTTTAAATAATATTTCAGAAACAGTTCCTTCTGCTGTGCATGGAACTTCGCTATCCACTTTATCTGTAGCTATTTCCAGCAAAGTTTCATCCATTTTTATAGTATCACCAACGTTTTTGTTCCATTTTAGAATTGTAGCCTCCATGATGCTTTCGCCCATTTTTGGCATGATTATTTCAATTAAAGACATAAATTAATTTTGAAGGGTAAAAGTAGTATTTTTTTTTTAATTTAAATTTTTACGAAAAAATGACTCAATTTTTCATTTATTTTAATTTATTAACATACTAAGTCTTTATAAATCAATACATTTGTTCGGTTTATTAATCTACAATTATGACTTACTTACATTGCAAATCTACTTTTTTGCTTTTAGTACTATTTTTCTTATTTTCAAAAAATAGTATAGCTCAAAGCAATAACTTAATTACTGAAAACTTACAATCTTGGATTACATCTTCGGAACATGTTACGATACCTCATTCAGATTCTTTAGCTTTTTTTGACTATTATGCTGAAGGCAAAGGTTTGAAACCGGTAGCAAAAAAAATGTATTCTTTATACAAAGTTTTATTTAATGAACAAATTTCTATTATTCATAGAGTGCGAGTTGCCAATTATTATGTAGAAGCTTATGCAAGCGAAAACCCAATTTTGCCTATGGAATTGATTTACAAACAAATTTCTTCATTAAAATCTAAAATAAAATAATGAAGCAAAAATCTATACTCCTCATCTTTTTTATTGTTTTCAATATTGTTGCCAAAGCACAAAACTTAACGGTTTCGGGTATCACACATACTGGTTTTTTTGCAACATGTAATAATTCACAACCCAATATTACTGTTACATTTGTATCAGGAGTTGGCACTTCGGTATCGGGTGGTACTTTGGTTTGCACAGACCCTTGTGGAACAACTACTTTAGGTGTAACTATTTCAAATATCAAATGGGAACAAGTACAAGCAGAGTGGATACATTCTTTCTTTTTTCCTTCCAATGCTGGATTTACTGTTTCAGGTATAAGTCTTCCGCCTGGTTTTTTAACATATAATGCTGGTTGTACTGGTCAGTGCCCTGTTGGCATCACTGCTGGTCCTGGATTTTATTATGATAATACAGGAGGTAATTCTTGCTGTCCTGGTGCCACCGCAGGCGATGGAAACCCTTGTAATAATTATGGGGCAGCAGCTTATACATGCAATAACCCTATGACCTTATCTTTTAATTTAACTTTTTGCAATAATATTCTAACAACACCTACAGAAACTTTTGTTATTCAAGGTCAATCGGATGGTGCTACAGGTTGTTATGATATCAATAATAATTTTTCGCATACTATAGGATTTAATATCAATATTTCGCCATGTAATTCATTAGTTATATCCAACTTAAGTGCTACACCTCCAAGCAAAACTTGTGTTGGTGGTGTGCAGAATTTCACATCTACCTTATCTGGGACTTGTTCTGGAAATACTATTTCTTGGTGGGACGCTGCAACAGGAGGAAATTTATTGGGAACAGGTACTCCATTTGTTTATGATCCAGCTGGTACTACATGTCCAGGTGGTACTACAATATATGCATCATGTTGTTCAAACGGAACATCGAGTTGTTTAAATAGGACTGCTGTAACTATTCCTGGTACTTGTAATCTTATGTCCATTACTGGAGTTACCAAAACCAATGGAACTTGTAATGGAAATGCTTCAATTAATTCTGTAACAGTAGCCAATGCAAGCTCAACTCTTACCTACACGTTAAACCCAGGCAATATTACAAATAGCACCGGACAGTTTCAGGGTTTGTCTCAAACAGCTTATACCATAACGGCTACCGATGGTAGTGGTTGTACTACCACTTCAGCAGTTTCAATTTTGCAATTGCCCCCTTTGGCTTTTAATTCAGTGCAAATTACAAATACGCAATGTGCAGGTAGTCCTACCGGTCAAGTTGCAGTTGGTGCAAGTGGTGGTACAGGTGCTTATACTTATTCAATTAATCCAGCTGCTACTCAGTCGCCAATCGGTACTTTTTCAGGACTCTCAAATCAAGTGTATACAATAACAGTAACTGATGCAGTAAACTGCTCTTTGACCACTACAGTTTTAATTAATGTTTCATATCCAAATATTAGTAGTGTTTCGTTTAATCCGATTTTGTGTTATAATGGTACAACAGATTTGACAATTATAGCTGCTGGAGGAACACCTTCTTATACCTATTCGTACAATGGAGGAACATATCAATCTTCAAACATTTTTACTAATATTTCCCAAGGTAGTTATACCATAACAGTAAAAGATGCGAACAACTGTACAGCTTCAACTACTGGAAATATAATTCAACCAACCCAATTATCCGCTTCTGCCACCAATACGCCAATATTATGCAATGGAGGCACTAGTACAGTTACAGCCACAGCAGGAGGCGGTACAACACCTTATAGCTATGCTATCAATGGAGGAGCTTATCAAGGCTCTAATAGTTTTACAGGTATTACCCAAGGTAGTTATACCATAACGGTAAAAGATGCGAACAACTGTACAAAAACAACGACTATCAATATTACACAACCTTCCGCCCTTACCTTGAGTTCGAATGCTACGCAGATTTTGTGTTATGGTAGTACCAGTACAGTTACAGCCACAGCAGGAGGTGGTACAAGTCCTTATAGTTATGCTATCAATGGAGGAGCTTATCAAAGCTCCAATAGTTTTACAGGCATCACCCAAGGTAGCTATACCATAACAGTAAAAGATGCGAACAACTGTACAAAGACAACGACTATCAATATTACACAACCTTCCGCCCTTACCTTAAGTTCGAGTGCAACGCCAATATTATGTAATGGAGGCAATAGTACAGTCACAGCAACTGCTACAGGCGGTACAACACCTTATAGCTATGCTATCAATGGAGGTACGTACCAAAGCTCTAACAGTTTTGCAGGCATTACCCAAGGCAGCTATACCATAACAGTAAAAGATGCGAACAACTGTACGGTATCAACTACTGGAAATATAATTCAACCAGCCCAATTATCAGCTTCTGCCACCAATACGCCAATATTATGTAATGGGGGCACTAGCATAGTCACAGCAACTGCTACAGGCGGTATACCACTTATATAGCTATGCTATCAATGGAGGAACGTATCAAGGCTCTAACAGTTTTGCAGGCATTACACAAGGCAGCTATACCATAACAGTAAAAGATGCGAACAACTGTACAGTTTCAACTACTGGAAATATAATTCAACCAACTCAATTATCCGCTTCTGCCACCAATACTCCAATATTATGCAATGGAGGCAATAGTACGCTAACGGCCACAGCAGGAGGCGGTACAACACCTTATAGCTATGCTATCAATGGAGGTACGTACCAAAGCTCTAACAGTTTTGCAGGCATTACCCAAGGCAGCTATACCATAACAGTAAAAGATGCGAACAACTGTACAGTATCAACTACTGGAAATATAGTTCAGCCAACTCAATTATCCGCTTCTGCCACCAATACTCCAATATTATGCAATGGAGGCACTAGTACAGTTACAACAACTGCTACAGGCGGTACAACACCTTATAGCTATGCTATCAATGGAGGAACGTAATGTGCTCCAATAGTTTGCAGGCAATACCCAAGGCAGCTATACCATAACAGTAAAAGATGCGAACAACTGTACAGTATCAACTACTGGAAATATAGTTCAGCCAACTCAATTATCCGCTTCTGTCACCAATACTCCAATATTATGTAATGGAGGCACTAGTACAGTTACAACAACTGCTACAGGTGGTACAACACCTTATAGCTATGCTATCAATGGAGGAGCGTATCAAAGCTCCAATAGTTTTACAGGCATCACACAAGGTAGTTATACCGTAACAGTAAAAGATGCGAACAACTGTACAGTTTCAACTACTGGAAATATAATTCAACCAACTCAATTATCCGCTTCTGCCACCAATACTCCAATATTATGCAATGGAGGCACTAGTACAGTTACAACAACTGCTACAGGCGGTACAACACCTTATAGCTATGCTATCAATGGAGGAACGTATCAAAGCTCCAATAGTTTTACAGGCATTACCCAAGGCAGCTATACCATAACAATAAAAGATGCAAACAACTGTACAAAGACAACGACTATCAATATCACACAACCTTCAGCCCTTACCCTAAGTTCGAGTGCTACTCCAATATTATGCAATGGAGGCAATAGCACGCTATGGCCACAGCAGGAGGCGGTACAACACCTTATAGCTATGCTATCAATGGAGGAACGTATCAAAGCTCTAATAGTTTTACAGGCATCACACAAGGTAGTTATACCATAACAGTAAAAGATGCGAACAACTGTACAAAGACAACGACTATCAATATCACACAACCTTCAGCCCTTACCCTAAGTTCGAGTGCTACTCCAATATTATGCAATGGGGGTAATAGCACGCTAACGGCCACAGCAGGAGGCGGTACAACACCTTATAGCTATGCTATCAATGGAGGAACGTATCAAAGCTCTAATAGTTTTACAGGCATTACCCAAGGCAGCTATACCATAACAGTAAAAGATGCAAACAACTGTACAAAGACAACGACCATCAATATCACACAACCTTCAGCCCTTACCCTAAGTTCGAGTGCTACTCCAATATTATGCAATGGAGGCAATAGCACGCTAACGGCCACAGCAGGAGGCGGTACAACACCTTATAGCTATGCTATCAATGGAGGAACGTATCAAAGCTCTAACAGTTTTACAGGCATTACCCAAGGCAGCTATACCATAACAGTAAAAGATGCAAACAACTGTACAAAGACAACGACAATAAACATAAGTCAGCCTACAGCCTTAGCCATTACCACACTAACGGCTACAATACCAAGTTGTGTACCTGGCAATGATGCTACAATAACAACTACAGCAAGTGGTGGAACAAGCCCATATAGCTATTCACTCAATGGCGGTGTATATCAAAGTACTTCTCAATTTATCAATCAAGGAGTAGGGAACTATACCATAACAGTAAAAGATGCAAACAACTGCACGGTGAGCTCTACGATAAGTGTAATTAAGCACCAAACTCCCAAGTTTTGTGAGTGTAGGTAGTATCGATGTAGACTGTTATAACAATGCGACAGGCTCACTAACAGCTACAGCAATTGGTAGTACTGGAACTATAAACTATAGCATACAACCGGGCACATCCAATAATACAAGTGGCCAGTTTACAACACTAACAGCAACAAGCTATACTATAATAGCTACAGATGCAGTAGGTTGTTCTACGGCAACAACAATCGTAATTAACCAACCAGACTCGCTTACCCTAAGTTCGAGTGCTACTCCAATATTATGCAATGGGGGTAATAGCACGCTAACGGTCACAGCAGGAGGCGGTACAACACCTTATAGCTATGCTATCAATGGAGGAACGTATCAAGGCTCTAACAGTTTTACAGGCATCACACAAGGTAGTTATACCATAACAGTAAAAGATGCGAACAACTGTACAAAGACAACGACCATCAATATTACACAACCTTCAGCCCTTACCCTAAGTTCGAGTGCTACTCCAATATTATGCAATGGAGGCAATAGCACGCTAACGGCCACAGCAGGAGGCGGTACAACACCTTATAGCTATGCTATCAATGGAGGAACGTATCAAAGCTCTAACAGTTTTACAGGCATTACCCAAGGCAGCTATACCATAACAGTAAAAGATGCAAACAACTGTACAAAGACAACGACAATAAACATAAGTCAGCCTACAGCCTTAGCCATTACCACACTAACGGCTACAATACCAAGTTGTGTACCTGGCAATGATGCTACAATAACAACTACAGCAAGTGGTGGAACAAGCCCATATAGCTATTCACTCAATGGCGGTGTATATCAAAGTACTTCTCAATTTATCAATCAAGGAGTAGGGAACTATACCATAACAGTAAAAGATGCAAACAACTGCACGGTGAGCTCTACGATAAGTGTAATTACACCAAACTCCCCAAGTTTTGTGAGTGTAAGTAGTATCGATGTAGACTGTTATAACAATGCGACAGGCTCACTAACAGCTACAGCAATTGGTGGTACTGGAACTATAAACTATAGCATACAACCGGGCACATCCAATAATACAAGTGGCCAGTTTACAACACTAACAGCAACAAGCTATACTATAATAGCTACAGATGCAGTGGGTTGTTCTACGGCAACAACAATCGTAATTAACCAACCAGACTCGCTAACGGCCTGGAGTGCTACTCCAATATTATGCAATGGGGGTAATAGCACGCTAACGGCCACAGCAGGAGGCGGTACAACACCTTATAGCTATGCTATCAATGGAGGAACGTATCAAAGCTCTAATAGTTTTACAGGCATCACACAAGGTAGTTATACCATAACAGTAAAAGATGCGAACAACTGTACAAAGACAACGACCATCAATACTACACAACCTTCAGGCCCTTACCCTAAGTTCGGAGTGCTACTCCAATATTATGCAATGGAGGCAATAGCACGCTAACGGCCACAGCAGGAGGCGGTACAACACCATAGCTATGCTATCAATGGAGGAACGTATCAAAGCTCTAACAGTTTTACAGGCATTACCCAAGGCAGCTATACCATAACAGTAAAAGATGCAAAACAACCGTACAAAGACAACGACAATAAACATAATTCAGCCTACAGCCTTAGCCATTACCACTAACGGCTACAATACCGTTGTGTACCTGGCAATGATGCTAACAACAACTACAGCAAGTGAGTGGAACAAGCCCATATAGCTATTCACTCAATGGCGGTGTATATCAAAGTACTTCTCACCCTATCAATCAAGGAGTAGGGAACTATACCATAACAGTAAAAGATGCAAACAACTGCACGGTGAGCTCTACGATAAGTGTAATTACACCAAACTCCCCAAGTTTTGTGAGTGTAAGTAGTATCGATGTAGACTGTTATAACAATGCGACAGGCTCACTAACAGCTACAGCAATTGGTGGTACTGGAACTATAAACTATAGCATACAACCGGGCACATCCAATAATACAAGTGGCCAGTTTACAACACTAACAGCAACAAGCTATACTATAATAGCTACAGATGCAGTAGGTTGTTCTACGGCAACAACAATCGTAATTAACCAACCAGACTCGCTTACCCTAAGTTCGAGTGCTACTCCAATATTATGCAATGGGGGTAATAGCACGCTAACGGCCACAGCAGGAGGCGGTACAACACCTTATAGCTATGCTATCAATGGAGGAACGTATCAAAGCTCTAATAGTTTTACAGGCATCACACAAGGTAGTTATACCATAACAGTAAAAGATGCGAACAACTGTACAAAGACAACGACCATCAATATCACACAACCTTCAGCCCTTACCCTAAGTTCGAGTGCTACTCCAATATTATGCAATGGGGGTAATAGCACGCTAACGGCCACAGCAGGAGGCGGTACAACACCTATAGCTATGCTACCAATGGAGGAACGTATCAAAGCTCTAACAGTTTTACAGGCATTACCCAAGGCAGCTATACCATAACAGTAAAAGATGCAAACAACTGTACAAAGACAACGACAATAAACATAAGTCAGTTTACAGCCTTAGCCATTACCACACTAACGGCTACAATACCAAGTTGTGTACCTGGCAATGATGCTACAATAACAACTACAGCAAGTGGTGGAACAAGCCCATATAGCTATTCACTCAATGGCGGTGTATATCAAAGTACTTCTCAATTTATCAATCAAGGAGTAGGGAACTATACCATAACAGTAAAAGATGCAAACAACTGCACGGTGAGCTCTACAGTCACAGTAATAAGCCCAGCTGCTCCAACTATTAATGATCTAACAACTACAAATGCCACTTGTAATCCTGGGTGCGACGGTACAGTAAGTGTATTGGCTTCTAGTGGATTGCCACCGTATTTATTTTCAATAGACAATGGATTGAATTTTCAATCTTCTAATGTATTCACGAATTTGTGTGTTGGTACTTATACTTTATTGTTAAAAGATGCGGTTGGTTGTACAGCTGTAGATACATTTATTATTGAAAACCCAGATGGGCCTATAGTTTCAAATGTTTTAAAAACAGATGCATCATGTATTCCCGGTTGTGATGCAAATATGACAATTAGTTCGTCGCAAGGTCTAGCACCTTATACCTATTCAATTGATAACGGATTGAATTTTTCGCTAAATAATAATTTTGCTAACCTGTGCACCAATACATATACCATAGTAGTTGCAGATGCAAATGGATGTACATCGTCAAGTATAGTAAATATTTCTACAGCTAATGGTCCAAGTATTACATCAATAGTTGCAGATTCTGCTAGTTGTTTTTCGGAGTGCGATGGTTCTATAACAATAAATGTTAGTGGAGGAACGCCAGGCTATAATTTTTCATCAAATCCTCTTTTAGGTTCTCAACCTACACCGGGCTTCTTTAATAATGTTTGTAGTGGCAACTATGATATAACTGTGGTTGATGCAAACGGTTGTACAAGTATTTCTTCAATTCCTGTATATCAGCCATTATTGTTAAATTTAAATTTAGTAAGCATTACTCATGTTACCATTTTTGGGTTATCGAATGGAAGTGTATCAGTTGGTGCAAATGGTGGAACTGCACCATATACGTATTCTATTTTGCCAAATATTGGCAATCAAACTAGTCCAGGAGTTTTTGCTAATTTGCCAGCAGGCAATTATACTTTACAAGTTATAGATCAGCATGGATGTATAGACACTTTAAGTATTATTATCAATGAACCGAATCCATTATTTGTAAATGTTACTTCTATAATAAATAATCCATGTTATCAAGATAGTGTTGGTGTCATATCATGTAGTGCTATTGGAGGTGTTATGCCATATACATATTCTATTTCGCCAGCTATTGGAAATCAAAATCCAAGTGGGGTATTTACAAATTTAGTTGCTGGTCAGTATACAATTGCTGTACAAGATATAAATGGTGCTACTGCAGATACTGTTGTAACGGTATTAGAAGCATTACCAATTCAAGTATTATCAGTTAGCACAACAAGTGAATCATGTGTACCCGCAAATGATGGTTCATTTACAGTTTTAGCACAAGGAGGTACAGGTACATTATCGTATACAACAAATTCTATAACAAATACTACAGGTATTTTCAATTCATTAAATTCTACAAATTATATCAGTACAATTTCGGATTCTTTAGGTTGTGAAATTGATACGACTATATTTGTGCCTCATGTACCATTAGTAGATATAGCCGTCATAAGTTCTACAGATCCGCTGTGTTTTAATGATGCTAATGGAGAAATAAGTTTATCTGTTTCTAATGGTACACAACCTTACAACACAATTACTATATCTCCAACTATTGGAATCCAAAATCCATCTGGTACTTTTTTAAACTTAAACGCACAAACATACACGTTTAACGTTGTAGATGCCAAGGGTTGTGTAGATTCTATATCACATACATTGGTAGACCCTCCATTATTAGTATGGGGAAATATTAATATTAGTAATATAAGTTGTGCAGGAAATAGCGATGGCGAAATAAATATTTTAGCACAAGGAGGCACAGGTACTATTTCATATACACTACTGCCTGGTAGTATTACAAATACAAATGGAATTTTTTCAAACCTCTCTTCTGGTAATTATACCATTCATGCAAATGATTCTCATAATTGTAGTATAGATACTGTGCTCTTTATTAGTCAGCCAGACCCTATAGTTCCAATGAATCCAATTCTTACACATGTTTCATGTTTTGGAGGAAATGATGGTGTTATTTTTGCAAGTGCAATAGGCGGCACTCAGCCATATACTTTTTTACTTTTGCCAAATAATATTACAAATACCACTGGAGTGTTTACCTCACTCACTTCAAATACTTATACAGTAGTAATTAGTGATGCTAATAATTGTTCTACTTCAGTTGGTAATATAACTTTAACACAGCCAAGTCAGATTACTTTTACTTTAATTAGCAAACAAGATATAACCTGTTTTGGCGACACTACTGGAAGTATTAATGTAGCAGCTATTGGAGGTACGGGTAGTATTAATTTCACAATTGCACCGCAGTTGGGCGTGCAATTAGTGAATGGAGAATTTAGCCAATTGCCTGCAGGAATATATAATATTATTGCAACGGATGCCAATAATTGTATAGCTATTACAAGTGTAACGTTAAATCAAAATCCTGCTATTACGTTTGACGAATTTACTGTTAGTGAACCTACATGTCATGGAGATGCAGACGGAATAATTTCGATTGTTGCTGCTGGAGGTATTGCTCCTTTATATTATCAATTTCAAAATGGAAATATTTTATCTCAAGCGTATTATACTAATTTGTCTGCAGGTGCCTATCAAATTCGTGTCATTGATGCACTTGGATGCACTAGAGATACTTTATTTATTCTAAAAGAACCAGATCCAATTGATGTAAAAACTTTAATAATAGATCCAGTATATTGTCACAATATTAAAAATGGTAAAATAGTAGTAGAGGGAAAAGGAGGAAGAGGTAATTATACTTATTATGTAAGACCTGTTTTGCATATTAATAAAACTGGAATCTTTACAGGTCTTGATGTCGGTACATACACAATAACTATTAAAGATAGTGCTCAATGTCAGTTTGATACTATCATAAATATTGATGAAATTCAAAACCCTATGAAGATAGATATAGAACAGCAAAATTTGGGCTGTACTGGATGGGGAAATGAAGGTTGGGCAAAAGCTTTAGTGTCTGGAGGTACACAACCATATACTTATACATGGAGTACTTCCCCACCTCAATTTGATAGCATCGTAAAAAATTTATATTATGGTTATTACTTCTTAAACGTAATAGATGCTACTGGTTGCCAAATAAAAGACACAATATATATAGAGCCTGGTCCATGTTGTAATGAGGTCTTTATTCCAAATGCCTTTACACCGAATGCAGATAATTTGAATGATCTATTTAGAGTTACAACAACTGCTGGTATAGAATTAATTCAATTAAGTGTATACAATAGATGGGGTAATAGACTTTGGTACACTACTGACTTTAGAAGTGGTTGGGATGGAACCTATCAGGGCGACTTACAAGATCCTGGTACTTATTTTTATATATTTGAATATCGTTGTTTAACTGATGGAAAAAAATATATCAAAAAAGGTGACGTGACCTTAGTAAAATAAAATAATTTGTAAGGATTATTTTACATTTACTAACATGAAAAAAATTGCGATTCTACTTTTTTTTAGCATAGCCAAAATTGTCATTGCTCAAACTATTATACCAAAACCTGTAAGTATAGTATTGCAAAAGGATTCGCTTTCGCTTCAAAATATTACACAGATAATTGTTAGCGACTCAATACTACTTTCATATAATGAATTTATTGATAGCAGTTTGTTACCAAATTATTCAGCAACTAATTCTATTGTCTTTGATACTGCATTACCATTGTCTACTATTAGTTTAAAAATAAATTCGGCATTAACTCAACAAGATGAATATGTTTTAAGAATTAATAAAGAATCAATAGAAATAGAAGGTACACAAAAAAGTATTTTCTATGCTATCATGTCTTTGAATCAGTTATTATTTTATGCAAAAAATGATAAAGTAGCATGTCAGATTATTCATGATTATGCAGCCTTTACATGGCGAGGTATGCATTTAGATGTGGTGCGACATTTTTTTCCAGTTTCTTTTATAAAAAAATATATAGATATATTGGCCTTACATAAAATGAATACCTTTCATTGGCATTTAACCGATGATCAAGGGTGGCGTATAGAAATTAAAAAATATCCTAAACTTACACAAATTGGGAGCACTCGTAGCGAAACAATGTTAGAGAAACATTTTGATCCTTTTCAAGGAGATCATACTCCGTATGGTGGTTTTTATACTCAAGAAGAAATAAAAGAAGTAGTTTCATATGCTGAGAAAAGACAAATTGTTGTAGTGCCAGAAATTGAAATGCCAGGGCATAGCATAGCCGCGTTAAGCGCCTATCCCTATCTAAGTTGTACCAAATCAAATTTTACGCCACGAACAAGTTGGGGTGTAAGTGATGATATTTTTTGCACAAATGATTCTGTTTTTCATTTTATTTATGATGTACTTGATGAAGTTATAGCGCTATTTCCATCAAGCTATATTCATATTGGCGGAGATGAGGCGCCAAAAATTAGATGGAAACAATGCAAGGTTTGCCAGCAAAATATAAAAAACCACAACTTAAAAGATGAACATGAGTTGCAATCTTTTTTCATTTCTAAAATTGATTCTTTTTTAAATACTAAGCAACGAAAGTTGATAGGCTGGGACGAAATTTTAGAAGGTGGCTTAGCTCAACATGCAGCTGTAATGAGTTGGAGAGGTGAACAAGGTGGCATTCAAGCAGCTACTACAAATCATGCTGTTGTTATGTGTCCAGGTAGTCATTGTTACTTTGATCATTATCAGGGAAATCAAAAAACAGAACCATTGGCAATAGGAGGGTATACTACTTTAAAAAAAGTATATGATTATAATCCCATACCTAAAGATCTACCGCAAGACAAAGAAAAATATATACTTGGTGCTCAAGGAAATGTTTGGACAGAATATATTCAAACACAAGAGCATGTTATGTATATGGCCATGCCAAGACTGTGCGCTTTGAGTGAAGTTCTTTGGTCTCCTAAGTCAAATAGAAATTATTCAAATTTTACAGAACGATTAATACCGCATTTTGAATTATTAAATAAAAAGAATATTCGATACGCTAATGCCATGTTTGATGTGCAGTCTTATACAAAAGGCAAAAAGACTGGATTGTTTGTTGAGTTACTCAATGATATAAAAAATAGTGAAATAAGATTTACCGCTGATAGCACTATTCCAACAAGTACTTCAAAAATATATACAAACGTACTGCCTATTCAAAAATCCTCCACTATTAAAGCGCAAACATTTATTAAACATCAACCTAAAGGTGCAGTTTTTTCTCAAGATTATTTTATTCATAAAGCTATAGGCGCTAAAATAGAAAATTATATAGCGCCAAGTGAAAGCTATAACCAAGGGGGTATATATACTTTGACAGATGGTATAGTTGGAAATGTGCCATGGACTAGCAAGGAGTGGTTAGGATGGTATGAATCCGATATGTCTTTAACAATGCACTTGAATGAAACCAAAGATATTTTTCAAATGCAATGTGCCTTCTTAAAAGCAGCAGAAAGCTGGATTCATTTACCTGAAGAAGTAGAAGTGCGTTTTTATAACGAAAAAGATGAATTGATAAACACAAAAATTATCCATGCAAAAGAAATAGAAAGACAATACGACGAAAATAAATCATTATGGATAGATGTGAATTTGAAAATAAAAAAAATTAATTTTAGAGCAAAACCATTAAACAAGATTCCGGCTGGCATGCCAGGTTCGGGATTAAGTGCTTGGTTGTTTTGTAGTGAGATAGCCCTCTTGTAATTTATCAAATAAATGATTCAAAAAAAAAATGAATAGAAGACAATTATTAAAAAATATAGCTTTAGGATCAGCATTTCTAAGTATTCCAAAACGACATTTTTCAAATGCCCAAAAGCAGAATAAAAGTATAGTGCTTGCTACGTGGTATAATCAAGCCAAAGCCGCCAACGAAGTAGCATGGGGAATTATAAAGTCTGGAGGCTATGCATTGGATGCAGTAGAAAAAGGAGTAATGGTAAGTGAAAATGATATTAATAATTGTTGTGTAGGTTTGGGTGCCAATCCTGATAGAGAGGGTGTTGTTACATTAGATGCTTGTATTATGAATGAAAAAAGTGAATGCGGTAGTGTCGCATTTTTATCTCAAATAAAAAACCCAATTTCAGTAGCCAGAAAAATCATGGAAAAGACTCCACATATCATGTTGGTTGGAGCAGGAGCTCAGCAGTTTGCTATAGAGCAAGGATTTACCTTAGAAACAGATGTTTTGAGCGATCATGCAGAAGCAAATTTTAAAAAATGGAAAGAAAAAAGTAATTACAAACCACAAATCAATATTGAAAAGGGGAAAGGTCCATTTTCAGATTTTCGTATGGAAAGTGGGGAGTATAATCACGATACTATAGGCATGATAGCCATGGATAGCTTTGGCAATATGAGTGGCGCATGTACTACAAGTGGTATGGCATATAAGCTGCATGGTAGAGTTGGCGATTCGCCAATTATTGGTGCTGGTCTCTATGTAGACAATGAAGTGGGCGCAGCAACAGCAACAGGGCATGGAGAGGAGATTATTCGTGTAAGCGGAAGTTTTTTGGTAGTAGAATATATGAGGCAAGGTTATAGCCCAAGTATTGCATGTAAAAAAGCAGTTGAACGAGTAAAACAAAAAACAAACAAGCACCTTTCTGACATTCAAGTTGGATTTATTGCAATCAATGTGGATGGTGAATATGGAGCTTATAGTTTACAAAGTGGTTTTGACTATGCGGTAAGCTCAAGTGCTCAGCATCATGTTAAAGAAATAAGTGATAGTATCTTGTAAAAAAAACTGATAAATGAAAAAACATGTTATTGAAATTGCTTGTAATAATTATACATCTTGTTACAATGCATACACAAATGGAGCAGATAGAATAGAACTCTTTGAAAGTATAGCAGAGGGTGGTTGTACACCTTCATTTGGGTTAATGAAAAAAGTAAAAGAAAGTTTTAATGTACCCATATATGCCATGATAAGGCCTCGAGGCGGGCATTTTGTTTATTCTCAAGAAGAAGTTGATATTATGAAATCAGATATAAATACTTGTAGAGTGTTAGCAATGAATGGAATTGTATTTGGAGCTTTAACATCTCAAGGTCATGTGGATAAGCGAATATGCGAAATTCTGATAAATACATGGAAAGGACAACCAGTTACTTTTCATAGGGCTATTGATAGATGCATAGATATCGAGCAAGGAATTGAAGATTTAATTGCTATGGGATTTGAACGTGTGCTGACTAGTGGTGGAGAAAAAAATGTTGAGTATGGAAAAGAAAAGATAAAAATGCTTCAGGAGAAATACGGTAGCAAAATTAAAATTATGCCTGGTTCTGGAGTGACACCACAAAATGTAGTTTCAATATTACAGTATTGTCAAGTACAAGAAATACATGCTACATGCAAAAAAACAGTATCTCAGGTAGAGTATAATTTTAATACAAAATTTTCTGATGAATTTGTAATTAGCGATGAAAATGAAATTTCAACGTTCATAGACGCTGTCGCAAATTATGAAGCACAATCTTAAAAACAAGTAGAATCACTCATAAACACACTATATAAACCTTGTTCTTCTTGTGGTGGATCAGCACTATATGCCATGCCTTTTTGCATATATTTATTTTCACTTACGTTTATAGGCATACCTGCAAATCCCCAAAAGTTGTACCCAGCTATATTATATTGTTGGCCTATTTGATAAACATAACGAAAATATTCTTCTCTATTATACGTACTTGCTTGAGGCGAAAAAGAGTTTCCATCCCTGTGCATACCAAATTCTTCTATAACTAATGGTTTTTTAATATGCTTTGTTAGAGTTGTATGAAGAGCAATATACTGTTTTGTTTTTTCAAGAGTGGTGTCTGATATAGCATGTTTGCTTTCACCATTATACCATTGCCAAGTTTTGGGCCAAAGATGTAGTGTGGCATAATCTATTGTAGCATAGGCATGTATATTTTTATATATAGTTTCACTATAAAAACAGCTTATGATGCCTTCTGTTCCTATTGTAACCAAATGATTTTTATCTATAGACTTTATTAATGCCGATGTGTTTTGTATCCAATGTTGATAAGCTTCTATCGAAGAACTATCCATTGGTCTTGGTTCATTTGCCAATTCCCAGCTCATAATAGTAGGGTCTTCTGAATATTTTAGTTGATTAAAGGTGTTGGTTCTGTTTACAATATGCTTTATCCAAGCATTGGCATAATACATACATGAATCGCAAGTATAAAATTTAGAAATGTATTGACAATATGCCTCCCAATCCCATGCTGCTGTTTTGGGAAAAGGTGGTTTTTGTTTTGTTTGCCATTCAATATATTGCCCAAAGCCGCCACTCCATTCCCAATTATTATTCAGTACAAAAACAATCTTCATATCACGCTTAGCAGCTTCTACCAAAAGGTAATCAAAACCTTTTAACAGTTCTTCATGGTATACACCTTGTTGCGATTGTAGGCTTGGATAAATTCTGTAAGGATAGGAATCATCCCCTTCGCTACAAATGAATACTCGTATATTTTTAATTTTTTTATTTTCTAAAAAATCCAATTCTTGTCTAAGTCGTTCTTTACCTTTATGCATTGAGTCTGAATACAAATATCCCCCATACCAGTAGTTGCAACCTTTAAATGTATATACAGTGTCGTGAAGTACAAAATGTCCATCTTGCACTTGAATAAAGTTTGAAGAAGAAGTTTTTGAATTGCAGGCTTCAAAATGATAAAATAATACAATAAAAAAAGCCATTTTGAAGAATAATGTATCAAAATGGCTTAGATAAGTTTTCAAATGAATAATCGAATTACTGAACAGTAAGTTTCTTTATGAAATTTCCTTTTTCAGTTGTAAGTTTTACAATATAAGTGCCTTTTGCTAAATTGGCTAAAGGCAATTCTAAAACTTTATTTCCAAATACGGGTGCTACATTTTGTTTATATACCACAGCACCAGTCATACTTAGCACATCAATTTGTACAGGCATTAATTCTTTAGTTTGGAAACTAACAAATACATTTCCTGACGTAGGATTTGGATAAACAGTAACATGATCAAGTGAAATTGCACTATTGTTTATACCTGTAAATAGTTGTTTCAATTTAAATTGTACAATATAATCTTCTGTTTCTCCCGAAGTATAAAGTCCAATTCCGTTGTCAGAAGCAGGATTAGGTCCTATATCATTATTAAGAATTACACGTAAGCCAGTTGGCACATTGATTGCTGGGGCTATTGGAGTAGTTACATAACCATTTAAATAAAAGTTATTAATATCTGCAATGCCAGTGAATACTCGTTCTGCTGGTAAATCATATTGTTGATTATTATTATAGTCAATGAATATGGTTACTTTAGCATCTTTATGGTTTACAGTATTCATGACATGATAGATAGAAAATTTATACGTACTATCTGTAGATAATATCATAGGAGCACTATTTGTATAATTTGTATATTTTTTTATCGCTAAAGGGTTATTTAGATGAGGCCCTCCTGTTATATATGAATAGATATTATTACTTGTTGAAGCCTCTGCTATAATAAATGCACCTATATCACTCGTATCATCAATGCCACCTACTGCTTGACTCATGCCATAGCATGCAAGTGGTGGCGACATAACTACCTTAACTGGATTAGAATAAGCATCGCTTGTTCCATTACAAGTAGTTCTAAATCTAAACCAAGTATTATTATTAACTACATAAGTTAAAGTGTCCAAAGTTGCACCTGGCACATCATTATAAACTATACCATCATTAGATACTTGCCAGTTAAACGTTAGATTTTGGAATATTAAATCATGAGTAGTATCTACTAAGAAAACAGAATATCCTGGACAGGTTATCGTGTCGTCTATGATAGCAACTCCAGCATTCGGAGGTGTTTTGCAAGGTGAATACGCAATGTTTACAACATAGTCTTCTGTTTCTCCATTGTTATAATTTCCACAAGGATTAATGGTTGTGGCTGAACCACCTACTTCATAAACTACTCTCATACCTGTATAGCCGTATTGTGCATTGGCAGGAACCGTAAAATTACCTGTTAAGGTAGGAGCGGTAGTATTTATTAATCCTGATAGAACCATTTCATTGACTGGTGAGAAGCTACCATCTCTATTAAAGTCAATATATACGGCAGAAAACCCACTGGCTAAGGTAGATGTTTGACTGAATGAAGAAGTTGATAAATCATAAATAGAATCACGATAAATTTCAACTATCGGTACTGTAAATCCGTATTGAGTATAAAGGCTTAAAGAAGTTGGATTGTTAGTTGTCGGCAATGGATTTCCATTGTTAATCAAAGTATTGCTTTGAGCATCTATCAAAGTAACGTTTCCTATATTTTGAAAAATAGTGGTAGGAGGGTTTGCTTGAGAAATACAATAGCAATAATAAAAACTTGCTAAATCAATAAATTGAACAGCTGTAGTATCTGACATATTGCTCTGTACACAAGTTACTATACATCTAAAATAAGACGGTGTGCCAATTGTAGTATTAATTTTAGGATCTGTAGTTAATCCCAAGCTTGTCCATGGACCAGTAGCAGATGTTGCTATTTCCCAGGTATAGGTTAGCCCACCAGATAGTGTATTCCCAGACAATGTAAGGTCAAATGGAATATTAGCACAAGGTAATAAATTATTGATAGCTCCAGCGGTAGGAGTGCCAGTACAATCTTCTAATACATTGATATTATCTAATCCAATATCCGTATTGTTTATTGAACTAAAGGTATTACCATGTCCTATAAATCGTATTACAGTTGTTGGAGAATTTGAAGTAAATAGCATTGTTAATGTAGCCCAAAACTGACTAGAGTTAAAGTTTCCAAGCGGTGTAAAAGTAGCACCTGCATTTGTTGATACTAAAAGCTCAAGATAGTCGGCATTGCCATTAGTAGAATTGTCATTGATGTAATCAAAAACTAATGTTTTATTTGGTGTGCCATTGCTACAGTCTAAGAAGAGATCCATATAGCCAGTAGCCGTTGTATAGCCAGAATGAAAACGTGCAGAATACTGATTTTTAGATGCCTGCGGAAAATACATGCACTGAGCAGGATTTAACCATGCAGCTGTCAATCCATCTGAATTTCTTCTCCATGAATTAGATCCGGTTGATGGGTTAGATGTCCAATGGTTATCATTGGGTACGTCCATATTGCCACAATAGCTCGACCATGTTTCAAAATCTTGAAAATAAGGTAAGGCTGCATAGCTAGGGCCAGAAACAGTTATTGTAATTGGTGCTGTAGTATCTGCCAAGTTGCTCGAATTGCATAATACATACATCCGATACATGATAGTAGCATTTAATGGCGGTGTTTGGTAGTTAGGTGAGGCACCTCCTACACCTCCAACCACGTTTGTCCATGTAGCTCCACCATTTATTGATTGTTGCCATTGATAAGACTGATTGCCTAAATATGAGGTGCCAGTCAAACTCAAATTGGCTGTGTTGCCTGCGCATACAGTAAAATTACCTTGTGTAATATTCCCAGCGGTAGGCATACCCGAGCAAGGGGTTGCTGCTATTACATTCATAACGTAATCTTCGCATTCACCAAAAGAGAATGAAGTAGTTGTTGTACAGTAGTCTGTTACTGCAGGTATGTTAGCAAATCGACATAACACCCTCATACGTGTAGGACCTGGAATAGCTGTTATTGGTACAGTTATAGTGCCAGTAAAAGCAGCAGTACTTGCTGGTCCTGAAACATACACATCCTCACCTGGGTCATCAAAATCCAAATCCTGATTCCAATCTATCCATATTCTAAAACCTTGACTCCATGATGAACCAGATTGCATAGATACATTGAATGATAAGCCTTGTATTTGCGAAACATTCATTGAATTGAAAAATGTATAGTTATTTGGTGCAGGTCCAGTACATCCTGTACCATTGTTAGTAATATTCGTTATGCCACCTGTGGTGGAAAAATTATCAATAAAATCATTACTTGTACATGCAACTGAATATACTGGAAAACAATATTGCGCAAATGAATTTAAAGGGAGTACAAAAAGTAATAATGGGAGTAATTTTTTAATCATTGAAAAAAATTTATATTATTAAAGGTAAATATACAATTTTATATATTAAAAACAAAAATAGCCATCTAATAGACGGCTATTTTGTATCAAAAGTTTGTAAGAATGGGGTTATTCGCCTACTACATCAATATCAATTTCAATAACATGATTGTTGCCAAAATCAATAGTAGCTTTTTGAATACCAATTTCTTTAATATCTTCTACTAAAGCAATGCGTTTACGGTCTATCTCGTAACCTTTTTGTTCTTTGATAGCACGTGCAATTTGTATAGTAGTGATGCTACCAAATATTTTACCAGAAGTGCCCGTTTTAGCAAGTACTTTGATAGGTTCTGCTTTAAGAATTTCGCTTACTTTGTTGATTTCATTAAGAAGTGTTTGCTCTTTTTTAGCCCAAACTTTTTGTTTTTCTTGAAGTACTTTCAAGTTGTTTGAAGAGGCTTCTATAGCATATTTTTGAGGTATTAGATAGTTGCGTGCATAACCAGGTTTTACATTAACCACTTCATTGGCAGCACCTAAAGTATCTATATCTTTAATAAGTATTACTTGCATGTTGTATTTATTTTTTTATTTTAATAAATCAGTTACATAAGGTAAAAGAGCCATTTGACGTGCTTTTTTTATTGCAGTAGAAACCTTGCGTTGAAACTTAAGTGAGTTTCCAGTAATTCTACGTGGTAATAATTTACCTTGTTCATTTAAAAATTTTTTCAAGAATTCTGGGTCTTTATAATCAATATATTTAATTCCCATTTTTTTGAAACGACAATATTTTTTTTGTCGTACTACTACTTTTGAAGTAGATAAATATTTAATATCGTTTGCCATGATTTATGCTTCTTGGTTTTCGTTTACAGAATTGTTTTTAGGAGCTATTTTTTCTCCTGTTCTTTTTCTATTATTATAGGCTATAGCATGTTTGTCAAGAACAGTTATCATTTGTCTCATGATACTTTCATTTCTATTCATTTGAATAATCAACTTGCTATTCAAATCAGTATTAGCTTTGTATTCTAATACATAATATAAGCCAGTTGTTTTTTTCTGAATAGGATAGGCAAAAGAGCGTAAGCCCCAAAAATCTTCGCCTACAATTTCGCCTTCAGCGTCAGTAATAATTTTTTTAAGTTGTTTGGCCGATGCCTTGTATTCTTCTTCAGAAAGTACAGGCGTAAAAATGACCATTAATTCGTAATGATTCATATAGTATATATTTATTTTTTATTGTTCAAATTTGTTAGCAACTATAGTCGGATATTCAACCTTAGTAAGCCGAATAGCTAACAAATGGGTTGCAAATGTATACCACTTTTTTGTTTTGACCAAAAGTTATTTGTTGCTCCAAATGCTCTTTTAACGAATTAGTAAAGAATTATCACTTTTTATGCTGAATTCAGAAAAAAAACGTAGAATTTTGGGTTACTTTTTTCAATAAAGCGGATAAATGATAAACAAGATTCATACAGATTGGAATGATGATTTGTTAATTAGCTCTTTGGCACAGGGAGATCAACAGGCATTCAAACATATTTATAATACGTATTATAATCAAATTGAACGCATGGTCTTTAAAATGAATGGTAATACAGATGATGCTTTTGATGTTTTTCAAGATACAATTACAGTATTATATGAAAAAGTAAAAGGGAGTCATTTAGAATTAAATGTAAAGTTTTCGACGTATCTAATTGCAATTGCAAAAAAAATGTGGCTAAAAAAATTAGTCAAAAACAAAAAGCATACTTCCAACCTTGTCTTGGATGAAGAAAGCGATTTTATAGATGTCAATCAAGACTTATCTGTTTTTTTTGAATATGAGCAACATGCACAAAATCTAAAACACTGTTTATCTATCATTGGAGAATCTTGTCAAAAATTATTGACGCTTTTCTATATGGAAAGTAAATCGTTGCAAGAAATTTCAGAAATTTTAAACTACTCCAACCCCGAAAACGCCAAAACGCAAAAATACAAATGCATAAATAGACTAAGGAAATTGTTTTTTAAACAACAAGAAATCAATGGACGCTAATCATACATACGAATTAATAGAAAAATACTGCCTCGATCTCATGGATGGAAAAGAAAAACTTTTCTTTGAAATGGAAATGAGTAAAAACCCTGCTCTTGCTGAAGCTGTTAAGGAATATCAGATTTTATTAAATACTATACACCATATTGAAGACAAAGAATTTGTAAGCAACACATTACAAACTATACATAAACACTCTCGTAGCCAAACCGATATTCTTTTAAATAATCTTAAATTGCATGTAAACAAATATTGGCGCACAGCTTCAGTAGCTGCTAGTGTGGCCTTGCTGGCAAGCGTACTTACATTGATGGTAGCACGCTCCGTTTACAAAAAAGACAATCATGCTATATATCAAACATTAAGAAAAGAAATTATTTCAATTAAGAATAACCAAAAAGCTATAAAATCGGATGTAGAACAAGTAAAAAAGAAAAGTTTAGTACCCGATTATCCTTCTAAATATTCAGGAACTGGATTTGCCATTTCGCAAGATGGCTATGTGGTTACCAACTTACATGTGTTAAATGGGTTCTCTAAAATTTTTGTTTTCACAAGCGATAATAAAGGCCACCAAAGTGAAGTTGTAGCTACTGATGAAATAAATGATTTAGCCATTTTAAAAATTACAGAAAGCGATTTTTCCTTTTCAAATAAATTACCTTATGCAATAAAAAAAGTAAATCCAAATATCGCTCAGCGTATTTATTCCTTAGGATTTCCTAAAAATGATATTGTTTATAACGAAGGCTATATCAGTTCTGTAACTGGTTTTGAGGGCGATAGCAATCGTTATCAATTAGAATTGCCTTCGGGTCCTGGTGTAAGTGGAGCTCCTATCTTAGACGAATTCGGAAATATAATTGGTATCATATCTGGAAAACAATCAGAGTCCAATGGTATTACATTTGCTATCCCTTCTGCTTCATTACTCAATTTAATACATGCTTTGCCCAAAGAGTTTTCTTCAAAGCAATTTCAAAGTGCCAATATAAAAGGCTTGACTCGTACACAACAAATAAAACAAGTACAACCTTTTGTATGTGTAGTGAAGGTATATAATTAATACTTTACCTTCGCATTGCATGCCATTATTTACTTCTCAAAAACCATTTTTAATTGCAGGGCCTTGTAGTGCCGAATCGGAAGAACAAATGCTCGAGATAGCCCATGCTTTTCAGCATATGCCAGTCCACATGATACGAGCTGGTATATGGAAGCCACGCTCTAGGCCTGGACATTTTGAAGGTATAGGCGAAAAAGGATTAGCATGGCTAAAACAAGTAAAACAAATAGCACAAAAACCTATCTGTATTGAGGTTGCAAATAAAGAGCAAGTAGCATTGGCCCTAAAGTATGATATAGATGCCGTATGGTTAGGCGCTCGTACTACAGTAAATCCGATTTTGGTGCAGGAAATTGCTGATGCGCTTCAAGGTACTTCCTTAGCTGTATTAGTAAAAAATCCAGTAAACCCCGATATAGAACTTTGGAGCGGTGCTATAGAACGTTTACAACAAAAAAACATTCAGGATATAGCAGCAATACATAGAGGCTTTTCTACGTATGACACTCATTCCAAATATAGAAACAAACCTTTATGGGCTATACCCATAGAGCTAAAAAGACGCTATCCTAAGCTGCCTATATACTGCGATGTAAGCCACATTACAGGTAAGCGAGATCTTATAGCTCCAATAGCACAACGAGCTATGGATTTAGATTTTGATGGATTAATGATAGAAACCCATCCTAACCCAGATGTAGCACTGAGCGATGCTTTGCAGCAAATAACACCTCATGCCTTAGCAACTATTATAGCTCAATTGGTACTTAAGAAAAAAAGTGTAGAGTCTGATATTGAAATAGAAAATATTCGCCAAACCTTAGATTCTATGGACGCCGAAATAATAGAAATTATTGGAAAGCGTATGGAGCTTGTCAAAGAACTAGGTAAAATAAAAGCTCAAAACAATATTGCTATTTTTCAGCAAGAGCGATGGAGAGAAATTGTAGAAAGTAGAACAATGTGGGGAGAAAGTAATCAGCTTAATGCTGAATTTATATTACGTTTGTTTGAGCTTATACACGATAAATCTATTAAAACTCAAATAGAAGTACTTAATCAACAATCAAATCATTCATAATGTCTTTAGCACATCATAAAGATCCCAAATTAAAATACCAACAACAAGTAGATAATGCCAAAGAATATGTGGTACCATTTATCTTAAAAACCTGTACACTAACTAAACAAAGCAAAGTATTAGAAATTGGCTGTGGAGAGGGTGGTGTATTAAAACCTTTCTATGATATAGGTTGTGAATGTATTGGAGTAGATTTAGATAAACCACGTTTAGATTTGGCAAACACTTTTTTGAAAGAAGAAGTTGAGACAGGTCGTATGCAGTTTCTATATCAAAATGTGATGTCTGAAGAATTCTTAGCAATGTATACTCAATATTTTGACTTAATTATATTAAAAGATGTCATTGAGCATATACATGATCAAGAAAATTTTATTCCTTTTATGAAAAAACTTTTAACAGAGCAAGGTCAAATATTTTTTGGTTTTCCGCCTTGGTACATGCCATTTGGTGGGCATCAGCAAATAGCAGAAAAAAAAATCACATCAAAATTACCCTATTATCATTTGTTGCCAATGCCTTTGTTTTTAGGTTTTCTAAAGCTTAATAAAGAAAAAGAAAACACAATACTTACACTCAAAGAGGTAAAAGAAACAGGTATCAGTATTGAGCGATTTGAACGTATTTGTAAAAAAAATAATTATACCATAGTTAACAAACAATGGTTTTTAATCAACCCTATTTATCAATTTAAGTTTGGCCTTAAACCTCGGAAACAAAATGTTGTATTTGGTTTGATACCGTTTGTAAGAAATTTCTTAACAACGTGTGCTTACTATACAATAGCCAAATAGTTGATTTGTTTTTTTATATAGATGCATATTAAATAGTAAGACATAAATAAGACTTTTTTTTGTTTGCTATTGTGTATTTCAACAAATTTTGCTCTTGAAATATATATGGAAGTTAATTTCCAAGGGAAACTTTTTGTACATTAACATCAAGCACACAAAGTAAAAGGGCTATTAGTATCATTTTTACATTTTAATCTTAATCTTTGCGCCTCAAAATTAGTCCAAATAATATGCAAAAACTTTTTATACTTTTCTTACTTATTTTTTCTACACATTCTGGTTTTTCACAAGATGCAAAAGCCAAAAAAATATTAGACGATGTTAGCAAAAAAGTAAAATTATTAAAAACGCTTAAAGCCAATTTTACGATTACGATAGCTGGGCCAAAAACAAAGGCACAATCAAAAAAAGGTACTGTATATATGAAAGGCGATAAATATCGTGTATCTATATCAGGGCAAGAAATTTTTTGTGATACCAAAAATGTACATACGTATATGAAAGAAACTAATGAAGTACAAATTAGTTCTTTTGACCCGAATGAAAATTCATTTACGCCATCTAAGCTATTTACTAACTTTTATGATAAGGAATACTCATATAAATTTATTGGCGAAACAAAATTCAACGGAAAAAATGTATTTGTAATATTGCTGACACCTACAAATAAAGCAAAACAGTTCTCTAAAATTGAGCTTATGGTAGATAAAGCATCGAATATAGTTGCAGGTGGCAAGCTGTACGAAAAAAATGGAAATGTATATTCATATACTATCAATAATTATGCTGCCAATCCTGCTATTCAAGATGCAATTTTTGTATTCGATAGCAAAAAGTATCCAAACGTAGAAGTTATTGATTTAAGATAATATCCTAAATCATTTTATTACTATTTTATTCTTTATTTCTCTTTTATAAAGTATTAGTTTTGCAGTACTGCAAGCAGGGTTATCGCTTTTGTTTTAAATAAATAAAAGAGGAAAGTCCGGACAGCAAAGAGCAAACATACCATTTAACGAATGGTTGTACGTCAAGGTACAAAGCCAGTGCCACAGAAAATAACCGTCCTCCTTGGAGGGTAAGGGTGAAAAAGTGAGGTAAGAGCTCACTACATAATGGGTAACTATTGTGTTGGGTAAACCTTATGTGCTGAAATGCCAAATAAGTGAATGCTTGAGAGCTGCTCGCTCGATATTCATGGGTAGGCAGATGGAGCTTTTTGGCAACAAAAAGCCTAGATAAATGATAGCCAAGTAAAAATATTTTTACTATACAGAATCCGGCTTATATGCTTGCAGTTTTTTTTATAAAAAAGAAGTAATCATTTTTTTTAGTGTACTACATCTAAAATATGAAAAAACTTACTTTCGGTAAATGATTTAGCTTCTTTACGTTTTGAAGCTTTGACTTCCAAATGCCAAGGTGCATTTTCAACACTACCTTCTTTGTTAGTAAGGTCATCTATTTGGTCAAAACCAAAATCAGTAAGAATATCTCTTAATAATTCAAAGTAATAGCCAAATTTATGAATATCATATTCATTTTGTTGCCATCCAAAAAGGCTTCCCATACCCCAGTAACGTTGGTTTTCGCCTCTAGTTTTTGTATAAAAAGATTCATGAGGATATTTTAACATTTGCTCACAATGATATAATAAGTTTGGACATATCATATAGACTATACCATCCGTTTTTAATACACGATTCCATTCTTGAAGCACTTCTAAAAATTCTTTTAACGAAAAATGTTCAATGACATGTCGTGTATAAATTTCATCTACACTATTATTTTCAAAAGGCAATTGATGAGCACTACAAACATAATCAACACCTGGCAAATCACGTATGTCGCAAGACTTATATCCTTTTCGTGGGCTTATACCACAACCAATTTCTATTTTAAATGCATCTGTTGAATTGTTCATGAGGTTTATTTTTCCTGATATGTTAAAGGTAGTTTTTTTATTCGTTTTAATGGGCCACTACAATAAATTCCATGGCATTCCATACATTGATTGATTACAAGCGTATAGTTTTCTGCTTGATGTTCTTGGTTAGCCATCAAATTTCGATAAGCTATGGCAAAGTTTTGAGCATGAGTATAAAATACATTTTCAAATACACTACTATCCGTTGGCTCTGCAGTCCAAAAAGGCATAAGCGGATAACGGATAGAATCAACAAGTTTATGATTTTTTATATCAATACGCATACTATCGCAATAATCGGCCATAGTGCGCATCATGTGTGCCATGGGTTTTACTTCGTTGGGATCTTTGATCGCAGTTTGCTCATACTGCTTTTCGCCACAAGATAGTATGGCTATAGAAATTATAGAGAGTATTAAAGATGTAGTCTTTTTCAATAGATTGGTAAGTTTTGCTTTATTGAATAATAACACCTTTTGCTTCAAATACGAGTTCTTCCAATGGAGTTTTTATGGTGTCAATTGTTTGTTGTGAGTCGCCATTATCTTTTGCGTATTCTTTTAGATCGGCTACAGAGGTTATTTCTCTTTTGGCTATACCTTCTACTATGGCTGTTTTGCCAGATGCGTCTTTAGGCATAAAAAAACCATAGTCTTTAAATGTTACTCGTACTAAAGAACCATCTTGTTTGGTTAATTCCATCCAACATCCTTTTTTTTGACAAACAGCCGAAATTTCTCCTTTTAGTTTGCCTACTTGTTCATCACTATTTTGTAATAGGCTTGTAATGCTATCTACTGGTAGTGCGCCATCTTCAGTGATTTTTCCGCAAAACTCCTGCGCGTTTGATCTTTTCAGCCGAATCTGTTTGACAAGAAAATAAAAAATTCTTAGAATTAAAGTATATAAAATAGATGCTTTCATGGAGTATGAATGTTAAATAATAATATGCAAATATACTTGCGAATAGGCTAAGTACTTTAAAAAAAGTAAATTATCTCATCAAGAGAACATCACCTTTAATTAGTTCTTCTTTTGTTTTACATTTTACTTTCAGAAAATAATAGTAGGTATCCATAATGCACGGAACACCTTTGTGGTTTCCTTCCCATCCTATTTCTTGAGCGTTAGAATGAAAAACTTCATTGCCCCATCTATTCATTATTTTTAGCTCATACTGATCATATTTGAGTAAACCAATAGGTTTGAAAATATCATTGATGCCATCACCGTTTGGCGTAAAAGCATTGGGCAATATAATGTTGTCACAACAACTAACTATATAAACCGAAACAGTATCGTAGTTACTGCATGAATTTGTTCCTTCGCCACATAAAATGATGTTTGTATTTTCCTTGATGTTTGCATGGAGTGTATCGCCATAGTGTAAGCTGTTGGACGTGTCATTTAGATACCAAATGTAATTGCTACCTCCAAAAGCTGATAGTACTATTTCTTGGTTTTTACATATAGCTTTTTCGCTCGTAAATATTCTGATATTAGGTTTCGGTATCATTTCAATTGCTACTTGATCTATGTAAATACATCCATATTGGTCTGTAGCTTGCAAGGTATAGGTGCCAGTTTTTTGAACTTCTATATTAGCAGTAGTATCGCCAGTGTTCCACAAAAATGAAACAAAGGGTAGGCTATTATATATAATGTAATCGCCTTTGCATATTTTTCTATCAGGGCCTAAATCAAGAGGGATGGTAGGCGTATTCCTAATTTCTAAGTGTGTTATAGAATCACAACCAAGCGTAGTAGTATGGAAAATATTTGTAGTGACTGGATTTGAGTAACTAATACCATCATAAAGTATTGTTTCATCAAAACATTTTGTGATTATTGTGTCTAAATAATAAGTTGGATTTACTTTAAGATTTATGGTTCGTATACTATCACAACCAGCTATATTCGTTAACGTATCAATGTAAATACCCGTAGTTGTGTATCCTTCATACGACTCTCCTTGACATATCGTATTGTATAAAGTACTTGTAGTAGAGTTGGAAGTATAGATGGTGGTAGTTAAGGTATCTGGACATCCAAATCCTACATAAGGAATAATAACAAGTTTGTACGTGGTGTTTTGAGATGGTGAATTCAACGTTACTTGTTCGCCTTGAGCCAGAAGTGTTGTGAGTGAGGAATCGTACCAAAGATAATTTTCGAAACCTGATGGGCCAGACATAGTAAAGTTTGGTTCATTGTTGCAAATGACTCCATTTATTTGAAAAAGACCACAAGAAACATCTACATAACCATAACCAAAATGTGCTCCTAATGAACAATCACCAGACTCAAAGGTAATAGTAATTTTATGCCCTGCAAGGCCTGAAAGGTTGAGGGTAGAAGTAGTCCAAGATTTATAAAGAACCGAATTGTCTACTAAACTATGCTCAAATCCTGGCAATACGCCTCCTGATATATATAAGAAATCATTACAATTTACTATCTGATTGGACGTAGAGTCAAAAGCGGATACGACAAACCTTGGTTGTTCGGCAAGTGAGTGATTGGGGTCTTCAAATACTACAGCATAACGATAAATGATACTATAATTATTGATGCTGTTCGGTACTATAAATGAATATTCAGCAGATTCGGATTGAGACCCAGCCGAAGAGTTGCCCAGCTTAAGTGCATATTGACCGCCTCCTGGAGGCAATACCGGGAACCCGCCAAAATAATCTAAGGCAGTTCCAGACATTAAAGTATGTCTTCCATTGATAGCTTGCGATGGAAGTTTGCCAGAAATAGGGCAGCATACTCCAATATAAAATTGCCAATTTGAAAGTGTTCCTGTCTCAAAATCTATATTGGGTGGGCAATTACTTTGCGCTGTAGTTTGTTTAAAAACAAAACATTGAAGTATGAGGATAAGATAAATGATTAGTGATTTATACATATTTATAGTGAAAAAAAAAGTTGCCTATAAAAGGCAACTTTTAAATGAAAGGATATAAAATTATTTTTTATTAAAAACTACTGAAAGTGTTTTTCCATTAAGAGGTACTTGTGCAGTATAAGCACCAGCAGCTAATGCAGAAATGTCAAAAGAATATTCTTTACTATCTTGTTTTACAGTCAACGGAAAGCTCTTAACTAATTTCCCTTGCATATCAATAATATCAAACGTGGTGCTTTCATTTTTATCTGCATTAATGTTAAGCGTTATTTTATTATAAGCAGGACTTGGGTATAATGAAAAGCCACCATTATTTACTTGTTCATCTATTGAAGCGGGGCCAGCTTTTTTCTCTACTTTCAATGTCAATTCACGACCGTCTGTAGCTGGAGATGTAAAAGGTTTGCCTAATGTTGATGTGCCTTCAAAAGCTGCAACAGCAGTTTTAGTGCGTCCTTGTTTAGCTCCAACGAACCACTCAAAATTATAAATAGCATCTTTATTAAAGCTTGTGGAATTTGTTATGCTATAGGTACCATACCACAAACCTTCTTTTGTAATAACTGGAGCGTCAGCTTTAGAAATAGTATTTGCAGATACTCTCCAATGTCCTGTTGTAGGTGTGAAATTTCTTATTTTAGCACCCCAATTTGGTTGTCTATTATCTTGTAAAAAAGAAGTTGGTAATAGAGGATTGTATTTTACAACATTTGTTGAAAGTGTTCCTCCGTTTGAAAGAGCTTCGAAATCAAAGTCTATGCCAATTTGAAATCCATTCAATGATAAAGTGGTGCCATCGGTTGATGCATTTTCAAGATATAAATCAAATTGAATTTCATTTGGTGCCACTAACGAAATGTTTTTCATTATAGCGTTGATTTTTTTGCTTTGTGCAAATACCTGTTGAGAAGTAAATGCTACAAAAGCAATAAGAATGGAAAGGAGTTTAAAGTTTTTCATACGAAATGTTTTTAGTTATTAAAAATAATAATACAAATATATTCGATTATTTTCAATAAAAATGTTAAAAAGTCAACGGCTTACACAATTGTGTAAAAAGTACAATTTGACCCTTGAAATATACTTGGGATGGGCATTTAATAAAAATAAAGAGGCATTATTCAGCCAAAATAGTGTCAAAAGTATAAACTTCTTCGTTGCTCTTTTTCATAAAATACTTTTCGCGAGCGTATTTTTCTTTTATAAAAAGGTTGCTTTGGAATTCGCTTTTTTCTTGCTGTAAATTGGCTACTTCTTTGGTCAAATAATCAATTTTTTCTTCCATATTGGAAAGCTCTTTACGTTGCTGATACAAAGAAACTATATCGTATTGAGCAAAAAAGACTATCCAAATTAAAAAGATTGTTGTAACAATAACTATTTTCTTTCGAATCGAAATTTGAATACTCATACTTCGTCTTTTTAGGCTTTGGTATCGCCAGCTATTTTTTTACGATAGGCCATAGTCATTTCCATAGAGATAGCACTACGGTCAATTTTTAACACAGTATTTCGGTCTACTTCTAAAGAAATAGTTCCATCATCATTTGCTTTTACTATTTTGCCATATATGCCAGCATTGGTTATGATAGTATCGCCAATATCTGTGCTATTTGAAAAAGCTTTTTGTTCTTTAGCTCTTTTCATTTGTGGTCGTATCATAAATAAATACATCACGGCTATCATGCCTACCATAAATACTACATTAAACATAGGATTAGGTTTCCCATCTTGTCCAGCCATTAGAATGACATTTATTATATCCATTATTATAAAAAATTTAGGGACAAAGGTAAATAATAGTTTGGGTTTTGAAAGGAAATCAAAAAAATAATGTCAAGTATAAGTTTGGGTATATAACAGGGAATGTAATTTTTTTTTATTCTACTATAACATCTATTAGCAAGGTATATTCCGAAGGTTTGCCATTGGTACGTATCCCAACCGTTTTGCTATTGTAACCTTTTTTACCTTGACTATTAAAGTTTACTTCTATACTCCCTTTTTGATTAGGTTTAATGGGGTTTTGGTCATACACTGGAACTGTGCACCCACAAGAGCCGGCTGCATGCGAAATAATAATGTCTTTATTTCCAGTGTTTGTATATTCAAAATCAAATTTTACATTTTCGCCTTCTTTTATAGTACCAAAATTATGAAATGTATCTACAAAGGTTAAACAACCAAATGCAGAAGAATCTCCTATATCATTTGGGTTTTTTACTAAGCTTGTAGATAGCTTAGTGCTTGTTTGCCTTTCTTCTGACGATTTTTCACTACAGCTATAGAGTGCCACTATGACAAGTAAAATCAAATAGTTATTCATTTTTTATTATTTTTTACAAAGTCTATTTTATGAATTTTTATTTTCTTTTTCAAGTTCTTTACGAATGCTATCTAAAACGCCATTTACAAATTGACCACTTTGAGGTGTGCTAAACATTTTGGCCAGTCTATATATTCATTAATACTAACTTTTACAGGTATGGTAGAAAAAAATAATAATTCGCATACTCCCATATTAATAAGTATTCTATCTATTGTAGCTATGCGATCGGCATCCCAATTGAGTAATTTAGGTTTTACGATTTCGCTAAAAATGGGTAATTTTTCATGATACAAATCAAGCAATTCTAAAGCAAATTCTTCTTTATCACTACTAACTAAGCTATTGAAAGCAAAATGCATGGGTTTACTCAAAATCTTATACGTCATAGCATCTAATGTGTCATAGTCCGTATACCAATTCATGTGCAACTCAGCCATGAGCTGTGCAGTATCTTCATGTTCAAAAATAAATTTCATTATTATGAATTGAACAATGTCTTTGTCTTCATTTAAATTATGTGTAGACGACAACAAATACTTTTGATATTCTTAGGTTTTTTGCAAATCCAGAAATTGTTTCTTAATGTACTCTGTATCAAAATCGTTATATAACTTATGTTTTTTTGTAAGGTCTATGATACTTTGATTTTCTTTGAGAGCTTTTATAACTATATTATAAGCAAGTTTTGTGTTGATGTTTAAATCTTCTTGTGTAGGTAGATGTTTAGATGATCGTTGATTTGAGAAAACTAAAACATAGTCGCAAAGCTGAATTAAAAATTGATACACAGTAACAAGAAGTAGGGATGTATTTATGATCTCATTCTTTAAATTTTTTTGCAATTCACTACTAGTAGTTTCCGTATTGAGTGAAGCTTGATAAAGAACATTAAAGGCTTTAATTCGAATAAGTCTTCTTGTCATCATATTTATAAGAGCTTTATGTGTATAACTTTTGGGGGTTGGCAAATATAGTAGCGAAAAAAAATATATCCAATAATACCTTTTTTATAGTAAAAGTATTGCTTGTAAAAAATATAATATTTTTATATAAAAAAAAATTAGTATGTAAAATATTTTATGAATAAATAATTAAAATAGTAGTAAATATGCTTATGTTTAATATATTAAAAAAAATATTTATTTTTATAAATTTTTATTTGACTGTTGGTATATTTTATTTATTTTCACATTTTATTGTTAACATTATTTTAAATACACCTACATGTTTATAAATAACAACCTTAAGATCAAAGTAGATGAAGAGAATAAAGTGTTGTGGATAGGGATTGATTTACAAGAAAAACTTTGTTATTCGCTTAGCTTTTTAGATAATTTAGTTCAAGTAAAGGACCTGATTGTTTATTTTATTAAAAAGGAAAATATAAAATATGTTTGCGCCTATTCACTCAATCAAGGTATTTGGAACTTAGGCGGCGATTTAGAATTTTTTGTCAACTGTATTAAGAATAAGAAAAAAAGAGAACTGACTGATTATGCATATAAGTGTATAGATTTAGTATATCAATACAATAATAATTACGAAACCAATGTCATATCTGCTTGTGTAGTACAAGGAAATGCCTTTGGTGGCGGTTTTGAAAGTGCCTTATCGGGCAATTATATAATAGCAGAAAAAGCAGCAAAGTTTAGTTTCCCAGAAGTAATATTTGGAACGTTTCCAGGTATGGGAGCCTATAGTTTTTTATCTAAAAAAGTAGGATTTACAGCAGCTAATAATATCATTAAATCCAACAAAACCTATACTGCACAAGATGTATTTGATATGGGTGTTATAGATAAAGTAGTAGAAAACAATATGGGTATATCAGAAATGAACAAAGCCATTCTAAGTGGTGAACTGGACAAAAAATTTGATAATCCATTTATTTCTATTTGTAATAAAGTAAGTAAAAAAGAGCTGATAGACATAGTAGATGTATGGGTAGATAAGGCATTTACTCTTACTGATAACAATATCAATAGAATGGTAAAAATTGCTAATTTTCAACGTCGCAAACAAGTACAAGAAAATACAAAAGAACAGGTAAGTACAGAAATTGAACAAGAGATAAAAACAGCTGAAATAAATTCAATAATCAATAGCTCTTTTTAGAGGCTTTGAACCCAACTCTTTTATATAAATTTCCGTCTTAAATAAAGTAAGGCATTAACAAATGTTAATGTTAGAATTAATAAAAAAATATCAGTATATTTGTTCAAACATAAAAATTATATAAATCAATGAAACACTTATTATCCCTCTCCATCTTTGCTTTTGTCGTTTTAGCATTTGCTTCTTGTACAAAAGACAACTCTAAAACTGCAGGCTTAAGCCCAGTTTGGCAAAATAATCAACAAGAAGAAGAAGTAGTTACTGACCCTTATGCATGGGTAAAAGCAGTACCTGCTGATTTTACTAAAAAAGTAGTATTAGAAGAATTTACTGGCGAGTGGTGCGGATGGTGCCCTGAAGGTGCTAAAGTAATGGAAGATAATGTAGCAGCAAATCCTGGAAGAGTAGTTGGAATTGCAGTACATGATGGTGACCCTATGGAAATTCCTTCATTTAATACATGGATTAAAGGATTAACTGGAGTGTCAGGATATCCAAACGGAAGCGTAGATAGAGCAGATGCATCAAGTCGTGGTTCATGGACTGGTCAAATTACAACAGAATTGGCTAAAGCAGCTACTTGCGGTTTAGCAATGGTTTCTACTTTAAATGGTGATGCAATTGATGTAAATGTTTATGTTGGATACAATACTCCTATAACTGGAAATACAAAATTAACGTTGGCTGTTATCGAAAACGATGTTCCTCAGTCTCCTGGTGGTCAATCAAACTATTCTTCATCAGTAGTAGTAGATGCTAATTGGCAACATTCTCACGTTCTCAGAGGTATTATTACAGCTGAGCAAGGCGATGATATTAAATTAAACGAATCAACTAATTATACAAAAGTTGAGTTTAAAAATATCGATTTAAGCGGCATGAAAATTAACGATATGAAAAATGTACACTTAGCTGCTTTTATCAATATCAACGATGCTGGCAAGCGTGAAGTGTTAAACGCACAAGAATGCGGATTGAATGAAGAAAAGAAATGGGATTAATCTTTTTTTAATTTACGATATGTTTAAAAAAACTGCACAACATGTGCAGTTTTTTTTTGCTTTGAAAAATAAAAAGTTGCTTTATATTTGTAATAAAGTTAGACAAGACTAACATTATATTTAGACGAATATGCTTAGAGAAACAAAAAGTTTAGAAGAAGTACGCGATAGCGTGAACCCATCATTAAAAAAATCAATGTGGAAGCGAATGCTATCCTTTATTGGCCCTGCGTACTTAATATCAGTTGGATATATGGACCCTGGCAATTGGGCTACTGATATATCGGGTGGTAGTCGCTATGGATACTCATTAATATGGGTATTAGTTATGAGCAATATCATGGCTATTATTCTACAGAGTTTATGTGCTCGCCTAGGTATTGTATATAGAAAAGATTTGGCTCAGGTTAATAGAGAAACATATCCTCGATTAATAAATTTTTGTCTTTATATATTAGCTGAGCTGGCAATAGCAGCAACAGATTTGGCCGAAATTATAGGTATGGCTATAGGTCTTAATCTTTTGTTTGGATTGCCACTTATATATGGAGTTTCTATCACTATATTAGATACTTTTTTATTACTCTATTTACAAAAATTGGGAATACGAAAATTAGAAGCCTTTATCATTTCATTGATAGCTATAATTTTTATAGCATTTGCCATTGAATTGTTTTTAGTAAAACCTGATTTTGTAGAAATCATAAAGGGTGTAAAACCAGTATTGCCAGATAACGATGCATTATATATAGCCATAGGAATAATTGGTGCTACCGTTATGCCGCATAATTTGTATTTGCACTCTGCATTAGTTCAAACCCGAAAAATAGAAAATACAATAGAGGCTAAAAAAAGAGCTATAAAAATGAATTTTATAGATTCGACTATTGCCTTAAACTTAGCACTCTTTGTCAATGCTGCAATTTTGATTTTAGCTGGCGCTACTTTTTACAAAAGTGGAATGCATCAAGTAGAAAGTATTGAAGATGCACATAAATTATTAGCACCTTTGGTTGGTTCTTCACTAGCTCCTATTTTATTTGCTGTTGCTCTTATAGCAGCAGGGCAGAGTAGTACTGTAACAGGCACGCTGGCTGGCCAAATAGTAATGGAAGGTTATCTGCAAATTCGATTAAATCCTTGGATAAGGCGATTGATAACACGCTTAGTTGCCATAGCACCTGCACTTCTCACTATACTCTTAGCAGGCGAAGAAAAAATGAATGACTTACTTATATTAAGTCAAGTAGTTTTAAGTATACAGCTTGCTTTTGCAATTATTCCTTTAATATATGCAGTTAGTAATAAAAAAATGATGGATAGTTTTGCAATAAAACCTTGGTTGATTATCGTATCTTCCTTAATTACTCTAATCATTCTATACTTAAATATAAAGATGGTATTTAATGAAGTTATTCTTTTTGTTAATCAGTACGATTCTATAGGAGTTAAAATTTTTATAGCCATCATCTTACTATTTTTTATCATTTTATTAGCCTATACACTTATCTATCCCTTATTAAATAAAAAAGTAAAAACAACTCGAGTTGGATTACATCCAGTACAAAATGAAACTTTACGAATAGATACTATAAAAGATTACAAACACATAGCACTTGCTCTGGATTTTAGCAAAAAAGACCAATCTGTTATTTCACATGCTTTGAAATTGGCATCAGAAGATACTAAAATTATACTTATACATATTTTGGAAAGTGCATCAGCAAAAATTTTAGGCAGTAATGCAGCAGACAAAGAATATGAAGAAGATATAAACTATTTAAAAAATTATGTAGAGCTGATAAAGCCTTTGCACAAACAAGTCAGCTATGAACTTGGCTATAGAAATCGAATATCAGAAATTGTTCGCATTTGTAATGACCAAGAAGTAGATTTATTAGTCATGGGAGCACATGGCCACAAAGGCTTTTTAGATTTATTATATGGACAAACAATAGATCAGGTGAGGCATCAATTAGATGTGCCAGTACTGGTAGTAAAATAAGCAATGCCATATCACATTTATTCTTCTACTTCATATTACTTTTACATGAGATGTTTAGTCATGCAAAACAATATATCATTGTAGCCTTTCAAGAAATTGTAAGCAACAGACTGCGTTCTTTTTTATCTTTATTAGGTATTACCATTGGAGTTTTTTGTATCATTAGTGTATTAACTGTAGTGAGCAGTTTAAAAAATAATATTCAAACCAATATGCAAAGTTTGGGCAGCAATGTACTCTATGTAGGAAAGTTTGCATGGATTCCCGAAGACAAAGGTGAGTATCCTTGGTGGAAATACAAGTCCAGACCGGTAAATACGTTACAAGAATTGAAAATGATTGAAAAAAAAGCTCAAACAGCTGCCTATTCTGTATTGTCGAACAATGGCGAACAAATGAAGTTGTCTTTTAATAATAGAAGTATTGAGCAAGTAGAAGTTTTTGCTATGACTTATCATTTCAATAAAGTGCAACCTATCGATATAGAATTTGGTCGTTATTTTTCTCAGCACGAAATGACACAGGCCACAGATAATAATATAGTACTTGGGCATGCTGTTTCAGCCGAATTATTTGGAAACGCTATTAAGCCTGTGGGCAAGCAAGTTATGCTCAATGGAAGGCGTTGTAATGTAATTGGTGTTTTAAAAGAGCATGGCAAAACCATGACAGGTTTTGACTATGACAATGCTATTCTAATGTCTTACTTACATTTTCTAAATTATAAAAAAATAGATAATCAATCGAACGGAGGTTTTATAGACCCTGTATATATGATTAAAACTCGAAACGGGATTTCATTAGAAGAAATGAAATATGAAATAAAAGGAATTTTGAGAGCCTATCGAAAATTGAAACCATCGGAACCAGACAATTTTTCTTTTAATCAGTTAGACACTATTCAAAATAGTATCAACGATATTTTTGCCAGTTTTTCACTTATCGGATGGATTATTGGTCTCTTCTCTTTGTTGGTGGGAGGTTTTGGCATAGCCAATATAATGTTTGTATCCGTAAAAGAAAGAACACGATACATAGGAATAAAAAAATCTATAGGAGCAAAGCAAAAGGCCATACTAAGCGAGTTTCTGATGGAGTCTGTTATCCTTTGTTTGATAGGTGGTTTGCTTGGTATAGCTTTAGTATTTCTTGTATCGCTAATTTTAAGTGGGCCTATAGGATTTCCCGTTACGCTTTCATTAAGTCACTTCATAATAGGAGTTGGCATCAGCGTTTTTTTAGGGTTAGTTTTTGGGTATATACCAGCCAAAAAAGCCTCATCATTAAACCCTGTTGAAGCCATAAGAAGTTAATCTAATCTTTCAGCTATATTATAATTATTTCTATCGCTTGATGTGCGGCTTATCAGCTCACCAATAAAGCCAGCTAAAAAAAGTTGAGTACCTATAACTAATGAAACAAGACCAACATAAAAGAGTGGTCGCTCTGTCATATTATACTGATGAAAAATAAATTTTGCTATGCTTAAATATGTAAAGATTACAGCACCAATCAAAAAAACTAAGGTGCCCCATAATCCAAAAACGTGCATTGGTTTTTTTCCATATTTGCCAACAAATAATATAGAGGCTAAATCTAAAAAGCCATTTATAAAACGTTCTAAACCAAATTTGCTGACGCCATATTTTCTGGCTTGATGTGCTACTGGTTTTTCTGAAATGTTTGTAAAACCCTGCCATTTAGCTATTACAGGTATATAGCGGTGCATTTCGCCATATACTTCAACCGACTTAACTACTTGTTTTGTATAAATTTTTAGACCACAATTCATATCATGAAGTTTTACCCCACTCATTTTTCCAGTCACCCAATTATATAGTTTAGAAGGTATGTTCTTAGTCAATGCATTATCAAAACGCTTTTTTTTCCAGCCACTTACCAAATCATACCCACCTTCTTTTATTGTAGATAATAAAGATGGAATTTCTTCTGGTGAATCTTGCAAGTCGGCATCCATAGTAATTATATAATCGCCTTTTGCCATTTTGAATCCTTCATTCAAGGCAGCCGATTTGCCATAATTTCTTTGAAATCGAAGTCCTAAGATAGCCTTGTTTTTATTTCTAGCCTCTTTTACTTTTTCCCAACTTCCATCTTTGCTTCCATCATCTATCAATATGACTTCATAGCTGTAATTATTTTTTTGCATAACATCTTCTATCCAGTTTATGAGTTCTGGTAGCGATTCGGATTCATTTAGAAAAGGAATGATGATACTGAGTTCCAAATTATTTTTTATTTTTTGTAAATGTATAAAAAATGAATGAACAAAAAAATGCACTCAGCATGCCACTTAGCCCATACGCAAAAATTGTTTTCATAAGCATCCAAGTCCATTCTTGCATTGAATTATTTTTTGTAAAAAGAAAATATAAAATACTATGCCCAACAATCAATAAAAAAAGAATAGTAGATAGCGTTCGTACACTGTGTGTAAGTACATCAATAAATGCTATGCCTGCATAATATTTATACAAAAACAAATTTGAAATAATTATGCCCAAAAAGATGAATAAAAAAGGTAAAAAAGCCCAACCCGAGGTTTGACTTATATGAATACGTTGCAACAATACAATATATAGTATGATAAAAATAGCCGTTAATATTCCCGTGCGTGTACTAATCGTTTTATTCATTGATAAAAACCTTATTGTTGTTTATTGTGGCTAATATTTGACCCTGTATTGTTTGATTTATAAAAGGAGAATTGCTTGATAAGCTACTATTTTCAGTTGATGAAAATGTACTTTGGCTATCAATGCTAAAAAGTGTTAAACAAGCTTGTTCTTTTTCTTTAATATTAGGTATGGGCAGCTTAGCTATTTTTCGAGGGTTTGAAGTGATTAATTCTATCCAATCCGTTACTTCTAATTCTGTTACTGCTAATAAATTATGAAGCATAGTCTGCAAGGTAATGACTCCTTCCTGTGCATATTCAAATTCTACTCGTTTGGCATCGGTGTCTTGAGGTGTGTGGTGTGAGCATATAGCATCTATATTTTTTTCTTTTATAGCTTTGATTAGTGCTTTTCTATCTTGTTCACTTCGCAACGGTGGGTTGATTTTAAATGTACTATCGTAATGTTCAAGTTGCGCATCGGTATATAGTAAATGCATTGGAGATACTGAACATGTTAGATTTGGATTTTTCTTTTTTACTTTTTGAATTTCATCAATTCCCAATTTAGTACTTACGCCCATAATGTGTAATCTTGAATCTGCATATTGATTGAGTTCTATATCGCGTTGTATGGCTATTTTTTCAGCTATTTCGGGTTTGCCTTGTAAGCCAAGCTGGGTTGACAAAGCACCTTCGTGCATGCTGCCATGCTGAGTTAGTGTGGGCGTATCGGGCACTTGTATAATGAGTCCGTTAAAAGATTTTACATATTGTAAGGCTTTTACAAATAAGCCTGCGGCTTCCACATATTTTTTCCCATCCGAAAAAGCTATAGCACCTCCTGTGTGCATATCATACATTTCAGAAAGAGATTGGCCTTCGAGTTTTTTTGAAATGGCTCCTATAGGATGAAGATTAACTAAACCACTTTGTTTTTTGATAGCTTCTACTTGCGATTTATTATCTACACAAGGTTTGGTATTGGGCATAATACATACATCTGTATATCCTCCTTGCATAGCAAGCTGCATACCCGATTGTAAGGTTTCTTTGTGTTCAAAACCGGGTTCGCCAAAGTGTGCAAACAAATCCATCCATCCTATACTTAAATAAGCTCCTTGGGCATCTATAGTTTTGGTTTTTATCTTGATATTAGAATCTATTTGTTCAATGATTCCATTTTTTATCAAAATATCTTTTTTCTTTAAATGAAGTTTAGAACCTGGATTCAGTATAGTGGCCTGTTTTATTAGAAGTTGCATAGTGGCATTTTATATCGTACAGAATTAATTCAACCTTCTTATTAAGAGTATTTCTATCAATAGAAAAATTAAAGCTAAAATAAGACAAACTTTCCACAATGGCATGCCACTATGTAAAAGGTTAATGTCTGATGCAATGCTTGCTTTGTTATCTAGCCAAGTTGCACTTTTTATTTTAGTATTTTTTTCTAATTCATTTAAACTCCAAAAGGTAGTTGATGATTCGGATCTGTTATAATTAACGCCAACGTATTGAGAATCGCTACTACCCGGTAAGTATGCAGCATAGATGCCGGCATGTTGTGCTGCTTGATTCAAGTTGAGCATCATTTTATTATTCATCACTCGTTGTTCAGGAATGGCATCTTCGCCATTGTTTGATATGTGATAAGTTGTTTTGTCATTCATTTTGGTATTATTAATAAATACCATTGCATTATTTCCTAAAGTAGTAGCAAGCATTTCATGTTGTTTGGCCGAAAAGGCCATTTTATATAAAAGTGGTAAAAACCAATATGATTTTGGAAAATTGCTCCATGTTACATCTGCACTTGATGCGCAAACATAGACATGACCATTTTGTGTTTGAAATGAACTAAGAAACGATAAGCCATTTGAAAAACTAAACATTTTTTGTTCGCTTACCATAGCAGAGCTTTGTATATGAAAATGTTTGGATACTGAGGGTAATTCTATATTGTCTGGAGATTTTACAAATATATCTTTAAACAATGCATGAGATTTGTTGTAGCTGCTAATATAGCTTCGTGCTGTATCTAATGTGCCATAGCTAACACCACATAGTTTTTGAAGTAAGCTATTTGTGCCACTACTTTGTGTGCTGTTTGGAGCAAACACTAATAAGTTGCCACCTTCGTTGACATATTTTATCAGAGCATTTTCTTTGTCCAATGGTATAGATTGCAAACCATTTAATATAAGCAGTGAGTAATTTGATAAGGTATTTGAAGCTACGCTTGAAATGGTATGATTATCAATTTTAAATTGCAGATTGGGTTTGAAAACCGAACTCAAATAAGGGTTAGATGTTTGTTGATTAATTACTAATACACTATAATTAGCTGTTACCTTACCTGCTACAAAAAAAGTATCATCATAAGTAAGGGGATAGTCGTTTATAAAAACTTTTAATTGTTGTGTACCTGCTTTGCCAATATTGAATGCAATAGGTTCAAGCTTAACCTCATGTGCTTTGAGCACTGTATTGACTACAGTTTTAGGTTGTTCATTGATGGAGAGTGTAAGTGTTTGATTTATTTCTTGATTACTATAATTAGTCAGTTTTACTTGTAATATATTTTCTTCGTTTAGTAATAAATTAGGTGATTCAAGATAGGCCGTATCTATGCTGACATTATCTTGATTAGGCGCATGCACTGAAACGAAGAATTTTGGTATGGAATCTTCACGTATCAAATTTTTGGGGAAATTACTTTTTTGAAAATCAGATATATAAACTAATTGTTTTTGTCTGCTGGGTTCAGTTTGCAATAGTTGAAATTGTTTTTCTAAAATGGTATTTGCATTTTTAGATTTTGGCGAAAGCTGAATTTTGCTAATATGTTGTAATGCTTCTTCCTTTGTAAGAAATCTATTTTCATTGTATGCAAAATCATTACTCAATAATTGAAAAATATCTTCGCTACCATAACTTTCAATTAATTCTTTTGCTTTTCCTTTGGCAATATCCAACATAGATAATGAAGCTTGTTGAATGCCCATGCTAAATGAGTTGTCTATATAAATACTGATTGCTCTTGGTGCATTTGATATTTTTTCTCTGTCTTTATTCAAAAATGGTTGAGCAAATGCAGCTACCAATGCTAAGAGTGCCATTATACGACTGGCAAGTATTAAAAGTTTTTTTAGTTGTGATTGTTTGTGTGTTTGTTCTTGCAACTCTTTTAAAAAACGAATATCTGGGAACCAAACTTTTTTAAATTTTTTAAAATTAAAAAGGTGTATGATGATTGGAATTGCAATACCAAGTCCGGCTATCAAAAAGAGTGGATAAATAAAACTCACTTCGCAAAAATAAAGGAATAATTGCAAGTAAGCGTGCTAAAAAAATCCTTATTTTTTTATACGGTTTATAGCACTGAGTGCACGTTGGTCTATGGAGTTTTTGAAACTTGTATTTTTGCAATTCATAGCTAAGGTATAATAGCGAATGGCCGAGTCGAGTTGTTTTTTTTGTTCATAAATGGCCCCTATTTGAAGTGCTGCTCTAGCTGCAAAATAGTCTTTATCATTTTTGCCTAGCGATATAGTTTTGCTGTAAAACTCTATGGCTTTGTCCGTGTTTTCGAGCGCATCATAAATTCGTGCTATTCTATAGCAGTATTCTACTTGTTCTTCATGTTTGCTAAACGATTTTTCGTTTGAGGTTTTCAATATATCTAATGCTTCTTTGTTTTTCCCACCATCATTTAAAAGTTTGGCTTTTAATAGTTTTATATCAGGGTAATCAGTTTCATTAGCAAATTGTTGTGCTTGCTTGTCGGCATCAGAAGTGGTTTTGCCTTTAATTAGTATTTCTTTTCTATATTGGTTTGCAAGCGATACATTCCCTTGAAGATAAGCACACAAGGACATTTGGTGTAGGCACTCTTTGATATAAAAATGCCCGCTGTATTTTTTTAGAAACAAACTAAAATCTTGTTGACAGGTATAATCGAGTAGTTTTAATTTGGCATCGCCCATTTCGTAATCGAGCATTGGAAAAGGCATATAATCTTTACTTGTGTTTCTATTTTTTAAATAATAAATAGCCTTGTCTGCATTTTTATTATTTAAAGACAAGTTGGCTGCCAAAAAAGTGTACAATAAATTATTTTTTGTATCTAAGTTGTATGTTTGAATTAAGTTTAAAGCCGCTTCGGGTTCATTTTCTAAAAAATTTTTTAAATAAATTGAATATAAATAGGCTTCTTCTTTAAATGCGTAGTCATTGTTTTTGCATGCATTTTGTATAAGAGCTATGCCTTCTTGCATATTGCCTTTTAATCCCAATATATTACTTATCCATCGGTATCCTTTGGGTATTGTGCTTATCAGCGCTTTTTGCACGCCTAAGTACAAATTATGATATTGAAAATTTGGAAATTTTTTTTTGTTCTCCGAAAACAATAAATATGACTTTCTGAAATCCCATGCAGCATCTAAGAGGTCGTCATGTTTTGCTTTGATAATACTCCATTGAAGATAGAGTAGTCCTTTGCCAAATAAATAGTAAGGTGAATTTTTGTCGGCATATTCCAAGGCGTCAAGTCTTTTTTTTAAGAGTCCTTTTCGTTCGTTATATCGTTTTGTGTTTTCATTAAAAGTAAGTGATACAAAATCCTCATAGTTAATGAGTATTACAGGCATCAGGTTTTTTTTATTTGCTCTCAGTTCATTGATGAGTTGTTCTCGGCCTTCGCTTACTCGCATTGCCATGATATTCGAATAGGCTTTTTGACAGTTTGGTGTCAATATCAGGTCGTATGCATAGGTATACTGAATACTAAAACAGCATACTACAAATAGTACAAAACTGGAAATGGATGAAAAGATAATCCGCATAGGAGCGTGTATTAAAAACAAAAATAGCGTTTCTATTGGAAACGCTATTTTAATAATTTCATTTTAGAAAAATTATAAGGAAACTTTTTCGTTTAGTTCATCATCAACTAAAACTCTTCCACAGTGTTCGCATATAATCATTTTTTTGTGTAGGCGAATATCAGATTGACGTTGAGGAGGTATTACATTAAAACAGCCACCACAAGAATCACGTTCTACAGCTACTACAGCAAGTCCATTTCTGAAGGTGCTTCTAATTTTATTATAAGAAACTAATAAACGCTCTTCAACATCTTCTTCGGCTTTTACTCTTTTTTTAAGTAATGCTTCTTCTTCTTTTTCGGTTTCTGCTACAATTACTTTGAGTTCTTTTTGTTTTAATTTCAAAACTTCGTTTTTTTCTTCAATCAAAGCTACAATCTTCATTTTATTGCCTTCGTGTACTTGTTTGTCTTCGTTGGCGTCTTTAATTTTTCTTTCGCAAGCTTGTACTTCTAATTCTTGCAAGGAAATTTCTTTATTGATAGCTTCAAATTCACGACTATTCTTTACGTTGTTTTGTTGCTTCTCGTATTTTTTTAAAAGATCTTTAGCTTCAGCTTGCTTGTTTTTGTTGTTTTGAATGTCTTGGTCAATCAATTCAATTTCATTGTCTATGTTGGCAATACGTGTGTTAAGACCTTCTATTTCATCTTCAAGGTCTTTTACTTCCATTGGAAGCTCACCTCTTACTTTTTTAATATCATTGATTTTAGAATCTATTTTTTGTAAGTAAAGTAAGGATTCTAATTTTTCTTTTACTGAAAATTCTTTTAGTGCTGCCATATATTACGAATAATAGTTTATAGGGTTTGTATTTACCTGTGTAAAATGGATGGCAAAATTAGGGAATTTTTCTGATAGTAGCTCATAAAATATTTCTTGTGTAAATTGTTCACTTTCATAGTGTCCGATGTCTAAAATCATGAGTTTTTGTTCGGATTCAAAAAATTGATGATATTTAAAATCGGCACTAATAAAGGCATCAGCATCCTGTTTGAGGGCTTGCTGTATAAGAAAACTGCCCGAACCACCACATATGGCAATTTTTTCAATCTGTTTGATTGCTGATTTTGTATATTTTATAGTATTAGTTTTTAAAGACTTTTTTACAAAGGCTAAAAAAGTTTTCACATCCATTGGTTTTTGAAGATAGCCTATCATTCCAGCTCCAAGGGTAGGCTGTTGGTTGCTTAGCGAAATTAAGTCATAAGCAACTTCTTCGTAGGGGTGCGAACTTTGTAAAGCTTTTAAAATAGATAGTTCTAAATACGTTGGATATATAGTTTCAAATTTTATTTCTTCTTCGTGATGGATTTTGTTTTTTGAGCCTTTAAATGGGCTGCTCCCTTCAAGAGGTTTATACGAACCCAAACCCTGTGATTCAAATCCGCATTCGCTATAATTTCCTATATGCCCAGCACCTGCTTGAAACAATGCTTTTTTAACTTGTTCTATGTGCGTGGAGGGTACAAACGTGATTAATTTTTTGTGTGTGGAAGCAGTTGCTTGAAGTATTTGGGTCTGTTTTAAATTGAGTTTAGACGCTATTTTAGCGTTAACACCATTTATAACATTGTCAAGATTTGTGTGCATAGCCACTATAGCTATATCATGTTTTATAGCTTTTATAATAGTTCGTTCTACTTCGTTAGTGCCATTAATTTTTTTTATGCCTGAAAAGATAAGCGGATGGTGCGAAAGTATAAGGTTGCATTTTTTTTGTATAGCCTCGTCTATCACTGCTTCAGTGCAATCTAAGCAGAGCATGGCGGCCTTGATTAGCATATCTTTTGAACCAATCAGGAGGCCGCTATTATCGTAGGATTCTTGATAAGCTAACGGTGCTCTATGTTCAAGATGTTTTAATATATCATGTAATATTATTTTTTTGGACATGATTATTTATAAATTTTACTGAGTTGATTGTAAAAGTCTTTTTCCTTAGTATAAATATCATATAAAAAATCGGAAAGCTCATTAAAGCTTGCGCTATCGTTGGTTCTGGCCTTGCATATTCGAGCAGTGTAATATGCAAAATTCCGCCATAGGTCGCCAATAAGAGTCATTTCTTTGCTGAGTTCATGCATCTTATCATTTTTTGTAATTTGAGCTGCTTCTTGCAGAAATGCTGCATACAAAAATCGAAAGCCTGCGCCTCCAGTTCCTATTTCTTCTTGCATTCTTATTATATTTCCTAAATAAAGCGATGCTCTTCGTTGATCATATAGTTGAGGATATTTTTTTATTTTTTTGCTTAAAAAGGCAATTGCGTTCATACCAAACCATGGTAGTGGTGGCGATTTCATAAAAAAAATAGTTTGTTTGATACCTTTTTTTATTGCTTCTTCCAAATTCCACTCGGGTTTTATTTGTTCTATATAATACATTCTACCTTTGGGTTCAGGATAGCCTTTTGCAAAACGAGCTTTTTGTAAATCTTCTGGAGCTATGGTTTGAACATGCTCCATGACAGGATCGCTTACTTGGTATAGGTTATTTTCTTTTCCATATATTATAAGATTGTGTGCATTGAAATGAAAACGAAATACTTCGGGTAAAAAAGGCAAATAGAAAACACTCACTTGACAACCAGTAGGTATTTGTTTTTGAATGTTTTCATCAAGTCTTTGCATAGCTTGTGCTGCAGTAGAAAATTTTTCTGAACGATATGTAATGTTGAGTCTTTTGCAAACATTGGCAAAAATTTGCCCAGGATAGATTCTGTATGTAGTGCCAGGTACACCATTTACTTTCACAAAAGGTAAGTGTGCAAAGAATAATCCACTGCCTATGCCAAAGGCCAAAGGCTCTGATATAGGTATTCCGTAGTGTTGTAATAGATTGGAAGTTACACCGCTTTCGCAATGAGCTAATGCGTTGTGCTGAAATGGAATGATCATATTGTAAAGATGCAAAAAATTATGAAAGAGAACATAATTCTTTTATACTTATTGCAAAGGCATTGGCGTATGCTTGGAGCGTTTTTTCGTTGAGTTTTTTAAATACTGAAGGTTTAAAATGCCTTTTTACTTGCCATTTCCATTTGCCTACATAGGATGCTAATATGGGAATATCCATTCTATTTTTAATCATGTAGTAATGAATTGGACTGGTTTTATTCTCTTTTATTAATTGAAGGCAATGATTTAGTTGTTCGTCAATATCTTGCCATGCTTGTTCTAACGCTAAGTTTTCTACCTCCCAGCCAAGGCTCGTACGTTGAGTATAGGTGCCATCTTCTTGGGTTACATACATCACCTTTTTGGGGGCATTGTGTCCGTCTTTAAATTGTTTTTGATCTTGAGGTATTTCATTTATTTTCATGAGTCAAATACAATTGTATCAATTAGTTTTTACGTTGATTAATTTTTCCTAAAGGTTCATTTTTGCTCATCATAATCCAATCTGTAACAACATTTGTGGCTTCTGTTATATACGGATCGTTTTTGAGAAGTTTTAGCCATTCTTTGTTCTTTTCTATAGTTGTAGTATCTTTTTTTATCAGAACCATATCAGATTGAAGGTTAGTAACCTCATTGTTTTTTAACTTTTTATCGGCGTCTTCCAATTTTTTGGCAAGGTCTTTTCCTTCTTGTATTTGAGCTTTAAATTTGGTTTCATTTAGTGAGTATAAGTTGTCGTCAGATTGTTTTTTTAATCGCATTGCATTCTGAACAATCAATTTAAAAGATTCTGAATTCATGATTCTGCTTTTTGCTCTTTCAATAATGTCTTCAAAATCTACATTATTTTTGACTGTTTTATAGTCAGCTTTAGGAATCATATCCCAAGGTAAAGAGTTAGAATCTTTGCGCTCGCCTAAGTCAATAAAATCATAAACATCTGGCACGGTAATATCTGGCGAAACACCTTTTAACTGTGTAGAACCACCATTTATTCTATAAAACTTTTGTAATGTAAGCTTTATAGAACCTAAACCACCTTCGTTTTCGTTTATGTATTCAGGATTTGCTTGATAAAATTGTTCGAGTGGGAAAATGCGTTGTACAGTTCCTTTACCAAAAGAGTTAGCACCCATGATAATGGCTCTATTGTAATCTTGCATGGCAGCTGCTAATATTTCGGAGGCTGATGCACTGGCTTGGTTTATTAATATTACCAAGGGGCCATCATATAGTATATCTTTATTTCTATCAGAAAGTTGTTGAGCTTGTTCGCCTTTAGACTTTACTTGCACTATTGGGCCAGACGGTATAAATAGGCCAGCAATATCTACCACATCCGATAAGGAGCCTCCTCCATTGTTTCTAACATCAAAAATAATTCCATCTACATGTTCACTTTTTAATTTTTGAATTTCATTAGCTACATCTACTGCGCATCTTCTACCATTTCTATCATTAAAGTCGGCATAAAATTCTGGAAGAATTATGTAGCCAATTTTTTTATTTCCATTTTTTATAATGGCCGACTTTGCAAAAGTAGCTTCGAATTCTACTTTGCCTCTTATTAGTCTTATGACTTCAATATTTCCATCAATGTGTTTGATAGTTAGGTTTACTTCTGTATTTTCTTTACCTCTTATAATAGATACTATGTCTTCGATATCCCAACCCGATATATCTACAGGCTCTTCATTGGATTGAGCCACTTTGAGTATAATGTCTTCCTTTTTTATTTTGCCACTTCTATAGGCAGGTGTACCTACTATGACCTGAGTAATTTTACAGTTGTCGCCATCGCTCTGTAATTGAGCGCCTATACCAAAAAATTTACCACTCATTTCTTCATCAAATCGTTGTTTGTCTTTAGGCGGAAAATAGTCTGTGTGAGGGTCTACAATATGACATATAGCATTTACATAATGCGAAAAACGGTCGTTGGCATTTATTTTTCGAACACGTTTAAAGTATAAGTCCATATTTTTCTTTACGCTTTCGCGTGCTTTGGCTTCAAGTTCAGCGGTGGTAGATTTTTTTTCAGTTTTTTTATCTTTCGATTCTTTTTCCTCTTGCTCTTTTAATTCTGTGTATCTAGCTAGGGTTCTATACTTTAGGCTTTTTGTCCATCTTTCTAATAATTCCTTATCATCTTTACACCAATTTAGTTTTTTCCCATCTAAGTCAATACTTTCATCGGCATCGAATGAAAAACGATTGGATAAAATTTGAGGATAAAAGGCTGCTACAGTTTCTATTCTGGCATTGATACGTTTATAAACCAAATCAAATAATTCAGTAGAGTTATTTCTTATTTGATCATCGATATCTAAACGCAACTTACTAAATTCATCAATATCAGCTTGTGTAAAAAAAGATTTGCCAAAATCTGTAAATTCTAAGTACTTATCAAAAGCTTTTTTAGAAAAATCATCATCTAGGGCTTTTGGCTGAAAATGCCCATCGCGAATGATGTTCATGATAGTTTGTTGTATGGCTTCGTTTCTATTTTTAGGAGCATCTTGAACAGGATTAGGATAGGTTTCTAATGCTTTAGGGTCATATTGATATTGATTGTGGTCTGCTATAAGTCTAAATGAAAAAAATACACCTACACCTATTAAAAGTCCTAATAAAATTACGGATTTCTTATTCATCATATTTGAAAACTTGTATGTGTAAAGATAGAGCAATTAGCGTTAATAAAAGTTTAAATAAAGGGCAGTTGAAAACGAGTTTTTTTTTAATTTTTTGAAATAGATAGAATTAAATGAAATTTTTTTTAAAAAATTTAAAAATGAATACCAAACTAATTTTGAAAACTTTCTTTTTTGCATGTGAATCAATTTACTTACAATAATTTTTAAAATTTAAAAAATAGGCAATTGGATGAATACATATGTAAAAAGATTTATATATTGAACTTTAAATTTTAGAGTTGAGTCAGTTTTTTTACAATTTATTAGCAAAAAAAGTCCCTAATACTCTAAAAACTGTTTAAAAAGGTTTCGCTAGTAAATAAAATAGCCATACCTTTGCAATCCTTAAAATTGTATGGGGAAACAGCCATTAATTAAACAAGACGGAGTCATTATAGAAGCATTGAGCAATGCTATGTTTAGAGTGCGTTTAGAAAATGGTCATGAAGTAATATCTACAATTTCTGGCAAAATGAGAATGCACTACATACGAATATTGCCAGGTGATAAAGTAGGAATTGAAATGAGCCCTTATGATTTAACAAGAGGAAGAATTATATTAAGATATAAATAAAACAACATGAAAGTAAGAGCATCTATCAAGAAACGCAGTGCAGATTGCAAAATAGTACGCCGTAAAGGAGTACTACGCGTAATTAATAAAAAAAATCCAAGATTTAAACAACGTCAAGGTTAATACAATAAAAAATTATAATACATGGCACGTATAGCAGGTATTGATTTACCTAAAAACAAAAGAGGAGAAATTGGTCTTACATATATATATGGTATAGGCAAATCTACAGCGCAAGAAATTTTGGCTAAAGCTAATATTGATCTAAACAAAAAAGTAAAAGATTGGAATGATGATGAACAAACGACTATTCGTAATATCATCACCAATGAAATAAAAGTAGAAGGTCAGTTGCGTTCAGAAACACAAATGAACATTAAGCGTTTGTTGGATATTGTGTGCTATCGTGGATTAAGACATCGTAAGGGCTTGCCATTACGAGGTCAGCGTACAAGAACAAATTCAAGAACTCGTAAAGGTCGTCGTAAAACAGTTGCTGGTAAGAAAAAAGCAGCTAAGAAATAGACTTTTTTTTAATAGAAAACATCATATAATAAATTATATAATAACAACATGGCAAAAGCAAATCAGCAATTAAGTGCAAAAGCAGCAGCTAAAAAAAGAATAGTAAAAGTAGATACACATGGCGATGTACATGTAACTGCTACCTTCAATAATATTATCATTGTATATACTAATAAACAAGGTCAAGTAATTTCTTGGAGCAGTGCTGGTAAAATGGGTTTTAGAGGAAGTAAAAAAAATACACCCTATGCAGCGCAATTAGCTTCTCAAGATGCAGGAAAAGTAGCATTTGATGCTGGTATGAAAAAAGCAGATGTATATGTAAAAGGGCCAGGTTCTGGTAGAGAAAGTGCTATCCGTGCAGTTTCGCAATCTGGAATTGAGGTTACTTCAATATTTGATGTTACACCGATGCCACACAATGGCTGTCGCCCCCCAAAGAAAAGAAGAGTTTAATATTATTTTATTACATACACTATTCAAAATCTAAGTTTAGGATTTTATATGAGTTTGAATAGTTAACCAAAAAACAAAAATCCACGTATAAATATGGCAAGATATACAGGTCCCAAAACCAAGATTTGTAGAATTTTTGGCGAACCCATTTTAGGCAACGCAAAGTATTTGACTAAAAATTCTAATCCTCCAGGCCAACATGGTCAAGCTCGTAAACGTAAGCAACTTAGCGAATACGCTTTACAACTTAAAGAAAAACAAAAAGCAAAATATACCTATGGTGTATTAGAACGTAGATTCAGAAACACATTTGAAGAAGCAGCTCGTATGAAAGGTGTAACTGGTGAAAACCTTGTGCGTTTACTCGAATCAAGATTGGATAACACAGTTTATCGCCTTGGCTTAGCCGAATCACGCCCGGCTGCACGCCAATTGGTGTCACATAAACATATAACCTTAAACGGACATGTATGTAATATACCATCTGCTCGTTTAAAACCAGGCGATGAAATAGGTGTAAAACCTAAAACTGCTGCAAATGCTGTTGTAACTGCACGTTTTAGAGGAAAAGACCCTAAAATCAACTGGTTAGATTGGAACGAAAAAGATATGAAAGGTACATACGTATCTCACCCAGAACGTGAAAGCATACCTGAAAATATTAAAGAACAACTTATTGTAGAGTTATACTCAAAATAATATTTCTTTTTTAGTCCTCGTACATCCTTTATACATCAACATAATAAATAAATAAAACATACATGGCAATATTAAACTTCCAAAAGCCCGATAAAATTGTTCTTCAAAAAGCTACAGATTTTGAAGGTATATTTGAATTCAAACCCTTAGAACCTGGTTTTGGTGTTACTGTAGGCAACTCGCTAAGAAGAGTATTGCTAAGTTCATTGGAAGGCTATGCTATTTCAGGTATTAGAATAGATGGCGTAGATCATGAATTTATGACTATCAAAGGTATTACCGAAGATGTAACTGAAATTATTTTAAATTTAAAACAAGTTCGTTTTAAAAAGATAATAGAAGGCGAAGTTACCAATGAAAGATTTGAAGTAGTGGTAAAAGGTAAAGAGCAATTTACTGCTGCAATGATAGGAGAAGCTACCAATACTTTTGAAATTACAAATCCAGATTTAGTGATATGTAATATGGATTCTTCTACAAGCCTAAAAATTGAATTTAATATCATTAAAGGTCGTGGTTATATCCCTTCAGACGAAAACAAATCTCGAGAACTTTCTACTGGTTGGATAGCTACTGATAGTATTTTTACACCAATCAAAAATGTAAAATACACAATAGAAAATACACGTGTAGAACAACGCACAGATTTTGAAAAATTAATACTTGAAGTGAGTACAGATGGCACAATACATCCTGAAGATGCTGTAAAACAAGCTTCAAGAATATTAATTCAACACTTGATGTTGATTACGGATGAGAATATCACATTTGATTCTGGAGTATCTGAAAAACATGATGTAGTTGATGAACAAACTTTAAAACTTCGTCAAGTATTAAAAACACCACTTGAAGATTTAGATCTTTCTGTACGTGCATTTAATTGTTTAAAAGCTGCAAAAATTAATAGCCTAAGCGAATTAGTTCAGTACGAACAAGACGAATTAATGAAATTTAGAAACTTTGGCCAAAAGTCTTTATCTGAAATTGAGCAAGTATTAATTGATAGAGGATTAGGATTTGGCATGGACTTATCAAAAATAAATTTAGACGATCTATAGTAGATCAAAACAAATAAAATAGTATCTCATGAGACACGGAGTAAAAAATAATCATTTAGGTCGTAAAACACCACACAGAAGAGCACTTTTGCGTAATCTATCTGCTCAACTTTTTCAGCACAAGCGCATCGTAACTACTTTGGCTAAGGCTAAAGCATTAAGAGTTTTTGTGGAACCATTAATTACAAAATCAAAAACAAATACTACACATCAAAGAAGATTAGTGTTCAGTTATTTAAATGATAAAGAAGCTGTTCGTGAATTGTTTGATGTAATTAGCTTGAAAATTGCTAATAGACCTGGTGGCTATTGTAGAATTATTAAGTTAGATCGTCGTGTGGGTGATGCCGCTGATATGGCTATGATTGAATTAGTAGATTTCAATGAAATCTATAATCCTTCAGCTTCTGTTGGTGAAGAGAAAAAGAAAACTCGTAGAGGTCGTCCTAAAAAGGCAGCTACTCCAAAAGCAGTTGCTGAAAGCACTACTGAAACAGTAGTTGCAGAAGCAGCTCCTGTAGTAGAAGAAGCTACTACAAATTCAGATGTAGTAAGCGACGAAGCAATTGTTGCAGATGATCCTACAGAAATTTCTGACAATGCTCCTGAGCCTGATGCTCCAGAAGCAAGTGAAGAAAAACCTGAAGCGTAATTTAAATAATATTTTAAATTTTATTCAAGCTGTCCGACGGACAGCTTTTTTATTTGATGCCTATACTATAAGGGTCTACACTTAATTCGTGCGGCGCTTTGATTGATTTTAGGGTTTTTAAACTTATTACATGAAAAAATCCATTTCGTCCACCACAACTTGATGTATGATGAGGTGCTGGACCATCTAAATTTACATTTCGACTGGCAACATAAAGCATATCATTCTCATCGTTTACAGCTATGCCATGAGGTTGAAAAAATTAGCATAGATAATATTTGTGACTTTCAAAGTGTTGATGTCAATTTCATAAACGCCCCCTTTATAAAATGGATTTAAAGGATTAGGGTCTTCTTGACAAACTACATATATTTTATTCCTTTTTTTAGAAATAGACATTTCTAATGGATAAATGCCTACTGGTATTGAACTTAAAACTGTATCTACGCCAGCTTGTATTACTACTACTTCATTAGAAGACTGACATGTTAAAAAATACTTTGAACCATCAGGACTTGTAATTATTTCATGAGGGTCTAAAGTATTTGGAATTGTATGTGGAGCTACATTTTTTTGTAAAGATATTAAATCTATATGCGGTATGCTTGGAATAAAGCGATATAGTGTATTGCCGTATTGACCAGTAAAATAAAGTGTATCGCCAGTGCTCGAAATAGCTATACCATGTGGATAGCTGAGTATGCCATTGGCCATATAGGTAGCTGTTACTTGCATACTGCTTGTATTTACTTTTACAACTTTACCATTAGAATTTAGGTCGCTTATATAGGCACTTAGACCATCATTACTTATACTTACTACATTCCAAGAGCCTTCACCAATTTCTACTTGTGCTATCAATTCGTCATTTTTTGAATCAAACTTTTGAAAATATTTTCCAGTTGCAAAACAAACATACCAATATCTCCCATCAGGAGATACTTTTAATGTATGTGGTGATTCTATTTTTTGCTTATCTCCTCCTACACTAATGTAGCGTGCTACTAAATTGTTTGATGTATTGACGATACTAACTACATCACAGCCTTGATTTGTAATATAAATCTTTTTTTGTACTATTAATTCTTCTTCAAAAGGAATTTTGCCTGATGTATTGGGGCATCCATCTTCTATCCATTTTTTCATTGTCTTTACTTCAGCAAGGCTTAGAGCTGTATTATTGATAGGCATAGTTGGGTAAGCCACTATACCTATACTATCGTATGTATTAATAAATTGAAATAAAGAAGAAAAAGAGGGCTGAAATGGAATAACACAAGAACCATTTACACCGCCTTCCATTAGGGTATTCCAAGTAGTTAAGTTAAGATTAGCAGCGTTTTGAAAGCTTCTATTGTTATGACAGCCCGATACAGCACATTTATTAATAATTATTTTTTCTATCTCCGGAGGATATTGATTGGCTATTACAGCCGGATCAATATTTTTTTCACAGGCACATACAATGATAGTAATTAAGAAAAAACAAAAAATTCTATTTAACATTATATCAAATATACTTTATTTTTTCTCAAGCATAAAATGATTTCATTTCATTTATGAAAGCTACTATGAATAAAATATGTTTTAGTGTAAGCCTTTTTCGCTAAGATATCGCTCGGCATCTAAAGCAGCCATACAACCACTTCCAGCAGCGGTTACAGCTTGTCTATAGGTTTTGTCTTGAACATCTCCCGAAGCAAAAATTCCTTCTAAGTTTGTTTTTGTTGATCCTGGTTTGGTTATGATATATCCAGTCTCATCCATGTCAATAAAAGGTTTAAAAATATCGCTATTGGGTTTATGACCTATGGCAACAAAAAGCGCACTGACTGGTATATTGATAATTTCATTCGTTACATTATTTTTTATATTCAATGCTTGAATTTTTTCTTCTGCTACTATTTCATCTATTACCGAGTTCCAATATACTTTAATATTGGGCGTGTTTAAAACGCGATCTTGCATTATTTTACTTGCACGCATTTTGTCGCTTCGAATTAGCATGTGTACTTGACTACACAATTTACTTAAATACATTGCTTCTTCGCAAGCTGTATCTCCTGCACCCACTATTGCTACTTCTTTTTGTTTAAAAAAAGCACCATCGCAAACAGCACATGCACTTACGCCTCCACCCGAAGTAGCCAATTGCTCTTCTTTTGGTAGCCCAAGCCACTTCGCACTAGCGCCAGTTGAAATTATGATAGCGTCTGCTTCTATCCAATGCTCTTCATCAATTTCTACTTTATAGGGCTGTGATGAAAAATCAACTTTTGAAGCTATGCCCCAGCGTATATCAGCGCCCATTCTTTTGGCTTGTTCTTCAAATTCTGTCATCATTTTAGGACCCATCACGCCATCTGGGTAACCTGGATAGTTTTCTACTTCTGTAGTAATGGTTAGTTGTCCTCCTGGTTGAAGCCCTTGATACAAAACGGGTTTAAGGTTTGCTCTTGCAGCATAAATAGCTGCTGTATATCCTGCTGGACCCGAACCAATAATTAAGACTTTTACTTTTTCCATTTCTCTGTTTGTTTATTATTTAAAAAATATAAAAATTTATAGTGTATCTGCTATCTTGTATAACATTGGGTTGTAGCCTGCCCAAACACCCAATGCATCTGTAATATTTCCTTGAATTTTAATAGGCGAAGCAAACGGATTGCCCACGCTTCCAGCTGCAAAAGCCACAGTTTCCCAAAATCTATAAACGGATTTATCAATAGTACTCCATTTTAATGTTACGGTATCTCCTCTGTTTATATATCCAAGTGTTTGAAGTTCTTGATTTGAATAGTTTTTACTTTTATCATAACCCATGTCAATCGAAAAAGGTACTGTAGTGCCATTTATAATATCATCATTATATACTGAGTTAAATGCGGTGTAATAAATTTCTGGTGAACCGTTTTTGTTCATTTTATTTACTAAAGTTTCGTATCGAATAGAATTGCCAAAGGTATCAGGGTCGCTATATTTTACATAAACCACAGCAAATGAGTCTTCTTTGTTAGGTACGGGTTCGGTCCAAATGGAATCTAATCCTAAGTTTGCTGGTATTTGCGTTGCAGAAGTATGTAGTTTGCCATTGTACAATATGCTCAACTGATAGATGTGACCTTCTTTGCCTTTAAAAGCCATTGCAATAGGGTCGTTGAAGTCAGGACCATAGATTGAAAAATTAAAAGTTTGATTACCTACAGTAGTATCAATATTATATTCTTTTAAGCGAATACTGTCTTTATTTGATAGGTCTTTTACTATAATGTCTGCTCCATGTATATATTGAATAGAGCCTAAATCTATTTTGTCAAAAAAGCCAATACTATTTGTAAGACTAACATAGGGGAGTTCATTTTTTTCTATACTGCCTTGCACAACAAGTTGTTTTTCACTTTCAGAAAGATTTACATTAATTTCTTTTTCGCAAGAACTAAGAAAAAAAATAATGGCAAGAGTAGTTAAACTAAGAAGTTGTTTGAATCTAAAATGTTTATTCATGGTAATACTCAAAAATTGAAGAAGACACAAATTTACTTTAAAAATTCTAAGTTCAAATTGGAATAATAGATAAGCGGTAAATAAATCGTATTGCTTATATTTGTGTGAAGTTTATAGCTTAGTTTTTTGATTTTTCAAAATTCTTAATATTTCTATTTTTTAATTGGCAATAAGGAAAGCTATGAATGTAAAGCCCTTTAAGATGGCAGAAAAATAGCGTTTTAGTGATTATTTTCTTTAGTTTTTATTTCACATACTAAAATCTTGCTTACTTTTAAACAAACTAAAGGTTATATGTTGATTAAAGCATATGTTTTAGATGATGAAGATTTAGGAAGAAAAAACCTAATTCAATTGATTGAGAAATTTTGTTCAGACAAAATAGAGATTGTAGGAAGCAATACTTCTCCGTTGGCTGCACGAAAAGAGATTGATGTGTTGGAGCCTAATCTTCTTTTTTTAGATGTTCAAATGCCTGCTATATCTGGCTTTGAATTTTTAGAATTATTTAGTGAAATTTCCTTTGACGTTATTTTTGTAACAGCATATGATAGATATTCCTTAAATGCTATCAAGGTAGGAGCTATTGATTATATACTGAAGCCTGTGAATATTCAAGAGTTAAAATTAGCGTGTAAAAAAGTTCATCAACGTTTTTCAAAACTAAATATTGGGAAGTCATTTTCTAAAATTATGGTGTATTCAGGTAACGGTTATAATTTTATTGAAAAGAATGAAATTGTATCTCTACAAGGTCAAGATAATTATACTAAAATAGTATTTCTAAATAAACCTGCCATATTGGTAAGTAAAACAATTAAGGAATATGAAGACTTGGATAAGAATACTTTTTTTAGAATTCATAAATCTGCCATAATTAATTTAAATCATTTAAAATCGTTTTTTAGTCATGATGGAGGTACGGTAGTGCTTACTGATGGTTCTGAGTTTTCAGTTTCCAGGAGGAGAATAAAAGAGTTCAAAGAAAAAATAAATTGGGCAGCATTATGAGGTTGCTCATATTGGTTTTCTTTTTATTTGATTCGGAGTTACTGTTTGCTCAAACTACCCCGTACATCAATTTTAAAACGGATGATGGGTTAGCTAACAATACATGCTATCAAATTTTACAAGATCATCAGGGGCTAATATGGGTGGCAACAGAAGGAGGAGTAAGCAAGTTCAACGGAAGTGTGTTTGAAAATTTTACTATGAAAGATGGTTTAAATTCAAATACAATCATTTGCTTGGATTTCCTTTCTAATTCTACCATAGTTGTGGGAAATTATATTCATGGAATCAATTTTATTTATCAAAATAAAGTTTTGAAACACAGTATTGTTAACAAAATGGGACTGCTGAATAATTTGTATGCATCTAAAGAATACACGTTTATTAAAATAGCGAATGGTTATTTGCTAATTCCTAAAAAAAGCACCATTCAATCTATAGAAAAACAGAGCATTTTTATAGAAGAGAATAAGTTTTTGACAGGCATGGTTACATATAATAACAGAGATTTTGCACTAATAGATAATAGTCTGTATGAAGTAAAACAGAACAAATTTGTGCTATGTACTATCAAAGGTTTTGAAAATAAAGACATTCAATCTATTTATTCCACAAGACAGGCATTGACCATCATGTCTGGAAATAGAATATTCTATATTTCTGGTGATTCTTTACAAAAAACGAAAGTGATTCCTTTGAGAGAAAAAATTGTTATTAAAAATCATATTGTAGACTCATTTGGAAAAATCTGGTTTTTAGTAAAAAAAGATTTACTATATAAATATGATGGTTACACGTTAGAAAATATCAGCGATCAATTGTCGATAGCAAATATTTCTTTAGGACATTTATTATTAGATAAAGAAAAAAACATATGGTTGTCAACTCAAGGTAAAGGAATTTTTTGTTTCTACAATCAATTTATTACTCGCTACAGCGACTTGCCAAATATGATGAGTAATAGTATCAATGCAATTGAAAAAATTGGAGAAGATTCAATAGTATTAGCTACTTATAGAGGGATAAGTATCAAAACAAAAAATAAGTTCTACAAAACAAGTCTGAATAAGTATATCTACAAATTGTGGTACGATAGGGAACAAAAACTAATAAATGCTTGCGCTGCATTAAAGTTGCCTCAGAAGAAAATTTTAAACCAATTACTTGAATATAAAAAATTTACTTGCAACTATAAAAATTCAAACGATACCATATATACTGGCTGTAACAGTATGGTATATGTTTTACATAATAATCTTTTAGTTGATAGTTTGTTTTTATCAGGTACAATGACAAAACGAATGGATGCCCTACTTGTTTTGCCAAATTATAAATTTTTTATAGGCAATGCAGATGGTTTTTTTCAGGGGTATAGACAAAAAAATAGTAATGTTTTATCGTGTAAAGCACTTTTGGAACAACCTGTCAATACAATAAAATATAATCCGGCTACCCATAAAATATATGTAGGAATGGATGGTGGTTTAGCAATTTTAGATTCGCTTTTTCACATAAAGCGTATTCAAAATATAGGAGGACGAGACATTATTAATTGCATGGATATTGTCTTTGATAAAAATGGACTAATATGGTTAGGCACTTCTAGTGGATTGATCGCTATAGACAAAAATGAAAAAATCGTGTACTCGTTAGATAAAAAATCAGGCTTAAGCAATTATTATATACGATGTCTATATATGGATTTTACATCAAATATATTGTGGGCAGGAACTGATGATGGCCTGAATAAAATATATTTAGATATGATTGCAAATTCTAAGGTGGCATGCGATATTCATTTTAATCTCTTAGAAACGGCCGATACCACGATTCATAATCCCCAAAATATTATTGTGTCATCGGGTATTAGGAATTTTCGGATTCATTTTTCAGCTGCAACTTTTACAAATAATAAAGGAGTCCTATATCGTTGGTACTTAGATGATACAAAAGCATCTTTTTCATCGCCAGAAAGTGAAATAAATTTATATAACCTTGGTTACGGCAAGCACAAGCTTTTTGTTCAAGCCAAACCTGAAAATGGGCAGTGGGGAAAGTATCAAATTTTTGAATTTACTATTCAAACACCCTTTTGGGCTACCAAGTGGTTTTATTTTTTTATAAGCCTTTTGTTGGTAGGGCTTGGTTTTTTGTTCTATAAATCAAGAATAAAATTGATTCATAATAAAGAAAAAGAAAAATGGAGAGTTCTAAATCAAATTAGTGATTTAAAGCAAAGAGCACTAGCAGCATCTTTAAACCCGCATTTCATTTTCAACTCGTTAAATTCAATTCAATATTACGTTAATGCAAATGAAGTTGAAAAGGCAAACGAATATTTTTCTGGCTTTGCTACTTTAATGCGCAAAAGTTTAGAGGCCTCGTCAAATAGTTTTATTACTTTACAAGATGAAGTAGATAAGTTGTCATATTATTTAAAATTAGAGCAAATGAGAATAGGTCAACAAATGACGTATTCTATTTTCATTGACCCATCTTTAGATATAGCTCAAACTCGGATACCTAATATGATTATACAACCATTTGTAGAAAATTCAATTTGGCATGGAATTGTTCACAATCCCAATAGTACTGGCAAAGTTGAAGTGAGAGTTTTTAAAAACGATCAGGAGCAACTTTTGATTGAGATTATTGATAATGGAATTGGCATTGAAGAAAGTAAAAAATACAAAAAGTCAAATCATATTTCTAGAGGTGTGAGTGCCGTTGAAGAACGAATCAAGCTTCTACAAAGGAATAATGACTTGTGCATTCAGATAAAAAACCTTATTATTGGGAACCAAGTTCAAGGGGGTACAAAAGTTACTATTATTTTGCAAAAAGGAGTTTATACTATTCAAAACCTGGATACCGTTTCCTAAAGATAACCTGCCGTTGCCTAAATTATTTATGTCACACCATGAAAGCTAGTAGCTTGCTTTTTTTTTATTAATCAATTTTACATATGAAAAATAAAGCCGTATCCCGAAAAGGCTTTAAAAGAGTAGGGGGCAAATATTATTTAACATGAAAAATTTACTTACTTATTTTTTATTGAAATGTCTATTCTTCATTTCATTAGTGTCTAATGCACAACATTTTGGAAATGGCGTAAATGGAAATGTAACTATTTCAACTGCTAATACCATTGTCAACACGTATCATTCAGTTTTATCAGTCAATATCGTACCATCAACACCTGCATTAAATAATCTTGTTGGCGATATTTCCCTAGTAAATTCTGCTGGTTTAAACTCTGGGAGTAAAGTACTACTCATTACCATGAATGGAGCCAATTGTGGCACTTGGATATTTGGTGTGCTTAGTAGCATTTCAGGTAATACAGTACGTATCGTTGCGCAACCGACCATGAATAGTACATCAAATCTATGTTCTGCGCCCGATTTGTCGGCATTTCCTAACGGTTCTATAATGCAACTTATCCAAGTACCTCAATATGAAAACTTAACTATTTTAGGCAGTGGGTCTATAACGGGTTCCGCATTTAATGGCTCTATTGGTGGAGTAGTTAGTTTTCTTGTAAAGAACAATTTCAGTCGTTCTACAAATTGTATTGATATATCATTATTAGGCTTCCCAGGTACACTAGGCAACACATCACCTGGTATTGGGGGAAATGGCGGTATCGGAGGCTTAGGGGGTAATTCATGTACAAACCCTGGTCAAGTTGGTGGCTCCGTTCCTGCAGTGTGGGCTTCTGGGCAATGTGGTGGTGGCGATGGAGGAGTTAGAGGGGATGCAGGCACTTTTGGATCTTTAGGAGGCTATAGCAGTGATTGTGGTTTTTCATACGGGGTTAGTTCAAATGCTTCAGTTTATGGTCCTGGCATTTACCCCAAAAGATTCATACCAAGTGCAGGAGGTGCTGGTGGGAGTTCAGGACATGGGGGTGTTGGCGCCGGTGGTGGTGGTGGTGGTATTACGAGTAACGGTACTGATGGAGGTAATGGTGGGAGTGGAGGCGTTGGAGGTGATGGTGAAAGGGGAGCTGGTATGCTTATTTATGCAGTGAAAAATGTAACGAATTTATCGCCAATTCCTTATATACTAGCTAATGGTGGAAATGGGCTCTCAGGATATGCAGCTACAAGTGCTACTGGCAATGGAGGTGATGGAGGTGCTGATGGTGGAGGTGGTGGCAACGGAGGCAATGGAGGAAATGGTGGCAATGGCGGCAATGGTGGGGCAGGGGGAGTTACGTATCACATGCTAGGGTTTTCAAGTACATTACCTGTGGTAAATACGTGGAGTATAAAAAATGGTGGATTAGGAGGTAACGGAGGTTCCAAGGGGTATAAATCTTATGAAGGCAATAATAACAATGGTTGTATGATAGATTCTTGTGGATCCTCGTCTGTGCCAGGGCAAGTTTTGCAACCATGCAATGCAGATTCTGCTTTTAAATGGCTTAATCAAATTGGAAATTCTTCATACCTGACTGTCTCCAATGGTACAAAACTTTTTTATTCCAATACAACCTATACCTGTGCAGTTGTAGATGCGCCATGTACTTCTGTAAATGGTAAATTATTACAGTGCCAAAAGGGTAACCCTGCAACAGAGTTATATTATATAACTATAAAAGATAATCCAAATTCTGCAGTTCCTTGTTTAATCAATAATATTTTATCTCAAACAGCTTATACAGTTGTTGCCAACACTTCTATCATGTTAGATCCGGCAAGTGCTTGTTCGCCTAATATGTGGGATCTTACTTGTGATTGTTATAGAGGGCAGCCAATACCTGGGAAAGATGGATTAGACGGCGAAGACGGAGTAGGGGGTGGAAATGGAGGAGATGATGTAGATTTTTTTGTTGACAATACGGAAGGTATGCCCTGTAGTGTCACTGCTTTTTTTAACATTAATCAAAATTGTAACGAAATACAATTTAATAATTTAAGTGTTGGTAATGGTTTTCTAGATTTCGAATGGAATTTTGGCGATGGTGCTACAGATAATTCAATGAATCCTTCTCATACTTATATGAATCCTGGGGTATATACGGTTTGTCTAAAAGTCACTAATTTTATTTCCTCTTCAAACTATTGTGTAGATTCTTTTTGCATGCCAATTAATATTTTTCCACCACCGCCTATGCCAAGTATAATTGGCCCTAGTTTAGTATGTCCAGGTCAGAGTGCAACTTTGCAAGCGCAACCAGCAGGGTTCATGTATTCATGGGAACCAGGCAGCGGATCAGGCATGACATTTAACACTGGAGTAGTGAGTGGGAGCACAACATACACTCTTACAATAACAGACGCAAACAATTGTACAGCCACAGCAACTCATACGGTTGACGCAGAACCTCCTTGCATCGTAGGTTTAGGAACGGATAAGCTTACCCTTTGTAATGACAGTGCTACAATTTACGCAAATGTCTCATCGGGTTGTACAATTAATTGGACGGTAAATCCTATTGTTGTAGGAGCTGGAACCTATACCGTGATAGCTACTAGTAGTTTAGGATGTTCAACTTCGTCAAGCATTACTATTGAAAACGACCCATGTTGTTTTCCAGTTGATTTTTGCTATACAATTTCAGATAGAAAAGTTACAATCACATCAACAACTCCAGGGGCAATTGCTGGAACTACTTATAAATGGTATTGGGGTGATGGCACCTCAAGTACTTCTCGAATAACGTCTCATACCTATGCAAATACAATACCGCAAACAAGTGACTATACTATATGTGTTGAAGTAACCCGTATCATAAATGGACAAACATGTTGTAGAACAATTTGCAAAAATATTCATTTAGAATCGCCATGCAAGGCTACTATACTACGTTCAATTTTTGATTATTCTTTGTCAACGGTTACAGCTGGACAATCGTTTAAATTAGTGCAAACATCATTATTTAGAGCTCCTTTCGGCACATCACTAAGTGTGTCGTTTGGTACCCAACCTTTTGCTCCACCACCTTTTAATACGATAGTTTCTTCTTACAATAATAAGTATCCTGCAGTGCCTTTAACCATTTTTTCCATACCTGGTTCATATGACGTGTGCATGACAGCTAAACTATTTAATGGTATAGACTCATGTATCGATACCTATTGTAGAACCATCGTCATAGACACTCCTTGTGTAGTAACAAGGCAGTTTTCCATTAGTAATTGTGCTACCAATATGACGTATGACTTTAAGCCACTTTCGCCAGGTGGTGGAAAAATTACATGGGACTTTGGAGATGGTACCACAGCAAATTCTATCGCTTTGGAAACTGTCAATAAAGTGTATTCTATGCCTGGGATATATTTGGTGTGTATGACTGCAGACAGTGGAGGTTGTACAGCAAAAACTTGTTATAAAGTATTTGTAGAGAATAAAGTAGATACAGCTTGTAGTTCGAATATGAATGTAAATAAAATAGCAAATACACAACAAGACAATCTTTTTCAATATGGTTCAGAAGATGGAGACCTAAAGGAAATAAAACTTCCGATTCCATATGGTGAAGAAACATTCTCTAGTGCAATTTTCCCAAATCCTGCAAATGACGAGCTCTTTGTAAGTATCCTTTCAAACTTTGATGGAACAGCTTATGTCACTTTGTATTACTTAGATGGGGCTATAATAAGATCATATGAAATGTTGATGAATAATCAACAACAGACTTTACGAATAGATAGCCGAGGATTAGCAGCAGGTGTTTACATCATGAAAATTCGACAAGGCAATCAAATTAGAACACAAAAAATAGTAATTGCTAAATAATACCTAAATGATATCTGTAATAGCCCAAAAAAATTGGACCAAACAGCTATCCAATCGGCATTTACCAAAGTAAGATTTGGTTTGCGACACAAATCACATTAGTATAATTATTTGTTTGAAAAAAAAGCTACATCTTCTTAAAAGGGATGTAGCTTTTTTTACTAGCGGATTGTCAATATTTCTTTTATTATCATATCGAACCATAGTAATTATTAGCATTCGTAAATAATTACTAAGGTTCGATGATTATTTATTTAGTTTTTTTTGAATTACTTTTTCCATATCATAAAGACTCATATTTGAAGCAATAATTTTACCATTTTCAATAAGAATTTTATTTGGTATGCTACTGATAGCGTAATCTTTGCAGGCTTTTCCTTGCATGCCATAAGCATCATTTACTAATAAAAAAGGGAGTTTAAGTTTTCGGCACATATCTACCCAGTGGTAGTAGTTTTTATCAAGAGATATGGCATAAACTTCAAGTCCAGCTTGTTTGTATTTTTCATAAAGAGCTACAACATCAGGCATATATTTTACGCAGGGGTAACACCATGCCGCCCAAAAGTCAATTAAAATTAATTTTGAAGAAACTTCGCTTAGTGGTTTCCATTTTCCCAACGAATCAGGTAGTTTTATTTCTGGTGCATCGCTTCCAATAGGTGGTTGAGCATTTGTAATATAAAAAGATACTGAAAGAAATAATAAAAGGCTGTAGATTCTAATCATGCGGTTCATCAAATTGACTTTTATTTAAAAATTCATAATCAGTTAATGTCTTTAAAAAAGAAATAAGATCATTAATATCTTGTTCGCTCATTCTATTTTTTGGTTTAGAAGCCAATTCTGGCGAGAGATTGGCAGAGTATTTAAAACCTACATTGTAATGGTCTATACATTCTCTTAAAGTATTAAAACGACCATCGTGCATATAAGGAGCTGTTTTGGCAATGTTTCTCAATGTTGGTGTTTTAAATTTGCCATCATCGCTATTATTTAGTGTTATCAAGTATCGTCCTCTATCTATAGGAATACTGTCCAATCCAGTATTTCTAAATTCAAAGTCAGTAAAAGTGCTCCCTATTGAATGACAATGTACACAATCACCTTTGTTTTCATCTGTATATACATTCATGCCTCTCATTTCTTCGTCTGATAATAATATTTCTCCTCTTTTCCATTGGTCATATTTAGAATTAGCCGAAAGAAGGGTGCGTTCAAATTGAGCAATTGCGTACATTATATGTTTTGAAGAAATAATATCGCTTCCAAAAGCCTTTTTAAATAAGGTAGGGTATTCAGGATGTAATTGAAGTTTTTGTATCACATGTTCAATACTTTCATTCATTTCTACTGGATTAGTAATGGGGCCTAAAACTTGACTTTCTAAATTTGGCGCACCACCATCCCAAAAAAATGTTTTGCTATATCCAATGTTAAATAGAGGCATCGAATTTCTTGTTCCTACAAGTTGATTAACACCCAAGCTGAAGGCACCTACACTGTCAATAAAGTAATTTTTAAATTGATGACATGATGCACAACTTATACTATTGTCTTGAGAAAGTAGTTTTTCATAAAAAAGTTTACGACCCAATGCTATACCTTCTGAAGACATTGGATTGTCTGAAGGTATGCTCATGGCTGGTAATCCTCAGGTATAGATAAATCTAAATGAGTATGTGAATGCCCATCTCCAGTATAAATAAGTGGATCAGGTTTGCAAGAAATAAAAAAGACAATAAAAGCAATTAAATAAATTCGATTCATGTATATTCAAATTTACTAATTATTTTCTATATTCACTTCAAAATACAAAAGATTGCGATTCAATATAAAAAAAATTATAAGCCTTTTGGTTGAGACTATCAGACGCTTTCCTTTACCAATTCTTTTTGCAACAATATCATTTATAGCTTTTATATATCAGACACATTTTTTAGACGCTTCAAACTATTGGAGTAAAAACCACAGATTGTCAAAGCTAATATACGAGTCTATCTCTGCTATATCACTTTATTTTGCTTTCGATGTCTTTGCAGAAGTACAGCAAGCTAAACGAAGTAAGCGATTGGGTTTATATCTGCTCGGGTTTTGTATTCTTGGGATGCATTATTATTCTATTAAGCCAAGTGTTTTTAATATAGATGAAATATTTCTTTCCCGATATTTAATCTTCTTTGTGGCATACCATTTACTAATAGCATGTGTAGCATTTTATAAAACCTCAGACCTTAAAAGTTTTTGGAATTACAATTATTATTTATTCTCAAATTTTATTTTATATCTATTATTATGCCTTGCTTTATACATTGGATTGGGAGGTGCATTGTTAGCTATTGATAAATTGTTTAAAGTTCATATTACTAGTACATATTACAGTGATTTAGCAGCTTTCATTTTTATATGGGTATTTACAATTCTATATTTAATTGACATCCCTTCAAGTTTTGAAAAATTCAAAGAACCCTTTTTGTATAAAAAAACTACAAGGGTTTTTATACAATATATACTTTTGCCAATTGAGATTGTTTATTTATGTATTTTATATTTTTATTTAATACAAATAGTCATTACCAATAAAATTCCGAGTGGTTGGATGTGCGTACCAGTATTGATTGCAGCTATACTTGGCATACTTGCCTATTTATTAGCCTATCCACTAAAATCCGAAAATAACTATAAGCCAATACGGTTTTTTACAAGTAAATTTTTTTATGTCTTGTTGCCATTATTAGCTCTATACATAATTGCTATTTACAAAAGAATAAAAGCTTACGGTATTACAGAAGATAGATATATTATAGTACTATTAGGCGTTTGGTTAGTGGCTATATCTATTTACTTTATTATATCCAAAATGGATAATATTATCATTATACCCACTAGCCTTTTTATACTTTTATTTGTTGGTGCTATAGGTCCTTGGGGCATGTTTCAGCTTAGCGCACAAAATCAAATTATGAGACTTGAACGATTATTAAAAAGGAATCACCTCTTAATAAATAAACAACTCATCAATGAAGATAAGAAGCATCCTATAAATAAAGAAGATGCACAAAGCATTAGCTCTATAATTGATTTTTTAAATAATAGAGGAAGTATAAATAACATCACACATTGGCTAAATGATTCTCAAAAAAATATTTTTGAAAGAGCAATTAAGAACGACGAAATTTACAAAGTAAAGTCAATTTTTAGCAGCCTTAATCTATCCGAAATTATGCCAAAGCAAGTGACGATATTGCAGGACAAAGAACTATTAAAAGAACAAAAAATAAATACAGAACCTTATAAATCAATTTCATTTTTTTCAACAAATAATCAATCCGAATCGCTAAACAAAACCATGTTGGGTCCAGAAGAAATTATTATACTTGCCGCACAGGACACACTATTTGTTATAAGTATAGATAGTGTTTTAAAGCAACTCAATGCCGCATGTTTACAAAATAATACAGAGCAAAAAGAATACAGAGATAAAAATGAGCAAACATTTCAATTGGATAATCCCAATCAAGAAGAAATCTATAAATTAAACTATGAATCTTGTTTATTTAAAAGCACAGCCACAAACATGCTAATTCAAGAATTGCAATACACAAAAAATAAAGATAGTAGTATAACAATTGAGCAATTACAGGGCTTTCTATTGGAAAATAGATAAAAACTACATTTATTTTTTGAAGAATTACCTCATTAAAAAAAGGTCTAAACAATGCAAATAACAATTCATTACCACAAAATCGAAAATATATTTGGTCATTAACGAATGTTAACTACCTTTGCACTCCCAATTCAAAAACGGGAACAGTTCTTTAAAGGAAAAGCGAAAATCCAAACAAAAAAAAATGAATAATTTTTTAAATAAAATTTGGAAATAAAAAAAAACGCCTTACCTTTGCACTCCCTTACAAAATAAGGGATTTAAAAAAGAAAAAAGATCTTTGAAAGATGGAAACAGCAGAACTTGAAACGAAAGTTTTAAACAGGTAATTCTTAGCTAAATTTAATTAACAGATTTTCTAATTTCTATATGAGATTAGTCAGAATCAAAACTCATTTACAACGGAGAGTTTGATCCTGGCTCAGGATGAACGCTAGCGGCAGGCTTAACACATGCAAGTCGTGGGGTAACAGGGGAGCTTGCTCCCGCTGACGACCGGCAAACGGGTGCGGAACACGTACGCAACCTTCCTTAAAGCGGAGAATAGCCTCTCGAAAGAGAGATTAATACTCCATAGTATCCAGAAACTGCATGGTTTTTGGATTAAAGCTCCGGCACTTTAAGATGGGCGTGCGCCTGATTAGGTAGTTGGTAGGGTAACGGCCTACCAAGCCGACGATCAGTAGCTGATGTGAGAGCATGATCAGCCACACGGGCACTGAGACACGGGCCCGACTCCTACGGGAGGCAGCAGTGAGGAATATTGGTCAATGGACGCAAGTCTGAACCAGCCATGCCGCGTGAAGGATGAAGGTCCTCTGGATTGTAAACTTCTTTTATAAAAGAAGAAACCCACATTTTCTAATGTGGTTGACGGTACTTTATGAATAAGCACCGGCTAACTCCGTGCCAGCAGCCGCGGTAATACGGAGGGTGCAAGCGTTATCCGGATTTACTGGGTTTAAAGGGAGCGTAGGTGGGCTAGTAAGTCAGTGGTAGAATCCCGAAGCTTAACTTCGGAACTGCCATTGATACTATTAGTCTTGAATTCTGTGGAGGTAAGCGGAATATGTCATGTAGCGCTAAATGCTTAGATATGACATAGAACACCGATAGCGAAGGCAGCTTACTACGCAGACATTGACACTGAGGCTCGAAAGCGTGGGGATCAAACAGGATTAGATACCCTGGTAGTCCACGCCCTAAACTATGGATACTCGACATACGCGATACACTGTGTGTGTCTGAGCGAAAGCATTAAGTATCCCACCTGGGAAGTACGACCGCAAGGTTGAAACTCAAAGGAATTGGCGGGGGTCCGCACAAGCGGTGGAGCATGTGGTTTAATTCGATGATACGCGAGGAACCTTACCTGGGCTAGAATGCTGGGAGACCGATCCTGAAAGGGATTTTTGTAGCAATACACTGCCAGTAAGGTGCTGCATGGCTGTCGTCAGCTCGTGCCGTGAGGTGTTGGGTTAAGTCCCGCAACGAGCGCAACCCCCATCACTAGTTGCCATCAGGTAATGCTGGGAACTCTAGTGAAACTGCCGTCGTAAGACGTGAGGAAGGAGGGGATGATGTCAAGTCATCATGGCCTTTATGCCCAGGGCTACACACGTGCTACAATGGGCGCTACAAAGGGTTGCTACCTGGTAACAGGATGCTAATCTCAAAAAAGCGCTCTCAGTTCGGATCGAAGTCTGCAACTCGACTTCGTGAAGCTGGAATCGCTAGTAATCGTATATCAGCAATGATACGGTGAATACGTTCCCGGACCTTGCACACACCGCCCGTCAAGCCATGGAAGCCGGGTGTACCTAAAGTCGGTAACCGAAAGGAGCTGCCTAGGGTAAAATCGGTAACTGGGGCTAAGTCGTAACAAGGTAGCCGTACCGGAAGGTGCGGCTGGAATACCTCCTTTTTAGAGCACTTACTTCGTTTCGATGAAGTACATAAGATTACCTCTGTTGTTTCCACCATCTTTCAATTGATTTTAAATATATTTAGCTCTTTTACATTTATATTGTGGTCAGATATTTTTGAGCAAGCAAGCTTCAAATATTGCACCTAACTTTTTAGTATTAGCAATATCACTAATATTGGCTCGTAGCTCAGTTGGTTAGAGCGCTACACTGATAATGTAGAGGTCCCCAGTTCAAATCTGGGCGGGCCAACTCTCATGTAGTATTGAATATTTTTTATATTCTCCTCAAGCTTATTTCCAACTTAAACCTAAATTTTTAATCACATACCCACACTAAACTCACACACACAAACCCACACCCAAACCATATACGGGGGGTTAGCTCAGCTGGCTAGAGCATCTGCCTTGCACGCAGAGGGTCATCGGTTCGACTCCGATATCCTCCACAAACAAAATAAATGTAGTAGACTTATAAAGTTCTTTATTTTATGATGTCGTTTTAAGACGTAGAGCTCATAACTCAAACATCAGCAAAAATCTTTGTCGATTTTATATCAACATTGATAAGCTCTTTGACATATTGGAAAATCATCGAAATGTATAATTTCGAAAGCAAACAAAAATATATATTATATATAAACTTATTTAAAGCGAATAAGGGTGTATGGTGGATGCCTTGGATCTGATAGGCGATGAAGGACGTGGTAAGCTGCGATAAGCCGAGGGGAGCTGCATACGAGCATTATATCCTCGGATTTCCGAATAGGACAACCCTCCGTGTTGAAGACACGGAATCCCAATTTATTGGGAAGCCAACCTCCTGAACTGAAACATCTAAGTAGGGAGTGGAAAAGAAAACAAACGTGATTCCCCCAGTAGTGGCGAGCGAAAAGGGAGAAGCCCAAACCTAAGCATTTTTGCTTAGGGGTTGTAGGACCACATACGACAATCAACATCAAGTAGAATCATCTGGAAAGTTGAGCCATAGCGGGTGATAGCCCCGTATGCGTTAATTGTTGTGCGTCAGTGAGTTCCTGAGTAGCGCGGGACCAGAGAAATCCTGTGTGAATTTGCCGGTACCATCCGGTAAGGCTAAATACTCATCAGATACCGATAGTGAACCAGTACCGTAAGGGAAAGGTGAAAAGTACCCTAAATAAGGGAGTGAAATAGTACCTGAAACCGTACACCTACAAGCGGTCGAAGTCCCGATTTTCGGGATGACGGCGTGCCTTTTGCATAATGAGCCTACGAGTTACTCCTCACTGGCAAGGTTAAGTTCATCATTAACGGAGCCGTAGCGAAAGCGAGTCCAAATAGGGCGATAGTCAGTGGGGGTAGACGCGAAACTTTGTGATCTATCCATGAGCAGGTTGAAGGGTAGGTAACACTACCTGGAGGACCGAACCCATTAACGTTGAAAAGTTATGGGATGACTTGTGGATAGGGGTGAAAGGCCAATCAAACTGAGAGATAGCTCGTACTCCCCGAAATGTTTTTAGGAACAGCGTCAGGTTATTTATATAATAGAGGTAGAGCTACTGATTGGGCTAGGGGGTGTCAAAGCCTACCAAACCCTGACAAACTCCGAATGCTATTATATATTACTGGCAGTGAGGCGGTGGGCGCTAAGGTCAATCGCCGAGAGGGAAATAACCCAGAGTATCAGCTAAGGTCCCTAATGTATGTTAAGTTAATCAAACGAGGTTCAAACCCTATGACAGCCAGGATGTTGGCTTGGAAGCAGCCATTCATTTAAAGAGTGCGTAACAGCTCACTGGTCGAGGGTTCGAGCACGGAAAATAATCGGGTATTAAACATACAACCGAAGCTATACGATCTACGGATCGGTAGGGGAGCATTCTAAGCTGCTGCGAAGGTGTACTGTGAGGTATGCTGGAGCGCTTAGAAAAGAAAATGTAGGCATAAGTAACGATAAATAAAGTGAAAAACTTTATCGCCGAAAGACTAAGGGTTCCTGATCAACGTTAATCGGATCAGGGTTAGTCGGGTCCTTAGGCAAACCCGAAAGGGGTAGTCGATGGAAAGTCAGTTAATATTCTGACACCAGTTTTAGTTTCGATGGGGTGACGGGGTAGTGAAAGAACCGCGAGCAAACGGTATGTCTCGTTAAAGGGTGTAGTTATAGGTTGTGTAGGCAAATCCGCACGACTTGATGAACCTGATAGTACTGCAATGCTTCGGCAACGCAGATAGTGTTCCTAATCAGACCTCCAAGAAAAACCTCTAAGGCTAGGCTAAAACTGCCCGTACCGTAAACCGACACAGGTAGTCGAGATGAGTATTCTAAGGCGCTCGGGTGAGCCGCGGAGAAGGAACTAGGCAAATTAACGCTGTAACTTCGGGATAAAGCGTACCGTAGTGATACGGTCACAGTAAAATGGTACAACCAACTGTTTAGCAAAAACACAGGGCCCTGCAAAATCGAAAGATGACGTATAGAGCCTGATACCTGCCCGGTGCTGGAAGGTTAAGGAAGCTTGTTCGCAGCAATGCAAAGCTTGTGACCGAAGCCCCAGTAAACGGCGGCCGTAACTATAACGGTCCTAAGGTAGCGAAATTCCTTGTCGGGTAAGTTCCGACCTGCACGAATGGTCTAATGAGTTGAACACTGTCTCCTCCGTGAGCCCGGTGAAATTGTAGTATCGGTGAAGATGCCGGTTACCCGCCACGGGACGAAAAGACCCCGTGAACCTTCACTACAACTTTACATTGATTTTGAGTAACAGATGTGTAGCATAGTTGGGACGCTACGAAGCGGTGCCGCCAGGTATCGTGGAGCGGTCGTTGAAATACCAACCTTCTGTTACTTAGAACCTAATCCCTAACGGGAGACATTGCATGGTGGGTAGTTTGACTGGGGTGGTCGCCTCCTAAAAAGTAACGGAGGCTCGCAAAGGTGCCCTCAGCATGGTTGGTAATCATGCGTAGAGCGTATTAGTATAAGGGCGCTTGACTGTGAGACTGACAAGTCGAGCAGGTGCGAAAGCAGGCTAAAGTGATCCGGTGGTTCCGCATGGAAGGGCCATCGCTCAAAGGATAAAAGGTACTCCGGGGATAACAGGCTGATCTCCCCCAAGAGCTCATATCGACGGGGAGGTTTGGCACCTCGATGTCGGCTCGTCACATCCTGGGGCTGGAGAAGGTCCCAAGGGTTGGGCTGTTCGCCCATTAAAGTGGCACGTGAACTGGGTTCAGAACGTCGCAAGACAGTTCGGTCTCTATCTGTGGTGGGCGTTACGGAATTGAGAAGACATGACCTTAGTACGAGAGGACCGGGTCGTACACACCGCTGGTGTATCTGTTGTGCCGCCAGGTGCAGTGCAGAGTAGCTATGTTCGGCCGGGATAAGCGCTGAAAGCATCTAAGCGCGAAACCTTCTTCAAGATGAGTTTTCTTTTAAGGGTCGTAGAAGACGACTACGTTGATAGGCTACAGGTGTAAAGTTGGTAACAGCATAGCCGAGTAGTACTAATTGCCCGTAAGCTTTAATTTTTTTTTTCAATTATACATTTCGAATCCAATATGTTAATCTTATTGTTTTAACTCTAACTATCTTTTTTAATTTAGCGTGAACATAAATTATTAATATGAGTTAAAATTTACCTTATGGTGGTTATACCGAGGGTGTTCACCTCTTCCCATTCCGAACAGAGAAGTTAAGCCCCTCATGGCCGATGGTACTTGGACACAATCCTGGGAGAGTAGGTAGCCGCCCCCTTATTGACCCCGACTTTTGTCGGGGTTTTTTTTTCAAAAACAGATAAAATATTTATTTACTTTATTTGGAAGTTGAAAAATTGTATAGTTATTTTGCAAACCCTAAAAGCGGGCGTGGCGAAATTGGTAGACGCGCTAGACTTAGGATCTAGTGTCTTCGACATGGGGGTTCGAGTCCCTCCGCCCGCACAAAAAAGCCCTTAAATGGGCTATTTTTTTTCTTAAATTAAAAACTCAATATGCCAAGTATTCAAACAGAACTATTATCACCCAATCATCAAAAAGTTTCAATCCGATTGCAAGCCGATGACTATGCAAAGGATATAAATAAATCAATTTCTAATTATGCTTTAAAAGCTAACATACCAGGATTTAGACAAGGTAAGGTTCCAATTGGCATGATAAAGAAAATGTATGGTAATTCCATTTTTGAAGATGAAGTATTGAAAGTTGTTTCTAGAGTTTTTGAAAACTATTTAGTTGAAAATAAAATTAATTTTTTAGCAAGACCGTTGCCTTTGCCACATCAAAATAATTTAGATCTAAATGCAATGGGAGATTTGCTTTTTGAATTTGAATATGCCGAACGTCCAACTTTAGATTTGAATTTTTTGAATCAGACTTTTGAAAAGTATCAAGTACAAATTTCGCAAGATGAACTGGATAAAGAAATTGATTATATGCTAACAAATAGTGGCTCTTTGAACGATGTAGAAGCTTTAACAAGTGAGGAATATGTGGTTGAATTTTCGTTAAGAAAAGTAGGCGAAGATAAAGTACTTACTGATAAGAATAAGCAGCTACTATTAAAAGCTTTTAATAAGCAAGCTAAAACAATTTTAGAAGGTCAAAAGAAAGGTTTTGAATTTTCGCTGGTACTTCAGGATATGTTTGAAAAAGATTTTTTAGACGCTTTAGTTAATGAACTAGACGTTACTGATACTATAAATGATCTCTATGTATTGTCAGTTATAAATATTTCAGAAATAATTAAAGCTGAAATGAATGAAGAGACATATTTAAAGATTTTTCCTAATTTGAAAATTGCAAATGAAGAAGAGTTTGTGAGTGCTGTAAAAAATGATTTACTTAATTATTGGGAGAAGCAAGCAACAACCAAATTTCATAATGACATTTTTGAATATGCAGTACATAATACCCCATTTGAAATACCACAAGCTTTTTTTAAAAGATGGTTGCAGATTGCTGGAGAAAAATTAAAAACCAGTGAAGAAGTTGAAAAAGAATATGGCTCTTTTGAACACGGATTAAGATGGCAATTGATTAGTGAAGAACTTTCAAAAAAATATAATATTTCTATTTCAAAAGAAGAAATAGAGGATGCAGTAAGACAAGAAATATTTGGATACTTTGGTGGTGCTATTTCTTTAGAAAATCAAGATTTAAGCTGGGTTGATAATATAGTTGAAAAACAAATGAAAGATGAAAACTATGTTAGTCAGACTGTAAATAAAATTCAATATGTAAAATTGTTTAATCAAATTGAAGAGGTCATTAAAATTAATGAAAAGTCTATTTCTATTGAAGAATTTGTCAAATTACCACATAATCACCACCATTAGTTTTTTACATTACCTCAAATATTCTTTTGTTTATCTCATGTAAAAGCAAATGTTTTGTTTATATTTTTTTTTTAACTAACTTAGCTACATTAATTTTTAAAAATAAAAATACCATGAATTTAAGAAATTCTATTTTAGGCTTATCTGCTACTTTTATTGCAGTTTCGGCTTTCTTTTTAAAACCTACATTAACTCCCAACCAAGATAGTCTTAAACTTGAAAGTTTATATGGTGAAGAAGATGAAAAGGAAAAGAAAGAAAGTATAGCTGGGGCTTTGGCTTGGTCGAAATTAATAAAAGCAAACCAAGTTACAGGTACAATAGATTATCAAGATGTAATCTCTGCCAGAAAAGCAGCTCAAATAAAATTTGAAGACGCCAAAAGAAAACCAGAGCTTTTGATAATATGATATGGGAAGAACGTGGTCCTAATAATATTGGAGGAAGAACTAGAGCACTAATATATGATAAAAATATACCTAACAAATTATTTATGGGTGGCTCCAGTGGCGGTCTTTGGACTTCTACTAACAATGGCAATACATGGTCAAAAGTAGAGAATACAGATATGACTTCTGCTATTAGCATATGTTCTATAACGCAAGCAGCAAATGGCGACATATATTATGGAACTGGTGAAGGACATTATTCTTCAACAGGAAATTTTGGCGGTGGCCAATTGGGAGAAGGTATTTGGAAATCTACAGATGGTGGTGTTTCCTTCACACATCTTAACTCTACTACTCCATCAAATGCTAATCACCATCTGATGTGTGGGCTTTTGTAGACAAAATGGTAGCAAGTCCTTCAAATGCAGATTTAATATTTGCTGCTACAAGTGGAGGATTAAAAATAACACAAAATGCTGGAACTACTTGGGCAAAACCAAGTACACTCACTACCTCAGCAAGAATAAACGATTTAGAAATATCTACAGATGGTTCAGTTGTTTTAGCAACTACGTCAAGCGCTTTTTATGTATCTACAGATGGTGGAACCACATTCTCTTCAAACAAAATGGGTGCTAACGGTCTACCGTCTTCTGCTAGTAGAGTAGAAGTTGCTATTGCACCGAGTAATAAAGATGTTTGGTATTTAGTAACTTCATCGGGTTCAAATGGTGGTGGAATTTATAAAACTACAGATGCTGGTGCCTCTTGGACAACATTGGGCATTTTTGGATTAGAGAATTTTTCTCCACTTGGAGATCAAGGAACTTATGATATAGCTTTAGGCGTTCATCCTACAATTCCGGATATGGTTTATTTAGGAGGACAGTTACACTTGATGCGTTACATACCTTCAATAGGATGGCATACTATTGCCTATGCTAATGCTAATGCTTTCTTTGGAGGGTATGTACATGCAGATATGCACGGTATAGTGTTTAATCCTAATGATCCTGAAAATATGAATGTTATATGTGATGGTGGATTTTTTAGAACACAAAATGCATCAGCTACATCGCCATTCTTTTCTGAACAAAATAATAGTTATAACACTATACAATGCTATGGTGTAGCAGCAAACCGTTTAGGGCATATTGTTTATGGAGCTCAAGATAATGGAAGCGGATATATTGGTAATACACCTAATAGCCCTCTATTTTCAAGAAAAGTAGTTAGAGGTGATGGAACTCGTGGAGCTTTGAGTGATTTGCAACCCAATATTGTAATTTCTTCGAGAATAAATGGTGCGCTGTTGCGCGCTACTGATGGAGGTGCAACTACATCTTCATTTAATTCTTTCTTTGATAAGAATATCGATACAGACGATCCTTCAGATGGTTTGCCCAATGGACACGGATTAAATCAATCTAATGAAGCACTTTGGGTTTCTCCTGTAGATTATATTGAGAAAAAAATAAATGATTCAACAAATAGAGGCGTATTATTATTAGGTACAAACGATTATATATGTATGACTCAACGTGCTTTGGGTGGTTTGCCTATTTGGTTTAAATTATTCGTAAGTAATGATAAAGGTTTTTCGGCTGTAACTGTCTCAAAAGATGCCAAAACAGTATATGCTGGAACAGCTTCTGGACAAGTATATCGTATAGATGTACCTAGTTTGTTGGATACTGTTTATAAGTATAATGACGAAACAACAAATTTAGAGTCTTCGGGTTCATTACAATTAGACCAAATTACAAGTACATTGATTGGCACTTTTTCTAATAGATATATTACTGATATAGCTTGTGATGCAACTGGAAACGTTATATGCGTTACCTTGGGCAACTATGGAAACACTGATTATATATACAAGTCCACTAACGCAAAATCTGCAACTCCAACATTTAATAGCATAACAAGTGATTTGCCTAAAATGCCTGTGTATTCTGTGGTATGTGTAAAAGGTTCTCCAACAAAATATATAATTGGTACTGAATTGGGATTATATGGTTCTTCAGATGGAGGTTCATCATGGAATGATATCAATGTAAATTTTTCAGGAAATAGTAGCACGTATCATCCTCGTGTAGCAACTTATGAAGTTATTGAAAAAACAAGATTAGAAGAAAATGGTAGCGTAGCTTATTCTGAATCTATTATATATTCTGGCACACATGGTCGAGGTGTATTTCGTTCAAAATCTTTAGCTACACAATGGCCTGTAAAAGTCAATGATGTACCTGAAAACCTTACTAAATTGACATTATACCCTAACCCAGCTAGTAGTAATCTAAATATAGATTTTGGTAAAGAATTGGCAGGGCAAACCCATATAGCTGTATATACTCTTACAGGAAGTTTGGCATATAGAACTAGTTTTAATGATACTAAGAAATCTATTCAATTGCCAGTTAATAGCCTTAGTCCTGGTGCATATGTAGTATATGTAAATAACAATGGAAATAAGTTCTCAAATACGTTTATAAAACAATAAGCGAAAAGCTAAAAATAAAAAAAGAGGCCATTCGGATAGGATGGCCTCTTTTTTTAATGAACATTTTTTAGAAAGGGTAATGGGGTTATTCGCTCAAATATACAAAATAATGTTTGCTAGTTATATTCTGTCAAAACTCAATTTTTGACTATTTTTTTCATGCGTTATATTGCCTTCATGAAAAACCCTAGTGCCGTTTACCCATGTAGATACTATTGTAGACGGAAAAATATGACCTTCAAATGGACTCCAGTTGGCTTTATATAGTATATTTTTTTTAGTAACATTTTGTACTTGATTTAAATTGACTAAAACCGCATCGGCAAAATAACCCTCTTTGATAAATCCTCTATTAAAAATATTGAAACATATAGCAGGTGCATGCGAAGCCTTTTCAACTATTTTTTCTAATGAAATACGACCAGCTTTATAAGACTCTAAAAGTATTTGAAGACTGTGTTGTACTAATGGAACTCCAGCGGGAGCTTCAAGATAGGATTTTGACTTTTCGTCCCATGTGTGCGGTGCATGGTCAGTTGCAATTATATCTAATTTGTCATCAAGGAGTGCTTTCCAAAGTATTTCTTTATGCTCAGGCGATTTAATTGCTGGGTTGCATTTTATTAAATTGCCATAAGTAGCGTAATCATCTGAAGTGAAATGTAAATGATGAACACATACTTCAGAGGTTATTCTTTTTTCATGCAAAGGCAGCATGTTAGAAAATAATTCAGTTTCGCGGGCAGTACTAATATGTAGTATGTGCAAACGAGTATTATATTTTTTAGCTAATTGAATGGCAAATAAAGATGATTCAAAGCAGGCTTCTTCATTTCTAATGATAGGATGAAAAGAAGCATGGTTAATATCGATATGTTCATGGATTAATGAATCTTTATTGCTTTTAATAATACCCTCTGATTCGCAATGAGTAGCAATAAGGACTTGACTTTCAGAAAAAATCTTTTCTAAGGTAACGATGTTGTCTACTAACATATTGCCCGTGCTGGAACCCATAAAAATTTTTAGACCACAGATGTCATTTTTATGATTATTGATTTCTAAAGCTTGATTTGCTGTATCATTTCCGACACCTAAAAAAAAACTATAATTTGCAAATGAGCTAGCTCTGGCTATTTCATTTTTTTTATTTAATAAATCAACATTTAGGGTAGGAGGAACTACATTCGGCATTTCCATAAAAGAAGTAACACCACCAGCAACAGCAGCCATAGACTCTGATCCTATAGTTGCTTTATGCGTTAACCCTGGCTCTCGAAAGTGTACTTGATCATCTATCAAACCTGGAAGCAACACCAAGCCCTCACCATTGATTTCTTGTGCATGCTGTACATCAATACTTGAGGCTATACGTTCAAATCGTTCATCTTGTATTAATACATCTTGGTGCAGACTTTTGCCCTCATTGACTACTAATACATTCTTAATAATTGTTTTTGGCATACGCAATATTTTTATGCTGAAAAAGTAAATTTAACTACCTTTAGCCTTTAAATTTTAGAATAAATGAAAAAATATATTTTTGTTTTTCTCTTAATAGCCTACAGTCAACTTTCTATAGCGCAGTCCTCATTTATGAAAAGAAATATGGACGACCAGTTTGTAATTGATCAGGTAGATATTTTACAACATAGACTTTCTGATTCTTTTTATACCACCGTGCAGCCCTATTCTCAAAAAGATGCAATTATATTATTAGAAAACTATGTAAGAAGCAACCCTTCGCTATCTTTGAGAGAGCGAGAAGAGATTTATAGAATTATAGCAAAAAACAGTGAGTGGGCTACCTTAAAAAATATAGGAGATAATTCTAAATATCCTTTTTGGAGTCGGTTTTATAAAAAGAAATCTGATTTTGTTCATTTGAAATTAGATAATGCTACTTTGGTTTTAAATCCAATTTTAAATTATCAGCAAATGATTGAAAAAAACAATACGGGTCAAAATCTATTCTTGAATTCAAAAGGATTAGAACTAAGGGCTACTTTGGCTGATAGAATAGGCATTTACTCATCCTTTACAGATAATCAAGAAAGAGGCCCTTGGCATCATCAGCAATATGTATTGGAACATGATGCAATACCTGGAGCCAATTTTTATAAAAAATTTAAAGAAGATAAACCTGGCTTAGCAAACGATTACCTTGTAGCTACTGGATATTTAGATGCTGAAGTTATCAAGAAAATGGTCAATGTAAGTTTTGGTCACAATCGTTTTCATATTGGTGATGGCTATAGAAGTTTATTCTTAAGTGATGTAGGCTCGAATTATTTATTTTTGAGAATCAACACCAAAATTGGAAAACTAAACTATCAAAACTTATTTATGGAGTTGACGCCAAGCTATGCAAGAAAAGCAGACCGACTTCTTCCAAAAAAATACGCAGCTATGCATCACTTAAGTATTAATGCCACAAAATGGTTGAACGTGGGTATTTTTGAAGGCATAGTTTATGGTAGAAAAGACCATTTTGAATTTCAATATTTGAATCCTATTATTTTGTATAGAAGTGTAGAGCAGGGTTTGGGAAGTCCTGACAATGCGGTTTTGGGGTTAAACTTTAAGATAAATACAAAGATTAATACCGTTTTATATGGGCAGATGTTATTGGATGAATTTAAATTTTCCGAGTTAAAAGCCGGAAATGGCTGGTGGGCAAATAAGTATGCAATACAATTGGGCGCTAAGGTGGCAAGACCTTTTGGGATAAAAAATTTATTGCTTCAAGGAGAATTGAACATGATTAGACCCTTTACTTATACTCGAGATTCTGTATCGGATTACTCACACTATAACCAACCTTTGGCGCATCCTTTTGGTGCAAACTTTTTAGAACTCAATTTTATAGCACAGTATAAACCTGTTAAGAATGTTCAGTTAACTTGGCGTTCATTTTTCAACAAACAGGGTAGAGATAGTAGTGCTAACCTATCATACGGATCAGACATCACCAAGCCATATACGTGGCGAAATGATGACTATGGTGTCAATTTATTTAATGGTTTTCCAAGTGAAGTCCTTTTTACAAATTTAAATTTTGCGTATGAACTTCGGTATAATTTATTTATTGACTTAGGTTTCAATTATAGATACCAAAATTCTACAAGTAAAATAGTGCCAGCATTTCAAAGCTTACAAGTTTATAGCGGTTTTCGCTTAAATGCTGTTAGAAGAACTTATGATTATTAGTCAGCAACGTTTTGTGGCTTAGCTATCCCGAAAGGCTTGGGACAAACATGTGTGGCTATGAAGCGATGGCATTTCTGTCGGTTTAGTTGTTCTCAATGATTTTAATTTCTTCTTTAGTCAATTTATAAAGATGATAAACCAGTTGGTCTATTTGGGTTTCTAAATTATTTTTCACCTTCAAGTTTTAAACCGTTAAAACGGTTTGGTTTTTTATGCGCCATCATAGCCCACCGTTTAAACCGTGGACTATGGGGTGTTTGCGATATTTTCGGAATGGTTTTAACCATTTTCAATTATTTTAATTTCTTCTTTGCTCAAGTCATAAAGATGATAAACCAATTTGCATTTTCTATATTATTTCTCATTTTCAAGTCCATATAATTGTAAAAACTCATTATATTCTTGCAGAAATGTTTTTTTGGCGTGATGTTGTTTCTGATTTTTTATGTATTTAAAAACCTTATCAACAACTGATTCGGAAATGGAATAGGCAGCATAACCAGTTTGCCATGCAAATTTCTCTAAAATCAAATTATTTTGATTTACATAATGAGAGCTGCTTCCTTTAATTTGTTTAACAACCTCGGCGATTGATTTTTGGGGGCTTAGTAAAAACAGACAATGGATATGATCTGGCATGCCGTTTATGATTCTCACAGGGCATCCTAACTCACGCAGTTGCTCTGTGATAAATTGAAAAACCTTTTGTTCAATGTTTTGATGTATTAACGGCATTCTTTCTTTGGTTGACCAAATGGCATGAATCCAAATTTTATTGTATGAATGGGGCATATCTTGATTATTTAATTAAGAATTTAAAACCGTTAAAACGGTTTGGTTTTTATGCGCTACCATAGCCCACGGTTTAAACCATGGGCTATGGAGTGTTTGCGATATTTTCGGAATGGTTTTAACCATTTTCAATAATTTTTATCTCTTCTTCGGTCAACTCGTAAAGTTGATAAACCATTTGGTCTATTTGGGTTACTAAGTCGGTGGTGTCGGTAGTTGGGTTTTGCTTTTTGAGAGATAGGATTCTATCAACTATGTTATTTATTTCTTTTTCTGTATTAGTAGATGGAATTGGAAGAGGGACTTTTTCTAAAAAAGCTTTTTTATATCTAATTTTACCTACTAACTCTCCTCCCATATAAAAGGACTTAAACAAAAATGTTACCGCTTTTGAATTTAATAATGCAGTTAGATATTTGAGATTACTACCTGAAATAAAAAACACTGTAGCTTCTGGATAATAAGATTCTTCATCATAATAAAACTGTGGTTCGCTCACAATTTCTGAAAAAATAATTTTCGGCTTTTCAAATTCACTAATGTATGAACATGCTCTCAATTCCCACCAAAAATCTCCTTTATCTTCTCTTTTTATGGCTTTATCTTTATATGGAAATAAATAATTAGCAATTGCTTTATGGTTTTTATAGAAAAAATCCCATGCAGTATCAACTTCCATATTTCCATACCTTGGCGGTGGTTCCATAACAATATTCAAATCACCTAAATTAGACTTAATTGTATACCCTTTAGGTATATTTATCAACCAATAATTTTTAAAATCAGCATAATATTTTCTTGTATCTCTGCCTCTTAAAATGGGTTTAATAAACTTAATATTGTTTTTATCTTCTGCAATTAGTTTTTCCTTTACTTCATTATTTATAATAAAAGCTTCATTTAGACCAGTTTTTATTCCAAAATTTATTTTAATTTCCCAATCTTTTAATGCTTTCCCAACTGACTCTGCCTTTATTTTTATTTTGTTTTGGGTAGAAGGAATTACATTCCAAATATCTTCACTTACAGGTAGGTTTAAAACCGAATTTTGTTCAATAAATTGAGTAAAGTTTTGATTAGGGACATTAAAATAATTGTCAGGAAAACGAACACCTTTTAATTGATTTTTATTATTAGATTTTTGTAATGAAATAATATTTGTATGAACAATAGCACTATCAAAAATTAAATTCTGACCGAAATCAATTAAACTAATCGGATTTGAGTTATTTACAATATATTCTCGTAAGATCTGACCATAATTAGCTCGCATCCACTTATTTGAAATAATCAATGTACTAAAAGCGTTTTCAGAAATAATATTCTGGGATAATTCTATAAAAAGTGCATAAATATCACCTGTAGATGAATACGTTTTGTATTTCTCAGAAATTTGAGCAAGTGTGGAATCTGTGCTAATAGTAAAATATGGCGGATTCCCAATCACCACATCAAAGCCCACAAAATCGCCATCGTCATTTAGCACATCAGGAAATTCAAAACGCCATTCAAAAGCATTTTCAAAAATCTTGTTGGCTTTTATTTCTTCAATTTCGGTTTCAAGTTTCTTGGTTTCTTCGGTGAGTTGTTGCACTTTCTTGTTCCAATCGGCTTTTTCCTTTTTGCTCATTTCAAAAAGTTGCCCCTGATTGGTCATTTGATACAAGTCGCCTGAAAGTTTTCGTAGCTTCTTTACTTTCGGGTCGTTCAATGATATTTCACTTCTGAAATCCGATTTAATGTCGGCAATCAGTCGTTCCATTTCTCTTTTCTGTTCTTTATTTTCGGCGTTTCGGTAGGTTGACACTGCAATTTTATAGCTGTCGATTGTCCATTTGCTTTTTAGCCCACGGTTTAAACCGTGGGCTAGATTCGCATCAATGGCAAAACGGCTCACCAAAGAGTTTCCGCATTTGATGTTGATGTCAATATTGGGTAGTGTTTCCAATTCACGATTCCATAGCCCATGATTTAAATCATGGGCTATGGAATCGAGCGATACCGTTTTGTAATACGCATTTTTCAAAAGCTCAATCCACAAACGCAAACGGCAAATTTTTACGGAGTTGGAATTGATATCCACACCAAAAAGGCAGTTTTCTATAATGGTTTGCTTTTCGTGGAAAAGCGTTTCCTGTATTCGCTGACTTTCTTTATTGCTTGGGTTGTATTCAAACAGTTCGCCTTCTTCGTCTGTTACAATCAATTCATCATTTACCACTTCCACCTGATATTCTTTCAGGCGTTTTCCGTCACGGTCTTGCAGAATTTTCAAGTCGTTTTTAACGGCAATCATTTCATTAAGTGCCGAAACTAAAAAGTGTCCTGAACCAACGGCAGGGTCGCAAATTTTAATACTGTTTACAATGTTGTTGGCTTCTTTTCGGTCTTCAATCTTGTCATAAAGTTCTTCAAGCGTTGTGCAATTCCATTTTTTGCTTTCGTTGAATTTCTGCACCACGGTTTTGCGAATAGTTTCGCGACACATATACATGGTGATGAAACCGGGAGTGAAAAACGAACCGTCTTTGTAGCCGTTTATTTTCTCGAAAATCAAGCCGAGAACTGATGCGTTAATTAGCGTTTTGTTGTCTTCCTGAATTTCTTCTCCGCCTTCTGCTCCAAAGTCGTAAGCATCTAAAAACTCAAACAAGTATTGAAGTGTGGATATATTGCCTGTCCGTTTTTTACCTTGCTTGTCTTTCAGCACGGTTTGCGAAAAAATCGGAATGGTTTTATCGTCTTTCAGATTGCTGATAAACAAAGTAACCTGTTCAATATCTGTCGGCTCGAAAAGCGAAGAATTGAGATAAGGAACTTTCTCGAAAATCTTTTTTACATCTTCGTTTCGCTCGTCATACTTGCGTGCCAACACCTGAAAAAACAAACTGTTCAAGTCGTCATAGTTCTTGATTTTGTCAAGATTGAGAAATGAAAAAGATTTGTCGCCTTTCCCGCCATTGCGGGACAAGTTATGATAGGTGATGAGTTGGGCTTCCAACAACTTCAAAAACAAAATACGGTTTATCCAAGTGATGGAAAGTTCAAGAGCAACATTAAAAAGTCGTTCCTGTTGTGTGTTGCCGAATTGGTTTGGCTTTTCAAGTCGGCTCAGTTTATCTAAACTGTCAAGCTGAATGATAGCATCTTCAAGGATAGTTCCTGTGTGGCGTTCACCTGCTTTGTTTCGTTCAATCAGTTTTTTGCTTCCTTCTTTCGTTTCAGTCAGTCCGATGATGTGCAACAACTCGCTGTAAAAGCGTTTGTCAAGGTGTTGCTGTCGTTTGTGAATGGAAGTTTTAAGATGCTCTGGCGACAACAATTTGAATAAAGCAATCAGCGAATTATCGTCAGCTTTGTCGGTATTGCGTAAGGGTTTTTGAAATTCCTGAATGTTGAAGTAAGTAAATTCAATTTCAGATGTAATGCTTTCAATAAACGGCTCTGCAATTTGTTTGTAGAAAAAATCGGTTTTGGTATCTGCCAATCGTCCGCCTTCAAAGTCGTTGAATTGTTTGACAAGATTTTTGTTTTGAGCAAAAAGTCTGTCGAATAGGGTAGCGTCAAAAATGAACCATTCGTTTATGTTGGTCGCCACCAAATGTTTTACTTCAAGATTTTTATGAGTAATTCTTTCTCGTAAATAGTAAAGCACCAATTCCTGAAACGCTTTTGCGTTCAGTTTTTTTGTGGTAATCATTTCCGCTTTGTTGGTCGGCTTTTTCGCTTCGAGAATTACGCCAACTGTCGAGTTTGCATTTTGTCCGTTATGAATAACAAGGTCGTTTCGACCTTTGGTATTTATAAAATGGTTTGGGTCGTAATAGGTTTTCTTTAGAAAATCGGAAACCAAGTTTTTATGAAACTCTTCGCTTTCCGTGTCATTTGTCCTGTCGAGTAAAGCAATAAGATTGGTCTTGAAACCTTCAATTTCAGACCTGTTTGGCTTTACTTTTAAAAAAGCTTTGTTCAGTGCCTTTCTTGGTTTCAATTCTTTTAAAATCATCTACAAATTGTATTTTCTATTTCAGTCGGTTAAGATAAGTTTTTCTGTCGGAATGTTGTCAGAGAGCCGATAAAAATCTGGAGCAAAAAAAGAATTTTCTAGTTTTTTTGAAAGTAGGCTGGTGAGTATAGATGTTTTCCCGAAAGATTACGGTATAGTGGGCTTTTTTGCTGTTTGTCTGTTCGTTATTTTTTATATTGTCGTTGACATTTAAATTAGCTACTAACAAAATACTAAAATATAACCGTTAATTTTCTTGTCAGCGTTGTACTACTTTCTACTCGCAATGAATAAAAGTAGTTGCCAGGCTTCAAAGTTTCTCTATCTAAGCTAACTTCAAAAGTGCCTGCAGGAACTGTATTTTCATAGATAGTTTTGAGCATGCGCCCCATATCATCATAGAGTACTATTTGTGCCATTCCACCTTCGGAAGTAAATCGTATGGTTGTATGGCTTTTAAATGGATTAGGAAAATTTTGCTCAAGAGATAGTGCTGTGCTACGAGGTGTATACTCTTGATTGGGTGTTGCCCATTTGAATATTGGTAACCATGCATGTGATTTTCCATCCATTACACTTTGAGTGTCACTTGGAGGCAAATCAAACCAATCGCTGAGTATAGTGGCATATACTTGTCTGAAATCGTGTTGCATAGGCAAGTTGTCGTTCGTAGTTGCAGCACTTGGTATGTTAGGACTTGAACCAATGACTGTGGGGTTTACATTGGACCCAAATACAAACATAGGTGCAGCTGTACCATGATCGGTGCCTATGCTTGCGTTGGATTTTATTCTACGACCAAATTCTGTAATGGTACAGCCAGACACTTTCTGATCTAAACTTTGGGCTTCTAAATCTTGTTGAAATACGCCTATAGAATCCGAAAGTTCTTTGAGCAAATTGGCATGTTGCCCTAAAGTAACATTTGCTGTATCCACTTGATTATCGTGTGTGTCAAACCCACCTATATTTACTATATATACTGGAGTTTGCATTCCGCCCGATATTAGTCGTGCTACAATTTTTAACTGATCAGCCAATCTATAGTTGGGATACAAAACAGCATTAGTTCCTATTTGCGCAGCGGCCTCTATCACTTGAGTATAAGCTTTAGTTTGTTGTATTATAAAACGGATATATGTAAGTTCATGGCCTGCAGGTGTATTAGGAGCTGGGTCTACAGTGCCATTTACTATATTGTAAAATGAGTTGATATTTGAAATGGCTAAGCCATTTAATCCATTTTGTCCTGAAAGCATAGAAGATACATTAGAACCAATTTCTATTGATAAAGGATCTACAAAATCTGCATTCGGATAATCTTGTGGAGCATTCGGAAAACGATTGTCGATAAAACGACCTATCCAACCTGTTTCTAAGTATTGACTAGAATCAGATGCACTATTCATAATATCTGTAGATCTAAAATGCGAAAAATTTGGATCAGGATAACTGACAGCCTGAATAATATTTAATTTTCCATTATTGTACAAATCACGCATGGCTGTCATGCTTGGATGCAATCCAGTAGTAAGTGTGCCAGTAAGACCCAATACGTTGCCTTGTGGTATCAAAATATTGGCACGTGCATTACTAAGTTCTGAATATTTATCCAATGGAATAAGGGTATTTAAGCCATCATTGCCGCCATTGAGTCTTATAAGTACTAGTATGTTTCCATTTAGGCTACTTCTTGTTTTTTTATCAAGGCCTTTTCCATAGGCATGTATTGGCAATCCATTCATAGTATAGGCTAAGGATGCCATAGAACCAATTTTTAAAAAATCTCTACGTTTCATGGTTAGGTATTTGTTTTTTTTAACTTAAATGATATTCTGCCATACGACACATTTCGACTAACATATTTTGGAGTCTTGAGCGCACAATACCTTCGTAGGTAGTGTTGCTAGGAAAAGTGATATAATCATTCCAGGCGTTAGTCCAATAATAATTTTGAGCTTGTCCAGATAGTAAAAAGGATTTGAATTCATCTTTTTTACTTTGAGATATTGTTAATGCGAATAAATATTTCAAACAATCGTCTATGAGTGTATCGGGGTTTGAAGGGTCTGATAGTGTTTGAACAAATTGAATGACATCGCATTTTAATTTAAAATTTGAAGTAACATATACACCATTAGTAGACAATATATCATCAGAATTTTTCATTCGTTTGGGTATAGTATCTGAGTTGATCCACATTTCGTGGTATTGAGGACTTTGATAATAAGCTGGCCAACCCGATACACTTGGAGGGCTTCCTATTTCTAAGCCATTTTGTTCGCACAAAGAAGCTATTTTCAAATAGGCTTTATATTCTTCTTCTAAACCTAAACTTCCAGGCATATCCACTACAAATGTTTTCATCATTCCGGTATAATAATCTAAAGGAGTTCTAATCAAGCAGTCCATGGTATTGGTATCATAAAAGTGGTCGCTTTTAAACAACTGACTAAGCACTGGCTTTACATCCCAATTATTATTTATCAATGTTTGAGCTAGTCCACTGATTATATCATTTTCAATAATAGTATCTATATCATAGTATATAAAGAAACGATAGAGCCTACGGCAAAAATGTTTAGCCACAGTAGTATCCTGATTAAATATCATGTTCAACAAGTCATCCAATTCGTTTTCGCCATTGGCACCGGGTTGGCCTACTACTACATGATTATTATAAAATGCAGAAAATACTTTGTTGCCACTATCGTGTTGGGCTGGCGAAAAAACATAACCAGTACTGGTGCTATTAACTCTAAAGCCTGTTAGCACTTTAGCTGCTGCTTTTACGTCATCTTCAGTCCAAAGGTTAGTGCCTTTGCCAAGCGTAAAAAGCTCTTGCAATTCTCTTGCATAGTTTTCATCGGGCGAATTCTTGATATTGTAATGTCCATTAAGATACAAAAGCATCATAGGGTTCTTAGTAATTTCTTTGACTAGTTGTTTGAAATTTCCTAGTGCATGCTGTCGCAATAAGTCAAGATATGGATATTGTATTAAAGCTTGACTTACTACTTTAGATTCGGTAACAAAATAATTGTGCCAAAAGAAAATCATTTTTTCTTCAATACTAAGCGATTGATTTAAAATATTTTGTATCCACCATCCTTTAATGGAAAGCAATCTGTAGAAATTAACTGTAGTGTCTCCAAACCCAGCATTAACCCATGTGCTGCCCAATGGCACAAGTGTAGGATCTGCATACACATTTTCATAATAATTTAGAGGAGGTGTAGGATTTGCTGGAGCTGCATTAATAATGACATCTACAGCTTGTGACATTGTCATGGAACTAAGTGCATTGAGTGTAGCTGGGCTCACGCCAAACATGGTTCTACGCAAAAGGTGTATTTTCTGCTTGTCGCCCCAAGTGCCCGTATAAGCCGATAAACTGGCTCTATGGTGTTTGAACCCCAAGGGCGATTTTTGATTAGCATATTTTTTTACAAGAGGGTCTTGGAGGATGTCATATTTTTTTTCTCTTGAAGTAAAAAGACTGTCTAAGAATCCTCTCCTAGTTTTTGGACACATAGTTTTAAGGTTAAATTAAAAATATAGATAATTTGAATTAACAAAAGTTTAATGAAAGTACTATTTTTTTTAAATTTTCGTAAAAAAAAGACTGAAAAAGCATAATATAATAAGCTTAAGATAATTAAACCAAAGTCTCCTCTCCAATTGCATTTGACATTGAAGTATATTTTTTAACGTTTTCTTTTTTATACTTCGCTCATCATTCCAAATCAGATACTTGACAAGTGAGCACGAATAGAAAAAAACTTTTTTAACAAAAATTGTATTTTTTTAAACTAATTCAGTATCATTGTAAATTAAAATAATAAATAAGAAAAAAGACTATATGAGAAACTTAATGTATTGCTTAGTATTAGTAGGCTTATCTTTAATAAGTTTTAAAGGAAATGCACAAGTAGATGAAAATGATTTTGTGAGAGTATATCGTTGGTTAAGCACCGTAGATAATAACTATGTGACTTTGGCCGACGGCGAAATCCAAGAAGGACAATTGCTTCAGTGGAAATACAAAGAAAAAACATTCTTGTTTTATGCATACAAAACGCCCGGTCCAGATCGTGTAGCCGTTTATAGATGGACTAACCCTGTCACTAAAGATCAGGCCAGTGTAGCAGAAGATGAAGTAACAGATAGCGATATGATGTTGCAAGGATATACTTTAAAATCATTACAGTTTTATGCACCAGTACGTCGTGATAAAAATCACATACCAGTATATCGTTGGTATAGAACAAAAACTAAAGACTGGGTTACCATACCTGAATTTGGTGACACTGATAAATATCATGACAAGGGATATAGAAAAAAATCGTTCCAGTTCTATGGTGTCATGAGAAATGAATACGAAAACTAAAAATTTATCTAAACTATGAATAGAAGCTATCAATTTTTTGATAGCTTTTTTTTTAAATACTAACTCTTATCTTAAACTTTCATAAGCTATTCCCATTCCTTTTTCGTAGCTTTGCACCTCATTTTTTTTGATGAATACAAGCATGAATAAGAAATCATTTTATATACCTCAAAAGCTTAATTTGCCTGATATAGGTCAGGAAATGCTAAAGCAATGGCATAGTCAAAAAACATTTGAAAAAAGTGTAGAAAATAGACAAGGAAAACCAAGTTTTGTTTTCTACGAAGGCCCACCTTCTGCTAATGGAATGCCTGGTATACACCACGTTATTTCTCGTACACTCAAAGATTTAATATGTAGATACAAAACCATGAAAGGCTTTCAGGTAAATAGGAAAGCAGGTTGGGATACTCATGGACTACCTATAGAATTGGGTGTGGAAAAAGAATTAGGCATAACTAAAGAAGATATTGGAACCAAAATTTCGGTTGAGGAATACAATCAAAGATGTCGTGAAGCAGTCGGAAGATTTAAAGACAAATGGGATGAAATAACAAGTAAAATGGGTTATTGGGTAGATTTAGAAAATCCGTATGTTACCTATAAAAACGAATACATAGAATCTCTTTGGTGGTGCTTAAAACAATTATATTCCAAAAACTATCTTTATAAAAGTGTTTCTATACAACCTTATTCGCCAGCAGCAGGAACAGGATTGAGCTCACACGAACTCAATCAGCCTGGTTGCTATAAAATGGTAAAGGATACAAGTGCTACCGTATTGTTTAAAACTACTGAAACAGATTCGCTTTCAAAAGCATTTAATGTAAACATTGATTCCAAGTATGACACTTATTTTATGGCATGGACCACCACACCTTGGACCTTGCCTTCCAATCTTGGTTTGACTGTAGGTGCCAATATAGACTACGTACTTGTTGATACTTACAACCCATATACTCATCAAAGACAATTGCTTATACTTGCCGAAAACCTTCTTGCAAAGTATTTTAAGCCCGAAGGCGCAACAGCAGATATGGACGCATATCAAAAAGAAAATAAACTTATACCGTATCGGCTTTTAGCAAAAACAAAAGGTAGTGAATTAGAAGGAATTTCATATGCGCAATTATTATCTTTTGAGTCCAATACATTAGAAAAAATAAAAGAAATAACACCTCAAGCCAATCCTTTCAAGATAGTTTGTGGTGATTTTGTCACTACCGAAGATGGAACCGGTATAGTACATACAGCACCAGCATTTGGAGCAGACGATTATCGAGTTGGACAAAAAAATAATTTAGGTATTTTGACCTTAGTTGACAAAGAAGGGAAATTTATAGAAGGTACTGGTGAATACGCAGGACGCTATGTAAAAAATTACAAAAACGAAACAGATTATATAGATGTAAATGTAGACATCAGCGTAGAACTCAAATTAAGAGGTCAAGCTTTTAAAGTAGAAAAATTTGAGCATAGCTATCCGCACTGCTGGCGTACAGATAAACCCATAGTATATTATCCTTTGGATGCATGGTTTATACGAACTACAGCCGTCAAAGAAAGAATGGTAGAGCTCAATAAAACCATCAATTGGAAACCTAAATCAACGGGCGAAGGTCGTTTTGGACATTGGCTTGAAAATATGGTAGATTGGAATTTGAGTCGAAGTCGTTTTTGGGGAACTCCTTTGCCAGTGTGGCGTACAGAAGATGGTCTTGAGGAAGTATGTTGTGGAAGTATTGCCGAAGTAAAAGCACTATTACATGAAGATAGCCCTGAAAAAAATATTGAAGATGTGCACAAGCCCTATATTGATCAAGTAATATTAAAGTCTCCTACTGGTCAAAAAATGTATAGAGAACCCGATTTGATAGACGTATGGTTTGATAGCGGCGCTATGCCTTATGCACAATCTCATTTTCCGTTTAATCAAACCAATAATACAACCACGCCACCCAATTTCCCCGCAGATTTTATAGCAGAAGGAGTAGACCAAACTCGCGGTTGGTTTTATACACTTCATGCCTTAGGTGTATTATTATTTGATTCTGTAGCATACAAAAATGTTGTTTCCAATGGTTTGGTGTTAGACAAAAATGGTCAAAAAATGAGCAAACGTTTAGGCAACGTAGTTGACCCATTCGAAACCATCAATACCTTTGGAGCTGATGCTACAAGATGGTATTTAATAACAAATGCTTCTCCTTGGGATAGTTTGAAATTTGATATGACTGGTATAGAAGAAAGCCAACGAAAACCTTTCAATACCCTTTATAATACCTATTCATTTTTTGCATTATATGCCAATGTAGATCAGTTTACTTATCAAGAAGATAGAATACCACTAAATGAGAGACCAGAATTAGATCAATGGATAATTTCTTCGTTACAAAGTCTGGTACAAAAAGTTAATGAAGCTCTGGATGATTATGAACCTACCAAGGCTGGCCGTGCTATTGAAGATTTTGTAGATGAACATCTTAGTAACTGGTATGTGCGTTTATCGAGAAGACGTTTTTGGAAAGGAGAATATGAATTAGAAAAAATTTGTGCATATCAAACACTTTATGAATGTCTAATAACCCTTTCAAAATTGATAGCACCTATATCTCCATTCTTTAGCGATTGGTTATATCAGCAACTCAATGCCATAACTCAGTTAGAAACTCAAGCATCTGTGCATCATACCGATTACCCAATAGCAGATTCAAGCCTTATTCAAATTGCTCTTGAAGAAAAAATGCAATTGGCACAAGATGTAACCTCTTTAATATTATCACTGCGTAAAAAAGCAAATATAAAAGTAAGGCAGCCCTTACAAAAAGTATTGATACCAGCTATGTCTGAAAAAATAAAAAGTCAGATAGAAGCAGTACAAGAAATTATTAAGGCAGAAGTCAACATCAAAGAAATTCAATTTTTAGACGCAAGCAATAACTTAATTAAGAAAAAAGCAAAAGCAAATTTCAAATCCTTAGGTGCTAAGTTGGGTTCGCAAATGAAAGAAGCTGCACAATTAATTGCAGCATTTGATTTACAAACTATAAATTCTTTTCAAGAAAAAGGAGCATTTACACTGAACCTAAAAGAAAGTACTATTGAGCTTACACAGGAAGACATAGAAATTAGTTCAGATGATATTCCAGGCTTGTTAGTGGCCAATAAGGGCGTTTTAACAGTGGCATTAGATATAGATTTATCAGATAATTTGATTGAAGAAGGGCTTGCAAGAGAACTTGTCAATAAAATTCAAAAACTTAGAAAAGACAATCAGTTAGAGCTTACAGACAAAATAACAGTTCAATTAGAAGATGCTGAATTGTTAAAAAAAGCGGTAAATAACTTTAATGCCTATATTTGCACGGAAATTTTGGCTGATAAGATAGAATTTACTACAAATTTAATAAATCCATCTCTTATTGATGTCAATGAAAACATGATTAAAATATATATATATAAAAATTAAAACGTGATTTAATTATGGCTACGAAGAAAAAAGCACCTACTAAAGTAGTTAAAAAAGTAGTGAAAGCGGCTCCTAAAAAAGCGGCAAAAGCAGTTGTAAAAAAAGCAGCACCAAAAAAAGCAGCAAAACCAATTGCAAAAAAGGCTGCACCTAAAAAAGCAATTGCCAAAAAAGTAGCACCCCAAAAAGTTGCTAAACCAGTTGCAAAAAAGGCTGCACCTAAAAAGGTAGCCAAAGCAGTTGCCAAAAAAGTGGCTCCCCAAAAAGTAGCTAAGCCAGTTGCCAAAAAAGCAACCCCTAAAAAAGTAGCTCCCAAAAAAGTGGCTAAACCGGTTGTCAAAAAAGCAGCACCTAAAAAAGTAGCTAAGCCAGTTGCCAAAAAAGTAACTCCTCAAAAAGAAGCTAAAGTTGTAGCACCTAAGCCTCCTAAAGAAAAAAAGACACCAAAGGCTTTACTTAAAAAAAGTGTTGCAAAACCAATTAAAAAAATATTTACTCCTCAAGGTATAGATACTGTAGAAAAATCAGACGTGTTTAAAACAAGCACTTTTGGTGTAACTACTTTGAAAAATGAAAGTGGGAAAGTATTAGCTCACAGAAACACATCTGACCTGAAAAGAAAATCAAAAGACGAATTAAAAGATAAAAAATACGAACCCATACCAACAAGATCCATTTTAGATATGAGCACAGCAAATACAGGCATTTCATACAGATATAGCGACGAAGATTTAAAAGAATTTAAAGAATTAATACTTCGAAAATTAGATACCGCAAAAGCCGAATTACAATATCTGCAAAGCGTCATCATGCGAAAGGATGATGGTGGAACTGACGATACCGAAAATAAATATCAAAATATTGAAGAAGGTAGCATGTCTATGGAAAGAGAACAATTTAATCAGTTGGCAAGCAGACAAATTACATTTATTTCCCATTTAGAACAAGCACTTGTTCGTATTGAAAATAAAACCTATGGTATATGCCGTGTTACTGGTAAGCTTATAGATAAAGCTCGTTTACGCGCAGTACCTCATGCTACATTGAGCATTGAAGCCAAAAACGCAAAAAAATAATATAGTACTAATATGAATAAGGGTTGTCTTAGGGCAACCCTTTTTTTTGCTATAATTCTGTACTTAAGAAAGAAGAACAATAAAAAAAACGAGTATTTTTGCACGAATAATACCAATCTTAAATTTGTTCACCTTATCAGTGTCCTAAAATTTTTTTTATATGCCAGTATTACACAATCGAATTTCTCACAAGGAATTGCGCGAGAAAATGTTGCAAGAGCAAGAAGCTCGAACTACCATTTCTTTTTACAAATATTTTTTTATAGAAGACCCTCGGTCATTTCGAGATGAGATGTATAAAGCCTTATTTCAGTTAAACGTATTTGGACGAATTTACGTAGCACATGAAGGTATCAATGCACAAATAAGCGTTCCCAATTCAAATTTTGAAGCACTTAAAAATTATATATACCAATTACCTCTTTGCAAAAATTTGAGATTAAATATTGCAGTAGATGATAATGGTAAATCATTCTTTGTTTTAAAAATAAAAGTTAGAGAAAAAATTGTAGCTGACGGATTAAGCGATAGCACCTTTGATGCAAGCAACACTGGAACTTATTTGCAAGCAAAAGAGTACAATGATTTGAGTAAACAAGAAGATACTATCATAGTAGATATGCGCAATCATTATGAATACGAAGTTGGGCATTTTAAAAATGCAATAGAAATTCCTTCGGACACATTTAAGGAACAGCTACCTATGGCATTGGAAATGTTGCAAGAGCATAAAGATAAACCCATAATTATGTATTGCACTGGAGGTATTCGGTGTGAGAAAGCAAGTGCCTATTTAAAACACCACGGCTTTCAGCGGGTACATCATGTAGAAGGGGGTATTATTAATTATGTAAAAACAGCCAAAGAACAAGGCCTCGAAAATCAATTTATTGGCAAAAACTTTGTGTTTGATGAACGATTAGGAGAGCGTATTTCGGAAGATATTATATCTCAATGTCATCAATGTGGTCAGCCAGCCGATACACATATCAATTGCCAAAATAGTGCTTGTCATTTATTATTTATACAATGCGATACATGCAAAGAAAAAATGAATGCTTGTTGTAGTACTGCATGTCAAGAATTCATTGCACTGCCAGAAGAGCAGCAGAAAGAAATACGAAAAGGCTTAGATAAAGGACAAATGATTTTTAATAAATCAAAGCATGGCCGTCTCAGACCTAAACTCAATCAAGAATAAAATAGGTCTAATTATAACTTTTATTTATCTTTGAAAATATAACTAAATCAAATGAATAATTACGAACATGAATTAGAATACGAGGTTTTTTTAGAAACCTTACTCGACGATGAGAAGTCCTATCATCTTGTAGTTTGGAACGATGATGTGAATACGTTTGATTGGGTTATCAAAACCTTAGTAGAGGTTTGTCAGCATACACAAGAACAGGCTGAGCAATGCTCACTAATAATACACCACAAAGGCAAGTGCACAGTAAAAGAGGGTGAATTTGAAAAATTAAAACCCATTTGCGAAGCCATATTAGAAAGAGGCATTAGCGCTACAGTAGAAAGTTTGGTAAGCTAAGCTTTATACTATGGCTATAGCCTTGTTAGACCAGTCCTATTATTTCCCACCCTCTCAACAGGCTAACTCAGATGGCTTATTAGCTGTAGGTGGCGATTTGCATCCCAAGAGGTTAATAAAAGCGTACTCAAAAGGAATATTTCGGTGGTTCAACGAAGATGAGCCTCCATTATGGTGGACTCCCGATCCACGTTTTGTATTATTTGCTAAGGAATTAAAAATTTCAAAAAGTATGCGAACATTTTTAAAGAAATCGCAACTACGTTTTGAATACAATACTCACTTTAAAGAAATAATGATTGCTTGCCAACAACAAAAAAGAAAAGGCCAATCTGGCACTTGGATTACTCACGAGTTTATCGACTCTTATGTAAGCCTGCATCATATGGGTGTGGCTATAAGTGCAGCTTGCTTTGAAAAAGATTTGTTGATTGGCGGGCTTTATGGTGTGTTGTTGCCTAAAATGTTTTGTGGCGAAAGTATGTTTGCAATAAAACCCAATGCCAGTAAATATGCGTTTATACATTTAGTCAATTTTTTATTTCAAGAAAAAAATATTGAGCTCATCGATTGCCAAATTCAATCGGCACACTTGGAAAGTTTGGGCGCAAGGTCTATTCCACGCAAAGTATTTGAACAATATTTGTGAGCTAGCGCTTACCTTTGTAGTATGACTGTGGAACAAATCAAATCCATGCGAGAACGTGTCAATGCGCTCGAAAGCTATTTGTCAATCGAAGAAAAAAAGAATAAAATTGAAAACAATAAACAGCTAAGTTTATCTGCTGGTTTTTGGGATGATAATGAACGAGCAACAAGCATTTTAAAAGAAATTCAAACCCTATCGTTTTGGGTTGATTTATATGATAAAGTGTTTCTATCTGTAGAAGACTTTACAGTATTATTTGAATTTTGGAAAGAAGGAGAGACAAGCGAACAAGAAGCCAAGCAAGCTTTTGATACAGCACAAGACTTATTAGAAGAAGCCGAATTTAAAAGTACACTAAACCAGCCCGAAGATGAATTGTCGGCCGTAATGACTATAAATTCTGGTGCAGGAGGCACCGAGAGCCAAGATTGGGCAGAAATGTTGCTTCGTATGTATAGAATGTATGGTGAAAAAAATAATTTTAAAGTCAGCGAACTGGATGTGCAATGGGGCGATGGAGCGGGAATCAAGCAAGCAACCATAGAAATAGAAGGTGCTTTTTCGTATGGCTTACTCAAATCCGAAAATGGTGTACACCGCCTTGTACGCATATCTCCTTTTGATTCAAATGCAAGAAGACATACCTCTTTTGCATCTGTTTTTGTGTATCCGCTCGTAGATGACAGTATAGAAATAGATGTCAATCCGTCCGATATAGAATGGGAGTTTTTTAGAGCAGGGGGTAAAGGAGGTCAGAATGTAAATAAAGTAGAAACAGCAGTTCGGCTTAAGCATATTCCCAGTGGTATTATTGTTGAGTGTCAACAATCACGTACTCAAGGAGAAAATAGAGAAAAAGCATTGAAAATGCTTAAATCACAGTTGTATGAAAAAGAACTCCAACGACAAGAAGAGTTAAAAAACAAAACCAATGCTTCAAAGAAAAAAATAGAGTGGGGCTCACAGATTAGAAGTTATGTATTTCACCCTTACAAAATGATTAAGGACCATAGAACAGATTTTGAAGTTGGCAATGTGGGGCCTGTTATGGATGGCGAAATAGATGGTTTTATTAAAGCCTATTTAATGTTAGGCAATACCATTGAGAATCCCTAATTTTACGAAAGCTGAACATTGAAATCTAAATCATCATATAGCATTTTTTTAAGTGTACTCATGCTTTATTTGAGTACCATACATTTCTATGCAACGGCCAAGAACTCCAAATTACGTAAGGGTGAAACCCATTTGATGTTCCACTTTGGTCCCTCAAACTATTTGGGCGATTTGGGTGGAAACACGGGCTACGGCAAACCTTTTTTTAATGATAATAATTTTAAACAAAGAAATTATTTTTATGGTATAGGATTGCAACGAAAATTTAGACCCTATATCGGATTGCAGTTCAACCTTAGTCAGGGAAAAATAAGTGGTAGTGATCAAGATGTGCAATATAAATCAGTTGAAGATCCTGCCTATTTTCGATTTAAACGCAACCTTGATTTTAAAACAAAAATCACAGAAGGCGCACTTATACTTAGTGTATACCCTTTACAGTTTTTTCGTTCAGATAGCAAACTCGCACTAATCGATTTTCAACCCTATTTTATGGCGGGTTTAGGTTTGTATTCGTTTAATCCTATGGGCTCTTATTACGATCCAATCTTAGAAGATTTGGTATGGGTAGAGTTGCAACCTCTTCGTACTGAAGGGCAGGGTATGAAAGAATATCCTACACGAAAAATGTATGCAACAACTCAATTCAATATGCCCTTTGGATTTGGATTGAAATATAAATTAGGAAAGTATACGCAATTAAGTTTTGAATTCTTAGGGCGAAAATTGTTTACCGATTATTTAGACGATGTAAGTACTCATTTTATAGACCCCGCTTATTTTTCTACATATCTAAATGAAGAAGATGCTCAAATAGCACAATCTGTACACAACAAGTCAAATGTAATATCGCCAGACCATCCCTATGTGGCAGGAGATATACGAGGTAATAATAGACACAATGATTTTTACTATAGTTTTCAGTTGGGCTTACATATTTTGATAAGCAAAGGCCATTCAAAAACTTCAAATCAAAAAAAATACTTCAAGTACAACGAATTTGAAATTTGTTTTTAATATCTTATATTACACATGCAGTTCAAAACTATTTTAGGACAGACTCAATTTAAAAAAAATATAGTTCGACTTATTAAAGAACATCAGCTCCCTCATGCAATGATGTTAGCTGGACCAGAAGGTAGTGGAAATTTGCCCATGGCATTGGCTATGGCACAATACATAAATTGTAAAAATAAAACCGATGATGATAGTTGTGGCACATGCCCTTCTTGTATGAAAATTGAAAAATTACAACATCCCGATGTGCATTTTTCTTTTCCAACTATTCGAAAAGAAAATGCATCGAAACCGCCAATTAGTAACGATTTTATACTGTCTTTTCGTGAGTTTTTCTTAAAATATCCATATGGAAATGATCAAGACTGGCTCAAGTTTTTGAAACACGAAAAACAGGGAAATATAACGGCCGATGAATGCCGCTCTATTATTCAGAAATTACAAATGCGGAGTTATGAAAGTGAGTACAAAGTATTCATTATGTGGTATCCAGAATATTTGGGAAATGAAGGAAATATCCTATTGAAATTAATTGAAGAACCAACACCCAAAACCATACTCCTTTTTGTTTCTACCCAACCCGAAAAAGTATTGGCAACTATACAGTCGAGAACGCAATTATTTAATTTAGATAAAATTCAAACAGAAGAATTACAACAATACTTAGTACAAACAAAACATGTGCCCTTAGAAAAAGCCCTTCAAATTGCTCGCATTGCCGAAGGCAATATCAACTATGCCCAAAAATTGGTTGATGAAGATACACACGACTACTTGATATGGCTTAAAGATTGGCTCAATGCCATGTATACCAACAATGGTATTGCTATATCGGATTGGGTGGCAGACAAAGCAGCTTTTTCAAAAGAACAAATTAAGCAGTTTTTAAATTATACTTTACAACTTTTTGAACATTTGGTTCGAATAAAATATTTGGGCCTTGCCAAACTACCCCTTTTAGACGATGAGAAACGTGTAATAGATCTATTATTGCAAAAAAATGTAGATGAATGGGCTATTGAAAAATGTCAACAAGAACTCGATAATACACTTTATTATATAGAACGAAATGCAAATGTAAAAATCACATTACATGCCTTATCTTTACACATTCAGTTGATTCTACTTAGCAAACGAAAACAAGCACTAGCTACTTAGCATACAACAAATAATAATTATTAAACAAGAAAGGAAATTTATATATAATATGGGATGTGGACATTGCGGAACAAAAAAAAATGGAACCTTACCTGTTGGTTGCAAAGATCATGGCTCGTGTCGCACGGGTGCTTGCAATAGGCTCAATACGCATGATTGGCTTAGCCTAATACCTGTTTCTGATTTTTCAAAACCTTTTCCATTTGTTGAAATTAGTTTTAATCATGGTAGTAGAAAAGATTTTTATAAAACTCATCTACCTCAAAATTATGAAAAAGGAGATTTTGTGTGTGTAGAAGGTACTGCTGGATACGATATTGGTGTTGTTAGTTTAAAAGGCGAATTGGTCAAGTTGCAGATGAAAAAGCACAACGTAAAAGAGAGTAGTGAGGACATTAAGAAAATATTGCGCAAAGCCAATGAGCAAGAAATTGCAGAAATGGAATTGCATAAGAAAAAAGAAAAAGATTTTTTAATACAGGCAAGAGTAATTGCAAGAAATTTGAACTTAGATATGAAAATATCTGAAGTAGAAATGCAAGCCAATGGAAAGAAAGCAACATTTTTTTATACAGCCGATGACCGTGTCGATTTTAGAGAATTAATAAAAAACTTTGCCAACGACTTTAAAGTAAAAATTGAAATGAAGCAAATTGGCATCCGCCAAGAAGCTGCTAAGGTTGGTGGCATCGGCTCTTGCGGTAGAGAACTTTGTTGCTCTACATGGCTTGTCGATTTTAAATCTGTCAGTACAGGAGCAGCACGCTATCAAAATCTATCTATCAATCAAACCAAACTTTCGGGTCAGTGTGGTCGTTTAAAATGTTGTTTGAATTATGAATTAGACACTTATATAGATGCACTCAAAGTTTTTCCTGATCAGGCAGATAAAATTAAAACAAAACAGGGTATAGCCTTTTTGCAGAAAAAAGATATTTTCAAAAATCTGATGTGGTATAGTTTTGAAAAAAGCAATAAGCTATATCCACTTACGATAGAGCGAGTTAAAGAAATTAAGGAATTGAATGCAAAAAATATTTTTCCAGATGAAATACAAGCGGTAGAAGTATTGAGAAAAAATACAGAAGAAACAAAAACAGATTATGTAGATGTAGTTGGACAATTTAGTTTAAAATCTTTGGAACGTGCATCTAAAAAGAAAAAGAAAAAGGCCAAATCAGGAGAAAGTACTAATTCTAATAGACCGTCAGAGACCCAATTAGAAAAGCCTTCAGCAGACCCCAAGCCCATTGCACAAAAGCCTCAGCATAAGCAAGCGCATACTAACAAAAACAAGCAGGCTAACAAGCCCAAGCCAGTTCAAAACAAACAAGCTCCTAAGCCAACACCCAAGCCAGCCTCTGGTATTAACCTGAATGAAATATCGTTAAAAAGTGATGATGGGAAAAAAGGAAATTAATTATTCATCCTTTTTGTTATAGATAGGGGCACTTGATTTGGAATTACTTTTGTTATCATCAATATTTTTCGTTTCTATTTTATAAATAGGGTAGCGAAGGTAGCCTTTTTCAAAATAAGGCGAATGCTCATAAATGAATTGTAGTTGTTCATAGTGGTTCTTTGCCAATAAACTATCCTTTTGAATTTCTTGTAGTAATAATTTTTTTAGGGCTGGACTTTGTTGCAAAAAAGCATTTGCTTTTTCTTCAAATGCATAGGGTGTAAAGCCTTCCTTTTGGCCTAATATGGCATCAAAAAAATTCCATGTAAAATAAGAATCCATAGCCTGCGGCTCTAAGGTTTCTATAATAAAACGTTTTGATTTTTGTAGTAGCGAAATATACACATCACCTTCATGAAAATATACAGTGTCATGATTAGTTTCGAGTTCTAATACACTATTCATGTAGTGACCTTCAAATGCATTAGCAGAAGTTTTGTTTTTCTGAATTCGATAATAAGAAACTGCAATACTTGTATCCTTCGCAAAAGTGTCCATTTGCACACCATTGAGTTTTAATAATTCTATTATTCTCCACCATCCTTGTGGTATGATATAGGCATCAGGAACAGATACTTGTATAGTAGCTTTATATTTATTTTTGAATGCTATACTAGTGTCATAGGTTTTTTTATTGTTGTAAAAATATATGGGCAAGCCTGATATCGAACTCTTTTTTTCTTCGTATGCATATCCCTTAAAAGGGATTTGTTCTGAATAGGTATCGTCTAATTTCCAATTTATAGCAACCAAGTTTTGTTTTTGATAATCGTCTATTTGAGCCATACGACTCGATTTTATGCCCTGTGTTTCTTTTTTGCAAAAATCTAATATGCTTTGCATAAGAGCATAGGTAGCTGCTACACGTTTTGGATATGGTTTAAGCATATGGGTTTCGGCTACAAATGAATATACATGGTGTAGTGTGCCAAAACCACTGCCATAGCGAGGCGAATCGAAAAATTGAGACCATCCTTTTTTTGCATCCCATCCCCATACATTTACATAAGGAATCATTTCTTCATGCTTTCTTTTCATATCTTGATATAAAAAGGGTTCAAATTGGGTATTCAAAAATTTGGCCATAGGGCCACCTAATTTATTGTGTTGTGTACTTAGCAATGTCATAGTGTAAGGATAGTCAGCACCATCGCTTACATGATTGTCGAGAAAAACGTCGGGTTGTAACCATTGAAATAACTCCGTAAAAGTTCTTGCATTTTTACTATCACATTTTATAAAATCTCTATTCAAATCTAAGTACTGTGCATTGCCTCTTAGTGCCTTTTTCGGGCGGACCATCTTGATCTATACGAATATTTTGCCACGTTGAAGCATGCCACCAATATTATAAATTGGGATTAATGCAATCACAATATTTGGAGGGAGTATAATCTTTTTTTCAGCTATATCTCTTACCCATAGCATACTCGCATCTATGCCATCGGGTTCGCCTGGGTGTATACCATTATTTATCAAAAAGATTACTTTGTTTTTTTGTTGCCATATTTCGGGTTCAAATTCTTTATCGCTGGAGATTAAAACAAGGTGTAGTGGTTTGCCTGCATCGGTCATGCCATAAGGCATACATTGTACGGTTTCATATTGTTTTGCTAAGTTTTCATAAAAACTTATACACTCAGAATAAGTAGCAGTATAATTATATTGATGAATTTCGTAGGGCGTTTGTTGGGCAACTGATTTTATAACAGTAAATACTAAAATGAAACTGACAAGTTTATACATAGCTGATGCACTTTACGTAAAATTACATGTATTTTTACAATTGCATTTTTTTAGGATAAAAACCTAATCTATGATAAAAGAAATACAACTTTCACTAACGCCAGAAGAAGCTCACTCAGAAACGCTATTGTTGGAAAAAGTTAAGCTGAGCTTATCCTTGAGCCTGCAAGATGAATGCCATTTTGAAATACTAAAAAAATCGATTGACGCTCGAAAAACCCAAGTAAAAGTAAATCTTCGTTTTAGAGTCTTTGTCAATGAGCCCATGCCTAAAACTGATTTTGTATTTCAAGATAAGGATGTTTCCAAAGCAAAGCCAATTCATATAATTGGAGCGGGTCCTGCTGGATTGTTTTGTGCTTTGCAATGTATTACTATGGGCTATAAGCCTATTCTGTATGAACGTGGAAAAACTGTACGAGACCGAAGACGAGATTTAGCTAAATTAAATAAAGAGGGTTTACTAAACGAAGAAAGCAATTATTGCTTTGGTGAAGGTGGTGCTGGCACCTATAGCGATGGTAAATTATATACTCGAAGCAATAAGCGAGGAAATATACCTTATATATTACAGTTGTTTGTTTTTTTTGGAGCACCCAATTCTATTTTGTATGAAGCTCATCCACACATTGGTACTAATAAATTACCAAGCATTATTGAAGCTATTCGCAATAAAATAGTGTCGTGCGGAGGCGAAGTGTATTTTGAACATAAGCTTACCAACCTCTCAGTAAAAAATAATAAAATTGTAGAAATTGAGTTGAATGATGGGAAGTTAGTTTCTGTAGAAAATCTTGTTTTGGCTACTGGACATTCGGCAAAAGATATTTATACATTATTGCACAAAAACAACATCAAAATAGAAGCTAAGCCTTTTGCACTTGGGGTGCGAATAGAGCATCCACAAGATTTGATAGATGATATTCAATATCATTGCAACACCAGAAATGAATATTTACCTCCATCTAGTTATTCATTAGTTCATCAGGTTAAGGATAGAGGTGTGTTTTCATTTTGCATGTGTCCAGGTGGTATAATAGCGCCAGCTTCTACTGAACAGAAAGCATTGGTAGTAAACGGTTGGAGCCCAAGCAAGCGCAATAACCCTTTTGCTAATAGTGGTATGGTAGTTAATATTTTTGAACATGATTTTAAAGACTCTTCGCCACTTAGTGGCTTGTCTTTTCAGCACGAAGTAGAATCAAAAGCTTTTAGTGTAGGCGGAGGAAACTTTGTAGCACCAGCACAACGTATGGTAGATTTTACAAAAAATAAACTATCAAATACATTGCCGATCAACTCATACTTGCCAGGTACTAAAAGCGCATTATTATCAGAGGTGTTGCCTTCTTTTGTGTATGAAGCATTGAGTAAGGCCTTTATACATTTTGGACAAAAACTAAAAAATAATCGACATGCATATTTTACTAACGATGCTATAGTAGTGGCTACCGAAAGCAGAACTTCTTCGCCTGTACGTATACCGAGAAATAAAGAAAGTTTCCAACACATACAAATTGAAAATTTATATCCTTGTGCAGAAGGTGCTGGCTATGCAGGGGGCATAGTTAGCGCAGCTATGGATGGTGTAAATATTGCAACAGCTATTGCAATAAAAAATAATTAAAACTCTAAACGATATTGTATTACAGGGAAAAAACCTATTTGATAACTATACCCAACTTTATTATTTGTCTTGTCATAAACTAAACCTTGTATATTGTCTCTATCGATAAAATTGTTGATATTGATAGCCCATTCTTGCGAAACTTTTTTCCAATTAAGCCTGTACGCAACACGTATATCGGGTCTGAAATAGGCGGGATGTTGTTTGGTAAATGCCAAACTGTCTATATAAACTTCTGTAAACGAGTTTTGAGAAGCTGCAAGGTCTATTGGTGTGTATCGTCGTCCTCCTAAAAAAGTGGCTTTAGCATTTATACTTAATAAGCTTTTTTTAGTTATTGCTATATCATAGCCAGCCAATACATTGGCGGCATAGGTACCATCAAAAGCAGTGTGTCGTTCTATTCCATCGCTGCCTTTATACATAGATTTATACAACGATCCAGTAATAAGAAAATAATAGTTTTTGTTTAAAAATTTTTCAATTGTCAATTCTATTCCTTTATTGTAACCACTACCACGATTGGCTAAAAAAGGTTTGGAGAAAATAACATAATAGGCACCTTCATTGATTATAGAAAAAGAACTTGGTATCTGTTCTATAGGTATTTGAGATAATTGTTGGAAATAGGTTTCTAATTTGAGTCTAAAATTAGGTGCAAAATTCCAATCTAAGCCTAATACAGCATGTGTACTTTTTGTAAAATCCAAATTGTTATTTGTAGCAGAGTCAATGCCACTTGCCAACCTACTTTGTAAAAAGTATATAGACGTTGGTTGTTGTTGATGATGTATGCCAGCGCCAGCGGTTAAAAACATATTTTTGCGTACCTGATAGCGCATAGCAAGCCTTGGCTCCACTGCAAAAGATTTGGTGTATGTGAAATACATCATATTAACTCCACCAACTATAGATAACTTATCTGAAGGTTTAAATTGATGCTGTGCATAGCAACGCCACAAATTTGTATTTCCATTATAATCAAATACTTTTCGGTATGCTTGTATCGGTGCTAAGTAAAAACTGTCATGAATATTAAAAAAGGTTTTGTTGTAGTATATGCCTATTTGAGAGTTGTGTTGACTATTCCATTTGTAATTGATTTGGTATTGAGCGGTAAATTTATTTTCTTGATAAAATCTATTGAGCCACAAAAATGTATTTTGCTCATTATTGTAAAGACTATCTATACGAGTAGTATTGCCATTGATTGAATATGTGCTTGTAAAGCGGCCATACATTTTTTGATTAAACTGATAGGTGTGTGCAAGACCTGCTACACCCATATAGTTGATAAAATTAGTATTAAAGCCTTTGGGCATTGGATTAAGTTTTCTGCCTGTGGTGTCATAATCTTTTGAATAAAAAACAGATGAATTGTACCCACCCAATCCAAACACATCAAAGCTCCCGAATTTTTTTGTAGGCAAATGAATTTTAAAAACACCATCTTGATATTTAGGAACTGAGGCAGCCCCAAAGTTTATACCTATGGCATTAAATAAGCCCAATGTAGAATAGCGATAATTAACTACATAGGACGAATGATTTTTTTTAGAAAGTGGACCTTCGGTTCCTGCTTCTAATCCATTCATGCCAAACATAATGGTGTGTTCTCTTTTCTTGTCATTTCCATTTCTTAGTTTTAAATCAAATACTCCAGCAGTAGCATTGCCATATTGCGCAGGGAATGCGCCAGTTAAAAAATCAGAATTACTTAGATTGTTATTATTTAAAATTGAAATAGCACCTCCTGTAGTACCTATGCCTGCAAAGTGATTGGGGTTGGGTATATCTATACCTTCTAAACGCCATATAACACCCAATGGGCTATTGCCTCGTATTATTATGTCATTGCGTGTGTCGCCATTGGCTTGTACGCCTGCAAAGTTCTGCGCCATTCGAGCTGGGTCATTTAGCGAACCAGCATATTTATTTGTTTCTTCTACACTAAACATACGAGCACTCACCAATGTCATTTCATTGAGGGCTTTATCTTTATCTCGTTTATCTTTTATTATAATGTCTTTGCTGCTTAAAATTTTTTCTTCCATACTGATATTGAGTACAAGTTCTTTTGCAGAGTTTAGCGATAAGTTTTTTAGAAAAACTGTCTCATATCCCAGATAAGACACTTGCAAATCTACTTTGCCTATGGGGACATGTTGAATTTCAAATCGACCATCTTGGTCTGTTCTATTGCCTAATACTGGATTTGAATTGATAACAATAACAGTAACTCCTTCTAAAGTAAAATTAGAAATTTTGTCTCTTATAGTTCCTCGAATTGTTTGAGTGATTTGTGCTTGAGCAGTAACATGGATTAGTAAAGTAAACAAGCTTGTATATAAAAATTTCATAGCGTTTAATAGAAATATAATTAAGAAGACTTTTTTATTTTATTGTAATCTAAAAAATAAATCACTCTGAAGGACAGCTCAAATGATTTTGGTTTTTTAATTATTTGATACACGTTTTTAAAATAGGTGTTCCCTACTTCATTATTTAAAATATAGTAATCATTTAGCCATTGCTTATAGCTAATAACGATGCGACTTCCGGGTTTAAATATCCAGTTGAAAAACAAATCGATATTTTGTAAGTTGAAATTTTCATCATAACCATTTTTATAATCAATTTTAGTATTACGCCATTGGCCGTTGTTTTCTACAGTATGAAATGAATTGTAACTAATAAAAGAATTATAGTGTCTAAATCTACCTGAAAAATTGATGTCCGGACTAATGTTGTATTTCAAACTTATTTCGCCACTGTATTCAAATACATCACGTCGCCCTACTATAGGCTCATTTATGTTTTGATCATAAAATGCAAAGCCAATATTATTATTATCTCTTTTGAGAGCACCAGAAATGGTCAAATCTATTTTTCTTGAAAATTGATACCGAATGGATTGGTCTGTGTTAAAATATTCAGTGTTCTTTTCATTAGATTGGCCATAGCCAATATAGTAGGCATAAAACAATTTTTTTCGACTGTCTGTACTACCGTTAAGGTAAGCATACAAATATGGATATTGAAACATTTTTTTATTAAAAAAGCGTAGCTGATAAAAGTCTAATGGTGTTTTGGGTTGACTTTCTATACCAATAGTAATGTCATAAAAGTTTTTTAGCAACCAAAAATAATAAACATTAGCTTGAATTTGTTTTAACTGAAATGGTACTATGTTTTCAGTAAAAAAGATTGAAGCACCTTGACGTGTCAATTGCAATTTTTTAGATCGTGGTTTGAAATTTCTGTGATTATAACTTAGTGTTTGTATGCTATGGTTGTAGTCGTACTGAAGTCCCATACTACTTTGATTAAATGATGGCGAAAATTGTAGAGCATTTAAGGAGTACGTTGTATTTCCATATACTTTCGATAATTGTATTTCAGTATAGGTGCCTCGTTTTTCAAATTGTTTTCCTTGTTGACTTAGTTTGTTTACAAATTTGATTAAATATTTTTCATTGTCTAAATATTGAAACCACTGTAAGCCACTTACATTGGCGTTGTATATGTTTTGTTTACTCAGTTTAAGCGTATTTGTAAAATTTATATAAGACTGTCCTTTGAAAGACTGATCTAAAACAAATACATTGTAGTTACTTAAAGCTTCTGTTTCTATAAACTCACGTTGTTGTGTTTGTTTATTAAAAATTTTAGCATGCATGGGTGCTGCTAGCGCATTAAAAAAACCAATGCCTAATTTATTTTTATTTCGACCAGAAATTTTTACAGAGTTAATGAGCGAAGTAATATTTGGATTTTTCTCTATGTTGTATAAACTTGTATCAGCATATTGAGCTTGTACTTCATAGAATGAGCTGGGCCTTGCCCCTATTCGTCTTGAATAAAACATATCGGCCTTGTTAAATAATTCAGTACCTTCTGTAAAAAAAGGTCTATTTTCATTAAGTAGTTGTTCAAATGGTGACAGATTTCGTACTAAATTGTCCGAAATAACTTGTGAAAAATCGGGTATTAAAGTAAGGTCTAATGTAAAGGACTCACTCAAGCCATATTTAATATCCATTCCGCCACTTTTTAGCCATTTGTTTCGACTTGTTTCGCCATTTTGCTCATGCAAAAATCCGCTAGATACATAGGGATATAAAAAAAGACGTATGGGTGGTTTTACATTGCTAAGACCAAGCAAGGTGCCAGTTTGTGTTAGAAAACCATTCATTTGTTGATTGATGGCAGCCCAATAGCTTGTCTCATTTTTCTTACGTACTAATCTTGAAAAGTTCAATCCCCAATCTTGATTTTCTCTATCAGAAAATCGAAGGGCACTAAAAGGTATTTCCATTTCTACATACCAAGCTTCTTTATCATGGCTTACATGAGCTTGCCAAATAGCATCCCAACCTATGTCACCATTTTCATTTCCGTTCAATAATCGTTCATCTTGTAAAACTCCTGCCGAAGAAACTTTAAACGCAAATCCATTTTGTTTGTCATGATAGGTATCTAAAAAAACCGTAAAGATATCAGCATTTACACGGCCTAGTTGATCGCGTGCACAAAGTTGTCGTGTTTGTATATCTTCATTTTGATATAGCTTGGCTGCTATATATATAGCTTGATCATCATACACAATAGCCAATTCCGTTTTATATAAAGAAGGTGAATCTGGAGATGGAATAATCTGAGTAAAGGGTTGTACAGTTATATATTGTTGCCAAACCTTTTCATCTAAATGCCCATCTATAGTTGGTTTATTTTGAATTCTATGAGATTCGAAGTTAAATCTAGTTTGAGCTTCGAGTGAAAAACAAAAAATATGAAGTAAAAATACAGAAATGTATATTTTCATGTTTTCAAAAATACTTGTTTAGTACGAATTAAATATGCTAAAAAAAATGGCAAAAAAATGCTCGCCTTTGGCGAGCATTTTTTTAAAAGATTTTAAAATCTTAAAGATTATTTTTTCCAAAGACCACGACCAAAATACCAAGCTACACCAAATGAAAGTGGGCTTACCATGTCAGCAGTGTGATTGTTGCCAATTACATTAAATCCTACATGTGTATCATTTACTGTATTGTTAGCACCATCATAGTCTGTTTTTAAATTTGATACAGATAAACCAGCTATATCAGCATAGATAGCAAATGCATTGTATGGAGTAAATGTAAATCCGAAATCTACTGAACCACCTACACCATTGCGGATACCACTACCAGATAAGAAAGGTGTAGTTGTAGAACCATTGATATCGTCAGTTTCGAAAGAACCAGTTCTTAATCCTAAAGTACCTCTTGTATAAAGAGCGAACCAGTTATTTAAAGGAAAATATTTTTGAGCATATACGCCAAATAATACATCTGTTCCACGCATTTCTCTTTTAGATAAAACTGGAGATTGAGTATAAAAATCTTCAGCAAAGTAGTTGCTTACACCAAAATTGATACCTAACTCTAAATTATCTACCACCATATAACCTACAGAAGGGTTGAATGTAACATCTGTTTCGCGATATAAAGCTTGTAAATCGGGGTCAGATTTGTAGTGATTAATTCCCATGCCTAAGCGAACTACAACATTACCTTGTGATGTAGCTGTTCTTGTTCTTTTTCTTTGTGCATCTACTGATAAAGCTGATACAATCATTAAGGATAATACGATAAATTTTTTCATATTTTCTGTTATTTAATTTTATTTAACGCCAAAAGTATTATAACTTTTTTATATTTAAAAGTATTTTTTCGATTTAATTTTAATATTTTTAGCCTCTATAATTTAATATTAATAATATGAAAAAAGGATTAATTTTATTAGCAGTACTATTAGTACTCGGCTTTTGGGTAAAAAACATGTATAATGGCCTTGTTGGCAAAGATGAAAATGTAAAAAAATATTGGGCCGAAGTGCAAAATCAATATCAACGAAGAGCAGATCTTATACCCAATTTAGTAAACACCGTAAAAGGAGCAGCAAACTTTGAACAAAAAACCTTAACGGACGTAATAGAGGCTCGTGCCAAAGCAACTCAAATGAAAGTAGATGCCAATGATTTAAGCCCAGAAAAAATTAAGGAATTTCAGGCTGCACAAGGTCAACTTAGCCAAGCTCTTGGAAGACTCATGATGATTACTGAAAATTATCCTAATTTAAAAGCAAATCAAAATTTCTTGGATTTACAATCTCAATTAGAAGGTACGGAAAACAGAATCACTGTAGCCAGAAAAGATTTTAATGACGCCGTTCAAGATTTCAATACCAGCGCAAGAAGTTTTCCGACCAATATTTTTGCCAATATGTTTAATATGAAAGCAAAGGGAACTTTCGAGGCTGATCAAGCTGCCCAAAAAGCACCCAATGTACAATTCTAAATCTCAAGATTAATTTAGAATACTATGTTTTGGAAAAAAAGTAATTCATTTTATAACCAAGAAGAAGCAGCTATTTTGCAAAATGCTGTACAAAAAAATGAATTACATACTTCTGGCGAAATAAGAATATGTGTAGAAAGTAGATGCTATTACATAGACCCTTTAGATAGAGCAAGAGAATTGTTTTATCAATTAAAAATGTATGAAACCAAAGAGCGCAATGCTATACTTATATATATAGCGTATAAAGATAAAGACTTTGCCATTTTTGGCGATGCTGCTATATACAATAAAGAAGATGCAGTAAAATGGAAACAAGAAAGTACACTTTTGGCAAAACATTTTCATAGATCCAATTTTTTAGAGGGACTGCTTACTACTATTAATAATATTGGTAGCATACTTACATTGCATTTTCCAAACAAAGGACAGCAAAAAAATGAATTACCTGACGAAATAGTTTTTGGGAAATGATAAAATACAACAGTAAAATACACCTTCTCATATTAGTTTGGCTTTTCGGTAGCATTATACAAACTACTAAGGTGTATGCACAGTTGCCAACAACTACTTATCACAGCGTAATTCCAAATGTTCCCAATCCACCGAGATTGATAAATGACTTGGCCAATATGCTAAGCGATTTTGAAGAAGAAAGTTTGGAAAAAAAAGTTCTTGACTTTGAAAAAGAATCATCCAATGAAATAAGCGTAGTTACTGTAGATACACTTGGTGGATTAGAAGTTTCTCAATTTGCCAACGAACTTGGCAGAAAATGGAACATTGGTAAAGCCTCTAAAAAAAATGGGGTATTACTTTTAATCTCAAAAAAAGATAGAAAAATAAATATTTCGCCTGGCTATGGATTATCTGGTGTGCTTACGGATGTAATATGTGGTAGAATTATCAGAAATCACATCACGCCCAACTTTAAACAGGGCAATTTTTATTTAGGCATAGATGAAGCCGTAGATGCTTTAATAGCAGGCAGCAAAGGTGAGTTTACTAATGATGAGTATCAAAGTGAAGAGGCTGGCTCATTACTGCCTATAGTTTTTTTGCTACTATTTATGTTTTTTTTCTTTTTTCTTTTTTATAAAATGCGAAACCATAGAAATATCTATGTAAGCAGAAGAGGATACAAATACGATGAAACTGGTTGGGGCTCCTTGCCACGATCGGGCACAGGTTGGTTTACATCAGGCGGGTGGGGCGACAATGATGGCGGTGGTGGAGGCGGTTTTGGCGGCTTTGGTGGAGGTGGTGGTGGTTTTGATGGAGGTGGTGCCAGTGGGAGTTGGTAGCCTTTGCGTATTTTTCAATAATATTTAGCACAATTTTTAAAAACATACTTGCATTTTGACTTAATTTTGTATGAAAAATTGGCATGTTAAATAGTCAGGAATTAATATCAATTAAAAATAGGTATGGAATAATTGGAAATGATGAAAGCCTAAATTATGCATTATCAGTAGCTGTGCAGGTCGCCAATACAGATTTAACTGTTCTAATTCAAGGAGAAAGCGGGGTTGGGAAGGAAATATTTTCTCAAATTATTCATAATCAAAGCCAACGAAAGCATAATTCGTTTATAGCCATCAATTGTGGGGCTATACCCGAAGGTACTATAGACTCAGAATTATTTGGACATGAAAAAGGTTCGTTTACCAGTGCCAATGAAAGCAGAAAAGGATATTTTGAAACCGTAAATGGTGGTACTATCTTTTTAGATGAAATAGGCGAATTGCCTTTGGGAACACAAGCACGTCTTTTGCGCGTTTTAGAAGCTGGCGAATATATACGAGTAGGTTCAAGCAAGGTGCAAAAAACAAACGTTAGAGTTATAGCTGCCACCAACAAAGATTTACTTCAGCTGGTTCAGGCAGGCCGATTTAGAGAAGATTTGTATTATAGATTGAGTACAGTGCCTATACGTGTAGTACCTCTTCGTGAACGAAAAAATGACGTACCAACTTTATTTAGAAAATTTTGTGTTGATTTTGCTGAGCGTTATAAAACAGCACCCATACAACTTACCGATGATGCTTTACAACTTTTAATAAATTATAGATGGCCAGGAAATATTAGAGAGTTGAAAAATATTGCTGAACAAATATCCGTTTTGGCGCCACAGCGTTTAGTAGACGCCGATGAGTTATCGTATTTTTTGCCAAAATTATATGATAATCATTTGCCAATGATAAGCAATCCAGCAAACGGATCAAGCACCAGTGATTCTAATTTTGCCAACGAAAGAGAGATTTTGTACAAACTTTTCTTTGATATGAAAAAAGATGTAACAGAACTCAAAAAAATGTTTTTTGATATTGTTAAAAACCCCAATTTGAGTACCGTGTACGAACATGCCTACGACAACAACGAGTCACCACAAAACATGCCCTTTGGAGGTGATATTGGGCTACCCGTTTCGAGTACAAAGTCTATCTTCTTGCCGTCGAAAAATGAAGGGGTCAGCTCAATAGAAAAAACCCATGAAATGGTTGAAGAGACACTGAATTTGGCAGAAAAAGAAAAAGAATTTATCATTAAAGCTTTAAAAAAACATAGAGGAAGAAGAAGAGATGCTGCATCCGAGTTGGGGATTTCGGAAAGGACATTGTATAGAAAAATTAAAGAATACGATATAGATGAATAAACGATTTCACAACATATTGAAAATATACAGCACCCTTTTTGCATGTCTTATGGGTTTGGCCCAGTGTGGAGTATACAGTTTCACTGGTGCTGCCATAGAAGGCAAGACCATCAATATACACTATATAGATAATAATGCTTTAAACATAGCCCCTAGTCTAAGTCCAACCTTTACTGAAAAATTGAGACAGCGCATTTTATCACAAACGTCATTGTCGCAACTCAATAATGACCAAACGGATTATGACCTGAGTGGTATGATTACTAATTATGAAATATCAGTAGCTGCTATATCCGGAAACGACCTCAGTGAAAAAAATAGGCTAACTATTAGCGTCGAAATTGAATTTATTAACAGGCTTAATGAAAAAAATAATTTTACGCAACGTTTTTCGAGGTTTGCAGATTTTGATGCGCAGCAAAATATACAAAGTATTGAAAGCCAATTAATTAATGATATTTCTACACAGTTGGTAGATGATATTTTTAATAAAGCCTTTGTAAATTGGTAATAAATAAAGCTTCTGGGGTTTTCATTTTTCACAATAAATGCCTCAAAAAATCTGAATAACTATTTTTTTCTTACTGAATTGTTTATTGATAGTATTTCATTAACTTTACGAAATAAAATAACATTCATGAACAAATCATTACTAAAAATTATTTTTACATCAGTATTTTCGTTTTTGATTTCTCCTTTATTCTCACAATATTGTTTATCTAGTTTTACTACGGGTTGCAATGATGGTGATATGATTAATCAATTTTATACTACTGGAGGAGTTACCAATATTTCGAATCTAAACTCTGGATGTAATGGCGTATTGCCAAATGTAACAACCTATTTTCCTAATTTGAGCTGTTCCCAAGTACAAGGACAAAATATTGCGGTCAATGTGCAATCGGGCACCGCCACTTGGACTCAAGGTTTCAGAATTTGGGTAGATTGGGACAATGATTTTGCTTTTTCTGCCACTGAATCTGTATGGGCATCTGCTGCTGCCTCAACCGCTTTGCAAACTGGTACTTTTACAATACCTGCTACGGCTACACCAGGCTTAAAAAGAATGCGTGTTATGTGTCGTTTTGCTACTGTGCCTGCTGCTACTGATGCCTGCGGTGGAAGTTTTTCTTATGGTGAAGTAGAAGACTATAATCTTGTTGTTATTTCCAATATAAATTGTTCAACACCTGTTATAGCTGGCACAGCTACAGCATCACCTAACCCAGTATGTCCTGGTCAACCTATTACTATGAGTTTAACGGGTAATACCAATGCAAATGGTATTTCGTATCAATGGTGGCGTGCATCTTCTTGTAATGGGCCTTGGGTGCCATTACCAAGTAGTAATAGTAATCCATATAGTTATACACCGCCTTCTTCAACTACAGGTGCCACTTACTATTTTAAATGTCATATAACTTGTTTAAATTCTGGCGCTGTTGACTCTTCTACTTGTGTAGGTCCTATTGTAGTACAACCTTGGTCGCCAACTTCGCCATGTTATGGCCCATCGTCCTCCACGTTGACCAATAATATTAATATATTAAATGTTACTTTAGGTTCTTTAAACAATAGTACCACATGTAATACTCCATTGGTAGGTTCGCAAGGTGTAGCTACAGGTTCTGCAAATCAATTTGCCGATTTTACAGGTGTAGGTGGTGTGCCGCCTCCAACTATTTTTAAAGTTTTACCAACTCCTTTTAGTTTTACAAATGGTGGTTGCACTGGAACTAATACGAGCAATTTAGCCGTTTATATAGACTATAATCACAATGCTGTATTTGAAGACCCTGCTGAGTTAGCTTTTTCTAATGGTGCTACCGCGATTACTGCTGCTAGTACATTAACTGGCAATGTTACTGTACCAAGCACGGCACTTACTGGTATTACACGTATGCGCGTCATTAATAAATATACGACTGGTGGTGCTATTACGCCTTCCAGTACTTATTTTTATGGTGAAACAGAAGATTATCTAGTCGATATATTGGCACAAGCACCCGTTGACCCTGCTGTAATATCTATCACGGGTCCAACTGGTAATTGCTTCTCAGCCAATGAAAACTTTGTAGTTCAAGTGACCAATTACGGTTCTCAAACTATTAATTTATTTAATACACCACTAAAAGTATATTTAATACAAAATGGAGTCGTAATTGATTCTGTATTATTAAATGGGGTTGGGCAAACTTTATTACCTAGTGGTGGTAATTCTATCAATGCCAATTTTAATAATATTAATTTATATCCAGGAGGAACGTATTCTATCAATACATCATTAGCTTTTACAAATACAACGGTAAACAATGCATACCTGCATAATGACTCATTGAGTATAGCGCCAAGCTATTTAAACCTTAGACCCACTCCAGGACCAGATTATACCCTTTGTCAATATAGTTCTATTCCTTTTGGTCAAGGTTTAACGGCATCTGGTTGTGCTACTCCTGTTAATGACTCTATTGTAATACCTTTTACATTAAATACACCATTACCCAATCCAACATCGAATAGTCCAAATGGCGCTATGTCATTTGCTACAGGATTAGTGCCAACTTTATCTCTTCCAACATCTGGAGTTACGGTTACAGGAGCAGTAGAACAGGTAACAAATCTAAGTACAGCTTTGGGTGGTTGGGCTAATGAAGCAAGATTCCCCATTTTTTCAGGTCCTATGACGGTTCCGCCTAATATAGCAAATGCATTATATGCTTCTGCTGTAGGTAATACAGCTACAGGTTCTTCTTGTTTCCAGTGGAATAATTATCCATCTTTGACCTCAACTAATTCTGCAACGAACTTAACCAATTTATGGAACTATATTATTAATCCATTGAATGCTGGTAATACCTTGAGTATGGGTTATCATAGTACGTGGTCGGGCAATGCTACATCGAAAGGCTTTAATATAAATGCTTGTGCTAGCACTACAATTGCTGTTCTTAAAATTTATTATACCTATGTGCCTGCAAGCTTTGAGTGGTATGCAGTTCCTACTGGCGGTACCATATTAAGTACCAGTGTGCCATTCGACCCCATTGGCGTGCCAGGGTCGGGTGTGCCTAATTCCAATACTACAGGCATATATCCATTTTATGTATCATGCCAAGGTTCTTCTGATTGTAGAGCAGAGGTTGACTTAATCATACCAGCTGCACCGATTACGATACAAGATACCTTGACACATTGTGAGTTTCCTTCAGGTAGTAACGGTGCTCTTTTTAACTTAACAACGGTAATACCTTCTGTAGGCCCTCAATCTGTAATCGATACCAATGTACAAGTTACTTTTTATCAAGATCAAGGTTTGTTTAGTCCTGTAACTCCTGATACGGCCTATTTGACAAGCTCAAACTTTGTGTACACTAAAGTACAAGATACATTGAATGGATGCTTTACCAGCGATAGCTTGTATTTGAGTGTGTTCTCAACTCCTGATTTCGGTAGTGCCTTCTTAAATGGTAATGCATACGCCCCATCATATAGATGTGGCTTCATTAATTACGGTGCCATTGCCTACAGGCAGCGATACCTTATATTATGAAGATCCATTATTTATGACACCACATCCCAATCCACACAATATAACCACTGTGAATACAGTGTATATAGTAGTAGAAACGAATACGACACCAGCTTGTGGTGATACCGCAACAACGATTATTAATATATTGCCTCAATCCAATTATATCGGTAATCAGATGTTACCATTTAACTATTCAGATTGCTCATCGATACCATTGGGTGTATTTAGTTTGACCGATGGCTTATCCGATACACTTCGAACCACAACCGATTGTAGAAAAATAGTAGCCGTAACCGATGAGCCCGATGGAACAGATTTGGGTAGTATAACGGCAAGTAGATGTAGCCTGTAGCACCCCTGTATACCAAGGTCAGCCATATGTGAATAGGGTATATCAGATAACACCAACGAATAATGATAGTGCAACCGTATGCTTATACTATTTAGATGAAGACTTTAACTCATTTAGTGCCGATGCCTTTGTGATGGGCTGGGATGTAATTGATACCAACGAGCAATCTATGTATTACCAAAGTACATAATGGCCCTGCTGGAAATCCTGGTAGTACATTTACAGTAATACCCAATAGTGCAATGAATATCAGCTATGATCCAAGTACAACAGTATGGCGGGTATGTTTCCCAGTGAGTGATTTTTCATATTTTTATTGTCATACCTGCAATCCAGTCAATGCAGCTTTACCGGTGCAGTTTAGTTTGAAGGTAAGCGTGTAGGGGATGTAAGTGAGTTGACGTGGTCAACCTCACGCCGACAAGAGTAATAACCACTTTATAGTAGAAAGAAGTAAAGACGGCAATAACTTTATATCGATATCAAACAAGATAGCCACACAGGCTATAGGAGGCAATAGCAATAGTATATTTTAATATGGCTATACCGATGCAAGCCCTATGCAAGGACATAACTACTACAGACTACGTCAAGTAGATATAGATGGTAGAGAGAGTGAGAGCAAGGTAGTAGATGTGTACTATAGCAATGAAGTGATGGTGAGTTTGTATCCGAATCCAGTATCAAATATGCTGTATGTAGATGTGAATACACTAAGGCGGCCAAAGCCACGATGCGCATATTGGATGCTACTGGCAGAGTGGTATTGGAGGAAGCTATAGAATTGGGCGTAGGCAATAGCAAGGCAAGTATGAATATGAGTAGCCTAAGCGATGGCATGTATATGTTTGTCATCAGTAATGATAAAGACATAAACTATACCCAAACGATACGCAAACAATAAAACTAAAAAACAAAAAACAAAAATTCAAAACAGAGGTCATCGAATAGATGACCTCTGCTTTTTTATAGTAGATGGATTTTTTTAATCATTCGCTACTTTAAATATATTGCCAAAAACAAGTTTAGCTATTGAAATACCTATATTTGCTTTTTAAAACCCTACAAGAGTGAGTTCTCATATAAATTTAAAGAAGGCAACAGGCGCAGGATTATTGATAGCACTGGGAATAATTTATGGTGATATAGGTACTTCGCCATTATATGTTTTGAAAGCGATAATAGCCAATCAGACAATAACTCAAGATTTAATTCTTGGTGCCTTGTCGTGTATTATTTGGACATTGACTTTGCAAACAACTATAGAGTATGTCATTTTTGTACTTAGAGCCGATAATAAAGGAGAAGGGGGTATATTTTCACTTTACACCTTGGTAAGAAGGCAAAAAAAGTGGTTGATTTTTCCAGCTATTATTGGTGGTGCAGCTTTAATGGCCGATGGTATGATAACACCACCTATATCCGTAACATCGGCTATAGAAGGGTTGAAAAATATTTCTTGGCTGGCCAGTATGCCTCAATCAAGTATAATATTTATCGTCATCATTATCTTATCCTTGTTGTTTTTTGTTCAGCAGTTTGGAACACAGAGTATTGGAAAAGCTTTTGGTCCTATTATGTTTATCTGGTTTTCTATGTTGGCCATATTGGGTTTTTCGCATATTGGTGATTCCCTATCCGTTTTGAAGGCACTCAATCCATATTATGCAATAAAACTATTGGTTGCACATCCAGGTGGTTTTTGGTTGTTAGGTGCTGTATTTCTTTGTACTACTGGAGCCGAAGCGTTATATAGTGATATGGGACACTGTGGAAGAGCTAATATTCGTATGTCTTGGATTTTTGTAAAGAGTTGTTTACTCATCAATTATTTAGGACAAGGAGCATGGATTTTAGCAAATTATCAGGGCAAAACGATTTCAGAAGAATTTATACAACAAACCAATTTTAATCCATTTTATGGAATCATGCCTGAGTGGTTTATCATGCCAGGAATAATAATAGCTACTGTAGCTGCTATTATAGCCAGCCAAGCATTAATTAGCGGTTCATTTACTTTAATCAGCGAAGCTATACGATTGAACGTATGGCCTAAGCTCAAAATGAATTACCCTACTGAATCAAAGGGACAAGTATTTATTCCTGCTATTAACTTATTGCTTTTTATAGGCTGTATAAGTGTTGTTTTGTTGTTTAGAAACTCTTCCAATATGGAAGCAGCTTATGGCTTAACTATTTCTATTTGTATGATGGCTACCACATTATTGTATAGTCATTTTTTAATTGCACGCAGAGTAAAACCAGTAATTGTAACACTTTATTTAGTGGGTTTTTGGACTATACAGTTAAGTTTTTTTATAGCAAATCTAAATAAATTCATGCATGGAGGTTACGTTTCAATTTTAGTAGCAGGTCTACTTTTTTCTATCATGTTTATTTGGTTTAGAAGTCGAAAAATAAAAAATAGATATGTAGAGTTTGTAAAAATGGAAGATTATATACACCAGTTGCAAGAATTAAGTAATGATTTGAGTATTCCAAAATATGCAACACACTTAGTTTATCTTACGAGTGCTAATAATCCCAAAGAGATAGAACATAAAATTATGTATTCTATTTTGAATAAAAAACCAAAGCGTGCTGATATCTATTGGTTTATTCATGTAGATGTGGTAGATGAACCATACAAAACAGATTATGTTGTGGAAACTATTATCCCTAACGAAATCATTCGTATAGAGTTTAGGTTGGGCTTTAGGGTAGAACATAGAATTAATTTAATGTTTAGAAAAGTGGTAGAAGATATGGTGGCCAATAAAGAAGTAAATATTACAAGTAGATATTTATCCTTGCAGAAAAATAAAGTGGCAGGCGATTGGCAGTTTATAGTGATGGAAAAATTTCTTTCTCACGAAAACGATTTGCCTTTATATGAAAGACTTATTATGCGTATATACTTTTTATTAAAGAAAACCAGTTTGAGCGAAGAAAAAGGCTTTGGCTTAGACCCTTCCTATGTGACTATAGAAAAGTATCCACTTGTTGTTGCTCCAGTGTCTAATGTCAATTTGCGTAGAGTAGAACATGCACGTAGCTCTACAGATGAATATAGTATGCACTAAGTAGATTTACTACTTCTTCTGAATACGTTCCTAATTCATTTTTTAATATTATTTCACGTTGTGAATAAGGCAATTGTACGTTACTCAAAACTCCAAAAAAAACTTTGGGTTTGTGAGCAGCCGTGTGTTTAATCATAACACTATGATTTAAATATAAATGTTGTTGAAGTGCTTCTATTTTCAACTCTTCTAATCTTAAATATGGAAGCATAAGATAACAAGTTCCATATTCATTGAGAAACTGTTTAACACAAATCAGCAGATTCTTTAATGTTAAACTTTCTTCGTGCCATGCCTTGTTTTTTTCAGTTCTACTTGCTTTTAATTGATTTTCAAAAAATGGTGGATTGCATACTATAGTATCAAAATAAATTTCAGGATTAAAGTTTCGAATATCACTATGATAGAGTTTAATATTTTCAAAAAAAGGCGAAGATGAAATATTTTCCTGTGCTTGTTTGAAGCTATTTTCTTCTATTTCGATAGCCCAATATTGAGCTTTTTTTCGTTGTGCCATCATTAAACTTAGCAGCCCTGTGCCTGTGCCTATATCTAATATGGAGATGCTCTTTTCTATATTGACCCAGGCACCAAATAGACAAGCAACTTCTGTGACTTTCATTGCACACCGATCTTGTAGAATTGTAAATTGCTTGAATTGAAACATTATTTTTTTTGGATTACTGCTATCAGGTTTGATGTGAACTTTGTTTGGTCTATATATGTAATCTGTAAATTATGCTTTTGTTTATAATGATTCAAAAAGTCTTTGTCAATAAAATGCAAGTCGTTAGATGTTTTATTGAACTTAAATAATTGCGTACTAAAATATTCGCTAAGTTGTGTGCCTTTGTGTTTAGTTGCAATATCTTTAAATCCATCTCTAAAAATAAATACCCCATTAGGGCTTAGGTTGGCAATGATTTTTTCAATGAGTAGGGCTTGCTTGTCTGGTGTAAAATAGTGCAACACATCTAGCATAATAATGCAGTCATATTGTTTCTCTGGAAATGCTAAAGCATCGCAATGTAAAAATTCTATTTGCTCATTTTTTAAAAAACAATGATTAGCAATATCTATTTTCTCTTTATCAAAATCTATTGATAGAATTGTTCTTTCGACAGATGTCCAGGCTAATATATAATCTAAAAAGCCATACCCACAGCCTATGTCAAGTATGGAGCCTTGCTTGGGAACTAATTTTTCTATAGGTTCATAATCATGTTCCAATTTAGTTTTTATTTTGCAATACCATTCCAATACGGGTCCTTTGTACACATAATTTTTTATAAGTTGTTCTCTAAAATAATGAGTGTCTTCTCTTTCTTTTTTAAATGCATCATATTCATTTCTAAAATATGCAGTTATATGTTTTGCTTTTTCTTGTAAAGTAGTGCCAAAGCGTTCATCGTTTGGTTCTATAGGGTTTAAAAATTTTGCATTGACTTCGCCATTTTTTAATAGAAAATCTCCCTTTTGCATGGTGTACGAAATGCCATGAAAAACAATAGGAACTATAGGTAGTTTAAATTGTTCTGCCAAAAAAAATGCACCTTTGCGAAAACGTTTTATTTTATCATCATAGCTACGAGTGCCCTCTGGAAAAATAGCGATCGAATAACCTTCTTTTATTTGTTCTTTTAATTTATCTACACTCATTTCTGCTCCTTCGGCTACTGGATAATAATCTGCAAGGCGAACCAAAGCTCCAAAAATGGGCGAATACCAAACCCATTTATTAGTTAGCAATAACAATTTTGGATGCAAGGATATTATTCGTAAAAGATCTAAAAAAGAACTATGATTTGCAATAAAAATTTTAGGACTATCAAAAATACCTTTAGGTTTATTTAGAAAATTTTGTTTAGTATTGGCCATCGTGTACAACAGGAAACCCATAGATGAGCTTAGTACTTTATGAAATGCATATTTAAGTTTCTTTTTTTGAAACGGTATTAGTTTTATTAAAAAAAGACCTATGAATGTAGCCGTATAGCAAGCAGTTACATAGAGTGTAAAAGCTATTATAGTTTTGATAAAAGAAAATAACGTGAATGGTTGAAATTTTTTATCAGCACGGCATTGTATAAAAAAGTTAAACAATAAAGGTTGTACAGTTTGAGATACAAATAGTATAGACAATATTCCTATGACAGATACTAAAGCAATAGACTGCAAGGCAGGGTGTTTAGCCAAAAGGAGAGTCCCAAGGCCAATTACAGTAGCTAATGCAGAAAGTAATATAGAAGGTCTTGTATGACGTGCTTTCTCAATTCCATATTTATATTTTTCCAGTAGACTATCTGTTGTAAAAAGACTAAAATCGTCGCCTAAACCAAAAATCAGCGTAGCTATAATAATATTAATAATATTGAACTCTATGTGAAGCAATCCCATAAGCCCAAGTATAAACAACCAAGTTATAGCCATTGGCAAAAAAGTGATAAGTGCTAACTCTATTCTTCCATAAGAAATAAGAAGTGTAAGAAATACAATGATAGATGTAAACCATAAAATCTTGTTGAAGTCTTCTTTTACAAAATCAGCAATTTCTGATGCTATGAGTTGTTTGTCGATAAGTGAAATATGTTGTTCATGAGAAAGCTCAAGGACTTGCTTTCTTTTTTCTTGTTTTATTTTTATGGGTGTAAGTATAGTGTATTGATTGTCTTTCAATTGTATCCAAGGCGACAAAAAAGTATGAAAAGCTTCTGCTAATGTATTATCTTGAGTAGTATAAGATTTGTTTAATTGCGTTTTGGTGTGAGCCCAAATACTTGGATCAAAACCTATATTGTTGCCAATAGTAGTTGCCTTTGCAAGAAGACTCGCTTTTTTTTCTTCAGTCCAAAATTGCTTCCATCTTGCTATTCGTATTTTTTTTTCGGCATCGCTCATTCTGTATGTGGCAATAGGTAAGTAGCCTTCTATGTGTTTTGTTTGCTTAAGCCTGTCAAGTCTATATTGTATAGCATTGCAAAGTTGTAGTGCTGAGTCTAAACTATTCGCTGTGGAAACAGCAAAAATAGTATTGAGCGACGCCTGATTTCTTTGATTTATTATTGATTGTTGATTCGATAAATTTTTACTCATAAAATTTAACTTCATCATGTCGTCATTAAATTGAACTTTGGGTATAAAAAAAGTAAAGTAATGATGCCTAAAAAAAGGAAGAGCATAAACCCTTTTTTTTCATGCAAAGCAGTATTCGCAATTTTTTCAATCCATGTGTTGTTGTTTTTATCAAGCTGATGTAATAGCCGATTAGAAATAAAATGAGGTAAAAAAATCAATGTAGCAATTATAGCACCAATCAAATTTCCGGCTGTTAGTAAACCTAATTCTTGAAGCACAGGTGTATGCATAAAGAGCAATCCAAGGAAGGCCGAAATAGTAGTGAAGCTACCAATGGTCATAGGTTTACACAAATCCGAAATTGTTTTTTCTATACTATGTGTATGTTTTAAATGTGATAAAAAATGTAGCGAATAATTTACAGCTATTCCTAATATAGCACTTGATGCACCCAAGGCCATCAAGCTTACTTGGCCTTTAAATACAAACATTACTGCAAGGCCAAACAATGCTCCAAAGCTTAAAGGAATTAAAACAAATAATGGTGTTGTAAGACTTCTAAAATAATAGTAAAATAAAAGTAACAACAAGAAAATTGTTATGCTCAGCGTTATGATAGTATCTTTTTGCATTTGAATAGCATTGCCACTAGCTACCAATTGACCACCAAAATAATGGCATGTAATATTTTTATTTTCTTCTGATATGTTTAACTTATGTATAGTAGTTTCAAAGAGCTGTTCTAGACTTTTATTGTTTTTTGTATCAGAAATGGGATGTGTAGTTTCTATAAAAAAAGTAAGATATCGAAGTTGATCATCAAATATGAAACCATCATATAATGTAGTCTGTTTGTCAAATTGCAATTGTTGCAATCTCTCAATTGCTGGAAATGACAAGCCTAAGGGGTCGTTGCTGAGGGCTTCTTTTAAGGCCACACCGCCGGGCGATAGGAGTGTTTGGTAAGTTTGTTGAAGTCGATTTTCAATTTTAGAGTTAATCCACAAGGAATCTATTTTTATATAATCACTTTCGTTAAGCAACAATGGTAGATTGTCTTGTATAGCACTTACTAATTTTTGAAACTCATTTTCATCTTGTTGTAATTGTATTTTTTTAATTAATTTTTTTTTGTCAATAGACAAAATATAATCGCTAAACTGAGATGCATAATCCATCAATGCTTCAGGATCTTGTGATGAACTGTCCTGTAAGCTCACCGAAAAAATAATTTTTTCTAGCGATTTATTAGATGTCAATAAAGATTGAATGTCTTGCTTATCCTTTCTGTGTGGAATTATTTTTTGAAGATCATTTTCATATCGAAGTTGTAAGGCAAATACTAAAAAAAGTACAATGAAGCCAAAAAAAAGACCCCATACAAGTCCTTTTCTCATTTTCAAAAAATGATATATACTTAAAAAGAAAGCTTCCACAAATAAAATTTTGTTTTGGTATCAAACCTTTCAAAAGTAAAAACTATTTCTTGTTGTGGTATTATTATTTTATTTTTTTACAATAGGGAAGGTTTCTAACTTACATTTTAGATATTTGAAAAATGATAGAATTAACATTAGAAATCTATTCATACAGAATTCCCCAATATTTCGTGGAACAGCTATCCAATCAATATTTACTATAGCAAGATTTGCTCTGCGACAAAAATCATATTGGTATTACTTTTTTTGTCAAAAAAAACGAATGCAAAAAAAGTCCTAAAATTCCTTTAAAATCATACTTCGAACCTCTAAGAAGCTTCTATCTCGAATTGATTCCTTTTAATTTTCATAATATTAGCATTTAGTATATATTTGTGAACAATATATATACTATCATGAAGAAAATATTACTATTCATGCTTTTAGCTTGTGTATCACAAGGACTTTGGGCTCAATACGATTACTATCCCAACGGAAAGGACGAAGTACCTGTATTGGGTATGCAATGGGGTGTTTTTGGAGGCGGTTATACTGCTATGCTAAATAATAGAGATGATATAGACGCTGACCAACGCTTAGATCCTCAAATGATGAATTTTAATTGGGGCGCTGGTATTGAAGGAATTTATTGGTTGCAAAGAAATATAGGTTTTGGTGCTCAAGCTATGTATTGGAATGCAGGAGCTAAATATACTGGAGTAGATACAAATACTAAAATTCATCTTTCTGCTACTACAAAACTTACGTATGCTAAATTGCCTATCTTATTTCATTTTAAATCATACAATCGCTATCATCCAAATAGAAGAACACGTTTCAACGCATACTTTGGACCCTATGTAGCATTACTTCAAACTTCAAGCGACGAAGTAAGATACACCAAAGAAGATGACCCTAATTTTAGTCAATATTGGAATTTTGATAATGGCAATTATTCCACAGACGGCCTAACTGGCGCAATATCTGGAAAATTATATAAGCCGGCCGATGTGGGCTTTGTAGTGGCTATTGGTGGCGAAGTAAGACTATGGAGAAAAACCGTAGTGGCTGTGCATGTTAGAGCAGATATAGGTGTATCTGATATAGAAGATAAACGAGTAAAAACTATTGAATACAGCAATGGCTTAAAAGATACCAATTATGTATTTTATAGTGGCAACTACGCTAAGTACATTCCACCAGGTGCTGCTGAAGTATTAAATAACTGGCAACCCAACAGACCCGCAACAAAAAATTTCTCCATGGGAGCATTTTTATCGCTTAGAAAATATTTTGGTGATAAAAAATAATAGAAACAAGAAAATATGAAGAAACAAATTCTTAGTATATTACTTTGTATAGCTATACAGCAAGTGGCTTCTGCTCAAAATGAAGGTCGCTTTAGCTTTTATACGGGTATTTCTAAAACCACATTATCTAATCCAGACGATGTTTCGTATGGCGATTTGTTACCAACCTTTAAACCAACGTATGGCGTTTCGGGTGAATATCATTTTACTGTTTTTAAAAGATTGCCCTTAGGACTTTCTTTTAATTTTGAACAAGCAAAAATGGGTCAAAATTATTATGGAGAATATCAAGATTCCACAAAGTATTATGCCTATAGCCGCCTCAATTACACACGATTGGGCATGCAGTTTCATTTTGGTACTAACCCGCGTAGGCAAGTAGCACTTGTAGGTAGTTTTGGTGCCAATTTGGCTTTTTTAAATAAATATCAAGACCGATACGAACTTATTCGATATAATAATGATAGGCTTATAATGGATATCAAAAATTCGAGTGTAACTCTGTATGATACCGCCAATTTAAAAGGCACTTTAAAAAATCCACTATACAATAATTTCGATTTGCAGCTAGTAGGTACCTTGGGGTTGGATTTTTTAATTTCTAAAAAAGTTGTGTTTGGCTTTTTCGGTCGTTTAGATTATGGCATGAATCCCGTAGAAACAAATAAGGAATCGGATATAAACTTAGAAACCGAACCAGCTTCTGTTTTTGAATACAAACCTGCCTATTTATCTGTAAAATATAGAGGTCCCTATAGCGATACAAAAGTGAGAAAAGAAACCAAAAACAATGCAATTGGATTTTATCTCACTGTAAAATACCGCTTATTTAATCCCGAAAAGATTGAATTTTATTACAGAGAGAAGACGTTCTAAAAGCTTAACTTTACTATTGTTCTTTTTATTAGTCAAACGCTTTGCAAATCCTACTTGCAAATGAAATATACTACTGCTCTCCTCTTTTTTTTACTTACTTCTTTTTCGGCGTTCGCTAATGAGAGTATACTGCAAGTAAATTTTTCTGATTTAGGTATATCGAGCCAACAAGATGCACTTATAAATACCATACAATTCAACAATTTTCTTAAAAATTGCAATTCAAAACAAGTAAAAATAAATATACCCATTGGGCAATTTAGATTTCGATTCAATGCTGCAAATAAAAATATTTCTATCTCAAACCCTAATATCGAAAAATTATACATTGAAGGGCAAGGTTTTGCTTCTATACTCATTTTTGACAATGAGATGCCAGATGATATCTATGATTTATTTCAAATAAAATATCCTGTACAACAAAAGACTAACCACATTTATTTTTCTCACTTGCAAATGCAAGGTCCAGAAAACCCTGGTCTTATGAAGGAAAAAAACAAAGTTACGCATGCTGTATTTATAGTAGGAGGAAATGTAAATTTCTTTGCAAATGAAGTAAAGTTGTCAAAAAATTTTTTTGCGGGTATAGTAGCTACAGGAAAAGGAGATAAGGAAATTGAAATAAAAAAATCGGAAATAGAAAATTATGGTAGCATTGGGGTAGGTATGTTTGGTACAGCCAATAAGAATGTATTGCATTGTTTCGATACTAAGTTTTTAAGAAATGGTTTAAAACCCAGCGATACCTATAGAGGAAAAGACTATGGAGCCAGCATATATTGTCATCCCAACGCAAGTATATGGATAGAGGGTTGTTCTTTTTTTCGAAATTATAGAAATGCCATACAGCTTACCAGTGGTACTGCATTAAAGCACAAACGCTTTCCCGATCCATCATTTTATAAAACAGAATACCAGAAATTTATTGGAAACTATTTTGATAGTACATTGGCAGATGGAATACAGTTAGGATTCTACTACCCGTTTGCACGAATTGAAAATAATATATTTAATAATGCTTTGCTTGCTGTGCAAGCTCGAATAGGTGCTACCATACAAAATAATCAATTTAATAAAAATACGTGGGGTATAGAATATAGATTAGATTTTAATGCTAACGATGATGACTCGGTATTTGTTTATATTAAGAAAAATCAGATTAAAGGAGGTAGAGGCGTGCGCTTTTTTAACACAAAAGAGGCTAAGATTTATAAAATATTTACAGAAGAAAATAGATTTAAAGATTGCGAATTTAATGTAGGTAGTGCCTATGGTGGAGATAGCTCAAAACTTTTTTGGGAAAGCATAAAAGATACCTTTGACAATGCCTTTGTGAAAGTTGCTTTTAGCAATGACGGCATAATCAATAGGGCCTATGTTAAAGCGGGCAAAAATCAATTTCTTTCTATTCCTAAAGAAGCTACTGGTAGCAAACTATTAGTGAAAGATGTCTATGTAGAAAATAAAAAAGGGGAAGATTATTTTATACTTGTAAAAGGAAGTAGTGAAAAATATGCCGACAAAAATGCATGGATAGAACTTCACGATGTAATGTTTAAACATCCTGTGCAAAAGGCCTTTAGCCAAGTTATTGAAAATGCCAATATTCATATTTACTTTAATAATAAAGAGTACTCTACACCTCTTCAATGTAAAGAACTATTGGGCGATTTTACAATATCCTATGACACATATAAAATTATCGGTACTGGATCAATTCGAACAATTGCTCTAAATCATTTGTTTCTACCTTCGCAATTTTCTTGGGGGCGCACCCTCGATGGCATACTGATACTTAAAGCCCTTGATGGTTTTCGTTTAGAGCCTGGCGGTAATATAGAACTCCAGTCGACTTTTATTGCGAAAAAAAATACTTCTATAAGTTTAAAATGGAATCGTGAAACCCAGAAATGGAATTTGTTAAAATGAGTTTAAGATATTGGACAACTTAATAAGCGAAAATAAAAAAAAATAATTACTTTTGCATGCCTTCAGATATGGAGGTCTGGTAGCTCAGCTGGATAGAGCAATCCCGACAAATCGGGATAGGTCAAAGCGAAACTTGAGCAAATATGGTCCGGTAGCTCAGCTGGATAGAGCAACAGCCTTCTAAGCTGTAGGTCATTGGTTCGAATCCAATCCGGATCACCAGGTTGTCAAAACAAATTTTGGCAACCTTTTTTTATGTATTACGTATATATATTATTTTCTCAAAAGTTATACCAGAGTGATTTGGACAATAGTCCAAATCTTACTGTGGTAAATACCGATTCGATAGCGGTTTCCTGATTAATCTGGATATCTGATTTCGCTTCGGTGCTAAACAGATACTACATAGGATATACATCTGATGTCAAGGTTAGACTCATGGAATGCCACAACATTGGCCGATCGAAATACACATTCAAGGAGATACCTTGGGAAATAAGACTAAAGGTTTTACAACAAAAAAAAGTAAGGCATGTGTAAGTATTCTTTGTCTTGTCCAGTTTACAACTTGGTCTATACAATTGCAAAATACGACTATACTCCGAAGTACTGACTGGTAAATTTATTAAATTGGATTAAAACCAAATTTATAATTTGTATAATATTTGTTGAATCCATTATACTGCTTGATATTTGCAATGTAAAAAATATGCGTGGGTGGCGAAACTGGTATACGCGCTACTTTGAGGTGGTAGTGGCCGCAAGGCTGTGGGAGTTCGAATCTCCTCTCGCGCACTTTTTTTAATCTAACAGCTCAAACCATACAGGTTTGTCATTAGCATAATCGCCTTGATAGTTTATAGTAATCTCTTCATGAGCCGCTATGTCTCGTATGGATTTTATATGCATTATACGCTGTTTATAATCCTGAAAATATTCGCAATTAGATGGGCATGCATGATTATATATAGATAAAAACCCCATACCGATAGCAGCTTGCTCGTGCTCCCAATCAAATACGTAATTATATAAAATAGTTTCCAAAAGTTTCTTTTTGTCGTCTATTGATATCAGTATTATTGGGCTACTTTCTATTATAGTATTAGCTGCAATAGCTTTGCTGGTATATATTCCCCAACCTTTTTTTTCGCTAAGCGCAGAAAATAAATAGGGTGCTATCATTTTCGAATACTCTCTTTTTTACTAAACAATAATTGAAAAATGACAACTAGCAAGAGGCTTAGTAGTAAGGAAGAAATTGTTTTTAGGAGTATGATAGGGGTGTTTCTGAAACTCCAAATCTGTATTAGATAGTACCAAAAATGATGAATTAAAAGTAGAATGCCTGCATATAAAATATAGGACATAAAGCCCATTTGATACAGGTTAGGTACTATGTTTTGTTTTTCTTTGGGGTTGTATTGAAAAAATAACGAAATAATTCGAGGTCTGCTAAACGCTAATAGCAATGAAGCAGATGCATGGATACCACTTGTATTGGAAAACATATCAACAATAAAACCTATGACAAATGCAATAATTAATTCTACCCATATAGGTGTGCGTATGGGCAAATTAATAAAAATCAGTGGGTATATAATAGGTGTAAAAATAGGTATACCAAAGAGACTGACTGAAGATTTGATGGCTATATCATTTAAGAAAAAGAGCTGTATGCTCAATATAATAAGACTGTAAAATAGGACTCGTATGGGATAGCTCATATTATTCTACTTGTAGTGAATCTTCTAATTGGATTCGTTCTATTCTGGTATTGTCTTCTACAATATATACATAATGTAAATTCTGAAAGTTATTACTTAATTTAATTTGATAGTCTTTATTGTTAATCTTTTTTACGGTAGTACCTATCATTATTTTTTCAGGAAATTTTGAATAGCTGCTAGTATATATAGTGTCTCCTTTTTTTAGTACTACAGACTGCGAAATGCCCGACAATTGTACAAAATCGGTGTGTTTGCCATTCCATGATATTTTGCCTACGGTGCCATCTGGTAGTTGTGCATTAATAACAAATTTATCTGAAAGGATAGAAGATGCTAAACTATAATTTTCGCTAACATGAGTAATTTCGCCTACAACACCTCGATCGCTAATAACTACAAATTTTTTCTGTACACCTTGTTTACTTCCAATATTAAGAGTCAAATAATTGTTTTTTAAATCAAGAGAATTATTGACTACTTGACAAGGTAAAAAGTGATAATGAGTGACTTGGATAACACTATCTGTTTGCAATGTTTTATCAAATGAGGTATCGTGCAGGGGATTTTTTTTTAACTGAATGCCTATTTGTTGCTTCAATTTGGCATTTTCAATAGAAAGTTCCTTATTGATTTTATCTAATTGTGTATAGTTGAATATTTTTTCTTTTTTGGCAAGAAGTTTGCCCGATAAAGCTCTCGAAGAGTTAAGATATGAACTACGCTGATAGGAACTATTGCGAATAATACTACTTAAACAAATAATTTGTAATACAACGAATAACAACACATGATAATATCGTTTAAGTAAGTAAAGGAGATTATGCAATGTCTCTTATTTTTCAAATGAATTAATTAAACACAAATTATTGCATTAAGAAAGGATATTTATGAATATGTTTTAATGCCATACCTGTGCCTTTAACAACACTACGAAGTGGATCGTCTGCAATATGTACAGGTAGTTTTATTTTGTGCGAAATTCTGTAATCCAATCCTCTCAATAAGGCACCACCTCCTGTAAGGTATAACCCTCTTCTGAAAATATCAGAAGCTAATTCTGGTGGAGTTTTTTCTAATGCTTTTAATACAGCCTCTTCTATTTTAAATATGGATTTATCCAAAGCATCTGCTACTTCTTGGTATGATACCATAATTTGTTTTGGAATACCGGTTACCAAGTCTCTACCATTTACAGCTACGTCTTCTGGTGGGTTGTCTAATTCTTTCAATGCACTTCCTACTTGTATTTTAATTTGTTCGGCAGTGCGCTCACCTATCAATAAACTATGATAGCGTCTCATCGCTTCAATAATATCGGCTGTAAATTCATCTCCTGCTATACGAATACTCTCATCGCATACAATACCCGATAAAGAAATAACTGATATACCTGTAGTACCACCGCCAATATCGATTACCATATTTCCTGTAGGTTCTTCTACATCTATGCCTATACCCAAGGCTGCGGCCATAGGTTCATGTATCATATATACTTCTTTTGCACCTGCTTGTTCAGCACTATCATGCACAGCGCGTTTTTCTACTTCGGTAATTGACGAAGGAATGCATATAACCATTCTCCAACTTGGAGCAAAAAGCTTCTTTTTGGGATTGATTAATTTAATCATTTCTTTTATCATCCCTTCGGCAGCTTGGAAATTGGCTATTACACCATCTTTTAGGGGGCGTATAGTTTTTAGGTTTTCATGCACTTTACCATCCATCATCATGGCTCTCTTGCCTACGGCTATGATTTTATTAGTTGTGCGATCTATAGCCACTATAGACGGTTCGTCTACTACTACTTGATCATTATGTATAATTAAAGTATTGGCTGTTCCAAGATCAATTGCTATATCTTGTGTAAAAAAGTTAAATATCCCCATGTTTTTGCCTTGATGAATGAATGCTTGCGAATTTAACAGCAAATATTAATATTTTCAGACAAATAGTAGAATTGTGAATAATTTATGAAAAAAAGCTACTCCGTTTGAAGTAGCTTTTTATAAATAAAATTCAAATAGCATTAGGCGAGGCTAATACTTTTGTCTAAATATACATCTTGAATGGTATTTTAATAATTCAATACCATCTTTCATAGGTTTCTGAAACGCCTTACGACCGCTTATAAGTCCCATACCGCCAGCTCTTTTATTAACCACTGCCGTCATTACTGCTTCGCTCATGTCGCTAGCACCTTTGCTCTCACCACCGCTATTTATTAAGCCTACACGCCCCATGTAGCAGTTAGCTACTTGGTAGCGAGTCAAATCTATAGGATGATCAGTAGTTAATTCGTCATAAACTTTTTTATGTGTTTTGCCAAATTTCAAAGCATTGTAACCACCATTGTTTGATGGTAATTTTTGTTTAATAATATCAGCTTGAATTGTAACGCCAATATGATTGGCTTGCCCTGTTAAGTCGGCACTGGTATGATAATCTTGTTCCGCAGTTTTGAAAGCAGAATTACGTAAATAGCACCAAAGTACAGTAGCCATACCCAATTCGTGTGCATACTCAAAAGCTTTGGCTACTTCTTGAATTTGTCTTGTGCTTTCATCACTACCAAAGTATATAGTAGCGCCTACAGCTACTGCACCCATATTCCAAGCATCTCTAATGTTTCCAAACATAATTTGGTCAAATTTGTTTGGATAAGAAATAAATTCATTATGATTTATTTTCACTATAAATGGAATTTTGTGTGCATATTTTCTTGCACAAGCTCCTAATACACCATATGTAGAAGCCACAGCATTACAACCGCCTTCTATAGCTAATTTTACAATATTTTCGGGGTCAAAATAAATAGGATTTGGAGCAAAAGATGCACCTGCACTATGTTCTATGCCTTGGTCTACAGGCAATATAGATACATAGCCTGTATTTTTCAAACGGCCATTCCCCATAAGGGTTTGTATGCTACGCAAGGTTTGAATGTTTCTGTTACTACCAATCCATACATCATCTATGGTTTTTTTGCTTGGTGTATATAATTCTTTTTTTGAAATGGTATTGCATGTGTGTTCCAAATAATAAGAGGCATCCTTACCTAAAAGATCAATAATTTTTTGATTTGACATAGAAAATTTGTTTTTTAAAAGTCGGCAAATTTACATTAAAAATCTCTTTTTATATCGTTTGTTGACTATTCTATTCCATAAAAACAATAAAAAAAGGCTATTCTTAAAATTGAATAGCCTGTTATTATTTTATAGAAATGTATTCTATTTACTTGCTAAGAAATCTTTTACTTTTTCTTTATGAACTATTTGTTCTTTAAAAGTATAAGCACCTGTTTTAGGACTACGAATAGCACGTATTACTTTAGTCCAGTTTTTAGATTCTGCTGATGCTTTAAGATCTTTTTTTATCGCGGTTTTTGCTGCTTTACCCATGATATATTATTATTTAATTTCTTTGTGAATAGTGTATTTCTTAAGTATTGGATTGTATTTTTTTAATTCAATACGTTCAGGTGTATTTTTCTTATTTTTTTGCGAAATATAACGGCTTGTACCAGGCATACCTGATTCTTTATGTTCAGTACATTCTAATATTACTTGTACTCTGTTTCCTTTTTTTGCCATGATGAATAGTTATTAAAAATGCTAAATTATAGTTTATTAAATAGATTGACCAGCAGCACGCAATTCTTTTACAACATTGTAAAGACCACGTTTGTTGATTGTGCGCATTGCTTTTGCGGTTAATTTTAGTGTTATCCATTTATCTTCCTCAGCAAGGAAGTATCTTTTACTTTGTAAATTCGGCATAAAACGACGAATACTTTTCTTATTAGAAAAAGAAACTTTATTTCCTTTTAAAGGGGTTGTTCCGGTTACTTGACAGACTCTAGCCATTTCTTAAATTTTTTAAGGAACGCAAAGGTAGATGATTTTTAATAAGATTCCATATTTTTTTATAAAAATGATTCTTTTTTTTGTTGTTAATACAAAAAAAGGCTTTTTTTATGCAAATAATTTGTACCAGTTGTAAAATATCATGGTTCTTTTTGCAGTTGAGGTATAAAAAATAATGTATTTGTTTTACAATTCTATTTCTTTAATCAAAAGCTCTTGTTCGTAAAACAAAGAAATAATCTGTTTAAAATAATCATTGAGTTTACTTACATAAAATTCGTGTTGTGGATTAGGTTCTAAGTTTAAAAGATGATTTTCTGAAAGATAATCTCTTACTTTTTGAGCTATAGGACCTGCATTGTCAAGTATTATTTTTTTACCATCATAGTACGAATCGATTTGTTTTTTTATCAAGGGATAGTGCGTGCAAGCCAACAATAAAGCCTCTTTATCCTTGAGTGCAGCATGGCTCAAGTACTCTGTTAATAGACTTTTGGAACTATCTAAAGCCATTTTATTTTCTTCTATTAAACTGGCAAGTTGTGGTGTAGCTATTTGAGAAATTGAACATGCAATATTCATTTCTTTAGCAATGTCTATATAAACATGACTATCTATAGTGGCTTGTGTGCCTATTATGCCTAAAGATTTGATAGACATGGCTTGTATGTGCTGCAACACTGGGCGAATAACACCAATAATTTCAACTTGTTTCCAATATTTTCTTCTGAGTTCACTTGCAGCTATTGCCGATGCCGTATTGCATGCTATAACAATCAACTTTACTTTTTTTTGTATCAAAAAAGAAACTATTTTATCTGTATAGTTCAAAATCTCTTCAGGTTTTTTAGAACCATAAGGCATATGCAAGGTATCTCCTACATATATAATATTTTCATTGGGTAGCATTTTTTGTATAGCAGCTGCAACCGTAAGGCCACCTATACCTGAATCAAAGATGCCAATGGCTTCTTGGGCAATATGTTCTTGTATGTTATGCATTCAAAAAAATCGAATATAGTATAAGCTTGTTAGCAATTTATTAAAATTAAAAAAAATTGTTACCTTCGCATGTTAATAATTTTCAATTCACATTATTATAAAGATATATAATTGAAAATTATTTATTTAACTAACATGATAAACAAAAAACACAATGGACTCAAACATAACGATGATAATTGCCTCTGTAGTGGCTGCTATAGTAGGTATATTGATTGGGAAATTTTTATTCAACAAGAATACTCAAAAATTAGTTGACGAAGCAACACTTCAAGCAGAACGAATTGTAAAAGACGCAGAAGCAAAGGAAGAAACTATTAAAGAAAAAAAGAAGTTAGAAGCAAAAGAACATTTTTTGCAGTTAAAAAGTGAACACGAAAAAACAAGTTTGCAGCGTACTCAAAAATTAAACGAAGCCGAAAATAGAATAAAGCAGAAAGAAAAAGATTTAAACGACAAATCTCAATTAGCTCAAAAGCAAATCCAAGAATACGAACAAAAGAAACAAAATTTGGATAGGCAGTTAGATGTAGTATCAAAAAAACAAGAAGCCTTAGATAAGCAGCACGAAGCACATATCAAACAGCTTGAAAAAGTTTCTAACCTAAGCGCAGAAGTGGCTAAAGCAGAGCTTATAGAAGCCATAAAAAATGAAGCTAAGACAGCAGCCATGGCTCATGTACAAGAAATCATGGAGGATGCTAAAACAAAAGCCAATAAAGAAGCTAAAAAAATTATTATACAAACAATACAACGCACAGCCGCTGAGCAGGCAATAGAAAATGCCATTACTGTTTTTAATTTAGAAAGCGATGACGTAAAAGGTCAAATTATTGGACGAGAAGGTAGAAACATTAGAGCTATAGAAGCAGCTACAGGAGTGGATTTGGTTGTAGATGATACACCAGAGGCAATTATATTAAGCAGCTTTGATCCTTTGCGTAGAGAAATAGCTCGTTTGTCTTTGCAGCGTTTAGTACAAGATGGTCGTATGCATCCAGCACGTATAGAAGAAGTAGTAGAAAAAACAAAAAAACAAATTGAAGAACAAGTATTAGAAATAGGCGAGCGCACTGTAATAGAATTAGGAGTACATGGACTTCATAAGGAACTTGTGAGAATGGTTGGGAGAATGCGCTTTCGTTCAAGCTATGGTCAAAACTTATTGATGCACTCTCGCGAAACAGCAAATCTATGTGCTATAATGGCATCAGAGTTGGGTTTGAATCCTAAATTAGCTAAACGAGCAGGCTTATTACACGATATTGGTAAAGTACCTGACGAAGAAACTGAATTGTCGCACGCCTTGTTGGGAGCAAAATTGGCTGAAAAATATGGTGAACATGCCTCTGTAGTCAACGCTATAGGTGCTCACCACGATGAAATGGAAATGACTTATGTAATTTCTCCAATAATACAAGCATGCGATGCTATTAGTGGTGCACGCCCAGGTGCACGCCGCGAAATCATGGCCAGCTATCTGGAACGAATAAAAGATTTAGAAAATTTGGCCATGACATACAAAGGGGTAGAAAAAGCCTATGCTATACAAGCGGGTAGAGAACTACGCGTAATTGTAGAAGCTGATAAAGTAGGGGATAAAGAAAGTGAATCACTTAGCTTTGAAATGGCAGATAAAATACAAAAAGAAATGCAGTATCCTGGACAGATAAAAGTGACAGTAATACGTGAAAAAAGAGCAGTAAATATTGCTCGCTAATTGTTTACTATCAAAAGTGTATGTTTAACCGTATTAATTTAATTTTTAACCACACATCCTATTTTTTAACCGATTAACACATAGCAAAAGAATTTTTTTAGAAGTTTTTAAACTAATTTTATGCTCAAATTAACAGATTAAAGTTCTATAACATATATTTACAAATTCTTAAATCTAATGACGAATGAATAAGATTTTACATTTTTTAGTTGCTTTATTGCTTATTTCAAATATTTCGCTGGCTCAAAGTGGTAGTGGTGAAATATATGGCAAGGTAACAGACGAAAAAGGACAACCCATAGATTTTGCTATAGTACAAGCTTTTGAAGGCGGCGTGCAAAAGGGTGGGGCCAAAACGGATTTAAACGGTAATTTCCGTATTAAGCCATTAAGTCCAGGTAAATATACCTTGCGAGTATCCTATACGGGCTATAATACAGAAGAACTACAAGGCATTGTTTTGGGTGTTGATAAAAGTTTAAAAATTGATGTTCAATTAGAAAAGAAAACAAAAACCATTGCAGAGGTAAAAATTAAAGAATACAAGAAAAAACTAATAGATGCATCTGAACCTACCAAAAACTCCTTGACCAAAGAAGAAATCAAAGCCTTACCTACTATTAGAACATCAGATATGATAAGTACTAAAGCAGGTACTTACCAAGCTAAAAGTGGTAGTGGCATTAGTATTGGAGGAGATAGAACATCAGGTACTATGTTTGTAATAGACGGTATGATGGTTAGAGCTGGATCTATTAATTTACCTCCAGGAGCTATCGAAAGTATAGAGTTATTGAGTAATGGGGTAAGTGCTAAATATGGTAATGCAACTGGTGGTATAGTTGGTGTAACAACAATAGGTATTCAACGTCAATTTGCAGGAAGTTTAGGATTTCAACATTCTGTAGAAGGGTTTAATAATAACTTATTACAATTTAGTGTTGCAGGTCCATTGTTGACCAAAAGAATGGAGAATAATGTAAAAAGACCTGTTTTGGGTTTTACATTTTCTAATAGTGTTGAATATAATAAAGATGATGATCCTTATTATTTTAAATATTATAAATTAAAAGAAGAAAAATTAAAAAGTTTACAAGAAAATCCTATCATTCCAAATCCTAATGGAACTGGAAACTTTATTCCTGCTACGAATGAAGTAACCTTGGACGATTTTGAAAGAACTAGAAAAAGAGAAAATGGTCAGAACTTAAATACAAACAGTATATTTAAATTAGACTATCAGCCAACAGAACAAATTCAGGTAACATTAGGTTCCAACTTTATTTATAATAATGGTAGAGGATATAGCTTTGTCAATTCTTTGTTTTCTCCAGAGGCTAATCAAATTAGCCAAAATTATACATCCAGAAATTTCTTGCGTTTTACACAAAGATTAGGTAAAAAATTAGCTCAAGAAAAACAAGATGAAAAAAAGTCAGCTATTGGTAGAGCCTTTTATTCATTACAGTTTACATACCAAAAATCAAAAGGATATGGAGCCAATCCAGTACACCAAAAAAATCCATTTGATTATCAATATATTGGAAAATTCAATACACATCGTAGCGATTATTTTCAATACGACAGTGCACAAGGTTATTATGGATTGAAATTTATTGGTGCCTTTACCGACTCTGTTACGTTCACACCAGGTGGTATTAATCCTATTTTAGAAAATTATACTAAAGCAGTCTATGCCGATGATAGATTTAGTGGTTTTAGTTTGAACGGGTTACAAGCTTTAGGTGGTCTTAGAAATGGAGACGGGCCTTCTTCTGTGTACAGCTTATGGACAGGTATTGGTTCTCAAATTGGTGGTTATGCATATAGCGATAGAGACCAAGTGACTGTGAATTTGGATGCTTCTGTTGATATTGAGCAAGGAATAAACAATAAAAGAAGAAAAGGAGAACAAATAAATCACAATATTCAGTTTGGTCTTGGTTATGATCAATCTACGAGTCGCTCTTATTCCTTATCTGCTGGTGGTTTGTGGAATAATATGCGTCTAAATACCAACCGTCATATACTAAATTATGATATTGCCAATCCTATTTATGTTATAGACGGTATAGAATATACTAAGGAACAATTAGCTGCTGGACAGTCTCCTAGAGCTTTTTCACCTTTTGATACCATCCGATATAATAGACTATTTGAAGCCGTTTCTCAGTCAAGATTTGATATTGAATTGAGAAAAAAATTATACAATGATGATAAGAATATTACATTTATCGATATTGATAATTTAGACCGTTCCATGTTTAATTTGGATATGTTCTCAGCAGATGATTTATTTAATAATGGTAACCAAATTGTAAATTATTATGGTTATGATTATCTTGGAAATAAATTAAAAAAACAACCTTCGTTTAATGATTTCTGGACTAAAAAAGATGCTCGAGGTGATTATTTAAGACCCGTAGGCGCCTTTAGACCTATCTATATGTTTGGATATATACTAGATAAATTTTCTTACAAAGATTTATTATTTAATATCGGTTTGCGAATAGATCGCTACGATGCCAATCAAAAATCTTTAAAAGACCCTTATTCATTGTATGCTGTTAGAAAAGTAAGTGATATAGGAAACTTAGATTATAAACTTGCAAAAGATCCAAACAACTCTACAAGTAGTGCTACAAATCCAAGTACTTTACCCAAAGACTATGTGGTATATGTAGATAATAATCAAACTTCAAAACCTACTATTGTAGGCTATAGAAATGGTGATACATGGTACGACCCCTTTGGAAAAGAAATAGCGGACCCTACTATCCTATCAGGTCTATATGCCGGAGGATTACCTATACAGCCATGGTTGCAAAATTCAAATGACAGTATTAAAAGTCAAAACTTTAATCCCAATTCTTCTTTCCAAGATTATAAACCCGAAGTTTCATTGTCTCCACGCATTCAATTTACATTCCCAATATCTGAAAAATCTATACTATACGGTAACTATGATGTGATAACTCAAACACCTAGTTCAAGTAACTTTGCAACACCTGATGATTATTACTATTTAGTAGAACGTCAGTCAGCTATTGCTAATGCCAACTTAAAAATGGAGAGAGCAATTAACTATTCTATAGGTTATACGCAACGTTTAGCAGATAATGCGGCATTAACTGTAGAAGGCTTTTATAGAGAACGAAAAAATCAAATTCAATTACAACGTTATTTATTAGCTTACCCAATAACCTATACTTCAGTAGGTAATAGAGATTTCTCTTCAACTAAGGGTATGATTTTTAAATTTGATTTCAGACGATTGGGACCTGTAAAAATTAATGTCGATTATACCCTACAATTTGCAGAAGGTACTGGTTCAAATACTACTTCACAGGCATCATTATTATCTACAGGCCAGCCTAATCTTCGTTCCGTATTTCCATTAGACTATGATTCTCGCCATGTATTAAACGTAATCTTAGATTATAGATATGACGATGAATTAAAAGGACCTAAAATAGGTAAAATATATCCATTTAAAAATTCAGGAATTAACTTTACAGTTCGTACAAGAAGCGGTGCACCTTATTCTCGTTCTAATATTGCTGTTCCAATAGTTGGAGGCGATTTCCAAAGTGTACCATTAGTAGGAACTGTAAACGGTTCTCGTTTGCCATGGCAAGTTGAAGTTGGTACACGTATTAATAAGTACTTTACTATCAAAAGAAAACAACCAAGTGGAGGAGAAGGTGTCCAAGCAAAATACAAAAGACCATTTGGATTAGATATTTATAGCTATATATCTAATTTATTAAATACTAAAAATACTATTGGCGTTTATTCTTATACTGGAGTTGGTGACGATGATGGCTACCTAGCATCACCACAAGGACAGCAAGCAGTAAGTAACCTACAATTTCAACAATCTTTTTCAGATTTATATCAAATGCGTTTAGCAAGTCCTGGCAATTTTGTAAACCCAAGAAGAATTTACATCGGATTTAACTTTGATTTTTAATAAATTATAAATAAACAGAAATTTTTTGCATATCGCAAATCAATTTCACATAAATAGTAAATATATGAAACATATTTTTTTATCACTGACTTTATTAGCATCTACTTGGCAACTTTTTGCTAAGCAAAATGTACAGGGTCGTCCTGCAAATTTAAACAAAACAGCAGCAGGTTGTAATCAAACTACAGCTGTAATAGATTTGGATATTAATAATGTAAGGGCGCACCTGATGAATGGAGGCGATATGTGGTGGGATAGACCCACTGGATCAGCTTACTATGAGGTGCCTAAGAATAGTAATAAACATTCGCTATTTGCTGGCTCCATATGGGTTGGAGGATACGATCATACTACAGGTACACTAAAAGTAGCTGCTCAAACCTATCGTCAGACGGGTAACGACTATTGGAGCGGTCCATTGGATGAAAATAATGGTTATAGTATTGCATTTCAAACTTGTGCTGATTGGGATCGTTTTTGGAAAATAAATGCATCTGATATAACTGCATTTAAGAGTATCTATAATGAAAGTGATCCACTTTCAGTAAGGCAAAACACAATTCAACAGTCTGGGTCGGTGCCAGACGTAATTAAAGAATGGCCAGCGAAAGGAAATCAGACTATAAAAAGTGCAGGCGGTAATTTAATTGCCGCACCTCAGAGGGATATGGCTGAATTTGTTGATATCGATAATGATGGTATTTATAACTGGGAATATGGTGATTATCCTAAAATTTCTGGGGATCAATATATTTGGTGGATTTTTAACGATAAGGGAGATGCCAAAACAGAAACAACTTCCGATGCCATAGGTCTTGAAATTCATACTGCAGCTTTTGCCTTTGCTACGAATGATTGTTTAAATGAAGCAACTTTTTATAACTACAAAGTGCATAATTTTAGTACCAGCCAATTAGATAGTACTTTCTTTGCTACTTGGTGCGATGCTGACCTTGGTTATGCATTTGATGATTACGTGGGTTGCGACACATCGCGTGGTTTAGGTATCTTATACAATGGTGATAGTTATGACGAAGGTGCTCAAGGCTACGGTTTTGATTTGCCTTTGGTCGGTATAGACTATTTTCAAGGACCAAAGTATAGAATTCCGGGTACTTTAATAGATACAGAATTAAAAATGACTGTATTTACATATTTTAATAATATTAGTGGTCCTACTGGGAATCCTGATGTATTGGATGATTATTATCAATTTATCACAGGTTCATGGAAAGATGGTCAACCATTTACAACAGCATGTAATGCTCGTGATGCAGGCCCTGCTACTAAATTTATATTTTACGGTGATCCAATAAAAGGCGGCTGGTCTGAAGCTTCTTGTAATAATCAACCCAATGATAGACGCTTCATACACTCTTCTGGTCCTTTCCCATTGGTACCTGGAGCTGAGCCTAATAATATTACCATTGGCGCCATATGGGTACCTAATGCTGGAGGTGGTAGTTCCGCTAATTTTTCTAAAATTCAAATTTGTGACGATAAAGCGCAAGATTTATTTGATAACTCATTTAAATTGCCATTTGGCCCTCAGGCACCTCAGGTTACTACTACAGCACTTGATAAGCAAATTATATTTGATTTATATAATTTAAAATCATCAAATAATTATAATGAAGGATATGGAACAAATTTAAGTAATCCATATATGCGCGAAACTTCTAAAAAAGCTATAAAAAATGGTTCTTCAGATACTTTGTATAAATTTGAAGGCTATGTTGTTTATCAATTAAAAAATGAAGGTGTATCACTTTCAGATTTAAGAAACAAAGATGGTTCTGTAAATACAGAAGTAGCTCAAATAGTATTTCAATGTGATAAAAAGAATGGCATAAAAGATATTCTTAACTTTGAAATTGATCCTTCAACAACTAGTGATTTTTATACGCCAAAGCTAATGGTAAGTGGTCAAGACAGTGGATTAAAACATACCTTTAGAATTACAAAAGATGCTTTTGCAACTGGAACATCCAAAAGCTTAGTGAATTATAAAACATATTACTATATGGTTTTGGCTTATGGTTATAATAATTTTAAAACATTCAACCCAGCCTATCCAGACTCTACACAAGATAAAGCCTATATAGAAAGTAGAACCGATGGAAGAGAAGAACCAATTAAGGTTATTTCTGTTATGCCTACACCAGCCAATGATAGTTTGTATATACAAACTTATGCAGACTATGGTACAGGTATAGATCTAAAACGAATTGAAGGCAAAGGAAACGGAGGTTATGATTTAGAATTAACAGAGAAATCTATCAACGAAATATTGCAAAATAATGCAATGGCAGAAATTACCTATAAAGGAGGAAATACACCACTAGATTTAAAAGTGGTAAATCCTGATAGTTTAAAGGCCGGTAATTATGAAATATGGTTACTTCCTACGGCATCGCATCCAGCTACACTAGCAGACTCATCTAAAGGTGCTGTAGCTGATATGACAAAATGGATGGTAGTACGTAACGGAGTGGATACCATTTTCAGTTCCAATACAATACAAGATTATAACGAACAATATCTTAGAAAATATGGTGTCAATGACAATGTATTATTTGATTGGGGACTCTCATTAAATGCTAAACAGCAAGATAGACCAGGTGATAATCCTACAAGCTTAGACAATGGTGTGATACGAATTGAAAATAGTGTACAATTTGAAGATGTAAATGATGCATGGTTATCGGGTGTTAGAGATCAAGATGGCAAATCATTTAACAACTGGATCCGTGCTGGTATCGAATATTCGGCTTTGACCGATCCTCAGTATAACAACTGTAGTATGATAGATTGGAACAATTCATCTGCTAGTCCTCCAGTAATTAATAATCCAGATCAATTAGGTACATTTGAAAAACTTATTTCTGGAACATTTGCTCCGTACAATTTAGTAAACAATATTAATTTAGACGAATGTGGTTTTGGAGTTATGTATGGAACTGGATCAGATAGAAACTTTAACCGTTTGCAAGAGGTATATAGTATAGATTTAGTCTTTACATCAGATAGAAGCAAATGGACAAAATGTGCTGTTATTGAAATGACCGATTATAACGGTGTAGCACAAGTTAACTCTGAGAATGGAGCTTACAAACATAATTTAAGAAAAGCAAAAGGATTATTGAAAGACCCAGACCAAAATGGAAATCCGCAGTATTCGAGCGACCCTAATGATGATGGTACAAGTTGGTTCCCTGGCTATGCAATTAATATAGAAACAGGCGAAAGATTAAATATCTCATTTGGTGAGGAGTCTGCCAATATTTTAGACAATGGTCGAGATATGATTTGGAATCCATCAAGCGTGCAGTTTGACCCTGTTGACTTCCATTTGCGTTGGGGAGGTAAACATCTTATTTATGTGCATCGTACAAGATACGATGAAGGAAATGCATTTAAATCAGTAATTAGTAAGAATGCAGTAGGTTCTAATGATCAACAAATTAGAACAGCTTACCAATCTGTAATGTGGGTAGGTGTTCCATTATTGGCTCGCGGTTCAACATATGCTTCGTTTAAGGATGGTATTATTCCAACTAATACAAGATTAAAACTTAGAGTAACACGCCCATATGCTACACATACAGAAGCTTCTCAAACAGTACGTAACAGTGGATGGCCTTTATACTCGTTCAATACGGAAGGTTTAGCGCCAGCATTTTTAGGTGATGCTGCTAATAATTATACCAACGATAAACAAGCTATTTTAGACAGAATCCACGCTGTTCCAAATCCATATTATGCAATTAGTGAATATGAACAAAATAGGCTTGATAATAGAGTTCGTATTATCAATTTACCTGAAAAAGCTACAATCAAAATTTATACAATTGACGGTGCTTTAATAAGAACTATCAATAAAAATGACTCTAAAACTAATTTTGTAGATTGGGATATTAAAAATGATAAAGGTATTCCAATTGCAAGTGGTATGTATCTTATGCATGTAAACTTACCAGGCATTGGTGAAACCGTTGTAAAATGGTTTGGAGCTATGAGACCAATTGATTTAATAAGCTTCTAAATTTTAAAAACGAACAGGATAAATAGATTTCATTCTAATAAAAAATAGAAAATATGAGAAAAAAAATTAGCATAATTCTTTCACTTACTTTGATTGCCCTTCAGTCATTTGGTGGAAATAAAGATCGTTCAGGACAAGCGGGTGCTGGTGAGTTATTACTCAACCCATGGGGGCGATCATCTGGCGTATTTGGTTTGAATTTATCAAATACTAATGGTATAGAAGCACTTAAAGTTAATGTGGCTGGTTTAGCTAAAACAAACGGAACAGAAATAGGCTTTGCACATACACGATATTTGGCTGGAACAGGTATGAGCATTTCAAACTTGGGCGTAGCACACAGCTTAGGCGACATTGGTGTATTGGGTGTAAATATTATGAGTTTTGGTTTTGGTGAAATACCAATTACTACAGAAAACTCTCCAGAAGGGGGCATAGGAACTTATAAACCCTCATTCTTAAATATTTCTACAGGCTTAGGTCATAAGTTCTCTGAAAATATGAGTGCTGGTATCAACTTTACTTTTGTAAATGAAGCGATTAGTAACATTAAAGCAAGTGCATTAGGATTTGATGCTGGCGTTCAATATGTAAATGGTAAAAGAAAAAATTTCCATTTGGGCATAACACTTAGAAACATTGGTACGAATCTTCGTTTTTCGGGCGATGGTTTCAGTTTTAATGGCACCAGTCCTGATTTTGCAAAAAATATAACTGTTCAATCTAGAAGTGAAAAATTTTCATTGCCTTCTCAACTTGGATTAGGCATTGCTTATGATTTTTACCTAGACGAAAAGAAACTTAAAGAAGCAGACGCAAGCGATAAAATGCCAAACCATAGACTTACTGCTATGTTTAGCTTTATTTCAAATTCTTTTAATAGTGATTGGGTAGGGCTTGGTGTTGAATATGCTTTCAAAGAAAAATTTATGTTTAGAGCAGCATATAGAAACGAAAAAAGCATACTTGATAAAGAAACTACAACTACCCTTTATTCTGGCTTTAGTGCCGGTGCAACCGTGGCTACTACCTTAACTGGCAAAAAAAGCAATCAATTAATATTTATTGATTATGCATTTAAGCCAACTCGAGTAGCTGCTGGAGTACATACAATTGGAATTCGTATTGGATTCCAAAAGAACGAAGAAGAGTAAGAACTACTTTTCTATTTTTTAAATAATAATTATATTTGTCATTCAACTCAATGCAACGCTTTCTTTGGAAAGCGTTGATTGTTTTTTTAATAAACCTTAAACTTTCAAACATGAGCATAACATATGTAACCAAAGAATCTCTGGATCAGATGATAGAAGAACTAAATAAACTAAAAGGGAGTGGGCGAGCAGAAATTGCAAGAGCAATAGCAGAGGCTAGAGAAAAAGGAGATTTGAAAGAAAATGCGGAATACGATGCAGCAAAGGAAGCTCAAGGTCTGCATGAAGCAAAAATAGCAACCTTAGAAAACCATATAGCCACAGCCAGAATTTTAGACCCAAGCACTATGGACTTGAGTAAGGTTACTATTTTAAGCATCGTTAAAATGACCAACATGAATACTAAAAAGTCCTTAGAATACAAAATAGTATCCGAAAATGAAGCCAATCTTAAAGAAGGTAAAATCTCAGTTACATCACCAATAGGTAAAGGCTTGCTCGGAAAAAAAATTGGAGAAATAGCTGAAGTGCAAACTCCAGGCGGGTTGATGAAATTTAAAATTGAGAACATTTCTATTTAAACAATGGCAAGTATTTTTTCAAAAATTATTTCAGGAGATATCCCTTGCTATAGAATAGCTGAAAATCAAAATTTCATTGCTTTCTTAGATATTATGCCTCTTGTTGTAGGACATGTGCTGGTTGTTCCCAAAACCGAAGTTGATAAAATTTTTGATGCAAAAGATGATATATTAGCCGAATGGCTTGTATTTGCTAAGCCTATAGCGAAAGCTATAGAAAAAGCGTTTGATTGTAAGCGGTGTGGTATTAGTGTTATAGGTTTAGAAGTACCTCATGCACATATGCACTTAGTGCCTATTCAATCTTCAAATGATTTGAATTTTACAAGAAGCAAATTGCAACTAAGTCCAGATGAATTAGCACAGGCTCAAAAAGCTATTCTGGCTCACCTTCAGTAGCACTTGGATTTATAAATCTAAATCCAACACCATGTATAGTTTGTATTTCAATATCTTTTTCTTCTTTTAAGTATTTTCTGATTTTTGTAATAAATACATCCATACTACGTCCCAAGAAATAATCATCTTTTCCCCATACTTTAGTTAATACTTCCTCGCGTTTCACTACTCGATTAGGATTTAAACAAAAGAATCTTAATAAATCGGCTTCTTTTTGTGTTAGTCGTATTTCAGAGTTTTCTCCTTTTACTGTTAGATTAGGAAAATCAAAAACAGTATTACCTATTTGAAATATAAGTTCATCAGGGTCTTCTCCTTTGGTACGTTTCAAAAATACTTCTATACGAAGCAAAAGCTCTTCCATACTAAAAGGCTTAGTAATATAGTCATCGCCTCCAGCCTTAAAGCCTGCAATTTTGTCTTCTTGCATATTTTTGGCTGTAATGAATAAGATAGGTATATGCGTATTTTTTCGTCTTATTTGGGTAGCAAGCGTAAAGCCATCTTTTAGTGGCATCATTACATCTAAAAGACAAAGGTCATAAAAGTTTTTTGAAAATTGCTGCCATCCTGCATTGCCATCCGTTGCATGGGTTACTTCGTACCCTTTTTCTTCAAGGCTATCTTTAATTACATATCCTAAAGAGGTGTCATCTTCTACAAGTAGTATACGAGTTTTTAAAGGCATAGTATGTGTTTTAAGTTTTAAATTTGGGTATAAATATACGAAATTCTGAACCTTTTTCTAATTCACTAGTAACTTTTATTTCACCACCATGTTCTTTTATGATCAGTTTTACGTAATTGAGCCCTAAGCCAAAGCCTTTTACATCGTGTAAATTGCCTGTTGGTATGCGATAAAATTTTGTAAATATATTCTTTAGGTGGTCTTTGGCTATGCCAATTCCATTGTCCTGTATTGATATTATATTATTTTCTTGGTCTGAAGTGATAGTAATTTGAATTTCAGGATTTCGTTTACAATACTTAATAGCATTATCAAGTAAGTTTACAATCACATTTTTAAAATGCAATTTATCGGCATATATCAAATCGTTTTCTTTACCGTCAATTTTTATAAACCCACCTCTGGAACGTAATAAGGGTTTATATGTTTTATCTATTATTTCATTGATAGCTGCTTTAATTTCAAATTTTTCCTTGTTGAGTGCCAATGAGCCTTTTGCGCTTTTTGCAATTTGCAATACACGTTCTACATGGTGAGTAAGGTGAGTACATTCATTATTGATAATGGTAGCATAATTTAATAATCGTTCGGGATTATTGATAATATTAGGGTTTTTAAGTACTTCAGATGAAATTTTTATAGTAGCTAATGGTGTCTTAAATTCATGTGTCATATTATTGACAAAATCTTTTTGAATTTCAGACAGTCTTTTTTGTTTAAAAATAATAAAAATGGAATAAGCTAATATAATTAAAAAGATAAATAGCAAAATGGTAGAAATAAACCAATTGGTCATTTCTTTAGTTAAAAATGTTGTGAGATTCGGAAAGTGAACTCCAAAATAGTTGTTTTCTCTTTTGCGTTTCAAAAGGTCTTGTGGTACGGGTTCTATAATTGAATTTGTATTTGTCATTTTGACTAAACGGCCATATTTCATTTTCTCACTTTCACAATCGTAAACCATATATTCAAAATCGAGTTTGAGTTGTTCTGCCAACAGTTCACGTCTTAATAATGGTTCTAAAACCGTTGAATCTATTTTGTCATTGACTTGTACTGTATAATATTTTTCGGAAACCTTATTGACTATAGAGTCCACAGGGCTATTGTTATTATTCATTTTCAATAGCTGCTGGGCTACATTTTTTAAAGCTATAGTAGCTCTATTATGAAATATTCTTTTTTCTAATTCATAGGCATTCTTTATCCAAAAAAACTGAGTAACTATCATCAGTCCAGCACAAAAAACAGAAAGTATAAAAATGATTCTTAGGGTACTATTGCTCATGTAGATATCAAATTTACTGATTTTTAATTCGATGGGCATTATTTTTTATAAAGCTGGCCCAATCTTTAAAATTAGAAGTAGTTTTAAGAGGATTCATAAGCTGATAATAGTGACAAAGTGCAACTGATAAGGCATCTGTGGCATCTAAATATTCTGGTTTTTCTTCAAATTGAAGAAGCTGTTGTAGCATTTTCCATACTTGTTCTTTGGTGGCATTGCCATTGCCAGTTATAGATTGTTTTATTTTTTTTGGAGCATATTCTTCAGCCTCCAAGCCACTCTGCAAAGCAGCTGCTATAGCTACACCTTGAGCACGGCCCAATTTGAGCATACTTTGAACATTTTTTCCAAAAAAAGGTGCCTCTATAGCAAAATAAGTAGGTTTGAAAATGCGATTCAACTCAGTGATTTTGTTAAAAATAATTTGAAGCCTTTGGTTGTGGTCTTTGTATTTGTGTAGCTTCAATACGCCCATTTCTAATAATTTAGGTTTGCCATTTTCTATAGCAATCAATCCATAGCCCAATATGATGGTGCCAGGATCTATTCCTAAAATTATTTCAGATTTCAAAGACAAGCTTATTATTTTTACCGAAAGTGAAAAACAAAAATATCAAATTTTTTATCAAGACTAGCATAAGTGTCATTTTGTTTTGTAGCTTATTCTATGCTTTATATAATCAAATAAAACATCAGCCCAATCTTAAAGAAACCTTACAAGCTATTTGGACACAATGGAATGGAGAAAGAATTTTTTTGTTATGCATCGTTTTTGTATTAATGGCTGCAAATTGGCTGATGGAGGCTTTAAAATGGCGCTTACTTATTAAAAACACCGAGTCTATTTCACTTCTTAGAGCATTGCAATCTGTGTTAACGGGTGTGGCAGTATCGGTTATTACTCCAAACCGCATAGGAGAATATATGGGGCGTATACTATATCTAAAAAATGTCAATAAATTAAAAGGTATTACAGTCACTATTGTAGGCAGTTTTGCACAGTTGATAGTTACTTCATTAATGGGTATTATAGGCTTGCTTTATTACTTATTTATAGGCAAAAACACCGATTGGACTTGGGCACTACGGCTATTTGGCATCAGTAGCTTGTTTCTTTTTTTCTTTTTTGTATTTGCTTATTATCGCTTAGAAAAAATTTCAAATTTTAATCAGCGTTTTCCAATTTTTAAAAAAATTAATATCTATCTACAAGTTGTAGCTCGCTTTGATAAAAAGCAATTGCATGCAGTTCTTGTTCTATCATTTGTTCGGTATTTTATATATAGTACACAGTTTGTTATTATCTTTTATCTATTCTTGGTCAAAGTAAATTTTATAACCTTGCTTCTAATTGTGTGGCTCATATTTTGGGCTATGGCCATCATTCCTTCTATAACGCTTGCAGAGCTCGGTATTCGCAGTGAAATAGCCATATTTTTTTTAACACCTTTTAGTATGAATCAAGTAGGTATTATATCATCTTCATTGTTATTGTGGTTTGTCAATTTGATTATTCCAGCACTTATAGGTAGTGTTTTTGTATTCAAAATGAAAGTTTTTGACGATGAATAATATTTTTTCTTGTATTTAAAATAAAAAATCAACAATAAAAATTGATTTTTATCAGCATTTGCATAGAGTTCTTAACATTCTTTATTTTTTTTTTAATTTGTGCTATAAAAATTCCTTTTCTCACAATACATTTGCACATTCACGAATTTAACACAAAATTATACTAGACACGGATGTTAAGTTATCTAAGACGCAAATCGAAAAGCTATAAAATAAGCATAGTCCTTATTACATTATTTTTATTTTCTATAGCTGCACATGCACAAGATGGAAAAGCACTTTTTCAGGCAAACTGTGCATCTTGTCACAATCCATTAAAAGATGCTACGGGTCCTGCTTTGAAAGGAGCAGACTCAAGAGTCCCATCAAAAGAATGGCTTTATAAATGGGTAAAAAACTCCAGGTCTGTAATAGACGAAGGCGATAAATACGCCAATGAAATTTTTGCCAAATGGAACAAAACTGCCATGACTGGCTTCCCATCCTTGAGCAATGAAGAAATTGACGCTATTTTTACCTATGTCAATAGTGTAGAAGAAAAAAAGGCAACTCCTACAGAAGGAAGTCCAAATCAAAATACACCTAAAAGTGAGAATACACTATTATATGTAATACTAACTGCGGTATTACTATTGGCTGTTTACATACTTTCGCAAGTCAATAAAGTATTAAGCCGTTCATCCAATGCTAAGTTAGGTCTATCATCACCCAAAGATGTTCCTTTTTATAGAAACAAAGTGGTTATTGCAGCCTTTGTTTCTTTACTAATCATTGGTATAGGTGTATGGCTTACAGGAGGTTCCGAGTTTGGCCGCCAAAAAAATTATATGCCAAAGCAACCTATTTTCTTTTCGCACAAAGTACATGCAGGCATCAATCAAATAAATTGTCGCTATTGCCATACAGGTGCAGAAAAGGGCAGACACTCATTAATACCATCTACCAATGTTTGTATGAATTGTCATAAACAAATCAACGAATACACAGGTGCTGAAGAACACCCACTAGTAAATTTAGAAGGCAAAAAAGTAGATGGAACAGCAGAAATTAAAAAATTATATGAATATGCTGGCTGGGACCCTGTAAAAAAAGATTATATCAAAAATGAAAAAGGTGAAGTAATGGCAAGAGCTCCTGATTGGATCAAAATTCATAACTTACCTGATCACGTATATTTCAACCACTCACTTCATGTCGTGTCTGGAAAATTAGATTGCCAACGTTGCCATGGAAATATAGAGCAAATGGATGAAGTGTATCAATTTGCTGATTTAAGTATGGGATGGTGTGTAAACTGCCACCGTACTACCAAAGTGCAGTTTGCTGACAATAATTACTATTCCATATTCCAAAAATATCATGACGAAATCAAAGAAGGAAAACGTGAAGACGTGAAAGTTAGTGATATTGGCGGTTTAGAATGTCAAAAATGTCATTACTAAAAAAATGAATAAAAAATAATAGTCAACATGAATCGAATTATTATAGAATCACAAATCAATAATTCAAAATTCGTAATAAAATAAATATGAGTACTAAAAAATATTGGCAAGGACTTGAGGAACTGAATCCAAGCGAGGATTTTAAGCAAAAAGTAGCTAATGAATTTCGTGAAGATTTACCTTTTGAAGGTACTTCTAACATTGCAGAAGCAGCTACCTCTCGTAGAGATTTTTTAAAATATTTAGGATTTAGCACTACAGCTGCTTTAATAGCTTCAAGCTGTGAAATGCACGTTCGTAAAGCTATCCCATATGCAATCAAACCAGAAGATGTTACACCAGGTGTGCCTTTAACCTACGCTTCTACTTACACAGAAGGAGGCGAAGTAGTACCCGTTTTAGTAAAAACAAGAGAAGGAAGACCCATCAAAATTGAAGGAAACCCAGATAGTATATTAACGCAAGGAGCTACAACTGCTCGAGTACAAGGGTCCGTATTAAACCTATACGACGCTGCTCGACTTAAATTTCCTACTATAGCTGGCAAAGAAGCTACTTGGGCTGAGCTAGATAAAAAAGTAATGGATGCTTTAAACACTTCTTCATCGCCTGTTTATTTAGTATCATCTACTATCAATAGTGAGTCTGCATTGCAAGCTATCAATCAATTTACTCAAAAATATCCTAATACAAAGCACGTAATGTATGATGCTATTTCATACAGTGGTTTATTAGATGCCAATCAAAGTTCATTTGGTCAACGTGCTATACCTCACTATCAGTTCCAAAATGCACAGCTTATTATTAGTTTAGGTGCAGACTTTTTAGGAACATGGATTTCACCAGAAATTTATGCTAAACAGTATAGCAAAACTCGAAAAATTAGTGCACAACAAAAAACAATGAGCAAACACTACCAGATAGAAGGTATGATGAGCTTGACAGGTAGTAGTGCCGATGAGCGTTATACATGTAAGCCATCACAGTATGGTGCAGTAGCTGTAGCAATGTTAAATGCATTAAATGGAGTAGGCACTTCTTCTATTAGTCCTGTTTTAGATGCGGCAATAAAGAAAATAGCTGCTGATATAAAATCTAATATTGGAAAAGTACTAGTAGTATGTGGAAGTAATGATGTAAATGTACAAACTGTTGTAAATGCTATCAATAGCCAAGCTGGAGCCTATGGTTCTACAATTACCTTTGCAACAACTAATCAAACAAAAAAAGGAAGCGATAGCGAAATGAAGAATTTTGCTGATGCTTTAAAAAATAATCAAGTTGGCGGTGTTTTATTTTACGATTGTAATCCAGTATATGATAGTCCGTATGCAGAACTAATTAAATCAAAAATTGGTGGACTAAAACTTTCAGTTTCATTTAATGATAGAGTAGACGAAACTACCGAAGCTTGCGCAATTGCAGCTCCAACTCATCACTGGTTAGAAAGCTGGGGTGATGCTTCTGCTGCTAGTGGTTTTACCTCACTAAAACAGCCTACTATTAATCCTTTATTCAAAACAAGAGCTTTTGAAGAGTCTTTATTAGTGTGGTCTGGTAATAACACAACGCACTATGATTTTATAAAAAATTATTGGATAGGTAAGTTGGGAAGCGAAAAAGCATTTGACACAGCTATTCAATACGGTATTATAGAACCAGAAGCAGTTGCTTCAAATGCTTCATCTTTTTCTGGAAACACAGCCAATGCTATCGCAGCAATAGCTACATACAAATCAAGTGCCGCCAATCAACCAGAACTTGTAATCTATGAAAAAGTGGGTATAGGTAGAGGTGCGGCTTGGTCTAATAATCCTTGGTTGCAAGAAATGCCAGACCCAATTACAAAATGTACTTGGGATAACTACGTAATTATGTCGCCCAATAGAGCTAAAGCTATGGGAGCTGAGTTGACAGACTTAAATGAAGTAGATAGAGATAAAAAAGTATTTTCTATAAAAAGTAACGGCAAAGAAGTAAAACTACCTGTATTGGTGGTGCCAGGCGTACACGATGATGTAATAGCAGTAGCTGTTGGGTATGGTCGTTCAGAAAAAGTAGGTAAAGCAGCTGCAAATACAGGTGTAAATGTATATCCATTGGTAGCATTAGATGCATATGGTAATGCAGCATACGCCGCAACCAACGTAGCATTAGAAAATACACATAAAACATATAAATTAGCAATAACCCAAACGCATCATAGCTATCAAAATGATAGACCTATTATACGTGAATATACATTAGATGAGTTTCAAAAAAATCCTAATGAATTATACGAAGAACGTAAACACGATTTAGGACATTATGGGGCTGCTGATGGAGTTGTTCACCACGGTGATGATCATGCTGCATCTAAAGATGCACATGCCAATGCTCATGGTGGCCAAGAAACAGCCACTAAAACAGAATTAGATTGGGAAGAAGCCTATAGACAAAATGGTACTTTGTATCCTAACTTCGAATCAGTAGGTATGAAGTGGGGTATGAGTATAGACTTGAACTCATGTATTGGATGTGGTGCATGTACTATAGCCTGTCAAGCAGAAAACAATATATCGGTTGTAGGTAAAGAACAAGTTATGTTAGTACATGATATGCATTGGTTGCGTATTGACCGCTATTTTGCGGGAGATCCTTCAAAACCCGATTCTATACAAACATTATTCCAACCTATGCTTTGTCAACATTGCGACAATGCGCCTTGTGAGAATGTTTGTCCTGTAAATGCAACGAACCACAGTAGCGAAGGCATTAACCAAATGGCATACAATCGTTGTATTGGTACAAGATATTGTGCAAACAACTGTCCTTATAAAGTTAGACGCTTTAACTGGCGCGACTGGAACGAAGCAGATAGCTTTGCAGATAATGTATTTACAGATGGACGACGAGATGATATGAATAATGATATTACAAGAATGGTATTAAACCCAGATGTAACAGTGAGAAGTAGAGGTGTGATGGAAAAATGCTCATTCTGTGTACAACGATTACAAAGTGCTAAAACAACAGCTAAAAAAGAAGGAAGAGTCATGAAAGATGGCGAAGCAACAACAGCTTGCCAACAATCTTGTCCTACAGATGCTATTGTATTTGGCAATGTCAATGACAAAGAAAGCAAGATATTTAAACTTCGCTATGAAGAACAAAAAGAAAGGGTTTTTCATGTTTTAGAAGACATACATACCTTGCCAAATATTAACTATTTATCAAAAATCAGAAATGCAAGTGTGTTAATGAGTGCAGACCCTGAAAAGGCTCACCACGAAACAGCACATCACGCATCTTAAAAAATAATTTTTTCTATCACATAACTCATGTGTTAAAACTATAAAGAGAATATGCATTTAAAGTACGAATCGGTAATCAGAGAAGCCCTAGTAGATGGTAAAAAGGACTATCATCAGGTAACTGAAGATATCTGTGCACCTATAGAAAACAAACCTTCCAAATTATGGAAAATTGGTTTTTGGCTTTCATTTTCACTATTAATGTTTGGTGTATTTAGTGTTACTTGGGAGGTGTATTGGGGCACAGGTGTTTGGAACCTAAACAGAACCATTGGATGGGGTTGGGATATTACCAACTTTGTATGGTGGGTAGGTATCGGTCATGCAGGTACACTCATTTCTGCTATCTTATTACTATTTCGTCAGGGCTGGCGTACTGGTGTAAACCGTGCAGCAGAAGCTATGACGATATTTGCGGTAATGTGTGCAGGTCAATTTCCGATATGGCACATGGGACGTGTATGGGATGCCTTCTTTGTATTGCCTTATGGAAATACTAGAGGTCCATTATGGCCTAACTTTGTATCGCCTCTACTTTGGGACGTTTTTGCCATCTCTACTTATTTTACAGTATCATTATTGTTCTGGTATTCTGGTTTAATACCAGATTTTGCAACCATACGCGATAGAGCAAAAACCAAATTTAGAAAAATGGCTTATGGTGTTGCTTCTTTTGGATGGGCTGGTAGTGCCAAGCATTGGCAACGTCATGAAATGCTATCATTAGTATTGGCAGGTTTAAGTACTCCATTAGTACTTTCTGTACATACTATAGTATCTTTTGACTTTGCTACTTCGGTTATTCCGGGCTGGCATACTACAATCTTCCCTCCTTACTTCGTAGCAGGAGCCGTATTTAGTGGTTTTGCGATGGTACAAACACTATTAGTCATTACTCGAAAAGTATTGAACTTGCAAGACTATATTACCATAGGACATATAGAAGCTATGAACAAGGTTATAGTATTAACAGGTTCTATAGTTGGTGTAGCCTATTTAACAGAGTTATTTATAGCATACTATTCTGGAGTTTTATGGGAACAAGAAGCATTTAGACTCCGTGTATTAGGACCTTATTGGTGGGCATATTGGGCCATGATGACTTGTAATGTGGTTAGTCCTCAGTTATTTTGGTTTAAAAAACTACGTCGAAATGTTTGGTTTACATTCTTCATGAGTATTATCGTAAACATCGGTATGTGGTTCGAGCGTTTTGTAATCATCATGTCATTGCATCGTGATTATCTTCCAAGTAGCTGGAGCTATTATACTCCGAGCTGGCCCGAGGTTGGATTCTACCTAGGCTCTTTCGGATTGTTCTTTACATGCTATTTCCTATTTGTAAAATATTTCCCTGTGATAGCTATTGCAGAAATTAAATTTATATTAAAAACAAGTGGAGATAGATACAAAGAAGATATGACTAAGATTGAAGATGAAAATAATGAAAAATTTATTGAAGAACAAAGCCATCATCATTAATAAAAAGAAGATTTAATAATAAAAAAGAATTATTAAAAATGAGTATAAAAAAATTTGCAGTTGCAGTATATAACGACGAAGCCGTATTGTTTCCTGCAGTTAAGAAAGTACGCAGCGCTGGTCATAAAATTCACGATGTGTATACACCATTTGCAGTACATGGTTTAGATGTAGCATTGGGCGAAAAAGAATCTGATTTGCACGTGGCAGGCTTTATATATGGAATAACAGGTACTACAACAGCCTTAGGATTTATGGGAGCTATTTTTACCAAGTGGTGGCCTCAAAATTTTGGAGGTAAACCACATTTTCCTTTGCCAGCTTTTATTCCTATTACATTTGAGCTAACTGTACTTTTTGCAGCAGTGGGCATGGTATTAACTTTTTGCTACCTAAATCAAATAATGCCAGGTGTAAAAAAACATATTTTTCATCCTCGTCAAACAGATGACAAATTTGTAATGGCTATTGAAGTAAATGATGATAATGCTAATGAAGTAGAATCATTCTTAAAATCAACAGGTGCTGAAGAAACCAATATACAAATTGCAGAGAGTGAATGGTGGTATGGAAGATTTGACAAAAAAGAAGATTACGAAATTGAACAACAACTTGCATAAAAACATGAACAAAATTAGTTTTATATTATTAATTGCATCTGTTACTATGATTATTTCTTGTAAGGATTATCATAGAAACCCAGGTAAAACGTATGCTCCGGATATGGTTTATTCAGTAGCACAAGATTACTACAATAGTACTGAAAAAATCACTGCACAGGGCGGTAGCTATAATAAAATGCCAGTTCAAGGTACTGTAGCAAGAGAGCAAAGTATACCTAGCCATATAGGTGAAAACGATACTTTGTTAGCCAACTCTAATACATGCAATATAGACTTAGTAGCTTCGGATTTAGAAGAAGGCAAACGTTTATACTTAATTTATTGTGGTATCTGCCATGGTGAGCAATTGGATGGTAATGGGCCATTATTTGCAAGTGGTAAATTTGCAGCTATGCCGGCAAATCTAAAAAGCGGAGAAAAGTACTTAAAAATGAGCGAAGGAAGAATTTATCATGCTATAGTTTATGGTAAAAACACTATGGGCTCTTATGCAAGCCAGTTAGACTCAAAACAAAGATGGCAAGTGGTAGCATATATAAAGAAAATACAAAGTGAAAATGGAGGCAGTGCCTTTACAATGATACAAGGAACTAAAACAGTAGATAGCTCGGCAGCTTCAGTTGAAAATAAAGCTTCAGAATCAGAAAAAAATTAAAATTAATCATACAAAAAATAGCATAATGTTAAATCAACAGTTTACTATACCCTCAAAATTAAAAACCACAAGTTTAGTATTGCTTGGCATAGGAATTCTTACACTCCTTGCTGGTGTGATCATATTATTAATGAAAGGTGATGTAATGGCACAAACTCGATTTTGGGCTGTATTACTTCAAAATAGTGTTTTCTTTTTACTAATTTGCGTAGCCAGCATTTTTATATTAAGTGCTACAAGCTTGGCTCAGGCAGCTTGGATAGTTTCATTTAGAAGAATACCCGAAGCTATTGGAAGTATTGTTTGGATACTCGGTATTATAGCAGGAATCGTTATTCTAACACTTGTATGGACAGATAACTTTCACATTTACCATTGGTTAGAACCTGGCAATATTCCTCACAATAAATTAAATGCACTTAAAAACTTCTTTTTAAGTAAACCATTTTTTACTATTTGGACCATCTTAACCATAGCATTGTGGGGTTGGTTGGGCGTAAAAATTAGAGAATTGTCTGTACGTCAGGATAGTGAACCCAAAGGAAGTACAAAAACATATTGGTTGAATTTTAATTACTCAGCTGGTTTTGTATTTGTATTTGCACTAACATTGGCATCAACTATTCCGTGGTTATGGATAATGAGTATAGATTCTCATTGGTTTTCTACAATGTTTAGTTGGTACACATTTGCATCATCATTTGTAAGTGGTATGAGTATGATAATGCTTTGGATACTCTATACAAAAAGACATGGATATTTAGAAATTGTAAATGACGAACACATACATGACGTAGGAAAATTCATGTTTGCATTTAGTATTTTTTGGACCTATTTGTGGTTTTCACAATTCATGTTGATTTGGTATGCTAATATACCTGAAGAAACTATTTATTTTAAAATCAGAATGCACGGACCTTATAAATTTTTCTACTGGTTAAACATCATATTAAACTTTGTAAGCCCTATACTTATTTTAATGTCTCGTCCTAATAAAAGAAATTATTTTATTGTAGCCTTAGTAGCTATTATAATATTGATTGGTCATTGGGTTGATTTTTATCAAATGATTATGCCAGGCACCGTTGGTGAGCATTGGCATATTGGATGGTTTGAAATTGGTATTTTATTAGGTTTTATTGGTTTAGTAATATTTTTAGTTAGTAATAAACTTACTAAAGCGCCATTAGTGCCTCAAAATCACCCTTTCTTAAAAGAAACAATTATTCATATAAGCTAAAAAAAGATATATATGTCAGGATTATTGCTAGTTTTATTAGTTGCCTTAATTTTTGTAGTACTTTATCAAGTATCACGTTCCAGTGAGTTGGTAGCTAGTATTCAAGGCGAAGAAAAATTTGATAAGAAAAGAAATAAAATTCTTGCATTTTCAATGCTAATTTTATTTATAGCTTTTATGATAGGAATCTATGCATGTCATAGATATATGATGCCTTTAATGGCACCAGAAGCAGCCTCCGATCATGGAAAACAAATAGATTCTATGTTGATCACTACTATTGTGATAACAGGTATAGTATTTCTTATTACACAGTTTTTGTTATTTTGGTTTTCATTCAAATATCAACATGATGAAAATAGAAAATCAGTTTTCTTTTCACATAGTAATAAATTAGAAATGATATGGACTACTGTGCCAGCTTTAGCTATGGCTATATTAGTAGCTATTGGTTTGCGTACTTGGTTTAGAATTACAGACGCAGCTCCAAAAGATGCTATGCAAATTGAAGTAGTAGGAAAACAGTTTAACTGGATTTCTAGATACCCTGGTGCCGATGGAGTACTTGGTAAACGCTATTTTACAAATATTAATGATAAAGATAATATACTTGGTCAGGATTGGACAGATAAAGCAAACAAAGATGACATAGTAATACCTACAGGTGAAATACATTTAGTAAAAGGAAAACCAGTTGAATTCTTAATTGGTTCTCGCGATGTAATTCATGATGTTGGACTTAGTCATTTTAGATTAAAAATGGATGCTGTACCTGGCATCACTACTAGAATATGGTTTACACCTACCATTTCTACAGCTGAAATGAAAGCAAAAACAGGTAATAGTAATTTTACTTACGAAATTTCTTGTGATCAAATGTGTGGTAGAGGGCATTATTCTATGCGCGCAATCATAGTAGTAGAAACACAAGCAGAATACGATGCTTGGATGGCTAAACAACAATCATACTATGCTCAAAACCACCCAGAAGAGTTTCCAGCAGCAGCTCCACAAGCAAGCGCTGATAGTACGAAGGATCAAAATCCTAAATTAACCATGAAATAAATAATAAAGATTAAAAGATATTCATACCATGAGCAACGACATATTACATCAACAAGAAGAACATAAACACAGCGATACAGCTCACCATCATGACCATCATCATGATGAACACCACCACGATCATCATGAGCATAAACAACACTTCTTTTCTAAATATGTGTTTAGCATGGATCATAAAATTATCTCTCGTCAATTTTTAATTACAGGGATATTTTGGGCTATAGCTGGTGGTTTAATGTCTGTATTTTTTCGTTTACAATTAGGTTTTCCTGAAGATACCTTTCCTATATTACAAAAGTTTTTAGGAGAATGGGCAAGAGGTGGCAAAATGGACCCAGAAATGTATTATGGATTGGTTACAATACACGGAACCGTATTAGTATTTTTTGTATTGACAGGTGGTTTAAGTGGTACTTTTAGTAATTTACTTATTCCTTTACAAATTGGTGCTAGAGACATGGCATCGCCATTTTTAAACATGTTATCGTACTGGTTTTTTGCTACTGCCAGTGTTATCATGTTTTCTTCATTATTTGTAAGTACAGGTCCTGCATCTGGCGGATGGACTACTTATCCTCCTTTAAGTGCTCTAAAAGAAGCCTCTATGGGTTCTGGCATTGGTATGGATTTATGGTTAGTAAGCATGGCTCTATTTATTGTTTCCTCTTTATTAGGAGGTTTAAACTATATCGTGACTATATTAAATATGCGTACCAAAGGTATGACCATGACGCGTATGCCTCTTACTATATGGGCATTCTTATTTACAGCAGTACTTGGAGTATTATCTTTCCCAGTATTATTATCTGCAGCAGTATTACTATTGTTTGATCGCCATGCAGGTACCAGTTTCTATTTATCAGAAATATTTATTGCCGGAAAAGCGTTGCCTAATGTAGGTGGCTCTGCTATCTTATATCAACACTTATTCTGGTTCTTAGGTCATCCAGAAGTTTATATCATCATGTTGCCTGCTATGGGTATGGCCTCCGAAATATTATCGGTACATTCACGCAAGCCAATTTTTGGATACTTTGCTATGGTCATTTCAATATTGGGTATTACGGTCTTAGCATTTTTAGTGTGGGCACACCATATGTTTGTGACAGGTATGAGCCCATTCTTGGGTGGGGTATTTGTATTATTAACTTTGCTTATTGCTATACCTTCGGCTGTAAAAGTATTTAACTGGCTTACTACAATATGGAAAGGAAATATCAAATTTACTGTGCCTATGATGTTTGCACTTGGTTTTGTTTCTTTATTTATATCAGGAGGTTTGACAGGTATATTCTTAGGAAACTCAGCTTTAGATATTCATTTGCATGATACCTATTTTGTAATTGCACACTTTCATATTGTAATGGGTATTTCTGCCTTTTTTGGCATGTTTGCTGGTATTTATCATTGGTTTCCAAAAATGTATGGTCGCTTTATGAATAATACTATGGGTTATATACATTTCTTTATCACATTTATAGGTGCTTATGTAATATTTTGGCCTATGCACTACGAAGGAATTGCAGGTATGCCACGTCGTTACTACGATTATTCAAGCTGGGAGTCGTTTAAACAATTTGCTGATTTAAATCAAATGATTTCTGTAGCTGCCATTATAGTATTCTTTGCACAATTACTTTTTGTATTTAACTATTTTGTTAGTATTTGGAAAGGTAAAAAAATTACTACACCAAATCCTTGGAAAGCAAACTCCTTAGAATGGACTACTCCTATAAATGCTGGACATGGTAACTGGGAAGGTGAAATTCCAGAAGTACATAGATGGTCTTATGAGTATAGAGATAACGAAGATGGCACTGACTATACACCACAGACAGTTCCTTTACGTGAAGGCGAAGATGGTCATTAATGCATTTTAAGTTAGCATCTTTTAATAATTTTTCTATGATGAAGTTGATAGTTCAAAAATTAAAGGATTATCAACAATTGGGAAAACTAAATTTAAGTTTACTTGTTGTTTTCTCTTCTGTCATTGGCTATATCATTATTCCCGAATTAGAAATTACGTTTTGGCCATTGCTATGGCTAACAATAGGAGGTTTCTTAGTAACGATTTCTGCAAATGCAATGAATGAAGTTATTGAAATTGAAACCGACAAAAAAATGAAACGAACAAAGTATAGACCTTTGCCAGATAGTAGAATGCGAAGTATAGAAGCCATCTTATTTTCTATCATTGCATTATTAATGGGTCTTTTTATTTTTTTTACAAAATTCAATACGCTTACAGCCATAGTATCTTTGTTTAGTTGGTTGTTGTACACAGTAGTTTATACACCTTTAAAAAGAATTTCGCCAATTGCTGTATTAATAGGTGCTATACCGGGTTCTTTGCCATGCCTAATCGGATGGATAGCCGGAACGAACCATATGGGTAGTTTGGCTGCATGGACCTTATTTATCATTCAGTTTTTTTGGCAATTTCCACACTTTTGGGCTATAGCATGGATAGGTCATGAAGATTATACTAATGCAGGCATGAAAATGTTACCAAGAGAAGGAAAGGTAGATAAGTTTACCGCATTTCAATGTGTGTTATATAGTTTTGTTTTAATCCCTTTAAGTGCATTGCCAATGGTTGTGGGCTTAGGCTCTTGGATATCTTTTGTTGGCTTATTTTTTGGCGCAGGTTGGCTACTTTACAAGTCTATGCTATTTTATAAAAACACAAGCGATCACAATGCAAGACAAGTAATGTTTGCCTCTTTTGTATATCTGCCACTTATATTAATAACACTTCTTATTGATAAGTATGTTTAAACATAATTAGTTATAAACTAATTCATGACCTTCGTATAAAATACGAACTGATTTTTCCTCTGCCGATTCTACATGTCCAATAATTTTTGCATCAACAGCAAACTCTTTAGAAATCTCAATTATGTGTTTAGCGGTTTCTTTGTCTGTGTAAAGTTCAAGTCGAGTACCCATATTAAATACTTGAAACATCTCGTGCCAGCTTGCATTAGAAGCTTTTTGAATAAGCTGAAAAATGGTTGGTGGATTAAATAGCTGGTCTTTTACTATACGAACTGGTTCTTGAATATATTTTAAACATTTTGAGTGAGCACCACCAGTATTATGTACTATGCCTCGAATATTTTGCCTATAAGATGCAAGAATACGTTTTATGATAGGCGCAAAAGTTCGTGTGGGAGATAACAGCATTTGTCCAATATTCAATGATTCGTTTGCTATAGTATCGGTCAATTTATATTGACCGATATAGCAAATATCTTCATTTAATTGTTGATCATAGGATTCTTTGTATGAACGGTAGAATTGGTTGAGTATGTCGTGTCTGGCACTTGTAAGCCCATTGCATCCTATACCACTATTTATGTGTTCTTCATAGCTGGCTTTGCCAAATGAAGCAAATCCTACAATTACATCATTAGGTTTTGGCTGAATGATAACGACTTCTTGCTTATTGAATCGAGCAAAAGCTGTATAGCCAACGTCAATGGTTTTAACTAAATCGCCTACATCAGCAGTTTCGCCTCCAGCATGAAATATATTAATACCATATTTTTTCCATTCTTCTATTACCTCATTGCATCCTTGTATGATGGCTTTTAATACCTCCTTTGGTATAAGCAATTTATTGCGAGCTATAGTAGATGACAGGACAAAATTGTCGCTTACTCCAGCACAAATCATATCATCAATATTCATCACCATAGCATCTTGAGCAATGTTTTTCCAAACACTCAAATCACCTGTTTCTTTCCAGTATAAATAAGCTAAGATGGATTTAGTACCTGCTGTATCTGCATGCATGATACAGCAAGCATCCTCTTGATTTGAGAGTACATCTGGCAGTATTTTACAAAAAGCATTAGGAAAAAGGCCTTTGTCCATACCTTTTATTGCTTCATGCACATCTTCTTTTTGAGCTGATACACCTCGTTGCTGATACAAATTACTCATGATGCAAAGAAAATACAAAAATAGAATGTAGCATCAGTTTTTGCAGCCTTTTATAGTGTTACATATTATTTCTTCTTATTTCTAATTTGATAGTTCATGCTTTTGCTACTTTTCTGAATGTATTTTACCTCACTTGCTGGTTTACTTTCTATTACAGCTATGTTTTCTACATAATCTTCATTAGCACTTTCAGCTTTTTGAAGTTCTTTTGATTTGCTTACAAGTGTAGATTTTGACTGTATATATTTTTTATTTTCATCTACCAATTTTCTTGCTTTTTCATAGTTGCCTTTATCTACTTCTTCCATAGCAATCTCCAACTGTTCGTTAGAATAAAAAAGAGCTACTTGAGTTGCTACCCATTCATTGTAGTAGTCATTATACAAGTTTTCATCGTTCGTGTAGGTGCATGTATTATTTGTTTGCAAAGTCAATTGTTCTTGACTAGAAGTGAAACTATATAAAAGTCTTGTGCTAAATGTCAATGAGTTTTTATAGTTATCGCTTGAATTGTATTTTATTAAAACACCTTTTGTTTCGTCCGAAAAAATATCTCTGAGCGTGATGTTTACTATATTTTTTTCAATGACGTATTTGCATCCAACTATTTTTTCTATACTAACAGATTTTGGCAATTCTACTTGCAATACACAATGCTGTGCTACAACATTAGACATGCCATGTATTTCTCTACGTAGTATAGAGGCTATATCTTGAGCTTTATCTATAAAATAATAATTTCCATTTCCAGTTTCTGCCATAGCTGTCATAAGAGTTTCGTTATAGTCTCTACCCACACCAAAAGTTGATATGCCTATACCATCATCTTCATACTTATTTCTTACTATTTGATCTATTTTTTTGGGATCTGTAATTCCTTCATTTGCCAAGCCATCGCTTAGAAGTAAAACCCTGTTGATACGATTGGGGTGATAATTTTTTTCAACTTCTTGATAACCCAACATAGCACCTCCCATTAAATTTGTACCTCCTCTATCATAAATAGTATTGATTAAGCTTTTTATTTTTTCTTTATTTACCACTTTGCATGCACGCTGTACTATATCTACTTCGGAGTCATACATCACAATGGAAACAAAATCGTCTTCACTCAGTTGATCAATCACATCTTTTGCGGCTTGTTTGGCATTTTTTATTTTTTCACCAGCCATAGAACCACTTCTATCAATAACGATAGATAAATTTAAGGGCTTACGGCTTGTGCTTTCTAATGGAATAGCATCAGCCTGTACTTCTACATATAAGTAGCCATCGCGATGTGTAGAGGTAAGGTAATCATTTTCCAAAGCAGTGCTAAGTGATAGAGGACCATTCTGCAAACGGTTTTTTTGATTTGACATGTATTGAATTTTTTCATTGCTTTTTAGGTTGTTTGATTGGCTTTTGGCTTCTTGTGAAGAAATAATTAAGTAAAGCGAAGTTGATAATGCTACAAGAAAGAGTAGCATGATTTTGGATGATTTTTGCATGATGAATTTTTTTAGTTATTACTTGGATGCATTTTTAAAATATATTCCATAATGCTTTTCTAAGCTTTATAGTATCTTTAACAATTAGTATTGGACACTTGAACAAAATATTTAAAATAGCAGTAGTAGGAGGTGAGAGTACTGGCAAAACCACACTGAGTAAAGCCTTAGCTTTGACTTATGAAACTCTTGTTGTACCCGAATATGCTCGAGATTATTTATTAGCCTTGCAATCTGAATATACTGAGTCTGATTTGATTCAAATAGCAAAAGGCCAACTTTCATTAGAAGAAAAATATACCTTGAAGGCTAATAAATTACTTTTCTTGGATACTGATTTTTTAGTTTTGCAACTTTGGTCCGAAATGAAATTTAATACTTGTCATAAGTATATTTTAAATCATTTATCGACGAATAGTGTAGGTGCCTACATATTAACCAAGCCCGATTTTGATTGGGTGTATGACCCCCTACGAGAACATCCCAATGTGAGAGATCGACAGCTTATTTTTAGATGGTATCAAGAACTTATTTTGTCTACAAACAAAGCACTTTGCATAGTGGAAGGCGATAATGAGCAACGCTTAGCAACATCTAAAAAATTTATTAATAATCTAATCTAATAATTATCTTTGATAAAAATTATACCATGAAAAAGTTACATAGCATTTCAATATTTTTACTTTCAGGTCTTATTATTTATAGTTGTTCGCCTAAAGTGGCCAAAAATACAAGTTCCACAAACTCTAATAGCGAACAACAAAGCGGAGCAAGAGAAATGGATGGCGACAAAGTTGTTGAAACTACTATGCCATTGCAAACAGCGCCACCACGTCCGTTGTGGCAAGAAGATCAAGATGTACAAGTAGCACAATCAATGCAAGGAAAAGTAACAGATGAAGCAATTGTCTTATATCAAAATAAATGCAGTAAATGTCACGAACTGAGTGATCCTCAAAGCAGACGTGACGGTGATTGGATTCAAGTAATGGCAGAAATGAGAAAGAAGGCTAAATTGAATCCAGAGGAATATCGAGAAATAACAAGATATTTAATTCAAAATGCTAAAAAATAAAATTGATTTTTTAGCCAATAACTAAAGAAGGTAATAAGCCAAGTAAAATTAAAAGGAGTGCATTTATAATCAGTACAGCTTTGTCTGTTTGCGAAACTGTATGTTGAAGTACTGGATTCCCACTTTTAAAATACATACTGATTATAATTTTAAAATAATAAAAAGCACTGACTGCTGCCATGATTACAGCAAAGATTACTAATGGGAGCCACGAGCCCTGTTCGATGGTAGCGCTCAATACATAATATTTAGCAAAGAACCCACCTGTAAGTGGTATGCCAGCCAAGGACATTAGGCAAACAGTAGTAGTAAATGCTAAAATCGGATGTTTTTTGGCAAGGCCATTAAAACCATCATAAGTATAATCATTCATGTTTTTGAGAGCAGCAAAAATACCTAATGTGGCAAGCGTATACACTACACTGTAGAGCATTAGCCCATCCCAAGAAGTTTTATTGTAAGCAAAAATTGCAAAAAGCATAAAGCCAGCTTGTGCTATAGACGAATAGGCCAGCATTCGTTTTACACTTTGTTGATACACGGCTGTAATATTTCCAATTAATAAGGTTAGGCCTATCATGATACCTATAGTTAATTGCCAGGAACTATGAATACTTCCAAAAGAAAAATGAAATAAGCGTATAAACGCAAAAAAAACAGAAACCTTAACAATAGAAGCCATAAAAGGAGTAAAGGAGGTAGGCGAACCATCATAGACATCGGGTGTCCAATAGTGAAAAGGTGCTGCTGAAGCTTTAAAACCAAAAGACACAACAAGCAATAAAATGCCAATAATAGAAAGTGATTTTAAAGCTACTGGGCTTTGAAATTGCGAAGCAAATACATCGCTTAAAATATCAAAACTACCAGTAGAGCCATATAAAAGTGCGATAGCCATAAGCAAAATGCCAGTGCTAAATGCACCCATCAAAAAGTATTTTAAGCTTGCCTCATTGCTTTTAACATTGGTTTTATTACTTCCTGCCAAAATATATTGTGGTATTGAAACGATTTCTATTCCAATAAATAGAATTAATAAATTAGTATACATGGATAATAAGTACACACCACACATAATAAAAAAGAGTAGCGCAAAGTATTCCGCATCATTTTTGCCTACATTGGAGATATGCTTATGAAACATAAAAATATACACCAAAAAACAAAAAGAAATCAGTACATTAAACCAGGCATTTACATTATTGAGTTCAAGTTGATTATAAAATGAGGCTATGTTGTTAAGGTTATACATGTCATAGATAGATGCTCCCATCAAAATAACACTACTGGCTATAGCTAACCATTGTATAGTATTCGATTTTTTAGTCATTATACCACTAAGCATCAAAATAACACCTAATAAAGCCGATATGATAATTGCACTCATGTACTAATAATTTTTTTTGCTTACAAAAAAATTGTTTTTTTATGAACCTATTCTAACCAAGTCTAATAAAGCATTTGGATAAAATCCAAAAACTAATATCATGGCAATAAGAGTATATAGAACTACTTTTTCTGTAATTGTTAAGTCTGTAAATGTTTGTGTTAAGGCATTGGTTTCGCCAAAAGCTATATGCTGTACCATTTTTAAAGTATAAACTGCAGACAGAATAATACCCAAACCAGCCACTATAGTAAATGTCCAATGATAAGATGTAGGCATGTCAAAAATGGCATTAAACATCATAAATTCTCCGACAAATCCATTGGTAAGTGGTAATGCAATATTGGCTAATGATATAATTACTAATGCTATAGTAAATGCCGGAGCTACTTGAGCTATGCCTCCCATATCATTCAAATTTCTTGTGCCTATACGATGTTCAATGATATATACAAGTGCCCACATAGCTAAAATAGTAATGCCATGATTAAACATTTGTATTACAGCGCCTTGTAATCCTAATATTTCATGCGAAAAAATAGCAGCACACATCAATCCAATGTGAGCAATAGAAGAATAAGCTAACAGGCGTTTAATGTCTTTTTGAATCAATGCCAAGCAAGAGGCGTATACAATTCCTACGATGCTCAACATCATAACGATGTGTTTAAAATACATTGAAGCATCTGGCAAAAGCGGCAATAGCCATCTTATTACTGCAAATAAACCCATTTTTACCATCAAGGCACTTAATACCATAGTAGTTGGTGTATTACTTTGTTCATACGTATCGGGTTGCCATGTATGAAAAGGAAATATGGGCATTTTAATAGCAAAAGCTATAAACATCATCCAAAATAGCCAGTTTTGTTCTGTGCCACTCAAACTCGCACTTGTACTAATTAAAGAATCCCATTGGAAAGAGCGTATTGGTAGTTTGTTGTATATATAAAGTAATGCTACTAACATTAATAAACTACCTACAAATGTGTAAACAAAAAATTTAAAACTCACTTTGATACGATGTTCGCCACCAAAAAGAGCACTTAAAAAATAAACTGGTATTAAGGCTATTTCCCAAAAAACATAAAACAGTAAAGCATCTTTTGATAAAAAGACACCCATAAGACCTGCCTCTGCTAGAAGCAAAAGTCCATAAAATGTAGCAGGTCGGTCTGTGTGCTTATCTTGTGTAAGAAGTATAATAAGCGGGAATGCTATGGCAGTAAGCAATACCATCAGCATAGGTAAACCATTGTCTATACCAATATGAAAACGAGCACCCAGTTTTGCAATCCAAGATGTATTATATATCAATGATTCGTATTGTTGTAGGCCAAATTGCATATAGCTATATATACTTATACATACAGTAAGCAAAGAAGCAAATAACGATAAAATAAAGGGCATTTTTTGCTTCGCAAAAAGTGTAAGCAAGCCACCAAGTAAAGGAATGATTATAAGTAATACTACTAGCATTATTGTAATAGTCGTTTTTTAAATTTTATTATACCAAAGTTGTATGACAAATAGAATAATGACACCGAGTACTATCATAAATAGATAAAACCCTACAATTCCATTTTGTAATAATCTAAATTTTGTACTGCCCTGTACTATGGTTTTTCCTACACCATTTACAAGACCATCAATACCCAATTTTTCTATAAACTGATTTGACCATGCACTCAATTTAATTAAAGGTTTAGATATGATTTGATTATACAATTCATCAAAATACCATTTGTCTGCAAATAATTTTTGTATTCCTTTAGCGTTGCTTTCTGCTTTAAACTCTTTAGTGCTTATATAGGCATAAGCCATTCCTGCTAATGCTATACAAACTGCAACAGCCATAAGAATATATTCGCTTGTTTCAGACAAATGCATTTCAGAAAGCTTTAAGCCAGCTGTGCGAAGGAGTACACTCTCCAAAAAGTGTTTTAATGCATGCTGTCCTCCCAAAACTTTTGGTATACCAATAAGGCCACCAACTATAGATAATATAGCCAATACCACCAAAGGTATAGTCATAAGTGAAGGGCTTTCGTGTGGTGTGCCTTCTCCTCTATATTTACCATGAAAGGTAAGGAACAATAATCTAAACATATAATAGGCTGTCATAAAAGCCGCAAGCATACCTACTATCCAAAATAATTTTCCATATTCGGTATGGGTAAAAACGTGCATCATGATTTCATCTTTGGAGAAAAAACCACTTAAAGGAGGCAAACCTGCTATGGCTATGCAACCAATCAAAAAAGTAAAATAAGTGGTCTTCATGTATTTTTTTAAGCCACCCATTTTACGAATATCTTGTTCATCATGTACTGCATGAATAACAGAACCTGAGCCTAAGAATAGCAAGGCTTTAAAAAACGCATGTGTGATAACATGAAAAACGGCAGCTACATAAGCACCTACACCCAAGGCCATAAACATAAAACCTAATTGGCTTACGGTAGAGTATGCTAATACTTTTTTAATATCATTTTGTTGCGTAGCAATGGTGGCTGCTACAAAAGCAGTAGCTGCACCAATGAGCAAAATTACTTGTTGAGCATGTGGTGTAAATGAATAAATAAAATGACTACGAGTAATCATGTATATACCCGCAGTAACCATAGTAGCTGCATGTATCAAAGCCGATACGGGCGTAGGGCCCGCCATAGCATCGGGCAACCATGTGAAAAGTGGAATTTGTGCACTTTTGCCTGTGGCACCTATAAAAAAACATATAGCTATTGTGGTTAAATATCCCATGTCAAAAGTACCATTCATAACCGCTTGTTCTAAGTTCCAAAATCGAGGCTTTTGCATTTAGCAAATATCATAAACATACCTATCAGAAATCCCAAATCGCCAATACGATTCATGACAAATGCTTTGCGAGCAGCAGCTGTAAAGGCAAGGTTTTTATACCAAAATCCTATAAGCAAGTATGAACAAAGTCCAACACCTTCCCATCCGATAAATAATATAAGATAATTATTACCCATCACTAAGAGCAACATAGAAAATACAAACAGATTAAGATAAGCGAAAAATTTGCCAAAACCCTTGTCGTGGCTCATATAAGCAATGGAGTAGATGTGTATAAGGAAGCCTATACCCGTTATAATAAGAAGAAATAAAGCAGTTAGTGCATCGGCTTGCAAATCAAAACCAATAGAAAAATTATGGAGATTAAAAAAATCAAAAAGGTGGTTACTTATTTTGCCAGCCTGTGGATCTAAGGGGTTTGAGGGTAATTGTCTAATATGATTAAATACCGATAAACTGATTAGGAAAGAACCCAAAACAGCAAAGCTTGCTATCCAGCCTGCTATTTTACCTAAACTATTTCTACCTAATCCTGAAATCAAAAAACCTAATAAAGGTAATAAAGGAATGAGCCAAAGCTTATCGTGCATACGATTTGTATTAGTGTTTTAAACGATTTAATATATTAATATCTATAGAGCGAACTTTTCGATACATCATAACTACTATAGCCAATCCCACACTTACTTCTGCCGCTGCTACTACCATAATAAAGAATACAAATACTTGTGCATCGGCATTTTGGTATAGTTTGCTAAAAGTAACCATTAGTAGATTAACCGCATTTAGCATTAGCTCTATACACATCAAGATAATGATGGCATTGCGGCGCATCAATACCCCCATGACACCTATACAAAATAAGGCCAAACTTAAAAAAAGGTAATATTGTGTAAGCATAAAACTTGGATTAAAAAAAGTGCCACAAAAATAGGATTTTGAAGCCATAAAGGGAAATAGTTTTTGGAATAATATCGTAGAATATCAAAAAAAAGATAATTACCCAACTTATGGTATAGCCTGCTACTTTTGCTTCATAGTATTTATTATATTTGTTGCTTGTGAATTTTCCTTTTATTTCTCTGATTATTCCTTGCTACAACGAATCCATGCGAGTGCATTTGCTATATGATGGTTTGGATGAATTTGCTGCCCAATGGAAAGGTGCATGGGAAGCTATCATAGTAGATGATGGCAGCAAGGACGACACTGCTACACGATTAAAAGAGCATAACACCTTTTCAAAATATATTAATCATATACATATCATATCTCAATCCAATAAGGGCAAAGGCGGAGCCTTGCAAAAAGGTATTGAGCATGCAAAAGGCAATTTTGTTTTAACGCTCGATGCTGATATGGCTGCCAGACCTATAGAATTATTAAAATGGCAAGAACGACAAAATGGATTTAAAGAAAATGAATTATTAATAGCTTCTAGAGAACTTAATGAATCTATAGTTGATAAAATTCCACATCGAAAATTTATTGGAAATGTATTCAATTTTTTAATTCAAAGTATGACGGGCCTTAGACTCAAAGACACACAATGCGGATTTAAACTATATGAAACCGAATTGGCAAAAAATCTATTTTCAAAACTGCAAACAAAAGGTTGGGCACATGATGTAGAAATTTTGTGCAAAGCCCAAAAGAAAGGCATTGCTATACATTCAATGCCCGTTCGCTGGAAGGCTATAGAAGGTAGCAAGATAAATGTAATAAAGGATAGTTTTAAAATGTTTCTGGAGTTATTGGCAATTAGGCAAATCATTAGGCGCTCAGACGATTAGTTCGCCTTCGGCTACACAACTCAATCCAAAAATCGAATTCATTCGTGTAAATTTCATCTCAGTACTCGCATAGGCCTTTAAAAAAGAGTTCAATCCTTTTGGCAAAGGTTTCATATCCGATTTAGGATTATTTTGGTTTTGATCCATTAATTTTCTTTTAAGCCACACCATAGGAAATAATGAACCATATAAATAATACATACGTGTGGGTCTAAACCCATTTTTTTCCAAAACCTGGCGTAGTGTTTTTAAAGTATAGCGTCTATAGTGTTCAAGATAAACATCATGTCCACTCCAAATGCTTTTAAAAGCTGGTACCGAAATAAAAAAATTGTTTTTCCCTATACATTGTTTTTGTATGGAATCTAAAAATGCACTATCATCTTCTATATGTTCTAATACATCCATCATAATGAGTAAACTGCTATGTGTATCTTTTTGTATAACATGCATTTTTTGAATAGGCTTATTTGCAGTAGCCATCATTTCGGGTTCGCTATAGCCTATGTCCACTAAATCTACTTTTTGAGCATATTGTTTATACTTTTCATGCAGCGATACAGAAAAAAAACCAGAACCAGCTCCGATATCTACTAAGTGATTGACTTTTTGATTTTGTAAGGAAAGAAAATAGCGTTCTAAAGGTATCATTTTGCTTTGATAATACCAGTGTGTTTGAGGGTCTATACCTAATGCCAACTCTTTTAAGTCCATGATTATACTTTTGAAATTTTTATGAGATTAGTAGCAAGATGTTCGTGTACAGGTGTGCTTCCTGTGTTTACCACTACATCTTCTTGTGATAAAAGATTTTTTTCTTTTAATATAGAAATTTGGTCTTCAATGATTTCGTCTAGGCTATTTTCTTTGTTGTAATAAAAAGCTTGTACGCCCCAGCTAAGGCTCAATTGATTGACCAAAGATTGTGTTTTAGTAAAAATATATAGGGACGATTTGGGTCTAAAACTCGAAAGCATAAATCCAGTATATCCACTTTGTGTCATGCCTATTATAGCTTTGGCTTTTACATCATCGGCTATTTTGCATGCATTATAACATAGCGCATCTGATAAAAAAGAAGGGGAGTGCGCTTGAGGAATTAAATTCTTATTATAAATAATTTCTTCTTTTTCTACCTCACCGATGATGTTGTTCATAGTTTGCACTACCAATTGAGGGTGGGCACCCATAGCCGTTTCGCCACTGAGCATCACCGCATCGGCACCTTCTAATACGGCATTGGCCACATCAGTTATTTCACTACGATTGGGTTTTACACGTTCTATCATGCTTTCCATCATTTGTGTAGCAATTATGACTGGCTTAGCTCTATGAATACATTTACGAATAATATTTTTTTGTATCATCGGTATTTGTTCTACGGGAAGCTCAACGCCCAAATCGCCTCTTGCAACCATAATGGCATCAGAGGCCAAAATGATTTCTCTAATTTGATTGACTGCTTCGGGTTTCTCTATCTTAGCTATTATCTTGGCATTGCTTTGTTTGGCTTTAAGAGTATTTCTCAAAAGCTCTATATCATTTGGGCTTCGTACAAATGAGAGGGCTATCCAATCTATTTGTTGTGAAATAATAAAGTCCAAATCGCTCAAATCTTTTTCAGAAAGTGCCGGCAAGGATACTTGTGTGTCTGGAAGATTAATACCTTTTTTGGATTGCAATAGGCCTCCAATTATTACTTGAGCAGTAACCTCATGATTTTCAAGTATGTCTTTAATTTCTACCTCAATTTTTCCATCATCTATTAATATTTTTTCGCCTGGTTTTACATCCAAATGAAAGCTTGGATAGGATACATATATTTTTTCTTTGCTTCCTATACATTTTGTATTGGTAAAAGTAATAAGGTCATCTTCGTTTAAAACTAATCCATTGCCTTCTACCTCGCCTATGCGGAGTTTGGGACCTTGAAGGTCGGCCAGTATAGCAATATTAAAAGGAAACTCGTCATTGATTTTATGAATCAGGTCTATTACTTTTTTGTGCTCATCGTGCGTGCCATGAGAAAAGTTTAAACGAAAAACATCTACACCGGCATTGACAAGTTGAAGCAATCCTTCGTAAGTATTACAAGCTGGGCCTACGGTAGCTATGATTTTTGTCTTTTGAAATTTTCGATCCAACATGGAGCAAAGTTGAGGTATTAATTAGTATATGCCAAATGTATTCAGGATTCTAAAATTATTAATTTATGAACTACGAGTTATGAATTGCAGTTCACTCCTTTCAGTCTTTTCTATTACATAACTTGGGTTAAAACTTCGATAAGGCCAAAAAAGATTTCAAAACCAAAACAAGGAATCGGTTTCTTGAAATGGGGGCAGGGACTTCAGCAGTAACTTTATTACTTTTCGCATGAGCTGAACAGGCTGAGCTACGGATGAAATGAAGTCTTAGATGTTAGCGACAGCCTATATTGTCACACTTTTTTTATTCATCATAATACGACTTAAAACCAGTCCAACAGTTAAAATTATCAATGAAGCAAACCATAATTTGAATCCCAACCCACGAGAAGTAATAATTGAACAACTTCCTGATTCGCTTGTCATTATGGTGTCAAGTTGTGAGAATATAAATGCCAGTGTTGACGCTGCTATTGAAACGAAAAGCCCTGATGGCTTATTCTTTATTGTCAAAAAAATCGAAATAAAATAAAGTGGATTTGCTAACCATAGAATAAAAGGGATAAATGCTCCGCCTAAAAAACTCATCCATCCAAGAAAAAAAAGTGTCAAACTATCTGAATATGCATTAGGGTCTTCTTTTCGGTCAATATAGAACGCTGGTTGAGTCAATGAAATAATTAAAAGCAATAAACTAATTCCAATAGTTATTTTCAGTAATGTTGATTGTTTTTTATAATTATTAATTAGTTGTTTCATTAGTAGCAATTTCTAATTAGTTGCCTATAACATATTAGCTGGTTTGTGAAGCAAGTTATACTTATTACAGATGTCCGTCCAAAAACTACCATTTCCTTCACAAAAATACACAAACAAAACTTAGATTATATATATGTTATCCTGACACATCAGGAAGCATCTATCATATCAATATATACTAATGTAAGATTTAGTCTGCTGCACAAATCCCTTTGGTATTAAACCCAAATATGCTTTTGCATCCGCAAATGAATAATTTTAGATGATAAAATACAGACAACATTTTGTACCAATCAAAGACTTGATTCTATTCCGTTTTCTTTTTAATAAGCTCAAAAATAAAATTGAGCAATTTGTTTAGTATAGAAGGATTTTCCAATTTGTGGCTTTCATTATTTATTTGTCCAAATAAATTTCCTTGCCATTGTGTGGTGATAAAGTCGTTATTAAATAAATGGATGCAGGCTACAAACAAAATGACCATGCTGATAATAAGTGTACTTTGATAAAGTTTTTTACTGTTTTTGATATAGGCTAAAATAGAGATAAAAATAAACACGCTCAGTAATACCCAAAGTATATGAGATAGGAACAATGTATTGTTTATAAAGTGCATAAATGCTACATTTTATTTTCAACCCAAGTTATGCAATAGTAACAACTAAAAGGAGTTAAGTACTTGCATAATGCCGATTTAGAAAATCACGTTGACGGTATTAAGATGTGAAACCTGAAAGACTTGATTTTCTCAATCGTTTTATGTCATATGCGTATGCAAATAACATAATTTACTTCAAAGATAAGCATTTTTTTCCTCAATTAGCTTAGGATATTGTATTTCGTTTTATTCCTTTACCTTTGCTTTTGTAGTGAAAAAAACCCTCATCTTTTACTTGTTTTGCTTATTGTTGCCCTTGGTGCTTATTAGCGCAAACGATGAGAAATTATTTACGCTATCACCCGTGCCGCTTAGTGGCAATGTACTTAAAGTCAGAGCCAACATGTATGTGGATACAGATTTAAAAGTGGAGTTGAGAAATCTAATAGGTCGAAAATTGCAGGAAAAAAAATTTCCTAAATATGCCGAAGAAATTTTCTTTAACGATATGCTTCAATACCCTAATGGTCTTTATGTTATTCAATTTAAAGATTTGAGCAATAAGATTATTGAATCTTCAAAATTTAATATCAATCGCTAATGCAACGCTCATCAAAATCACTTATTTATGGTAGGCACCCGGTATTAGAAGCTTTGCAGTCCGATAAGCCTATAGATAGAATATTGATGCAGCATAATGCAAGTGGAGATTCTATAGGTGATATTGTAAGGCTTGCAAAATCTAAAACGATACCTATAGTACGCGTACCCATAGAAAAACTCAATGCCACTGTAAGAGCTTCGCATCAAGGTGTCATAGCCTATGGTGCCTATGTTCAGTTTTTACCTTTGCAAGATATTATTTCACACCTTTATGATCAGGGTAAAACACCTTTTTTGCTTTTATTAGATGGTATTACAGATGTTAGAAATACGGGTGCTATTATACGTAGTGCGGTTTGCTGCGGTGTGGATGCTATCGTTTTTCCTGAAAAAAACTCAGCACCATTGCATGAGGATATGGTAAAAACGTCGGCTGGAGCTATGATGCAAATTTCATTTAGTAGAGAAAAAAATATAAGCTCCATACTCGATACCATACAAATGAATGGAATAAAAATTATGTCGAGCGATTTGCAGGCTACTCAAAAACTGGATGAAATAAATTTTAATCAGCCTGTTTGTATAGTCATGGGAAGTGAAGACAAGGGTATTTCTCGAAGTGTACAAGAACGTTGCGATGAAACTTTTATAATACCCATGGCTGGAAACTTTGATAGTTTCAATGTATCCGTTGCTACTGGTATTATCTGTTATGAAGCTATGAAAAAAAGAATGATTTAGTCCACACTGGCTTTGCAAGTTTCTATCAAATCATCTATTTTAGAAGGAGTTAAGTGCTCTTTGTAGTGTTTACCAAGTTGCAACATAGGAGCATAGCCACAAGCACCCAAGCATTCAACAGTTTTTAATGTAAAAAGTCCATCCGATGTGGTTTCGCCAATATCAATTTTTAGTTTTTGTTTTATATAATCAATGATGTCGTCACTTCCTCGTAGCATGCATGGTCCAGTTTGGCATACTTCTAAAACAAATTTACCTACAGGTTTTAAGTTGAACATGGTATAAAAAGTGGCTACTTCATACACTTCTATAGGGGTAATCTGAAGGAGCGTAGCTAGGTCATTCATTTGTTCTATAGTAAGCGATAAATTTCCTTTTTCTTGTATCAGATGTAAAGAAGGTATGAGGGCACTTTTTTGTTTGCCTTCGGGGTATTTTTTAGTAAGAGCTACTATATTGTCTTGTAATTCTTTTGAAAGTGTCATGGATACTAATTTTATTTTATGCGTCTAATTCTCCAGCTATCAGGTTCAAACTGCTCATAGTTACTACTGCATCGCTAAGCATGCTGCCTTTAATCATTTCTGGATAAGCTTGATAATAAATGAAACATGGTCGTCTGAAATGTAAGCGGTATGGAGAGCGTCCTCCATCGCTTATTAAATAAAAGCCCAATTCGCCATTGGCACCTTCCACAGCATTATAGACTTCGCCTTTGGGTATTTCAGTTTCGCCCATCACGATTTTAAAATGGTAAATAAGTGCTTCCATTTTGGTGTACACATCCTCTTTTGGTGGTAAGTAAAAGTCTGGAATAGCTGCATGATAAACAGATGGGTCTAATTCATTTATTTTTTTCAAGGCTTGTTCTATCATAGAAAGACTTTGCCATACTTCAGCATTACGTACCAAAAATCGGTCGTAGGTATCGCCCGTAGTGCCTACAGGCACATCAAAAACCAAATCTTCGTAGCCTGAATACGGGTGGCTGGTTCGTACATCATAGTCTATACCAGTGGCTCTAAGATTGGGCCCAGTAAAACCATAGTTTAATGCACGTTCAGCTTCTATGCTCCCTACACCCATAGTTCTTTCCATAAATATTCTATTGCGAGTAAGAAGTGTTTCGAACTCTTTCATAGCTTTTGGAAAGGTTTTTAAGAAATGGTCTATTTTATTAAAAGCAATATCAGAAAAGTTTCGTTCAAAACCACCTATACGACCCATATTGGTTGTAAGGCGAGAGCCACATATTTCTTCAAATATTTCATAAATCAATTCTCTAAATTCAAAAACATATACAAAACCAGTTAGAGCTCCTGTATCTACGCCGATTACTGAGTTGCATACTAAGTGGTCGGCTATACGAGCCAATTCCATAACCACAATACGCATATACTGAACTCTCTTTGGTATTTCTGCGCCTATTAGTTTTTCTACAGTCAAGTGCCAACCCATATTGTTGATGGGGGAGGAGCAATAATTTAATCTATCGGTTAAAGTTGTAATTTGATAATAGGGTTTACGCTCTGCTATTTTTTCAAAAGCTCTGTGTATATAGCCTACAGTTGGCACAGCTTCTATAATGCGCTCTCCATCCATTTCCAAAATGTTTTGGAATACACCATGGGTGGCAGGGTGTGTAGGTCCTAAATTGAGCGTTGAGGTTTGTTTTCCTAAGGAGTCATGCTCAAGTTGTATATGCTGTTTTGAAGTTTTGCTATCTGTCATGTGATGTTTTCAAATTTAAGTTTATCTACCAAACATATCATCATCTTTATCGCTTCTTGTTTGGTCTTCAAGCGGAAATTCTTTTCGCAATGGATGATAATCCATTTCTTCCACATTCATGATACGAATAAGATTGGGATGACCAATAAATTGAACACCGAAAAAGTCATATGCTTCTCTTTCGAGCCAATTGGCAGTAGCATAAAGCGATGTTGCAGTATATACTTCAGGTGTTATAATGTCGGTGTATGTTTTAAAACGAATCCGTGTTTTGGTATAAATATTTTGAAGCAAATAGACTACGCAGAGCTCCTTTCCTATTTGTTCTGGATAATGTACAACTGTTAAATCATTGAGGTAAGTAAATTGCAATGAAGGGTCGTCTTTTAAAAAACTGAGTATTTTGAGATTATCTTCTTTGGGTGCTTCAAAGGTGAGCATGCCATAGGGTTCTTCTATATGTTGTATAGTTTGGCCAAACTTAGCTTGTAGTTTTTGTAAAATATCGTCGTTAGTCATGAAAAAAATATTATTGAATACCGTAACTGTTTAATAATTCTTTATACTGATCATCAGTTCTTCTACGTATGCTTTCTTGTTTTACTAAATCTTGTATGCGCATAAAACCATCTAAAATAGCTTCGGGTCTTGGTGGGCACCCTGGCACATACACATCTACAGGTATTACTTGGTCTATGCCTTGCAAAACTGAGTACGTATCAAAAATGCCACCACTACTGGCGCAAGCTCCAACTGCCAAAACCCAGCGTGGCTCTGCCATTTGTAAGTACACCTGACGTAGTACTGGAGCCATTTTTTTAGAAATAGTTCCCATGACCATCAGAAGGTCGCACTGACGAGGACTAAAGCCCAGTCGTTCTGAACCAAAACGTGCTAAATCATAGTGAGCTGCCATAGTGGCCATAAACTCTATACCACAACATGAAGTGGCAAATGGTAAAGGCCAAATTGAATTGCTGCGTGCAAGCCCAACAACCTCGCTCAATTTTGTAGTAAAAAAGCCTTCACCAGTAAAGCCTTGTGGAGCTTCTACCAATTTAACTTTCGTATTATGTGTTACTGGTCTCATTTGTTTTTTTGTCTTTAAACTAATTTTTTAATCTTCCCATTGTAAAGCACCTTTTTTTATGATATAGGTAAAGCCTATCACAAAAAAAGCAATAAACATAGCCACTGCTATAAAACCTTCCCACCCTAATTCTTTAAAGTTTACAGCATATGGATAAAAGAATATAACTTCTACGTCGAATAATACAAAAAGTATGGCAACTAAAAAATATTTTACTGCCAAAGGTTGACGTGCATTGCCTTCTTGTTCTATGCCACACTCAAAGTTTTCTAACTTATCCTTGGTTTTTCTTTTTGGCCCCAAAAAATGTGTAGCCAGCATAACAGCAGCTACAAACCCTATAGCTACTACAATTTGTAATAAAATTGGGAAATAATTTTCGGGAGAATTAATAGTTTCGAGTAAATACATGTATAATAAAATATCTACAAAATTAATTCAAAAATGTGCAATAGACAAAGATTAATTTATCTGATAGAAAGTCATACTTTTGGCATGTTGTATGTCATTTTTAGTGCCCTTTACTGTACCATCACTGAGTCCTAAAATGAGGCATTCAGATAAAGTGTATCTGGTGGGCTCTTGTTTTACAGAGCACATATATGGGTTTTTAAAAAAGTCAAAGTTTGATGTTCGTTTAAATGCTCATGGAATTGTATTTAATCCCTACAGCATAGTTCAATCTTTAGAGGCAGTCATGTCCAAAAAAGTGTATACAAAAGAGGATTTATTTTTTTTGGATGAGTATTGGCATAGTTGGCAACATCATTCTGATTTTTCGGATACTCAACTAGAGGAGGCACTTGGTTTGATGAACAAACAAATTGAAGATCATCATTATTTTTTAAAACAGGCTCAGTATATTTTCATCACGTTGGGCTCTGCTTTTGCATATTTTCAAAAGGATAAAGAAATCTATGTAAGTAATAATCATAGAGCACCTGCAAATTGGTTTAGAAAAGACCTTTTGGAAATAGATACTATAAAGCAAAAGCTCAATTCACTACAGCAAAAGCTACAGGAATTTGCACCAGGTATACAAATTCTATATACGATAAGCCCTGTGCGCCATATACGAGATGGAATAATAGAAAATAATAGAAGCAAAGCAAGATTGATAGAAGCTGTGCATAGTATGCCTAATAGTTTTTACTTTCCATCTTACGAATTGGTTATAGATGTATTGAGGGATTATCGTTTTTTTGATTTGGATTTAGCACATCCCAATTATCAGGCTACACAGTATGTTTGGGAACAATTTAAACAAAGTTGTATCGATGACAATGCATTTGCTTTGATGTTGCAATGCGATCAGTTATATAAGGCTATGCATCATAAGAGTAAAAATACAAGTACACAAAAACATCAACAATTTCTCAAAGACCATATAGCATTATGCCATGCTTTGATATCAAAATTCCCGTACCTAAAATTGGAAGAAGAGCTAGCGTATTTTCAAAATCAGCTTTTATAGTAAATATTTTTTAACCATAGATAGGGCTTTTGACTAAAAATAGGTATCTATAAATATATTAATGTGATAAAGTGTTTATGGCAGTTTTGTCGTGCTTGTGTTTAAAGAAAATGGCAAATAAAACTGTTATGATAAGTGCATAAATGGCAAATGAAATCCAGATGCCTTGCCATTCTTTATTTCCGTTGGATGTGAAATAGCGGTCTATCATATAGCCACTCACTTTGCTTCCCAATATGGCCCCAAATCCGTTAGACATCATCATAAACAAACCTTGTGCGCTAGAGCGTATAGCAGGCGAAGTACTTGTTTCTACAAATAATGAGCCAGATATATTGAAGAAATCAAAAGCCATCCCATATACTATACACGATAAAATAATCATCCAAAGGCCACTTTCGGGATTGCCATAGGCAAACAATCCAAATCGAAATACCCAAGCTATCATGCTTATGAGCATTACTTTTTTGATTCCAAATTGTTTAAGGAAAAAGGGTATAGCAAGTATAAATAGGGTTTCAGAAATTTGTGAAATAGACATGATAATGGTCGAGTACTTTACTACAAAAGAATGCGCATATTCTGGCATTTTTTCAAAATCGGAAAGAAAGGTATCGCCATACATATTAGTAAGCTGAAGAGCTGCGCCTAAAAACATAGAAAAGATAAAAAATACAGCCATTTTATAACTTTTAAATAATTTAAAAGCTTCTAAACCAAAAAGTTGAATCCAGGAGTCAGTATTTTTTGTTGTGTTTTGTGGTAGGCAAGCAGGCAATGTAAAAGAGTAAAGCCCCAATGCTATAGCTGATATTGAAGAAATATAAAACATGTTGGCTGTAGCTTTATTACCCGTCAGATTAGTAACCCACATGGCCACTATAAAGCCTATGGTGCCCCACACTCGTATGGGTGGAAAGGTTTTTACAACATCTAATTGTTCGTTTTTCAATATGGTATATGCTACAGAATTTGAGAGTGAAATAGTAGGCATGTAGCAAAGCATTGCTAATAACATCATCCAATAAAATTGGTTTGGTGAGTCCATCATAGGAAGCATACACACAGCTAAACCACTTACTATATGTAGTATGCCATAAAGCCTTTCAGCTCGTATCCATTTGTCGGCTATGATGCCAGTAATAGCAGGCATGATAATAGAAGAAATACCTAAGGTGGAAAAAATAGCACCAAATTCAGCACCACTCCATTGCTTGGTAGCAAACCAATAGTTTCCGATGGTGATAAGCCAAGCACCCCAAACAAAAAATTGTAGAAAACTCATTAAAGTGAGTTTTAATTTAGTACTCATACATTTATTTTTAATGGATAAAGATAATATACCCTAGTTATAAATAAAATTCTTAATTAGAAATTGGGTCTATAGGGAAATGTAAAAAATGTTTGTAGCGATTTCCTAAATGCTCAATCGATTTTTTCCATACAAGTTTTGGACTGGTATCAAATATGAGATTAGGTGGTGGATTAAAAACAAGCCACGATTCTGTTTCAATTTCATCGGCCAATTGATTTTTTCCCCAGCCGCTATATCCCAAAAAGAATTTTATTTCGTGCGGCTCTATCTGTTGAGAATTGATTAATGTTATGACTTGATCTATATCGCCACTCCAATAGGTATGTTCGCTTACTTTTTTGCTTTTATTTATAGCAGGATTATTATGTATAAAATGTAAAGATTCCAAATCTACAGGCCCTCCTATATAAAGCGGAAAATCTTTTCGTATAACATCTTTTAGTATAAAACTTAAGTCATAATGCGATGGTTTGTTAACGACATAGCCTACAGATTCATTTTCATCGTGATGGCACAAGTAAACTACACTTCTCGAAAAGGAAACATCTTGTAGTTGGGGCGAAGCAATGAGCATAGAACCTTCTTGTGGTTTATAATCAGTTTTGCTTTGAAATAAGGACTCATACATGGGTCAAAAATTTTATGAAACTAAAATAAGCTTAAAAATTTAGTAATCATGTCAATTCATTTATTTTTTTGACAAAAAAACAATTGTATAATACCAACGACAACCTAAAAAATAACGTATTCTTAAACAAAGCAATTGAAATGAAACCTTGTATTAAAATGGCTTGTACTATTTTTGGAAACTTTTCAAAAAAAGAACCCGTACTATGCAATATTATATAATCCCATTCGTTAACAAATGGAAGCTGATGACACGAATTAAACACTACCACCTTTTGGGTGTTCTATTTTATTTTACTTCCTGCAATCTAATCAACCCCGTTGAAGATATTCCTACGTATATACAAATAGATAGTGTTCAGGTAGTAAGTACTGTGCCTCAAAAACATGGAAGCGTGTCTCATAAAATTAGCGATGTTTGGGTTTACTACGATTACCAATTATTAGGTGCTTTTGAATTGCCAGCCAAAATTCCAGTGTTAGCAAACGAAAGAGGGCAACTACAAGTATTGGCTGGCATTTGGGATAATGGTATTAGTGCAACACGTACTAAATATCCTTTTTATACGGTAGATACTTTTACATTTACTGCTCAAAAAGGAGAGACTATAAAGCATATTCCTGCTTTTTATTATAGAACAGCAGATACACCAGCTATTGCATATGCCATTGAAAATTTTGAACAAGGAAATAGTTTTCAGAAAAATACAGGAAGCGATACGAGCTTTATTAGAACCAATGAACCCAGCGAAGTTTTTGAAGGCGATTGGAGTGGTAAAATAGCCCTGCATGATACTATAGATTATATTGAAGCTATTACGATACCAACATATTATCTAAAACCCAATAAACAAGCATACTTAGAATTAAACTATAAGTCAGATATTAATATTCAAGTTTATACTCAAATACAATATCAGGGTACTACATATAATCAAGAAATTATAGGACTCAAAGCAAGAGAAAATTGGAATAAAACGTATTTAAATTTATCTGGCTTTGCCAGTACTTATCAAAATGCGGCGTTTAAATTTTATATCAAAGCGACAAAACCAAGTGAAAAGGATAGTGCAACGATTTACATAGACAATTTCAAAATTATATATTTTAATTAATGAAACCCGAAGTAAGACTAGCCAATATTTACTATATCGCTATAGATTACTTAGCGGCTATGTCTTCGTGGATTATCTTACTTTTTTATAGAAAAATAAACGTATTAAATACTAGCTGGCAAGAAGCCCTTTCGTCTATATCATCAAAAGATTTGTGGATGATTGTTGTGTTGATACCGTGTTTTTGGTTGGTCATGCACTTATTTTCGGGAGCTTATTTTAATCCATATAGAAAATCAAGGATTACAGAGTTGTATAGAACCTTAGTAATAAGTATAATAGGCACACTCATTGCATATTTTATTATTTTTACCAACGATTTGATTCCAGATACCGCCTATCATTTCAAATCTTTTTTTATTTATTTTTTCATACAATTTGTACTCACATCTATAGGTCGTATACTCGTATTGTTTAGTATCAAAAAGAGATACAAACACGAAACCTATGGCCACAATACCTTGATAGTTGGAGGCAATAAAAAAGCAATTAATGTTTACAATGAAATCATTTCTAATACCTATAAATTAGGTTATCGCTTTAAAGGATTTGTGTATGCTGATGAAAATGGTACTAATGGATTAAGTAGTTTTTTGACCAATTTGGGAAGTATCAATAATTTAGAAAAAATTATAGATGAGCACCAGAGAGAAGAAGTAGTAATAGCTATAGATACATCTGAACATAATAAACTTCAATATATTTTGTCGCAATTATCGCATAGACAAGTAGTAATAAAAATCACACCAGACCTTTACGATATTATTTCAGGTTCTGTAAAAACAAGCAATGTCTTTGGGGCGGTTTTGATTGAAATATATCCAGAATTAATGCCCGATTGGCAGCGTGTTATGAAGCGTACTATTGATATTTTTGCTTCAGTTATTGTGCTTTTTTTGTTAAGCCCTTTGTATCTTTTTGCCGCTATCAAAGTAAAATTATCATCCAAGGGAAGTATTTTTTATGTTCAAGAACGAATTGGTTTGTATGGCAATCCATTTTGGATATACAAGTTCCGATCTATGTATATCGATGCCGAAAATGCTGGACCAGCCTTATCCAGTAAAGATGATCCAAGAATTACTCCTTGGGGAAAATTTATGCGCAAATGGCGTATAGATGAATTGCCACAGTTTGTCAATATTTTAAAAGGCGATATGTCTTTGGTAGGGCCTCGTCCAGAACGCAAGCACTTTATTGATATCATTTCACAAACAAATCCTCACTACCGTTTTTTGCATAAAGTAAAACCTGGCCTAAGTTCGTGGGGTATGGTAAAATATGGCTATGCCGAAAACACATCCGAAATGATAGAGCGAATGAAATATGATATGCTCTATATAAAAAACTGTTCGTTGATGTTAGATTTTAAGATCATGATTTATACAATTTTGGTTATCTTGCAGGGCAGAGGAAAATAAATAATGAAAACACTTTTTGTATTTTTTTGTCTATGCTTTGTCTGTTTTTCAACAATTGCTCAAAGACCCTATTTTCAACAAGAAACCAACTACCAAATTCAAGTAAAACTCGATGATGTAAACCATATTTTAAGAGGTTTTGAAAAAATAGAATATGTCAATCAATCGCCAGATACTCTTTATCATATCTTTATACATGTTTGGCCCAATGCCTATAAAAATGATTATACAGATTTTGCAGAGCATCTTATAGAAAATAAAAAAACAGATTTTTATTATAGTCAAAAAAAAGATAGAGGATTTATTGATAGCTTACAATTTAGCACCGATGGTGAATTGCTCACTGTAAGAAACGTTGAAAACAAACAAGATATACTATATGTAGAATTTAAAAAACCGCTTTATCCATCACAGCGTGTTACTATATCCACACCTTTCCGAGTAGTTTTGCCTATCGTATTTTCACGTTTGGGGCATGATGAACAAAACTATCAGATTTCGCAATGGTATCCCAAACCTGCAGTATATGATAACAATGGTTGGCATCCCATGCCATACTTAGACCAATCTGAATTTTATAGCGAATTTGGAACTTTTCAAGTAGAAATTACATTGCCCCAAAACTATGTAGTAGCAGCAACAGGCTCTTTAGAAACCCAATCGGAAGCTTTGTTTATTGATTCAATAGTAGAAAAAACAAAACAGTTTACAGGCCAAAATCCTATTCCTTTATTAATACAACCAAATGCCATTTCAAGCAGTAGCCAATACAAAACCATTGTTTATAAACAACAAAATATTCATGATTTTGCTTGGTTTGCAAGCAAAAACTATTTGATAGAAAAAAAAGATATTCTTTTGGACAATCAAAAAAAAGTAAGCTGCTTTTCTTATTTCAAACCACAACACGCCAAAGCGTATAAAGGCAGTACCGATCATATAGCCTCTACCATACAATATTTGTCAAAGCATGTAGGCATATATCCCTATACGCAAGCCAGCATAGTAGACGGAAAGTTAGAAGCAGGCGGTGGTATGGAATATCCAATGATTACAGTAATTGATGGAAAAAGTGTATCAGACTTACAGACAGTAATAATACACGAAGTAGGCCACAACTGGTTTTATGGCATATTGGGCAATAATGAGCGTGAGCATACTTGGATGGATGAAGGTATCAATTCATTTTATGAACATAAAATAGACGAGTTAATTTCAAACGAAAAGAAATTAAAATCAGCCAATGAGAATAATAGTGGTATTGAACTAAAAATTAAAAACTCGGGTCAATTGGCATACCAATTGAGTGCTTTACAACATACCAATCAGTCTATCAATACCGCTTCAAACAAAATGACACCACTAAATGTTTGGTCTGTATTTTATAGCAAGGTGCCTTTACTCATGGCCTATTTAGAGCAATACATGGGTGCCGAAACATTTGAAAAAGCCATGAAGGCATATTATTCGCAATTTGAATTTAAACATCCGCAACCCATAGATTTTAGAAAAAACATGGAATTCTATACCAATGAAAATTTGGCTTGGCTATTTGACGATGTTTTTGAAAAAGATATACCCATAGATTTTGGTATTAAAAAAGTAGAAAAAAAAGAACAAAAGCATGCAGTATATGTTACCTCTAAAACAGCTTTTAAGGGACCTATACCTATTTCTCAAGTTGTAAACGATACTATACACGCTACCCAGTGGATTACATATCCATATGCTGAAGCTGCAATGTTTGAGGCTATAAAAGGAGCTTATTACAAAGTCAATGCCTTGCAATCTGCACCTGAAATAAAATTTGCTAATAATGCATTTTACCCTTCTCGATTGTTTAAAAAACAAAAATTTGGAATGGCCTTAGTGGGTTTAGGTGTTAAAGAAAAGCAACAACTTTTTGTGCTTCCAGCAGTTGGCTACAATCATTATAATAGTTGGATGTTTGGAGCACTCCTTCATAATATCAGAATCCCCAACAACTCCTTTCAGTTTGCGCTTGCACCCATGTATAGCATAGGTGCAAAGCAATTGGTAGGTACTGGATTTTTAAGTTATAAATGGTATCCCAAAAATACTTTTCATAAAATTGAGTATGTGATACAAGGTCGTTCGTTTCATCATCAAAAAAGTAGCTTGAATGTTGCAAACCCTGTATTGGCTCGACATAATAAGATACTTAACTCATTACTATTTACATTGCCTACAGAACCAAGAGAACACAAATTGAAAGAGTTCTCAATTTCATATTATGCTATACAAGAAAATGGAATTGGATACAACTTTCATGCCTTAGATTCTATATATACACCTTTTGTAAAAAACAATACTTGGAATCATTATGCTGCTATTCGATATAAACATAGACATGATAGAGTTACCAATCCGTATAGCTACCAGATAGAAATTTTGGGAAATAATGAATTTATTAAAGCTGGCTTGACAGCACAGGCCAAAGTGGACTACCATATGAAAAATAAAGGCTTTTATGCTCGCTTTTATGCTGGAAAATTTCTTTATATCGCTAACGCTTCACAGCTACTTATCACTAATAAAAATATTTATCTCAATGCAGTTTCTACTGGCGCAAATGATTTCTTGTACGATAATATATATATGGCCAGAAATGAACAAAGCGGCGCATTAGCACATCAAATAGCCATGCATGAAGGGGGGCTAAAAATCAGAACACCCTTTTATGCCAACCCATTAGGAATAAGTGATAATTGGATGTTGGCTTTAAACTTAAAATCGGATATACCATTAAAAACAAAAATCAAATTACAAGGATTTTTTGACATGGCTACATTTGCAGATGCAAAAAAAAGTAACCCAAGTGGGAATAAAATGCTTTATGATGCGGGGTTTCAGTTGTCTATAATGAATGCAATAACGTTTTATGTGCCTTTACTCCAAAGCCGAGATTTTAAAGAATATACTCATTCCATTTTCCCTAAAAATAGACTTTTAAATAGTATTTCTTTTTCGCTCGACCTTAGCCATTGGGTTTTTAGAAATACCCATGAAAACGCTTTGAAATTAGTATTTTAGCTTATCGTTAAGCCGCACTTTTGCATGTATTTTATTACTACTTTTGTAAAAAATAAAATCTTGCAACGACAAATTCTACCTAAAAAAATACTCTTTTTTTTACTATTTCTTTCACCTATTTATACTTTTTCTCAATGCGCTACGACCATCAACACGTTTCCGTATAACGAAGATTTTGAATTAAATATGGGAGGATGGAGTAGTGGTGGTATCAACAATGACTGGGCATGGGGGCAGCCTACAAAGGCAACCATAAGTAGCGCAGGTAGTGGTTCTAAATGTTGGATTACAGGAGGCTTGTCAAGTTCATTTTATAGCTTTGGACAGCGTTCGTATGTAGAGAGCCCTTGTTTTGATTTCTCATCACTTAGCTACCCCTATATTGAGATGCTTATTTTTTTGGGAAACAGAAAATATTTACGATGGAGCCTCTTTTCAATATTCTATTAACAATGGTGCTACATGGCTCAATGTAGGCGCAGTAGGAGACCCTGTAAATTGCATGAATCAAAATTGGTTTAACCAGTCCAATATTAATGCTCTTAATACATTAGCCAATCCAAAACACGGTTGGGGTGGCACTATGAGCCCCACAGCAGGGCTGTAATGGTGGTGCTGGTATTGGCATGGGTAACGGCAAAACATTGTTTAAGCAATTTGGCTGCAAAGTAGTGTGAAATTCGATTTGTTTTTGGTGCAGGTACTATTTGTAATGATTACGATGGATTTGCATTTGATAAAATTAAAATAGCAGATGCACCTTCTAACCTTGCTGATTTTTCTTTTGCTTGTACAAGTACTATGTTGGAATATCAATTTACAAATAGTAGTTCTCCCTGTCCTACTACTTATAGTTGGGATTTTGGTGACCCTGGCTCTGGACCCAATAACACAAGTACATTGGCCAATCCCAATCACCAATTTTCATCGCCAGGAGTTTATGCAGTTACCCTTCAGGTGTCAGGGCCTTGTAATCAAACAGCTACTATAACAAAGCAATTAGCTACCTTGTCTATTAGTACTACAGTAAACGATGTTACTTGCAATGGTTTGTCTGATGGTAGTTTACAAACTAATGTATTTAATGGTATCGGTAATATTAATTATACAATAATGCCATCCAGTAGTACAAGCAATAATGGCTTTTTTAATGGATTAGTGGCAAATACCTATACAATTCAAGTTGTGGATGCTAATGCATGTAGCCTTACTGCTACTGCAAATATTATGGAACCCAATGCTATTGTATTTACCTCTTGGAATGTCAACAATATAACATGCACTGGCATGCAAAATGCAAACATACAAGCACAAGCACAAGGAGGCACTGGAACTATAAACTATACACTATTACCATCTAACATTAATAACACAAGCGGAATTTTCAATAATTTATCTGCAGCCAGCTATACGGTTGTAGCTAAGGATGCAAATAATTGTTCTGTAACTTCTTCTGTAACTTTTTTAAACCCTGCACCTCTAAGTTTCAATTCGTTTTCGAAGCAAAATATTTCTTGTAATGGAGAAGAGGATGCAAGTATCACATGTGTAGCACAAGGGGGTACTAGTACGTTTACTTATACTTTGTTACCTTCAAATATTTCCAATTCAAATGGGCTTTTTACGGGCTTAGCTAGCAATACGTATACTGTTGTAGTAAGCGACGCAAATAATTGCACTATGACAAGTACAACCTCAATTATAGAGCCAGCTCAATTAAGCATTATTGATATACAAATTTCGGAGCCTTTATGTACACCTCAAAATTCGGGTCAAATAACGATACAAGCTATAGGTGGAACAGGCTTATATAATTATTCCATAGGGGGGGCTTTTTCCAATGCTAATACTATTGGTTCTATGACGGCATCTACATATACAGTTACTGTTAAAGATGCTAATGGATGCACAGCAACCTCGACTGCTGTTTTACAAAATCCCAATGCACCTCAATTTATAACAAATTCATTTGCACCTATACGTTGTTTTGGCGAAAATTCTGATTCATTGCATATTATTGCAAGTAGTGCATCTACTATTTCAAGTTATCAATTACAGCCAGGTACTTCCAATTTGAGTGGTGTTTTTTATGCATTACCAGCAAACACATATACAGTTACAATCACAGATGTTAATCAATGCACTAATAGTACAATTGTTCAAATTAATCAACCAGATGAAATATTAATTCATACGTTTGATTTGCAATTAAATCCCTGTTTGATAGAATACTACGCTACATTGTTTGTAGATGCAATCGGTGGCACTGGCATAAAACAATACCTATTGGAGCCATTGCATGTTAGCAAAACAATTGGAAATTTTTCAATTCCACAGTCTGGGCATTATTCACTCTATATAAAAGATGAAAATGAATGCACTATCACTAAGGATTTCCATGTAGAAGAAAAAGTGTGTTGTGAAGATGTATTTATTCCCAATGCTTTTTCGCCGAATGGTGACGGAAAAAATGATGAATTAAAAGCATTAAATACTGCTGGAATAACACTCAAAGATTTTTCGATTTTTGACCGTTGGGGACAAAAAGTATTTTCGTCGGCTACAATAGATATTGGATGGAACGGTAACGTAAAAGGACAAAAAGCGGATATCAATACTTTTTATTATCAGTTTATATATGAATGCAATAAAACTCAAAAGGAATATATTTTAAAAGGAGATGTATTGCTTATCAGATAGTTACTCTGTAAATAAACAATAGATTTTTTTAGAAAATAGGGTATATTTGACTATCAAAATTTCTCTAAATGATAAAAATTCTACGATTTTTAGTTATTATTCTCTTTTTATTTTCTAATTTTTACTCGTTTAGCCAGTTTACAGTCACAAATGGTTTTACGGCAACTCAGTTAGTAGATAAGCTTGTTGGTAGCGGCGTAGTGTATAGTAATGCAACATTAACTTGTAATTCAAATGCAAACGGTTTTTTTAGCAATGCTACTACTTCCAGTTTAACAATGGATTCGGGTATCGTTTTGACAACAGGTAGAGCCACGACAAGCTACTTAGGTACAACTATTTCGGACATAGGTACTAATTTGCCAGCTTCATATTTTGCCTCTACAGGGTGGTTGGGAGTGGGAGGTGATGCCGATTTGCAAGCGGCCTCTACAGGCCCGATTTTTGATTTGTGCAAATTGGAATTTGATTTTGTGCCAGTAGGAGACACCATAGAATTTAATTATCGTTTTGGTTCAGAAGAATATCCCCTTTATACTTGTTCTAATTTTAATGATATATTTTCTTTTTTCATTTCTGGCCCAGGATATGCTACTCCAACCAATTTGGCTATTATTCCAGGTACAAGCTGTCCGGTTTCTATCAATACAATCAATGGCTCTACGGCTAATCCTTGTGGTCAAGTTACATCTCCATGTGCACCTCCAAATAATGCTTTGTTTGTAAACACTTCTGCAAGTAGTTCCATAGTGTATGATGGCATGACTCAAAAAATGACATCCATAGCCCAAGTAATTCCTTGTTCTACTTATCATATGAAATTTGCTATAGCCGATGTATTTGATGATGTTTTGGATTCAGGGGTGTTTTTAGAAGCCAATAGTTTTAGCTCGCAAGCAGCTACAATCAGTAGTGTTTTTTCTACAAATTCATTAAATATAGTACCTCAGCCCTATGCTATTGAAGGTTGTGCAGGGTCGAGTATTACAATTTCGAGAGCAGTACCATCACCCTTGCCCTTGACTGTTTTATTAACTTATGCTGGTAGTGCAAATCCTTTAACAGACTTTAGTTCTTTGCCTAGTTCAATTGTTATACCTGCCAATGATACTGCTGTTACTTTAGTAATTTCTCCTATAGAAGATAATGTTTTTGAGGGGGTTGAAAATCTAATTGTAAGTGTTTATGGTTCTATTTGTAATAATGCTGTCACTGATTTTGCAGAATTATTAATTTTAGAATATCCTCAATATCAAGTTTCAAATAATACTACAATTTGCGAAGGTCAAAGTGTCAATCTAAGTGCTACACCCACTGCTTCCAATAGTTATTTGCAATTTTCTTGGGCTGGTGGTACAACGCCAACAACTGGAAGCACCGTAAGCGCAACACCATTGAGCACTACTACCTATACCGTTACCTCATCTTTTTCTGGATGCCCAACTAGGGATTCTTTAATAACGGTAAGTGTAGAACAATTGCCTACAATACAATTAACAACGAATTCGATTACATGTGCAAATACTGTAGGCTCTATACAGGCAACTGCTACAGCTGCTTCAACTCCTGCAACTATTACACTAAATCCTGGTAATATAGCAAACCCTGGTCTTAATGCTAATTTTTTAAATTTAAGTGCGGGCAACTATACTGTTGTAGTAAGCAGCGCTATGGGATGTAAAGATTCTGCAACTACAACTATAACTCAACAACCCAATCTAGCTTGGATCAATACACTATCTCAAGATTTAACTTGTTTTGCAAGTGATGATGGGTCTATAGATGTGCTTGCTCAAGGTGGTGTTGGTACTATTTCATATACATTAAACCCAGGTTCGGTAGTTAATACCTCTGGATCTTTTTCAAATTTAGCAATCGGTAGTTATACTATATCAGCTGCTGATAATTCGGGTTGTACTGCTATAACTATTCTAAACATAAGCCAACCTGATGAAATTAGTATTACAAACATCAATATTGACTCAGTTTCTTGTTTTGGTTTACAAGATGGAAGTGTTTCTATTCTAACTTTAGCTGGTGTTGCTCCTCTTACTTATACTTTACTTCCAAATAATATAGCAAACAACAATGGAGTGTTTAGTGGATTAACAGCAAATACGTATACGATACAAATTGCAGACGCAAACAATTGTTCTATATCTACAACGGTTCTAATAGAAGAACCCGATACCTTGTCTTGGACATCGCTAACACCAACAAACACACTCTGTTTTAATAATAGTACAGGTATAATAAGTATGGGTGCTACAGGGGGTAATGCAGGTATAGTTTATTGGCTACAACCAATAAATCAAAATAATACCAATGGGAATTTTTCGGGTTTAGCAGTCAATACCTATACAGCATCAGCCGTAGATGCCAAAGGCTGTACGATAGAAACAACAGTCGTTATAGATGAGCCCACACAACTTGTTATAGATGCTATAGTAAACACCAATCCGACTTGTGTACCTGGCAATGATGGAAGTATAGATATTACAGCATCAGGAGGTACAGGAGTTTATAATTATTCTATAGGTGGTGCGCCACAAGCGAGCAATGTATTTACGTCTTTGGGTGTGGCAAACTATACGATAGTGGTAAGCGATGCAAATGGGTGTACAGCTACATCAATTACGAGCCTTTCATTACCACCATTAATGCAATGGAATACACCCAATATACAAGATGTTTCATGTGCAGGCATGCTCGATGGAAGTATAGACATCGTAGCAAATGGGGGCATAGGCACTATAAACTATCAATTGAACGGAGGTGCGCCACAAGCATTAGGAAATTTTCCCAACCTTGCTGCCAATACTTATACTATACAAGCTACAGATGCAGCAGGATGTACCATAAGCACTCTTGTAAATATTGCATCACCACCAACAATAGTAATTAGCTCTTTGATTAAAGACTCTGTAAGCTGTGCAAATGGAAATGATGCTAGTATTCAAGTTAGTGCTACAGGAGGAAATGGAGTACTTACTTATACTTTAAATCCAACAGCCCAAACAAATACAAATGGAATCTTTAATAGTTTAGTAGCAATGAATTATGTTGTAACTATTTCAGATGCAAACGGATGTAGTATTAATACGAATGTAACTATACTACAGCCTGATCCGCTTGATTGGCTTGTAAGTAATTTTACTAATGTTTCATGTTTTGGAGGTTCTAATGGAACTATCAATGTGCAGGCAAATGGTGGAAATGCATTTTATCAATATCAATTAATGCCAGGAAATATTACAAATACAAGCGGATCTTTTAATTCTTTAGCAGCAATGAATTATACTATAAATGCTATTGATAGTAAAGGCTGTTCTATTTCTACACAAATAACTATTAGTCAACCATTAGCTATTGCAATTACAAATGCTACCGCAACAATACCATCATGTAGCCCTGGCAACGATGCTACAATAACTATTACTGCAAGCGGGGGTACAAGTATTTATACATATTCTGCTTCTTCTGCATTTCAGTCGAGCAATGTAATAACTGGTATGGGTGCCGGTAATTATACTATTACTGTAAAAGATAATAATAACTGTACTAGCACTAGTGTTGTGCAAATTATAGCGCCCAGTTTGCCTAGTTGGCAAACAATTAATAGCACAAACGTGTTATGTAGTAACGGTGTCAATGGACAAATAAATGTTACTGCATCAAATCCTAATGCGAGCACGATAGATTATTTTCTATTACCTTCTTCAATCAATAATCAAACAGGGGCGTTCCCAAATTTAAGCGCACAAGTATATACCATAAGTGCAACTGATGCATTGAATTGTAGTATCACAACGGCTATTCAAATTACAGAGCCTCCAAAAGTTACATTTACTTCTTTTAGCATTCAAAACCCTAAATGTTTTGGTACAACAACTGGTAGTATTACATGCTCAGCTTCGGGAGGTGCCGGTTCATTAAGCTATACCTTGTTGCCTAACAATGTTACCAACATAACGGGTTTTTATAATAATTTAGTTGCTAATAATTATACTATAGTTGTTACGGATGCTAATGGTTGTACTATTTCCAGTGCAGCGAGTTTGGTAGATCCACCAGAGCTACAAATACAATCGGTAGCAACAACACCAACACAGTGTGACCCTAACAATACGGGTACTATTACAATTCAAGCTACTGGTGGTACTCCTTCATATCAATATGCCGAAACCATAAGCGGTCCTTTTACCTCATCAAATACCATTGCAGCCTTACAAGCAGGTACATATCAGGTAGTAATTAGAGATGCTAATGGTTGTACTGCTACTACTACTGTCAATGTTGTACAAGTTAATTTACCAAGCATAGATATACTTTCTGTAAAAGATATTACATGTCATGATGATCAAGATGCTGAGATTCAAGTTGCAGCTAATGGAGTCAATGCTATTACATCTTATCAATTACTACCAGATAATATACAATCGATTATTGGCTACTTTGGGAATTTAGGAGAAAATAATTATACTATAGTTGCTACTGATGCTGCTGGGTGTACCGTAAGTACAGAAGTGCAAATCCTCAATCCTGAAATTGTTTATTTTGAATCTGTAGTTTCAGAGCATTCTCCTTGTTATACATCTAAAGGCGGAAAAATTTTAGCAGAAGCATTAGGTGGTACAGGTTCATTTATTTACAGCATTATTCCTACAAATGTTCAAAATACACATGGGGATTTTATGGATTTGCCTGCTAATCTTTATCAAATTACGGTTAAGGATGAACATGGGTGTGGAACCAATCAGCTTGTGAAAATTGAACAATTATCTTGTTGTGAAAATGTGTTTTTGCCGAACGCATTTTCACCGAATGCTGATTTGAAAAATGATGAATTTAGACTGATCAATACTTATGGTATTACGCTCAATAGATTCTTAATAGTAGATAGATGGGGCAATATAGTATTTGAAAGTAAAGAAGCGAGTATTGCATGGAATGGTAATTACAAAGGAGAACCTTGCGAAGTTGGCACTTATTACTATTTAGTAGATTATACCTGTAATGATACTAAAAAAGAGTATTTACTGAAAGGAGATATCATGTTAATTAGATAGTTGTGTTTTATATTTCCATATAGATAAATACTATTTTCTAAAAAGAGATAATGCAAGTACTTTTGCAAATAAAAATATTCAAATTATGTACCCAGCAGAAATAGTTATGCCTATGAAGGCAGAATTGACCCAACAAGGATTTAAAGATTTAGACTCAGTAGAAAAAGTAGAAGAAGCTTTGACACAACAAGGCACCACATTATTAGTTTTGAATTCAGTATGTGGATGTAGTGCAGGCACAGCAAGACCAGGCGTATTGTTGGCAGTTTCTAAATCAGAAAAAAAACCAACACAACTTACTACTTCTTTTGCAGGCTTTGACTTGGAAGCTGTTCAAAAAGCAAGAACCTATTTGATGCCTTATCCGCCTTCATCGCCATGTATAGCTTTGTTTAAAGATGGGCAACTTGTACATATGATAGAGCGCCATATGATAGAAGGAAGACCTGCAGATATGATAGCTGCCAATTTAATGGATGCTTTTCAACAATACTGCTAAACTACTTTGTAGATATTTTATATATTTTATTAGCATTTACTTGTTTTGAAAATATATATTTGAAGCTACTAAAATTATTACATGTACCCAGATTTCAACTTTTTATTTCAGGAATGGTTTGGTATTGATATACCTTTCTTACATTTTTTTAAAACCTTTGGTTTTTTAGTTGCAATCGCTTTTTTGTGTGGTGGATATATAATGTATCATGAGCTGTATCGAAAGGAAAAAGAAGGTTTACTGAATTTTACTATTCAGGAACAAATAGGCCAAAAAAAGAGTTCGATACTAGATATTTTATATGCAGCACTTATAGGGTTTATATTGGGCTATAAAATTGTGGGCATGTTTTTGAGTACCGAAAATGTATCCGACGACCCTTTAAGTTATTTATTATCTACCAAAGGACATGTATTGGCAGGTATAATAGGCACTTTGTTTTTTACTACTTTTAAAGCATGGCAATTTTTTACTAAAAAACAAAATGAAGAAATTGTAAAAAAAGTAAAAATGTACCCAAGGCATCGTGTGGGCGATATCATAATGATAGCAGCTATAGGAGGCTTTGCAGGAGCTAAAATATTTAATGCATTAGAAACTTGGGATCAATTTTTAGCTGATCCGTTGGGGAGTTTATTGTCGGGTAGTGGCTTAACATTTTATGGCGGACTAATAGTGGCCACCATAGCTTTGTGGATTTATTCCAAAAAAATAAAATTAGATTTTAGACATTTATGCGATGCTACAGCACCTGCTCTCATACTGGCTTATGGTATTGGTCGATTAGGTTGTCAGGTGGCTGGAGATGGTGATTGGGGTATTTTTAATGCTGCATACATAACCAATGAAAAAGATAAAGTAGCGCTAAGTCAGAATTCCTTTGAAGAAAATGTACAAACTTTTCATCAATATGTATTTAGACATTTTGAGAAGGATCAGCCCATACCACATAAAACATGTAAAGCTCCAGCTGGAATACCCACTTGGCTTGTAGCATATAATTATCCTCACAATGTAAATGGAGAAGGTATAGCTATGAAAAGTTTTACTGGCAAATACAATGCAGTTTTACCAATTCCCGTGTTTCCAACACCGCTTTATGAGTTTGTGATGTGCTTAATCATTTTTGCTTTTTTGTGGAGAATACGAAAAAAAGTAAAAATTCCGCTTCGACTTTTTTCTATCTATTTAATTTGGAATGGAATAGAGCGATTTCTGATAGAACAAATACGAGTAAATACAACGTATGATTTAGGTTTTATCAAACCTACTCAAGCAGAGATAATTGCAGTAGCAATTGTTGTGTGTGGAGTAATCTTATACTTTTTTAGCAAAACTATACAACAAAAAATAGCTGCTAAAGTTCTCCCTTAAACATCATTAATATATCTTCTTTTTTATTTCTGCTCACTGGTATATTGCTGCCATCAGACATAATTAAAAAGCCTCCATCTTTTTTATTGTATTGTTGTATGTGTTTGCCATTGATGATATAGGATTGGTGCGGTCTGATGAAACCTTCACTACTCAAAATGTCTTCAAAGTATCGCATTGTTTTGCTAGCTATTACTTTTTGTCCGTTTACTAAAACAATATTTGTATAATTATCGTTGCTTTGACAATACAAAATTTCTTGTGGTTCATAAAAAAGTATTTTGTCTTGATAGTTGACAGCTATTTTATTTGAATTGCCAAGATTGATTTGGCCAGCAGGAGGTGTGCTAGGTAAGTTGTATTGTTGAAGTAAAGTACTTATTTGGTTTTTAATATTTTTACTATTGTGTTGTTTGATAAATTTCTGTATAGCAGCTTCCAAAAGGTCTTCATCTATAGGTTTGAGGAGATAGTCAAGTGCTGAAAGTTTTATAGCACTAATAGCATATTGATCATAGGCAGTAGTAAAGATGACGCTAAACTCAAAATGTCCTAATTTGTGAAGCATGTCTATTCCTGTCATAAAGGGCATTTGTATGTCCAGAAAAACTAAGTCAACTTCATGATGTTGTAAATATTCAAGAGCTTTTTTAGAAGATGTAAATTTTTCTACAATTTTTAATTGATCAAAGTTTTGATTGATAAGAATTTCAAGTACTTCGACACAATTTTGTTCATCATCTATGATTATTGTTTTATACATGATTAATATTATTTAAATTTTTCAATAGTTATTTTTTGGGGTATAGTGATTCGAATGCATGTGCCAGATGGCATTCCATTTTTATCATAAAGGTCTTGCACGTCTATAGAAGAGAAATTAGTGTTGCCGTGATTCATAAGTCGAATTCTGTTTTCATTGATTTGCATACCAAATGATTTTCGCTGATTTGAATTATTCATTTCTTCGGCTTTTTTTCTTCCTACGCCATTATCGTTGATTTCTATTCGTATATATTCTTCATCTATATTTTTAATTTTTATTTGAATATTTTTTTCTCCTTCTTTGTGCAATAGACCATGCCAAATTGCATTTTCTACATAGGGTTGCAATAGTAAAGAAGGAATACGAATATTGCTTGTATTCACATCTTCATCAATATTGATATCATATGAAAATTGGTTGCTAAATCGCATGCCTTCTATGACCATGTATAGTTGCACGGTATTTAACTCTTCGTCTAAAGAGATATAATTGCTCGAAGAGTGATTTAGAATATTGCGAACTAATTGCGAAAATTTAATAAGGTAGCGTGATGCGTTTTTGGTGTCGTTTTTGAGAATAAAGTTATTGATTGAATTTAGCGAGTTAAATAAAAAGTGAGGGTTGATTTGTGCTCGCAGAGCTTTCATCTCTACGTTGGCCAATTCTTTTGTATAGTCGAGTTTTATTCGTTCTTTTTCTTTAAGTTGTTTCTCTCTTGATTTGAGTATGTAGAAAATCAGCATAGATATAGATACAAGAGATATTAGTATAAACCACCAGGTTTTATAAAAAGGTGTGGCTATATGAATTTTTAATTGTGTATAATCATTGTTCCAAATGCCATCATTATTAGTTGCTTTTACTTTAAAAATATAATCACCCGAAGCCAAGTTTGTGTATGATACATAGGTTCTTTCGTTTGAAGTAATCCAATCTTTATCGTAGCCTTCTAATTTGTATTTATATTTTATTTTTTCGGGCACTGTAATGCCTAGCGTACTGAAAGAAAACGAAATTGCATTTTCAAAAGGTTTTAATAAAATTTCTTGCATGGATTGAATATCGTATTCTCCATGATAGGGGTTTTCAAATATTTTTAGTTCATTGATATATACTTTTGCTTTGATGGGAGTGTTCTCTATTTTTTTAGGATCAAAAATATTAAGACCCATTAGCCCTCCAAAAGCCAAATCGCCATTTCTTAGTTTTAAATAGGCCCCTGTATTGAATTCGTTAGATTGTAATCCATTTGTTTCATCATAGTTTCTAATAATAGGATTTTTATTTTTCATTATAACATCTTCATTCCAAATAATATTAGAAATGCCAGCGTTTGTGCTAATCCAAAGGTTTGTATCTGATTGAGGAAGTATTCCATACACAACATTATTCACTAACACATCATTAGTAGAAAATGATTTTATTAATTCGTATTTTTTGTTCAATATCACTATGCCTGCGCCATCAGTACCAAGCCATAAACGGCCTTTGTAATCTTCATAAATACTTTTTATTGATTTATAAGAAGAGTGATTTTTTGAAATAGGAAAACACGGTTTAATTTGATTTGTTTTTGTATGTAAAATATATAGACCTTTTTCAGTACCTATCAATAAATCATCTTGAGTTTTATACAAACAACGTAAACCATTATTTGCAAATATTGGATAAGTGTTTGCTGAATACTGGGTTATGATTTGTGTATGCGTATCGTATTTATTCAATCCATTTTCGCGTGTTCCTATCCATATATTATTTCCATCTTTGAGCATACTCCATATGATGCCATTTGAAAGTTGATTAATACCAGTACCTACGCTTATATTTTTTTTATGTATCAGGGTATGAATATCATAAATGCCTATGCCGCTTCCATTATATCCCAGCCACAATTCATTGTCATTTCGTAAAAGTTCTATGATATATTTTTCGGAAATATTTTTAAAGTTATCTATGTTTTTAAATTCAATTTCGTTTTTTGTAATATTGTATTTAACCAAGCCACTGCCAGCTGTACCTATATAGATGTTGCCATTATCTCCTTCTACTATTTTTCGAATAAATTTTGTAGAATAAAAAGTGCTTTCGTTGTCTTTTACTATGGGTGTAAATTTCTTTATGTGTGGATCCAATCTATCAATACCTGAACCGTCGTAGCCAATAAATATTAAGCCATTTTTATCAATAAATACACAAAGCAAATAGTCTGAAGAGATTGGAAGGTCTTGTGCATTTTTTCTATATTGGGTTAATTTATTATCCGTATAGGAGTAAATAAATAAGCCTTGTCCATAGGTGCTAATAATCAATAAATCATTTTTTTTGTCATATACCACATTGTTTACACTAATCAGTCTATTATTCATAGAACACAAATTTGAAATTTTGTGTTCCATTTTTCTGGTATCAAACTCTTTCATGTCATTGCTCAATGAGCCCAAAATCAAATTATTAAATTTGTCTAAATCGCTCGAATTAAAAATTTCAGAATTAGGATTTTTGTAAACATTAAAATGTCGTTGCTCTGTATCAAATTTTATAACATCGCCATTGCTTAAAACAATAAAAACATTTTGTTCTATGTTATGCAGATTAATTATATCGTTTTGAAGCGGTGTAGTTAATTTGTAAGTGTTTTCTGCTTTTAAGGTTTTGCTATTAAATTTCATGAGCCCCTTTCCTAATATAAAAACCCATAAAAAGTCTTTTTCTTGTGCTTTGCACAACCACCCAATTTTTTCATTCTGAAAATCTTTTATATATTCAACTTTGTTTTTTTGAGTATTATATACACAAAACCCATCGTTGGTTATTAGATATAGATGATTATTTTCATCAGCAAAAAGACGATGTATTTTAGATGAAAAAATAGAATTGCTATCAATAGGATTATGTCTAAATACTTTAAACTTATTACCATCAAAACGATTGAGACCATCGAACGTAGAAGCCCATAGAAACCCCGTATGATCTTCTACCAAATTAGTAACTACAACTTGAGAAAGACCTTCTTTGAGGTGAAAGTTTTTTAAGAAAAGTTTTTCAGTATTAAATTGACTATATGCTGATTGAAAGCATACAATCAATAGGCTTAAACTTAAAATCCTTATATTTAATAACTTTATTTTCAACTAAGTATTATATGGTATAAAAATAAGAAAATAGGATTTCATATGGTTGTGTTTTGAGCAATTGGTTATTTTCTTATGGTAAATGGTTAGTTTTGAGCGGAATTTGGTAAAAGTAAATTTTATTTTAGTATGTCCAGTAAAGAAAATACTATTTTAGGTCTCAAACTACCTACCGATCCTCGTTGGGTTGATATGGCAGCTATGTCTATCGAAGATATTTTGACAGACCATGCCTATTGTGAACAGAAGGCAGCAAGCTCTTGTATAAGCATTATTCAAAAGTATAGCGAAAAGCAGCGCATTGTAGATGAGCTTTCGCCTATTGTAACAGAAGAATGGGGGCATTTTAGAATGGTGCTTGCTGAGCTCACAAAAAGAAATATGGTGTTGGGAAAACAACGAAAAGATGAATATGTGAATGCACTAATGCTACACATGCAAAAGGGCGGACATGTAGAAGACAGACTTTTAGATCACCTATTGGTAATGGCTCTAATAGAAGCAAGAAGTTGTGAACGATTTAGACTTTTGAGCGAACAAATAGACGATGTGGCACTACAGAAGTTTTATCATAAACTAATGATTTCTGAGGCAGGGCATTATCGCTTGTTTTTAGACTTGGCCAAACATTATATACCCGAAGAAAAAGTAATGAAAAGGTGGCGACACTGGCTCGAATTTGAAACTGAAGTATTAAACAACTTGCCATTGAGAGGAGATAGAATGCACTAAGAAAATAAACGTAGTTTGTAAAGTTTTATTGATTTGTTTTCCTTTAAAAGAAATAATTTTATGAAATATATGAGAATGATTGATGAAGATAGAATGTATTATTGGAATTGAGAATAATTGTTATTTATGTATAAAAAAAGAACAGTTTTATTATTAGGTGCAGGTGCGGTTCGTGATTGGGATGCACCTTCAACAAATGATTTAACAAAGCTAGTAAGAGAATCTGGTTTCTATTGCAAGGATAATGAGACACGAATTACAGAATTTATTTTTCAGACACTGCTCAAAAATGGTTACGATAAAAATGAAATCAATTTTGAAACAATTATCAATGTTATTGAAGAGCTATTAATTTATTATACACATTTCGATAAGGATAATGGATTATCTTCATTACAAAAGATATTTTTTTGCTCAAAATTCGAAGAAGAGTTGCTAAACTACTCAATAGAGGGTGGTATAGAAAAGGATGGATATAAATTAGAGATACCTAAAGGCAATCCTTATCAATTTCAATTTTGTGCTTTAAACAAAGAAACCCCTTCACAGTACTTTCTTCAAATTTTAATAGTGAATCTACTAACTGAAATAAATGGTTCAATTAACGATTATGCATATCATACATCAGAAAAAAATACTGAAATTTTTACAGATAAGAAAAGAGAGGTTAATGATTTTTTAATAAAATGGTTTGGGAATCAACTATTTAATGAAAATGTCTTGAGAATATATACGTTAAACTATGATAGAGTTTTCAAATTACTTGCTTTAAAAAGTGGAGTAGATGAAATGTTTGAAGGTTTTGAATCTGGCGAAATTTTAAAGCCTGGTGTAGTGAAAAAAGCAGAAATTCAAAGAATAGTAACTGACTTTGATTGTCATTGTCATTATAATTTGCACGGGTCAATTTTTTGGAAAATACAAACAAGAGACAAAAATAATTTGTTTAATTCAGAGCTTCTTTTAACACCTGTGCCTCAATTCCCATGTAACTTACCTGAGCAACCTTTTATCCAAATTGAAAGAGGGAAAAGCTTATTACTTACAAACATTATAACAGGTTATCAAAAAGCACAAAGAAGTTTTTTACCTCCATTTAAACAAATGCATATAGCATTTGATATAGATTGCTTACGTGCAGATGTGCTATATATTATAGGGTATTCTTTTGGAGATGAGCATATAAACATGAGTATCAAAACAACCCTAAAATATAATTCAAATATAAAAATACATATTATTGACCCTTCATATGATGAGAGAAATGGAGAGAGTGGATATGAATTATTTAAAAAAGTATTTATAAATGTTTTTATTTTTTATCTTAAATTTTTTGATAGAAAAAAAATTAGTGAAACTTGTATTGAATATTGTAAAGGCAAAGTAGTGGTTCATACAATAAGTGCAAAAGAGTTTTTTAAAAATGCATAAAATGATTTTTGAAGAATGAGAACAATAATAGTCTAAACACATTGTATATTAGCTCACCTCCTCAAACCTTCTCCTTCAACATTCTAAATAGTTCATGTGCAAAGTGTTCCAGACTGGGATCTCTCGCACCCATCATAAGCAAAACATCTCCTTGTTGCAGGCTAGGGAGCAATTCTTTAAATAGTTGTTCACGATTTTCTTTAAAATAGGCATTCACATTGTTTTTTTGTAAATCTTGTATTAGGTCTAAAGCAGAAATATCTTTTACGGCAGTACCTCCAGCATAATATATTTCACTCATCCATATAGCATCTTCTTTGCGAAGTGTGTTCGTTAATTCCGATACCAATTCTTTTCTAATAAATTTTGTAGGGCCATAGCCATGTGGCTGAAACCAGGCTATCAATCGTTTGCCTATTGGTTGGCATGCTTTTATAGACGCTGCAATCTTTGCTGGGTTGTGTGCATAATCATCTATTACAAGTATGCCTTTGTGTTCGCCTAAAAATTGATGTCTTCTATATATACCTTCATAATTTTTCAAAGCATCAGCACATTGTTCAAGGCTCACATTGAATAGTCTTGCAACTGCAATACAAGCCAAGGCATTTTCCATATTGTGTCGGCCTATAGTTGGTATCTGAAAGGGTACACCACCTACCTGAAAGGATATTGAAAAACCTTCTTGTAAAAAATTATCTCCTTGAATAGGGGTGCCATTGCCAAAATCATGTAAACTGTCTGAGCTAAATTTTTGTGCAAGAGCATGGTCTCTATTAACAACAAAATATTTTTGTGTATGTTTTTTAAATGTTTCAAAAATGGTAAACAATTCATCTAGCTCTTTATGATCTTTATCTATACTAAGCAATAGTCCAACTTGCGGTTTGTATTTTACTAAAGTACCATCGCTTTCATCGGCTTCTATTACTAGTATATCACTTTCTCCAACATAGGCATTACCTATGCTACCATTTTTTTGCAAACTACACAGACCAGCACCAGTTATCAAAGATGGCGATAAGCCATTGCTGTGTAAAATATGAAAAAGCATAGCCGTAACGGTTGATTTTCCAGAGGTGCCTGCTACAGCTATGGTGTTTTTGCTTTCGCAAATGGCTGCTAACAAGTCAGCTCTTAGTATAATGGGTATGCCCAGTGTTTTTGCTTTTGCAATTTCTATATTGCTATCTTCTATGGCTGTACTTATTACTATGGCTTCTGTATGTTCATCTATGCCCGATCCATCTTGTATAAAACATGCAACCCTAAATAAGCTTAGTTGTTTTTGGATATAATTATTTTTTTCGTCAGCAAACAAGCGATCGCTTCCTTTTACGGTTTTGCCCTGTCCAGATAAGTATTGAGCTATAGCACTCATGCCTGCACCACCAACACCAATAAAGAAAAAATTATTTTTAGAAAGTATAGACATATCTATGTTGAAATATTGAGATGAATAAATGTTTAATGACCAATCAGTAAAACTTTTGCTTCTTTATTTATGGCTTCCAATGCAATATGAGTTGGCATTTCATGTTCGGAGTCAACCACAAATTCAGAAATATGTCTTATAAATTCTTGCGATGTACTACCCATAGCAAGGCTTGCACCTACTTTGTTGAGCATCATAATTTCTTGTTCCATAACTGTTTTTATGGTTTGCCATACCTCGTTAGAAACATATATCTGTTGCGACATATTATGTTCATATTCTGCACGTATAGCATTTACCATGGCCAGATGCACATCTTGAGCACTAGCATCTTTGGTATAAAAACGAGATATGAGACTCGTAGGATGCATACGCTCTACAAAAATAGTTAAGCGTTCATAGGCTTGCAATCGTAGTTGTAGCGATGTGCCTGCATGTTTTTGAAATATTGATAAACGTTTGCGGTCTATTTCTTTGATTAAAAATTTATTGACTGTCATATAGCTTGCAATCAACACAACAATAGCAGGCAAAGTATATTTTAAAATTTCTAAAAGCTGAGTCAAAGCGGTTTGTATTTCCATTTATTTCTTATTGGCGGTAAATATACTGCTAATGAAAATATTCTATAACATGTGTCCTATAACATTTCTTAAAAAAACGCTTGCTATTGGCTTCATTTTATTTTATTTTTGAAAAACTATAAAAATTAATAATATGAAAGTATTAAAATTTATCGGCTTGTTCATTTTGCTTTTTTGTAGCCTTTGTACTTATAACAGCCTTATTTGTTTCAAAAGATTTCAATTACGAAAAAGCTATTACTATCAATTCGCCTATAGATAGTGTATGGAAGCATGTAGGCTCCTTTGCAGCACAAGACCAGTGGTCTCCTTGGAACGACTATGACCCCAAAATGAAAAAAAGTATTACGGGTACCGATGGAACGGTTGGAGCAATATCGCAATGGGAATCTGATGTAGAAGAAGTGGGCAAAGGCAATCAAAAAGTAACTAAAGTAGAAGCACCAACAATATGGGAAACAGATTTAACCTTTACTGAGCCATTTGAATCCAAATCTTTAGCCTATATGCATTTGTCTCCAGAAGGTGCTGGAACAAAAGTTACTTGGGGTTTTAAATCTAAAATGCCATACCCTTTTAATATTTCAAAATTATTTATGAATATGGATGCTGCCATGGACAAAGATTTTGGTAGTGGATTAAATAAATTAAAATCTATAGCCGAACAGCAATAAATATGAAAATAGAAGCCAACTCCGTACAAGATTATATTTCCAAACTCCCTACGGATAGAGTAGAAGCCGTAGAAAATTTACGAAAGGAAATTTTAAAAAATATCCCTAAAGGATTTGAAGAAACCATGAATTATGGCATGATAGGTTATGTAGTACCACATAGTATATATCCAAATGGTTACCACTGCGATACCAAATTACCCTTGCCTTTTGCTAATATTGCTTCGCAAAAAAATTCTGTCAATTTTTATCACATGGGTATCTATGCAGATCCCCAATTGCTTGAATGGTTTCAACAAGAATATCCCAAACACACAAAAGCAAAATTGGATATGGGCAAAAGTTGTATTCGATTCAAAAAGATGGAAGATATACCTGTCAAACTAATAGGACAATTGATGAAGAAAATGTCTGTAAAAGATTGGATAGCTTTGTATGAGAAAAACTATTTAAAAAAGTAATTTTTTTAATATTGCTTTGTACTTAAAAGCACCAATGTGCATGCTTCTATATGTGCTATATGCGCGGCATTAAGTTTTGCTTCAAGAGTTTCATTTTCAGTGCCAGGATTAAAAATAACTCGTTTGGGTTTTAGACTCATAATATATTCATAATACTGCTCCTGATGAGAGGGGTTTAGGTATAAGGTTATGGTGTCAATATTTGTTAATGCAGGAAAACCTTTTTGTATCTCAATTCCATGTGCATTTCCAGCAATTTTGCCTATAGCCACTACTTCATGCTGATGTTGTTTGAGCATTGCCATAGCCTTATTGCTATATCGATGAGTATGTTCAGAAGCTCCTATAACCAATGTTTTTTTGTTCATAGGTACAAAAATACAAGAATATTATTTTGATAAAATGTTATTAAAAATGATAACCTATCAGCGATAAGCATAATTATATCATTACATTTGTTCTCTATAAGACATTTCATCAGATGAACTATTTTAAAATCATTGTTGTATTCATTGTTGCTTTTTTTTCAGTTCTAAAATCCTATAGTCAAGACGAGGTATATATTGATACTGTATTAGAAAGAAATGTGGTTGTGTTTAAAGATACTCGTTTGGATTTATTAGATAATAGACCAGAGTCATTGGAGAAAATGGCTACTGTGGACAAAACAAAATCGTCTAAGATTAATGCAGCCACAGAAATTCCAGTTTACAAACCTATTGTATCAAAAGATGGTAAAAAGAAAATTACAGGAAGTATATACAGTGCAAAGGGTTTTAGAATTATCATATACAACGGTAGCGACAAAGCACAAGCCTTAGCTGCTAAAAATAAATTTTCAAGAGCCTTTCCTTCGACCCCTTCATACTTAAGTTACAATGTGCCGTCTTATAAAATCAAGGTAGGTAATTTTGAATCACGCAATGATGCCAATGGTTTTTTGAAAAAAATCAGAGCTGCTTTTCCTGCCTCATTCATTGTTCCCGATATCGTCACTATTAAAAATATCAATGTCATTAAGTAATTCTATTCAAACTATCATTGAAAATAAGCTTCCTGAGTTTATTGCAATTCGAGAACACATACATGCTCATCCCGAATTATCGTTTCAAGAAAATAATACGGCCGCCTTTATAAGTAGTAAACTAAATGAGTGGCAAATTCCACATCAATCTGGCGTGGCAGGCACAGGCATAGTTGCTTTGTTAAAAGGCAAAAATCCGGATTCATCTGTAATTGCTTTACGTGCCGACATGGATGCTTTGCCTATTTTGGAATTAAATGATGTGCCATACAAATCAAAGAATGAAGGCGTAATGCATGCTTGTGGCCATGATGTGCACTCCACTTGTCTTTTGGCTACTTGTTATATTTTATCTCAATTGCAACAAGAATGGGAAGGTACTATAAAATGCATTTTTCAACCGGGCGAAGAAAAACACCCAGGTGGAGCCAGTCTCATGATTAAGGCTGGAGTATTAGAAAATCCCAAACCCCAAGCCATATTCGGACTCCATGTATATCCTCATTTGCCCTATGGTACACTTGGGTTTAGAGCAGGACAATATATGGCAAGTGCCGATGAAATATATATAACAGTAAAAGGAAAAGGTGGCCATGCTGCTTTGCCACACCAAACCATAGACCCCATTATTATCAGTGCTAATGTATTGCTTAGTCTACAACAAATCATATCAAGAAATTGCAATCCCTTACAGCCCTCTGTGCTATCTTTTGGAAAAATAAGTGGAGGAAATGTTGGCAATGTAATACCCGACGAAGTTAAAATAGAAGGCACACTGCGCTGTATGGATGAAGCTTGGCGGGCCCAAGCGCATGAGTTAATAACACATCATACAAAAACCTTGTGTGAGGCTATGGGTGCAGAGGCACTTGTGGAAATTCCAAAGGGGTATCCATCTTTATACAATAACCCCAAATTGACTAATCAAGTAAGTGATTTAGCAAAAAAAGTTTTTGGTGAAGCGCAAATTAAAACCTTGGATTTGCGTATGGCCGCAGAAGATTTTAGTTTTTATACACACCATGTGCCAGGTTGTTTTTTTAGAATAGGTACTTCTTTTGAAGATCAATTTACCTATCCAGTACATAATGCACATTTTGATATTTATCCAAAGGCTATAGCAAAAGGAATTCAAATGTTTTGTGAGATTGCTACCAATGCCAGCAAACTTATTTAGTCTTCTTTGGCATTTGCCTCTGTTTCCTCAGAAGAAGTTTCGGCCTGATTTTGATTATTTTCATCATTAACAATAGCGACTAGTGGTATTTCCTGCAATTCACCATTTTCACTTACTATAAGTTGGGTATCATTTTCGGGTATAGCCTCTGTGGCATCTGTAGGAATTACAAGTTCTTGCTGTACTATTTCTGCAAATTTTGGTAATTCGTCTATGCTATTTAATCCTAAATAATCAATAAACGATTTGGAGGTAGAAAATGTAAGCGGCTTACCTACCTGATCTTCTAATCTGCCAGAAATGATAATAAGCTCTTTGTCTAATAATTTCTGAACTGAGTAGTCCGAATTTACACCTCTGATATATTCTATTTCGGCTTTAGTAACGGGTTGTTTATAAGCAATGATGGCTAAAGTTTCTAAGGCAGCAGTAGATAAACGTTTTGTGTATTTTTCGCCATTCAGTTTAGCAATCATAGGATAAAAATCTTTTTTGCTAAGAAACTGATAGCCACCACCAATTTGTTTTACTTCAAATGGATAAAAATCTGCACTGTATTTTTCCACTATGGCTTCTAAAGCCGATTGTAGTTTAGACGTATCTATTTGTTCGTCTTCTTCTTGTATATTGCTTTGGGTAATAAGGTTGGCAATCTCGTCTGATGATAAAGGTTTATCGGATGCAAATATAAGCGCCTCACTATCCAACATTAGTTTTTCTAAAGTCATTTTTTCTTCTTTTTGATAAGTAAATATAGACGTAATAATAGGCATGGAATGAAATAGAAATTAACACATGTGTACAAGTACTTTTTCTAAAATTTATTATTGAAAAGATAGAAGACCTGAACAATATACTGTATTTGACTTTTTTGAACCCAAGTTATACCGAAGTAATATCAGTAATAGTCCAATTGTATTGGACTCAACTGCTATTGTCACTTCATTATTCTTGAAAAAAATGGATTACTTAATTATCTGTATAAAATAACTTGAGTTTATCCCGATTTACAAAATCACGTTGGAATAATAATAAAAAAAAATATCAATTTGTTTTTGTTAACGACTTGTTTTCTGAATTTTATTTAGCATATCTTTATACTATAAAATTTTTATTATCATGAAAACATCCTTACAAAACCCCCAAGCTATAAGCTTCTATATTTATGATTTTTTAGCATGATACAATACACCCAATTTAATGCCCTCAAACAGCTCAATGCCGCTTTAGCAACGCCCACTATTTTTGACCAAAACCAACAGTGGATTAATAGGTTTTATTTCAACATGTTGGAGGACAAATTAGATAGCCTATCTATAAGCGAACCCGATTGGTTGGCCATAAAAACCTTGGCTTTTACGTGTCCTTATATAGGAGGCAGTGCTGTGTACAAGGCTCGTGTGCTATGGGGCATAGAGCATCCTGCCACGCATTACGATGAAATTGTGATATGCAATTCGCAAGGGGTCTATAAAGGTAGCAATAAGCTACAAGAACAAATTAATCAGTTGATAGCAGCACAACACAGAAGCCAATTAGAAGATAAGGGCTTACTCCTATACCCCAATCCATCCCAAGATAAGATAACCATAGAAAGCCTTGCGCTCATGGATGCATCCGCTACTGTTTATATTATAGATATGTTGGGGAACATCGTAAAAAAGGTAGCTTTACCCGCAGGGATTCAAAAACAAGTTTTGGATATCAAAGACCTTGCACAAGGTGTATATATGTGTGAGTTTTTTCAATTTGGCAAAGCAAGTTTGGTACAAAAATTAATAAAAAACAATTAGGATGAAAAGAGTATTGTTAGGCTTGATGCTATTTTTTGGTATAGCCACACATGGGCAAGAGTATAAGCGAGGGCTAATTTGGTATTTAGGTGTTCCAGGCGTGTTTTTCGACTTTAATTTTAACCCTGTCAATTTTTATCAATACCCCAACCTAGGTGCCGCAGCTTCATCCAGTTGTGTATCGAATAACAGTGGTCAATTTCAATTTGTGGGTACTGGTTTCAATTGGGCGCTGATAGCATTAAACCTCATGGACAATGAGATTCCATTAACTGTCCTCAAAGGATAAATTTTATCATGACGAACTGGTTTTGGTATCTGTTCCGCATATACAACTTTGATACTTTCTAAAAAAGGTGTTCAATACTATGTATTTGGGTAGGTATGAGGTGATAGTGTAGCTACAAACTATGCCAATCATACTTTCTATACCGAATCTGATGTGCTGAATTATAGTATAATAGATGCTAATGATAGCAATGTAGGTAAAAGGCAAAGTAATAGAAAATATACTACTGGTGAGAATCAGCACTATGTAAACTGTGCTATGCAGGCTGTACGCCATGGCAATGGCAAAGATTGGTGGCTCTGTAAGGCCGACTAGAAAGGGAATGATAAATTTCAATTGTATTTGGTCAAAGAAGACACCATAGTTCGTCCTTTATCAGGATATTCATATTTTGCCAAATGATGATTTTTGTAGTTTTACTGGCACTATGTATTTTAGCGAAGATGGTACCAAATTAGCTTATGGTACAGGAAAAATTATTCCAAATGGCAATGATTCTATTTATGATTTTAATAGTGTAAAAGTATATGATTTTGATAGATGCAAAGGGAACTATGTTGGCGACAGGAGATAAAGTACCTTCGATACGACCACTATCCCAATAAAGATTATCAGTTTGGCTTGTGTTTTTCACTAGACAGCAAATTGTTATATATGAGTAGTATCTATTCCTTACATCAACAGATATAGAAGATACCAATCGATATAACGCTATCTATATTAAGGTGACCTGATACTGTATTAAATTATTTTCCGTGGCATGGACAAATGAAAATTGCTCCTGACGGAAGGATTTATATAGGCACACCTAATATACAACGAGACATTATATGAGCTATATAGCAAATCTTAAACATAAGAGTGGCAGTCAGTTTACCCCAATGGTACTAAGTAGCCTCATGCGAATCTTTCCGATCTGCCCAATATGCCTAACTATGCTTTAGGGCGAGATAGCCTGCACTATACAAAATCGTCGGTGCCGAGGTATACAAAGATAAAGGGGAACTATTGCATACTTAACCCAACTTCAAACAAATGCAATAATATGAGGCGCGCTCGGGCTACAAGACAAAGCGCTAAAGGTGAAAGATTTTTCCCGGCAGGGTGGTAAAAGAAATAGCCATTCCTCAAGTGTACATGTATATACGATATTGCTGCCTTGGCCTGGTACAACATGTGTACCACTTTACCAGACAAAGAAACTTATACAGGTAAACTAATAAAAGACAATTAAGATGAAAAGTGTATTATTAATCTTGATGCTATTATTTAGTGTAGCAATACATGGGCAAGAATATAAACGAGGGCTTATTTGGTACTTAGGCTTTCCAGGAGTTTTTTTCGACTTTAACCTAAATCCTGTCAATTTTTATCAATACCCCAATCTTGGTGCGGTAGATGTTTCAAGTTGCGTGTCTAATACCAATGGTCAATTTCAATTTACGTGTGGAGGCTTTATGTTGGGCGATAAAATTTTAAACCTCATGGACAATGGGGATTCCATTAACTGCCCTCAAGGCTATAAATTATATCATCACACAAATGGATCAGGATTACTTGAACAAATGACTCTTATATTGCCTAAAAAGGGAAACCAATATTATGTATTTTGTGTGGGCATGAGTGATAGTGCAGCTACTAATTATATCAATCATACTTATACCGAGTTTGATGTACTGAGCTACAGCGTAGTGGATATGGACAGCAATAATGGCAAGGGTAAGGTAATAGAAAAGAATACCATATTGGCAGAGAATCAGCACTACATAAACTGTGAAATGCAGGCGGTGCGCCATGGCAATGGCAAAGATTGGTGGCTGTGCAAGGCCGACTGCGAGGAGCATCGTTTTCAGTTGTATTTAGTCAAAGAAGATACCATAGAAGGACCCTTTTATCAGTATGTACCCACTAGCGACACAGTAGATTATTGTGTTTTTTTTTCTACTTTAATGTTTAGCGAGGATGGCACTAAAATGTTGTCAGGTATGTATGGGAATCGGGAAAATGGAGTTTATATTAGTCCTAATCGAGTAGATGTCTTTGATTTTGATAGATGTACTGGAACCCTAACATATCGTAACCACTACGAAGTGCCTTTTGATACCACTACATACCTTAATCCAGATTATAAAGAAGGGCTTTGTTTCTCGCCTGATGGTAAATTGGTTTATATGAGTACTATTTATTCCATCTATCAAATAGATGTGGAAGATACCAATCGGTACAATGCTATGTATATCACAGGACCTGATACCTTTTTCAACAATTTCCCTTGGTACAATGAAATGAAAATAGCCCCTGATGGTCGTATTTATATAGGAACAGTTGGCGTATCAAGACCTTATATGAGCTATATTGCCCAGCCCAATGTGCGAGGTTTGGGTTGTCAGTTTACCCCAAATGGCATTTGGCAGCCCTATGCAAATCTTTCTAATCCGCCCAATATGCCCAACTATGCTTTAGGCGAGGATAGCCTGCACTGCTGGCCTGTCAGCACCAGCAACCTATCAGCACCGCAAGGGGAGCTGTTAGTATATCCTAATCCTACTAGCGATGAGGTTCATATAGAATCGCTCTGGTTTCAGGAGCAAGAAACCCAATTGGAGCTATTGGATATGCTGGGCCATTGTGTTTTAAAACGTAGCATACCCCAAGGCGTATCGAACTATATAATAAATACAAGAAACTTACAGGCGGGGGTATATATGTATAAATTGCAAACAACACAAGGGGTATTAAGTGGTAAACTAATAAAAGCGAATTAAAGATGAAGAAACTAATAGGACTCTGTTTGTTGTTATGTTTGGTTTTTGTACACGGCTTTTCTCAGGAGTTTAAGCGTGCTAATAATTGGTATTTAGGTGCTCCAGGCGTGTTTTTCGACTTTAATTTTAACCCTGTCAATTTTTATCAATACCCCAACCTAGGTGCTGCAGCTTCATCCAGTTGTGTATCGAATACCAGTGGTCAATTTCAATTTGTAAGTACCGGGTTTCAATTGGGTGATAAAGTATTAAACCTCATGGACAATGGAGATTCCATTAACTGCCCCAAAGGATATAAATTTTATCATGACGAAACTGGTACTGGTATCTACACCCAAATGACCTTGATACTGCCCAAAAAAGGCAATCAATACTATGTATTTGGGGTAGGTATGAGTGATAGTGTAGCTACAAACTATGCCAATCATACTTATACCGAATTTGATGTGCTGAATTATAGTATAGTAGATATGGATAGCAATGGTGGCAAAGGCAAAGTAATAGAAAAAAATATACTACTGGCAGAGAATCAGCACTATGTAAACTGTGCTATGCAGGCTGTACGCCATGGCAATGGCAAAGATTGGTGGCTCTGTAAGGCCGACTGTAGGAATGATAAATTTCAATTGTATTTGGTCAAAGAAGACACCATAGAAGGTCCCTTTTATCAGGATATTCATATTTTGCCAAATGATGATTTTTGTAGTTTTACTGGCACCATGTATTTTAGCGAAGATGGTACCAAATTAGCTTATGGTACAGGAAAAATTATTCCAAATGGCAATGATTCTATTTATGATTTTAATAGTGTAAAAGTATATGATTTTGATAGATGCAAAGGAACTATAAGTTACAGACAGGAGTATAAAGTACCCTTCGATACGACCACTTATCCCAATAAAGATTATCAGTTTGGCTTGTGTTTTTCACCAGACAGCAAATTGCTGTATATGAGTAGTATCTATTCCTTACATCAAATAGATATAGAAGATACCAATCGATATAACGCTATCTATATTACAGGACCTGATACTGTATTAAATTATTTTCCGTGGTACGGACAAATGAAAATTGCTCCTGACGGAAGGATTTATATAGGCACACCTAATATAACGAGACCTTATATGAGCTATATAGCCCAGCCCAATGTGAGGGGTTTGGGTTGTCAGTTTACACCCAATGGCATTTGGCAGCCCTATACTAACTTGTCTAATACCCCCAATATGCCTTGCTATAGTTTGGGTAAAGATAGTTGCTGGCCTGTCAGCACCAGCAACCTATCAGCACCGCAAGGGGAGCTGTTGGTATATCCGAATCCAGCGCACACGTGGCTATCTATAGCCTGTATGCTGCAAGAAGGCGAAAGCGCTCAATTTGAACTCTATGATATGGTAGGCAATAAAAAATTGGAAAAAACGCTAACACGAGACGAAAATACACGTCATATAAATATAAGCAAAATGCCCCAAGGCGTTTATATATATACATGCAAGCAAGCAGGCCATAAAACAGCAAGCGGCAAACTGATAATAGAATAGCTATGAAGAAAATCGCATTTGTATTTTTATATATTGTATCGGTACTGAGCTTGTTTGCCCAAAGCAAACAAGGTCACCAACGGGTAATTGGTACATACAATCCTATTATAGATTTTAATGTCATACCTGCGCAGATAGATACCGCCAAATTGTACGGATCGTCCTGCTCAGGAATGCCCAATACACCCCTTACTAACCCTAGTAGTATATGCGATAGCAACGGCAATATGCTACTGATTAGCAATGGAATTAGTGTATATGATGCCTGCATGAATCTGATAGATGGGGGCGATACCTTGCCCCCTTACTTATATTCAATTTGGAGTGGTGGCTACTCGCGTGGTCATCAAACGAGTATATTTTTACCCTTTCCCAACAACCAATATGCTTTTATTACACTGGGTGTAAGCGACAGTTTATACAATACACCTTTGTTTAATGATACCGCTTTTACACACTGGCAAGATATATCATATTGCCACCGTATAGACATGAATGCCAACAATGGTGCCGGCAAGGTGGTCAAGAAGCGAGAATTGATGGCAAAGGACGTAAAATTATCCGCTACCCAAATGATGGCCTGCCGGCATAGCAATGGCATAGACTGGTGGCTGCTGCAAGCAGATCAGGATAGTGTAAATGTGCACACCTACCTGATAAGGCCAGACAGTGTTATTTATCATGGCAAACAGCATTTGCCTTTTGACAAAAGGCGAAAGTTTGATTTGGCAGGCCAAATGACTATGAGCCAAGATGGTAGCCGATGGGCTACGGTATCGGCCAATACGGAGGGTCATGTATTTATAGCCGATTTTGATAGGTGCTACGGCATACTCAGCCAGCCCAAGAAGATACAAGTGCCGTATATGAACTATATAGATTATCACGATACTACGATTCAAATTGACAGCCAAGCGTTAGGGATTTGTTTTTCGCCCAACAATGAGTATTTGTATGTATCCAAGTGGAGTCATATCCTTCAATATGAGTTTAGCACTGGTCATTGGTTTACCGTATCGCCCCCCGATACGGTACATCAATATGCGGGCTATAGCTACTTAGATTTAGGCCCCGATAATCGTATCTATGTGGGGCATTGGCACAGTCTTTTTAACTATATGAGTATTATAGAACAGCCCGATATAGGTGGTGCAGGCTGTAGTTTTTGCCGATTGTGCATAGGCAATAATGCACCAAGCGGTCACATGCGTTTTATGGCCAATATGCCCAACTATACCTTGGGCCCCAAAACGTGCTGGCCCTTGGCTTCATCTGAAGTGCTAATGAATAAGGAAGAGGTACAGGTATACCCCAACCCAAGCAATGATAAAATTACCTTTGAAAGCAGCCTGTTTACCATATCCGATGCGGATATAGAAATTTATGATTTGTTGGGTCATAAGGTACTACAGCAAAAACTAAGCAAAGGCAAGCGTATGTATTCTATATCCTTGTCCAGTTTGCAACTTGGTTTATACCACTACAAAATACGAGTTGCTTCGCAAGTATTGACTGGTAAACTCATGAAAAGGGAATAATAGCGATTATACTACTGTAGCAGACCCCAAAAATAGTCTGAACATCAGCAATATAGGCATAAACCACGCTGAAAAATTGGTCTGAAACCAATGTAAGATTGGTATAATACCATGGGTAAAATATTTATGCAGCTATTACTGAGATACTATTTATGAAGCAAAAAAAAGGTTGTCATTCGACAACCTTTTTTTATATTTTTCAGGTGCTATTATTTACTAAATTGAGGAATAAGTCCTTCGGCCAAGCTAACCATTTTGGCTATACCTTCTTCTGGCAGATTTCCTTTTTTAAATTCTTTTAGTAAATCAGGCATTTTATTTTCCATTTCTGTCATAAACATTTCTTCAAAAGCTTTCATGTTTTTAACAGGAACGCTATTGAGTAAGCCATTAGTACCTAAGTATATGATAGCTACTTGTTTTTCTACAGAGTAAGGAGAGAATTGTCCTTGTTTCAATATTTCCACGTTTCTTGCACCTTTATCTAAAATAGATTTAGTTGCAGGGTCTAAGTCACCACCAAATTTTGAGAAGGCTTCCATTTCACGATAAAGTGCTTGGTCCAATTTTAAAGTACCAGCTACTTTTTTCATTGATTTAATCTGAGCCGAACCACCTACACGACTAACGGATATACCCACATTAATAGCAGGACGAATACCCGCATTAAATAGATTAGATTCTAAGAATATTTGTCCATCGGTAATAGATATTACGTTGGTAGGAATATAGGCCGATACGTCACCAGCTTGCGTTTCGATAATGGGTAGTGCAGTCAAAGAACCACCGCCTTTTACTTTGCCTTTAAGACTCTCTGGCAAATCGTTCATTTTAGCAGCTATCTCATCTTTGTTGATTACTTTGGCAGCACGCTCCAACAAACGACTATGTAAGTAGAATACATCACCAGGGTAGGCCTCACGACCTGGAGGACGACGTAGGAGTAAAGATACTTCACGGTAAGCAACAGCTTGTTTACTCAAATCATCATAAACGATTAAAGCTGGACGGCCTGTATCGCGGAAAAACTCTCCTATGGCAGCTCCTGCAAAAGGTGCGTAGAACTGTAAAGGTGCTGGATCGGCAGCAGATGCTGCTACGATGATTGTATAATCCATAGCTCCATTTTCTTGTAAAGTTTTCATTACTTGAGCTATTGTAGAAGCTTTTTGGCCTATGGCTACATAAATACAATATACTGGATTGCCAGCTTCGTAAAATTCACGCTGATTGATGATAGTATCAATACAAATAGCTGATTTACCGGTTTGACGATCACCAATAACCAATTCACGTTGTCCACGTCCTATTGGAATCATGGCATCAATGGCTTTTAGACCCGTTTGTAAAGGCTCTTTTACTGGTTCACGAAAAATAACACCTGGTGCTTTACGCTCAATAGGCATTTCAAATAATTCGCCTTTCAAGGCACCTTTTCCGTCTATGGGTTCGCCCAATGTATTGATAACACGTCCTACCATGCCTTCGCCTACTTTGATAGAGGCAATACGGCCAGTACGACGTACTTTGTTTCCTTCTTTAATGCCTTTACCTTCACCCATCAATACCACACCCACATTGTCTTCTTCTAAATTTAAGGCTATTGCTTGTACGCCATTTTCAAATTCCACTAATTCGCCCGAGCTTACACCATTTAGGCCATAAATACGAGCAATACCATCGCCAATTTGTAGTACGGTTCCTACTTCTTCTAATTCAGCACTTGAATTAAAATTGCCAAGCTGTTGGCGTAGGATGGCTGAAATTTCGTCTGGTTTTATGTTTACCATAGTTTATATTTTTTTTAAAATAGTATGATTAAAAAGTTATTATCTAATGTCTGGGATATATTCGTTTTTAAGGAATTGTTTTTTGATGTCTTTTAAATCCCTTAGTATGCTTGCGTCAAATAGATTATTGTTTGCCTCAAGAATAAAACCTCCTACTATAGACGGGTCTATTTTGGTGCTTAGATCTATAGACATATTTTTAAATTGAGCTTGTATTTTTTCTACAAGGTTTTGTTTTGTTGCTTCATCCAATGGGTCTGCAGTGGTCAATATAACTTCGTTGATGCTGTTTTTCTTTTTGTATTGTTGTATAAAAGCAGTTGCAATTTCAGGCAAGAAAAATTCTCTTCCTTTTTGAATAATCAAATTCATAAAAGCATGCGAAAGCTCGCTTATATGCCCACTAAAAATAGCATGTACTATTTTTAATTTGCTATCAGCTTTAATGACAGGGCTTTTAACCAAACTCAAAAAATCTTTGCTTTCCTTGCAAGTACTTGATATAGCTTGCATATCTGCATATACAGCATCCAGTTGATTTTTTTCGATGGCTAAATCCATCAAAGATTTAGCATATCTGGCAGCTAATTTTGGATTTTGCATCTTATTTAGTTCAATTTAATTTCGTTAGCTAATTGGCTGATGTAATTATTTTGTTCGGCTTTGTTACTTAATTCTTTTCGTAGTACTTTTTCAGCTACTTCAATTACTAAGGTTCCAATTTGATTTTTTACATCTATCATTGCAGCATTTTTTTGAAAATCAATTTGCTGTTTAGCTTCTAACATGATTTTGTTAGCTTCTTCTTTTGCTTGGTCTTTGGCTTCGTTTATTATTTTATCTTTCGTTTCTTTAGCTTCTTTAAGCAAGGCTGTTCTTTCTTCTCTTGCCTGATTTAACAAGTTTTCATTTTCGCTTTTCATGCTAGCCATTTCTAGTTTCATTTTTTCGGCAGAGGCTATGCTTTCAGCTATATTGCTCTCTCTTTCTTGAAGAGCTGATAAGATAGGTTTCCAAGCAAATTTTTTCAGTAAAAAGATGACTGTTAAAAATGCGATTAATGTCCAGAAAAATAAACCAAACCCGGGCGTTAATAAATCCATATTATATATTTTTTAAATACTTTTTTTGTTTTTTTTAAAAAACTACACGCGCTGCCCTTTGCGTTGCGTGTAGTTTAATGTTTTGTTGAAGGATATAATACTATTTGTTTTTAAAGTAGGCATTATAAATAGGATTTACAATAAAACTACTTTTTACAAAAAGATACTACATCACAATAGCAAGGATACCTGCGATTACACCAAAAAGTGCAACACCCTCTACAAGGGCTGCAGCCAAGATCATATTAGAGCGGATTTCTCCTGCTACTTCTGGTTGACGAGCTATAGATTCTAAAGCTCCTTTACCAATTTGACCTACGCCCACGCCTGCTCCAAGAGCTGCGATTCCGGCACCTACTGCACCACCTGCTGATGCGATTCCTTCTAATAATACTGTTAATACTGACATATATATTGGGTTTTAAATAAACTTGTTTAGTGGTGGCCTTTATCGTGATCATCATGATGATGCTCTTCGATAGCTTGGCCTATAAATACGGCTGTTAAATTAGTAAAGATAAATGCTTGTATGGCTGCTACTAAAAGTTCTAAGAAGAACATAAAAATAGAAAACCCTACAGACACGGGCACAAAGGCTATACCTGCTACTTTGCTTAATGCCGAAAATATAAATATGAGTAAAATGATACTGATAATTATAGTGTGACCTGCAAAAATATTGGCAAAAAGACGTATTGCTAATGCCGCTGGTTTTATTAATAGATTGCTCAATATTTCTATAGGAACTAATATAACTTTAACCCAACCTGGCACACCAGGTGGATTGAAAATGTGTCCCCAAAAATTAGCGTTGGATTTGGCTAACATAACCACAAAGAACACCAATGCTAATACCAGCGTAACTGCTATATTGCCAGTAAGATTAAATCCAAATGGCAATAAACCTAAAAGATTATTGACCCATATGAAGAAAAATATGGTTAGCAAAAACGGCATGTATTTTATATAATGTTTACCTAAAAAGGGTTTTGCTACATTGTCTTGTATAAAGCCAATAATAGGCTCTAAGGCATTTTGAAATCCGCTTGGTGCAGTATTAATGCCATTTTTCTTATATTTTTTGGCTACGCCAGTCATCAAAAACCAAAGAATTATAACTGAAAGGAAAAGGCACAATACATTTTTAGTGATGCTAATATCTAAAAAAGAGCTACCATCTTGTGTACGAAGTTTTTGTTTGCCATTTTCTTTGTACAACTCATAGCCTGCATGAGGTTCTTGTCCGTGATGAAAAGCTGAAGAAAGGAAGACGTCCATTTTGCCATGGGTAGTATTGTATAAAATAACAGGCAAAGGCACTGAAACCTGAGTTTCGCCTAAATCAAATAGATGCCAATCGTAAGAATCGCTAATATGCCCAAATATTTCTCCTTTAATGTCTAATTTGCCTTCTTCGGCATGTTCGGGAGTGGCTGTGTGGTTTTGATGTTCTTGTGAAAATCCAGTAAATACCGTACAAGTAGCCAATAAAAAGGCTAAAAGTATTGATTTTATTGGTTTAAATGCGATTTTTTGCATACCTCTCGTAATTCGGGTGCAAAGGTAATGTGTATTGATGATAGAAAAAAGAATGAAACCAATATCTTTGCAAATAAATTATTTTTCTTTTTGCTGTAGCATTTATCTACCAAAGGCTCGGCATTAGATATAACTTTATTATATATGAAAAAAATTATTTCGATTGTGGGTGCAAGACCACAATTTATTAAACATGCCCCTATGCAGATGCAACTACAAAAGCATTTTCAGGCATTAACTATACATACAGGGCAGCATTATGATACGAATATGAGCGCTGTGTTTTTTGAAGAGTTGGGTATGCCAAAACCAGACTATCTTCTAGATATGTCGGCCTATAAAAAACAAGGTCAACAAACGGGTATGATGATGCAGGAGATAGAGAGCATATGTGAAATGGAAAGCCCAGATGCTATATTAATATATGGTGATACTAATTCTACCCTTGCCGGAGCACTTGTGGCAGCCAAAATGCATATACCACAAATACATGTAGAAGCTGGACTAAGAAGCTATAATAGAGAAATGCCTGAAGAAGTAAATAGAATAGTGGCTGATGAGTTTGCTCATTTATTATTTTGCCCTACCGATACAGCCATAGATAACCTACAGAAAGAAGGCATAGCTCACGAAAGAATATTTAGATGTGGCGATGTGATGTGCGATATGGTACATATGATAAAGCCAAGTATAAAAAAAATGATGGATGAGTCTTACTATTTTGTAACCATCCATAGACCTTATAATACAGATAATACGCAAAGGCTTGAAACTATTTTACAGCATTTGAATATGCTTAAAAAGCGAGTTGTTTTTTCCATTCATCCACGCACGGTGAGTAGGCTGGAGCAATTTGGTATAAAGCAGCAAAATTTTGAAAATATTCGTTTTATTCCTCCACAAAGCTATGTAGAAAGTATATCCTATCAGGCCTATTCGGACTGCGTGATTACAGATAGTGGTGGCATACAAAAAGAAGCCTATATACTGGAAAAACCATGTATCACTTTGCGAAGCGAAACAGAATGGACTGAAACACTAAAAAATGGATGGAATACATTGATATTTGAAAATCTGCAAGAGTTAGAATCTACTTTGATGAAAAAGCCAGGGCCCTATATTCCAAATATATATGGCGATGGACATGCTGCTGAAGAAATAAGTGCAATTATATCAAAATACATTTAATACCGTTAGCATCAGTATTGAAATAAGATTTATCCTTTTTAAAAATATTGAAATCCTTAACTTTGACCGTCTAACTCTATTTTTATGTGTGGAATAGCTGGTCTTATATCGAAAGATAATCGTAAACTTCATAAAGGTTTATTGAAAGGTATGACCGATGTGATTTCGCACAGAGGGCCTGATGGCGAAGGGCATTGGATATCGGAAAATGGGCAAGTGGGGCTTGGGCACAGGCGACTTTCTATTATAGATTTGAGTCATGAGGCAGACCAACCTATGCACTATTTAAATAGATATACTATTGTTTTTAATGGTGAAATATATAATTATATAGAACTCCGAGAAATACTATTGAGCCAAGGCTATACATTTAAAACTCAAAGTGATACTGAGGTGCTAATGGCTATGTATGATAGAGACAAAGAACAATGTTTGTCTAAGTTGGATGGTATGTTTTCATTTGTGCTTTATGATGAAAAAGAGCAAACTATATTTTGTGCACGAGATCGATTTGGTGAGAAGCCTTTTTTTTATAGTTACCAAAAAGGGAGCCATTTTTATTTTGGAAGTGAAATGAAATGTTTGTGGGCTGGTGGCATACAAAAAGAGGTTAATAATAGAATGCTATTTAATTATTTGGCTTATGGATTTTTAGTGAATCCATCTGATGATAGTGAAACGTTTTATACAAACTGTATAAGACTTCCGCATTCGCACTATTTGGTACTAAAGTTGGATAGCTTTGAAATAGAGATAAAAAAATACTATGATATTAACTGGCAAGATATAGACAAGAATATTAGTATAGAAAAAGCACAGAGCATGTTTCAGGAGTTGTTTTACACGTCTGTAAAACGCAGACTTAGAAGCGATGTGCCTGTGGGGAGTAGTTTAAGTGGTGGTTTGGATAGTAGTTTGGTTGTGTGTACAATAGATGAATTAAAAAAGGGAAGTGAACAATTACAAAATACTTTTAGTGCTGTTTTTCCAGGTTTTAAGAAAGATGAGCGCAAGTATATGGAATATGTAATTGCAAAAACAAATGTAAAGCCACACTTTGTTAGCCCAAATGATGAAGGCTTGATAAAAGAGATTGAACATGTTTTTCATCATCAAGAAGAGCCTTTTGGTAGCGCAAGTATTTATGTGCAATACAAAGTGATGCAGCTTGCACATCAACACGAGGTGACGGTACTACTTGATGGACAAGGAGCCGATGAAATATTGGCCGGTTATCATCCGTATTATTCTCATTATTTTCAAGAATTAAGAAAAAGAAAATCATCATTGCTATCTATTGAGAAGCAAGCATACCATACCTTGCATAGAAGTAGCGAAATAAATGAATCGGTTTTGAAAGGATGGAAAAATAATGTAAAATCATATTTGCCTGCATCGTCTAAAATGCTGCGCAAATATTACGAACAATGGAAGCAAATAAAAAACCCATTATTTAATAAAGAGTTTTTTCAGACGTATTTCAAAGAGAGTTTTCAACAAACTTATGATTTTGAAAGTCTAAATGAATCACTTTATCAGAGTACAATGAAAGGAAATTTGCAAACACTACTACGCTATGCCGATAGAAATAGTATGGCACATAGTAGAGAAGTAAGGCTTCCTTTTTTATCGCACGAAGTTGTTGATTTTTTATTTACTTTACCAAGCGAATACAAAATAAAAGAAGGCTGGACAAAGTGGATAATGCGTAGTAGCTTTAATACCTTATTGCCAGAGGAGATAACTTGGCGTAAAGATAAAATAGGCTATGAGCCACCTCAAAAAAGTTGGATGGAGAATGAAATGATAAAAAACAAAATTGCAATGGGCAAAAAGAAATTAGTCGAAAATAATATTTTATCTCCAGAGATACAACAGCGCACTATTCAGCCAGAGGACGCCGTTTCTGGTAATACTATTAATTGGAAATTATTGATGTGTAATATTGTAAATTAAGTGATGAAGAAAGTTTTAATCATTAGTTATTATTTTCCACCATGCAACTTAACACCAAGTGAAAGGATTTATTCTTGGGCTAAATATTTAAAGGCACTAGGGTATTATCCGATAATTGTTACTAGAAATTGGGATATTGAAATTAAAGGATTTGAAGACGAATTAAAAACTTCTGGGACATCACCTTTGCATAAAGTCTATGATGATTATGAAGTATGGTATATGCCATACAAACAATCTTTTAAAGAATACTTATATTTTAAGAAATCTAGTTCGTTAATAAAATTATTGTATCTTTTAGTAAGTTTTAAAATAAATTTTTTACAAATTTTTACAAATAGATTTTCAAATTTTTATTTTCTGTATAGAAAGGCTGCACAACTTATTGAAAGCGATAAGGGTATAAAAAAAATAATTGTTTCGGCTTATCCATATTTGTTGTTTAATTATGCATATAAATTAAATAAAAAATATAAAATACCTTGGATTGCAGATTATAGAGATGATTGGACTTCAAATGAGATTTTAAATAAGTCAAAAATTCATAGCATCCTTAATAAGTTAAATAGTTATAATGAAAAGAAGTGGCTAAGTAGTGCATATTGTTTCACAACAGTTTCGGATTTTTATATCCAAAAAATTCAGCGTGTGATTGGGCCTGTAAAAGGAGTCTGCATAGAAAATGGTTATATGAAAGAAAATTATCTGACATTAGAGAATGTAGAATTGTATGAAGACTTTACTGTTACCTACGTAGGTTCATTATATCGCACACAGCCTATAGAATTATTTTTGGAAGGTGTTTTAAAATTCATAGAATTAAATAAGCCAGAAAAGTTTAAAGTTTTGTTTGTGGGCTTACTTACTAATACTGAGGCTATGGAAAGATTGAAAAAGTATACAGAACTATTTCCAAAATATTTTACTTTTACATCCCGTATTTCAAAACAAGAGGCCATTGCTATGCAATATAAATCGGCGATGCTTTTGTTGTGTACACATACGAATATGAAAGGAACTCCAGGAAGTAAGCTCTATGAATACATTGCATTAAAAAAGCGAGTGTTGATAACACCTGGAGATGGAGATATTGTTGAAAATACTTTACAAAAAACAGGACAAGGTATAGTTGCAAGCACCTCAGAGGAGGTAGTTTCAATTTTAGAAAAAGAGTATAGTGCTTATTTTAATATGGGTACTAAAAATGAGTATATAAATGAAGAAGCAATAAAAAAATATGATAGATTTTATCAAACTAAAATATTGGCGGATATATTAAATGAAGAATATGATAATAAAGGAGAAGATAGTTATAATTGCACTCAGTTTAATTTTTTTAATTACATTTTTAGAAAATTAAAGCTGAAACTGACGATAGTTATTTAAAACGTGAGCTATCAAATAAAAAAAAGACAATTTATCTGTCAAAAAAAAAATATGTACTTTTTAAACAACTAATTATACCATCCAATAAGGTAGTTTTTGGAAATGGAGCCAAATTAGTTTTTTCAAATGTAATAGATAATCAATGGAGTATAATGGTGAAAAATTCAACAACTCTTAATGATATCACAATAATTTCAAAAGACTTATTTTCTGAAATGGATTTTACAGAAAATGGCTCAAAAGAATATAAACAGTTTAATTTTCTATATAACCCTAAATTCTATTGTTTGGGTTTAGAGGGAAAAGATATAGTTTTGAATAGAATCAATATACAGGGTTCATTTAAAGGAATAGGCGGAAAAGTAGAAAACTGTCAACTTAACGAAATTAAAGTTGAGAGTGCATATTCTTGTACGGAATTTTATTTTTGTAATAAAATAGACGTTTTTAAATCTGAATTTAAAGGGGGCTCATTTGCATGTGCTGCGTTTCCTAGCTCCTCAATTATTAAGGTTGAAAATTGTAAATTAATTAATCCTAAATCGACTGGGATAAATCCTAGTGGTGGATCAGGTTTAAATTCCATTCCAAAGCATTTGAGATTTATAAATAACTACATAATTGCAGGAGATGCAATTAATCTTGAAAATGGAGCTGATGATGCATTGATTTCTAATAATATTATTTATTGCGCACCATTAATAAATAAATCAATAAATAATTCAGCTATTGGAGTTCAAGTACATGATGCTTTAGCTAACAATACTATTAAAAATATTACAATTGAAAACAATTCCATTTATTCATATAAAAATATCTTATTCGGGATAGGAATAAATGTTGGTAATACTTTGGGCAATATAATTGAGGATGTTCTGATATTTAATAATAAAATATCTGGAGCTAATGAAGGAGTTAGAATTGAAAATACTAATAGTTATTTTGCATCAAATATATTAGTAAAACAAAATCAAATTACTTGTTATTCATTTGGAATCAGATTGTTTAATGTGTCAAATAGTAATTTTAATAATAATTTTTTTAAAGCTTACTATTCATCTTGGAATGATAATTTATGGGGAGTTCAGATTCACAATTGTGCATTTATAAATATAGATTCTAATCTAACACAAGGATTTGCAAAGCATTATTTTCAAACTGGCAAATCAAAAGCCGTTCTCATTAAATCGCCAATAATAGAAAAAGGAAACTATACTAAAAAGTTTACAAAATTATTTTTCGAAAGCAATATTATTGCTGATTCGGATAAAGCTGTGTTGTATGAAAGATAATAAAGAATTAAGCTTCTCGGTTATTATACCATTGTATAATAAAGCAAAGTTTATTGAAATTGCTTTGATTAGCCTTCTTTCACAAGAGCTGTTGCCCGATGAGATAATAATAGTAGAAGATTGTAGTAATGATAATAGCTACGAAGTCGCCAATAACTTCATCGAAAGGTCAGAACTCAAACATTTATTTAGACTTGTAAGGAATAGAGAGAATTCAGGACCAGGGATAACAAGAAACTACGGTATTCAACAAGCAAAATCTGATTATCTAATATTTTTGGATGCCGATGATAGATTAGATAGTAAGCATATTTATAATTTAGAGAAATGTATTAAATTAACTCAAGCTAAGCTATTAGTAACTCGTGTAAAATATTCAAGGTCTAATACTATATTACCTTCTTTAATGATAGATAAGTACTGCAATACACAAAATCCATCATGTTATATAATAACAAACCCATTTAAAGCGATGGAATATGAATCAATCTTTGTATCTGCAAATTATTGTTTTAATGCTGTTTTTTTTAAAGGCTTTTTATTTTCATCTGAGCGAAATTTTGAAGATTGGAAGTTTTGTTATGGAATGTTGAAAAAACTTGCAAATGATGGAAAGCAAATTTACTTGATTCCTCATGCAACATATCAATATACAGAAGATGATCCAAGTAGTCTTTCAAGTGGAAATATAACGGACTTATCCCAAGTATGCATACCATCCATTTATTTTGACTTAGAGAAAGATGGCGAATGCGGAATTCGAAAACTAATTTTTTCCATTTGGGCATTTAATGTCATTAAAAGACTTTCTTCTATTAAATATAAAATCAAATTTATACGCATTTATAAGAATTTCATTTATGAGAATTTCATTATTAATAAGTACTACTTAGGTATATTTTTATTGTTTTTATTGCCATCTAAATCTATTCAAAGGACTATTGACTTCATTAAATCAATATTTAGATGATTTATTCAATTTTCGCCTTGATTATGTCAATCATCTATTTGTTATTAGATAGAAGTAAATATAAGCTATTTGCGATAGGGTCAAGTTCATTACTTATATTCTTTGGTTTATCATTTGATCTAATTGACCATCCCTTAATGCAAGTATTTTTTAAGTACATCAAACCTCATATAAGCTACATTAGCTTTCTATATTTTTATATTGCAAGTTTGTCACTTTTGATTGGCAATTTTTTAGTTTTTTTATTTTATAATAGAAATGTCTATGAATTAGAACATAGGAAATATTCTTCAGTAAAGCTAAAGAGAATATTTTATTTCTTAACTGTTCTCTCATTTTTTGGCGTAAGCCTAAATATGCTAAACGTATTCAGATCAGGATTGAATCTTGGAACCTTATTTATTAATCCACGTTATTACGAGGAGGTTTTTGGTTACAACGTCATAATTAATTATTTATATTTTCTCAATATACCTGCTATATTAGTATATATCTATATTCGGAAAATACATAACGATAGTGTAAGATTTGGAAAGCTTTTTGTATTTATTCTTATAATGATATCATTTTTACATGCTATAAAGTATACCATATTTGATACGATACTAATACCTGGGATATTTTATTTAATTGTAAATAAAAAAACAAAAATAAAGTATATAGCGCTTGGTTTTTCTAGTCTTATTGCTGTATATTTTAGTTTTTCCTTGTTAGTAAGAGGAGGGTATTTTGACAATCAATTATTAAACATTGGGGCATATATTCTTCCCAATTACTACAATCTTATGTACAATATTGAAACTTATCAGTCGCAGTGGGCGCCTCCATATAACTTAATAATTCCTGATAAATTACAATTTTTAATGCCAAAGGAATTTATCGTGAATCCTGGAGTCGGATCAAGCTATTCAATTAATCCTAGCTATAATATGTATACATCCTTAGACATCTTATATACCGATTTTAACTTACTTGGTCCTTTATTTTTGATTTTAATATTTGCAATAGCTATTTTTTTATATAATAAAAAAAATAATAGTATATTTTATTGCTATATATTGACTTTTCTATTATACAATTTCAATATGGGGTTTTATGTTTATGGATACATAAAGATTAAATATTTTTACTATATCGTATTGTTTCTTTTTATTCACTTGGTCTCTAAAAAAGAGAGTAAAGAAATATATTCATAGTTTAAATTATTTTTTACCTTGTTGATTTCTTGCTCCAATAAATTTATTATTAACATATATGTACTTTATAAAGCTACATTGTATTTTAGTGTATTATTTCTTACTATTGCAATTGGTTTACCAGAGACAATTTATATTTGTTATAGGCTTGTTCAATAGAAAAAATATTTTGTACTCTATTTCTTGCCCTTATACCCATATTTAATTTTTCAGAAATAGATAGTAAGTAAAACTTTTTCATTTTTTCTGCTAAATCTTTGCTATCCCTTACTCTAGTTAAAAAACCAGTTTCACTATCATCCACTACCTCCTTACATCCAGCAATATTAGACGTAATAATTGGGCAACCCATAGAAGCAGCTTCCAATAATACCATTGATAAGCCTTCTCGATAGGAGGGCAGCACCACACAAGAGCACGATAACATATATTCTCTTACATCTTCTTTAGATCCATAATAGTGAATAAAGCCATTATTTACCCATTGATCAAACTCTATTCTATTAACAGCCATAGGGTTTTCATCATGTAAATATCCTAATACACTAATTTTTATTAAAGGGAATTCTTTTTTGAGTTCACGAGCTGCTTCATAGTATTCTTTAATACCTTTATCATAAAGTATTCGTCCAACAAATAAAAACTCATTGTTGTTACGATTTAGTTTATTAGAAGGTGCAAATCTCTTAGTGTCAATTCCTTCTCCATTAAGAATAGATGTCTTGTGTTTAGGTACTATTCCTTTAGTTACCATGGTTTTCAAATCTTCACTATTTAAAAACCAAACTTCATCTGACTTAGAAAGAGAGAAACGATAAAGGAGCCTTCCGATAAAGGGTACGATACCCTTATTAATAAAAGTATAACCAAGACCTGTAACAATGCCAACACTTCTAATTTGCAGTGAGCTTGCTATTAATGAGCAATAAATATTTGGTTTAATAGTATAATGAAATATTATATCAGGCTTTAGATGAGCTAATATCTGCTTTAATTCTTTATAGCATTTAATATCAGATATTGGGTTTACACCTTTAGCAGACATTTGCTTTAGCTCAACAAATTTGGCACCAGTGTCTTCTAGGTGGTTTACGTGTTCATCTCTAGGAGATAATAAAAATACTTCATGCCCATCTTCAATAAATCTCTTAATGAGTCCCATCCTAAACTTATAAAAACTCCATGAGGTATTTGAAACAAGAATTATCCTTTGAGGCATATGGGAATAATTTATTAGCTGTAACCAAAAATAACAAACAAAAATTAATAAGTATAATTCTAAATTACTAATAAGTTAGAAAAAATGAATAAAATGCATCTTCCATAGTAATTTAATGACTTTGGAGTATTAGTTTATATATTCTTCTTCCTTGTTCATTGAATAGAGTAATCGTATAGATTCCAGAGGAATAGCTATCAAGCTTAATTACGCTTACTTCGTTTGCAGAATAGTTATTTCGAAAATAACCTGCCCTATAGAATTTCTTATTTCAACCTGCCCTTTTCATGTTCCATTTGGATTTATATTCACTAAGCCAAGTGTCGGATTAGGATAAATTAGAATATTATAATCTTCTACTTTGTCTTTATTATTATAATTGATGATTTTTGAAGAAGTCAGATTGTAAAAACTCAAACAGGGTCCAATATATGTCCAAAAATCACAACCAAGTAAGGCAACAAAATTTTGGATTAATTAATTGAAGTAGACACGTCCTTACCATCTCGCGGATAATAAGAGTTTCAGATCGCCTCGTATTAGAACATGGCAAACCTAGCAATCTTAGAATGGATAATGGCCCTGAAATTATCATTCATGTACTATCTGAGTGGTGTGAAGACAATAAAATTACATTTCAATTTATTCAATCAGGCAAACCTATGCAGAGTGGATATATTGAGCGAAAAAATGGATCTTTCAGTCGAGAATTACTCAATGCATATATCAATTTGATTCCATCGCTGAATTGCAACTTATGAGCGAAGAATGAGGCATAGACTATAATACGGAGCGTCCGCACAAATCACTAGGTTATCTATCTCCTTTAAAGTATCTCGAAAAATGCAACGCCAACTAACAGATTACGGTACGGTTTATTCACAAATTCACATTATAAGAAAATATTTTATAACAAAAAAACTCTACTTTTGTTTGGGTAGGCTTACAGTCTGGACCAATTTAAGCTTCGTATTAATTAGGATTTGTTTATTCATATGTCATTGATTACTTTTATGATTAAGTATAATTTACCTAAAACGATTACATGTGTTTGTATCATGAATATATTACACGATATGCAGAGGCACAAGAAGCCTTCGCACATAGCCAAGCCTCACCTGTCCCGTATTCCTCATCGAGATTCCTGCGTCAGAGGGGGATTTATAAAGTGTATAGAAAAGCGAACAATAATCTTTAAACTACTCTTTCCTTACTTTGGTATAATACTTGATACCATGGTTTTCTATTTCGACATGATAAAGACCAACCGCATAAAGGGATAAATCAATATTGAATTCAAATCCATTTTGATTTGACTTTTCAATAAAAATTCTACCAGAAGGATCGTACAATCTTATAGTTGCATTATCCAAGTACAAATTGGACTTGATGGTAGCCGAATTAGAAGTTGGATTTGGATAAATAAGTATATGTACTGGGCTAATACCAGGTTTTGTATAGTTGGTTAACATTTGAATAGTTTGATTTCTTAGTGGAGCAATCGTCAAGTAAATATAAACTAAGCTGTCACAACCGTTTGCACTAATAAAATTTTGAATATATAATCCTGAACTTGTATAGGTAATGCCATTCAGGGTGTATGGCCCTGCATTCATATGAACAATAGAAGAACTTGTAGGATAATTAACGGTGAGATTTAACGTTAAGGTACTATCACAACCTACCGAATTAGTAAACTGTATGTATAGGTTCCTGATGAGTTATAAGTTACACCATTAAAAGTGTAGTTCCAGCAAGCAGTTGCATTGATAGTTGTACTAGATTGGTTAATGGTAAGATTAAGCACCTTGCCAGTATCATACCCTCCTATATCCCAATAAACAAATGGATACAAGCCTGATTGCGTAAATACTTATCCATTATATGTAAATGAATTGCAAGCAGAAACACTAATAGTATCGACGGCAGGATTTCGAACGGTAAGATTAATATTCACGACGCTGTCACAGCCAGCAGAACTTACTAAATTGGAGGTATAATTACCGCTAGTGTTAATAAATCCTCCGTTTATAAGAGTATAGCAATTTACGGTGTCGGTTACATTAGTGAAAATAGTGGAGCAAGTTGTATTGCAAAAACTATTAAGGTGGCTGCTACCAGTATTGGACGAGAGAGAATAAGGTGTACCGCTGGGGTTGAAATTTACATTACCATTGAAACTTCCTGCACAATAGACGCAACCATTGTTAGACACAGCTAAACAATTGTTAGTTACATATACACCCATCGGGCTTAAGAATGGATTTGTGAAAGTACGAATCCAATTAGGGGCTGTGAAGTTATTATTAAAACTAACCAAAAATGCTCCTCGTGTATCATACTGCCAAAAATCATCAACTGGCACAAAATACTGCTGATTACCAATGGTAACATTGTCGGTAAAGAACCCAGTGGCATACACTCGATTTTGAGGATCTACATCAATACCGGCAATTTCTATGGTGTTCCCTGTTCCAGACGATAAAAGATTTTGAGAACTTTGGAAAACGCATGAACTTTCATATTTGGATATATCTGCATAGTTTTGATTCCCAAATGTATGGGAAGATGTGGTCAAGTTAACATTTTTATTATGGTCTAATGTCATATCATTTAGATGAGGTGGGTATCCCCAAAAGCCTGGTCCTATATAGGCAGATACGAAATTTCCTGAAGGGTCAAGTTTTAAAAGAAAATCAGATCCAATATTGTTGACAAAGATTCCTGGTCCAGGGTCTAAATCTGAATTGTACTGCATACCTACGCAATAAAGGTATCCATCTTTATAGGCTTTTGAGAGAGTAATACCCTCCTCCCAGCTATTCGGAAATCCAGCTATGTTTAGACTTTTCGCCCATACGAAGCTACCAGATGTATCCAATTTAAGTATAAAGTTATTAGCATTGGAATGGATTTGAGTACCTGGCCCTGGATCAAAATCCACACTACCCGAAAATTTTCCTGTAAGGTAGGCATGCCCCAGCGTATCCAACGAAATTTGTGTAGCGGAATCAGCACCTACATCTCCTATACGTTGTGCCCAAACAAAATTACCATTTGTATTGAGCTTGCTTACAAATATATCATTATCTCCTGCTGATGTCATCAGATATCCAGCACCCCAACTATTGAAGTTAACAGTTCCTGTGAAGCCTCCGGTAATATACACATTACCTTCTGGAGAAACTGCCAGAGAGTTAATGGGAGTAATGTTACGACTCCATAATAAAGTTCCTGATGAGGTTCTTTTAGAAACTGTACCACCGCCAATGCTGTATATGTTGGATAGATTGTCAAGCTCTATTTTATCGATGGGCGTAGTATAGTTTTGAGCCCAATTGAATAGAGCACCTTGTCCAAAGCACTTAGAATTAAAGGCAACTAATTGGTAAATAATGATTGAAATTAGTAGAGTTTTTTTCATTTAGTATTAAATGAAGCTTAAATAATATACGAATATAATATTGAATTGGAAGTAAATCGTATTTAAACGTCTAGGATGCTTCTGGTCTGAACCAATTTAAGCTTGGTATTATCTATATCTGTAATTTTAGTTACATTTTCTCAAATAATTTTTGGTCTGTAAAATACTTATAAATAATGTAACTCACGAAGGTAAAAATGGGTTCATAGCAGAAGTAGCTTCAGCAAAAAGTTTGTACGAAAAAATGCTTCAGTTGTATGAACTCTCAAATGAAGAGCGAAGCAAAATGGGACAATACGGTAGAGATTTAGTTTTGAAAAAGTATGATGAAAAAATTATCGTTCAAGAATATTTACAAATTGTTGAATCTTTAGCTTAATTCTATTTTCTTTCCTTAATATGCAATACATTTTTAGTTGATTTACCACTTGTTGTTGTTAATTCTACTTCATAGTCGCCTATAGATATATAGCCCGATGATTTATCTTTTGTGTTTGCAGTAGTTTTCATATCATACACTACACAGTTATATCCTACATGGGCATCTATCGTTTTTTGCCATAGTACTTTGCCTTTATTATTTTTTATACTTATCCTATGTTCACCTTTTTCTTTAGTATAAAAATAAATTTCTCGTTTGGGTTCTACTACATCCGCATACACTGCCCATTGAGTACCCCACGACTCACTATAAAATACAGGATCTATATCTACTATTTTTACATCCTCATGTTTTATATTATTATACGCTTGTATTTTATCTAACGATGCCACATACAAGGATCGCCCATGGGTGCCCAATACAATCTCATTTTCTCTTTCTTGAATCGCAATATCATGTATAGCTACTCTAGGTAAATTTCCTTGCCAAGGCAAAAACGTTTTTCCTAAATCAAAAGATACATACAAACCATTGTCTGTGCCTACATAAAGTATGCGTTCGTCTTTGGGGTCTTCGCAAATTACATTTATGGGTTCAAAGGGTAGTGAAAGACCTATGGCATTCCATGTTTTGCCAAAATCATTGCTAACAAAGAGATAGGGCGTAAAGTCATCATTTCTATAACCATTGAGTGAAGTATACACGCGCGATGCTGCATGCCGTGATGCTACTATTCGTGATACCCACAAGGCAGGGGGTAGCGTCTGACTTATTTTTTGCCAAGTATAACCCACATCTTTGCTACAGTGTATTTGCCCATTATCACTACCTACGTATATTAAGCCAAATTTCAAGGGGCTTTCGCTTATGCTAGTAAGCGTGCCATATGGCACATTGCCTTGAAAAGTTGTAGAGGCCAAATCGCCACTTAGGGTTTCTATTTTTTTGCCTTGTTCCATAGAGCGGTGAAAACAATTGGAACCCATATAAAAAATTTCTTGACTGTGTTTGCTCAACAAAATGGGTGTTTGCCAATTAAACCGATAGGGCTTCTCGCCTATGTTGTGTATAGGTTTTATGGTATATTCTTTTTTTGTAATTAAATTTTTTGAAAAATAATTTCCGAACTGATATCCAAAAAATACTTGCTCATTACTACGTGTATCTATTTGCACTTGCATACCATCTCCACCGCCAATTTCTTTGTATCCGTCAGAGCCGTTTTCATGCCAACTTTTTTGAGACAATGCATTTTTAGTGCCAACCCATGTGCCATTGTCTTGCAAGCCACCATAGATGTGGTATTCTTTTGCATTGTCTACTGCAATAGCATAGAACTGTCCTACAGCAGGGTTGTTTGCCTTATACCAAATAGTACCATCGTCATAGCTAATATTTAAACCTCCATCGTTGCAGGCTATAATATGTTTGTCGTTTTTAGGATTTATCCAAATTCTATGATAGTCTGGATGACAGTTTTCGCCGTCTATACTTTTAAAAGTAGCACCTCCGTCTTGGCTCATCAATAAAGGATAGCCAGCTATACAAACTTTATCGGCATTGGTAGCAGACACTTGTATAGTTCCAAAATAGTATCCATACGTAAAATACATGCCATCTATAGCTTTGCTATGTGTTTTATGCCAAGTTTTACCGGCATTGTCGCTTCTGTATAATTGAGCACCATGTATAGGTGTATTAAACAGGTTGGCATCTGCATCTGCAAGTTTCCATTGAGCAAGCTGCGCTACAGTATAAATATTTTTTTGAATATCTTCTTTAACTTGTTGAGCTGTATATTTTTCTGGATATCCATTCTGTTCTAGATACGTTTTTATAATTTTAGTATCCAAGGATAAAAAATGTTCTTTATTCATTTTTTCTATATCACGAGCATTCATATCCTTCTTGTTTTTGTTCTTATTTATTTCTTCTTCTTGATGAAAATTATTATCTACAAGAGCATAGAGCACATTGTTTTTTTCCTTACAAATGGCCAAACCTATGCGCCCTACACCATCGCCTTCTATAAATCCATTCTGCTGACTAATGCAATGCCACGAAACTCCAGCATCTGTGCTTTTGTATATTTTACTTTCTTTGCCACTTCCGTTAAAATGCCAGGCTTTCCGAGCTCTTGTCCATGATGATGCATATAGTATGTCTGGATTTTTTTCATCTAAAATCAAATCTACACAACCTGTACTATCGTTGATATACAAGGTTTTTTTCCAGGATTTTCCTCCATCTTCGGTTTTAAAAATACCTCGCTCAGTGTTGTATGTATACAGATGGCCAAGCGCAGCCACCCATACTATATTAGGGTTGTTTGGGTGCTGAATTATTTTTCCTATATGATGTGTTTCTTCTAAGCCTTTGTGATGCCACGTTTTGCCCGTGTCTGTAGAAACATAAACACCCACACCAGCATAAGACGATCGTGAGCTATTAACTTCGCCTGTACCTACCCATATAGTATGTAGTTTCCAGTTTACACTAATATCGCCTATGGTTAAGGTGGCTTCTTGATCAAAAATAGGTGTCATAGATAAGCCATTATTAAGCGTGTACCATACACCACCACTAGCATACGCTATATAAAATTCATGAGGATTGTCGGGATTTACTTCAACATCCGTTACACGGCCACTCATAACCGTTGGGCCTATATTTTGAAAAGTAATAGCGTTTAATTGTTCATTTTTTTCTTTTACTTGTTCAAAACTTTTGATACGAAGCGAACTTGCCGATTGAGAAAAGGCCATTGAGGATATGAAAAGAAAAAAAAGAGTAGATGGTATTTTCATTGTTGCGTATTTCATTGCAAGATACTAGAAAAAAGAAAAGCTATACATAGATACTCTATGAATAATTTAATCAAATTATGCATTTGCCTTCGCAAATAACAAAACGATTATCGATGATAATATAATTTCGCCTAACTCTATACTTTGAAATTGAATCGGTACAGGTAAGTGAATCAACTCTTTTCAGACTATACCGATTATACTACTGTAATAGACCAAAAATATGGTCTGAACATCAGCAATATCGGCATAAACCACTCTAAAAATTGGTCTGAAACCAATTTAAGACTGGTATTACATATCTTGGATAGAAAAGAAATTGCCATAGTAAATACATTGTTGAAAATATCAAAAAGATGTATCACTAATACATAATTTTTATATAACAAGTTTAATGTGCTTCTAACCAATTTTCGCCAACACCAACTTCGGCTATAATGGGCACACCATTGGGCAATACCATTGCATTTTGCATGCCATCTAAAATATAGGCTTTCATGTCATCAAGTTCTTCTTTTAAAACATCAAAAACTAATTCGTCATGTACTTGTAAAATCATTTTGCTTTTCAGATTGGAAGATTTTAATTTCTCATGTATGGCTATCATAGCTAGTTTAATCATATCGGCTGCGCTACCTTGTATTGGACTATTAATGGCATTTCGTTCTGCAAAACTTCTTACAGTAAAATTGGCTGAAGTAATATCTCTAAGCCATCTTTTTCGTCCCATTAGTGTTTGAACAAAACCATTTTCGCGAGCAAAATTTACAGTATCATCCATGTATTTTTGAATGCCAGGAAATTCTTTTTTGTAGTTGTCAATAATTTCTTTGGCTTCAGAACGGCTTATGGCTAAATTTTCTGCAAGTCCAAAAGCACCTTGTCCATATATGATACCAAAATTGACACTTTTTGCTTTGTAGCGTTGTTCTTTTGTAACTTCAGATTCATTTACATTAAATACTTTGGCAGCTGTAGCGGTGTGTATATCTGTACCACTCTTAAATGCAGCACACATATTTTCATCACCACTTATAGCAGCTACTATTCTCAATTCTATTTGCGAATAGTCAGCACTCAACAAGACGTGCTTATTGTTACGGGGCACAAATGCTTTGCGTATTTCGCGTCCTTGTGCAGTTCTAATAGGGATGTTTTGAAGATTAGGATTTATGCTACTTAATCTGCCAGTCACAGCAATTGTTTGCCCAAAAGTAGTATGTACTCTGCCTGTTTTCGGATTGATTAATGCAGGCAGGGTATCTACATAGGTGTTTCTTAATTTGGTATATTCTCTAAACGATAAAATGTCATCGCAGATTTTATGTTCTTTTGCAAGTTTGCTTAATACATCTTCACCGGTTTGGTATTGGCCTGTTTTTGTTTTTTTAGCTTTAGTATCCAATTTTAATTTTTCAAATAGCACCTCTCCTAATTGTTTTGGCGAAGCTAAATTAAATCGCACACCTGCTTGCTTGTATACAGCCTCTTCGCTTTCTTTTGCCAGCTTTTCCAGGTCTTTGCTATAGTGTTTCAAAAATTCTGTGTCCACACTCACTCCTTCGTATTCCATATTCAACAATACTTTTATCAAAGGAGTATCTACTTTGCTAAAAACATTTTCTACGTCGTTTTCTTTTAGAAGCGATACAAATTTTTCCTTGAGTTGTATTGTAATATCGGCATCTTCTGCTGCGTATTCTTTTATTTTTTCGAGTTCAACATCGCGCATATTGCCTTGGTTTTTTCCTTTTTTGCCTATCAGTTCTTCAATAGATACGGGTGTGTATTGTAAATATTTTTCACTCAACATATCCATGCTTCGCTTACCATCGGGCTCAAAGCAGTAATGTGCCAGCATGGTATCAAATAGGTGGCCTTTTATTTCAATACCATAATTTTTTAATACCAATAAATCAAACTTTGTATTTTGACCTATCCATGTGATGGATTCATTTTCAAAAAGTATACAGAACTCCTTAAGAATATCAATGTTTTCATCTCTATGTGTTGTAAATGGAATATAATAAGCTTCAAAAGGTTTTATTGCAAAACTCATTCCAACCAATTCGCAAGTGTTGGCATCTAAGCCTGTGGTTTCTGTATCAAAGCATATTTCTGGAACCTGAGTTATATGATTTTTAAGTATTTCAATCAAAGTTTTTCGTTCTTCTTCAGTAGAAAATAAAGTGTAGGTATGTGAAACATTATTGATTGTTTTATAGTCTACAAAAACAGTTTCTACTTCCGCTTCCTCTTTTTGCTCAGCATGAATTTTATCTTTCATGGCATTTTCTACTGGGCTACCAAACAGATCATATTGGGTAGGCTCATTGCTTACTTTGTTTTTTACTTCAAACTCAGCACCTAGTATTCTTTTTCCAATAGTTTTAAATTCGAGTTCACTAAAAAGTTGAGATAGCTCATCTTTATTCCATTCGCTCAAGCTAAAATCTTCTTCATGAAATTCGCATGGTACATCTAGTATAATGGTAGCCAGTTTTTTACTTAATATAGCATCTTCTTTTCCTGCCCTTACCTTTTCGCCTATGGCTCCTTTAATTTCATCGGCATGTTCCAAAAGGTTTTCGAGGGTGCCATATTCTTTCAAAAATTTTGCAGCTGTTTTTTCTCCAACTCCTTTTATGCCAGGTATATTATCTACCGCATCACCCATAAGCCCCAGCATATCTATAACTTGGCCAACGTGTGCTATATCCCATTTTTTACAAACTTTTTCTACATCCAATATTTCTTGTTTGCTAAATCCGCTTGCAGGTTTGTAGATAAAAACATTTTCATTTACAAGTTGCCCATAGTCTTTATCGCTTGTAACCATATATACCTGATAGCCAGCTTCACTAGCCTTTACACTCAAAGTGCCAATTATATCGTCTGCTTCATAGCCTGGCACTTCAATTATTGGTATATTAAATCCTTCCAACATTTTTTTTATATCGGGTACAGCTGTCAAAATATCTTCAGGCGTTTCTTGTCTATTGGCTTTGTATGCAGCAAAATCCTCATGTCGTTCTGTTTTGTCTTTAGTGTCAAAACAAACGGCTAAGTGTGTTGGTTTTTGATTATTAATTAAATCCATCAAGGTATTTAAAAACCCAAATTGCGCGTTGGTATTTTTACCACTACTCGTAATTCTTGGGTTTTTGGCTAAGGCATAGTACGCTCTAAATATGAGAGCAAAAGCATCAAGTAAGAATAATTTTTTTTCTTGCATCAAACGAAGATAAATTTTAGGCATAAAAAAAAGAGGTATTAAACCTCTTTTATTTTAAATTCTTTAATTGAATAGCTTAGAAACGTACTCCAAGTCCAAAATTTAATTGGCCTGCAAATGAGAGTTTGGTGTTATTGTAATTGTAATTATAGGCTTTTGAGTCGTAATAGTTTAAACCTATACCACCATCAAGACCCAAGAAGAAATTTTTAGCAATCGTAATATTTAAAGTTTGATTTAATAAAAATCCAAAATGAGTTCTTTCAGTTTCTCTAAAAGTTGTAATATAGTTACCAGTCAAAGGGTCGTAGTTGTAGTAATAATCTCTATCATAGCCAGTACCAAACATAAGCATAGGAGCTATAGCATATCGCACTGCGCCATTATTTTTACCAGGATATAGTTTGGCTTCAACACCTAAATTGACATAGCTATTGTTAATTCCTACAGTAACTGGAACTCGAATACCTACATATTCGTTTACCAATCTTTCGTAGGAAACACCAACGCCTACTACATTGTCTGAAATAACACTAACAGGCATAAAGGTGATAATATTGTTGCCTAAGTTTTGTTTTTTCTTTTGAGCATCTACTGTGTAAACAAGCATAAGTATGCTAAGGGATAATAATATTTTTTTCATTTTATATTTTTTTTGTTTTGATAAGAAAAAACGACCAAAGTTATTTTTTAGTATAAATTCTTTCCTCAAAATTACTCCTATTTTCGGATTTATTATAAAGTACATGTTAAATAGAACATAATCTTTTTTTAAAGAAGCATACAAACTTCATGTTCTAATAGATTGCTTATATTTTTGACCAAACTCTTATTAGACTAATGCGTATTTCTCTATTTACAACTCTTTTTTTGTTTTTTATAACTTGTATATGTCAAGCACAGCCAGCTAATACTCGTGTTCCATTGCCCAAGCAGAGTAGCAAAGCAAGTCAATGGGTTGATAGTGTATATAATAGTTTAAGTTTAGATGAAAAAATAGGACAACTTTTTATGGTGGCTGCCTATTCGGGTGGCGAAAAATATAATCAGGCCGCAATTGAAAATCTTATTCAACAATATCATATTGGAGGGCTTATTTTTATGCAAGGCACAGCCAAAGAGCAAGCCATGCAAACTAATATATACCAAACAATGTCAAAAGTACCTCTACTAATTGGTATGGATGCCGAATGGGGTTTGGGAATGCGTTTGAAGGGCATATACGATATGCCACGGCAACTTATGATGGGCGCTATGCAAGATAGTAGCTTGGTCTATAAAATGGCAAGTGCTGTAGCCAATCAATGCCATCGTTTGGGAGTACATATCAATTTTGCTCCAGTAATAGATGTCAATAATAATCCAAACAACCCTGTTATCAATTTTAGATCTTTTGGAGAAGATAAATATCGTGTAGCCATGTTGGGTATACAGTACATGCAAGGTTTGCAAGATAATGGTGTGATTGCCTGTGCAAAGCATTTTCCAGGGCATGGTGATACAGATGTAGATTCTCATAAAGATTTGCCAGAGATTAAAAAAACGCTAAAACAACTTGAAGATTTAGAGCTCTATCCATTTAAAAAATTAATTGCCAATGGAATACAATCTATTATGGTGGCACATTTGCAGATACCATCTTTAGAAAAAAATAATAATACACCAACTACTTTATCCTACAATACTGTAACTAGTTTGCTAAAAGAAAAAATGCAGTATTCGGGCTTAGTAATTACTGACGCACTCAACATGAAAGGTGTAACAAAATACTATGATCCGGGTGAGATAGACCTTAAAGCTTTTTTGGCAGGAAACGATATTTTACTTTTTTCTGAAGATGTGGCAATAGGCATTCAAAAAATAAAAAAAGAAGTTAGTGAAAAAAGGCTGGCTGAAAGCGTAAAGAAAATTCTGTATGCAAAATATCAAGTAGGCTTGCATACTCCATTGCCAATAGAATTATATCATATTGATGATGATATAAATCAATATACTTCTACTTTGAGATTTCAAATAGCACAACAAGCAGTAACCTTACTTTCGGACCCTTATCAAGTTTTAGATAAGGTAAAAAAAATGAATCAATATAAAATAGCATACTTAGGCATTGGAACAAGCACAAATAGCACACTGGCTAGCGAACTAAAGAAAATAGGGATTAAGAATATCCAACATAGCACTCCTATAAGTGATAAAGAAATTGAAGCCCTTGTGAAAAAATACAAAAGTTTTGATGCTGTATTGGTTGGAATACATAATATGAGCGGCTATCCGAATCAAAATTTTGGATTGGACCAGTTTGAAATTAAAGCGATACGAGCATTATCGAAAAATAAAAACACACTTAATATTCTTATGGGCAACCCATATGCACTCAAAAACTTTTGCGATGTGCAAGCTGGTTTTGTTGTATCTTATGATGAAGCCGATGAAACACAACAGGTACTTAGTAAAATACTTAATGGTATAACACAAGCCAATGGAAAATTGCCTGTAAGTATTTGTAATCAGTTTAAATATGGGGATGGCATTACTTCCCTTAGAAATAATCTTGGAGAAATTAATGAATATGCTACCATAAAAAAAGAATATAAAGAATCTGACTCAACTCGATTTGTAAAAAAACTAACCTCGCGCGATTATACCTTGGAGTGTTGTGTAAGCCCAAGTGCATTAAATATTAATATCAACGAATTAAATAAATTGGATCGATTTCTTGAAGACTGTGTGCAACAAAATGCTTTTCCAGGATGTAGAATACTTGTAGCAAAGCAAGGAAAAGTATTTTATGATAAATCATTTGGCTATATCAGTAAACAAAGTAAAAACGTAGTAGATATAAATACGGTATATGATTTGGCATCGGTAACTAAAGTAGCCGCTACTACTATTGCTATCATGAAATTGTACGATGAAGGAAAAATAGATTTGAATGATAAATTAGGTAAATACTTAAGTTTTACAAAAGGTACAGACAAGGAGTATTTAAAAATAAAAGATATTTTAACCCATCAGGCTGGGCTCAAAAGTTGGATTCCATTTTATAAAGAAACATTAGACTCTATGGGACAACCCAGAAGTGATATTTATAAGAATAGCCCTTCAGGCAAATATAAAATTCAAGTATGTAAAAACTTATATATGCGAAGCGATTGGATAGATACTATGTGGAATAGAATATTGTATAGCCCACTCGAAAATAGAGGACGATATGTATACAGCGATTTGGATTTTATTTTTTTACAAAAAGTAGTTGAACGTATTACGCATCAATCAATAAATGAATACGTAACAGAAGTATTTTATAAACCACTCGGACTAACCCGATTAAATTATTTACCCAAACAAACTATGGGCAATGCCGAAATAGCACCCAGCGAATATGATAATTACTTTAGATATCAAACCATACAAGGCTATGTGCACGATATGGGGGCAGCCATGATGGGGGGGGTGGCTGGCCATGCAGGTTTGTTTTCTACTGCCAATGATTTGGCTGTGCTGTTTCAAATGTTGCTAAACAAAGGTGTTTATAATGGAAAACGTTATTTCAAAGAATCAACTGTAGATCTTTTTACTGCCAAAAATTCATTTATAAGTCGTAGAGGTTTGGGTTTTGATAAAGCCGAAATGAATCGAAGTAAAGGAAACCCATGTAGTGATAATGCTTCTTCAAAAACATTTGGTCATCAGGGTTTTACGGGCACTTGTGTATGGGCCGATCCTCAAGAAGATTTAGTATTTGTATTCTTGTCCAATCGTACCTATCCTACACAAGATAATAAAATAATACAACGAAAAAATGTGAGAGAAACAGCTCAAACATATATATATAAAGCACTAGGAGTTACGCCTAAATAATATTGTCTTGTGTGGTGTCCTTGTCTAAGTAGTACCAAAACAAAGTGAAAAATAAATAAACAAAAACGCCCAATTGATTTTCAAACATTGATTCTACGTTGGATGCAAATAAAAAAATAATACAAGTTGTAGCTCCATATACATACCACTTATTTTTTTTATTGAATAACGGTATCAGCATCATAGGCAATAAACTCATTAGCATTAAAGGAATGCCTATAGCTAAAGAGCTGCAAAAAAATTGATTGATAGGTACCCATCGGTTGGCTTGTGGCACTTCAGGAAATTTTCTGGCGTAGCCTTTATTGATTTCGGTATTCATATCTCCAGCACCAACGCCTAACAATGAGCTTTGTTTTAGAACTTCATAGCCTACAGCATATGTAATCAAGCGACCGTCATCGCTATAATGCGAAGCCAATTCTTCATTGTGTTTTGAGATTCTGTCTATTTCCCATTTGATATAATACACTTTATTCTTAAACGTAGGCAAGGTATAAAAAGCAACAAGGGGAACTATACATATTCCAATGATTAATGCTAACACTAGCCCCTTATTACGTTTCCAAAATCGTAAAGCTACAAAAATGGGCATCGATAAGTAAAGAGCAATAACACCCGACTTGACAGCTAATATATGAATATATGTAAATAGTAGTAAACAAAAAGCTACAAGTAAATATATATACGTTTTACGTAGCCATTGTTTTTTTTCGAGTATTAAAAATAAAGCCAAATACAAACTAAAAACCAGTGTCAAACTAAATCGGATGTGGTCATTGTATTTTGTGGTTGGCAAAACTTTGGATACACTATAGCCATGCAAATACTCATCATAATGGAAATATAATGCTACAAGACCTCGTCCAATAATAATAATGTCAAAAAGAAAAAGAAAACCAATTACTAATAATAGATATTTTTTTTGTTTGATAGGCAAACTCAACATTGCAAAAGGCATAATGGCAAATGGTAGTTTCTTGATTACTTCTACTAACCATGTATGCTTGTCATGACTCCACAAAACAGACAAAAAATAAAGCAAAAAATAAGCCAATGAAAATAACAAAAAATAATTTTGCTTCCATTGTTTATATGCAACCCGTATCTGATCGGGGTGTATAGCATTGACAAATAAAGCCATAAACGAAATAGATAATACTGCTCTCGAAAAAAAGAAGCCAGCTAATAACCCTATTGAGGATAGTAAGGCTATTCGATATCGAGTTTGTTGACTCAGCAAATCATTCAATAAAAAAGTAGTAAATCGTTTCAATTTGATTGTGAATATCTACAAACAAACGAAATTTTGAGCAAATAATTATACAGGGAAGAAATCAATAGTGCGATTTTGATTTTTTAAAAAAAATAAAAATTGAACCTACTATTGCACCTATTGTATCGGCTATTCCATCCCAAACATCAAAACTTCGGCCTTGAACAAAATGTATTTGATAAAATTCTAATCCAAAACCATATAAAAAAGATAAAAAAATAAGCACCATTGATTTGGCAAAAAAAGAACCGCTACTTTGATACCACAACACAAAGAAGACAAAGAAAAAAGTAAAGTGTACTACTTTATCAAAATGATCAAACAATTTTACTGAAGGCATATCTCTACCTGGTAATGAACATCCAATAAATATGATAATCGTCCATAAAAGTGCAAGGGTTAAAAAAATAATTTTTGTATTCATTCAATAGCAAAGCTATAGAATTACTTGTAAGCGTTTGCATTATCTTCTATTATATTTGCTTCATGATTTATAAGGCTATAGGCACTATGAGTGGCAGTTCTATGGATGGACTCGATGTTGTATTGGCGCGTTTTGAAGAAATAAATGGCCATTGGCAATTTGAAATATTGCAATCCGAATGCATACCCTTTAATGCTTATTGGCAAACTACCTTGTCAAATATTACAACGCTTTCGGCCAAAGAATTACTCTTAGCTCATGCCAATTTTGGACAATGGATGGGAAAAGCTATTTTATCTTTTATAGAAAAAAATGAGTTAGAACATCAAGTTAATCTTATAGCAAGTCATGGACATACTGTTTTTCACGAGCCTCAGCTGGGCATGACATTTCAAATGGGAGACGGTGCTCACATAGCCTCTCTTTGCAAATTACCCGTCATTACTGACTTACGAAATATGGATGTAGCTTTAGGAGGTCATGGAGCACCTATAGTTCCTATAGGCGAAAAACTTTTATGGGAAAACTATCATTGTTTTCTCAATATAGGAGGAATAGCCAATATGACCCTCTACCAAAACGAAAAATATAGCGCATCTGACATATGTCCTGCCAATAGAATTTTGAATGCCTTATCTCAAAAAAAAGGTCTAGCATATGATAGCGATGGTGTAATAGCTAGTCAGGGTTCATTGTGTGTTCCACTTTTAGAAGAGTTAAATAGCTTAGCATATTATCAGCTGCCAGCACCTAAATCCTTATCCAATGAATTTGGTTTACAACATGTATTGCCACTTATAGAAAAATATGACCTTAGTATAGAAGACAAAATGTTTACGATGTGTACTCATATTGTTCAACAAATAAGCCAATCATTGAAAGGCAACCCTCACAACATAGAAAAGATGTTCATAACAGGAGGAGGCGCATTTAATACTTTTTTGATACAACTTCTACAACAGGAATTAAACCCTTTAAACATACAAATAGAAATTCCAGACGCCAATATAGTATCTTTTAAAGAAGCCTTAGTCATGGCATTGATAGGAATACTAAGATGGCGCGAAGAAAATAATGTATTGGCAAGTGCTACCGGTTCCATTAGAAATAGTGTAGGTGGCGCACTCTGGATGGGTCAAGAATAAGATTTTGTTTGAATTGTTTGCTCAAAAAATACCAAATACAGGGTATTCAGCAATGTATAAGTTTGTATCAACTTTGTGGTATAAAAATATACATATCATGAAAAAAATAATTTCTTTTTTAATCTTTATTTGTGCCTTTTATGGCGTGTCTTTTGCAAATAATATTTCTACATCAAACATTTACATTACTGGGCAAAACGCAGCTTCAGATTTCAGTTTGATTAATTTTAATCTCACTTGGGATAATAGTTGGCGCACTAGTACCAATGAAAACAATTGGGATGGAGCTTGGGTATTTATTAAATTTAGAAAAGCCAATTCGGGCAATTGGCAACATGCAACTATCAATTATGCATCTCCTGGCGATGCTACTGCTTGTGGCCACACAGCGCCATCGGGTAGTTTTATAAAAACACCAAGCGATGGCAAAGGAGCTTTTATATATAGAAGTGCAGCAGGCAGTGGTACTGTAAACTGGTCCAATATAAGACTACGTTGGAACTATGGTGCCGATGGCGTGTTAGATGGCGATAGTGTTGAAATAAGACTTTTTGCTATAGAAATGGTATATTGTCCACAAGGCAATTATAATTTAGGAAGTGGTGGAACAGAATATTATCATTTTAGAGATGGTGCAGTTGATACATATTATCCAGTCACATCAGAAAATGCAATTACCTGTGGAAACTCAAGCGGTAATTTGTGGAGCGATGGAGGGATATATTGGTTTACAGGTACGCTTCCAGCTGCTTTTCCCAAAGGCTATGCCGCAGTTTGGTGTATGAAGTATGAAGTAAGTCAACAACAATACATTGATTTCTTAAATACAATAGATTATAATAAATACATTAACCGAAATTCTTACAACAGTGCTTATATAACCGGCACACATCCTAATCTAATTGCTACTTATCCCGAAAGAGCTATGACTTATATTAGTTGTTTGGATTTGCTCGCACTATTGGACTGGTCTGCTCTAAGACCTTTTACAGAATTAGAATATGAAAAAATAGCACGTGGCAATAATCAAATGCCAGTAGCCAATGAATATGCTTGGGGAAATACGACCATTACACAGGTAAGTAATCCAACAAATGCTGGCACGAATACAGAAACTTGGACAGTAGGCAATTGCAATTTTACATCACTATCAGAAGCTATTCGATGTGGTGCCTTGGCAACTGCAACTAGCAATAGAACATCTAGTGGTGCGTCATACTATGGTGTCATGGAGCTATCTGGAAATGTTTACGAATGGGCAATATCGGCTTATGATGCCATCGGAAGAGCTTATACTGGAGCTCATGGAGACGGCTACTTAGCTGCCAACGGTAATCATGATGCGCCAAACTGGAGCAATACATCAGGTAGTGGATTGAGTATAAGAGGAGGTGCATTAAATTCTAATGCTGGAAATTGTACTGTATCAGATAGAACCTATGGCGGCTATGTAAATATTCAAAAAACTGGAAGCAACATGGGTGGAAGAGGATGTAGAACTGGAGAATAATATTTTTCAAAAAACATAAAAGAAACTTTCTTTTTTGTAAACCTAAAAAAATAAATACATATGAAAAATATCATGCTCATTACTATACTATTGCTAAGCCTGCAAACAAGAAGTCAAAATAATCTAATTTTTTATGGCGGACCTGGCGATGGCAATGGCACAAATACTAATTTGATAGGCTATATACCTAAACAAAATATTGGAGGCTTAGGCGATGGCACACAATTAAATACTTATATGACGAATTATGTACCCAAGTCAGTTTTAGGAAATAGTGGCGATGGCGCACATGTCGGTACGTACTTTCAAAATTATTTAGTAAAAGCCATTTTGGGAGGAGAAGGAGACGGATTGAATGTGCAAAGTTTTTTACAAAACTATTTAGTAAAAACAAACTCAGGTGGACTTGGCGATGGTTGGAATACAACTGGCTTTAATCAAAATTATATTGCAAAAGCAAATTTTGGTGGTGAAGGAGATGGTTGGGCTGCCAGTTATACTCCCCTTGGGCCATTGCCAGTTACCTTGATAAATTTTGAAGCTGTAAAACAGGAACAAAATGTTTTGCTATCTTGGAAAACTTCCATGGAAATAAATAGTGCTTACTATCAGATTGAAAGAAGTACAGATGCCGTACACTTTGAAGAAATTGCACAGGTAGTAAGTAAAAACAATATCAACGGAGCAGAATATACATACCTTGATGAGAAGCCATATAGTGGTTACAACTACTATAGAATAAAAATGGTAGATATAGATGAAAAATATATTTACACACCAACCCGACATGTGATATTTGACGGATACCAAAGTATAGATGAAATAAAAGTGTATCCAATTCCTTCACATGGCACTTTAAATATTGATATTCCTATTCTTAGATACGAAGAAAAAATGGTAGTCAATATTACAAATTGGGCAGGGCAAGTTGTGTATCAAACTACAATGACTAGTAAACCTCAAGTGTTGACACTTGATATAAATCAGCTTGCCAAAGGAGATTATTTTCTGCAACTAAAAAGTGAGCATATACAAAAGATATGCAAAATCCTTCTTTATTAGCATGTTGAGAATCTATACATTATTTTCATCCTAGCAATACGCATACAAAAACAAAGATGGGTTGGGTAAAATATATTATTTTAACCCAACCCTTTTTATTTTAACCGACAGGCTTATTTCGGTGCCATTGTTTACAGATGATTGCAAGTGGTAGTCGGCATTCATATTGGCAGCTCGTTTTTTCAAATTAGGTAAGCCATTTCCACCTCCTACACCCCATGTCAGTTTTCCTATCTCATGAATATTAAATCCTTTTCCATCGTCTTTGATTTTTTAGTATGGGATCCAAATAATCAAGAGTTTATTGGTGTGTTCACTCCTTAACTGAAACTTAAAATAAAGTATAATGATAATAAACGGCTGTAAAAAAGCCGTTTTTTTTGTGCACTACATGAGCATTTTCAATAGCTTCTTTTAACCACTAACCATTCAAATCATACATATTACTCATTAAAAGCTACCAAATACTCATTTGAAAAAAAATGAAGTAAAATTCAAACTAAACTTGTTTTTTCAAAAACTATCAATCATGAAAACAAGTAAACACCTAAAAAACATTCGATTTCTATTTTTTCTCTGCTTAATGTTATCCAGCTTTGCCACTTGGGCGCAATGGACAGCACTAAACAATTTAGCACCCAACGATAATCAAGGCGTTATGGTTTTGCTCTCAGATGGAAGGGTGATGTGTAAATCTGGTGGAGGAGGTGGCTCTGGCCGTATTTGGAATATACTTACACCTTCATCAACAGGCTCTTATGTGGCTGGCACTTGGACTTCAACTACTATGGTCAATGACAGACGATTTTTTGCTACGCAAGTATTAAAAGATGGTCGTTTGTATGTTTGTGGTGGTGAATACGGAGCAGGTGGTAATGATGGAGAACTATATAATCCAGTAACGAATACATGGACGAACATTCCAGCTCCAGGTGGATTTATAAGTGATGCTTGTTCTGAAATTTTAGAAGATGGTAGAGTATTACAAGCTATAGTGGGAGGTACACAGCGTACTTGTAAATTGTGGGATCCTGCTACCAATACTTTTTCTGCTGCTGGCAATACTATAGGTAGTCATAATGAAGCTACTTGGACCAAGTTGGCCGATGGTTCAATTCTGATGGTTCCAAAAAATTCTTTTAACTCGGAGCGTTATATACCAGCTACCAATACATGGATAGCCGATGGTGTAGTGCCAGTAAATTTATATTCTGCTTTTGGATCCGAAACGGGTGGAGCTGCTATGTTGCCAAACGGACAACTTTGGTGGGTAGGCGGATCTGGCAATACAGCCTATTATACTCCTTCGGGAAATACTTCTCCTGGTACTTGGACTGCTGGCCCGAGTGTACCAAGTGGATATGGACAACCTGATGCACCCGTAAGTATGATGCCCGATGGTAAGGTTTTACTTACGGTTTCTCCTGCACCTATTTCAGGAAATGTCTTTCAATCGCCAACTCGGTTTTATGAGTTTAACTATCTTACTAATACGTATACTTTATTAAATGCACCAGGCGGTGGTACATCTTTACCAATTACTTGCTATACTACTAATTTTTTAAATCTGCCCAATGGTCAAATTTTATATGGCCAAATGAGTTCTACACAGTATTATGTCTATACTCCATCGGGTACTCCATCTGCTTCTTGGAAACCAACTATTACCGGGTCTATTACAAGCGATTGTAATAGTTATAAAATATATGGTACTCAATTTAATGGCCGTTCAGAAGGCACCGTGTATGGTGATGATTGGCAGATGAATACTAACTATCCTATTGTAAGATTAAATGGGGGTTTATTTAATTTGTTCAATTATTATGCACGTACCTATAATTGGAATAGTACAGGTGTACGAAGAGGTAGTAATCCAGATACTACAGAATTTGATTTGCCAGCCGGCTTAGCTAATGGTACGTATAATTTAAGCGTAACGGCCAATGGTATTTCATCTAATACTATTTCATTTAATACGTATCCTTCTTTGACCAGTTCATTATCTGAATCTACATGTTCTGGAGCAATCTTTACGTATACACCTACATATGATAGGAGTTGTGTAAGTAGTCCTTGGTCTAGGGCTGCTGTTTCAGGTATTAGCAATGCTGCTGCTTCGGGTGCTGGCTCTATCAATGAAACACTTATAAATACAACTACAACTCCCAAAACTGTAGTATATGAATATACCTTATCACACAATGGGTATACAAATACAGAATCTGTTTCAGTAATTGTTAATCCTAGACCTAATTTGACATTGTCTACCACTTCTATATGTGCAGATGTAACAACTGCTGTAACAGCTAGTGGTGCTACTAGCTACAATTGGTTGTCCCCTGTGTTTAGTAGTGCAAGCACCGTGAATTTAACGCCAACTGGCACTAGAACATACACCGTAGTGGGCTCTAATACATACGGATGCAATGATACTGCATATCTATATGCAAATGCTTCACCAGTTGTAGCAGCGTTTGCAAGCCCATCAACTATATGTCAAGGCGATACTTCAAATTTGAGTAGAATAGCTTCAAGTTTAGAATTAGATTCCTTATTCACTACGTTAGATGCTGGCAATGGTGTTTCAGGAAATGTGTTTAATGTTCATGCTAATAAAACCATTACAATTAATAAAGTTAAAATGCACATAAGTTCAGGAAGTAATGCAGAGGTATGGTATAAAACGAGTTCGTATGGCAATGCCAATCTAACAAGTTCTACCGGTTGGACTAAATTGGGTGCTACAGTACCCATCACAGCAGCTGGTTTAAATGCTCTTACGGAAATTCCTATAACAACTACGCTAACTATTCCGGCTGGTGCCACCTATGGTTTTGTAGTAGTTTGTGATGGTTCAAACCGATATAGCAATGGCACATTAGTAGGTGCTGTATATAAAAGCAATCAGGATTTATATATAACACAAGGACATGGTGGTACAGGTATGGGAGGAATATTCAATTTTACCAATTCACCAAGATTATTTAATGGTGAAATCGTGTACCAAGTAAATAATGTAGTAACTTCTACAGCATGGTCGCCTAGTACTGGGCTTTCAGATCCTGCAATATCAAACCCCAAAGCAGGCCCTATATCACCAATAGTTTATACAGCTACTGTAACTGATGCCAACGGTTGTACGGGTACCGGCACTCGCTTTCTGAATGTCAATCCAGCTCCTATAGTAGGTGCAACAAATACTACTCCCTCTGAGATTTGTTTAGGCAATTCAACGTCAGTAAATTACATCTCACCGAATGTGCCATCATGTAATGGTGAAATGCAAACGGGTTTTGCTAATACCTATGCGCCAAGTAATTGGGCACTATTAAATTCAAATTCAAATGGAACAGTGAATACGGCTACAAGCCCAGATAGCATAAGTTTAGTTTCTAGTGACGGACTTTCAGGAAGTGGTACTACAGATTTTAGTATTACAGTACCATGTACAGGCCAAGTTACTTTTGATTGGCGATACACAACCGTAGATGGTTCATTTTATGACAGACCACGATATGCTGTAAATGGCAATACACCCGTAGAATTTGATACCTATGTTATTAGTGGTGGTAGCTCTCTACAAACGGGAACTCAATCTATTTTTGTGAACGCTGGCGATATACTACATCTACAAGCCTATTCTACTGATAATGTAGCAGGCTCTTGTACTATTTTTATTAAAAACTTTGTTGCTCCTACCCAATCAACTCCAAGTCAAACTGTATATTGGTACACAGCTCCTACTGGCGGCACTTATGTGGGATTTGATTCTTTTATATATACACCCAAAACAAGTGGTACTATTAAATTTTATGGTGATTTAGTTAATAATGCTACAGGCTGTTTAAGTCTTTCAAAAATAGTTTCGAACCCAGTACATGTCAATGCACTTCCAGAAGTTTCTACTAGTGCTACTCCTTCTACTATTTGTGCTGGGCAAACTTCGCAACTTTTAGCAACTTCAACTAGTATAGAGCAAGACTCTTTACAGACACCATATAATTCAAACAATGGACTATCAGGAAATGCTTTTGATATAACAGCATCTAAAACCATAACGATTACAGATTTTAAAATGAACATCGGCTCGGGTACTCAAGCAGAAGTATGGTATAAGGCTGGAGGTTATGGTAATGCCAACGTAACAAGCAATACAGGATGGACTAAACTAGGTGCAACAGTGGCTATTACTGCAGCGGGTAATGATTTGCCTACCTTAATTCCTACAACTGCTAATCTTACTATACCAGCCGGACAAACGTATGGGATAATTATAGTTTGTAATGGAAATAATAGATATACCAATGGCACGGCAGTGGGAAATGTAGTTGTTAGCAACCCCGACTTAAGTATCTATGAAGGCCATGGTGGTAGTGGTATGGCAGGCGCATTCAGTTTTAACCTTTCACCAAGAATCTGGAATGGAGAGGTTATTTACACGGTAAATAATGGTATTAGTGGTATTGCTTGGGCGCCTAGTACGTCATTAAGTAATGCTAGTATTTCTAATCCAGTAGCAAGTCCTACAAATAGCACAATTTATAATGCTACCGTAACAGATGGCAATGGTTGCACTACTACAAAACCTATCAACGTTTATGTCAATACGGTTCCTTTAGGCACTGCATCGGCATCGCCTACACCAATTTGTTTAGGAGCACCTATATCGCTTAACTATGTGGCTCCTGCCGGATTGCAATGTACTGGTGCTATACAAAGTGGGTTTGCTGGCACCTATGCACCTGCCAACTGGACAACTTTAAATTCTAATTCTAATGCTACTATCAATGTGGGCTCTGCGCCTGCAAGTATCAGTATGGTATCTAGTAATGGTTTAAGCGGATCTGGTTTTACAAATTATACCATTACAACACCATGCTCTGGTATACTTTCATTCGATTGGTCATACACAACCGTAGATGGCGCCACATATGATTATCCTCGATATGCAATCAATGGGGGTTCATATAATTTATTCCCAGGCTACTCAACGGGTTTAGGCACAACACCACAAAATGGAACTGTAAATATTCCAGTAGTAGCTGGACAGTCTTTCAGTTTACAAATTTATTCTACAGATAATGTAGCTGGAAGCTGCACTGTAAACATCACCAATTTTAAAGCACCAATACAATCTACAGCTACCGAAACAGTAGCATGGTATTCTGCTTCTACAGGAGGCACCTTGTATGGTAGTTCAAACCCTCAAACGCATACGCCTACCGTCTCAGGAGGTAAGGTTTACTATGCTCAAGTAAGCAATACAAGCAATGGCTGTGTAAGTGCTTCAAGAGTGGCAAGCAATGTAGTAACTATTAATCCATTACCAAATGTAGTAGCTAGTGCAAGCCCTTCTACTATATGTAATGGTAGTTCTACTACTTTAACTGGAACGGGTGCATCAAGCTATGTTTGGAATCCTGGAGCTATAGGTGGCAACAATGTAGTTGTGGCACCTTCGAGTGCAACTACTTATACCGTTATCGGATTAGATGGCAATGGTTGTACGAAAACAAATACAGTAGCCATCGCCGTAAATCCAAAACCTACAGTATCGATTACATCAAGTGCTAATAGTGTATGTAATGGATCGTCGGTAAGCTTAACAGGCAATGGTGCTTCTACCTATGTATGGAATCCTGGAGGGTTGACAGGTACAACAGTTTCGCCAACAGTAAATGGCAATACCACCTATACCGTTACAGGTACTAGTGCTTTAGGATGTACCAATACTGCAACAAAAACTATTACGGTTACTACTTGTTCAAATGCTATCACATTGAAGTTTTATATTCAAGGTTATTACGCTGGCGGTGGTACTATGTCTACGGTATTACTTAATCAAGGTATAGGTTCAAGTGCTACCAATGTGGATGATGTAACAGTAGAATTGCACAATGCTACTTTCCCTTATGCATTAGCACATACTACTTCGGCTATGTTGCAAAGCAATGGTCAGGCTGTTGCAAACTTTCCTGGAACAGTGAGTGGTAGCTACTATATAGTTATTAAACATAGAAATTCTATTGAAACGTGGAGTGCTAACCCTTATACTTTTACAGGCACAAACAACTATGATTTTAGCAATGCTATAAGTAAAGCCTATGGCTCCAATCAAGTAGAAGTAGAAACAAATGTTTGGTCGCTTTATAATGGCGATGTAAACCAAGATGGTTTTATAGACATCTTTGACTTTTTGGATTGGGATGTAGATAATCAAAACTTTGCAAGTGGTTATTTTGTTACCGACCTCAACGGCGATGGCTTTGTAGATATCTTTGATTTCTTAATTTGGGACCCTAATAATCAAAACTTCATTGGCTTGTTGACACCATAGAGCATATAAAACAAATTCACAAGGAGGCTGTCTCTGAAAAGAGATGGCCTCTTTTTTTATTTGCTAAAAAATCAAATAAAAAACAAGCACCCTCTTAGGTATTTTCTAATTACCATAAAAACCACTCTCAATAATTTTTTTGTTTGCAACTTTCAACCATGGATCAATAAAAATAAACTTAGTGTAATCGTTTTTTAGTTGGTATTGGTATTTTAAATAATAGTCTTCCAGCGAATCCAAAAGGTGTTTTTTTCGTATCGCATTGGTGTAAGAAATTTGTGCACTATCTAATTCTGGAATCATCCAAGGACGAAAAACCCATTCAGCATTTTTTGTATCATTTGCAATAAGCATTTTTTGAAATGTTATCGGTGGGATATGACCATTTAAAAGTTCGTTTCTTAAGATATTAAAAATTGAATCGCTGATTCTAAGTCGGCAATGCCAAAATATAAGACTAAAAGTATGGATATAGTCAAAAGGGCTTGAATACTTAAAAGAATAGCCAACTTTATAAAACGAGGGGTAACCTTTTTTAGTAATATATTGCGTAAGTAGATTTAAATTGTGTTGATCGATAGAGTCTGATAATTGTTCAAAATTTTCTGAGTGCCTTATTTTTTGATCGTTGTAATAAAGTGTTTCGTTTAAATAAATTAGTTCTGTGTCAGCCATTTCTATGTCTGAACATTTAGAATAATAATTAACGGTGTCCAATATGCTTTGAAATAAATGAAGATTAAATAAACTATCCTGAAAGAAACCAATATTAAATTTCTTCTTCCCCAATTCTTTACACATTTGTAGAGTGCGTTTTTCATTTTGAGAATAGTATGCAGTTAAAAAAGTATTATATAAATCTTTAGCCTGTGCTTGACTCTTTGAAAATGCTAATTGGTATATTGAATCTGCTTTATGATATTCTTCTTGAATTATTTTTTTCTCTGCTAGGTATACTAAATCATAATATTGTATTAAATTCTCATCTTGAGAATAAACTAGTAGCGTTTTGCATAACAATAAAACAAAAAAAATTATTTTCATATACATGTGAAAAAAACGCATTGTAGGTTTATCAACAATCAAAGTTATCTGATGTATTAAAATAAGAAATAAAAGTTTTCTTTTAGCACTTATTTCTATTTTACATTTTTATATCGCAAACGTAGCGAATTAATAATTAATACTACATCGCTAAGTGCCATAATACCTGCACCCCAGGTAGGTGTCAAAAATCCCATGGCTGCTATAGGAATAGCTATAACATTGTAGAAGAATGCCCAAAATAAATTTTGCTTTATGGTAATAAATGTATGTTTTCCAAGACCAATGGCAAATGGAATAGCGGCTAAACTATTTTTGAGTAGTATAATATTGGCACTTTGTATAGCTATTTGAGAAGCCTCGCTCAACGATATGCCAATGGTAGCTTGGCTTAGAGCTGGTGCATCATTAATACCGTCGCCTACCATTGCTGTTGGTTTTTCTTGCACCAAACTCTGAAGTTTTTTTAATTTATCTTCGGGCAAGTACTCACTATATACAGTTTGTATGCCTACTTGTTGGGCTATATGTTCGCATTTATCTTTTCTATCACCACTAAGTAATATGGTTTCGTAGCCAGCATTATTGAGTTCAGCTATTGTTTCTTTTGCTTGTGCTCTCAGCTCATCTTCAAAATCTATAAAGCCTACTACCTCATGATTTTTTAATAAAAATAAATCATGCTCAGCATCATCATGCTTTGCATGAAGCAAACGTTTTGAACCGGCTTGCCAATAATTATTTTCGAAGTCGTATGCTTCTATACCAATACCTTTTATCTCTTTTATATTTTTCAAAGTAAAAGTTTCTTGTGTGCCTAAATAGGCAAGCAGCGTTTGTGCTATAGGATGACTTGAATGTAATTCTAATTGATAGAGAACGCTATCAAATACTTTTTGATCAATAAATTGTTGTTTGTTTTTTACTTTTAATTTACCAGTAGTCAAGGTACCGGTTTTGTCAAACACAAAACGTTTGATGGTGCTTATTTTTTCTAAGCTATCTCCACCTTTTACTAATATACCTTTTCGGGCAGCCCTTCCAAGCCCTACCATTACAGCTGCAGGAGTGGCCAATCCCATGGCGCATGGACATGCTATTACCATCACCGCTATCGTTCGCATCATACTTTCGGCAAAGGGTTGATGAGCAAAAAAATAATTAATAAAAAATGTAAGAACAGCTATGGCGATAACGATAGGAACAAAAATAGCGCTAATCTTGTCTGCCAGTTTTTGCAAAGGAGGTTTACTAGCTTGCGCTTCATTGACCAATCGAATAATATTGGACAAAGCAGTTTGATTTCCTATGGCCGTGGCTTTCATTCTTATATTGCCATCGGTAACAATAGTGCCTCCAATGAGTTTACTGTCTATATTTTTTACTACAGGCAAACTTTCGCCAGTAAGCATACTTTCATCTACAGTAGCTTCACCTTTAATCAATATGCCATCAGTTGGAATTTTTTCGCCTGTGTTTACTTGCAATATATCATCTAAGCGTATAAAACTATTTTCAACATGTTGTATGGTTTCTTTGCCTATGCTATCTGTAAGTACTATATGTGCAATTGTTTTCTGATACTTCATTAAAGCTTTGAGCGAAGTTGCTGTTGCTTTGGAAGTGTATTCTTCCAAAAAATGGCCAGCCAACACCAAGGTAATGATGGATGCAGTGGTTTCAAAAAACAAAAAATCGTGTACACGATTAGGAAAATAAATCCAACCCAAAAGGCTATAAAAGTATGCTGCGCTGGAACTCAAAAAAACTAATAAATCCATATTGGGTAGCCTATTGCGTATAGAACGCCAAGCGCTTTGACCAAAATAATAAACACCTATAATATACACTGGAGTAGCCAATGTGCATTGTAGCCATGCTTGATGTAGTGGTTTCCATGATAGAAACATGTGTGCAATAAGAGGAAGCCAAAAGATGCCACTGATGAGTAATAGTGTTTTTACTTTATCAGATTCTTGCATAGTAGTAGCATCGTTTTCACTACGAATATGATAGCCTAATTTTTCGATAGTATCTAAAAAGGGTTTTACATCATCCGACTCTTCTAACTGAAAAATTATATCGCCAGTTGAGGCATTAGCAAGTATCTCCTTGGCTCCTTTTTTTTCTAATTGGTTTTTTATGGTTAGTGCACAATTGCCACACGTCATACCATCTACTTGATATTGATAGGTCTGATTCATATGTTTAGTACATCAAAGTTACACGTTAATTCGGGAACGAAATGTAATATATCTTACATACTGCTACCTAGCAGAATAAGTCCAAGGTATGCAATAGAAAAGAGAGAGCAGCTTGCATTATTTAGGATAAAAAGAAAACTTTGGCTCTCTCCATGTATTTTTGATGCTTGAAAATGGATTTTGTATGGAGTTTATTTACACATTAAAAGAAATACAGCAAGCGGCACAATGGATCATTCAATTGACGTTGAAACTAGCAGATTGTATTGCCTTTTATGCACCTATGGGTGCCGGCAAAACAAGTCTAATAAGAGCACTCGGTATAGAATATCAAGTAATTGATAATGTCAATAGCCCTACTTTTTCTATAATAAATGAGTATAAAACCAAAGACGGTAAAAAAATATATCACATGGATTGGTATCGACTACAAAACGAACAAGATGCCGAACAAGCTGGGGTATTGGAAGTACTGGAATCGAATGCTTTAAAGTGGATAGAATGGCCTCAGCAGGCAGAAGGATTATTGCCTTTGAATACAATGAAGTTTTCAATAGAAATTATAGATGAGCACACACGCAAGCTTATAAAGCTTTAAAGGCATCTGGCGCTATTTTTCCTAGCTCGCCGTTGGGTAATTTTATTAGTATCCCTTTGTTTGTTTTTTGTTTAAAGGTCACTTTGATGCCATCTTGTATTTCATGTCTACTACTAGTTTTTGACAAAGGAAAAAAGGGTGTGTGAGGTTTGATGATGATACCCTTAAGATTAAAGTGTTGCTGATAATAATTGACCCCAACCATACACATAGCAAATACTGAAATTGTAAAAAAAAGAGGACTCAAATTTGTTTTAAATTGTTGTTGTTTTATTTTTTTTAAAAAAGAAAACAAAAGAGTTGCAATAAATGCCAATAGACCTAGTATAGCCCAACTATTGATAGAAAATAAACTATAAAGAGATTTCCACCAGCGTATAAAAAAAATATCTTCTATAGTTGGTATGGGTTCTTTTATTTTTTTTTGAGCTAAAAATAAATTGTCTTTATAATCTATTTTAGATTGAAGTTGTATTGCTTTTTCATAACACCATATTGCATAGCCAATTTGATTTTTTTTGTAAAAAGAATTACCACAATTATAATAGACGACAGGCGATGTGTATCCATCGTTGATGAGTTGTCTATATAGATTACAGGCACTATCAAAATCATTATTTCGATACATCTGATTGGCTTTTTCAAACATCATGTTGTTGTCAGCATGAGCAGAGCCTATACTGACAATATATAAAAACAATAAATAGATTATTTTTTTCATGCGCTCAAAAAATCTTCGAGTTTGCCAATAAGTTTAAATGCATCAGAATATGTTTGGTGCATATGCATAGTAGCTCTATCTGGCGAGTAGAGTGCGGTTTCGCACTCATTGGTAAGCCTTATAAGCTCTAATTGCAAGTCGTCGGGTACGCTTAAATTTTGTAGTCTATTCATGGCTTTTTCTTTAGATAAATTAGCCAATGGAATATTTAGTTTATCGCTGAGGTATAGCCAAATAGCTTTTGATGTTTCTTCATAAAAAGCGGTATTATTTTTTTCTTGCAAATACTTTTCGGCTATAGCTAAACGTTTCAAAGCAATTTTATTGGCTTTTTTATTTTTAAAGAGGACCGTGTTGCTTGCCAAATCATCTTGTTTTCGTTTGTAAAAAAGCAAACCTAAATAGGCCAATAAAGGCAAGCCAAATCCACTCCAATAAATAGGATTTTTATAGAGAGGTTTCAAACTGTTTGACTTTGTTATTTGTACATCTGTATGTATATCATGAATTTCTTTTAGGGCTTTGTTTTTATTATTTTTATAATCTTTTCCTGGCTTTACTACTATTGTATAGTTTGATCCTTCTATAGTTTGAAACTGCTGTAGCTCGGGGTCGTAGTATGAAAATTGAACAGGTGGTATTTGAAAGCTACCCGATGCCAATGGTGCTATATGATAGGTAAATGTTTTATAGCCGGCTATGATATTATTTGTATTAGTGATAGTGTCATGTTCTTCTGGCGAAAACATATCTAACTCAGATGGCAATGTAACATGTGGTGCTTGTATTAGTTTTAAGTTTCCTGTGCCACTAATTCTTACGTTCAGTTTTACTACATCATCTGTTGTTAGTTCGGTTTTGTCGATAGTTGTTTCTAAGGTGTATTTTCCTACAGCCTGCTGAAAATTTGGAGGAGTATCTGTAGGCAATGCATTGACTTGTATTGCCAATGGTTTGCTTTTGAGTTTTACTTGTACTTCTTCAAAATCTGCTTGCGATAAAAAACCTTGATCAAAATCTGGGTCGCTCATCATCAAGGATCCAAGTAGTTGCTCTATGGGGTCATCGTATGATTCATTATTACGTTGTGTTCTTGGTTTTAAAACGCGAGCTATACCAGCAGCTTCTGCTTCATCGAGTTGCAAGGTGCCAGTTTGCGTAGGAAATAAGGCACTACGTTTTATTTCAAAAACTTGATATTCTTTTCCATTAAAAATTTCGCGTGTGGGTTTGGGTACTTGTGGCAATTTAAAATCTTGACTCCAAAAACCATTGAGAGAAGGTAGTTTAGTCAAATTGATTTCCATAGGTACTCGTGTATAAAGTTTGTAGCTAACGGTGACTTGTTCGCCTTTTACCACCTGTTGTTTGTCTGCATCTACTCGAATAAAGATATTGTCGTACAAGTTATCTTTGGTAATATTATCGTGCGAACTTGTTGCATTTCGTGGATGAGAAGGCAAGTTGGGCAAGTTTCTTTTTTGCTGCATCATGCGTTGCCATTGTTGCATCATTTGTTGTTGCTTTTTTTGCAAAGCCACAAAAGGGTCTTCACCAAACATATCATCGTCAAATAAATCGGCAAAAGGATCTACATCAGCAAAAGGGTCTTGTTGTCTACTTTGCACACTACCAGGTATCACTTCAATACTAACAGCGTTAGATTTAATTTCTCTGCCACGTATAGTAGCCTTAGCACCAGGCACGACCAATTTTCCGAGTTTTTTAGCTCTCAATATATAGCTGATTTCGTAGCTCACACTTCGCTGACCATTGATGATGGAAATACTACTTCGCTTATCGGGTCCTCCCAGAAATTCAAAGCCTTCAAACTGTGGTTGATGGAATTGCTCTACTCGTTGTGCATTTTTAATGATGTAGCGAACTTCAAAAGCATCTTTGATGCCTACTTTTTTTGCAGCAGTTTCTGTGCTAAACGATACTTCTTGTGCATAGCAAAAGCCAGTAACCAATTGAAGGCTAAGTAGGCCAAACAATCCTATCCAATAGTGTTTATACATGCGCTTTACAAAAAGACAAAATTACACCTTGTAGAAAAAAAATATGGCGTTAAAGCTATCATAAATTTTATATGATTTTTTCATCAAATTTTAACATGCTAATGTCTTTATAATAAGCTAATTTGCATTTCGAGAAAATGAACAACTACGATTATCTGATTAAGCGGCTGGATGGGTTTATCCGAAAATACTATACCAATAAATTGGTTAAAGGCATTATGCTCTTTATAGCTGCCATTTTAGCTTTTGCAGTTTTAATTAGTTTAGGAGAATATTATTTGTATTTCCCATCTTGGCTTCGATATACTTTTCTTATTGCATTTGTCTTGCTTGGCGGATTTGCTTTAATAGCCATGATTATTGTTCCATTGCTGCAAACGCAAAAACTTGGAAAAGTTATTTCGCATGAAAAAGCAGCATCTATTATTGGTTCGCATTTTCCAGATGTACAAGACAAGTTATTAAATGTTTTGCAACTCAAACATGCTGCAGCGCACGTAGCTAGTAAAGAACTTATCGAAGCTAGTATAGAACAAAAAACAAAAGAATTAAATCCGATACCTTTTCATACAGCTATATCGCTTGCAAAAAATAAAAAATATTTTAAATATTTACTACCACCACTTTTGGTTACTTTGTTTTTATTATTTGCAGCTCCCAATATTTTTAAAGAATCTGCACAGCGTTTGTTTTCGCCAGATAAACAGTTTGTACCTCCAGCGCCATTTACATTTCAACTTTTAAATAAAAAATTAAGTATACCACAATATAGTGACATAGAAATTTTGGTCAATACCAAAGGCAAAACAATGCCTGATAGAATGTATATAGAATATAATGGACAAGAGGTTGTGATGGAAAAAAAGGAAGGCAACGTATTTTCTTTTACTTTTTACAAAGTGCCAAAATCTTTTTCGTTTCAATTTTCAGCTGCAGGCTTTAAAAGCAAAAGTTATACTATCAATACCCTGAACAAGCCAGTTATAAAACAGTTTAGAGTATCCGTAGATTATCCCGACTATGTAGGCCGAAAGGACGAAGTGTTGGATAATATTGGAGATATCATAGCTCCTCAAGGTACGATATTAAAATGGGTTTTTAATACAGATTATACAGACCGTATTAGTATTGCCATGGGACATGGAGGTTTTGCACCTATGCAAAAAAGCGGTTCGCAGTTTTATTATAATTATCGGTTTATGCGAGACACAGCATACCATATTCTTCTATCCAATGCTCAGATACAATCCAAAGATACCTTACATTATACAGTAAGTGTGATACCTGATCAATATCCTTCAATCAACGTACAACAATATAATGATTCCTTGACAGAAGATTTTGTTTTGTTTGTCGGCGAAGCAGGCGATGATTATGGAATACAGCGTGTTTCGCTAAATTATACAATACAAAAAACAAACGCAGAGGGTAAAATAACAGGCGCTGCTCGTAGTGGGATCGTCAATGTGCCTATTGCAAAAGCTAATGCCGTTTCCTTCAATCATTTTTTAGATATTAATGAATTGGAATTAGCACCCGGCGATAAGCTTTCATATTATTTCCAAGCTTGCGACAATGATGCCGTAAATGGTAGCAAGTGTACGCAGAGTGCTACATTTCATTATGAAAAAGCAACGTTGAAACAAGTGGACTCCATGGTAGAAAAAACACAAACTCAAGTCAACAAGGATTTGAACAACGCTGCTAAACAAAGTGACAAGATCGAAAAAGAAATAAAACAACTGCAAGAAAAAATGCTTCAAAAAAGTGAGTTGAATTGGGAGGATAAAAAAAGCATGATGGATATGATGGAGCGCAACAACAACCTTCAAAAGCAAATTGAAAATATTCAGAAAAAGTTTGAACAAAACAATAAACAAAGTCAGGAAAAACAACTTTCAGAAAACATACAAGAAAAACAAGAAAACTTAGAAAAACTATTGGACGAACTGAAAAACAATGAACTCAATGAGCGTATGAAAAAAATGGAAGAGCTTATGAAATTGTTGAATAAAGATAAATTGTTTGAAGAACTCAAACAGATGGAACAAGATAATAAAATGGTAGAAAAAGATTTGGATAGAATGTTGGAATTGATGAAGCAGTTGGAACGCGATATGCGATTAGAAGACTTGGCTAAGAAAGCGGAAGAGCTTGCTAAAAAACAAGATGACCTGAATAAACAAACCGATCAAAAACAAAAATCGAATGATGAGCTCAAAAAGCAACAAGATGAATTAAACAAAGAAATGGAAGACCTTAAGAAAGGAATGGAAGAAATGGAAAAAGTAAACGAATCTATGGAAAATAAAATGGATTTGAATAGCATAAAAGAAGACCAAAAAGAGGCAGAAGAAAATATGGATAAAAGCTCAGAAGAATTAAATAAGAACAATGAGTCCAAAGCCTCTAAGGCGCAGAAGAGTGCTAAAAATAGCTTGCAAAAAATGGCTGATAAAATGAATGAAGCAGCCTCTGGGGGTGGAGCTGATCAGATGGAAGAAGATATAAAATCAGTAAGACAGACTCTGCAAAACTTAATACGTATGTCTTTTTCACAAGAAGACTTGTTGGGCGATACAAAACGAACTGCTACTTCGGATCCTGCTTATTTAACCAATATTCAGTGGCAGCAAAAATTAAAAATAGATGCTCATATGATAGCAGATAGCTTGTTTGCTCTGAGCAAAAGACAACCCAAAATGGCGTCTACGGTTAATAAAGAAATTGAAAAAATAAATCAAAACATGGAAGCTGCCATACAATCCTTGGAAACTCGAAATACGCATTTGGCAAGTGTGAATCAGCAATACGTTATGACAGGTGCAAACAACTTAGCTTTGATGCTCAACGAATTGTTGCAGAATCTTATGCAACAACAAGCACAGGCTCAGGCACAGGCATCGGGCAGTGGCTCCTGCAATAAACCCGGCAAAAAACCTGGAAAAAAAGGTGGTCAGGGAGTGGGCCTACAACTAAGCGACATTATTTCTAAGCAGCAACAATTGGGCGAGGGCATGAAACAAATGATGGAAAAAATGGGCAAAAATCCGGGCGGAAAAAAACCAGGAGATTCCCCTGGAAGCCAAGGACAAAAAGGTGGTAAATCGGGTCAGAATGGACAAGGAGGTGGAGGCAGTGGAAGTGGCAGCGAGGGCGAGCAGCAGCCTGGCGAATCCGAACAAATGGCTAAAATAGCAGCTCAGCAATCGGCTTTGCGCAAGCAACTCAATGATATAAATAACGCTTTGAAAAAAGAAGGAAAGAGCCTGCCTAACTTGCAAAAAATACAGCAAGATATGGACCGAAATGAAACAGATATAGTCAACAAAAGACTTACGCAGGATATACTACGCCGTCAGTCGGAAATCATGACCAGACTCTTAGAATCAAAAGAGGCCTTGAGGCAGCAAGACCAAGGCGAAGAACGAGAATCGAATGAAGGAAAAGAACAAACAAAAGAAATACCGCAATCGCTCAAAGATATTTTGAAAAGTAAGCAGTCTGTAATTGATTATTACAAAACAGTACCAGCAGAATTAAAACCGTATTACAAAAAAATGGTTGAAGAATATTATCTCTTGATAAAATAAAAATGAATACATTAAAATTAAATAGGCCGAAACCGAAATACAACCAACAAGTAGTGGAAACAGAAGCTAAAAAAGGCTTAAAAGGTTTTGATTTTTTGTTTTTAGGCAATGGTATGTTTTATACACCCTCTCACTACTCGTTTATATAGCAACCTATAGTGCATAATAGCAAGCACTTTTAGTTTAATACTTTTACAATTGTAGTTGTGAATCAGCTACTGATGTTGTAGTGAGTTTTTATTTGTCCTGAGTGGAGTTCAGTCAGTAAAATCATAATGACTTGGTCATTTTATAGTTTACGATTTCAACGCCCTTGATTATGTATGTCTGTGGTGTTATTGTTTTAAATCCCTTTATTTCAAAAAAAAGTCTTGCCGTTTCGCTTACATCTGAATTTAAGACTGTCGCCTTTCTATTAATCGCTTCTTTTTCAATTTCTGAATAAAGTCTGTCGGCAATACCTTGTCTTTGGTAGTCTTTGTGAACATATAAAAAGTCAACGTAGTCGTTATTCTCCAATGAAGCGTAGCCTACAATTTTATTGTCAAGCTCTGCAATAAGAAAATATTGTGAAGTCAACTTGTCAGTCCAGCGTTGAGTGTTTTCAATCGAAGAAGTCCATACATTAATTTGTTCTGGTGAATAGTCGTCCTTGCAGATTGCTGTAATGGTGTCCACAAACATTTTCTGCATCTCTGTCAAGTCGCTAAGTTTTGAAAGTCTTATTGATATTTTCAAATTGTTCATTGTCTGTTTTATTGTCGGCCTAAAATGCCCTATAACGGCAGTTCGTCCAAAAACTACCATTCCTTTCACAAATATACTTGAATAAAACGCAATTAAATTCGAATTAAGCGAGGTTGAAAATTTGGTTTTTTGTCCCGCAGTGTCACGAGACGGAGACACTGCGAAGAGTGAAGCTGTACCACTTACAGCTAAATCGAGAACAAATAAAACCTCGATATCTCCATAATAAAATTTTACTGCTTAGCTTGTAATCGGTTCCAGCCTGCCCCGTTTTTCGGGGTTCAGCAGCGACTTCATTGCCAGTCCTACGGACGCAACGAAGTCTTAGTTTGTTAGTTGCAGTTTTTATCATACTTCTACCGCTTTTAGTCTGTCGTTTTGCATTATTAATTGTTGTCCGTTTAGCCAAGTTTGTTCGTTATCAGTCGAAACTATAACAGGCATACGTTTTTTTGTGTTGTGTATTTTGCTCATAAGTTCGTTTGCTTCTGTTGTTAATATCGTATAAGTGCTAATAATTTCGCCTGTTGATTTGTCTCTCCACTCGCTGTAAAGTCCTGCAAATGCAAATAGTTCATTGTCGGGCAAAGTCAGTTCGTATTTCTGTTTTTGTTTGCCTTTGTTGTCTAACCATTGCCATTCATAAAAACCGTCTACAAGTATTAAACAACGATTATTTACTGAATTTCTAAATGCCGGTTTTTCGTGTATGGTTTCAATTCTTGCGTTTAGTGTATTCTTTTTAATGCTGTCGTCTTTTGCCCAATATGGGATAAGTCCCCAATTAAAAAGTTGAATTTTGCCGGGTTGTTTGTTTGTAATTACAGGTGTTTTTGGAAATTGAAAACCGTTATAAATTGTTGGTGTAAACAATGCCTCGTTTTCAAATTTTGCTTTGAAACGATTTTGCACTTCTTGTGCCAATTTTGATTGTTTACTATGAAAACACATACTACACGTTTATTGTTATAATGTCGTTTAAGTTGGTTGTGTAGCGTGGCGACAATTTTTGTTGCTTCATTTTCCAAACTCTCTTTGTGTCTTGCGAAGCAAGACGGATCTTCTGCTGTCCGAACAGAAAATTTAATTTGTCTATCGCTTGCATTAGCGGAACGTGTCGTTCATTGCGGTTTTCAAAAAGTGTTTGTTGTAAGCTGTCAGCTTGCGAAAAGTCTTGAACTATTACACCTGCTTTTTTGTAGGCATAACCTTGTTTGAAAATCCGTTGTAAGGCTTGGGTTGCAAATTTTGCTAACTCAATGCTTGAATTAGTTGGATAAGGAAGTTTTATAACTATATTTCTGCTGTATTGCGGTAAATCTTTTCTGTGTCCGTTGGTGTGAATGAAAACCATTAACGAATTACAACACGAATTTTGTTTACGCAACTTTTCTGCACAAGACGAAGCAAAAGTGCTTATTCGTTCGGCTAATTGTTCGTATTCGGTGTAATTGGTTTCAAAACTTCGTGTTGTGGCGATGTTCTTTTTGATTTGGATGTCTTCCAAATCAAGTGTCGGAATACCTTGCAAATCGTGTTTTAAACGCAAACCAACTATTGCCATTTGTTTTTTTACAAACTCATCATCAAGTTGCGTAAAGTCAAAAGCTGTTTTTACACCGATTGCATTTAGTCGTTTGCTGTGCTGTCTGCCAATTCCCCAAACATCTTCAATTTTCAACCATTTCAAGGCTTTGATACGTTTTTTTTCGCTGTCAATTATATAGGTGCCTTTGGTTTCGGTTGAGTATTTCTTTGCGATACGATTAGCAACTTTTGCCAATGCTTTTGTGTGAGCAATGCCAACGCTGATTGGTATTCCTGTCCACTTTGTTACTTTGTAACGCATATCTTCGCCATAAGTCTGCAAATTGAACAAGTTAAAACCGTGAAGTTTTAAAAAACATTCGTCAATGCTGTAAATTTCCATTTCGGGCGAATAATCGGAAAGGATTGTCATAACTCGATTACTCATATCGCCATATAAAGCAAAGTTTGCAGAAAAAACCTGCACGCCGTATTGCTGAAAAAGTTTTTCGAATTCAAATGCAGGTGCACCCATTGGAATACCAACGGCTTTTGCTTCGTTACTTCTTGCTATTACGCAACCGTCATTATTGGATAGCACAACGACAGGCTTTCCGTTCAGGTCTGGACGGAAAACTCGTTCGCACGAGGCGTAAAAGTTATTGCAGTCAATAAGAGCAAACATTTATACATCTTTAATAACGTGAGTAACAATACCCCAAATTAAAAAATTATTTTCTTCCGTTACTCGTATCGGTTGATAATTTTCATTTTCGGGAATAAGCAAAATTTCCTTTTTAGAAATTTGAACACGCTTTGCCGTAAATTCACCGTCAATATAGCAAACGGCAACTTTGCCGTTTGTTGGTTCTAAACTTCGGTCAATTATCAGCAAATCACCGTTACAAATTCCTGCGTTTTTCAGCGAGTCGCCTTTAACTCGTCCGTAAAATGTTGCAGACGGATTTTTTATTAAATGTCGGTTTAGGTCAATTGTTAAATCTACAAAATCCAACGCTGGAGAGGGAAAACCTGCCGAAATTCCATCGTCCACATAAGGCAAAGCAAGTTCAGTTTCGGTGTCTGCCGAAAAGATGTCTATAATGTTGCCGTTATGTAGTTTTAATGTCATTCGTCTGTCTGTTTATGTTAGCACGGTCGTTCGGTAAAATTCTGACTAACGCCAGTTTGTCCAAAAACTACCATTCCATTCACAAATATACATAAATAAGATGCATTTAAATTCAAATTAAGCAGTCTGCAAAAATGGAAATTGAAAATTTGGTTTGAAAACAGATGTCGTATTTTGAAGCTAAATAAGTTTATGAAAACTGGTTTTTTGAAAAATAAATGAGCAAGTTCTTTGAGGAACTTTTTGAATATATTTGTCAATGGTATTGAAGAGCCTGCGTAAATTATAGGCTATGAACATGAGTCCTACATCCGCACTGGCTACTTGTTTTACTCCACTGTTCCGAATTTGCAATTCCGAACCAATATCTGGGGATTTTTAATCCTCATTTGCAACTTAACTCCGTGGTTTGTATACTCACAAACCTCACTATTTTTATTATACTCTATCAAAATAATGTTTTATGAAAGCAAATCTACTAAAAATATGATACCGATTAAACTACTGTAACAGACTAAAAATGGTCTGAACATCAGCAATATCGGCATAAACCACTCTAAAAATTGGTCTGAAACCAATTTAAGACTGGTATTACACGAATCAAATGCTGAAGACTAAAAGTAATTTTCAGGTTCTATGCTAAACTCCAATGCCTTTTTTTCACAATTTCTCCAGTCCAGTACTCAGCAGAGAGTGAATACACTATATAGCTTCTGCATTACTTACTTTCCATTTTTACCACAGGCACAAGCATTTCTTCTAACGAAACACCACCATGTTGAAAGGTATTTTTAAAATAGTTTACGTAGTAATTATAATTATTAGGATAGCATAAATAACCATCGTATTTACCAAAGATGAAAGTAGAATTGAAGTTGGGCTTGGGCAATCCTATTTCATGAGGTTCTTTGAACGCTATTACATCTCGCTTTTCGTATTGCAAATTCTTTCCGTGTTTATAGCGAATATTAGTTGTTGTTTGTTTATCGCCTATTACCTTGGAAGCACTTTTTACTTTCACACTTCCGTGGTCTGTTGCCAGCACTACTTTTATATTTTTATCGGCCACTTTTTTTAATGCTCTATGAAGTGGCGAATGCTCAAACCAGCTCTGTGTAAGCGAACGATAGGCCATATCATCATTGGCCAACTCTTTGAGTACTTCCATTTCGGTTCGTGCATGCGAAAGCATATCTACAAAATTGTACACAATTATATTGATGTCATTGTGTAGCATATCTTGTATGTTGTTCACTAGCTGTTCTCCGCTATCATGATTAGTGATTTTAGTATAGGAAAATTTTAAATCTTGTTTGCCCAATTGTTTTAATTGATGATTGAAAAACAATTCTTCGTATAAATTTTTACCACCATCCTCATCATCATTTTTCCATTCTACCGGAAATTTTTTTTCAATATCTATGGGTAACATGCCCGCAAATATGGCATTTCGGCTATATTGTGTAGTGGTAGGCAAAGTGGCCAAGGCTATGTCTTCATTTAGTATTTTGAATAGTTCATTAAACTTAGGTTGTAATACTTTCCACTGATCGTATCGCAAATTGTCTAATAGAATAAAAAATGTGCTTTTGCCTTTTTCTATAAATGGAAATAAATGTTCTTTCAATAAATTATGACTCATCACGGGTGCATCATTCGATTTTCTTTGTATCCATTTGGCATAATTTTTTTCTATGTACTTGCAAAATTCATTGTTGGCTTCTTCTTTTTGTTGTGTATGTATTTCTTGCATTTCGCTACTTTCAGATTTTTGCATTTCGAGTTCCCAATACACAATTTTTTTGTAGAGTTCGCACCATTCGGCATAATCGGGATTAGAATTCAAGGCCAAAAATAATTTTCTAAATTCTTGCTGATAGTTTTGATTGGTTTTGTCGCTTACTAATGACTTTTGGTCTAGTATTTTTTTTAATGTTAGCAATACTTGATTAGGGTTCACTGGTTTTATCAAATAATCTGTGATTTGTGATCCTATAGCATCCTCCATCACATTTTCTGCCTCGTTTTTTGTTATCATTACTACAGGCATATGGGCCTGTATTTCTTTTATTTGAGCCAGGGTTTCCAATCCTGTCATGCCGGGCATGCTTTCGTCAAGCAATACTACATCTACTTCATTATTTTTTATATATTCCAATCCGTCATATCCATTCGATATTCGTTCTACTTCGTAGCCTTTATTTTGTAAAAACATAATTTGTGAGGTCAATGAATCCATCTCATCATCTATCCATAATATTTTAGCGCTCATAGTTGGGGGTTTGTTTTATGTAAAAAGGTATTGTATGCTATCAAAAAAACGATAGGGCAACAAAAATAGTGTAACAGAAAAGCTAATAAATGGTAAAAAAAGCCTAAAATCAATATTTGCTTTCGCCACTTATGGTTGGATACACAATTTCATCAATATTGTCTGCAAAAGGCGAACTAGATGCTTTTGCTTCAAGCAATTGCTTCCAACGTATATTGCCAAACTCGGCATCTATACAGTAGAGGTATTTGTCAAATGCTGAAAAATATGCATTTTGACCAACTATGATGGGAGAAGACTTTACAATACTACCAGCAGGAAATTTCCATTTCAAATCGCCAGTTACAAAGTCTAAAGCATAAACATTGAAGTCATAGCTTCCTACAAGTATCGTATTACTCAATTCGTGCACTGCTGGGCTTGAGTACACACGTTCTTTGGTTTTATACTTCCATCGCAATAAGCCCGAAGTAGTATCTACGCAATATATATACTGATCATCGCTACCAAAAAGACACATGCCGCCATATACCAATGGTGATGATTGTACTTTATTGTTTGTAGTAAATACCCACTTGCTGGTATTATTATCATTCATAGCATACATCTTATTGTCATCGCTACCAAAATAGATTAGTGTGTTTTGAACATCTACGGAACTTGCTACATCTAAACCTGCCATAGCAGTACTCCAGTTGAGTGTGCCGCTTGACGCATCAACTACAAATACCGTATTGCCTGCGCTATAATATATATTGCCATCGTTGTAAGTAGGCGATGATGTACTGCTTACAGAACTATAAAACCATTTTTCGACATGTGTTGTATCAAAGGCATACAAACCATCTGAAGCTGCTATAAATATATAGCCATCATTGACACAAAGAGAATTTTTAGAATTTTTTCCAATATTGGTTTCTCTGATTATTTTTTGTTCTATAGGGTCTATCGTATATAAAAAACCTTGTGTAGTTAGCAAAAAGATTTTTCTATTATAAAAAACAGGTACACCGCTCGAATAGCCTTTAGTAGCATATTCAACTAGTTTATCTCCCGTTTCTGGGTTTAAAGCCAACAGCTTATTATTTTCTGTAGTGATATAAATTGCTTTTTGCCTTTTCTTACCCAATGGCTCATCGCCACTAATGGTTTTATTGCATGCAGTGCCAATGCCAATATAGATGGCTAGCGAAAATATAATTCGTATACAAATGCTTACTTTGATTTTTGAAATTTGCATATAACAAATATAGGCTTGTTTTGTGATATAAAAATACACTAAGGCAAATTAATAATTAGCCCCTCACGCTTCTCAACCTTTTTTTGAATATGCAGATTTACAAGTTTTGAAAAATAATTTTTCAACTTTGCTAATTACATTTACAAAAAAATAAAAAACGTCTATGTCCAATTTCCCATCTGATTTAGAAATTGCTCAATCTGCGAGCATACAACACATAAAGCTCATAGCTCATAAAATTAATGTCTCTGAAGATCATTTATATTATTATGGCAAAAACAAAGCCAAGCTACCCTTAGAATTAATAGATGAAGAAAAAATAAAAAAATCAAAATTAATATTAGTATCTGCCATCAATCCTACTCCAGCCGGTGAGGGAAAAACTACAGTATCTATAGGGCTCAATGAAGGGCTTAATAAAATAGGTAAAAAAGCACTAGTAGTATTGCGCGAACCTTCTTTGGGGCCTGTATTTGGCATTAAGGGTGGTGCTGCTGGTGGTGGCTATTCGCAAGTAATACCCATGGAGGATATAAACTTGCATTTTACTGGCGACTTTGCTGCTGTAGAAAAAGCAAATAATCTTTTAGCTGCTTTGATAGATAACAACCTGCAAAACAAACAAAACAATCTCAATATAGACCCCCGAACTATAAAATGGAAACGTGTCATGGATATGAACGATAGAGCATTGCGTCAAATCATTATAGGTATAGGTGGCACCGCAAATGGCATACCCCGAGAAGATGGTTTTAATATAACACCAGCTAGCGAAGTGATGGCTATACTCTGCATGAGCAAAGACATCGATGATTTAAAGACTCGCTTAGGCAATATTTTTGTTGGATTTACATTCGACAAGAAACCCATTTTTGCCAGAGATTTAAAAGCCGAAGGCGCTATGGCTATTTTATTAAAAGATGCTATACGACCTAATTTGGTACAGACCCTAGAAGGCAATCCTGCTATATTGCATGGTGGCCCATTTGCCAATATAGCCCAAGGCACCAATACTATATTGGCTACTAAAATGGGATTATCCTTGGCAGATTATGTTGTTACAGAAGCTGGCTTTGGTGCTGACTTGGGAGCCGAAAAATTTATGAATATCAAATGTGGTTATGGACAACTAAAACCAGAAGCTATCGTACTAGTTTGTACTATCAGAGCCCTAAGACATCATGGTGGCGCACTCAAAGATGAGTACAATACACCAAACATGGATAAAATCATCAAAGGATTTGGCAATTTAGAAAAGCATATTGAAAACTGTAAAAAGTTTGGTATCACACCTGTTGTTGCCATCAATCATTTTCCGGCAGATAGTCAAGAAGAAATTGAATATGTACAAATGCAATGCAAAAAATTGGGTGTCAATGCTGTAGTTTCCTATGGCTTTGCCAAAGGTGGCGAAGGCACAAAAGAACTGGCCCAAGCAGTATTAGAAAGTATAGAACAAGGCAACAATGCTTTTAAACCACTCTATGATTGGTCTTTGTCGATAGAAGATAAAATACATAAAATAGCTACTGAAATTTATGGCGCTGATGGCGTTGAGTATTCGTCCAAAGCTCGCAATCAAATCAAAATGATTAATGATTTGGGCTATCAATCCTTTCCGGTATGTATGGCCAAAACACAAAAGTCTTTGAGCGATAAAGAAAAAATGATAGGCCGACCCAAAGGCTTTATAATCAACGTAAGAGAATTTGAATTTGCAGCTGGTGCTGGTTTTATCATACCTATACTTGGCGACATGATGCGTATGCCAGGCTTGCCCGCTATACCGGCCTCCGAAAATATGGACATAGACAATAATGGAAAAATTAGTGGTTTGAGCTAATCTATTAAAAAATTTATCAGGCTATGAAAAAATGGATTTTATTTTTTTTATGTTGCCCAACAATACTTTTTGCCAAAAAAAGTAATGAAGAATTATTGCAAGATGCCAAAGTTGGAAATGATAGTATCAAAACATTAAGCTATTATCAACTTGCAAAAAACTATTTACGTATCTCAACAGATACTTGCCGACTCTATGCCTTACAAAGTTTGGCACTAGCCAAAAAGTTAAACATGAAAAGGTACATAGGCGAAAATTTTTCTATTTTAGGAGCAGCCGAAAAAAATGATGGCAACTTTGAAAAAGCTATAGCCTATCATTTAGAATCCATAGTGATAAAAGAAAAAATGAATGATACTATAGGATTAAGTATTGCAAACAATGATATAGGCATAGTGTATAAAAGTATGGAGCGTTTTAAAGAAGCACTACCCTATTATAGAAAATCAAATACATACGCTCAACTAGCTCATTTTGACAAAGGCATTTCTATGACGTATTCCAATATAGGTACTATATATTCGGCCATCGAACAAAATGATTCTGCTGTTTTTTATTATGAAAAAGCCATGCAATATGCTAAATCAAAAAACGATAGCAGTAGCCTAGTAAATGCCATGGCCAACTTGGGGGAGATATATACAACCCTCAAACAATACGATAAAGCACTTTATTACCTCAAACAATGTATTCCTATAGATCAAGCTTTTGATGATAGATATGGCCTTGCCTTAGACTATATCAACATAGCCAATGTGCTATCCAACTTAAAACAACACGATCAAGCCCTAACATACATTGACAAAGGAATTGAATACGCACAAGATGCTGGCATGGTAAAAGAAATACTACTCGGATATAATACAAAAGCTGGTATTTATAAAACCATGCATCAATATGACAAAGCAGTAGATTGGATGGATAAGGCAAGAATTATGCGAGATTCTATTGTAAATACCGAAACCAACTTGCAAGTAAGTGAGCTCTCTACAAAATATGAAACAGAGAAAAAAGAAAAGGAAATATTAATTCAAAAAAACAAAATCACTAAACAAAGAATTTGGATTTTTAGCATTTTGGGTTTATTGGCTACTGCCATATCGCTTGGCTGGGCTCGATATAGAAGACTCAAAATACAAGATGAAATAAAACTCCAAAAAGCAATACAAGAACAAGAAGTGAAAGCCTTAAAAAGCGTGATGGAAGCCGAAGAAAAAGAACGAGAACGCATAGCACTGGAGCTACATGATGGAGTTGGACAATTGATGAGTGCAGCAAAATTAAACTTGAACGCTTTTGAAACACAAATTGATTTGACAGATGAGAAAAAGAAAAATTTATTTCAAAAAATAAGTGATCTCATAAGTGATTCAGCCAAAGAAGTGCGCAGCGTAGCTCACAATATGATGCCCAATGTATTGTTAAAAAAAGGACTTACACAGGCTATTCAAGAATTTATTAATAAGATAGACCACAACGTATTAAAAATAAATTTGCACACAGAAGGCATACAAAGACAAATAGCTACAGACAAAGAGTCCGTACTTTATAGAGTCATACAAGAATGTGTCAACAATGTCATTAAGCATGCACAAGCCAATCATTTGGATATTGCGCTTATCAATGAGGATCAGGGTATCAGCATTACCATAGAAGACAATGGCGTGGGTTTTGATTGGAATGCTCTGTCTGAACATGAAGGCATGGGTGTAAAAAATATTAAATCAAGAATTGAATATCTTAATGGTAGCGTCGAATTTGATTCTGCACTAGGAAGAGGTACAGTAGTTAGTATTTTTGTGCCTACCAATTAGTTGTTAGTATAGTACTTAAACCTTTTAAGCTTATATTATTTAATTTAAATAGTTTACTGTATAGCCCTTTTTACTTTTTAAAAAATCACTCAAAAAGCCCTCAAAAACCAAATGCCCTCCCTCATCTCCGCCTTCGGGTCCTATATCTATAATCCAATCGGCATTGCGTATTACGTCGGGGTTGTGCTCTATAACTAATATGGTATGCCCTTGCTCTATCAAAGCCTCAAAAGAGTTGAGTAATTTTTTTATATCATGAAAGTGGAGCCCAGTGGTAGGCTCATCAAAAATGAAAAATATTTTTTTGTGGTTATAACTCTTATCTAAAAATGAAGCTAGCTTGACACGCTGCGCTTCGCCACCGCTTAAGGTATCCGAAGATTGACCAAGCTTGATATAGCCCAAACCCACATCACTCAATAGCTGTATTTTATTTTTTATTTTGGGTGCTTCTTCAAAAAAAAGTATGGCTTCATCCACACTCATATCTAAGATGTCGGCTATATTTTTTTCTTTATATTTTATTTCTAATAATTCTTTTTTGAATCGCAGCCCTTTGCATTGTTCACATGTCAAATGCACATCGGCCAAAAATTGCATTTCTACTATTGTTTCTCCTTCGCCTTTGCACGTATCGCATCGTCCGCCATCTACATTGAAAGAAAAATGGCCGGCTGTATATCCTCTTATTTTAGAAAGTTTGATAGAAGCAAATAGACTCCTGATTTCGTCATAGGCCTTGATATAAGTAATAGGATTTGAACGAGATGATTTGCCTATAGGGTTTTGATCTACTAATTCTACATGTGCTATTTTATTGAGGTCGCCGCTGAGTGCATCAAAATCGCCAGGCTTCTGGCTAAAATCGTTTGTGGCATTGAGCAAGGCAGGATAGAGTATGTGTTTTACTAATGTTGTTTTGCCCGAACCACTAACACCGCTTACAACCGTAAAAAGATTTAAAGGTATAGTAAGCGAAATGTTTTTTAAATTGTGTTGTCTTGCTCCTTGTAAAATAATTTTGTTGACTAATGGTCTCTTCGTTTTTTTAGTATTCGAAACACACAAGGCACCGCTCAAATATTGTGCTGTGAGACTTTTTTTATTTTTTAATAATCTTTCATAATTCCCTTCTGCAATTATTTCACCACCCAAATGCGAAGCCAAAGGACCAACATCTATAATATGGTCTGCTTCTCTCATTATCTGATCATCGTGTTCTACTACTACAACCGTATTACCTAAATCGCGAAGACGCTTCATTACTCGAATTAGATTGGCAGTATCTCTGGCATGCAAACCAATACTTGGTTCGTCCAAAATGTATAAACTATCTGATAAATTACTTCCTACTATGCGAGTTAATTGTATTCGCTGGCTTTCACCACCACTCAAGGTGTTGGCCTGTCGTTGTAAGGTAAGGTAATGCAAGCCCACATCCATCATGGTTAATAGACGAGCTTCGAGTTCTATCAAAATACGTTTGGCTATACTTTTTTGATGATTAGATAGCTTAAGATTTTTAAACCAATGTTGCAATTCGCTTATAGGCATAGCTAACAAATTGCCTATATGTGTATGCTGAATTTTTACGTACAATGCATCTTTGCGTATGCAAGACCCCATACAATCGGGGCATGGTGTTTTACCTCTATAGCGTGCTTGCATTACTCTATACTGAATTTTGTATAGATTTTCCTGAACCATATCAAAAAATGCATGAATACCATTTTGTGCATTCCAGAGTAAATCATATTCTGCAGCACTAAGTTGTGATATGGGTTTATGTATTGGAAATTTTTCTTTAGTTTCTTTTATAAAAGCCATTTTCCAAGTAGCCATTTTTTCGCCTTGCCAACAAGCTACTGCATTATCATATACCGATAAGGCCTTATTGGGTAAAACTAAATGAGGGTCTATTCCTAATACCTGCCCAAAGCCTTCGCAGGTAGGGCAAGCACCATAAGGATTGTTTGACGAAAAAAACGCTGGCGTGGGTTCTTCAAATCGTATTCCATCTAATTCAAAGCGGTTGCAAAAATGTTGTAATTTTTTTTCATCTACTTCTATATATACGTCGCCTAGGGTTTCATCAAATGCAGTTTGTATGCTATCGGCTATGCGGTGTAATTCATCTTGTTCATATTCTTTAGCAAGCAATCTATCTATGAGTATATAATACTTTTCCAACTGGACTTGCTTGTCAGCTTGCAATAACTCTTCTATTGAAAGATACGCTTTATCTTTTATATGATATAATCTTGTAAATCCTTTTTGCAATAAATCTTCTAAATAGTATTTCCACTCTTTCAAAGCCGACTTTTGCAATGGAATTAGTATTAAAATTTTACTCCCTGTCTTTAACGATTGTATAAACGAAACCACATCACTTACTTCATGCTTTATTACTTCTTGATTTGAAATTGGCGAATAAGTAGTTCCAATTTTTGCAAATAGCAATCTTAGATAATCTATAATTTCCGTCATGGAGCCCACTGTAGAGCGTGGTGTACGAGATGTAACTTTTTGTTCTATAGCAATAGCAGGACAGAGCCCTTCTATAAAATCTACATCGGGTTTTTGCATACTTTTCATAAATTGTCGTGCATAGGCGCTAAGACTTTCTACATAGCGACGCTGACCTTCGGCAAAAAGAGTATCCATACACAACGAAGATTTTCCTGAACCGCTAACACCCGTAACCACAATAAGCTTATTGACTGGAAAATCTACATCGATATTTTTTAAATTGTGTACTCGCGCACCTCTAACCTTTATGTATGTATTCTTGCTCATTGACTTTGCAAAGTAAAGAGATTATGAAGTATAAAAAAATCAAATTAAAAATGAAAAAAGGCCGATTATTAAATGATAGAGCTTAGGGTAATAATTACAATTGGTATAAGAGATAAATTGTATTTTTGTATTTTCTACATATCTATGAAATCAATACAAGAAAACGCTATAGAAACCATACAAACTGAGTATAAGGCCATAGAAGGATTGCTTCAATATGTCAATGCTGATTTTGAAAAAGCAGTAGAAGTTATTCATCAGGCCAAAGGTCGAGTGGTTATTAGTGGTATAGGCAAAAGTGCTATTATAGCTCAAAAAATAGTGGCCACGCTCAATAGTACCGGTACACCATCTATTTTCTTGCATGCAGCCGATGCTATACATGGCGATTTGGGTATGATGCAAGAAAATGATGTGGCCATCGTTATTTCTAAAAGTGGCGAAAGCCCTGAAATTAAAATGTTGGTTTCATTGATTAAAAATTTTGGCAATACACTTATAGGCTTGTGTGGAAATATGAAATCAAACTTGGCTATACAGTCTGACATTGTCATTAATTCCACTGTAGAGGTAGAGGCTTGTCCAAACAATTTAGCACCTACTAGCAGTACTACTGCTCAAATGGTAATGGGCGATGCATTAGCGGTTTGTCTTTTACAACTAAAGGGATTTTCGCCATCCGATTTTGCTCGTTACCATCCAGGCGGAGCACTTGGCAAGCAACTCTATATGCGTGTGCATGATTTGATAGCTAACAATGCAAAGCCTCATATTCAAAAACAAGATTCTATAAAGTCTGTTATTTTATCTATCACAAGTAATCGTTTAGGCTCTACCGTTGTAGTAGACGAAAACAATCAAGTATTAGGCATCATTACCGATGGCGATATACGCAGGATGTTAGAGAAAATTGATTCCTTTGCTAACTTACATGCTGTAGATATCATGAATACTAGTCCCAAATTAATTTCTGAAGAGGAGTCTGCAGTGAATGCAATGAAATTATTGCGTGATGAAAAAATAAATCAACTAGTAGTAATTAATGATAATGGCTATGTGGGTATATTACATATTAATGATTTAATACGAGAAGGTATCATATAAAAAAAACCACCTCTTAGAAAAGTGGCGGTTTTAGGATAATGAAAAAAAACACTACTAATTTTTCTTAATCAAAGATTGATTTGGTATCCTTTGTTGTTTTGGTTTTGGTTTTTTTCGTTTATTACGATTTACTAAAACAAAAGTACAATGTCGTATACCCCCTTTCTATAATAAATGAGTAATTGGTAGATATAAATGAGTAAGTGGAAAAGTAAATGTTCAAACATTTATAAAGAATCACATTTAAAATATTATTTTTAACCCCATAAAAATAGATATGTTTAATACAATAGAAATACAAAGCTATGTAAACCAAGCAGTTATAAATCAGAATGAAGAAAAAGTATATTTACCTGGGCAACTGGGTGCTCAAATTAAGAAATTGGGCGATGCTGATTTTGATTTAGAACAACTGGATATAGTGATTTTGGGTTGTAGTGAGCAACGAGGCAAAAAAAATAAAGAATCATTTTCGAATGCGCCCAATGCTATACGTGAAGAATTGTACGATATGTATTTGTGGCACAAAGAATTAAAAATTGGAGATATAGGGAATGTTGTGATGGGAGAGACTTTGCAAGATACAGGTGTAGCATTGATGACTATTTTAGAAGAATTGCATAATGAAGGAAAAAAAGTGATTGTATTGGGTGGCTCACATGATTTGACTTTGCAGCAATACAATATTTTTAAACGCAAAGATGAATTAATTGATTTTACAGTTGTAGATCAATTTGCAGATATGAGCGAAGAACAAGGAGCTCCGCATAACAAATACCTTTTTGAAATTCTTACTGAAACGCCAAACTTTGTTCGTCACTTTAATCTTATTGGCTTTCAGAGTTATAATGTCAATCCAAAAATTATTGAAGTATTCGACAAACTTCGATTTGATTGTGTACGCTTGGGCAAGGCACGCGAAGACCTAAATGAATTAGAACCAATGTTTAGACAATCGCATGTAGTGAGTTTGGATATGAATGTAGTGCGATATAGCGATGCCCCTGCTAATAGCTCCTACTCCCCCAATGGCTTTATGGGCGACGAAATGTGCACGATAACCAAACAAATAGGCATGAGTAGCCACTTAGCATCTTTTGGTATTTTTGGGTACGAAGCAGAAAAAGATCAACACCGTATGACGGCTAAATTGATAGCTCAAATGATATGGTATTTTTTTGATGGTTTGCAAATAGCTAAATCAGAAAGTGAACTCAGCGATAGAGAACAATTTGTAGAATATCAAGTATCTTTTACGGATGTAGAATCTACTTTTTTGAAAAGTAAAAATACCAATAGATGGTGGATGAAATTGCCCGATGAGCAATTTATACCTTGTACCTACAACGACTATCTGACTGCTTGCCATAATGAAGTGCCCGAAAGATGGCTCAGAGAATTGGAACGACTTGTTTAAGAAATGCATATTGATTCAAACAAATATTTTTTTAGCTTAGCTAATTAACGTACATTGTTTTCATATTAGGTATGGCATAGTAATTGTTGTACTTACTTTTTTCTTATGAATACTTTTATCAATCCAAACAATATGACCATGAAGTGCTTTTGTATTTTTGTATGCATATCTGTTTTTGCTCAGGGAGCATATGCCGAATCGCTTATATATACTGTCATGAAAGGTAAAGATGAGATTGGCAGTTTTAGAATAGAACGAACAAAACAAAATAATAAAACAGAATACGCCTCAGAATCAACTGTAAAAGTCAATATGCTTTTCACGATAAGTGTGTACGATAAAATGAATGTAATATACGATGGCAATAGAATGAAAAAAGCATTTTTATATAGAACACTTAATGGTAGAGTGCGTGTAAAAAATGAAGCCAACTGGAATGGTAAAGAATATACCATGACCAATAAAGATCAAGAACCTTCCTTGTTGAAAAACTATATTTATCACACCACGGCTTCCTTGTATTATATAGAACCTAAATATATTACTTCTGTATTTTCAGAAAAATTTCAAAAAATGGTTCCAGTTATTCCTCTTGGTGCTAATACTTACTCACTCCAATTGCCCGATGGCAATAAAACAAAATATACATATCGAAATGGTATTTGTAGCCTTGTAGAAGCCGATACCGACTGGGCTACAATAAAGTTTGTATTAATAAAATATATACCTTGATGGTGGATTATAAAAATATAGTCTTCTACAATAAAGTATTTTTTAGTACAACTTGGGGTTAACCCCACATAGAAATTTACCATTTTAGATTTTTAAAAAATCCGAAATGGACTGATTTTATTAGCTGTACCGATCCAATTTTCAAAGTATGAGTTAGGAGAAATTTAATTATCATCGGTAGTTGTTTATGCCTATGGCGAATGCCAATGCATAATTTGGGTTAAATTGGTTTCAGACTAATTTTTTGATCTGTTACAGTAGTATCGGTATTAATTCTCATTCTTGTATTGATCCCAAAGGCTACGCATAGAAGGCATTTTTTGTATCTCATAGCCATCTGTGCCAAACATAGCTGCAGGTGCATTATTCGAAAAATCGGAATAGGTAATTATACTTTCAATTTCTTGTTGGCTTTTATCATACATTTCAATTTGAATTAATACGCCCTCTGTGCTTTTTGGATACATTGCATTGCTTAATGCCTGTGTGCCACCAAATGCGTTGGCCATGGCAAAGCCTATATCTAAAAAAGAAAATGGAAATTTGTCTTTACTTAGCCACATATTGCTTTTGGTTTCTTCTGCCTCTACTATATATTTCTGACATCTGTAACCGCTTATTGTTTTGAACTCGTTGGTAGCTTTGAAATGGATGTTGTGATCTTGGTTTTGTTCTGTTTGTTTTTTAGCCATAGATCGAACCATACCTTGTGCCATTTTCATATCCATTTCTATGCCTGTTTTTTTTCCTTTTTTATCTGTAGTCAATATGATACTTTTTCCTTCTTTAAAATTAGTAATCATGCGGGTAGTTTCACTACTACTTTGTTTTTCTTTAAATACGGATACACAATCAAACTGTTTAAAATAATATTGTATTTCCATATTGTTTTTAGGTTTTTGTGGATAGCTAATTTGAGCTTTAAAAGAGGCTGTTGGAAATGGTTTTATGCCAGCTCTAAATTCTTTGTCTTGCCGCTCCCAAGTATCTAGGCGCTCTTCTACAGCTTGCTTTCCTTTTTCTCTTTCATCTTGGTATTGTGCCGTTTGTTTCTCTTTTACTTTATTTTTTACTTCTCTATGCACTTGGCTTCTTTGTGCTATAGCTTGTTGAGCTAGCATAAGCACCATCAGTATAAAAAATAGTTTTTTCATAGTCGTTTTTTTTTCAAAAAAAGAAAAATAAAACAATGCCATACGCATACAATGAGTATTTGACAAATTTGATTGAGTAAATGGTAGTTTTTGAAAAGAAAATGGTAGGTGCCCGTTACTATTTTTATAAAGGGTCTACATCTATCTGTACACTGATACTTGTATAATTTCGAGTAGCTGTTAAGAGTGCAACTTGCTGCAATATGCATGGCTTCAGCATTTGAAGATGCTGATAATCTTTATTTGTTTTTAATAAAATTTCTTGAATATAAGCGTTCTTTATACGTGCTATGCTAGGCTCTGCCGGACCAAATAGCGAGGTTTTGGGTAATGTTTTTAGGGCTTCTGCCAATTTTGCGGCAGCATTCATAGCTGTTTCTCTAACTCTATGTTTGATTGTAATTTTGATAAGCCTGCTATATGGCGGATATTGAAACTCTTTTCGGGCATCTGTTTCGAGTTGATAAAAAGAACTTATATCGTGTTGTAATACTTGTGTTATTAATGGATGATTAGGTTTATATAGCTGTATCATTACTTGGCTCTGCTGATCTTTTCTGCCAGCTCTACCGCTTACTTGCTCCAAGAGTTGATAAGCTTTTTCGTGAACTCTAAAATCGGGATAGGCTAATAGTGCATCAGCATTTAATACACCCACAAGATTGACATGTTCAAAATCCAAGCCTTTAACTATCATTTGCGTGCCAACAAGTATATCTATACTTCTTTTTTCAAATTGCTGTATGATTTCTTGATGTTTATTTTTAGTTCGCATCACATCCCAATCAAAACGTTGCACTCTTGCTTTAGGAAAAAGTTTCTTAATTTCTTCTTCTACTTTTTCAGTACCATAGCTTTGCGCTTTTAAACGATTGCCACCACAGGCTGGGCAAATACTTATATAAGGTGTTTTTGTATTGCAATAATGACAATGCATTTGGTCTGTCATTTTGTGATAGGTAAGCGACACGTCGCAATATTTGCAATGAGGTATCCAGGCACAATCAGCGCAAAGAATAAAAGGCGAATAGCCTCTTCGATTTTGAAATAGCAATATTTGTTTTTTGGACGCTATCGATTGTTCTATAGCCTGTAATAGTTGACTTGAAAAAAGGCCTTTTACTTTTTTTTGTGCCTGCTCTTTTTTCATATCTACCAATACTACCTCTGGAAGTTTAGCACTTCCATATCTTGTTTGAAGAATTACTTTTTGAAATTTCTTTTGTTCGGCATTGTATAAAGATTCTATAGATGGAGTTGCACTTCCTAATATAATATTAGATTGCAGACTATGTGCTAAAAACAAAGCCGCATCGCGTGCATGATAGCGTGGTGCAGGGTCTTGTTGTTTATAGCTTTGGTCGTGCTCTTCATCTACAATAATGAGGCCCAAAGCATCAAAAGGTAATAACAAAGCCGAACGAGCACCAATAACTATTGGATATTTTTTGCTTTGTATATTTTTCCAAAGTTCTACTCGCTCCATCTGACTAAAGCGAGAATGATAAATTCCAATTTGATTTCCAAATACGCCTCTTAGCTTATTTATTATTTGTGCAGTTAATGCTATTTCGGGCAATAGATATAAAACTTGTTTTTGCTGTGTTAGGCAATCTTGTATAAGTTTAAAGTAGATATGTGTTTTACCACTGCCAGTAATACCTTGTAGCAAAACAGGTTTATGATTCTGGAAGGCTTGCACAATGTTTTCATAAGCTATTTGCTGTTCGGTGCTTAATATATTTTGATGTGTAGCACTTGTTTGCTCAAACTGTACTCGCTCTTGTTCTATAGCTTTAACGGCAAATATGTTTTTTTCTATAAAGGGTTTTAATTGTGTGGTAGAAGCTTGAGCAATATCTAATAATTCTTTTTTGCTGACCAACTTATTTGTTTGCTGAAGATGTAAATAGCTTAGTAAAATATTTAATTGTTTAGGCTTTTTTTCTAAATTTTCAATTAGATGTTTTAGATTTTCTTCATCATCAAATGGTTTTTGTAAGAAAATATAATCAGCCAACTTGGGTTTATACTGATCTTTTAGATTTTCGTAAACTTGAACATAACCCTTATCAGCTAATTGACGAATAAGCTGTATTGCAGACGTATCGGGTATTAGTTTTTGAATATCCTGAAGGGTAAAATCTAAACTCATGAGCAAAGTATAAATGTACATGATATTGACTATATCAAAAAAAATTAAACCTCATACGAAATATATCGAAGGTTAAATTTTACGATAGTATATACGATAGAAAAACAATATTATGCTTGCCTTTGCAAAGGAGATAAACGATTAAGAAAATCAACTCTTATTATTATATGCAGCGTACTTATTGGATATTATGTATACCCTTGGTATTAGTTGTTGAAAATATTTTTATATAAAATTATTATCGCAACAAGATGACATCTCCTTTCTTAAGTATTTTGCCACATGAGGTTTCGGCCTTGAGGTAGTAATAATACGTATCTTGCATAGATGGCTTGCTTCTGAATGTGCCATCCCAGCATGATGTTGGATTGTCGGCTTCAAACACTAACTCACCCCAACGATTGTAAATAGCAAAATAGTACTTTAAAAAGTTTGCAGCATTTATAATTTTTAAACAATCATTTTTTCCATCGCCATTTGGCGAAAAAGCATTGGGTATAAATATAGAACTCTCATCATTGTTATACGAATACACGGTTATAGAATCCATATCTATGCAGGTGCCTAAGGTGCCTGTTACATAAAATGTTGTTGTCTGATTTACGGTAGCATTAGTAGAACCTGAGTTGGGAGTGGATAGAATATTGGCAGGTGTCCATGTATAGTTTTGTGCTCCTGTAGCTGTTAGTACTATGCTATGATTATTACATTCTACGTCTCTATTTTTAAAGGCTTCTACATTTATACTTTGTACTACATCTACATAGGTACTTGTGCTACCAGTGCAACCATTGGCATCGGTGCCTAATACTGTATATGTGGTTGGTGTATTGGGGTTTGCCCACACACTATTGCTATTGGTAACATTCAATCCAATGGGAGGTGACCAAGTATAGTCTATGGCTCCAGATGCTACTAATAAAGAGCTGTCGCCAGCGCACAAGAGTGGCTGGCTATTGCTTACCGAAACTTGCACATTGGATACTACATTGACCGTAACAGCACTCGTAGCGGTGCAACCATTGGCATCGGTACCTGTTACTGTATACGTTGTAGTAGCATTGGGTACAAAGGGAACTCCATTGACTACTCCTCCAGTCCATGTATAGCTTACTGCGCCAGTGGCCATGAGTGTGGTAGGATTATTGCTGCATACAGCACTTGGATTAGCAGTGGCGGTGATGGTAGGGGCTGTGTTTACGACAGTTATATTTGTAAAAAAGGTATCGCTATGGTTTAGATTGTTTGTGGCAATAAGTGTCACTACATAACTTCCTGGTGTGGTATATGAGTGAGAAGGATTTTGCAAGATAGACGTATTGCCATCACCAAAATTCCAATTCCAATTGGTAATTGTAGAATTGATTGCCGTTGATAAATCATTGAACTGTATCAATAAAGAATCGCATGGGTTTGGATATATGGTACTAAAATTTGCATGTACTGTATCAATTAATAAAATATTGTTTGGATTATAATTACATACAGAATCTATTTCAAAGGTATTTAATGTTCTATTATAAATTCTTACTTCATCTAGTACTGCATTCATCCAATAAGGATAGCCAGTAGCTGTTTGTTTGCCAATAAAAATATCATCAACGTTTGTTCCTATGGAATTAGATATTACATATGAGTACCGGAAAACTCCGTTTACATATACCGATGCAGTGTGTGTAGTATCGTTATATATCCCCACAACACAATCCCAGTTATTTGAAGCAACATATGGAATACCATTGACAGCATTAATACTGCTAAGCGAATTGGCCGCTCCAGTAGCTCCTGCATGGAGTCTATAATTTTCATGAGTTGAATCTTGAAGAATACAATAGTTTGTAGGATTTTGATTTAATGTAGGACTATAAACCAATGCTTTATCTCCTGTATTATAACCAGCATCGCCTCCTTTGGCAATAATTACATTGTTGAAACAAACGCCATTATAAAAACTTATGGGCTTTACACGAACGCAAAAAGAAAAACTTTGTGATTGCAAAGAAAGATTATTACTTATCTTCATATAATCCGAAACACCATCGAATACATATGCACTATTGGGCGTACCCCATTGATCTTGAGTTAAAGTAGCCCCAAAATTTGTTGCGCTATTACCATTTCCACTAGCGTCATTGGTATTGCCATTAAAGGGAAGATAAACCATTAAACCAGCGTTTAAATTGACCTGTGCTTCAAGATGACACACTGAAACTATAATAATTATGAAAATAAAAAAGTGCTTCATGTTCGTTTTGTAATTAGTATTCAAAAATACTTTATAAATATCTCTGAATTTATTTATTCTTTGATTTGCGTGTTATATATTTATAAAGGTGTTATAAAAGTTTTCTTTACTGTGAAACTCAAGCCAAGTATCTTTTGCCGCCAATGCTTTAGATTTATATGTGTTATAGTTAGACATAATTTCTATAATAGCGTGGGCCAAATCCTCAGCATTTGTATCTACTACCGCCAGTCCCGTTTGATATTTATTTTTCTGCCAGTCCATCCAAGAATCTTTCGATGTAATAAAAGGCTTACATGCTGCAATAGCCTCTGCCAATACTCCAGATGTTCTAGCTCGATATCCTCTACTATTTAAGTATGGTATTAAAATAATATCCGCACTACCAAAATGGAATTTATATTCTTCACTCGATAATTTTTCTAAAAATAAAGTTTCACATTTTGTATTTATTATTCTAGTCTTTAAGGCTTCTAATTCTTGTTTTTCTTTTTCTCCAAAAAATTGTAAGACAATTACTAACTTATCAAAAAAAATAGGATTGTGTCTTTTAATGTACTCAATTGCCTCGGTAATGCATTCTATACCTTTTTCAATACGTGCTGCTCCTGGTAAATACAACTTGAATTTATTTTTTTCGATATTACTATAGTTTAAGTCTTCCATTTCAAAAACATGGGGTATAGGCAAAACGGTCATTGGCTTTTTATACTTCTCGGTAAATTGATTTGCAATAACATCGCTATCGGTAACAAAACGAATATATTGATTTCTAGAGAATAATGTGAAAGACCAATTATATAATTTAAAAATAAACAATTTAAATGAAGGACTGATATCTATAGCTTCAAGAACAGATGTTCTATACAGTAAACTTACAGGGGCTTTTGCTTTACTAAAGGCCAAGGCATAAGGCAACACATTGTACCAAAAAATATTAGGTACAAAAAACTCAATTCCATTTTGAGGTTTAAATTCTTTGTTTATTATTTTTATTAATTGTTTTGAGATGGACCACCAAGTGGTAAAACGATATAAAAAAGCTCCGAGTATTATTATTTTTCGTACAAATGCATTTGCATTATATTCAAAAAAAGGAATGGCATTTAGCTCTTCTTTAATTTCATTTGCAATCGAATTTTTAGTATATAAGGCATACTTTATGCCTTGTTCTTGAAACGATTGAATGACAGACTTATCATACTCATAGTAATGTCCGACTTTGGTTTCCAAAAACTCATCAAGTATAATAATTTTGTTTACTTTTCTCATGCCAAAAACCGTTCTTTATTTTCTTGCATCCATTCTATAGTTTGTTTTATTCCATATTCCAGTGAGGTTTTCTTTATAGAAGATTTGTCAACAAGTAAAGTATATTTTTCAATATTCAAAATTTTAGATTTGGCGCCCACGTATTGAGTTGTATCATATTGTATATCGTCAAAATCATATCCGACAATTTCGCAAATAATTTTTGCAAATTCCTTTATTGAATAATCCATACCTCCGCCAATATTTATGATGTCATTTGAAACTGTTTTATTTAAATTGAAAGCTATATCTATAAAATCCTCTACAAATACAAGTTCTCTTCTTTGTTCTCCATCGCCCCAAAGAATTACTGGCTCTTTATACATTTTACCTCTGATGATTTTTCGAATTAAATCGTATATAAAATGCGCTTGTCTATCGTCGGTGTGATAGCCAGGACCATACAAGGTACTTGGAATAAAATATAAATAATTCATTCCATATTGTCTTTGCAAGCATTCTAAACCCACTAGTAGCATACGTTTGCAATGTGCATAGGCATAAAATTTATCATAGGGTTCTCCTTGCATGTATTTTGACTCTACTAAGTCATTTTCTGTAGCATAACTTACACTAGTGCCAAATGTTATCATTTTGGCATGTGGAGCAAACTTTTGCCACCATGCTAAAGTATTCGTATTTATTTGCTGATTTACTATCCATTGTATTCCTCTTTGTGTATCACAAAAAGTACCTGCTTGGGTCCAAGCGGCTAGATGAAATATATGGTCTATTGTTTCGGGGTTTTGAATAACATTTTCTAATGCATTATCTTTTGTTAAATCGCAATTTTTCGAATTCAGGGCCAACGTTTCTATTCCCATTTTATTTAAACTCTTCACAAGGTGTTTACCCAAAAAACCTGAGCTTCCCGTTACAACTACTTTTTTCATTTTATTTATTTACACAATTATCTTTTTTCGGAAATCCGAAATTTAAATTACCATTTATCTATATCCATTGCACTGCTATCTCTTTCACTTAAAATAGGATTTTGAATAGGCCAAAATACATTTATTTTGGGGTCATTCCAGCGAACTGTAAATTGGTTATGTACTCCAGAATATAATTGACTTTGTTTATAACTAAAAATGCATCTATCGCTCATTACTAAGTGCCCATTGGCGCACCCTGCCGGAACTAAAACTTGCATTCTATTTTTTTCGTTTAATGTAAAAGATTCCCAATTTAAATACGTTGGAGAATTTTTTCTCATATCCACTACTATATAGTAAAACTCACCCATCAGGCATTGGATTAGCTTCCATGTTTTTTCATCGCCATGCAAACCTCGTAGTACATTTTGTTTACTCATACTAATATCATCTTCTACAAACTTTATCAAATGACCGTCATCGTCTTTGAATTGATAAGTAGATTCATTGAAAGTTTCTACATACTCTCCTCTAAAATCATAAAATACATTCGTTTTTATTATAGAGAGATTGTGAATTTTTTTTGAATGAATGATTTGCATACTTTAAAATTAAAGTTGCAATTTAGTTAAAAAATGAATGTCTTTATCTAAGTAAGATTATATCCCCTTTTTTAAAAATTTTCCCGCAAGGGGTTTCAGCTCTTAGAAAATAATAATAGGTTCCTGAGGGCGCATCTTTTCCATAAAGATGACCTTCCCATCCTAATGCTATATTATCAGTTTCAAATACTCTTTGTCCCCAACGATTATAAATAGCAAAATAAAAATTTGAAAAATTTGTTGAATTGGATATCACTTTTATATAATCGTTTAATCCATCTTGATTGGGAGTAAAGGCATTGGGAATGTATATATTGGCTAGTGCCAGGTCTTCAACTTTTACTTCTACATATGCTGTATCGAAGCAATTACCATTGTTGCCAACAAGCATATAATTTGTAGTAAGCGAAGGCGTTGCTATGGGATTGGCAATGTTGGCATTTGTATGCCCAGTTGTTGGCAACCACTGATATTGCATAGCACCTGCACCATGCAACTGACAACTTGTATGGCTACAATTTATATCATAATCTTTTGTGGCTGAAACCATAGGCGGAGGAGAAACCACTACATTTATTGTTTGCGAAGCAGTACATGAATTTGCTCCGGTGGCGGTTACAGTATAAGTATTAGTGGTGCTTGGTGTAAATGAAACACCATTGGTTATGCCTCCACTCCATGTATAATTTGTAGCACTACCAGTAGCAGTGAGTAATATGCTTTCGCCTTCACACAAATTATTATTTCCAGTAACTGAAATACTTGGTGCAGGGTTTACAATGATTTCAATGGAACTTGTAGCGGTACATCCATTAGCATCGGTTGCGGTTACGGTATAGATGTTTGATGCACTAGGCGTAAATGAAACGCCATTGGATATGCCCCCGCTCCATGTATACGAAACACCCCCTGAAGCCGTTAAGCTAGTAGATTCGTTTTGACAATTTGTAGTATTACCCGTTATCTGTATTGGAATGAGTGTTGTACAACATGAATAGGTAGCGCAATTAGGGGGTATTGTATATTATGCTATTATTATTAAGAATACTTGTTAAAGTTCCATTTAACTTTCCTCCCCATCCATTTTGATTATAAGAGATATTCTATTATTTCAAAATCTAATGTGTGTGTTTGAAAGCCACTATTAGGAATAAAGAATGTATGATTTGTTCCAACATTCAAGTTTATTTGATTTGATGGAGGTAATTGTGGATCTGAAAAAACTAAAACATTATCAATATATATATTACAATAATTGTCACGAAATATTTGTAAATCCAACCTTAAAGTATCTATTCCACATGCTTTAAAATTATATCTAAACTTCATTTTTTGATTTCCTCCTAATCCATTCGTTGGGTGAATTCCTGTATTTAAGCAACTTATCCATTTTCCAAGTGAGACTGAATCCCACCAATAAACTGACACTATATTTAAGGGAGGAATAACATTAGCTTGTACACCATTAGTTAGCCCAATATTGTTGTCAATTAAAACCCATTCTGTGTTATTTGTGAAAAAATCCAAAACATTGGTTGTACACTGTGCTTGTGTAAACTTATTACAGAATATTATAATTGAAAAAAAAATTAGGGTTTTCATTTTTTTTATTTGTACCAACTCTGATGTACTAGCAAACCTTGGCTTGGAAAAAGTGGAAGGTATACCCAGTTCTTACTTTTTTTTATAAATTCTTCAACTGCTTTATCGACACCTTCGCAACTTCTTCTGCAATCGTCTAAAATTATAAAAGATTTATCCATCATTTTATCGTCTAAAAAAAGTAGGGATTCAATAGTTGCTTTGTAAATATCTACATCGAGATGAACAAAAGAAATTGATGGCAACGAAAGTTTTTTTGAAGATTCAGGAAAAAAACCCGGCGTTACTGTTGCATTTCTACCTTTAGATTTAAATAAGTTTTCTACTTGTGCTTGGGCTGTATCTTTAAATTGTTGCATATTAAAATTAGCATCTAATTTAGCATCAACTGCTTCAAAACCCTCAAAAGATTCAAATACATAAATATGACGATTGGGTTGACAATTTGATAAATGCAGTGCTCCTCCTCCTTTATAAGAACCAATTTCGACTATAGCACCTTCTGGGTTACTTCTTTTACAATATTCCCAAAGATTTACTAATCTATTTGTATCTAATAAAGAATAAGGCTTAATCTCTTTACAAGATTTTAAAAAGTTATCGTCCTTTAAAATTTCAACTCCGTTTTCGTCTAATGGATTTGTCATGATACCATCTGTTTGATATAATCTTAATCCTAATTTTCCTAATACTTTATTTAGTAATTTCATTATATATTTTATTTTAGTTTTGTGATAAACATAAACCCTGCTCCGTTATTAGTATATTTTTCAATTGGGCTTTCAATAATCATTTTTATTCCTTCGAATAATTTTCTAACAATTTTATTTTGGGATTTCTCTCTAAAATAATCAGAAATGTACCCATAATAATTATTGTTATTTGCAGCTACTAATTCAAAATTTTTTGCCTCTATATAATTTTTCCAAGTTTCTATTGTCCAAAATGTTAAATGATATGGTGGTAATTCATAATTCATACAATAATCCCACATCTTAAGTCTATTTATATTTGGTAAACTACCTATAAAGTACCCTCCTGGTTTTAAAAGTTTACTTATATATTCTATAGTATCGTTTGGATTATCAAGATGTTCAAAAACTTCAAACATTGTAATAATATCAAATTGCCCGTGATTATTTTTATTATTATAAAAATCAGATAAAAGTCCTTTTCGAAATTCAGTATTCTTTAAATTTCTTGAATCAGCAAGTCTTAAGCTATTTTCATCAATATCTAAACCAAGAATATTAAAGCCTTTATCGCTTGCAAAAGAAGCAAATGACCCGTTACCACATCCAATGTCTAATAATTTTTTCCCTTTCCCATTTTGCAACTCTTTACAATTTCTTGCAGGATGTTGTTGAGGTAAAGGAAACAAAACAGTATGCCTTTCTATAGAAGATAAATCATCTGCTTCCGTATAAAAATCAATTGTTGGAGCCTTAAACGGATTCGCATAAATTACGTTACAATTTTTACAAACCTTTAAATCATAATCTGGAGCAATATTTTTTTTAAAAAATTGAATATTAGCACTTAAGCATATTGGACAGTTTAAATCTTGCACTATTTTGTATTTACTTTTTTCTTAATTAAAATGTATAATTCTACTACCTCCATTTTCAAAACGAAAGTCTATAGTATGTAAATCTTTTAGTGCTTGTTTTACGGCTTCTTGTTTTTCTTTGGGTACATAAAACACAAAAAAACCACCGCCTCCGGCTCCTAATAGTTTTCCTCCTATAGCGCCCACTTCTTTAGCTCTATTATATATATCGTCTAAAAAATCATTTGAAATGGCAGAAGACAAACTACGCTTTGCCATCCAAGCTTGATGCATAAGCTCTCCAAATTCATTTAAATTTTTTGAGTTATCGGTTAATATGTTCATGCCTTTTTGAACCATATTGTATATATCTTTTAGCTCAGTTCCTATTTTTTTTTCTTGGGTTTTTTGTAGTTGTTCTTTCAATATTTCACTAGCAAAACGATTGATTCCAGTATAAAACATCATTAAATTATTTTCTAAATCCAATTTTCGTTCTCTTGAAATTATCAAAGGGTTGACTTCCAATGTGTCTGCTGTAAATTTCATATGATTAAAACCGCCGTATGAAGCGGCCAATTGGTCTTGCACGCCCACTCTCTCCTGCAGCACATGATATTCAATATGAATGGCCTCGTTGGCCAATTCTTCTTTGCTTTTTATAATGCCTTTGAGTGCATATAATGCGTGCAATAATCCTACTGTAAAACTACTACTACTTCCTATGCCAGTGCGAGCAGGCAAGTCGCTAATAATATTTATTTCAAGCCCATCTTCAATGTTTAAATATTTTATTACTTCTCTTACCACAGGGTGCGATATCTCGCTTACGTCATTACAAAGTTCTAATTTACTATAAGCAATCCTATACTTATGGTCTAAAAGGCCCTTCATTTTATTTACGGTAACATAAATATACTTATCGATAGAGGTACTTAAAACACAACCTCCAAATTCTTTAAAATAGTCTGGATAGTCTGTGCCTCCTCCAAAAAAACTAACACGAACAGGAGTCTTTGATATAATCATATTTTAAACATTTGAGTATTTATTAGGAGTCATAATCGAAAACCCTTTTATTAATTCTGTAATACCCATTTGGATATCATGGTCAGGCATATATCCTGTCTTTTCTATTTTGTCGTTGCTCACAATATAATTTCGTTGATCTGGGTCTTTGTTGATTTCACTTTCTGTAATAAAGAAATCGGGAATTTGTTTTTTTATTTCTAAGCACAATTCCATTTTGCTTAAATTGGCAGAACTTAATCCCACATTATACATCGTATTTTTCATAGTATCAAAGTGGTCTATACCATGTAAAAAAGCTTTAGCAACATCGCGAACATGTATATAGTTTCGTTTAAAATGTGCTTCAAATAAAACAATGTATTTTTGAGAAAAGGCTCTATACGTAAAATCATTGACTAATAAATCTAAACGCATACGTGGAGAGCACCCAAATACTGTAGCTAATCGAAATGTAATTACATTTTCACTTTGTAGTAATTCATATTCTGCTTCTGATTTTGTAGTTCCATATAAACTTATTGGTTTCAAAGGTGTTTCTTCTGTGCAGTATATACCTTCTTGTCCTATGCCATATCCACTATTGGTTGTAGGAAATAGTATTCTTTGGTTTTTTGAGCGATACTGATTTAATTTTATTACAGCATCTCTATTGATAGCAATAGTACTATGTTCGTCTTTAGAGCAAAGAGGAGCTCCTACCAATGCCGCTAATGGAATAATTATATCTTTATCCCTGATGGCAGATTTTAAATGTTTTTCATTGCGAACATCAGCATTGATAAAATGAAAATTAGGGTTATGACAACAGTCTAATAAAGGACCTTGCTGAAACATTAAATTGTCAAAAACGGTTACTTCAAATCCTCTTTCTAACAATTTTGGAACCAATGTTGTTCCTAAATATCCTGCACCTCCAGTGATTAAAACTTTTTCAGCCATTATTTTCTTGTTTAAGTAACAAATTTAGCAAATGTGTCTTATCCTTCAAAGAATTCTTTTTATAGCTGATTTAAGTATTATATTGATTAATATTGTGTTTTTGTAAAATATAGAATGGGAATCATCAAAAGACAAGGTTTAAAATCAAGTATTCTAAATTATGCTGGCGTTTTTTTAGGTGTTGTTTTTTTTAATTTCGTTTTTCCTAATATTATAGACGAAAAGTATTTGGGGCTTATTGGTTTACTAAGAAACATTACGTTTATTGCTGCCACCATACCCATGATGGGGCTTGGGCATTTGCTTCTCAACTATGACAGTACCTGGAAAGATAAGAAAATGACCGATAGCTTTAATGCGTTTGCCTTGCTTATCAGCTTGCTATTGTGTATTCTTTTTGCCGTTTTTTATTATGCCTTTCGAGAGTCTATTATTGCTTATTATGTCGAAAAATCAAGCTTATTCAATGCGTATTATATTTATGTAGTGCCTTTGGTCTTTTTGTTTGTTGCCAATAGCTATTTTGAAATTTATAGCCTTGCCAAAAAAAGAACCGCTGTACCAGCCTTTTTAAGAGAAGTCCTCAACCGTATTTTACTGATTCTTGTTTTTTTTCTTTTTATTAAAAATAGTATCACGGAGCAACAATTTGTTTCGGGGTTTGTACTCACGTATTGTATTCCCTTACTTATTTTATGTTTTTATGCCATTCAAAAATTAGACTTTGGGGTTTCCTCCATGCAATTATTTTGGAATCAAAAAGATAGAAACCAACAATTGGTTTATAGCTTTTATATGTTGGTACTGGTTATAAGCATGTCTGCTTCCAACTTTATCGATGGGGTGTTTATACCCTCCTATCTTGGTTTGGGTGCGCTTGGTATCTACATGCCTTCGCTTGTGCTCGGACAAATGATACAAGTACCCTATAGGTCTATTACTCTTATTTCGGTTCCTGTAATCAGAGAGGCCATCGTGGCACACGACTATACTACGCTAAACAGAATAAACAAATCTATGGGCTTAAACCTTTTTCTGATTGGCGCTTTTTTATTTACCCTTTTGATAGTCAATTCAGACAATATTTTTTTAATGATACCTGAAAAGTATAGTGCCGCCAAATATGTTTTAATCATCGTTGCTTTGGGTAGGCTTATAGACATGGGCTTTGGTATCAATACCGAACTATTAGTATACTCTTCGTATTACAAACAAATAGTTTTATTTTCTTTTATCATGATGCTATCAACCATATCTCTAAACCTAGTATTATTACCTCGTATAGGCATTAATGGTGCAGCATGGGCTGTTAGTATTTCATTGATTGTTTTTAACATGCTCAAGTCTTGGCTTATTTATAAAAAATTTCATTTTCATTGTTTTAGTAAGCACTATATTACGCTTACTATTCTTACCTTATGCATTATTGCTGTGTTGTATATGATTCCGTATATTACTTTTCTACAGCAACATATGTTTATCAATCCTTTGTTGAATATGATATTCAAATCTATTATAGCGGCTGTATTGTTTCTTGTTCCTGTATTTTTTCTAAAAGTATCACCCGATTTAAATGACTTTATCAAACTTATACTCAATGGCAAACTATTTAAGGGTGGCTACAAATTAGACAATCTTTAAAATTTTACAATTTTTTTCTTTTTTTAGGGTTTTGGTTGGGTGTTACACCTTTGGCATTGGGCGAAATATCGGTATATTGTATTTGCTTTTTTTTACCTCCTACATACCAATACATAGATTGGGGTTCGTGACTAATATGTGGTAACGATTTTATTTTATTGTTGATAATAGTACTGTCGCTTGGGTATTCATAATCATGTTCATAGATAATATCATCTGCCTGATATTCGACCATGCGTGTTACGTTGTGATTGCGTATATCATAAAAAGTCCAATAACCATGTTTTACGCTGCCCAGATTTGCTTTCAAAATTACAGGCTTTATGTCGCCATTGGCAGTTTCTACCATGATAGTATCATAGTCATATTTTGATTTTAAAGCCAGATAGTTGCCAACACAAAAAAGTTTTCCTTCCTCATAATATTTGGCTTCGCCGTCTTTTTTGCCTTGCTTAAACTGCTCTTCCGAAATAATTTTCCCTCTCATATCAAATTGTAACCACTTCCCTTCTTTTATACTATTGATGTATAAACCATATTGTTGGTAGCCCTCTTCTTGCATTCTGCTTTCTATCACTTCTAACCACATGCCTTGTTTTAGGTGCTTACTATCTATCTTGTTTATAGTATCGCCATTTTCGAGCAATTCAAAACTGAGCAAAGTCAACTTTTGTTGAATTGGGTATTCTGCTTGTACGTTTTTTCTTTTTTTCTGAGCAAAAAGGTGCAGACTCCATATACACAGACATAAACAAATAATACTTTTCTTCATGCTAAAATGAATAGTACAATAATACAAAATTATCTTGCGTCTTTTGTAGATTTTTTGCTAATGTAGCAGAAATCTCATGCGCTTCTTTTTATCTTTATCCGATGGCTTTAAAAAATGTACTATTTTATATCCTACGTCTATACCTTTTTTGGTTTGTTGTGTTTGCTATGCAAAGACTTTTTTTTATTCTATATCAATTGCCAATTCATGATAGAATTCACAATAAAATAGATATACTGCATGCTTTTTATAAAAATTTTATTCTTGAGCTTTCATCAGCTACTATACTTTCCTTACTTCCAATATTGATAATGATAGCATATGCTGTTTTTAATAAAAAAATATTGTTTCGTATAGCCAATGTATTGGTTTTGTTGTTTACTATTCTTTACATTGCTATATCACTGGCCGATACAGGTCTTTATCGCGAATGGACTGCCAAAATCAATATACAAGCCTTAGAACATTTTAAAAATCCAAGCGAAATTTTAAGAACTATATCTACAGGCAAGCAGCTTGTATTTATAGTAGGGCTTGTATTGCTTAGCTATGTTTATTATTTTTTTTATCGTCGTTTTGTACTTAGGGCTATGTATCAACAAGGGCAAATACAAGCTCCTTTTTATAGAAAAGCATTTCGTGGCTTTGGCTTTTTTTTATTGTATGGCTTTTTAGCCATAGTAGCTATACGTGGCGGTTTGTTTGGTATACCCATCAATCAAAGTGTAGCTTATTTTAGTCAAGATGTGTTAGCAAATGACATAGCAGTAAATCCTTTATACAATTTAATACAGGATATCGATATTAAATCTAAACTTCCTAAAGCTGAGGTATATACCCACTTTTCAGCTCAAGAAGCTAAGGATATTATAGCTTCGGATTTCATAGCTGCTAAAGACACTTTTGTATCAGTTCTAAATACTACAAGGCCCAATCTTTTATTTATCATATTAGAAAGTTGGAGTGCAGATAATATTTCTTGTTTAGGAGGTATAGAAAACTGCACACCCAATTTTAATCGATATGCGCAAGAAGGTATTTTGTGTACTCGTGCCTATGCCAATGCCTATGTATCGGACCAAGGTGTGCCTGCTATATTGAGCGCCTACCCTTCGGCATCGCGCTTGGCCATAGTAAACCATCCTGCTCAAGTGCCTTCGGTGCCATGCATTAATGAATCCATAAAAGAGGCGGGCTATACCTCTTCTTTTTTATATGGCGGTGAGCTTATATATGGCAATTTGAAAGGCTATGTGTATGAAAAAAAGTTTGATCATATAAGCGATCAAATTGATATTTTTAAATACCCTGAAGGCAAATTGGGTATACAAGATGAATTTATGTTTAAAGAACTTCAAGAGCGCATTCCCCAAGTTAAACGACCTTTTTTGTATAGCTTTTTTACGTTAAGTAGTCATATGCCTTATGATTTTGAATATCCATTTAGTTGGCATTCTGATGAAAATGATCCAGAAAAAAGCTATACCGAATCGGTGCATTATGCCGATCATCATTTGGGAAAATTTTTAGACTCTGCAAAAAAAACTTCTTGGTACGATAGCACTCTCATTATTATCAGTGCCGATCATAGCCATCATACTATAAAACAATGGGAAAGCCATGATGCTGCTCATGCTCACATTCCAATTTTATTTTTGGGTGGTGCTATTAAGCCTGAATGGCGAGGTAAAAATATAGACAGAGTAGTATCGCAGTTGGATATAGTGCATACTGTCCTTAAACAAATGAAGATAGATACTAAACCTTATGTTTGGTCAAGAGATATGCTTAATCCCTATACTCCTGCAAGTGCTTTTTTTATATTTTATGGTGGTGCAGGGTATATTACTCAAGAGGGATATGCTTCTATTTATCAACAACAAGAAAATGCCAAAACGAGTTTTGGTGATGATAGCCTTAAAACAAAGTCGTATATTCGAAAGGCAAGAGCTTTTGAGCAGGTTTTGTATAGCGGATTACAACAAAAACAGGAGTAGTTATTTAATTACCATCTTCTCTTTAACTTCAATTTCTTCGTTGTTTATTCTTAAATAATACATACCCGATTTAAGATTAGGCGTTTCTACTATAGTATGGTTGTTTTCTATTGCTATTTCATTTTGTGATATTAATTGGCCTGTTATAGTATGCCATGCCATTTTATAATTTCCAAATGGAAAATTATCTAATCGAATTTGATGGTTTTCTATTGGGTTAGGGCCTATACTGCATGTAGATAATCTCGATTTTACATAGATCACCTCGCTCTCCGTGTATTTGCCATTGATATCATATTTTCTGATTTTATAATACGCATTTTGATCCTCAATATCTAAAAACTTATAGTCGTATTCTCCTTGAATAATATCTATTCGTTGTATAACCTGATATTCTTTTTTATCTGTATTTTTCATTACCTCATACGATACAAATTCTTCTTGTATAGGATCATTCCAAGAAATTACATTTTGATATTCATTTATTCTGCTGGCCATAAAATGCAAGCCCTCAATAGGCAGAATTGTATTCAATACCTCAGTTATAATGCCGTTTTGTTTATAAAACATATATTGCCTGCCTGGCACCTCTACATACAAAGAATCAAAACTTGCCGTGTCAGCAACATTTATTTGAATGCATGTAGAAAATTCACCTAAAATAAATACATACTTTTCACAAGTATCATAATGTGATATGAAATAAATTGAATCATTTATTCGTTCGGTTCCATATAAACTACTAATATAACTATACCCATTGGGAAGCCTTATATATAAGGAATCATTTATTATAGCATACAAAGGAAGTTCATTACCATTTGTATCTGGGCAATTGGGTATATTATTTGTATTATATGGAGAGGTAGTGGTAAAATTGCTATAAGGCTTGTAATATAAATCGGTTGTGAGAAGGCCATTGTTGTTTTCTACCTCGTAATACAAACTTTTAGATTTAATAATTTTTTTTGTAAGACTATCTTTAGACATTAGCTTGAATGTGTACTTATATACAAATGCAGAGTCAGAATTGTTAAGATTAGGGTCGCATGCTGAGTTTGAATTTCCTCCGAATTGATAGTCAATGGTTATAATTTTATTTGAAAAATCAGAATGCAAATAATTTGAAATTAAATTTTGTTTACTATAAAAACTATCTATCAATACCAAGGTGTCATTTTGTATTTCAAACCGTATTTCATAAGAGCGATACCCATCTGTAGTAGAGTCTTGTAAAACAGCTATCGTGTTTGCAATATAATTTGAAGAAGATATTAACTGCGAAAAAACAGAAGAATAGCTTAACAATAATAGGGTTAATAGAATATATCTTTTTGTCATAGATAGGTAGATTAAGTGTATGTCAAATATACATCATCACTTGGGGGTTTGAAAAAAAACACCTTTTCAACCCAAGCTATGCAATAGAAATGACTAAAAGTAGCGTGCTATATGTATGATGTATTTTGTCGATTCCATATCGGTCTTAGTATTGCTATGGGTTCAACTTATATGTTTGAGAATGTTTTAATCTGATACTTACTAGTACAACCATGTATAAGCACTATTGCTTAGCAATTTTTCTACTTAATTTATATCCATCTTCACTTTCTATATACAGTACATAGTTTCCAGCAGCTAGGCTTGACATATCCATTGAAAATTGATTTTTGCCTTCCGTTATTTTTTCTTGTTGGGATAATATTATTTTTCCATCTATACTTCTACATTGAACGGTAAATGCATTGTCTTGAGATGCACTAACCTCTACGTTTAAGGTAGAAACAATAGGATTGGGATATATATTGCTTACTGAAAATGGTGCATTGACAGGAATAATATCGGGTAGGCCAACTGCATAATCATTGGTAATAGATACATACATTTTAGTACCCTGATTATTTCTGGCATCGCTCCATATATTGTATATATCGCTATTGGTTCTAACGGCATTATAATAGTCGCCATACCAACTTGTGCCATTTATGCTAAAATCATTTTCTTGTGTAGATACTTTTATAGGTGCCGCCCAAGAGCCTCCATTATCATATGATGTCATAACATAATAGTCTGATTTTTTATTGGCATCTACCGCATAAGCCCCAATTGAAACTTTATTATTGAAAGCGCAAATAGTTGGCATGAGTGTGCTTCTTCCTACCATGCTAATCGTAATGGGTGTGGACCAAGTAGTACCGCCATTGGTCGATTTTGCATAATATGAATTATATACTGTCGATGAGGTATAATTAAAATTTGTCCATACTATATGTATAGTATTATTGCCATCTATTGCTAGGTTTACTGCAGAGTTTTCTCTATCGTGCAAATAGCCTCCACCTTGTGAACCAAAAAGATCTGTGCCTGTTGCTACCTGCACGGGTGTACTCCACGAACTACCACCATCTGTAGATTTTGTATGCATTACTATATTATTATCTAAATCTGCAAAGCTCATGTGCAAGACTCCATTTTTATCTACAGCTACATTTCCAAATTGGCTTCCTCCACTAAAGGTTTGTTGCTTAGAAGTATTGAAGCTAGTACTACTTGCTGGTTTTTTTCTTACATACATTCCCGATGCCGATAAGGGTTCTGAATTGGTTCCAAAATAAACAAAGGAACAATACAAACTATTGGCATTGCTTCCATTGCTGAGATCTGTAGCAAACCACTGTCTATCATAAAAACCATCAGAGCCTGGCAAAAAGTCTTGAGTAAAAACATCTATTAAAGAAAGTCCAATGGTATGGTTGGTTTCTTTATTCCAAGTAGCACCATTGTCATTAGAATATATCCAAGACATAGTTGCTATTGCTGTATCAAAAGACATGGGAGCTACTAAATATATCCATGAAAAATAAAGTTTTCCATTTTTATCATATGCAAAAACTGGATCGCCTCCTCCAATTACTATCGTACCAGGATAATCAGCAGCCGTTACTGACAATGGGTCAAAGCTACTTTTGTTCCAACTCAAACCATAATCGTTTGAATAATATATTGGGTAGGTAAGGCTTCCAGAAGTCGTATTATTATCCATGTAGCTAAGTACAAGTTGAGCACTATTGTTGGGGTTAACGGCTATAAACGCTTCACCCTCTTCGTGTGTATTGCCCGTATATGGCGAAAGTTTTATTTCACTATTTCTTGTTTTTTTGGTTTTATGTGTCTCTTGTTGCTCAAGTGCTTTTTCTATTTCAACGGGTGCTCTCAATTTTTCTTTTAAGGTTCTTTGCAACAAGGTTTTGGATGAAATTTTTTGTTGCGTGTTACCTTGTTGAGCAAAAAAGGCTACTAGAATAGAGATTAAAAAAAGTTTTTTCATGTTTTTTATTATGTTTTGTAAAGATAGTATAGTCCTTTTTATCTAAAAGACAAATCTGTTGAATTTCAGAAATAAGACGTTAAAATAAACTATTTTGTTTGGTCGATAAAAGTGTAAAGCTTTTTCTATGATGTGCTGTGATGCCAAATTTTTCAATAGCCTCCCTATGTTTTAAAGTGGGGTAGCCTTTGTTGCTATTCCAAGCATACTGCGGATACTTCTTGTGGAGCTCCTCCATATAGTCGTCTCTATAAGTTTTAGCTAGTATACTTGCCGCTGCAATAGATGCATATTTCATATCTCCCTTTACAATACAATGGTAGGGCAACTTCTTATAAGGGTTAAAACGATTGCCATCAATAAGAAGTGACTGGGGTTTCAAATTCAATTTATGAATAGCTTCATGCATAGCTTTTATAGAAGCCTGCAAAATATTTATTTGATCTATTTCTTCAGGAGAAATACTGGCTACTGCATAAGCCAGAGCTTCTTGTTGTATATAAGTTCTTAACTCTAATCGTGTTTTTAAATTTAATTTTTTAGAATCATTTAATAAAGGGTGAAAAAACGTCTTTTTTAATATAACTGCGGCAGCAAATACAGGTCCAGCTAAGCAACCTCTGCCCGCTTCATCGCAACCCGCTTCTATATATTCTTCCTGATAAAAGGCTTGTAACATAAAAATAAAAGTATAACATTTTGGCATTACAAATTCATAAGAAAATTTTGCAATGTAAGTTTGTGCACTAAATGCAAACATCGAAGGAAAAAATTATTGGATATTGGTTGCTAATAGGTGTAGCCATGCTACTTATACAAGTATTGTTGGGTGGTATTACTAGACTTACTGGCAGTGGTTTGTCTATAACAGAGTGGAAACCTATTTTAGGATTTATTCCTCCATTGAATGAGCAAGGGTGGCAAAAAGCTTTTTTGATGTATCAAGAAAAAACTGGACAGTATAAATATCTCAATCAAGATTTTTCATTATCCGATTTTAAGTTTATCTATTTTTGGGAGTGGTTTCATAGAGTATGGGCTCGATTCATGGCCATTGTATTTGTTATTCCTTTTGTATTTTTTTTAGTAAAAAAATATTTTACTTCCCAAATGATGTATGCACTCCTAACTCTTTTTATACTAGGTGCTGCTCAGGGTTTGATAGGGTGGATTATGGTAGCCAGCGGCCTCAATGATGATAATTTATATGTTAGCCATATACGTTTAGCCGCACATTTTATTTCTGCTTTAGTACTCATTGGCTTTACTTTTTGGTATGCACTACACTTACTTATTCCACAAACATCGTATGTATATCATAAAGGGCTCTTGCGATTATCACTTTTTATTTTAGTCATATTATTTTGTCAGCTCAGCTATGGTGCATTTATGGCAGGCCTTAAGGCTGCAACGGTAGCTCCTACATGGCCCCTTATCAATGGCGAATGGATACCTCAAACTTGGCATAAAGATTTTTTATATCACCCTATTAGTATACACTTTGTACATAGAGGTTTGGCTTATTTGCTATTTGTACTGATTCTGATTTTTTATTTTTATAGCCAAAAATCAATACAAAGTACTTTATACAATAGGAGTGTTTATAGTACCCTTATTCTTGTTTTATTGCAAATTGGCTTAGGTATTTTTACGGTCCTTTACTCAACGCATACCGCAAGAAATGGCTTTGGATTGTTTGAATATTTGGCTCAAGCACATCAACTTACTGCCATGTTTTTGTTTTTAGCCTTGTTAACCTGTATTTTTTTATTGAAGTCTTCAAAACATTCAAACGCTAATTAAAAAAAAACAGTCTTTAATATGTGGAAAAGTAGTGTATTGAATCTATTTTTACTACAAATATTGATTAAACATAGAATTATATATATATGAAAGCATTTTACGGCTTACTTATTTTTCTTTTGGTGGGCATTAATACAAAAGTATTTGCACAAGCCCCGCCTAATTGCCCACCTTCATTTTCAGCAGGATATACCATTACAGGAGATTCTGTTTCATTTTGTAATGATGGTGTCAATCTACAAATAAATCCATACTCCAATTTATTTTCTACTGATTCATACAGTGTTAATTCTATATCATACAATCCTTATGCATGGGTTGGTGCAAATAATATTTTGGTAGGTCAAGATGATATATGGAGTGGTGTGGTTAATTTACCCTTCCTTTTTTGTTTTTTTGGACAAAAATATAATCAAGTTGTAATTGGAGCCAATGGTCAAGTTGGTTTCGATATAACACAAGCTGGGCTTGGTAATGCATGGGCATCTGCTGGCACTGTTGCTCCTAGTTCTAACGCTGCTATGGACAACACGATTATGGCTCCTTATCATGATATTGACCCAAGTGTATTTTACGCTGGGTCCAATATAACATGGGATATATATGGTACGGCACCATGCAGATATATGGTAATATCTTGGGATAGTATTCCTATGTTTAGTTGCAACAATATTCATGCATCACAACAAGTAGTTTTGTTTGAATCTACCTATCTTATAGATATTAATATTAAAGAAAAACCTCTATGTGCCAACTGGAATACTGGTACAGCTCACGAGGGCATTCAAAATGCAAATGGAACTGTAGCCTTTATGGTGCCAGGCAGAAATGGTACGCAATGGACTGCCTCAAACGATAGCTATCGTTTTACACCTGCTGGCATGAATGCTTCCACAAATTATTTATACTATTGGGTCGATGTGCCTACCGGCGATACACTTGGCACAGGTACTACATTATCTTACTATCCTACTACTAATACACAAGTTACGGTTTTGTGTTATGCCATCACAGATTGCGATTCCGTATTGGCGGGTGATAATGATACTATCAATGTGATAGTAACTGGTGGTACGATACCCGATTTTACTCCAGAATTACATTTGGGCTGCAATCAAGATACTGTAAAATTTATTAATACATCCTCTTGGACTACTGCTGGCACACCAATATTTTCATGGTCTTTTGGCGATGGAGGCACTTCAACCTCTTTTAGTCCATCTCATATCTATACTACCCAAGGAGTGTACAATGTAACCTTAATAGCTACTAATGCTATATGTGCTGATACAATTGTCAAGACGATAGATATACAGCATCCGCTCAATGCACAGTTTACTGTAGACAAAACAAACTTATGCTTTGGAAATAATGACCTTATTACAGCTACTAGTACTTCTGTGCCTATCAATGCTTTTCATTCTTTCAATTGGGGAGATGGAACCATTACAAACACCAATCCAAGTACTCACACTTATGCTGCACCAGGCAACTATAATGTAGTACTTACCATACAAGATACTCTTGGCTGTATTGATACCGATACTAAAAACATAACAGTAGATTTGGCTGCTCAAGCCGACTTTTTAGCTGAGTTGCATTTAGGTTGTGTAGACGATACTGTTCAATTCACTTTGGTAAATCAAAATAACCCCCCTGGCACTAATTACTTTTGGTGGTTTGGAGATGGTGCTGTGAGTTCACAAGCTAATCCTACACATACTTATTTTAATCAAAATACTTATAATATCATGTGTGTGACCTTTAGTGGTCAATGTAGCGACACAGCGTATGGTACTGTCAATCTTATACATCCTTTAAATGCAATATTAGGCATAGCACCCGATTCAGTTTGTATTGGCACGGCTATTAATGCGAGTGGTATAAATTCTACACCAGCTACTACACTTAGCTATACTTTTGATTGGGGCGATGGCACTAATGATGTAACAACTACTGGAGTAGCATCTCATTTCTATACAAATGCTGGTAGCTATCCTGTTGTATTAACAATTACAGATACATTAGGCTGTACTTTAACGGATGCTCATAATGTTTATATCGACTATCCGCCTTATGGCAATTTTACCCTATCAGATTCTAGCATTTGCGTAGGCCAGTCTATATTAATTATAGATTCATTTGCACCAAGTATGAAGAACTTTACCTACAACTTTGGAGATGGCACCACGATAAGTGATATCAAAAACCCTATGCATGTGTATGATAATTCCAATGCATCGCCAGGCTTTACTATAACCCTTACTACAAACTATTTTGTTTGTCCTTCAACTACTGAAAGTAAAACTGTAGAAGTAAATAGTTATCCCATTATTGATTTAGGTCCCGATACTGCCATTTGCCCTGGCGTTAATGGTTCTGTATTATTAGCAGATTTGAATAGCAATGCCAATATATATGAATGGAGTACTGGTGCTACACAACCCAGCATTGTGGTTTCACAACCGGGCTACTATTGGGTACGAGCAAATAATAAAGAATGTTCTTCTACCGATTCCATTTGGGTTAAACAAGATTGTTATATTTCTATTCCAAATAGTTTTTCGCCCAACAGTGATGGAACCAACGATTACTTTTTACCACGAGAATTCTTATCGAGTGGTCTAACTTCTTTCAAAATGAGTATATTTAATCGATGGGGTGAAAAAATATTTTATACAAGCGAATTACTTGGTCGAGGATGGGATGGTAAGTATAATGGACAAGACCAACCTCAAGGTGTATATGTATATATGATAGAAGCTACATTTAAAAACAATATTTCGAAATCGTTTACAGGCAATGTAACGCTAATTAGGTAAGCAAAAGCTTGTGTTCATATTATAAAGCGGACTACATAGTCCGCTTTTTTAGTATTTATATATATTAAACCAAATTATACATATAATACCAATCTTAAATTGTTTTCAGACCAATTTTTAGAGTGGTTTATGCCGATATTGCGGATGTTCAGACCATTTTTTGGTCTGTAACAGTAGTACAATTGGTATAATACACTCCTATAAAAAGTTTATTTGCCTATATCGGTTCTAATAGCATATTATTAACAATCGATTTTGTTTATTTATAATTCTCATAATATGCACTTTATGTATTACTAAAATATTTATATAATAAATATCCGAATCATTTGGGTTACCTTTTTTAAAAAAAAGGATTAATAGGTATAACATTTAAAAAAATAAAAAAAATGAAATCATTAAAAATCACTTTCGTAGCATTAGCTTTAAGCATGGCTACAATGGTATCTTGTTCAGAAGCTCAAGAAGCTACAACTGACGCAGTAGAAACAACAACAGAAGCTGCTACAGATGCTGCTAACGCTGCTACTGAAACTGCAACTAACGCAGTAAACACTGCAACTGATGCTGCTGCTACAGTAGCTGATAGTGCTGCAAGTGCTGCTGGTCAAGCTGTTGACGCTGCTGCTGGTGCTGCTACACAAGCTGTTGAAGCTGGTGCTGAAGCTGTAAAAGACGCTGCTTCTCACTAATCAATTAAAATTAACTTTTCATGAAAGACCATGCAAGCATTTGCATGGTTTTTTGTTTTTACACACTATATTATCCCTTATCAATTCTATATTTGTAACCCTATGTCTAGATTGCATGTATATAATTCTTTAACCCGTCAAAAAGAAGAATTTAAAGCGTTGAACCCTCCACATGTCGGATTATATGTATGTGGACCTACCGTGTATAGTGAACCACATATTGGAAATGTCCGAACATTTTGCTCCTTCGATATGATATATCGCTATTTGCTCTACTTAGGCTATAAAGTACGATATGTACGAAACATAACCGATGCTGGGCACCTAACCAATGAAAGAGGTGAGGGCGTTAATCGTATGGAGAGCCAGGCTAAACTTGAAAGCCTTGAACCTATGGAAATAGTGCAAAAATACTCTGTGAGTTTTCATCGCATCATGGATTTATTCAATTCGCACAGACCAAGTATAGAACCTACAGCCACTGGCCATATCATAGAACAAATACAAATGATACAAACTCTTTTGGCAAATGGCTATGCGTATGAAACAAATGGTTCCGTATATTTTGATGTAAAAAAATATAATGAAGAACATCCATACGGCATTTTATCTGGTCGAAATATTGAAGATTTAATTGCTGGCTACCGTGATTTAGATGGTCAAGAAGAAAAAAGAAATTCTATCGATTTTGCACTTTGGAAAAAAGCTTCTCCCGAACATATCATGCAATGGCAATCGCCATGGGGTGCTGGATTTCCGGGTTGGCACCTTGAATGCTCTGTAATGAGTACAAAATATTTAGGCGAAGAATTTGATATACATGGAGGCGGTATGGATTTAAAATTTCCTCACCACGAATGCGAAATTGCACAAAACAATGGAAGCTGTGGTCATGGTGGTGCAAAATATTGGTTGCATACCAACATGCTCAACTTTAATGGTCAAAAAATGAGTAAGTCATTGGGCAACTCTATATTACCTATGGAATTTATAAATGGCAATCATCCTTTGCTAGACAAAGGATATGCTCCTTCTGCTGTTCGTTTTCTTTTTTTACAATCGCATTATTCTTCAGAATTAGATATCAATATCAAAGGATTACAAGATGCTGAAAAAGGTTTAAAAAAATTAATGGAAGCCATGAAAGAGCTTTCAAAAATGACAGCTCCAAGCGACAAAGACAATAAACAAAATGAAAAATTAAATCATACCATACAACAATTGTGTGCCAACTGTAAAGAATGTATGGATGATGATTTCAATACAGCAAAAACAATTGCTAACTTATTTGAATTAAGTGGCATTATAAATTCAATAAAATCAGCTCAGCTATCAATAAATGAAATCAGCTCTGAAAATTTTATATTAATGCAAAAAACATTGCATGATTACCTAATAGATATTTTTGGTTTAAAACCACTTGACGAAACCCATACTTCGGGTATGAATTCTAAAATAGAAGATGTGATGCAAATAATAATAGACATGCGAAAAGAAGCTAAGCTAAAAAAAGATTTTGCTACTAGCGATGCGATTAGAGATAGACTAGCTGCTTCGGGAATTCAGATAAAAGATGAAAAAGACGGTAACGTATCTTGGACTTTTTAATATTTTTTTAATTTAAACATAATACTACATGAAAAAAATTATTCTACTTTTTGTATTCATCTATACAACAAATATATACGCACAATTTACGCCCGGCGAGAGCATCTTGTTTGATGGAGTCAATGAACATATACTTACTTCTTTTACTGGCGTATCTGGTGCAAATCCACGTACTATTGAAGCTTGGGTAAAACCTGCTTTATACACTGGTGTGCCTACTTCGGCCGAACAACGAGTATTGTGGGATATGGGCGCTACCTCACCCAATGGAAGTCGCTTTACAAGTGCCATACAATGGGCTCCACGAAATTTTAGAACCGAGGCCGGTGGAAATGGAAATCAAGGAGCAGCTAGTTTAAATGATTTGAAATGGCATCATGTTGCAGTAACTTTTGACCCAACAGCAACAAACAAAGTAACTACCTATGTTGATGGCAATTTAGATTGGAACGGCAATTTTACTGTGACTGTAAATACATCCACTACTAGTTCATTTAGACTGGGTGTGCGTGTAGATGGCATCAACTATTATAGTGGCGAAATGGATGAAGTACGCTTTTGGAACTATGTAAGAACGCCCGCACAAATAAAAGAAGGTATGCACAAACCCGTTGATCCATTAAGCACAGGCCTCATTACATATTTTTCCTTTGATGGAGCTACTAATACTGCTGCTGGTGTTAGCAACTTATCCAATTTTGGTTTTCCTGGCACCATGACGAATATGGAATCTACAGATATTATTACTTCTCAAGCACCTATACATTGGGATGCAACAATGAATGAAGTACATGCAATATGGAGCTTACTCAATATCGGTAATGAATCTGGCGGAAGCTATGCCTACAGTGCAAGTGCATTGGCTAGTGGCACCTATCTTGCTTATGGGCACAACAATGGTAGCGGCTCTCATATAACAGCCGATGTGCCTACGGGAGTAGATGAGCGATATGATAGAGTTTGGTCTTTAGATGGCTTGAACTCGCCAGTAGCTACTTTAAACTTTGATTTATCTACCATAGAAGCCACTAGCGTAGTTCCAAGCAGTATTGGCAATTATGTTTTATTGTACAGAGCAAGCAATGCTGGTACTTTTACTAACCTTACTACAGCGTCTGCAATAGTGAATAGCGATCAAGTTGAATTTCAAAATATAGCAATTCAAGACGGTTATTATACCGTTGGATTTATTACAGCTCCTGTACTACTTGGTGGCAATGCTATAACTAATCAAGCAAACCCTATTTGTGCTGGCACTCCATTTACTGTGCTTTTATCCGGAAGCTCTAACCTCTCAGGACAAACGTATCAGTGGTATGAATCAACAGACAATATTACATATACTCCGATTTTAAATGCTACAAACAATTCATTTAATAACGCTGGCATTACATCGCCCATGTATTATCGCTGTGAAATTACACTTGGCTTAAATACAGTTCAATCTATACCTCTATATATGAATGTCAATGCATTGCCAATTATTACTATTAGCTCAAATCCAAGCAATGCCACTGTTTGCAATGGCGATATAGTGACCCTAAGTGGTAATGGTGCTACAACGTATATATGGAATGGTGGCATCACAGACAATACTCCTTTTCAACCTTCTATAAGTTCTGCTTATACAGTAGAAGGCACAGATGCTCAAGGATGCACCAATACAAACAGCATTTTTGTTACTGTCAATTCCTTACCGAATGTAAGTGCTAGTGCTAGTACAACAAGCATATGCGAAAATGCAACGTTAGAATTGTTTGAAAGTGGAAATGCAACTTTATATAATTGGAGCAATGTTGGTGTTTCTTCAAATACACCTTTTGCAATTAGCTCATCTACTACGTATACTCTTGTAGGAACTGATGCCAATAATTGCACTGCAAGTGCTACTATTTTTATACAAGTAAATCCTAGTAATAGTGTTATTACAAATGCAAGTGCTCTCAATGCAAGTTCAATTAGTGGTATATCTTCAGCAATCGAAAACCAACTCCTAAATACTTCTTTACATTATTATACAGGCAACTGCAATTTGGCAGCAACTATTTCTAACAATGCGCTGGCAATGGGAAGCACAACAGTAGATGTTCATGTAGAATCTACTACACCTATTCACAACACGCAACCTTATGTGGCAAGATGGTTTAGTATTATTCCTACAAATAATTCGAGTGCCGATGTTGCACTATATCTTACTCAAGATGATTTTGACCAATACAATACCTATGCTAGTTCAAATGCTTGGCCACTATTGCCTCAAAACCCAAGCGATGTACAAGGTATTAATAATCTTAGAATTACAAAAAATGATAATGCCGGATTAGGAGTGAACCCCATAGTTATTATTCCAAGTAATGTGCAATGGGACATAGCAAATGCCTATTGGATAGTTAGTTTTTCTACACCTAGTTTTAGTCAATTTAGGTTACACGCCGTAAATATTAATAATATTCCATTACCAGCTAACACTTTACAAGTATCAGCACAAAAAATGGATGCACAAGATTTGATTTTATGGAGTGAAAAAAATCTCAATCAAATAAATCATTTTGATATCCTCTATAGCACCGATGGTATAGCATATACTACCTTGCATTCTGAAATTGCCAATGCATCTACAACACAATATAGTTTTGTGCATACAAAACCTTTGCCTGGTAATAACTTTTATAAACTTGTAGAAAAGGATTTTGAAAATAGAGAAATAGCCCAAAGCAAAATTTTTAATTTGTATAGAAATAATGCGCAATCAACAATAACATGTTTTCCTAACCCTGTACATCATGACTTAGTGCTATCAATACATGATAATCAAAATAAAAAATATAATGTAGTAATTATTGATGCCGTTGGCAAAACCTTACTTTCTACAGATATTAATTCTACTTCGACAAGTAAAACAAAACATTTAGATGTGAGTGCCTTGCCATCTGGTATTTACTTTATACAAGTTACTCAAAATCAAAAAATAATTTACAACCAAAAAATTACAAAATTTTAAAATACATAAAATCAAAATTTAAGGAATGAGTTTCAGAATCGAAAAAGACACGATGGGTGAGGTGCAAGTACCAATGAACGCCATCTATGGAGCACAAACACAACGCTCTATCGACAATTTTAAAATTGCACAAGACATCAACAAAATGCCAAAAGAAATTATTGAGGCGTTTGCATATTTGAAAAAAGCAGCTGCCATTACTAACTATGAAGCAAAAGTTTTATCGAAAGAAAAATGTGATTTAATTGGTAAAGTATGTGACGAAATTTTAGAAGGGAAGCATGCCGATGCATTTCCTTTGGTGGTATGGCAAACAGGCAGCGGCACACAAAGCAATATGAATGTAAATGAAGTTATTGCTTATAGAGGTCATGTATTGCAAGGTGGTAAATTGAAAGACAAGGAAAAATTTTTACATCCGAATGATGATGTCAATAAAAGTCAAAGTAGCAACGATACATTTCCCACAGCTATGCATATTGCAGCTTATAAAATGTTGATAGAAACTACGATTCCTGGTATTACTAAATTGCGTAATACTTTAGATAAAAAATCGAAGAAATTTATGACTGTGGTAAAAATTGGTCGTACTCATTTCATGGATGCAACACCATTGACAGTTGGTCAGGAATTTAGTGGATATGTATCTCAATTAGATCATGGATTAAAAGCTATAAAAAACTCTTTAGCACATTTAAGTGAATTAGCATTGGGTGGAACTGCCGTTGGCACTGGAATTAATACACCAAAAAATTATGCAAAAAATGTTGCAAAACATATTGCTAAACTTACCAAGCTTCCATTCGTTACAGCCGAAAATAAATTTGAATCATTAGCGGCACATGATGCCATAGTAGAAGCACATGGAGCATTAAAAACAGTTGCTGTTTCATTAATGAAAATTGCCAATGATATTCGTATGTTATCATCAGGACCGCGTTCGGGTATTGGTGAAGTTTTTATACCAGACAACGAACCAGGAAGTTCTATCATGCCAGGAAAAGTAAATCCTACACAATGCGAAGCATTGACGATGATAGCTGCACAAGTAATGGGGAATGATGTAGCTATTTCAGTAGGAGGTAGTATGGGCCATTTTGAATTGAATGTGTTTAAACCCATGATGATTTATAACTTTTTACACAGTGCTCGTTTAATAGGTGAAGGTTGTGTTTCGTTCAACGATAAATGTGCAATAGGTATTGAGCCAATAAAAGCAAATATTAAAAAACATGTTGACAATTCATTGATGTTAGTAACAGCTTTGAATACAAAAATCGGTTATTATAAATCAGCAGAAATTGCTCAAAAAGCACACAAAGAAGGAACTACCTTAAAAGAAATGGCAATGAAATTAGGTTATGTAACAGACAAAGAATTTGATGCTTGGGTGAAACCAGAAGAAATGTGTGGGTTGTGATTTAGAACACAGATTGGTTAGATTTAGCTGATTAACACAGATAAAATTTGAGAAATGGAATACAGGAATGTGTTCCATTTTTTTGTTATTTTTACAAAAGAAAAACTATTTACCATGAGTATTTTAGAATTAAAAGCCCAATTAATTGAAGAGATAAATAAGGCTGATGAAGATCTTTTGTATGAAATAAAAAATGTAAAAGAACACCATTCAAATTTTGAAATACCTGAATATGTTTTAGAAAGTATTGCAATTAGCAGACAACAAATAAAAGATGGAGAAGGAGTGCCACATGAAGAGGTAATGAAAATGGCAAAAAAATGGTTGAAAAAGTAATATGGTCACCCAAAATCTATCAGTGAGTATGCAGGAATTATTGATTTTCTACTTTTAACATGGAATGTCAATACAATTCTAAATTTTGAAAAACTAATCAGCCAATATATTTCTAATGTAGGAAAAAATCCAACTTCATTTCCAGTTGTAACAGACAATGTTAGAAAGGTTGTTGTTCATAAACATGGTTCTCTTTATTATGAATTTAATGAAATTGAATACACCATAGAAATACTATCCATTTTTGATAATAGACAAAACCCAGATAAGTTGAAATTGTTGATATTTTCGTCAATTGCTCTCTTTGTGTCTTTGTGGCAAAAATTTATTTATTTTTACTTCATGACAATTCGAAAGGGAAACATCAACGACATAGAACTTTTACAAACCATTGGAATCAAAACCTTTGACGATACTTTTGGTGGCACTTGTACCAAAAAAGATATGCAAGAAGTATTAGAAAAATATTTTAATACTGCTCAATGCAAATTAGAACTTCAGGACAAAAACGATAATTTCTTTTTTCTAGAAGAAGAAGGAATAACAAAAGGTTATATACGAATCAATGAATTAAATGAATATCCTTTTGAAGAATTAAAACCATTTAAGTGTATTGAACTCGTTCGTTTATACGTACTGAAAGAATATCATGGAACGCATGTTGCAAGCGACTTAATGCAGTTTGCTTTTGATTTTGCCAAAGAAAAAAACTACGAAAAAATGTATCTCAGTGTATGGGAATACAATTTTAGAGCAAGAGGTTTTTATGAAAAAATGGGATTTGTAAACACAGGAAAAGAAAATGATTTCCCTTTAGGTTCTACTCCACAAACCGATTTTTGGTTTGTTAAAGAATTATAATTCTGTTATTACCTCAAAGCCTTTATAGCTTCCAGTTATTGCTAATCCAATAATGTCATTTGCAGTTTTATTATGTTTTATTTTTTGAGCTATTTCGTTTATTGTAGCACCACTTCCTACAGCATCATCAATAATTAAAATTTTTTGAAATTGTTGTTTTTCAATATTTACAAAACTCATTTGTGCATTCGCAACTCGTTCATAAATTTTAGATAATGCTTTTTGTGGCACTACAATTTGATTATGCACTTTTCTTATTTTTATTGTTGGTAATTTTAATTGCAAATGTGTTTCTAAATAGCTCATAATTTGTACTTCTCTTTTTATTGTTGGAGGCACATAACATACAGCATCTACTTTTTCATTTTCTATTAATTGTTCAATTTTTTCTTTTATTTCGTGAACAATTTGTGCCATCAGAATTTTATTTTGACCTTGTTTTGCAAAGTGCATCAATGTTCCTAATCTAGTTTTCCCAAATCGTTCTATGGCATAAAAGTCTAAATAATATAATTGGTCTATATAATTTTTTTCGATTCCTTCTGTTTCTGTTATTTTTTTAGTTCCATCTATTAAATTATTTTTACCAAAATAGTTAAGATACTTTTTTCTTGTTTCTATAAATTCATTTACCGTTTTTTCTACAGGGAGTTTTTGTTTTTTACACCAATGCGTCATTGCAGCAATTCCTTCTAATTTTTCCCCTAATTCAGTAATAATTATAAAATGTTTTTGTAAAAATTGAATTTCTACAGCTTCTAATTCATATTTTTTTTCTTCTTCTAAAACAGATTTATTAATCTGATAATAAACAAATGGAGACCGTCCTAATTTAATGACGATACCTTGTGCCAATAATTTATTCAACTCTCTATGTAGGAATTGTCTTGATAAATTAAGCTCATCTGAAATTTCTTTTACAGTTACACTTCCTTTATTCTTTAATAATTCAATTATTTTTTCCATTTTTACCATAGTTTACACTTAAGTGTAAACTGTAAACAAAGGTATAGAAAATTTTTAATTTAGTTTACACTTTACTGTAAACTGTAAACTAAATTTAGAACATCATTTCCGAGTAATAATTCGGTTTTGTTGATAATTTATATAAATACTGTTTATCTAATGTAAAATACGAATTATAGTTCGTATTTTAATTTAAAAATACATACTTTTGTATCAAATTACATTCATTTCCGAGCTATAGTTCGGTCTTTAACTCAATAATATATGCTGCCATTAATAAAACTTGGTCAACAAATCAACAAACGGCGAGAGCAACTGAAGCTTTCTCAATTGGATTTGGCTGAAATTACCAATTTGAGCGATGCCACCGTTCGAGCTATTGAAAAGGGAAAACCTACAGTTGCCATAGGCAATTGGGTAAAAGTTGCTGATGTGTTAGGCTTAGATTTGACATTACAAACTAAAAAGATGAGTGATGAAACAAGGAAAAGTATATAATAACAATACGGTAGCTGGCATCATTTCTAAATTAGATGATGGCACGTATGAATTTGAATATGATGAATTGTATTTTATGGATTCCTCAAAACCAGCCATTAGTTTAACCTTGCCCAAAACACAAAAAAAATATTCTTCTACATTTTTATTTCCCTTTTTTTTTAATTTATTAAGCGAAGGAAGTAATAAAAAATTACAAGGCATTTATTTAAAAATAGACGAGGAAGATCATTTTACATTTCTATTAAAAACAGCATCACATGAAACCATAGGTGCCATTAGAGTTGTGGAAATAAACTCAAAGGAAGAATTTCTAAATTCAGAAGAATAAAATACTAAACATTTATGAACGCAATACATGTTTGTCCAAGTACACTACAAGAAGGCTTTACCACATATAGCCCCAAAGCCTTGCGTCAATTATTTAATGGCAAAAAAGTATCACATCGTTTAAAGTATATGGTACGTGATGCTCAAAAAGAACAGCGTACATTATTGACAGAAAACAGAACTCGAATTTCTATTTCGGGTGTGCAAGAAAAATTTTCAATGCGACTGGAAAAAAAAGAATTGGTTTTGACCGATAAAATGGGAGAATATATTTTAAAACCCACTCCAACCGATTTAGATTTTGTGCATGATGTACCTGCTAATGAACATCTAACTATGCAAATTGCCACACAAGTTTTTAAGTTAGATGTTGCCAAAAATGCAATTATATTTTTTGCAGATGATGACCCTGCTTATATTACCAAACGCTTTGATGTAATGCCTGATGGTAATCGTTGTTTGAAAGAAGATTTTGCCAGTTTGCTACAAAAAACAAGCGAACTGCAAGGCAATAAACATTTCAAATATGAAAGTAGTTATTTTGAAATGGGTAAAGCTATAGATAAATTTCTTCCGTCGTCAATTGTTGCCAAAGAAAAACTCTTTCAGTTATGTGTTTTCAATTATTTAATTGGAAATGGCGATGCGCATTTAAAAAATTTTTCAGTAATAGATTACCATCAAGATGGTTTGTATCAATTAGCACCTGCGTATGATTTATTATGTACTCGGCTTCATATTGAAGATGGCGATTTTGCATTAGAAGATAGATTATATGAAAATGATTATAAACATGAAAGTTATGCTCACTATGGTTTTCATGCCTATGATGATTTTTATGATTTTGGAATCATGATGGGATTAATTCCAAAAAGGATTACTAATTTCTTGCATAATTTTTTAACTAAAGAAAAAGAGGTTGAATCATTTGTAGCTCGTTCCTTTTTATCAGATGAGCTAAAACCAGTGTACTTAAAACATTATTACGATAAATTAAATAGACTCAAATGCTCCCTCAAACGCTTGTAGTCTTTTGGGAAATAAAACCCTGAAAAGTGTTTTCAAATCCTGCACGATGTCATAAATAAAAATCATTTTTTATCTTTACCATACAAAACAATGTATATGGAATCCGAAATAAAGTTGTGTCTTTTCTGTAATAAAAAATTAGTAGGTAGGGCCGATAAAAAGTTTTGCAATGATTCTTGTAGAAACAACTATAACAATAAACAAAACGACGAAGGCAAAGAAGTAAAAACAATAATAAATGCGTTAAAGAAAAATAGAAAAATTTTACAAGCCTATTTACAAACAGAAGATACTGCTCGCACTACTAAATCTCGACTTTTAGAAAGTGGTTTTCAATTCAACTATCATACACATACCTACGAAAACCAAAAAGGCAATATTTATAAATTTTGTTTTGAATATGGCTATCTTTCTTTAGATAATGATTGGTTTTTGATAGTCAGTAGAAAAGAAAAATAGCTTTAATTTCTTTACCAACTTTTTTTTATAAAAAACATTGTTACTTTGTTTATGCTTAGACTTTTATCTTACTTCTTCTTTTTTTGTAGCTCCTTATCTTCTATTGCACAAATCAAAACGTGCGATATGCCTCAAGCCAGCCAATTTGATTTTTGGATTGGCGAATGGAAAGTATATAAGAATGGGACCGATACGCTTGTAGGATTTAATACCATAAAAAAAGTTGCTGGTTGTGCTTTGCAAGAAAATTGGCGCAGTGTACAAAGCAATAGCATAGGCACCAGTCTTAATAAATTCAATGCTGCTAACAATCTGTGGCAACAATTTTGGGTTGACAATAATGGCAACACCCTAGAACTTGCTGGCTATTACAAAGACAACAAAATGATACTTCTCTACGAACCCAAAGCCAATGTCAGACAAAATTATCATAGAATTACATGGTTCCAGATAAATGATAGCACGGTCAGACAACTATGGGAAACCAAATACAACACCACTGACGAATGGTCTGTAGCATTTGATGGTTTGTATAAAAAAATCAAACCTAAAACTAATACCATTACTGGTATTGGAGGCATTTTTTTTAAAAGCAAAAATCCCAAAGAGCTTAAAGCTTGGTATCAAAAACATTTTCATATAGATACAGACCAATTTGGATTTATGTTTGAGAGCTACGATATCAATCATCCACAAAAAAAAGTCTATACACAATGGAGTCCATTTAGTAGCACCACAAACTATTTTGAACCCTCTACTAAAGAGTTCATGATAAATTATCGAGTAGAAAACTTAGATGATGTAATTAGCGAATTAAAAAATCATGGTGTTAGCTTTATAGATGAAATGGAAAGTTATGAATACGGAAAGTTTATACATCTCTTAGACCCCGAAGGCAACAAAATAGAACTATGGGAACCTATCGAGATGCCAACTAAATAATATAAACACGCATAGTAGCTTTTTCTTTTTTTGAATCTTTATATATTATTAATTCATTGTTTTTTGATTTTCGTTCATACAAGCAGTAGTATATTCATGTTAAACCGATGATATATATAATCCCGATTAATTGAGAAACATCTATCCTATCGGCATATACTCCCACAAACTGCGGGATAAGATTTGTACCACGCCCAAATCACATAGGTATAATATCAGTTTAAAACACGCTGAAAATTTTTCTGAAACCAATTTAAGATTGGTATTACAAGTAGCAGAGGAGGATGCCGTTTCAATTCCGAAATAAAAAAATTGCACATAGCAAAATATTGTATTGATAGTACATTTATGGCGTGAAAAATTTTTGGCTATTAATTTTACTTTTATTATTTGGAAATACGTATTCCCAGAAAAGAATATTTTACTCTATAGATGAAAAGGACCATCTTCCATCCAATGAAATATACGATATGGTTCAGGATGCCCAAGGCTTCATTTATATTGGAAGTACAGCAGGCTTGCATGTTTATGACGGCTATACGTTTAAGAAACTCTACAACAAAAAGCAGATGTCAGTTTCAGTATCAAACCTTACTATTGATACCCATGGGCAAGTATGGTGTCAAAATTTTTCTGGACAAATTTTTTGTGTTCGCAATGATAGTATGCATCTAATCGTTGAATTAGATAATTCACTTGCTACATATTCCAACTATATTATTAAAGACGATAATATTTGGGTATATAATAATCCTTCATTATTAAAATTTGATAGCAAGGGAAAGCTCCTTAAAAAAATTAAAGTAGCTAACAATGCGCATCAGGTTTCAATATTTAATGCCCCAAACAATAAAATACGATTAATTATTTTGGATTCATCATACGTTCAAGAGTTAGATGAGTCCAAAAATCATTTAAAAAAAATATTTGATAACAACAACTTTAGGCATAGAACATTGGTTTATTCTTTTGACTCTTTAAATTACATTTTGGTAGAAAAAAATCCCCAACGGGAGTATTTTGTATATCAAATGGGCCACTCAGATTATAGATTAATCAAAAAAATTCAGCCTGGAGCGTTGGCCAATCTAATATATGGCATCGAGGTAATTGGAAAGGAATTATGCATATTGACAAGCAATGGTGTGTTTATATACAATATAGAAATGCCAAACAATAAGCCCATACACTGGCTACAAGGTGAAAGCGTGTCGGGTATGATAGTGGACAAGGAAAAGAATATTTGGTTTAGTACCCTTAGTAATGGAATTAAGGTGTTTTCTAACAAAGAAATTTATGTTATCGACAAAAACTCATTTCCCTTTAGCAGTACCAATTTTACGGCAATGGATATTAATCAATTAGGTTTGTTTTTTGGCAATAGAGAAGGCGAAATGTTTTCCATGCGTAACAATAAAATTGAAAAAATAAATACCAGATTAGAGGCTTTAAACAAACACATTTCCACAGTTGTAGCAAAGGACAAATCGGTTTACTTTGCCTCTGGCGGTGTGGCTGCTATAGAACCCAACGGAAAACTAATAGACTATAAAATTTTACCCTATGTAAGAGACATTGCTGTGTCTGATTCGGCAATACATGTTGTATCAAATCAAAGTCATATTGAGATAAATAGAAACACCCAAACATTTTCTATAAAAAAGGAAATGAATGGAAGAAAACAGGCCTACAATCCTATAACAAACGAAACTTATTTATTAACTGTAGAAGGAGTTCAGTATCACAAAGATGGTGTATATGGTGAGTTGAAATATAAGGGTAATAGAATTTTTGCAAATTCAATATGCTATCATGATTCCATAATTTGGATTGCATCGTTGAGTGAGGGTCTCTTGGGGTTCAAGAATAAACGTTGCCAGTATGCTTTTTCAAAAGTGAATCTTTTGAAGAGTAATTTTATTCAAGGCATCTATGCCGAAAAAAAGTACATATGGGTTGTAGGGGAAAATGAACTGATTAAAATAGATTATAAAAACAATCGTATAGTACAAATGGACAATTCCATATTAGACGATAAAACCTTGCTAAATGTAATAAAAGTATGGAATGATACCATTTATCTGGCTACTCAAAGCGGTATATTCTTTTTCGATAGTAGAAAACAAGGCAAGGAAAATCAATCATTAAACTTGAATGTATTGGCTATAATGGCAGGCAAAAAAACATATTCAGGAAAACACTTTTTCTCCATACCATATTCAGAAAATGAAATCAAAGTAAACGTGAAAACCATTAGCCATACTTATAAAAATAATATTGTGTATCGCTACAGGGTAAAAGGACTTAGCTACGATTGGATTCAGGTGCAAGGAGCTGAAAATGTAATTACCCTTTCAAATTTGCCACCAGGCCATTACACTTTTGAGGTGCAGGCGCTGAGTAAAAATCAATATAGTAAAACTGACATACTATCATTTTCATTTAGAGTAAATAGACCCTTATGGAGAAGCATTATTGCTCTTATGGTCTATTTCATTTTGATTACACTTGTCATATACCTAATTATAAAAAGCCACTTTAATAAAATACAAAAAAGAACCTTACAGAAACAACTAATATCTGAATATGAACTGACAGCTTTAAAAGCGCAAATGAATCCACATTTCATTTTTAACGGGTTGAATTCAATTCAAGATTTAATTGCCAAAAAAGATACCGAAAAATCTAACGAGTACTTATCTAAATTTGGGAATCTCATACGAAAAATTCTCGATTACAGCAAGAAGACGCTTATAAGTATTCAGCAAGAAATTGATGTATTAAATCTCTATTTAGAAATAGAAAAACTCCGATTTGGCGATGAGTTTACGTATCAATTTCATTATGACAACAGCATAGATTTGGATATACATATTCCATCTATGATACTTCAACCTATTATTGAAAATTCTGTAAAGCATGGCTTGTTTCACAAAAAAGGGAAGAAGCAATTAGATATTTATTTTACAAACAATGAAACATACATAGAATGTGTAATAATAGATAATGGCATTGGTCGTAAAAAAGCAAATGAGATAAATGAACGTAATCGGGTAAAACATAAATCTTTTGCTATGAATGCAATTCAAAACAAAATTCAAATCTTGTATGGAAAAAAAAAGAATCACATACAAATAGTTGATTTATATGACAATGATATGCCTATGGGCACTAAAGTAATTGTTCATTTTTTTGTCGATTCGTAAACTGAAATAGACTATTCATAAAATAAAACCGAAATGAAGCTTGTAATTCTTTTTATTTGCAGTATTGAATACGTTTAAAGCCATATTAGTAGATGACGAAGAAAGAGCCAGAAACTTTCTTTCCAATTTGTTGCAAAAACATTGTCCAGAAATAGACATTATTTCTCTTTGTAGCAACGTGCCCGATGCTGTTTTAGCCATACATAAGTGGCAACCCGATTTGGTATTTTTGGATATAGAAATGCCCGATTATAATGGCTTTGAGCTATTGCAGTTTTTTAAAGAAATAGATTTTGAAATTGTATTTGTAACCGCATACAGCGAATTTGCAATAAAAGCCTTTGAAATATCTGCATTGGACTATTTGCTAAAACCAGTTGATGCTGAAGTTTTAAAGCAAACCGTAGTAAAGCTAAAAGAAAAAAGAAGTTTAGTCAATATATCTAAACGTATAGAAGTGTTCAAAGAGGCCTACAGGTCGGATGATTTTTCAAAAATTGCGCTACCCGTTAGCGATGGTATTTTATTCGTTGATATTGTGAAAATTGTTTGCCTGGAAGCTTCGGGCGCTTATACTTATGTTGTGCTGAAAGATGGTTCAAAGGTTTTGGTGAGTAAAAAACTTATCTTCTTTGAGCAAGTACTTGAAAATAAAAAAACCTTTTTCCGAATACATAGGTCCTATCTTATCAACCTTAATTTCATAGCAAAGTACTTTAAGGGAGAAGGCCTTGTATTAATGGATAATCAGTTGAAAATTCCAATTTCCAAAGATAGAAAGCAAGATTTTGAAGCGGCGTTTAAAGAAATTCGCATTGGGTAGTCGTTCATGAATCGAAAAGGATGATTCATGAATTGGCTTACAAACTGCTCCTTATTTATTTTTCTCTTTGTTGTAAAATAAATAATCATGAAAAGAACCTTATTGATCTTCATCCTATTTGTTAAATCTTTATCGCTATTTAGTCAGTGTGAATTAAATAATGGACTTATTCACCACTACGAATTTAATGGCACACTCGTAGATACTGTTGGAAGCAACAATGCTTCCGGCCTTGTAGGCAATGGATTAAGTTATACTACAGATAGATTTGGTCAATCTGGAAAAGCAATAGCTATTACTAATAACAACCGAAGTGTGTCTCCGGCATCTCCTATTACTATGACTACGGACATGACTATTAGCTTTTGGGCAAAATTTACTGCTCAACCCGCAAATAGTTTCATAGCTCAAATCATAACAATGAACAACAACAGCGGCATATTTCAATACGGAGATTACCTAAGCAACTCAAGTGTTATGGGAGCCTTTGGAATGCTCTACAATAATGGCTTTAGTGGTGTGTATGATTGGGCATCTCCACAGCCATTAAACACATGGCAACACGTTGTAATCATCAAACAAGATTCATTATTTAGCTTGTATATAAATAAGAATTTTGTACTCACACACAAACCTTACTACTATAGTGCTTCAACAACATCTATCACGCGATTGTTTGGAAGAGAATCTCAAGCTACTAATCCTATAGGTGCCTTTGACGATTATAGAATATATAATAGAGCTTTATCTGCGCAAGAACTGGATTCACTTTATAGTGCTAGCGTCCACCCGGCATTTACAGAAGACCTGTCTTCGCTAACACTTTGCCCTGGAAGTACAATTGATTTTATAACTGCTTCGCATCAAAATGCAAACAGCTTTAATTGGTATAAAGATAATACCTTACTTTCCTATACCCATGCCGATACACTTACCTTTTTCACACATTCAGCAAACGATGCTGGCAACTATTTTGTAGTAGCTGAGAATATTTGTGGACTAACCGACACAAGCAATACCATTGCAGTTACATACAACACAACAAATCTCAATACCGGTATCAACGGACATTATGCCAATATAGGAGGTAATCCTAATCCATCGAATTGCACGGTTGGTTCTATTAGTACATTAAATACAGGCACGGGATCTAATTTTAATGTGCAAAATCGTTTCGGTGTAAACGGTAGTGCCTATGCCACCACATTAAAATCAGGTGGATGCATATTGCAAAATCAACTTTCAGATAGCACCGTTTCTATTTCTCTTTGGTATCAATATAGTAATGCTAACGCAGGCTCTACTGCTTATATATTAGGAACTCCCAATGGAGCTTCCTCCTCATTAGCCATAAATAGCAACGGCATTATTGGATTTATGAATGGTGCAACCTTTTACAACGGCATTGATACGTTGCAAAACCAAATTTGGTATCACATAGTAGTAATAAAAAATGGTACGCACGAATCGATATATGTAAATGATCATCTTTCATTGTCTTCCGACAATGCTCCATCGTTGGCCAGCAACCCTATTAAATATATTGCTAATACTGTTATTAGCAATGTAATAAATTATAGTGCTTTAGGCAGCTATGACGATCTTCGTTTTTATCATAATCCAATCAGTGCCAACGAGGTTCACGCCTTATACTCAGAATTAATACTTGCCTACCATCCATTGCGTATGGGAGGCTCCACAGCATTTTCCGCTTCCCTTTCTGTATGTGATAATAGCTCAGTTGAACTTTATACATCAAGCTATACTTCTAATACACAATCACCGGTATATTATCAATGGTATTTTAACAATTTGCCATTAAGTAATACAGGAAACTTTCATAATACAAATACGTCAAGATTGCGTATTGATACATTTACTTCAAGTATTGCGGGTGTTTATCATTGTGTAATACGTCAAGAATGCTCTTCAATATCAACGTCTGGTGTTACACTAAACTTCGATGCTACGGAAGGACCTAATATTCAAACTACAGTAACACAACCTAATTGTGTAAACGTTACAGGTTCTGTATCCTTTGCTGTTTCTGGAAATAATCTTGTGCCAAACAATTCCAACCCCTATATATATCAGGGGGCTAATTTTGTTAGCAATCCACATACAGGTATCAGTCCGGGTGCCTATGTGTATAGAGTGTATAGCGACAATTACAATTGCTATAGCACGGCTACTGTAGTTTTAAATCCGGCTAATCAACCCGTATCCATTTACGAAATGCCGGGTGCTGGCACATGTAGTTCAGGTATTGTACAAGTTGCAATTACAAGTTGCGACTCTATAAATGCTAATACATGGCAACATATATATTCTGAAGAAGGAAAAGTTATAGCTTCCATAAATTCTCATGGTCAAGATTTAGGCTTAGTAACTGTAACGCTTTATAATGAATCCGAAAACAACATATCGCAAAATACTGATTTGGTACCCTTCTCTGCACCGTACTCGTCCAAGCGTTGGGTTATTACTTCTGAAGTTGCCCCTACTTCTCCTGTAAACATCCGTTTCTATTATGCCGATCAAGACTTGGTTCATTTAAAGTCAGGCTCTAATTGTATCGATTGTAATGATCAAGATATTATTATTAGCCATGTCAGCTCTGATAATGAAGATTGTTCTGCTATCACTGGCACTATCTCTAATATTGATATTTTTTGGAACAAAAATCCCTATTTTACTTCACAAGAAATGAATACAATACTTGGCTATACAAATGGCAGCGTAGGAAATTTTTATGGAAATCAAAGCATAGATGCACTTGGTGGATGTGCTTCTAATCAAAGTGCTTTCAACGGTAAGTATGTAGAAATTGTGGTCAATCACTTTAGCGAATTTAGAATGCATATGCTATCCAACACCCCATTGCCAATTTCGTTTACGTCATTTACTGCCGAATGGAAGAATGAAAAAATTGAACTTAATTGGCATGTAGCAGATGAAAAAAATATTGAGCACTACATAGTCGAAAAAAGCTATGATGCTGCTACATGGTCTGAAATTAGCAAGGTAGTTGCTCAACATGCAAAATCTGCATCTTATACATACTTTGATGAAGAAAAAAACAATAACGTTTGGTATTACAGAATAAAACAAGTAGATATAAATCAGAATGAACATATGAGTATTATACGAAAAATGGTACAACAAAAAAAATACGATTTTGTTTTATACCCTAATCCTACCGAAAATGAATTGAATATTTCCAACAAGCAAAATGCAAACGCCCTAGTAACTATTTTTAATATAGAAGGTAAACTGATGTACCAATCTTCTTTACAAAATGGAATCAACCGTATTCGTACCGACCTGTGGGCTAAAGGCACTTACATCATAAAGATTACAGGTCTGGAAATAAACGCTGTTCAAAAAATTCAAAAGCAGTAGTAATACCATTTGTAATTAGTCCACACCCTCAGCAAATCAAACAAAAACCAAAGGCGAATAATTTTCTTATTCGCCTTTTTATACCAATCTTAAATTGGTTTCAGACCAACTTTTAAAGTAGTACCGATGTTATATTTATAATCCCGATGATTCGGGAAACATCTATCCTATCGACATATACATATACTCCCACAAACTACTGGATAAGATTTGGACTACGACACAAATCACACAGGTATAATTTGTTTTCAATAAATTATGATTTACAGAAACAAATTTTTATTTTTACCTAACTAAAAATATTAATTATGTCAAACCTAAACGAAATCCAAGACACTTTAAATTTAGAAGAACATGATTTTAAAAAACTCCCTTCTAATTTAAATGTGTTAACTATTCTTACTTATATAGGCAGTGCTTTTGCTTTTATAGGCGGCATCTATAGTTACTTTACTATATGCAAATCGGTTGAAAAAATGAATAGTATAGATCTTGACGATCTAGGCGGAGGTATGATGCAAAAAATGGTTGAAGGATCCATGGTATTAGCCGAAAAACAATGCGATAATAAACTTCTCATACTCATAGCTACTTTGCTTTGTACGGCACTATGTTTTTGGGGTGCCATGCAAATGCGCAATCTAAAAAAACAAGGTTTTCTCATCTATAGTGTAGGCGAAATATTATTACCCATTATAACTATTATACTTCTTGGCTCGGGCTCTATGGGTGGTTTGTTAATGATTACAGGACTCATTATTCCTATTCTATTTATCATTCTTTACTACACCCAAAGAAAGCACCTTATACACTAATAGTGTTAGTAGTTTTTGGTTCTTAAATGTATAGCTATCGGCTTATGCATTATATTTGCACGTGTTTATGAAACAACGTATTATCATACTATTTTCTTTATTCTTATTACTTTGTACAAATAGCTATGCGCAACAAAGTGCAAAAACACAGGTGAATAAAAAAGAAAAAAGTACAAAACCTACCAATAGCAAAAAGAAAAGTTCTAAGAAAAAAAAGAAAGAAGATGAGAATATTGGTCCCATAAAACAAAAACCACTACCCCAAAAACCAACACTACTATACAAACCCATTAAAAAAAATGGCAAAGTATTAACTGGCAATATTAAATCCATTAGAGGGTTTCGAATTTGTTTATATTCGGGTTCTAATCGCGAAGAGGCATTAAAAATAAAAAGAGCCTATATCAAAAACTATCCAGGTTCTACTAGCTATATTTCTTATATGAGGCCATATTATAGAATCAAAATTGGTGATTTTGAATCAAAAAAAATAGCAACAAAGGAGCTTAAAAAACTATTACCAACTTATCCCAGTGCTTTTATAGTACCCGATGTGGTAACGATAAAGCAAATACACGTTGGCAAAAACAAAGCACGACCTGTAAAAAAAGAAAAACTCTAAATTACGTACATTTAGTCCCCTATTAGAATTGCTGTCCGTTAATGCTTGGCATAGTATATTTGCTTTTATGAACAATGCATATATCGTAGATGCTATCCGTACTCCAATAGGAAAATATGGTGGTAGCCTAAGTACAGTAAGACCCGATGACCTTTTGGCCAAAACCTTACAAGCACTTATCAATCGAAATAAAGAAATAGACCTCAATGCTATAGAAGATGTGATTGCTGGTTGTGCCAATCAAGCTGGAGAAGATAATCGAGATGTGGCGCGCATGGCACTTTTGATGGCTGGCTTACCTATTGGTGTTGGAGGCAATACAGTGAATCGGCTATGTGCCTCTGGCTTACAGGCCATCATGGATGCCTCTAGGGCTATTATGTGTGGCGATGGCGAATTGATGATAGCATGTGGTGTGGAAAGTATGACACGTGCACCCTTTGTAATGGGAAAATCGGCAAGTCCCTATGCAAGGCAAGCAGAAATATACGATACAACAATAGGATGGCGCTTTACTAATCCGGCATTGAGCAAACTACATCATCCATATAGCATGGGCGAAACTGCCGAAAATGTTGCAAAGCAATGGAATATTTCAAGAGAAGCACAAGACCTCTTTGCATATGAAAGCCAAACAAAATATGAAAAGGCCCATCAACAAAAAAAGTTTGATGATGAACTATTTTCCGTGGAAGTAGATTTAGGCAAGGGAAAAAAAATACTTTTTGAAAAAGATGAACATCCTCGCTTATCTTCTTTAGAAAAATTGGCAGAATTAAAACCCGCCTTTGCAAAAGAAAACGGAACCGTAACAGCAGGCAATTCGAGCGGCATAAACGATGGTGCAGCTGCTATGCTTATAGCAAGCGAATCGGCTGTAAAAAAATATGACTTACAGCCATTGGCCAAAATAAAAAGTATGGCTATAGCTGGGGTAGACCCAGCCATAATGGGTATAGGACCTGTGCCTGCTACTCAAAAAGCATTACAAAGAGCACAACTATCTGTTAGCGACTTAGGACTTGTAGAACTCAATGAAGCCTTTGCTTCGCAAAGTATAGCCTGCATACAAGATTTACAATTAGACCCTTCCATTGTCAATGTAAATGGTGGTTCCATTGCTATTGGGCATCCATTAGGTTGTAGTGGTGTGCGTATTGCCACCACACTACTTCACGAAATGAATAAACGCAAATTACAATACGGCTTGGCTACTATGTGCATAGGTGTAGGACAAGGAGCAGCTATCATTTTTGAAAACGTGAAACGATAATTTTGGAACGGATAGAAAAACTAAAACAGCTTTTAGCCAAGCAAGCAAACGATTGTTTTCTCTTGCATGCATTAGGACTTGAATATGCCAAAATAAATCAAGTAGAAGAAAGTATTTCTTATTTTAAACAAGTACTTCAAAACGACGCTAACTATGTAGGCACATATTACCATTTGGCCAAAATGTATGCCTTGACTGGTCAAAACCAAATGGCTATTCAAACCTATGAAAAAGGAATTGAAATAGCTACACAACAAAAAAATATGCATGCTCGCAATGAATTGCAAATGGCTTTAGATGAATATTTAGATTACTAAATGAAACTTGAATCAACAATATCAGCCACTAAAAAATACTTACTAGCCGTAAGTGGTGGTGTTGATTCTATGGTTCTATGTGATTTGTTTTTGAAAGCAGCGCTTCCATTTCAAGTTGCACATTGCAATTTCAAATTAAGAGGTCAAGCATCTACAGAGGATGAGTTGTTTGTAAAAACATGGTGTAATAATGCGGGCATTCTATGCCATAGTAAATCTTTTGATACCAAAACAATAGCAGAAAACACAAAAATATCAATACAAGAAACAGCAAGAAATTTGCGCTATCAATACTTCGATGAACTGATAAAAGAGTTAGCAATAGATTTTGTAGTTACGGCTCATCATCAAGATGATAGTATAGAAACTACACTTTTTCATTTGTTTAGAGGCACGGGCCTACAAGGACTTACAGGCATACCTGCAAAAAACAATCAAATTATTCGCCCTTTATTGCCATATAGTAAAGAAGAAATTTATACCTATGCCAATAACGAGCAAATAGCTTATCGACAAGACCAAAGCAATTCTGAAACAAAATATACTCGAAATCAAATTCGTTTAGATATTATACCTTTTATAGAAAAATCATTTCCACTTGCAAAAAAAAATATTGCAAAAACTATAGCTCACTTGCAAGATGTGCAACACTTAGTAGAACAACGAATGGACTATTATGAAAAACAATTGGTAGAAACCAGAGGTCAAGACATATATATCCCCATCAGAAAGCTAAAAAATTGTCATCCATTATCAACTATTTTTTACCTCCTCTTAAAAAAATATCAATTTAGTTTTGAACAATCTCAAGAAGTTTTAAAAATGATGAATACACAAGGCGGCTCCTATGTAGAAAACAAAGATTATAAAATTATTCATCATGGCAATTTTTTTATTATCACAAAAAAAGTAGCTACACAAACCGACTTTCTCTTTTACGATACTGTATTACCACAAACAATTCAAACGCCATTTCAAACTATACAAACAAAATTGCTAAAGACCGATCAGCTAAAAATTCAAAAAGAAAAAGCCTTTTGCTATATAGACACTCAAATGCTATCCTATCCTATATTATTTAGACCATGGAAACAAGGAGATTATATGTATCCTTTTGGTTTAAACAAAAAAAAGAAAATAGCAAGAATTCTTATAGATGAAAAAATTCCTTTACATGAAAAAGAAAAAATTTGGGTAATGGTTTCTAATGAAAAAATAGTATGGTTGCTTGGTCTAAAAACTGACCATCGATTTAGAGTCACAGAAAAAACAAAAGAAGTATTTTGTCTTCAATTAAAATAAAAAATGTCTACCGAAAGATACCACGAACTCAAAAAAAAATACGACACACTACAATCTGAAAAAGAAAAAATAGATTGTTTAATAGAAATCGTATTAGAAATCAGAAACTACGATATAGAAGAAGCTAAAAGACTTTCTGAGGAAATCATAGAGCGCTCTAAAGAAATTAACTATACAGAAGGTATTGGTCGTGGTATTAACCATAAGGGTGCTTGCTATTGGTTAATGGGCGAATACAAAAAAGGTATTAGCACACTCAAAGAAGCTTTGACTATAGCCAAAAAAAATAAATTTGATGCGCTCAAAGCTCGTATATATAACAATTATGGCAATCTATACAAAGAGTTGGGTGACCTTTCTACAGCATTGCAATATTATCAATGGGCTTTTGAAATCAATGAAGAACTTGGTGATGAACTTTCTCAATCCACCATTCTTATCAATATTTCAAATCTTCATTTTGATTTATACGACTATGACAATGCCCTATCCTATGCCTTGCAATGTTTAGACATTTTTAATAAGTACAATGATAGATATAGGCTTATCAATGTGCATCATACGCTTGGAAATATTTATTTAAAAAAAGAAGACACTACAAATGCACTCTATCATTTTAAACAAAGTTTGCAGCTTACCGAAAATGACACCATAGGAAATATGCTGGCTAATAGCGGCATTGGCAAAGTATATTACAAACAAAATGAATTTGAAAAAGCTCGTAAATATTTATTCTTTTCGTTGAAGCAAGCCAAAGAACTTCAAAAAATTGAAGGAGAAATTATTGCCGAATTTTACTTAGGCAATATAGCTTTTGATGAACAACAATTTGCACAAGCCATAGCACATCTCGACCAATCGTATACTCTTGCCAAACAGCACATGCGCAAACACGATATGATGAGTATCAATGAAGTGTATGCCAAAGTGTACGAAAAAATGAATCAACACAAAGAAGCTTATGAAAATTTAAAAAAATACGAAGAGCTCAAAGAAGAAATATTTAAACAGGATACGCTAAAAAAATTGCGCAACTTGCAATTGCGACATGAAATAGAATTTGCTGTAAAAGAAAAAGAAGTGGCCGAACAATCGGCAAAATTAAAACAGCAATTTTTGGCCAATATGAGCCACGAAATTCGTACGCCTATGAACGCCATCATAGGCATGAGTAAAATGCTTCTGGATAAAGAACCTCGTACTGACCAAATAAAATATTTAAATGCCATTTCGCATAGTGCCGACAATCTATTAGTTATCCTTAATGATATCTTAGATTTTTCTAAAATTGAAGCTGGGAAAATTGACATCGAAAATATTCCTTTTACGCTTCGTCATGTATTAAAAAATATCGTTACACTACTAAGAGTTAAAGCCGATGAAAAACATTTGGATGTATATTTTGAACTGGATTCCAGTATCCCAGACATACTAATAGGCGACCCTACAAGGCTACACCAAGTACTTATTAATCTTGCTGGCAATGCCGTAAAGTTTACCGAAAAAGGTTATGTGCATATACTATGCAAACCTTTGCAAAAAGAAGATAAAAAAATTATTATTCAGTTTAATGTAATAGATACCGGCATAGGCATTTCAGAAGAATATGTAACTAAAATATTTGAAAGCTTTACGCAGGCTGGATCCGATGTGGCTCGAAAATATGGTGGCACAGGCCTTGGTCTTACTATTTCAAAACAACTTGTAGAGCTTATGGGTGGAACGATTCATGTGCAAAGCGAAAAAAATGTGGGTACTACTTTTAGTTTTCAAGTTCCTTTTGAAATCAGCGATACTCAACAAGTAAGCAATCAAAATAGATATATTATTACTGAAAATGAAATTGATATATTGAATAGATTGCATATTCTGTTGGTAGATGATAATGAATTTAACCGTATGTTGGCTGTAGATACACTCAAAAATATAGCTCCACATATAGATATTATTGAAGCTAGCAACGCCGACCAAGCCCTTCAGTTTGTTTTGAAAAATGACTTTGATATTGTGCTCATGGATATACAAATGCCAGGCATGAATGGTGAAGAGGCTACTCTTAAAATCAGAAATGAGTTTCCAGAAAACAAGAAAAATATCATCATCATAGCTATGACAGCCAATGTGATGCAGCAAGATATAGCAAGGTATATAAACTTGGGTATGAACGATCATGTACCAAAGCCTTTTCATAAAGAAGTATTAGTCAATAAAATAATTAAACATATTTCAACAGATGTTATACTACAAAGACCCCTACAAGACATTCAAAAGGCGCAGCCCATACACGCAGATAAGCATACAGAAACTACACATAACACAAACCAAAAAGTAACCAATTCAAGATTTTTGTTATCCTTTGCTGGTCAAGATGTAAGTAAGCAAAAAAAATATGTCAGCCTATTTTTAGAAAATGCACCTAAATTATTGCAACAAATAAAAGATAATTATGCAAGTCAAAATTATGAACAAGTCAAAATAGCGGCACACTCATTGAAAACACAACTCAACTATATGGGCGTTAGCGAAGAGCTATCACGTGTGTTTGAAATAGAAAAAAAAGCAACAGACCCTTCATGTCAAGGACAATTGCAAGCTCTTATTTTGCAACTCGAAAAAATATGTGCGCAAGCCTTTAAAGAAATGAAAGATTTTGTTGATATGTAATTAGAATATCTTTAATTTAGTTTACTCCATCTTAATTTTGTATTTCATACATCATGACCAAAGAAGAATATTTAATACACGCACCTTTTATACCAAAATCACCTGGCGTGTATAAGTATTTCGACAAAAACAACAGCATCATTTACGTAGGAAAAGCAAAAAATTTAAAGAATAGAATTAGCTCTTATTTCAATAAAAATCAAGAAAGTTATAAAACATTCAAACTTGTTTCCGAAATTGCTCATTTTGAATATGTATTAGTAGATAGCGAACAAGATGCCTTGCTTTTAGAAAATTCATTAATAAAAAAACTACAACCCAAATACAACATATCATTAAAAGACGATAAAAGCTACCCTTATTTGGTTATTAGAAATGAGGAGTATCCTCGTGTTTATCTTACGCGCCAAAAACGCAAAGATGGCTCAATTTATATAGGCCCTTTTCCTTCTATGGAAAGTGTTAGAGAAATGATGCATGTAATAAAACAAACCATACCACTTCGCACATGCTCACTTGTATTGTCAGAAAAAAATATACAAAAACAAAAATTTAAACCTTGTTTAGAATATCATATTGGCAACTGCAAAGCACCCTGTGTAGGCTATCAAAATAAAGAAGAATACGATTGGTACATAGCTCAAATTAAAGAATTGTTTAAAGGCAAACATGGCGAATTGATAAAACGATATCAACAAGAAATGAAAGTGCTTGCAGAACGAATGGAATTTGAAAAAGCAGCATTAATAAAAAATAGAATTCAACACTTACAAAATTATCAAAGCAAATCTATAATTGTAAGTAATAAAAATATCAACGTCGATGTGTGCAGCATCAAAAGCAATAGCGAAATGGCTATCGTAAATTTTATGATGGTAGATGAAGGCAACATTATACATTCAAGAAATCATACTATTGAAAAAAAATTACAAGAAAGCGATGCTGAAATTCTATCCTTTTTAATTCCAGTTTTACATCACGAGTTAGAAAGTCGTGCTAAGGAAATAGTTGCCGACATCGCCTTCGATCTTCCCAACACCTTTACTCTTACTATACCTAAACTTGGAGACAAAAAGGCACTTTTAGAACTTTCTACAAAAAATACCTTACACTCCTATCATGACTATAGGCAAAAAAAGGCTTTACTTCTTGAAGACCAAAGCGAACAAAAATTGTTAGATACGTTACAAAGCATGCAACAATTATTACACCTCAAACAAGTGCCTTTGCATATAGAATGTTTCGACAATAGTAATTTTCAAGGAAGCTATCCTGTATCTGCCATGGTTTGTTTTAAAAATGGAAAACCATCTAAGCAAGAGTATAGACATTATAATATCAAAACAGTAGAAGGCATCAATGATTTTGCTAGTATGCAAGAAGTGGTGTATAGACGCTACGACCGTTTGCTCCGCGAAAATAAAGCCTTGCCTCAACTAATTATTATAGATGGTGGCAAAGGACAATTGAGTGCTGCTATGGAAAGTATAGACCAATTGGGTTTGAGAGGAAAAATAAATGTTGTAGGCCTTGCCAAAAATGTAGAAGAGCTTTTTTTCCCAAATGACAAAGAATCACTTAAACTTCCGTTTCAAAGTGATACCTTAAATCTTATTAAATTTATTCGCGATGAAGTCCATCGTTTTGGTATTACATTTCATAGAAAAAAACGCAGCAAAGGCATTATCAAAAATGAACTGACAACTATAGATGGCATAGGCGAAAAAACGGCTGAACTACTTTTAAAAAAATTTAAATCGGTATCAAAAATTCGATTAGCATCTCAGCAAGAGCTTATAGACATTATAGGAAAAAGTAAAACAGATATACTTATAAGAGGATTAGGACTCGTATAAAGATTTATTTTCTTTATACCACGCAAACGTTTTTTCAAGTCCTTCTTTAACACTTACCAATGGTTCATAATTCAATAATTCTTTGGCTTTATTAATATTGGCTAAACTATGAGGTATGTCGCCTTTTCGAAATGGTCCAAAAATGGGTTCTAAAGAAGAACCTGCAATATTTTTAATATAATTAAAAAGCGTTAGTAAATCTGTGCTCTCACCAAAAGCTACATTATAAACTTGATTCAGTGCATTTTCATTTTCAGTAAACAAGGCTTTCATATTCATATCTACTACATTGTCTACATAGGTAAAATCTCTACTATAACTACCATCGCCATTAATGGTAGGGGCCGAATTATTAATTACTGCATCCATAAATAAAGGTATAACTGCAGCATAAGCACCCTTTGGACTCTGATGAGGACCAAACACATTAAAATAACGTAGGCCTATAAATTTCATACCATAGGTTTTTGAAAACACATCAGCATAGAGCTCCATTACATATTTTGTAACCGCATAGGGTGATAAGGGTCTTCCTATAGTATCCTCTACTTTAGGCATCACCTCGCTATCGCCATAAGTAGATGATGAAGCAGCATATACAATACGCTTTACACCTTCGTTTTTGGCTGCAGTAAATATATTCAAAGTGCCAGTAATGTTAGCCTCATTGGTAGCCAAAGGATTGTCTATACTACGAGGCACGGAGCCTATAGCCGCTTGATGACTAACTAAATCAATGTCCTTCATACATTGTTGGCAAGTATAATAATCGGTAATATCTCCTTCTACAAATTCTACCTTATCATTTGATAAAAAAGCCAATAAATTATGCTTGTATCCTGTTATAAAATTATCAATAACACGGATTTTATTAACACGGCTATCGCCTATAAAAGCCTTGAGTAAATTTGTTCCAATAAATCCGGCACCGCCGGTTAATAAAATATTCATGGTATAAAAAAGATACGCAAAAGTACATTTTATTTCTACTATTTTGTTGTTTTTAGACGAATAAAGCTTGTACAGCATTCAATTTGTATTAGTTATCGTTGTAGTGTAGAAAGTTGATGTATAGTTATATCGTAGTCCTTGTTTAAAGCTTGCATGCTTTACAATCTTATTTTCACATATAGTATTAGCATATTATATTTGACGCATATACCATGGTTTTCAATTCATTGCATTTTATTTTATTTTTTATACTTACTACGGTATTGTTTTATTTGCTACCTCACAAATTCCGCTGGGCCTTTTTATTAGCAATTAGTTGTTATTTCTATATGGTATTTAAACCCATCTATATTTTAATATTAGCGGGTACTATAGTGATAGATTATTTTGCTGGTTTGCTTTTAGAAAAAACTGAAGATAAAAAAATAAAAAAACGCTATCTCATAGCAAGCTTAGTAACTAATATTGGAGTACTAGCAGTGTTTAAATATTACAATTTTATCAATGACAATCTGAGTGTGCTACTAGGTAGTTTACATATTCAAAATCAGTTACCTATGTTGTCTATTTTATTGCCAATAGGGTTGTCTTTTCATACGTTTCAAGCTATGAGCTATACTATAGAAGTATACAGAGGTCATCAAAAAGCAGAGAAACATTTTGGTATTTATGCACTTTATGTTATGTATTATCCTCAGTTGGTAGCAGGCCCTATAGAGCGTCCTCAAAATGTATTGCATCAATTTAAGCAAGTTGTTTTTTTTGATTACGATAGAATTGTTTTAGGGTTAAAATGGATGTTGTGGGGCTTATTCATGAAAGTTGCAATTGCCGACCGATTATCTATATATGTAGACAAAGTGTATAGTGCGCCTGAGCATCATAGTGCTATTTCAAGCTTAGTAGCTACTCTTTTTTTTACCTTTCAAATTTATTGTGACTTTGCTGGTTATTCGCTGATAGCGATTGGATGCGCTCAAGTATTAGGCACTAAGCTCATGACAAATTTTAAACGCCCTTATTTTTCATTATCCATTCGAGAGTTTTGGTCTCGTTGGCATATATCGCTTTCTACTTGGTTTCGCGATTATTTATATATTCCTCTTGGTGGCAATCGGGTGTCTATGCCTCGCAATATGTTCAATTTATTTTTTGTTTTTCTAGTGAGTGGCTTATGGCATGGCGCTAGTTGGAATTTTATTATTTGGGGTGCTTTACATGGTTTATATCTCATGTTTGAAATAGGTTTAAATTTTTTATTTCCCTCTATTCGTTTACCCAAGTTGTTGCGTTGGCTGCTCAATTTCGTTCTAGTTTCATTAGCTTGGGTGTTTTTTAGAGCCGATAGTTTTTCCAAAGCAATTACAATACTATACAATATTTTATCGTTGAAAAAAGGAGGACTATACATTGGCAATCCGGCTTATTTGGCCTATGGTTTTGCTTTTATTATTTTTCTTGTGCTTGCCGAATGGAATACCGAAAAATGGAATAACAAATATTCATTAATCTATCACAAACGCACGGTTTGGCGTTGGTGTGGCTATTTATCTTTATTGCTTATACTTTTATTAGTTGGCGTTTTTAATGGTGGGCAATTTATCTATTTTCAATTTTAGCTATGAAAACGTTTATTATTAAGTCTATACTATTGCTTTTTTCTTTGTTTGTATTAGATAGAGTGGTTGCTTTTGTATTGGAAAAATTCTTTTATAAACAATATCATGGCGATGATTATGTCTCTATTCAATTATTTGATAGTACACAAGCTGATATATTAATTTTAGGTTCTTCGAGAGCTTCACATCATTATATACCAGATACTATAACAAAATATACCTCGCATAGCGTGTATAATGGTGGTAGAGATAATATGGGTATTCATTATATTTATTCGGCATTAAACATTGTTTCAAAACGATATAAACCACAATACGTCATACTCGATTTAATACCACATGCTTTTTTAAAAGGCAATCAAGATCAAGAACATTATTTTGCAACACAAATAGCTACTCTTTTACCCTTTGCTCAAAAACATTCAAGCATATATGAAGATGTAAAAAAATTAAATCCAAGAGAATATTATATCTCAAAACTAAGCAAGGCTTATGCATACAATGGCTTATTGGGCACTATAGCGCAAAATGCGTTTACTCATTTTGGACATACACAAGAAAAAGGTTATGAACCTTTGTCGGGTTCTATAGATAGCGCAACTTATACTAAGGCTATTTTTCCTTACCCGGCCACTGATATAAGTATAGATAGTACTGCATTTCAATATTTAGAAAAATGTATAGCACTTTGTTTAAAAAACAATATGAAGCCTATTCTTTGTTTTTCGCCTAATTATTTTCCATCGCCATCGTACGCTGCATTAATGCAACATTTTGAGACTATAGTACAAAAGCATCACATTGCACTTTTTGATTTTTCGCACAACGAACAATTTACGCTTCATCCATTATGGTTTTATGATGAGTTGCACCTCAACCATGCGGGGGCTTCTGTATATTCAAAAATCTTAATAGACAGAAACGTATTTCCATAATAAAACAATGAATTTTATTCTATCAAAATTTTCTTTTTCATAATCATTTGATCTTTACCTCTAAGTACAAAATAGTACACACCTCGTGGTAAGCTTTCTGTTGAAAAAGAAAATTCATGTTCCCCTTTTTTTACATTTTGATTCAAAAGATTTCCAATTTTTCTGCCTGACACATCAAATAATAAAAATGAAACTTGTTCATCCTTGTTTACAACAAAGGCTACCGTAAATCTTTTTTGTGTAACAGGATTGGGGTATATAGTATTTTGAGCTACCGGTAATGGCGTGGCTATAGAATCCAAATTTTCAACCATCGCTAGCCATGTAGCCATAGAATATGACTTGCCATAGGAACCAGTTAGCACCGCTTTGTGCGGATTATTATATACTCTCTGAATATTTGTATAGTCGCCCCAACGCTCAGTAGTACTGGCCAGTTTATTGATATACGTTTGCCCTTCTACTATAGGTATTATATCCGAAAACTGTCTTTTTTCGTTTTGATACAACATACTTGTGCCTGGAAAACTATCGGTAATACAATGCGAAAATGTATATAATACTTTGTGGTCAATTTTATTTTTGCCTACATATGTCATTGAAGGGTATCCATATTCTCTTGTTGCAGTAGAAAAAATATTGGCTTTGACTTGAGGCGAGGACGAATTTATATTTTCTATAGTGCCTATATACACGGCCGCGTTCATAAACTCTGTGTTTACTGAATTGGCACCAAAGTGAAGTTGATTATTTTCATATATAGCAGCCAGAACACGTCCATCATTCGTCATTAAAAAATTATTATTTTGGCCAATCTTACGTTGTCTTGCATTGGGTGGAAATCCATATTTTATTGGTGATGTTAAGATGCTTTGTTTTAGCTCAGCCATACCAGATTCATAAGAGTCTGTCAATTCCATAACGAATATAGAATCGTTTTCAATATCAACATTTCTTAGGGTTAAAAAATACATATTATTGCCAAAAGGCAATTCTTGATATTTGGCAGGGCAAATATTTCTGTTGTATATATCGCCATGTTTAATATCCGACCATAAATTATATTTTAGTGTAGTGCCATCGTAGCCTGTTGATTTGTCCATTTGCCAAATGACGGATTGTTTAAAACCTATAGTCCAACTTACGTTGTCTTTTACTTGGTTCATGGTCAATATTAAATCTTTATCTGTCAATGCTATTATCGGGTAATCGCTCCATGTAGAATCATTAAAAGAGTTGCCATTAAGTGTATAAAAATTCCAAGCACTACTGGGGTCTTTGCTTTGCGAAAATCCAACTATGATAGTACTTTCTGTGCTCAAACTTCCCGAAAAACACACAAATACAAATCTGTCTTCTTGTGGATCGTATAATACTCTTGGGTCCGAAATCCAAGTGAAACTCCCTAAGCTACTTACAAATGCAGTAAGCGATGTATTGTTCAATAATTTTCCAGTATCATTGTAGATATACATATTGGAATTTACTACACTAACTATAATTCCATCATTCGAAATGGCTACATCATTATCGCTGGGAACACTATTAGCTACATTGCCTTGAAAACCTTTTACCTGAAAAGGATTAGACGCTTCGCCACGATATTTTTTTTCAAATTGATTCGTACGATTTTTTTCAAATTCTGCTCTTTTTGTATTCAATAATTCTTTTTTTAGACCATAGGCTGCACTTGGTACAGGCTGCTGATCTAAATAAATTAAAGAGGGAAAATAATCAATTCTACTTTCGTCGTGGAGCAAAATTGTTTTTTTTAGCGGTGCTTCGCCACTAATTTTTTGAGCTTGGCTCCATACATTATTTGCTAAAAAAAGTATGCTAAGCATACTGAAAGCTTTTACGAAATGGTTAGTTTGTAACATGTTTTGAACTGTTTAATATTCGATGGATAGAAAAACTAATGTACTATTTTTTTTTAAACTTACATCATAAAACATTTCCATAAAAAAAAGGATTCTTTATTATCATCTGACTCCATGCGAGCATTGCATTGACAAACATGATGTGTGAAAATGTGTTGAGCTCATCTACAAAAATATCTTTGGGCTTAGCAAGATTTTGTAATAGTATATTATCTCGTTGTATACCATACAACAAGGGCTTTTGTGGTGTAACCCATTTTTCTTGATCAAAAAATATTAAATTAGAAAAACTACTATCGGTAATCCTCCCTTCTTGTACTATGATAAGCTCGCTATTTGGCTCCAAAAGTTTTAAATGCTTATCAAAACAGTGTCTATTACTATACTTAAGGGCATAGTCTATATCATTATCTTCTACTACAACTATACTTTTTATGTCTTTGGGTGTATAGGGTGTGGTAGATATTTTATACTGTTGTATATTGTATTGCAAACGAATTTTGTGTACACTATCTACTTGTATGCGCTCTATCTCTGTGCGAAGTTCTTGCAGATAGCTAGGTGATTGTTGCCAGACGGTTTGGCATGTTTTTTCTAACCTATCTATATGCTTTTGAACATTGTGCACGCCATGTTCAGAATCTGCTTTTATACTTTCAAAAAAGGGGTACATATACTTTATCTATTAATTCTTGAAATTCTTTTTGCATGTCACTTTGAGTTGTAATTCCTCCACCGCTTTTATATACATAGCCAGTATTTGTTTTTTCAATAAAGCGAATCAAAACACAACTATCCAAACTCACTCCATCGTACCAAAAAGCTACACCAGTATAAAATCCTCTTTGGTGTGTTTCTGCATCTAAGATAATTTCTACTGTTTTCTTTTTGGGAGCTCCGCTTATAGAGCCTGCTGGCAACAAAGAAAATAAAATATCGCCAAGCATGCTTTGATAATCGTTGGGCAATTTTGCTCTGATTTCAGAACTCACTTGTAGAAGTGTTTTATGTTCTGTTTTTATTTTTTCTATATATCTAAAACGCTTCACGCTTACATCATGAGCTACTATACTGAGGTCGTTACGAATTAAATCTACTATAGTAAAATGTTCTGCAATCTCTTTTTTATCATTTAATATCATTTTTTCGGCATCAGGCAAAGCGGCATCTATAGTACCCTTCATAGGACAAGAAGTCAAGAATCCTTGCTCATCAATTTGAATAAACGTTTCAGGCGAAAAGCAAACCCACTGGTCATCAAAGAGTATTTTGTATTTGGCAGCAACAGCATTAAAAACTTCTTCTAGCGAAGCATTTAATACTATAGGAGTCGAAGCTGTTAGATTTGCTAAAAAAGAATTTCCATACATAAGCTCTTGGTGTACTTTTTGAAAAGACTTATTATATTCGTCTATATCTATGGCTTTTTTTTCAAATTGTATGGTATGAACTGGCTTTGCGCAATGCTCAAAATTTGAAAAATTAGGAAACTGAAAACGTATAACATTATTTTGTAAAGCCTTTTCTTCTACTATATGACATTCACTCAATTCAAAATTGACTAAAGCAAAAAAGGGTTTTCTTTCTTTAGCTAAGAAATTTATTTTTTGTTTCGCTTCTTGTATGTTTTGCAGAGCTTTCAATGTTATTTTGTGTCAAAAATAAGGTATTGAATATTTTACTCATTGATAATTATGATTCGTATACATACAATATTGTGCATATGCTACATAGGCATACGTCTATTCGAGTACATATTTATAAAAACGATCAAATACCTTTTGCTAATTTAAACCAGTTTCAAAAAATTATTATATCGCCCGGACCCGCACTACCCAAAGACTCTGGCGAACTCTTAAGGCTTATTGCTACTACTCATAAAACACATAGTATGCTTGGCATTTGTCTTGGACATCAGGCTATTGCCGAGGTATTTGGTTCCCAGTTATTTCGCTTGGCATCACCCTATCATGGCTTTCAAACTCATATTCGTAGCACTCAATCGCATAGTTTGTTTAATAACATAGCTATGCCCATGCAAGTAGGGCTCTATCATTCTTGGGCTGTAGAAAAAGAAAGTTTAACCCAAGATTTAATAGCCACTTCCTTTTCAGACGAGGGTCTCCTTATGAGTTTTAAACATCAGCACTTAGATATACATGGTGTGCAGTTTCATCCTGAAAGTTATATGACCCCTCAAGGGCACGAGCTCATCAATCAATTTTTGTTTCCAAACAATTAAAATAAGGACATAGCTGTTCATGCTAATTCTTAAATTTGTTATCTTCGCACAATGCCTGATATTATTGAATTACTGCCCGATAGCCTTGCCAACCAAATTGCTGCTGGCGAGGTTATTCAAAGACCAGCAAGCGCAGTAAAGGAAATGCTAGAGAACGCTATAGATGCTGGAGGTACACAAATACACCTTATTATAAGAGATGCAGGCAAAGAGCTGATTCAGGTTATAGACAATGGCAAAGGCATGAGCCCTAGCGATGCTCGATTGTGTTTTGAACGACATGCCACATCTAAAATCAAAACCATAGAAGACCTTTTTCAAATACGAACTATGGGCTTTAGAGGAGAGGCCTTGGCTAGCATAGCCGCAGTGGCTCAGGTAGAGTTAAAAACCAAAACAGCCAATGATGAGGTAGGCACCCTTATCATAATAGACAATAGTGTGGTCAAAAGCCAGTCGCCGTGCCAAGCCAATACGGGTACCAGTCTATCAGTAAAAAATCTATTTTTTAATGTGCCTGCACGCCGAAATTTTTTAAAATCCAATACTACCGAAACTAGACACATCATAGACGAATTTACTCGTGTTGCTATGGCTTATCCTAATATAGCATTTCGATTTACGAATAATAATACAGAAATTTTTCACTTAGAAGCAGGAAATCTAAAGCAACGCATCGTGGGTCTTTTGGGTAAAAACTTAGATGCCAAATTGGTGCCTATAGAAGAAGCAACCGAAATTGTAAATATTAGTGGTTTTGTAGCCACACCCGATTCGAGTTCTAAAACAAGAAGTTTGCAATATTTTTTTGTCAATGGTCGTTTTATTAAAAGCCCTTATTTAAACCACGCTGTTGCCAATGCATATCAACATCTTATAGCCAAAGATGAGCATCCGGGTTTTGTATTATTTATAGATATAGACCCCAAACGCATAGACATCAACGTGCATCCTACTAAGCAAGAAATAAAATTTGATGACGAAAAAATAGTGTATTCCTTTGTCAATGCTGCTACTAAACATGCTTTGAGTAAATTTAGCATTGCGCCAAGTATTGACTTTACACTGCATCCCGAAATCGAAAAACTACAAGCCATATCACAACCCTTTACTGAAAATAAAAAACAACATACTCAAAATGATTTTTTATTTCAATCTTTTACCGAAAAGGGCAAAGCTCATTTTTTAGATCGAAATCCAAAACATCAAAACTGGAAAGAACTCTATAAAATTCAAGATGCTTTTACCTTACAGCATGAAGGACAATCGGAACAAGAAAAAGAACAAGAGCAACTTATAAAAACAACTCACGAAGAACAATTTATTCAAATAAATAACGCTTATATATTAGTTACCACAAGCAATGGTTTTATGCTTTTGGATCAGTTTTTGGCGCATCAGCGCGTATTGTTTGACAGTTATATGCTTAGTAGTAAAAACCCTATAACAAGTCAACATTTAATGATTCCAATTTCAATAGAACTATTGCCTTCAGATGCTGTGTTATTTGCCGATTTACTACCTGATTTAGTGCCTTTGGGTTATAATATTGAGCATTTCGGTCAACAATCTTTCATTATACAAGGCCTACCAGCCGACATACCTCAAGGTCAGGAAAAACAAAATATAGAGGCCATTATAGAGGCCGTAAAACACGAAAAAACAGAATTGCGCTCTAACAAAAGAGACCTTTTGTATAAAACCATTGCCTCTAAAAAAGCAATTTTTCATGGCAAAAAATTAAAAGTGGAAGAAATGCAAGAGCTGTTTTCTAAATTGTTTCAAACTACTCAACCACTTATAGCTCCCAATGGAAAAAAAATAGGTAAAAAACTGACTATTCAAGATATAGCCGTACTCATACAACATGCCTAAACTTACCTTATGTTTGCTTTTATGGATTCTTATGTTTGCTGCTTGCAAAAAAGAAAAAATTACATTCCTAATCCAAGATTTTTCTCTTTCAAATCAAGAGCCTTTACGAAAAATTGCACGGTTGGGCAACAAAGCATTTATAGCTGGTGGAAATCGATGGGACAAGGCCAGCTTATATACCTATAGCTCTGATGAGGGTTTACACGAAATAGATTTGAGCTTTTCTAATTTTCAATCTGGTTTGTATGGTATAGTAGCCAAAGAAAACTATATATTGGCTGTGGGGTATAATGGCATACTGGTTAATAGTACAGACAGTGGGCTGCATTGGCATGTGGGTCAGCAAAAAGATGCTAAAGAATTTCAAAGTGTAGCTATAAAACAAGACTCCGTGATAATAATTGGCGGCATTAGTTTTAGTAAAGGCTATGCTACCACACTAAGCAAAACCCACTTTGAACCATGGGACAAAACGCTTACAAGCTATCGCTTTGAACTAAGCGATATAGAAATGCTCACCAATGAAGTGGGCTATATAAGTGGCTATGGAGCACTCTTAAAAACGACTAATGGAGGTTTAAACTGGGAATTTACAAGTGCCCAAGGCGATTTTTTTAAGGCTATGGCCTGGGAAAATGAAAATCAAGGTGTGTGTGTTGGCAACCACGGTAGTATATTAAAAACCAATAATGGCGGACAAACCTGGGATTGTATTCGAAATGGCAATAGCCTAACCAAAGCATCTTTGAGTTTTAAAGATGTATGTTATAATGGACACAATACGTATATAGCAGTGGGCGAAAAAGGTTTAGTGTATTTGTCGGAAGATAATGGACAACACTGGAAAGAAATAAGCCCTTTTACAACACAAATGCTCAATGGCGTAGCCATGCTATCCGAAAAAGAAGGCATCATAGTAGGCGAAGAGGGAGGGCTTTTTGTATTTACTTTCTAAGTACTCTTCCGTACTTTTTTATTCGTTGTGTGTAATAGGGTATTAGCAAAGAACTTTCAATGACTCCTTTGGAGCTAGAAGCATGTATAAATATATTGGCTCCCAGATACAAACCCACATGCGAAATTTGATTATGATTGATAGCAAAAAAAATAAGATCGCCTGGTAATAACTGATTCTGATTAATAGCTACACTATACTGAGCTTGAGCCTGAGTAGTACGTGGCAAATTTATTTGTAATGCCGTTTCATAAATTTTGCAGACCAATGCAGAACAATCTATGCCCTGGCGACTAGTACCTCCATATTTATACGGAACGCCTATCCATGTGCTGCTAACCTGAGCTATACGCAAAGAATCTTGTTTTATAATCGCTATTTGATTGATTTTGCTTGTTTTTTTGCTTGCACAAGAAGCCAACATAAATAACAAAATAAGTACATGAAGTAAGCTTACATCGCTAAGCGTTAAATACCTATAAATGCCAAGCCGTTTAATCGTGGAGTGCATATTATCCTTTTACTTTGCAATTAAATATAAAGAGTATGAATCTTTTTGAAAAGCTTTCTAAACAAAAAGAAGAAAAGCTAAGTGCAAATTTAGAAGCCGGAATGGCATTTTTGGCCGAAAATCAATTGCGAGAAGAAGTTTTTAGCTTGCCTAGTGGTCTTCAGTACGAAGTACTAAGTATGGGAAATGGTCCAAAACCTACGCCTAATGACCATGTTACATGTCATTATCATGGTACTTTGATAGATGGCCGTGTATTTGATAGCTCAGTAAAAAGAAATCAACCTGCCACATTTCCGTTGAACCGAGTTATTTCGGGTTGGACAGAGGCTCTACAGCTTATGCCTACAGGCAGCAAGTGGCGTTTGTATTTGCCACCACACTTGGCTTATGGCGAGCAACAAGCAGGCCCATTAATACAACCCAATAGCACCTTAATTTTTGAAGTAGAATTATTGGGATTTTAAAAAATTATCCTCTATTTTCGCAAACCAAATTCTTATAAAGCCACTTTATAAGTCCTTATATTTGTGGTATCAAGTCTTTAAATTAAAAAAAAGTTCTTTTCTATAGTCTGACAAAGACATAAAAGTTTTCAAAATAATAAAATTTGAAAACGGTGAGGTGGATGAGTGGCTGAAATCACCGGTTTGCTAAACCGACGTACGGGTCAAACCGTACCGGGGGTTCGAATCCCCCCCTCACCGCCACTTTGGCTTTTCTTTGTTTTGCTAAGAACTTTTGGTTTACAAAAAACAATTACTATTACATGTTTGATTTTGAAAAATTGGATGTTTATCAAGAGGCTAAAAAGTTGAATAAAGATGTTTTGACGTATCTTTTTACAAATACAATTGATAGCTATATACAAGAGCAATGGAAAAGAGCCACTATGAGTATGATGCTCCATCTGGCCGAAGGCACTGGAAGAATGCCGAATAATGAAAAGAAGCATTTTTACACAATTAGCAGATCTTCAGTTTTTGAATGTGTAGCAATAATGGATATTTTGATGGGTTTAGGACAATTAGACCAAGCACACTATGATACATTTTATGCTGGATACGAAAAAATATCTAAGATGATGTTAGGAATGTTTAGAAATGTAACGTAATATTGCAACCCTTTGTTAAGGAAAATATTGACTTAACAAGACCATAAACAAACGGGAGGTAGTTCAGCTCGGTAGAATACTTGGTTTGGGACCAAGGGGTCGCAGGTTCGAATCCTGTCCTCCCGACTTAAGCCACATTAGAAATAGTGTGGCTTTGTTGTTTTTAAAAAAGGATAAAATATGTTTATAGTTTACATTTTATTTTCAGAAAGCACACAAAAATATTATACTGGTCAAACACAAAATTTAGATAATAGATTAAGTGAGCATAACTCGGGCGAAACAAAATCTATTAAATATGGAATACCTTGGAAATTAGTTTGGTATCAAAAAGAAGAAACAAGAGCGAATGCCGTTCGATTAGAAAAAAAAATAAAAATGTATGGTGCTAAGCGTTTTTTATTTAACCAAAATGCTGCTCGGTAAAATATCCTGACTTGCGGTCAGGAGGGTCGCAGGTTCGAATCCTGTCCTCCCGACTAAAGCAGGGTAATCAGCAATGGTTATCCTGTTTTTTATGCCCTAAAGCTGTTACTTGTGATAGAAATCACTATTGGGGGAGTTAAATGAATAAAAATATTGGTATCTTTTCTTTTTTAGCTTACCAATAAAAGTTCTCATTTTGAGAACTTTTCTATATCTTTGATTTAAGAAATGAAGGTACACTTAATAAAAAAGCAAAGTATTGAAGAATATGCAACTCAAAACTCAATGAGTAGAGTTCCATTTTCTGAATGGCTAACTAAAGTAAAGTATGCTGATTGGAATAACCCTATGGATATTCTTAATACTTTTCCTAGTGCAGATTTATTAGGTGATGGTTCTGAAAGAGTAATATTTGATATTGGTGGTAATAATTACAGACTAATTGGGAAATATTTTTTTGGGAACAAACAAGTGCATTTATTCATTTGTTGGATAGGAACTCATGCAGAGTATGACAAAATTTGTAAAGACAGCAAACAATACACAATCAACATATTTTAAAATAAATAATCATGACAGCATTACAATATAAAATTATCAAATCCAAAAGTCAATACAATAGCTATTGCAAACAATTGGAAGCATTACTTTTAAGTGGTACTAAAAGTAAAGGGATTCAAGATGAAATAGAATTACTTACTTTTTTAATAGAAAAGTGGGATAATGAACACAATACTTTTGAAGACTTAGACCCAATACAATTACTACATTCTTTAATGGAAGAACACCAACTAAAAGCTAAGGATTTAGTTGAAATTGTAGGTATGAGCAAAGGGTATATTTCAGAGATATTGAGTTATAAAAAAGGCTTATCAAAAGAAGTGATAAGGGCTTTAGCAACTTACTTTAAAGTTTCACAAGAAAGCTTTAATAGAGAATATTCTTTGAAAGTTGCTGAAAATTCTCATTTTAGAAATGCAAGAGTAATGAACACAAAGAAGAAATTGGAATTAGCTTAATACTTTATCATAACAATACAACAAATACATATCTAAGCTCCCCATAAACCTATCGCTTTACTTAAAAGCTGAAGCAAGTGTGTAAGCGTTCCTAAATTTCGGCTATTATAAATTATAGAAATTATTTTATAAAAAAAACTCTACTTTTGAGTTGACTGAAATTTGGAGACGCTTATAATTTGAACATGATTTATGAATAACCCTATTAAATTTTATTAAATGCAAGCCCTTAAGTCTTTTATTAAATACATTTTTCAGCTAAGTAATATTTTGCCTATAATAGATAAAATTAGTTTTGTAAGAGCCAAGTGGATTAATAAACAAAGTAATAGTCTTTTTAAAGCACAAAACCCAAATTTTAAACTACCTTCTGATTATTTTTTATACGAAACATATAGATTGAACTATGAACAGTATAAAGAAGATGGTATAATTACAGCAAAAGAAATTAATTAATGGACATCAACGTATTTGAATGAAACAAATAAATTTTTGGAATGGGGCTGTGGAGTTTCACGAATAATTAGACATTTTCCCAATCTAATAAATTCTAATTCTTCATTATTTGCTTGTGATATAAATGAAAAAATGATACAATGGAACAAAGCAAATATTGAGAATGTTTATTTTGATACAATTGATTATACTCCCCCTACACACTACGATAATAACACTTTTGATTTAGTCTATGCCTTATCCGTTTTTACGCACATTGAAAACACACAACAAATAGATTGGATTGATGAAATAGCAAGAATATTAAAACCAAATGGAATTTTTCTATTTACAACACACGGCACTCATTTTTATAATAAACTATCAAACACACAGCTAAAAGAGTTGTATGAAAATGGCTCTTATACTATACCATATATTCAAAAAGGGCACAGGATGATGAGTACATACAATGTAAGTGATGCTTTTAAAAAGAGTTTAAGTTTATATTTTGAAGTGCTTGAATTTTACGAAGGCAAACTTCATTTAAACAAAGTAGGCGGCCAAGATTTATGGATTGTTAGAAAAAAATAAAAAAAATGTATCGCTCACTTTTTCCTCCAAATCATTTCCCCTTTTCCCGTTGTATTTAGCCACTTCATCTCAATAACGTAATTTTTAGTTGTATAACTATATTTTTAGTTATATATTTGGTGTATGGAAAAACTAACAGGCGCCGAAGAAGAAATTATGCTGATATTGTGGGATATAAAAAAGGGCTTTGTAAAAGATATACGAGCTAAAATGAAAAATCCTAAACCACACTACAATACGATTGCCACCATAATCAAAATATTGTGCGATAAAGGATTTGTAAACTATACGGCCTATGGCAAAACCTATGAATATTTCCCCGTCATAGCAAAAGACCGTTTTTTTTCTACACGTATCAAAAGCGTTTTGCAAAAATATTGCAACAACTCTGCCAGCCAATTGGTTTCTTTTTTTGTACAGGATAAAAAAATTAGTATCAAAGAGCTCGAAGAATTAGTGCACACACTAAAAAATAAATAATATGCAGACCTATGTATTGAACCATATTGTTCTTAGTGCTCTCTTTGCCTTGGGTTATCAATTTTGCTTAGCTCGCAAAACCTGTTTTACATGGAATCGATATTATCTTATCGCATCTGTATTGTTTTCTATTTTTCTACCCTTGCTATCTATTTCAATGCTCAAATTTTCTTTGTTATCGTACACACATCAGCCAAGTCTATTTACTACCCTACACACATTGTATATATATGGTCAAAGCAAAACGAATTTTAATCCCAGCATACAAAATATATTGTTTTGCATTTATATAGCAGGCCTTTTATTTTATTTTATCAAAAGTGTATCTTCATTTGTGTATTTATATGTCGTAAGGCATCAAGCTGTTTGTCATACTCACAGACAAATTTCTTTTTATGTACACGAAAAAATAAATACCCCTTTTTCATTTTTGCAATTTATTTTTCTTCCTAAGCTATTGCCAACCGATATCAAAACTATACTCCTTCATGAAAAATTACATATACAAAAAAGACACTATATAGATAAACTCCTATTTCTTTTCGTGCAGCATGTATTTTGGTTTAATCCTATTTTGCTTTTTTATCAAAAAGAACTTGCTTTACAACATGAATATGCAGTGGACCACAGTATGCTATACCAAATAGATAAAGATACTTATATCAAACAGTTGCTACATACTATAAGCCACAACGCTATTTTTTCTTCAATTACGCTATCATTATATCATCCACCATTAAAAAAACGTATCACTATGATGTACAATTCAAAATCTCAAAACGGACTTTACAAAATTTTTTCAACTGCAGCTCTATGTCTTGTGTTTCTACTCTATTTTTCGTTGCAGAGCGCAGCACAATCTGCACCATCTAATACCAGCACCGAAACAGATACTGTGTATGTAGAAAAGCCTGATGGCACAGTCGAACAAAAAATTATTCAAAGGGTAGAAAAAAAAGAAGCATTTCAAATAGTAGAACAAATGCCTGAATTTCCGGGTGGTGAAAACGCACTTATGGATTACTTAGTAAAAAATCTTAACTATCCAAAATATTCAAAAAAGAAAGGAATAGAAGGGCGAGTAATGGTCGGTTTTATTATAAGCTCTGAGGGAGAAGTAAAAGATGTTAAAATACTTCGATCTCCAGATAATGGAAAAGAACTTGAAGCAGAAGCTATGCGTGTTATAAAAAATATGCCGAAGTGGCGTCCTGGATATCAAAATGGTAAAGCGGTCAATGTACAGTATAGGTTGCCTATCTTATTTTCAAGAAAATAATTAGGGATAAATAGTAATTTTAGTTACTCCTGGCATGATAAGTTTAGACAATTCTATTACATCTGCATTTTTTAAACCCACACAGCCATCTGTCCAGTTGTGTTTTAGGTCTATTACATTGTCGCCTCCATTCCATATACCATGTATGCCTACATTGCCACCTATGCGTGCATCGGGCGAAATAAGCCCTCGCGATTTTGCATCTAAATGTATATTTCTGGATTCTACTGTAGGATAGTCTAACAACATAAATACTTCCCATTTATCATGCAATCTATTATCGAGTATTGTAAAGGTTCCTTCTGGAGTGTGGCGGTCTCCCTCTTGTAATTTTTGTCCTTTGGGGTTGGCACCAAATACACATTTATAAGCTGTCAGCACCTTGCCTTTGTACATAATATTCATTCTGTATTTTGACTTATACACTCTCAACTCTATAAGTTGTTTGTCTATGGTGTCTGGATTAATGGGTCTATTGAGTACTGGTGCTGTGCGTATTATTCGGGTTGTAGTTATAGTGCCATCTCGTGCTACACTTTTTTCTACTCGCTCTCCTTTACTATTATATGTCACTACATCCGGATGGTTTTGTTTGTATTTCAAATAGGCATCCAACTCTTTTTTCTTTTTGAGTGAGTCGGCTATATGTTTATTATGCAAATACTGTTTTACACGCAAAGAATCTGCTTGACGGTTTTGTGCCAGGCCTATATATCCAAACAACAAAACGAGAAAACTTAAAATAATTTTTTTCATGTCTACTATTCGATGCTCAAGCAATGTGAATGTAAAAGCGAATATAATGCCACTTTTGTTATACCCTTGTGATTTTGAATAGATATTATATTATACCAATCTTAAATTGGTTTCAGACCAATTTTTAGAGTGGTTTATACCGATATTACTGATGTTAAGACTATTTTATTGGTATGTTACAGCAGTATAATCGGTATTATACCTATTGTCCCGATAAATTAATCTAAACTTATATTATGAAGCTAAAAGGGTTTGTGCCCGTATAAATCGTATGCAATTTTAATTATTCAAAATAGATATGGCAAGCCTGCCACAATACTATACCCAGGGACACACTAATATTTAATGAGTGTTTAGTACCCAACTGTGGTATTTCTACTACAGCATCGCTTTCTTTAATAATGTCTTCTTGCACACCCATCACTTCATGTCCAAACACAAAGGCTATCTTTTCTTCTTTTGCAAAAGCAACTTTTTGTAACGCTATACTATTGTGTGCTTGCTCTATGCTATATATTTTATAGCCATCCTTTCGGGCTTTTTGTATGGCTTCCTGCGTTGAGTGTTCGTGCATCCAGTGCACGGTTTCTGTAGCACCCAATGCCGTTTTGTTTATATCTCTATGAGGTGGCACAGGTGTGAGCCCACACAATATTATTTTTTCTATTCTAAAACTGTCTGCTGTTCTAAAAGCCGATCCCACATTGTGCATGCTTCTTACTTCGTCTAATATAACAATGATAGGAATTTTTTTAGCATGCTTAAAGGTTTCTGTATCCATTCGTTGCAACTCGTCCATGGACTTTTTTATCATAGCTTCTATTTGTTTCAAATATATTTAATATTCAATAGTTCCTTATAAAAAAACCGCATCTGTATAAAACAAATGCGGTTAGAGGACATCATCACTACATCATAAAAAAAATCCTTTTGTCTTCTGAAATGTAATATTAATAGCTTGTTCCAAATTTTATATACCCCGTATATGGTATATTCATTGCGTTTTTTTGATAAAAAGTAGCATTCTGCATCTTTAATACATTTTTGCTAATACTTTTGTCTTCATGAAAAGGAATGTCCTCTATCTTATCATTTTAGTTTTATTGTCCGTTATTGTCTATTTTTTATATATAAAAAAAGAAGCATCACCGTATAGCAAAAATGAAGCAAACTTTACAGTAGAGGATACTGCCAAAATCAGTCAAATTGAATTGTTGGATATGCAAGGCCACTATATAAAGTTGCAACGTACCACCCAAGGGTGGACTCTAAATGATAGCCTTACCCCTCGGCCTGATGCCATACAATCAATTTTGGAAACCTTGCACTTGCAAGCTCCAGAGCAAACTGTTCCTGCCTCCTATCATGACAATGTAATAAAGGCGCTGAGTGGTCAACATATAAAAGTAAAAATTTTTGATGGCGAAAAATTGACCCACTCCTTTTATGTAGCACAGTACCCAGGCGTTAATAATGCTACCTATATGCTCAACGAAAATGCACAACAACCCTTTATAGTAAAAAAACCACTGAGCAATGATTTTTTAGGTGTACGATTTTTTACATCGCTACAAGATTGGCGCGATAAACGATTATTTTATAGCACCGAAGATATAGAAAAAGTAAAAGTTCAATATACAGACTCACTTCAGTATAGTTTTACCTTATTAGCCAACAACAATAGTGTGCAAAATGACTTAGGAAATGCACAACCTGCCAATGCCAAGTTTGTTCAATCGTATATACAATCGCTATCAAAAATATATTGTATAGGTTTTGAGAATACGAATATGCAAAAAGACTCCATCATTCATTATGGGAAGTCTTTAGCTACTGTGACTATCAAACACAAAAATGAACCATCACATATACTCACCCTATATTTCAGACCTATTGATAAAGGCACCAAAGCACAAATTAAGATAGATGGTCGAAATTATGATTTTGATAGTTTCTTTGGCTATTATGATCAAAAAGATTTTGTATTAATCAACCGAAAAACAGCTGAAAAAATATTACGTTCCTATCCTGAATTTTTAAAACCGTAGTTTTATTTTATAATATTTTGTTCTTTCAAAATCGTTTTCAAAATCGTTTTACGAGATTCCATTAAGTCAAATCCCCTTTCTTTTGAATCGATGTATAAAGCAAAAAAGTAGGGTCTATAGTGAGTTTCCATTTTATTGGTCTTCACTCCTTTTTGTTCTTCTTTGCGCTCTACAAATCCTACCAACCACGCTCGTACACGTTGTTCATCTTGTCGAGTGCCTGTTTTATAATAGAGCTTGTAGTTTTCTGTATCTTCTTGTAGCATCATGCTTCGTACTATACGTTGTGCACGTTGCGAAAACGGCAATTTATCGAAATATAATTTTTTGATAAAGCCTACTTGTTCATCTGGCGATATTTTTAAACTATCATTCAACCAAAACTCATCTTCCTTACCAGCTATATTTTTATTGCCATAGCGAACAGAGTCTATCCATTTTTTCATTTCTGTGTGTCCTATACGTCTTACCAACTCTTGATAAAAAGGCAAGTTACTTACCTTGAGCGCCTCACGCATATTCATATCTTTGTCCCAAGCTGCTCTGCGCATGGTACCATCCCATGGTATGACAAGATTTTCATCTTTGGCCACATTAGACTCTAGCGCTACTAAGGAAGAAAATATTTTAAACGTAGAAGCAGGGCATACTTGTCTGCTACACATTGGTAGGTTGTATAAATACACTTTATCGTGTGTATTGTCGGTCAGTTCAAAACAAGCAGAATCTATTTGATATTCATCAAAAATTTTTTTCCACTGGTTTTGGTAAACTACGTGCTCGCTACTACAAGCTTGTATAAGAAGGATAACTGAAAAGATATAGATTAGCTTTTTCATAGTGCAAAAATACATGGCTTAGGCCCATGTTTAAAAAATTAAAACTTGGTTTTATAAATTATTATTTTCTACAGACCCAATTCTTTTCGTTGTATATCATCTATTTCACCTGGCGCATTAAGCATCATGTCTCTGCTTGCATTGTTTTTTGGAAAAGCTATAAAGTCTCGTATAGAATCTGAATGACCAAGTACAGCGCACAAACGGTCGAAGCCAAAGGCTATACCTCCATGTGGTGGTGTTCCATATTCAAAGGCACTCAATAAAAATCCAAATTTTTCTTTTGCTTCTTGTTCGCTAAAGCCTAAAGCTGCAAACATTTTTTCTTGTATTTTTTTATCAAATATTCTTATAGAGCCTCCGCCAATTTCGGTTCCGTTTATGACTAAGTCGTAGGCATTGGCTTTGATATCTTTGTATTTTGATGTGTCATTGAGCCAATCTAATTGTTCTTCTTTGGGCGATGTAAAAGGATGGTGCATGGCTACGAATCGTTTATTTTCTTCGTCATATTCATACAAAGGAAAATCAACTACCCATAGGGGTTTAAACAAGTTAGGATCTCTTAAGCCCAAACGACTACCCATCTCTAATCGAAGCTCACTAATGGCTTTTGTTGTTAGATTTTTTTCGCCAGCCAATATCAAAATCAAATCATCGGGCTTGGCTTGGCAGTGTTCGGCTATCGTTTTTAGTTTGCTTTCATCAAAAAATTTATCCATCGAACTTTTTAATGTACCATCTGTATTCCATTTTATAAAGGCCATTCCCTTCATGCCTATTTGAGGTCTTTTTACCCATTCTACAAGTTCGTCGGTTTGTTTGCGTGAGTAGGTGCTTGCTTTTTCAACAGTAATGGCTACTATTTTTTCGGCATCTAAAAAAACACCAAACTCATGCGGCATACTTGCTCCTTTGGTCAGCAAAGTGCTTAAATCTTGAATGGTCATATCGAAGCGTATGTCGGGTTTATCATTGCCATATAGTTGCATAGCTTCATCGTAGGTCATACGAGGAAAATCTTCTTGAAACGAAATATTTTTTACTTCTTTAAAAATATATTTGGTCATAGCCTCAAACATATTTATTATATCTTCTTGATGTACAAAACTCATTTCACAGTCTATCTGTGTAAATTCGGGTTGTCTATCTGCTCGCAAATCTTCATCGCGAAAACACTTTACTATTTGATAGTATTTATCGTAGCCAGATACCATTAATAGCTGTTTAAATAATTGTGGTGACTGAGGCAGCGCATAAAATTGGTTTTGGTGCACACGGCTAGGCACTATAAAGTCGCGTGCTCCTTCGGGTGTAGATTTGATAAGCATTGGTGTTTCAATTTCTACAAATTGCTGAGCGTCTAAATAATTGCGTGTGGCTTTTCCTATGGCATGTCTAAGTAGTAAGTTTTGCTTGAGCGGCTCTCTACGCAAATCCAAAAAGCGATATTTCATTCTCAATTCATCTCCACCATCGCTTTGTTCATCGAGTGTAAAGGGTGGTACTTCTGATTTGTTGAGTATGCTGTAATGATTAATTTCAATTTCAATATCGCCTGTTGCAAGCTCAGGGTTTTTATTGCTACGTTCTATAACGATGCCATCTATTTGTATAACAAATTCTCTTGCCAGCATGTTTTGTTCTAACGCTTGAGTTTGTTCTTCATTAAAAAAGAGTTGTGTAATGCCATATCGATCTCGCAAATCTATAAATGTAATACTTCCAAATTTTCTAATGGTTTTTACCCAGCCAGCCAATTTTACTTGCTGACCTACATGCGCTATTCTAAGCTCTCCACAGGTATGACTTCTATACATAAATTATTTAAAAAAAATTGAGTTGCAAAGTTATAGTAATTCCTACTATAATTAGAGCTAAACCCATATTAAGCAGATGAGTTTTCTTGCTTATAGATCTTTCCTTTAAAAAAAATGCCTATATACAAAAGCATATAGGCACATTCTAATAGTATATATCTTTTTTACATTAGTGATTCATATCTCTTTTGCACTTCGGGCCAGTTTACCAAACTCCAAAAGGCACTTATATAATCTGCTCTTCGGTTTTGATAATGTAAGTAGTAAGCATGTTCCCACACATCCATACTTAGTATCGGTGTGCCGGGGCATTCTGCTATATCCATCATAGGATTGTCTTGATTGGGTGTAGAGCATACGCAAAGCGATTTATCCGCTTTTACACATAGCCAAGCCCAACCACTTCCAAAACGAGTCATACCAGCATTGGCAAAGTCGCTTTTGAATTTTTCAAAACCTCCTAACTGCGCTTCTATTGCATCGGCCAATAGACCTTCGGGTGTGCCTCCACCCTGTGGCGATAGTATTTGCCAAAATAAAGAGTGATTAAAATGACCGCCACCATTGTTGCGTATAGCCATAGGCAAAGAAGAAATATTTTTCATAATATCTTCAATATTGTCGCCTGCTTGAGGCGCATCTACCAATGCTTTATTTAAATTATCTACATAGGCCTGATGGTGTTTGCTGTGGTGTATTTCCATTGTTTTGGCATCAAAATGTGGCTCTAAGGCACTGTATTCATATGGTAATGCAGGAAGTGTGAAACTCATAGTGTAATTGTTTTTTAAAAGTATGAATGGCAAATATACTTTACATTTTGTGCTTGTCCTATTGAGAGTATGAATAGTTTATTTAGTTTGTATATATTTTGGGGTACCCCTAAAAGTCGTGAATATGAACACAATGCGCTATAAATATTTTAATATCTTTTTAAATAAATTTTTTTTCAATCTCATTTCTAAATACTCTTTTCCTACATTCATTTCTTTGGCACATCGTGAGCGTTGTATTTCTTTTAGTATTTCTCTCACATTATAATTCACTTTGGCCGCATAGCTTTTGGGTACACGCTGTTTTTTTAAACAATATTTGCATTCGGGTTTTGAGCCAGCTTTTCCTATAGAGCACATCGAAATGGGTTTGATGGCTTCGCCATACATGGCAGCTTTGTAGTAGGCACTAGAGTCAAAAAATGTAACACCCATTACAGAAAGTATGGCAATCATAGTGCGACTACCACATCCTAAGGCATGAAAAATAGTATGTGATGGAAACAACTTTTTTATGTTTAATACCTTTTCTATTCCTTGCGTATATCGTCTGTACTTAGAAAGGGTGCTCATGGGTATTCCAATAATTTTATACCCCATTTTTGTATATGCTTTGGCACACTTGGATTGTGTGGCTATTGTATTGCCTTGTATTACAGCCATGAGGTTTAATTCATTATTATTTATTTGCTGTATCATCTTGGCATTGTTGAGCGTTATGGTTATGGCTTCATCTATTTTTTTTTGATCTGCATTTTTAGGTGGTATTTTATCAAGTAATATAGCAATGTCAGCCTGTGCTTTTTTTTGCATCTGATAAACTACTAAAGGGTTGGTTTCTTGCGAATGACCAAATGCTCCACTGTCTATAATGATATAGTTTTTATAACCGAGTCTAGCACCCAATGGTTTTTTTGATTCAAATATTTTTTTGTTTGAAAACAAAACGTCATAGGATACTAAAAGACCGTCTGTGTCAATTTTGTTTTTCCATACCCATGTTTTTTTATCCATACTTATAGAAGGGAAGAAAATAATTTTTTTTTCGTTTATAATATTTTTTTTAGGCATTATTTACTGTTTTTAAGGGTTGTGGCTCTATCAATGCACGATGCACATAGTCCGCATGGCACATTACTGATATTGCAAGAATAGGTATAGTGAATAGGGAATTTCATTTCGGATAAAAAGTCAGCTACTCTTTTTTTGTCCCACTCTATAAGTGGTGCTTTGACATTTATTTGTAGTGTATGATTAAACAGTGTATTTATTTTTCTTACAAAAGTTTTATTGGTGTCGCTGTAGCAGCTATCGCCTCCATCTATGATGCCAAGTGCCAATTGGTGTATATGGTGCTGTGCACAATACATAGAAGCTACACTTAACAAGAAAGTATTTCTATTGGGAAAAAACTCTTGATAAAAGTATTCTTCATAGTCTTTTTTTTTGCTAGCTGTTTTATTCATCATGATATGTTTCCAATCCTCTATATTTACTTTGGATACACAGCGTACGGGTTTGGGAAGCTTTAAAAGGTGTGCAATTTTTTGTGTTGCTGCCCACTCTTTTTTGGCGGCTTTTTGTCCATAGTCTATAAATATAGGTTGTACCTTTTTCTTTTTTTGCAAATACCATAGCAATACCGCTGTGGAGTCCATACCACTTGAATGCAATACGCCAATCATAGATAAAATTTTTAATAGCCCATAGCCGATAATACGCTAGCGCCAGCATATACTATGCCTGCGCCTATAAGCATGCCTGCGCCTGCTGCTACTAAAGCGGGCGAACCTGGTTCTGGTATAGCTCCTGCCGCAGCCACTCCTGAGCCTACTAATCCTACGGATGTTGCATAATCTTTTAATACACTACTTAATGTAGTTGTCGATGTTGTTGTTGTTGTACCTGCTCCCATGATTATTTAATTTTTTTAATGTTTGCTTCAATTTTTTTAATAGCGTTGTCAAAGAATTTATCCGATTTGGCAATTTCTTTTTTCATAGCTTTTTCTTGTTTTTCTACATTTTTCAAATGTGTTGTAAGCTCTTTTTTACGTTTGGCATCGCTTGCTTTGTTTAGAGCATCTTTAATTTCAAGAATGGCTTTGCTCATATTTTTTTGGGCATCAGCAAAGGCTTTTGAAGCATCCTTTTTAAATTTTTGAATCTGCTTGAGCAGCTCCTTTTGTTTTTTGAGTTCAATTGTTGTATCCATGTTGATTGATTTTTGTACTGCAATTTAATTATAATGAATGCTAAAAACAAATAAATGCTACTAAAAAATTTTTTTTGCTTCTTACATCAACTCCACAAAAGTGTAGTTGCAAATTGTTTTAAGCGTTTATACTTTTACAAAAAATAAAATCAAATATCTATGGCACAAGAACTAAAAAAAGATACACAAACTTTAAACCACACAGTAGAAAAAAATAAAAATGTCTTTTTGACTGTCATTGTAGGAAACAATCAATATGGCTCTTCTAAAGTTTACTTCAGCAATGATGATTCTAACATACTTATTAAAGGTGATGTAGAAAACTATAATTTGGGCAGAGGGAATACCTTAGTATCTAAAGAACTGATTGTCAAAACGACTGTTTTGGATAGTAATGAAAATACAAATAAAATAAGCATTTCTATTTTATTGAATGACATGCGATATGATTATGAAAATTTTGTTGATCACAATCATGATGCTTTTCGATTAACAACTAAAATTAATTTCTTATAATTATGAAAAAGAAACTCATACACTTTGCAATTTTTATTTGCTTTCCATATATAAGCTATTCTCAAACTCAGGAGTTGAGCGATTTACAGGTCACAAATGCACCAGGCCTTATCTTGTTAGACGAAACACCATCGAGTATTGATAAACCTATAGACCCTAAAACATTTGCAATCAGCTTATACAATCTTACGCAAGGAGGTTCTTTAGAGTGCACACCCTATTGGTTTTTTAATCATAAGGATTATACGTTTAAAAAGCATTTAGAAAATAAAACGCCAATTTTACAAACATTAAATTTTTCGTTGAGTCATATTTCTAAAGTAAGCGATGACCATGCTTTAGCTGCTGGCATTAGAACGCAATTATTTAGAGCATATCATAAAAACAATGTTCAAGAAATAAAATCCTTATATAATGAAATGCAGGATGAGTTAATAGAAGACAATTTGGATTGGGAAAAAATCAATGGAATAAGTGATGAAATGAACACCTTAAAAGCAAGAACCAAATGGACAGTAGAGCTTGCTGGTGCATTTGCATACCATTTTCTAAATGCAAATTATCAAGCCTATGATTTCCAAAAAGCTGGTGCTTGGCTCAACCTGAAATACACACCATCTCTAAAATCTAATACGGATATTGTTTTTTTAGCCCGCTATCTCTATGCCGATAGTATTGTTAGCAAAAGCAGTGTTTTTGATTTGGGTACTGCTATTTATTATAATAAAAATAAATTTGAAGGCGAAGTAGAATATGTCTTTCGTTATGATTTTATTCCTAAAAAGTCATATGATAGATTAAGTTTTATGCTGACTTATAAACTTTCAAATAAAATAGCAATTGTGAGTTCTTTGGGCAAAAATTTTAATGCTACAAAAAATATTATATCTGTATTGGGTATCAAATTTGGCATATCGGGTCTTTCTCTCGACGATAGTATTACTGAGAATTAGTATCCAATATCCATACCTAAATCGTTTTTTAATTTCTGTACCAAAGGGTTTTTCTTTACCATCATTTCATACACTTCTGTGCTTGTCATTTTAGTTTTAGTGTCGGTTGAGGCTTCTATAGGTTTTGCTTTAAAGCGAACATTTATTTTTTGATTGCAATAATGATTTTTAAAAAATTCAAGTAGCTGTATTCGGTATTCTTTTAGTATATCTATTGACACTAAATCAGCTTGAATTTCTATTACATCGTTTTGGCATTGCACTAAGGAAGATAAAATTCCATTTCTATAAATAACTTTCTTTTCGGTAATCTGATTGGCAATTTCATTCCAAGCTTTCTCTAAGTTTTCGGTAGTTATAGTTATAGCTTCAGCTTTTTTAGTATCTTGTATTTGTTCTCTTACCTTTCCCTTTATATTTTTTAGAGCGTCTAGGCGTACACCATAGTCTTTTTTATCACTTTGTAGAGGTTCCGTATCATTGGCTTGTATGTTTGTTTCCTCCTGAACCATTAATGTTGATGGCTCTGTTTTGTTGTATTCGTTAGCGGGTTTTAGAACACTAGGTTTATTTAGTATTTGATAAGAAAATAGGGGTGTACTAACTTGGGTTAATGTTTTTTTTTTACTTGCTGGCCTTCTTCATCATGCAAAATACTAATAGCCTGTTGTAAATAATTTATTTTTATAAGCGTTAGCTCCACATGTAAGCGCTTATTTCGAGCTTGTTTAAAACTCAATTCGGCTTGGTTCAATATGGATATAGCATTGATAATAAAACTTGGTTTCACTTGATTAGCCTGCACATAATATTTTTTAATAATATTATCGGGCAAATCTAATAGACTAGCCACTTTGGGGTCTTGGCACATGAGTAAGTTTCTAAAATGTTCTAACAAACCATTCATAAAAACATCACCCTCAAAACCTTTATTGTTTGTTTCGTTAAACAACAATAGAGACTCACTCAAATCTTGTATCATAAAGCACTCGACTAATTTGAAATAATAATCATAGTCCAAAATATTCAAATGCTGTATTGTATTTTCATACGAAATATGATCATGGCTAAAGCTTGCAATCTTGTCCATGATAGACAAGGCATCGCGCATACATCCTTCGCTTTTTTGAGCAATTATATGTAATGCTTCTCTTTCGTTTTGTATATTTTCTTTTTCACATATTTCGCTCAAATGATCTATAATATCATTGCTTGTAATTCTCTTAAAATCAAAAAGCTGACATCGAGAAAGTATCGTTGGTAGTATTTTGTGTTTTTCAGTGGTGGCCAAAATAAAAATAGCATAAGACGGTGGTTCTTCTAATGTTTTAAGAAAAGCATTAAAAGCTGCACTACTCAACATGTGCACCTCATCTATAATATATACTTTGTACTTGGCTCCGCCTTGAGGAGCAAAACGTACTTGTTCTATCAATTCTCTTATATCATCAACCGAATTGTTAGAGGCTGCATCAAGTTCGTGTATATTAAACGATGTGTTTTCGTTAAAGGATACGCAAGATGCACATGTATCGCACGCTTCTGCATCTGCAGTTCTATTTGTGCAATTAATTGTTTTGGCCAATATGCGCGCGCAAGTAGTTTTACCAACACCCCTTGGTCCACAAAACAAAAAAGAGTGCGCTAATTGATCAGATTGTATGGCATTTTTTAGTGTGGTTGTAATATGCGACTGACCTACAACAGTATTAAACTGTTGTGGTCTATATTTTAGCGCCGATACTACATAATTTTCTGCCATGACTATTGCAAATATGGCTTATGCATTTCAAAATGCAAAATCAAATAATGTACTTCAACCTCTTGCTTATATCTTTGCTGCATAAAAAAAGTGTATGTCTTACGAAGCTATTTCTGTCTTTGATATGTTTAAAATAGGTATAGGCCCTAGTAGCTCACACACACTTGGACCCTGGCGAGCTGCAAACATGTTTTTGATAGAGGCCGAAGCGAGTTTTTTGTTGCACCATATTGTACATGTACAAGTTTTGCTTTATGGCTCCTTGGCCAAAACTGGCAAAGGACACGGTACGGATATTGCAGTGCTCTTGGGTTTACAGGGCGAAGACCCTATTACATTTGATACCTCTATAATGGATGCTAGCATAGCGTATATTAAAGAAAAAAAACAAATACTACTTGCCCAAAAACATCTCATTGCATTTGACCCTGCACAGGATATTGTCTTTCTAAATACGGAGTCTTTGCCTTTTCACCCCAATGCAATGTCCTTTCTAATTACACTTCAAGATGGGGCGCAATCTGCCTATACTTACTACTCCATAGGTGGTGGCTTTGTGGTAAAAGAGACTACCGAAACTATAAAATTGCATCAACCTATTCAGTTGCCTTTTCCTATAGATCATGCAAGCGATTTGCTTAGATGGTCTATCAAAACGGGATTAAGTATAGCAGAAATAGTGATGGAAAATGAAACAGCCTGGCGAAGTGAAGAAGAGGTAAAAGAAGGTATTTTACATATATGGCAAGTTATGATGGATTGTATCTACCAGGGTTGTCATACATCGGGCACCCTGCCTGGTGGCTTAGGAGTAAAACGTAGGGCCTTTGCCCTAAACAAAAAACTATTGAGTGGTTCTATCTATTCTAATATGTCCGAATGGTTAGCTGCTATTCAAAGCAAACCTTGCAATTTTTCAAATACGCTAGACTGGCTCAGTTGTTTTGCGTTAGCAGTCAATGAGCAAAATGCTTCATTTAAACGAGTTGTTACCGCTCCAACCAATGGCGCTGCTGGTGTTATTCCGGCGGTGTTGATGTATTCATTTGCCTTTACACCGCATTTTGATGAAGATAAAATTATTACATTCTTATTAGTGGCTAGCGAGATAGGAAGCATCTTTAAAAAAGGGGCTACTATATCGGCAGCAATGGGAGGCTGTCAGGCCGAAATTGGTGTAAGCAGTGCAATGGCTGCCGCTGCTTTGTGCGATAGTTTGGGTGGCACCACCCAACAAGTATTACAAGCCGCCGAAATAGCTATGGAACATCACCTTGGACTTACCTGCGACCCAATAGGTGGCTTAGTGCAAATACCCTGCATAGAGCGAAACACGATGGGAGCCATTAAGGCTATTACAGCAGCACAATTAGCAATGCAAAGTAACCCCTACGAAGCCAAAGTAAGTTTAGACAAGGTAGTAAAAACCATGTTTCAAACGGCCTTAGATATGAATTTGAATTATAAAGAAACGAGTGATGGTGGCTTGGCTTTGCAAATACCATTGAGCCTTCCTGAGTGCTAGTTTGTTCTATCTTTTTCGCAATTCAAAAATATCTTTTCTTCTATCTGCTAAATAACTTTAACTGTCAAAACAATATCTCTGATAAAGTCTTATATTCTTTTAAAAAAATTAGCATTCATTTTATTCATTTCAAAAATTCTTCAGATTACTTTTGAGAAATTTTTTTGAAGGTGAAAAAAAATCTTGCACTTATTGCTGGAGGTTATACAGGCGAATATAAAATTTCGATAGGCACTGCTCATACCATAGCCCACAATTTAGACAATAGTCTTTATAACATTTATACCATTATTATAGATAAAGAAAAATGGGTTTATACGCATAGCGATGGACAAGAAATAAAGATAGATAAGAATGATTTTTCGATTCTTGTTGATGATCAAAAAATTCGATTTGATATAGCGTTTATAGCCGTACATGGTACTCCTGGCGAAGATGGCAAACTACAAGGCTATCTTGAAATGATGGAAATTCCTTTTACTTCTTGTGGAGCTATAGTATCTGGCATTACCTTTAATAAAATTTATTGCAACGCTATTGTAGCCCAAAGTGGCTTAGTGCATGTATCTAAGTCGTTGCATTTGCATCATTCAAGGTGCTTATCGACAGAAGAAATATTGGAAAAAATAAGTTTGCCTGCCTTTGTAAAACCAGCCGAAGGCGGTTCGAGCTTGGCTACTACAAAAGTTAAAACAAAAGAAGATATCAGACCGGCACTCGAAGCAGTGTTTGATTTTGAACCACAAGCTATGATAGAAGAATTTGTGCATGGTAGAGAATTTAGCATCGGTGTCTATAGAAGTCAGGGGCAAGTATATGCACTGCCTATTACTGAAATTATCAGTAGCAAGGAGTTTTTTGATTACGAGGCTAAGTATACACCGGGTGTAAGCCAAGAAGTAACCCCCGCTCAACTAGATAATGAGCAAACACAATCAATACGTGAAACTGCTAAAAACATTTATGATTTATTAAATGCCAAAGGCATTTGTCGTATTGATTTTATCTTAGAACACGGTAGTCAAGCACTTTATTTCTTAGAAATTAATACCGTACCCGGTCAGAGTGAAAATAGTATAGTGCCACAGCAAGTAAAAGCGATTGGCATGAGCCTTAAGGATTTTTATAATATCTTAATCCAAGAAACTTTAAAGGGTTAAAAATATTTAAAAGCGTATTTCATTCCTATACAAATACCTTACTTTTACGCATTCAAGTAAAACTCAATACCATTGCTTAAGCGATCCGTCATTTTTAATCTTTTAATCATGTTGCTACTAGCAGCTGGACTCCTGTATCTTTTTTTTACTTCTTTAAATAAAATTACGAATCATGGGTTAGAAACCAAGGTGCCTAATATGGTCGGTAAAAACCTAAAAGTGGTGATGCAAGAATTAAAAGACTTAGGCTTTCAGGTCAATGTGGACTCTACGTATAAATCATATAGAGACCCTTTGGAAGTTTTATTTCAAGAACCAGAAGTTGGCTCTATTGTTAAAGTAGGAAGAACAATATTTTTGACTGTAAATAAAAAGGCTATCCCTTCTATATCCATGCCCAATTTGGTAAATCTATCATTTAGAAATGCCCTCCTTACTATGCAAAGCTATCGCTTAGCCATGGGCGATACTATATATAAACCCGACGTAGCTGCCGGTGCTGTTTTAGAAATGCTTATCAATGGCCATCACCTTAATCCTGGCACACCTATACCTTATGGTTCTAAAATAGATTTGGTAGTGGGCGAAGGACTTACTGAAGAACGAGATGTGCCAAATCTTATTGGGCTATCGTGGGCTGAAGCCAAAAGCCTTCTTGAAACACAAGGCTTAACGTATAATATCCTTTGGGATGGTATGATAGAAGATACGATGGGTGCTATCATTTATCAGCAGACACCTGAAGCTATCAATGAATTAGACTTTAAAAATACTATATTAATAGGCGATATGATGGATTTGCGTATTATGCAATCGCCTTCGGCCGATTTGATACAAAAAAATATGCCTGGTTCCAAAAAACTACTCGGCTACGATAGTTCGAGTGTGGAAGAAGAAGTAATCAATGAGCAACCTGTGGCTGTAATTGCACCTACGATTGAAAATACTGATAAAACGAAACCCAAAGCTGATTTAAATAGAAAACAAAAAATAAATCAAGCCAATACCAAAACAAGCTCTCCTATCGTTAATGAAAAGCCCATAGGCTCTATTCCTAAAAAAGATAAGCCCAAAGAGGCTCCCAAAAAAGATAAGAGTGCACCTCCTCCTGTAAAACAAAACACAGATCATATCAGTAACGAATTTGAATAAATGAACAAATTTTTACGCTTTTTTTGTTTCCTTTTGCTTAGCACTTCTGTGCTTCATGCTCAAGAATTTGTTACCTACTTAAAAACTAAGCCCTTTGCAGCAACCGAATCAAATAATTCGGTAGCCAATAAAAAAAAGAGAGCATCTCTACCTTTTTTCGACGATTTTTCACAAGCCCATTCTTCATATCCCTTAGCTAGTCTATGGTCCGATAGTCAGGCATATATCAACAATACATTGGGTTTTCAACCCATCACCCAAGGTGTTGCTACATTGGATGGCTTAAATGAATTTGGTAGACCCTATGTAAACAATCCTTTTTCAAGATATTATGCCGATAGTTTAACTTCTACAAGTATCAACTTATTACCCTATTCTACAACAAGTGGTTTGTATTTAAGTTTTTTTTATCAGCCACAAGGTTTGGGCTTTGCCCCCGAAACTGAAGACAGCCTTTTACTCTTTTTTAAATCTACTACAGGGCAATGGCATAAAGTATGGGACAAAAGAGGTACGAATCTGACTGCCATGCAAGTAGCTATGATACCAATAGCCGATACACAATACTTACATAGCGATTTTCAATTTCGATTTGTCAATATAGCCTCTCCTAACCTAAATGACGATGTTTGGAATATAGACTACGTATATTTAAACGCTGGACGAACACCTATCGATACCATAGTATCGGATATGGCTTGGATTGGCAATCCTAGCTCTATTCTTTCTCCTTACTCTTCAATGCCTTATAGGCATTTCAAAGCCAACCAATCTAACGAAGTAAGTAGCTCGCAAACGCTTATAGCTGTCAATAATTCTAACAACAATTATACACTCGAGCTTCATCATACTTGCAAAGAAGTATTAACGGGCACACCTATAGCCAACTCTACTGTTGTTAATCAAGCACTTTCGGCTTATTCGACATACACGCACAACAATCCTGCTTTTAGTATCAACTATAATCCTGCCTCTATTTTTGACAAAGTTATTTTTAGAAATCAGTATTATTATAAATCTGTTTCGACCAGCGACTATCCAAATAATGATACCATATATAGCGATATAGTCTTTGATAATTATTTTGCCTACGATGATGGTAGTGCCGAAAAAGCTTATTTTTTAAATAGTGCATTGAATTATCCCGCCAAAACAGCTTTATCTTTTCACTTAAACCAACCCGATTCACTACGTGGGCTTAGTGTATATTTTGGAGCGCAAGTACCTAATTCTCTTGGTAAGTTTTTTTCTATAATACTTTATAAATCTTTGGGGGGACTATCAACGCAAGATTCCATTATCAAACAACAAGATTTATACACCGTACAATATGAACCTCTACGAAATGGTTTTTCAAATTATGCTTTTGATACCCCTGTATTATTAGATAGTGGGATTTATTATATCGGCATTACTCAGCCAGCCAATTTTGGAAGTGATACTATTTATTATGGCTTAGATGTCAACAATCAATCTAATACTGATTTTTTATATTACAACGTAGATGGCACATGGTTGGGCTCACTAATACCAGGTAGTATTATGATGCGACCTCTAGTTGGACAAGCCTTTATACCAACCTCTACACTAACTGTAGAAAAGAAAAATACACTTGTTTTATATCCTAACCCCGCGTATGACAAGGTTTTTATACATACTAATCTTGAATTAAAGTCGTATTCGATAGTTGATGTGAGTGGCAAAAAAATAAAAAATGGAATGCTACTGCAAGATGATCTTACCATTCCTATACATGATATATCAAATGGGCTTTACTTTATTCAGCTTATAGACAAGTCCAATGCGGTGTATAGACATTCTTTTTTAAAACAATAAAAAATCATGCAAACAATATCTGCTTTAGAGCTTAAGCAAAGACTCGATCGGGGTGAAAAGCTACATATAATAGATGTGCGCGAACCTTCGGAATATGAACATGTCAATATGGGTGCAAAACTTATTCCACTGGGCCAACTATTAGCTGGTCAGATTGAGGAGTTAGAGCCCTTGCGCAATGAAGAAATCATAATACATTGTAGAAGTGGTATGCGAAGTATGCAGGCCTGTATGTATTTAGAACAATTGGGTTTTAAACACACTACCAACTTAGCCGGAGGTATATTGGCTTGGAGTGCCCTTTAAAACGCTGATTATTCATTTTGGATTTTCAAATGATATAAACAAATTAGAAATTCTGTTAATTCCAATTAATACGAGTAGCTGACTCATTTCAGTTATTTCTATTGCATTTCTTGGGTTGCATTATTTCCATCTTTTCCCAAAGCGAAAATCGGCATATGCACTAAAAAATACAGCTTTGTTTGGTGCTATAGCCATTATTGGTGCTTTGCGTGTATAGGCTTCTAACATGGCTCCAATTTCTACACCCATAAAAGTTTTGGGGGTAGGGGCATAGTCAAAATAAAACCCAGAACGAAGGGCTATGCCCGGTATCAACTTTATTTCACCCAAACCTTTATAAAAATAACTACCTCCTATGATGGTGCCTTGATTGTTGAGGTCTAAAAAATAGGTGGCATTGCTTTCTGAATACTTATCAAACGTTCGAATATAACCATTGCCTTCGGGCAAAAACAAATCTAAGTAATATGGCTTGGCCATGCCAAATGATAAGGCTGCTGCATATACCCAATTGATTTGTACACTCCGTTTATCTAGTCTTCCAGTAAATGGTTTTGAGTTGCCAATACCCAATTTTAATTGATAAAAATTATTGATTTTACCATATTTATACGCTATAGGTTTGAGCTCATCAGGATACAATACTGCAAAAGTTTCGTTGATTGTTTTTGTTTCTTTGGGGTGTTTTTTTTCTGAAAGCTCCAACCATAAAAAAATTGTATGAGGAGTTTCTACGTCTTCAGTTTTGATAAATCCTCTTTGAACTGCAAAACCCCATCCATCATTGTATAGCCGATAAGTAGCGGCCATTTCTTGCGATATAGGTAATTTGCTTAATCGTTTATTTTCACGCAATAATTCTTTGTTCTCTCTTTCTTCTTGTGCTTTTTCGCGAGCTGCTTTCCTAGCTTCACTAATAGAGTCTGACTTTGCTTTATTGTACGCTTTGATAGAATCTAAACGAGCTGTATTAGCTTGTCGTATTGAATCCAAACGATTTTTATTGGCTATTCGAATCGAGTCAAAACGGCTTTGCTGAGCATGGAGCAAGCTCGGTATGAAACAGAATACTATAATGAGAATACGACAATTCAAACGATTGGATAAATTATGTTGATGTAAATTTACTGAAAAAATAAATAATGACTTCCAAAATTATATATAGAGGTGATTTGCGTACTGAAATGGTACACGAACAAAGCAAAAGTGTCGTTGAAACAGATGCCCCGAAAGACAATCATGGTAAAGGCGAACGCTTTAGCCCTACCGATTTGGTAGCGACAGCATTAGGCTCTTGTATGTTTAGTATTATGGGCATAGCAGCTCGTACACATCATATAGACATAGAAGGTGCAGTAGCAGAAGTAGAAAAAATTATGATATCAGACCCTCAGCGTAGAATAGGTGAAATAATAATTTCTATATACATGCCCGAAAAAAACTATAGCGAAAAAGAAAAAAAGATTTTAATACACGCTGCTATGACCTGTCCGGTTTTTTTGAGTTTAAACGAGCAAGTAATTAAAACTGTCCGGTGGCATTGGAAAGCCTAATAATGTGCCCTATCGTTTTACAACAAGTTTAAAGCCTTTGCACGAAATTGATTTGTTGTTTTTATCTAACGCTTTTACATTATCTATAAAAATAGTATCGCCAGGGTATGCTCTTTCTTGAAATATAGAAATCCAACGCATGGGCAAGGTATCGCCCTGACATTTATCGAATGAATAATCTGTAACTACTATTGGCATGCCTGTAGAATCTTGATATAATCCACGCTCGGCATAGGTAATATCAAAACTGTAAATAGGATATGATGTAAATGCAGAATCTTTGGCGCAAAGTCGTTGTACGGAAAGCGAAATGAGGTCTTTCTTGTTTACATATATAGAATCTGTATGCTTGCACGCAAAAAACGTATGATAAGCATAGGCTATTTTGACCTGCTGAGGTGTAGCCCAAGCTGCTAAGAAAACAACGAGGCTAAGTAAACTTATAAAAACAAAAAGGTTGTTTTTATTCATAGTAGTATCTAAAGTTTATGATAGCAATTTAAGACTTTCTTCTATAATTCTTAATTTTTCGATTGCATCTTTTTTCTTTTTTAACTCTATTTCAACAATTTCGGGTTTGGCATTTTGAACAAATTTTTCGTTCGAAAGCTTTTTTTCTATGCTCATTAAAAATCCATTGTAGTAAGCTTGGTCTTTTTCAAGTTGTTCTTTTTGGTGCGATTGGTCTATTTCTTTTTCTGTTTTTAAATAGCATTGAAATTTGTCTATCACTAGTGATATACTTTGGTCTATAGGCTCTTGAGTATAAGTTATGGTGCTTGAAAAAACTTGTTTGGCTATAATGTTTGCGGCAAGAGATAAGCTGTCTTTGTGTGTTTGTGGCAAGTAGAGCGAAATATCGTCTTTAGGTTTTAATCCATTTTTTATTTTAGCATCGCGTATTTGAGTTATGATTTGTTTTGCTTGTTCGCCCAATAGTATTATATCTTGTTGTATAGATGTTGAAGTAGCTAATCGGCTTTCTAAAATATTTTGTGGTTGCATGCCCAAATGAGCATATATTTCTTGCGTTATAAAAGGCATATAAGGATGCAACATTTGCATCAATTCGCCAAAATATGTATATGCTTTTTTTAGCGTAGTCTTGTCCATGCCCTGGTCTTGTGGTGTTTTTATCCATTCCAAATACCAGCTGCAATAATCGTCCCATATCAATGAGTATATTTTTTTGAGTGCTTCGCTGAGTTTAAATTCTTTGATATCTTCATCTACTAAATTTTTTACTTGTTGCAGTCTTTGTTCAAACCATTGATTTGCAAAGGAGTCTGTTTGCTCTGGATTATCTATCGTTTCTTTTTCAGAAAATAATTGTAGTAGTTTTAGGGCGTTCCATATTTTATTAATAAATAATTTTCCTTGCTCAAGGCCTGCTTCATCAAATAATAAATCATTGCCTGCAGGCGATGCAATTAAAACGCCAAAGCGTACGGCATCGGCACCATAGTCTTCTATAAGTTTGAGAAGGTCTGGCGAATTACCTAAGGATTTACTCATTTTTCGACCTTGTTTATCACGAACGATGCCTGTAAAATAAACCTGCTGAAACGGAATTTGTTTTTTGTATTCTAAGCCAGCCATTATCATACGAGCTACCCAAAAGAAAATAATTTCTGGAGCCGTAACTAAGGTAGCTGTAGGATAGTAATAATCCAATTCGGCATTTTGTTCTTTTTGTTTATTCCAGTGAAATACTTCTAATGGCCACAACCACGAAGAAAACCATGTATCTAATACATCTTCATCCTGCCTGATAGTGGCTCTTTGTATGGTTGCATTTTTTTCTTGCAATTTGGCAAATGCTTCATCTTCTGTTTTGGCTATTACTAGATTGCCTTTGTCGTCATACCAAGCTGGTATACGATGCCCCCATCGTAGCTGTCGGCTTATGCACCAGTCTTTTATATTCTCCATCCAATGGCGATAGGTATTTTTAAATTTGGAAGGATAAAATTTGATTGTATCATCCATTACCACATCTAATGCAGGCTTTGCTAAAGCCTCCATTTTGCACCACCATTGCATACTCAATTTAGGTTCTATAACAGCATCTGTACGCTCGCTAAAACCTACTTGATTTTTGTAGTCTTCTATTTTTTCTATATGCCCTATGGCGTCTAAGTCTATTGCAATTTTTTTTCTTACTTCAAAGCGGTCCATGCCTTCGTACATGGCCGCTGCTGCACTCATGGTGCCATCCTCGTTGATGGTATCGATTACTTCTAATTGATGTTTTATGCCAAGGTTATAATCGTTGATGTCGTGTGCGGGAGTAACCTTTAAGCATCCTGTACCAAATTCTATATCTATGTACTCATCGGCTATGATAGGAATTTTTCTGTTTATGATAGGTACAAAACAATGTTTACCAATTAGGTTCTGATATCGCTCATCATTGGGATGTACACAAATTGCAGTATCACCCAATATGGTTTCTGGTCTTACGGTAGCAACAGTTATAAATTCTCTATCGTTAGTAGCCTCTTCTAATTTATATTTTACGTAGTATAGTTTGCTTTGTACTTCTTTATGATTAACCTCTTCATCGCTCAACGCTGTTTTTGCTTTGGGGTCCCAATTTATCATTTTTACACCTCTGTATATATAGCCCTTGTTGTACAAATCTATAAATACATCGATGACCGCTTCGTAGTAATTATCATCCATGGTAAAGGCTGTTCTATTCCAGTCTAAAGCACATCCCAATTTTTTTAACTGTTGCAAAATGATGCCACCATATTTTTCTTTCCAAACCCAAGCGTGCGACAAGAATTCTTCTCTCGAAAGTGTGTTTTTATCTATGCCTTGTTCTTGTAGCATAGCTACTACTTTGGCTTCGGTAGCTATAGAAGCATGATCGGTGCCAGGCACCCAACAGGTGTTATAGTTTTTTAATTTGGCATAGCGAATCAATACATCTTGAACAGAATTGTTTAGTGCATGTCCCATGTGTAAAACCCCCGTTACATTGGGTGGAGGTATCACTATAGTATAAGCCTTTTGTGTTGTATTGGGTTTAGAATTAAAATCGCCATTAGCAATCCACAAGTCGTACCATTTTTTTTCTGCAGCCTGATGCTGAAAGTTTTTGTCTAAAGCCATAGCTGGCAAAGATACTGACACTCACATAATTTTTGAGCACTTAGAAAAGTCTTTTGCTATAAGCAGGCAAAATCCATTTAAATTCATATTGTTTTTCGGGTATGCTTATTCTATCCGAAATTCGTTCTAAACGTTTGGGCAAGGCCATCAAAAAGTCTCTTGCATGTTCTGCCTTATCGTTTAGATTGCTAATAGAGTCTATATTCCAATCTTTAAGTAATCCTTTTAATATTTCGATATAATCTTGGGCGGTATATACCAATCTTCGTTGCGCTGCATCCGAAAAGTGTTTAAAGAGTTCGCTAATTTGGCCACCACTTTCGCGCATAAAATGTGCAGGCATAACGATTTTCTTTTTCATCATATCTTCAAAGGCCAGCATCATTTCGCTAGGGTCTAATTCAAAAATACGACGTACAAATTCGATATAAGCATTGGCATGTCTGGCTTCGTCTGATGCAATGACACCACACATTTTTGCCAAGTTGGGGTTGTTTTTTTGTTTTACTAAGCTTGCTACTCTTCGATGCGAAATATTGGTTGCTGTTTCTTGAAAACTGGTATATATAAAATTTCGATAGGGGTCGTGGCTGGTGCCTATGTCAAAACCATCACTTATTAAATATTGAGTTGTAATTTCCAACTCTCTCATATTGACTCTTCCGGTCAGATACAAATATTTATTCAATAAATCGCCATGTCGGTTTTCTTCAGCCGACCACGCACGTATCCATTTTGTCCAACCATTGTCTGCTTGTTCTTGGTCTACACCTTCCAAATTGAGTAGCCAGGATTCGTAGGACGGTAATGCTTCTTCTGTTATGGTATCGCCTATGAGCACAGCGAGCAGATCATAGTCAATTTCTTTAGCTGTTTCTTGTAGTTCTTTTAATTCTTCAAAAAAAGTATCGCGGCTAGCATCGGGCAATAAGTCAGCTGGTTGCCAATTGGTTTCGACGGGTTTTAGATATTTAGAAATAAATGAGTCCATAGATTGCTGCATGGTCTTCATGACTTCTAAACGAATGTTATTTATTTTCATGTAGGATATGCAATGTAGTATACAATTAGCTCAACTAGGACGTTTTTATGTTTTAATTTGATAAAACATGATATTATTCATGCATTGGAGTTTGAAGAAATCGTTCCTTCCTATTACTTTTCTTTTACTTTTACAGTAGCATACAGGCTGTTTATTATTGAAATTAGATACTGTATAAAAAAGTGTGTGAAATTTAAAAATCAGATTTTTTGTTAGAACTAAAAAAATTAGAAAGAATGAACTTTGCAAACCTTTTGTAAAATATCTTTTATTCAGTATCAAATACTATTTTCGTACCGCTAGTTTATACAACGCTAAGATAATAATTAGCGTAGAACAAACAAAAGAGGCTGCCAATACTTTTTTGACAGCCTCTTTACGTAAGTTTTCAAGCAAATTAGTTCTTCTGAATTTTGCTTGTGCTTATTACAGTATTATTGGTAGATACTTGTATTGTGTACATGCCACTTGCCAAATCGCTAAGTTGCATACTGATTTCGTTAGTACCTTGTATTAAGGATGCTTGTACAGATTTAATAACTCTTGCACTCATATCCATTAATTTTACTTCTGCTTTTTGCTCCTTAGTTGTATATACATCTATATGTATTATATCGCTTGCAGGGTTAGGGTATACTATCACTGTATTACCATCTGCACTACGCATCAAGTCTATTACTTTATCATATTGTGTAATACGTCCATCTATATCTTGTAATTGTAGTTTGTAATAGTTGTGTCCCAAAGCTGGCTGGCTATGCATAGCTATATAGTTAAGTGCTGATTGGCTATTTCCATTTATAGCTTTAGATGGCACTTGTGCTACTGGTTTAAAATTGATACCATCTTGACTATATGCAATAATATAGTTAGCACTATTTATTTCTTGTACACTAGTCCATGATAATCTATCAGCGCTACCTTCTTTTACGCCTGTAAAGTTAAGTACTGTTGCTGGCAAAGGAGCATTGAGAGGATTCACACTATGAAATCTAAATTCACTAAAGCTAGTTACTAACATAGTAGCTTCCCACATGGTACCATTCCAGAACATTGTAGGAGTTAATACTTGTGCACCCGCTGCATCAGTTTTGGTAACTCGTATATTGGCTATGTTGGGATCTGCATTATTGCCCGATGTAGGTAATAAAGGCCATCCATTGGCCAAGGCGTATGTATTATATAAATCAAAGTCATCTTGATGTAAATACATCTTAACTTGAGCAGTTACGTTGGTATTTGTAGGAGTAATCGTGTACCAACGAGGTACATAAGGTTGTGTACCTACCAATTGTACACCATTATCTACTGTTACACTAGCAAGTGTACTTCCTAATTGAGTTCCGCCCATGCCATCGTTTACTATAACAATAAGATCGCAGTTGATATCTGTATAGTTTAAGTTAGCACCATCAGGATGAACTTGTGTAGCACTTGTAGTGCCTATAACTGAAGCACCACCAGTAGATAAGGCCAGGTTGCCCGATAATGAATTGACACTAATACTAATGCTTGTAGTGGCTGTACAACCAGATGCATTGGTAGCAGTAATCGTATAGGTATTAGGAGCGAAAGTTACAAAAGAAGTATCGCTACCAGTCATCATATTGCTATTCAACATATATGTGCTCGCGCCTGTAGCTTCTATAGTTACTGCACTTTGAAAACATACAGTATTAGAAGGAGACGCTGTAACAGATAAAGTAGGCAATAAATCTATTAGCACTTCTGCTGTAGCTGTATTGCTACAACCATTGGCATCTGTACCCGTTACAGTATAGGTTTCATCTGCCAATGCGGTAAATGGTGTATTATCTATTATACCACCTGTCCATACATACATATCAGCACCGCCACCTGCTATAGATACTGAAGAGTTTTGACAAACAGTTTGAGATGCAGGATTTGCAACAACAGTTGGCAATGGATTGATAAAAATTTCGATTGTTGCAGTGTTACTACATCCATTAGCATCTGTGCCTAAAACAGAATAAATACCCGCTACGGCTGGTGTTAAAATTGTATCTGAGCTTAGTGTAGGATTACCCATCCATACATAGTCTTGAGCCCCCATGGCACCCAATGTAACATCATTTCCTATACATATACTATCATTTGGCATAGCCGATGTAATAATGGTTGGCAATGGGTTTACAGTCAAAGGAACTAATTCTCTTATTGGGTTTACACAGTTGGTAGAATATTGTGTGTATTCTATATAATATCCTTGGTTAGCATTAGGAACAAAAGTATATGGTGGTGTGCCTAACATATTGCCTCCTGTGGCAGCATCCCAAACAGTAGCAGAACCCGTTAGAGGTAATTTTGGAGCTATAAAATTTGAGATGTTTACAGTAGCCGAAATCCCGTCGTTATCAAAAGTCCACATTTGTAGTTTTAAAGTATCGCCTGCATTTACCGTTATGGTTTGAGTTCCTGATTGTGTGGATCCTCCAAAAATATTGAAACCTGTCATTAATACGGGAGTATTGCTATTTACTTGATATTGAGGTCTGTCTGTATAAGCTATATCTGTTGTAAAATAATTCCAGCTAAAACTTACAGTACCTGGACAAATTATTACTTTTTCAAAGCTTGTAGTACCATCAGTAAAGGAGCCATTTGTACCCGAATTAATGCCCAATTGGCTTGGTATAAACACTGTGCTTATACTACCATTTGAATTTGTATTCACTAAACTCCAATTGGCTGGGGCATAGGTGCCTACAAAATTGGTATCGTTTCCTAAACAAGAATAACTAACTGTAGAATTTATAGTTGTAGTGCCACCTACGCAGAAATTGTCTGGTGTAGCAGAAGGTGTTCCTGAAATAAGTGGATGCACAGTAAGTTCAGTTGTACTTGTAGCTGTGCAGCCATGGCTATCCGAAGCTGTTACTGTATAGGTCTGTGTATAATATGTATTTACTTTAGTATTGGCTGCATTGGCATTGGCATATCCAGAAGCCGGACTCCAGCTATAAGCACTTGGCACAAAGCCTGTAGGTGTAGCAGTAACCACATTGAGTGTAGCAGAATCCAAAGCACAAACTAATGCTGGAGTTACATTGGAAGCCACCGTAAATTGTGGATAGATGCCTATTTGTTTTGTGAATATGGTTACACATCCTGAAGTAGCATCAGATGCATTGATAGTATATGTAGTAGCTGTGCTTGGTGAGGCCATCACACTGGCACCTGTTGTAGTATTTAAACCAGTAGCAGGGCTCCATGTATAATCATAATTGGGGTCGTTTACGCTTGTTAAAGATAAAGTTGAAGATGTTTGATTTTGGAAACAAACACTATCGCTTGTAGCTGTTAATGTCACTGAAGGTGGAATAGTATATGTTACATCTACTGGTACTCTAATACCCTCACATACTTTTCCTAAAGCCAATTTATAGATATAATAACAAGCAGATGTAGTAGCTGAACCTATAGTAGATGTAATAGTACCAGTAATACTACATTGCGTTCCTACAGCATATGGATAACCTGTAACACCAGAGGTTTCACCATATAAGTGGTTGCCTGCTGTAGATAAGCCCGAAACCACCAAGCGGTAAGTGCCTGCTGCTGGAACATTTATCAAAGTAGGAATAATTTCTAATTTTGGTATAATGGTATTACCACTATTTGTTGGTATGCTCAATACTACATCAGAGCCTATTTGAGTTGTACCTGTACTATTATATAATTTTATTGTTACATCCACAGCATTACCTGTACTCATTAATCCAATACTGTCAATTGTTAAAGCGGCTGTAGTAGTAAATACTATACCTCTATTAGCTATGCCACTTGCAGCACCCGTAGCTGTTGCAGTTTGTCGACCTCCGTTTACTGAATTTCCAGCAGCAGCCAATGCATAATAGGTAGCACCGCTTGTTAAAAATGGAGTCGTGTATGTATTACCAATATGTAACAAATTACCACCTACTGCATTATCATACCATCTAATATTATATCCGCCGAGTGTAGTAGCACTTACAGTAGTAGAATGTGGACCACAAATAGTACTTGGTGTAGTGCTAGATACTAATGGATTATTTACTATTACAGTTACCACATCAGATGTATCAAAAGGAATACCACTACAAGCAAATTTTAATCTAAAATCAGTGTTTGATGTAAGTGTTGCAGAGGTGTAATCTAGTGTGGTTGCACCAGGAATTTCTGTAAAGGTATTAGCACCTGATGGGCTACTTTCCCACTGATATTCTAAACCACTTACTGCATTATTGTTTGTTGTAGACAACAATGGTGCCCCAGAAACACAAAATTCATATGGAGTAGCTGTAGCAACAATAGTAGTTGGAGGTACTGTTATTGAATAACTATTGGGCGAACTAATTGGAAAGGCTGAGGCACTTAATGCTACGCTGGTAGGGCAGAAGCTCGTTGGGAAATTTGCGCTTACTTTGCCTACATTGGGAGTAGCTTGAAGATCCTGTGCTATGACAAAATATTCAATAATATCTCCTGCAATTACTGGTGAACTTAATAGACTATAATTTAAGTCGAAATGAAAGGGTGATGTTGTATTTGTAGCTTCAACATATTTCCAACCATTATCTACAGAAGTATTACTTGCTGGCAAAACATTGTTTTCTGTAGATTTTTTAAACCATACTCTTGGCTTATTGGTTGTTGTGTTTACACCCGATAAATCTGTAATATCTGCATCAATATATGGGTTATTTAAACATAATGTATTTTGTAAAACGTTGTAATTAATTAGTGGTGCTGAGGCATCTACAGAAGTGCCTGTAAACTCTAATGCACCTATATCAGAAGGGTTGGTTCGAGTAGCTCCGCTAAAATCAAAGGGAACACTTGCTATAGATAATGCTGAAGATTTTGCAAAAGAAGCTCCATTCGGTAAGAACGTGTTTGGAATAGCTCCTGCTGTCAAATTATCTTCTGTAAATGTAGCACTTTCAGCTGGTGCTGCAAAAGTTTTAAATAAACCACAAGAAGTATTAAAGTCTGGGTCATTGCTTATGCCATAGGCATTAAATACTGAAGCATTTCCTAAAGCTGATTCTACATATAGGTAGCTATTAGCAGCATTAGGTGCGTATAAAATATTATTGTTAGAATTGCTATTATAACTTGAGGGTACAGTACCATTAGTGCCCGCAGCTAAAACACGCAAGGCCGAAACTTTACCATTTCCAGCAGGAGTTGCTTTTACATTTATAATATTATTTATCATTTCTACAGTAGCAGACGATAACCACGAAATACCCGAAACACCATAGTTTGTGCCCGTACTAGTTAGTGTACCTGCACTGCCTAAATATATTGTATTATAATAAATGTTATTGGTACCTCCGGAAGCATATATACCCTTTACTGCATTATCTATATTTAATGATGGAGCCGTTAGGCCAGAAACCATATTATTATAAACGCTTCTGCCTCCAGACGCTGCTTGTAATAATGAAATACCTTCTATAGAACCGTTTGCACTGGCCGTGCTTAAAGAATTGACATTATTATTATATATATGGTGTGTACCAGTAGCAGCATTAGAATAAATACCATATACACTAGCCGCTGCTGTAGGTGTATGCATGATATGCAAACCGCTAAATGTATTAGAATCTATTTTGTGCTCATTAATCGAAGAACCACTAAACATGCCATACACATTACAAGTATTAGTACCCGTACCATTTATAATTAAATTGGAAACTAAATTATTTTTGGCTTCACTATGTTGACTGTTGGCATTGTATAAAGCATACAAACTAGCTCCACCTGTAGCAGCTGTAGTATGTGTAAAATTACTTACAGTATTGTTGTTGATTTCGCGATAATTGACATTGGAAAGTGCTGAACTAAATATACAAAATGAATTTAATACAGCAGTGCCCAAAGTAGGTGTTCTGGTAATATTGTTTATTACATTGGCATTTGAACTATGAAAGCCAGAAATAGATGCTAAACCATTATATACACCATAAAAGTTACCCGTTGTATTCATGATAATATCATGTATATGATTACTATCTACAAAAGAGTTAGTAGAGCCTCCAGTATTAAAAATACAATATAAAGAACTTGTGTTAGTAGCTATCATACTACCTTGCATATCATTGTTACGAACTATTCTTGTTCCATCGTCTGTGCCGGCTTGTATAAAATAAAATCCATTATAGATATTCGCAGCAGTTATATTATTGTGAGATATATTACTATTAGAAACATTAGAAACATAAATACCTGTAGAGTTTGCTGCTACAGCCACACCACCTTCTGGTGCTTTAGAACCAAGATTAGAAAGGTGGTTACCGTCTGTTGCATTTGCACCACCTATGGTAATATTAGGCGAATAATAAGTAGCACTTGAACTACCCAAAATATTAATTCCATTATAACAATTTTGAATAGTATTACCTTTGATTACAATATTTCCGGGCACCCCGTCAGCACTAGTAGGCAAAACTGCAGTAGTAGAGATGGGGCTTGTAGCCTGAGTAGCTGGAGCTACTTGCAAGGCTATACCTGTTTCATATATACCTGCACTTGTAGTGAGTGTAGCTGTACCATTCAAATTTATGCTACAGTTTTGTATAGTTAAAAATTGTGATGCATCTGTAGTGCTCATACTGCGAATTAGTATGCCTGCTTCCATCTGAGTTGTTATAGTTATGTTGGAAGCACTTTCTACTAAATTTAATTGGTTTAGGGTTATGTGGTCTGTACCAATTACCCATACAATGGCATCGGGCAAAGCTGTTGATGTACCAGCACCAGTACCCACTTGAGCTGTAATGATGTGGTTGCCACCATTGATAACTAATGGGTTTGCAGCCGTTGTGCTGGCATTGAGTGTAGCACTACCAATTTTATATCCGCCCACAGGTGCCGTTTCGGGCTGTGTTAGATTTATGGTGGCTCCTCCAGCACCAACACCACTTGTATTTAATGCTATGATAGCGTCGTTTAAAGTAGGGTAATCGCCAGGTATCGTTTTAGTACCTGTTACCTGTGCTTGAGAGATTCCAACTTGTGTACACAATATCAGAATCACTAGTAAGATGTAAATGTTAAATTTTTTCATTCTCTACAGTTTAATGTTTTAAAAGAGTGTTCCAATTTATTTCTAAAAAATAAATTGAACGGTAAAGTTAATTAAATTGCAATGAAAATTCAAATTCAACTATTAAAATGTGAATGCTATTAAAAGTAGAAATTTGAGTTTTGATATTTTAGTGCAAACTATGCTTGCAATTTTAAGTAATATGATGCCACTCGATGAATACATTCATTTATGGGGGTGTATGTAAAATCCTTTAACGTGTTGATTAACAAGCTATTATCGTACATTGATTGTCTATGAGCACTTCTAGCTGTTTCTTTAGTAATAGTTCGCTCTTTATTCAACAAAAATCCTTTTAATACAGACCATCTCCACACCAAAGCAGTCAAAAAGGCACCTGCATGTCTTTTAGGTTCCTTTTTTTGCATAGCCAAAGCCATCATACTCATTATTTTTTGATATGAATAATTGCCTTCGCTAATAATAAATTTTTTATTGTTTTCTTGATGCGACATTAAAAGTATCATGCTTTGTACAACATCTTTAACATCTACCCAAGCTGTAGTGCCAAGAGTATAATATGGAAATTCTTTATACGCTAGTCGAAATAAATTGGCGCTGCTAGCATTCCAATTGCCTTCGCCCAAAATAATGCCAGGACAAACTATGGTAGCTGTCAAACCCTCTGCTATACCTCTCCACACTTCGAGCTCTGCCATATACTTACTTTTACTGTATTGGCTCTGATTGGCATGTACTAAGTAAGGGCTAGTTTCTGTAATAAGAGTTTCGTTTCGTGTAGCGTGTCCTAGTGCAGCTATAGAACTTACATAAATGAGTTTAGCTATTTTTTTATCCAAACACATATTCACAACATTGGCTGTGCCTTCTATATTAACTTCATGCATCCAACTTGCTTTTCGGCTATCGTAGCTCACTACAGCAGCGCAGTGATATACATGAGTAATATTTTCAAATACTTCTTCAAGCTGTACTATATCACAAATATTGCATTGATACCATGTTACATGTTGATATTCTTGTTTGGGTTTATTGTTTACATATAATGCTTTTATTGGCACAGCCTCTTTGCTTAATGATTCAATTAAGTGAGTTCCCAATAAACCTGAAGCACCGGTAACGAGTATCAATATTTTATATTTTGTAGTTTATTTAATTGAGCCCTTTGAATTGTTCTAAAAAACGGACATCGTTTTCAGATAACATTCTTATATCTCGGATGCCATATTGCATCATGGTAGTGCGTTCTACGCCCATACCCCAAGCAAATCCTGTATATTTTTCGGCATCAATGCCGCAGTTTGTAAGCACATTAGGATGTACCATGCCACAACCTAATATTTCTACCCAACCAGTATGTTTACACACATTGCACCCTTTGCTATCGCAAATAAAACAGCTAACATCCATTTCGGCACTGGGTTCTGTAAATGGAAAATAAGAAGGTCTGAAACGCACTTTAACTTGTGGTCCAAACATTTCTTTTACGAAGTAGTAAAGTGTTTGTTTTAAATCGGCAAACGAAACTTTTTCGTCTATATACAAGCCTTCTATTTGATGAAAAAAGCAATGCGCTCTAGCGCTGATAGTTTCGTTTCGATATACACGTCCTGGAAAAATTTGACGTATAGGCAATTTTCCTTCTTTCATTACTCTTACTTGCACACTGCTGGTATGTGTACGTAGGAGCCAATCTGGATTTTTGCTGATATAAAAGGTGTCCTGCATGTCTCTTGCAGGATGGTTTTCGGGAAGATTTAAGGCTGTAAAGTTGTGCCAGTCATCTTCTATTTCAGGACCTTCCGTAACCGTAAATCCAATTTTTTCAAAAATGGATATCATTTTATTCATCGTGATTTGAATAGGATGCCTACTGCCAGTTTCGGATGGGTAAGGTGGCAAGGTATAGTCTTGAGCACTAGTTTTTCCTGCTTGGGTTTGCTCATCATTTTTAAATGACTGGTATTTTTCTTCTGCAAAAAGTTTAAACTCATTTAGTCTTTGACCAAAATCTTTTTTCATTTCGGATGAAACATTTTTCATTTCACCCATTAATTCTTTGACCAGACCTTTGGTTCCCAAAAAGCGAATACGATATTTTTCTAATTCCTCTGGATTTTTTAAAACGGTTTCTTTGATTTCGTTTTTGAGGGTTTCTATTTTATTTAATAGCTCTTGCATGGGTGCAAAGATAAGGGTATATAGGATAGCCTATACGATATGAAATTTTTTGGTTTTTGTTAATCAATTTTTTGTTTCCTCATTTTTCTATAGCTTTACGATTCATTTAAAAATATATAGTATGAAAAAAATTATATCCTTAGTATTCTTTTCTTTTGTCAGCATGCTTGCTTTTTCACAATCTTCTATCAGTGTAGGAAGCACTTGTCCTAACTTTACTTTCACAGATTCCAAAGGCAACAACCATAATCTGTATGATTATTGCAACCAAGGCAAATATGTGCTTATCGATTTCTTTGCCTATTGGTGTGGGCCTTGCATGGCTACATCGCCACATATTGAAGCTTTTTACCATAAATATGGCTGTAATACGGGAAATGTAATAGTACTTGGAAATGAAAGCGACAATGCTGGTACCTATGCCAACCTTCTTTCTTTTTATGCTGGTGCTGGTGTTACGGATACCAATGCAAACTATCCAAGCGGACCTGGTACTTTTGGCACCAATGCTGCCAATGCTAATTTGTATGGCATTTCTGCCTATCCTACCATTGTTTTAATTGGACCCGATAAAAAAATGATTAATAATGATATTTGGCCAGTAGCGGATTTGACTTCTATAGAGGCGGCATTTCCATCGGGCGTGCTCACTCCAAAAAGCTGCGACCCTACTTCTGTAAGCAATTTTGCTTTGCAATCAGTACGACTTTATCCTAACCCTGCAAATAATTTATTACATATTGAAGGAGAACATATTCAAGCATTAAGAATTCAAGATTTGACAGGCAAAACAGTATTGGTATCACCATTTACTAGAGATTTAGACATATCTTCTTTAGTTTCTGGTGTTTATTTTATTCAAATTAGTTCAGACCAAGAAAAACGAACTTTATCTTTTATAAAAGAATAACTTTTTTTAAGGCTATTTTAAAGGTTGCTCCAGTAGCAACCTTTTTTACTTTTTATGTATACATAAATGAGCCTAACTTTGCACTATGCGAAAAATAGCAAGCATACTCGTCAAATATTTTTTTCAAGGCATTATTATTATTTCGCCCATAGCCATAACGTTTTATGCTGCCTATGCCATCTTTGATTTTATAGATATCAAAATACCTAATTTACCTCGTGGGGTTGGTTTTTTGATTGTTGTATTTTCTATGATTAGCATAGGATGGCTAGGAAGTACTTTTTTGTTTTCTCGTATCGTCATTGATTTTTTTGATAGTGTGTTAGAGCGTACTCCTTTTATAAAATTTATCTATTCATCTGTCAAAGAGGTGGTGGAAAGTTTTATGGGCGACAAGAGAAAATTTACAAAACCTGTGTTAGTCAAAGTGCGCAACAATCCGGAAATATTTCAGGTAGGATTTATTACACAAAAAGATTTGAGTGCATTGGGCTTGCACAATAAAGTAGCTGTGTATATGCCACATGCTTATGCAGTGAGTGGATATATGTATATAGTAGATAAAGATAATATTAGCCCATTAGACATGAACCCTAGCGATGCCATGAAAATGGCGGTGAGTGGTGGTGTGGCTGGTTTTAATGAAGAAGAGGCAGAAGAAAAAAAATTAGTAGCTACTCATCAAAAGGCATCCCAACTTACATGATCTACTTTGCCTTCGGTAATATAAAATAGGCCTGCATTGGCATTGGACTCTAATAAGCGCATATTGGGTCTTAATATACCATTAAAATCGAAAGCAATTTTTTTGGTGTATTTATTAAGTGCTGTTATTAATATGCCTGCATGTCCTTTTACGTCTTCAAAGGCTTGATAATTGTTTGGGAAATCTGTTGGTCTGTAACCATAAGGCAAGTAGGCTATCTTACACATTTTTGAAAAATCTTTTTGGCTTGTGTCTGAGGTGGTTTGGTGTGGTGCTGCCTCTATTTCCGAAAAACCATTGAGTTGTAGCCACAATACAGACTTGTCTTCAAACTGAAAAAACATATCCAGCACATTGCTGTTTTTTATATACACTGGCTTGCTTATTTGTTTGGCTGTTTGTATGCTGCCATTTAGTTTGCAATGCAAAATACCTTCTGGCGATTTTTCCATTGTTCGAGTTGCTACATTGCCTCCATATACGGGACGGTTTGAAATACCTCGCAAGAGCATTCTGTTTTCGGCCTGAAAATCTTTACTCGAAATACCCAAAGATACATTGTCTGGTGCACTAGCTACTGGCACTGAAGTGCCCGATTTAGACGAAATAATATTTTCTACCTTAAGTTCTGTGCCATTTTCTAAATAGTATTTTTTTCCTTTTTCAATTCGCCCCTGCGTGATTTCGCCACTTACAGAAAATTGATCTGAGTTTTGAATACGCATAGCCATACTAACCTTTAATTCAAATGCAAATTGTGCATGCATAGATTGAACAAGGCTAAAAAGAAAAATAAAAAAGTATAGTGATTTTTTATTCATGTATGCAATAAAAGTACAAAGAATATTTTATATACGGATTCTTTACACTATACATTACTGTTAGTAATCCAAGTGATGGCCTCTGCCATAGATATACTTTTTTGCTCGCCCGATTTAAAGTTTTTAATCGTTATGGTTTGATTTTTTATTTCATTTTCTCCCAACATGATAACAAATCGAAATCCTTTTTTATTGGCGTATTTCATTTGTTTATCCATTTTTACGGGGTCTGCATATAGCTCACAAGAAATTTGGTGCTGTCGCAAATGGTTCATGGTTTGTAAACAGTGAGTTTGATATTCAAGTCCAAAATTGATAAATAAAACATCGGTTTGAGTATTAATCTGTTCTGGAAAAAGATTTAATTCTTCCATCACATCATATATTCTATCTACTCCAAAAGAGATGCCAACACCGGGCATATTAGAAACACCAAAAAGCTCGGTTAAATTATCGTATCGGCCTCCACCACCTATACTACCCATTTGTATGCCTTGTGGTTTTACTTCTACTATTGTGCCCGTGTAGTAGTTGAGACCCCTTGCCAATGTGAGGTCTAAGCTTGCTTTTGGTTGATTGTTCAAAACATATTGCAACTCTTCTATGCCTTCTTTGGCTATATCTATATCACCAAATAGTTTTTTTAATTGTTGTATTTTATCATTGTTGTCCTCTAGTAGGTTAGCCTTCAAATAATCTTCTACATTTTTTACTTGCTCTTCCGAAAAACCAATTTTACGAATTTCATCCAATACTTTTTCTTCGCCTATTTTATCTAGTTTATCAATAGCAACCGTCATGGCAGTTAATGCTAAATCGTTTTGACAAAATTGGGCAAGCGCTTGTAGTATTTTACGGTTATTAATACAAATTTTTACTGATATTCCTAAGGCCTCAAACACATTAGTATAAACCTGTAGTAGTTCTATTTCGTTTATAAGTGATGTGCTACCTACTACGTCTGCATCGCATTGATAAAACTCTCTATATCTTCCTCGCTGTGGTCTATCGGCACGCCATACTGGCTGTATTTGATAACGTTTAAATGGATAAGTAAGCTGACCGTAGTGCATGGCAACATATCTAGCAAGTGGTATTGTAAGGTCATATTTTAAAGCTCTTTCTGTTATTCCTTTAGTGTTTTTGCCTGCTAGTATTTTTTCAAAATCTTGTCTTGCGTTTTCCTTTTTTTCTTCTCGGTCCAGACCATTGTTTAATATTTTAAATAAAAGTTTATCGCCTTCATCACCATATTTACCCATAAGTGTTTCCATGTTCTCAAAAGCAGGTGTTTCTAGTGCTTGAAAACCAAACAAAGCAAATTGTTTTTGTATAGTAGAAAATATATATTGTCTTTTAGCTACTTGTAAAGCGTCAAAATCGCGAGTGCCTTGTGGTATTGATGGTTTCATGATGGGTACTGTAAACGACAAAAATAAGTAAATGAATGTAAAGGCTCTGTTCTATATATTTTAATTCTTAAAAAGATTTTATACCGCTATGCGTCCAATGCTAATCAAAAGAATGCTAGTCTACTCTGTATCCCTTCTATCAAAATAGTAGTTTCAACGCAAAGTGTTATATTGCATACGCTTTGTTCTTATATTTGTTCAATGAAAAAAATTTTCTTATTTCTTTTCTTTTTAACGGCAATGCTAAGCATGTCAAATGCTCAAACGGGTACCATAAAAGGCTTCGTTTATGACAATAGTAATGCTGAACCCATTATAGGTGCTACTGTTGGTATAGTGGATTTGAAACGAGGTGCCCAAACCGACGTAAATGGCTTTTTTAATATACCTAAAATACCTTTGGGTACTTATGAATTAGTTATATCGAGTGTTGGGTTTGAAAATGAAACCAAGCAAGTAGTAGTATTAGACGACCAAGTAACATCTATAAAAATATTTTTAACTAAAAAAAGTAAACTATTAAAAGGCGTTTCTATTTCTGCTAAAAAACAAGATAAAATATACGAAACCAAAGTTGGTATGACGCGTATAACACCAAAGGAAATAAAAATAATGCCAAGTATAGGTGGTGAGGCCGATATAGCGCAATTTTTGCAAGTCATGCCTGGCGTTATTTCTACTGGCGATCAGGGCGGTCAACTATACATAAGAGGTGGTTCGCCTATACAAAACAAAATTCTACTTGATGGCATGACAATTTATAACCCTTTTCATTCCATAGGTCTTTATTCAGTATTTGAAACCGATGCTATACGAAGTGTAGATGTGATGAGTGGCGGCTTTAGTGTTGAAAATGGTGATCGTACTTCGGCCATAGTAAGCGTAATAACAAAAGATGGCAACAAGAAACAGCATACCCAAAAAATATCAATCAATCCCATTTTAGCAAAATTATTTGTAGAGGGCCCTATAGCTGGTTTTAAATCTGATTCTACATTTACGGTATCCTATATAGCATCTTTAAAACATAGCTATTTACAATCTTCATCTAAAGCTTTATATGGCTTTTTGGGCGAACCTTATAAATCAAAATTGCCTTACACATTTACGGATGCCTATGGCAAAATAAATATGAGTAGTACCAATGGTAGCAAACTCAATATCTTTGGCTTTTCGTTTAGAGACCGCGTAAACTTTGTAAATACTTCAGACCTTAATTGGAATAGTGCTGGAGGTGGTGCCAATTTTGTGATTTCTCCAAACGCCTCTTCCTCATTGATATCGGGTGGCTTTTATTATTCAGACTATACCATAAAGCTGACAGAGTCTGACGCTAGGCCTCGATATAGTGACATCAATGGATTTGATGCCAATATCAAAGTAACCTCTTATTTACCCAATCATAGCTCTATTGTATATGGGCTTGAATTTAATGGCTTCAAAACTGGATTCCAGTATTATAATAGTTTGGGCATTTCGCAAGAACAAAATGACTACACCACACAGGCTGGTGGCTTTATAAAATTGAAAAAAAGTTTTAGCGACCGTTTTGTTATAGAACCCGGTGTGCGCATACAGTATTATGCCTCATTGCCTGTGGCTCGTATAGAACCACGCTTAGCTGCCAAGTATAATATTACAAACAATTTGCGTCTAAAAGGTGCTGCTGGCTACTATTCTCAAAATTTGATTTCCTCAAAATCTGATAGAGACATTGTCAATTTCTTTACCGGATTTTTGACAGCTCCCGATTTTGAAATAAAAGATCCAGAAGGTAATGTAGCTAATAACAATATTCAAAAAGCCAAACATCTTGTATTGGGCGCCGAATTCGATATCAAGAATATCGAATTTACTTTAGAGCCATGGTATAAATCGTTTGGTCAGCTAATAGCCTTGAACAGATATAAACTATTTGCTTCAGACCCCGACTTTTCGGTAGAAAAAGGTAAGGCCTATGGCGTAGATTTCACTATGAAATATGCTAAAACACGCTATTATTTTTGGGGTGTTTATTCTTATGGATACGTAGATCGTTATGATGGTCGCCAAACCTATCCAACACCATTTGATAGAAAACACAATATCAATGTACTGGCATCGTATATAATGGGCAAAAAAATGGATTGGGAATTTTCGGCTCGTTTTAATTATGGCTCTCCTTTTCCATTTACTCAAACACAAGCTTTTATAGAACAACTTAATTTTTCAAACGGCATTAGTACCAATTATGTTAGTCAAAATGGCAATTTGGGTGTTTTATATGCCGATCAAATTAATGGTGGTCGTTTATCTCCCTATCATCGTATAGACTTGTCTATGAAAAAATCTTTTGCATTAAAATCTTCTACAGTGGAGCTTTCAGCCAGTTTGAGCAATGCCTATAATCAAAAAAATATTTTTTATATAGACAGAATTCGAAATACTAGAATCTATCAATTGCCAATTTTTCCAAGTATTGGCTTATCTTGGTCGCATCATTAATCTAAAAAAGTAAAGACATTGAAAAATTTATTGATTGTTGCCCTTGCAACAATGGCTTTTTCTATTCAAACATCTCAAGCACAACGTACCACACACCATCTACAAACATTTAAAGAACTTGTCAATGCCGAACAACTGATTCAAGATGGTTTATACAAAGATGCTTATCATAAACTCAGCGATTTTTTATTTCAACGAAGCGATAGCCTTTGGATAGGACAAGGAGGAGAACTAGACAAAGCCTATTTCTTATTTCTACAGTGTGCTATACAAACCAATCAATACCAAGCTGGTAAACGTATAGAACAGTTTGTCCGCAATACAAACAATGCAAAATACAAACAGCTTGGGCATCAATACTTAGCCAATTATTTTTTTCAAACCAATCAGTTTGAAAAGGCAATAGAACAATACATGGAATCCGATATGAATTTTATGACCAATGATGAAATCGTTAGAAAAAATTTTCAGTTGGGCTATTCATACTTGATTACTCAACAGTTTGAAAAAGCAACAACCTATTTTCAGAGTATACAAGGTATAGACAATAATCGCTATGCTGCCGATGGCAACTATTATCATGGCATATTAGCATATTACAACAAAGACTATGTGCATGCCAAAGAAAATTTTTTAAAAATAGCTCAGGACTCAAAATATCAGTCTGTAGTGCCTTTTTATCTTACCGAAATAGAATATTTAGAAGGTCATAAACAGCTTGCCCTAGACAAAGCATTGGCACAACTCAAAGCTAAAGATGCCTGGTATTTTCAAAATGAATTAAACAATATGGTGGGCCAAATTTATTTTGAAAACGAAGAGTATGAAAAAGCAGCAAAACATTTTGATACCTATATCAAACAAAATGAATATCCTAATCAAAACGATTATTATCATTTGGCCTATGCATACTATCAACAAGGCGATATAGATAATGCCATTTTGAATTTGAACAAAATACCTTCGGGCGATAATTTGGTTTCTCAACATAGCGATTATTTACTAGCCAATTGCTATTTGAAATTGGGAAAAAAAGAAGAAGCTTTAGCAGCTTATGGCAACTGTATGAATAAACACCAAAATGAATCGTGGAATGAATATGCACACTTTACTACTGGCAAACTTTATTATGATATGAACAATGAAGAGCAAGCCTCCAAATGGCTTAACCTTTTTATAAAAAAATATCCAAACAGTATATACACCAACGAAGCCAATGAATTGCTAGCATATATCTATATCAAAAATGAACGATTTGATGATGGCATTAAAGTGATACATAATATGAGCGACGCATCCTCTTCATTAAAAAAAGTGTATCAAAAAGCAAACTATGCAAGAGGCTTACAAATGCTCAAAGAAGGTGTAAGCGACAAGGCTTTTGAATATTTTTTAGAAAGTAATAAATATAATATTGACCATGATGTAGCTACGTCTACAGCATTTTGGCAAGCAGAAAGTATGTATCGATTAGGTCGCTATGATGATGCCTTGATTTATGCCAATCATTTTTTAAATCAGGTTGATGATTTTTCGCAAAACGAAAAACAACAACAAACGCACTTATTAAAATCGTATATACATGAAAAATTAGACCAACACGATTTTGCTATTAGCGAATATAACTTGTATGATAAGGCTGCGCCAAAAAAAGAAATAGATAGCTTGCTCAACTTGGGTAAGCCCGATTTTGTTCCGTATAACATTCCTATAGTAAGCCACGATGCATACGCATTAGTGTATGCGCAACCCGAACAAAAAATATTATTTCAATATGCTCCAGTACAATTAAAGCCAATAGCTATGCAGGCAAACCCAAACATACACGGTTTTGAAAATTACTTTGAGTTAGGACTTGGTAGCATGCGCACTATAAAAACCAGTGCAGGGTATGATGCCTCTGCATTAGTAAATCATCCATTGTATTTTCATATTCATTCCAGTAGCAATAAAGCCAATCGTACGTTTAAAAATTCATCTAATAATGTTTTAGGCGTATACACTAATCTTTCATTTATCAATCATTTGATAGAATCAAGTTTTACAATAGAGCGCAATGTATATGGTTATTATGGATACGATCGGACTCGATATGATTATAGCCTATCTGACCTTTATCAGCGTTTTGTAGATGTAGCAATTAAAGCCAATATCATACAACAACAATCGAACAAATGGAATATACAATATAAACCAAGCATACAACTCGGTGTATTTACAGATAAAAACAAAACCATAGAACCACGAGTGGCTATAGACATTCCGTGTAATAAAATGCTTAACGCTAAGCTTAATTTGCTGTGGGGCACTACGCTAGATTTAAACTATAGAAGCTCTCCAAGCGCCAACGCTGGTACTGCTATGTGGCAATGGCAAGGCGGTGTACAAACACAGTTTGAAGGAGCCAATATTAGAGCTGTGCTTAAACCAACGTTTGCTCAAGAATTTCATTTACTACCAGATATTAAAATAGATTATCCATTGAATCGCTATCAACTAACACTGACTGCAGGCCTACAAGGGCAATTACTGTTGAATAATTATAAACAACAAGCGGATATTAATCCATTTATTTATAATACCTATACGGTAAAACAAACAGCCCACACCGATGCCTATATAGCAGCCGACGGAAAACTCCTCAATAATGTGATGTATAGGGGTAAAATGGGATTGCGTTTTATTAAAAACTTTCCCTTGTATATCAATGATACCTTAAGCGATATGAAGCAATTTAATGTACTATATGATAAATCAGCTACTGCTTTTTTACTAGATTTATCGGGCGAGTATCTTTTGGACCAAAATACACAATTGGGTGCAGGTCTGCGTTTTCAACCAATTTTAAAACTGAATACCTATGCTAACGCTTGGCATTATGTACCCCTGGAAATAGATGTGCATGGAAGTATGCAACTCATGCCTAAATTAAAAACCAATGCTACTATGTATGTACGTAGTGGTAGCATTGTACTAGCTCAGCAAAAAACAAGCAACGATTATTATACCAAAACCTTAAACGCTGGTGTAGATATGAATGCAGGACTTCAATATGCATGGAAACCTCGTTGGACACTTATGGCCGATGTATATAATTTATTCAATAGTAAGTATATGCGATGGAATCAATATGATATGTTTGGCACCTATGGAGTATTGGGAATTCGATACAAATTCAATGGATATAATCCATTGAACTAATTTATTTAAAACCATCCTTTTTTCTTAAAATAAATGAGCATAAAAATGGGAATCGTAATCATCATAATGGTAGCTATCCAAAAACCATTTTGATGGTGTAGGTATGGAATGCGATCAAAATTCATTCCAAATATGCCACCAATTACTGTAGCTGGAGCCAATAATGTAGTTACTATAGCTAAAAACTTCATGGCTTCATTCATTTTCATATTGGATTGGCTCATAAATAAATCGCGTGTATTATTCAACACATCTCGATAGTTTTCGCTTAGATCTATAATTAGTAAAATATTATCACTGACATCTTTAAAATAATTTTTGGTATACTCATGTATATTTTCATTTTCACTTTTGATTATTGTATTGATTAATTCTCTAACAGGCAATGTATGCCGTCTGAAAAAAATGAGTTCTTTTCGTAAGGTATTTATCTTGTTCATCACAACAGGTAGTTGTTCTTCATTTGAAATTTTTTCTTCCAACTTTTCTATCAAGGTGCCTAAATGGTCTAAAACAATAAAGTAATGATCTACAATAGCATCAATCAATAAATACAGCATATAGTCTAATCCTTTATGTTTCATTTTAGACTGATTGTTTTCCATACGCTCTCTTATGTGGTTAAATAAGTCTCTATTAGCATCATCTTGAAAACTAACCAACACATGATTTTTTAATTCAAAACTAACCTGTTCATTTTCTATCGATTCTGATTGCTCATTAAAATACAACATCTGCATAATAACGCTGATGGTATTGTCTATTTCGTCTATTTTGGGTCTTTGGTGCACACTCAAAATATCTTCTGTGATAAGCGGATGAAAATGCAATAGCTTAGCTATATATTCCACCGAATTTTTATTGATGATATCTAAATTTATCCAATGGTTTTTATTTGTATTTTTTATAATGTCGCCTAATTGCGCCTCATTAGCATCTGGTGTTTTGTTGGATACATACTCATCATAACTGTAGATACAAATTTTTGACTCTTGATTGTGTTCAATTTCTTTGGGAAGCAATGGGGTGCCATGTAATACTTTTTTAGTTTTAATTAAATCAAACATTTTATTTTTTAAATGATTGGCTTTATTATTTTTTTTCATAAAAAAGTTTTTTACCTATTTATTACAATATGCAATTTACTTTAAGAATAGTGAGTTTAATCTACACTTTTTACAATTCTTCACAATAAGTTAGCGATTTATTAATATCTTGTCACTCAAAATATAATTTCATGATTAGATTTTTATTCTTTTCTCTTTTTATCATACTTACTTCTTTTATTACTCATGCACAGCGTTGGGATTGGGCGCAGTCGCTTGGAAATACCAAAAGTGATAAAATTATTTCTGTGAAAACAGATAGTGCTGGCTTTATATATATTTCTGGATATTTTAGTAATAGTATCAATATTGGCACCAATGCTTTATTATTAAACAATACAGCCAATGCAACAAGCAAGGAACTTTTTTTGGCCAAATTAGACAGCACGGGCTATTGCTATTGGGCTCGCAGTGGCGGCGAATACTTTGATGATAGAGTATTAGGCATGGATGTTGATGCTGCTGGCAATTCATTAATAACAGGAACATTTTGGCAAACCTCAGGAGGCTTAAATATTGGTAGTGTCAATATTACGGGTGCTGGGTTTGGTGGTTCGGACCAATGTTTTATAGCAAAACACGACCCCAATGGTAATATACTTTGGGGCACTTTTGTGGCTAGCAATACTGGCGATGATCAGGGTTTGGATGTGGCCATAGACAATAAGGGCAATGGATATATAGTTGGCTTTATGACAGGTAATACCTTGTATTGTGGTGGCAATACTGTTACAGCTACCAATAGCAATACCGGCTATCAAAAACATAGCTATTGGCTTGCCAAAATAAATAGTGCTGGTGTTTTTCAATGGGCAAAATGTTTTGGAAACTTACCCTATGATACAGCCGCTTTTAAATATATAGAACGAGATATTGCGGTAGCAGTAGACGAAGAAGGTGGTGTGTACGTTACTGGCGGATATGACCATACGTGGCCTTTTGGCAATACCTCCTTGACTAGTTCGGGTGGCTATGATATTTTTTTAATGAAATATGATACGTCTGGCAATTTTCAATGGGTAACAAGTGGTGGAAGCCGAAAGGATGATTGGAGCAATGGTGTATGTTCGGACCACAATGGGCATGTGTATATAACGGGCGAACACAGAGATAGTTTAATAGTAGATACTGTACTTGTAAAAAATTATGACAAGCGTGATATTTTTGTATTAAAATTTGATGCTACTACAGGCAAGCCTATATGGGGAAAACGAGCAGGATCTAACCAAGGTGGCGAAAGAGGAAATGATATATGGGCCGATTCGCTTTGCAACGTATATGTAACAGGCGATGTAGGCGAGGGTGCAAAATTTAGTGATAATATCATTACTCCTTCAGGAAAGTCAGATGAAATGTTTGTAGCAAAAATTTCTCCCGATGGAAAATGGCTTTGGGCCATAACTGGCGGAGGTAATGACGAAAACGATAGAGGTAATGGCATAGCCAAAGGCAAAGGTTCGCAGCTTTATGTGGGCGGCTTTTTTCGTTCTTCAGCAAGCTATGGCTCTTCCAACCTTGCTTCGATAGGCTCTAGCGATGGTTTTTTAGCTCGCGTACATGATTCCTCATTACATAGTTTTGCTTTGGAAAGACCTATGGATAGTTTGATTTGTCAATTCGATACAGTGAGTATATCTATACCCGAACATGCTTATTTTACATACTGGCCTACTATAGGCACACTATATGATACACAAAATCAACTATTACGTTTTTTTCATACGGGAAATGATATAACCTATATCTTGTCAGGTTTTAGCAATGGTATATGTCCTGAATATGATACTGTACGTTTTACTATATATTCTATACCCAATCCTGTAGCATCTTTTACTATAAATCCTAAAGATGCACCTATAACAGCTCCCAACTTTATATTTACCAATAGCAGTAGCGGTGCCACACATTATGAGTGGTACTATGATAATACCTTGTTGTCGACCAATACACACGAAAGCAAAACTTTTGATAGTGCTGGTACTTATTGTTTTTCGTTAGTAGCCTTTAACGATGCTGGTTGTAGCGATACTGCGACTCAGTGTGGTACGATTTATGATTTAGAAGATGTATTTTTTCCCAATGCATTTTCGCCTAATCAAGATGGTGTCAATGATTTTTTTGGACCTGTTTTGACCAATATTTCCTTTAATGAAATTAGCGATTTTTATTTTGTAATATATAACCGTTATGGTGAGCGAGTATTTGAAACTGATAATCCGACAACGAAATGGGATGGCAGTACAAAAAATAATAATCAAGCGGATGTGGGTGTATATTATTATTTCTGCCAGTTTACTAGCCCAAGGGGCTTAAAAGTAGATAAGCGTGGAGATGTGACTTTGTTGAAATAGTTTAGTAAAAATCATATCATCAACTAGTTTAGCCAATCAGGTATGGGTTTGATTTTTTGTAAGCTACTAGGATTGTGTTTTAATCTAGTTTATGTATTTGCAATTTCAAATATAATAAATAAGTATTTCATTAGGAGGCGAGTAAAAGCTATACCTCTTACAGTTTTCTGCATTGTGTAATGACGATATTTAAACTTAAAAGTTCAACCGTAGTTGTTGCAACACATGAGCTTAACTAAACCTTAATACTAAACAACGAACAAGTAATTACGCAAAACAACTTTTTTATTCGGTCTTATTTGTCAATTTAGTATATTATCTATTGATGCCATTAAGTTTCTATGAAATGCTAAATAGTTTTTTCTTTTGTCATTTAAGATTGTTGGTTCAAGATGATAGTCTTTCCAAAACTCTTTTACGTCAACTGGAATTCTATTTGAAAAAATCATTTTTCCTTCGTCTGTGAATGAAATGTATTTCAAGTCAAATAGCGAATCTATTGTTCTGCTCAACAATAATCCATTATTCGGGTCGTAGGCTTCTGTGTCATCAGATTGAATAAATGGTTTTATATGACTTGCAATAAGAACAGGATATTCAAGTCCTTCAAGGTAACAAACTCTTTTGTTATTAAAATGTTCCTCTGATTCTTTAAATAGTTCCTTCTTGTAAAGTAGGTGTAAATAAGGATTTCTCGCTCTTGACTCAGCTTCTAAGTCATCTCCAAAAATTCTCTTAGCATCTTCTGTAAAATATAACTCATCTTTTACGAAAACAATTTCATCAAGCTTATTAAGAATATTGTTCAAATACCCAATTTGATTGTACTTTCGTTCAATGAATTTTGATTCTGTCGCAATTTTTAAATAATAATCTAATTCTTTTCTATTCAAATATCCTTTTTCTACATTTTCAATATCAACAAGCATCAGAGCAATAATTTCTGCTTTTGAAAGTTTCCCATTTTCAACTAATGTGTTAATGAGAAAATTTATTTGATGCAAATTAGATTCATTCTTTGTACTGCGATTAAAACTTGAATTATCATAAACAATTTTAGAAAAGATATTTTCTCTTTTTCTATCCGTTTTTGCTTCAAGATATTCTTTTGTTAAATGATGATAGGATTTAAGTTTAGAGTTAACAAAACCGAGTTTCACACATTGATTTATAGCTTTTCGTGTTGATGCAAGTTGGTCTTCTAAAGAAGCTGTTTTTGGAATTTTAGCTAATATCTCTTTTTGCAAATCTTGATAATCTTTTGGCTGATAAGTATAATTACCTGCTCTATTTAATTCATCAATTTTCTCAACAACCATTTTTAGCGTAATCAAAAAAGGTTGTTCATTAAAATTAGTATATTCTAAAGTTAATTTCCAATACTCTTCATAGTTCTGCTGTGGCATAATTTTTCTCAATATTTTCTTGATATAACTCATTTTTTACAATAAATAAAAACTCTTTGTTTTCTTCTTTTTTATTTTTTCCTGTTATTTGGTAATTGTGTTTTCGTTCAATTACCTGCACATTGTCTGAATATTTATTTAACAAATATAGCAATTCATCTTTTTTGGGATAAGATGAATTGTTGTAACTCAAAAACCAATATTTGAAGTTTTGAAGTTTTGAAAATAGTTTATCAAAAAGTAAAACAGCTTCACTTTTGTTAACAAAATTATTTTCAAACGGTTTTGTTTTAGTTGAAGAAATGAAATCGTCAATCAAGCCGTAAAAACCGAAATAATTATTCATTGTCCCTGTGTATGGCGGATCAAGATAAATGATGTCGGCATTTACATTTTCAATTAAATTGAAAACATCATCATTGAAAGCGATGTTGTTTTTTTGGTTGTCAAAAATTGCGTTGTTATATTCGTTTACATTTTCGAGAAAATGGTGTTTAAATGATTCATTATGATACGCTCTTTTGCGTTTGTATTTTTGATAACTATATTCTTCATCTCTTAATTGAAGAATTTTATCCCAATTCAAAGTAAAACGAGAATAAGGCATTTTACGAATCATTGCTCTACGCATTAAAGCAAATGCCAATGATTTTTTTTCTTTCGAATCTAATTTTTCAATATTACTTCTATATAAATCCAATTCTTTACATTCCTCAGGAAAGAAAAAAACGTTTGAATAATTATGAAACATAAAGCCTTCAAAAGGATTTCCACTAAAAATTACTTCAATATCGTTTTTGTTTAATACAGTTTGGTTGTTTTGAATTAAAGCATTTGCAATGTGATAATTTACCACCAAAATGTCGTTTGTATAAACTTCTAATCCTCTACATTTTGCTTCGTAACTTAATGAACAACCGCCCGAAAAAGCATCAAAAATCGTTTTTGCATCTGAAGGAAATTGGTCGCAAATCCATTTTGCAATTTTTTCTTTATTTCCTATGTAGTTTACTTTCGGATATTTAAACATTTTGATTCATTTTAATAATTACACTTGCGATTGCTTCCGCCATTTTTGGCGGTACGGAATTTCCAACTTGTTGTTGTTGTGAAATTTTTGTTCCCATAAAAACAAAATCGTCTGGATAAGATTGTAATTTTGCCAACTCACGAACTGTTAATGCTCTATTTTGTTCGTAATGAAAAATTTTTCTCATATCTCCTGTTACACAAACTGAAGGTTTGTCACTTTTGTAGCGAATATATTTTCTCACATCACCTGATGTTGGTCTTAATTTTACTGGAATTTCCTCTCTACTTCCACCATCTGAAATATAACCCATTTTTTCAAGCATTTGATTTGAATGTGTCATTGCAACGTGATTTGGAATGATTGATTCTTCTCCTGCTGAAAGAATTGGATAATGGTGTAACGCTTCTTTTACCGTTAAGTATTTGTCTGTTGTCTTATTTGGAAATTCAATTTTTTGATTGAAACGCGTACCTATAAAAATTACTCTTTTACGAATTTGCGGAACACCATAATCAGCCGAATTTAAAATTTTACATTCAACTTTGTAACCCAATTTTTCAAAATCATTTATGATTTCTTTCCTTGTTTCTCCTTTGTTGTGATTGAATAGACGTGCAACGTTTTCCATTACAAAAAATTTCGGTTTAACAACTTTAACAACACGTACAAACTCTTTGAAAAGTTTATTTCGTGGGTCATCAATAAATTTTCGTCCGATATTTCCCGCTATGCTAAAACCCTGACAAGGTGGACCGCCAATAACTACATCAATATCTTCAACTTCTTTCAAGTATTTTATTTCTGCATCGGATAATTGGCAGATGTTTTTTTCAATTAGCTTATGATTAGGGAAATTATATTTGTACGTTTCACAAAAACTTGGTTCTATGTCAATTGAAAAAATGTTTTGAAAACCTTTTTTGTCAAAACCCAAAGAGAAACCACCAGAACCCGAAAACAAGTCTATGTATGTCATTGCTTTTTTCATAGTTTAGAAATCTATTTTAACTTGTTTTACATTTATGCTTTTCAGGTAGTTCACTTTTTCTTCGGCAACAATCAATGTTTCGGGCGAACAGTTGTATTGATACATTTTCTTGGCGAATTGGTCGCCAAAATACTCTGTTTTCAGCTCGTCAATATCGAGAGTAAAAGCGATAGACAATTTGTCTAATCGTTTTTCGTCAAAATCACGTTTCCCGTTTTCAATTTTGCTCAAATTTGCAGAGTCAAGGTCAAGTTGCGATGCAAGTTGTGTTAAGGTTAAACCTTTGTCTGTCCGTAACTGTCTGATATATTCGCCAAATGTTGCTTTCATTTACTTGTAAAATTTTACTTGTCAATTTTTGACAAATTTAATAAAATTTTATTCTTATCTGCTTTTTCAGAAGGATGTGTTTGATTTTTACGGTGTGTACTGTTTTAATACATCTAACTACTTCAATCTATATATTTTTAGTAATATGAATAGTATCATTCTGTATTTGGATTAGATGCTTAAAAAAATGCATTATACAGTCATATCAATTAAGTAAAAGAAGCATTACAAACAACAATTCGTTTTATCTTCAAGTATATTTTTTTCCTGTTTTTGCAAATACATAGTCTGAATTTTATTCATAATACTATATAAAAAGAGGCTGTCTAAAAAGGGGGTTGAACTGCTTGGGGTCTCAGTATTTGAAAATTATTTCCGATACCTACCCGAATAAAAAAGAGGCTGCCAATGCTTTTTGGACAACCTCTTTAATTTTAATTACTTAAATGTATTAGAAGAAACTACTTCTATTATCCGTTATTTTGGCTCTTTGTTTCAATACGTAAGGAATTACATTTTGTGCTTGAGAGCCATATTGGCTGTTAAATTGCATTCTTTCCATTTGTACCATAGGATCATTCTCAGTAACTTTTGGACCCTCTGTTTGATTTTTTACTTGTATAAAAAATACACCTTGTTCGCCAATGATGCCTAGAGATTTATTTAGGTTTGCTTTGTTAAAAGCAGCGCCAATAACTCTGTTTTCATAGGCCAATTCTGGACTTTGATCGTTTTGTAATTTTAGACTATCATACGATTTTACTTGTGTATTATTCGATAATGCAATGTCTTCTAAATTTTTTTTGCCTTTATATTTATCTAAAAGTATTTGACCTTTTTTGTCTCTTTTTATTAGAGATTCTACTTGATTACGAACACTCGCTACATCTGGCAAAGAGCCTTTGGTAACTCTCGATACTAATTTAGCTATAATTAATTTATTGTCAGCATTAAAGATAGGAGACACATCGCCAATTTTTGCATTAAATGCCCATCTTGATATTTCTCTTTGTTTGCCCATACCTTGTAGTATACCTGATGTTTTACTAAGGTTTTCTGCGGTTCTGATGTCTTTGCCAAGTTTTTTTGCTGTTTCTGTAAATGTTTTGGCGTCTTTTGCTGAGGCTGTAAATTCTGTAGCTTTATTATAAATAGTTTGTGTAGTATTATTTCCTGCTATAAGTGCTTTGGAAAGTACTGCTAATTTCACCGCTGGTTTAAAATCTTTTTGGTCTGTTACTTTTAATAAATGGTAGCCAAATTGAGTTTTAACTGTTTTTAAATCGCCTTTTTTTCCCAAAAAGCAAGCATCATTAAATTCTTGTACCATAGCTCCTTGAGCAAAATAGCCCAAATCGCCTCCTTTTGAAGCATTGGATTGGTCTTCAGAGCGTGCTGCTGCCAATGCTGCAAAATCTGCTCCACCTCGAACTGCTTGTTCTATACTATCTATTATTACTTTAGCTTGTTCTTCATTTCTGTTTTCATCTATTTTTATTAAGATATGAGATGCTTTTACACTGTCTGGCATAGCTCTTTTTTCCATTACTTTAAACACTTTAAAGTTGCCATTGTGAAATACTGGGCCTACAGTGGTACCCACTCCAGCGTTGATAACAGCAGCTGGATCTGGCGACTCTATGTTGGCTTGAGTAAAGTAATAATTTTTCTTATACGCTTCTTCTGAGTTGGCTCCTATGAACTCTTCTACTGTTTTTGTAGAATCAAATTCGGCTCTTAATGTATTTATCATACCTAAGCTAGCTGCCGAATCTTCTGCATTGGGCAATACATCATACACGATATATTCTAAATTGGCCATATCGTCTTGAGCTTCATATATTTTAGTTCTTTTTGATAAATATGTTTTTATTTCATCATCGCTTACTTTTACACTGCTGTCGCTAATGCTTGAGTATGGAATCATTACATAATTGATTGCTGCTTGAGAAGATTTTTCTTGTACATTATGTTCCAACAAAAATTTAGGTGCATATATTGCCTTGCTAAACAAATCTGTGTATTTTGTTTGTAAGCGTTGCTTGATAAGTTGGTCTTCAAAATTTTTCCATTGTTTACGAGCATTCCCTGTTTGGTCTTGTGCTATTTGTGATATATATTGGCTTACTTTGCTTGCATCAAAAATGCCTGTATTTGGATCTGTAAAAGATTGTTTAATCATAGGATCGGCATATGGACCTGTTTCCAAATCTTGAAGTTCTTTGTCAGTTAGCTCAATACCCAATTTTTCTAATTCTTCATTTATCAATTGGTCGTTTACTATATCATTCCAAACTTGGTTTTGAACTTGCTCGCGTTCTTGCTCGCTCAAGGTTCCTGTTTGTGAGCGTTGCTTCATGTTTTCTTCATATTGAAGGCGCATTTCTTCAAACTTTTTATAGTCAACTCGTTGTCCATTTATTTCGGCAAGCATGGTTTGATCATCGCTAAAAATTCGACTCACATTGCTCTGCATGGCATCCATGACTAAAAAGCCAAGAAGTGCTATTATAATAGCTCCTATAACTAATCCAGTATATTTATTTCTTATTGTTTGAATTACCGACATATTATTCACATTTTTAAAAGGAGTGCAAAAATATAGGTTTTATATTGGTTTTTCAAAGTTTTTTTAGTTTAGGTTTTCTCTTAAAAGCTTATTTTTCGTTTTTGTTCTTCATTTTCTGGTGTGGAAAGAATTGGAATAATTAGATGATTATACACAGAACTAATAAATATGGGTTTTAGATGTGGATGAACTTTAAAATATTCTAGCTTCTATACATGAGTAATTCACTTTTCACAACTTAATTTTTTTAAACAGGCCGCTTTACTAACATGTATGGGTGCAAATACACTCCTAATTTCGTTTTGATAGGATAAATACTAAATAGTGATACCTAATTTGAATGTGGATTAATTAAATTTTATTGTGAATTAGCTATGAAAAGAATAAAAAACTGCACATTTGCAATAGGGATAACTATGATTTTTACACAAATTCACACCCCTAATAATAGCAATATATTTTCTTTTTAAAATTATTTATTAATTAATACTATGACAGAAGCTGTTGAAAACTTAGAAAAAAAAGGATATTTAGATTTTGAAATAGACCCAACTCTGGATTTGTTTGAAGAAATAGAAAAACTAAAAAAGGAAAAAAATGCCATTTTGCTGGCGCATTATTATCAAGAATCAGACATACAAGATATTGCAGATTATATTGGAGATAGTTTAGGATTGGCACGAAAAGCACAAGAAACCACTGCCGATATGATTGTTTTTGCAGGTGTGCACTTTATGGCAGAAACTGCCAAAATACTAAACCCAAGCAAAAAAGTGGTTTTGCCTGATTTATTGGCTGGTTGCTCATTGAGTGATAGTTGTCCTCCATCATTGTTTAAGCGTTTTAAAGAACAGCATCCTGATCATATAGTTATATCTTATATAAATTGTAGTGCTGGTATTAAAGCCCTAAGCGATATTATTTGCACTTCAAGTAATGCACAAAAAATAGTAGAAAGTTTACCCAAGAATCAAAAAATAATATTTGCACCCGATAAAAATTTAGGTGGATTTATTAATAAAAAATCGGGTAGAGATATGGTACTCTGGAATGGTGCATGTATGGTACACGAAATTTTTAGTTTAGAAAAAATTACTCGTTTAAAAGTTCGACATCCAGAAGCTAAGTTTATAGCACATCCCGAATGCGAAGAAGCAGTTTTACAACTAGCCGATTTTGTAGGAAGTACTACACAATTATTAAACTATACAAAAGAACAAGATATCAAAACCTTTATAGTAGGAACTGAAACTGGCATTATTCATCAGATGATGAAAAACGCACCTCATAAAACATTTATACCTGCACCTCCCGAAAATAATTGTGCTTGTAATGATTGTCCACATATGAAGCTCAATACATTAGAAAAATTATATTTATGCATGAAATATGAACTTCCTGAGCTTACTATGGATGAAGAATTAAGGTTGGCAGCCAAAAAGCCAATAGACCGCATGCTCCAATTGAGCGATGAGTTAGGTATTAAGTAGCATTTTATTATTTTTTGATAGATAATCAACAAAGTAGCTTATTAAACTTTTATATTTGTTGTCTATATTTCATACTATGAAAAAAATTCTAAGCATTCTATTCTTATTTATATACGTGTCTACTCATGCACAGCTAGGTGGTAATATTTCGGGTGATTTAATGATGAATGTCAATTTTTTTCAACGAGATACAACTATTAAAGCAGCCGGTAATCCATTATACGATAATTTATTGAGTGGCGGTGAGGGTTGGTTAGGATTACGCTATTCGACAAAGGGTTTTAATGCTGCAGTTCGATTCGATGGATTTCATAATTCAAATCTATTAAACCCTACAAGTGCACTTACAGCTGGCGGTATAGGTATGTTTAATTTGAGCAAAGAATATAAAAATTTAACTATTTCAGCAGGTCATATTTATGACCAAATAGGGAGTGGCATTTTGTTTAGAGCTTATGAAGATAGAGGCTTATTAATTGATAATGCATTATTTGGATTGCATTTAAAATATCAAGCAAGCGACCATTTAACCCTTAAAGGATTTACCGGACAATCTAAAGTATTATTTGAGCGTTATAAACCAATTATTAAAGGTGCCAATGTGGAATTAGATTATGATTTAGGAAAAAAGAAGACAGCTCATATAACACCTGGTATAGGAATACTTAATAGAACATTGGATCAAGATAATATGAATATTATTGTGTCTACTATTAACGCAATGCCTATCAAAAACCGATTTACGCCTACCTATAATATGTATGGCATGACCATTTATAATACATTAAATGTCGGCAACTTTTCGTGGTATGGAGAAGCTGCTTTTAAATCAAACGAGGCTATAGCAGATGCAGCAGGGAATTTGCAAGGTGTTAATGGAAATACCATATATACAACACTAGGATACGCTTTTAATAAAGTTGGTTTAAACGCAGCTTTTAGAAGCACTACAAACTTTCAGATGAGAACCTCACCCAACGAAAATTTGTTGAGAGGTATTTTAAACTGGCAGCCTATCATAGCACAAATAAGACCTCAGCGGCTTATAGCTCGATATACACCACCGTCTCAAAATTTAGATGAAGTAGGCGGTTTGCTCAATGCCTATATTACTCCAAATGATAAGATAAGCATTACTACTAGTTACACACACATCAATCAGCACAATGGCACACCTTTGTATAGAGAAGCTTGGGCCGAAACAGAACTTAGATATTTTAAAAAACTATACATACATCTTGGTGGTCAGTATTTATATTATAATCAATCGCTTTATCAAGGAAAAATTAAAAGCGAATATCCAGACGTGATTGCCATTACTCCTTTTGCTGAATTTATTTATAAAATAACTGAAAAAAAATCCTTGCGTAGTGAAATACAGTATATGAGCACAAAACAAGATTTTGGTTCATGGGCATTTTTATTATTTGAATATAATATAGCACCATCATGGAGTTTTGCAGTAAGCGATATGTATAATATAGCACCCAATAAGCATCATATTCAAAAAGCAAACCACTATCCTAATATATTTTTGGCTCATACAATAGGACCACACCGCTTTACTGCTCAATATGTAAAACAAGTAGAAGGTATTAATTGCACAGGTGGAGTATGCCGTTATGAACCTGCATTTAGTGGTTTTAAATTGGGCATTGTGTCAAGTTTCTAAGTATCGTTATTTTTTTAAAATTGCATAACCTATACTGCATTGTAAACATTTTTTAGGTTCACAATAATATTTATGCAATTGAAGTATGGCTTGTGAGTCTGCTGCTTGTTTGGTTTTTAAGCCTAAAGCATTAAATTTTTTTATGAGAGCATTTTTTTCAGCTGGTATTTGTTTTAAAAGGTTAAATGCTTTTTCGCAATATTCATTTTTTTGTTGGTATTTACCATATAAATATTGGCAAGGTGCTATGGCATTTATAATAATCAAATGAATAAAAGAACGTCCTATAACTTTCTTTTTTTCTATTGACTTTTCTTCCAGTGTGTAGTGTGTATCCCAAAATGTAGAGGCACTAATTTTTAGTAAGTTTTCAATTTCTTTTACAGAATCGGCTTCTAATAATTTTGAAAATAAATGCGTAGATTGATGTATAAGCGAAGCAAATTGTGCCAAACGTAAGGTTGGAAAATTGGCGGGTCTTAATCGTAAAAACTTCCAAAGTTTGGTTTCTATGGGTTGTAATTTATATAATTTTTGCAGATAGCTATATTCTGTTTGTAGTGTTTGAGTATATTCCTCATCAAAATAGTTTTGTAAAAAACCCGCTTGTCCCAAAAGCAATGCTTCCAGTTGTACTAAATTATTTTTATGCTTTGCAAAAAGAGAAAGAGGGGTCTGTAAAGCCAACTGTTCAAAAGGATATTGGTTGATATAAAGCCCAAATGCTTTAGCAAGGATTATATAAAACACCTCTTGCCAGTTTTGTTTACTTTGTTCCAGAAGCAATTCAATATTTTCTACTTTTTGCTCTAATCGCTCAGCCAGCATTCTATCTAATTGTTGTGTAATGACAATGTTTTTTACTTCATTCAAATGTTGTTCGCAAGCAATAAAAGAGCGCTGATTCATTAGAAATTCGTAGCGACTTAAAAATTCTGGTGCTATATAATTCTTGAGTTCTAATGTATGAAAAGCTGTAGAGCTAAGCGTGGTATCATGATCATATACTACATGTAAAATAATGTTTTTATAGTTTTCATCGGAGCTGTGTTTATGTTTATTCCAATCACTTGTTTTTTGGTGTAGTTCTATATGTCCTACCCAAGTTGTATTATCTATTTTAATTTTGGCTCCCAAAAAATCAGGTCCAGCATTCTGATTGCTTATACCATTATGTATTATTTGTATTTCTTTGCCTTCGGTGCTTAGCAAAGGAATTTCGGTTTTCCAAAGTTTATATTGCCAAATAAATTGTAGTAAACGCTCGTTCATAAATCGAATATAATATTACTATTTTAGTCTTTTATTTTATTCAATTCAAATTTTTTATTTAGCTCACTCATTGCATCCTTATATATCCATTGTGCTTGTGGGCATGTATGTTCATTTATTTTTTGGAGATACTCCATGCAAAGCCAATAATTTTTTTTATTCGATTTTCCGATTTGTCTATAAAGCCAGCTAAGCCCTTTTTTTACCATAGTATATTTGTTGCACACAAGGGCTAATCCCAGTTTTAAAAATTGTTCTATATTTTGTTCTTCTAATTTTTTATTATGCACTACATCTTGTATCATTATTACAATGCCGCAGCGTATTACAAATTCTTGTTCGCTTCTTATGTATTTGTTTGCTTGTTCTAATCGAAAGGGTATTTTTTTATAAAGGTTGCTACAAAGTTGATCACACAAATCCCAGCTATACAAATCATTTGTCCAGGCATCCATATCGGATGTTGTCATTTTATGTTCATCAGCTATCATAGTGGCTAATAGTTTAGCCTCATGCTCTTTTTGATTCCACAAAGCCTTTGCTAATTCATGTCTATTATCTTCTTTTCTAAGAAATTTTGCCATGGCTCTCAAGGCAGGAATCTTAATACCCAAAGCATGGTCATTGGGTATATCAAATCGAGCTAATTGTATTCTATAGACTTCATTGTGTTGAGCATATAATGCTTCTAATACATCTTCTACGGAAGTCATAAATATTTTTTCATTTCCTGTTGTATTTTCAATGCTTCTACTCTTGCTGCTTGCGCAAAATTTTCATCTTTATTTGCATAGAGTATACCACGTGAAACATTGATTAATATTCCAACATCTTCATTCATAGCAAGTTTACTCACCTCCTGAAGGCTTCCACCTTGAGCACCTACACCAGGTACTAATAAAAAATGTTGTGGTATAAGTTGACGTATGCTTGTCAACTGTTCTGTTTTTGTAGCACCTACTACAAACATCAAATTATCTATTTGCCCCCAGGTACTTACTTTTTTTATTACATATTCATAAAAGTGTTGATTGTTTTTTTCTAACATTTGAAAATCTGTAGCACCTTCATTTGATGTAAGCCCTAACACAATAGCCCATTTATTGGGCACTGATAAAAATGGCATAATACTATCTTGCCCCATATAGGGAGCTACCGTTATACTATCAAAACACAGTGTTTCAAAAAATGCTTTGGCGTATTGATTGCCCGTGTTGCCTATATCTCCTCTTTTGGCATCAGCTATTGTAAAAATATTTTTTGGTATATAATCAAGCGTTTTCTGCATAGCCTCCCAACCTTTAATTCCTTGTGCTTCATAGAATGCTGTATTTATTTTATAACTTACACACAAGTCATGAGTTGCATCTATAATAGCTTTATTAAATAAAAATATTGGATCTTCTTCTTGTAATAAATGTGGCGGTATTTTTTCTAAATCTGTATCAAGACCTATACATAGATAGGATTCTTTTTTTCGTATTTGTTGTATTAATTCGTCTCTTTGCATGCTTTAGGGTTGCGATGAAAAAAACGAAGTTATATAAGTATTGACAGTTTCACAAGCTTCGTGAATATTATCGTTTATTAAAATCTTGTCAAATTTATTTTCAAACAACAATTCATTTTCTGCTTTCTTTATTCGTTCTGCTATGGCTTCCAGTGTATCTGTATTCCGGTTCAGTAGTCTTTGTTTGAGTTCTTCTATAGACGGTGCTTTGATAAATATACTTAGTGCCTTTTCTTTATATTTTTCTTTGAGTTTTAAAGCGCCATGAACATCGATGTCTATTAAGGGCACATGTTGCTGTTCCCATATGTGTTTCAACTCGCTTTTGAGTGTTCCGTAGTATTTACCTTCATAAACCATTTCATACTCTGCAAAAGCATTATCTTTTATTTTTTGTTCAAAATCTTGTACAGTAATAAAATGATAGTCGATAGCATTTGTTTCGCCTTGTCTTGGTCTGCGTGTGCAGGCGCTAACGCTAAATGTAAAAAAAGGAAAGTTTTTTAAAAGGTGTTTTACTATAGTTGATTTGCCAGAACCAGATGGAGCTGTTACAATAACTAATTTATTTACAAATGACATGAACTTAGTTGGCCAAAAGTTTTTCTAAATCCTGAATGCATTCTTCAGCTCGATTGTATTTACCAATTATAATACCATTGGCATCAATTAAAAATGCTTGTGGTACAAATTGTACACCATAGATGTCGGCAGTTTTACTTTGCCACCCACCCAAGTCGCTCATATGATATGGCCATTCTAATTTATCTTTTTCTATAGCTTGTATCCAAGGTTGTTGTGCTTTATCTAGTGATACACTTACTATCGTGAATCCCTTTTTTGCTTTTTTGTACTTTTTAGAACTATATTTTTTATAAAATTCTACCAATGCAGGATTTGACATGCGACAAGGACCACACCAACTAGCCCAAAAATCTAATAATATAATTCTTTTTTTATTGATTTCAGAAAGTTTCAGTGTTTCACCTGCTGGATTTGGATATTCTAGTTCAGGAGCTTTTTGGCCTACTTCCATTTTTGTATTTGCATATTGTGCATGAAGCATGCTTGCACTTAAAGTAGCAAAAATCAAGGCTATGATATATTTTTTCATTTTTTGTATTGTATTCTCTTTCAAAGATAGGAAAAAAAGAGATAGGTTAAAAAGTAAGCCGTTAAGTTAATGTTTAAAAAGAAAACTTAGTGTGCTGCCCATTCAATGCTATTTAAGTCTATACCTTCTTTATACATTTCCCATAAAGGGCTCATTTCCCTTAATTTGTGTATTGTTTCTGATATAGCTTTTATGGTATAATCTATTTCGTCTTCGTTTGTAAATCGGCTAAGTCCAAATCGTAGTGAGCTATGTGCCAGATCGTCGCCAAGTCCGAGTGCTTTTAATACATATGATGGTTCTAAAGAAGCAGAGGTGCAGGCAGAGCCACTGCTAAGTGCTATATTTTTATTTATTCCCATCAACAAGCCTTCGCCTTCAACGTGTTTAAAAGATATATTGCTTACATGAGGAAGTCTATGTTGTGCATGTCCGTTGAGATAGCTTTCTTCTATTTTTAATAACTCAGTCTCTAATTTATTTCTAAGTTTTATAATGTGCGCAGTGTCTTTTTCCATATCAGTCATGCAAATTTCGCAGGCTTTACCAAATCCTACTATGCCTGGTACATTGAGTGTACCACTTCTCATTCCTCTTTCATGTCCACCACCATCTATTTGTGCTGTTACTTTTACACGCGGATTTTTTCTTCTTACATACATGGCTCCTATACCTTTTGGGCCATACATTTTATGAGCAGAAAACGCCATAAGGTCTATACCATCTTTAATAACATCTACTGGCACTTTGCCTACAGCTTGCGTAGCATCGCTCATAAATAATACACCATTTTTTTTGGCTATAGCTCCAATTTCTTTAATCGGATTTAAGGTACCAATTTCGTTATTGGCATACATGATGGCTATTAGTATGGTTTTACTATGTATGGATTTTTCCAATTCTTCAAGGTCAATCATACCTTCGTTGTTTACATTGAGGTATGTAACTTCAGCACCAAGTTTTTCTAAGTGTTTACAGGTATCTAATATTGCTTTATGTTCTATGGTTGTGGTAATTATATGATTTCCTTTGGCGGCGTACATTTCAAATACTCCTTTTAGGGCTAAATTGTCAGCCTCTGTAGCACCCGAGGTAAATATTATTTCTTTTGGATCGGCATTGATAAGTTTAGCTACTTGTTCTCTGGCATAATCAACCGCTTCTTCGGCAGTCCAACCAAAAGAATGGTTTCTGCTGGCAGCATTGCCAAAGTTTTGAGTAAAATAGGGTAGCATAGCATCTACAACTCGTTGGTCGCAAGGCGTTGTAGCATTATTGTCTAAGTATATTGGGAAGTTCATATTCATATTTATTGTAGCAAATATATTTTGAAAAAAGTTAGTAATGCTAAATCATTGTATAGTTTGTATTTATATGAATAAGCTACCTTTACATTATGAATCACATAGAGCATATTGGTATTGCAGTTCGTTCGTTGGCAGAAAGCATACCCTTGTATGAAAAAATGTTGAATACAATTTGTTATAAACAAGAGCTTGTAGAAAGCGAACAAGTTTTAACTGCTTTTTTTAAGGTTGGAGAAAATAAAATAGAATTATTAGAATCCATGAATGAAGAGGGCGTTATTGCTAAGTATATTGAAAAAAGGGGCGAGGGTATTCATCATATAGCTTATTCGGTAGATAATATAAAAACTGAAATGGAAAGGCTATGCAAAGAAGGTTTTCGGTTGTTGCAAGAAAAACCTAAACGTGGTGCTGATAATAAAATGGTTTGTTTTTTGCATCCCAAAGATGCGGGTGGAGTATTGGTAGAGCTCTGTATGGATATTGTTGATTGACTTTCCTACTAACACTATTCACATTTTTTTCGTCTATAATTTCAGAAAACCTTAACTTTAAACAAAATTTAAGCTCATGAAAAACTATATTGTTTTATTAAGTTTTATTGCTTTATCTATTGTATCCTGTCATAAGTTTAGTTCAAGCCCTATTTCATCTTCGAGTTTAAGTGGCGAGATACCATCTTACTTTCCATTTAATACAGATAGAGATAATGCTGAAATTCATCTTGGTAGGGTGCTTTTTTATGAAAAAGCACTATCTAAAAATAATAGTATTTCTTGTGCTTCGTGTCACAAGCAGTCACAAGCATTTGCCGATAATGTAGCGTTTAGTGCTGGTTTTGAGAATAGACTCACAAAACGAAATTCTATAGCTATTCAAAACTTAAATCCATCCAGTATAACCAATTTTTTTGGTGAGTCATCGCTTTTTTGGGATGGAAGAGAAAATGACCTCAATAGCTTGATTACTAAACCTATAGCTAATCATATTGAAATGGGTATTGATGATGAAGTAGAACTCATGAAAAAAGTTAACCAACTACCTTATGTAAAAGAATTGGCTTTAAAAGCATATGAAAGAGAATCGTTAAGCGTACAAGATTTATCTATGTCTATGGCTCGATTTTTATCAATAATCACAACCCAAAACTCAGCATTTGATTTATCGCAATCCAACGTCAATCCGGGTCAATATTTAACACCACTTCAAAAACAAGGACAGTTTTTATTTAATAATACCTATCAATGTAATAACTGCCATCATCCAAGTCCAGGTTCGTATATGTCATCTGGTTTTGTAAATATTGGATTAGATGTAAATCCACAAGACCCTGGTAGAGAGGGTATAACTAATAATGCAGAAGATTTTGGAAAATTTAAGGTGCCTGATTTGCATAATGTATCACTAACTGCTCCATATATGCACGATGGTCGCTTTGCTACTCTTGACGATGTGTTAGAGCATTATAGTCATGGTATAAAGTCTAATGAGTTTTTAGATTTTAGATTAAAAAATGAAAATGGTTCGCCTAAGCAGTTTAATATTAGTGCGCAAGATAAAAAAGCCATTATTGCCTTTTTAGAGTCCATGACTGATTATACTTTATTAAGTAATTCTATGTTGTCAAATCCATTTCATAACTAATTCATTCTGAACGCTTTGATAAAAAAACCTTTAATAGTTTTATCTATTTTATTGAGCTCAATCTCTATTTATGCTCAACGAAAAATAGATAGTACTCATCGTAAAAAAGTCATTCATCTTGTTAGTTTACAATCCAATGCACTTTTAAAACAAATCTTTAATTTTGGAAATAGCAATATACCCAGTTCAAACCCTTATCTACTCAATTATTCATTGATGCATGTTAAGTCAAAGTGGGGTTTTGATTTTGGTAGTGGATATACTAGAAGCTCCTTTTTTGAAAATGACGGAAATAATAAGACTGAGAAATATATAAATGATATTTTTTTACGTTTAGGACCTCAGAAGACCATGCGATTTAGTAAAAATGCATTTGTATCAATTGCCCTACATGGTGTATTTGAAAAGTTGTATAATAAAACCAATACAGAAACAAATTTTTCGAGTCAAGTAAGTATAGTGGATACCAAAACATCGACTATGAAGTATGGAGGTGGCCCAACTCTTGGCATACGATACCGCTTATCACCACGAATTTTTGTAGGAACCGAGGCAAGCTATTATTTTAAATTAGGTAAAAATGATTCTTGGTTTAAGTCCACTACCATTTTTAATGGACAAGTATTTGATTCCGTAACAACAACTAGTAAAAATGACTTTTCAGATTTGTCATTAAACTTACCTACAGTATTGTATTTAACTTTGCGATTTTAGAATTTATTGATCGCTACTATCTGTTTCGTCTAATTCTAATGCTTTTTCTATTTTTTTAGACAGCCTATCCAAATCCTGTTCTAATTTTTCTTGATCTATACTTTCTTCTAGTTTCAAAGCTATTCTTTCAGCATTTTTTTCCAATTGTTTGGTATCTATACTTTTTGAAATTTCAGTTAGTGCATCCACATGTTTATCGATTAATAGTATAGTAGTGTTTAATATATCACCTAAAGATTTCCAGTCAGTTGCTTCTATAGCATCAGTCATTTCGTTTAGCGATCTATTGACTGTCTTGGCAACTTTTTTTGCTTGTTTTTTGCTTATTACTTGCTGTGATTTTGCTTCTGCTGCTAAAAGCATAATACAAGATAAAATGAGTATTGTTACTTTTTTCATACTATTATTTTTTTCGTTTATAATCACCTCTTTTCCAGGCTTTATAGAAATCTAACCATGCCAATGGATTAAATATTGCCATTGGTGGTTGTTGGCCAGCCCAGTATGTGTTTTTTATTAATTGATTTTGTAAATAGTGTTGACTTTCCCTTCCATCTTTTGGCATTGTTTGAGCCAGTATTCGTAAGGTCTGATACTCTGTATTTTTGCGTGCTATTTCAAACTTATCGTCTGGTATGTATGCATTCTTAAATGCTATTTCAAATTCTTTTTGAGTAGCCTGTGGTCGTACTATAGTTGCTGGCAAATAGAATGTGTCTTGTGTCATAAGTTGAATAACAGAGTATCTTGCTGAGGATAATGTTTTTGGAATTACGTAGCGTTTTTTTCTATATCCTATGGAGCTATATTCTAAAGTATCTCCTTGTTCTGCAATCAAAGAAAATACACCTCTGTCATTACTATTTGTACCATTTTTTTTGCTTATGTTTGAAATTGTTACAAAGGGTAAATATCGCAAACTATCAGCACTCATTACTACACCAGTCAGCTCTACCATTTTTTCAAAACCATATTGTGCATTGGCTTTAAGTAGAAATATTTGAAAGAAGAAAAGTATAACTAGCTTTTTTTTCACGGTTCAAATGTAAAATATTTTAATGATTAAGTCTTTTGTAACTACCTTTGGATTCCGATAATTAACAATAGTTTATACCATGACAGAAAAAGACATTTTAGCAGCGCTTGGCCATGTACAAGAACCCGATTTGGGCAAGGATTTGGTAAGCTTAAATATGATAAAAGATTTACAGATTGATGGCAAAAAAGTATCTTTTACGATAGTGCTAACAACTCCTGCATGTCCTATGAAAGATATGATGAAGAGTGCTTGTGAAAATGCGATTAAAATTATGGTTGATAAAGAAGCAGAAATTGGGGTTCATTTTACATCGCAAATGAAGCAGTATAGAAACCCAAACGAAGCTCTTCCACAGGTAAAAAATATTATAGCTGTAGCAAGTGGCAAAGGTGGTGTGGGTAAGTCTACTGTAGCAGTTAATTTGGCTATTTCTTTGGCAAAGTCTGGAGCTAAGGTTGGTATATTAGATGCTGATATTTATGGTCCTTCATTACCATTAATGCTGGGCATAAAGGGCGAAAGACCTTTAATGCAAAATATAGGAGATAAGGGTATGATAGTACCCATAGAAGTTATGGGTTTGCAAGTTATGAGTATAGGTTTGCTTATAGATGATAAACAGGCCATAATATGGCGTGGACCCATGGCCAGTAGTGCCATAAAACAATTTGTTTCGGATGTACTTTGGGGCGATTTGGATTATTTAATTATAGACTTGCCTCCTGGCACGGGTGATATTCACCTTACTATGGTACAGACATTACCAATTACTGGGGCCGTTATTGTAAGTACTCCTCAAGAAGTAGCTTTGGCTGATGCCAAAAAGGCCATTATGATGTTTGAAGGACCTCAAACTAAAGTTCCAATTTTGGGTTTGATAGAAAATATGGCCTATTTTACCCCTTTAGAACTTCCAGACAATAAATATTATATTTTTGGAAAAGAAGGGGCTAAAAATTTAGCTTCATTATATGAACTTAATTTTCTTGGACAGATTCCAATAACTATGTCCATTAGAGAAGGAGGAGATTTGGGTAAGCCTGCTTTTATATATGGCGATGATATTTCAAAAGAAGCTATACAAAATGTTGCTATGGAGGTAGCCAGACAAGTTTCGATAGTAAATAGCAAAAAATAATTTATCGACCTATATACACCATGAGGATTTGTATATCAGTTGGGTTAACACCACTAATTCTTCCTGCTTGACCTAATGTTCTGGGTTTTATTTTCATAAATTTTTGTCTACCTTCAGAAGACAAGGATTTAACCTTGTCATAATCAAAATTTTCGGGTATCAATACATGTTCTAATTGGTTTGTTTTTTCAGCAAATTCAATTTCTTTATCTATATATGATTGATACTTTAATTGAATTTCAACTTGTTCTTTTGTTTCACGTGAAACACCTTCAAATACTGTTGCTAATTCCTCAGAACAATGTATTAGGTTATCAATCGATACATTAGGTCTTAGTAATAATTTTATACTGTTTGTTTTTTCTTCTTGCGGTGAAGAGCCTATTCTAGTAAAATAGTCTTGCGTTTGAGAAGGTGTTAAACTAATATTTTTCATACTTTTCTTTATCTGTTCTACATCATGTAGTTTTTGTTCCACATGAAACATTCTTTCTTTAGAAGCTAATCCGATTTGATGTGATAATGGGGTAAGTCTCATATCAGCATTGTCTTGTCTTAAGAGGGTTCTATATTCTGCCCTTGATGTAAACATTCTGTATGGCTCATCTGTTCCTTTATTGATTAAATCATCTATCAAAACGCCAATATAGGCTTGGCTTCGGCTTAGTGTAAATGATTTTTGACCATTTACCTTTAGATGTGCATTTATTCCAGCCATTAATCCTTGACAAGCTGCTTCTTCGTAACCCGTAGTACCATTTATTTGACCTGCAAAAAATAAATTACTAAGTAATTTAGTTTCCAACGTATAAGTCAATTGCGTAGGTGGAAAATAATCGTATTCGATAGCATAGCCAGGTCTGAACATTTTGACATGCTCTAATCCCGGTATTAAACGTAGTGCTTTGTATTGTACATCTTCGGGCAAGGATGTAGAAAAACCATTTAGGTATATTTCTACCGTGTTCCAACCCTCTGGCTCTACAAACAATTGATGTCTATCTCGTTCAGCAAATCGATTTATTTTGTCTTCAATACTAGGGCAATATCGTGGTCCTGTGCCTTCTATACGACCTTGAAACATTGGTGATTGACTGAAACCTGTTTTAAGCATGTCATGTACAGCATCGTTGGTATATGTAACCCAACAGCATCGTTGTTTTTGGGGTTTTTCTGTATTTTGATAAGAAAAGCCAACAATATCTTCATCACCATCTTGTATTTCCATTTTTGAATAATCAAGACTTCGTCCATCTAAACGGGGGGGTGTACCTGTTTTTAGTCTATCGCTTTCAAATCCCAATTTTAATAAATCCTCTGTGATACCTGTAGCTTTATTTTCGCCCATACGTCCGCCACCAAAATGTTTTTCTCCAATATGGATTACACCATTTAAAAAAGTTCCATTGGTAAGAACCACAGATTTTCCTTTTATTTCTAAGCCCAATTGTGTCTTTACACCTTGTATTGTTTCACGTGAAACCAGTAAGCCAACAACAGAATCTTGCCAAATATCTAAATTTTCGGTGTGCTCAAGCATATCGCGCCAGGTGGAGGCAAATAAATGTCTATCATTTTGGGTACGTGGACTCCACATGGCTGGTCCTTTTGATTTATTGAGCATTCTAAATTGTATCATACTCTTGTCTGATACAATACCAGAATAGCCTCCTAATGCATCTATTTCTCTTACAATCTGCCCTTTGGCTATACCGCCCATGGCAGGATTACAACTCATTTGTGCTATGGTTTGCATATTCATAGTAATAAGTAGTGTACGAGAACCCATATTGGCAGCAGCTGCTGCTGCCTCGCAGCCTGCATGGCCAGCACCTACAACAATAACATCATATAATGGAAACATGCGTTTTTATTAAGAAATTGAGTGTGCAAAGATAAGCACAAGAATAGGATTAAATCCAAATTATGTGTTTGCATACGCAAATAACTCGCTCCAGTATAGTATAAACATGAACTATAACTTTGCGGTGAAATAATGTACTTGGTAAAACATATAAAAATTTACAATATAATGTTTTTAGCGAATAAAATACGATAAGTATAACAATGGCACTATTCTGATTGATTTTGTATGCAATTCAAAATCCAATCGACGCAATCGTAGGGTTCTACAATACTCCAAGAATGGGGGTGTCTGTTGCCTTCTATTCGAATTCCTTTTTGATAGGCATTAATAAATTCGGCTTTTTTATTTCCCATATCATTAAGCAACTGAATCATAGCAGATTGATCGAGTGCATTTAAGTCATAGGCATCTACATGTCTATTTTGCATCCACCACACGGGGTCTACATCCCCATAAATTCTTAAAGGTGTATGAAGTAAATATTTTGCATTGCCACCATCTTTTTCACTTCGTGTAAATGGAGAAAAATAAGAATACATTTTTTCTGCGGTTTCGGGTGAACCACCACAATATTTTTCGAGTTCTTTCATTCCATATGCAGGTTCGTTTTGCTCTGGATTTTTATGTAATTTAAGCCTAAAGTTGCGATACACATTGGCTATATCGCAAGGACCATCACAATTAAAAACTGCACACGGCTTAATTGTAGTTTTTGACGCATCTTGATTGGCTAATTCGGTATAACGCATACTAAAAATGCCACCCATAGACCAGCCACCCATTACAATTTTATCTTGGGGCAAATGATATTTTTTTATAGCAGAGCTATACATGGTATTGATAAGTGTTAGTGTGTAGTCTGTAAGTGTTAGTCTTTGGTTGATAGAAAATACTAAGACAGCAATATGATTTTGAAAGGCTAATTCGCACAAGGTGCTTGTACTACTTAAATTATATTCAGTAGTGGACCATGTACCAGGCATTAAGACAAGCACACCTTTAATTTCTCCATCTGGTATTAAGGCATCATAATATAGTTTTGTCTGATTATTATCGCCTACCCTTCATGCTCTTATGCGTTTGAAATAAGAGCCATGAAACAAAAAAGAAGGGAATAGCAAGTTTTCATATTAAGAAATGAATTTTATTCAAAATTAATAAAAAAGCATGCGCAACACAATTTTTCTACTTTGTGAATAGGAGGCGTACATTATAACTTTCTTTTAATCAAGAAAACACACAATATATGGTTTATGACACCATAGGGTGTTTGGGCAAGTCTTGTAATTTGCTATTAATATCATAGAGATGAAATAAGATGATACATATAAAAGATAAGCAAATAATAGGCATAATGACAGGAGAAGCCGCAATAGAATATTGAAAAAAATGAAAATTTGGTAGCGGAATAAACAGCGAAAGAACTAAAAGTGCAGCGCACGATAATACTAGTATGCGAAATGTTTTTTTGTTTGCAAGCGGAGCCACACGAGGCGTTGAAGAAATAGTAGCCATTAAGGTATCCGTAAAATTGGCTGAAGGGCTTTTGATACCTTTGCTTATCGTTTCTTTAAATTCCTTTTCATTCATGATGATTAGATTAATTGATTTTCCTTTTCATTTTGAAGTATATGTAAAAAGCTTTTTCGGGCTCTATGTAAAGTTACTTTAATTTTTGATTCTTTAAAACCAGTAATATCTTTAATCTCAAGTATACTCAATTCGGCAAGATAAAACAATCGTAATAGTAGAGATTCTTCATTATGCATGAGCTCTAGAATTTTGTTGACTAATACTTTTTGTTCTTTACTATTTATTTCATGAAAAGGTGTAGAGTATTCAATAATATTGTTGGAACTATTGTTGTACAAAGATGCTAAATGATGATTTCGGTTTAGGCTTTGGAGCTTAGTAAGACAGGTGTTATATACAATTTTGTAAAGCCAAGTCGAAAAAGAAGAACTAAATTGAAATGTATGTATTCGTTTAAACACCTTGATAAATGCTTCTTGTAGAGCATCTTCAGCATCATGTTCGTTTTTTAAAATAGAACAAGCCAACGAAAAAGATAGATCTTTATACTTATCAACAAGTACTCGAAATTGAGTATGGTCTCCACCTCTAATCGATACGATTAAATCAATATCATTTTCGCTATTTTTTTTCATCAAGCTTTTTGCGAATAAAGAAAGCCGAAACAAGCCCAAGCCCACCAAAGAACAAGATACAAGCACCTATAAGTAATCCTTTAGAATCTTCTGGCAAATTTAAGGATTGTGGTATAACCGAAATGCCCATGCCTAAACCAATACCCAAAATGGTTAAACCAATTTCTAAAAATGGAAATTTGGTTTTGGATAATTCTAAGTTGCCACCTTGGTCTAAGATGGCTTTTTTGATAAGATAATTGTATCGGCTGGTAAAATAAACTACCAATACAACAAGGGAAAAGAACGCAATGGGTACTAATGTTTCTGAAATAGGAGCAGTCATGATTTATTAATTTTATTTTTTATACTCATTAGACTCTTACAGATAAAATTAGGTTACAAAAAAGACGGTTTATTTTTTTAAATGAATCAATGATTCATTTTCTGATTCATGATAAGCAGAAGTTATACTAAACGCATTTTGTAAAATTAAAAAATCCTGAATTTCTTCAGGATTTTTTTGTGGTGTGGGAGGGAATTGAACCCCCGACACAAGGATTTTCAGTCCTTTGCTCTACCAACTGAGCTACCGCACCTAATAATGTGAGAGTTTGTGTTTAATAGGGATGCAAAAATAAACAATATCTCTAAATAGCCAATTATTTTTTCTTATGTTTTACAATGTAGAGAATACCTAGTATCAGCCATATAATCAAGAGGGGCCACCACAACTTGCCCCATTCTATAGATGTAAGACTTTGTAAAGAAATACTATTAGTTAGCATATTCACTCATAAATTTTATGCGCATCAGTCTAAACTGCTCTACGGTCAAATTATTTTCACGCAATACGTCTACAGCTTCGTCTATATTGCCGCTTTCGCTCTGATGAAAAAATTCATACATATCTTCTTGGTCATATTCATCTATATAATCGTCTATGCAATAGTCCAAATTTAATTTGGTACCACTCGATACTATGGTTTCCATTTCATTTAGTAAATCACTTAGTGCTATTTCTTTGTTGCGAGCTATGGTGTCTAATGGAATTTTTTTGTCTATATTTTGTATAATAAAAACCTTTAATCCACTTTTGTTTACAACACTTTTCATCACAAATTCATCTACCTTTTCTATTCCTCTTTCTTCTACATACTGTGCTATAAATTCTACGAATTTTTTTCCATATTTCATAGCCTTGCCCATGCTAACACCTTGTATGTTTTGCAATTCCTTTAGGGTGGTTGGATACATAGTAGCCATTTCTTCTAAAGAGTTTTCGCTAAAAATAATCCAAGGTTGTAGTTTATTATCAGCAGCTACGCGTTTACGTATATCTTTTAAAATATTGAACAACTCGGTATCTAGTGCTCCTGCGCCATTAGCAGCTGCGCTAGCGGCCACATCATCATCGTCGCCTTCGGCATTTTCGAATTTGTGGTTCAATGAAAGTTTAAGTGAATATGGTTTTTTCAAAAAGGCTTTGCCTTTGTCGGTTAATTTTAATAATCCATATTCTTCAATATCTTTTCGAATAAGACCCTCTACCATCATTTGGCGTACGAGGCTATACCAAAAATGGTCGTCCATTTGAAATTCAGCACCTTTACTAAAACATTTTAGTTTATCGTGTTTATAGGCTTGTATTTGTGTATTGGTTCTACCAAGTACTACATTAATGACATAGTCTATACCAAACATTTCGTTGAGGTGTTTGATGGCATCCAACACGGTGTGTACGGTATCTTTAACTTCAATTTTTTCTTTGGGGTGTCGACAATTATCGCACATATCATTGCAGGCTTTGTCATTATATTCTTCACCAAAATAGTGTAGCAATACTTTTCTTCTACATATAGAGCTTTCGGCATAGGCTACGGTTTCGCCTATGAGTTGCCCTCCCATTTCGCGCTCCGAAAGTGGTTTGTCTCGCATAAGGTGTTCTAATTTTTGAACATCTTTATATGAAAAATACAAAAGGCACTTGCCCTCTAATCCATCGCGTCCAGCTCGACCAGTTTCCTGATAATAATTCTCTATAGACTTTGGAATATTATAATGTATTACAAATCGTATGTCTGGTTTGTCTATACCCATACCAAATGCTATGGTAGCCACTATTACATCTACACTTTCCATCAAGAACTGGTCTTGTCGCAATGCTCTAGTCTTGCTATCGAGCCCAGCATGGTATGCTACCGCTTTGATGCCATTGGCAACAAGTATTTCGGCAAGGTCTTCAGTCGTTTTACGGTTTAGTGTGTATATGATACCGCTTTTACCTTTGTTTTGTTGTATAAACTTAACTATATGCTTAACGGTTTGGTCCTTTTTGGCTTTGGGTACTATTTCATAATAGAGATTACTACGATTAAAAGAAGATATGAATACATTAGGCTTATTCAATACTAAATTTTTCTGTATATCATCTTGAACTTTCGGGGTTGCAGTTGCCGTCAGTGCTACTATGTTCAATTTAGGATTGATGGTATTAACTATATCTCTAATTTTTCTGTATTCGGGTCTAAAGTCGTGTCCCCATTCAGATATACAGTGCGCTTCGTCTACCGCTACAAAGGATATTTTTAAATCTTTTAGAAAATCTACATTTTCTTCTTTAGTTAGTGTTTCGGGTGCTACATAGAGCATCTTAGTTTTACCTATAAGAAGGTCTTCTTTTACTTTTTTTATTTGCCCTTTGTTCAAAGAAGAGTTTAAAAAATGAGCCACATTTTCAATATCGCTATAGCTGCGCAATAAATCTACTTGATTTTTCATAAGAGCAATGAGTGGCGACACAATAATGGCAATACCCTCGCTCACCAAGGCTGGCAATTGATAACATAGTGACTTTCCACCTCCTGTAGGCATAATTACAAATGTGTCTTTGCCTGATAAAACACTTTGTATAATTTTTTCTTGATCTCCTTTAAAGTGTTCAAACCCAAAATGTTTTTGGAGTTCTTTTTTTAAGTCAAAAGAGACGCCTTTCTTTACTTTTCCCATGATAATTTACTTTTCCTCTGATTGTTTTAGGTTATAATTAGTTTACTAATTTACAAATCCTAAAGTCATAATGCAAACAATCGAACATATTTTTTTTATGCCCATCTAAACGAAATTAATCATCAATTCATCAATACAACCATAAATTTTAGTTAATCCTATTTTATTTTTTACAACCATAAGTTTGTAATAACTTTAACCTTCAAAATTCGTACCAACTCTATATAAGTACTGATATTTGTTGAGCCATGGGCTAAAAAATATGAAACATTTTTTTTCTATATGTTTATTGCTTTTATGTACTCTTGTCGGTTTTTCGCAAGAGCAATTGCTCAATGTGGCTAAGCAGTATTTAAATCAGGGCGATTTTGAAAAGGCGGGAGCTACCTATAAACAATTATTCGAATACCAGCCCGATAATGTTTCTATACTCCATGATTATATAAAATGTCTGATAGCACTAAAAGATTTTAAAACAGCAGAGTCTATATTGAAATCCAAAATTAAAAAGGATAAAAAAAATTCGGATTATATATATGCTTTGGCCAAGGTGTATCAAGCCCAGCAAGACACTAAAAAAGCCAATGATTACATAAATAAATACGTAGATAATATAGATTTAAAAAATCAGGAAGATGTAAAAAAAGTAGGCTCAATTTTAGAAAAAGACGCTTTTTATACGCAGGCTATAGCCCTTTATGAAAAAGCTAAAAACAAATCAGATTTGCCAGACAAGCAATTCTTATTTGCAGAAGAATTAGCTCTTTTGTTTACCCAAACAGGCAACGAAAATCAGGCCATAGAGAGCCTTTTGGATATGTATGCCTCAAAACCCGAAAAGGCAGAAAATGTAAAGAGTACTTTACAGCGTATAGCAGATAATCCTCAAAAATTTCAACAATTAAAAACAAGATTGGAAGGTAGAATAGCAAAAGAGGAAGAAAATTTTGCCTATCCCGATTTGATGTCTTGGCTTTATATACAACAAGATGATTATCATAATGCTTTTAGAATAATAAAAACTATTGATAAACGACTTACTGAATTAGGAAGAAGAGTATTGGGTTTTGCCAGAGTGTGTTTAAGAGAACAAAAATATGTTGAGGCCATAGAAGCGTATGACTATATCATTGAATTAGGCGATTCTAACCCTTACTATCTCACAGCAGGAAATGAAAAACTCACAACACTCAAAAAACAACTGCAATACAAACCAGACAGAAATGCACAAGATATAAGCCAAGTAGTGCAAGCCTATTTGACTTTTTTGGATAAAAATCCCAGTTATAAATCGAAAGAAACTATAAGAGAATATGCTGATTTAGAAGCACGCTATGCCAATAATATAGAACATGCAATAGATGCACTTGCGCCCATAGCAAATGCCAATAATGTAGATAGAGCATTTAGGGGGCGTTGTAAATTGGAATTGGGCGATTACGAGCTAATACGAGGGAATATTTGGGAAAGCACACTTTTGTATTCGCAAGTAGATAAAGAATTTAAACAAGATATGTTGGGCGAAGAAGCTCGATTTAAAAATGCTAAGTTGTCTTATTATACCGGCGATTTTGAGTGGGCACAAGGACAACTTGATGTGTTAAAAGCATCAACATCCGAATTGATAGCCAATGATGCTCTGAACCTTTCTGTTTTATTGGTTGAAAATAATCCACCAGCAGACAGTAATACTACCCCTTTGCTTATGTATGCAAGAGCCGATTTATTGGCCTTTCAAAATAAAGATAAAGAAGCGTTAGAGGTTTTGGATAGTATAGCATTGGAATTTCCTAAGCATCCATTGCAAGATGATATATTAATGCAACGAGCAAAAATTGCCCTGAAAAAAATGGATTATGGCGAAGTAGGACTTCAGTTGCAAAAAATTATTTCAAACTACGGTGATGATATTTTGGCTGATGATGCCATGTTTAATTTAGCTATTATCAATGAAGAACATTATCAAAACAAAGAAGAAGCCAAACGATTGTATCAAGAATTGATAGTGAAGTATCCGGGCAGTACTTTTGTAAATGAAGCGCGCAAACGCTTTAGAATACTCAGAGGCGATAAGCCGGATATAGAACAAAGTAAAACTTTTTAAGGCTTTTTGTTTTTTTCATTTTTTATAAACAATGCCTGCATTACTATATATTCATCATCGCTTAGGTCTAATTCGTTGATGGGCACTTCAGTTTGGAGCGAGACAAATGTTTCGCTATCCAATTTTAAGTACGATGGCAAAGATGCATTCATTACTTCGCCCTCACTACACATGTAATAAGAGGCCAGCCATACCCAAAACTGTATTGTTTTTTCAGACACAATAGGTTCTTTGTCTAAAATACTTTTGATGGGTTTTACTTCATAAACATCGGGTTTATTAAAATGTATTTTTTTTACAATACCGCTATACATTCTTTTTTTTCCAAACTGTACTTCTACCCTCATGCCAACCTGAATGCTAGGCTGCCACTGAACTGGCACCCCAAAGGTATAATTGATTGGCAGGGCTAAGGGTAAAATCACATCGACATACACAATACAAAAGAAAGATAAAAAGCCAAGTATTTCAAATCTACTTACTCAAATACATGCTTCTATCCTTATATAATTGTCTAAAATAAGGGTCACGTAAATCTTTGATAAAACGAATGGCTTCGCCAGTTGATTTCATTTCGGGCCCAAGCTCTTTGTTTACATTTGGAAATTTATTGAAACTAAACACGGGTTCTTTTATAGCAAAGCCTGTTAGTTTTTTCTCAAAGGTGAAATCTGATAATTTATTTTGCCCTAACATTATTTTAGTAGCAATATTTAAATACGGAATTTGATACGCTTTAGCAATAAAAGGTGTTGTGCGCGAGGCACGTGGGTTTGCTTCTATGACATATACATTGCCATCTTTGATTGCAAATTGAATATTAATCAATCCTTTGATGTTTAAAGCTTTTGCAATTTTTTTGGCGTAATGTTCCATAGTGGTTACTATCATAGGAGTTAGATTAAAGCATGGCAACATGGCATGGCTATCTCCACTATGAATACCAGCTGGCTCAATATGCTCCATGATGCCCATGATATGCATTTGTTCGCCATCGTATATGGCATCAACCTCTGCTTCTTGACATCTATCAAGAAAATGATCAATAAGAATTTTATTATCAGGAATATGTTTTAAAATACTAATGACTGCTTTTTCTAATTCTTCATCGTTAATTACAATTTTCATGCGTTGTCCACCAATTACATAACTCGGACGAACCAGTACTGGGTAACCCACTTTGTTAGCAACTTCTATAGCTTCATCTACATTTACAGCACTACCATATTCAGGATACGGAATGCCTAATTCTTTCAATAAATCACTAAAGCGACCTCTATCTTCAGCAATATCCATATCATCAAAACTTGTTCCTATAATAGGAATATTTTTTTGATGCAATTTTTTAGAAATCTTCAAGGCAGTTTGTCCACCTAATTGTACTATAACGCCATCAGGTTTTTCGTGGTCAATAATTTCATAAATATGTTCCCAATTGACGGGTTCAAAATAGAGTTTATCAGCCATATCAAAATCAGTACTCACTGTTTCAGGATTACAATTAATCATGATGGCTTCATAACCACATTCTTTGATGGCAAGCAAACCATGCACACAACAATAGTCAAACTCAATGCCTTGTCCAATTCGGTTAGGCCCTGAACCTAAAACAATAATTTTCTTTTTGTTGCTTACGAAGCTTTCGTTGTGTTGTAGTTTCATTTTTTGGAACACGGATTTTACAGATTAGATAGATTTTAAGGATTTTTTGAAATTCATTTTTTCTTTAATGAAATCACTTAATTTAATATTTAACAATATAGATGCTTCTATTATTGTCATTTCACCATTTATATGTTTTCTAATAATTTCTTCTTTAGAAAAAATATGTATTCTTTCTATTCCTTTAAAATTGTTTAAATTATTAATGTGTGTTTGAATCATTTTATTATTATTTTTTAGAACACGGATTTAACTGACTTGAAAGATAAAAACGGATTTTTTCTGTGCAAATCCATTTAATCTATCCTATCCATGTTCTATTCTTTTCATTCATTTTATTTCATTTATTTTTTCTGTGCAAATCTGTTAAATCTATTCTATCCGTGTTCTATCGTACTCTTTTCAAACGTACTATAAAAATAAGGCGTTACAGCTTCAAACTCACCAGCACACGTATCCACCATTTTAAACACACGAGTAATGCCCAAAGATTTTCGTTTTTCATACAACTCATCTTCGGTACCATCATTCATGATTCTACAAATTTGTTCATCACCAAAACCATTAGTTTTTGCTATTTGCAATAAGTCCGTTGGCAGTGTATCTAATTTATATTTTGCAATTTCTTTTTCAATATCACATAGTTTTTTTATTTCATTCAAAAACCATTTATCAATACCATGACTTGCTTTTGAAATAGAATTGACACTCACACCAGCCATCAAGGCATCTTTAATTCTAAAGATTCTATCCCATTTTGGTGTTTTTAAACTTTCTAAAATATCATCGGTTTTCATTAAACTTTTTCCATAATAACCCAAACCAATAGCATTATTTTCCAAGCTCTGACAAGCTTTTTGAATGGCTTCAGTAAAACTTCTACCAATAGCCATTACCTCACCTACGGATTTCATTTGAAGCCCTAACGTATCTTTTGCACCTTTAAATTTATCGAAATTCCAACGAGGAATTTTTACAATAACATAATCTAATGTGGGTTCAAAAAACGCTGATGTGTTTCCTGTAATTTGATTTTTTAATTCATCTAATCGGTAGCCTATAGCCAATTTAGTAGCCACTTTTGCAATAGGATAGCCAGTAGCTTTACTTGCCAAAGCCGATGAACGACTTACACGTGGATTAATTTCAATGGCTATAATTTCCTCTGTCTCAGGATTCATGGCAAACTGCACATTACAACCACCAGCAAAATTTCCTAAATCCCTCATCATCCTAATAGCTGTATTTCGCATGAGCTGAAATGCAGTATCGCTCAAGGTCATAGCTGGTGCAACGGTTATTGAATCGCCAGTATGCACACCCATAGGGTCAAAATTTTCAACCGTACATATGATGCAAACATTATTGGCACTATCACGTAATAATTCTAATTCAAATTCTTTCCAACCCAACACTGCTTGTTCTACTAACACTTCGTGTATAGGAGATGCTTGCAAGCCACGGTTTAAAGCCACATCCAAATCTTCTGGTGCATTTACAAACCCACCACCAGTGCCACCCAATGTAAACGATGGACGAATAACCAATGGAAATCCCATTTCTTGTGCAAACTCTTTGCCTTCTAAAAACGAATTAGCCGTTTTGGCTTTTGCAACAGTAATGCCCAATTCTATCATCCACTGACGGAACTGTTCTCTATCTTCTGCTTTATCAATAGCTTTAATATCAACACCAATAAGGCGTACATTGTATTGTTTCCAAATGCCGAGTTCTTCCACTTCTTTAGCCAAGTTCAAAGCCGTTTGTCCACCCATAGTTGGCAATACAGCGTCTATTTCATTTTCTTGTAAAATTTGCTCGATGCTTTCAACCGTTAATGGCAATAGATACACGCTATCAGCCATCATAGGGTCTGTCATGATGGTGGCAGGATTAGAATTGATGAGTATTACTTTAATACCTTCTTCTTTAAGCGAGCGAGCAGCTTGGGTTCCACTGTAGTCAAATTCGCATGCTTGGCCGATGATAATAGGTCCTGAACCAATAATAAGAACGGACTTAATGGAGTTGTCTTTAGGCATTTTTTTTTTATCCCGTATGATAAAACGAGAAGTTAAATAATGACAGACTTATGACTGTTGATATGCAAAGGTAAACGCTGCATATTTAAATATGAAAAGAATTACTATAAACTCTTTTAATTGGGGATAATTTAGAAACATGCAAAGTAATATTGTGAATGATTTTTTTAAAAAGGTATTTTGATAAAGTATTACAAGCTTTGACTTTAAGATTGTAAATTTGAATTGTTTGACTATTTCATCTATTTTTTCACTTGCCAAATCTGCTATTCGGAGCAATAAACTTCGGACCTTATTGACTATAGCAATTATTGCTATAGGCATCATGGCTTTAATAGGCATCATTACAGTGATAGAAGTATTAAAGGGAACTATCAATAGTAATTTTTCTGGTATGGGAGCTAATACTTTTACAATAACCTCACAACAGTTTAAGAGCAAAGGTAAGCGATATGGAAAAGGCAAAGTGAGAGCTTACTCCGAAGAACAATCGCGTATTAGTTGGCAAGATGCTATGTTATTCAAGAATAAATTTGCATTTCCTTCAACAGTGAGTATGAGTGTTGTGATAAATAATACTACAACAGTAAAACGCAAATCAAAAAAGTCAAACCCTAATATATTAATGATGGCAAGTGATGAAAATTTTCTTACTGTATCGGGCAGCAATTTATTAGTTGGACGAAACTTTAATAGACTCGATATGATGAATGGAAACAACACATGTATATTGGGATATAGTATTGCAAAAAAATATTTTGGAAATCCTGCACAAGCCTATCAAGGCATTTTGTCTGTAGGCAATATTAAATACAGTGTCATAGGAGTTTTAGAAAGCAAAGGTGCAAGCTTTGTAAACAGAACAGATAATATGGTCATGGTAAGTATAGCCAATGCTAGAAAACAATATGCCGTTTCTGATAAATCATATGTAATTAGCGTACATATACCCAATGTAAAGCAGATTAATTATGCTATGAATGAAGCAGAGGGTTTTATGAGGAGTATAAAAAAACAACGACTAGGCGAACCACCCATTTTTTCACTCACAAAAAATGATGAAATAGCTAGGTCCTTAATAGATAACTTAAAATTCATTACCATAAGCGCTGCTGCTATAGGCCTCATCACCTTGTTGAGTGCTGCTATAGGCCTTATGAATATCATGTTAGTAGCAGTATCTGAGCGTACGCGCGAAATTGGTATTACCAAAGCCGTAGGAGCAACAAATAGAGTAATAAAAAAGCAATTTTTATTTGAAGCTGTAATTATCAGCTTGTTGGGAGGTTTTATTGGCATTGTATTAGGCATACTGATAGGCAATTTGCTTACTCTCATTTTGGGTGGTTCCTTTGTGATACCTTGGCTGTGGATAGGCATAGGATTAACACTATGTGTGCTTGTTGGTTTGGGGGCAGGTATATACCCTGCACTTGTAGCTGCAAGACTCAATCCCATTAATGCACTACGATATGAATAGAAAAAATAAAAACATATAGAGATTCCTTTTTACATTTGCCAAACAAAAAAAATAATACAACGCAATGCAATTTAAAGAAATGTGCTCTATCAGTGGGAAAAGTGGTCTTTATCAATTAATCAGTACAAAAAGTGACGGTGCTATTGTTAAAAACATAGATGATCAAACGACAACGTTTATAGCTGCTCGCTCTCATCAAGTAACACCATTGGATAGTATAGAGGTTTATACACTTGAAGAAAATGTTCGCCTAAGAGAAGTATTTGAATCATTTAAAGAAAATGAAAAAGCATTAGAAGGCTTTGATTTAAGTAAAGCCGACAACAAAACCATTCTAAAAATATTTGCTCAGTTGTTTCCTTCCTTTGACAAGGATAGAATATATACAAGCGACATGAAAAAAATGATACGATGGTATGGCATATTAAAAAAACATAATTTGTTAGAAGCAGAAGAAAAAGAAGCTTCTGAATAAAATATTTTGATGAATAAAATTTAAGTTTAATTTTACCACTATAAAATTTTTTTAAGAAATGAATATACCTGAAAATTTAAAATATACTAACGACCATGAATGGGTTCTTATTGATGGCGACACGGCCTCTATTGGTATTACTGATTTTGCGCAAAGCGAATTGGGCGATATAGTATTTGTAGATATTAATACTGTTGGCAAAACGCTGCAAGCGGGCGATATATTTGGCACTGTAGAAGCCGTTAAAACGGTTTCTGATTTGTTTTTGCCTATAGGCGGTGAAATTTTAGAAATCAATCCGGAGTTGGAAAATACACCTGAAAATGTAAACCAAGACCCCTATGGTAAAGGCTGGATGGTGAAAGTAAAAATTTCCAATGCAGATGAAGTAGCAAATTTATTAAGTGCTGAAGCTTATCAGGCACTGATAGCATAAGCTTTTTTTTTCTTTTTTTTATTTAGCCACCACTTGAAAAAGCGGTGGCTTTTTTTATCGTTCCAGATAAATATTGATTGCTTCTGTTCTATTGTTTACATGTAGCTTTTTGTAAATATTACTACAGTGTTTTTTTATAGTATCAATAGTAACTTTTTGCAAGGTGGCAATTTCCTTATATAAATATCCTTTGGATAAAATTTCTAAAATTTCATTTTCTTTTTGAGATAAAACCTCTAACTTTTTTGAATTTCTACTTGGGTCCGAAAAGTATTGTATTACTTTTTTGGCTACTCCAGCGCTCATAGGCGCACCTCCTGACATTACATCATTTAAGGCTTCAATAATTTTTTCATTGCTGTCAGTCTTAATTATATAGCCAGATGCTCCGGCCTTTAAGGATTCAAAAATATTTTCATCGTGTTCAAAACTTGTGTTCATTATAAAATGTGTGTTTTGCATTTGGGGTTTTAATTTTTGAACAAGGTCTACGCCACTACCATCAGGCAATTGGATATCCATGATAATAATGTCTATACCATGATGTTGTGCTAATTCCAAAGCGGAGTAAGCATTATTTTTTATGTTTGAAACAGCCCACGAGGGTTCTTGCTCAATTCGTTGTTTTAAAATTTGAGCATATTTTTCGTCATCATCAACAATGCAAACTGTATTTATCATTTTTAATTACAAATTAAGAGGTTTTATAAGTTTTATTTTATTACACTTATGTGTAAAGAATAGGAATACGCAATGTGGTTGTGGTACCACATGTAGCATTATTTGTTATTTCATATATACCCTGTTGTTTTATCATACGATTTTTCATTTGTAATAGACCGTTGCCATATTTAATGTTTTCTGGCAAACCAATTCCGTTATCAATAATACTAATATTCAATTCATCGTTCTTCGTTAGAAAGGATACATGAATGTTGCTGGCACAAGCATGTTTAAATATATTGTTCAACGTTTCTTTTACCGTCAAGAGTATATCTTTTCTTTTCACACCGTCTATTGTGCATTCGGGTATATGTTTTGGCATATCAATTTCAAATTCAAGATGTAACTTTTCACATTGTATTACTGTGTATTGCCTCATATGTATAAGTAACATTTCGAGTGTGTCATTTTCTGTATTGCTTGCCCAAACAATGTCTTTTATATTTTCATTTATTCTCATGGCTTGTTCATAGAGTTGATTCATGTCTTCCTGAGATTCTGGTGTTTTTACTTTTTCTTTAGCAAGATGAAGCATCAATGCAAAACTCGAAATAGTACTACCCAAGTCATCGTGCAAGTCTGCACTGATACGTTTTCTTTCGGCCAGAAGGGCTTTGCTTTTTTCTAAATCTTTTTCTAATAAAGAATTTTGATAGGTTGCTAGAGATAATTTTTTTTCAATTAAAAAATATACTTGTCTCTTATTATAAATAAAAACTAAGGCAACTATAAAGCAAACAAATAAAAATAAAATTGCTATTGCAATTAAGTAAGTGTATTTGATTTCGATGGGTAATTGTTCCATACTATTCCAAGAGAAAACAAGATGTATGTTAAAATATTGATTGTATTATAAATATACTGCAACCATTCTAAAAACAGTACATCTTTAGTGTTAAAATAATACATAGGTATAATTCTAAAAAATAAAAAAGAAGACCACAATAACAGACCAAAGCTAACCCAAAATCCTTGTTTGTGTTGTATGGCATACTCGTTAGGTTTATTTATTTGATTGAAAAACCATTGTAATGCAAATAAGATTATCAAAAAGGAATAAGCAATAGCACTACTAATATTGAATTGTTCTAAACCTTTAGAAATTGAAAAAATGATTATACTCAATAGTGTAATGATAAAAATAGTAATATGAAAAGCTTGACCTTTCTTGCTTTGAAGCTCTTGATAGAAAAAATAAAAGAAATAGAAACTGGAAATAATGGGAAAAAAATTATATACAAGAGACTTATTGAAAGGCTTACTGATAGTAGAAAACTCTATACATAAGATAGCAAACATATAAAACATAAAATATCGCTGTGTATAGAAGCGATATTTTATACCATATAGAAAGGCAATCAGGAAAGAAAGAATTAAAACAAGCTTATAAATAATGCTTAGTATGTTAAGTACACTCATACTGTTATTTTATTCCATGCCAAAGCAATTGCCCGGAGGGCATAAATCATTCATGTCATATACATCTGATTTGCTTAATATTGTATTGTCAGATTTGGCCCTATAAAAAAGCAAATTCAACAAATTGTCTTTACCCTTTAATTTGATTTCTGTACCATTGTATGAACCATAATAAAGCGATAATTTTATAATTAGTTTATCAAAATTAGTAAAGGACATCGTTATCAGTTTTTCAAAATCTTCTTTTTCTACATATATAAAACCTGTATTTAAACAAGGCTTATTGTTATAGGTACTATTAATACTATTTAATGTATATTTTATACCATTTCGAAATGCCGTATCAAATTTTCCTTCATCAACTTTAGATAGTGTATGCATGCTACTTATAGATACACCCTCGGTTAAATCATAAGCAACGCTATCTATTAATTTCTTATGTGTTGTATCTGCGGCATAAAATAATAAGTGAATTTTTTTAGCATTTTTTTTATAATAATCATAAGGGTCATTAACACTAGGATCAATTTCGACAAGCTTAATGCGTACATAGTTGAAATTTGTAGAATCGGCATATTTTTTAAAGAAATCAGCTAATATACTTCGTTTAAAAACAAATTGAGTTGCATTGGAATTAGGAGCAGAATATGTATCTAATTTGCCTTTCAAATTTTTATTAAAGTATTTTATTTGAGAATCTGCTATGATAGACGGTATCGAGAATAATCTTGGCTTATGCGGACCGCTAGTTACATAATATACTTCTTGATGTTTATCTATGCATGAGTATGTAGTGAGTAGTAGTAATGCCAAGTAAAAAATGCGCTTTATATCCATTTTATTTTTTTTACAAAATAATAAAAATTATCTAATAATACGGACTACACATTTGTGTACCAATTCTCTTGTATAATTTCTACAACAATTTTCAAAAATTAAAAGTGTACTTTTGATATGAATATTAATATACCATGAAAAAATTTCTTTGCATTAGTCTTTTAGTATGTTTCTTTTTTCAATCTCGTGCTCAAACAAAATTCGATTTTGAAAATTGGCATCTGTACTCCATTCTTGGTCATACATTACATATACCCAATGGTTGGTATGGCACGGATTCATTTGTTGTTTTTTATGGAAGTGTATCGAATCCGTTTGGTACTTTTAATAGTCAGGTAAACAAAGAGCTTCCTGGTGCCAATAGTACTTCTACAGCCATAAAAGTAGAAACCAAAAATCAAGATGCCATAACTGGTTTTACACAAGCTGGACCAATTCCCTGTATGGTGTCTAACGCAGAAATTATATTAGATGCATCATTGAGTTTTGGTTTTGATGGCGGCATGCCTTTTCTTACAAAACCAGTGAGTGCATCCTTTTGGATTAAAAACAATCCAGTTCAAGGAGATACTACTCGAGTTAGCATCTTGGCCATAGATAATTCAGATGGCGAAGATAGTTTAGTTGCACATGTTGATACCTTGCTTTATAATTCTATCAGCAATTGGACTCAAATAAATATGCCCTTTACGTATGTTAGTACTTCACTACAACCCACACTATTACGCATTATTATTTCTTCAGCTGCTCATATAGCGGTAGATACTGCCAATGCATTTGTGGGTGTGCATGATGGTACTTATATTGTGATAGACGAAATGGAAATCACATCACCCTTGGGTGTACATCAGGTGAATGGGGCTAACACTATTGAGCCTATTATAGCTTCTGTATTTCAGGAAACGCTGACTTTACAAAACATGTCTACATCGGGCTATACCTTTGCCCTGTATGATATACAAGGCAACAAGGTTTTAGAAACTATACTAGCTTCGCAAGAACATCAAAGGATTCCCATAGGAACACTTTCTTCAGGACTTTATATATATGCGGTTTCAGATGAACGCTATATAGTGCAGAACAATAAAATAATAATACCTTAATTATAGCTTTGTTTTTAACTTTACACCATGGTACATCATTTTGCAAAATCGAACTCGCTAATTAATAGCTATGTAAATGAATTAAGAGATATTAAGGTTCAAAATAACCGAATGCAATTTAGACGAAATATGGAACGAATAGGCGAAATAGCAGCTTATGAAATTAGTAAAGTACTTCCATATCATAAAAAAGAAATCACAACACCATTAGGAACATACGAAGCCACATGTTTGGTTCAGGAACCCGTATTGGTGACTATATTAAGAGCTGGTGTTCCATTGTTTCAAGGTTTATTAAATTATTTTGATAAAGCCGATAGTGGATTTGTGGCAGCGTATAGAAAACATAAACCCGACGAAAGTTTTGAAATCAATCAAGAGTATGTTACATGTCCTAATCTAAATGGAAGAACGTTAATAATTGCAGACCCCATGCTCGCTACAGGAGCCTCCCTTTTAATGGCTTTAGAAGAGTTGTACGAATATGGAACGCCTTCGCAAGTACATGTTGTAGTAGCTATAGCTTGCATAGAAGGCATAGAAGCTATTCAAAAACGATTTCCAGAATTTACTATTTGGGCTGCCGATATTGATGAAGAATTAACAGCTAAGGGCTATATAGTACCGGGTTTGGGAGATGCTGGCGATTTGTCATATGGATCAAAAATGCAGTTTTAAAGAAAATAAAAAAAGCCACTATAAGAAGTGGCTCTTTCTCCATCATAGGGATTGTTTAAGGGGTACTTAAAGATATAAATAATTGGCTATTTGAATCGCCTAAGAGATAATCAAACACATCTACAAATCCATCTCCATTAATGTCAGAAGCACGATATCCACTAGCAAAATTTTGATTGTCAATATCGCTTTCTAAAAAATCAAAAATATCAACAAAGCCATCTTGATTGATATCGCCATTATAAATAGCCCATGTTCCATTTTCAACTTCAACCTGATTGGATCCATAAGCTTGACTGGCACTTGTAGAAAAATTATAATTGGGGTTTGTATTTAGAGAAACAGGATTAGCACTCCATGTTTCAATCGAATTTCTATGCTTTAATACAATATAATAGGCGTTGCTAAAAAGACTTAGAGGCAAGTTTAAAAGCATGTTTCCATCAGTGTTTAAGATAGCAGTATAAGCATATGCAATATTGTATGGCGAATTACTTTCTCTAAATTCTATATGTACTGAATCTGTATGATTACTAGGATTCATTTCTATGCCTTGATTAAAAAGTACATTTTGCATGGAAGCACCTCCAGCATAATAACCTTGTATATAGGCTACTATATTCAGAGAAGATACTTTTTCAAAATCAATAGCATTAGTAATAGACCAACTTCCATTGTTATCTAAACTTCTCAAAAACAAAGTATGAGACCCATTGGTCAAAGTACTTGTATTCAATACATCGTTTAAATTTTGAATGTCACTAGCAGCCGTGATAGTTATAGGGTTTCCATTTCCAAACCCCGGGTCAGTATCAAAGAAGTACTCCATCTTCACTATTTCAGAAACCATAGCTGTAGAAGCATCTTTAAAGAAAAAACCTCTACTAGTAATACTCCAAACACCATTAGCATCTAGACTGCGTACAAAAAGTTGATGAATACCAGGTGTTATGTTAGATAGCGAAGCGGCGAAGCTAAAGTTAGCAACATTGGTAGATGGCGTAACAGGAACTGCAATGCCATTACCAAACCCAGGGTCAGTATCAAAGAAGTATTCTATTTGCACTATATTCGTTAAATTATTTATGCTTTCATCTTTGAAGAAAAAACCTCTATTAGTAATACTCCAAACGCCATTAGCATCTTGACTACGTACAGAAAGTTGATGAATACCAGGTGTTATGTTAGATAGCGAAGCGGTGAAGCTAAAGTTAGCAATATTAGTAGTGGGTGTTAGGGGAACTGCAATACCATTACCAAACCCAGGGTCAGTATCAAAGAAGTATTCTATTTTATTTATAGTTTGAGCAGAAGATTGAATTATACTCAGATAGCATAGAAACAGTATGGAGAATATTTTATTTACTTGTGACATATTAATCGATTTTTTTAATTATTACTTTTAGTACTAACTGTAATATTCATACTATTACCAACGGTAGAAGCAGGCATAGACAAATGGTAAATAGCAGGAACACTGGGTTGACAGCCAGCCTTATAGGGCATAGTACCAGCATAAGCCCCAAGATTTTGATTCGGATAGCTAGGGTTTAATTGGTAATTATCCAATAAGAAAAAACCGTAATTCAAAAAAACCGTACTCATATCCACTCCATTTAGATTATTATTTCCAGAGGGCAAATTATAGTCGCTTGTTATGTTATTACTTAGTATACTATTAAAAACCTGAAATGTGTATATTCCATAACAAAAAATGTTAGATGAAAAATTGCTATTAAAAATATCAATAGTGACATAATAATTTGAAAATGTATTATGAGATATTAGGATGCCATCAGAAACAGAATTTATAGATAAATAATCGGATATTATATTATTTAAAATAATTACATTTTGACAAGAATCAATCGTATATATGCTGCTTGTAAAAGATCTTGTAATTGAAATATCATTAATGCCTAAACCATAATCGCCTAATTCAATACCACCACAGCTTGATTGTGTAATAGAAATATGGCTAGCTTTGACTTGAATGTAGTTATTTATTTTGGCACTGATTACACTATACTCTGAACCAGATTCTAATGTTAAAAGATCGCAAGACCCTGGGCTTGAATTTGCTTGTAGATTGGGATTTTCAGTCAAAAAATCACCCGTTCCAATCAAAACAATTTTTTTGGTCACGGTCAAAGAACCATAGCTACCTAATATTGTTGGCTCTAAATGAATAGTATCGCCTGGGTTGGCTGCATCGTGGGCATCTTGTGCTGTTGTAAACGTGTTTGATACAAGAGGGTTATTGTTTACTCGAAGTATAGTAGCTTGAGCAATAATGCATGTACTGAAAAAAAGTACTGTTAATAAGATTGTTTTCATGATGTATATTTTTTTAGAATTTATACAAAAATGAATCGATTACGTGTCTTATAAAATAGCACTTTTGTGTACCATAATTTTTTCAACCAAAATTCTTCAAGTTGTTCACTCCTAATAATTTTTTTTATTGCATAAGATAGATTTACACAAAAATTAATAGAAAGTAATATGAGGTCTTATCCTTTTTACACCTACGGAGTTATGACTCCTATGAAAAATTGATTATTTGGATCCCAAACAAGGAAATCAAAAATATCAATAAAACCATCACCGTTTAAGTCAGTGGCATAATAGCCACTTGCAAAATTTTGATTATCAATATCCCAACTTAAAAAATCAAAAATATCAACAAAGCCATCTTGATTGATATCGCCAGAATATATGGTCCATAAAGTACCTTTAGCTACTTGATTATTTCCATACGCTTGATTTTGTGAAAGAGTAAAATCATATAGCATATTATTAGTTATTAATACAGGCGAAGAGCTCCATGTTTCAATAGAATTTCTATGTTTAAATACTATATAATAGCTATTAGCAACAGCACTAATTGGAAATGTGCAAACCATAGAGCCATTGGTTTGCAATTTTCCAGAAAAAGAATAAAGCATAGAGTAAGGACTTGTAGTGCTATGTAATGCTATTGATACATCATCTACATCGCTGCTTGAAACGCCTACACCCTGGTTGGCCAATACATTTTGCATACTATTAGAGCCAATATAAAAACCCTCTATAAAACTTTTTACTTGCACCGTAACTACGCAGTTAGTAATCGTAATATTAGCTTGAGCCGAAGTGGCACTACATCCATTGGGGTCAGTATAGGTATAGGTATAGGTAGTAGAGTTTGTACCTATATAGGGGTTTGATACACTAAAGGTACCACCACTTGGCGAACCTATTAAATTAATAGCACTATTAACGCATCCACTCACATTGCTTGCAGTTACAGATAGCGTAGGATTATCTATTTCTTCTATAAGCATATTAACGATTCCTGCATTGCCACTATAACCTTCTACTACTACATAATAGGTCGTATTGGGCATCACAGCTAACTTCATAGAACTTTGAAGACCAGCACAATACGGACCATCATCATCTACAGATACAATATGATTACCCAAGGCATCTAAAAAGTGAAGATAGGTGTCGAAATTACTTCCACAAGTACTAATTTTTAGCGAGTCTGTGCATGGACCTGTCGTTATTGCAAAAAAGATATCAGGCGAAACTTGTTGGTTTGTGCCTGTATAGGCATTCGAGTAGCCTATAGCGCTATTGTAAGTTTGAGCAAAAGGAGAAGAAACTACTATTGGATTGCTAAACACATCGCCTGGAGGCGCACTAACTGTTAGCGTTAAGATATTTGAATAAGCATCTACACAGTTAGTGCCCGTTTGGCTAGAAACGGCTCTCAGCCAATAGGTGCCAGCTGTAAGATTTATGCCTTGCGTAGAATTATTGGCCCCTGCTATATTATTCCATGTAGTACCATTGTTTAATGAGCTTTGCCATTGTATAGTATTACCCGTATTACCTGTAAGGCTATAGGTATAGCTTACACCAGCAGTTAAATTACTAGGGCCGCTTATTGTACCGCCTATCAAAGGAGTAGTACATCCGCTTACTGAAATGACATTAATATTATCTAAGTAAATTCTATTTCCATATCCATTGGTATTTTGAAAAGCAATAATCACATTTGGATTGCCGATAAATGAAGATAGGTTTATCGTATCGCTTTGCCATTCGCTAGCTATGGGCACAAATGCCGATGTGGTACTTAAACCTAATGACAAATCGCTACCACCTCTACTATATACTTTAGTAAATGAAGCACCACAGTTTGTAGAAACCAAAACAGACAGCGAGTCATTATACCCAGGATAAGTTTTGTAAGCAACATCAAAAAATAATTTGGCACCAGAGAGATTAAATAAATCTATTTTTTTTGTCCAAATTTCATCTTTTTCATTGGGGTAATTCCATGAATAATTGTCAAACATCATTGAAGAAGTAGAGTTACCATATCCTCCAGCAATCAAAGATTTTGCCCATGCTATACCACTTGTATTATTATCTACATTTTTCCAACCCAAAGGAGGATCATCAGTTCCTTCAAAACCTTCGCTTATGGGTAAAGATGCACCATTTGTTGCTATATAATTATTTTGTGTAATACTACTATTTGTTGTGCCATTAGATACAGTAAGACTTACTGCATAGGTGCCTGGACTGTTGTATACTATACTGGGATTTGCTAAGCTAGAGCTAGAGGGTGTGCCACCAGGGAATGACCAAAGCCAACTAGTAGCTGTACCCGTAGATAAATCTGAAAATTGAACAGTATTGCCAATACATGGATTAGGATCGTTGGCAGCAAAATTAGCTGTTAGTTGATGCAAGTCGGCAAATGAAGTTTCCCAAACGCTTCTACCATAAGAGGCATATCGAAGTACCGAATTGGAAGTACCATCATTGTATATAGAAAGGTCTATGGCGGTGGGTCTTGATGGCAAATTAGTATTATAGAGAGTCCACGAATTTGCATTCATTGTTTTATAATAAACGGTATTATTACTAGCCACAAAAACCAATTGATTGTTTGAAATAAATTCGTCTGCTATAATTTTTATATGATTGGTAGTAGGAAGATTATAAGTAATATTGGTCCATGTGGCACCATAGTTTGTAGATTTATAGGCTTTAGTATTAATAGTAATATAAACTGTACCTGGCGCAGAAGCAATAGTAGTAATACTAGCTCTATTATTTGAAGAAGAGGGCAATGTATATGATGTAAAAGTTGGAGTGGCACTTAAAGCGTTAGAGCTAACATGTATCATGGCATCGTTGGTAATAATATATAAATAATTAGCATTATCAAATGCACTATGCATTGCTTTTATATCCTTTCCTAAACTAGCTATCTGAGTCCATGTGGGTGTAGTGTTTGTTAGGTTACTTGTCCGATAAATAAATGAATCGGCTACAAAGGCAAGATTAGGATTGCTTCTATGAAAAGCAATATCATGAAGTTTTGTAACTTGAGCAGGCAAGCCATATGTGGCATCACCACTAGTTACGGTTCTTCTTTTATTATTGCTATAGTAATATACAACAGCACTATTGGCTCTATAATCAAAGGCACATTGAGATGCCCAGTCGCCACCACGATTAGTAAACCATCCACTATTTGTAGCATATAGTTCACCATTATCTTGGGTGCCAATACTTATCATATCTTTTCGAGTTGGCGAGCAGTTGCCATGATAAATTTCATAGGCATTCATTCCATCGCATTTTGCTGTCCAATTGTTTCCTCCATCTGTACTTAACCATACGCCTCCGTCATTCATATTATATAGTTCATTGTTATTGTATGGATTGTTTATAATTTGATGCATATCGGTGTGGCATTTTTGCCACCAATTTGTTAGCTGTGTCCATGTGATACCACCATCAATAGACTTCCAATTATTATGGGCTACTAGATAAACAATATTGGCATTAAGACGATCTACGCCAATTCCAAAATTATAATCGCCTTGACTAGATGATGTAGAAGAATTGGTATAATATGTTAGATATGGTGAGGCCGATGTTTTAACGCCAGTAAATGTAGTACCACCATCGATAGATTTATAAAGGATACCACCGTTGGCCACCATACCAAGATAAACAATATTAGTGTCGGCCGGTGTAACTGCTACACGGCAGCCATTACCATTGGTAATACCTGTTGGTAGCACGATGCCATTAGTAATTTGTGTCCATGTGTCGCCAAAGTTTGTGGAGCGATAAAATTCTGAAGCATCAGATGTAGCATAAAGTACTCTAGAGTTAATCGATTTTTGTTTTATATCATCGCCAGCAAAGGTGCTTGTTTTCAAAGTCCAGGTGCTTCCTCCATTTGTAGTCTTATATATTCCTGAATTGGTAATGGCTACTATTACTAAATGATCTAAGGGGTCCATAATCATGTCTATAACCAGTAAGCCAGACAAGCCCATAGGTGTAAAATTGTTACCACCATCGGTAGATTTATATACACCACTACCCGTATAATAATAGTTATGATCGCCAGTTCCCAAATATAAAATTTGATCGTTAGTATGATCTATACATACAGAGGCTAAGCGTGCATAAGGCATAAAGTCGGTGCCAGGAGCTACCGTCCAAGTATTGCCCGAATTGGTAGAAATAAAAAGACCACCTCGTGCACTTACAGCATATCGTTTATTTGGGTTTGAAGGGTGAAATTTCATTTGGCTTACACGTGTAAGCCCATTTATTTGACCACTTACATTGGTTGGGAAAAAGTTTGGCAGAACGGCAGTCCAATTAGCAGATTGAGAATACGTATTGGAAATAGCAAATACAACAAGTAGAATAGAGAAGAGTTTTTTCATGGTAAATTATTTTTGTTGTTTTTTCATTTCAAGTTGTTGTTTTGTCCAAATATTTATTCTTTCTTCTTGAGTCAAAATTCTTCCATCATCTTGAACGTATGGGCGCGATTCAAAAATCCATTTTTTAAAACGTTTATAATGATATTGAATTTGGTCATACTCATTACGTTCGGCAGGGCTCATAGTAGCTAATTGTTTTTTGAGCAGTTCTTGTTTTTCTTCATCCATTTTATTTTCTTCGTTTTGGTCTGCTTCTTCTTCGGGCTCTATTTTATCTTTCCAATATGCATTAAAGGTTGCAATGGCTTCATAAAAATTAGTATTAGGATTGTCTATCATGGCTACCCACGATGGCATGTTGGGACCAATAGAGTGTTGTGCATACGACACATAGCTAGTAAAAACAAGAAATAGAAAACTTAGCAAAATAATTTTTTTCATGGCATATTTTTTATTGATGAATATAAGGGTAATGCAATTTAACGATTTTTATCTACAAAGAGAATACCGACGCTATATAGTACTCAATTAATACCAATCTCAAATTAGTTTCAGACCAATTTTTTGGTCTGTTACAGTAGTATAATCGGCATAAAACATAGCAGAATAGTTTTTTTAAAACAAAAAAAATAATTTCATATATACGAAAGGGAAGAGTAAAAAAATTAAACTACAAATAGTATTAGCGTTTATAACATTTGTGAATACAAATACATAATCAGAATTAAAAATAGAGACTCCTAAATCGGAAACCTTGCACACGATTATATTCTAATGCAGGGAATGGCACTTTGAGTAAATTGATACTGTTAAATACATGCTTTAGCCACTTTTTATTTGTTTTTATTTTTGTAAAATCTACATCTAAAGAAAGTATATATTGTCTGTATCGTTCAAAGTATGGAAAAGGTTTGCCTTGATACATAGTTGGATTGTCAAATTCATAAATCATGCCATTGGCGCTATAACCCAGAGCTACATTGAGCCAAGCTGGTATTTTATTTATTCCGCTCATAGCGTTCAAGTTTGCCGAAAGCCAATAGGTATGCGCATTATAATCTAAAAAAAAGCGCTCTACTGGTGTGACACCCAAATGATCATGATAATTTGGATAGATGCTGGGCCGATACGAAAATTTCATTTTTATAATTTGTTCATCAAAAAATAATTCTTGACTACTAAAAAGTAAAGACCCAAAGGTGTTGGCTGCCATGTCCGACCAAGAAAAGCCCCACCCTTCATACAAGCCATCAAATATTTCGATGGGTGTTTGAAAAACCAAACCCATAGGCCCGCCATATATCAAGGCTTTATTTTTTTTAACTCCAGCACGTCGCAAAGCATAATAAGCCGCATAGCTTTCTCTATAGGCACTATAAGCATGACCACATTTATCTATTTGCAAATAGCCTTTTGAGTCGTTGTACCAATGAAAAGGAACTCGTTCATGATCTTTATACCAAATAAAACGTAAAAAAGATAATCCTGCTATATAGGAGCCAGTTTCAATACCAATGGCTGTATAGAGTTTTTTGCTATTAATACTGTCTGGATAGGTTTCTGTTTTTTTTAATTGGGCAAAGCATAAACTTGTACAACTCATCATACATACTAACAAAAAATTTCTTAAAATATATGAGTTCATACAGTGAATTAAGAGTAAAATTCAAGACCAATATATGCTTTTTATCTATTATGAAAATAGCAGTTCAATTTGTTTAAAAGCCTCTACAGGTGAACGTTGGTGCCAAAGTATTTCATATATCGCATGTGCTATAGGTAGCGAATAATTAATTCTCTCACAGATAGTATGTATGCCTTTGGATGCATAATACCCTTCGGCAACCATGTTTAATTCCAATTTTGTTGCAGCTACACTATATCCTTTTCCAATAAAGTTTCCAAAGGTTCTGTTTCTACTATGAAGCGAGTAGCAAGTAACTAATAAATCGCCCAAATAGGCACTCGTGTTGTAGTGGTGAAGCGATTCTGTACTAATGACATCCATAAACTGTTGGAGCTCGGCAAAGCAATTGGTGATGTATACACTTAAAAAGTTGTCGCCATAGTCTAACCCGTGCGCTATGCCAGCACCTAGCGCATATATATTTTTTAATACAGCTGCATATTGTACACCATATACGTCGGGGCTAGTTACAGTATGTAAGTGTGTGCCTTTAAACAAAGAGGCACATTGTGCACTAAAAGCCTCATCTACCGAAGCAAAAGTAAGATAGGAAAGTTTGTCTGTAGCCACTTCTTCGGCGTGGCAAGGCCCACTAATACAGGCATAGTTAGAAATCAAAAAATCAAATTCTTTTTCTAAATATTCATTAAATAAAATTGCTCTATTAGGTAATATGCCTTTTATAGCAGAGATAATTTTTTTTCCTTGCAATAATTCTTTAGGTATCTGCTGAAATATTTCTACCACAAAGGCAGAAGGTATGCCTACCAAAATAATATCAGCGGATGCTATAGCTTTATTGATGTCGTTATATAATGTAAGTAAGGAAAGGTCAAAATGTATGCTTGATAAATAATGTGGGTTTCGGCCAGTTTGCTCAATGTGTTGTAAAGCCTCTGTGCTACGCATCCACCAATTTAGATGCAAGGCATTGTCTGTAAGTAATTTTACGAGTGCAGTGCTCCAACTTCCATTTCCTAATATTGTAATTGATTGTGCCATGGTTGAAGGCACTAAGTTAATTGAATTATACCGATCGGAAAAATGTAGCTGATCAATTTTCGTCCCTCAAAATAACCTTAACTTTTTTATCTATCGGCATATACTACTGTATGATTTGGTCTGCGACACAAATCACATTAGTATTACTTTTTATTTTTGGCTGCAAGCGAAAAAAATGTCATTCTAGAATAGTTTTTGATAATAAATAAAATGATGAACCCCAATAACCAAAGTGGCCACAGCGTTATAACAATAGTTATTAACCCAGCCATGCCATACCAACCATTTTCTAAAGCCTCCATAAAGTCTAAGTAGATAGGCTTATGAAAAAGTTTTGTAGATGCTATTTTATTTTTTTCCATCATACTTGAGGATTGAAGCGATACATCAAACCATAAATAATGAGTTTTGTTTATTAATTTTTGATAATTGCTTTGTTGTTGTATGCCTTGCAATTTGTTAGCTATTTTGCTAGTGTTGTTTAATACCGATGCCGATTGTTGGTTTTCAAATAATTTATCTCGTATATCTTCTTCGTCAAACATGAGCTTGTCTATACTAGCATTCATATTTAACACACTTTGAATAAAAGTATCAGCAGCCTGTATGGGTATTTTTAAAGACAAATGAGCTTGTGGAGATACTTGATAAAATGCATAAGCAGAGTCTTTGCTAAAAGCCACTTGTCTATCAAAAGCTCTGTTAGAATTTATTTCTATATGAGTTACTTTGCCTTCTACCCGCTTACTTTGTTGTTGTAAATATTGTATAGACTCATCCATGTTCTGAACGCTTAGTTCAAGTGTGGCCCTTCGTATAGTAATGTTGCTGTCTACTTCTATCAAAGGCATAGAAGCTTCGCTTGCCATAGCCCTGTCCTCGCTTTTCATTTCGACCTGAGAGCATGCTTGTAAAAAGATAAGAAAAAATAGTGCCGATAATACATTTAGATTCTTTAGCATAGTATAAGTTTTTTATTTATTAATCTTCTTTTTAGAAATAAGTAACCGTTATAATTTGTTATAAAAAATACAAATCCATGCTTCAAACAATAAAGAATTCAAACATTACAACTTATTTACAAGACAAAATACTTTGGTTGTTTATCTTTACAGCTTACAAGTAGTATAAAAAAAATAATTATCATGGAACAAGCAACACCAGAAAATCAGTTAAATATTGAGCTTAGTGAAGAAATGGCCGAAGGCGTTTATTCAAATCTTGCTGTAATCACGCATTCTAATGCAGAATTTGTATTGGATTTTATAAATATTATGCCCAATGCACCCAAAGCAAAAGTAAAATCGAGAGTAATAATGACACCGCAGCACGCCAAAAGACTTATGAAAGCACTAATAGATAATGTAAAAAAATTTGAACAACACCACGGTGTTATAAAAGATATAGAACAAGCCTTGCCCATGAAGTTTGGAGGCCCCGTAGCACAAGCATAAACTATTTTATGACAGACAAAATTATCATTCTTGATTTTGGATCACAATACACACAGCTCATAGCTCGAAAAATTCGAGAGCTCAATATCTATTGCGAAATCATTCCTTTTCATCAGCCTATAACGTGGGATGCATATATCAAAGGTGTTATCTTATCTGGTAGCCCTTCTTCGGTAAATGATGTAAATGCACCCTATGTGAATATAGAAGAAATAAATAAAAAAGTACCTGTGTTGGGTATATGCTATGGTGCTCAATTAATAACCAAACAATATGGCGGTGAGGTAGGAAAATCGGCGCATCGCGAATATGGTAGAGCCCATCTTCAATTTGAACATACAAGCGCAACCCTAATGCAAGGCATGATGCCCAACAACCAAGTTTGGATGAGCCATGCCGATACCATAGTAAAGCCAGCTACTCATTGTGAAATATTAGCCTCTACACAAAGCATACCAGTAGCTGCATTTGAAATTAAAAATACAACACAGCCATTATTCGGTTTGCAATTTCATCCAGAAGTTACACATTCAGAAAATGGAATACTGGTATTAAAAAATTTCGCAATTTCGGTTTGCAAATCTGCACAACAATGGACTCCAACAAGCTATATAGAAGAAACCGTATCGCATATACAAAAACAAGTTGGCGACAAACAAGTTATAATGGCGTTGAGTGGAGGTGTAGATAGCACAGTAGCTGCCATGCTGATTCACAAAGCCATAGGAAGCAAATTGCATTGTGTGTTTGTAGATAATGGATTGCTTCGCAAAAATGAATATCAAGATGTATTAGAAGCGTATAAAATATTAGGCTTGCAAATAAAAGGTGTTAATGCTTCGGCTCTTTTTTATAAAAATTTAAAAGACATTAGCGACCCCGAACATAAAAGAAAAATAATAGGCAATCTCTTTATAGATGTATTTATGCAAGAAGCAGCTTTGCTAAACGATATTGCCTTTTTGGGTCAGGGTACTATATATCCAGATGTGATAGAAAGTGTAAGTGTAAATGGTCCATCGGCAACCATCAAATCGCATCATAACGTTGGAGGCTTACCCGAAAAAATGGATCTTCAATTAGTAGAACCACTCCGAGCTTTGTTCAAAGATGAAGTGAGAAGAGTCGGTTATGCATTGGGCTTGCCCGAAAACTTTATACAACGCCACCCCTTTCCGGGTCCGGGGCTTGGTATACGCATATTGGGTGCAGTAAGCGAAGATAAAGTACAATTACTGCAAGAAGCAGATGCCATCTATATACAACATTTACACGAACATGAACTCTATCATCAAATATGGCAAGCTGGCACTATCTTATTGCCTGTGCAGAGTGTAGGTGTTATGGGCGACGAACGAACGTATGAATTTACCATTGCACTTCGTGCCGTTACTAGTTCCGATGGCATGACGGCAGATTGGGCACATATACCTCATGAGGTGTTAGCAAAAATTTCAAATGATATTATAAATAAAGTTAAAGGCATAAATAGAGTTGTTTATGATATAAGCTCCAAACCGCCAGCAACTATAGAATGGGAATAAATAATATACTTTTATACTTTTACCATATGAAAAAACAAAAGCTTGTTCTCTTTTTTTTATTTAGCATGATACAAATGATTCATGCACAGACTATAACTTCAACTGTATTAGAATCAAACCGATTTGAATATCCAAGTCCTATAAAAAAAGAATCGTATAATGTAGCGGTACTATCGCCGATGTATTTAGACTCCACAGATTGGACTAAAAATGTAGCCAACCTCCCACGATTTATGCAAGCAGGTATAGACTTTTATCAGGGAGTGCGTATTGCAGCAGATACGCTAAACAATGAGGGCGTAAAAATAAATTTATACATATTTGATAGCAAATCGAGTTATTTTGATGTACAACAGCTTATTGCTTCAGACCGTTTGGACTCCATGGATTTGATTATAGGTAATGCAAGCACTTCTGATTTGGATTTGATAGCTAGCTTTGCAAAACAAAAGAAAATTAATTTTGTTTCTGCCGTGTCGCCATCGGATGCAGGGCAAAGCAATAATCCATATTTTACAATTTTACAACCAAGACTTTCTACTCATATCGAAAAAATTCATAAAGATATACAACGCCACTACCCTGAAAACAATGTATTGTATATTCATACAAATTCGCAACCCGAAAAAAATGGATTGGCATATTTTAAAGAAGATATACTAACACCACTGCCCACAAGATTTTCGGAATATGAATTGAAAGGAGATAATATAGATTGGAATGTGATAAACAAATTTGTAGACTCAACCTATGCTACTACTATAGTATTGGGTACTTTAGATGCAAACCTTACTTATAAATTATTAAAAGATTTGCAAGCGCATGCAAAATCACTACGTCTAAAAGTATATTGTATGCCAACTGCCGAAGCCATAAAGGCCCTAAAGAGTACAGAAGAATTTCCTGACTTATCTATTTATTATACCACATCATACATTATTGATAAAATTACTCCAGCAAGCATGTATATACAGCGTCAATATAAAAACTACATGGGTGGAAATCCTCCAGATGTTGTTTATAAAGGCTTTGAAAGTATATACTTTTTTACACATCTGATGAAACGATATGGTGTGCCGTTTAATGAAAAATTCAAGGACAATTCTTTTACATTTATAACGCCTTATAAAATTGTAGCTGTAAAAGAAAAAAATAATTATATGTTTTACGAAAATAAATTTTTATATCTCGTTCGCTATGAGAATGGTATTATGACCTATGAATAATTATTGTTCCAAAATCATAATTTCTACTCGACGGTTTATACTTCTTAACTCTTCATTACTTTCATCTTCATTAATTTTTTGAGTGCCACCAAACCCTCGATGTTGAAGTCTTTTAGAAGAAATACCCTGCTTGATTAAATAATAATAGATAGCCTCAGCACGAGCTTCAGAAAGATTGTCTAAGCCAGTTTCTACATCATGTCCATCGGGCTCGGTGCTTGTACAGCAAACATGCCCTTGTATTTCAATTTTTAAACTTGGTCTATCTATTAATATATTTCTAAGTTGATTTAGTTGCTCATAAGATTCAGGTTTGACAAGATGTGTACCACCCCAAAACAGTAAATTGTCTATTCTAACCTTATCACCCTTTTTTTTGTTTTCAATAGCTTTTACAAGTTGTATAGTATCGGCGTTAGGTATAGGTTCCAACGCTTTTTGAATGCTTTGTTTTTCAGATAAAAAATAAGTAATCACTACCCTTCTGTTTAATTGCATTTCAAATTCGTCTTTGTTTTGATTCAAGGGTTTTTCTTTTCCATTGCCTATGCAGGTTTTAATATTTTTTTCGGGCAAACCATTTTGTGTCATTAAGCGTTTTACAGCTTGCGCTCGTTGTATAGACAAATGTTTATTATATGCTATAGAAGCTATGCTATCGCAATGTCCTTCTAATAGCACATTGTCTATAGAGTACGAATGCATAAATCGGACAATTTGTACCAAAGCCGAATCGGGTATAGCGTATTCGTCTCTATCAAAATATACGACATACGATTTTGTTTGCGCAAGCGCACTGCAAAGCGAAATAGAAAAAAACACAAGTAAAAGGAAGCGTTTCATGTAAGAATACGAAGTGATGTATAAATATACTACGGAAAATTAAGTTTTGAATGAAGATGAAAAAGAAAATAGTATCAAAAAGACTAAATTTGTACACAATAAAAACACCCAATAAGATGAGCGAAAAAAAACCAAGCGATAGCATAACCACCCTAAGCGAATTGGTACTACCGAACGATACTAACACACTGGGCAATTTGATGGGAGGAAGGCTTATGCACTGGATGGATATAGGAGCTGCCTTGGCTGCTATGAAACATTGCAACTGCCCTGTAGTAACTGCTTCTGCCGATAATATTTCATTTGAAACGCCAATAAAATTGGGCAATTTAGTAACTATAGAAGCCAAAGTAACTCGCGCTTTTAATACATCAATGGAGGTGTATTTGAAAGTGCATGGCGAAGATATTCCAACTCAGTACAAGTATCTTTCTAATGAGGCCTATATGACCTTTGTGGCTTTGGATCCGCATGGGCATCCTCGCAAAGTGCCTGCACTAATACCCGAAAACGAAGAAGAGCAAAAACGATATGATGGTGCACTCAGAAGAAGACAATTAAGACTTATTTTGAGTGGTCGTATGCAGCCAAACGAGGCTACTGAACTAAAAAAATTGTTTATAGAAGACATTGTGCCACATGTAGGTAAGTCCTAAAAAAAGGAACAGTCCCCTCTTAGAAAAGAGAAGACTGTTTTAACCCCTAACCAAATCAACCTATGAAAAAAATGTATAGAATGCAAATATACTTTGGCATTTTTGATAATTGATTATAAAATAAAGTTAATGCGATACATACAAGCAAGTCAGTGTTTTGTATAGTAGCACCTAGCCCCCTCAACGAATACTAAAGCGATTCGGATTATAGTCCCAATCGCACTTCCGTATAAAATATTTGTCATGCTTTGATTATTATTTTTCGTAGAAGATATTATATTGCAATACCATGCGTTTTGTTCCTGAGTTTATTGTCCAATTTTTTACCAAAGACAGTGCCTTATTTAAGGACTTACAAAACTTATTAGGATTCACACCGACCAATATTGGATTGTACGAATTGGCACTTTGTCATAGCTCAAACAATAAAAACAGTTTGGAGAATAATGAGCGTTTAGAATTTCTGGGCGATGCTATTTTGGGCGCTATTATAGGCGAGCATTTATTTAATAAGTACCCTACAAAACCCGAAGGCTATTTGACCGATATGCGATCAAAAATCGTAAACCGAAAAACACTCAATCAAATTGCCATGAAGCTGGGACTAAAAGGACTTATGAAATTTAACGAACAAGATTATTTTCTTCACAGCTCCCTAATTTTTGGAAATGCTTTAGAAGCCTTGATAGGTGCTATTTATATCGATAAAGGCTATACCAAAACAAGGGCTTTTATACGCAAACGTATTCTTATACCTTTTATAGATATAGAGTTTTTAGAAAATTTGGAGGTCAACACCAAAAACAAATTGATAGGCTGGGCTACCAAACAGGGCAAGTCTATAGAGTTTGTATTAATCAATGAAGAATTTGCCAAAGGCAGAAAAAAATTTACTGTGGCTGTGCGTTTTGAAAATGATATAATATGTAGTGCTTTTGCAAGTAACAAAAAAGAAGCAAGTAAGTTGGCAGCTGATGAAGCCATTAAAAAATTAGCCATAGAAGTATAAATGAGATAATGCATTTGCGAAGCAAATGACAAAACGATTATAAAGAATCAAATCTTAGGGTCGTTTCTATTGCATAACTTGGGTTTAAAGGTGTTGCTGTTTGATAGCAATGATATAATAAACTGCTGAAACCAGACTGATACTATTGAGAACCCAAAAAGCTATTTTAAATTTTTTGGAGTAAAAATCGTGTCGAAAAAAAGTACCCATAGACATCGCTAACAATAATATAAACGGCAAAAGCATTTTAAAAATATTGGCAACCGAAGCAAGTGGTATAGATTCATTGATATTGGGGTTAATAAAAAGGATATAGATAAGATTAAATATAGAGATAAGCAGCGGAGCGATTCTAAATTCCATATTACAAAAGTAAGGAACTAATAAAATTGTATCTTTGCCTTTGCAAAACATTAGTTATACCGATTCTGTAGTCTAAATTTTGCTTTACAAATGATATAAGATGATTTGCTCCACACCCAAACCTATACACACCCACACACTGCTATTGGGGTCGCTCGGCTTTGACAGCATAGCTCTTTGAACGTGTAAGCATGTCGTGCGTTGGATAATTAGCACGCAAATCTGAATATTCAACATTTAACTGGCGAAACATCTTTCGCTATGGCTGCTTAATTTAATATTAAGTTTCCATAATGGTCGTTCATTTCGGGTAGGCTCGTAACCTACGTTGAACCACCTTCAAATGACAATACGAGTTGCTGCAAACGATGTTGTTGCGTTTGCAAAAGAAATATACAACTAAGGGAAAAAGCGGTTTGTTCGGCTCCTATCTTTCCACGAAAAACAATTCCGAAATAAACATGTAGAAAGCGTTTGATGAATATGTTTGGACAGGGGTTCGATTCCCCTCGACTCCACCGAAATCAGCGTGAGTACAAAGAGCGAAAGCCATGAGCACTCACGCTGATTTTTTTACTTCAAAATACATAGAAGGAGTGTGTTTATAAATAGTCAAAATATAATACCAATCTTAAATTGGTTTCAGACCAATTTTTAAAGTGGTTTATGTCGATATTGCTGATGTTCAGACCATTTTTTTGGTCTGTTACAGCAGTATAATCGGTAAAAGACATTCCCTCCTCACCTCAAGCGTTCTTTTACTTCTTCTATGCTTTGGTATAGGGCTGGTGATATGGTGGCATACTCGCTTTTGATATGATGAATATTTTCTTTGTTCTTAGCATCTTGTTCTATTTTTTCCATCGAATATTTTATTTTTTCGGGTAGGCCTACAAACCCAATCGAAGCAATAAGACGATGAACGCAAAAAAAGATTTCATCATATTGTTCTTGTCTTATACCCATTTCAAGACGCGATAAAAACTTTGGCACCTCGCTACTATATGTTTGCAACACTTTTTGTATGAGGTCTTCATTGTTTTTTAAAATAGTGTTTAAATAATTCAAATTTAGAATTTGTTTAGTATGGCCAACAGAAGCATGATGGGTTTCTATTATAGAGCTATGCTTTTTAATAAGCGATATGAGCAATTCTTCATCTATAGGCTTTGTAATATATTCATTGACGCCAAGTTTCAAACACTTCTCCTTTTCATCCTCAAGAGCATGAGCCGTAATGGCAATTATAGGTACGTCTAATTGAAGTTGATTTCGGATAGCATAAGCAGTGTCATATCCATTCATCTCTGGCATTTGAATATCTAAAAAAATAAGTTTATACGATTGTTCTTTTAGTTTTTGTAAAGCAATTTTCCCATTTTCGGCTAGGTCATAAGCCAGATTAAAATCTTGTAATAGATAGGTTAGTAGCTCAGCATTCAATGGATTATCTTCTACTATGAGAACTTTATCTTTTACTTCGGTTACAAAAGTATTTAATTCTTGTATGTTCAAATGATAGTCATCATGTTCATGTTGACTAGATAAATGAAAAGGAATTTCTATTTTAAAAATACTACCCTTATGAAGCTTGCTTTCAAGACTAATATGCCCGTGCATAAGGTGTACTAATTGTTTCACAATACTAAGGCCAAGCCCTGTGCCACCGTATTTGCGAGTAGTATCTATATCCACTTGTTCAAAACGTTCAAATATACTTTGCAGCTTATGTTCAGGTATGCCTATGCCCGTGTCATGTATTTCAAAAATAAGAATGCAAGTATTTTCAATTATTTCTTTTTGATGTATGTGAAGTTGTATGCTACCTTGTTCAGTAAATTTAATAGCATTGTTCAGTAGGTTTAATAATATTTGATAAAGTCTATTTTGATCACCGATAAGATAATTTGGTACACTGTTCTCTTTTAGTATTTGAAATGTAATATTTTTTTCAGCAGCTTTATCATCAAAAAATGTTTTTAAAGTCTTCATTAGTTTGGGTAAAAAGAATGGAATTTTTTCAATAAGCAACATGTCTGCTTCTATTTTGGAAAAATCCAAAATATCATTCACTATGCGTAGCAGGTTGCTAGATGAAGATTGTATAACATCAAGAAATTGTCGTTGTTGATTAGTCGTAGGTGTTTTGTCAAGACGTTTAGTAAACCCAATAATGGCATTGAGTGGCGTTCTTATTTCATGGCTCATATTGGCCATAAATTTTTCCTTCAGCATGACACTTTTTTTTGCATCCAACTCAGCTATACGGAGCACTTCTTGTATACGTTGATTTTCTTCTACCTCGCCTATAAGTTTGTATGTTCTATAAAGTGTAAAACCTATAATCAGTAGCGTAAAACCCAACATAACATATTGTATTAAATTTATTTTTTTTTCGGTTTGTTGATAAAGTTGAATTCGCTCAAAGGATACAAATTGTTTTAGGTCTTTTGCCGAAAAAAAAATATCATGTAGAATAGAATCTTCTTGAGGGCTTGGTAGGAAACGAATATTGGTATTGCTAAGCAAGCGTTTTTCCAATTGGTTGGTATATGTATTAATTTTAGTGGATAATACTTGAATCGCTTTGTCTAAGTGTCTATTCGGATTGTTAGATTGTATACTGTGCAAGTGTTGCTTTAATTGTCGAATACTTTTTTCATATTGCTTTGTATCTAATTGGGTCTTATCATGTTTTGATTGCTCAGGTAAATCTTCCAATAGCTCAATTTCAAATAATATATCAGAAATTGAAGAGTTGAGTAAAAAAAACTTTGTTTTTAAATTATTCGAAGTGCTTAGCTGCTCCATATTTCTATACAAATAGTATTGCAAGCCAAAAAGGATGATGACAAACAGCAGAAACAAAAAAATTATTGACCTTTTGTTGTTCATATGTGTATTGTAAAATTTAAAAATTTACTTACAAGAATAGTATAAATAAAATTAAGAATACAGAAAATTAGTTTGGATACTTATGTGCAAAAAAATATGTGGAAGGGCTTGATTAAAAATGAACAAATTAGATTTAACTTTATATAAAATTTTTAAAAATACATGAAGTGCATAATAGTAGATGATGATTCTAGCTTTAGAATTATTCTCAGCAGTCTGATTCAGGATGTAGACTACTTAAGCCTTGAAGCAGATTTTGAAGACGCCAAAGATGGCTATAATTATTTATCGGCCAATAAAATAGACCTGCTTTTTCTAGACATCGAAATGCCAAAACTTTCTGGATTTGATTTTTTAGAAAGTATAGAACATAAACCCCTTACCATTATCTGTAGTTCCAAAAAAGAGTATGCCATGCAGGCTTTCGAGTATCAGGCCATAGACTATATTTTAAAACCCGTTACAGAAACAAGATTTTTGAAAGCCGTATCAAAAGCAAAAAGTATTATAGATGCTAAACAACAACTTGTTGAAAACCACAAAGAATTTATTTTTATAAAAGACAAAGGAGTTTTGACAAAAGTAAAATTTGAGGACATATTATTTATACAAGCTATGGGCGATTATATGAAAATAATGACCAAAGACAAATGGTACGTACTACACAGCACCATGAAAACATTAGAATCTATATTGCCACAAACTGTATTTTTTAGGTCTCATCGTTCTTTTTTGATCAATATCAATAATATAGATAAGATAGAAGACAATACAGCCTATTTTCAAAAAACACCCGTGGTCATAAGCGATCAATACAAACAAGATTTGTTGAAGAAAATCAATTACATATAAAAAAAAGAGGAGAATTAATTCTCCTCTTTTTTTCTTTCTCTAAAAATCTACTAAATGATTAAACAAGTTAAACCTTGAATAAAAATCTATAATTAATTTGCTAATAATTAGAATCTAAGGAACACGAACCGTTGACTATAATTGCTTAGCATTTCTTAATCAATACAAATGTAGAGCGCACCATAAGGGCTTTTTAAATATTTCGTTGAGATTGGATAAACGTTCGATAAAAAATATTTTTTTATAGCTCTATATAATACCAATCTTAAATTGGTTTCAGACCAATTTTTAGAGTGGTTTATAACGATATTGCTAATGTTCAGGCCATTTTTTTTGGTTTGTTACAGTAGTATAATCGGTATAAAATAAAAAAAAGCATAATTCAATTATGCTTTTCAGATTGTTTGATTGAATAGACGTTTGTTTTGTTTTTTGTTTTTATGTATGTTATTTATGTGATTTTTTAAAGTTATAAAATAAATCAAGTATATAAACAAGTGCTTATAGACTACATAATTATTTCCCGTAAATTATTTCAACAAAATTTCGTAACGAATTTATTTTTAAGTCTATTCATTGAACAATATTTTAGCCATAGGGGTTAAATATATCGTTGAGTTTGTAAAAAACTTCGACAAATTCTAATCTTAAAAAATTAATACAAAACATAGTATAGATAAGCCTTTCAAAGAAAGATACATTAACAAAAAAAAGTACATAAAAAAATTTTTTAATAGATTTTTCAATGTACTTTTATGCAATAATTATTTCCTCGACGTTATTTCTTCAAAATTTCAATTACTAGTTGCTTGCATAATTTTATAAGTAGCAAAGGCTATTTATATATAGCAATCAGACAGTAAAGTCTTTTATATTTTCATTTAATCATTAAAACAAAAAACAAGAACATGAAAAAAATTCTTTATTCAGTTTTATTACTGATGCTGACGACGGCGGTAACGCAAGCGCAAGTAGACGTCAGCGGAGCTGTAACCGGCAATGGTACCTATCCAACCTTAGGAGCTGCTATTACAGCTATTGGAACAGCCCAAACGGGAGCCAATATTGTAGTGGATATCACAGCCAACACCACTGAAGCTGCTACAACTATAGTAATTGGTGCAGGCGATTGGGCATCTATGACGATCAAACCTTCTGGTGGAGCTTATACAATTACAGCAGCTACCACAGCTGGTGCCCCCATGATTGATCTTAGTGGTGCAGACAATGTAACTATTAATGGTTTGAATAGTGGTGGCAATGCCTTGACAATTGCTAATACTACCATTTCCGCCACTAGTGGTACATCTACCATTCGATTTATCGGAGATGCCACTTCAAACACCATCACGAATTGTACCATACAAGGCTCTGCAACAGTACCAGTGGGTACTAATGGCGGTAATATCTATTTTGCTACGGGTACTACTACAGGTAACGATAATAATACCATTTCGAATTGTAAAATAACAGCGGCTGGTACCAACTATCCTTCTAAAGGAATTTATTTAAATGGTACTACTACGAGCACTGCAATAGAAAATAGTAATATTACTATTACAAACAACGAAATTTATGATTTCTTTTTGTCTGCAAGTTCAGCCGGTATTTATGTAGCTACAGGAAACACGCAAATAAGTATTACAAACAATAAATTATATCAAACAACGACTAAAACCTTTACTGCTTCAGGTACTATGTATGGTATCTATTGCTCTAATACAGGTACTACAGCATTGGGCGAAAACTTCACAATTACTGGTAATACAGTAGGATATGCTAACGCATCAGGAACAGGTACTTATACATTAACAGGAGCTGTATCGGTAACATTCTATGGTATCTATCACGGAGCTTCATCAGCAACAACATCGCCAAGTAATTTAAACAATAATATTATCAGCGACATTAGTATTACGCAAACTACGGGTTCTGTATATGGTATAGCAAGTGTATCTTCCACAGGTGCAGCTAACACAATAAACATTAATGATAATGTCATTAAAAATTTCACATTGCTTACGGCTACTGGTACTCAATATGGAATTTCTTGGGGTAGTGGATTTAATGTCAATATATTAAACAACTCTATACATGATTTTACTAGAAATACTTCGGGCACTATGTATGGTATTTATTCGGGTTCATCTTCGAGCAATGAAAATGTATCAAACAATAGTGTGTACAATTTTTCTATCACTGCTACTACAGCCTCCTCACCTACCGTAAGAGGTATATCACAAGGAACATTAACGAATGGCACCTCTAAAATATTTAGTAATAATCAGATATATAATTTTACAACCAATACTACTTCTTCAGCTGTTTTTGATGGCGTTTACGTTGGCTATTGTTTAGCGGTAGGAAATACTATTGTATCTAACAATACAGTACACGATATCACGGGTAATTGGGCCACAGCATATGGTGTACGTGTTGGTAATAATGGAGGGGTATCAATTCATGTTTTCAAAAACAAAATATACAACGTGAGTGGTGCTTTGGCAAACTCTGCTATATATGGTATATACCATTCAGCCAATACAGCCTATATATATAATAACCTAGTGGGAGACTTGAATGCAAGTATATCTTCGCTAACGGCACCTGCGCCAAGTGTTGTAGGTGTGTATAGCTTAGCCGGTACTTGCGGTGTGTATAATAACACAATCAATTTAGCTTGTACTTCTACGGGTGCCAACTTCGGTACAGCAGGTGTTTATGCCAATACAGCCACTTCTTTTACGATGGCCAATAATGCTATAATAAACAACTCTACACCAAACGGAACAGGTTATACTATTGCTTATCAAAGAAGCTCTACTACAATAACTAGTTATAATAACAATTCTAATCGTAACTGTTACTATGCTGGCTTTCCAAGTGCTACCAATTTATTGTTTTTTGATGGTACAAATGCAATACAAACTACTGCTGCTTTAGCAACATTTATGGCCACAAGAGATGGAAGTTCATTTTCTGAAAACCCAAGCTTTTCGAGCTTAGTAGGCGCTAACTCAGATTACTTACATATTCCTAATGCGTCAGTTACACAATTAGAAAGTGGTGGTCAAAATATAACAACACCATTAATATCTGATGACTATGATGGACATATACGATTTGGTAATACAGGCTATCCTGGGGGTAGCGCAGGCTTCCCATCAAACGGTACAGCACCCGATGTTGGTGCAGACGAGTTTGAAGGATCATCTCCAGCTCCGGGTCTTGTTTTGAATTCTGTTACTCCTACTTTGACTTCGCAGTGTGTGGCAAGCCAAAGAGATATCATAGTAGATGCCACTTCGGTACTTGGTGTAATTACTGATGTTACTTTGTATTATAGTTACAATGGAGTAGCTCAAACACCTGTTACGTTAAACTTTATGGGAGGAGATTCTTATTTTGGTTCTATACCCGCAGCAACAAGTCCAGCCAATGCTACAGTGGCATGGTATGTAGTAGCTACAAACTCTATACCATTATCTACTACTTACACTGGTCAAAGCTATTCAGACGAACCTCTTACTGGCTCATCTGTATCGGCAAGTGCATCTCCAGCTACAGTTTGTGCAGGTCAAGCGTCTACATTAATGGCAAATGTATCTGTACCCAATCAAACTAAAATAGTAGGCGCAGGAGCAACTACATCAGCTACCTATTCAAATCCATTTTATAGTTTATGGTCCAATACACATAATCAACATTTAATTTTGGCTTCTGAGTTGCAAGCTGCTGGTTTATCTGCAGGAAATATTACTTCATTAGGTATAGATGTAACAGTAAATGGAACATTACCTATGATTAACTTATCAGTTGCTATGGCCAATACGTCTGCAACATCTATGGCAAGTTATGTATCGCCTACATTTACTACAGTATATACAAATGCATCATTAATGCCAACTGTTGGCGTTAATATGCTTAGCTTTTCTACGCCTTTTGTTTGGGATGGTGTAAGTAATGTTGTTATAGATTTTTGTCATGATAATATGACTTCTACTGCTACTATGAGTAGAACGTGTAAAATGGACAACACATCATATATCTCAACTATCCATGTAAATAGAACTTCTACTACAGGGGTTTCTATTTGTGGAAATACAGCTACGAATCTTTTAACGTATTCTGCAAGACCACAGTTTTATTTTATAGGCAATGGCTCGCTACCTTTATCGGCTATTAGCTGGTCCGATGGTACCAATACAGTAGGAAGCACAAATCCTTTGGTAGTAAATCCTTTGGCAACCACTACATACACGGCTACTATAGATGCTCTTGGTTGTCCAGTAGCTCTATCACCAAGTACTACAGTTACGGCTTTGCCAGTACCTTCTACACCAAGTGTTACTAATAGTACACAATGTGGTGTAGGCATTCCTACAGCCAGTGTGGCAAGCACTGCAGGCTCAGCAGGAAATGGCCAGTTCTCATGGTATGATGCTTCTACCAATGGAAATTTAATTCAAGCACCTCCTTTTTCAAATGTTTTAAATACCTATTACTACAACGATTTTTCTAGTACTACTCTTATTAACTCATCTATCTATGGCAATGCTTCTATAGTTGGCGGTTTATTAAATCTTACACCCAATGCTACATCTCAAGCGGGTGCTATTGTTGTAAATGCATCAGGTTATCCTTCTTCTATGTATCAAATTGATTTTGATGCATCAAATGGTCCAGCAGGCACTTCAGGAATTGCTGATGGCTTTAGCTATAGTTTTTGCAATGATGGATCTGCTACTGGCACAACACCTACACCAGCCGAATTAGGCACAGGTACTAAATTGAGAATAGGTTTTGATACCTATGGTGCAGGAGTGAGTTCAGCAGGTATTTATTTAATTTATGGTACTACCATTTCAGGGCCAGGCCAAACGGTAGGTACTAATGGTATACTCGCTTATTCTGCCAACACAAGTTGGGTAAACACTAGCAATACACATGTTAGCATTTCTATCAACGACTTAGGACAAGTAAGTGTAAGCGTGGCTGGAAATCCTATCTTTACGAATGTACAATTGCCAGCTGGCTTTTTGAGTGCTGATCGCTCGTCATGGACACACTTCATCAAAGCGCGTTCAGGTGGTATAGCTGGTCAATTTGATATTGATAATTTAGAAATAAAATTAAATCAACAAACTACGGGCTCTACAACATGGTTAAATGCTATTTCTTCTACACAAAATTTCTATGTAAGTGAAATGGGAACTAATGGTTGTGCTTCAGACAGAGCTCTTGTTACTGCAACAGTTACAAACCCGCCTGCTTTAACGCTTACAGGTACTAAAACTATTTGTAATAATAGCGTACAACAATTAGATGTTACCTCTAATCTTGTAGATTTTGATACCTATATATGGTCTCCAGCTACAGACTTATATACAGATGCAGGTGCAACTATACCATATGATGGTGTTAGTAGCGCTACTACTTTATATTACAAATCAGGTACAGCAGGCAGCCACGTAATTACAGTAAACAGTAACAATACAACATCGGGTTGTTTAAATGTTGCTACTACAACAATGCAAGTATTACCAGCTGCTATAACGGTTTCGGCTTCTCAGCCTAATTTATGCGTATCTGGAAATACTGTTTTAAGTTTTACGCCAACTACCAATTTGTTTAATGCTTCATTACAATGGTCAGAATCTCCTACGAGCTCTTCTTATACTAATATTTCAGGTGCTAATGCATTGACTTATGCTGTTACAGGCTTAAGCGCAACTAACTATTATCAAATGACAATAACAGATGATAACAGCGCAGTATGCTTAATGAATTCAACAGCAGTTAATGTTAACAATCCACAATTATTATCATCTACACCAGGCTCACGCTGTGGACTTGGTACTGTAGATTTATCTGCTACAGCCAATGCAGGAAGTACTATAAATTGGTATAATGCTGCATCAGGTGGTACATTGTTAGGTAGTGGTGCAACCTTTACTACGCCTTCTATAGCGTCCACAACTACGTATTATGCCGCTGCGGCTGCTCCGGGTTCTACCAATATTAATGGCGGTAAACCAAATACAAATGGTGCAGATGGAACAAACACTACTGGTGGTATCTATTTTACAGCCAACCAGGCATTTACTTTAAACTCAGTAAAAATGTATCCTACAGCAGCAGGAACTAATACTATAGTATTATACAGCGGTTCTACTACTTCAGGTACTGCCATTTACACGGCAACTTACACCTTTACGGGTGCAAACTCTGCAGGTGTAAACGTTCCTTTGGGATGGAGTATTGCCCCTGGTTCTTATACTATTTATCAATCTACTAGTGGTGCATCTTGTTGGAGAGATTTTTCAGGAGGTAGCTCTTTGCCTACTACAGCCTATCCTTATACTATAGGCTCAGCTTGTACATTGACTGATGGTACTCTTGCCGGCTACTACTACTTCTTCTACGATTGGAATATTGCTATAGGTTGTGAAAGTACTAGAGTGCCTGTTACAGCTTCTGTTATAGCACCTCCAACTATCACAGCATCATCTCCAGCTTCTATTTGTTTATTAGAAAATACTTCTTTGACTGCAACAAGTGCGCTAAATCCAAACTATACCTATACTTGGAATCCAGGCGCTTTAAGCGGAGCTAATCAAACAGTATCACCTGTAGCAACTACAACCTATACTGTAAATGCAGTTGATAATACGACAGGTACTTATGCAGGTTGTGCTACAGCAGCCACAGTTACCGTTACCGTAAAACCTTTGCCATCATTTACATCATCGGCTTCTTCTACTTCATTGCCATGTGGTGGTTCAAGCATCTTGACGGCATCGGCAAATACGACATATATATCTGGTACGGGTAGTGTTCTAAATAGTGCAAGTGGTATAACGCCTTATTCTCATTTTTATGAAGGACAAAGAACACAGTATTTATATACAGCAGCTGAGTTACAAGCTCAAAGCATTTCTGCAGGAAGTATCGTATCATTGACCTATAATGTAACAGCTAAAAACTCTACAACAAATACATACAATACTGCGGGTGATTATAAAGGATATACTATCAAAATGGCTCATACTACAGCTACAGATTTAGCTAGTGCCGATGCCACAGGTAGCTTTACTACTGTATATGGCCCTACTAATTATACAACTGCTGTAGGTCCTAATACACATACTTTCTCAACGCCTTTTACATGGGATGGGGTGTCTAATATCGTAGTACAAGTATGCTTTGAAAATGATCCTACTTCAGGTGGAATTGCGTATACAAACAATGATGAAGTGGCAAGTACCGCAACTACTATAACATCGGTAAGAGGTTACTACCAAGACAATAGCTCTACATGTAGCAATAGTACAGGTACGCTCGCTACCTCAACAAGCAGACCTAATACTACATTTACTGCGCTTGGCATTTCAAATTATGAATGGAATCCAGGAGCATTTTCCGGCTCTTCTTATACAGTAATGCCTACAGCCAATACAACCTATACCGTTACAGCTACTTCTGTAAATGGCTGTACAGCTACGCAATCGCATGCCATTACAGTAGCGCCATGTACTGCTACCTTGAACATTACAGCCTTTATACAAGGTTTTTATGCAGGAACTAGTACGATGCAAGCAACATTGGTAAATCAAGGTGTTAGTACCAATCCTACAGACTGCGATTCTGTAACAGTAGAATTGCATAATGCTACATCGCCATATGCTACAGCTCATAGCTTTACAGGAGTATTACAAACCAATGGTACATTGGCTTGTACATTCCCACCAGCAGCAGTAGGTAATAGTTATTATATAGTATTGAATCATAGAAACTCTGTACAAACATGGAGTGCTGCACCTGTAGCCATTTCTACTGTAGGTAGTTATATGTTCTCTACAGCTGCTACACAAGCTTATGGTAGTAATGAAGTAGATGCTTTCACTGATGGTGTTTATAGTATGTATAATGGAGATATAAATCAAGATGGCTTTATCGATATCTTTGATTTCTTAGATTGGGATGTAGATAATCAAAACTTTAATTCTGGTTATTATGCAACCGATTTGAATGGAGATAGCTTTGTCGATATCTTTGACTTCTTGGTTTGGGATCCAAACAACCAAAGTTTCATAGGTATAATAACACCATAGTTTTTTTATTACATTTTATAATTTAAAAAGAGGCTGTTCGTTTGAGCAGCCTCTTTTTTTCCCCTCAAATGACAAAATTTGGAATTACCTTAGCCCAAAAAATATGCATACTGATGTACAATCATATCATGCACAACAAAGCGAAACAGACAGAGAAATTTGTGAGCTACTTGCAAAAACAATAGATGCAAATTTGCCTCATGCTGAAAATAAAATTTGGCATGCGCATCTGGTATGGTTTTTAGATGGAAACCCTATAGTAGGATATAGCAAACAAAAAAAAGGAATACGACTAATGTTTTGGAGTGGTGCCGATTTTGAAGAGGAGGCGCTACATGTGAGAGGTGCCAAATTTAAAGACGCATCTATTTTTTATAATAATGTATCGGAGATTAATACCTCGGACCTCAAACGCTGGCTTGACAAAGCACAAAAAATACAATGGGACTATAAAAATATAGTAAAGAGAAAAGGAATCTTAGAACGCTTAAAATGAATATAACGCAACAGATAAATGACTATATCAGCACGATAGCCGAGCCTAAGCAAAGCGAAATAGAAACCTTGCACAGACATGTGATTCAACTTTTTCCCACAGCTCTACTATGGTTTTTTGACGGGAAAGATGAGGAGGGAAAAATCATTAGCAACCCCAATATTGGATATGGATGCTATACCATACAATATACCAATGGAAAAATGAAAGACTTTTATCGAATAGGAATCAGTGCTAATACTTCTGGTATTTCGGTCTATGTAATGGGTTTAGAGAATAAGCATTATCTATCGGATAACTATGGAAAAACTATAGGAAAAGCAAGCATAACAGCGTACTGTATAAAGTTCAAAAGCTTAAAGGACGTAAATATGCATGTACTTGAAGAGATACTAAAAGAGCGATTAAGAATTGATTAAAATTTGTATTTCATGTAAACACAGAATGTTATAGAATGTATAAACGTATATTTATCGATATAAAAATTGTTAATCGAAATGTCGCTATTCCTATATAAAATAAGGATGAGCATAAAAAAATATTTTTTAAAACAACCATTCAATTCAATTATATTTGATTAAATGCAGAGGTCCTTTAAAAACTCTGTGTGCCATTTAACAGCTAACAATACACAATCAAAAAAGATATGAATGAAATAATTTGCCCAAATTGTAAGAAAATATTTAAAGTTGATGAAGCAGGTTTTGCGGATATAATTAAACAAGTTCGAGATCATCAATTCGAAGAAGAACTACTAAGTCGCCTTACTCTTGCTGAAAAAGAAAAAGAAAGTGCTGTAAAACTTGCGGAAGCAAATCTTAGAAATTCTTTACAGGAACAACTTGCAAAGAAAGACAAAGAATTATCTGAACTAAAGGCACAAAAAGACGCAGAACTTTCCCAAAAATTAACTCAAAAGGAAACGGAGTTACTTCAACTTAAAGCCAAACTTGACAACATAGAAGTTGAGAAAAAACTTGCCGTTACCGAAGCCACTCAAAAGGTTGAAAAGGAAAGAGACGAGTTAGCAAATGCTGTAAAACTAAAAGACACCGAAAAAGAGCTACTTGAAAAATCACTAAGCGAAAAATATTTGGCTGCATTAAAAGAGAAAGATGCAATCATAAAACACAAGGACGAAGAGATTGCACTAAGAAAAGATATGAAGCTGAAACTGTCAACTAAAATGATTGGTGAAACACTTGAGCAACATTGCGAAACAGAGTTTAACAAACTTCGTGCAACAGCTTTTCAAAGAGCATATTTTGAAAAAGACAACGACTCCAAATCTGGAAGTAAAGGCGATTTCATTTATAGAGAAACAGACGATGCGGGAAACGAAATCATTTCAATAATGTTTGAAATGAAAAATGAAGGGGATGAAACAGCAACAAAAAAGAGAAATGAAGACTTTCTGAAAGAACTTGACAAAGACAGAACAGAAAAAAAATGCGAATACGCTGTTCTTGTTTCTCTTTTAGAAGCTGATAGCGAATATTACAATTCAGGGATTGTTGATGTTTCACACAAATTCAGTAAAATGTATGTTATCCGCCCTCAGTTTTTCATTCCAATAATTACACTTCTTCGTAACGCAGCTATGAACTCACTGCAATACAAAGCAGAGCTTGCCTTAGTTAAAAATCAGAATATAGACATTACCAATTTTGAAGAAAAAATAAATACGTTTAAAGAAGGTTTTGCAAGAAATTACGAGTTGGCAAGTAGAAAGTTTAAAACAGCAATTGAAGAAATTGATAAAACCATTGACCACTTACAAAAAACTAAAGATGCTTTGCTCTCGTCTGACAACAATCTTCGTCTTGCTAATCAAAAAGCAGAGGACTTAACCATTAAAAAGTTAACGCACGGGAATCCGACAATGAAAGCCAAATTTGATGAACTCAAATAATTTAATACAATCATGCAAGAACAATCTACTCTTTTAATACACAAGCAGACACTACCTTTTTTAAATATCTCATTGTATCTGAATGACATTAAGCCAATTCAGTCTTTGGTAATTGAAAACACTTCGGATGTTGATTCTGCTTCACTTGAAGTAAAAATAACGGCTGACCTTGCTTGCATTGAGCCATTTAGTTACAATGTTTCGTTTGTTCCTGCTAAGAAAGAAGTGAAAATACCTTTGGATAATTTAAAGGTTAACCGTGATTTCCTAAACAAACTTTCTGAAACCGAAAAGGCAAATTTCACAATTGAGGTTATTGAAAATGAAACGGTAACCATCAAAGAAACAATAGAAATTAATGTTCATCCTTTAGAACACTTTGGCGGATTCCAAATTTTACCTGAATTAATTGCGGCTTACATTACTCCGAATCACCCATACATATATCACATTAAACGAAGAGCCATTGAAATACTTGAAAAACAAGGTTTAAAAACGGCTTTTGAAGGTTATCAAAGTAATGACCAAGAACGTGTTTTGCAAATCATGTCAGCAATTTACACTGCTATACAAAGCGAGGAGATTGTTTATAGTTCTTTGCCTCCAGGTTATGAGGAAGCAGGACAAAGGCTACGCTTATTAAATACAATTCAGCAAGAGAAATTTGGGAATTGTATAGACATAAGTTTGTTGTTCGCTGCATGTTTAGAAGCCGTTGACCTTAATCCAATTTTAATTATTGTTCGTGGTCATGCTTTTGTCGGATGTTGGCTGCAAGACGATAAGTTTCCAGAGGTAATAAATGACGACAAAACAGTTATTACGAAACGGCTTTCCAAAGGCATTCGTGAAATGGCAGCCGTTGAGGCAACAAGTGTTTGCAAAGGCAATAACACAAAGTTTAGTGATGCCCTAAATGCAGGCGAAGCACAATTAGTTCAGAAAGAAGAGTTTCTGCTTTCTGTTGATGTAAAACGTGCAAGAACACTTCGTATTCGTCCATTGCCATTACTTACAAACTCCACTGGAGCACAGTTAGATGAAGAAGTATTAAAACAGACTGAAACGGCTACTATGGAAAAGCAGTTTGAAATAGGAACTATTTACCATGATGAATTATTACAGGGTATACAGCCAAAAACAAAACAAAAAATTTGGGAACGAAAACTTTTAGACTTATCGCTTCGCAATAATTTATTGAATTTGCACATTACCCGAAATATGCTTCAGTTGGTTGATATTGACATCAGTCATTTGGAGGACACTCTATCGGACGGAAAAAGTTTTTCAATAATGCCTAATCCGAATGCCGAAGTTTTGAGAAAGTATAATTTATTCTCGCAACCCCTTCATCATTCAACACCGCTATATCAACTAGCAAATGACGAACTAAAGCATAACAGATTACTTACACATTATCATCAACAGGACTTAGATAATATTCTTGTTTACATTCACAAAAATGCGAAGCAAGCTACTGAAGAAAATGGCTCAAGCACGTTGTATTTAGCAGTAGGGTTGCTGAAGTGGTTTGACAGAAAAACACAGGAGCAACCAAGATATGCTCCCATTTTATTAGTGCCTGTTGAAATTAGCCGCAGGTCTGTCAATAGCAAGTTTACGTTAAAGAGCCGTGAAGAAGAAACAATGATAAACATTACATTGATTGAATTTCTTCGGCAAGAATATGAATTGAATTTGGGAGCATTAGAACAACTTCCAACCGATGAAAAGGGAGTTGATGTAGCAAAAGTAATGGGTATTCTTCGTAGGGCTGTAATGCAGTTAAAGGGATGGGATGTTGAAGAACAATTGGTATTAGGGAATTTCTCATTTAGTAAGTTAATTCTTTGGAAAGACATTGTTGTTCACCAAGAAGATTTGCTGAAAAGCGACATGGTGCGAAGTTTGGTTGATGGAAGATTAGTGCTAAACGAAAATCACGAACCTCATGATGCAAGTGATTTTGATAGCATAACTTCCCAGTCGGTCGTGTTGCCGATTTCAACAGATGTTTCGCAAATGGAAGCTGTAATTACAGCTCAAAGAGGACAAAGTTTTATTTTACACGGTCCTCCCGGAACAGGAAAATCTCAAACAATAACGAACATCATTGCAGATGCTTTGTTTCGCGGCAAAAGAGTTTTGTTTGTAGCTGCCAAAAAAGCTGCATTAGACGTTGTTCATAGGCGATTGGAGCAAATCGGACTTGCACCATTTACCTTAGAATTACACTCTAACAAATCAAAAAAATCGGATGTGTTAGAGCAGTTAGCTAAATCAATAGAAACTGCAAAACTTTCACGAACAGCCGACTTTCAACAAGAAGCCCAACGCTTAGATGCTGCGAAAAAAGCTATCAGTGACTATGTGAGTGTTTTACATAAAAAACAACCAACAGGATGGAGTTTATATGAAAGTATAACTGCTTTGGAAAACTATCAGGAATGTAATTTTTCAAAGAATTTTATTCCCGAATCAATTCTACAAAATTTAAACGCAACACTTTGGCAACAATGGACGGATTGGCTTCCTCAATTTCACTCCATTGCAGCTTTGGTAGTGCATCCATCTGAAAACCCTTTAGTTGCCCTTAATTTATCGCAGTATGCACCTACGGTAAACGATGAAATTTCATTACAAACCCAAAAACTATTAAGCCAGTTGCCCGATTTGCAAAGCAAATCTGAAAATCTGGCAAAAGCAATACATTTTCCTTTTGCAATTCAAGCTAAATCTGAATGGGAACAATTTGTGCATGTTGTTACTGCACTTCAAAAGCTACCTGATATTCCATTAGAACTTATTCGTTATTTGGCTGACAAAGAGAATTACAGCATTTATGAAGAATGGAGTAAAACATACAACCAATACCAAACTGTTTTAAATAGCATTTTACAAAGCTATAACCGCAATATTCTAAACACAGATATTTCGGCAACTGAAATACAATGGAAACAAGCACAGCAAAGTTGGTTCTTGCCAAATTGGTTACAAACCAGAAAAATTAAAAAACAGTTATCGGTTTTTAGAATCACACCATTTAACAATGATAGTGACGTTGAACAAATTTTTGCATACAATAATCAGTTACAAGAAGTTCAAAGGCTATTGCAGCAAAGCCGTTTTTTGTCTGTGCAACAAGCCCTTAAAAATTTGTTTAAAGATGAACAAACAGATTTAGCGGATATAAACAACAAAGCCGTTTTAGTTCAGCAAATAAGCAATTTGACAAACTCATGGGAAAGAAATGCACTTGTAAAATGGGTTCAGATTTTACAAGAAAAAAACTTACAATATTCCGATGAGATAAAACAAAGCCATTTGTCTGCAATTGATGAGTTTATTCATAGTTCTAAAACGTTTATCCAACAAAGAAAAAATTATGAAATACTTACAGGAATTAGTTTCCAACAGGAAAAAAATTGGAATAATGAAACCACTCAGCAATTACAAAATATACAAGCTCATTTGCCACATCTAAAAGACTGGATTAATTATGTGCAACTTCATAAACAAGGTGAATCTTTGCAGTTGCAATGGTTAATAAGTGCTTTTGAAAACAAAACCTGTAGCATCGAAAAGTTATCAGATTATTTTTATTACACGGTTCATACTTCCATTGCACAAAGAATAATTTCTCAAAACGAGGCATTGAGTTTGTTCAATGTCAGTTTATTTGAAAGTAAAATTGAGCAGTATAAGAAGATTGCAAAAGACTTTCAATATCTTACTATTCAAGAATTGCGTATAAAGTTGGCAGCACAATTGCCAAACGCTACTACGGAAGCGATGCAAAGTTCTGAAATTGGTATTTTACAAAGAGCTATTAAAAACAGAGGTAGGGGATTAAGTATAAGAAAACTATTTGACCAAATTCCAACTTTGTTGCCTCGAATAGCACCTTGTATGCTTATGAGTCCAATATCCGTTGCACAATATTTTGACGTTAGCACAAAGCACTTTGATATGTTGATTTTTGATGAAGCATCGCAGTTGCCAACTTGTGAAGCAGTAAGTGCCTTAGCAAGAGCAAAGCAATCAATAATTGTTGGCGACCCTAAACAAATGCCACCTACATCTTTTTTCAGCACCATTAAGTTAGATGAGGAAAATATGGATGTAGAAGATTTAGAAAGTATTCTGGATGATTGTTTGTCTTTATCTGTTCCTTCAAAATATCTATTACGACACTATCGCAGCAAGCACGAAAGTTTGATTGCTTTCAGCAATGTAAATTATTATGAAAACAAGTTGCTTACATTCCCATCATCAGATGATTTGAACCGCAAGGTAAAATACCATCAAGTGAAAGGTTTTTACGACAAGGGGAAAACACGAACAAATAAATTTGAAGCCGATGAAATTGTAGAATTTATTAAGGCGCATTACAACGATCCACAAAAAAGAAAACTGAGTTTAGGTGTAGTTACTTTCAGTCAAACTCAACAAAATTTGATTGAAGATAAATTGCAACAACTTTTTATGTCCGACTCTAAACTTGAGGAATTTGCAAATGAAAGTGATGAACCATTGTTCATTAAAAACTTAGAAAATGTCCAAGGAGACGAACGCGACATAATACTTTTTTCAGTTTGCTATGCTCCTGACGAAGAAGGTAAAATGAGTATGAATTTTGGGCCATTAAATCGTGATGGTGGCTGGCGAAGATTAAATGTAGCTGTAACACGTGCCCGTTACGAAATGCACATTTTTGCTACACTGCATACCGACCAAATAGATTTAAGTCGAACATCTGCGGAAGGAGTAGCAGGTTTGAAAGCATTTTTGCATTTTGCTGAAAAGGGACATTTGAGTGTTCGTCCCGAAGATGTTCAAGAAGCTATAAACAAACAACATTTGTCCACTTCAATAAGCAAAAAATTGCAAGAGATGGGGTTTGATGTAAAATGCAATATTGGCACTTCAGGTTTTAAAGTGGACATTGGAATTGTTCATCCTGACAAACCACAGCGATACATTTTAGGTATAGTAATTGATGGTCATTACTATTTCAATGCTCTAACTACAAATGATAGAGAAATAATTATGCCCTCTGTATTGAAAGCGTTGGGTTGGAATATTCATCGTATTTGGACAGTAGACTGGCTTGAAAATTCTAAAAAAATAATTGATTCTATTGTAGATAAGGTTAAGACATTACAACTTGAATAAAAAATAATAAAACAATAGTCGTAATAAACAATTAATTAAATATATTCTTTTCAACACTATTATCAGAAATCAATAAATAACTCAAATCTTCACTTATACATTAAGGCAAATTTTTTATAAATTTGCTTTTAATGTAAAGTAGTAATCATTGAATTACTTTAAAAAAATAAAATATATGCGACTTAAAATCATATTCATTTTTGTAGTTTTTATTTCGATGTTTGGCTCAATATCATCATTTTCTCAAACAAGGAAAAAGAACCATTCGCAAAAAACGAGTAAAGCATACAAAACACATCGAGTATATAAAAGACAAAGAGTTAAAGCTGTAGAAAGAAGTAGTGATGAATATTATAATGGACATAAAATTTATACTGGACCGAGAGGAGGGCGTTACTATATAAATAGTAATGGGAAGAAAACCTATCTTTCATCAAAATAGATTATTCAAATAAAAGTATAATCAATTATAGAATTGATTATTTAATTTTTATTACTAACCTATAAAGGAAGATTAAATATAGATATATTAACTTTTTTCTTATTTGAATAACGCTTTTTAAATAAAGATATTTTGTATGGATTATACCGATTATACTACTGTAACAGACCAAAAAAATGGTCTGAACATCAGCAATATCGGCATAAACCACTCTAAAAATTGGTCTGAACCAATTTAAGATTGGTATTATTTGTTTATAATGAAAAATGCCCTTACTTTTGCAGTCCTTTTTAAGAAAAGACCTAAATATTTAAAGTATGAAACGTACATTCCAACCTCATAGACGCAGAAGAAAATCAGTTCATGGATTTCGTAAACGCATGGAAACTGCTAATGGCAGAAAAGTAATTGCTGCACGTCGTAAGAAAGGTCGTAAAAAATTGACAGTTTCTGACGAACTTAGATTAAAATAATTGCATATACACCATGAAACCTTTCTCACTCACTAAACACGAAAGGTTAAAAAGTAAAAAAGATATGGATACGCTTTTCTCACAAGGAGAAGCGTTTTTTGTTTTTCCCTTCAAAGTCTTTTTTATATTCAAGCCTTTGAGCACACACAAGTTGCAAAGTCCACAATTTGGCGTAGCAGCACCCAAAAAAATTTTTAAAAAGGCAAGCTCTCGCAACTATGCAAAGCGTTTGGCTCGCGAAGCCTATAGGCTTAATAAAGCTAATTTATACTCTACACTACAGGAACAAAGTAGAAGTGTTCAACTTATGCTGCTCTACGTAAGTGACAAGGATTTGCATTTTGAACATATTCAAAAGGCTATTCAAAAAATAAACCATAAAATTTTAGAAATAGGAAAATAGTAACTATTGCTTAGCAGCGCGCTCAGCTTGTAGTTTCATATAGTCTTTTTCTATAATAGCCAGTAGCGTTTCTTCTATAGTACCATCTACACTTTCTACTATTCGGCCTACTTCTCGGTATTGATGCATGATGATAATAGTAGGCACTCGAGAAATATTATATAATTGATGTTCAATATTGAGAGCTTCTTTGTTTCTATCTACGCCATACATTTTTACGGCATGCATGTCTACACCACTCATCAAAAGTGTTTTGTAAAAAGCAGGCAAAAGCATACGAGTATCTTCGCACCAAGTGCCCATAAACACTACAAATTGATAGTTGCCCCACATTCTATTTAGTTGTTCTGTGATACCTTCATTGGGCATATAATCTTTAGCACCATCATAGAGCCACTGGCACGATGTTTCATCGGCTATTTCATCAAAGCTTACTTGGCCTCTGAGTAGTACTTGGCCTGTTTTTTTATCTATTTCTCTCACGTAGTCTTGTGCTTGCATGCTCATAGAAATATGAAACAAAAGTATAAATAAGCATAAATATTTCATAGTATAAATTGTTTTGTGAAAAAGTAAAAGTAAGATTTTTTAGTCAATGTTCTTTTTTAAATCGAGCAAAAAGGATTTTACTTTGTGCAATTCATCCAGGATATTTTGGTCTTCTTTAATTTTTTTCTTGTTGCTTTTTAAGTAAGAGCGTGCACCTTCTAAAGTCATTTTTTTATCCTTTACTAGATGAAAAATCATATTCAGATTTTCAATATCTTTTTTAGAATAATAGCGATCGCCTTTTTTATTTTTTTTAAGATGGCTCAGTTGTGCTGGAAATTCCTTTTCCCAAAATCGAAGCAAAGAAGCATTAACACCATACATAGCGGCAACTTCGGTAATGGTATAATAGACTTTGGATAGTTGATTCGTTTTTATTTCATGACTTTCTTGTTGTTGCAATTGTTGTTGCACCTCAAACAGCGAAAGTTGTTCCATAGCCATAGTGTATAAAGATATTAAAAAACTAAAAGATGTATATAATCTTTAGTTTTTGTTTGGAAGAAAGGCATATTGTTTTCCGTATTCCATCATTTGCGCAAAGAAGGACGTAGGGTATTCAATATGTACATTTTTAACTTTTTCGCCATCCATATCGGCTACCAGCTTGGGTTGTATAAAGCCTCTATAGGGTTTAAGATTTAGGGTGTTGTATCTGTCCAATACTTCTTTATGAAGTGCTTGATCTATTTTAACGCCATAGCTTTCTACTAAGTTTTTGCCTGCTTTGTAATCGCCTTCGCTTTTAATACGTTGAATTTCGCGAAGCAAATCGCCAAACAAGGTGCGTAGTTTGGCATAGTCATTGATTTGAATATAGGTTTTGCCATCGCGTTTTACAAATTCAATCACACTATCTTTTTTACCCATTTCGTAGGCCCACATGGCATTCAACTGGCGATTGCGCATGTGTGCTTCTTCTATTTCATCGCCTAGTTTAATGCGTGTCAATTGGGTCATTAATCCATTCATGATATAACTATCATATTCGGCTTTGGCTACATCCATGTTAGGCATCACGCCTATGTCTATCAATTTTTGATCCATGATATAGTATAAACCTACCAAGTCTGCACGGGCTTCTTCCAGACAGCTGGCATAGGTTTTAAGTGTTTTGTCTGTAGTTTCTACACCCTCATTAATCTGTCCTGAGGCATGTCCTATACACTCGTGCATATCGGTGTGTAAGTCTGAAGAAAGAGCACCATATTTTTTTATTCTGGCTTTGACATCGTCATTCAATCCAAATTCGTCGAGCGTTCCTTTTTGAGCCGAAGCCATATTGTAGCTATGTATAATATTGCTTAGCGATACCGATTTGCTACCATGTACCTTGCGTATCCAATCGGCATTGGGTAGGTTAATTCCTATGGCGGTGGTGGGTGCTAGGTCGCCACTTTCGCCAATTACGGTAATGGCTTTGGCTATGATACCTTTTACTTCTTTCTTTTTGTGCTCTGGCATTAGGGGCGAATGGTCTTCAAACCATTGTGCTTCTTTGGCTATAGCGGCTATGCGTTTAGTGGCTTCTTCATCGCGTATGCTAACATAGGCTTCATAGCTACCTTTTTTGCCTATGGCATCTAAGTACACTTCTATAAATCCGTTTATACCATCTATTTTGCTTTCGGTATCTTGAACCCATGCTATGCTGTATTCATCAAAGTCTTTGAGGTCGCCGCTGCGCAAATATTTCACCAATAAGTCAATCCATGTTTTTTGTTTTTCATTTTCTGCTACAGTAGATGCTTTTTCGAGCCAATAGCAAATCTTATCTAATGCTGCACCATACATGCCACCACTTTTCCATACCTTTTCTACTATTTGCCCATTCTCTTTCATCAATTTGCTATTTAATCCCCAGCTAGGGTCATTGCCCGATGTTGGCATTTTATCATAAAAGGCATCAACTTCTGCCTGTGAAACACCTTCGTAGAAATTATTGCTGCTACCTTTTACATTGTCTATGCCTGCTTTTTGATTGACACATTTGGGTTCAAAATTGAGGTCATAAAAAAGGGTTTTAATAAAAGCGATGTCGCTTTCTTTTCCATCATATTGTATTTGACTGGCATTTGTATTATCGTATATGGATTTAAAATAATCCCAAGAACACGTTGGAATAAATTTTTCATTACCATAGTGATGATGGTTGCCATTGCTAAACCAGAAGCGTCCGCAATAGGCTTCAAATTTTTTCCAATCTTCATTGTTTTTATCGCCCTGATAGCCGCCATACATGGTTTCTATTATTTTTCGCATATAGATACCATATTTACTTTTTTGGTCATAAATAATATCTCTTCCGCACATAGCAGCTTCATACATATAATAAACAAGTTCTTTTTCTTTGGCACTTAATTGTTCAAAACCAGGCACTTGATATCGAAGTACTTCTAAATCGGCAAAGGATTCTGCAAATACATTAAAGTTTTCGTCGGGCTTGGCTTCTTTATCTGTAGTGTGGCTTGTGGTGCCATTGTTTTGACAAGAAAGAAAGAACATAGCTAAAGCTAAGATTGAAAAATATTTCATGAGCTAATTTTTTTTATAGTGGTAAATATACTAGAAAAAAATTTTTGTTGAAAATAGAAGTGTTATTTCTGCAACTGGTTTATAAAAAAAGCAATATGAACAAGGGGCATTTGCTATACCATTTATAGCAAAAAGATACCAAGCACATTACTTTTAGTTCGTTTGCTGTTATATATTTATTCTACTATTTCTCTTTGCATGGATAAGTATATAATTCCTGCTTTTATTTGAGAATACGATAGACTGTTATTGAGCATCTTTCTTAATTCGCCAATTTCTGTATGTTGACTAAGGCTTATAGTTTCTTTTAGCTTGGCTATTTGTTGTATAGAAATAATATCTTCAATTCGTACACGTTTTGTTTCGAGAAAAGTAATCAAATGACCTTCAATAGTAGATTCATTAAGGTTTCGCTGAGTAGCTATTTCTTGTATAGTTTTGCCGCTTTCATAGAGCATTAAAGACTCAAGGGCACTATCGCCTTTTTTTTGTTTTTGGGGTTCGCCCAATGCTGTTTTTTGTATGACTTCTTCTTTTATATCTGCCACAAGTGCTTTGCCATATAAACGACAATGTATAAGCTCGTTATACAAAAACAATAGGCTTTCTTCTTCTTGTTGAATACTGCTTATTACTTTTTTAATTCGTTTTACATCTTTAAGCGAAACCAATAGTTGTTGTACGGGTGTCAGTATACCATTTTTTATTTTTTTAGAAAAATAATGAATGGCTTTTTCTACACGCATACGCAAGGTGTCTGTTTCTTTAGTAAAAATTACATCTTGGCAAAGCCCTTCTAATTCTTTTAAAAATTTTTCGCTAACCTCACTGATTTCTTTCGCTTCATCAAACATCATGCTTAGTCTATCATAGAGTTCTTCTTTTTTGGGCAAAAACGAGCTTTGCTGCAAAGCCTCTTGTATATGCAAAACATGACGCATGATTTTTTTTAGTAAAAAAACTTTTTTAATTTTTTCTAATTGATAGTGGTGTCTTTCTGCTTCTAATTGTATTTGTAAGTTTTCTATAGAGTAGCGTTGCGGATTAAAATGGGCAAGGCGCTCATCTACATGCAAGGCTTGTGGTGTAATACGTGTATGTAAGTAGAGACCTTCAAGTGTGGTGCAACGACTAAGTGCTACATATACTTGTCCAGGAGCAAAAGAATAGCCAGCATCTACTATAGCATGTGTAAAAGTAAGACCTTGACTTTTGTGTATGGTAATAGCCCACGCCAAACGCAAAGGATATTGTTTAAAGGTACCCAATACTTTTTCTTTTACTTCTAAGCTTTGCGTGTCCAACTCATATTGTATATGTTCCCACGATTCTTTATTGACTTCAAAAAGTTCTTCACTGTCATTAAATTGTACCGTTATAGAGTCACTGTCAAGTGCTTTGACAGTGGCTAACTTGCCATTGAAATATTTTTTTTCAATACTTGTATCATTTTTAATAAACATGACTTTGGTGCCCACCTTTAATGAAAGAATGGCATCACAAGGCATCTGTTTTTCGCTATAATTGCCTTGTATTTCGGCTGCATAGCTATACATAGGAGTAGGCAGCGCATCTAATGCTTCTTTGTTTATTTGATCTGCTTTGTAGTTGTGCGTAGTGAGTGTGATATACTCATTTTCGTTGAGTTTGGTAGTAGGCAAAAAGCGTTTATTGAGTTGTTCATAATCATCCCATTCCATGGTGTTGTTTCGTATGGCATTGAGAAGATTTAAAAATGATTCTTCATTTTGTCGATATACTTTTTGGAGTTCTATATAAAGAGGCTGAATTTCTTTAAAACTATGAGCATCAAAAAAATAAGGGCTATCATAAAAAGTTTCAAATATCTCTTTTTCCTCATCTACTACTACTGGTGGAAGTTGATATAGGTCGCCTATAAATAGCATTTGTACACCTCCAAAGGCTAGTCTATTTTTTCTTACTTTTTTTAAAATAAAATCAATAGCATCTAGCATATCACTACGCAGCATACTGACCTCATCTATGACCAATAGCTCAAGTTCTTCTATTAGTTTTTATTTTATTTTTATTAAATCGTAAATCTTTTTCAGTGTTCGCTTGTCTACCAAATTGGGGTTGCGCTGAAAGCCAGTAGGCGCATCGGGTACAAAAAGGTTTAAAAGGAGATGCAAAAAAGAGTGCATCGTCATGCCGCCAGCGTTGATAGCTGCTACACCGGTAGGTGCTACTATAGCCATTCGTTTTTGGCTATGTTGCTTTACGTATTTTAAAAAAGTTGTTTTACCAGTACCTGCTTTTCCGGTTAGGAAAAGAGAGCAATTTGTATCTTGTACAAATTGAAAAGCGAGGTCAAACAAAATATTATCGTTCATTGTGATAAGATGTAAAAGTAAGCAGGAAAATAGTTTATTGATATAATGGAAAAAAGCCAACAAAAAGAATATTGTTGGCTTTTGTACGTGTGTTTTGATTAAATGATTAGGCACTAAGCTTTTTGTCCAACAATAAAATTTCGTTGACAATCACTTCTGTAATATATCTTTTAACTCCCTGCGCATCTTGATATTCTCTATGTGTAAGCTTACCTTCAATGGCAATTTCGCTTCCTTTATTGAGGTATTGCTCAGCCAAATCTGCCACTTTACCCCAAGCTACCAGATTGTGCCATTGGGTTTCAGTAATGCGTTCGCCTTTTTGATTGCGATAGTTTTCGTTGGTAGCAAGGCTAAAGCGAGCTAATTTTTTACCATTTTCAGTTGTTTTAATTTCTGGCGCGTTGCCTAAGTTTCCGATAAGTTGAACTTTGTTTTTAAGTGCGTACATGTTGTGTAAATTTTAATGTTATTTAATTTTATTTATTTCGGCCCTTACTACGAACGACGTCTTATTCGTGGTTTGGACAATGCAAAGGTGTGCTTGCTCATAAAGCTTACTCGGTTTTTAAATAATTACTGTCGAAAGTAAACGGTAATAAACGGTTAATGTCGTTTATAGTATTGTTTTTGTTGACTTTAATGAAAAGCTCATCATGTTTAAAATGGAATATTTACTGATGCTTTTTTCGGGGTATTTCGCTTTTTGGGGATTCAAAAAAACGCTATTTCTACATTTTCAGATGACATCAATGATAATAAAGTAACAAGTTTTTCATTCGTTTCTATTGCATAAATAAGATTAAGATATGAAAAATGCGAAGAATATACAGAGTAATGATTGTAAGCCAATGTGATGGATTAGAAGAATTAAGATACAATAACTAACTATATGCCCTACAAATACGTCTTTCTATCAATAGGATGCAATAGAAGAAAAAGAAAATATGCCCAAAAACATTTAGTATATGGCATAGTAATTATTTTCTATTATCTTTATCTTTTCTCTACTCGATGAAAAAATTTTATTAAAACACTCATCCCAATGAAAAAATTTTTTTACTTAGCGTTGTTTCTTTTTTCAGCTTCACAACTAATGGCACAGTTGCCCGACTGTTCTGGCGCGGATTCCAATAAAATATTTTTAGTTAGTGCAGGCAATGTCTATAAATTAGACCCCTCCATACCGCCATCGGCTACAAATCCTTCTTTATTTATCACATCTTCGGCTTCATTGGGAGGAATTACCATTTCAAATAATCTGAATGGGCATAGCTTCTCCTACCTTTTATTCGAGTATAGCAGGAGTGTATAATTATTGGAATGGCGCAGCATGGGTAAGCACGGGCCATAGCTCCAGCACTGTAAACTTGGGAGGTGGACCTACACGTATATATGGCAAAAATGGTGGCACGGGATTTATATCAATATATACTGGAGGTGGCAATGATGCGTTTTTTGTAAATGGACATGCCAATAGCGGCCCCTACGATTTAGAAGTAGATGATCAGGACAATATGTATGAAGTTGACATTAGTACTGCCAACGGAAAAATTTATAAATACAATACGCTAGGGGTAATCGTTGATACGTATTACGTATTTAATGTTACGCCACAAGGCGCTGGGCCAGGTTTTGCTAAGATTGGAAATAATTTTTATTTTGGTTTAAATACGACACCCGGCATCATGTGGGGAACACTTATTAATGACACAATCAATGCTGTTGTATATGGAAATTCTACACAAAGCTATGGTGACATGGCAACTTGCCCTTCTTCTTTAGTAAATAACTCATGTTCTTTTATATACAATACTTGTAGTGGCCCCGTTATGGTACCTATTACATCGCCATTATTAACTGGAGCTGGAGCTACTTTTCTTTGGAATTTTGGCGATCCAGCCTCAGGGCCCAATAATACCAGTACACTTGCCAATGCCTCACATACCTATACCGTAAATGGTTCGTACACAGTAACGGTTATTATAAGCAATAATGGACAACAAGACACGGTAGTAAATGTAGTGAATATCAATAATACTTTATTTGGCAATAGTACTGTTACGATTTGCGAGTCAGATACATTCCAGGGTCATTGCCTTGCTGGTCAGTATGTGGATAGTTTTGTAACTGTATTTGGATGCGATAGTTTACATACCCTAACATTACTTGTTAATCCTATTACGTATTCTACTATTACAACGACAATTTGTCAACCCAATAGCTTTTTGGGTTATACTACAAGTGGTACGTATATTGATACACTTGTCAATAGCAACGGATGCGATAGTATCCGAACACTCAATTTAACCGTAAATCCGAAGAGCGATACCTTACTGGCATCTACAATATGTGTTGGTGATAACTTTTTAGGTTACACCTCAACGGGTCAATATATTGATACCTTCCAAAACATATATAATTGCGATAGCATTAGAACAATAAATCTTACGGTCATAGTACCCAATGCCAATTTCTTACTTACACCAAGCCAAACTGACTTTTGTGTAAATCAAATCATAACTGCCAACGATTTTAACTCGGCTCCTGCTGGCACTATTAATTTTACATGGAACTGGGGCGATGGAACTACTACCATAGGAGCTACTACTACACATAGCTACAGCGACACTGGATACTATACGATACTACTAACAATAGACGGTACGCTTGGTTGCACAGATACACAGACTATGCTTATCCATATCACGCCCGAAAGCAGTTCGTATTTTACAGTCAATAAGACAGAAGTATGCCTTGGAAGCCCATTAATCTTCATTGATTCTATAGGCTATGCAGATTCTTTTGAGTGGAATTTTGGCGATGGACAAGTCGTAATTAATGAACACAACCCAATACATACCTATACATCGAGCGGAAATTATGTAGTAACGCTCACTGCCAAAAATGCTATTTGTGGTGATGCCGTATTTACTCAAAATGTCAATGTAATAGATTATCCTCTTGTAGATTTGGGTGCCGACACCAGTATTTGCCCTGGTGTAACAGGCTCTGTGCTATTGGCTAATCTCATATCGAATGCGGGTACAAGTTATGTTTGGAGCAACGATGCACAAACACCAAGCATAGTAGTAAACCAAGAAGGACAATATTGGTTAGAGGTAAGTAGAGGTGAATGTAAATCTACCGATAGTATATGGGTAAAACGAGATTGTTTTATAAGCATACCCAATGTATTTTCTCCCAATCAAGATGGCCTTAATGACTATTTCTTACCAAGAGAGCTATTATCAAGTGGCTTAAGTACTTTCTCAATGAATATATATAATCGCTGGGGCGAAAAAATATTTACAACCACTAGCATAAATGGTAGAGGATGGGATGGTAAATATGGCGGCAAGGATCAGCCTATAGGCGTATATGTTTATACCATAGAAGCAAGCTTTAAAAATGGAGTACAAAAAATATTCCAAGGCAATGTGACCCTGACTCGATAAAATAAATAGTGCAATTTCAAACTGCTATTTTGATAAATAAGAAAGCGTTACCAACCTTTTCCTATAATGAGTCCTATGAAAAGATAACTACTAAAAAATAGGGTCTTTGATCTACCATAATATTAATTCTTTGAGAAAAGAATGAAATAGCACCATAACTGTTCTTGATGTTCTACAATAACACTGTTCGACATTCATAATGTCGAACTGCTATGGGTGGTTTTGTAAACCGTATAGATATATCATCCACTCGCACAAGAATAAGCACAAACACTGGTGCAGGCAAGAGAAAATTCATAAAGAGATTACTCATATAATGCGGATGAAAGATATTTATTTTGATGTTTTACCAATCTTAAATTGGTTTCAGACCAATTTTTTGGTCTGTTACAGTAGTATAATCGGTAAAAATGAAAAGTGAACGTTTTCAAATTATCAATCAGGAATCAGAAGCGCAGTGTCCTGAGACAGAGACACGGCGGGGAAAAAAGAATTTGTTTATTCGAGAGCAAGAGATTACTTTTATAATAAACAAGGCATAATGCCTATAAAACAATTACATGTGTTTGTTTAATGATACTAATTCAAAATATGCAGAAGCACAAGAAGCCAATACACTATCCAACGCTTCATTCTTGCGCCAGAGGAGTAATGCCTGTATTGCGTAGCATGCCTATGAATAATTTATTGACAGCCACACGAGAAAAAATTATAAAAGATAATGCAAACAGTAATTCTATATTGGGCGAGTGGATTACGAGCGTTTTTTATTATAACAATGAAGGGGAAGTTATTCAAGTACAACGCAAAGTAGATAGAAAAATTAGCGGAGGTCAATTGGCTTATTTTTATAAAGATATTTCCAATACCTTACACGATTTTAAAGGAAGACCATTAAGCACCACAAGATACCACTATGATTTAGAACAATTTCCAAGCACAGCCACAAGCGAAAAAATAACAAAAATATATACCCGGTTTACCTACCAGCCGCTTTCTTTTAAACCGGTCAGTACAACACAAAAAATTGATAATGGCAATTGGATGCTATTGAGCACGTATACCTACGATCCGCTAACAGGAGTCGTATCCAACAAAAATTTGGGCAATGTAGAAAATCAAGCCTATACCTATAATATACGTGGCAACCTAACCAGTATCAATAAAGCCTATGTAGAAAATGGCATAGCCCTACCCAAAGTTACCTTTGGCGAAAGCATAAAATACGACTACGGTTTTCAACAAAAAAGATACGATGGCCTTATAAGTGGTATTTTATGGAAAACGCCTTCTACCCCTGTGCGATCCTATGGTTATGAATACGACACTTTCCAACAGATTGCAAAATGCAGATTTCTATGAAAATGGATCATCTCAGGCTTCTTCCATGACATGGGGAAAAACCAACATGGACCTATCGGAAATGGGTATAAACTACGACCCCAATGGAAATATTTTAACACTAAAACGTTTTGGTCCTACAGGCACACCTGGCAACTTTGATGTAGACGACCTTACCTACACCTATATGCATAATGGCATAAGCAACCAACTAGAAAAAATAGAAGATGCCATAAATTATCAGCCGGCCACGTTGCCCTATCAGGATTTTCAGAATGGAGGCAGTGGGTCAGGCACAGACTATACCTACGACCCCAATGGCAATATGCAAAGCGATGCCAACAAGGATATTAGTACTATTGAATATTCCTATTTAAACAAGCCCCTAAAAGTGACTTTCGGAAATGGCTCCTATATAGAGTATAGCTATAGTGCCTCGGGCGAAAAGCTTGAGGAAAATACCTTTACGGCCTCAGCTTCTACGCTCACACATAAAGTTACCGAAGGTGGTATTGTCTATGAAGAAAATTTTCTAAAAGAAATCCAACATGCAGAAGGCGTAGCTAGGCATGTAATAAATACTACAGCACAAACCGATAAATTTGAATACGATTTTCATATAAAAGATCACTTGGGCAACGTAAGAACCATCGTTACGGCAGAAGAAATGTCCATACGAGATTATATTGCTTCGCACGAAGTGGCCTATGCCAATCTCGAAAACCTATTGTTCGACAATATTCCAGAAGTAAGGGCCGAAAGACCCGGATCGGGTAGCAACGAAAGTGCTGCCGAATTAGATGGCAATAGCTCGGATAAGAGAGTGGGCACCTCGCTGATGCTACATGTGATGGCGGGCGATAAATTAGACCTATCTGCCGAAGCCTATTACTATAGCAATCAGACAGGCGAAGACGAAGGCACCGCCACAGGTGGCGAAATGCTGGAAAGCATACTCAATACCCTCCTTAGCAACCAAGAAAGCCTCAATAATGGAGAGTTTGGAACCACTGCTACCACAGTGCAGAGTGCCTTTACAGAAGAAAACTTTATAAACCAGTACCAAAATATACTACAAGCTGCCAGCAACAGCCAGAAGCCCCAAGCCTTTTTAAACTATTTATTCTTTGACGAAAATTTCAATTTGCTGCCCGAACAAAGCGGTGCTATACAAGTCAATATGGCCGATGCATGGCACACACTGAGCATACCCAATGAAATAGACATTAGGCAGGGCGGCTATGCTGCTATTTATATTAGCAACTATAGCAAAGACAAATTAGTATATTTTGACAATCTGTATATTCAATTTACAAGGGGCATATTGAAAGAAGAAAACCACTACTACCCCTATGGCATGAATCTAAAAATAAGTAGCCAACCAGGCACAAGCAACAATACCCTATACCAAAGCAAGGAACTAAACCGTACCGAAAGCCTCAACTGGTACAACTTTGATGCTAGGCAATACGACCCCCTCATAGGCCGCTTTACCTCTATAGACCCTGCCGGCCAATATGCCAGTGGCTATGTAGGCATGGGCAATAATCCCGTTTCATTGGTAGATCCTACAGGAATGTATACATTAAACACTGGCAATTATAAACGATGTGGAGATATTATAAGCCATGCCAATGAGCCCCTAGCAGTAGCGGTAGATGGTATTCAAGTAATGGGGCCTGCAGCATCTATGTATTTGGAATTAATTAGACAAGGTGGTGGTGGTAGTGGTGGATATGGTTCAGGCACATTTTCAGGGGGCATAACCAGTGTGAGCTATGGTTCTGAAGATATGGGTATAGGATTTGATAAGAGTGGCAACATGGTGGCCTTAATGAGGCCCAGTGGTGGGACATTTATGGCTGTAGCACAAAATTATAATCACAATGTAAAGGTTGACTATTTAACCTCATTAGGTGCAAGTGGTATTAAGTGGAATGGACAAGAAGGATACTCATTTATAACACATGAATTACGGGAAGTAGCTTTTGGTGATGATGCTCCAAAATTAGGATACTTGCCACACTATCATCAAGTAATCTTTAAAAAAGAAAAAATTACCATTTCATCGAGTGTAAATCTGCAATCAAATGGGGGGTACAATGATGAGAAGTGGTTAGCAACAGATATAATGGGAACCATTGGTAATGGTACGATGGTTATAGATGGAGCATTTAACTTTGTTGAACACTCTAAAACCGGTAGATTTTTAGCGAATGGATACCAGCATATCTCAAAGGTAGAGATGGCGCAAACGTTAAAGCTCGCTAAACCTTTGACGAGAGGAATAGCAGTTGTGAATTTTGCAGCAACTGCAACAGCTGTTACAGATGACTTATATCACGGAAGATACAAGAGTGCAGGTGCAAGAACTGCTGTTTGGGGTATAGCAGCAGGAGCAACATTTATTCCAGTAGCAGGTTGGGGCATAGCTATTGGAATAGGTATTGCAGATGCAATTTGGGGAGATGATTTTTATGAATATGTAGAAAAAAACTGGTAAAAATGATTTACGATTATTTGTTTTATAAAGGACATCAATTAGCGAAAAAGTCAAAGAATTGGGAAGATACTCCAATGCTGTTTTCAATTATGATAATAAGTTGGTGTATTATCTTAAACTTGGGAACTCTTTTGTTTTTAATTGAAGGTTTAAATAATAAGGGGGTTGAATTTGGTGGTATAATTTCGTTTCTGAATAACTATCGCTACATTTTCGGAGGTGTAGTTGTATTGCTAATATGGCTATACTATGCCTATAAGGGTAGGTGGAAAAGGGTTGTAGCTAAATATGAATCCAGAGAAAAGGAAAGGACAAGAAATATTCATCCTGTAATAGTTGTTATAGCGGCTTATGTTGTTAGTTTCTTGTTGGGGATGTTTGCAGCAATGTATAAAAATGGCGATGGAATCTTTGCTTAATAATAATTGTAGATAAACCTAAGCAGGCTGTTCATTAAGAGCAGCCTGCTTTGTTATTGTGCGATATTCAGCGCGTTGGAGAGTGTGTCTTTAAGTCGTTTTTTTGTGATTGCCATATCAATGATATTGAATATTGATTTTTTCTCGGTAGTGTATAAAAAAGTGTGTAAAATTGATTTTTGAGTTAGATGTTTTATAATCAATTTTAATATTTCTTTTGAAGAAAAGAGTTGGCAAAAAAGCAACTCCACTCGCTCAAGAATAAGCACAAACACTGGTACAGGAAAGGGGAAATTCATTAAGAGATTACACATATAATGCGGATGAAAGATATTAATTTTGATGTTTTACCAATCTTAAATTGGTTTCAGACCAATTTTTAGAGTGGTTTATGCCGATATTACTGATGTTCAGACCAATTTTTGGGTCTGTTACAGTAGTATAATCGGTAAAAATGAAAAGTGAACATTTTCAAATTATCAATCAGGAATCGAACCGCAGTGTCCCGAAACGGAGGCACGGCGGGGAAAAAAGGAGCAATGAATGACAATGTCAGGACGCAAAGGGAGGTTGACGGTATTATGAATACAGGCAACTGGGGAACACATTTTTACATACTTCCCTGGGGGGCGCAAAAACTATAGAGCAATGGAAAGAATTAAAAGAGCTTATTATTACTTTTATTATAAGATATACAAGGCGTGGAGTAGAAACTATAATCCTTTACTTTCTAACAATTTTAAGGCGGATGTTTCTTTAATGGCAATTAAAATATGGCTTTTAGGAACTATAGATAATTATTTGGCATTTATCCTAAATAAAGACACAAAAGATATAACTTTTTTTAACCCTAAAATCATTATTGCTTTGATTTTGGTTATTGGTTCTACTTTTTATTTTTTTACATTTTCTAATAAGTGGAAACCTTATTTTGATGAGTTTGAAAAGCTTCCCAAGCGAAAGAACCTGATAGGAGGGATAATAGTTTGGAGTATTGTAGTGTTCGTTTTGTTTAATGTATTTTATTTAGAAGAGAAAATGAAACAACTCATCAGATAGGTAGTAACCAACTGTTCTTGATGTTCTACAATAGCACTGTTCGACATTTGTAAAGTTGTACTGCTATGGGCGCTTTTATAAACCGTATAGATATATCTCCACTCGCACAAGAATAAGCACAAATACTGGTGTGGGAAAGGGTCCGCCACCTTTGAAAGAATTACATTAACAAAAACGCCAGGCATTTAACTTAGCGTTTTTGTTACTCATAAATATCTTTTCTATGTCCAAGGTCAATGACATCCACCAAAAGGACATCATCAAAAATATCATATATAATACGATAATCAGCCACACGGATGCGATAACCATCTCTGCCTTTTAGCTTTTTGCAGCCTTTGGGTCTTGGGTCTTCGGCAAGGCTGTAAATGGCTTCTTTGATATTGGAATAATACGGCTCATTGATTTTTTCAAGAGCTTTAATGGCTCGTTTCTTTAAGGTTACATTATAAGCCATTACTTCGCTTTGCGTTTAGCTTCAATCATTTTAAAGGCAGCATCAATAGGAATAGAAGGCTCATTGGATTTTTTAGCTTCGTCATAAAGCTTTATATCTTCCAACTCTTCTAACTCTTCCATAATGGCTTTAAAGTCCTTCATAGGAAGTACCACAGATATTTTTTTACCTGTGTTGTCTGTGATGTATTGCGGATGTACTGTAAGCATATCTAAATTATTTTACTGCAATGTTTTGTTCAAAGAAAGTCTGAAACTTGTTTTTAGTGAGCATACCCTCAATAATGCAATAGACTGCGTTTTTATCTTCTTCATCCAACTGTCAAATCAACTGTACTTTTTCATTAGCCGTTTTATCTTCCACTTTTACCTCTTTGGGCAGTTTATTGTTTGGGTGTACCAATTCATCGATGCTAAGCCCGAAGAATTTAGCCAGTTTGTCAATAACCTCAATTCCAAATTCTCTTTCGCCCTTTTCCATTTTGGAATAGTTAGACGGATGCACTCCAACAGCGTTGGCTACTTTCCTTTTGCATCAATCCCCGTTCTTCACGGAGTTTTTTTATGTTCTTCGCTATATCCATACTGAATAAAGAATTTAACATCACAAATTTAGTCAAATTGTCCATAATATACAACATTATCATCAACTGTTCGAGATGTTTTACAATAATACTAACTGTTCTTGATGTTCTACAATAGCACTGTACGACATTTGTAATGTTGTACTGCTATGGGTGGTTTTGTAAACCGTATAGATATATCTCTACTCGCACAAGAATAAGCACAAATACTGGTGCAGGAAAGGGGAAATTCATTAAGAGATTACACATATAATGCGGATGAAAGATATTAATTTTGATATAAAATGAAAAGTGAACATTTTCAAATTATCAATCAGGAATCGAATCGCAGTGTCCCGAAACGGGGACATGGCGGGGAAAAATATTCTGCATAATTGTTTGGTTTTTGTCATAGAATGCGCTAGTTGGAGGAGGAGAAAAAGACTATCTTACTATTTTGGATTAATCAGTATGCTATGGGATTTATAATTTTTTTGTACGGATTTATTCATTACATAAATAAAGATGTTAGCATGAAATATTGAATCAGCAATGAATCCATTATAGTTTGTCTCCATGCCATTTATTACCCTTGATTCTTTTTCTATCAAGCTGAATTTTCCATTTAAACCTTTTTTAAAGAGTCTGTGTTGTAAGTGATTCATAGAATCTAAATAATAAACACTACTTCCAAGAATGCTAACAAGAGGGATGTTTGTATTAGTTTGAATATAAATTGAACTATCAATATATAATACTAATGCAACAATATTCTTAAATTGATTTGGAATAATTGCTTTGAAATAGTTGGAACTAAAAAAGGCTTCATTAAATATAGTAATTCCCATTTGTCTTTTATTAGAATCTATATTCCAAACTCTTAAACTATCCTGAAATTCACCCAAGGAAAGTACAATGTGATGATTAATCTGCTTTCCACAGTTTCTACCACTATACGTTCGATGGAAAAAATTACAAGAGACTATGCAAGAAGTGATTAGTAGTAAAGCAATTAATTTTTTCATTTTAAGATTCAATATAATTGATATATTCTTGAACAGTCATATTGCTAAATGCATTTAAGTCATTTAATAATATGTCAATTTGCTGAATTTTTATTGGATCCGTTGTTTTCGCTTTTAATTGATTAAACAAATTTATTAGCTCGGATGATTGAACTGCATTAATTAAATTTTCGCTCAAATGCATATCATAGTTCATAAGTTTTTCAATAATAGGTTGGCAAATTTGATAAGCTTCATATGTTTGACTCAATAGACCTACATCATCAATGGAATAAATATCAGAGAAATTATAATAAAAATCTATATACATATCTGTTTTATCATATCTACTTAGAAAGTTATCCCTAAAATCATATAATTCAAGTAGATCTAATGTGGGCATGTTGTTATTAGATTGATGATCATAAATTGTCTGACCAGGGCAAGAACCAGGACCAAAATTTGGTTCACAAGTCAACGTTCCATAAATAGGATGAGCTTGGCAAGATGTATTAGCTACAAAGGCACCACATCCTAGACCACATGAAGAATCAATATTTTTTTGTTTATTCCCTAAGCGTTTATTCTCAAAATTGTAAATTGCATTTGTTGCTCCTTTTTTATTAATTTCGGTAAACTTGTTTCTTTCGTTAAAGGTTAAAACTATTGTATTCGCATCAAACTCATTTCTCAAATAGTATGTTAGCGCTTTTGTATTGATGCCAGAAACCTGAAGACCAGCACTGTGTATTATTTCTGATTTACCCTTGCCAAATTTATACAAGACATGTTGTAGTTTGTTTTTATCCCCAAGATAAAATATGCTATACCCCTTAATTTCATTTGAGTTAAATTCAAATAAATCCTTTGAAGGGAAATTTTTTGTGTAAAACACTATACTATAAACCTTTTCTAGTGGTAAGTTATTAAATATGTTTGAATATAACCTATTAAAAACACCTTGTTCAATTTCTCTAACCATGATCATTCCTTTATTTTTTTCTTCAGATAATTTCCAATACTTACTTTGGATTTTAGTATCAATAAATTTAAAAGTAATAAATTCACTAGGGGATTCTTTACAAGCTTTACAATCTGTGTTGTCTTTATTACAATTAATAAAAAAAACAGAGGTAGTGATAATTATTAATGCTATTCTAAATGGGGGGGGGGGTAGAAATTTTTGTTCTTCTACCAAAGAACCTAATAAGATTTTTCATGATATAATTTTTTTTGAAATATGAAGATAATGTAAATAAATGAATTGCAAAATAAACTTGAGTATTTTGAATCCCAAACACTTGCAAGTTTGAGGTATGGAAAAGCGCTAGAGCAATTTTCATTCTTCGCGTCTCCACTTCAGACATTACGGTATCAAGCCACGAATCTTGAATGTGAAAATTTAGAAATAATAGTAAATATATTTAACCTTCGGTATTATTTATCGCTAAAAGTAAGCATAACCATATCGTAAAAGGCTTGCCCTTCATGGCTTAGAATATTTGTATCTATTACTATTTCAGGCAATATATCAATCAAGGAATTGATACGACCTTCTAAAGTAAGAAACTTATTGATAACCGCTATTCTACGTTCTTTTAATATACAATAGCCGCTATGAAAATTGCCTTTTTCATAACGAATAGTATAACCAATTTCTTCAAAAAGAGACTCAAATTTTTTTAAGAAGGCGGGTGTATATTTTATACTCATATATTTGCGTTATGAATCGAATGTATCAGAAAGCTAAATTAAAATACTTGTTGCTCTTTCATTTCTTTATGGCCTTTATTTTATACACACCTTGTGCGCAAGCTCAAATTGTAGTTGACGATGATGAACATACATTTTATGGAGGGCTCATAGGTGGTGTAAACTTTACACAAGTAGATGGCGATAACTTTGCTGGCTATCATAAGGTAGGCTGGAATGCTGGAGCTGTAATTTATACAAGCCTTGGCGAATCGGTATTTGCCTCTTTAGAGCTCTTGTATGCGCAGCGTGGTAGTAGAGCAGCACTTAGCCAACTTCCTAAAATGGCCAACGACCAAAGCACAGTATTAGTAGATTATAAAATAAAATTAAACTATGCCGAAGTGCCAATTCTAATTCATTATTTTGATAAAAAAAGTAATCATATAGGCGCAGGGCTTTCCTATGCACATTTAGTAAGAAGCAAAGAAATATATAAAGATGCCAATGGGGCTTTGTACGAACAAGATGCCAAGTTATTTCCATTTAGAAAATTTGATATAAACCTCATCATCAATGCCAATGTGCATCTTTGGAAAGGATTCTATTTCAATCCACGTTTTCAGTATTCACTATTATCAGTTCGCAATGCACATAATTATATAACAGGTCGAGCACAACAATTTAATAATACTTGGGCTTTGCGTGCCATGTATATTTTTTAATTGGTACAAAACCTATGCATGGATTTTACATTTAGCACCATAGAACAGCACATCATAGACACTATAGGTCTAGCAGCAGATCATTTGGGCCTAGAAGCCTATATCATAGGCGGTTTTGTAAGAGACAAGATAATGCAACGACCTACAAAAGATATAGACATAGTATGTGTGGGCAGCGGTATCGACTTGGCGCACCATGTTGCTACTTATTTTAGCCCCAAGCCCTCAGTTTCTTTTTTTAAAAATTTTGGCACAGCCCAACTTAAAATTGATCAACTCGAAATAGAATTTGTAGGTGCTCGAAAAGAATCCTATGAACAACATAGTCGAAAACCCCATGTAAGCATAGGTAGCCTACAAGATGATCAGCAACGAAGAGATTTAACCATCAATGCCTTGGCCATAGGCTTAAATAAAAATAACAAAGGCCAAATCTTAGACCCATTTGAAGGTATAGAAGATATAAAAAATAAAATATTAAAAACACCTTTAGACCCCGACAAAACATTTATAGACGACCCATTGCGTATGATGCGCACTATTCGTTTTGCAACGCAATTAGCTTTTTCTATCGAATCAGATACTTGGCATGCTATAGAAAGAAATAAGGATCGAATACAAATAATAAGTAAAGAAAGAATAGTAGATGAACTTCATAAAATTCTAATGACTACAAAACCATCTATAGGCTTCGATTTACTTTTTCAAAGCGGTCTGTTGCATCTTATTTTTCCAAAATTGGCAGCACTATCAGGCGCCGAATATATAGATGGCAAAGGGCACAAAGATAATTTTTACCATACCATACAAGTGGTTGATAATATTTGCGAACACACAAACAACCTATGGCTGCGATGGAGCGCTCTGCTACATGATATCGGAAAGCCAGCCACAAAAAAGTTTGAACCACAGCATGGCTGGACCTTTCATGGTCATGAGTGGGTAGGTGCAAAAATGATACCCGGCATATTTAAAGAATTAAAAATGCCTTTGAATGAAAAAATGAAATACGTTCAAAAATTGGTATTACTACATTTAAGACCCATAAGTTTACAAAAAGAAGATATCACCGATAGTGCTATACGAAGACTACTGTTTGATGCTGGCGATGAAGTAGACGATCTCATGACACTGTGTGCTGCAGACATTACCTCCAAAAATGAACGCAAAGTAAAGCAGTTCAAAGAAAATCTAAAGCTTGTATCAGAAAAAATGGTTCAGGTAGAAGAAAAAGACAAAATAAGAAATTGGCAACCACCCATTACTGGCGAAATCATTATGGAAACCTTTGGCTTAAGCCCTTCCAAGCCAGTAGGCATTATAAAAGATGCTGTAAGAGAAGCTATTTTGGATGGCAAAATTTCAAATCAATATGAAGATGCTTTTGCATATATGATACAAAAAGCAAAGGAACTCAATATAGAGCCTAAAGAATAAAATAACTAAGTTTGTAAAAAATAGGATTAGAAAAAGTAAATTTGAATCATGTCATTAATTACATTTAAAATTAGCTGGGAAGAGGACGATACTATATTTAGAATAATTGAAGCGCTATCTGGACAAAGCTATTATGAATTACACGAAGGCATTAAAAAACATTTTCAATTGCCCACAGATATGCATGCAATACTATACGTATTAAATTCAAGAGGCATTAAAGAACGAAAATTAGACAGCACTGTAGAAAAAAATAAAAAAGATGCCGAATCTTTATCTATGAAAAAAACGCCAATTGGTGCTCTACTACAAGACCCGCATCAGCAATTTGAATATGTGTGTGAACATATCAAAAAATGGACTTTTACAATTGACACAATAGCACTGAGCGAAGAACAACAATTAGCTATTGAGTACCCTTTGTGTGTAAAATCGGAAGGTATTTCGCCAAGCTTATTAGGTGCAGTGCCAGATGCTAATAAAGATGCCGTGATGGAAATAGAAGAAAAATACGACCTTGGCAATGCAGATGGTTTTGGTGACGAAGGAGATGATACAGCCGAAGATGCTGATGAATTTATGAATGATGAAGATGCATCATTTTCAGAAGAAATATAAGTGTCAACAACATGAAGCAATTAATCATCATAGGAGGTGCTACCGCTTCAGGAAAAACAAATTTAGCAATACAGTTAGCTACTTATTTTCAAACTAACATCCTTTCCTGCGATAGCAGACAGTGCTATAAAGAGCTAAGCATTGGCGTAGCCAAACCGAGTATAGAAGAGTTAAATCAAATACCACATTTTTTTATCAACTCGCATAGTATTCACCAAGAGGTCAATGTAGGCATTTTTGAACAATATGCGTTACAGGCCTTAGACACTATTTTTCAAAAAAATGATTATGCCATAGCCGTAGGTGGAACGGGTTTGTATATTAAAGCCTTGCAACAGGGCATAGACGCTATGCCACCCATAGACGCTAAGCTAAAAGAAGAAATAGAAAAAAAATATGAAACCATAGGCTTACAATGGTTGCAAGAAACACTACAACAAAACGACCCTCTGGCTTTTGATTCTATAGACATTCATAATCCTCATAGAATGCTTCGGGCACTTATTTTTTTTCTTACACACAAGCAATCTATTATCACATTTCAAAAAAAAAGCTTCAAACAAAGACCTTTTAAAACAACCCTTTTCACTATTGCTATAGAACGAGAAACATTATATGGGCGCATCAATAATAGAGTAGAGCATATGATGCAACTTGGATTGCTAGAGGAGGCCAAAGACTTGTATGCATATAAAAATATAAAAGCATTACAAACTGTAGGATACACAGAGTTGTTTGACTACTTAGATAAAAAATATACGTTGGCAGAAGCCATAGAAAAAATAAAACAACACACACGCCAATATGCCAAAAGACAAAATACATGGTTTGCACATCAAACACAAAGCATACAAATAAAAGAGTACAATGAAATACTAAGTTTTTTGAAAACATAGAAAGCACTATATAAACAAGCCCTTTACTTTAACAATTCTAAACCTTGCCTTATATTTGTAAACCATGGATGCAAATGCTGGCAAAGATGTTTACGATTTGCTCGAAAAATTAATACACACCTCTGAAGATATAAAGTCTTCAAACGGTGAAGTGCATATAGCACCACAAACTGATTTTTCGACCGAACAAAACCCTCAAGACTCTCCCAATACTATACGTATTATGGATAATGGCTTTGTAAACTTATCCAGAATATTGAGTGAGCAAAAAGCCCTTATCAATCAGTTGCAAGATAAAGTACAAGAATTCTCTACTGTTGTAGAAACAGAAGCATCTAAACAGGAAGATAAAGCGGTAACACTTGCCGAACTACAAGCCCAGTTAGATAAAAATAATCAGCACATGCTGACACAGTGGCAACTAAAAATTAAAGCCGTTGAAGACAATCTACAACATAAAATAGAACAAGCCGCAACTACACAACAAATGAACCTTACATCTCAAGACCATACGCCTAAATGGTTGTTGCGTCTTGGTATTGCTTTGCTTGTTTTAAATACTTTACTGCTCCTTTGGAATTTGTATTTTTTGTCAAAACAAAATCAGCTTGCAGATAAAAATGCAGCGCATTCTACACAAGTCATTGAGCAACCACTAGACCCATCTACAGCGTCTATTCCTATTGTAAATGACAATATTTTAGAAGAAGAGGATACGGAATCTGCTTCGACAGAAGAGGCACTTATACAAAACCCAGGCAACGAAGAGTCTCAAGCCCCTAACACAGTAAAACAAAGCAATACAAATACGGTAGTATCAACAAATCAAAATAAAACATCGAACAGTGCTACACTTACGGAACAAGCATCCAAAAAAGTAACAGAGGAAGTAAAAAAAACAGCACCAACAGAAATAAATAATACTACAAACAGTCCTATTCCAAAAGAAAATGCTGCGCCCAAGAAAACAACACGCGATACTACCAATTCAAAAAAAGAAGTTTTTTTTGGTGACGATTAAAAGACAAGCTGCCCATGCGTTTCACTCTAACTTGCCTCCTTTTTGTTTTTTTTGCAACACATACTCTTGTTGCACAAACCAACGCAAATAGTGAAATATTTTATTTAAAATCATTTAAAACAAGATCACCTAACGGTTATAAACGCTTTATAGATCAACTTTTTGTAGGCAAAAAACAAACACTCAGTAGCCAAATGAACCAGTTGAGAGTACGACAAGATAAAGACTTGAACACTTTCACAAAATTTTCAAAGGCTTCTTTTTATCCCATCAGTGTTTATGATATTCCAAATGATAAAAAAGAATTAGCCACTGAACTTTTTAAAGCTATATACGAAGATATTTTGGCCGAAGCCAATTCAAAACCCATCGTACATGTAGAAATCATAATAGTAGGCTATACAGACTTATCCGATGATAAAAAAGACCTCATATGTTATGATTGGTTTTGTAAAAATAATAATAAAACAAAATTAGCACCTGGCGAATATGAGTTATACATGTCTGCCTATAGAGCCAAATCACTTAGCCAAATAATTATAGAAGCCTTTGACTTATACAAAGAACAATTTTCGGCATTTGAACAGGTACAGATAGATATCATTGCAGAAGGTAGAGGTACACAGCTACCCGATGAAAAAGAATATGAAAGTATAGATGACAAAAGAAGAAAAGCGGTAGTGTATTGGAAAATAATTAATTAGTCCAACATTTCCGATTGCTTATAGTTCTATAATCTGCACTTCTTGAAGAATTGGTTTAAATGTGCTTTGAATTCTTTCCAAATGGGTATCCGTTATAAATATTTGCGACTTAGACGCTACGATATAATCAATTATTTGTTGGCTTCTGTAAGCATCTAATTTTTCAAATACATCGTCAAGTAATAAAATAGGTTCCAAGTGTAGGTGCTTAGCTAATAATTCTTTCATAGCCAGTTTAAGACTAAACAAAAATGTTTTTCGTTGTCCTTGTGAAGCTACTTGTTTAAAAGTTGCCTCATTAAGTTTAAATATCAAATCGTCTTTATGAATACCACAAGAAGTGCGCTGTAGTATTATATCCTTGTGTAGTGATTGCTCAAAAAGCTCTTCCATATTGTGATGCAACAATTGAGATTCATAATGCAAACTGGGTTTTTCCTTTTGACCCGAGAGTTGCTGATAAATTCGTAAGACTTCTATACCGTATTCATGCAAATGTTGCTTTCTTTGTTCCATAATTTGCTGAGCCAATGGAATCATTTGTTGATTATATAAGTCCAACATACTTTTTTCATCAGACGAATTGATATGCCATCGTTTTAAAAGGGCATTGCGTTGGCTAAGAAGTTTATTATATTCAAGTAGCCAATTCAAATAAGATGGGTGTATTTGACTGATATATAAATCAAAAAGTTTTCTTCGTACTTCACTACCTTCAGTAATCAATTTTGTGTCATCGGGCGCAATAATGACGCAAGGAAACAGCCCTATGTGCTTAGACAGTTGTTGATAAGGGTGCTGATCTATCAAAAACTCTTTGCGTTGATTTCGAAATTTGCAAGCTATATCATACCCATCATTATTCTTAAAAAAAAGCCCTCTAATGCTCATTTCACTTTCGCCATATTGTACACACAGACTATCTGGAAATGTAAAATAGCTTTTTGTAAAACATAAAAAATAAATGGCATCTAAAATACTTGTTTTGCCAGAACCATTATGCCCTACAAAAGCTACAATAGGTTTTTGAAAATCATAGTTTGAGTTGCTATGGTTTTTAAATTGAAATAGGGATATGTTTTTTATATGTAGCACAGGTCACAAATATAAGGGTGTGAATAAGATATATAATGCCACGTTTAAATTGGTTTCAGACCAAACTTTGAAGTGCTTTATACGTATGTTGCTGATATGAAGGTCAGTTTATAGCTCTCTTACTGTGGCATAATCAGCATATTGCTTGTAGCAAGTATTCATAGCGATGTCTATCTTTGTGCTGTGTCTAAACAGGTAATCATAATAGGTGGTGGGGCTTCAGGATTTTTTTGCGCAGCCAATATAAACAACAAAAATGTTCGGGTCACTATTTTAGAGAAGCAAAAAAATGTACTTCAAAAAGTTAAAGTTAGTGGTGGTGGTCGTTGTAATGTTACGCATGCTTGTTTTGTAAACAGTGAATTACTAAAGAAGTATCCAAGAGGGAAAGCACTTTTAAAAAAAACGTTTACACAGTTTTCGCCTACCAATACTATAGCATGGTTTGAACAAAGAGGTGTAAAACTAAAAACGGAGGCCGACGGTAGAATGTTTCCACAGTCCGATAGCTCTCAAACAATAATAGATACTTTGTTGCATGCTTGCAATCAGCAGCATGTAGAAGTAAAACTTAAACAGGAAGTAGTACAAATAAAAAAAAGCAATAATCGTTTTACAATACAATGTTCACAAGGTGAAAGCTACGAAGCAGACTATTTGGTAATGGCTTTAGGGGGTTTGCCAAAAATAGAACAGTATGCTATGATACAATCAATGGGACATAGCATTATAGAACCAACACCTTCATTATTTACATTTAATGCTACAGACGATTTACTGAAAAATTTAATGGGCATATCTGTACCAGAAGTTTCTATAAAAATTGAAAAAACAAACTTTGAAAATACAGGAAGTTTGCTCATTACACACTGGGGTTTTAGTGGTCCGGCTATATTAAAATTGTCGGCTTTTGCGGCTAAAGAATTAAAGGCCATGCAGTACCAGTTTCAAATTCATATGAATTGGGTCAATATACCAGAGCACAAACTTCGTGAACAATGGAATAATATAAGAGAAAAACAAAGTGCGTTGACTTTGCAACAAAAAAATCCATTTCAATTACCACAACGACTATGGGATTATCTACTTCATAAAGCTGAAATAAAAGGCGAAACAAAATGGAGCGAATTGAACGCTAAAGCACAAAATAAATTAATTCATATACTTACAACACAGAGCATAAACATAAGTGGCAAGACTACATTTAAGGAAGAGTTTGTAACCGCTGGCGGTGTAGATACAAAAGACATAAACCCCAAAACAATGGAAAGTAAGCATGTAGCTAATCTTTATTTTAGTGGCGAGCTTTTGGATGTTGATGGCATCACAGGCGGTTTTAATTTTCAGCATGCATGGACAAGTGGCTATTTAATAGCTCAAGATATTGAAAGCAAGGAAATGTAATTTGCTTACAAGATTATAGTATAGCTTTCACAACATCTATCACCTTTTCAAGCTGACTGGTGTCTGTACCACCAGCAGTAGCCAATGATTTTTGTCCACCGCCACCGCCTTTTATAAGTGGAGCTATATGTTCTTTTATAATTTTTGGAGCATCCCAAGTCATAGTATCAGCGCAGGAAATGGCTACATGTGCTTTGCCACCAATATTGGTTGTTAAGCATACTACATAGTCGCCCTCAATTTCATTTTTTAAATCTATGCATAGTTTGCGCAAGCCATCGGCTTGCGCAACTTCTATCTGACTGCCTATAAAAGTTGTGTTTCCTATCTTCACTTTGTTGCCCACTAATTCTTGTCGTATCACCACCAATTGCTTGGCTATCAAACGTTCTACTTGCTTTTGTAAACTATTTTTTTCTTCTAAAACAGTTTCTATAGTTTTTTGTAAATCTTTAGGATTTTTGAATGTTGTTTTAATAGAAGAAAGCATGCTAAGTTCATTGTTGATATAAGCTTCTGCTTTGCAACCAGCCAAAGCTTCAATACGGCGCACACCAGCAGCAATAGCACTTTCGGAAGTGATTTTAAAAATACCCAATTCGCCAGTGCTGGCTACATGTGTGCCACCACAAAGCTCAATAGAATACTTGGGATCTATAATTACTACACGAACTACATCGCCATATTTTTCGCCAAACAAAGCCATAGCACCCATTGCTTTGGCCTCTGCTATAGGCATGGTTTTTATCACTACTGCTATATTCTGACGAATTTTTTGATTCACTATTTTTTCCACTTGCGCTATTTCTTCATCGGTCATTTTTGCAAAATGTGAAAAATCAAATCGCATATAATCAGCATTATTCAAACTTCCCTTTTGTGCTATATGAGTGCCTAACACTTGCTGTAAGGCGGCTTGCAAAAGGTGTGTAGCTGTGTGGTGACGTTGTATTTTTCTACGTGCCGATTTATTAATGCTTGCTATGACTTCGCCACACAAATCTTCAGGAATAGTATCCACAAAATGTATGATTAAATCATTTTCTTTTTTGGTGTCTGTAACTTGCAAGGTTGCATTGCCAATTGTCAAAACGCCAGTATCGCCCACTTGCCCACCACTTTCGGCATAGAATGGGGTTTGTTCTAACACGATTTGAAATTGTGTTTTTCCTTTGGCTACCACTTTTCTATATTTCAAAATTCGAGTACGGGTTTCAGTGTTTTCGTAGCCTGTAAACGTTATTTCATTGCCATCGTGTATTTGTACCCAATCTTCTTTATCTATTTCGGCATCTTTGCGTGAGCGCGATTTTTGTTTTTCGAGCTCTTGTTCAAAACCTTGTACATCCACTGTCCAGCCCTTTTCAGCAAAAATTAGCTGTGTTAAATCAATGGGGAATCCATATGTATCTGACAATTCAAAGGCATTGATGCCTTCTAAACGTTGCGACTTTGCTTGAGAAGATGTAGCTATTTCTTCTATTCTTTTTAAGCCATTTTCAAGCGTTCTCAAAAATCCATTTTCTTCTTCCAAAATTACTTTTTGTACAAAAGTTTCTTGTGCTTTCAACTCAGGAAACACATGCTCAAATTGAGTTGCTATCAATGGCAACAATTGACTTAATAAGGGTTGCTTATAATCTAAAAATGAAAAATAATAACGAACAGCACGACGCAAAATTCTACGAATTACATAGCCTGCCCCATTGCTTGCTGGCAATTGACCGTCGGCAATCGTAAATGAAATGGCACGAATATGATCGGCCAAAACACGAAATGCAATAGCTTCTTTGCTATCGCTATAGTCATACTTTTTTCCACTTATTTTTTCGCATAGTTCAATAGTTGGAGTAAACACATCGGTATCATAGTTTGATGTTTTGCCTTGTATTACACGTACTAAGCGTTCAAAGCCCATACCGGTATCTACATGTTTGGCAGGCAAATTTTCTAATGAACCATCTTTTTTTCTATTGAATTGAATAAATACATTATTCCATATTTCAATTACCTGAGGGTGGTCTGCATTGACCAAGGATGCACCATCTTTAATTTTTCTTTCATGGTCGGGTCTGCTGTCATAATGTATTTCGGTGCATGGTCCGCAAGGGCCTGTGTCACCCATTTCCCAAAAATTATCTTTTTTGTTCCCAAGTAGTATGCGCTCTTCCGATATTACTTTTTTCCATTCAGCATAAGCCTCTTCATCTTTTGGAATTCTTTCTTTTTCATCGCCTTCAAAAATAGTAACATACAATCTGTCTTTATCCAATTTATAAACTTCGGTCAATAACTGCCAACTCCAAGCAATAGCTTCTGTTTTGAAATAATCGCCAAAACTCCAATTGCCCAACATTTCAAACATGGTATGATGGTAAGTATCTACACCCACTTCTTCTAAATCGTTGTGCTTACCACTTACACGAAGACATTTTTGTGTGTCGGCAATTCTTTTATATGGGGCTATTTGGTTGCCCAAAAAATAATCTTTGAATTGATTCATGCCCGCATTGGTAAACATGAGGGTTGGATCATTTTTGACAACTATAGGCGCGCTATCTACTATTTGATGCCCTTTTGATTTAAAAAAGTCGAGAAATTGTTGGCGTATTTCGGATGAAGTCATGATAATCTTTTTTTGCTCTATGCAGTGCGCAAAAGTAATACATAATCATGGTAGAAATACCTATGTAATTTAAGCTAAAGAGCAAATATTAGAGAGAGAGACAAATGATGAAGCTAAGATAATTTCCAAAGTACAGGGATTGTATATTTGGCATCAATTTAAAGGAGAAAAAATTTACCCATGAAAAGTAATATTTGGATAGACACCCTAAGCTAAATCTATGTCAGCTGACCAAGTTTGAGCTCTTTCCATTCACCGAGAGTAACTTTTGCTCAGTACCAAGACATAGTATTTTACTCGTGCAAGGATAAACACAAAAATAGCGTAAGAACATTCAGTGGCAATATCATATACTGTGATTTCATTTAAATAAGGTGCTTGGTCGTTTTGATTTATCATACCATTAGAACATTGAAGTAAACCATAAAATTTAACAATATATACAGGCACGTAATTGTAGGCAATAAAATATATGAGAGAAAGATTATTATAATTGACTATTTTGTCTTACTTTAGTAAAGATTTAATTTGTTACAAATTATTACTTAACTAAAAAAAACGCCTATGACAATATAATCCTCAATGGCATTAATAAAATAACGTCGTTCATTAAAGACACATCTGGTGAAATTCTGGTAAAATTTCCATATATAAGGTGTTGTGACTTTAGAACCACCCGTAAGGGTGTGTTCTCTTGTTCATCACACTTTAGGGTTTACCAGAGCCTCACCATGAGGTGACAAGGTTCACGCCCGTTTTTTTAGCCTCACTATTCGAAAAAAGTAACCTTGTGATAATAAATAATTATTTAAACACATAAACTTATTAATATGAAAAATATAATCTTCGGCATTTTTACCATACTAATAATTATCACAACTACATTTATTAGCTGTAAAAAAAATGACAAACAAAGTCCAACAATCACTCAAAATTCTGACGATTGTATTCAGGAAGTGAATAATATTAGTCCTCAAAACCTTTCTATGGAGGAGATTTTTAAACAGACAATGATTGATAATAATAATATATCAGAAACCGAACTTAATAAAGTTGCTACAAGAATAAGTCAATACCTCGAAACAAAAGTGGAAGGAGGTGCTGATTTTGATATGGCAACAGAAAGAAATGAAATGTTAGTAATTGGATTAGGAATCATTATTTCTGACCTTTTTCCACAAGGATTCCCACCTGATTACCAACCATCTGCACCTAATGTAGGTGGTAGTAATGCTATGCAATATATTGATTGTATTATAAGTGCAATTGGTTCAGTAATTGGAGTGAGTGACTTAGTAACTGCTTGGCAATCTGGCGCAACAATTGGAACACTTAAAGCTTCTGCAAAGTTTATTTTGAAAAAGGCTGGCGCAGGTTTAATGCTAGGATATGGAATTTATCAAATCGGTGATTGTCTTGGCTGGTGGTAACTGTTAAATAATAAATATAGCGATGAACATTTTAAATATTTTATTAATATTACTATTAATTCCTGCAATTATTTTAAATATTGGAATTGCCATGTATGTATTATTTCCCGACTGCTTTCTGAAACGATATTCAGTTTTTACAAAAAAACCAAGCAAATTCAAATTAGCATTTCTCTATATCTGTTTTGCTTATCTGTTATTCCGTATTGTAGTTAGTTTATATAAGCAATTTTAACAATAGCACATCTTAGAAAAGAGTCTACTCAAAAAAAAAGGGTAGACTCTTTCATGCTGTTAAGCATAATATACTTAATCAATGCGGCTCTATGTATTAACATAAGGATGATAATAATATTTGCACAATGGTAACAGAAGATTTCATCCTAAATTATGCAATAGGATTATCCGAAAAAAGTTACCTTGTGAAAAAACTGATTTAATACAAAATAAAGGCAAATCAATTATTTATGTATATAACTCGTTTAAGTTATAGATTCATACTATTATTTATTTTTACTATTAGCTTACATGTAACTTAAAAAAGACATATTATGTTGATTGGGTTAAACTAACAACATTAGAACATAAAAAAACTAAAAAATATATTTTTTAAGGAAAATAAAATGGCAACAAGGAATGTATGTAATCTTTTATGAGCACACTTGTGCTAACGAAATTAGTGGGAACTAGTATGAAAGTGGCGATTCAATAATTCTTGAAAGAAAGAAAATCTGAGACCTTATTGTCCATCAAGATAATATTAATAGGAGTACTAGGAATATTCATTGTATAAATACTGGATAAAAGGGAAGTATATGATAAATTCAACCATATTACTATCGGATATTCTTTTATTCGTAAATAAATGCAAATACCCTGTTTTAGACGTTTGCAAAAAACAAAGACCACTCAACTAAGTGGTCATTGTTTCTATAATATCAACTGCAAAGAAATATATAAAAACTATTTGCCTCCTATCAAGTCTAACATTTCTTGATGTATATGCCCATTGGTGGCCAGAGTTTCTTTATCATATACGCTATAGGGTTCGCCATGAAAATTGGTTATTCTGCCACCCGCTTCTTCTACTATCAGATAGCCAGCAGCTATATCCCAGGGGTTTAGGTTGTATTCCCAAAATCCATCGAAGCGGCCAGCGGCTACCCAGCACAAATCTAAGGCAGCGCTACCCAAGCGACGCACAGGCAAACCCAGTCTTATAAAGCGTTCAAACACGGGTATAGGATCTGTTTTTATTTCGGCCCAGCGATAGGGGAAACCAGTAACCAAGCATGCGCTTTCTAATTGATTTTTGATGGAGACTTGTAGTGGCTTGTTATTGAGCGTAGCTCCTTTTCCTTTTTCGGCAAAAAAAAGTTCGTTCATAAAAGGATTTAGCACAGCCCCCATAAGTAGTTGACCATCTTTTTCTATACCAATACTAACACAGCATATCGGTATGCCATGTGCAAAATTTACAGTGCCATCTATAGGGTCTATAATCCATTTATAATTAGATTCAGTACTGAGTTCGCCTACTTCTTCACTCAATATAAAATGTTCTGGGAAATCAGATTTTATAATTTCAATTATAGCATCTTCGGACTTTTGATCGGCTTCTGTCACCAAGTTATTGATGGTGTCTTTGCTTCGTATTTCATAGGTTCCTTCAAAGTAATGTTTCAATACAGCAGCACCACCATGTAGTGCAAGCAAAAGTGTGTTTTTTAATTTTTCATTCATAGAGTTAATATATTCTCCTATTTTTGGGCTTCACAAATATAGTTTCTAATTCGTTGAGCAAGTGACTTTAAGTATCATCATTGTCAATTTTAATGTAAAATATTTTGTAGAGCATTGTTTGTTTGCTGTGCAAAGAGCTATTGCTAATATAGATGCCGAAGTATTTGTAGTAGATAATTGTTCTAGTGATGGCAGTGTAGCAATGCTTCAAGCTCGCTTTCCATGGGTACATTGTGTAGCCAATACAGAAAATGTAGGTTTTGCCAAAGCCAATAATCAAGCGGTAGCGCAAGCCAAAGGAAAATATATTTTATACCTTAATCCAGATACTATAGTAGCCGAAGATTGTTTTGAACTATGTATTCAATATATGGAATCGAACACAAAGGTGGGTGCACTTGGACCCAAACTGATTGATGGCAGTGGTCATTTTTTGCCAGAATCTAAAAGAGGTTTTCCATCGGTTCAAGCTGCTTTTTATAAAATGACTGGTTTGAGTTCACTTTTTAAAAAATCAAAAGTATTCAATGCATATCACCTTGGGTACTTAGATGAAAATGAAATTTATTCGGTAGATGTATTGGCTGGCTGTTTTATGTTCTGTAGAAAGTCTGTAATAGATGAGGTGGGAAGTTTTGATGAAGATTATTTTATGTATGGCGAGGATATAGATTTGAGCTATAAAATTAAAAAGGCAGGCTTTGAAAACATTTATTTTCCTCTTACTTCGGTTATTCATTTTAAAGGAGAGAGCACTAAGAAAGCCAGTTTAAATTATGTCAAAATGTTTTATAAGGCGATGGCCATTTTTGCTAAAAAACATTTGAAACAAAGCAACAAACATTTGTTTATATTTATTTTATATACGGCCATTTATATTAGAGCCGCTATAGCCTTGGCAAGTCGTTTTTTTTCTATTATCAAAATGCCACTTATAGATGCTGCTTTAATGCTCATTTCATTGGTCAGTACCAAAACTATATGGGTAAAAAATATAAAACCAGAAACAACGTATGAACACAAAACGCTTTTGGTTTTTTTTATTTCGTATGTCATCATTTGGATAGTCAGTATATTTTTCAACGGAGGATATGACAAGCCCTATAAGCCTAATAAACTCATGCGTGGTATGCTTATAGGAGCTACTATTAGCTTGGCATTATATGGTTTGTTGCCCGAAGAAATACGCTTTTCGAGAGGTATTACACTACTTGGTGCTTTGTTATCAACGTTGCTTTTATTATTAATACGTAGAGTGGCGCAGGCATTGGGAATTAAAAATTTTGAAAGTGCTGATAAACAAAAAAATGTTTTAATAGTAGGCACTGCCGAAGAAGAATTGCAGATAAAAGACTTATTGCAAAAAGCTAATATTGATAAAACGATTTTGGGTACAATAAGCCCATTTGAAAAAAAAGAAGCATATCAGTTAGGCATTTTTAGTCATTTAAAACCACTGAGTCGGGTATATCAAATTACAGAAATAATTTATGCCCAACATCACATATCATTTAAACAGATAATAGAAAGTATACAAAGTCTGGGTCATCATATACAATATAAAATACATAGTTTTCAGAGCGAAAGTATTATTGGAAGTTCATCTAAAAACACAGCTGGCGATTTGTACACAACAGATTTTGTTTATGCCATCACAACCTCTCAATCAAAGCGCAACAAAAGAGTTTTTGATATTGGGCTTTCGTTATTCTTTCTGCTTTTTGGAATCGTTTTAGTATGGTTTGTAAAAAACAAAAAACATTATTTTGGCAATATGTTTTTGATACTGGAAGGAGAAAAAACATGGGTAGGATATCAAGACGAACAATTCCCAAAACTTAAACCACATCTTTTAGATGTGTATCCTAACATAAAATCCTATGAAATTCCTTATGACAATAAGGAACATCTAAATTGGTTATATGCCAAAAATTATAGCGTTTGGGATGATGCTAAAATAGTCTATAAAAAATGGCGAATGATATAATAAGCACTATAGCTTATTCTTCTTCGTTTGATTTTGGAATGTCTAACTTGTTAAACAATTCCTCCATTTTAAATACGTAGTCCAACGTATCGTCTTTATAATATTGAAGCACAGGAATTTTCCGAACTTGATTTTTTATTTTTTCAGAAAGAAGTTTGCGTAGCTCCCAATCGCGTTCTTTAATATGTTTGAGCATAGCATCTTCATTTTCTATTTTAAAAAAACTCAAATACAATCGTGCTTCTAACAAATCCGGCGTTACTTTTACTTTAGCTATAGAAATCATGCCTTGATTAATGATATTCAATCCTTGACGAATAAAAATAGCATTCATCTCTTGGTGTATTACGTTAGCAATTTGTTTTTGTCTTTTACTTTCTTCCATAGCCAAACAATTTAAAATGTAAATTTACACTTTATTCTGCTAATGAATTCTATAAAACGGATGTTGCCATTTTTAAAAGGCAAATACCATATCATCTTGTTGTACATGACTGCCAATTTGTTGAGTGTGGTATTTACTACACTTACCGTGGGTATGATAAGTCCATTTTTAGACATCTTATTTGACAAAACCACTCCCATCACTCAAAATCCAGGCATCGAGCTCTCTCGAGATGGCATTAGCCAATATTTTAACTACTTACTGACTCATTATATTCAAATTCACAATAATGACAAAGTACAAGGATTGGTATTTGTAGTCATCATACTTATCGTATCTACTATTTTAAAAAATGTGTTTTTGTTTCTTTCTCGATATATTTTAAACCCCTTGCGAAATGACATCATCAGAAAAATAAGACGAAACTTTTATGAAAAAATGATTGCATTGCCAATAGGCTTTTTTTCCAACGAACGAAAAGGAGATATTATGTCTCGAATGACAAATGATATGCATGCAGTAGAAGTATCTATTAGTAGTACTATGGAACTTTTGTTTAGCACTCCTATTACAGTTGTTTTTTACTTTGTTATCTTAATGACGATTAGTTTAAAACTATTTTTGTTTCTGTTGGTACTGCTCCCTTTGGCGGGTTTGCTTATAGGCCGTATAAGCAAAAGCTTAAAAAAGAGCACACAAAATAATCAAGAAAGACAAGCCAATTTGTTGGCTATAGTAGAAGAAACACTGGGAGGCTTACGAATCATCAAGGCCTTTAAAGCAGAAAATAATCGTAAAGAAGTTTTTGAAAAAGAGAATACACATTTATTTCAAATAAACAATAAGATAGCTATGCGAAGAGAATTGGCTTCGCCACTTTCGGAAGTATTGGGCATAGCCATTTTGGGCGTAGTTGTGTGGTATGGTGGTAGTATGGCATTAAAAAATCCGCCAGAGATAGAGCCTGGTATGTTTATCATGTTTATTTCTTTGTTTTACTTTTTAATAGACCCTTTAAAAAAATTATCGCAGTTGTTTTATAATTTACACCAAGGTGCAGCGGGTTTAGATCGCATTCACAAAATAGTAGATGCTGAAAACAATATTAAAAACACATCTAATCCTTTGCCGCTAAAAACATTTAAGGACAAAATAGAATTTAAAAATGTTTCTTTTTTGTATGAAAACAAATTAGTTTTAGAAAACATATCGATGACTATTAAAAAAGGCGAAACCGTAGCATTAGTTGGTGCTTCGGGTGCAGGCAAAAGCACGTTGGTGGACCTGCTCCCACGACTACATGATGTGGCCCAAGGCGAAATACATATAGATGATATAAACATAAAAACGTATGCTATAGAAGATGTAAGAGCACAAATAGGAGTAGTATCGCAAGACCCCATTTTGTTTAATGATACCCTTTCTCGAAATATTGCATTGGGGTATGAACAGCCTAATGAAAAAGAAATAGAACAAGCAGCCAAAGTAGCCAATGCGCATACTTTTATTTTACAAAAAGAACATGGGTATAATAGCATGATAGGCGATAGAGGAGTAAAACTTAGTGGTGGCGAAAAACAACGCATTACCATTGCAAGAGCCATTTATAAGAATCCGGCAATACTAATTTTAGATGAAGCTACTTCATCTTTGGACACAATAAGTGAGCGCCAAGTACAAGATGCTATAGAACAGCTTATGCAAAACAGAACATCTATCGTTATAGCGCATCGGCTTTCTACAGTGCAAAATGCAGATAAAATTATTGTTTTGGACAAAGGCAAAATTGTAGAGCAAGGCACACACACGGAATTAATGGCTAAGGGTGGTCAATACCAAAACTTAGTAAATATGCAACAAGTATTATCCTAGTGATTTTTTTATAAAAAATCAGGTATATTTGGCTTTTAAAGATAAAGTAGTCATGAAAAAAATTCTATTGGTTTTAGTTGTCGGAGTATCAAGTTTTATTTTAGCTTCTTGTAATAAAGAATATACTTGCTCTTGTGAATTTCCTTCCAATACAGCTAAAAATTATGAAATCAAGTTAGAAAAAATGAGACACAATGATGCTAAAGTAGTTTGTGCAGATATGAATGCTCACGTTGATACTATATCTTCAGATGGAGCTTGTGGTTTGAAATAAGCAGAAATTAATAACCATATTTTTCTTTCCAACGAATTTTTAGAAAGTTTCTAATTTCATTTTCTCTACTATTGTCATTCGGATTATAAAAGCGAGTACCTTTTAACTCTTCTGGCAAAAATTCCTGACCCGAAAACTGATTGACTTCATCGTGATCGTACTGATAGCCTTTGTGATAGCCAAGCTCTTTCATTAAGGTAGTAGGCGCATTGCGTATAGCAAGTGGTACAGGTAAGTCACCATGTTTTTTTACAAAACTTAAAGCGTGGTCGATAGCAATATACGATGCATTACTTTTTATACTAGTAGCTAAATAGATAGCGCATTGTGATAAAATAATTCTTGATTCGGGGTAGCCAATTTTACTTACAGCGTCAAACGTACTATTGGCAAGAAGCAAAGCATTGGGGTTGGCATTGCCAATATCTTCACTGGCAAAAATGAGCATTCGCCTTGCAATAAATTTTACATCTTCTCCACCCTCTATCATTCGCGCAAGCCAATATACGGCAGCATTAGGGTCGCTGCCACGCATACTTTTTATGAATGCAGATATGATGTCATAATGTTGTTCGCCTTCCTTATCATACAGAGCCATTTTTGTTTGTGCTATATCCATTACAAGTTGGTTTGTAATAGATACAGCCTTGCTTTTGTCATGATGCAATACAACCAATTCGAGTAGATTGAGCAGTTTGCGAGCATCGCCACCACTAAGCCGAATTAATGCTTCATCTTCTACTCGTACTATGGAATATTCTTTTAGTATCCCATCATGCTGACAAGCATAATCTAATAGAGATAAAAGGTGTTTTTTTTCTAAATGTTTTAGAATAAAAACTTGACACCGACTCAGTAAGGCACTGTTGACCTCAAAAGATGGATTTTCTGTAGTGGCTCCTATCAATGTAATAATACCTTTTTCCACAGCACCCAACAAAGCATCTTGTTGGGATTTATTAAAACGATGTATTTCGTCTATAAATAAAATAGAACCCGAAGAGTCCTTTGCTTTTTCTATAACCTCTCGTATGTCTTTGACACCGCTCGAAATAGCACTTAATTGATAAAAAGGTTTATTGGCTTCTGAAGCTATTACAAGAGCTAAGGTAGTTTTGCCTACGCCAGGAGGCCCCCAAAAAATCATTGATGGAACATGTTGAGCAGAAATACTTTTTTGTAAAATACTATGCGTATCGGTCAAATGTTCTTGCCCAATAATTTGGTTTAAGTGTAAGGGGCGTAAGCGTTCGGCAAGCGGTTTCATGGTTATAGTGAAATATAATTAGGATAAAAGTAATTGAAACAAACATAATAAGAAGAAGAATACATTATTTATTATGTTCAACTACAAGTACAAAAGAAAAATCAAAATATCAAACTTCAAATTAATAGTTTCAAAACAAAAATCAATCTTAGCTTTGCTCTATGAATTTATTAGATGAATTGGATTTTAGAGCCAAGTGGATGCAAATAGAACAAATGCTCATAGAGCGATTTGGAAAAAAGCCGGACATGGAAGGTATTTTATATCTGATAGGTGTAAATGAATTAGGCAAGGGTGTGCCCGAAAAAGCCTTTACAAAAGAACAAAAACAAGACTTGATGCATATAGCCACTTGTGCTTTGTTGGCACAAAGCGGATATTACGAATACGAAGGACATGATGCCGAAGGTTGGCCTCATTACAAACTTATAGAAACACCACCAGCTGAAAGTTTGGAAAAGCAAGAGCTGTTTTTGAAACAACATATTATTGCTTACTTTGAAGATTAATAGCCTTTGTAGTACCTTTGATGTATGCTCACTTCCACTGAGGAAAATTATCTAAAAGCAATTTATCATTTAAGCGAAAAGAATAAGTTTAAGGAAAAAATTGGTACGAATATGCTTGCCGAACATCTGCATGTAAAGCCCGCTTCGGCCAATGCCATGCTCAAAAAATTAATGGCAAAACAATTAGTTCATTATGAAAAGTATGGCAAAACCATTTTAAGTAAAGAAGGCAAAAAAGTAGCTATACACATCATTAGAAATCATCGACTTTGGGAAACATTTTTGTGTGGCAAATTAGATTTTACTTGGGACGAAGTACATGATATAGCCGAGCAATTGGAGCATATAAAATCTGATAAATTGATAGACCGTCTTGAAGCTTATTTAAAATATCCACTTTACGATCCACACGGAGACCCCATACCCTCTAAAACAGGCAGCATACCCGTGCAAAAAGCTGCTCTACTGTCCGACGCTCATATAGGAGAGCAATACAAAATAAATGCTGTAAAAGATACCTCAATTTTGTTTTTAAAACATTTGCAAAAATTACATATTAATATTGGCACTATCATCAGGCTTGAAGAGAAAATCGAATTTGACCATTCCGTTGTTATTCGAATCAATAAAAGTGAGTGTACTCTTTCCTACAAATTTGCCTCTTGTCTTGTGGTTGAAAAAATTTAGTCTATTTTATAATACCTATCATATTGTGTAGTTGTATTGCCTTCACTATCGTAAGCACTATAAGGCACATCAAAATATAATCGGCCATTTTTGGTATGGTATATCCTAAAAGAATATTGCATAGTAGATTTGTTTGGCTTATATAAACAAATAGTATTTTTATCAATATCATATTCTAACTCAAACTCTTTTACATTGGTAGATAAATTGTAAGCATGCCAATAAAAGTATGCATTAGATGTAATTTCCATTTCATATCGAGTAGACGAATAACCATTTAATTTCCATACTCCCACTATGTCGTCATAAGGAATGGTTTGTTGTTTTACGCAGCTTGAAAATGAAAGTAAAAGAATGGCGGAGAGTATTAAATATTTCATGATACATCGTTTTTAGAGTGAAAAATAATTTTAAATTATAATTTAATTTTGTTTTTTGGACTGCTCTCTTTTTTAATGGTTTAATGACATAAAAATAGGTATTTGAATTTACAAATCATTCAAATAAAAATCATCGTGTAGTTTGTAAATTCAAAAAAGTGAATGATGCTAAGAAATCCTTACTTTTGAGACTCTTTTATCACTTTAAAATATTTATATGAAATATACATCCATACCATCCAGTTTATATATCCAAAATAGAACACGCTTTGCGAAGCAAATGAAAAAAAATAGCATAGCCATATTTCATGCACACCCTCATTTGTCTGAAAATGGCGACGCTATACATAGCTATAAACCCAACAGCGATGTGGTGTGGCTATGTGGTGTGGTGCAAGAAAAAACAATGGTCATTTTGTATCCTGATAATATAGATAAAAGCTATAGAGAAGTACTTGTTATACTAAGACCCAATGAAGTATTAGAAAAATGGGAAGGACATAAATTAACAAAGACTGAAGCAACGGCTATATCAGGAATTCAAACCGTTATCTATCTTGATCAATTGGATGCTATGCTTCAAGTATGGATGCACCATGCAGAATATGTATATTTAGATACCAACGAAAATGACCGTTTAGATACAAGTTTGCCTAGGACAGATTTGTTTTATGTGCGCCAGTTGATGCGCAATTATCCTTTGCATAAATATGAAAGAGCTGCATTAATTACAAAGTCGCTTCGGGCTATCAAAACCAAAGCTGAAGTAGAAGTGCTGAAGGAAGCTGTAAACATAACCCACAAAGCTATTCGTAGGGTTATGAAATATATAAAACCCAATGTTTGGGAACACGAAATTGAAGCTGAAATTACCCATGAGTTTTTAAGAAATAGAGCCACAAGGCACGCCTACGGTTGCATATTAGCAAGTGGCGATAGAGCGCGCATATTGCATTATGTTGAAAATAATCAGCAGTGCAAATCGGGAGAATTAATCCTAATGGATTTTGGTGCCGAATATGGCAATTACTGTGCTGACCTTACACGTACGATACCTGTAAATGGCAAATTCACAAAGCGCCAAAAAGAAATTTATGATGCTTGTTTAGCTGTACATCAGTATGCTGCTAAAATACTTAAGCCTGGCATTACTTGGCTTGACTTAACGGCTAAAGCACAAGATGAAATGAATAAACAATTATTAAAAATAGGCTTATTGACAAAAAGCGATATAAAAAATGAAACACCCGATAACAAAGCCTGCACAAAATATTTTTATCATGGGCTTGGTCATCATTTGGGCTTAGATGTACACGACATTGGCACACGCAATACACCCATACAAGCTGGCATGGTTTTTACAATAGAGCCTGGCATCTATGTAGAAGAAGAACAAATTGGTATTCGTATCGAAAATAATTTCTGGGTTACTCCATCTGGAAATATAGACCTCTTTAAAGGCATACCTATTACAACCGATGAAATTGAAAAAGCAATGAAATAAAATCTTTTTTATTGAATATTGATTTTTGGTAGAAATTCTTTAAGGCATACCAATGCCAATGCATAATATGGTTTAGAGTATATACAGCACAATCAACAAATTTTGACAAATAGGTATTCGAAGCATATTGTCGTTGGTGTAGTTGTTGTCAGATAAGCATTGAATAGCCCTTTATAATTTTTTTCAAGCTCCTTCTTGTCTTATATTTGCTTCCCTTTGTGTCAAATTGTCGCAAAACATAGTGTAGCACGCATTTTGAAACAATAGTTTCTATCCAAACTAATATATTTAAATAAACATATATGTTAAACTTTATCAATAAACTTTTTGGGGGTAGCAAATCCGAAAAAGATGTAAAAAAAATAAGCCCTATTATTGACCAAACCAATCAGTTTTTTCAATCCTATCAGACATTAAGCAATGACGAATTGCGCAATAAAACACAAGAATTCAAACAGCGTATTCAGCTCTATGTACAAGATATAGCCAATCAAATAGCGGCGAAGAAAACAGAAGCAGAAAATACAGCAGATATACACCTTCAAAGCGAAATATTTAAACAAATAGATCAACTGGTAAAAGACAAAGACAAGAAACTGGAAGAGGTATTAGAAGAGATTTTGCCAGAGGCGTTTGCAGTAGTAAAAGATGCCGCTCGTCGTTTTAAAGAAAATGAAACCTTAAGTAGTCGTGCTACGGATTTGGATAGAGAATTAGCCATCAGAAAAGACTATATACAAATAGAAAACGATCAGGCTATATATAAAAATTCGTGGTTAGCCGCTGGCAGTGAAGTAAAATGGAATATGCTACACTACGATGTGCAATTGATAGGAGGCTATAATTTACACAAAGGAAAAATATCTGAAATGGCTACAGGTGAGGGTAAAACCCTTGTATCTACCCTGCCTGCATACCTCAATGGATTAACCGGCGAAGGCGTTCACATCGTAACCGTAAATGATTACTTAGCACGCCGTGATAGTGAATGGAATGGCACCTTGTTTGAGTGGTTGGGCTTAACAGTAGATTGTATAGATAAGCATCAGCCAAATTCGGAAGAACGCCGAAAAGCCTATCTGAGCGATATTATTTATGGTACAAACAATGAATTTGGCTTTGACTATTTAAGAGATAATATGGTGCATAACCCAAGCGAAATGGTACAGCGAAAACATCATTTTGCTATGGTAGATGAGGTCGATTCTGTATTGGTCGATGATGCACGTACCCCTTTGATTATTTCTGGGCCTGTGCCTAAAGGGAGCGATCAAGAATACCACACATTAAAACCACATATAGAAAAAATTGTCGATGTACAACGCAAAGTAGTAAATAGCTTTTTGCTCGAAGCCAAAAAACTAATAGCCGAAGGCAATGATGATAAAGATGGTGGTGGATTAGCATTATTGAGAGCACATAGAGGTTTGCCAAAAAATGCAGCAACCATTAAGTTCTTAAGCGAAGTCGGTATAAAACAAGTTTTGCAAAAAACAGAAAACTACTATTTGGCTGATCAGCAAAAACATATGCCTAAGGTAGATGCAGAATTATACTTTCATATAGATGAAAAAAGTAATCAAGTAGAACTAACCGACAAAGGACTCAAACTATTAAGTGGATACTCTGACGATGCAGATTTTTTTGTGATGCCCGATATTTCTACTGGCTTAGCAAAAATAGAAAGTACATCAAATACAAGTGAGGAAAAACTTAAAGCAAAAGAAGCCTTGCTACAAGAATATTCAGTAAAGGCCGATCGTATTCACTCCATACAACAATTATTAAAAGCATATACGCTTTTTGAAAAAGATGTAGAATATGTAGTGATGGATGGAAAAGTAAAAATAGTAGATGAGCAAACGGGTCGTATACTCGATGGTCGAAGATATAGCGATGGATTGCATCAGGCTATAGAGGCAAAAGAAAATGTGGATGTAGAAGATGCTACGCAAACATTTGCAACCATTACCTTGCAAAATTATTTCCGTATGTATCACAAATTGGCCGGTATGACTGGAACTGCAGAAACAGAAGCCGGTGAGTTTTGGGAAATCTATAAATTAGATGTGACAACTATTCCTACCAATGTGCCTGTAATACGACAAGATAAAGATGACTTAGTATTTAAAACCAAAAGAGAAAAATACAAAGCTGTAATTGAAGAAATTAAAAAACTTTCGCAAGCAGGAAGACCTGTATTAGTGGGTACTACATCGGTAGAGGTATCCGAATTGCTGGGAAGAATGCTTACACTTGAAAAAATAAAACACAATGTATTAAATGCCAAACAGCATGCTCGCGAAGCACAAGTAGTGGCAGAAGCAGGCTTGGCAGGAGCTGTAACGATAGCTACTAATATGGCTGGTAGAGGTACCGATATAAAATTGGGTGCAGGTGTAAAAGATGCAGGAGGCTTAGCCATTATAGGCACCGAACGCCACGAAAGTAGACGTGTAGACAGACAGCTTAGAGGTCGTGCTGGTCGTCAGGGTGATCCTGGTAGCTCACAATTTTTTGTGTCGCTCGAAGATGATTTAATGCGTTTGTTTGGTACAGACAGATTAAGCAATTGGATGGACAAGCTGGGTCACAAAGATGGCGATGTGATACAACACAGCATGATATCTAAATCGATAGAACGCGCTCAAAAGAAAGTAGAAGAGAATAATTTTGGCATACGAAAACGTTTGCTCGAATATGATGATGTAATGAATGCACAGCGTGAAGTTATTTATACTCGTAGAAAAAATGCTTTGTTTGGAGAGCGCTTAGCGTTGGATTTAGACAATGCATTTTATGATTGTTGTAATAACATTGCAGCACAATTTGATTCACAAAGAAATTATGAAGAATTTAAATTGCAAGTTATTCGAGATTTTGCTTTTGAACCCGATATAAGCGAACAAGACTTTCTGAAAATGCCAGCAAATAAAATGACGGATAAACTTTTTTCACAATTGAATGAAGTATATCAACACAAAATGGAAGGCATCAAAGCACAAACAGCTCCCGTACTACAATCTATCTTAAATCAAAATGGGGATAGAGTAGAAAATGTAGCCGTACCGTTTACCGATGGCCACAAAGAAATGAATGTGGTAACCAATCTGAAAAAAACAATTCATTCAGAGGGTAAAGAATTGGTACATGCTATAGAGCGACAAATAACACTTGGATTAATAGATGAAAGTTGGAAAAACCATCTTAGACAAATGGACGAAATGAAACAAAGTGTACAACTTGCAAGCTATGAACAAAAAGACCCATTGTTGATTTATAAGTTTGAAGCATTTAATTTGTTTAAAGAAATGATAGGCGAAACCAACAAGCATATTGTTTCCTTTTTAATGCGCTGTGGCATACCCTTTGAACAAGAACAAGATATACACCAAGCACGCCAACAAAAAACAGATATGACAGGCATGCGAGCCAATAAAGAACAAATAGATGCAGCAGGTGAAGACTATGCAGCCAACGAAAACGACTACTACGACCCAACACCGACTAAACAAGAACCAGTAAAAAGATTAGAACCCAAAATAGGTCGAAACGATGCTTGCCCTTGTGGAAGTGGTAAAAAGTTTAAGCAATGTCATGGAAAATAAACGAACTGAAATAAGTGCACTTGGCGAGTTTGGACTCATAGAACATCTTACCGAAGATTGCGAAATTCGCAATGCATCCACACTGTTAAGCATAGGCGACGATGCTGCTGTTATAGATACTTTTGGGAAACAAATGGTAGTGAGCACCGACATGTTAGTAGAAGGAGTCCATTTTGATTTGACCTATATGCCTCTCAAACATCTTGGTTACAAGGCTGTAGCAGTAAACCTTTCGGACCTATATGCCATGTTTGCTACACCTACCCAAATTACCGTAAGCTTGGCTATATCCAATCGATTTAGTGTAGAATCGTTAGATGAATTGTATGATGGAATAAAATTGGCCTGCCAGCGATACGGTATAGATATTGTAGGAGGCGATACGACGAGTTCTATGTCGGGCTTGGTAATAAGTATTACGGCTATTGGCGAAGTAGAAGAAAACACTTTTGTAAACCGAAGCGGTGCCCAACTTCATGATTTAATATGTGTAAGTGGCGACTTAGGAGCTGCTTACATGGGATTGCTTGTGTTAGAAAGAGAGAAAAAAATATTTTTAGAAAACCCAACTGTACAACCTCAGCTAGGTCAAAATACATATATTTTAGAACGTTTTATGAAACCTGAGCCTAAAGCAACTATTATTAAAACACTTAAACAGCATGCTATAACGCCTACGTCCATGATAGATATCAGCGATGGTTTAAGCTCAGAGCTCAATCATATAGCCAAACAAAGTGCATGTGGTGTTTTGATATATGAAGACAAAATACCCATACACGAGCAAACCCGAGCACAATGCGAAGAATTTAATATAGCTGCTACTACAGCTGCATTAAATGGCGGTGAAGATTATGAATTGTTGTTTACTGTATCTGCAAATGACTTTGAAAAAATAAGTGCTATACAAGGTATTAGCATCATAGGTCATACAGTAGCACAAGGAGAAGGCTTAAAGCTCATTACAAATGGCGATAAGAAAATTGATATTCCATCACAAGGGTGGGTTGGGGTATAGAAGAAGCCAAAAAGACTTATTATCCTAATCAAACTACAAAAAACCAAATCAAAACAATAAATTTGAGAAAAGGTGTTTTTGAGAAAATACAAAAAGGGTCTTAAATCTACAGTTAAACCCGAATTATGCATTAGCATTCGCTAAAGGCTTTAACAACTACCGATGATAATATAGTTTCGCCTAACTATATACTTTGAAATTGGATCAGTACAAGTAATAAAATCAATCCATTTAGGATTTTTTAGAAATCCCAAATGGTCATTTTCCAAATCGAGATAAACCCTAGTTATGCAAGTAGTTCACTCCTTTCAGTCGTTTCTTTTGCATATTTTGGGTTTATTGGTATAGACTATCCATCAATTCACAATGCATAAAATACTATTACTAAATTTGGTAGTATGATAGCAGTACTAAATTCATAAATTTGCAATAAATGAAAAGCGTTCAATTACCCATTCGTATTCTTCTATTTGATGATAACAATATGTTGCGAATATCATTAGAAGAATTATTAAACGATAGTGAAGAGGTTCGCTTGATAGCACATTATGATTCCTGTAAAAACCTTTTACAGGAAATTGAAATACATCAACCTGATGTAATATTAATGGATATAGAAATGCCCGAAATAAATGGGATAATGGCTGTAAAAATGATTCGTGCTAAAGGCATTGATATTCCCATTTTGATGCAAACTGTTTTTGATGATGATAATCATGTGTTTAATGCTATTGCGGCTGGTGCAGGCGGTTATATCTTAAAGAATTGCACTATTGATAAATTAATAATAGCAATTAAAGAAGTGCATGAAGGTGGAGCACCAATGTCTCCGCCTATAGCAAAGAAAGTATTAAGTCATTTGCAACAAACGTCTCATGGCAATAATGATTATAAATTGACACAAAAGGAAAAAGAAGTTTTAAATTACTTAGTGCAAGGTCTGCCCTATAAACAAATAGCCAGTAAAATGAATATTACCTATGACACTGTTCGAGCCCACATGAAAAAAATTTATGAAAAGTTACATGTTTCATCCATGACTGAAGCTGTAGTTATGGCATTGAAGCATAAATTATTGTAAAGATGAAGTTGCTAAATTCACTTACTGTATTTTCCAAAAGGCAATTTTGTTTTATTTTCTATGTAGCGTCCCTTTACATATTCCCTACTCATATCCAAGCGCAAAAGCATGGCAGGGCACTTATTGATTCCTTACACAATAGTTTGCATAATTTAAATGAAAACACCAACAAGGTAAAGGTATTATATATTATGAGTATGACATACTACGCTATAAATCCTGATTCAGGATTAATAAGAGGAAATGAAGCATTGCAATTATCAATTAAACTAAAGTATCAAGATGGAATGGCAATGGCTTATAGTTCGTTGGGTGTAAACTATGATTTTGGAAAATCGAATTCCGAAAAAGCAATATTTTATTACTTAAAGGCGTTAGGCATCAATATTGCTAACAATAACAAAAGAGGAATAGCAAGTAATTATAGCAACTTAGCTATTGTTTATTCCAGAAAAGACAGATACAAAGAAGCGTTAGATTACTTCTATAAGGCACTCAGATTACACGAGGAGTTAGGAAATAAACGTGGTATTTCAGGCATCTTAGTAAACATGGCAAACATTTATGAAGATCAAAAGGAATATGCTAAAGCCTTGGATATGCACATGCGCTCATTGGGGATTTCTGAAGAAATAGGAAATAAATCCAACATGGCTATAGCCTTGAGTAATTGCGGGAATATTTATTATTTGCAAGGAAATTTGGAAAAGGCTAAATACTATTTCGAGAAAGCTTTGAATCAATACAAAGCACTTGAGATGAAATTAGGTATAGCAACAGAATACTCCAACTTAGCTAAAATAGAATCCAACAATTTAATAGCATTAGACTTATTAGACAAGTCATTGGCTATTAAAAAAGAGTTAGGCATGGACAAAAATATACATTCGATTTTTTTTAACAAGGGTAGTATCTATTATAAAATGGCACAAGAACAAAATACCAAGAATTCTGGATTAGATGTTCAATTTGGTGGCAATAGAATAGGGGCTTTGCAACAAGCAAAAGTATTTATGGATAGTGCTATTCAAAATTGTAAAATGAATAATGAGATTCGTCATTTACAAAATTACTATACAGAAATGAGTAATGTAGAAGCAATATTGAATCAATATGACAGCGCATTATTGAGTTATAAAAATGCAATCCTATATAAGGATTCGATTTATAATTTTGAAAATACAAAAGAAATTGCAAAAGCGAATCTGCAATATGAATATGAAAAAAAAGAAATTTTGCTGAAGGCAGAACAGCAAAAAAAAGAACTTGAACTTAAGAAAAATATTGAGATTTCGGCGCTTAATTTTGAATACGAACGAAGGCAAGCTTTGGCAAAAACTCAGGAAGAAACACAGAAATTAAAATTTGAACAGAAGGAAAGACAATTAGAACTTGAAAGAAAATTTGAAATCGAAAAAGATAGCTTAGAGGAAGTTAATAAAATGTCTGAAATGGCAAGAATAGAGGACGAAAGAAAAAGAAAGGAGCAATCCTACATTTTACAAATTAAACAAGAAGAGCGTTTGAGTTATGAACGACTCAAACGAAAATTACTGATAAGTGGATTTGCATTTACTGGCTTGCTATCCATTTTTGCATTCGTTCAGTATAAAAAACGACAAAAAATTAAGCGTCTTTTGGAAGTAGAAGAAACAAAAACAAACATTAGAAAAGATTTACATGATGATTTGGGTACTACATTGAGTACTATTTCAATGCAGACTGAAGTAGCCAAGAAGCGTATAAAAAATCATGAGGATGTGAGCGATTTAATAGAAAATATTCAAAAAGCATCGAATAAATCAGTTGGGCAAATGAGTGATATTGTTTGGAGTTTACATCCTGAGAATATATCACTAAGTCAATGTTGGGATCGCATTAAAGATTATTGCGCAATAAGTCTCACTCCTTACGATATGGAATATAGCTGCATTCTAGACCCTTCATTAAATGGGTATCCTCTAGATTCGAGTTTAATTAAGGAGTTATACCTTTTCACAAAAGAGGCAATAACAAATGCTATGAAATATTCTAAAGCTACCAAATTGATAGTACGAGCTGAAAAAAAATCTAATGCCATTGCAATAAGCATAACAGATAACGGAATTGGGTTTGATGCCAATTCTCAAAAGATTTCGTTAGGAGGGGAGGGCTTAAAGAATATGAAAGCAAGAGCCTTAAAAATTAAGGCTACTTTTGAGATAATTTCAGAACTTGGCAAAGGCACTGAAGTTATACTCCAATTGAGCAACGGCTAATACTACCACTATTGGTAATTGTACACAAATTTCTCATGGAATAATTTTGTATTAAAATCAATAGCCATGAAAAAAATTGTATACATATTTTTAATGAGTATTTCCATTGCAGTTTGTATTCCTAAAGTTGCCCACGCTACTCTGTACCAAAGCAGTGGTTCGGGTAATTTTTCCGGAACATTTGTTTGGTCTGTATTTGATTATCAATTGAACACATGGCTTGGATCAAATCAACCATTTTTTTATTCTCCATTTGTTCAAACCAATGATACGATAGTGATTATGGCAGGCGATTCCATTTACTTGGATGCTGATATATCGATACTTGGGCAACAAGCAATTTTTGAAGTGTATGGAACTCTTAATGCAAACACGCATTATGTGAACGGCCAACCTTATGATAATCAAAATCAAATTTATGGAAGCAATTTTTATTTGAGAAATGGAGGAACATTAATAACTGCACATCCACATGGAACTGCATGTATTCAAAATTTTGCAGTACGATTATTTGAAGATAATGCCAACTATGAATTCAATGGGAACTATTTTAATTTCGATCCACAAAGCAGCAATTATAACAATCCACAACACATGTTCGACTTTTATAAAAGTGAATTGAGAGTTGGGACTATCACAATTAATACAGTCGATTCAAATCAAAAAGTAATTCCAAATCTAAATTCATTATGTCATAATTATAAAATAAACGACCGAATTGTCATGAAAAATGGACAACTCAAGTTTTCAAATGATACAATTAATTATGCAGGAGCCGAGCCTATTTTTAAAAATGCAAATGGAGTCGATTTTCTCGGCCCAAGTAAGCTTAAAATGGATAGCACTTGTGTTTTAAAAGTTACATCTCAAGTATTCGCATCTTTTGGATTAGGGGCTAACATTTCCAAGTTAGCAAAGCTAGAAGTAGGTGTGTGTAATACTTGTGAAGTGAAAATGAATGCCGATTTAAGCCTTGAGGCTTACAATGGATTAGTGCTGCAAAATGGAAAACTTAATATGGATGGCCATTCTGTGAAGTTATTATTCGGTTCGGTGCAAGGTGCTGACAATGGCAATTATGTTATTGGAAAATTGATTCAACGAGTTTCTACACTTAGTACGACCAATTATGAGTTTTTTAATTTTCCAATAGGCGACACCAGCGCTTATAAACCCATTGGTTTTAGCGCAGCAACTATTCAAGGCTTATTTGTAAGTGCAAAATTGGTTTCAGAAACCCCCATTGGAACAGGTGACGATTCTTCTGTTTCAGTTAATTTATCAAATATGTATTGGGTTTTAAAAAATGAATCTCAAACACAATTCTCCCCAAACAATTATATTAGCGGAATCGGATTTTTAGAACTTCAACCTTCTAACTTGCTTCCCACATTAAGTCTCAGCCAATCCATAATTGCATTATCAAATAATAACACAATAGGAAGTTTTACAGGAATCAATTCTTCAGTTTCGCCACCTTATATCAATTCATTTCCTTTAACATATGCTCAAAGTAGTCAACTATCCACAGCTGATGGTTTGTTTGTAACTATTGGAAGGCGAACCCTAAAAGCTGGTGTTTATTGTATAGGACCCTCTAACTCTTATACTCCACCTGCGGGTTCAAACTATGTGTATGAAAATGCCAATGATCCGTATGGTAATATTTCAGAAGCATTAGCTGATATACAAAGTAAGGGATCCTCAGGTCATGTTACTTTTGAAATACAAAATAATTATACAGGTTATACAGCTCCCCCTGCGAATTTGTACGAAGCAAATCCTATCACCATTTCGTATCAAGGCACAGCAGATAGAACATTAAATATTCGTGTCAGAAGTGATTTGAATTCGCCTCTTACTATAATTAATGTAAGGCCAAATGGCAATCCAAATGGCTTATTGTCCTTTATACAAGCAAAATATGTAACTATTAATGGAAATATGAATGCTTCTTCTTGTAGCATAACTAAAGGGCTTAGAGTGATAAATAATGGAGCAGACAGTTGGAATACTAATTGTGTAAGTTTTGATGGTGCTGAAAATTGTGGAATATACGGCTTGCAATTAGAACGAGATTATGGCAATGGAGTTGCTTTAAATTGCAATGTAGGAATTGGAAATAAAAACATTACTATTGAGTGTAATAAGATTATTCCAAGAAATCCGATAGTGCAAGCAGGTATGAGTATTCGCAACGGTAATGGAGTCAATTCAATTTTCAATGAAAATATTTATATCAAGAAAAATTATTTTGAAAATGCTCAATACAATGTTTACATAGGCAATTCCAACGCCAGGGGTTTATGGGAGATTGCTGAGAACCATTTTTACCGACCCACAGGACAACCTGCAGGAATATTTTTTGGATTAAATATAAATGACACTGCCACGGTAAGGGTGAACAACAATTATTTTGGAGGCACAGCGCCATTTTGTGGAGGTGGTAAAATGAATTTTTATGGTATGGGAACTTCTTCTGTTAGTATGTCAGCAAACTCAATCAATTCGTCTGAATTTATTGGAAATCATATAGAAAATATGGAAGACAACACATCTGATCCAACGGGGAATCTACAATTTTTTAGTTTCTACAATAGCGGATACAAAATCGAAGATAATGTATTTGGAAACCCCAATGTGGCACAAGATATTCGAAGCTTAACTCGCTTAAACTTTACTGGATTTTATGTTTCTCAAAATTTTACTACACCCAGTATTACATCTGTTAGTGGTAATACATTTAGTAATATTTATTTTTCAAATTTAGCCACATGTAGTAATGGCACTGGATGTGGAGGGTTTTATCCTATATATTTGTATCGAACTGGCAATGGAGGTTCTACTATTACACAAGTTAACAATAACCAACTTAAACATATTTATACAGGAGCTGGTTATGGAGTATCAATGATTTATTCTATTGGAATTGGTACGCTGCATCAAGTTCGAAACAATGTAATAGAGGATATTAATTTAGCAAGTACTGTCAGTAAACAAATTAGCCTGATCACAGTCAGTGGAGAAAATTTGGAAGTAGTAAATAATAGAATTGGAAGCTTAACAACAAGTAACGATGTGATTTTAAATGGAGGCACTGTTTTGCCATTCTCTGTAAATGGCACATCTGGAAGTTTACGATTTGACAGCAACACGGTTTCTAATACATTTATTGCAAGTAATTCTTCTTCTTCCAGATGCATGTTTGTGGCTGGTGGCAGTGCAATTCCTCTTTCATTTTCATTTAATAAAATACTAAATGTTACTTATGACATGTCCATTGTAAGTCTTTCAAATCTTTTTGGAATGTATTTTAGCTCAGTAAGTACTCTTCAAAAATCTGTTAATAATAATACCATTCATGGCTACCATCAAATAAACCCTACTACTGTAGGACCTATCAATATGACAGGATTATATTTGGGTACGGCAAACAATGTTGTAGCCCAAAACAGTAAAATTTATGACATCACCAATGCTTGCCTTTATAACGCATCTGTACCTAAAGTAATAGGAATACAAATAGCAAATTCAGGAATTATTTTATCTAATTCAATGGTATCGCTTGGAGAAAATATTACCAATCCCATGGTTCTTTATGGAGTATCGAACGAAACCGCTTATAATACCAAACTAAAGCACAATACAATATATATCGGTGGCATTAATACTGGCAATTCGTATGCCTATTACAAACAAAGCCCACAGTCTGGTGTTTCGGGAGATACCCTAATGAACAATATTTTTTTCAATAATAGAACTGGCGGAGGCAATAATTATGCGATATTCCGAAATGCAAATTTCTCTTATGGTGATATTGGAGTGTGTAACTATAATGATTTGTATAGCACAAATCCAACAACATTAGGAAAATGGAATACGAGTGTTGGAAATCTTACTTTTACGCAATGGCAAACTGCCTCCAGTGGTGATGCAAATTCTAAAAATGTACCAGTACAATTTATTAATCCAATTTCTAACTTACATATTGACCCTAATGCTAATTGCAATTTAGATGGCTCAGCCGATAATGAGGTTGGTATAAGTAATGACATAGACGGACAAATTAGGAATACCCTTTTACCCGATATAGGAGCAGATGAATTTACCTATACGCCAACGTGGGCAAGCATTGGTAGCAATAGTCCAGTATGTGGTGGAAGTGTTGGAAATATTGAATTGCAAGCAATGGCCACAAGTATAGCTCCGTACACATACCTATGGACGGGTCCAAATAGTTTCACTTCCACCTTGCCAAATCCAGTGATTTTAAATCCAAATACAATTACCCATGAAGGAAATTATGAAGTTACGATTACGGATGCATTAGGCTGCTCTGCCACATTTGTAGCCTTGGTACTTGTATTGGATACTCCTCAAAATTGGTATCTTGATGTGGATCAAGATGGGTATTATACCGGAAGCCCTGTACTATCTTGTTCTGAGCCAGGTCCAGGATATACGATTTCAACACTTGGAGGCAATGACTGCGATGATGCCAATGCAAACATTCATCCTAATGCTCCTGAAATTTGTGGTAATAATATTGATGATGATTGTAATGGTTTAATTGACGATAATTGTTTTTCTCCTTTTCACGTGAAAGCGTTTATTGAAGGCTACTATACTGGAAGCCAAACCATGGCGAGCGTTTTAGCTAATCAAGGCGAGACACTCAATACAAGTATCTGCGATTCGGTATTAGTAGAACTCAAATCCAATCCGTTTGCTCAAGCAGCTTATTCTCAAGTTTTACCCATTTCAACTTCGGGAATCATCAATCTATATGTACCACTAAATATTGTGGGTACGCAAAAATATATTATCCTCAAACATAGAAACTCTGTAGAAACATGGAGTGCCATAAGCCCTATTATAAATGCCAATTCAACCTATGATTTTAGCATGAATAATTTTGCGGCTTATGGCAATAACATGATAGAAGTTGAAAGTGGTGTTTGGGCTTTGTACTCTGGCGACTGTACTCAAGATGGTTCCATTGATATTTTTGACTTTCTAAATTGGGATATAGATAATCAAGCCTTCAGCTCGGGTTATTTTAGCACCGATTTAAATGGAGATGGCTCGGTGGATATTTTTGACTTCTTACTATGGGATACCAATAATCAGAATTTTGTAGAAGTGATTATGCCATAGCTTTTTCTGTGGGTAGATGTTGGCTATATTCGGCTTTGAGGCATTCGCAACAAATCTTTTATTGATAATACCAATCTTAAAATGGTTTCAAACGGATATTTTGGTCTGTTACAGTTGTATAATCGTTATAAGATATAGTTCTCAGCAGTATTTTTTTTATGCATTACCGAAAGGCAAAATATAAGCGTAGGAATCCAAATAATAACAAACCTATCGCCCTGCCAAAAACTAATACCAGCACTAAAAAAAAGATAGTTGCAAACACATATCAACCACCAAAGAGGCCAATCTGAAATTCTATTTCTATAATATGTTATTAGTACAAATAGATTCGCAAACAACAAGAGGACAACTGACAGTATAGTAAATACTCTTGTTATCAGAAACACTTGCCTAGATATCTTTTTGTTGCCTTCATAGCTCATATTTCCATTGTGTGTATTCGACACCAAATTTTCAAAATAGGCCCTCACAGCCTGCATGGGATGCTTTTGTAATGTTTGATAGGATACGTTGTGCATATATCTACGCAGGGTCTTGGGGTTTTGGAAGTTCATAGAGTTTAATACACTATCTGCTTTATGCATTTCATAGCTTACTGTTGTGTTGTTTGCAAGCGATAGAATTTTAGTATTGAAATATCTATAAGTTGTAATATCTCCTATCATAGAAATTCGATATTCGCCAAAGGTCTTCTGATAGCGATAGGCTTGCGAGCCTATCAATCCCAAAAACAAAATACTAATAAGCAAGGTCTGCTTTATATTGCCACGTTTAAGATGTAGTAAAAGATAAACAAATAGTAGTATAATGCAGAGAGGCAACAGACCAGGCCTAACCAAGACGGCTAAACAAAAAACGCCAAAAGCAAGAACTTGCATTGAGGTAGATTTTCTAGAATAACCATAATAATGCAAAGCAGTATATAGCGTGAGCAAAAAAGTAAATAGCACTTCGGTAAGCATACACCGTGCATATATAATCAATGATGGGTTCGCTATAAAAAATAAAGCTAAAAGCAAAAAGCCAACATTTCGCTTGAATAGTTTTGAAAGCACTATAAAATACACACCTCCTACTAGCAAAAGTTGTGCTATGAAAAGAGCAATTTCATAGTTGTTTTTAAAAAGGCTTTTCGTCAAATAAATGAACAATGGATAACCGATAGTGCGTACCTCATTGGCATTTAAATGCTCGCTTACAGACAAGTAGCTATACGAGTCTGGGTTGTGAAAGATAAGATTATCGTTGGGCATCGCTACCCATATACACGTATGAATAATGAGTATTGCACATGCTATAAAAGCAATGAGAATATTCTTATTTTTTGTAAAAAAAACCGATGGAGAGAATGGTAAAGACATAAAATAAGTTTTTATTGATAATGCCACTTTGCACAACGATATACTTTTTTAACTTCCCCAGTTTTCTCTATCCAAACTTCTATATTGAATGGCTTCGGCTAAATGTTCCACTTTGATTTCCTCACTGGCAGATAAATCGGCTATGGTGCGTGCTACTTTTAAAATTCTATCATAAGCACGGGCAGATAAATTAAGTCTTTCCATAGCTGTTTTCAACAAAGTTTGTCCTGCCTGATTGATTTGGCATATATCCTGCATTTGCTTACTACTAATTTGTGCATTGGCGTAGATTCCTTGAAACTCTTTGTATCGTTGTGCCTGTATATCGCGAGCTTGTATTACACGCGAACGTATGCTTTTACTTTGTTCTGTAGATTCGCTATGGGCAGCAGATAGTTCATTAAAGGATACAGGAGTCACTTCTACATGCAAGTCTATTCTGTCCATGAGTGGCCCTGATATTTTATTCAAATATTTTTGTACAGTACCTGGAGGGCACACGCAATCTTTTTCGGGGTGATTAAAAAAACCACAGGGGCAAGGATTCATACTAGCCACCAACATAAAATTAGCTGGATAGTCTATACTCATTTTGGCTCTCGAAATTGTTACTTTTCGTTCTTCCATAGGTTGGCGCATGACTTCCAAAACCGTCCGCTTGAATTCGGGTAATTCATCTAAGAATAAAACGCCATTGTGTGCCAAGGAAATTTCGCCTGGTTGTGGACTGCCTCCACCTCCCACCAGAGCCACATCGCTTACGGTATGATGAGGCGATCGAAACGGCCTTTTAGATACCAAAGTAGCATGCTCTCCCAACTTGCCAGCCACAGAGTGAATTTTAGTGGTTTCTAAGGCCTCCATAAGCGAAAGGGGAGGTAGTATAGATGGTAGGCGTTTGGCAAGCATAGTTTTGCCAGCACCGGGAGGGCCTATCAAGATTACGTTGTGTCCGCCAGCAGCAGCTATTTCAAGTGCACGCTTTATATTTTCTTGTCCTTTTACATCGCTAAAGTCTATATCAAAATGGGCTTGTGCATGAAAAAATTCTTCTCGAGTATCTACTTGTTCTTTGAGAAGTAGTTGAGTACCATTCAAATGCGCAATAACATAGTTGATATGTGAAGCTCCAAAAACATTAAGCTGATTGACCATGGCAGCTTCTTTTACATTTTGTATAGGTACTATCAGATTTTCAAAACCCTCTTTGCGAGCTTGTATAGCTATAGGCAATGCACCTTTGATAGGCAATATAGAACCATCTAAAGAGAGTTCACCCATAATAATAGACTTGCTAAACAATGCACTACTTACCTGACTCGTAGCAGCTAAAATGCCAACTGCTATAGGCAAGTCAAAAGCACTGCCTGACTTTTTGATGTCGGCAGGCGATAAATTGATAACCACTTTGATACGAGGAAATCGATAGCCATTGTTTTTTATAGCACTTTCTACTCGATGTTGGCTTTCTTTTACAGCATTGTCGGGCAATCCAACAACAAAAAATTTCATGCCATCTAGCACATCTACTTCAGTAGTAATAGTAATTGCATCTACACCATAGACTGCACTAGCATATAATTTAACCATCATAGTAGGATTTCAAATATACTGGATTTTGAATAAGTAATAACAGTTTCCTTTGCCGTCTTCTAATAATTTTTTCAATATTGATTTGTACTAGCAAATCATCCAGAAATTTCATTTTTGTACTTTTCTAAAATATATTTTCTGTTCGGTGTTAAATCAATTCTAATCTTATCAATGATGTCCAAAATTTCTTGTTCTTGCTTCAAGTTGTTTTTCTCAATCGTCTTTTCTAAAACTCGCTGCAAACTTCCGTCACCAAGATAGAAGTTTTTCATCTTCCTTTTTTCCTGTTCAATAAATAAAATTCTCTGGTCGTAAGATTCCTCAATAAAAAGTTGGTAAATTTCAATGTCGTTTGCGATTACTTTTTTTCTGCTTGTCGCAATATTTGAGCCTCTGTAAACTCTACCGTTCCTTTGGTCAATGATTGCAGGATTAAAATTGTTGTCGTAATGAATTACTCTGTTGCTGAATTTGTCAAAGTCCAGCCCTTCATTAGCAACTCGTGAAGCAATGAGAATTATTTTATTTTCAGAAATTTCATTTGCTATCCTGATGCTTTCAAGTTTACCGTTTCTCTCGTCTGTTGGTGTCTGTCCAGTTAACTTAAAAACTTTGTATTTGCTTTTCTTTAATTTGCTTTCCAAAGTGTCAACTGTTTCAAGCCAACTTACAAAAATAGTTATTACATTTTTGTTGTTGGATGTCTTAATGCTTTCAATTGTTTCAAGTAGCTTTTTATACTTGGCTTCAAAAACCAAATTGCCTTTGAATAGTTTTTCAATGTGTACATTTTGTGTCGGGTTGATGTTGCTCTTTGTAAAACTGTCTCGGCTTGAAACCAGTTGAGAAAGTTTTGTGCTGAACATCTGTGATTCTTCTTCCGTAGTTTTTATTAAATCACGATAAAGCAAATACTGAAATTTTTCTGCTTCGTTTAATTTTGCAATAACTGGTTTTATAGTAAGTGATTCCTTTGTGTTACGAATCATAACGTCTCTTAGAAAATCATCCAATCCCTCTTTTGAATTATTTCCCCTTTTTAGATCAGCAGGTCTTTTAATCTTTTCGTCCTCTTGAAAATTCAGAAGAGCATTTATGTCGTCATTAAAATTCCTGTTAAACTGCTTTAACTTTTCAATTGAAATTTCTCCTCCATCAAGATTTAAAATTTGTTTTTCCAATTCATTAATTCCGGAAGCAACTAAATTTGTAATACTTATTGTGTTGTCTCTTTCATTATTTCTTTCCACCATATTGAGAAGTTGTTGCAACTCTGATTTATTATTTTGGAATGGTGTCGCTGTAAGTAGCAATAATCTTGCCTTTTTATTTGCCTTTAACACAGCATAAATTTTGCTTACAGCAGTTCCATTCCATTTCAATGATTCTTCAGTGTCTTTATAGCTTCCTTTCAAACAATGGGCTTCGTCAACAATAATCCAATTAAAGAAGTTTTTTGGAAATACTAGTTTCTTTCTTCCATCTTGCCTAAATTCAGAATCGCTTCCAGAGCCTTTTGTTCTTGGAATTGATTGGAAACTGGTAAGCCAAATTCCCTGATTATATTTATTTTCCAATTCAATCCATTCTCTTTTTCCTTTTACTGAACTTTGTTTTGAAAAGAACCTAAACAATTTTTGTGTTGAAGGTTTATCAATTTTTGTTTGCTTAATAAAATTTCCAATATCGCTTGTTGGTAAATAGGATTCAGAAGTAAATTCTTCAAAGGTTAAATCTTCTTTCTCTTTCCATTCCCACTTGCTTCTGATTGAAGGATTAGCAATTATTAAAACTCTGAATCGGCTTTTGCTGTGGCTCTTTGATGTTTGTTCAAGTATTGCTTTGCTAATGATTGCAAGAGATTCAAAAGTTTTTCCTCCGCCAACTTCGTCTGCAAGCATTACACCTCGTAAGTTGTTATAGATTTTCCACTCTTCAGGTTTTTGTCTTCTCGGATAATCATTCAAAATCTGCCATGCCATACAGGAAGCTAAACGCTGTGCTTTAATAGCATTTTTGTTTTTTAAAATTTTATCTGTGATTAGATTTTTGAAATAAGCCATCCTTTGATAAATGTGTTTAAAGTTCTTTGATCAATATTTAATTTCTCGGATAATTCACTAATCCGTTTCCAGCATTCTTGCTTGATATTTTCAGTATTTTGCTTTGCGCTAAAAGTTTTTAATAACTGCAAGGTTAGATATAGTATTCTTCCGTCATCACTTTTGTAAATTTCATTTTGAATTTCTTTCTCATTGAAGTCTGTAAAGTATTTCTTGTGTTCTATGCTTTGCAAAAGACTTTTTACATTGTAAAAGTATTGTTCAAGTTTAGGGGGTTCGGTTATTTGAATGCTTGTGGTTTCCTTAATTGAAAGTTTGCCTTCATTGATTGCAGTGTCAAGTTCTGTTGGGTTAACAGAATAGATTCCTTTGAACGAATCAAAAATGCTTTCGCCTTTTTCGTTAAGTCCTGCGATGTATTCAGTCAACTCAAATACTGAAACAGAAATTTTTTCATCCCCGATGAAAAAAATTACAGTTTGCTTTTGCTCTCCAAGTTCATTTGTCTTAAATAAAAACTCGCTGTCTGTGTTCTGCAACTTTATTTTATTTCCGTCTTTGGTTTTTCTTACTGGTAAGTTGTTTGGGTTAAAAATGTAGGTAGTAATTTTTGTGTTCTCCTTTTCAGCCCAAGCATAATGGATGTTTTGGCTTTCAAAAAATTCAAGTGAATTGTCTTCCGCTTCTTTATAGTCAGCAACTTCAATTTCAGAAAGTTGTTTCCAAAAATTTTCACCGAACCATTCTTGCATTTCTTTTAATGGAACTTTCAAAATTATACCGCACTCTTGGTTTGCGGATTCATTAAGCGTTTTAAAAAACCCTTGCTCTGTGAAGTTTGCAGAGCCAATAAACAAAACTGCATCAGAATTAAATTCTGTCAGCATCAGTTTGGAATGAAAACCTTCCCGCTTTTTATTTAACGGCTGAAATATTTTGCAATGGTGATTTTGAAACGGTTTTATTTTAGCTCCAGTCCGTAAGTAAATTGAAATGTTGTCGGAGATACTTTTTACTTCTTCAATTTTTGAATAATCATCTGAAACAAATGGAGTTGCAATTTTAATACTCTTGGCTGTTTGTCCACTTTTGTATCTTCCCAAGTAATTTTTGTATTCATCAAAAATTGATTTCTCATTTGAGTTGAAAATAAAATGAATGCTGTTTGACTTTGTCGGTAGTTCCTTAAACCGAAGTTTGTTAATCGTTTGTTCCCAAATGGAAATTTGAATGAACAAATGCGATTTTAATTGCTCAAAGAAATTTATTATCTGATTGTAGATAAAGACATCAGTTTCAGTTTTAAATTCAAGTTCCATTTCAATTGCAATTTCTTTTTCTGTTGCAAAGCTGTCCACAGAAAGGTTTGCACTTCCTACTATAAATTTTGCGCCTACTTCCGATTTTAATAAAGCTAATTTGGAATGAAAACAATTTCTATCATTTGGCTTTAATGGCTTCATGGGAACGCAAAAAATTGTGCTGTTTGAGTTGTCGTCAATGGATATTCCTTGTTTATAGTCGTGAAGAATTAGTTTTGTTCCACTGGCAACTTCTGAAAGCTTTTCAACTACTTCATTATCCAAAGTGTAAGTAAGGTAAACTCCGATGTTGTGAGGATACTCGGCAATTGATTGAAAGAAGTCCTTTGAGTTTTTCTTCATTACCGTAGTTCTTTTATTAAGCGTAACAAAGCAGAATGTCTGTAATTAAAAAAGTAGCTTGTTCCTTCTTCTTCGCCTTGTCTTTTCTTGTATGATTCCCAAAGGTTTTCAATTCTACGTTTTTCTGATGGACTTCCCTTGTCGTAAAATGCATATCTGTTTTCCGAAGTATTGAATTGAAACCACTTACTTTTTTTCATTCTCTTTTGTAATGTAATATCAGATTTTGAGCTTGATAGATAATTATTTGGAATTTCTTCAAATGCTTTGTCTGCATTAATCCATAAGGATTTACGATTGGGCTTATTGTATATATCTGCATCAACTGCAAGGACAAATTTTCCAAACCAATTATTTAAAAATGCAAATGGGATTTTTGGATTTGGGTTTTCTAATAACTTGCTCCAAAATGTTTCTTCTTTAAATGTCTTGTAAGTAAAGTAGGGTTGGAGTAGTTGGAAATATTCATTCTTTAGTCTGCCTTTAATTTTTTCAATCAATTCCTTCTTAAACTTGTCTTTGAAATCTTCAAGCCGATGATTATTGAATAGTGAATTCTTTTTTTGTAGCTGTTTTACTAAGTCCTTTATATATTCCGCTTTGCGTTGTGGTAGTTTGTAATCGCATAAAATAAAGTCCCGTAAAAGTGGCATCTGTCTTTCGCCAACTTTTTTCAGATAGAGTTCTAATGTAGCAGGTGCAAAATTTCTGTCGGTGTAAATCTTGAATGCGTTTTGAATTACCCAACCTTTACTTGTGAATACATCAATGACGCTTAGTTCAAAATTGTTTCCAAGAAGTCCGCCTCTTAATTCTGTCTTGCTGAATTTTGATTTCCAGCAATACACCAAAAGTTTTTCTAACCTGATTTGTATTTCTCTTTTCTGCTTATCGTTTTTCCAAAGTGATTTGTTTGTGTTTAGAAAGTGATTCACATAAGCTACAAACAGATAGTAAGTCGGTTTGGAAACTGAACCTGAAAAGGGTAAATAGTCTGCTCCAACTTTTTCGGAAAAATCGTCAAATCCAAAAGGGTCTCGTTCACCTTGGTCAAACGAAACAGGTTTTACATTAAAAATATTTATAGACTCATAACCCATCATTCAAATTATTATAGTTCGTATAAGGTCTAATAGGGCTCTTTTTAATAATGGCTTTATACTATTTAATTATTATTCAAGTATTTTGGTTTATGCTTTATGTTTATTCTTTTGAAAAGGCAATAGTGTTTTTTGTTTTATTTCACCATTGTATAGTACTATAATTTTCTAACGTATAGTCGAAATGAATATTAAGATTTATTTATAATCACAAGCCTTCACAGATCCCCCAAAGTCTTACATATTCTCAAACGTATTACCTTGATTCAGGTCTCCACTTTTATAGCCTCGCATAAACCAATACATACGTTGTTCTGAAGTACCATGCGTAAAGGCATCGGCATTTACATATCCTTGTGATCTTTTTTGTAGTCTGTCGTCGCCTACAGCATTAGCAGCACTCATAGCTTCTTCTATATCGCCTTCTTCAAGAGCATTATTGATTTGTTGATTATAATGAGCCCATACGCCAGCATAAAAATCGGCTTGCAATTCCATGGCTACTTGGTAGCGATTGCTTTGAACTTCGTTTACCCGAGATTGTGCTTGCCTTACTTTGTTAGCAGTGCCAAGTAAATGTTGAATATGATGACCTACTTCATGAGAGATTACATAGGCTAATGCAAAATCGCCTTTAGCACCTAAACGTTGCGTAAGTTCAGTAAAAAAGTATTTAGATAAATAAATTTTTTGGTCTGCAGGGCAATAGAAAGGACCCGTTTGTGCACTTGCCATGCCGCAAGGCGATTGTGTAGCATCGTCGAAAAAAACCATAGTTGGCTGTGCATAGCGCATATTGTTTTGGCTAAAAATGCGTGTCCATATGGTCTCATTATCTTTTAATACAACAGAAACAAACTTTTTTAAGTTTTCCTCTTCTTGTGAAGTAGTAGCAGTCGTGTTTGAGCTTGTTTGTTGTCGTTGATTAAAAAAATCGGAAAATAATTGCTGAGGGTCGCCACCGAGTAATAAGCCAACAACTAAAATAATAATACCAAACAAACCGCCACCCATAGCAACTTGTCTGCCCGATACGCCTCTGCGATCTTCAATGTTTTCACTTTCTTCTCTTCCTTGCCATTTCATAGTAGTAAATTTTTATACAAAAAAAAGAAAAAATGAATGATTTGCAAGTAAAAAATAATTAATTAACTGTTACAGCAGTTCCTGTGGCTGTTACCATCAGCATGCTACTATTGGCTCCCACAGTTTCATAATCTAAGTCAACGCCAATAACGGCATTGCCACCAAGGCGTGTAGCCTCTTCGCACATTTCTGCTATAGCTATTTCTCTTGCTTCTCTCAACACTTTTTCATAAGAACCCGAGCGGCCTCCTATAATGTCTCTAAGACCCGCAAAAAGGTCTTTGAACATATTAGCACCAATAATGGTTTCGCCTGTTACTATACCATGGTATCGTTCAATTTTTTTTCCTTCTAATGTATTTGTTGTAGTTGTTAGCATATTCATATTTTTTTTATTGAGTTTCAAATAGTACTTGCAATACGGTTTGGCCTACTGCTTTTAGTGTTTGTTTATCTATAACTGATATATTATCTTGATGTGTATGCCAATGGTCGCCAAAGCCTCCTCCTGGTTTCAAGTTAATAATATCTACACAGGGTATTCGTGCAATTTCATTGACCACTACATGGTCATCGGTAATACTCCCGCCTTGTTCATACACAAAGTAAGAAGAGTATCCAATGCGATTGGCAACAGCCCAAATGTTTTTTTGTATGTCGCCAGCGTAGGCTTTAGAAAAATCTTCTAGTGGAAAACGAGCGTTTTTTGAGCCTACCATATCCAAGCAAATTCCATATTGGGCCCTATATCCGGGTGTATGGGGGTTGCCAGCCCAATGTTGTGTGCCTAAACAATAGCTTTGTTCTGTCCATTCTGTTTTGCCTACATCTTCGGCATCTACCAATAAAATGTCAACACCTACAGAGGGTTTGTTGTGATGCAACTGTGTTGCAATTTCTAATAAAACGCCTACACCACTGGCACCATCGTCGGCTGCGTCTATAGCTGATTGTGTGTTTTTTGTATCATTGTCTGCCCAGGGTCTGCTGTCCCAATGTGCAAGCAACAAAACTCTATTTTGTAAAGTCGGATTAAATGATGCTATGATATTAATAGCATCATACTTTTTATTGGATATAGGCTGAGTAACTTTTGCGTTTTGTATATACACTGTATCTGCAAGTTCACGTAATGTCTTTTCAAGCCAAGCAGCACATTTTTTTTGAGAAGTAGTACCAGGCACGCGTGGTCCAAAGGCAACTTGCTTTTCGATATATGAATAAGCATTATCTGCATTAAATTCAGGAGCTTGTACAGGGGTTTTAGTAACCTCTTCTGCTGTGGGTTCAGAGTCTTGAGTATCGTCGTTGCATGCAAAAAAACAAATTGAAATACAAAGTGTCAGAAACAGTTTTTGAATTTTCATTGTACAAAAAATTATTTGAGTTTAGTTTCTTCGGCCTGTAATACTTCTTTAGAATTGCCTCGTTGATGCACAACTGCAATTATATGGCAATTGTCTAAATTCCAAGCATGATTGCCTGCAAGTGGTGTAGGGTCAAAGGTAACTTTTTTCTCAAATACCCGTCCTGCCTCTATAGTAGTAAGCGAGTCTAATACTATAAAGCCCGATACTGGGGAAATTAATTTTCTAAATACATGGTTGAAATCATAGTCATCAATGATTACGTCATTCAGAGATTTTTGCTTGTCTATAATATTGCTTTCTACAGCATACAATGAAAGTGCTATAGGAGTGCTTACAAGATTTTGTGTAAAGGCAAGTGTAGTAATTACTTCTACTTTATTTTCGGCATTGAGTGACGATTGAATATGAATATTAACCGGTGTCGTTTTTGCTAATTGTTCTGTTATTTTATTTGGCCAGAGATTGCTACTGTATAATAAGTTGTATTTGTTGTTTGCTACATTGTACTCCACCCTATCAAAGCTAGCGGATGGTTTTCCAACGGCATCACCATCCAAAAAGTCGGAAAGAATTTTAGAGTCGGCATTAAAAAATTCTTGCACTCCACCTTCGGGTTTGCCAGTTAAAAAACCAGAGTGCACGGCCATAATGATAAGTTTGCCGGGTAATTCATTTTCTTTTTGATGCAAAAAGCTACTTGCCTGAGGACAGTTTACACACGAAGCGCCTGTTTGTTCTTCTATAAATACTTTTTTGTCTTGTGCTGTTTCTATAGTAGCTACATAAGTAGTATCGTATGATTCGGGTTCGTCTAGGACTAAACCTGATGGCAATTGTTCTTTTACGCAAGATGCTAAAACTACAGAGAACAATAAAGTGTAAATAAAGTACTTCATGGTTAAAATGTTAAAAAAAGTAAATAGGACTTCAAAGGTACATGAAAAATAAATATTGCAGTATGTATTGGAAACACGGATGAAGAATAAATTTTTAAAAATGATTTTTTGAAATATGTATTTTTACATCAAATGCAATAAAAATGTTTGCTATTGTTGATATTGAAACTTGTGGTTCTAAATTTGCCTTGCAGCATGGTCGCATTATAGATATATGTATATTAGTACACGATGGTATATCAGTCATTGATAAATTTTCTACATTAATTAATCCAGACTGCTATATTGGTAGTTTTTATACAAAATTATCGGGCATTACAAACGAAATGGTTGCAGATGCTCCTCGTTTTCATGAGATAGCAAAAGATATTTTGAGCTTTACAGAAGGCCATATCTTCGTGGCACACAATGTTTCGTTTGATTACAATTTTATCAAAGAAGAGTTTGCTTCGCTAGGGTATAAATTTAAAAGCGAAAAACTATGCACAGTAAAACTCAGCCGAAAGTTATTGCCTGGAAAAAAATCGTATAGCTTAGGAAATTTGTGCGAAAGCTTAGGTATTCAAATAGAAAACCGACATCGGGCTGAAGGAGATGCAGTAGCTACTGCCAAATTGTTTGATATACTTATGCAACAAAAAGCTCAAAGCAGATTGTATAAATCGGCCGGTTTGGATAAATTAATGACAACTCGAAAAGATAGTATAAAGAAGTATATTTTAAACAAGTTGCCAGACACCTGCGGCGTTTATTATTTTTTAAACAAAAATCAAGAAATAATCTATATAGGGAAAAGCGTTAGTATGTATTCTAGAGCACAGAGCCATTATAATAGCGATTTGAAAAAGTCAAAAGAAATGCTACAACTAACTTTTAATGTAGATTATGTAGAGACAGGAAGCGAACTAATATCCTTGTTGTATGAATCTGAAGAAATAAAAAAACATAAACCCTTTTTTAATAGAGCAAGAAAAAAAGATACATTCACGCATGGTATAGAGTTGTATATGCAAGATGAAATTAAACAGCTTAGAATAGTGCCTTATGAAGAAGCGAGCTTTTGTCTTCAAGTTTTTAATTCGTATGAAGCGGCACGAGAATGTTTGAATACATGGATAGAAGAGCATCATTTGTGTTTGCGATATTGTGGATTATCCAACACGGATCAACTTGGGCATCCATGTTTTCATGCACAAATCCAAAAGTGTTTTGGAATCTGTAATCAAGTAGAAACACCCACCGAATACAATGAAAGAGTACTAAAAATTGAAGAAAAATTATCATATCCGCATAGCCATTTTTTAATATTAGAAAGAGGAAGGCATGAACAAGAATGGTCTTTTGTGTGGATAGACAACAAAAGGTATAAAGGCTTTGGCTATATTGATAAAGAAATGACCTTGTACCATCCAGAGGATATAGCTGGCTACATAACATCAAATGAAGTATATCCGGACTCAGATATAATAATCAGACAGTATCTCAAACAGCATAAAAAATATATAATTAAGAAATTGCAGTATTAAGTCTAAATGCTTAGTTACAAGGCATCATTGATATGTTTGCTTATTTTGGAAGCATGGGTCATAATCATAAAGTGGCTACCATTTTCTATTATTACATCTGCGTTTATATATCGTATAGGAAACAATAAGTCTTTGTTACCATGTATATGTATAGTATCCAAGGGCTTGTATTCATTTTTCCAATTGAGAATTGTATGTAAGGACCAAGTCAGATAATAGGAGTCGGTTTTGTCTATCATTTCATTGAGATAAGCTTTCATATTAGGTGTGTGAACACCAAAAAGATAATGTAAAAAAGCTTTCTTTTTTTTGATTAATGAAGAAAATCCTAAGCGATGTATTTGGAGTTTTCCAGCTAGTTTAAAATACCAAGGTAGTTCCTGAAAAGAGGAAACACTAGAAACAAGAATAATTTTTTTTGCAGGAAAAAGCTTGTTTATTTCTATAGCCATAATGCCTCCAAACGATAAGCCTATTAGAGCAAAAGCTTGTTTTTTGTCAATGGATTCAGCCATGCGTAGCGCATATTCAGATAAGCTTTCTTTTTTTTTAGGTACTAACCAATCGATATGAAATATATGATGCTTTGAATCTAATTGTATACGCTGAAACGCTTGCCTATCTGCACCTAAACCACTTATAAAATAGACATTCATAGGAATTACTTTTTGGGGGTTAGCTAATTTCTTCGACCAATATTTTTTCTGCTTCTTCTTTGCGAAGACTAAGTTGGTAACCAGCTACATATATGGCTATAGGGTCGCCAAATGGTGCCGAAAGTTCTACTGTAATCTCTTCATCTGGTACACAGCCCATCTCAAGAAGGTAAACGTATAACTCTGTATCACCAAAGCTTCTAATTATTGCTTTTTGATTAAACGGTAATTCAGAAAGTTTTTTTAATATCATATGTATTTATGCTAATTTATAAGTATTCATAAATGAAATACTTTTTTGTATATCATCATGAATGATTCTGTCTTTTGTTATTAAGGGAACTTCTTGTCTATATGCGGTAAGTAAATTTTCTATGATAGTAGAGGAACATTTAGGACTACGGAAAGATATGGCTTGAGCAGCATTTAATAATTCTATTGCTAATACAATTTCAGTGTTTTTGACTACTTCAAACAATTTTGTTGCAGCATTAGCACCCATACTTACATGATCTTCTTGGCCATTGCTACTCACTATACTATCTACACTAGCTGGCGTGCAAAGTTGTTTGTTTTTGCTTACTACAGATGCGGCAGTGTATTGTGCTATCATAAGTCCACTATCCAAGCCTGCGCTTTTTACTAAGAATGGGGGCAGATTTCTTTGTCCGCTTATTAATAAATAAATTCTACGTTCGGATATGCTTGCCAATTCGGCTATAGCTATGGCCAAATAATCTAAATTGATAGCTAAAGGTTGTCCATGGAAATTGCCACCACTAACAATTTTATCTTCCGAAGGAAATATTAATGGATTATCTGTTACAGCATTAATTTCTTGTTCTACTATTTTTGATACATGCGATACGGCATCTCGTGTAGCACCATGTACTTGTGGTATGCATCTAAAACTATAGGGGTCTTGTACTTGCGTTTTAGTTCCTTGAGCTATTTCGCTACCTTGTAATAGGCGTAGCATATTTAGAGCAACTTCTTTTTGCCCTTCATGATTTCGAATATTGTGTATAGAATCTGTAAAGGGTTCTAAGGTGGCATCAAAACCATCAAATGAAATGGCGGCTATGGTATCGGCCCAAGCTAATAAGGATTGAATTTTTTGCAAACACCATACTGCATAGCTACTCATAAACTGTGTGCCATTGAGCAAGGCTAATCCTTCTTTGCTTTGTAGTTTTATAGGCTCCGTACTTAGAGAAGCCGAAGGATGCAGATTGCTATCTATATACACCATACCTTTGTTGAGTAGGGGCAAAGCCAAATGAGCCAAAGGAGCCAAGTCGCCACTGGCACCCAAAGAGCCTTGCTGATATATGACTGGTAAAATATTTTGATTATACATCATAATAAGGCGATTGACCAAGGGAAGGCTAACTCCACTATGACCATATACAAAATTTTTGATTTTGAGCAAAAGCATGATTTTCACAATATCAAGAGGCACTTCTTGGCCTACACCACAAGCATGGCTAAGTACTAAGTTTTCTTGTAGTTGTTGTATGTCTTGCGACGAAATTTTTACATTGCACAAACTCCCAAAACCCGTATTGATGCCATAATACACTTTGCTTTCGTCTTGCATTTTCTGATCCAAATAATGCCTACAAGTTTGAATGTTTTCTATAGCTTCAGACGAAAGTGCTATGTCTTTATGAATAATAGTTGCTATGTCTTGTATGCTTGTATGCTCCGTGCCTAAAACATGTGTATTCATGTAGTATCAATTTGGAGCAAAGGTAATGTCTATTTAAAACATACAGTCAGGATATGAAGTAAACTAACAAGACTTATGTAAAAAGTATAGTACTTGTTTTAAACATTGTGTTCTTTATCCCGAATTGATTTACTTTTGAACTATACTATGAAGAATTTTTCGACTTTTTTTAGAAGAATCAAGTTTGCCTACATGGCATATAATTTTTTTCATAAAAAAGAATTAATACACAATGTGGCGGTGTATAAAAAATTGGGTATTTCTAAAAAATATTATGCTTCCGTTTCTAGTAAAGATTTTGAACATATTAAAGAGAAAAATTTGCCCATACATAATTTTGAAAACAAGATAAAATCAACTTCTATTTTTCTATCCGCCACCGTAGATACCAAGCAAAGCATACTTGACTACGAAAAGGAGGGCTATATAGTATTGAAAAACTATTTTCAAAAAAATCAAATGGACGATGCCATAGCAGAAGTAAATCGATTGTTGCAGGAAAATAAAATTGAGTATAAAAAAACCAATCGAATCATGTTTGCCATACATAAGTCTACACTGTTGCGACAATTAGGCGAAGACAAAGCCTTGCGAGAACTATTGGATATACTTATAGGAGGCAAAGCCAAGCTTTTTCAAAGCATTAATTTTACTATGGGTAGTGAGCAAGATACGCATTCCGATAGTATACATATGACTACATTTCCATTGGGTGGCTTGCTTGGTGTTTGGATAGCTTTAGAAGATATAGAAGAAGACAATGGGCCCTTGCATTACTACCCCAAGAGCCACAAATTGCCTTACTATCTTAATAGCGATTATGACAACGAAGGAAACGCCTTAATGCTTGGCAAAAAAGATTATGATGAATATGAAAATATGATAGCTGAAAAATTGAAAAGCCAACAATTGGAAAAGAAAATATTTACTGCAAAAAAAGGGGATGTGCTGATATGGCATGCCAATTTATTGCATGGTGGTGAGCCTCATAGCAATAAAAGTAAAACACGCAATAGCATGGTCTTTCATTTTTACAATCCAAATTGTGTTTGTTATCATGAAATAACACAAAGGCCTGCACTCATGCCATTGTAATAGTTATTCACCTTTAAAAAGCGGACTCCTTTTTTCTAAAAAAGCGTTTACACCTTCTTGATAATCGTACGATTCGGAAGCCAAGAGTTGCATATTGCCTTCTTGATGCAATTGAGATTCTAAGGTATTTTGAAAAGTACCATTTAAAAGTTTTTTAGTAAGTGCTAAAGCTTTGGTTGGCATATTGGCAAGTTGAAGTGCCAGTTTTTCTACTTCGGTAGCAAAGTTATCGGCAGTGTAGAATGTATAAATCATGCCCATGGCTTGAGCACTAGCCGCATCTACTTTTTGTCCAGTCATCATGAGTGCTGTAGCTTTTTGCATACCTATGAGTCGAGGTAAAAAATAGGTACCACCGCTATCGGGTATCAAACCTATTTTACTAAAAGCTTGTATAAACGAAGCTGCTTCGTGTGCTACTACTATATCACAGGCCAAAGCAATATTAGCACCCGCGCCTGCAGCTACTCCATTTACGGCTGCTATGACTGGTTTTTCAAGTTTTCTTAGCTTGAGTATAATGGGGTTATAATGTTCTTCTACAATTTGAGAAATGCTAATTCCATTATCATCTATGGCTTCGCTCAAATCTTGGCCAGCGCAAAAAGCTTTGCCTTCGCCAGTTAGAACTATGCACCTTACATCTGTATTAGTATTGGCATCTTCGAGTAGTGTTTGCAATTGCAGTGCCATGTCTCTGCAAAAACTATTAAATTTTTCAGGTCTGTTAAGTGTAAGTGTTAATACTCCTTTTTGGATATTGGATTTAATAAAATTCATGATTAATTTTTTTCGAGCACAATAACGATTTTATTAAAATCGGCTGCAGCATTTATTACTTTTTTATACGTTTCATATTCTGAAATGGGGCTATGGCTTACGTGATAAATTTCAAAACAAGTTACTTCTAATATATTATCATGTATTGTATAAGAAGATGTAAACTTGCACGATTCTTTTCCGTTTGATGAAGATGAAACATCCATGTTGAGTTTATCTGCATTGTTAACAGTGTATCCGTTTGGAATATGTATTTTTAGTTTTCGAGTATATTGGTGCGGATTGGGAATATCCATATCATACTTTCTTTCTTTTTCTTGGTACATTTCGGCTTGTCGCCCTATGAGTTCGCCTATTTTGAATAAGTATTTGTTGCCTGCTTTTTCTATAATATCAGATGCATGTATAGTAGCTGCAATGCTTGTTGGTTTTTCTTTCATCATACTTTCAAAGTCAGCATTTTCATAAACAAAATTGTCAATGCGTTCATCCTTTTCGCTTATTCGAATAATTTCTTTGGCCGCATCTTCTTTTTTTTCATTTTCTAATAGCACTAAGGCCGGAAGGATGTCTACAGCGTTTTGACCTAAAAATGAATTTTTGATTTGTATGATAGCTGTATCCATATCATTATTAAAATGTACTTCTACATCGTGGTTGTGAAAATTTTGAGAAGAATTTAATTCGGGAATAGATTTTTTAGTAGCCTTTGCTGTTTTTACATCACCTAGCGATAGCACACTGATATGCATAGCATCATTGCCACGCCATGTGGAAGGTATATAAGGCGAGCGATAGAAAATTTCGTTTGGTGCTAAATATTTTTTTTCTGATGGAAAATAAAAGTAGCAATTGTCTAAATTATCAGGATTGTAAAAATCGTAGTCAAATGGTTTTTGAAATTTATTGATTGTATATCCAATTTCAAATGGAATTTCAGCAGCTGTAAGTAGAAGCCCTAAAAGTTTTTTAAATCCAGTTTGATTAGTGATTTTATTTTTTAAAATAAATGCAATGTCTGCTGGGTCTTCAGTATTGACAAAGTCTTGCTGTACAAAATTTGTTTTTACATAGTTTTCAATCCATTGAATTCTTTCAAAATTGTTTGTAATTTTTTTATAATCTTTATGGTCTAAAATCTTTTTAGCTTCTTTTAGTTCTTTGTCAGAGTATTTATTATAATAGGTATGAATGTTTTTGGATAAGTCATCCCAAGTGCTTACTCTAATTTGATTATTGGATCTATAAAGGTTGTAAGCAAGGCTATATTCTACACGTGCAAAATGAGGGTAGTAGCTGGCGTATTTTTCTTCGTTTACAGCATCCAGATTTTCTGTATGAGCCAGTATATGTCTCTTTTCCTTAAGGATAGTGTCTTTGTCTACTTTGGCGTTATTATATCCTTTGAGTTCGTATATCAATTCTTTAGGAGTGATAAATTCAAAGCGATTTTGTACTGTAGGAATATTTTCTTGTAAGGTATAAGAACCATATTCATTGATGGGCTGTTCTAGTTCTAAAATGTATTCAATTTCGGAACCTCGTTCTACTCCTTCATACGCAAACACTTTATTGAGTCTGTTATTCTCATCTTTTGTTTCTTTAAATGCCTCAGGTTTTAATTCGATTGCTTTACCACTGGGAGTAATGGTTCTGGCTTTAAGACTTTTGATGGGGTATTTTTCGCTATATCCTATTTGCATTTTATTAAACGATTCAATTCCTTTTTCGTCATTTACTCGTACAATTCTATGTATTCTACGAGTAGAAGTGGCTCCTTTTGCCGATACTTCTATTTCGTATTGTACATCTTCAAGTACAATAATGGCACTTTCTTTCATAAATTCTTTATTTTCTATGGTATGCAACTTGGGATCATTGCTCCATTCTATAGTTAATAGTTGTGCATGAGATAGTTGAAAGAAAAAACATAAGATGAGGAGTAATTTATATTTCATTTGAACTAGTATATTTAGGATAAAAGTAATACGAAGTATTTAATATTAAATCAGTACCAAATATAAATAATAAAAAAGCCACCCCCAAGGTGGCTTTTAGATAAATAATTTTTTAAAAATTATTTTAAAGAACAAGTATAACCTGTAGTAGTGTTATAAGCAGTACACCAAGTTTTAGCTGTTGCTTTAGAAGATTTTTGTGTGTAAGTGAAAATTACAGTTCCAGCAGAATCTTTACATTCGCAAGTGTAATCTTTTTTGCATGATGTCATAGAGAATGCTCTGCAACGATAGCTAATAAGAATAATTTTTTCATATTTATAAAATTTTTAATAATGCAAATCTACAATAAGAAAATCAATATAAATACCATTTATAGGGTATTTATTTTATAAAAAAATTAATTTCACAAATCAATATGTATATAAAATAGTTGAATATGATAAAGATAATCTTGCAAAATCTGTATATGGTATATGCTTTTTTACTATTGGTAATTTTGATATTGTTGGCAGTACCATTTACGATATTGCTAATGCTTTTACCGCTTAAAATAAAAAACACGGGTATGTTTTGGCTACTAAAGGCCATATCTAATGCCTGGTTTTTTTTGACAGGTATGTATCCTCAGAAATTTCATAAAAATAAAATAGACAAGAAGCATAGTTATGTCATTATTCCTAATCATTCTTCCTTTATAGACGCTGGAATTATATACTCAGCACTCTTTCATCCTTTCAAAACATTGGGAAAGGTAGAGGTGGAAAAAGTACCAATTTATAATATTATATATAGAACCGTAGTGATTTCTGTAGATAGATCGTCTTTGAAAAATAAGGCTATAAGTTTTAGAAAAATGCTACAAACCTTAGATGAAGGCATTTCTATTTTGATTTTTCCCGAAGGTTCATTTCCTGATACACCTCAAGACAGCTTATTGCCATTTCAAAATGGCGCTTTTTCATTGGCTATAACCAAGCAGTGCGAGCTACTACCTATTTTGTTTTTGGATGCTCCTGCACGTCTGCATCCAAGCAAAATAAACCAAATATATCCTGGCCCCAATCGAATTGTTTATTTACCCACCATTTCTACCTTAAATTTGACAAAAGAAGCTGTTTCGTCGCTAAAAGAATATACAGCAACATATATGCAAGCCTGTTTGAGTTTTTGCAAAAATAACAATATAGAAAATGTTTGGGACTATGCTCAAAATTGGAAAAAGAGCCATTGTATAGTATGATTTGCTGAAGTTTTTTTTATCTTTATTTTTGCCACATGAAAAAAAGTATTATACTAATTACATTTTTGTTGTGTATTCACTTAGCTAAGGCCGATAGTTTAGATATTAAAATAGGTCAAATGATTATGATAGGTATGAATGGCAAAGCAGTTACAAGCGAAAGCCCTATTCTAAAAGATATTCAAAAAGGATTAGTGGGCGGCATTTTGTTATATGAATATAATTTGCAAACTACAAATACAAAAGCGGCTTTGCAAAATATGACAAGTGCCTTACAAGATGCAAGTAAAATACCGCTTTTGATTTCTATCGATCAGGAAGGTGGGCAGGTCAATAGATTAAAAGAAAAATACGGATTTCCATATATGCCTTCGGCAAAATATGTGGGCAACAAAAATCAGGATGATTATACTGAACAAGTAGGAAAGACTATAGCTCAATCTTTAATTTCGGTTGGGATAAACCTAAACTATGCACCCGTTTTGGATGTAAACAATCCAAACTGTCCAGTATTAGGAAAAAGAAGTAGATGTTTTTCGTCGAATACCAATGTCATTACACATATAGCTTCTATATTGATAAATGCACATAGAGAACAAGGTGTTAGAACCGTAGTAAAACACTTTCCTGGGCATGGCAATAGCCAAACAGATTCGCATTTGGGCATGGCAGATGTAAGCAAGTATTGGCAAGAAAAAGAATTAATTCCTTATCAAAAATTAATAGAAGCACATGAAGTAGATGCTATTATGACGGCACATATTATAAACAGAAAATTGGACTCTTCGGGTTTGCCAGCTACCCTATCAAAAGTAATTATTCAAGATCTTTTAAGAAAAAAAATGAACTATAATGGAGTTGTTATTACAGATGATATGCAGATGCATGCTATTAGTAAATTCTACGGATTTGAAGAAAGCATAAAAAAAGCCATATTGGCTGGTGTAGATATATTGATGTTTAGTAACAATATAAAAGGGGCTTCTAATTATTCAGTCAAAAATATACATAGCACAATCAAGAAGCTTGTACGTTCCCATGTTATTTCCGAAGAAAGAATCAATGAAAGTTATAAGCGTATAATGCAGTTGAAAAATAACATACAGGGTGTGCGTTAATGTAAATCCTTCATGATTTTTAATTCATTGCGGTATAATAATAACTTTCCTTCATTTTCGAGGTGTTTTAATAGTCTAGATACAACTACTCGTGATGTACCCAGATCGTCGGCTATAGCATGATGCGATGCTTTAATAACAGCCGAACCTGTCACCTTTCTTTTTTCATTTAGGTATTCAATCAAGCGTTCATCGAGTTTCTTAAAAGCTATAGTATCTATAGTTTTTAGTAATTCAATAAATCGATTATTAAAATTTTGAAGTATATAGCTTTTCCAGGTTTTATATTTACAGAGCCATTCATCCAATTTTTCGTGCGAAATAGCTATAAGGCTTACCTCGTCTTCGGCTATTGCTTTTATTTCGCTTTGCTGTGCATCCAAGCTAAACGAGTAAGCCATACTACATGTATCATTGCCTGATAAATAGTATAAAAGAATTTCTCGTCCTTCTTCATCCATGTGCATTACCTTAATCGTACCTTTTTGTACTAAAGGCATAAATCGAATGTATTTTCCATAATCCATAATCACATCGCCTGCGGCAAAATCCATAGGCTTTCCATATTTGTTTATTTCATCTACAAGGGCCTGTTCAAATTGATCATTTTTATACATTTTTCAAAAGTAAAAAAATTACTCGTAAAAGGGAGGTATAAAAAAATCGAATTACTATAGACTGCTTTTTACTTGTTGCCAAGTGCCACCGTTGTATACAGGTTGTATGCCATTTTTTTCCAAAATTTGTTTGGCCATGCTACTTCTATTTCCACTTCTGCAAAATACGATGATGTTTTTTTTGTTTTTAAATTTATGTAGCTGATTTCTTATTGTATCTAATGGGATATTTACAGAGCCTGGTACATGACCACTAGCAAATTCATTGGGTGTTCTCACATCTACCAAAAAAGCTCCTTGTTGTATTATTTCTTTTAAATTAATACTGTTTGAAGAACCAAACAACATTTTAAAAATTGATTTTAGCATGTTTTTATTTTTTGCAAAGGTATTTTACTTCAGTATATGAATACTGTAACAATCGTCACATTATACTATTAATCCTTTTTTTATATTATTTATTGTGATTTAAAAAAAAGGGCATGTCTAAAAAGGATTTTTGAACTGCTTGAGATTTAAGTATTTTAAAGTCATTTCCAATACCTCTTCCCGAATAAAAAAGAGGCTGTCCTTACTTTTTAAACAGCCTCTTTACATTTTTTAAAAAATTGTATTGAAATCTAAATAGTTGTTTTTGATTGGCATACAAAATCAGTTCGTGGTACGGATGTATTTGCAATGGCTTTAAATCCGCCTTCAATTTCCTTAAAATTTCGTATTCCTCTGGATTGTAGTATGGAAGCAGCTATCATACTTCTATATCCGCCTTGACAATGCAAAAAGAAAGGCTTTTGATTATCAATACTACCAAACCATTCATTTATAATATCTAAAGGTCTATTATAAGCTTCGCTTACATGTTCGGCTGCGTATTCGCTTGGTTTTCTTACATCTATTACCAGAGAGTTTTTTTCGTCAAAACTTGATTCAAAAGTATCGGCCGAAATTCGGTCTACGGTGTCTACTTCTTTATTTGCTTGTGCCCAAGAACTAAAGCCGCCATCTAAAAATCCAAGTACCTGATCAAAACCCACCCTTGAAAGGCGCGTGATAGTTTCTTCTTCTTTGCCATTTTCGCATACGAGTAGTATTTGTTGATTGACATCGCCTATTAGTGCGCCAACCCATGGAGCAAAATCGCCTCCTATACCTATATTAATACTGTTTGGAATAAAGCCTTTCGCAAAATCTGCAGCATTGCGCGTGTCTAATATCAAAGCGTCGCTTGCGTCGGCTATTTTTTCAAAATCTTCTACTGGCAAAGCAACCATACCTTTTTTCATTACATTGTCAAAAGATTCGTAGCCATTTTTATTCATAGCCACATTCATTCCAAAATAAGATGGAGGTGCGCTAAGGCCTTCTAATACAGCTTTAATAAAAGATTCTTTATCTGGCTGATTCAAAGCATAGTTCATCTTTTTTTGATTGCCTAGGCTATCTACAGTTTCTTTCATCATGTTTTTTCCACAGGCACTGCCAGCTCCGTGAGCAGGATATACAGTGATATCGTCATGCAGTGGTACTATTTTAGTATATAAACTATCATATAATAAACCAGCTAATTCTTCCTGAGTAAGATTGGCTGCTTTTTGAGCTAGGTCGGGTCTTCCTACGTCGCCCAAAAAAAGTGTATCTCCGCTAAACAATGCTGTTTCTTGGCCATTTTCATCAATGAGTAGATAGCATGAGCTTTCCATAGTGTGCCCTGGCGTATGTATAACTTTTATTTTGATATTTCCGAGTTCAAAGATCTGATTGTCTGTAGCAATAGTAGCTTCAAAAGAGGGGTTTGCGGTAGGTCCATAAATGATGGTAGCACCCGTTTTTTTACTTAAATCTAAATGCCCACTTACAAAATCGGCATGAAAATGTGTTTCTAAAACATATTTGAGTTTTACACCATCTCTTTCTATACGTTCTATATAGGGAGCGGTTTCTCTAAGAGGGTCAATGATGGCGGCTTCGCCATTGGAGGTAATATAATAGGCTCCTTGTGCAAGACAGCCAGTATAAATTTGTTCTATTTGCATGATAAAAAAATTTTAGTGAATACAAAAGTATTGCAATATTGATATGATAATGGTTACTAATGTAACAATTGCTAGGGTGCTATCTTTTGTAAAATAATAAAAAGTTCTTCATCCTTTCTTTTAGGATGAGAAAGGGAGCATTTTTCAAAAACTTTAAAGTCAAATCGACCTTCAAAATAATTTACATACTTGCATTTGCACCCACCAAAAGGCGGTCCATCAAATTCAAATTCTTTGTCAAACAACACGCCAACCAATTTGCCATGGGGTTTCAACAATTCATATACTTTATCTGCATAGGCTTGTCTCATGGTAGGAGCAATGGCACAAAAAAAGGTTTGCTCAAGAATTAAATCATAGCTTTCCTGATGTTCAAAAAAGTCTCCTTCAATAATTTCTATATAATGGTTGTTTTTATATTTTTCTTTTAGATTATTAACTAGAACAGGAGCTATATCAATAAGATGAATATTTTTAAATCCCTTTTGTAGCAAATAGTGGGCTTCGTGGGCATTTCCACAACCTGGTATTAATATTTTTATATTGCTGTCTTGAATTTGATCAATATATTGTCGTATGGCAGGAGAAACTTCGTTTAAGTCCCATTTTGTGTTATTTGAACTATATTGAGCATTCCAATAATCTTTGTCAAGGGGTTTATCGCATACTACAGTACAACATTTCTCGCTAGATTCTTCAATCATTTTTTCTTGCATGGCCTAAAAGTAATACATAATTAAAAATAAATAAATATTCTCTTTATTGATAGCTGGCATTTATTATTTATAGGTTTGTTTTTTTGGGGAAATTATTTTTCTACACGTTATTCCCAAATTTTTGTTATTGTATTTTTAAAACACCAATTTGAGGTATTTTTTTGTAAAAAAAGAAGCCAGAATAAAAAGAATAGAGAAAAAAAGAAGGAACAATAAATCTCTAATTAAGTGAAAAATACCATAAAACGTATATAAAAAACACATAATATGAACAAGTGTTTTCAGCCATTAACATATGATTAATTGCATAATATACATTATATATAAATATAATTCATTTGTAAATACATAAAAATCAATTATTTACGAATAAGATTATATAAAAAAAGTAAAGAACAAAAAAAAATATGAAAATATAAAAAGCAAGGTATAATAATTAATGAATTATACTATACATTTGCTTTATAAAAATAACTTACTTTATACTAACTTAAAACTAATACAAAAAATGTGCCAAACTTTACAAAAAACTTATTTAAGTAAAAGAAATGTAAAAAATAGTATAGCTGTTTTGCTTACTTTTTTTATGTTTTTCATTTCGAAAGAGACTTTTTCGCAATGTGCGGTAAATATGCCCTCTATTTCCACCTCGGGATCGTGTGCTGTAGCTTCTTTTTATCCCACTGGTAGCTCAAGTTCAATTGAAACTATGTGGGCAAAAAATACGAACGGAACCATAACAGCAGAAACAGCATGGTCGACAACAACTTCGACTACTTATTGCCCATCGGTTTCGGGTTATTATAGAATGTGCGCAAGGGTAAATAGCTCATGTACAGTATATGAATCTTCAGACACATATGTAACAGTTGGCTCGACATGTAGTTCATGTGCAAATAATTTAATTTCCAATTATAGTTTTGAAAGCAATACTACTGGTTGGACGACAAGTAATGGAGCTTTTAGTAGAACAACTAATTATGCACCGTGTGGTTCTTATAAAGCAAATTATGCACCAAATAATAATAGCAATTGGTTATGGACTGATATTGGAAATGGTTCAGATATTTATTCAGGAACTGCAAATCTAAGTTTTTTTGGAGCTATATCATCCTCTTCGTACTCGGCTGATGTTCGCATATATGCATATGATATGAACTGGAATTCATTAGGATATAGTAATTATGTGCAAATTGATAAGGTTTTAAATAATTCACCTGCTGGATTACAGCAATATAACCTTTCCTATGTTTTGCCTTCTGGAACTAGGTTTATTCAGGTTGGTTTTTGGGCCGATAATGGTTCAATACTTTATGTTGATAATTTTTGTTTAACTGCTAACACAACTGTACAAACTTGTAATAATGTTACTTCTGGAGGTACAATAGGTTCAGATGAAACATTTTGTGGGTCATCGTTTGACCCAGCAAACATTACAAATATTACATCGCCTTCGGGAGGGTCAGGCACTTTGGAATATATATGGTTACAATCTTATGATGGCGGGACAACTAGTACTTCAATATCTGGAGCTTATGGTGCTACATACAATCCTCCAGTAATTTCTCAAACAACATGGTACAGAAGATGTGCTAGAAGAGCAGGATGTTCTAACTACGATGGGGAATCAAACTGGATAAAAAAAGAAGTATCTTTTTGCGCACCAAGTTTGAGCTGCTCAGGATCCAACAAATTTCAATGGAATCAAACTATAAACCCAACAACAGGTAGTAATGGTTATTCAGCCGTACGTTTTATTTGTGGTTCAACAACAACCTACACAATTTCAAGTTTGCCTGTAGCGTTTGCAGGCCCAGTAACCGTAAATGTTTCCGATGCAGTTTCCTATGATGGTTATGTTGGTCGGACTTCAACAGGGGTTAGCGGTCAGGACCACGAACAGTGGCGCGTGCTATTTAAGAAAAATGGTGCTACAGTATATGCAACTCCTTATACAGGAGATGTGGCCGATAATGTTGAGCAGGCTTATTGGCAAGGTTCTTTGGGTACTAGTACTTTTTTGCCAAATGGTGCCGATCAAATTGTCTTGGAACATTATTGTGTTGCAAATTCAACTTCTGGGCCACATTCAGTTGTTCCAATGGGAATCTGTGTAGATTATTCGTCAAGCACATGTCTAAATCAAACTGATTTAGTAACCAATGGAACATTTAATACTGCAAGTGTAACTGGTTTTAATACTCAGGTTCCTTCTGGATCTTACGGTTTTACAACAAACCCATCAACAGTTTATGGATCTTGGCCTTCATTTGGAGATATAACAACTGGTACAGGTAATATGATGTGGTTTTCTGATGATCAAACTCCTATAAGCAATCGAAAATCATGGTATCAAACATATTCAGTAGTTGCAGGTGATAATTACACATTTGCAGTTTACGCCAGAAATTTATTATCAGGTAGCGGTCAAACTCCAACTATAAAATTAACGGCAAATGGCTCTCAAATAGGTACAGCCACTACTTTAAATTATAATAATGGGTGGACCTTAATAGCGGCGACATATACACCAACTACTTCTGGAAATGTTGAGTTTGCAATTGTTTTATCGAATAATGGTGTGTATTATGACTATGTATTAGATAATGTTCAGCTTATAAAATGCTCAAATTGCAGTAATATTACTTCAGGAGGAACTATAGGTGCAAATCAAGATTATTGTGGTGCAACTGATCCAGCAATGATTAACAATGTTACCCTTCCTACAGGTGGAAGTGGTACTATTGTTTACCAATGGCAAAAAAGCGAAGATGGTGGAGTAACTTGGTTGACAAATACAAGTGCAACATCTTCAAGTTATGATCCAGTTGGAGTAATAACCGTTAACACTATATATAGAAGACAAGCAAGACGAAGCACATGCTCTGACTGGGTAAATTCTAATTATGTATACGTAAATGTAAATTCGTGTACATTTACTGCCCCATCATTATCATGCTCAGGATCCAACAAATTCCAATGGAATCAAACTATTAGTTCCACGACTGGAAGTAATGGATATTCAACAGTTCGATTTATATGTGGAAGTACACAGACTTATACAATTAGTACATTACCAACAGCATTTTCAAGTGCGGTTACGGTAAATGTATCAGATGCGGTATCATATGATGGCTATTTAGGTCGTACATCCACAGGTTTACAAGCCAATGAAAAATGGCGTGTACTATTTAAGAAAAATGGAGCTACAGTATATGCAACACCATATACTGGAGATATAGCTGACGGTGTAGAACAAGCATCATGGCAAGGTTCATTGGGAACAAGTACTTTGTTGCCAAATGGTGCCGATCAGATTGTATTAGAACATTTTTGCGAAGCAAACGGAACCTCTACTGGACCAAATTCCGTAGTACCAATTGGTATATGCGTGGATTATACCCCTTGTGGTAATATTACTTCTCCTGGCTCCATTGCAACAAATTATTCTTATTGTGTTTCTGGAAATCCTCCTGCGTTTACTAGTGTAAACCCTGCTTCAGGTGGTTGTGATGGTTCAATTGAATATCAGTGGCAAATATCATCGAATAATAGTACTTGGACAAATATTAGTGGTGCAACTTCTGCAACTTATGATGCTGGAAATTTAACATCAACAACATATTATAGAAGAGCAGCAAAAAGAACAACTCAAACTACATGGTTATATTCCAATGTATTAACTATTACAATTAATCCTGCTCCTACAGCAAATGCAGGACCTGATAAAACATTAACGTGTACTACTCCAAGTGCTACATTAGGTGTAGCATCTACAGCTGGTTATACGTATAGCTGGTCTCCTGCTACTGGTTTAAGCTCAACAACAGTTTCAAACCCAACAACAACAGCAACAGCAAATACAACCTATACAGTAACCGTAACCAACAGTACAACTGGTTGTACGGCATCGGATGTAGTCATAGTGACTGTAAATAAAACACCGCCTATTGCAAACGCAGGAATAGATTACACAATTAATTGTACGAACTTATCTGCAACCTTAGGAGTTGCTTCAGTTAGTGGCTACAGTTATAGTTGGTTGCCAGCTACTGGATTAAATGCAACTAACATAGCGCAACCTATAGCAACCCCAACTTCAACAACTACTTACACAGTTACTGTAACTGGTACAAACGGATGCACAGCAACTGATGCAATAGTCATTACGTATGACAAAACACCACCAACTGCGAATGCTGGTGCTGACAAAACATTAACGTGTACTACTCCAAGTGCTACATTAGGTGTAGCATCTACAGCAGGCTATACGTATAGTTGGTCACCTGCTACAGGTTTAAGTTCAACAACAGTTTCAAACCCAACAACAACAGCAACAGCAAATACAACCTATACAGTAACAGTAACTGGAGCAAATGGTTGTACGGCTTCAGATGTAGTCATAGTGACTGTAAATAAAACAGCACCTACAGCTAATGCAGGACCTGATAAAACATTAACTTGTACTACTGCAAGTGCTACCTTAGGTGTAGCATCTACAGCAGGCTATACATATAGTTGGTCACCTGCTACAGGTTTAAGTTCAACAACAGTTTCAAACCCAACAACAACAGCAACTGCAAATACTACCTATACAGTAACAGTAACTGGTTCTAATGGTTGTACGGCATCTGATATAGTAGTTGTAACTGTAAATAAGACTAATCCTACTTCTGGAATTACAGGACTAAATACGGTATGCGCTACTGAATCATTAACATTGCAAGCAAATCCTACAAATAGTAATTTTACATATGCATGGAGTGCTACAGGCGGTGCTACAACAACTGGATTAACTACAAATTCTAATATTACTTATACATGGCCTTCTGCCGTAGCAAATACAACACAAACTGTAACTTTAGTTGTTACTAATACAACAAACGGTTGTACTTCAACATATACGCATTCAGTAAATGTTACTACAGAAGTGTTTGCAAATGCAGGTCCAGACAAAACAATTTGCCAAGGTGCTTCAACTCAAATAGGTGCAAGTCCTTCAGGTCCTGCGGGCGCAACGTATTCTTGGGCACCAAACTATGCTATAAACAGTACATCTGTTGCAAATCCAGTAGTAACACCTTTAACAACAACTACATATACTTTAACCACTACTTTAAACGGATGTGTAAAAACGGATATGGTAACAGTAAATGTTAATGTATTACTTGGACCAGGCGCAGAAGCTGGAAATGCCGTTTCAACTTGTGCTGGTCAAGCTATCACAATTGGAGGTAACCCAACTTCTACTTCTGCTGGTGTTAGCTATTTATGGACACCTTCAACAGGATTAAATAATTCAACTATCGCCAACCCACAAGTAACAACATCTACAAGTGGTTGGTACAAAGTAAAAGTTACAAACAATTCAGGATGTTATAATGAAGATTCAGTTTATGTAACTATAAATCCTTGCATCAATATTAATGGTAATGTATATGTTGATAATAATGGACCTACTAATGTTGACGGTACAGGAACTGGTTCTGCTGGAACAACGCAGCTGTATGCTAATTTGACAAATACTTCAGGAACTGTAATTGCAAGTGTCCCTGTTAATGCAAATGGTACTTATCAATTCAATTTCTTAACGCCAAACACAACCTACAACATGGTATTGAGTACAACACAAGGCACAGTGGGCAACCCTGCACCAAGTACGACATTACCAACTGGTTGGTCGAATGTATCAGAAGACTGTTGCGATAATACAGGTAATGATGGTACGACCAATGGTACGACCAGTGTAACCGTAGGAACAAGCAATGTAAGCAATGTAAACTTTGGTATTACACAACCATTAAGTTTAGGAAACACTGTTTGGAACGATGTAAACAAAGACGGTATTAAACAAACAACAGAATCTGGCATACAAGGTGCAACAGTATATTTATACAAGGATGCTAACAATGACAATGTACCAGATGGAGCTGCTATAGCCAATACAACAACAAATGCAAATGGTAACTATGTATTCAATGGATTAACACCAGGTAATTACATAGTAGGCGTAGTACCTCCAACACCAACAAGTGGTGCACCATACACAAGCAGTCCAGTAAATGAAATGGATCCAGACTTGAATGTAGATAACAACGACAATGGGGTAACAACTACATCAGGTCAAACATATAGCAATGCAATAACGTTAGCAGCAGGAACAGAGCCAACAGGTGAAACACCAAACAATGGCACTGCACCAGATGCGAATAGCAACTTAACGTTAGACTTTGGATTCTATCAAGCAATAAGTATAACTGGTAATCTATTTGAAGACAACAATGGTCCAACAAACGTAGATGGTACAGGTATTGGAACGCCAAGTGCAACTCCAGTATATGCTAATTTAGTAAATACATCCGGTAATGTAGTTGCTGTGGTGCCAGTTGCATCAAATGGTACATTCACTTTTACAGATGTACAACCAAATTCAAGCTATACAGTAGTAATGAGTACTACACAAGGTACTATTGGTAATCCTTCACCAGCACCTAGCTTACCTGCTGGCTGGTATAATGTATCAGAAGATTGTTGTGACAATACAGGTAATGATGGTACTACTAACGGTATAACCAATGTAAATATCGGAACTACTAATGTTGATAACGTAAACTTTGGTATAACTCAACAAATGTCAATAGGAAATCTTGTATGGGAAGATACAGATAGAGATGGATTAAAAGGTTCTACTGAGCCTGGAATATCTGGAGCTACTGTAAACTTATACATGGATGCTAATAACGATGGTACACCAGATGGTGTTGCAATACATACAACAACAACTAATACATTAGGCTACTATGTATTTAATGGTTTGGCAATGGGTAATTACATAGTAGGTGTAGTGCCTCCAACACCAACTACAGGAAATCCTTATATCAGTAGTAAAATAGATGAATTAAATCCTAATTCTGATACAGATAATAATGATAACGGTATTTCTACAACAGGAAGTGAAACCTATAGCGGTACAGTAGTTTTAGTACCTAATATGGAACCATTAGGAGAACTTCCAAATAATGCCACTGCTTCAGATGCAAATGCAAACCTTACAATAGACTTTGGTTTCTATCAACCAGTTAATATACTTGGTAACGTATTTGTAGATAATAATGGTCCAGCTAATGTAGATGGTAATGGTATTGGAATAGCAAGTGGAAATCAATTATATGCTAATTTAACAGACCCTACAGGCAACGTAATTGCAGTAGTACCAGTAACAGTAAGTGGAACATTTGCATTCAATGACGTAACACCAAACACAAGCTATTCAGTAATCTTAAGTACTACACAAGGCATAGTGGGCAACCCTGCACCAACATCAGCATTACCAACAGATTGGAGAAATGTTAGTGAAGATTGTTGTGATAATATAGGTAATGATGGAGCTACTAATGGTATCTTAAGTGTAGCTGTGACTAATATAGATCAAATAAATGCTAACTTCGGTATTTATCAGCCACTATCGCTTGGTAATTTAGTATGGTTAGATGATAATAAAAATGGCATTAAAGACCCTACAGAATCAGGCATTGATAATGTGACTGTAAATTTATATCATGATGCTAATTTAGACGGAACTCCTGATGGAGCTGCGATACAAACTACTACAACAGACCCTAATGGTTTATATGTATTTAATGACTTATTTAGAGGTAATTATATAGTTGGGGTAGTACCTCCAGCAGAAACAGGTGGTTCTAATACAATTTCTACAGTAGGTGAAGAGATGAATCCTAATCTAAATGGAGATAATAATGATAATGGTATAGTTACTATTGGAAATGAAACATTTAGTGGAACTATAGGCTTAGTTGCTAATACAGAACCTTTAGGGGAATTACCAAATAATGCAACTTCAGTAGATGCAAGTGCAAATTTAACACTTGACTTTGCCTTTATTCTTTGTCCTGATAACTTCACTTTTGACCCAGTATATGTATGCGCTGGTACAACAGTAGACTTAACTACACTCGTATCTGCAGACTATTCAGGTGGTACATGGTATCAAGGTGGCCAACCTATTACTAATACAAATGTTTCAACTGGTACTTTTGAATATGTATATACAAACGGTACATGTACAGCAACGGGTACTGTAACGTTAGAAACTCAAGTTCCCGACTATGCACCTACTATAGCTATAACACCTGCTGTAGTAAATGGAAATAAGCCAGTTCGTGTAATTATAACAATTTCAGAATTACTTAATAGAGGTTCTTGTACACCAATCTATGTGTTTGTACCAAGATTAGAACCACGATTTGTATTCTCATGGGAGCCAACTGCAACTGCTTTCGGTTCTATATCAGTAACCAATACAGACTGGCAGTATTATACAAGCAATCCTAATTTCTACATCTGGCAATATATAGGTCAGTCTACATTCCCTCCTTTAGGAAGCTCTAAATTTGGTTATGTTGGTACTTATGATCCTCATAATACAGATGGTATTACAACCTTTAGTGTACAAATATTCCAAGGAAGTGGTGGAGAAACAAACCTAAATAATAACACAGATTCTGAGAACTTATTATACTTCAGAGAATAATCTTAATTTTGCACGAAACTCAAATAAAATAAAAAATTATAAAAAAATAAAAAACCTAAAAAAATGAAAAAGATTCAATTAGTATTAATGGCACTTGTATTCGCTACGACAGGCGTATTTGCCCAAACAGCATACAATCCATTTACTCAAAACATTCATTTTGTTCCAGAACCTACTGCTTTTGGATTCGAATGTGGTACGACACCTGAAGTTGTATTTACAATGGGCTTAACTACTCAAGCCGATGCAACTGATGTAACAAATCCTCTCGGTGTTATTATTTGTATTGGTGGATTTAATTTTGAAGGTACTGACATCACACAAATTGTGTCAGGATCTTATGCATCAAATTTTGATTGGGAAATTGATTCCTTTGCACCTAACTGTATTGTAGGTACTCAAAAACAAACATTAGAAGGTACAGGAACCAATCCATTATTCCCAAATCCCAATGCTTCTGGCGAAATAAGAATAAAATTACAAGTTCCAGAAACATCGCCTATTGGTACGGTATTGAGTGTAAACGTGAATTTACAAGTACCTGGCTATATGCAACAATTTAACTCTCAGCCAGATGATAATGAATCTACAACTACGCAAACATTTTGCCCTTTGAGAATTGTAGGTACCTTGTACCACGATACGTCATTAGTAAATCCTTCAATATACGATGGTAATAAACCATTTAATAATCCAAACGATACTTTAGTTTATGCTTATTTAATTGGCCCAGGCGGCGATGTTGAACAAATAGTTCCTATCGATTCTAATGGTACCTATCAATTTACTAATGTGTCTCCTAATACTACATATACAGTTTTAATAAGCACTGTACAAGGTACTGTTGGAGCACCACCTCCACCAGTAACGTTGCCAACTGGTTGGTCAAATACAGGTGAAGATTGTTGCGATAAGACAGGTAATGACGGTATTGAAGATGGTACTATTGTTGTAAACGTTACCAACGCAACTTTAATTAATGTTGACTTCGGTATTTACAATCCTAATCCAACAGGTCCATTACCTACCATTTATAAAGAATTTAATGTTACAGAGCATAATTGTAATGTAATTTTAACTTGGATGTCTGAACAAGAAATTAATAGCTCACACATTGATGTATTAAGAAAAGATGAAGCTAATGGCTCTTACAAGAAAATAAGCGAAATTAAAGCAGCTGGCAACAGTCAAATAACAAAAAGTTATAGCTATGTAGATAATACAGTATCTCATAAAGAAACACCGTATTCGTATCAATTGCGCTTTGTAGATATAGATCAAAAATATACCCTTTCAGAAGAAAAAACAGTAAATGTACAATGTGATAAAGCAGATGCTAACGTAGCCATTTTCCCTAATCCAGCAAAAGACGGTATCAATATTGTATTCTCTGCTGAAGAAGCTGGTGCAATCTTCGAAGCAGACCTTGTTGACGTAGCTGGTCGCAAAATTGCTCATCAAGGTATTGAATTAGTAAATGGAAATAACGTCATTTCTTTCAACACTAAAAGCTTAGCTGTAGGAAGTTATTTCATTCGTTATTCAGTTAGCGATGGAGGTACTAAAGGCTCTATTAAGTTTTCTAAAAACTAATATTTAAAATATTTTTATTAACAATATGTAATCCTATATTGCTAATATAATTAGAAAGCAATTAAAAAATATCATGGCGTGCTGCAATTCTACATTGCAGCACGTTTTTTTTTGTGTAAAATCCTCTTTAACACATACAACCCAATAATACAATATATTATGTATGTAAAAATTATGTATGTAATATATTGTATTCCTTATAAGACGAAATCTAATATGTTGATAAACAGACTAAATAAAATATTATAAAAAATAATATTAAAATAATATACATATAATAAATTGAAAATCAATATAATATAAAAAATATTGGCATAGTCCTTGTAAAATCATCTTTACAAAACTAAAAAAGATGAATACAAGAACAATTTTTAAACTTACTAGTTACTTATTAATTTTTTCTCTCAACTCATTTGCTCAAACTGAGAAGATTTAGTATTCAAAATTTCGGTTCAAACTACGAATAATACCGTTGAGCTTAAGTGGCATAAAATTGCAGGTGTAACAGCCTACAATATTTTTAAAAAAGCCAGAAATAGTAGCGTCTTTGTACCTGTGCTGGTAAATGTTCCTGAAAATGATACCGTATATACCGATACCAATATTTTAGAAGGTGAAGCTTACGAATATAGTATACAAAGTGCAGCTAATATTAACATATCGGGTTATGTTTATGCAGGAATAAAAGTACCTGTTACGCACAATCAAGGAAAAATATTATTGCTTATTGATGACACCTATCAGACAGCAGCTGCTTCACAACTTGATACTTATAAAAGAGATTTAGTAAAGGAGGGTTGGACTGTATTAGAACAATACATTAGTCGATCTCAGTCTATAGCAAGCGTAAAACAATATATCACAGATGCATATGCAAGCTATGGAAATACCTTTAAAGGAGCTATCTTGATGGGTCATATACCTGTGCCATATAGCGGTAATTTGGCACCAGATGCACACCCAGACCATCAAGGCGCTTGGCCATCAGATATTTATTATGCCGACATCAATAATATTAGCGCTATAAATTGGAAAGATCAAAGTATCAACATCAATGTAGCTACCGATCCCAGAAATCATAATTTAATAGGCGATGGTAAATATGACGTTTCTGTAAAAACTTCTAATACTACATATCCCATTTTTGTAAGTAGAATCGATGTATATGATATGCCAAGTATAAATAGTGATGATCAAATACTATTTATTCAATATCTTGAAAAATGTCATGCTTATCGTTCGGCATCCAATAAATTTAAAATGCAAGGCATAGTACATGATAGTTTTGGATGGAACTCTGGTGAAGCTTTTGCACAAAATGGGTGGAGAAATATTTCTTCATTAGTAAAACCCGAAAATACAAAAGCAGGCAACTTTATTACAGATACAAAAACAGATTCCTATATATGGGGCTATGCATGTGGACCCGGTACATACACACAAGCCGTAGGTGTAGGTACTACCAACGATTTTCAAAGTGCTGATATGAAAAGTGTATTTAATATGATGTATGGCAGCTACTTTGGAGATTGGGATAAACAAAACAATTTCTTGCGTGCACCACTTGCAAGTCCATCAGCAGCACTGGTAACATGTTGGGCAGGAAGACCTAATTGGTTTTTTCACAATATGAGTTTAGGTGAACCCATTGGCAATAGCTTTGTTACAACCGTAAATAACAATACAACATACTATCCAAAAGGGCTATTTTCTGGAAGAGTGCATCAATCTTTGCTTGGTGATGCAACACTCAAAATGTATATGTTTGAAGCACCAACAAATGTATCAGTTCAAGGAATAGACAATAACACAAAATCCTACATAACATGGACTAACTCAGTAGATGCAGAAGTGACAGGATACTATATATACAAAAAAAATAGTTTGACTGAGGAGTTTGATGTATTGACTCCGAACCCCATTACCGACAATCAATTTGTGTATGACCTTAATGGAAACACTTTTGACCCCAATGATGAATATATGGTAAGAGCTGTAAAATTAGAACAAACAGCAACGGGTTCTTTTTTTAATCTTAGTCCTGGTGCTTTAAGTACAGAGCAAATCAATACAACCTTGCCAATAGACAAAATAAATCTTTCGGCTACAAAATTAAATACAACTACAAACAATTTAATTTGGGATGTAACAAACGATCAGAGCATTACAGAATATATTGTAGAAAGAAGCAGCAATACAGTACAATATGAGGCTATAGCAAGCGTTAAAGCATATAATAATGCGGCCTCAGAAAATATATATACCTACTTAGATACTAAACCACATGAAAAAAATAATTATAGAATCAAGGCTATAGATATCAATGGAAAAGTAAAATATTCTGAAGTAGCATATCTTGAAAATAAAGTTTCGATTAGTGAAATGATAGCCTACCCTGTTCCTTTCAACCAACAACTCAATGTTCAGTTCTATGCCGAAACGGAAGCTATAGTTGAATGTACCATGTCAGATATGTTTGGCAGAAGAGTCAAAAACCTAACAATTACTCCATCTATAGGTATGAATACGTTTCAAATTCAAAATATAGAAAACCTAAGTCACGGAAATTATCTATTGGTATTGTATGATGCCGAAAGTAAGAATAAACAGATGCTTAAAATACAAAAACAATAAAATAAAGGCTTGCTTTGGCAGCACTATCAGAGTCAAAGCAAATCTTTTCTGTTGAATAACAGTTAGATTTTTAGTTTTTGTCAAAAAGGACTACGTTATGTAGTCTTTTTTGTTTTAGATTTTTTTTTTAATGACACTTAAAATAATCAAAAGGCTCCAAGCAATCTAGGCATTTATACAATGCTTTGCATGCAGTAGATCCATGTTGAGAAATCAATTCGGTATCTTTAGAGTCGCAGCGTGGACAAGGCACAATGGCTGCTTCATAATGAGGATTTTCGTTTACTCGATATTGAGGCGGGCATATGCCGTATGCTTTGAGTTTCTTTTTTCCGGCTTCGCTCATCCAGTCTGTAGTCCATGCAGGAGACAATACTTGATGTATGATAATTTGTTTAAATCCGTGAGACATAAGCTCCATACGAATATTACTTGTCATCATATCCATAGCCGGACAGCCTGTATAAGTAGGAGTTATTAATACAGTAACTTCTGTATCGCTATGTACATGTACATCACGAATAACGCCCAGATCTTCGAGCGTAAGCACAGGTACTTCGGGGTCAGAAACCTGAGCCAATATTTTTTTTACATCAGATACAGATTTCATATTGATAAATATTTACTAATTACCATTCACTATTAGGAAATGCACGTTGCATATACTGCATTTCAGCCAATATAAATCCCATATGCTCAGAGTGTAAGCCTTTTTTTCCGCCTTTATGAAACCAACCATTTTCATTGGCCTTTGGCATCGTTAGCTTGCCTTCATTCACTACATCTTGTATGTGTTGCAACCATTCTGTTTTCAAATCGCCCAAGGCGGGTGCTATACCTTCTTTTTGCATCAACGCTTCTACATCCGATGCTTCAAACATTTCGCCAGTATAATCCCAAAGTGAATGTAAGGCTGTTTGCATTTTTTCATTACTTTCGGTAGTGCCATCGCCAAGGCGCACAGCCCACTCGCTACTAAAGCGTTTGTGATAAGCTACTTCTTTAATAGTTTTTTCAGCTATGGCTGCCAATTGTGCATCCTTGCTTTGTAGTAGTTGCGAATAAAACAAATATTGAAAGGTATCAAAATAAAGTGATTTAGCTATTGTAAACGCAAAGTCTCCAATGGGTTGTTCTACTAATAAAATATTTCTAAAATCTCTTTCTGTACGTTGATACGGATAATAATCTTCGTTTCGAGGAGTAGATTCTAAACTGGCTGCATATTGATATAGTGCTCGAGCATTGCCAATTTGATCTAAGGCTAAATTAGCAAGAGCTATATCTACCTCCAATATAGGACCATGTCCACACCATTCACTAAGCCTATGTCCGGCTATCAGATTGTTGTCTGCCAGGTGTAAAATATATTGGATACGTTCGTTAGGGTTCATAAAATTGGAGTAAAGAAAATGATTAAAAGTTTTTATTACATGTGTTTTAGTTCATCTGGCAAATCATAAAAAGTAGGATGTCGATACACCTTATCATTGGCTGGGTCAAAAAGTTGTCCAGCTTCGTCGGGGTTCGATGCGTGTATGTGCTCACTTTCTACAGCCCATATGCTGATACCCTCTTGACGTCGAGTATATACATCACGCGCCATTTCAATAGCCATTTGTGCATCGGCAGCATGTAGGCTTCCTACATGTTTATGATCTAAGCCAGCTTTGCTACGAATAAAAATTTCCCACAAAGCCCAATCTTTATTGCTCATAGTTGTTTGTTTTTTTTAGAGAGTCTATCAATTTTTGTAAAAGTAAGATTTTCGGACTAAATAAGAAATGACATTTGTCAGTGTTTATTCAGCTTCTACCTGAGCTTGGTGTATAGCTGCCGAAAGTTCTTTGATAAGATTTTTGTCGCTTTCAATAGCATTGCCTACTACTATAATATCAGCACCTGCTTTGCAGTTTTGATAGGCTTTTTCGGCTTGGCGTATACCTCCACCTATAATCAAGGGTAGGCTACATTGCGAAGCTACTCGTTGTATCATGGTAGTAGATATAGGCTTTTCAGCACCACTGCCTGCATCCATATAGATTACATGTTTGCCTTGCATTTCGCCTGCAAGGGCTGTGCAAAGTGCAATATCTTCTTTGTCATGCGGTATAGGCGTACTGTGGCTCATATACGAAACAGTTGTAGACCTACCACCATCTATAAGCATATAACCTGTAGAAATAACTTCCAAACCACTTGCTTTTATCATAGGAGCCGATACTACATGTGCGCCTATCAATAATTCGGGGTTTCTGCCAGATATAAGTGTTAGATAGAAAAGAGCATCAGCATAGATACTTACTTGCGAAGGACTGCCTGGAAATAAAACAACAGGTATGTCGCTATTCTTTTTAAAGGTTTGTATACAAGAATCAATTTCTTGTGTTAATACTAAACTACCCCCTACAAATACATAATCTACATGAGCATCATTGCATCGCATAGCTGTTTTTTCAATTTCAGTAAGTGAAATATTGTCGGGATCTATCAATACAGCAAAACCCTTTTGCTGTTGCTGTCGCAAAGAAAGCATGCTTGTATAGATGTTTTTTGGATTCATAGTATACGAAGCAAATATATTCTTTTTTATTCAAAAATGAATTGACATAGAATCAGACTAATGCCTCATAGCCTGAGTTCTTCAAAAGGTATTTCCATTACATTTGCTACCATAATAGGTCTATGCAAAAAATAATTCCCAAAGAGTATCTTTTTATTTTTATTGCTTGTTTGATTTTATTTTTTCCGTTTTTAGGAGCCGTCCATTTATTCGATTGGGACGAAATAAATTTTGCAGAATGTGCCAGAGAAATGTTGTTAAGTAAAAATTATTGGACTGTTCAAATTGGGTTTGAACCTTTTCACGAAAAGCCACCCTTGTTTATTTGGATGCAGGCACTTAGTATGAAAATTTTTGGTGTCAATGAATGGGCCGCTCGATTTCCAAATGCTGTTTGTTCTATAGCCACACTCAGTTTTCTTTTTTACATTGGAAAAAAAATACACACTAAGCACTTTGCAATAGCATGGGTTGTTATTTATTTAGGTAGTTTTTTGCCACATTTTTATTTCAAAACAGGCATCATGGATCCATGGTTCAATTTGTTTATACTGATAGCCCTATATGCTTTGTTTAAAGGACTCGAAACAAAAAGTTGGATACGTATTATTTGGGGTGGTTTTAGTTTGGGCTTGGCTATGCTCGTCAAGGGCCCAGTGGCTATATTGATAATAAGTTTGTGTTTGTTTGTTTATTGGCTTCATATTTTTTTTCAAACCAAAACGTTTCAATCTATTTTCAAACAAATACCTCGAGTGTTCAGTTTTTTTTTGGTGGCTCTCATACCATTTTTGATATGGGCTTGTATTAGCATTTGGCAACATGGCACTGCATTGTTTTTCGATTTTATCGAATATCAAATTCGTTTGTTTTCTACCCAAGATGCAGGACATGGGGGCTTCTTAGGCTATCATATTGTGGTCTTATTATTGGGTTGCATGCCAGCTTCTTTTTTTATGATAAAAAGTTTGTTCCAAAAATCAGAGCACCCCTTTGCCCTTTGGATGAAAATTCTCTTTTGGGTTGTGCTTATTTTGTTTAGTATAGTGCAATCCAAAATAGTACATTATTCATCCTTGTGTTATTTTCCTATTACATATTTGGCGGCTTTGCAAATAGAAAAATACTTGGATAGAAAAGAGAAAATGCCTTTCATATTGAGTAAAATATATGCAGGCCTTGGTATATTAATAGGATTGCTGCTTATAGCGGTTTCTTTTTTACACCATCATATAGAAGGGTTCAAAACTTTTTTTGATAAAGATGAATTTGCAAGAGCAAACTTGCAAGCAAAAGCAAACTGGCATGGTTGGGAATGGATTATTGGTGTTTTGTATATAGCTTTTATAGTTTATGCTATTTGGATTTCGAATAGAAATATAAAAAGACATTTACTGTTTTTATTCTTGAGTATGCTATTCTTGGTACAAGGAATATTTTATGGTTTTATCAACAAGGTAGAAGCCTATAGTCAGAAAGCCAACATAGATTTTTTTGAATCGCTACAAAACAAGGATGTGTATGTTAGTACATATGCTTATAAAAGTTATGCGCATTTGTTTTATACCAAGGCCAAGCCAGAAAATGTATTACACCCTTTTTGGCAATCGGCAATAGAAATTTATAAAACAGATTCTCAGAATAAAGCTTTGTACCTATCGGTAAAAAATACAAAAGCAAATGAAGTCGAAGCACTGGGCTTGCAGAAATTATACGAAAAAAATGGATTTGTTTTTTGGAAAAAAGAGCCCTTAGCCAGCAATCATTAATGGCATAATAAGCATCAACAAATCTTCGTTTGTTCTTTCGTCATTTGGTTTTAAAATACCAGCACGATTAGGCGTGCTCAATTCAAGACGAATTTCATCGGCATCTATAGCTACTATAAGTTCTATTAAGAGTCGAGCATTAAAGGCGATTTTTAAATCTTCGCCTTCATACTGACAGGCCAATTCTTCATTACCTTCAAAAGAATAATCTACATCTTGAGAGTACAAGTGCAAATTATTGCCTTGTATATCTAATACTACTTGATTGGTTGCTTTGTTGGCAAATACATTGACACGGCGCAAAGCACTCAAAAACTCATCTTTAGGCAATGTAAGTTTGTATGGATTGTCGGTAGGTATTACTACTTTATAGTCTGGAAATTTGGCGTCTATTAATCGGCAAGATAAGTGAAGCTGATCGCTATCTATAAACAAATGATTGTCGTTGTATGAAAGTGTAACTTCGGTAGAGCTATCCAAATTATTTTTTAGTTGAGTCAACGCTTTTTTGGGTACTATAAAGTGGCTATTGTTTTGACCACTTACATCTGTTTTGATACAGCGTACTAAGCGGTGTGCATCGGTAGATACAAAAACAATATTTTTATTATTGATTTCGAAATAAACACCACTCATGGCCGGTCGTATATCATCGTTGCTAACAGCTATGATAGTTTTAGCTATGGCGTCGCTGAGTTCGCTAGCAGGCATACTGAAATTGTTTTGAGTTTCATTTTCGGGTATACTTGGAAAGTTAGAGGCATCTTGCCCTACTATTTTGTATTTACCCTGGTTGCTAGTCATGTCTATACCAAAATCTTTCTTATTAATATCAATCGTAATGGGCTGCTCTGGCAAGTTTTTCAAATAGTCCAAAAGCACTTTTGATTGAATACAAACTTCGCCTTCGTCGCCAGACTGTATGTCCAAAGAAACTTGCATGGTAGTTTCCAAATCGGTACTTGTTATGGTAAGTAAATTCTTGTTGATTTGAAATAAAAAGAATTCTAATATCGGTAAAACATTATTGGTGCTGGTTACACCACTAATCATATGAAGTTTTTTAGACAAAGCGCCTGATGAGACTACAAATTGCATTGTTTTAAGAGTTTGTGTTGGTTACAAATATATGTTTTAAATAATAAAATTTACAATCAATAATAAGACTTGATTTTCTTTATCATTTATGTCATTTGCCGAAGCCATTGCATAATATGGGTATATGCATGCTCTTTCTATATCAAAATTAAAATTTATACCTATCATTTTGTCCAAATAGTACACAATGAATACATTTCCTAAATCCCAATATCATACCTTTGCAGATTAATTATTCAAGTATTATATGTATAGAATTGTCATTTTATCATTCGTTTTAGCTACATTATTTAGCTGCAAAAATCAAACGCAAATCAATGGTACACTAGAGCATGCCCCTGAGCAATATTATAATATTGACGAAATGGCTTTTAGTGGTCCCGTATTTGTAGATTCTGGGCGAGTAAATGCCGATGGACAATTTAAAGCCCAATTTAAAAACATTGATGAGGAGGCTCTATATCGTATTCGATTTGAAAAAGGTAAATATATCTTGTTGGCACTAAAACCCGGTGAAGTAGCTAGCATAAAAGGCAATTGGGATCAGCTCGAAAATTATACTCTACAAGGCTCTAAAAGTTCTGAAACCCTCAAGGGTTTTTTGGTCAATCTGCGAGAAAATATCAATGATATACGCACTATGCAAGTTATTATAGATACATTGAAGGGTAGAAAAAACACATCCGATTCATTAATAGCATCGGCCGAAAGCGATATTAAAAATATCAATGCACGCTTTATGCAATATGTAAAAACCTTTGCAGACACCACCGAAAGTGTTGCATCTGCCTTGTTTGCAGTCAATATGATAAAGCCAGCTTACGAAATGCCTTTTTTGACTTCTTTTTATAAAAATAAGTACTCGTTTTTCATCAAACAAAACAGCAAAACAATTTGCAGACAACTTTTTGAAAAACATACCTCATGCTACACAAGCCGAAGCCGAACAAGGAAATCCGGCACCCGATTTTGAAGGCCTTACACCCGACGGCAAAACAGTAAGACTCAGTGATTTTAAAGGCAAATATGTATTGGTAGATTTTTGGGCTTCATGGTGTGCGCCCTGCCGAAACGAAAACCCCAATGTAGTCAAAGCATACGAGCAATTTAAAGGTAAAAACTTTACTATACTCGGAGTGTCCTTGGATTCTCACAAAGAAAAATGGATAGAAGCTATAGCCGCAGACCATTTGTCTTGGACACATATAAGCGAGCTAAAAGGATGGGGAAGTGCCATAGCTAGAAACTATCAAGTAAATAGTATACCTGCCAATTTTTTGATAGACCCCAATGGGCAAATAGTTGCTAGTAATCTTAGAGGTGAAAAATTAATAGAAAAATTAAATACAATTTTGACAAACTAATTTTGCAAGTATAACTTATGTACAATTTAGTAAAAAAAATACTGTTTAGATACGATCCAGAAAAGGTACATCACAAAGTATTGAATTGGCTTACCAAAGCATATAATCTAGGCATAGGAAAAAAATATCTCGAAAGCAATTATTGCATACAACATTCGAGTTTGCAGAGAACGGTATTTGGTATTCAATTCAAAAATCCAGTAGGCTTAGCAGCGGGCTTTGATAAAGATGCAAAATATATAGATGAATTGGCTTGTTTAGGATTTGGCTTTATAGAAATAGGTACACTGACGCCCAAAGGACAAGATGGCAATGAGAAACCTCGACTGTTTAGATTCAAAGAAGACGAAGCTATTATAAACCGTATGGGGTTTAATAATGAAGGTGTTGATGCCGCTGTGTACAGATTAAAAAAAAGAAAATCATCTATCCTTGTTGGTGGGAATATTGGAAAAAATAAATTGACTCCAAACGACCAGGCTATCAACGATTATGTATATTGTTTTAAGGCCTTGTATGAGTATGTCGATTATTTTGTAGTCAATGTGAGTAGCCCCAATACGCCCAATTTGCGGGAGCTACAAGAAAAAGAACCGTTAGAAAAATTACTATTACAAATTCAAAACCTTAATTTGAGCTATGCAAAACCCAAACCTTTGTTGTTGAAAATAGCACCCGATTTAAGCCACGAACAATTGGATGATATTATAGAAATTGTTACCAAACTCAAACTATCTGGTATAGTAGCTACCAATACCACTGTAGTACGAGAAGGCTTGTCTACAGACCCTAGCAAAGTAGAATCTACTGGAGCTGGTGGTGTAAGCGGTAAACCCTTGAAACAAAAAAGTACTGAAATAGTTAAATACATACATACCAAAACAAAAGGCGCTCTGCCTATTATAGCAGTAGGAGGCATATTTAATGCCGAAGATGCTCAAGAAAAATTAGACGCAGGCGCAAGCCTAGTACAAGTGTATACTGGTTTTATATATCAGGGTCCAGCTATCGCAAAAAATATTTGTAAATCACTTCTAAAAAAATAGCGTTTTATATGCACGAATTATTTACCCTCAATGCCCTATTAAGTCTACTTACCTTGACTGTTTTAGAAATTGTATTAGGTGTAGACAATGTCATTTTTGTTTCCATCATTATGGGAAGGCTCGATGCAAAAGATCAAAAAAAAGCCAGACAACTATGGATGCTCACGGGCATAGCTGTGCGTATTTTGTTGTTACTAAGCCTGAGCTGGATGGTGCTACATGGCGACAAAGAATTGTTTGCCTTATTTGGTAAATCGTTTAATTTAAGAAGCCTTATAATGCTAGCTGGTGGACTTTTTTTATTGGTCAAAACGGTTGGGGAAATACATCAAAAGTTAGAAGGCGACGAGCATGTAAGTGATACCAAAAAGAAAGGAGCCAAATTGTTTCCAACAGTTTTGCAAATCATGGCTGTAGATATGGTATTCTCTTTTGATAGTATTATTACTGCTGTGGGTATAGCACAGCATGTCGAAATTATGATTATTGCAGTTATTATTGCCATGTTTGTAATGTTTTTGTTTGCTCCCAAAATTGCAGCATTTGTAGATAAACATCCTACGGTCAAAATGTTGGCACTATCATTTTTGGTCATGGTAGGTATGGTGCTACTTATAGAAGGTTGGGATGCTGAGCGAGCACATGCCTTGCATTTAAAAAACTATGTATATTTTGCTATGGCGTTTTCTTTTGCTGTAGAATTGTTGAATATGCAACTCCGAAAAAGAAGTGCCAAACCTGTAGACCTACACGAACCCAATTTAGATGAAAGTATGAAGTAACTATAAAACCAAAGTATGCCTTACGATCAGTTTTTAGCAGATAGAATAACAAGAATATTAAAGGAATCAAAAGTGCCATTTATCTCCAAGGATATGATGGGGGGGCATGTCTTTATGGTCAACGATAAAATGTGTTGTGGCATACACATAGATAAAAAATATGGCGATAGCTTATTGATGGCTCGTATAGGTGAGGAAGCCTATGAGCAGGCCATAAAAAAAGATTGTTGCTTACCTATGGATTTTACTGGTAGGCCTATGAAGGGGTATATATTTGTAACACCCAAAGGTTTTGATAGCGAAAAAGATTTAAGCTATTGGCTAAAGCTTTGTTTGGCTTTCAATCCTAAGGCCCAATCGAGTAAGAAAAAATAAAAGCAAAGCACCTTATTCCTATGTCGGAAACTATTTTTAATTCGGAATATTATATGAAGCTAGCTTTGCAACAAGCGGCTATAGCAAGCGAGCAAGGCGAAGTGCCTGTGGGTGCTATTGTGGTGATAAAAAATACCATAGTGGCTAAGGCGCACAACCAAACCGAACTCTTGCACGATGCAACAGCACATGCCGAAATACTGGCACTCACGGCAGCGTTTCAATATACAGGCAGCAAGTATTTGCCAGAGGCTACCTTATATGTAACATTAGAGCCATGCCTAATGTGTGCTGGCGCATTGTATTGGAGCAAGATTGGGCATATAGTATATGGAGCCAACGATGAAAAAAATGGTTATAGCACCCGTTGCTCTCATACCCCCTTCCATCCAAAAACACATATTGAAAAAGGGATTTTAAAAGAGGATTGCGCACAAAAGATGAAAGATTTTTTTGCAAAAAAGAGGTAATAATAATAAGAAAGCTTACCACAAAAAATTTTTAATACGGTTCGAAAAATCACTAAAAGGATTTTTAACTCCTAAATATTTTAGTGAGGAACACCAAATTCTAAACATAAAAACTCATTATCTTTTACTATATCGTTTGTTTTATTCTTCGCCAAAATAGTCGCTGTCAATTTTTTTAAGTTCATAAGTCTGCTGTGTTGTGCAACCAAGATTGTAGTCAATCATTAGTTGGGCCAACTGCTCACCGTTTATGAGAACAATTTTCGTTTCATTCCTCGGTGTGTATTCCAAAGCTTCTTTCGTAAAATTTGATGTAGTAATGAATATTCCTTTTTTAGCTCCTTGTCCAGCAAGTGCACCAACGAATTTTTGAAGTTCTGGTCGTCCAACAACATTTCCTGGCCTCCAACGCTTGGCTTGAATATAAATAATGTCAAGTCCGAGTTTGTCTTCTTTTATTGTTCCATCTATTCCTTCGTCACCACTTTTCCCCATTGCTTTTCCTGCGTCTTTGATTGAACCACCATAACCCATTTTTACTAAAAGTTCAACTACAAGTCGCTCGAAAAAAGCAGGAGAGAGGTCAACAACTTTGTTAAGCAGTTCAGATGCTAAGGATTTTCTTATTCGTTGATATGCTTTGTCCAAACTCTCTTCAGGTGTCTGTTCGTTGTTTTCAATTATTGTAGTTTCATCTTCTTCGCTTTCATTATTGCTTCTTGAGGCGTTTTGAAACTCTATAAATGCTGGAAACTGTCTTAAATACTTTGCATCTACTCGGTCAGGATTTTTTGCTAAAGTCTGTCTGCCAAGGTCAGTGATTACGAATGTTGCACGTTTTGGAGAGTCAAGCAGTCCTGCTTTTTTTAGATAAGTCTTTGCCCAACCAACTCTGTTGTCAAAAATGGCTTGGTTGCCGCTTGCCAAAAGTTCTTTTCTTTCTTCATCTGTTATTTCAAATTCAATAGCCAAACGTTCAATCAAGTCTCTATATCTATGCTCATGTCCGTCTGAAACTAGTTTGAGCAATGGAAGCATCAAGGATTGGTAGTCTGGTATCATACTTTTTCTGTTTGTGGTTTGTAAGGAAATTCTTTTCAGTACTTTTCTTAAAAAGCTTGTACGTTAGATGTTCTTAAAAAAAATTAATCGTTTCTATTGCAAAAATAAAAACCTAATAAGCCCATTTAAGATAGGTACTACCCCACGTAAAGCCACCACCAAAGGCTGCAAGTATAATATTATCTCCTTTTTTTAATTTCTTTTCCCATTCCCAAAGGCAAAGGGGCAAGGTGCCATTGGTTGTATTTCCAAATCGTTGTATGTTGATCATTACTTTTTCTTCGGGTATGCCCATGCGGTCTCTTGTGGCATCTATGATACGCTTATTGGCCTGATGTGGCACTAGCCATGCTATGTCATCGCTTACCAATTGATTGCGTTGCATGATTTCAAAAGCTACATCGGCCATGTTAGTAACAGCAAATTTAAAAACCGTTTGTCCTTCTTGATATACATAATGCTCTTTGTTCATGACGGTTTCTATAGTGGCAGGTTTTACACTACCGCCCGCTTTTTGATGTAGAAAAGCTCTTCCTGCTCCATTTGATTTTAATATTGAATCTATAATGCCAAGACCTTCGGTGTTGGGTTCTAAAAGGACTGCACCACAGCCATCGCCAAATATGATGCAAGTAGTTCTATCTTCAAAGTTGAGTATGGAGCTCATTTTGTCGCCACCTACTACAATAATTTTTTTGTGTTTACCTGTTTGAATAAATTGTGCAGCAGTATTGAGCGCATATAAAAAGCCACTGCAAGCTGCGCTTACATCATAGCCCCAAGCACTGGTCATGCCAAGCTTGTCTGTAATAACATTGGCTGTAGCAGGAAAAGTAAAATCGGGCGTAGTAGTAGCGCAAATTAATAATTCTATTTCATCTGGTTGAATGCCCGTCTTGTCAAAAATTTCTTGTACAGCTTTCACGGCCATGTCAGAGGTGCCCAAGCCTTCGCCTTTTAAAATTCTACGTTCTTTGATACCCGTACGAGTTGTAATCCATTCATCGCTGGTATCTACTATTTTTTCTAAATCAAAATTGCTGAGTATATCTTCTGGAACATAACCACCTACGCATGTAATGGCTGCTTGTATTTGAGGCATAAATAAGGAGTGTTTTTGAATTCGTAAAGGTACGAAATGGAATGCTAATCTGCTAATTGATATATGGCATCATAGTTTCTTCCAAGTCCATCATAGTCCAAACCGTATCCTACTACAAACTTGTTAGGTATAGAAAAGCCAACATAGTCTACATCAAGCGGAAATAATTGAGCATCGGGTTTTTGTAAAAGGGTACAAATTTTTATACTTCTTGGATTTTGTTTCATAAGGGTTGGCAAAAATTCAGTTAGAGTTTTGCCGGTGTCCACTATGTCTTCTACAATAATGATATCTTTATCATTGATATTTTCTTCTAATCCTATAGAAGTAAGCACAGTGCCAGTAGAGCTCGTGCCTTTATATGAAATTAGTTTGATAAATGAAATACAAGCCGGAATAGAAATTTTTTTAAACAGGTCGGCTGCAAATACAAAAGAGCCATTTAAGATGCCCACAAAAAGCGGTTCTTTGTCTTTATAATCGTTGCTAATTTCATTGGCCAAGGCATCTATACGTTCTTGTATAGTTTGTGCGCTTAAGTAAGGAACAAATCGTTTATCGTGTACTTGTATGCTCATGACTATTTTTTCTTTTTTGTTGTCGTTTCTTTTTTTGTGTCTTTCGTATTTTTTGCTTTTGCCTTAGTATCCGTTTTTTTTGTATTGCTATCGCTTGTTTTTTTCGTTATTGGTTTTTTGGTTTCTGGTTTTTTTTCAGATGTTTTTGAGTTCGATTTAGTATCTGTTTTTTTAGTAGAGGTTGTACTTGTTTTTTGTTTAGCATCGGACTTTGTAGTTCCACTTGTTTTTTTAATGCCTGTACTAGTTTTAATAATGGTTTCTTTCTTTGGCGTAGGTTCTGGTTTTTTAGTACTTGTTGTTTGTGTTGTTGCTTTTTCAACTTTTTTAGGAGCTTCTACTTCTTTTTTTATTTGTGTGTTTGTTTCTTTTTTTACGCGAGGCGGATAGGTTTTATAAATAATTTTATCAAATCGTTTTTTTAAATTTTTTACACTATCACTTACATTCGGTTCATTATATTTTCGTTCTAAAATTTCTTTTGGAATTTCTGATTGAAAAGGTTTAGTCTTTGTTTCTACTTGAACAAGTTCTTCTTGTTTTAATGTAGGTATGGATTCGGTACTTTGTTCTTGTATTTCAGTAGCTACTAGTGTGTCTATTTTAGTTACATAGGCATCGTTTATTTCAGCACCTAAAAGAGCGGCCGTTTTTTGTGCTTTGTTTTCGTCTAAAATAATTTCTTTGTCAGCTACTACAGTTTCTGTTATTTGAGGTTCTGTAGTTTTTGTTTGGGTTTCATTTTGAATTTTTTCTTCTTGTATTTCTACAATTGCTCGACTTTCTTCTTGTATTTCTTCTATTTTAGTTTCTGTTTCAGTCTTGGCAACAGGCTCAGAAGGTGTTGTTTCAGTAATATCTACATTTAGTTCCTTGGCGTTTGGCGCTGGGATAGCTTCTTCTATTATAGCTTCTTTTGTTTCAATATTGTGTTCTGCATTTTGAATATTTTCTTGTTTTACTTCTGGAGTAGGATTGTTTTCTTTTTTTACTATAATAACATTGTCGTTGGTCTTTTTTTCTTCAAATACATCCAAAAATTGTGGTTTTATTTTAGGTTTATTATATGATTTATATTGAAGAGATAATTTTTCATTAGGATAGGGTTCTTCACCTGGTATCATATTATTAAAATAATATAGATTGTCGAGGAGTATAGCTTCTTTTTGCGAAATAAGATGCATGTTTTCATTAGCCTGCACAATATGAAATTCTTCAGTACCAATTTTTTTCTTTTTTTCTAAAAAGATAAACATGTCTTGTTCGAGGGGTTTGTCAGCTAAGTCATTATTAGAAAGTAATTTTTGATAGCGAGTGTTGTACTTAACAGCATAGCTCAAAAGTGTTTCGCCTTTTTTGGCCCAAAATCCAGTCAATCCTTTGTAGGTATTGTCTTCAAATAGTTTAGCAGAGCTAGCAGTGTTTGTATTGCTAAGGGGTTTGTGTATAGCTGTTTCAGCGTTATAGTTGTTTTCAATATCATGTTCAGGCACTACTTCGGCTTGCATGCTCATGGCACTTAATGTGTATTGTTGTAGATTGTATTTTTCAATCAAATCTACTAATCGTTTTACATACATAGGGTTAGTAGCATAGCCAGCTCTTTTGAGTCCTTGAGCCCAGCCCACATAGTCTGTAATTTCGAGTTCAAACAAAGCGTTATAGCGTTTGCTTGCTCTGAGATAATCGGAATGATCGGTGTAGGAATCGCTAGCAGAGTCGTAGGCTCTAAAACATTCTTGTTTTGCATCATCATCGTGCAATATAGTTTTGCCAGTCCAGGTGGATTTGCATTTTATACCAAAATGATTATTGCCTTGTGTAGCCAATTCGCTCAATCCATTGGCACTTTCATGCAGTCCTTGAGCAAGTGTTATTGCTGCAGGAACGCCTGTGCGCAATTGCTCATTTATAGCTAGTGTTTTATAAGTTTCAATATAGTCCAATGCATTTTGGTCTTGTGCAAACAAGTTTATTTGTACAAAACAAAATATGAGAAATAAGAATAATTTGTTTTTTTGCATACTTAATTAGTATTTTTTTCTTGAAATCATGATACCATCTCGGATAGGCAAAAGTACATTTTCTAAACGAGGGTCTTGGTTAATTTTTTCATTATAAGCGTGCAATGCTTTTGCAAATTTTCCTGCTTGTTCAAGATTCAAAACCTCTCCTTTGAACAGTACATTGTCTGCTAATAGGCAAGCTCCAACATTCATTTTTTCGATAACTAAATCAAGGTATTTTGAATATCCTTGTTTGTCGGCATCAATAAAAACCAAATCAAATTTTTGACTTAAGGTTGGTAAAATGTCTTTTGCATCGCCAAATAAAATTTGTATTTGTTTTGCATAGGGAGATGCTGCAATATGCGCCTCGCTTAGTGCTATATTTTCTTTACTATTATCTATCGTAATTAAGCGTCCTTGAGGGTCAAGACCCTCTGCCAGGCACATAGCCGAATAGCCTGTAAATGTGCCTATTTCCAATATGTTAGTAGGTTTGATAAGTGTACTGATAAGACTTAGTACCCTACCTTGCAAATGTCCAGAAAGCATATAAGGTTGTCTTGTTTTTTCAAAAGTGTTTTGGCTTGCTTGCACTAGCCAAGAAGCTTCGGGTGTAGAGTATTTTTCACAATAGGTATAAAGTGCTTCTTCTTGTATTCGCTGCATATACTGGAGTTATTTTTTTTTTCGAAAAAAAGTATAACAATAAAAATGTAATAAGGCCATTGATAGGAAGTAATTCAATTCCGATTTTATAGTTGCCAAAGATAGATTTTGATAAATGAATAAGAGATTGACCAAGCTTATCGCTAAGTGTTAATTTTTTTATAAACCATTCGGCATTGTTTATTAAATCTATGCCTAAGCTAAGCAAAACGGCCAATAAACATAAGGGCAAAACGTATTGGTCACGTATCGATTTTTTAGTCAATATGCCAAAGGCAAATAATCCTAATAGAGGCCCATAGGTATAGCCAGCTAATTTTAGTATAACGTCAATAATTGATTTATCATTAATCCACTTAAATACCATAGTGCATATAAAAAATAAAATGGCAAAGGCTAAGTGAACTATGAGTCTAGTTCGTTTTGCTTCAACTTCGCTTAGGTTTGGATTTCGTTTAATACCCAAAAGGTCTATACAAAAAGAAGAGGTAAGAGCTGTCAGTGCTCCATCGGCACTTGGGAAGAGCGCAGATATAAGACCTATAATAAATAGTATGGAAATGCCACCAGCCAAATATCCATTGAGTGCTATAGTAGGAAACAAATCGTCGCCAGCCACCTCAAGACCTTGGTTTTTGGCATATAAATAAAGACAGCCACCTAAGAATAAAAATAAAAAATTGACAAATAAAATGATGGTGCTAAATGTCATCATATTTTTTTGTGAGCCACCCAATGTTTTTACACTAATATTTTTTTGCATCATTTCCTGATCAAGACCAGTCATGCCTATAGTTATAAATGCACCTCCAATAATTTGTTTAAGAAAAAAACCACTACTATTCACATCGGTATTAAAAATTTTGGTATAGCCCTCGTTTTTCATTTGTGATAAAGAATCAAAAAATCCCAAATCTAATTTAGTAAGGATAGCGATAGTACACACTAACAGACCTAAAAGCATAAAAGTAGTTTGTAGAGTGTCGGTATATACAATAGTTTTAACGCCACCTTCGAAGGTGTATAGCAATATGAGTAAAAGAATGATAAAAGTGGTAAGCCAAAAAGGGACATGTAAATTGTTTAAAATAAAAAGTTGAAGAATATTGACTACTAAATATAACCTAGCCGTAGCACCCAAAGTGCGAGAAATAATAAAAAATAAAGCACCCGTTTTATAAGACGTCATGCCTATACGATCTTGCAGATAGGAGTATATAGAAGTAAGTTGCAGACGATAGTATAGTGGTAGCAGAATATAGGCTACTGCGATATAGCCTATAAAATAGCCAATTACTACTTGAAAGTATTGAAAACCATTGCTACCAACCGTGCCTGGCACACTCACAAAGGTGACTCCACTAAGCGAAGTGCCTATCATACCAAAGGCTACTAATAGCCAATTAGAATTTCTATTTCCAATAAAAAAAGATTCGTTGTTGCTTTTTTTACTTGTAAAATACGCTACGATAAGCAATAGAATAAAATAGGCTAAAACAAAAAGAAGTAAAATAGTAGAGGACATGTTGCTAAATGATTTTTTTGTATTTGGGTAAAAATAGAAAAAATGTTGGTAATATTTTTTTATACGTAGCTTAAAAAACGTTGAACTATTTGTAATTTACAAAGAGTAATACATATAAAGTATCGTTTTAATCCACTCTAAAAATTAGTCTGAAACCAGTTTGATACTGGTATAAGTTTTGGTCAGCGACAATAAATCACTTTGGTATAAAAGGATAAAGATTCCATACCTTATGGCATAATAACGCCAACAAACGCTTGGTTGTTTGGATCCCAAATTAAGAAATCAAAAATATCTACAAAACCATCGCCATTGAGATCCGTAGGTAAATAACCAAAAGAGAAATTTTGATTGTCTACATCCCAATCCAGAAAGTCGAAGATGTCAACAAAACCATCTTGATTTATGTCGCCAGTGTATAGCGCAAAAACACCAGGTGCAACTTCTTTTTGATTATTACCAAATGCCTGATTGGCAGATAGGCTAAAATTGTATTGTGTAAGACTATCTATTAATATCGGTGTACTTGTCCATGTTTCAACAGTATTTCGATGATTGATTTTTAGGTAATACATATTGCCATGCAAACTGGCCGGAAATGAAATATAGGCTTCGCCATTCGTTTTTAATTCTACTTTTTTCTCAAATAGACTATTCCAACTACCAGGGCTTACTTCGTTCATTACAGAAATAATGATACTATCACTTGCTAATATATGACTGGGCTCACCTTGATTAAGTAATACATTAGCCATTTCATTATTGCCAACATAATATCCTTCTATGAATAGTTTAATACCTAAAAATCCAGTTACATTAAATGGGGTAGCATTCATCAGGCTCCATGTGCCAACACTGTCTTTTACTCGTATACACAATTGGTGTGCTCCAATAGAAATAGTTGATGGTAAGGTTATATTTTCAGTGGTAGTCAAAGTATCTACAACATAGGCTGTACTGATAGCTATGCCATTGCCCACGCCTGGGTCATTATCAATGAAGTATTCAGCGGCAACCAAAGGGGTGCTAATTGCTGAAGCAGTAATATGAATCATTTTGCTGCTAAACAAACTCCATTTGCCTATACTATCCATAACTCTAATACTTAGAAGATGCATGCCTGTGGGTAAATTGCTTGGAATTGAAATGTTGGCTAATATATTCATGGTATCCATAGCCATACCAATGTTAAGGCTAGAAGCATTACCCACACCTGGGTCATTATCAATGAAGTATTCAGCGGCAACCAAAGGAGTGCTAATTGCTGAAGCAGTAATATGAATCATTTTACTGCTAAACAAACTCCAATCTCCTAAGCTATCCTTTACACGGATACTCAATAGATGCATACCGGTTTCCAAATTTGCTGGCATAGTTATGTTTGATAATATTGAAAAGGTATCGCTAGCTAAACCCACGCTAATGGATACGCCATTGCCAATGCCTGGGTCATTATCAATAAAATACTCGGCTGCGACCAATGGTGATGCATACACTTTATCTATATAATAAAATATTCGACTTTCAAATGTGCCCCATTGGCCCGTGCTATCTTGAACCCGCAAATACACTTCATGGATGCCTTTTGCAAGCGCGTTTGGTATCGGAATAGAACTTATAGCATTAATAGTATCTGCCGATGGAATAAAAAGTATAGAATCTCTATTCCCCTCGCCTGGGTCATTATCAATAAAATATTCAGCTCTTACTAAGGGTGCATCAATCGTTATGGAATCTTCAACGTACAAATAACTACTCTCAAAAGCACTCCATGCAGCCTTACAAGTTTTTACTCTTGCATTCAAAATATGGCCACCAGCACTTAAGGTATTTGGAATTATGATTGAATAAGAATCATGGATTGAATCCGTGTTGTTTGGAAATACTGACAAACTAATACCATTGTTGAACCCTGGGTCGTGATCAAAAAAGTATTCAGCTCGCTCTATAGTACCTGGGTATATATTGGGATTGTTATCATTGCAATCATCACCGTTCAGTACTTTACCGTTGGGAATAGTGTAAGGCAAGCCGACACAAAAAAATTGCATGGTAGTAGTATCTCCAAACCCATCGCCGTCTAAATCGTTGTATAAGGCAGTTGTATTATAAACAGATGAATCATTATCGTTGCAATCGGTATTTACTAATGAATATCCAATGGGTGCTAATACATTGTTTTGCGCACACACAAATACCATATTACCAGCCCCGATGCCGTCTAAATCATTATCTACATAAAATGGAAATAAAGCGTGCAAAGAGGCGTCATTATCATTGCAATCGGTGCTATCCAATACATATCCTATGGGCTGTGAGGTGCTGAAAATAAATTGCGATACATTTCCAAATCCATCTGCATCCAAATCTTCAAACCACTTACTTGTGCTAACAAAAATTTTCATAGTATTACAAATACTCCATTTACCATCCGCAACTTGTGTTCTACACACAAATTGATGAAACCCGCTTGAAGCAATTGATAGGGGTAATGTATAATTTGAAAATACAACTTGGGTATCAGCATTTATGGGTAGGTTGATACCATTGCCAAAACCTGGGTCGAGGTCAATAAAGTATTCAACCTTAACGATGGGAGCTAAAGTTGCTACATTTGATAGTGTAGAATCTTTGTATATTTTTTTCAAATTCGTTATGCTCCACGTACCCAAACTGTCTTGAGTACGAAAACCGATGGTATGAAAACCCGGGTTGACTGTAGAAAGATTGATTTGCGAGTTTTGTAAAATTGAATTTGTATCGATTGCAATAGGCAATGAAAATGCCATACCAAAGCCTGGGTCGGTATCTATAAAATATTCGGCCTTCACAATGGGAACTCTCTTGTTTGGAATAGACAGCATAGAGTCTTTGTATATTTTCTTTAGATTAGTAATACTCCATTTTCCTAAGCTATCCTGAGTGCGAAACCCAAGCGTATGAAAGCCAGAACTTACACTAGATAAATTAATAGTTGTGTAATTTAAAATAACATTCGTATCCATAGAAATGGATAATGAAGAGGCATTTCCGAAACCTGGGTCCGTATCAATAAAATATTCGGCTTTTACAATCGGAAATTGTTTGTCTAAAATCGCTAAGGTAGAATCTTTGTAAAATCTTTTTAGATTTGTTATGCTCCACTTGCCCATACTATCTTGTGAGCGAAACCCTATGGTATGAAAACCGGGGTTGACAGTAGAAAGATTGATAAGTGTACTTTGTAAAATGGTATTTGTATCTGTTGTAATTGACAAAGAGATGGCATTGCCAAAACCTGGGTCGGAATCAATAAAATACTCAGCTTTTACTATGGGTGCTACTATTTCTGGAGATACTATAGCGGAATCTTTGTAAAATTTTTTCAAGTTTGTTATACTCCAAGTACCATTAGAATCTTTTGATCTAAATCCTATGGTGTGATAGCCTTTATTTAGTGTAGCCACATTTATAGAGTAATTATTTATTTCTACATTGCTATCTAAATTAATCGGTATTAGAATCCCATTGCCATAGCCAGGATCTGTATCTATGAAATACTCAGTTTCAACTATTTGTTGAGCACTTAAAATATGCGAAACATACAATAATAAAATACTGAAAAGTACTTTCAACTTCATCTTTTAGTTGTTAGAACGTGTGCTAAGATTTATAATAATATCGTTGGTGTTAATATAGCTTGGGACTTGCAGTTCGTATATACTAGGAAAGGATGGAAGGGTTCCAAGTTTAATAGGCTTGTTGCCAGAAAAAATGCCAACATCTAAGTTCTTTGCCTTTGCGGTTAATTCCTGTGCAGGAAAAGGATTGGTATTGTTAAAAGTGGGATTAGGATCTACAAAAATTTCATTCAAAGACAATATGGTGGACTCAGTCTTAACGCTACCAGAAAATTCTGAAATATAAGGCGTATTTTGAATAATATTGGCAAAGCCTGTACAGCTATTAAGGGTAACGGCATCATTGGCCGTTATGATACTGGAGATAAAGCTTGCGTTGGTAAAATCCGAAACATCTAAACGCAAATTGCATCGCACAAACTTTATGTCTGATGATGCAATGCAATTTAATTCTAAATTAAGCAGACAATTTTCAAAAAGCACATGATTTGAACTTGTGATGGTACTATTGAGTAAAGCAAATAAACCAAAATAAGACTGGTGAATATGTAAGAAATTGGACGCTCGTATTGTTAATCCTCTTTCGAAAAAACTATTAGCAACTATTACATTATCTGTGGTATCTAATATAAGATTGTCTTGTGCATGAACAGAAATATAGCTACCATCGGCATTGTGCCCTTTAAATTTTAATGAGCCGGCAATAGTTGCCGTTTTAGGAATGGCTTGCAAATTAAAAAATGTATCTAATTGGCTTCCATTGCCTATGAGAGTTATTTTTTTTGAAATAGTTAGGCCATTATAGTTTATAGAACTCGGTTCTAAATAAATAGTGTCACCACTGGCGGCAGCATTCACTGCACTTAGTAAGGTAGTATGTACGCCAGTTATTCCTGGGTTATTGTTTACTCGTAAAATACTTGCGTTTAATTGCGTAACAATAAAGAGTAATAAAAATATAATTATTTGTTTCATGCTTATTTATTTGAACGTGATTTAAGATTTATTTGCAGAGAATTTGAACTATTGTAGCTATTCATTTCTAAACTGTAAATAGTAGGGATGGCAGGTATAGTGGCCTTTTTCAGGGGATATTCGCCTGCATAAATGCCTACATCGTTGGGTTCTATATTATTGATGGTTATGTTTTTTTCAAAGCCATCTGTTGAACTCGAGTTTACAAGAATTTGATTTAGAGGTAAAAAGATAACATCCTCACTTATTCCAGATGGTATAGTTGATGAATAGCTTTGGGAATGAATACAATGAAACAAAGTACAAGTAGCATCAAAAGCAGCCTGATTAAGTTGTGCTTCGATGAATATACAAGCTATAAAAGTAGCTTGGGTAAAACTTGTAAATTGCACATTTCGAAAATTGCAATTGGCAAATGTAATATTTGTTGAATTGGAAATCGTTTGCTTTACTTCAAAAGCAGTATTTTGAAAGCGAATATGGTTGCTGAGATCAACTGTAAGTCCTAAGGTTTGAGAGGCTGTACCCTTTACAAGGGTTCTTCTGATAAGTGCATTTGTCGCATTCTCAATGACTAATCTGCCTTGAATATTACAGTTGTCTATCGTAAAATTATTTACACCATTCACAAGTATATTGCCAGCAATAGTTAAAGACAAATAGGAATCATTGGCTCCAGATTGTAAATCTACGTTTCCGGCTATGATGGCCGTTTTATCTATGGCTTGAAATTCTTTGTTGGTGGCGAGTTCACTTCCATTTCCAATGATAGTTATTTTTTTAGCTATAGCCGCACCAGAATATGCCACATCACTGGGTTCAATATAAATCGTATCGCCAGCATTGGCCACATTAACTGCATTTTGCAAATGCGTATGTACTCCGAGTATACCAGGGGTGTTGTTTACTCTCAATATGGCAGCATTGGCCGACAGAGAAAATATAAACAATAGCATGAATAACTGTTTTTCTATATGCATATTATTTGCTTTTTCTTGCTTCTATTTGTACTTGAATAGTTCCACCTTGCGATACTGTATTTGAACTTTGCCATGCTGTGTTTACTATATAGGGTAAAACTCCATTGCGACTTAAATTCCAATTTTCAATAGAATTTGGAGTAAATATTAATCCCATATCTAATCCATCATTGCCTGCCCCAATACACGGACTCCCGGTGTTTGGTTTGAAATTTAAAAGGGTATTGTGTACACCACTATTGATGTCGGCCTGTGATACGAGCTGTGGGTCGGTTTGTGAAATATTACTACCCAAGTCAAAATTGTTAGGTGTAGCCCAAGGGATTGTAGTACTTGTAGTGTTAAATGTGATATTGTTTTGATATGAATTATTGAAGCCAAAATTCAAATTACTAACGCCTACAAAAATATTATTGCTGATATAAGAATTATTGGGCGACTGCGTAATAGAGTTACCAAACAAAGGGCTTGCAGCACCATTGCCATAAAATAAGTTGTGATCAATAACAACACCGCTGGATTTGCTAAACCCACTAAAAAATGGAGTAATGGTAGCAGGTCGGACTACATTGTTTCTGAAAAGAAAATTAACCAAATATCCGGAAGAAAAATTGGCATCTAATATATAATAACTAAAATAACAATTTTGAATTATTATATTGGCATGTGTCCTACCATTATTTGCAAAAGTAAAATTTGTTCCGCTACCGCCATTAAAATAGCAACGGTTCACAAGTACATTATTTACTGCTTCGCCATTTGTGCCAATTCCACCAAGCGTTAAGGCGCTGGTAAATTCTAAGCCATGAAATTCTGTACCACTAGACGTGCCGATTATGTTGCTAAAATTACGAATAGTTACAATTCCTAATTTGGCGGATATTGGAGATATCTTTTCAGTGGCAAACCCCGGACCAATATATATAAGCTTTTTATCATCAACTGTAAATTGCGCATAAGGAACTATAGAGCCATGTATGTATATGGTATCGCCATGATTAGCTGAGTCGCAAGCGGCCTGTATATTGTCGAACTGTGCTATGCCTGCAGGAAAATTTAGTACAGTATAGACAGTAGCTAAAGAATTCAGATAACTGCCAAAGAACAGTGAGATGATAAGAATGGTCTGTTTCATTTTATTATTTTTAAAAAGCATTATTTAGATTTTCTTGCATTGAGGTTTAATTGTATAGTCTCGCCTTTTGTTATTACACCTTTATTCAAATACATAAGGACTATATAAGGCAATATACTATTGCGTGCTTGGGTATAATCATAAGATGTATTTTCTTCATATAACAAACCTATATCTTTGCCATCATTCCCTGCATTGAGGCATGGGCTACTTGAGGTGGGCTTAAAATTTAGTAATGGATTGTTTGTGCCTCCATCAACAGCATTTTGATCTACCAACATAGGATTTACACTTGACAAATTGCCTCCACCATCTATATTGCCATTAGCTGTCCAAGGAGTATTGGAGACGCAATCATAAAATACATTATTTATAAATGTGGAATTAAGGCATTGATCCACATTCTTCATACCACAAAAAATGTTATTAGATAAAATTAAATTTGAACATTTTTCGCCGCTATTAAAAGCTGCAAACAATAAAGAATTGCTGCTTGTGGCTTGGTAAAACAAATTATGATCAATAAAAACACCGATAGTATTATTCATTCCTTTAAACAATCTTGATCCACCGGTAGCACTATAAAACACATTGTTTTTGATTAGCATATTCTCTACTATCGTAGTAGTACCTCCAGCAATAGCCGAATACCTAAAATAATTGTTGCTAATAATATAGCCACTATAGGTAGCATTGGTAAGAGTACCCAATGTTAGCCCTATATTGGCAAATGAATTTTTATTAATCGTAATATTCTTAACTACTTCCCCGTTTATGCTAGCTTGATTGATTTGAATATTTGCATTGGATATAAAATCCATACCATGAATTGCACAGCCATCTGCGTTGCCAACTACATTAGTAAATGCATTTATATTAATATTGGTATTGACTTTGGCCGTTTGTGGATTATTTTTTTCTGGACTAAAGCCTGGCCCTATCAGTATTATTTTTTTGTCGGCTATTGTGCATCCCGCATATACAATAGGAGACCCATGAACCACTATCGTATCACCATGAGCACTTGCATCTACCGCTGCTTGAAGCGTATTGTATTGTGCAAGACCTGAGGGAAAATTCAACACCGTACGTGTAGTGGCATTTGAAATAAATGCGAAGAACCATAGAGCTAAAAAAAAAGGTATTGATTTATACATCATAAGCTAATTTCAAAAGCAAAAATGAAAATATAGGGTTATACATACAATCCCTAATTGTAGTGATACTAAATCGACGATGTTATGCCAGTATATTCCTTGTACAATTTGTACATGGCTTTGGGTTATTTATAAATTATACCGATTATACTACTGTAACAGACCAAAAAAATGGTCTGAACATCAGCAATATCGGCATAAACTACTCTAAAAATAAGTCTGAAACCAGTTTAAGATTGGTATTACTTTGGTATAAAAACATTCTTGTGAAAATTAAAAATACTACAATTTAAAAAATCGTAATTGATAGTGTTCAAGCCTATACATAGCCTAAATACTCTTTTGAATATTTAGAAAATTCAATGGCCAGTTCATCGCCTACTTGATAAAAATGAAAATCATTTTCGCTCACTTCTATACTGTATTTCAGAGGGTGATGTATAAAAAAGTGAAATGTATGATTAAATTCGATTTCGCTTTTTTCCTTAATACTAACTACATATTGTGTTTTTTTTCTGTGCTTTATATCCAGTTTATATTTTCTTAAATGACTCAGATAGTAAATCCACAGGCCTGCAAAAAGTAATACGGTAACCAATAGCTGTGCAAAACCATACATATAGAGCATAGATTGCAAATCGGGTTTTTTAAAATAGCTTAATAAGCCAGCCAACAAAGGAATCAAAATGCAAATTAAAAATACAAGCCGCAACGCAAAGCTAAAATCACGACTTTGTTTATCATGTAGTTTTTGTACAAATGCCAACTCATGATCTAACATACTATATGAAGCAATAGGAAGCAAACCTAAATTAAAGATAAGTGCTTATTGTCTAATATCAATGATTTTGAGCTGTATGCTTGTTTGATTTCGCCAAGTGTTTTCTTCTATATGATACAGAATTTGAAAGGGCTTGTTGTTTTTTATAAGGTTTAATTTGTCTGCCATATTAAAAGCTATTGCATTCAATACGGTGCTTCCATTTTGTGTTAAAACCAATTTAAGATGTTTTTCTTTTACAAGCATGGATTGAGCATTGAAATCAAAAACACCTTGTGTTTTAAAAATGGGTCGCATGTTTTCGGGGCCATGTGGTGCAAATTGTTTTAGCAGAGCTAAAAACTTAGGGTTGACACTATCAAAATCTATTTCGCAATCTATTTCTACTTCAGGCACAAGTTGGTGGCTTTCTAAAGTGTTTGAAACGATGTCTTCAAAACGCTTTTTGAAAGGATCTAAATTTTTTTTCTCTAAAGTAAGTCCTGCTGCGTAGTAATGCCCACCATAGGTTTCTAATAGGTCGGCACATTGATTGAGGCCATCAAATAAATTAAAACCCTTTATTGAGCGAGCGGAACCACTAATTTTTCCATTAGATTCAGTAAGTACTATAGTAGGTCTATAAAAATGATCAATTAATCGAGAGGCTACTATGCCTACCACGCCTTTATGCCAATGCGGTTCATATACTATAGTAGATTTTAAGATAGCATTATTTTCATTCGAAAGAATTTGGTCAAGAGCTTCTTCTGTAGTTGACTTATCTATATCCTTTCGCTCATTATTATCCTGATGCAATTCTTCTGCTAGTAGTTTGGCTTTGTTTTCGTCTTTTTCTATAAATAAGTTTACAGCTTTTTTTGCATCATCCATTCTTCCTGCTGCATTGACTCTTGGTGCTATAATAAAAACCAAGTCCGTAATTGTAAATTCTTTTTCGAGTTTGCCAATTTGTTTTAAAGCTTTCAACGGAACAGAAGGGTTATGGTTGGCTTTGGCCAATCCAAGTACACTCAAGGTTCTGTTTTCATCTTGTATAGGCACTATATCGGCAGCAATAGCAGTAGCTACCAAGTCTATATTTTCATTGACAAAGGGCGCACCTATAGCATGTTCTTGTGCATAAGCAGTAATTAGTTTATAACCTATACCACAACCACAGAGTTCCTTATAAGGATATTCGCAATCGATTTGTTTGGGATTCAAAATGGCATTAGCATCCGGCAATAAATCGCCTGGCAGATGATGATCGCAAACGATGACATCGATTTCATGTTTTCGTGCTTCTTCAATTAAGGATACAGATTTGATACCACAATCCAGAGTTATTATTAGCTTAATGTCATTAGCAATAGCTTCTTGTATGGCTTTGTAAGATAATCCATAGCCCTCGTTGAAGCGGTGAGGTATATAAAAGCTTAGATACTCATAAAAATTTTTAAAAAAACTATATACTACAGCAACCGATGTTGTGCCGTCTACATCGTAATCGCCGTATATAAGAATTTTATTTTGATGTTGAATATGGTCATGAATAAGTTGCACAGCCGTATTCATACCTTTCATCCAAAAGGGGTCATAGAGGTGTTCTTCCGTTGTACGAAAAAATTTTTTGGCTTCAGAAAAAGTAGTAATACCTCTTTGCGCAAGCAAAATACAGATAGTACGATTTATTTTTAACTCCTTTTGTAGCGTATCTACAATGGATTCATCATATGTTTTTAAAGCCCATCTTTTTTGCATGCTTTAGTATCGTGTTAGGTTATAAAATACAATGTGCTCAATGTACAAAATAATACTTTTATGAAGAGTAAAAAGACTTAGAAAATGAAAAATAAAAACCCTGCCTAGCAGGGTTTTGTATAAATGTATCAGGAAGAATAAGTGTTTATTTGTTTACACCATCTTTCATTTCAGTGTCTCTCGTAATGATTAAGTATTCATCAGCGTCTTTAATGCGAATCCATTTTCTATATTGATCTTCGTCTATAGTTTCACGAAGTCTTTTATCGCGTTGCATATAACATTGTTTTAGGCGATAATTTTTTTCAAGGCTACTTAAATTTTTGTTAGTAATAATAGCATCAACATCTCTGCTGCATTCTGTACATATGCCTTTAAAAACAGGTCGTTGTATTTTAGCTAAGTCCAAATCGTCACATAGTACATCCAAATTAGTATATCTTTTTTTCACTACAGTAGTCTTATATTCCAATTCATTCGAAGTCATTTTGATTTCTCTTTCTTCGCGTACATCTTTTTTGTATCTGCGCGTTCTACTCGGTGGAGGAGGAGGAGGAGGAGGAGGCGTAGCCGTTGATCTTGTGTTGGCTACAGGTGTTCCATCGCTGTTATAATATTTATCGTAGCTAGCTCTATTCTCATTATACGGTCTGTACTCGCCATAGGTAGTGTAGTACCCAGCTCTTTTTTTGGGTTTTGCAGGCAATTCTTCATCTACTTCTACTTCTACAGGTGTTTCTCTAACTATGACACGTTGTTCGTCATAATATTTAGAATCATTAGCATTGCGTTTTACTTTTACTCTATATTCTTCTTTTTTAGGAGTAGATTCTACTTCTTTTTTTTCTTCTTCAGTAAAAAAACCTTGCACATCAAACTCTTCGGGAGTGGTAGTGCTGTTTTGATAATAACGACTTTTTTTGTTTTTATCTGTTTGAGCCTTTATAGTACTCGTATACGTTATACACACACATGTAAGCGCTAAGGCAATGACATTTTTTCTCATGTTTATTTCTTGTTGTTAAAAGTGGAAATTTACGTGTTAATTTTAAATTTAAAGATAATTAATCCTACAAAATTATCAAAAAAAAGCATGTTGGCTATTTTTATTAAGAAAAAATAAAAAAAATGATAAGAAGAAAGCAGTGTATTTTAAAATGAAAAATAAAAAAAATAGCTGCGAATTATGTTGTATTGTTGAGAGATTTAATTATTATTGTGTTTTCTTTTCCACATTAGGAAAGAAAATATATATTTGCTTAGTAAATAAACGAAAAGATAATATAATAAACACATGAAAAGAATATTTGGCAATTTAGCACTTGCGGTATTGGTTACTACCTTAATAAGTTCTTGTGGTGGTAAAAAATCGAGCAACTTAGTGTCTTCTAAAACGGGTTGGAATTATAATGATTCCAAATTTGGAGGGTTTGATGTGCCTCGCTATGAAGGCCAATATATTGGCCCGGGTTTAGTGTTTGTAGAGGGTGGTCGCTTTACGATGGGTCAAACCGAAGAAGACTTGACTTATGAAAATAATAATGTACCACGTACAGTTACCGTATCTTCTTTTTTCATGGATGAAACAGAGGTTTCTAATTTACATTATCGCGAATATACCTATTGGTTAGGTCGTACTATGGGAAGCGATTTTCCCGAAATATACCAGCGTTCTTTGCCAGATACACAATGTTGGAGAAATCCAATGCAATATAATGAGCCTATGGTAGAGCTCTATTTTAGACATGCTGCTTATAATAACTATCCAGTAGTTGGCGTATCTTGGGAGCAAGCATCAGAGTATTGCCAATGGAGAACTGACCGTGTCAACGAATTAATATTAATACAAAAAGGATACTTAAAGAAAAATCCTTTTCAGGTTTCAGACAATAACTTTAATACAAGAACCTATGTGGCTGGCCAATACGATGGCGAAGCGGGTATAAAGAAAAAAGATTTAGATCCTACTGGTGGTGGAAAAAGAAATATCAGATATGAAGATGGTATTTTGATACCAGATTATAGACTTCCTACAGAGGCCGAATGGGAATATGCTGCCTTAGCCTATAAAGGCAGAAACCCTGAACCAGATACAAAACGCAGACGTGGTGAGGAAGTAGTAACAGACAGACAAGTTTATACTTGGGGTGATAACTTATCTACACGAGAAGGATTAAGAAATCAATATCAAGGTATGCAATTAGCTAACTTTAAGCGTGGCAAAGGCGATGCGATGGGTGTAGCAGGTGGCTTAAATGATAATGCTGATTTTCCTACAGAAATATACTCATATAAACCCAATGCTTTTGGACTTTATAATATGGCTGGAAACGTAAATGAGTGGGTTATGGATGTTTATCGTCCTAATACACCTATGGATGCAGAAGATTTCAGACCATTTAGAGGTAATGTGTTTGATACTTATATGACGTTGGAAGACTTCACCTTAGAAGAAAAAGATAGTACAGGTAAATTAGTTAAACGACCAGTTACATCAGACGAATTAAATCCAAAACGTGTAGATTACAGACAATCAAACGTCATTAGCTATTTAGATGGCGATTCTACAAGTCAAGCATATTACGATTATGAAAAAACAACGTTGATTAGCAACAAAGCACATGTATATAAAGGTGGTAGCTGGAATGATAGAGCTTATTGGTTGAGCCCAGGCACAAGAAGATACTTGCAAGCACACCAAACAAGTAGCACTATTGGTTTCCGTTGTTGCATGGACCGTTTAGGCAGCCCTTCTTTAAAAGGACCTGGAGGCAACCATTTTATTGGAAGCAAGAAAAAAGCACGATAATTTTTTTTTAAAATAGGAAAGAAGCCACATATGATTGTGGCTTTTTTTATAATTTGCATCCTAGAAAATCATGAACATCGAATCTATTTATAAACTCTACATACAAAACCCTTCTGTACAAACAGATACTAGAAAACTAAAAAAAGGAGATTTGTATTTTGCACTGAAAGGTGATCGATTTGATGGAAATCAATATGCAAGCCAAGCAATTGAATTAGGCGCATCCTATGCTATCATAGACAATGAAGACTTGGCTGAAAACGAGAACATGATACTCGTAAAGGATGTACTAACATGTTTGCAAGAACTTGCTTTATATCATCGAAAACAATTCAAAATACCATTTATAGCGATTACAGGTAGCAATGGAAAAACAACTACCAAAGAGTTATGCCATGCAGTGTTATCTAGTACGTATAAAACAATAGCTACAAAAGGAAACCTAAACAATCATATCGGTATTCCATTAACTATACTAAGTATACCCCTTGATACTGAAATAGCCATTATCGAAATGGGTGCCAATCACCTGCATGAAATAGAACAATATTGCAAGTATACGTTGCCTACACATGGCTTAATAAATAATTGCGGTAAAGCACATATAGAAGGATTTGGCAGTGAAGAAGGTGTTAGACAAGCCAAAGGAGAGTTGTATGCCTATATAAAACAACATCAAGGTGAATTATTTATCAATAGCGACTTAGTGTATTTGCAACAAATGGCACAAGGCATCAACAGGCAATTCAAATACGGAAGCCATACAGGCGATGTAATAGGAAAACCTATTATGACTAATGATTTATTGCAAGTAGCTATTTTAACACATGGCCAAGAAACGTTGATACAAACACAACTTGTGGGACAGTACAATTTTCCCAATGTAATGGCAGCAATCAGCATGGGCGTTTATTTTCAAATCAATATCAATATTATACAAAAAGCTATAGAACAATATAGCCCCGATAATAGCCGCTCGCAAAAAATAATACAAGGAAGTAATACCATTATTTTAGACGCATACAACGCCAATCCATCGAGTATGGAAGAGGCCATAAAAAATTTTCAACAAACAAGGTTTGAAAATAAAATAGTCATGCTGGGTGGCATGAAAGAGCTTGGAAAAAATAGTGTATTTGAACATCAACATATAGTAGATTTACTACTAAAAACTAATTGGAATCATGTAGTTTTGGTTGGAGGCGATTTTGAATTTACAACACACCCTTTTATTTTTTTTAAAGAAATAGAGGATGCAAAAAAATGGTATCAACAACAACGTTTTGAACATACTGCTATCTTAATAAAAGGTTCAAGAGCTATCGGAATGGAAAAAATACTAATGAATGAAAAAGCTTAAATATGAATACAAATAAACGAATATTAGTTACAGGTGGGGCGGGTTATATAGGTTCACATACACTTGTGGATTTAATTGAAAATAATTTTGAAGTAATTTGTATAGACAATTTTTCAAGATCAACTGAAACAATGTTGCATGGAGTAGAAAAGATTACAGGACAAAAAATAAAAAACTATAAGATAGATTTATGCGATGAAGCTGCAGTAAAAAAAGTTTTTCAAGAAGAAAAAAATATACATGGCATCATTCATTTTGCTGCATACAAAGCTGTAGGAGAAAGTGTTGAAAACCCATTGATGTATTACAGTAATAATTTAAAATCGCTTATTCATATTTTGCAATGTGCAGAAGAAAACGAAGTAAAACAATTTGTATTTTCGTCATCATGTTCTGTATATGGAAATGTAGAAAAACTACCAGTTACCGAAGAAACGCCTTTGGGACAGTCAGAAAGCCCTTATGCTACAACCAAGCAAATGGGAGAACAAATTATACTTGACATGGCAAAGGTTTCAAACATGTCGTTTGTACTGTTAAGATATTTTAATCCTGTAGGCGCACACCCGAGTACATTAATAGGAGAGCTACCCATAGGCAAGCCCAACAACTTAGTGCCCGTTATAACGCAAACAGCTATAGGTTTATTGCCCAATATGTATGTGTGGGGTGGCGATTATAATACACGTGATGGTTCTTGTATCAGAGATTATATACACGTTTGTGATATTGCACACGCACACACCTTGGCACTACATACATTATCTGTATCAGATCAAAATTTGAAAATATATAATATCGGCACAGGCAATGGAGTCAGTGTATTAGAAGCTATCAAAGCCTTTGAACATGTTTCGGGCAAACGTTTAAACTATACAATTGGTGAAAGAAGAAGTGGTGATGTGGTAGAAATTTTTGCAGACAATACAAAGATTCAAAATGAATTAGGATGGCTTCCCAAATATAGTTTACATCAAATGATGGAGAGTGCCTGGGCTTGGCAAAAAAAATTAAAATAGTGTAGTAAATAAATGTAATTTTTTTAAAATCAAATTTTTAAATATGCCAATTTGTTACATGTGTTTTATGATTCAAAAAAGACTGACTACATGTTAAAAAAAGTATAGATATAGGAAAAAAATATATCGAAAAAAAAATACTTGATTTTTTGTTTATTAAATATTAACAGTTAAATTGCGGTTGATTTAAAAAGATAAATTAACATTTTCTTTTTTTAAACATTCTAAAAACTTTTAACTTTAAACAAATTAAACATGAATCAAATGTACAAACCTTCAAATTTATTGCTGGGTTGGAAGCGAACGATGACTTTTATTATGTCGTTTGTATTTCTGCTTAGTAGCTTAAGCCAACTTCAAGCTCAAACCACAGTACAAATAGGTACTAATGGAGCTTCTTCAGATTATTTTTACGGACCTATTTATCGGTCTTCTGGTACTAGTTCTTTTCATTTTAGTCGCTATGCTTATGTATATACAGCGGCCGAATTAGCAGCACAAGGTATCAACGCAGGTGATGTGATAAATGATGTGAAATTCTTTAGAAATTCTACCTCACAATTATCAGGAACAAGCACCGCTACTCTGAATGTATATGTAAATAATACAACAAATACCGCGATGACAAGTGGCATAGCATGGACTACACTGATAGCTGGAGCCACCTTAGCACATACATCAACCTATAATGCTACAACTAATTTATTTCCAGCATCTACAGGTTGGATGACTTTTGCTTTTACTTCTCCTTATACTTATACAGGAGGAAGTTTAGAAATTTATACTGATTGGGTACTTACGCCTGGTACGTCTCCTTTTACAACAGGTTCTTTAACTTGGCTTTATGCTTCAGGATATAGTACTACAACAGCAATAGGTATAGCTAGTGGCACCGCTGCTGGTGTTGCAACATTATCTACAACATATGGTGGTACATTACGACCTAATACACAGCTGACATATACAGCAGGGTCTGCATGTTCAGGTCAACCAACACCTGGTGCTACTCAAGGTCCTTCATCTGTTTGCCCAGGACAATCTTTTACATTGAGCAATCAAAATCCAACACTTGGTTCAGGCGTTACTTTTCAATGGGAAAGTGCAGATGATGCTGCCTTTACTTTAGGCGTAACTACATTAGGAACTACACCTTCTCAATCAACTTCTCAAACAACAGATAAATATTATCGTTGTTTAGTTACTTGTACAAATTCTGGTTTATCCGATTATTCTACTCCTTTATTTGTAGCTGTGAATTCATTTTTAAATTGTTATTGTTCTTCGGGTGCAACTAATAATTTCGATGAAGAAATTTATAATGTAACTATTGGTTCAGGTTCTACCGATCCTTTATATGCTAATGCAAATGGCTGTGCTACACCAGCACCAGGTCCTGGATCGGCACTTGGTTTATATTCCAATTTTAAAACCTTAGCTCCTATTACTACAGTTGCACAAGGTGATATAGTACCTTTTAGCATTTATCAAGATGAGTGCGATGGTGCTACCTATTATAATAATGGTATAGCGATGTGGATAGACTATGATCAAAATGGTATTTATGATGCATCAGAGCAAGTGTATGTGGAAAATGTTACATCTGTAGGTCCTCGTACGGCTACTGGCAATTTCTCCGTTCCTTTTACAGCAGCATTGGGTACTACTACAGTTCGTATAGTTTGTGCTGAAGGTTTTTCTGGCGCAGGTCTTACACCATGTTTATCTTATGGTTATGGTGAAACAGAAGATTATTTAATTGATATCGTAGCATCTACAAACTGTTCAGGTTTACCTACACCAGGTAATACTATAGCTTCGGCTTCTTCAGTTTGTCCTGGAGCTAATGTCAATTTAAGTTTACAAAACCAAACTATCGGTTCAGGCGTTACTTATCAGTGGGAGAGTGCAGATGATCCTGCCTTTACATTGAATGTTACAAGCTTTGGTACTAACTCACCTTTTCAAACTATTAATCCTACAACGGACCAATATTATCGTTGTTTAGTAACTTGTACTAATTCTGGTTTATCAGATTATTCAGCTGGTGTTCAAGTAACTATTAATTCATTCATAAATTGTTATTGTTCTTCTGGCGCAACTGTAAACGCCGATGAGGAAATCTATAATGTAACCATTGGTTCAGGTTCTACAGATCCTTTATATGCAAATGCAAATGGTTGTTCTACACCAGCACCAGGCCCTGGTTCAGTACTTGGTGGATATTCTAATTTTAAAACTTTAGCTCCAATTACATCGGTAGGCCAAGGTGATGTGGTACCATTTAGTATTGATCAAGATGAGTGCGATGGAGCTACATATTATAACAATGGTATAGCCATGTGGATAGATTTTGACCAAAATGGTGTTTATGATGCAGCTGAACAAGTATATGTAGAGAATGCCACATCAACTGGCCCTCGTACAGCTTCAGGTAGCTTTACAGTTCCTATTTCGGCTTTAGTAGGTACTACTACAGTACGTATAGTATGTGCGGATGGTTTTTCTGGCACAGGTCTTACACCATGTTTATCGTATGGATATGGCGAAACAGAAGATTACTTAATAGATATCACTGCAGCAGTACCATGTGCTGGTCAGCCTACACCGGGTAATACCCTGGCTACCGCTTCAAGTTATTGCTTGCCTGCTAATCCTATTACACTTTCTATGCAGAATAATACAACAGGATTAGGTGTAAGCTACCAATGGGAAGAAGCAGATGATCCTGCCTTTATCATAAATCAAGCATTCTTAGGAACTAATCCTACTCAAGTTATTACACCAACGGGTGGCGATAAATATTATCGTTGCTTGGTATCTTGCGCTGCTTCAGGTTTAAGTGATTATTCTACACCTATTTTAATATCTCAAAATGCAATAACTAGTTGTTATTGCACTCCTTCTTACACTAATGGTACAATAGATGGCGACTTAATTTCTCAAGTAGAAATTTCTGGTACTACATTATTAAACAATTCTGGAACTACTACAGGTACACCATCATGGGTTGAATATATTCCTCCTACATATACTGCTGCTAACTTTACAGCTAATATGAATGCTGGTAACACCTATAACGTAAATGTTACTATTGGTTCATTCTCAAATCAAGGAGTTGCTGTTTGGATAGATTTTAATGATAATGGTATTTTTGATGCTACTGAGAAAATAGGTTCTACTTCAGGAACAATTCTTACATCGTTTGGTGTGGGTTCTTTCCCAATTACACTTCCTTGTAATCCTCCTATAGGTACACACCGTATGCGTGTACGTTGCGCCTATGCTACAAGTGGGGGTACTATAGATCCTTGTGCTAATTATGGATGGGGCGAAACGGAAGACTACTTAGTAACAGTGGATCCAGCCTTACCTTGTCCTGCACCTTCTGCATTTACACCATCAAATATTACTCAAACAAGTGTTGATTTAACATGGGTTGTAGGTTGCGTAGAAACTGCATGGAATATAGATTATGGTGCTGTAGGTCATACCGCTGGTACAGGAACCATAGTACCTGTAACAGGTACGCCTTCAACAACATTAGCTTTACCTAACTGTGAAACTTCTTACGATATATTTATTCAAGCAGACTGTTCTGCAGCGTCACCAGACTCTAGCCTTTGGGTAGGACCTATAACAGTTACAACGGCTCTTTGTCCATGTGTAACGCCTGCTCCAGGTAATACCTTGGCTTCTGCCGCTTCGGTTTGTTCATTTGATAATTTAGTTCTTACCTTACAAAATGCAACAGGTGGTGCAGGTGTAACATATCAATGGTATGAATCAACGGATGGTATTACATATACTGCCGCTGCTTCTACGTCAGATAGTTATACACTTAATCAATCTGTACCAATGTGGTACTATTGCGATGTAACATGTTCTACTGGACCTACAACTGTATCTTCTACGCCAGTTATGGTTGGTATGAATCCGGGTTTACAATGTTATTGCCCTTCTGGAGCAACAGTAAATGCTGACGAAGAAATATATAATGTAACTGTTAATGGAGCTTCTACTGATCCACTTTATGCTGGAGTAAATGGCTGTTCTACCGTAGCACCTGGTCCAAATTCAGTTTTGGGTGGTTATTCTAACTTTACTACTTTAGGGGCGCTTACTACATTGCCACAAGGTGGCTCAGTAGCTTTCCAAGTAGATGAAGATGAGTGTGATGGGGCCACCTATTATGCTTGTGGTATAGCTATATGGATTGATTTCAACCAAGATGGAGATTTTGATGACGCAGGTGAAGAAGTGTATATGGAAAATACAACAACTGCAGGTCCTCGATCTGCTACTGGAACAATAAATATTCCAGCAACAGCTACTTTAGGTTTAACAAGAATGCGTGTTACTGCTTCTGAAGGAAATGCGGGTACAGGCGTATTGACACCATGTCTTTCATATGGCTATGGCGAAACAGAAGATTATTTGGTTAATATTGTATCAAGTGGTGCTACTTTAAATCTTACAGCATTTATACAAGGGTATTATGCTGGTGGTAATTCGCAGCAAGCAGTTTTGGTTAATCAAGGTATAAGCACTAATCCAACAGACTGCGATGACATCACAGTAGAATTGCATGATGCTACTCCACCTTATGCTACAGTGGCTACCTTCACGGGTGTACTTCAAACCAACGGTACTGTAAGCTGCACCTTCCCGGGTACTGTAATTGGCAATAGCTACTACATCGTATTGATACACAGAAACTCTGTACAAACTTGGAGTGCTGCTCCTGTATTAATGTCGGCTACAACAAGCTACAATTTCTCTACATCTGCTGCACAAGCATATGGAAACAATGAGGTTGATGCTATAGCAGACGGTACATACAGTATGTATAACGGCGATGTAAACCAAGATGGTTTCATTGATATCTTTGATTTCTTAGATTGGGATATAGATAATCAAAACTTTGCTTCTGGTTATTTTGCTACAGATTTCAATGGTGACGGATTTGTTGATATCTTTGACTTCTTAGTATGGGATCCTAACAATCAAAACTTCATAGGACTTTTAACACCTTAAACAATAATTTTCATTAACTAAAATTAAAAACAAATAAAACGTAAAACATGAAAAAACAAATCGTAAAAACAACATCAAAGCTGTTTCTGACACTTATGCTGTTCTTAACAGCAGTCACCGGCTTCGCTCAGCTTCCGCAACAAATGAATGTGGATATGAGAAACGTAACCTTGGTTGATCCAAGTACTATTGAATTTGAAATTTGGATTGCAAATGCATCTACTAACGGAGATGTTTGTAAACTACAATCAATCCAAATGGGTTTAGACTTTAACCAAGCTATCTTAGATGGTGGAACGCCTACTTCTGTATTGTATTTAAATAATCCAGCATTATCGGCAGCAGGCATGAAAGCACACACACCTAATATGGCTACACCAGGGCATTGGAGAGTAGCAGCTCAAGTGGAACTATCATCGGCTAACGCTACATTGATTGAACTTGCTCCTACAGGAATTCGCTATGGTACCTATCGAATTACCAATTCGGTACCTTTTGCTCAAGGACAAAGTACAAATTTTGCTTGGAACGTATCTAATAATACTGGTAAAACAAGAACAACAGTTACAGCTTTTATAAATGCATCTACTTTGGGTAAAGCATATGTAAAACCAGGTTCTACTCCATTTGTATCAACAGCTATTGAAGGTCTAAATCCAACTGTAATGAACATCACTATCCCTTCTTTATGTACTGATATTCATAATGCACCTGTAGCAGTATCTGCTTGTGATTCTTATGTATGGGCAGTAGATGGTAACACTTATTCTGTAAGTGGTCAATACACTGCTATTACTCCTATCCCAGGTGGAACTTGTAATCAGTATGATACATTAGACTTAACTATCAACACAACTACAAATAATCCTACGCAAGTTGAAACAGCTTGTGATTCATACACATGGTCAGTAGATGGTAATACTTATACTGCAAGTGGTATGTACACATATACTGGCACAGGTGCAAATGGTTGTCCTGATAACTACACATTAGACTTGACTATCAATACAAGTACCAACAATCCTACGCAAATTGAATCAGCTTGTGATTCATACACATGGTCAGTAGATGGTAACACTTACACAGCAAGTGGTATATACACATACACGGGCACAGGCGCAAACGGTTGTCCTGATAACTATACTTTAGATCTAACAACACAACTACAAATAATCCCACACAAGTTGAAACTGCTTGTGATTCATACACATGGTCAGTAGATGGTAATACCTATACTGCAAGTGGTATGTACACATATACTGGCACAGGTGCAAATGGTTGTCCTGATAACTACACATTAGACTTGACTATCAATACAAGTACCAACAATCCTACGCAAATTGAATCAGCTTGTGATTCATACACATGGTCAGTAGATGGTAACACTTACACAGCAAGTGGTATATACACATACACGGGCACAGGCGCAAACGGTTGTCCTGATAACTATACTTTAGATCTAACAATCAATACAAGTACAAATAATCCTACGCAAGTTGAAACAGCTTGTGATTCATATACATGGTCAGTAGATGGTAATACTTATACTGCAAGTGGTATCTACACATATACTACAACAGGTCAAAACGGTTGTCCTGATAACTATACTTTAGATTTAACTATCAATACAAGTACCAACAATCCTACACAAGTTGAAACAGCTTGTGATTCATACACATGGTCAGTAGATGGTAATACCTATACTGCAAGTGGTATGTACACATACACTGGCACAGGTTCAAACGGTTGTCCTGATAACTACACATTAGATTTAACTATCAATACAAGTACCAACAATCCTACGCAAGTTGAAACTGCTTGTGATTCATACACATGGTCAGTAGACGGTAATACTTATACTGCAAGTGGTATGTACACATACACTGGCACAGGTGCAAACGGTTGTCCTGATAATTACACATTAGATTTAACTATCAATACAAGTACCAACAATCCTACGCAAGTTGAAACTGCTTGTGATTCATACACATGGTCAGTAGACGGTAATACTTATACTGCAAGTGGTATGTATACATACACTGGCACAGGTGCAAATGGTTGTCCTGATAATTACACATTAGATTTAACAATCAATACAGCAACTAACAATCCAGTACAAACAGTTACAGCTTGTAATACTTATACTTGGTCAGTAGATGGTAACACATACACTACAAGTGGTATGTATACATACACTGGCACAGGTGCAAATGGTTGTCCTGATAACTACACATTAGATTTAACTATTACTACTGGTACAGCGGTTACAGTAACTGCAAGTGACGTAACAGCATGTGTTAACGCAATAGTAGATTTAACATCTGCAGTTTCACCAGCAGGTGGTACTTTCAGTGTAGCTAATCCTTACACAGGTCCTTCTTCAGCTGCAACTATTCCTTATACTTACACCTATACAGACCCAGGAGGTTGTACAGGTTCTGCAACAGCTAACATGATATTTACTTCAGTTGCTAATGTAACTAACTTCATGGCTTCTTCAATAGGTGGTACAACAGTTGTATTTACTTGGGATAATGTAGCTGGTGCAGCTTGGTACACATTACGTTACAGAGAAGTTGGTACAACTACATGGACTTACAAAACAAGTACATCATCTCCTAAAACTGTTACTGGTTTAACAGCTGGTACAGACTATGAATTTGAAATTAGAGCAAATTGTAGCTCTACTTCGCCAGGTAACTACGGTTCTAACATTACAGTTTCAACAAATGCAGGTTGTCCTACTCCAGTTGGTTTAGCGGCCTCTAATGTTACAGCTAGCAATGCTACTATTTCTTGGACTCCTTCAGCAGGTGCATTATGGTATAATATCCGTTTCCGTCCTGTAGGTTCTACAACATGGGTAGTATATTCAGCTCCAGCTTCTGCTACTATTACATTAACTGGCTTAATGGCAAGTACTCAGTATGAATATCAAGTATTAGCAAAATGTGCTAATAACGATATTAGTGGATGGAGTATCTTAGAAAACTTCACAACTACAGCATCTAAAAATAGCCAAGTTGAAGAAGTAAGTGCTGAAACTTTTGTTGCAAACATCACTGTTTATCCAAATCCAGTTCGTAATATCTTGAATGTAGAAGTAACTGCTACTGCTAAAGAAAATACAACTGTTAAAGTATTTGATATGAGCGGTCGTTTAGTTAAACAATTACAAGCAAATACAGAAGTAGGAGTAAACAACTTGAGCATCGATTTAAGTGATGTATCAAATGGTTTATACTCAGTACAAGTATATGCTAATGATAATTTAACGCACATTAGTAAAGTGAACAAACAAGACTAGTTATTTAGTTAAGTTTTAATAAAAAATGGGGTGGATTTTCCACCCCATTTTTTATTTATTGACGTACCAATTTTATACTCAAATATTTTTCTTTTTCCATTTTATTCGATAAATTGCAGTTCTTTCTATTAATTATCTAAAATTTCTTAATCTTTAAAACAAAAAAACATGAAAAACACGATTTACATGAAACTCATGTTAGGAGTTCTGACGAAAGTCTCATTATTCCTACTCATGCTCTTTGGCACGCTTGGTGCTAATGCACAAACGACCACATTGAACACAACGGCTGTTTCTGGTTGGTCAAACAATAACGGTTCAGGAACCGTTACTTTTAATCTTGAAAATACCAATGCTTATGGTATTCTCATAACTGAAATTGAAGGAGTATCGGTACGGCAGGTGCGACAACTTGCGATATTTGGTATAAAACCACTCCAATAAGCGGGGCTCCGGTGTTATCTCTGTTGCTAATGGATGGACTTTAGGAGCTACGGGTACATTTACAGCTGTTGCCAACACAAGTTCATTAACTACACAAGTAATGCTTACAGGTATAAGTGTACTTATTCCAAGTGGAGTTACATATGGTATAGCCGTTTCGGCTTATTCTGGAACTTCAGGAAGACAGCGTTATCATACAATGGTGTCGCCAAACATTCCACTTACAACAGTATCTGATGGAGGTGTTAATTTAACGATGGGTACTAATATTAGCTATGGTGGTGGAGTTCCCAATGGTACGGCGCCAACCAATTCGCCCAGAGGTTGGATTGGAAAACTTTCCTTTGTTCCAGATGCACCTTGCGTTTTTCCGCCAACAGGGGGTAATGCTACAACTACCAATGCAACACCATGTTCTGGTCAAAACTTTACTTTGAACCTAACAGGTAACAGTGGAGGTTCTGGTCAAACGTATCAGTGGCAATATTCTACTACTTCAACAGGACCTTGGACCAATATTGGAGGGTTGTTAACCTCTCCTGCCTTTACAACTTCATCAACTGTTCCTTACTATTATCAGTGCGAACTTACCTGTTCGGCAAACACGGGGTACAGCGCACCAGTTTTTGTAAATGTACCAACACCATTCTCAGGAGGTACTTATACCATCAATAATACCTTACCAACTGGTGGAACTAACTTTAATTCATTTGCAGATGCAGTATCTGCCATTTCTTGTGGCATATCGGGACCTGTTGTTTTTAATGTAGCAACTGGTACTGGTCCATATAATGAGCAAGTTACTATTCCTTCTATAGTAGGCACTAATGCTACAAATACTGTAACCTTTAATGGTAATGGTGAAACGTTGACTTATTTAGCAAATGCTACATTACCTCATACTTTTGGTTTAGACGGTGCTGATTATATTACCGTAAATGACTTGAATATTGAAGGTACAGACCCTACCTATGCTATTGTATGTCACTTATATAACGATGCGGATAATAATGCTTTTAACAACTGTACATTTACAGCACCTTTAAATAGTACGGGTACGTTCACAATTCCATTTTCTATAAGTGGATCTGCTACAACAGGAGCAAGTTCAGGAAACTGTGGTGAAGACAATATCGTAACTGGATGTACTGCTATTGGAGGTTATTATTCTATGTATTTCTATGGCAATAGTGGTGCTTTGAGTACTGGTAATAAAGCCATCAATTGTTCTGCTAAAGATTTCTATTTGTATGGTATCTATGCCTTATATCAAGATGGTTGGGAAGTAAGAGGTTGTACAGTAGAACGTCCTACTAGAACTACATTGAGTACTTTTTATGGTATTTATTCTTCTAGGTACTAGGAAGTATTATACATAAGAATATAGTTAGAGACCCATTTGCAATGTCAACAACATCCACAAGTTCAGCATATTGTATATATGTAGGAACTGATGGTACTTTAGGCAACGAGCATAAAGTAATTAATAATTTAGTATATAATATTAACTCGAATGGTTTAATAGCTGGTATTTATGAATCAGGAGCTGATTATATTCAGACTTATCACAATACTATCGTTTTTGACGATGCCGTAAATACAGCAGGTACTACCTATGGTATATATAACACAGGTACAGTAGGTAATAAAGATATACAAAATAATATTATAGTTATTACAAGAGCTGGAACTGGCACTAAATATGGGTATTATTTTACTAGTGTTGCTCCTGTTTCAAATTATAATGATGTATATATAAATGCTCCTAGTGGAAACTTTGGATACTTTGTATCAACTACCTATGCCGATTTGCCTACATGGCAATCAGCTACTTCACAGGATGCTAATTCTGTAAGTATTGACCCTCAATTTTTAGCCCCTACTATATTTATTCCAACAAATCCAGCTGTAAATGACTTAGGTAATGCAGCTGTAGGTGTATTAGAAGATATAGACGGGAATCCACGTTCTTTGGTAAATCCAGATATGGGGGCCTATGAATTCTCAATTTCTGGATGTACTAACCCTCCAACACCAGGAACAGTTTCTTCAACATCAACAAATGTTTGTAATGGAGAGTTGTTTACTTTGAGTCTTTCTGGTGGTACTTTTGGAGTGGGCCAAACATATCAATGGGAAAGCTCGCCAGATAATATTGTGTGGACACCAATCGTAGGTGCTGATCAACCTTCATATTCTGCTACTCAAGCTTATACCACGTATTATCGTTGTGCGGTAACTTGCGGTGTAACAGTAAACTCTGCAGAATTACAAATTATTTCTACTGTTGCTCCTTTGGCTGGTTTATACACTATCAATCAAACTTTACCTACAGGTGGTACGAATTATAATTCATTCAACGATTTATTGTTAGATTTGAATTGTGGAGGCGTTTCTGCACCAGTAGTTATTGATGTAGTAAGTGGTACTGGCCCATACAATGAGCAAGTATCTTTTGGAGCCATAGGAGGTGTTGATGCTACCAACACTATTACTATTAATGGTAATGGTAATTTATTAACCTATGCAGCATCATTATCTACAGCTCCTTCTACCTTGGAGTTGAATGGCACAGATTATTTAATTATTAATGATTTGAATGTAGAAGGTACAGGCGCTACATATGCATTTGCATGTCATTTATGGAATAATGCAGATAATAATACTTTCAACAACTGTATTTTCACGGTTCCTATAGCAAATACAGGCACAGCAAATAGCCCATTCTCATGTAGTGCATCTGCTACGTCAACAACAACAACAGGTGCTTCAGGTATCAATAATGTGTTGACAGGTTGTTCAACTATTGGTGGATATTATAACTGTGTTTTTGCGGGAAATAGTACACTGCTTGCTACAGGAAACAAAATAATTAGTCACAGTGCTCAAGATTTTTATTTGTATGGCATTTACATGCTTTATCAAGATGGTATAGAAGTATCTGGCTGTGATGTGTCAAGACCAACAAGAACTACTGTGTCTACTACGTATGCTATTTATGCTTCATCTGGTTGTGTTGGATCTTTAATAGAAAAAAATAAGGTACACAATTTATTTGACCAAGCTCTAACTTCCACATCGACTACATATTGTATATACGTTTTATCTGATGGAACTCTTGGAAATGAAAACAAAGTATTTAATAATGTCGTTTATAATATAAATAATGGTGGTGGTACTCAGGCTGGCTTATACTTGTCGGGTGCTGACTATGTTCAAGCTTATCATAATACAATTTCTTTGGATGATGCTGCAGCTACTGCTGGAACAGTATATGGTATCTATAGTACAGGAACTGTTGGAAACATTGACATAAAAAATAATATTATTACAGTAGGTAGAGGTGGTACTGGTACCAAATACGGTTTATATTATACTAATAATACGCAAGCTTCTGACTACAATGATGTATATGTATCTTCTACAACAGGTACTAACTACTTTGGATATAATGCCGGTACTACCTATGCTGATTTAACAGCATGGCAAGCCACTACATACGATGCTAATAGTATTAGTGTAGATCCTGTTTATGTTGATATGGTTTTAGGCAATTATGCACCAGCTACAGTTGCGGTTGATAATTTAGGTACTCCATTAACAGCAGTTGTTGATGATATTAATGGAGATCCTCGTTCGGCTACAACACCAGATATGGGTGCTTATGAATTTTCAGTTCCAACAGATGATTTAGCGATTACAGCTTTAATAGACCCTACAGTGGGTACAGGTTGTAAAACAACAAATGAAACTATTACAGTAGAATTGAAAAACTATGGTTTAAATCCAATTGATTTCTCTTTGGCCCCAACCAATATTACAGTAAATGTTGGTGGCCCTATTCCAAATGTAATATTTGAAACATTAACTTTTGGTACGATACCAGTAGGTGGCACATTAAATGTAACGTTGACTACAACAACAGATATGACCTTGCCTGGTACGTATACATTTGATGCATCTGTACTTTATTTATTAGATGCTAATTCAAGTAATGACGTATTACCAACTCAAACAGTAGTTTTACCTAATTTAGTTGCGGGAGCAATTGTGTCAAGCGTAAATTCAATTTGTGTTTCAGAATCGCCAACCTTTACTTTAACAGGTCAAGATGGTGTAGGTAATATACAATGGATGGAATCTACAGTAAGTGCTACTGGTCCATGGACTAATGTAGGTACAAACAGTACAACATATACACCAACAGCACCATATACACAAGCTATGTGGGTAACAGCTGAAGTATCTTGTAATACATCTACTGCATCTGCTAATGTAATAGATTTGCCATACTTTAATCCAACAATAGCTAGTACCATGCCAGGTACAATTTGCGGTCCAGGTGTAGTATCGCTTTCAGCAACAGCAGCTAGCCCAACCGCTTCAGTAGAATGGTTTGATGCACCTACTGGAGGTTCTCCTTTATTTGTAGGAGGTATCTATACTCCTTCTGTTGCATCTACAACTACTTTCTATGCTGCGGCATCTGAAGGTGGTGGCGGCGGAAACGCTAAGCCTATCTTAATTACAGAATTGGATCCTGGTGGTCCTGATGCATTAGAAATACAAAATGTTTCGCCTAATGCAGTTAATGTAACTGGATGGAAAGTTGCAATAAGTAATAGCTATACAGACTTTACATCAGTTAATACCATTGTGCAAACACTTAGTGGTACAATGAATCCTGGTGATAAAATAAGTTGGACTGATGCTACTGGTACTAATTATTGGGGAAATAACATTTTATGGAATCCTGGTGCTTACCCTTCATTTACAGGATGGGCTTTGATATTGGATGATTTAGATAATCTAGTTGATTTCGTTCCTATGAACTGGCCAGCTTCAGTTATTTCTACTACTAGTATAACTATAGGTACTGCCACAGTAAATCCTGGCTCTATATGGTCAGGGGATGGATATGATATTACATCTGTTCCAACTGGTTCAAGTGTATCGAGAGTTGGTAATTCAGATAATAATAATAGTACAGATTTCACTACACTTACTACAAGTTTAGATGTAAACAATACTGGAATAGTATTGCCATTTACAGGCTTTGGTTGTTCTGGTGTGAGAGTTCCTGTTTTAGCTACTGTTAATACACCTCCTACGGTTTCAATTACAGCTAGTTCTTCTACTTTATGTCTTGGAGAATCTACTACATTGAGTGTAACAAGTTCTAATGATCCTGATTATACTTATACATGGGAACCAGGTACTTTGAGTGGTGCAAGCCAAACAGTATCTCCTACAGAAAGTACAACATATACTTTGACGGCAATAGATAATACAACAGGTACTTATGCTGGTTGTACAAATATTGATAATGTGACTATAACTGTCAATCCTGTTCCAATAATTACAGCAACAGCAACACCAGCATCTATTCCATGTGGAGATCCAACTACATTGGATGTGTCACAAAATTTTGAATATGTGTCTGGAACTGGTGCTATTGCACAATCTACAACTGGTCAAACACCGTATTCACATTTTTATGAAGGTCAACGTACACAATATTTGATATTGGCAAGTGATCTCGCTGCGCAAAATATTGCAGCTGGTAATATCACAGCTTTATCATTTAATGTGACAGCTAAGAATTCTGGTCCTAATGCGTATTATGTAGATGGCGATTATAAATCATATACAATCAATATGGCAAATACTACAGCAACTGATTTGAGTGCTGCAGATGCAACTGGTACTTTCAATACAGTATATGGCCCTACAAACTATACAACTGCCTTAGGTGTGAACACACATACATTCACTACTCCATTTGTATGGGATGGTGTATCAAATGTAGTTGTACAAGTTTGTTTTGAAAATGATCCTACAGCAGGTGGTACAGCTTATACTTCAAATGATGAGGTTGCAGCTTCTACAACAAGTTATACATCTGTAAGAGGATATTACCAAGATAATGGAACTACTTGTACGTCTGGAGGTACATTAACCACAGCGTCAACTCTTCCAAACATCACATTATCATCACCTGATATAAATACCTATGTTTGGGAACCAGGTACCTTGAGTGGTAGTACGCATACCGTAATGCCTACTGCTAATACAGACTATACGGTTACTGCAACAAATTCTTTCAGTTGTACAACGGAGCAAGTAGTAAGTGTTACAGTAGCACCTTGTACGGCTACATTGAACATTACAGCCTTTATTCAAGGTTTTTATGCAGGAGCCAGTACGATGCAAGCAGCTTTAGTTAATCAAGGTGTTAGTGTAAACCCAACTGATTGTGATTCTGTAACTGTTGAATTGCATGATGCTACGAGTCCTTATGCAGTAGCACACTCATTTACAGGTGTATTACAAACAGATGGTACTTTAGCATGTATATTTCCACCAGCATCAGTTGGTAATAGCTACTATATAGTAATGAATCATAGAAACTCTGTACAAACTTGGAGTGCTGCCCCAGTAGCTATTTCACTTACAGGAAGCTATCAATTCTCTACTGCTGCTACTCAAGCTTATGGTAGTAATGAAGTAGATGCTTTCTCTGATGGCGTTTATAGTATGTACAATGGTGATGTAAATCAAGATGGCTTTATTGATATCTTTGACTTCTTAGATTGGGATGTGGATAATCAAAACTTTGCTTCTGGTTATTACGCAACCGATCTTAATGGAGACGGCTTTATAGATATCTTTGACTTCTTAGTTTGGGATCCAAATAATCAAAGTTTCATTGGTTTGATAACACCATAATTTAAAAAATATCCATAAGTTTGTATTACTATGTGGATAATAAATAAAATAAAGGCAACACTTCTTTTAAGAGTGTTGCCTTTTTTACTATTAGTAAGTTTTGCTAAGCATGTGCAAGCACAGGCATCAGATTATTTTTGTTACATAAAAAATATTGCTCAACTGTCATCAGATACTTTACAATTTGAAATCTGGATTGAAAGTACGGGCACAGATACATTGCGATTGGGAGCAATACAATGTGGTATTGACTTCAACTATGCAGGCATGTTGAACGGAGGGGTAATATCGGGTATGAAAAAAACAGACGGAGGTGATCCGGCTGTGCCTATAAATCAACAAAACCCTACCATACAACTCAACAACACAAGTCACCAATATAGAGCCGCTGCTCAGGTAGCATTTTATTCAGGCGCTGCTATCATACCACCACCACCAGGATTTAGAATATTTACTGGATGGATTACGAACACGGTGCCTTTTACACCCAATAGCACCCCAGATTTTTCGTGGTGGTTTACAGCAAGTTCTACACAAACAAGAACTGCTGTAGTTGGCTATAAAAATTCAAATACCATTTCTCAAGATTTAACGATTGCACCTCATCATTTAGTTTTAGGAAACCCTGTCTTAAACCAAACGCCAGGCATAGTTTCAAGTTTGTTTTCAAATAATAACAATTCCTCTTTAGATACAATATGTAAGGGCGACCCCTTATCCATGAAAGTTCAGATAAATGGAGGAACCCCACCTTACGAAATAAAATATTCAGATGGAACTGCTATTTATACCGTAGCAAATTATCAAAGTGGGGACCCAATAATTATATTGCCTTCTAATACAGCAACCTATAATCTTGTTTCAGTAAAAGATTTTTTTGGATTAACAAGCCCAATCAATACAGGTTCTTTTACAGTACTGGTCAACAATTCGGATAAATTAGTTTTAGCTGGTATAAACAACTCAAGCTCTATTAGCGGTTATGTACAAATTTCAGAAGTTTTGCAAGATGATGATCTGTTCTTATTTAAAGACAATGCTTGCAATAGATTACTGCAAATAGATGACCACTCAGGCAATAACGTACCAGGACTTGTAAAAAGCAGCGTTACAGTGGATAATGTTTCAAACACTTTTGATGGCCAACCCTATTGTAAACGATGGTTTGAAATTGTGGCTTCAGATAATAATAATGTAGATGCAACGGTAACCCTATTTGCTACTCAACAAGACTTTACTACATACAATATCAACAATGGCGATTTTAGAGATTTGCCTACAAGCGGTAACAATAGTGATACTCTAATCAACAATATTAGAATACTAGAAGTAAATATGGTAGATAGCGCTAGACGATTTTTGATACCAAACGTAAACTGGAACCAACAAACAAAAAATTGGGAATTAACTTTTGAAGCCAATAACTATAGACGGTATTATATAACAAGTTTAAATCCAGATTCATCGTTAATTCCGTCTCAAGGAATTCTTTTTTCTGGAAAAAAACTATACAGTTCTGATGAACTCACATGGATAACATATCAAGAAAAAAGCATGGGATATTTTAATCTTTACCATAGTACAGATAGTATTAATTATCAACTAATATTTTCAAGACCAACTGCCGCCCCCAATGGCAATAGCAATTATTCGATTGTATATAAAGGGTATAATAATCAACCACAATTAGGGCATAATTATTATCGACTAGAGCTAATCAATAAATACGGTTATAGCTTTTTTCATCCTACTGTTGTTGATTTGGTTTGGGGTGATGGCACGAACCCAATAACTATCTATCCAAACGTGATTGGTGGATATAATATTGATTTATTCTCAACAAATGATAATGAAATTACTATAAAAGTAGTAGATATGAGTGGTAGAACCATACGAAAAAAGAAAATCACTCCACATGTAGGACCCAATTTATTAACTATGGATATGCAAGGTGTTGCTAATGGCATTTATCATTTTCAAATAATAAGTGGTACTCAACAGCTATTAAATCAAAAAATATTGAAATCGTTTTAAAATCCTAAACATAATAATAATCTTATTTTACTAAATAATTAATTTTAACTTATCTTTGCCCTGAAAAAGTATTAAACTATGAAAAAACAATTCTTCTCTAAATTTGCTTTCGTATCTGTTTTGGTGTTACTGCTTAGTAATGCTATTAATACACAAGCTCAAGTTTGTGGAGTTCCTTCACCCACAGTAACTACCATTGGTTCAAATTATGCAGAGCTAAGCTGGTCTTCAATTAGCGGTGCCCTTTGGTACACAATAAGATATCGTGTAAGCCCTTCTGGTGCATGGGTTGGCGCCTCTGCCACAGCAGGAAGCACTACAAAATTAATATTAGGTTTAACGCCTAATACTTTTTATGATATAGAAATGAAAACAAACTGTACAGGTGGCTCATCAGCATATTCTACCACCATTACGTTTCAAACATTAGCATCATCAACATGTTTAACACCTTCACCTTCAATTACAGGTAAAAGTATTAATACAGTTTCATTAGCTTGGGCTGCTATTTCTGGTGCAAGTAATTATAGAGTACGATATAGAGAAACTCCGTCTGGAGCTTGGACAGTAGGCTCTACATCTGCAACTTCTAAAACGGTTACAGATTTAAACGATGGCACTCAATATGAGTTCCAAGTACAAGCTGTTTGCACTTACCCTGATGAAAGTGCTTACTCAACAGGTATTTTTGAAACAACCTGCGACTCTGTTTTTGTAACTTCTACATCTCCAATCTGTAATGGTTCATCAAGTAGCTTAAATGCTACAAGTGCTGGATCATATACCTATACTTGGAACCCTGGAAGCTTATCAGGCGCCACAGTAAGCGTTTCTCCAACTTTTACTCAAAACTATACAGTAACTGCAACAGCGGCTGGCTGTAGTGGTACAAGAGTTGTAAATGTAGTAGTTGACAATCCAACAATGATAACTACTACTGGTTCATATAGCTCTACAAGAATTCAAAGCAACAATACAACTTTGGCCTATAATGACTTAGCTAATTGTAATTTGATAGGAAAAATAAAAGATGATAATAATGCAACAGCATTAGGTTCTACTACATTTTCTTGTATTTATGGTAGCCTAGACCAGTCTACTTTGCCAGAAAGAATGATAAGTAGTAAGAAATTTACAATTATCCCAACTACAACTGATGGTGGTATTATTACGCTCTATTTTAATCAAGCCGATTTTGATGAATACAATACTTATAACAGTACTACTTTATCTAACTTTTATTTACCACTTCCTACTACAGGTAGCAACGCAGATCCTAATATAGCAAACTTTAGAATCATTAAGATTCAGGGAGCTGCTATATCTGGATTTTCAAACCCATTAATGTGGGATGCTACTAACAATAGATGGGAAGCTCAAATAACAAGTACAGATGTAGAAGGTACTTATGGTTTTTATACACTTACTTCATGTGTAGGTGTAAATGTAAGTGGATTTGCAGAAACAACTCATACAGGCAACTCAGCCTCTTTTAGTTGGACAGCTGTAACAGTACCAGCCTCGGGTTGGTATGAATTCCAATATGAAAATGTAACAGATAATCCTGGTGTATGGGTATTTGCTGGCACAGCAAGCAACTCTGCAACAAGTAAAACAATAGTTGGTTTATCAGGAAATAAAAACTATAATTTCCAAATACGTAGAGCATGTAATAATGCTGCAAAAGGAGATTGGAGTAGCAGTGTAAACTTAACGACCAATGCTACATGTGCTAAACCTACTAATTTAGCAGCTACAACTACCACTACAACTGCCGCATTAAGTTGGGATGCTGTAAGCGGTGTTTCATGGTATGTAGTACGATATAGAGAAACACCATCTGGTAGCTGGGTAGCAGGATCAGCTAGTACAAACTCAAAAAATATTGCTGGACTTTCAGCTTCTACAGCATATGAATTTGAAGTGCAAGCAAAATGCGCTGGTGGTCTTGATGTAAGCGATTGGAGTGATCCTTTCTCTTTCACAACGCCAAGTTCAAAATCTGCTATAGCATCTAATGATGTATTTGGAAATTCAATTTCTTTATATCCTAATCCAGTAATAGATAATGCGCAATTAGAAATTAGTTCAGAAGTATCTACAGCGCAAGTAGTAAAACTATTTGATGTAAGTGGTAGATTAGTAAAAGAAGTACATACTCAAATCCAAAAAGGAAATAATGTAGTAACTATTGAGATGAATGAATTGACTAAAGGCTTATATTTGATAGAAGTATTTGATGCTAATGGACAAAAATCATACCATCAAAAAATTCAGAAAAATTAATAAATACTAAATTACACAATAAAAAAGGCTGTCTTCAGGCAGCCTTTTTTTATGCTTATACAAATTTTTTGAGTAATCACCAATCTAAATAGAGATAAGCCCAAATATGCAAGTAGAATTTAAACAAGAAGCCAGATATTATGCCGATTATACTACTGTAATAGACCAAAAAATTGGTCTGAAACCAATTTAAGATTGGCATTATTTTTTAAACAAACGATTCAATAATGTAGGCTTTGCTTTTGCTTGTAATTGACTTATTTCTTGCTTACTTATAATTTGATAAATTTTGCCCCACCCTACAAATCCTCCTACATTTCTATCATCAATAAAGATATCTGCATTGATTTTTCTTGGAGTATTGGCATCAAATTCTTCTTCAGGAAAGTTCTTATTGACTGCATAAAATGATATTCCATTTTTCTTACAAAATTCAACAGCTTCTTGTAAGTAATTTCCAGAGCGATAAGTCCAAAGTATAAGACGATGACCATCTTCTTGAAATTTTTTCATAGATTCAAATGCAAATGTTCGTATCCGACCTATGCCGGGGTATCTATCTTCTACTATAGTGCCATCAAAATCAATGGCAATAATTTTTGAGTTTTCTGGAATTGTCATGAGTTGCAAATTAAAAATATTGTACCTAAAAAACTACCTTTATACCTTGTATTTTATATAAATAACAATGACTCCTGTAAATCGATTTTGGTATGCTGTAAAAACAGCATCAAGAGCAGAAAAAAAAGTAGCTGATAGAATAGGTCAAGAGGGTTTAGAAGTATTCTTACCAATGCAAGAAGTAATAAAACAATGGTCGGATAGAAAGAAAAAAATTAAAGTTCCTCTAATATCAGGTTTTGTTTTTGTTCATATTACCGAATCTGAGATAGCAAAATTGCATGCTATACAAGGAGTAGTAGGTGTACTCCGTTATTTAAATAAACCAGCAATAATATTACCTTATGAAATTAGTAATCTAAAGATTCTAATAAACGAAAAAGTAGAACTCGAAAACTGTACGATTACTGAGTGGCTTAAAGGCGATAGTATTTATATAGAGAGTGGCGTTTTTGCAGGGTTAAAAGGTAAAATAATAAAGCAGTTAGAACAAGTTTATATTATCGTTAAATTATCAGGAGTAGGCTTTCATTTTCAGGTCAAACTGCCTTCATCTTTTGCAAGAAAAGAACATATTTAATCAATACTTTTAGCTATTTTTGAACCCTTGGCTATCAATTAGTTAGTACCACTATGGGACTGACCGTGGCGAAGCCGTGAGAAAATCATTTGTACCATATGCAACATACTATCATAGAATCTAAGAAGGGAAAGGGACGATTTGATTTTAAAGAATTTATAAAGTATAAAGACCTTTTGTATTTTATGGTTTTGAGAGATGTGACTGTGGTTTACAAGCAATCCGTATTAGGGTTTGCTTGGGCTGTTATAAACCCAGTTTTTAGTATGCTTGTTTTCACTATTGTATTTGGCAGATTGGCAGGTGTGCCATCAGACGGCATTCCTTATCCAATATTTTCGTATGCAGCCTTAATACCCTGGACCTATTTTTCAAACACACTAAACACCTCAGGCACTAGTTTGATAAATAATTCAAGTATATTCACAAAAGTATATTTTCCAAGATTAATTATACCCTTAACGCCAGTACTTTCAAAGCTTGTAGATCTTTCTATCAGTTTTATATTGCTTTTGGTACTCATGATTTATTATCAATTCTTTCCAACTTTCAAAATCTTTTTGATATTACCGCTTATTGTGCTGTTGGTTATGACAGCAGCAGGCATGGGTAGCTGGCTCAGTGCCTTGGCATTGCAATATAGAGATGTAAAATTTGGAATCACATTTGCTGTACCATTACTTATGTATGCAGCTCCTGTAGTATTTCCAGCATCGCTTATTATGCAGAAATTAGGATATAAAATATACTTGTTATATGGTCTATACCCATTGACTGGAATTATAGAAGGCTTTAGAGCTGCTGTTATTCCAAGTAAGGCTATACCTTGGGATTTAATAGGTATGAGTGCCATAGGAGCAATACTTATTTTTACATTTGGTTTGTTTGTTTTTAAACGCTTTGAAAATCGATTTGCAGATGTGGCCTAAACTTGATAAAATATAATATGGAAAACATTGCTATTAAAGTAGAACATATTTCAAAGTATTATCGTATTGGTTTGAAAGAAACCAAATACGATACCATGGGCGATGCTATAGTAGGTTGGTTAAAAAAGCCAATACGAAACTTTAAAAGACTTAAGTCATTGTCTTCTATTTTAGACGAAAATGATGATGATGTGTTTAAAGCTGTAAACGATGTTTCTTTCCAAGTATACAAAGGCGAGGTATTGGGTATAATTGGTAAAAATGGAGCTGGCAAAAGCACCTTGTTAAAACTTTTATCCAGAATTACCGAACCTACAAAAGGCAAAATAGAAATTTATGGAAGAGTAGCATCTTTGTTAGAAGTTGGCACAGGTTTTAATCCCGAACTTACGGGCAGAGAAAATATATATTTGAATGGTACTATCTTAGGAATGACTAAGAAAGAAATTGATGCTAAGTTAGAAGCTATTATTTCATTTAGCGGTATTGAAAAATTTATCGAAACTCCCGTAAAAAGATATAGCAGTGGCATGAAGGTAAGATTGGCCTTTTCGGTAGCTGCGCATTTAGACCCTGAAGTATTGATTATAGATGAAGTGTTAGCTGTAGGCGATGCTGAGTTTCAAAAAAAATGCCTTGGCAAAATGCAAGAAGTAGCTGGAACCCAAGGCAGGACCGTACTTTTTGTTAGTCATGATATGTCTGCAGTAACTACACTTTGTAATAGAACAATACTATTAGAAAAAGGAGCTATAAAAAATATTGGTAAAACATTTGATATTATTACCGAGTATTTACAAAAAAACAATACCACAGAAAGTCTTTTAGATATAGAACGTATTAAGGGCGATCAAACTTTTATGGTAGAATCTATAATAGTTTCCAGCAGCGAAAATACATATAGTAGTGCCATGAGTGGAAGACCCTTTTATATCACCGTAAATTTAAAATCTAAACTTGCTGATGAGGAAATTAGTGAAGTGCCTATAGTGGATATGAGAATCGAAAATAACGTAGGACAACGATTGTTTTGGATTAGCAATTCATTGCATGCCAATCAAACAGCAGCTAATAAAAAGAAAATTGTTTTTTATTTTGAAAAATGTCAGTTAGTAGCGGGTTTGTATAATATTACTATCAACGTCAACTATAAAAACTTAACAGTAGATTGGCTTGGCAATATAGCTGATTTTGAAGTGGTGGAAGGACAATACTATGACACGGGTAAATTGCCGCCAAAACAACAAGGCAATTTCTTACTTGATTTTAAAGTAAAATAAGACATGAAAAAAAATATATTTTGGAAACTACGAGAATCCTTGACGGGCTCTTATACTATCCGACAATCAATCAAACAAGTGCTGGCAAAGCAAAAAGAAAAAAACGAAGAGCTTTTTGCTTTTTCTTTAATCAAACCATATTTAGGAAATCATTATTTCCCACTTACAGGTTACGTGCTTAGTCCATTGTTGATTCAAAAATTGCTCAATGAAATTTCTTTAAATAATGCTTCAAACATTTTAGAATTTGGTGCTGGATTTTCAACAGTAGTTATCTCAAATTTTATTTTAAAACACAACTTGCCTATTCAATTTACATCGGTCGAAAATAGTCAGGAATATATGGATTATGTCAAGTCGCATATAATAGATGCTAATGATTCAAGACTTCGCTTTGTTGTAGCACCACTCTGCGAAAAAAATAAATATCATGAAGCTACAACTTGGTACGATGTAAATGCAGTAAAAAATTCGTTTGGAAATAAACCCTATGATTTAATTCTTGTGGATGGGCCCTATGGGAAATTGCAAAAAAATATTCGACATGGCTTTTTAGATGTATGCGAAAACCATTATAATGAGCACACAACATTTTATATAGACGATAGTCACAGACCCGATGAAAGAGCGATCGTAAACTTTTTGAAAGAAAAATATAAAATGCAAGACATACAATACATGAATACAACAAGATTATTCACAGGGAATAAATTGATGGTATAAAAAAAGTGAAACGAGTCTTATTAATAAACAGAAATGACTTTAGAGCAAAAGATGGAGCTACTAAAAGTCTTTTCCAGTTATACCATAGCTTACCACAGTTTGGTATTAAAACAGATTTCATAAAACTTAAATATAGAGGACGCTTTAAGCTTTTGGCAAAGTGGAATTTAAAAATTAAAATTTTGAGGGCCGATGCTATCATTTTAAATGGGAGTGCAGTGGCTTTAGAACCATTAATTTTAGATATTATTCAATTCGTAAAAAAATATAATAAAGCAACATATTTTTATTTTAGAGAAAATCATTTACAACTCAATAAATATTTTCCAGAACTTTTAAAAAAAGAACAGCAATACTGGCTGCAAACCTTAGCGCAAGAAACCTATATTAAACATTGGTTTGTGAGCCATTATTCAAAAAAATCATTTCAAACATTTTTTCAAACAGATGAGCGCAATAGTGTAGTTGTGTATAATGGTGTTCAATCAATACATAGTGCTAATAAGTACAAGCTCAATGAAAAAGCACAGCATACTATAGCCATTATAGGTTCTATACAAGCTATGAAAGGCTATGATTTTTTAGTACGTTTTGCAAAGAGCATGCATAGCCTTTTGCCAACTGTACAATTTATTTGGTATGGAAAAGGAAATCAAAAAGAAAATTTTATAAACCTAATACAGGAAGCTGACGCATCGGCTTATATTCAAATTATAGAGTATTCGCCATTGGAAAAAATAATGCATCACGCAAAGGCGGTTTTTGTATGTAGTGAAGCCGAATCTTTTTCGAGAGTAGCTATAGAAGCTTTGCAATTTCAAAAAAAACTCTTTGTAAGAGCCTGCCTTGAAGGCACTATTGAAATTACGAAGGGTGTTGGTATGGCCGTAAACGAAGAATGGAACGAACAAGACATGCAAACGTATGTGCAGTATTTATTAGATACAAGTACAAATGAGGAGTTGCTTCAAATTGTAGAGCAGTACAATATGAAAAACCATTGCCAACGTATCTTAAAGGCAATTGAGAATTAGTATATGGGAAAAATAGCTTTTTATATAAAACATGGTATAGAGGTAAGGTACTACGTATTGTCTGGCTTGTCCGATTATTATAAAAGTTTGGGGCATGAAGTTTGTTTGCTATTGCCAAAAGAAATAACGACAGACATAAAAAAATATGCACATGAATATCAAATCAAAACATATACTATTTCTACTTCTGTTTTTAACTCAAATAAGTATTCAACTTATCTACCCTACATTAGAGCTATAACAGATGCTAGAAGAAGAGCAAAGAATGCAGAAATGTTCAATCATCATGCAGTAGTCAATACAAAGAGAAAGAAAATAGATACTATATTCAAATGGCATTTTGCACAGGTGCTTATTGAAGCTGTACTTCGAAAAATAATTGCATTATTATTTTACAACGCAGCGCTAAAAAAAGCAATTCAAGATATTGGTATCACAGAGCTCTATCTAGGTCAGTACAATTCTATAACTCAAGTGCTATTGGGAGTCAATGCAAATAAGTTAGGAATCAAACCACATGTAACAAGCAATGGCTTAAAGGTTGTTTTTATTGATGATTTTGTGCCATTTAAAATTACTTCACTATATACATGGAATAATATTCAAACTACTCTATATCAAAAAGCCAACACACGCTTACCCAAACAGGTATTTAAACCATATGGCAATTTGTATCATCTATTTTTAAGAAACACAGAAACCAACTTGCAAAACGATGTCATAGAAAAATATCAATTGGATTTGTCCAAACCTCTTATTTTATATGCCCTCATGTTTGAAAATATTTATCCAGAGGAATATAAACTTCTGAATACCCTCATAGAAAATTTAGACAATACGTTAGGAGCACAGCATTATCAATTATTAATTAGACGAAACCCTTTTGAAGAATCCAAAAGTCATCTTCAAAATATACAAGCATCTAATCATGTTAAAATTATGGATGCCTATGCTACCAAAATAAAAGAAGATGATTGGATTACCATCACGCCCTATGGAGAGAAAGAATGGAGAGAAGTATTACAATTGGCAGATTTAATGATTACATGCCCTTCATTGGCTGTTATAGATGCAGCAGTTTGCAATACACCCTCACTAATTGTAACATTCAATCACGATGATGCACCTAATGATAAAATTGGCATGCTTAAAGAGTCGTCTTTTTTGCAAAGCTTAATTCAGAGCCCTTACATAAATATAGCTGACGATATAAATATCTTTAAAACACAGGCTAAGCATATGCTAACAATAAAGAAAAATACAAACCAGCAAGTAATTTTTGATTCCTTGGGGCTTGCAAAATCTACTATTGAAAAATATAAAATATAAAATTGCATTTAAACATTATTTACTCTTGTATCAAAATACGGAACACATGAAAATTGGATTTGTAGTAGTCAATGAATATCCGCAAATAGTGCCTACTGGTGGTATAGGTGTTTTTGTGAAAAGTATAGCAGAAGGTTTTTGTAATCAAGGTATACAAGCTGAAGTATTATTGATAACAAATAAAAAAATAGAGGATGCTTTTTTAAACATTAATCAAGTTAAAATTCACATACTACCCATGCCTCAAAAAAAGGGAATTGTTGGGCTTTTTGAAAATAAATTTAAAATTATAAAACAGATAGAAAAAGTAGTTAAGGAAAATAATATTTCAATACTTGAAATTTCTACATCTGATAGTTTTTTAATAAGACCACTCAAGGGTGTAGACATCATTGCTCGTACACATGGAAGTTTGTCCTATGCTATCAAAAACCATTACACACCTCAAGGTTTCTTGTCAACTAAATTTCAATTACGACATGAAAACAATTTACTAAAACAAGCTAAAAAAATAATTTGCATTAGTCATCAATATTTAAAACACTATCAAAACCATAAATCAAAAACTATATTGGTAGAAAATTTTATAGCCAAGGAATATGATTCTATTTCAGACCTGGCTAAAAACGCCGAAAAGCCTTATCTATTTTTTCACGGCTCTTTAAAAAATATTAAAGGCGTTGTAGAATTGGCCTATAGTTTTAAGAAGTCAAAGGCCTTTGAAAACTATAATTTATATATGGCCGGCAAAGGAAGTGAACAAATCAAAAAAGAATTGAAAGACATATTACAAGATAGGCTAACCTTATTGGGCGAACTCAATCCAGAAGGACTAAAACAATACCTTAGTAGAGCATCCTTGTGTGTGTATCCAAGCAAAAGAGATGCTTTCAATTTAGCAGTTGCTGAAGCTATGTCGCAAAAGGGCTTAGTGCTCGTGTCAGAGGCTATAGATGAACATATTGTTTCACACATGACAAATGGCATTAGATTTCCATTGAAGGATTTAGACAGTTTTGAACAACATATAGATTTTGCTTTGCAGTTAGATGAGGCAAAAAAAACAAGAATCAAAACAGAGGCTATGCACCATGTAAGAAAAAATTTTACATTTGATATTGGCTTACAAAAAAATATACAATTTTATAATTCAATTTCAGCTCAATGATAAAAGTAAATATCGTAGGCGATTTTATGCCGATTGATTTTATAGAAAATAAAATAAGAGACAATCAAACAGATGATTTGCTATGCGATGAATTAAAAAAGATATTTTCTGATAAGCATGTCAATATTTTGAATTTAGAATGCCCACTTACTACAACTTCAACAATACATGCAAAAACAGGAAAAAATTTCAAGTCAAATCCGAATAGCATTGCCTTTCTTAAAAGATATAATTTTAAAATAGCTTGTCTGGCAAATAATCATATTATGGACTATGGAATTTCAGGTCTTCAAGACACTATGAATGTGTGCACTACAAATCATATACATACTATTGGCATTAGAGAAAAACAAGATACAAGTATTTATAGACATGTCGAAAATGATTTGAGTGTATCTTTTATCAATGCAGCCGAACAAGAGTTTGGAGCTGCTAATCGAAATGATATGGGCTTTTTGAAAGAATATCCTGAAAACATTTTTTATCTAATTCAAGAAGAAAAGAAAAAATCAAATTACGTTATGTTGATATTACACGGAGGACGTGAGTTTTATGATTTACCATCGCCAGAAAGACAAAAACGATATCGGCTATACATAGACATGGGTGCCGATGCAATTGTTAGCCATCATACACACGTTATAAGTGGTTATGAATGGTACCATGGCAAACCCATAGTTTATAGTACCGGAAATTTTTATTTTCCGATTCAGCATAAAGACGAGCGCTGGCACGAATCTATGATAGCTCATTTTGAATTGACAAAAGAAGGCATTGCCTTTTCATATACTATTGCTAAGTCTAATATTGAAAATCAACGTTTGGAGTTAGCTACTGATGCAGAGACTACAAGAATACAAGAAAAAATTCAAAAACTGAATGCTACCATAGGTTCGGACAATGAAATACATAGTGCTTGGAAAGATTTTACTAAGAATGAGAAATTACAATATTTATATCTTCTCAATTTGTTTTCAAAATTTCGATATAAAATGACACTTAAGAAATATCTAAAAGAGCCAGTCATAACAACTACTTCCTTGCTTCGTACGCTCAATATATTGCGTTGCGATGCACACCGTGAAGAAGCCATTACTATAATTCAAGAAGCACTAAACGAACAAGCCAAGACACAATGATAGAAGCCCTGTTTTCTGCAAAATGGAAAAAAATAGAAAAAGGCAGCGTGTTAATTTATTATGCAATGACCTCATCAGACATGTTGCCCGAATACTATGAATTGTCTATTTTAGATATAGAAAAAATTACACCAGAGTTTGCCTTTGTAGTTTATTCAAAACTAAACAACAAAATACAAATTATTACTGACCGCTTTAACACTGTTCCAGTTTATTTTAGCTACCACGATTCTAAGTGGTATATATCGGACTATGCCGTTCATATCTATAACGAGATACCGTTGACATTAGATAAAGATATGATTATGGAACAAATAGCATTTGATTGTTTGCTTTCGAGAACTCGAACCATTTATACAAATTTATTGAAAGCAGATGCAGGACAAAGAATAGAGCTCAATACACAGGGTGAATATGAAGAACAAGAAAGTATCTCATTGGCTTTGCCAACAAATAGAAAAGAAAAATTAAACGAAAAAGAAATACAACAAATTGAAGAAATAATTCTGAATAGTGTAAAAGCTTATCCAAAATTATATATTCCTTTGAGTGGAGGTTTTGATTCGAGATTTGTAGCAGGAATAATACACAATTCTAACCTTCATACTATATATAGTCGCACCTATGGCGACGCCCAGAGCCTGGATGTAAAATATGCAACCGAGCTAGCGCAAAGAATGCAAATAGAGCATCGTGTTGTATTGAAAACGGATCAAGAAGCTATAGCAGAATTTGAAAAATTAGTAACTGAGTCTGCTGGTGTTTTAAATGGTGTACATGCACACGATTTAACTGGAAGAACACTTTTTGAAAATGAAGGCGATGCAAAAGTGTCTGGCTTCATAGGGGATGTACTAGCAAGAGGTGTAAACTTTAGAGAGAAAGAGACAAATAAAGAAATCTTGAATAAACAATTTTTAAAGAAAAGAAGCAATTATTTTAAATACGATTATCAAAAATTATTTACCGAACAAAATACTATACCTCAAAAAGTAGATGACTATATAGAATATGTAGAAAGCAAAACAGGTCATACAGAACATCTACATTGGGTTTACTATCAGCAATCTCGTATTCCCAATATGGTCTCACTCCTTGAGTATTTTAGCCACACAGAAAAGCCCAATATTAAGCCCTTCATTAATCCATTTGTAGCGGAGTGTATAGCCAGTACAGCGCATTTTGATGAATGGGAGGGCTCCAACTATGTGTCCATTGCTCAACAGATTATTCCAGAATTTATGTCTATACCTTTTTCTTCAAATAGTGTTTATCATACTTCGTTTTCCCGATTTCTATTTAAAGCAAAAAAAAGAGTCTATCAAAAAATAACAAATAAATTGGCCAAATGGTCCAAAGGGACTTATCAGCCTTTGGCTTTTAATGCTACATTAAATTGGCGAAGAATATTAGCAAAAAATAAAGAATGGGTTTCTGAAAACTTAAATACGGCAGCCACTTTTTTGTCAATGAACAAAGCAGAATTAGACACTATCTACAAAGAACATTGCTTAGGACTAAAGGACCATCAAGAATTTTTACTGCGTATTATACATATAGGAGTCATGTTGAAAAACAATACAAAAACAAGTCCAACTTTATGAAATTAGATGTCATCATTACAACATATAATAGAGCTGCGCATTGTTTGGCACTTGTAAAATCGCTGTTGCACGAAGCCGAAGTGCATCAAGTTATCATAGTAGATGCTGGAGAAAAAGAATACAAACCCTTAGGGCATATCAAGGAAGTACTGATCAGATCCAAACATAAAAATCAACCATATCAGCGCTACTTAGGTTATCGTAAATCGCAGGCTGATTTATTATTGTATTTGGATGATGATATGGAAATTATAGAAAGGGATTGGTACTCGATTATAAAAAAATATTTTACCGACAATCAGGTTGTTGCTATCAATATACCATTTAAAAATGTAAATAGCTTTTTAGATGAGCTTCCAAGTAGTGCGTGGAATAAAACTCCTTGGATAAAAAAGCTCAAAGGTTATTTGACAGGCTACCCAGTGGCAAAGCCTAATAGCTATATATACTGTGGAATACGGGGCGCTCGTATTGCAAACCAACCCATAGCTTTTTTAAGTGGAGGCAGCTTTGCTGTAAAAAAGGAAGCCATGTACATTAACTTCAATTTTCAATTATTTGATCTGTACGAAAAAAGAATGGGCAAGGGCGAAGATGGTATACTTGGATATTCGTTGAGTAAGCTTGGGCACATTGGTGCTTTAGATAAACAACTTTTTTTACACAACGATTTTAAAGACAGCTCCTATTCTGTCAATCATTTTGAATTTAATAAAAAAGTACTTTTTAGTAGAAAGTATTTAACGTTCGAATATTATAGATTGCTCAAAAATTCAACGGGTTTATCAAATTTTCGTTTTAATCACTATGCAATATTTAGAATTATAGCAAGCGCTTTAGCCTATATTATAAGTCCAAACGATAAAAATAAATTATTGTTTAAAGGAAATAAAGAAGGTTTTTCGCTCAGCAAAAAATTTAGGTTTAAATTCGACACGAATATTAATAACTACTGGCAAGCAGAAGCCACTAATGAATTGAAATGAGAGAAGTTTTCGAAATAGAAAAAAGTTTTATACAAAACAAGTCGCAGAGTAGCCTTCAGCGTTTGATTAATATATTTGTATTTTTTTTGGCATTTCCATGTATTAATATACTTGGCAATTCAATCACATTTTATATATTTATTATCCTCATTATTCGTGAAGGACTTTTTTGGCAAAAACCCTATAGAGCCAAGGCCTTGTTGTTTTCTTTTATGCTCATCTGTTTTTTGTCTACTTTGTTTGCACCATACGATAAGATGGAAACGCCCCCAGGGTTTTTTCCTAAAATGCAATTAGTCATTCAATTTGTGTATTGGATGCTATTAGCAAGCTTTTTTATTATTTACAAAAAAGTACTAGACTGGGTTCAAATATCTAAAGCAAGCTTATTTGGATTTTTAGCGGCCACTATGGGTTTTTATTTTTTAAAAATAGAAGTAGGTAATGCATTAGGAGAATTTAGCACTGACATCACAAGAAATGCTTTTGTATTTAATGTACTTGCTACCACTCCAGTATCTTGTATTTATGTTCTGAAAAAATTTAAAATGAAGGGTATCTATGCCTTATTAATAGCCTCTATTGCTAGCATGTTCTTTTCCTTAGGTCGTTCGGGTTCTATCATTATTTTATTAGAGTCCTTTTTAATATTATCCATTTTTTCTCGTGTTTGGAATAATGTTATACGTTTTTCTATCATACCTGTTATAGTCGTTTTTATTTTGAGCGAATCCTCATTTGTTCAGCCAGCACTACAAGTATTAGCAGACAAAACAGAATCAATAAACCCTCGATTTGCAAACTTGATAAGAGGAGAACAAGATGGTGATCTGACTATGGATAAGAGTTGGCTACTACGTAAATTAATGATTACTAAAAGTTTTGAGGTTATCAAAGAGTATCCATTGTTAGGGGTAGGAGTAAAAAACTTTGTTTATTATGAATCGGATTTGGATCAATTGTATTCCAGATTTGATCGCTTGGCTTATAGAGGCAAAGACTATTTAAATTCTCGTTCTTCGCACAACTCGTATATATTAGTTATGAGCGAGATGGGTCTTTTAGGATTTGCTATACTAATCGCTTTGCTGCTTATACCTTTAGTCAAAATAAGTAAAATATTATTATTTGGAGATCAGATAAAAATGAGTCAACTACCACTTATTGGTCTTTTAGGCATATCTATGCACTTTTATGCCATTGCATCTATTTATGGTGCAGTTACATGGTTTATTATAGGCATATCTATTGCTGCCTCCATAGACGATTAAAAAAAATGAATTTAGCCTTTTATTATCACATACCTGTTCATGTAGAAAACGGAAAAATAAAAACACCAGGATACCTGGGTGTGTTTATAGATTCTTTGGCATTAGAAGTAGATACCTTATACTTAGTTATGCACCAAGCATCCATAACTAGAATACCAGAATGCGATTATGTATTAACACAGCAAAATATAGTTTGGGTTAATATAGGAATAGCAAAACCCGCATGGCATAGAACATTTTTTCCAGCATCTACATTGAAAGGAAAATTAAACGAAATAAAAAACTGCGATGCTTTTTTAGTCCGATCACCAAGTCCGCTTTCGCCATTTTTTAAAAAATATGCTCCATATACTCGTATCTTTTTTCTTATTGTTGGCGATTATATGGCGGGCTCTGCACGATATAAAAATGGTACATGGCGCGATAAAATTATTTTTTTATACCTAAATTATTTTAATAAAAAATATATAAATCAAATTAGACAAACAGACTGTTTGGTCAACTCCGAATCTTTATTGGAGTCTTATAAGCCTATAGCAAAATCTATTTCTTTTGTGCGTACTACTACACTCACTAGCACAGACTATTATAAACGAGAGGATACTTGTATTAACCCTCAGAAAATAAATATATTATATACAGGTCGCATAGAACCTTCAAAAGGTTTGCATGATATGCTAAAGGCCTTATCCATACTCAACAAAAAACATAATAATATATTTTACTTTCATATAGTAGGCTGGGAAAGCGATGGGACAAAACCACATGAACAATTTTTAAAAAAAGAAGCACAAACTTTAGAATGCGAAACCCATCTTATTTTTCATGGAAAAAAGACCTTAGGAGAAGAATTAAATACCATGTATAGACATTCCGATATATATGTTTTAAGCTCTCATCACGAAGGATTTCCAAGAACTATTTGGGAGGCTATGGCCAATTCGTTGCCAGTAGTGGCTACCAAAGTAGGAGGCATACCGACCACGCTTACACATTTACAAAACGCATACCTGATAGAGCCCCAAAAGATAGAAGAAATAGTAACTGCAATTGAAAAAATAGCAAGCGATACAGAATTTAGAAAATCACTTATCACAAACGCTTATGAATTGGCAAAGGAAAATCATATTACGACTCAAACAAAAAAGTTAATATTGCAAATTCAAGAAAAACTATGAATAAAATTTATCGATTGATACGATACGATTGGCCTTTGCATTTTATTTTGTTTTTTACCAATTGGTTTCCAGATAATGTGGCTCTTATGCGTGTTAGAGGATTTCTTATTCGACCATTTTTTAAACAATGTGGCAAAGATTTACGAATAGGTAGAAATTGTGTTTTTGGAAAATCATATAATATTACTATAGGCAACCATGTCTATATCGCCTACGGAAATTGGATTCAAGGGTCTACTGATATTATTATACAGGATGAAGTAATGTTTGGGCCCAAGTCAAACATTATATCTGGAAATCATACAAGAAAAGATGGCTCATTTCGATATGGAGGAAATAAATATGCACCTATCATTATAGAGTCAGGAGCATGGGTGGCAGGAAGCTGTGCCGTGTTAGCAGGTGCAAAGCTAGGTAAAGGTAGTGTGTTGGGTGCCAATTCTGTTTTAAACAAAGAGGTTCCACCTAATTGTCTATATGCTGGAAATCCTGCAAAATTTATTAAAGAAATTCATGACTAAATTTTTATTTGTAGGTACTTTTTTGTCCAAAAAAACAGGAACACAACATGTTGTGGAAATGATTAGACCTTATTTTGAAAATAAAGGACTTGAACTTTATTTAGCTTCTTCATTTCAAAATAAAATATTAAGATTAGCCCACATACTTTTTTCAATATTATTTTATAGAGGTCAAAAAGTATTTTTTAGTGTATTTAGTGGCCAAGCATTTACAATCACAAAGTGGGGAAGTGCAATAGCGCAATGGCGAAATAAAGAAATTATTTTTACCTTACATGGAGGCGCACTACCCGAATTTACAGAAAAAAATAAGAAAATGGTATTAGATGTATTTAAAAAAGCACATCTAATACAAACCCCTTCTTTACACCTAAAAAAATATTTTGAGCCTTATGGTTTTGATATTGATTATATACCTAATCCTATTTTTTTAGACAACTTTCAATACAGCAGAAATCATGTAAAGCCGCATACACTATTATGGGTTAGAGCATTTACAAAAATTTATAATCCAATGTTGGCCATTAGAACACTGAATGAAGTTAAAAAACAATATCCTGAAACAACCTTGACTATGATAGGCCCAGACAAGGGCTTGCTACCAGAAGTGAAAAAAGAAATAGAAAAATTAGGTTTAAAAAATAGTATTACCATAACAGGACCTATTAAAAACGAAAAACTTCATACATATTTTCAAACGCACGAAATTTATTTAAACACAACTTCTTTTGAGAGTTTTGGAAAAGCCGTTGTAGAGGCTGCTTCGTGTGGAATACCCATAGTGTCTACCTCTGTAGGTGAGATACCATTAATATGGACCGATAATGAAAATATAATTTTAGTAAAATCTTTTGATGAAAAGGAGATGGCTTCAAAAGTTATATCCCTTTTTGCCAACAAAGAATTAGCTATGACCATCTCTAAAAATGCAAGAAAAAAAGCGGAATCTTTTTCTTGGAATATTATAGTTCCAAGATGGGAAGAGCTACTACAGGATAATTAAATGCTTAAGAATTTTATCTTAGAATATATCATGTTGCCATTAGGCGATAAAATGACCAAAAGTAGTTTTATCAAAAATCTTTTTTTATTAAGAAAGATGGATAGACTTTCTAAAAATGAATTAGAAATAAACCAGCAACAAAAACTAAAGAATTTACTCATACATGCAAGCCAACATGTTCCTTACTATAAAAGGCTAAATATCGCAAAAGAAGATGACCCTGTTTCTTGGTTAAAAAAATTTCCTATTTTAGATAAAGCCCTATTAAGTCAAAATCAAGAACAACTGCTAAGTACACCAAAAGAACAATTAATACGACAAGCAAGTAGTGGCTCATCTGGCATTCAGAGTATTGTATTTTGGAACAAAGCCGAACAATCTTTGTACCGAGCAACTCAAATACGCTGGTGGGAATGGGCAGGCTACAAAATGGGAACTCCTATTTTACAAACGGGAATTACACCACAGCGTGGTATACTGAAATCTATAAAAGACTTTATTTTTAATACCTATTATTTACAGGCTTTTGCACATAGCAAAGAAGATGTGCTTAAAGCACTACGTTGGGCGCAAAGGCAAAAAGAACCTGTACTTGCAGGCTACGCTTCTTCATTATTTGTAATAGCTACCATAGCCGACGAAGAAAATATTAATGTAAAATTTAAAACAGCTGTAGTGTGGGGCGACAAATTGTTTAACCACTATAGAGAAAAAATCGAACACGTATTTCAAACTAAAGTACACGAAACCTATGGCTCAGCAGAAGGCTTAATGATGGGTGCTCAATACGATTTAGATTATATGTACATGATGAATCAGCATGTATATATAGAAATTGTTGACGACCAGATGCAAGCTGTAAAAGAAGGCACATGGGGCCATGTATTAGTTACTAATTTAGATGCTTTTGCCATGCCTCTTATTCGATATAAAATAGGTGATTTGGCTAGTATGCTTCCAAAAGAAGAATATCCATCAAACCCTTACTTGGCGTATCCTATATGGAAAAAAATTATTGGTAGAGATACAGACTTGGTACAAACACCTTCTGGAAAATATTTAGTTGTGCATTCCTTTACAGGAGTCTTTGAACATATTCCAGAAATAAAACAATTTTGTGTAATACAAGAACACATACAAGGCATACGAATTCAATACATAAGAGGAGATCAATTTTCAGAAGCAATACTTGTAAAAGCAAAAAATAATTTAATGAGTTATATACAAGAACCCTTTGATATTATTTTTGAAGAAGTGACAAGCATAGCGCCAACTCCATCGGGCAAACCACAACTCATTATTTCAAAACTAAAAAAATAGCTTATATTACTCTCATGAATATTACTCTCATAGCGGGTGCCAGACCAAATTTTATGAAAATAGCTCCTATCATACATGCTTTGCACAAAGCACAGCGAGAAGGTAGCAACATTCAATATAGACTTGTACATACTGGTCAGCATTTTGACGAAGCAATGTCTGGCAATTTTTTTGAGCAGTTAGATATTCCTCAGCCCCATGTCAATCTTTCTTCTGGAGGTGGTACACAAGCCGAGCAAACAGCCAATATCATGGTTCGATTCGAAAAAGACCTCTTAGAGCACCCAAGCGATTTGGTTATTGTAGTAGGCGATGTTACCAGCACCATGGCATGTGCTATTACAGCACAAAAACTGAAAACAAAAGTTGCACATGTGGAGGGAGGCATTCGTAGCAGAGACTGGGAAATGCCTGAAGAAATTAATCGCTTAGTAACGGATAGTATTTCTAATTATTTTTTTACAACAAGCCAAGTAGCCAACAATAATTTGATGCAAGAAGGTATATCGGAAGATAGAATATTTTTTGTTGGCAATACTATGATAGATACCTTACTCAAGCAAATGCCCAATTTTAAGCCGCCTGCTTTTTGGGAAGAACTTGGTTTAGAAAAAGGGAAATATCTTATTATGACGTTGCATCGCCCATCAAATGTAGATGACGAACAAACACTTAAAGAAATGATAGACGTAATAGAATCCCATGTAAAGGATATGCCTATCATTTTTCCTATGCATCCAAGAACCAAACAAAATATTGAAAAATATGGTATTCAAACTTCCTCTATACATGCAGTAGATCCTATGTCCTATCTTGAATTTAATTATCTAGTACAGCATGCTAAAGCCGTCATAACGGATTCTGGTGGCATTACCGAAGAAACCACAGTAATGGGCATTCCCTGTATGACACTCAGAAACTCAACCGAAAGACCAGAAACCTGCACTATCGGAACCAATGAATTAATAGGCGTAGAACCAAAAAATTTAGCAATAGCGTTAAAAAAATTATTTTCTAACGAATGGAAAAAAGGAAGCATACCCATGCTTTGGGATGGTAACACTGCCGAACGAATAGTTGATATATTACTTAAACAATTGAAACCTTGAAAATAGTTTACTTCTATCAATACTTTTCTACACCCAAAGGAGCATGGGGTACTAGGGTTTATGAGTTTGCATCGGAATGGGTAAAGAAAGGACACGAGGTTACTGTAGTAACAAGCGTATATGCCAAATCGGATATTACTGCAAGTAAGCTTGTAGAAGATAAAATATATGATGGTATACACGTTAAAATTTTGAATGTGCTGATAGATAACAAACAAAGTAAAACAAAGCGTATAGCATCTTTTCTGAAATATGCAATACTTTCTACATACTATGCACTAACTCTCAAAGCCGACATTGTTATAGCCTCATCGGGCCCTATCACGGTAGGAATACCTGGCTTGCTTGCAAAATATATACGAGGAAGAAAATTAGTTTTTGAAACGAGAGATTTATGGCCTGAAGGAGCTATAGAATTGGGTATAATAAAAAATAAAAAACTACAAAAACTGGCATATTGGTTTGAAAAGACGTGTTACAAAGCTTCTACTTTAATTGTGTCTTTGTCGCCAGGTATGCAAAAATATATAGAAGAAAAACACAAACATAAAAATGTAATATCTGTTACGAATGCAGCCAATATCGAATTATTTTCAACCGAAAAAAGTGTAGATGCTGATGTGCCTTTTAAATCCTATAGCTATGCTATATACACTGGCAATATAGGCGAAGTCAATAACTCTTATTGGCTTTTTGAGGCGGCCAAAATACTCAAAGAAAAAGGAAGAGATGATATTATCATATTGCTCATAGGCGAAGGCCAACAAAAAGAAGAACTACTTTGCAAAGCAAAAGAAGAACAGGTTTCAAATTTCATTATATGGAATTTGATGCCTAAAGAAAAATTAGTGCCCATAATACAGCATGCTTTAGTATCCTTGGTGCCACTAAAAGGCACACCAGTTTTGGATACTTCATCGCCCAATAAATTTTTTGAATCGCTTGCAGCTGGAGTGCCAATTATTCAAAACACCAACGGATGGATGAAAGACTTTTTAGAAGAGCACCAAGTAGGTTATACTATCAATCCAAATGATGCCATGGCATTGACCCAAAAATTAATAGAATTATTTGATCATCAAACTATACGAATAGAAAAAAAACAAACAGCCATTGCGCTTGCAAAAAAGCATTTTGATAAGAATGTATTAGCTCAAAAGATGATAAATGCAATCGAAAAAATAAAGTAGTAAAGATGAGAGTATTACTGACAGGAGCTTTTGGATTTTTAGGACAAGAAATTATAAAGACATTGCATGCTTCAAACCACGAAGTAGATACCTTGTCGAGAAATCAAAAAGCTACATACTCTGTAGATATAGCTATTGAAAAACCTATACTAACCCACAGTTATGATTTAATTATACATGCAGCAGGCAAGGCTCATAGCGTACCTAAATTAGAACATGAAAAAGAAGAGTTTTATGATACCAATGTATTGGGTACAAAACATCTTTTAAATGCTCTGGAGCAAACGCATCATCTACCTAAAGCATTTGTTTTTATTTCATCGGTTGCTGTGTATGGATTAGAAGAGGGTGAAAATATAGACGAAAATTACCCTTTGCTAGGTACTACTCCTTATGCTACAAGCAAAATCCAAGCTGAAAAATTAATTAGTATTTGGGCTGATGCTCATCAAATACCTTTGTTAATTTTTAGACTTCCTTTGTTGGCAGGCACCAACCCTCCAGGCAATTTGGGAAGTATGAAGCGAGCCATAAAAAAAGGCTGGTATATAAAAATTGGAAAAAGTGAGCAAAAAAAATCTATACTATGCGCTCAAGATGTAGCTCTGGCCATATTGGATAATTATCAAAAAAAAGGTATTTATAATCTGACAGATGGCAGAAGCCCCGCCGTATACGAAATAGAAAATGCGCTGGCCAAAGCCATGCATAAACCAATACGATTACGATTGCCATTTGGTGTCGTATTGTTTTTAGCAAAAATTGGAGATTGTTTTGGAAATAAATTTCCTTTGACTACCTTGCGCCTGAAAAAGTTAACGTCAACGCTAACATTTTCTTCTGAAAAAGCCAAGGCAGAGTTACTCTGGAAACCCAAAAACACCATCGAATACCTTTCAAATGAATAGAGAAGATATTTTACCTATACTAGCCATTTGTGTTGTCTTGTTTTTATTAGAAATAGCTTATTTCTCTTTGGCCAGATATTTTAAAATAATAGATAGACCCAATAAAAGAAGCTCACATCAAGAACCTACTATACGTGGCGGAGGCATTATATTTGTTTTTGCGTGGTTTCTATATTTCTTTATTGCCGAATCACCCTTTCAGTACGTAAGTATTGGCTTATTATTGGTTTCCTTAGTCAGTTTTATAGATGATATACACGACGTAGGAAGTCTCACAAGGTTGCTCTTTCATATGATGGCTTTTAGCTTTTGTTTTTATGAACTCAATTTGTTTAATTTATTGCCAATTTGGGGTATTGTTTGTTTGTATATAGTCAGTATCGGTTGTATCAATGCTATCAACTTTATGGATGGTATTAACGGCATTACAGCCTTAAATGCACTTAGCATTATACTTCCACTTCGACTTATGCAAACACACTACATGTTAGATGGTCCATTGTTTTATATTATAATTGCTTTGGTTGTTTTCTTATTTTTCAACTATAGAAAAAAAGCAAAGTGTTTTGCTGGCGATATTGGTAGTGTATCATTAGGTTATATTATTATTTTTATCATTCTTGGATTGCTTTTTGGACTTTACGAACCACACGAGGGTTTGGTAGGGTTAACTAAAGATAAAATAGCATTTCATCCGAAATATATATTGTTATTGTTGTTTTTTGGAGTAGATAGTATATTAACTATTGTACATCGAATTATTTTGGGTGAAAATATTTTTAAAGCACACCGTTGGCACTTATTTCAATTATTAACAAACGAGGTTGGTTGGAGTCATTTAGCAGTATCTGCCTTGTATGGCATACTACAGTTCATAGCTACTTATTATGTTTTATACAATAAAGTTAGTGCTGCTGCTACTATTTTAATAATACTATTTTTTAGCATCATATATATATTGGCTAAAATAATTATCATGAAAAAATACATGAAACAAGACAAAGTAGTAGAAGCCACTTTGTAGAAAAAAAATTATTTTTTAAATGCAAATCCAAATAATAGGAGCTGGAGGTGTCGCTTTAGATATTCTTTCTTGTTTTTCTGACGAGGTTACATTTTCTGGTATATGGGACGATCAGCAACCTTCAGCATGGATAACACAAAAAATTCCATATTTGGGTCATACGGATAATATAGTTCAATCGCCCAATACTCAATTTATAATTGCTATTGCAAATCCACTGGTTAGGAAAAAAATTTTTGAAAAAAATAAACACCTTACTTTTAAAACACTCATTCATTCTTCGGTTAAATTGTATAACCCATCTACAATACAAATTGAAGAGGGGTGCATATTGATGCCTCATGTATATATTACGGGCTATGTATTGTTAGCCCAAAATGTATTTATGCACATCAATAGTGGCGTGCACCACGAGGTGCAAATTGGTGCCCACTCAGTGCTCATGCCTGGAAGCAGAATAACCTGTGCTTGCAATATTGGTTTGGCATCAAAATTGCAAACAAACATTACAATATCTAAGCATATAAAAACATCAGATTATCAAACTTTTAATGTATCGGAATTGTAAATTAGTAGAAAAGAATAGTATTTAAGCATAAAAAGCCTATAAAGAAATTTATATTTGTAGAAGTGAACCTTTTAACCGCACAATCATTGTTTGTCCCCAAAAGATTTTTGAGAGGCAAATACGTTTCAAAATGGATCGTATTGGGTATAGATTTTATGCTCATTTCTTTTTCACTTTTGATTGCCTTTGCAATTCAAAACAGGCTAAATCTATACGATTTCAGACTAATAGATTATTATAAAGGTCTTGTTACTGTATTTGTTTTTTGTTTAATTGGCTATTTTATTTTTAAGCCACACGAGGGCATAATAAGGCATACAAGCATCCATGATATAAAGGTTATATTCTATGCAAGAAGTATAGGATTTGTATTGAATTTGGCTTTTGTGTTGTTCTTTGAAAGCAGATTGGGTTTAAATTCCTTTGCATTGCCTGGCAATGTATTAGTTATCAGTTATTTTTTGAGTCTGTATATGCTTATACAGTTTAGGTTGGGAGTAAAATATATTTTTAAGCAAGGAAAGCGAGTAAAAAGCAAACCCAGAATATTAATTTATGGTTCGGGCGAATCTGGAAGAATTACGTTTGATGCATTATATAAAAATCATGAAATAGTTGGTTTTATTGATGATAATACCTCACTAAGCGGAAAGTCTTTGCTTGGAAAAAGAATATATGGCTCCAATGAAGATATAGAACATATCATAGATAGATATCAAATTCAAGAAATTGTTTTTTCGATACAAAATATTAATGCCGTTAAAAAAAGAGAAATAATTGACCGTTGCCTTACCTATAATGTCAACTTAAAAGTAGTACCTCCTATCAATTCTTGGCTCAATGGGCAACTGACAAACTCACAAATCAAAAATGTAAAAATTGAAGAATTGTTGGGTCGTGATGTAATAGCACTCAATAAGGAATTATTAAATACCGAAATCGTAAAAAAATCAATTTTAATTACTGGAGGAGCAGGCAGTATAGGCTCCGAATTGGTAAGACAAATTATTAAATATGAACCCAAGCAATTAGTCGTTTTGGATCAGGCCGAAACACCATTACATTTATTAGAAATAGAGCTTAGTAATAATAGCAGTGTAGAAATTAATTATGTACTTGCTGATATTAGAGATGAGCAAAAAATGAAAACTATTTTTGACAGGTATCAAATAGATTGGATTTTTCATGCTGCTGCATATAAACATGTGCCAGCTATGGAACTTCACCCATCGGAAGCAATAAAAACAAACTGTTTAGGCACAAAACTAATAGCCGATTTAGCAGACAAATATCAAATAGAAAAAATGGTATTTGTATCTACCGATAAAGCTGTGAACCCTACCAATGTAATGGGTGCATCAAAACGTTTGGCTGAGATGTATGTACAAAGCAAAAACAAACAGTCGAAAACAAATTTTATTACAACACGTTTTGGAAATGTATTAGGTTCTAATGGATCGGTTATTCCTCTTTTCAAAAAGCAAATCGAATCGGGTGGCCCAATAACAGTAACACACCCCAAAATCACTAGATACTTCATGACCATTCCAGAAGCTTGTTCTTTGGTATTAGACGCATGCGTGATGGGAAAAGGAGGCGAAATTTATGTTTTCGATATGGGAGAATCTGTACTTATAAAAGATTTGGCAGAAAAAATGATAAAATTATCGGGGCTAACTATTAATAAAGATATCTCTATCATTTATACTGGCCTCAGACCAGGCGAAAAATTGTTTGAAGAACTACTAACCGAAAAAGAATCAATATTACCTACCCATCATGACAAAATCATGATAGCAAAAGTTTTTGCAGAAGATTATAATGTTTTAAATCCTTATTTAGTTCGTTTGCACAATATGATAGATCAAGGTGCCGATAATATGGATATTGTTCAAACCTTAAAAGAAATAGTAAAAGAATACAAAAGCAAAAACTCTCCTTACGAATTATTAGATATTGATGCTTTTGAGCTTTTGGGCGTTAAAAAATAATTGTTATACATTCATAAAATCTTTAATCCATAGCATTTAAAGCTATAAAATTATATACATTGCAACCTAGTCAGAAAAAATGAAAAGATCTCTAAACCTCTTACTTATAGTTTTCCTATTTTTGGCATCTTGCCATACTCCCAAAGAGTATATTTATTTTGAAAAAAGAACACCAGACTCTTTGCTACTCAATGCCAAAAGACCCATATACGAACAACCCCGATTGGCTGTTGATGATGAAATAACACTATATCTTTCGGCTGTAGATCCCGATGTAATAAAACCTTTCTTATTGCTAGATAATGCCACGGGCAACAAATCGAATACAAGCAACTATGCACTAAACGCCAATGGAGAAATTGAATTGCCAGTTATAGGTTCTATCAAGTTGGCAGGTCTTACTGTAATAGAAGCCACCAATCTATTAAAAAGCAGATTGTCTAAATATGTTAATTCGCCTATTGTGGACTTAAGGCTTAATAATATGAATGTAACCGTATTAGGAGATGTAAAATCGCCAGGTGTATTTTCAGTAAAAAATGGTCGAGTAACCTTATTAGAAGCTCTTGGGTTAGCTGGAGATATGAATTATTCGGGTCAGCGAAAAAATGTATTAGTAATTCGAGAAGAAGAAGGTGTAAAAAAAGAAATAAGAGTGAATATGAATACAGATAGTTTGTTTGTATCGGATGTTTATTTCTTAAAGAAAAATGATGTTGTGTACGTAGAACCTGGAAAACAAATTTTCAATCGCGATAATCAGTCCAGAACATATTTATCTTCTGCCTTAATAGCTACTTCCATTATATTAAACGTATTTACAATTTTCTCTAAAAAATAATATGAGTAATACTACTTCAGAAAATCAAGATATTTTTCAAGGAGAAGAAACTTCTATCTCTAGCTTTAACATTAAATATATTATTAGTGTTATTCTAAATCATTGGCTATGGTTTGTAATTAGCTTGGCTATTTCATTTTTAATCGCTTTTTTATATTTAAGATATCAAGCACCTACCTATAAGGTAAAAAGTACTGTATTAATTTTAGATGATAAAAAAGGCAATAGCGTTTCAGAACTTACTGCATTCGATGATATTGGCTTAATGAAATCGGGTAGTACCATAGATAATGAAATAGAAATATATAAGTCTAGGATGCTTATGAAAAGAGTGGTTTCTGACCTGAATTTACAAGTAAGCTATTTTACCAAAGGCAATGTGATTAATAGAGAAATATATAAAGCTTGTCCTGTAAAAGTAAACTTATTGACTCCCAACCCTCGCAAAGAAGACCTATCAGGATTACTTTCACTAAAAGTAAAATCCTTAAAAGCGATTGAAGTTACATCTAATGCACATAGCCAAGAAAAATTAGTAGGAGATACCATTATGACTTCATTTGGAAAAATTACGGTAGAGCTTACTACAGATAATATAAACAGTTGGAAAGATAAAGAGATTAAAGTAGTCGTATCGCCACAAAAAAATGTAGTCAATAAATATTTATCGAACTTAAACATAAAACCTATCAACAAAACATCCAATGTACTAGAGTTAACCATGGTAGATAGGGTTATAGATAAGGCTGAAGAAGTTATTGATAATCTTATTGACCAGCGTAATCAGGATGCTATTGAGGATAAAAACAAAATATCTAAAAATACAGCCGATTTTATCAACGAAAGATTGGCCTATATTACTACGGAGCTTTCAGAAGTAGAAGGAGCTGCACAAGGCTACAAACAAAAAAATGCTATAGTAGATATAGCTCAAGAGGCATCGCTCAATATGCAAGCCGACAAAATAAACGACCAAAGACTTGCAGAAGCTAATACACAACTAAAACTAGCCGACTACGTTTATAACTACATCAATGCACACGATAATATGACTGACCTGATCCCAACCAACTTGGGACTTCAAGATCCTTCTAGTGCTGGCCTAATTGCTAATCATAATGAGCTTGTTTTGCAGCGAAACAAAGTACTCCAAAACTCTAGTGAGATAAACCCAATTATTGAAAATTTAGATGCTCAAATAAAAAGCCTTAAACTAAGCCTAAGAGAAAGCATCGGTAACTTTAGAACATCCTTGAGAATTCAATCAGCTTCACTTGCAAGCCTTGGAGGAAGTTTTAATTCGCGAATGTCAAGTGTACCACGTATGGAGCGTCAATATACCTCTATAGAAAGGCAAAAAAATATTAAAGAACAATTGTATTTATACCTTTTACAAAAAAGAGAAGAAACCAACATCGCATTGGCTGCAACAGTTTCCAATGCAAAAACAATTGACAAATCATATCCTTTTGGAGGACAAGTAACACCTAAGAAAAAAAATATATATACCAGCGCATTTGTGTTTGGCCTTTTCTTGCCGGCATTATTAATATACTTAAAAGAATTAATGAATACCAAAGTTCAAGGTAAACGTGACCTTGAAAAAATTGGTATTCCATTTCTTGGTGATGTGCCATATACAGATAAAGCTGACGAAAAATTGGTAATAAAGAAAGGGGATAACTCAAATTTCTCAGAATCATTAAGACTTATAAGAACTAATATGGACTTCTTATTGGCTGGAAACAATAATCCTTCTAAGGTTGTTTTTCTTACATCTACACTTCCTAAAGAAGGAAAGTCTTTTATTGCTATCAACTTTGCATCTACACTAAGCCTTACTGGAAAAAAAGTACTACTCGTGGGTATGGACTTGAGAGCACCTAAAATACTTCAATATTTAGGTCTTCCAGAATCTAAAGGCGTTTCAAACTTTATATCAGGCAAAGAGCAAAATATCAAAGATTTAATCATTCATAACCCTTTGGATTCAAAAATAGACATTTTACCTTCTGGCGATATTCCGCCTAATCCTGCTGAGTTATTGTTGAATCCTAAGGTAAAAGAAATGTTTGAAACGCTTAAGGAAAGCTATGATTATATCATAGTAGATACAGCTCCTGTGGGATTAGTAACCGATACAATTTTGCTAGCAGAACACGCCGATAGCTTTATTTATGTGGTTAGAACAAACTTCTTAGACAAACGTATGTTGCATATCCCACATGCATTGTATGCCGATAAGCGTCTGCCCAATATGGCTGTATTGCTTAATAGCACAGAGCTAAACAAAGGTTCATACGGCTATGGCTATGGCTATGGCTACGGCTATGGCTACGGCTATGGTTACGGCTATGGTTACGGCTATGGATACGGCTATGGCAATGAAAAAGAAAAGATTGAAAAATCTTGGTGGGAAAAAATTAAAGAGAAGATAGCATAATTCTTATTTTTTATAGATAAGCATAGGATTGTATAGTCCTTTAAAATCTATTAAATCTAATTTTATAGAGCCAAATAATATATCAGCCTTAGCTTTAATAGGTACATGGTTTTTATCATCGCTGATCCAAACTATTAAGTCTTCTTCATGTTTAAAAATGCGACCTTTTTGTAAAACGGGCACAAATTTTAAACAATTGATATAGCCCCATTTCGTTTTTACTTTTTCTTTGCCCTTAAATTTTATTTGTAAATCATACATCTCACCATCTACTACTGTAGGTACTTTAAACGTCTGATTCATTTTGGCATTGCTCAAGTCAAAAGTGCGAGCTAAGTAAAAACCAGATATCATATCTTGAGTATTGTTTACAATATCTAAAAATGAGCTTTTCTTTATTTCCACCTTATTGTTATAGTGATCAAAATAATAATCCTGAGCAATTTTAAAACCGCCTTCATCTACGCGCCTACCAAAGTACCAAGGTACTAAATATTGTTCATCAATATAGCTTTCATAGCGATCGCGTACTTTAAAAAAATAGTCAAAAGTTCCTTTTGATTTGCCTATCCCTACTACATGTAGGGTATTTCTATTTTTAAAGGATTTGTTTTCTTCTGTTATTTCTATGGTTGCCTCCACAGCATCTATAAATCCATAGTGTACTTTATAGGTCAATTTTTCACCACGCTTAAAAGACTGATTGTTTACTACGCGCAATCCTTGTTGAGCATGTGGTGTGTTTAAAAAAATTAAAAGACAAAAATTAAGAAGGTAAAAAGCTTTCATAGAATATATAAGAAGGTTTAATTTAGACTTTTAAAAGAAATATTATATTAATACTGTTTCGTTTTTTTTACGTTAAGTAAATGTATGTCATTGACATATCTTATATAAGCGCCATAAGTATATTCAATCTTTTCAAATCCAAAATCATAGTAGGGTTCCAAACGAATATCCAAAAAGATAGATTTAGCTAACTCATGCTGATATAGAAATCGCCAAAAGAGAATTTCTCTTTTTTTAGTATAAAAAAATGGTGTACCAAGTTGTGAAGCTACCGATTGGAAAATAGGGGCGCCATGGCTGGCTACAAAATCATGTCCTTGCCAGTACCCTATAGAACTTTGTATACCATATTGGCTTCGAAAACCAATATTGGCAAAAATTGCTTTACCTGAAGTAAGTTGGCTTCCTAATTCTTTACTTAATAAAAAATAATTTTCGGTATAAATATCTTTTATAAAACGATTTAATTGATAAGAAAATTGAAAACCAATCCCTACAGTAGCCTGAGATATAGTTGGTAAGTTAGAAGTACCAATTTGTCCACCTCTATGACTAACTACGCCTTGTATAGGTATAGATAATGATGATTTTTTATATTGTGTTTTTAATACGCTTGAATGCCCTACCAAAAATTTTTCTTGCAATGGCGATTGAGGATATTGCATTTGTTCCCAAAGCAACCAAGTATCACTCCAAATATGTTTTTTTTCTATTTTTATTTGTATTCCTTGTTCATAAGGGTTCGTTATAAGCCGTTCGTAGGCATACAATGCATCCAATAGTTTGTGCGAAACATGAGGCAATATGGATCCAGCTATAAGGCTGTATCCATTTTTTTTAACTGTTAATCTAAGCAAAGGATATGCTTTTAGCTGCGTGTTGTAGGCTACATCTTTTTGCAATAAAGTATGAGCTGAAACTTGCACATAAGGCGAAATTTGATATTGAATTCCCAAATCCAATTGATTGCTAAAAAGCGTATAACCTTCTACTAAAGGATTAAAATATTCATTGTTTTTAAAAAGTACTTTACTATCTAAATGAAAAAATACTTGATTGGAAACACTATCGTGAAATCTCGTTTCATTCTCTAGTGATACTTGCAAAATTTGTCCGTGTGTATTAGTGTGTACAAAACAACTAATGATAAAAAGAATAGAAAAGTGACGTAGCATGAATATTAAAAGTACATGATTATTTCATAAAAAAACCAAGAAGAAGCCAAGCTAAAACAATAAGAGGTGCTGGAACTTTTGTATACATTAATAAAATAAATGTAATGACTAAAACAGAAATTGGCATCCAATGAAGTGTTAGTGTTCGAAATAAAATAAATCCAGATGCCCACATGATGCCTATTATCACAGCATGAATACCTTCTAAAGCTCTAAATATGATAGTGTGTTTTCTTAAATTTTGATAAATCGGAAAGAAAAAAAACAATAATAAAGTACTAGGTAAAAAAACCCCAATAGTGGCTATAATAGCGCCTGCAAATTGTGCCGAAACTCCCAAATGACTCATACTCATTGCGCCTACATAGGTGCAAATAGAAAACACAGGGCCCGGTATAGCATTGACCATACCAGCACCAGTTAGAAATTCTTGATTGGTAATATACGATGAATTGAATTGTAGGTGGTCAGGCCTTATTACATACTGTTCATACATCATGGGTATCAAGGCGTGTCCACCACCAAATACAATACTACCAAAACGATAAAAGTTTTCAAATAGATTAAAACCTCTTGCTATAGACCAATGATTAATACGAGCAATTTCAGAAAATAAACCGGCTAATATAAATACCCCAGCAAACCACAACAGATTAATCCATTTAATAGGTTTTTTGCTTTGATACACATCGGGTATGCGCTTATCGCTAAAATTAGATACAATGCCGCCCATGATAATCAAAATAGGAAATAACCAAGGAGAGCGAATTAAAATTGTCAGCAAAAAAGAAACCAACATAATGGAAAAGGTGGCAACATGTTTGATGCTTATTCGCATGGCTTTGTATGCAGCATAAATCAAAAAACCAACAGCCATAGGCTGTATATAAGTAAATACATTTGTTTGAATAGACTTACTATCTACATAAACAACTATAAAAGATAAAGCGCCCATTAAAATACATGCGGGCAATATCCATATCAACAATGTAAGTATGGCCAACAGCACACCACCTCTTTTTAAACCTATCAAGGTTACTGTTTGAGTAGAAGATGGTCCTGGTAGCATTTGGCAAAACGAAATAAATTCCATCAGCTCTTCTTGGCTTATATCTTTCCTTTTCTCAACAAAAGTTTTGGTAAGCATACCCAAATGACCTTGAGGTCCTCCAAATGCCGATAAGGAATATTGGAGAACAGCTTTTAAAAATGGAATATGTCTAAATAGTACCAAATGAAATTTATTTTTCAAAAGTATAAAAATCTGTATATAATTTAAATCTATTTGACATGAATAATAATCCGTAATTACAACTTATGTACTTTTGTACTAGATGCATATACAATATAATACATCATTAAAGCTATACAATACTTTTGGTATAGACGCTACAGCCGAAAAATTTATAGCTATACAAGACATAAACGACTGGATTGAAATATTAAAATCGGACACACCAAAGCCCATTCAAATCTTGGGTGGCGGTAGCAATATACTATTGACAAAGCCAGTACAAGGTACGCTTGTATGGAACCAAATTAAAGGCAAAGAAATTGTATATGAAAATGAAGACATCATAAAGCTAAAATGCAATAGTGGCGAGGTATGGCACAATGTAGTTATGTGGTGTGTAGAACATGGCTATGGAGGTATAGAAAATATGGCACTCATACCTGGCACTATAGGGGCTGCACCTATTCAAAATATTGGAGCCTATGGTGTAGAGCTCAAAGATGTATTTGTGTCTTTGGAGGCTATAGACAATACCAATGGAGAACTAAAAATATTGAGTAAAGAAGACTGTGAATTGGGATATCGAAATAGTATCTTTAAACAAAAAGAAAAAGGAAGATATTTTATTACAGCTGTTACTTTACAATTGCAAAAAAAACCTATACTAAAAACAACTTATGGAAATATTATGGATTCTATACAACACATTCCAAAAGTACAACTTAGTATTCAAGATGTGGCACAGGCAGTTATACAAATACGACAAAGCAAACTCCCTAACCCCTCAGAAATAGGCAACGCTGGAAGTTTTTTCAAAAATCCTATCATCAGCGAGTCGTTGTATCAAACGCTGCTACAGCAATACCCTGCCATGCCACATTATAAAACAGACGAAGGATATAAAATTCCAGCAGGCTGGCTTATAGAACAAGCCGGTTGGAAAGGCTATAGAAAAGAAGAAGTAGGAGTGCATGAAAAACAAGCTTTAGTTCTTGTCAATTATGGACATGCCAATGGACAAGCAGTTATAGACTTGGCGCATACTATTATACAAAATATCGCAACCATTTTTTCAATACAGTTGGAACCCGAAGTCAATATCTGGTAAAATCTATTTTATTTTTTTATATTTGAATGTAATATTCATTTCATTTGCTCGTTAAATGTCAATTCATGAAAAAATATATTCTTTTGTTTCTGTTATTTAAGATTTCCATCTCGCATGCACAAGTGGTGGGAGGCGAAAGAACATTTGAATTTTTAAGACTATCATCGAGCCCACATATATCTGCATTAGGGGGCTATTGCGTTAGTAATCCAGCCAAGGAAATTAGTATTGCATTTGGCAATCCTGCGTTGCTAAGAGCCTATGCACACACTCAATTGTCATTGAATTATAATTTTTACTATGCCAATACCAAAGTAACGAATCTACTTTATGGATATCATGTGCCTACTATTCAAACCACATTTGGACTTGGCTTGCAATATATTAATTATGGCAAGTTTGTACAAACAGACAATATAGGTAATCAACAGGGCGATTTTATGGCAAGCGATTATGCCATACACTTTATGGCTTCAAAAGCTTATTTAGAGAAATGGAGAGGAGGTATAGATTTAAAATATGCACATTCTCGTTTAGCTACTTCAAAATCTTCGGCCATCTTAGCAGATATAGGTATAAGCTATGCCGACACAATAAATAAAATTTATATTGGTGCTGTAGTAAAAAATGCAGGTATACAACTTAAAAAATACAATCAACAAAATGCTTCAGAGCCATTACCATTAGATTTGCAAATAGGTATTACAAAGCGTTTTAAAAAAGCACCTTTTTCTATTTCAATACTTGGGCATCATTTGTATCAATGGAATGTACGATATGATAACCCTGCAGATATAGTAGACAATACTCTTTTCGTAACAGATACTATAGCACAAGAAAAGCAGAAAACGTATTTTGCAGATAAACTGTTTAGGCATCTTGTATTTTCATTAGATATAAAATTAGGAAAACGCTTAGAACTTAGCGCAGGCTACAATCATTTGAGAAGATCGGAATTGTCTTTTGTAGAAAAAAAGGGCCTATCGGGTTTTTCATTTGGCGCAGGATTATACTTAAATAAGTATATCGTGCACTATGCCCGTTCCTATTATCATTTAGCAGGAGCCTATAACGAATTGGGTATCAATTTTTCTATGAATAGGCTGTTTGGTTTTCAATCCAATACAATTCATTGGAATCAAAAGTATGCTGATTGTTTTTAGTGTATGAATAAAATCCCACCTGATTTTTACTTGCAAAAAAATGTTGTAGACTTAGCAAAACAACTTTTGGGCAAAAAAATAGTGAGCAATATTGATAATAAAATTTGCTCAGGCATGATAGTGGAAACAGAAGCATACAAAGCACCCGAAGACCATGCATCGCATGCATACAATGGCAGACGCAATGCCAAAAACGAAACAATGTATGCGCAAGGTGGTGTTGTATATGTTTATACAATTTATGGTGTGTACCCTTTATTAAATATCGTAACGAATGTAGAAGAAATTCCACATGCAATTCTGATTAGAGCTATAGAGCCTATAGATGGTTTAGATATCATGTTGCAGCGAAGAGGGCTAACCCAATTTTCGCCCAGAGTAGTAGCAGGACCTGGCATGCTGGCTCAGGCTTTAGGTGTAAAACAAATACACAATGCTACATCGCTCCAAAGCAATACCTTGTGGTTAGAAACGCATCAAACTATATCAAAAACAAAAATAGTAGCCACACCACGCATAGGTTTAGGAAAAGTATCAGAACCTTATTATGGTATGCCTTGGCGATTTTGTGTTAAAGACAATCTTTATTTGAGTAAAAAAATAGATTATAGCTCTGCAAAAAGTTGAATAGTAAAATTTCGAAGCGGTCCCAATATGGCAGGACGTTCAGCATAAATTTGATTCAATACATTTTTTACAACAAATCCTATTTTGATTTGAGAGCTTAGTTTTACTTGCAAACGTGCATCAAACAGTAAGGTGCCTTTATTATATTGTTTTCTAAACGTATCTACAGAACTAGGTATATGACTACCTGCTTCAAACAATAAGCCATAAAAATTTTGTTTAGGTTTTGAATTTTGAAATACTTCATCAATATTTTTCATAAACGAATTATAAAAGCAAGAAAGCCCTAGTATGGCACCTTGATAGCTATTTTCCCAATCCAATTTGAAAGAGTGATTATAGCGATACTTTAAAGTATTTGTTGTTCCACTTATATTAGCCATGATAATAGAATCAGGATTAACTTGTATTGGATTCATATATGTATAACCAAGTATTACTCGAGATTCTGCCTTGCTAATTTTACCTTGTGCTGCTATAGAAATATCCAATCCAGTAATACGAGCAGTACCCACATTGATAGATTTAAACCCTAAATAATTGTTGATGTTGGCCAAGGTAATAGCACTGTCTTTGGGTACATCATGAATGCCAAAATTAAATTCCATCATGTTTTTGTATTCCGTCCAAAATGCAGCTACATCGACAAGGCCACTCCATGAGCCTAATTTAAAACCTTGTTTGATGCCCAACTCACTACTCCAGCCAGTTTCGGATTGTAAAGATGTATTGGGAAAAACCCTAGACGCTCCAAAGCTTGTAGATACAAATCGCTCTGCAATGGAGGGATAGCGATAGCCTTGCCCCCATGACCAACGAACAAAGGTAGCTTGTGCTAATTCATAATTTAGACCCGCTCTAAATACGGGTTTGCGCTCTACTCGATAAGTGTCAACAGCATTTATCTCATAGCGCATACCCAGAGATGTCCATAGTTTTTTTATAAATTTCTTTTCAAATTGTATATAGCCAGCAGTATTGTTTGTAGTATGATTGCCATATAACTCACCAATAATATGACTATAATTATTGACTAAGCCACCAATGATATTGAAATCGCTATACCATTTATTGGAAGCTTCAAATTTTTTTTGAAATTGGTATTCACCATAATAGCTATCGGCAATGGAGCTCTGTTTTTTTTCAGGAATACGATTGCGACTTCTAAAAAAACGTGTGCGCAAAGTATGTTTACTTCCTGTAGCTGTCTGATACGTAATATAAGGATCTATATTGAAACGTAAACCCTGATTTTTATTAATGGTCGTGGTGCTATCGGCTAAGCCACCATAGGGTTTTAATCTTCCTGTGTCGCTGGGTTCCCAAAAAAAGAAAGTTTGACTTTTATTCAATTGAATATTGGTATTAACACCTGCTATCAGGCCTTCTACTTTTTTAAATTGGTGTCTAAGATTCATATTTGTGCGTCCTCGCCTATTCAGGTCGCCTTGTAGATAGGAGTCTTCGCTAAACCATGCTGTACCTAATACAAGATCCCATTGTTTTATTTTTTGTGCATGCATTAAATAGCCACCGTTAAAGTTGGGTTGTTGTTTGCCCCACCATTTCCAATTTTTTTCGGGAGGGTTTCCATACATACCATTATATATCATGGCTTTGGTAATAGGCTTAGATTTAGCAAATCCTGTTCTAAAGTTTACCACACCATTGAGTGCCGATGAGCCATATAAAGAAGACGAAGCTCCTTTGAGTACTTCAATTTGTTCACAATTTTCTAAAGGCAAAAAATCCCATTTGGCATCTTGTGCATCGCTAGTTAGCATGGGCATGTCATCTACCAATACCAGCACTCTACTGCCGGCACCATAGCTCCATCCTGCACCACCACGTATGTTTACTTGGTTTTCTATTACATCTACGCCAGGTACACGTTGTAAGGCGTCGTCTACTTGATTGTTTGCAGTATTTAAAATATAATTAAGTTTTATAACCTCTATCGAAACCACTTCTTCGGCTATCCGTTTTTCAAAGCGACTTCCACTTATCGTTATTTGATTTAAGGCTTTGCTTTGTCGTTGCAATAAAATAATAAGTTCAGATAGTTCTTGTTTTTGAATTTGTATAGGAATTTGTTTTTGAATATATCCTGTATAGGAAATCTGCAAAATATAGTGCCCTTCGGGCAATGCTAGTTTAAAATGTCCATCAGCTTGCGACTGCCCTCCGATAGTTGCTTTAGCTTTGATCGTAACCCCTATGAGTGGCTCTCGCGTTAAACTATCCAAAACAATGCCATGTATATTGACAGTTTGGCTAAAGCCTATTGTAGATGCCAATAGAAGTATTAGTATATAAAAGTATTTCAATAGATTTTTTTTTCTGAAAAATAATAAAAGATTACCTTTATCAAAACTTTTTTACATGAAAAAAATAATTTTACTTTTTCTATTGGTAGCTTCTACAACTATGATGTTTGCGCAAGCACCATGCTCACCTTCTGGGCAAACAGCTTCTAGTGCAGGCTACATTTTGCCAGATAGTGCTACCAATTTTAATCATGCCTGTATAGGCCAGCCTTATGTGCAATACGTATATATAAAAGCACCTAAGGATACCACTATAGTTTTTAATGGCGTTTCTGTGCCAGCTTCTGTGGATTCTTTTGTAGTAGAAAAAACGGTAACTGGATTGCCTACTGGTTTGATTGTTGAAGCTAATCCTAATTATCTGCCTCCAGTAAGTAGTAATCCAAAAGCCAATTTTGAGCGTATGGTTATCAAAGGAGATTCCTTGGCTTGTATTAAAATTAGCGGCACTATACCATCTACAGCTACTCCAGGCATTGCTACATTGAATATCAATGTAAGAGCCTATTTAACCATTAGTGGTATTATTCAATTTGATTCTTTATCTACAGTAGATTATTATCATATAGAACTTAAAGCAGCCCCTTGTTTTCCTGCTGCTGTTAATGATTTGGCTTCGTCGTCTATTTATGCTTTGCAATGTTTGCCCAACCCAGCTCAAAACACTGTTTCCATACAATTTGATGCATTAAAAACAGAATCTATGACTTTTGCACTTAAAAATCTTTTAGGACAAGTTGTATATAGTCAAGCTATAAAAGTCAATCAGGGCTTAAACAAGCATACATTTAATATAGCCAATTTTCCGAATGGTGTTTATATGTATCAACTGTCTAATGAAGACCAACATACAAGTGGTAAACTACAAATAGCACACTAATACTTTTTTTTATAAATTTTTGTAAGAAACTGTTCAAGCAATTGAGCAGTTTTTTTTTGCGCTAATCCTTATAGCTAAAGTATAGTATATTTGAATGATAATTATTTCATTTTGCTTTCTGCTGTTTATTTAGGTTTATTGTTGGGTTTATTTGTCGCTATAAGTGTAGGGCCAGTCATTTTTGCGGTGATAAAGTATAGTATAGGCATGGGCTGGAAGGCGGGTCTTAGCTTTATTATTGGTGTTTCTATATCAGACATCATGTATGTTTTTTTGGCCAATAAGGCTGGCAACATCTTATCCGAATTGCTGTCGCATGAGCGTATGATAGGCTATATAGGCGCAAGCTTATTTATAGGTATAGGATTGTATGGCTTGTTTAAAAAAATAAAAGTGACTCGCAATAAAAATGATATGGCGCAAGTATCTGTTAAGGATTATTGGAAAATTTTGGCAAGTGGCTTTTTAATGAATACCTTAAATCCGGGTGCTATACTTACCTGGATTACGGCAGTAGCTGCCATAGCTACTATGAGTAGCACGTATCGCTTTGTGTTTTTTGCCAGTTGTTTAAGTCTAATATTATCGTTGGATTTATTAAAAGTATTTTTAGCTCAAACTATCAGAAAAAAATTAACACCTCGAAATATTGTATTGCTGAATAGGCTGTCGGCTTTGGCTTTAGTAATTATTGGAATTGTTTTACTATTAAAAAGTGCTTTGAACATCCATTTAGGCTCATTCTAAGCGTAATATTCATTTTTCAATTCTTGCACTTTTTCATTTTCCAAATATTCTTCATATGTGCAAAGGCGGTCTATGATTCCTTTTGGTGTAAGTTCTATAATACGATTACAAACTGAATTGGCAAAAGCCAAATCATGTGTAGCCATCAGCACTACGCCAGGAAAATCAATAACTCCATTATTAAATGCAGTAATACTTTCTAAATCCAAATGATTGGTTGGTTCATCTAAGATGATGGCATTAGGGTTTTGAAGCATCATGCGACTGAGCATACAACGAACTTTTTCGCCACCGCTAAGCACATTTGTTTTTTTATTCAATTCATCGCCGGCAAAAAGCATTTTTCCAAAAAAGCTTCGTAAAAAATCTTCATCGGCATCTACAACTGTTGGTGGCACAAATTGTCTGAGCCAGTCCATCAGGTTGAGTTCATTTTGAAAATAGTATTCATTATGGTTAGGCAAATAGGCCTTAGTAATAGTAGTACCCCAGGTGTATTGGCCAGAGGTGGCTTTTTGTTCATCATTGATGATGTTGAAAAATGTTGTGATAGCCAATTGATTTTTGCTAGTAATCAAAATTTTATCGGTTCTGCCTACATCAAAACTTACATCATCAAAAAGGGTTTTGCCTTCTAGATGTGCGGCCAATTTTTCTACTTTTAATATGTCATTTCCTACCTGGCGGTCTGGTTTAAAAATGATACCCGGATAGCGTCTGTTGCTCGGTTTTATATCTTCTACAACTAATTTTTCTAATGCTTTTTTTCGCGAAGTAGCTTGTTTACTTTTGCTGGCATTGGCGCTAAAGCGAGCTATAAAGTCCATAAGGTCTTTTCGCTTTTCTTCTATTTTTTTATTCTTATCTGTTAATTGTCTTGCAGCAAGCTGGCTACTTTCGTACCAGAAGGTATAGTTGCCGGTATAAATATTTATTTTACTTCTATCTACATCGGCTACATGTGTACAAACGGCATCCAAAAAGTGACGGTCGTGGCTTACTACTATGGCAATATTTTCAAAATCGGCTAAGAAATTTTCGAGCCATTTTATTGTTTCTATATCCAAATCATTGGTAGGCTCATCTAAGAGTAGTATGTCGGGGTTGCCAAACAAGGCTTGCGACAGCAATACTCTTACTTTTTCGGTTCCCGTCAAATCTTTCATATAACTTTGGTGTAAGTGTTCATCTATACCCAAGTTTTGAAGTAGCTGAGCAGCATCGCTTTCGGCTGTGTAGCCACCCATTTCACCATATTCGGCTTCCAGTTCGCCAGCCTTAAGTCCATCGGCCTCTGTAAAATCTTCTTTCATATACAATGCATCTTTTTCCTGCTGTATATCCCAAAGTTTTTTATTACCCATCAGCACCGTATTCAATACCGTAAAATCATTGTAGGCAAAATGGTCTTGTTTTAAAATACTAAGTCTTTCGCCAGGCGTTATAGATACATTGCCTTTATTGGCTTCTAACTCACCACTCAAAATTTTCATGAAAGTACTTTTGCCAGCTCCATTGGCGCCTATGATACCATAGCAATTGCCTTTAGTAAAATGTATGCTTACTTCATCAAATAAAATGCGTTTGCCGTAGGCCAAAGAAATGTTGTGTGTAGATAACATAGTATGAATACGTGGTTTTTAAGAGGCGCAAAGATAGGGCATAGGCCCTAAAGGCCCATCGATATGATACAATATCATTAGAAAGCGGTCATATTTTTTTTAATTAAACCCAGATTATGCATTTGCGAACGCAAATGACATAGATCATACTAAAAGTATTAAATAGAGTGGGCCCAATTAATGTGTAGAAAAGCTATACACCTATAAGGAGATATTCTAAATCGAGATACATGCTATTTGAATAAATCGTTTACACGTATCAATTGTTCCTAATGCACACTTGGATTATACTTCAATATTTTAATAGAAAAAATGACAATTCTATGATAAAAATCAAAAACAAAAAGCGTTCAAACTACTTGTTTTAAAGGAAATTTGCGTTGTGAATTTTTCTTTCCGATTAATATTGACAATAACTTGCTCAACCTTGTTTTTATTTTCTTGCGAAAAAAAAGACAAAGCCATAACACTACCACCCAAAGGCGATGGAACTGTGATGCAGGTGGACATGGGAGAAGATTATAAATTTCAGTATTTTATCAATTTAGACGAAGAACGTATTGTACACATTAGCGATAACAGTACTTGGGATTTGGCTTTTAGCTGCAAAAGTAATGAACATAGTATTTTTTTGAATGCTTCTAAATATGGTGCTGCCATTAGTATAAACAAAAAAAATTTTAGCGATGTAAATGCTCAAGATACAATGGGCTTGGCCAGCCGATGGAAAATAGATAGACCGTCGGGCATGATAGATAGCTCAGCCATAGGCAATTGGAAAGGCAATGATAATATATACCTCATAAGATTGGACAAAGAAGGCAAAAAAATTAGAAAACTAAAAATAGTCTATGAAGATATGTTTCAATACATTATTCACGTAGGCGATTTGTTTTCTACCAGTGGTACAGATATAACGATACTCAAAAAGGCCAACAATAATTACGCCTATTTTTCATTTGATTTTTTGAATACCGTGGATGATATAGAACCTGCAGATAATACCAGTTGGGATGTACAAGCTACACTCTATAGCCTTTATTTTTATGATCAAAATCCAGCATTGCCCTATTTAGTAAATGGATTTTTGCTCAACCCTAATAATACCTTTGCCGCAAAAGATTCTACGTTATCTTTTAATGACATCAATGAACAGCAAATTCCTAATTTTGTGTTGACACAACACAATGATGCAATTGGATATGATTGGAAAAAATATGACATAGACAAAAATGTATATACGGTAGATAATCGTTACAACTTTTTGATAAAAACACAACATGATGCCTATATCAAACTTCGTTTTTTGGATTTTTATAGTGCTTCTGGCATCAAAGGAAGCCCCAAATTTGAGATAAAAAGAATAAAATAAGAAACCTCTCCTTATTCACAAACATTTACCTATAAGCTGTGCTGTGCTTAGTAATTTTGCATATGCTTTCTATATACTTTGACAATGCAGCCACCACTGCCTTAGACCCACAGGTTTTTGAGGATATGCAGCCCTATTTTGAAACACATTATGGCAATGCCTCATCTATACATGCTTTGGGCAGAAAGGCAAGAACGGCTATAGAAAATGCACGAAATAATGTTTCGAGTTTATTGCATTGTCGACCGGGCGAATTATTTTTTACGGGTTCGGGCACAGAGAGCACTAATACGGTGTTGCAATCGGCTGTACGAGATTTGGGTTGTAAACATATTATTACCTCGCCTATAGAACATCATGCCACTCTTCATACTGTAGTTTTTTTGCATAGTATAGGAGCTTGTACTTATGAATTTGTAAAGCTAAACGCACAAGGGCATATCGATTATAGCGATTTGGAAGAAAAATTGAAGGCCAGTACACAAAAAACATTAGTAACACTCATGCACGCTAATAACGAAATTGGCAATATTACCGATGTAGCACGAGTAGCTCATTTGTGCCAACTGCATGGGGCACTTTTTCACTCTGACATGGTACAAAGCATAGCCCATGAGCCTATTGACTTAGAAAAAATGCAAGTTGATTTTGTTTCTGGATCAGGACACAAGTTTCATGGTCCTAAAGGCACAGGCATACTTTTTATTCGTCAGGGATTGGCTATTAAATCGCTATTGCACGGAGGTGGACAAGAAAGGAATCAACGAGCAGGTACTGAAAATACAGCCGGTATAGTAGGTTTTGCCAGTGCTTTGGAAAAGGCCTATAAACATTTGGATACAGATATGAAACATATTGGCTTTTTGAATAAAACGTTAGAGCATACGCTTATGACACAAATACAACATGTAGTATTGCATGGCGATAGTGGCAAAAATCGTTTAAAAACCATACTCAATATGGGTTTTGCTTTAAATAATAAGACAGAATTGCTCAGCATACAACTCGATATGGCCGGTATATGTGTGTCGGGTGGTAGTGCTTGTACGAGTGGTGCACAGGGAGGGAGCCATGTTATCAAGGCCCTATATGGAGATTGTGATAGAGTGCCTATACGGTTTTCATTTTGTAAATACAATACAGAAGAAGAGGTAAAAGCCGTAGCAAACAAAATAGTAGAAATTTTGCAATAGATTTTGTTCATAAACGAGGAAGATTATATATTTGCATTCCTTTATTGCCTGATGGTGTAATGGTAGCACAGCAGTTTTTGGTACTGTTAGTCTTGGTTCGAATCCAGGTCGGGTAACACAAATGGACTTTTTAGTTTTTGAACTGAAAAGTCCATTTTTTTTTATGCCATTGGTGAATGTTAATGGATAATGTGGGATAATTGATTTACGCAACCTATCCCATGACATTGTATAGTTATATAAGGGGTATAAAAAAAATGGAAACTTTTTTTGTTAATAATTTGTTTTGTGCAAAAAAATTGTTATATCTTTATATTCTAAATTTTTATACCATGAAAACTTTAAACCTTCTTCGTTCTTCTTCTAATCTTTTTGTTTTTGCAAGTTGTTGGATATAAAGGATATGCTCAAACATTTGATAGTCTTGCTGTGGATGTCCAGATTATTGTCAAAATAAAAGATACAAGTATTATGTTTTTTCAAAATTATAATGGCAATAATTCTACATTGAGACCTGAAATGTTATCGTTAAAAAATACTTATGGGATTACTAAAATTTCAAAACCATTTTCAATAACAACAATTAATTTGTATAGTATTTTGGGAATGATTATAAATGATTATATTTATATCATAAAACTAATTTATCATGAAATGTCTAATATGTAAATCTCTTTTTTTATCTATTAAATTATTTTTTTATGCTTGATGATAAATGTGTATTATAGCACAAAGATCTTTGGTCAGGTAATAAATTTACATCAAGATACCAGTTTTACCATTCATCATAACTGCGGGATAGATTTAATATCACAAGGAACCTATACAGCACAACAATCTACTAATTTTGGTCCGGAAGCAGTAATAACTGCCTATGGGTCAGCTAATATTTTACAATGTGGGCACATTGCATTCTATTTTGAGGATCAACTAAACTCAACTGGATTTGGCTTTGACGACCCAATAAATGGTACTGACAGAAGAAATACACTTTGTTCAGTGGCAAATTATATTCAAGGTATATTGGATTTTACCAGCATTCCGTTGAATGACCCAGTTAAAATAGAAATTCAGAGTTCCTACGGTTCAGTCTCAAATCCCACACCAACAAACTGGTCAAACGTTTTAGCTGCTGCCATTCCCGAGTTTGGGATCAATACAACAGCTCCTGGATACTATGGGGGACAATTTTTCGAAAAAGTAAATAATTATCCCAATTATAACACTACAGGTTTTGACGCCTATATCAGGTACAACTACGCTCAACCAATAAATTCAGATAATACGATACCATTACCCCATTGTGAGTATGATTTATTTACCATCACACTTCACGAAATGTTGCATGCCATGGGATGGTTCAGTATGCTTGAAAGGGCTACCAATAATACACCACAACACAGCTCAGGAATTTTGGCAAGCAACCCGAATGCTTTTTCCAAAATGGACGAGCATTTTTATTTTCACGGCGATATTTATAATCCTGCTTCTTTTCAAAAGTATGTTACTGGGCCTTCTAATAGCCCTGCAATAAATTCTATATTACAAAACACTGCCAACTGTATGATTGATAATATGACATACTCCCACAATTCTGGCAGGTTTATGGATAACAATCCCGTTTATGGAGGGCAGTACAGTTTATTTGCTTCAATAGGTCAGGTACTGCATCACATGGATGAACAACATCTGGCTGAATTTGGTAAGTACTGGATTACCCCTGGTTTTACACCTCGTTATATTATGGGTCCAAGCATTGTAGCAGGCATTGCCAAAAGAGATATTACGTTGCAGGAAATACGTATGCTGATAGAAATGGGATACGGATTGGACCCTATCTATGCAGCTAGTACAGGTACAGGTTTGACCGATAACTGGGGAAACATACTTAACTCTAATCATAAACCTGAATCTCTGACGGATTTAAACCCTAATTATTTTTCTCCTTTTCTTACCTTTTCTGGTTGGGCAGAACGAATCAATCCTTTACCTCAAGATAATGTAGTAGTAGATGCTGTATTAACCAATAATAATACTTCATTATCGCCTAATACATCTCAATTAATTATGGATTTAAATAGTATGCCGTCTAAAATTTCAGATGCTGATAATGATTTTATATCTATCATTCCTGCTACAATTGTCGGTATTCGTGGTATGGGCGATGGCGGCAACAATCATAACCGTCTGCAGCTAAACCCTAGTAATTCGATCGTCACTTACACCCCATCACCGAATTTTATCGGACTGGCGCAGTTTTATGCACAACTTTGGGATGGGAAGGAGGCTGGTGCCATTGCATTATTTACCATCGACGTACAAGCTGGAAACAACATTGCAGGCTATACCATGGGAGACCAGAAAGTTATTAATGGCTCTTTTGAAGAGGGGACAGAGCACAAAACCCAGTTTAATCAGAATATACAAGGTAATCAATCCGAAGGATTTTTATATTCGAAAGAATATTTTAGAGGATATTTATTCTCCGACGGACATCCATTTTCTTACTTTGGTGATGGTTTCTGGAGCAATACAATAAGTGGTATCCAATCCCGCCTTGCCAGTAAAACATGTTCCCAACCAGGCCTTCCATTTATGTTTGGTAGTTTGAATAACCATTTTCCTTCGTTTGGCTTAATCTCAAAGCCCTTAGGAAATAATGCAACATCTCCCAATGATCGTTATTCAAAATTTCCCATTACAAACAATATCAATAATTTGCACTCTAACTTCTCGGAATTACTCACACCTGTTCATCCTGGAGAGTTCTTTGAACTCAGTTTTGATCTTTATATACCTCAGGATCTTAATACAAATTTTTTTGATATAGATGTCCGTTTTACAAATCAAGCACATCCATTGAATCCCAATTATAACTATACTTTCAATTTCCCCATATCTGTTAGCACCAATAACTGGATTCATATTACCCAACATTTTTACTATTGCGGTACCACGCCATCTACTATTATAGAGCTTGTTCCAAATTATGACGGTTTTGCTACTTTGTGGCCTATGGCATTTATTGACAATATATCATTGATTGAAAAAGTGCCGCAAAGCCTCTCCGTATTGGCGACAGCTACACCCAATCCGCTTTGCCTTGGACAATCAACCCAATTGACAGCACAAGCCACACCTATTAACTGTACGATGCAGTATAACTGGTTGCCAACGACAGGACTTAGCAGTCCCTCTATAGCAAATCCCCTAGCAACACCCACTATTTCTACAACCTACACGATTACGGTTACAGATGCCAGTACAAATCAAACAGCAACCGCATCGGTTCTAGTGAATGTTGTTAATTTTTCAGGTTCCGTAATGGCAAACTCCTCTGTCAATCCTCTTTGTCTGGGCAGTCCACTAACTTTATTTGGCTCTGGGGCGGTGTCATATGCCTGGTCAGGTGGTGTTACTGATAATGTTCCATTTACACCAGCCATTTTAGGGACTACAACTTATACCGTTACAGGAACCGATGCCAATGGTTGTACGGCTATATCTACCATCAATAGTACTGTAATACCTTCGCCTGTTGTGGGAATAACATCCTCACCACTTGCACCCGTAAATATCTGTGCAGGCGCAGTAGTTACTCTTTCTGGCACAGGTGCGTCAACTTATTCATGGAGTGGAGGGATCAACAATGCTTTGCCCTTTACCCCTACGGCTACTACCACTTATACTGTTACAGGTACAAATGCTAATGGATGTTCAAATACTAGTAGTGTAACCATAACAGTCAATCCTCCTCCTGTAGTTTCTGCAACTGCAATGCCTTCTTCTATTTGTACGAGTGGTACCACAACCCTTACAGCAATGGGAGCAAATTCATATACATGGCAACCTGGTAATATTATAGGAAATAATATTGTAGTATCACCTACAACCACTACCACATATACTGTAACTGGCACTACTGGTACTTGCACGGGAACGGCCACCATAATGGTTACCGTTCTCCCTCCTACGTCCACAGCCTGCTGTGCCAATCTTGGCTCAAACGTGCCAGTAATAAACTCCTACGCCTCACTCATAGCTAATTTTCCTCCCAATTCCAATAACGAAATCAGCACCTCCAATACTATTTTGTTAGATGGTACTATACTCATACCACAGAATCTGACTTTTGCAGCATGTCCCAATATACTATTAGGACCTAATGCCGAAATCATAGTAGGTGCTAATACCACCTTATCCATTTTAGATGCCTCTACACTGAAAGCCGCATGCCCTACCATGTGGAATGGAATTACAGTTTCTAATACTAATGCCAAACTTATTACAAACTCAAATTGTCATTTTCAGAATATGATCAATGGTATTTACGTTTCTGGCACCGGTCAATTATGGGCTTCCAATGCCTTTTTTGAAGATAATTATGTAAGTATTCAGCTTAGCAACTTACCTTCAAATTATAGCGGCCTTATACATAATTCTCAATTTAATACTACTGCAAACACCAATTTGCTGGCTCCATTCAATAATCAATCACGAGGCGAACATGGCATCCTAATTGCCAATTGCCCTCAAATAACTATTGGTGGTACGGCTAGTCAAAGAAACCATTTTGAAAATTTGTACAATGGAATCTATATAAGAGAATCATTATCAACTTCTGGCACTTCTACTATTACCACCTCGTACAATACCTTTAAGAATATTAAAGGGGGCTTTGAACTTTGGGATCAGTTGCCCATGGGTACTGCTAATAATCCTGCACCTGGCTTGAATGGATATTCTAGGGGGAATGCTATATTGGGAACTAATACTGCACCGAATAAAACAACAGAACTCATACATATTGGAAACAATAGCAACACCTTATTAGATTTTGATGATTGCCAACGCGCTATCATGCTTACCTCTTTTGGTACACATATAAGCAATACCAAATCCACAACCATAGGCGCAGGCTTTATGCACTATAAGTGCGAAAACCAAATACAATATGTTCACAATAATTCTATACAAAATACCTATCTTGGTATAGCGCTGTATGGAAACGGCAATCAAGGAAGCGGTATCAACTACAATACCATTTCTTTAATAGAACCACCTACATTCCCGATAGTGAGTAGCACCAATTCAAATATTACCAGCAAGGGTATTGATTTTAATTATTATGTCAATGCACCTAATTTTGCATTAGTTAAAGGAAATACAATTAGCTCTGACGCTAATTTACGTACCTACGGCATCAACTTTACTAATATGGGAATGGGATATATTCAAGAAAACTCAATTAATTTTACCAGCACTCCGCCTAATGTAATTAATAGTACCTATCCTACTTTGCGAGGTGTGCATATTAGTAATTCTTTTTTGTATAAAGGCACTTTTAGTAATAATAATGTGGCAGGTACTTATTCAAGCAACGCTGGGAATTTAAACAGCAAAAGTTGTGGTGTTTATGTAAACAAATCGTCTAATGTACATTTTATATGTAATAGCTTCAATAAATTGCGAGAAGGTATGTACGTGGTAGGCGACTGCTCACCACCCATATCATCGAACACATCCAGCAGTGCGCTGGAAGGTTTTAAAGGCAATATGTTTAACCCTCAAAACCAGACTTCTACCAATATGAATTTAGGCATTATGTTCCGACACCTCGGTAGCTCTGGCACACTCGGACAAATAGGCGACCTCAATGCCGACAACCACAATACCTTTGGCCCCCTCTCTGCCTATGGCTTTAGCACCGGCACCGGCAACAAAAAAATATACTCTATGTGTGGAGGAAATTTACAACAATACTCATACATTTATACCAATCCTAATCAGCTCAGCAATAGCGAAGTAGGTAGCTCAGCTACCAATTGTGGATATGTAGCATATCCAAATAATACCACACACTATCAATTTAATTGCAGTACGGGTACCTATAATCAGGTTACTGGCTTCCCAACCCAAAAAGCTTTTGACATAGCCCAAGATTTAGTACAATATCCCGAATACAATGAAGTAGCAGAATGGATGGACGAAAGAGAGCTCTACCAGCAGTTGAGCGAAGACGAAAACCTGATGAATAATAATGCCTTATTGGAACAGTTTTACGACGATATGCAAAACGACCCGGCACGCCAATTGGTAGAAACCGATCAAGAACTGATGGCTATATTTGCCGACATGATTAGCAATGGCATGACCCCCTTGGAATACCAAAATGCACTAAACCAAGCACAGGCAAGCAACAATGCCATTATCAGCACAGCCCAGTACGAAACCAACGAAAGAGCTATCAACGATTTATACATTGCCTACCTGCGCGATGGCTTTGAGGCTTTCACAGAGCAAGAAGCCCAGCTTATTCAAAATTTGGCTATGCAATGTCCCTACATAGGTGGCATAGCTGTATATAAAGCTCGTAGCTTGTATGCACTCTACAACCCCATGTTGGCTTATGAAGATATGGATATTTGCAATGCCGCCGGGGTATATAAGGGAGCTAAGGGACTCTTTGATGACGAAAACGCCATGCTGGATACCTTGGGACAAGGCAACATAAATAAATTTATAGATGATTTGTTCAAAATATATCCGAATCCAGCTTCCACATCTGTAACAGTTGAATATTCCCTACAGTCAGAGGCTTCCATTCTTCAATTATTTGATCTTACGGGCAGAATAGTAAAAGAAATAACCTTACCCAAGGGCACGAGCAAAACGGAATTTAGGGTAACAGATTTGGTAACAGGCGTATATACATATAAACAAATACTACATGATAGGTCAGCAAAAACTGGTAAGTTGCTTATTGAATAAAGTAAGAAAAGCTATAAGTGTATTAATATGTTTACTTCTTTTTAGTGCAGGCTCTACTTTTGCACAAAAAGAGGGAGATAATTGGGTGTCGGGTGCTGGAGTTACTTATTTAACTACATTTCAGAAGGATACCGCTATCAATACGATATACATCGATACTGTAATCTTACCCTATTATTTAGGCATGGGGCATGGCAATTCCTGTATAAGTGACAGTATGGGCAATTTACTCTTTTATTCCAATGGGATGCGTGTTTTTCGTAGAGATTATACCCTAATGGAGGGTGGTGTGCAATTGGCACCCGATTATTATTTTTTAAAACAAGATGGTTGGAGTGGATATTCTCAAAGTTCACTTATTTTGCCAGTGGGCAAGGGTATTTATTATTTGTTTACACCTACTTGCTCCGACTATCGTGCAAAAATATGGGACTCAACTTCAAGTGGAGATGATTTATTTTTTGATTTGTTTTGGTATCATATTATCGATATGAATGCTAATGCTGGTATGGGCAAGGTAGTACAAAGCAAAATACCGCTGATAGAAAATGGCTATTTGGGCAAGCCCGAAATGATGGCAGTACGCCATGCCAATGGTAGAGACTGGTGGCTCTTAAAAGGAAGATATAATAAAGGTACGGATAATGTAATTGGATATCATACCTATTTGGTATCGGCCAATGGAGTTACAGAATACGGCATTCAGTACTTTCCACGAATTGCTCAGGACTATGACTGGGATTTAGACGGTCAATGTGTGTTTAGCCCCGATGGGAGCATGTTTGCTACGGTTACGGGTCATAGAGGCACCATTAATTTATTTGATTTTGACCGCTGTAGCGGTATTTTAAGCAATCAGCGGGCTATCCATGTGCCTCGCTTGCCGGTAGATAGTGTGGATTTGGAGTGGCGCACCACGGTGGGTATAGCCTTCTCGCCCAATCAAAAATATATCTATGTGAATGGTTATACCAATATCATGCAATATGAATTGGGCGAATCAGATAGCAGTAAGGCTTGGTATTGGGTAAATGAAAACAATCAGCAAGGCGCCAATTTTAGCAATTGCTATGTAGGTCCTAATGGCAAATTGTATATGGGCAACTGGCATGGCGTAGGCACTACTTGGTGCGTTATCAACGAGCCAAACAAAAAGGGTATAGCATGCAACTATGGTAATCATAGCTTTCAGTTTCCTTATTTTGGAGCCACCACACCGCCTTGTATGCCCAACTTTCGCTTAGGTGCCTTGGCAGGAAGTGCTTGCGATACACTCCATGCGGTGGAGCCACCGTCCAACTTGGCGTTTATGGTATATCCGAATCCGGCCAGTACAACGATAACGATTCAGTATAGCAATGCAAGCAATACTATATTTGCACTGTACGATATGGCTGGTAGAGCACTGTTCCGCACTGAATTGCCCGCTACACAAAATAAAGTTAGTATAGATGTCAGAAGTTTAGCTTCTGGCCTTTATACTTACAAACAAATACATCATGATGCATCCATTCAAACCGGCAAATTGCTTATACAATAATACCAATGTAAGATTTGGTCAACGATACAAATCACTTTGATATTAGGCAATAAGCTATCGGCATTACAATTCGTCATACCTTAGTCATATTTCGTAAACAGACAATAAAATGACACTGAAAATAGAGATAAAGATATTATAGCGTATAGCTTTGATTAAAATTACGGCCATGAAAAAAATAATTTTATCAATAATAATTCTATTAAATTTTACATTATCAAAGGCTCAACAAGTTAGCTATACAGTTTTAAGCCAGCCAACCTGCGTGCCAGGATGCGATGGTGTAATAAAAGTAGTTTCCACGTTTGGCACTCCACCTTATACCCTAAGTATAACCCCTTCTTTTTTGACTACGATATCGAACGATACCATAAGTGGATTATGCGCTGGTACCAGTTATATTATTACATCTGCTGATGCTGGTACATCAACGGCTACTAGTACTATTTATTTACCGGCATCAAATTTATCTATAGTAAATCCCATAGTAAATCCAGATACTTGTAACCAATGTGTTGGTAGTTTATCGATGCAAGTTATTGGAGGTACACCACCATATACCTATACAATTCTTCCAATCACGGCTTCTATAACTTGGCTAAATAATGCGTTCTACGGGCTTTGTGGAAATACTACCTATACTGTTTCGCTTGTAGATGCTATGGGTTGCTTTGCAAATAGTGTTTTTCAAATCATTAATACAAGCTCGCTTTCAGGCATTTCAGTTTCTTCTACGTCTTACGATGCCTCATGCAATATGTCGGCTGATGGAGCTATTGACTTGAATCCTTTGCCTAGTACTGGATTGAGTTATCAATGGAGCAATGGAGATACTACACAAGATATTACGAATGTAGTAAATGGTATATATACTGTACATATTACAAATTCCAATGGTGATTGCTTATACTATACAGATACCATAGATGTGATGGGCATTAATTGTGGTACTATATCGGGAAATATATATTATGATAGTGTCAGTAACTGCATTTTTGATATGGGCGATTATTACATACCTAATAGACATTTATTCCTATCTACAGGTGCACAAACTATAACTGACATGAATGGTTATTATCAGTTTTCTAATGTGCCTTATGGATCGCATACCATAACGCAAGCACAAAGTGCGTATGTATATCAAAACACCTGTGTTCAGCCCAATTTGGTAAGTATCAATGCCACATCAAACAATAGTACGAATAATAATTTTATAGATACTGTTAGCGCACTTTTTGATGAGTCTATATATCTATCGGGTTCCAATGTAGTACCTGGATTTTCGGGTTCACATTTAAATATTAATGTAAGCAACCCAAATCCATTTACTGTTCAAAATAGAATTACCTTGCTACTCAATGATTCCCTTTCATATAGTTCATGTAATATATTGCCAGATTCTATTTTATCAACTCCCAATGGAGATTCAATAATTTGGTATGTTACTACAATGCCGTTTTCAAATTATCAATATCTTAAAGTATTTGTCAACGTGCCAAGTAATGTAACGTTAGGAAGTGTTTTGACATCGCATGTAACGCTAATGCCTACAAATATTATTGACAGCAATTTGAGCAATAATACCTTTTTCTATGGACAAGTAGTGGTATCCTCCTGGGACCCCAATGATAAACAAGTATATCCAAAAGGTATTGGAAGCGAAGGGTATATTACTTTACAAGACAGCATACTTACCTATCAGATTCGATTTCAGAATACAGGCACTTCGGTTGCACATAATATAGTGATATTAGATACGCTAAGCGATAAATTACACATTTCCAGTTTGGAAGTCATTGGCTACAGCCATCAATATCAAATTGAGATTTTGGATGGGCATATTTTAAAATTTAAGTTTAATAATATTATGTTGCCCGATAGTGGAAGCAATTTTGAAGCCAGCAATGGCTTTATAGTCTATAAAATAAAACAGAAAAATAGTAATCAAATAGGCGATATAATTAGCAATTCAGCTTCAATATATTTTGATTTTAATAGCCCTGTTCTTACTAATACGACCATTAATACATTGAAGAACCCCACTACAATATCAGAATCTATAGCGACAGATGAATTGTTCAAAATATATCCGAATCCGGCTTCCACATCTGTAACAGTTGAATATTCCCTACAGTCAGAGACTTCCATTCTTCAATTATTTGATCTTACGGGCAGAATAGTAAAAGAAATAACCTTACCCAAGGGCACGAGCAAAACGGAATTTAGGGTAACAGATTTGGTAACAGGCGTATATACATATAAACAAATACTACATGATAGGTCAGCAAAAACTGGTAAGTTGCTTATTGAATAAAGTAAGAAAAGCTATAAGTATATTAATATGTTTACTTCTTTTTAGTGCAGGCACTCCTTTTGCACAAAAGGAGGGTGACATTTGGGTATCTGGTAGTGGGTCAATTTTCTTTACTTTTTTTCAGAATGATAGTGTGTACAACACTCATTATGTGGAAAGTGATATAAATCCTCCCTATTCCATACAATTTGGTCATGGTAATACCTGTATAAACGACAGTATGGGCAATTTACTTTTTTATTCCAATGGAATGAGCATATTACGAAAGGATTATACCCTAATGGAGGGCGGAGTGCAATTGGCACCAGATTATTATTTTTTAAAAAAAGATGGTTGGAGTGGATATTCCCAAACATCCATCATATTGCCAGTAGGCAAGGGTATCTATTATTTGTTTACGCCTACTTGCTCAGATGAACAGTATCATATATGGGAAATGCAAAGTGGGAATGATAGCACATTTTTTGATTTGTTTTGGTATCATATTATCGATATGAATGCTAATGGTGGTATGGGTAAGGTAGCACAAAGCAAAATACCGCTGATAGAAAATGGCTATTTAGGTAATACTGAAATGATGGCAGTACGCCATGCCAATGGTAGAGACTGGTGGTTGTTGAAAGGAAGATATAATAAAGGTACGAATGATTTAATTGGCTATCATACGTTTTTGGTATCAGCCAATGGAGTTACAGAATACGGCATTCAGTATTTTCCACGTATTGGTCAGGATTATGACTGGGCTATAGACGGTCAATGTGTGTTTAGCCCCGATGGGAGCATGTTTGCCACAGTTACGGGTCATAGAGGTACTATTAATTTGTTCGATTTTGACCGATGCAGTGGTATCTTAAGCAATCAGCGGGCTATCCATGTGCCTCGCTTGCCAGTAGATAGTGTGGACTTGGAGTGGCTCACCACAGTGGGCATAGCCTTTTCGCCCAATCAACAATATATTTATGTGAATGGCTATACCAATATCATGCAATATGAATTGGGCGAATCTGATAGTAGTAAGGCTTGGTATTGGGTAAATGAAAACAATCAGCAAGGCGCCAATTTTAGCAATTGCTATGTAGGTCCTAATGGTAAATTGTATATGGGCAACTGGCATGGCGTAGGCACTACTTGGTGCGTAATCAATGAGCCAGACAAAAAGGGTATAGCATGCAACTATGGTAATCATAGCTTTCAGTTTCCTTATTTTGGAGCAACTACACCACCTTGTATGCCCAACTTTCGCTTAGGTGCTTTGGCAGGTAGTGCTTGCGATACACTCCATGCGGTGGAGCCACCGCCCAACTTAGCGTTTATGGTATATCCGAATCCGGCCAGTACAACGATAACGATTCAGTATAGCAATGCAAGTAATACTATATTTGCATTGTATGATATGGCAGGTAGAACACTGTTCCGTACCGAATTGCCCGCTACACAAAATAAAGTTAGTATAGATGTAAGAAGTTTAGCTTCAGACGTATATACCTACAAACAAATACATCATGATATATCTATCCAAACCGGCAAACTACTTATTCAATAAAATGAGATTTGCAGTAGGCTTACTACTAAGCCTACTGCTATGCCCCGATAACTTGTGTGCAAAATATTCCTCCTTGAACCCAAGTTATGCAAGTATTTCACTCCTTTTTGTACAGTATCCTTTACTTGGGATAAACTTAGGTGCAGTAGCCAAAAGAGTTTGCTTTATAAAGGTAAATGATAGCGTGTGAAAGTGTTAGTGGAGTAGGCTGTCAGCACAGCAAGTGGAACAGATAAGACGGATGTAATACGAAAATGATTTGGTTTTCAGACCAATTTTTAGTGTGATTTTTATCGCTATTATCCCAATATACTTCATCGTATCATTAGCATTTTTCATACTTCCAGTTTCTTTTCTTGCCTTCGGCTATCCACTCTATAGCTTGGTCTAATCTTTTTTGACGGGTAGCATCTGTTTTAGCATCTGTAATCCATTGTATATATTCTCGTTTGCAAGCATTCGAAAAATTTGTAAACGCTTGTACTGCATTTTTATTTTTTTTCAATTGTGTCAATAAATCACTTGGAATTTCAACTTCCTGAGCGGTTTTGGCTGGATCTTTTTTTAGTTTTATTCCAGCTTCATTAAGCTTCATCGCATCTTTTATCCAAGCCATTATTTTTTTATCACTTGGCATTTCGGATGGGCTTGTTATTTTTCCAAAATTGCCCATAGCGGCTTCTGTCTTAGTTGCTTCGGTAAGTGTTTTATCTTTCATAAGCGATGCTTTCCAAAAACCAAAAGCACAGTGTTTCTTAAAGGATGCCATATGGCATAGGTTGTCGCCTTTGTATTCAAAAAAAGGCATACCCCATTTTATTTTTTCTACTACTTTGGGGCACGTGTGATGCACCAATGCTCTAAAATGGTGCAAAATAGGTTGCGCAAAGGGCTGAGCCTTCACTATAAATTGATCTACTTGTTTGTTTAGTGCCATAGCAATCTCTTTTTGTATAAACAAATATAAGTGATGGCTCACATTTGAAAAATATGTTTACCCCAAGTTATGCCTTTAGCGAATGCTAATGCATAATTCGGGTTTACTTGGCTTTCTTTTTCTTTTTTTTGAATTCCTGTTCTTGCAGTTCGGCTTCTTGAATTAGTTTTTGCCAATCTTCTTTTTTCTCTTCGCTAAGTAGTTTCACCAAATTTTTTTCATTCTTATCTATCGTAATAGTTTCTATAGGATTGTGTATATATTTTTCGATAGTGTGTAGCATGGTTTTTTCTTCAGTTGCACAAAAGGATATGGCTATTCCCTTTTGCATACCTCTACCCGTTCTACCTATGCGATGCACATAGTTTTCGGCATCATCGGGCAGGTCATAGTTAATGACAACCTCTATGCCTTCTATATCAATACCTCTGGCACTAATATCGGTTGCTATCATAATTTTTTTTTCTCCTTGTCTAAAGGCTTCAATAGCCCATTCGCGTTCGGCTTGTTCTTTATTGCCATGTAGTGTAATGGTTTCTATACCAACCCGTAGCATTGCCTTGTGCACTCGTTCAGCGCGCACTTTGGTGCGTACAAAAATCAATATTTTTTTATGTTCATTTTCGTTGATAAATCGTTCTAAAAAAAATCGTTTATCATCCATTTCTATAAAGGCTACTGCATGTGTTATGTTTTTAGACACGGGGTCTTTGGGCGAAAGTTGTATTCGAATCGGATTGTGTACAAAGCTATAGGCCAAGTCTTTGAGTGCTTTGTCTATTGTAGCCGAAAAAAATAATGTTTGATGTCTATACGGTAATTTTTTTACAACATCTTGTATGTCTTGATAAAAACCTTTTGCCAACATTTTGTCGGCCTCGTCTAATACTAAAATTTCGACCTGCGAAAGATTAATAAATCCTTGATGTTGCAAGTCAAACATGCGTCCTGGGGTTGTTATCAAAATATCTACGCCGTAGCTCAATTCTTCTTTTTGTTCCACATCGCTAATACCACCATAGTTTGTCAGTACAATTAAGTCTGTTTCTATTACCAACATTGAAAAAACCTTGGCAATCTGTATGGCCAATTCGCGTGTAGGCACCATGATTAGCGTGCGAATATGATTACTTTGGGCGGTGTGTTTTTTTTGAAGTAGGTGGTGTACTATTGGAATAGCAAATGCAGCTGTTTTTCCAGTGCCTGTTTGCGCTATAGCCAATACATCTTCGCCTTTGAGTATAGATGGTATGGCTTTATATTGTATATCGGTCGGTTTTTTAAAACCTAAGGATTCAATATTTCTTTTGAGTATAGGATGAATATGGTATTGTGAAAATTTCAAGTAGCAAAAGTACTATATTATTTATGCTTAATCCCATCGAAATACTTTTACAGCTATAGCATATACCAAAATAATCCAAATACAAAGTATGCCTATAGGCATCCAACATTGCAAAAGGGTTTTGCCTTCAAAAGCAATAGCCCTCATGGCATTGTTGAGTTGAGTAAGTGGTAAAAAATTGCAGATGGGTTGAAGCCAATTTGGAAAATTGCTAGTACTTAAAAATACCCCTGAAAGCAATAGCTGAGGCATAGTAATCATGTTGGCTAAGGGTGGTATCATGGCATCATTTTTGGCCAAACTGCTTATGACAAAGCCCATACCCAAAAATAGAATAAGTCCTAAAACGGATAACGCAATCATTTGAAAAAAAGTGTACCAACCATGTACTAAAGTAAAATGAAAAGCCAAATAGCCAACCCCAATAATGATGGCGGCTGAGAGTATTTGTAAAAATAGTCGAGATAAACCTTCGGAAATAATAATGTGAATACGCTTTACTGGCGTTGCATAAAAACGTTTTAATACCAAGTTTTGACGTAGTGTAAAAAATAAAAAGGAGGTGCCAAAAATGCCCGCAGACATTAAAGAAAAACCCAACATGCCAGGAAGAAAAAAATCAAGATACTTATAGGGCCTACCCTCAATCAATTTTTTTTCGCTTATGCTTGCCATTGTTTGATTGTTTGGATAATACATGCGATTGAGTGTATCAACTATAGAAGCTATCATTTGCTTGGCTACTAAGCGGTCATTGCCTGCTGCTAAGCTACTTTGTAATTCTATCTGATAAGGTACTTTATAAATAGTAGGGTCTTGTTTTTTGATAGATACAATAGCGGCTATTTTTCCTTTTTTTAAATCTTCTAATTTTTTTTCTTCTGTATCATAATCGAGCATTTGTATGGTAGGTATATTCTTTAGTGTTAAAGCAAAAGGGTTGAGCGTGTCAGCCTTTTTATGAAATGCCATTTTTAAACTAAAGCCACCTTCGCTCATGACACCAAAAGCTATGATAAACAAAAGCGGAAAAGCAATACTAAAAAATAAAGCTGAAGGGCTTTTGAGCATAGCCGCAAAACTCCCCTTTGTGAGAGCCTTTAATGCTGTAAATTGACTGTATCTTTTGTTAGGCATGGAGCTTATCGCATATTAAACAAGTCTAGCATAAGAGCAAAACGCACATCCAATGTTTGATAATAGGGCGAATTCGGATTTTGTATAACGTCATATCCCACCATGATAGCAGAATAACCATATTCGCTGATGCGTTGTCCATAGCCAGCACCTAGTATTACAGCGGGTACCATGTAGCGTATAGAGTTGTCAATCAGTTTGCCTTGTGTATTGTATGTAAAGCTGGAATTAGTAATATATTTTGTAGAAATTATTTCGGGTTGAAAATTGAGTATAAATGTATTGGCTATCATATATCTTGCAAATACAGATACGCTATAGATAGGTACTTTGAGTTTAAATGTTTCATTAATGTTGGCTACAGGATTGTAATAATCAAAAGCTTGTTGATAATACGTAAAACCCAATGTAGTTCCTACATGAAAGTTTTTACTAAGCATGTAGCCCAAGGATGGATTGATTGTAAACGAAAATTGTCGTTGGCCTGCCGAAAAACCTATGCCAGGGCCAATTAAGAGTTTTGTTTTATCAAAACCTGATTTCTTTTTTTTCTTTTGGCTATATTGAATACTTAATTCATTTTGGTGTGCCCATGTTTGAGGTTGTAGTGTAGCAAGTAGAATTAGAATTAAAAAAATATGTTTCATGTTTACTTTATTTAATAAAAGAGAAAAACGATTCCCCCTTTTTGCCATGTAAAAGTACCATAAGAAGTGAAAATCTATGCAATCAATATGTAAAAGAAAGGTGTATAAAATTTAATAGGCTAACAAATGAATTTTCTTACATTCGTGGCACATGGCAAAATCGAGTGGCGATACCCCTTTAATGCAGCAACACAAAGCAATCAAGAGTAAATATCCTGATGCTATATTGTTATTTAGAGTAGGCGATTTTTATGAAACCTTTGGTTCTGATGCCGTAGTGGCCTCTAAAGTTTTAGGCATTACATTGACAAAAAGAAATAATGGGGCAGCTTCCGAAAGTGAGTTAGCGGGCTTTCCACATCATGCTTTGGATACCTATTTGCATAAGTTAGTAAAAGCTGGTTATAGAGTGGCAGTATGCGATCAGCTGGAAGACCCAAAACAAACCAAAGGCATAGTAAAAAGAGGTGTTACCGAATTAGTAACACCGGGTACTGCTACCAACGAAAAATTGTTAGAAAATAATACGAATAATTTTTTAGCGGCTATCTATTTTCAAGAAAAAGAGTTTGGAATAGCCTTTGTAGATGTTTCTACAGGCGAATTTTTTTGTACAGAAGGCAATGTAGAATATATTGATAAACTGCTTCAGAGTTTTAAACCTTCGGAAGTATTATTTCCGAAAGGAAAGCAAAACGTATTTAAAGAATATTTTGGTATCAAATACTATACTTATCCTTTAGATGAATGGATTTTTTCTTCTCAATATGCTAGCGATATTTTATTGGCTCACTTTCAAACAACATCTTTAAAAGGTTTTAGTATAGATGATTTGCCTTGGGCTATTATAGCAGCTGGTGCTATTTTACATTATTTAAAAGATACAGAGCATCAGCAGTTAGGTCACATTACCTCCATTAAGCGAATCACAAGAAATGATTTTTTATGGATGGATCGTTTTACGATTCAAAATTTAGAGTTGCTCGATAGTAATCGCATAGGAGGTACTACCTTATTGCAAGTAATAGATAATACTACCTCGCCTATGGGCTCGAGGCTTATGCGCCGTTGGTTAATGCTACCACTACAAGACCTACATAAAATTAATGAACGATTAGATACATGTACTTTTTTGATTGAACATGCAGATATAAAAGAGCATATCATTCATCATTTAAAGTTGATAGGCGATATAGAACGTATTGTGGCTAGAATACCGTTAAAGAAAATCACACCACGAGAAGTGTTACAGTTAGCCAAAGGATTACTCCAAATTCAAGAAATAAAAAAAATACTAACCCACACGCCTAATACATGGCTAGCGCGATTAAACGAACAATTAAATCCATGTGCTTCTATACAGCAAGCTATTATGGATACCTTAGTCGATGCGCCTCCAGCCTTAGCCAACAAAGGAGGTCTGATACGTCAGGGTGTAGATAGTGAGTTGGACGAATTGCGATATATTTCTACGAATAGTAAAGAACATTTGTTGCAAATACAACAACGCGAAATAGAAGCTACTGGAATTTCGTCTTTAAAAATTTCATTTAATAATGTCTTTGGATATTATTTAGAAGTAACGAATACGCATAAAGATAAAGTGCCAGCTACGTGGATACGAAAACAAACTTTGGCCAATGCCGAACGATATATAACACCAGAACTTAAAGAGTATGAACAAAAAATTTTAGGGGCTGAAGAAAAAATGATAGCCTTAGAAGCGCAATTGTATGATAAACTTTTACATAGTCTGATAGAATATATAGAACCAATACAATTAAATGCCCAATTGCTTGCACAGGCCGATTGTATTACATGTTTTGCCAACAATGCTATCAAATTCAATTATACTAAGCCTCTTATCAGCGAAAGTGAAAATTTAAATATTACCAATGGGCGTCACCCCGTGATAGAACACCATTTGCCTGTAGGCGAAGCCTATGTAGCCAATTCAGTTTTTTTTGATAAGCAACAACAACAAATTCTTATCATAACGGGCCCTAACATGAGTGGTAAAAGTGCCTTGTTGAGGCAAACAGTACTCATCACCTTATTGGCGCATGTAGGTAGCTATGTGCCAGCACAGCATGCTGCCATACCCTTAACCGATAAGATATTTACAAGGGTTGGGGCCTCCGACAATTTGAGCGGTGGCGAAAGCACCTTTATGGTAGAAATGAATGAAACAGCTAGCATTATTAATAATGTCAGTGAACGTAGTTTGATAGTACTCGATGAAATAGGAAGAGGCACTAGCACCTTTGATGGCATATCGATAGCATGGAGTATAGTAGAGTTTTTGCACGACCATAGCACTAAGCCTATGACTTTGTTTGCTACCCATTACCACGAACTAAATGAATTGGAAAACAAATTAGAACGAGTTAAAAATTATCATATTACTCATCAGGAGCTTGGCAATAAAATTATCTTTTTAAGAAAATTAGCACAAGGAGGTAGTACACACAGCTTTGGCTTACATGTAGCACGTATGGCTGGTATGCCACCCGAATTAGTAGAGCGTGCCAACGAAATTTTAGCTTTGCTAGAAGAAAAAAATATTCATTCTCGTTTGCAAAATCAAGTTAAAAAAATCAATACAAATCAATACCAACTAAATATTTTTGATGGCTTGGCTGATGATTTAAAACGTATAAAAGAAATATTAGAAGGTGTAGAAATCAATGCCTTAACGCCTGTAGATGCTTTGATGAAATTAAATGAACTCAAGGGTATAGTAAAACAATAAAAAAAAGAAAGCTTATGCTTTCTTCTCTACTTTTTTTACACGAGCCGCACGCGGTCTGTGTTTGCCAAAAGAGCCTTTAAATATTTTGCCTCTTTTTGTTTTTTTGTCGCCTCTTCCCATAGTTAGTGTGTATTTAAAGTACAAATATAAGGCATTTCCTACAATTACATGGGGAGTTGACTAATTTGTGCTTCTAATTCTTGACACATTTTTTCTATAGCATCGTGTGTGTATCCAGCTATGTGTGGTGTAAGAATTACATTGTGTTGTAATAATTGTTGTAAAGGATACTCATGTTTCAAAAATTGTTTGATGTTTTTTTCCTCTTCTAATACATCTATACAAGCACCCAGAATTTTTTTGCTTTCTAAACCTTTTAATACAGTAGTAGTGGGTATCACAGCACCTCTGCTTACATTCATCAATATATGTGCTTTGGCCATTTGATTCATAAAAGTTTCATCATAATAGTGTTTTGTCTCTTCATTTAGAGGCACATGGAAAGAAAGAACATCGGCTTCTTGCATGAGCTTTTGAAGGCTTACTTCTTGTATAATTTCATCCGAAAAACCAGACTTGTATTTATCGTAGGCTAGTATATGTGGTGTAAAGGCTTTTAGTTTTTTTGCAAAGGCGCTTCCTGTATGTCCATAGCCTATAATGCCAACAGTCAATCGAGCAAGCTCTATACCTCTATTTTCTTCACGCATCCATTGTCTTTGCTTTATTTCCTGAAAAGCTCGATGAATATTGTGTAATAAGCTCAAAAGCATGCCCACACTATGCTCGGCTACAGCATTGGCTATACCTTGAGGTGAACTAAAATATGCAATATGGTGTTTATCGCAATAAGCTGTATCTATTATTTCCATGCCAGAGCCTAAGCGGCCTATCCATTTTAGAGAGCTATATTTTCTTAACGTTTCTTCATTCAAATGCAATTTGTTTGAGGTAATAATGCCTATTATGTTTTCCAAAACATAGCTATGCACATCATCTATATAAATGAGTTCATAGAAATTTGATTGCAAAAAATTTTTAAACCTTGTTGAAATAGGAGCAGCAATGAGCACTTTTTCCATAAGAACAAAGGTATATCATTAAGCCGATTGTAGGGTGTGGAATAAGCCTACAAAGTCACCTACTGCTAATTGTTCAGCACGTTTAGAAAATACTTCGCCTTGAAGTAAATCTATAGGGTAAAAAGATTTCAGACTATTTCGCAATGTTTTTCTTCGTTGGTTAAAGCTTGCTTTGACCAACGTTTTAAACTTTTTATAGTCTTCTTTTTTTATAAATGGATTTTCCTTTTTTTGTAAACGTATCACACCCGAGTTTACATTGGGTGGTGGTGTAAAACTCGAAGGCGCTACATCAAAGAGATAATCAATATCATAAAAGCATTGTGTAAGTACACTCAATATACCATATACCTTAGAGCCATGTGCCGAAGCAATACGTTGGGCAACTTCTTTTTGAAACATACCTACCACTTCATGTATGGCATCGCTATGCTCCAAAATATGAAACATAATTTGAGAGGAAATATTGTATGGAAAATTTCCTATCAGGGCAGTTCCTTGGGGGTATTGCATAGCAAGCTGTAGTATGTCGCTATGTATAATATTGTTTTTTAATGTAGGGTAAGTTTTTATTAAATAATCAACTTTTTCTTTATCTATTTCAATACATTGAAAGCTTTCAAATTGTCGTTCGATTAAATATTTTGTAATGGCACCTCCTCCAGGTCCAATTTCTGTTACTATATTATTTTTAGCTATTAGCGAAGCCACTATTTTTTTAGATATGGTTTCGTCGTGTAAAAAATGTTGTCCTAAGGATTTTTTTAAGGTATATGACATGTGCTTAGTGTGTAGGTCTATTGCAATATGAATAGATCAATACTTTTCAAAGGTATAGTTTACATCGCAATGAATTTGATCATTCGCTTGCACACTATCGTTTAAATAATACACAAAATATATTTTATTCATACTACCACCATTGCGGTCTTGCAAACTTATTTTTTTTGTAAATGAGGGGCTACTACTCGTAATTTTCCAATGGCTTGTAGTATTGCGAACTATTGCCGATGTGCTAAAGTCGCTATAGGAAGCTCCCTGATCGCCATCCAATGTATAGGTAATGCCATTTATTTCGCCTTCGTTCATGTCATTATTAACAGATAACTGAGGTATGTATCCAGCCGATACAAATCCGGCATGAGTCCAAGTATAGTCATAATGAATTTGCAAACCTACTTCTGGAACCCAATTAATTTCTTGTGTATATTCCGAAACAGGCGTGTTATTGGCTTTGCATGTACTATTGATAAGCAATTTTGCCTGATTACATTTTAAGAATTCATCAATATTTAAAAAATTTACAGGATTGTTGTTGACATACAATGTCAGATTGTTTAGATATTGAGAGCTGGCATGTCCTACCCATGTGTTAGCAGAAAATCCTGAAGGTGTAAATGAAAATGCAAAATTAATATCGGATGCTACTTCCATACTCACACCATCCTGATTGGGTTCGAACTGTGCGTTAGGGTAGTGCCCAATTCGTTGTGTACTATCGTTGTACCATATGCCAGCAATCAAAAATTGACTATTGCCCATGGTATTACTATAGGGTAATGTTTTAAAGGTAATCGAATGCGTTCCAGGGCTTAAATTGTCTGCAAGCAATACTCTTCGGGTTTTACCAAAAAGCTCATCAACAGTTATTATACTGTCGGGAGCATGTTGTCTATAAATTCTATCTGTAGGGTTTAAGGTACCACCATTGTTTGTCAAACAAGTTGCTGGCAACATATTTTGATTGATTAATTCTTGGGCTGTTGGAAGTTTATTAGCCAAATTTTTATTGCCATCTATATCTACTACGGCATAGTAGGCCGAAGTATTGATTTTGTCATAAATACCTATTTTACTGCAATCATTGCTGGTAGTAAACTTCATAGTAGCACCTACATCTGTAGTAGTATAGTATTTTCCAGCATAAATTTTATTGTCGTATGTAGCATTCCATTTGCCATTTTGAGTCGAAGTGGAAGCTGCTTTGCCTCCCAGTATATTTAAAACGGTGTATGAAATAAGTTCTGGAGATTGGCTACCACTACTATTTTCCAAATATCCTAAGTGAAATAAAATAGCATAGTTTTGATATTGATAAGCTATAGCATAATAGGGCATAGTACTGATATTTTTTTTGAGTACTATAATAGGGCTTTTTGTATAATTGTCCTCAATGATTTGATTGATCTGAGGTAGTAAATTGGGAAATAGAGTACTATTGCTTTTTTGACAAGAAAAAAAGAGTAGCGGCACAAAAATAAATAGCATTATTTTTTTCATGAATACAACATTAGTATGATGAAGTTAAAGAAATTTACTTTAATTCAAACGTTTCCATGAATTTAGTAGTAAAGTTTCCTTTTCTAAAATCTTCATTTTGCATCAATTGTTGATGAAATGGAATAGTGGTTTTAATGCCTTCTATTACATATTCACTTAATGCTCTACTCATTGTATTGATAGCTTCGTCGCGTGTTTGGGCTACAGCAATAATTTTTGCAATCATAGAGTCGTAGTAAGGAGGTATAGAATATCCAGCATAAATATGAGAATCTACTCGCACGCCATGCCCACCTGGGGTGTGCAATACTGTGATTTTTCCTGGAGAAGGTCTAAAGTCATTATAAGGGTCTTCGGCATTGATTCTACATTCTATGGCGTGTAACTTAGGTTCATAGTTTTTGCCTGAAATAGGTACGCCACCAGCTATTTTTATTTGCTCTTTGATGAGGTCATAGTTGATTACTTCTTCGGTTACGCAATGTTCTACTTGAATACGAGTATTCATTTCCATAAAATAGAAATTTCGATGTTTGTCAACCAAAAATTCGACGGTGCCCACACCTTCGTAGTTAATAGCACTTGCAGCTTTGATAGCTGCATCACCCATTTTTTTGCGAAGCTCGGGTGTCATAAAAGGCGATGGACTTTCTTCTACTAACTTTTGATGCCTGCGTTGTATAGAACAATCTCTTTCGCTCAGATGACACACTTTGCCATATTGATCGCCAGCTACTTGTATCTCTATATGGCGAGGTTCTTCTACAAATTTTTCCATGTAGATGCCATCATTTTTAAATGAAGTAGCAGCTTCCATTTTGGCACTTTCAAATGCTTTTTCCATTTCGTCTGCTTTCCAAACTATGCGCATACCTTTTCCACCTCCACCTGCTGTAGCTTTGATCATCACAGGATAGCCCATTTTTTTTGCTTCTTTTTTAGCGTGGTCTACACTTTCGAGCAAGCCTTCGCTACCTGGCACCACAGGTACACCCGCTTTAATCATGGTTTCTTTGGCGGTAATTTTATCGCCCATAGAATTAATCATGGCTGGTGTGGGTCCAATAAATTTTATTTGGTGTTGGCCACATATATCAGCAAAGTTGGCATTTTCGGCCAAAAATCCATAGCCTGGATGTATAGCATCGGCATTGGTAATTTCTGCTGCAGCCATGAGGTGAGGAATGTTTAAATAAGAGTCAGAGCCAGCAGGCTTACCTATACACACAGCCTCATCGGCAAATCGCACATGCAAACTGTCTTTGTCGGCAGTAGAATATACGGCTACTGTAGGTATGCCCATTTCTTTGCACGTTCTAATAATGCGTAATGCAATTTCGCCCCTGTTGGCTATTAAAATTTTTTTAAACATGGTTAGCTATTTTTGGCAAGTGAATATATTAAAATTATTGGATTTGAAAGCAACTTGACATTTCAAAATCACAATAAAGTAAGCTAAAAATAAAAAATTAAGGTTGTAATAAAAATAATGGCTGATCGTATTCGACAGGCGAAGCATCGTCTATCAGTACTTTTACAATTTTACCAGAAAATTCGCTTTCAATTTCGTTAAACAACTTCATGGCTTCTACTATACAAAGTACTTGACCTATTTCTATTTGGTCGCCTACGTTGACAAAGGGAGGCTTGTCGGGTCCTGCTGAGCGATAAAATGTCCCAATCATAGGCGATTTTATGGTTATCAAATTATCGGTGCTTTCTTGTGCTGCTGCAGGTGCAGGAGCCGATGGAGCTGTTTGACTTGGCGATGCAACCACACTGGGTGCCGCAGTATGTACTACTGCAGGTATGGCACTAGCTACTGGGGCTATCTGTTGCAAACCTTGTCGTATAGTGATTTTAAAATCGCCTTTTTCTAATTTTAATTCATTCACATTGGAATGATTTACAGCATGTATTAATTGATTAATTTCATCTATATTAAAAATAGCCGTAGGCATTTGAGTTTTTTTGCTGGGTTCCGATTTGCTCACAATTGTTGAAGCCTTTTTAGGCGTTGTTTTGCTAGGAACTGCTTTTTTTACAATGTTTTTTTTAATTGTTGCCATGCTGTTTTGAATGTTTGTTTTAAAAAAATATGGACTAAGATTTTACACGTTCTACATATTCGCCCGTACGAGTATTTACTCGTATAGTTTCTCCTTCATTAACGAATAATGGAACATTGACAGTAGCGCCTGTTTCTACAGTGGCTGGTTTTAACGTACGTGTTGCAGTATCTCCTCTAAGGCCAGGTTCACTGTATGTAATAAGCAATTCTATTTTTTCAGGCAATTCTGCCTATAGTTTGATCAGATTCTGTATTGATAATAACTGATACTTCTTGACCTTCTTTCAAAAATTGATAAGCATCTACTAAATGTTCTTCTACCGTTATTTGTTCAAAGGTTTCATTATCCATGAAGCTATATCCGGTTTCGTCTTTGTATAAAAATTGATAGGTTTTCTTTTCAACTCGTACAGGATATACTGTATCACCACTATTCCAAGTTTTTTCTATAGTTCTGTTATTATCTACACCTTTTAGTTTTGCCCATACTTTGCAGCTGCACGAGCCGTTTTATTTTCGCCAAATTCGACAACAGTGTATAAACTACCATCTAATTTAAGTATTGTTCCTCTGCTTATATCTGATGTAGATGCCATATGCTAATTTTTTAATTGTAGTGTGAGTATTTATTTTTTAGATTTGTCGGCAAATATAGTTACTATCGGTTGATTTCAATTAACTTGTTATTATATAATTATTCACTTTATTTTTAGGATGTTTATATGAAGAAGTATATATATATAATTTCGTTTGATGTATAAATAAAAGAAATATAATGAAGAAAAAAATAGAAGACTTAAATTTTGTTGAAGGCGAAAGAATACTTTTAGATAAACCCTATGGAAATACTTCATTTGGGTTGGTAGCACAATTAAAAAAATGGACAAAAGCCAAAATTGGACATGCAGGCACCTTAGATCCTCTGGCTTCTGGCTTGGTTATATGCTGCACTGGCAAAAAAACAAAAACACTTACTGAGCTTATTGGGCTCGATAAAGAATATACTGGTACTATTACTATAGGAGCCTGCACACCAACCTACGATTTAGAAAGCGAGCCATATCAACACCAACCTTATCATCATATTCAAACTGAAAATATTGAAGAAGCTCAAAAAAAACTGAGTGGCAACATCATGCAAACACCCCCTATTCATTCTGCTATCAAGCAAGATGGAAAACCGGTATATGAATTAGCTAGGCAAGGCATCGAAGTACGCATGAAAGAAAGGCCTGTCACTATACATCAATTTGTCATTACAGAAATTAAGCTGCCTGATATACATTTTCGCATTCAATGTTCAAGTGGTACGTATATACGAACTATAGCACACGACTTTGGTCAACTCTTAGGTGTAGGCGCTTATTTATCCTCTTTAAGAAGAACCAAAATAGGAGAGCATGCTATAGAAGATGCTTACACACTTGATGAGTTAGCTAATCATTTTGGTACACGTATGAATTTAAAATGTATAGAACCTAAACAAAGCACTTCATAAAACCACTACCTCACCAGCGTTACATTTCCTTTTTTCTGTATAAATTCGCCATTGGGGCATTTGCCTTCTATAGTCCAAATGTAAGTGTCCATGGGTTGTGCTTTGCCTGGTAGGTGCCATCCCAACGCTGGCTACATCGTTGGTGCAACACCATTTCGCCTCAGCGATTAAAGATTCTAAAGCATTTTAATTCTATAGAAATATTGCGAGGTCCAAAACGATTATTATCTACATCCGAACGAGGGTTGAAGGCATTGGGCAAGTATATATCTGTACACTTCACATGTATTTGCATCGTATCTCTATCCTCACAGCCACCTTGTGCGCTGCTTAGCTTTACCCAATACGTCATATCCTCTGGTGGTGTAGCTTTGGGATTAAGTAGTAAGTAATGCACCAAATACTTGTCTGGATACCACTGCACCGTGCAGCCCTCACCACAAAGCATATCAGGGCCTCCCAATATAATAGATTCGCCATCAAAGATACTTCTATCGGGGCCTGCATCGGCGCGAAGCGCCGTAACATTTACCGCCTGCTCGAGATAGAGCTTACAGATTGAATTTTGCGATTGTACTATAGCTTGATAGGTATGGTTGGTATCGGGCCAAGCAAACACACTATTGCCAGAGAGGCTACTGATATGATAATCAGGACTCCAAACCACCGTACTAATGCCAGTACCTGCAACGGGCGATAGCTACCGTATCGCCAGTGCAAATATCTTGTGGGGCCAATACTGGATATTGGCCGTAAAACCATTATCATACACTATGCAGCCGTATCGGTATGCGTAAAGCAACCCGAAGCATCGCTTACCGTAACGATATATTGCGTAGTAGCCGGATTGATGATGAGTGTAGAACTTTGAGTAATTGCCTACAACCCCTGTATTGGGAGTCCATTGGCTAAGCCCAGCACTACAGTACTACTTTGCACTTGTAGGGGTATTTGAATTTCCGCTTTGCATATCGTAGTATCCGTAGCCTGTATGCTAAAGTCTGGAATGACATATACCGTAATCGTATCCGCCGTTTTGCAACTATCACTACCGAAACGGGTATATGGGCTTATAGGTAGTGGTTTGCGAAGGCGTAGCAATAGGGTTGATACACGAAGTACAAATTGTGCTATTAATTACCTGTAAGCACTCGTCCAGTTTACGGTGGTATTATTACCGATGTCTTTTGGCATGAGGGCGTAGGCTTTGCCCTTGGCAAATACTGGTATCGGAGCCCGTATTTATGCCAAGTGTGGGTAATATGTATGCGAAGTAGATAATTGTGGTCGAAGAGGTAAGGCGTTTTGCTACAAATACTATCGTTGAGGGTAATAAAGAGTATATGCTCGCCAGTGGCGTTGGCAGGTATAGCCCAGTTGAGAACCCCATGTACACTATCGGTACCTATGCCTATATAGCTAACATTGGAGGCGGGTATAGACACACCATGATTGTCTTTGGCACAAATGCGAAAGATCACCAGTGCACCTGTGTCATTAAAGGGTATATACTAATGCTACTGCCAGCACAGGCTGCAAAGTATAGTCACTGTCTTTGATGCAATTGACCAGACTATTACTATCTATATAAAAAGGAAGGAGAATCAAGAGAGGTGCTGTCGAAAATAAGCAAGTCCACCCAACGCTTATTGAGCCTATCCAGGGACCTCTGGCGATATTCATCGCAACGAAGTAGCAAGGCAGCAGCCTGAAAGGCACTTTGAAGCCAAAGTGTACATCGCCATTGTGAGGATCTACCCAAAAGGTGCTATCGGTATCGAAGGGGTTGTGTACAGGATCATATTTGATGCAGCTAGGGTGGTATTGCCTCGTGCCAGAATACATTCATAGGAGAAGGCACGTAGCCCGTGTAATTAGTATCCTGGCTATGGCTGATTATAACAAATATGAAATGGAATAAAATCTTTTGATTATTATATATGGCTGAGCCTTGCGAAAAAGTATCGGGGAAAACCATGTGTATGCTACTAAATACCAAGGAATCGCCATCGGGATCTACGGCCAGCTGTTTATAAACAGCTGGTTGATTTTTATAAAATATACCAGTAGGATAACTCAAAAAATAAGGATTGCTATTGGGTACCAAGGTATTGATTTGGGCTATGCCACCGCTTATGTAGTTATTGGCAAAAAAAAACGAAGTAGCACCTAAATAGTATTGTGTGGAATCTATATTGGTATTGAGCTTAATGCCTGCAACCCCAGTTCCAAAAAAACGACAGGTTAAGTTATTATTGGGAATACCACCAGTTTGGGTTACTTGCCATAGACCACTTTTTTCGGGCAGATAAATAATAGTATCGTACCAAATATCGCGCTTGTGCTCAAAGGTGTCGAAAAACGTATTGGCAAAACCATTGCCTACAGCAACGACTCCATTGGGTATGGCATCGGCATTGAAATTGGGTATGCAGTTCTTAAAAATACGCTGCCCTGCACTATCGCCCGTAAAGGGATTGAGTATTGTTTTAGTGGTGTTATTATTGTTTACATAGCTATTTACTGGACCAGCTGTATTGGTTATAAAATACGAATAGAAGTGATATATATCAGTATCATGAATAACTACCCCAGGTGAAGTATAATTTAACCAATAGCCATTATTACATCCACCAGAACAATCTATACATGCCGCTGTAACTCGTAGAAAAATCTGATAAGCCGAATCGGCTATATCAGGGCGGTGCTGTATTGTAAATTCGCTTCCACCACTACTTTGGTAATAAATAGGTGGCGAAAATTGAGCTTGGGAAACATAGCTTAAGCTGATTGTAAATAGGATTGCAATAAAATATTTGCATTCCTTAATATAGAATCGGGTATGTAAAAACAAAGTTTTCATTCGAATAAATTTTTACCTGTTCGCAACTTAGCAATTAATGCGTAATAGTATCGTGAAGATATAGGCTAAAAGAGAAAAAAACGAATTCTTTAACAAAAAAAAGCGGCGCTCATAGAGCGCCGCTTTTTTTTATTTGTAAGGAAGTTCCCACATTATTCTGTACCGTCTTCTTCCATTTTCTTACGAATATCTGCTAAGGCACCAAGGTCGCCAAGGGTAGCTTTTTCTACTTTAGATTGTAAATTTTTTACCGCTTTTTTAGTATTTTCTACTTCTATACCGGCTTCTTTACGAGCTACTTCTTTTTCTTCTTCCATTTGCAATTCCCATACTTTGGTATGCGAAACCATGATACGCTTTTCGTTTCTATCAAACTCAATTACTATGAATTGGTTTGTTTCGTCTACGGCTATCATTTTTTCGTCTTGCTTGCGTAGGTGTCTGGTAGGTGAGAAGGCTTCTAAACCATATTGAAGTTGTATAATACCTCCTTTTTCTTCTTTACGAATCATAACACCTTCGTGCAATGAACCGATAGGGAATACGGTTTCAAAAGTATTCCAAGGGTCTTCTTCTATTTGTTTATGACCAAGCGATAATTTTCGTGTTTCTTTATCTACAGACAATACGATAACTTCTAAGCTATCGCCTACTTTGGTAAAGTCGCTTGGGTGGTTAAATCGTTTTACCCAGCTCAAGTCAGAGATATGAATCATGCCGCCTATGCCAGATTCTAATTCTACAAATACACCATAAGGCGTTAGGTTTTTAACCACACCTGTGTGTTGAGATCCTACTGCAAATTTGCTTTCTATTTCATCCCAAGGGTCTGGAGTCATTTTCTTGATAGACAAGCTCATTTTTCTTTCTTCTTTGTCTATAGAAACAATAATAGCTTCGTGCTCATCGCCCATTTTGAAATATTCGCGCGCATTGATAGGTTGGTTGCTCCACGTAATTTCGGATACATGTACAAGACCTTCTATACCCGATTCCATTTCTAAAAATGCACCATAGTCTTCTATATTGACTACTTTACCTTTTATTTTGTTGCCTTCAATTACCGTATCTGGAAGATTTTCCCAAGGATGTGGCGTTAATTGTTTTAGACCCAACGAAATACGTTTTTTCTCATCATCAAAGTCTAATACGGCTACATTTAGTTTTTGTCCATTAGTCAATACTTCTGATGGGTGGTTGATACGACCCCATGAAATATCAGTGATATATAATAAACCATCTAAACCGCCTAAATCGATAAAGGCACCAAAGTCAGTTACATTTTTAATTGTACCTTCTAAGATTTGTCCTTTTTCTAATTTAGAAATGATTTCCATGCGTTGTGCTTCAATGTCGCTTTCGATAAGTGCTTTGTGCGAAACCACAGCATTGCGAATTACTTCATTGATTTTTACAACTTTAAATTCCATGTTTTTATTTACAAACTGATCATAATCCGTAACGGGTTTTACATCAATTTGTGAACCTGGCAAAAAGGTTTCCATACCAAAAAGGTCAACAATTAAGCCGCCTTTGGTTTTAGAAGTTACATAGCCAGTAACGATTTCGCCAGATTTGTAAACGTCTACTATACGATCCCAAGCACGATATTGACGAGCTTGTTTTCTGCTAAGGTGCAAAGCACCTTCTTTGTCTTCTTTTTCTACTATTAGAACTTCTACGCTATCGCCCACTTTTACGTTGGGTAAATCTCGAAATTCGTTGAGAGAAACAAGACCATCGCTTTTGTAACCAATGTTTACAACGGCATCTGTTTTAGTAAGACCCACGATAGTACCATCTACTATTTCGTTGTCATTTACTGTTTTAAAAGTTTCATCATACAATTTGTCGTATGATTCGCGAGCATCTTGTTTATAAGATGAAACGTTTCGCTTATCTACACTCCAATCAAAATCGTCGTGTGCGCCCATGTTGGCGTCTTGGTTTAACAAGGTATCTTCCATGTTATGTTTTTTTTAATGATTTCAAATTGCCCTTTTATCAATGTTGAAATCGGGTGAACCATATTTTTAAAAGGGTTGCAAAGGTACATTGTAAAATTGATAAAAATCAATCAAGTTGCAGTTTTAAAGCCTTTTTTTTCTAAATTAAAGTAATACCAATCTTAAATTGGTTTTAGACCAATTTTCAGCGTGGTTTATGCCGATATTGCTATGTCAGACCATTTTTTTGGTCTGTTATAGTAGTATAATCAGTATAATTTTAAAATAACACTAACATTCGTTCGGATTTGTTGTTTGCTATTTTATTTTTGACCAAAATACAATACATAGAATGACTAAAACAATTTCAATAGGAAATGATCATGCCGGAACCGATTATAAATTGGCTTTGATGGATTTTGTACAATCCTTAGGATATGACATTATTAATAGAGGTACCGATGCTGCAGATAGTGTAGATTATCCTGATTTTGCGCATGCCGTAGCTGAAGATGTGAGCCAAGGAAAAGCTCTTTTTGGTATTTTGCTTTGTGGTAGTGCCAATGGGGTGTGTATGACAGCTAATAAGCATGCCGATATTCGTGCAGCACTTTGTTGGCAACAAGAAATTAGCCTTCTGGCTCGGCAGCACAACGATGCCAATATTATATGCTTGCCAGCCCGATTTTGTAGTATAGAAGCTTGCAAAGACATGGTGGCTACCTTTTTAAATACTCCTTTTGAAGGAGGAAGGCACCAAAATAGAGTAGAAAAAATAGCTTGTTGTTCATAAGCCTAAGTTATGCAATAGAAACAACTCAACTACTTTTAATAGTTGCGATTAAACGATTTTTTCAGCTTTTTAGTTTCATACAAAACGTTAAAATAGATGCATTTATCTCAAAATAGTTCAATTTATTAGACGTTTTGAATTTCGAATCCATTTTTTTTGTATATTGCATTCAAATTAATAAAGATGAAAAAATTACTTTTATTTTGCTCTATACTGTTTATGGCATTTCAAAGCATAGGTCAGGTAACAATACAACACGATTCCGTTTGGTATAATAATTTTCCAAAAGACGGTGCAGCTCACGCATTAAAGGATTCTATTCACAACGACACCAATGCACCCTTTACGATTACATGGCAAAAAAGTGCTAGCCACATATTAAATGGATGGTCAATTATTGGTATGTGCGATAAAAATGGTTGCTATTCAGGTACAAGCACTAGCTCTTTTACAGTAGTATTGAATCCTGGCGAAATGGCTGTGTTTTATGTAGATATGAGTGCAATTGCTAGTGCAGAAGATGGCGTTTCGTGGGTCACTCTTACTACGTCCGTAGGCGATATGACTTTTTTATTCAAGTCTTGGCCAAATGAAACCGTTAATTTCAACGAAAATAACTTTGCTACGGTCTATCCAAATCCAGCAACTAATTTTGTTTCTGTAAATGTTAATAATTCAAACATTGCCAATATGCATGTTGTAAATGTGATAGGTAAGCGTGTGGCTTCTTTAAAAATTAACCCCGCTATCAATAATAAAATTCGTTATAACATGGAAAATCTTAACAACGGCATTTATATGCTACAATTTACAGATAGCAAAGGCAAATTGCTTGGTGTAAAAAGAATTACTAAAAACTAATTAGAAATTATAGATAATCCTTAGGCTGCTAATGAGCAGCCTTTTTTTATTGGTAAAAAATTTACATTCTTAAATAATTGGTTAAATTGCACGTTCAAAACAAAAATATTTTCGATGAAAATTTTAGAAATAAAAGTCATGAATGGCCCTAACTATTGGAGTATAAAACGCCATAAGTTAATTGTGATGTTATTGGATTTAGAAGATTTAGAACAAAAACCAACTAATAAAATACCAGGTTTTTTAGAGCGCATACAAGAAAAATTTCCAACTATGTATAGCCATCGCTGTAGTGAGGGCGAAGAAGGAGGATTTTTTAAACGTGTAAAAGATGGCACTTGGATGGGCCATGTGATAGAACACATAGCATTGGAAATACAAACCCTTGCAGGCATGGATACTGGATTTGGTCGCACTCGTGGAGCATCTAAAGAAGGTGTATACCATGTTGTTTTTTCATATATAGAAGAAGAAGTAGGTCGAGAAACGGCACAAGTAGCAGTGGAAATAGCCGAAAAATTAATTTCGGGTGATGACTTTGATGTAGAAAGCATAGTACAACGACTGCGCGAAATACGAGAGCGTGTACGCTTAGGACCCAGTACGGGTTCTATTGTAACAGAGGCTATCAATAGAGGTATTCCTTGGATACGACTCAACAAAAATTCTTTAGTGCAACTGGGTTATGGTATCAACCAAAAACGAATTCAGGCTACCGTAGCAAGTACTACGAGCAATATAGCCGTAGAGATAGCTTGCGACAAAGAAGATACTAAAAATTTGTTGGAATCTGCCGAAGTACCCGTGCCAAGAGGTCGTATTATTTATGATTTAGAAGATTTGGAATTAGCTACTAAGCGTATTGGTTATCCCATCGTATTAAAACCTATCAATGGTAATCATGGGAGAGGAGCTACTACGAATATAGAAAATTGGGAAAGTGCTTTGATAGCATTTGAAATTGCCAAAAAACATTCAAGAGCTATAATCTGTGAAAAATTTATTACTGGTTTTGATTTTAGAGTCTTGGTAATTGATTATAAGTTTATATGTGCAGCCAAACGAACTCCAGCTTGTGTAACAGGCAATGGTAAAAGCACACTGCAGGAACTAATAGATGAGGTAAACAGCGATCCAAGAAGAGGCTACGGACATGAAAAAGTGCTAACTCAAATTAAAGTGGATGCAGTGACGGAAAAAATATTATCCGATTTAAAATTAAATTTAGATAGCATAATCCCAACGGGCGAAACAATATATTTGAAACCTACTGCCAATCTAAGTACTGGAGGCACATCGACAGATGTGACCGATTTTGTACACCCCAACAATATTTTTTTAGCAGAGCGTATAGCACGAATTATTGGTTTAGATATTTGTGGCATAGACATTATGGCTAAAGATTTATCTACTCCTTTAGAAGAAAGTGGAGGAGCGGTGCTCGAAGTGAATGCTGCGCCTGGCTTCAGAATGCATATAGACCCAAGCGAAGGGTTGCCTCGAAATGTGGCTGAACCCGTAATAGACATGCTATATCCGCCAGGTAGTACGGCTCGTATACCTATCATAGGTATATCGGGTACAAATGGAAAAACAACGACTACAAGGCTCACAGCCCATTTAGTAAAAAGCATGGGGCACAAAGTAGGCTATACTACTAGCGATGGTGTATATATCCAAAATCAATTGATGATGAAAGGGGATTGTACAGGTCCTAAAAGTGCAGAATTTGTATTAAAAGATCCAACTGTTGATTTTGCGGTTTTAGAATGTGCACGAGGCGGTATCTTAAGAGCAGGCTTAGGTTTTCATCAATGCGATATAGCTATAGTTACTAATATTAGCGCAGACCATTTGGGTCTGGGAGGTATTGATACCTTAGAACAGTTGGCACGTGTAAAAGCAGTAGTGCCACAAAGCGTGATTCCCACGGGATATGCTATCTTAAATGCAGATGATGACTTAGTGTATAAAATGAAAGATAGTCTAAGTTGTCATCTGGCTTTGTTTAGTATGAATCCTAATAGCAAACGCATCAAAGAACATTGTGATAAAAATGGTATTGCAGCCGTGTATGACGAGCATACTGATATGATATTTATACAAAAAGGTGCATGGAAAATACAGATTGAAAAAGCACATCAAATACCACTAACACAAAGTGGCAAAGCCTTGTTTAATGTACTCAATATAATGCCCGCTATATTAGCTGGCTATCTCAGAGGGTTTTCTGTATTAGATATTCGATTAGCACTGCAAACATTTATACCTAGCCCAGCGCAAACGCCCGGCCGTATGAATTTATTTCAATTTAAAAATTTCCAAGTACTTGCCGACTATGCTCACAACCCTGCTGGCTTTCAGGTGTTGAAAGCGTATGTAAACAAAACCGAAGCCAGCAAAAAAGTAGGTATCATATCGGGTACTGGAGATCGTAGAGATGAAGACATAATACAACTTGGAGAAATAGCAGCTGAAATGTTTGATGAAATAATAATTCGACAGGATAAACATTTGCGTGGCAGAACAGAAGATGATATCGTACAATTGCTGACAAAAGGTATTCATAAAGTGAATCCTAAAATTCCGATTCAAGTAATTTTAAAAGAATTGGATGCTATAGACTATGCTATTTCCAATGCGCCTAAAGATTCATTTATAGTGATATGTAGTGATGTGGTAACGGATGCACTGACTTATATTCAGACATTAAAAAACAATGAGGATACCAATTTCTAATAACGATAAAGAACTACAAATTCTACTCTGCGATTTTTTTCTCTATTTTCAACAGTGTCGTTAGGATACAAAGGTGCGTTTTCGCCCATGCCCCAAGTTTCTAAGCGATAGGCAGGAATACCGTTGTCTTCTAAAATTGCTTTGATAGCATTGGCTCTATGCAGAGATAAGGTTTTGTTTTTTTTATCATCGCCTTTATCATCTGTATGGCCTGTAATTAAAATATCTGTTTTATTATATTTTTTTAGCACTGAAGAAAGTTTTCCCAAGGGTTCTTGATAATTATCGGATGGGAAAATACCTTTGGACTGATACAAAATATTTTTTGGAAACAAAACTTTTATACTATCCTCTATAATAGTTACTTCGGCTTCGGGAACATCATTTTTTATTTGAGCTGCTACTTTATCTATATATTCTTTTTTAGAATAGGGCTTACCAACCAATTTTTCTACTGGAGCAGGCACTTCTCGTTTACTACTTGCCGTATATGGAGCATGCGTAGGGCCATAGCTATAGCATGACGAAAGAAAAGCAATAATAAGAAATAGAGGTAAATAGTGTTTATACATATTATAGTTTATAATGTAAATTTAGGAATCGTATTTCAAATAATTACATTAAAAGGGCGTTAATAGCATCACTAAGTTCTAATTCAGTAATGGGTGTTCCTTTTATTTTATTAAATGATTGAGCATCTATTAAAAATTCACTTCGAATAATTTTGACTAATTGTCCATTATTAATTTCAGGTATAAGCACTTTTTTAAATTGGCCTAAAAGCTCTTTTAAATTAGCCGGAAAAGGTCTAAGGTGGGTAAGATGACAATGTGATACGGATTTGCCTTCGGCTATCATTTTGCCTACTACTGTTCTTATGACCCCATAGGTAGAACCCCAACCTAATACCAATAGCTCACCACTATCTTTTCCTAAACTAATGCTTTGTGCTGGAATATGTTGTGCTATAGAATCTACTTTAGCTTGTCTTGTTTTTACCATCCACTCATGATTGTCTGCATCGTAACTCACTGTGCCCGTTTTGTCTTGCTTTTCTAATCCACCTATGCGATGTTCTAAATGGGGAGTGCCAGGTTTTATCCAAGGTCTGGCTAATTCACTATTTCTAAGATAAGGCATTAATTTTTCTTCGCCTTCAGCTAACTCACTTTTGAATTGTACAGGTATAGCTTCTATGTCGCTACTTTTAGGAAACTTCCAAGGCTCTGCACCATTGGCTATATACCCATCGCTCAATAGTATGACGGGTGTCATAAACCGAATAGCTATTCGAGTAGCTTCTAACACAGCCCAAAAACAGTCGGAAGGCGTAGAGCTTGCTATGATAGGTATAGGACTTTCGCCATTTCTTCCGTAATAGGCTTGCAACAAATCGCTTTGTTCTGTTTTGGTAGGTAAGCCTGTTGAAGGGCCTCCTCGCTGTACATTTATTATTAGTAAAGGTATTTCTAACATGAGTGCCAAGCCCATAGCTTCCGTTTTTAAAGCCATGCCAGGCCCAGAAGTGGTTGTAACCCCCAAGCTGCCACCATAAGAAGCTCCTATAGCCGATGCAATTGCTGCTATTTCATCTTCGGCCTGAAAAGTTGTTATTTGATATTGTTTATAATTACTTAGCTCATGCAGTATGTCTGATGCAGGAGTAATAGGATAAGAACCCAAAAAAAGAGGTAGTCCAGTTTTTTGTGCAGCGGTAAGTAACCCTAATGTTATAGCCGAATTTCCGGTTATACTTCTATATTGCCCTGGTTCTACTTTGGCCTTGGATACTGTGTATTGCTTTGAAAAAACTTCAGTTGTTTCACCATAGTGATAGCCAGCTTTTAGAACACTAATATTACTTTCTAGTATATCTGGTTTTTTGCTAAACTTAGCCTTGATAAAACTAATAGTGTTGTCCAAATTTCTATCATACATCCAATACAAGAAGCCCAATACAAACATGTTTTTGGCCCTATCTTTTTCTTTAGTGCCTAAAGCACTGTCTTTGAGAGCTTCACGAGTAAGCTTAGTTACATCTATTTTAAATACTTGATAGTTGGACAAGCTATCATTTTCTAAGGGATGCTCACCATCGGGATAATTAGCTAAACGTAAATTTTTGCTATCAAAACCATCCGTATTTGCGATGATGATTCCACCTTTTTTGATTTGGCCCAAATTGACTTTTAATGCAGCAGCATTCATCACTACTAGCACATCGCAAATGTCGCCAGGAGTAAATACTCTACTCGATGAAAAATGAAGTTGGAATCCGCTGACACCCGGCAAAGTGCCCTGAGGTGCTCTAATCTCGGCTGGAAAATCTGGAAATGTACTAAGGTCATTTCCTTGTAATGCGGTATTGATAGTAAATTGAGAACCTGTAAGCTGTATGCCATCACCGCTATCTCCAGCAAACTTAATGACTACTTGATCTACTTCTTGAATCGTTGCACTCATGATAGGCACAAAGGTAGTAGAAATACTATAAGGAAATGTAATTTAGAATCAGCTATTTGACTTTTTCTTAAACATAGGCACTTTATTTTCGTTGCCTTGTATAAGTCTATTGATATTTTTTTGGTGAGTGAGTATCACCATAATAGCTGTAGAAAGCGCAAATACTCGATACATGATTTCGGGCTCTTTAAATACAAAAAATATCATGATTGGAAAAGCTACGCTAGCGGCTATAGAGCTTAGCGAAACATAGCGAGTAAAAAAGAGCATAAATACAAATACTACTATAAGCAGAGCTGCCACCATAGGTTGTATAGCCAATATCATTCCAAATAGGGTGGCAATACCTTTGCCTCCTTTAAATTCGGCCCAGATAGGAAATATATGACCTACCACTGCTGCTATACCCAATATGACTTGGAAATTGGTAAGGGCTACATTGTCTAACTGATATTTGGCTATGAAATAGGCTAAATCTACTGCCATAAAACCTTTAAGGGCGTCTATAAAAAATACAAAACTGCCTGCTTTTACACCTAATACCCTAAAGGTATTGGTAGCGCCTGCATTTCCGCTTCCATAGTTTCGTATGTCTATTTCAAAAAAATATTTACTTACCCATACTGCAGTAGGTATAGAACCTAGCAGATAAGCCATGAGTATTAAAATAAATTCGTGCATAGTAGTGTATTCTAAATAGCAAATATAACAAAGGAGTCCTATAAATCAAAGACACATTATATTTTATTTATATATAAACAAGCCCATTCTTTTTCGACTGTTTTTTTGTGTATCTGCAAGTTTTCTTCTAAAAGCTTGATTTCAAAGGATTTAATATCGGATTCTAATATGCCACTAAGCAATAATATGCCCTGAGGAGCCAACAGATTATAGATTTGTTTTAGGTAAAAGGTAAGAATATTAAGATTAATATTAGCTAGTATAATGTCGAATTCGTTTTCTACTTCGCTAATATCCTTACTTGAAAAAACTACTTTTTGACAGGCATTTCGAAGGGCATTGTCTTTTGCATTTTCTACACTCCAAGCTTCATTATCTATGCCCTCAATATAGCTGGCTCCTTTTTTTTCTGCAAAAATGGCCAATACACCTGTGCCACAGCCAAAGTCAAAAACGCTTTTATTTTCAAAATCAATATCGAGCATCATAGATAGCATTTGCTGTGTAGTAGCATGGTGCCCCGTACCAAAACTCATTTTTGGGGTAATAATCAATTCATAATCTACTTCTGGTATCGGTTCATGAAAATCGGCTCTAAGGGCTATTTTATTTTGAATGCGAATGGGTTCAAAATTTTTTTCCCACGATTGATTCCAATTCTCTAACGGAATTTCTTGAATATACACTTCAAGATTTAATTTTTTTATATTCGCTAAGGCTTGCTCTTTGTGTTCTTCTAAATAAAAAATACTAAGTGTATGCTCTTCTTGCTGCATGCCCAAATGAAGTTCATCATCTAACAAGGCAATGCATTCATCTATTTTGTCATCAGACAAGCCTGTAAGTGTAAGAGAAATATATTGCATGTGAAATTAGGGGTTAAGTGGTTTTAAACAACGTTTGTAAAGTTGTACAGTATTTTCCATTCCTAAGTAAAGAGCATCACTAATTAATGCATGACCTATGGATACTTCATTTAAAAATGGTATTTGCGCTGCAAAAAAAGCCAAGTTGTTCAAGCTCAAATCATGACCTGCATTGATGCCTAAACCCAACTCTTGAGCGCGAAGGGCGGCAAGTACATATGGTTTTATAGCTTGTTCTCTATCGTGTTTATACATACTAGCATAAGACTCGGTATAGAGCTCAATTCTATCGGTTTGTGTTTTTTGAGCATGTGTTATCATATCGCAGTCTGGGTCTATAAAAATAGACACACGTATGCCAGCTTGTTTAAAAAGTTGTACTGTTTTTTGTAAATAATCTTGATGTGTTTGAGTGTCCCAACCAAAGTTTGATGTGAGTTGTGATTGACTGTCAGGAACTAGGGTTACTTGATGAGGTTTTACCTCTAGTACCAAATCTACAAATTTGGATTCCATAGGATTACCTTCAATATTAAATTCTGTTTTTATATTCTTAGCTATAGCTCTTACATCGGCATAGGTAATATGTCTTTCGTCGGGTCTGGGATGCACAGTGATGCCATCGGCACCAAACTGCTGAATACGTATGGCAGCTTCTAGTACATTGGGTATTTGTCCTCCTCTAGCATTGCGCAAGGTGGCTATTTTATTAATATTTACAGAAAGCTTAGTCAATACAAACTATTTTTTCCAAAAGTAATTTTTATTTCAGGTATAAATGACTTCTTGTATGCTAAAAAAAAATAAAGCTACTATTTGTCATTATTATTCTAATTTAGTAGTTCTAAAAAATATTTTCAAATGAAACGATACAAACATTTTTGGATTTGGTTGCTACTCATTTTTATTAGCACCGCTAGCCAAGCTCAAGACAAAGCCTTGCCTTTCAACAAAAACATACTGAAAGGACAATTGCCCAACGGACTCAAATACTTTATACTTCAAAACAAAAAACCTGAAAAGAAAATAGAGCTTAGACTAGCTATCAATGCAGGCTCTATATTAGAAGACAATGACCAACTTGGACTTGCGCATTTGATGGAGCACATGAACTTTAATGGCTTGAAAAATTTTCCAAAAAATGAAGTGGTTCATTATTTGCAAAGCATAGGTGTAGATTTTGGTGCCGACCTCAATGCCTATACTAGCTTTGACGAAACTGTATATATACTTCCTATACCAGCCGATGATAAAACTAAAATTGAAAGAGGATTTCAAATTATAGCCGACTGGAGTGGCGCAGCCTTGCTCGAAAATGACGAGATAGATAAAGAACGTAATGTGGTTTTGGAAGAAAGCCGATTAGGCAAAGGAGCTGATGATAGAATGATGAAAATATGGCTTCCAGAATACTTAAATGGCTCTCTCTATGCAGACAGACTTCCAATAGGCGATGATGAGTTATTAAAAAACTTTAAACATGATGTCATTAAACGTTTTCATCGAGATTGGTATAGACCCAATTTGCAAGCTGTAATCGTAGTAGGCGATATAGACCCTAAAGAAGCAGAACGATTGATTATAGAAAAATTTTCTGGTTTTAAAAATCCAAACAACGAGCGCGCTAGACCAGACATCATAGACATACCCTTTAGAGCTGAAAGTAAAGCTATGGTATTGAACGATAAAGAATCGCCTTATACTATGGTACAAATAATTGGCAATAGCAAGCAACATCGTGCTGCTACTACCGAAAGCGGATATATAGAAGACATCATGGCTAAAGCTATTTTAAATAGCATGTTTGGTGCTCGCTTTGACGAAATTAGACAAGGAGCTAATCCACCTTTTGTATTTGCAGCCTCACAACTTGGCGAAGGCTGGGCTAGACACTGGGAAAACTTTCAACAATTTGCTATTTGTGGCAATGATAAAATAAAAGAGGCTACCACAGCCCTCATCACAGAAGCTATGAAAGTAAAGCGATATGGGTTTACACAATCAGAACTAGACCGTGCTAAAGCAGATTTTTTGGCCAACTACGAAAAACAATACAATGAAAGAGATAAAACAGACTCCAAAGCATTAGTCAATGAATTGGTTCGTCATTTCTTAACCAATGAGTGTGTGCCAGGCATAGCTTGGGAATATGAATTTGTGAAAAACAATATTGACAAAATTACACTTCGTGGTATTTCTAAATATTATAATGACATTAATATAGATCAAGGATATTTTGCACTGGTAACTACAAAACCAAGTGACAAACTGCCAACCAATGAGGATTTGCGGACATATGTGGAGCAAGCTCTAAGAGCCGATGTGCAAGCTTATACCGAAAAAGCATTACCTACCTCTTTATTAGAAAAAGAACCCCAACCTGGAAAAGTAACTACAGAAACTAAAAATGCCAAATTAGGTACAACCACTTGGACCTTGAGCAATGGTGCTACCGTAACTTACAAAAAGACAGATTTTAAAAATGATGAAATCATGTTTAGTGCTTATCGTATGGGAGGTTCATCGCTTTATGAAGGAAAAGATTTTATGAGTGCCGACTTTAGTAATAATGTCGTTGATGAAATGGGCTATGGACAATTTACCAATAGCGATTTGCAAAAATTTCTAAGTGGCAAAACACTTAGCGTTAGCCCAGTAATAGTAACCAATATGGAAATGATTAATGGCCGATCTACCAACAAAGATTTTGTAACAGCGATGCAATTATTGTATTTAAAATGTACATCACCAAGAATGGATGAAGAACTTTTTGCTGCTTTTAAAAATAAAAATATTCAAATTATGGCAGAACAAAAATCGGACCCTCAAACCCATTTCTTTGATTCTTTAAGCCAATATCAGTATAAAAATCATCCAAGAAGTAAAGACATTTATTCTGCTGAAGATTTTGAAAGCATACAAATGAATAATGCAGTAGCTTTTTACAAACAACGCTTTGAAACGGCCTATGGCATGCACTATTATTTTGTGGGAAGTATAGATGAAAGTCAATTCAAAGCCACCATAGAAAAATATATTGGCGGGCTAAGTGGCCAAAAAGTAGTGACTACTTTTAAAGATATTAAAATGGACGACCGAACTGGCGATAACAATTTTACATTTAAAAAAGGAAGTGAACCCAAAAGTATGGTGATAGAAAAAATGTATTCCAATACTAAATACAATGCAGAAGATGAATTGCCAATGAAACTGCTTACTGAGGTCATCAACAATCGTATTACAGACATTATTCGTGAGAAGATGAGCGCTATATATGGTGGTGGTGTTGGCTTAAGATTAACTAAATTCCCTAAAGAAAAATTTTCTTTGCAAAGTTATTTGCCTTGCGGACCCGAAAATGCAGAAAAAGTAAAAGCGGCCTTTTGGGATATTATTAGCGAAGTGAAAAAAGCAAACAATATAACTCAGGAAGAGCTAACCAAAGCAAGAGAAACGGCTATACAAAAAAACAATGTGAGTATCAAAACAAACGGCTATTGGATGTCTGCGCTAAGCAAGGCAGATCAATATGGGCTTAACCCCAATGAGATTTTAGAGCTTGAAAGCAAACTAAAAAGTATAAAACCTTCAGACCTTACAGCCATCGCTGTTAAGTATCTTAGTAAAGGAGATAAAATACATGCCTTACTGATGCCAGAAAATTAGCATGTCCAATTTAGGGTATTAAAAAGAGCGGTTTATGAAATCAACCGCTCTTTTTTTTATGCCCTATTTTGAAATAACTAATCTTCTTAATCGATTATATCCGTTGTGAATGTATATTACTATAACACATGTTCTGCCATTTGTATTTTGAATGCTTTTAAATAAAGAGCGCCCATATTTTTGTGTGGTGGCACATAATCGTTAAACTTATCTTTTAGTGCTTCATTATTCATTTGCTTAGCTACTTCATCCCAAAGTTCTATCCAATTGACATCTTTGCCGGCCAACATTCTATCATTAAATTGTTTTAAGATAGGGTCCGTAACGTGCATAGTGCCTGTTTGCTTACTCGATATGATATGTGCATCTTCTGATGAGTCTAATATAGAAGAAAGATTGTGATAACCTCCACAAGAACCTAATATAACTACTTTGTTATAGCTTTTTAGATTTTTAAGCGTCAGTGGCAAGTGATAGCTATGACCCCTGTGTATAACTACTTTGGGTTGTATGCCTTGTTCTGCCAAATATTTATTTAGTGCTATTTGTGCTTCTTCGTCTTGTGGTTCATCCAATGGTCTATTGGCATATACGATAGTATTATTTCCTTTTTTAGAACTTAGCATTACCCACTGAGCCGATTCTTTTTTGTCCCAATCGCTTGCAGGATAGTTGCTTAAAAAACTAGAGAAAGAAGACTTGCCATCTTCGTCGCCATAAAAATAAACTTGCTGATATACTGTGCCTTCATCTGTAAGCGAACTATAGGGTACATAGGAGATAGGTGGTACTTTTAATTCGGCTTGTAAGTCTTCGCTTCTTAGCTCAGGGTTTACTAATGATGTAGTAAGGGTATGGAGTAAAAAATAAGTAATTAATCCTCGCTTACTATTTTCTGCATAGGTTCTTTCGTAGTTTTCTTTTAATCTTTCTAATAAGAAATCGATTAGGTCATCATCATGAATACTACCTATGGCATCTGCTACATCTACAGCATCTTCTACATCGGTTTCTGCATTTTTATCAATATTACTAACAAAAGAATTCATTAACACATTGCGATTGGGTGCATCCATTGTTTTTAAAAACTCATCGAGTTTATTATATCCAGCACACATTCTGATAAAGGTTCTAAATTTATCATTGTTCAATTGTTTTAAAAAGGCATCGCCTTTTGTTGGGTTCATTTTATCGAGCATTCTGTTAAAGCTGCCTACAAATGTGCTGGTATAAATTTCATCACTACACAATACCATCAAATAATAAATTTCATCTGCCGTAAGAGGTTCTATACACTTAAATCGAGTAGCATCGGGCGAGTCGTGTAGCTCATTCATAAGTCTTACATATTCTAAGGCCTGCAATTTAGATTCGCGCTCAAGCACACGTCGAGACATCTTGGTATTTTTTTGTCTTTGTTTTACCAAGCTTCTATAATATGATGCATTGTCTTTTGTATATTCATTGACCTGAGCTATAGTCAAGTTGCCTGCATACAAATCATCTAGATAGGTTATGGCTCTCAAAGAATTATTGGACTTGTCTGCTATTTCTACAATTTTTTTCACCAAGGGGTCTTTACTTTTTCGTACAGCATATCGTTCTGCAGATGTGCTTTTGGCATACTCCAATATTAAGCTTGGTTTTTGAGGAGCTAAATACGTCATGAGGTCGCTGGCCGCTTCCATATTGGAAAATTCTCTAAATTTTTTAATCATTTCATCTGGATAGTTTTTGACCATGTTTTTGTAAACTGCATCTATAGCTTGTTTATCATCCTTGAACAAATGCATGCTACCATATAGTGAGCGAGAAAAATGTGTATTGATATAGTCTACCAAAGGCTCTTCTTTATCTATTTTTTTATAGAGCACTTCATAGTTGTTTATTAAATCTACATAATAGTCTGGATTGTTTTTGGCATAGCCTATTTCTCTTACAAAAGACTTCATGTATTCTTCAATATTGCGTAGTTGTGTTATTTTTTTCCAGTGATCGAGTGGTAAATTTTCTATTGCTATTTGATACTGATCTACTTTTTGAATAATGCTCTTCGTTAATTTTTCCGAAGCACTGGTATTGCCATATACTTCTATTTTGGAATCTTTTTTTCCATCTGCGGCATCGGCCTGAGCTTGAAGATTATCTATTTTGTCATGCGACAGCTGTCTGTTTATAGGCACAGGAGTCCAAATTTCGCTAGATGTCCAAGGGTCTTTTTTTACGGAATAATCTTTTTGTGCCGAAAGGGATACAGAATGAATTGTAAATAATAGTACGTAGAAAAAATATTTTTTCATGTGCATGTAAAGTATGGATTTGTACAAATATAAAAAGCAAAAACAGCTAAACCTATGGTATTAGGTTTACTTTAACGCAACAGGAACTTTTCAAAAATAATTAGGCAGACCCTAGCCGTTTTAAATAATGAAAATGTGAGGCTATAGCATTTCTAAATGTAGGGAAGGCATGATACGTAATATTAAGATCTTCACAAGTTTGTCTTACTATTTTACTTATTTCGGGATAATGAATGTGCGAAATTTTTGGAAACAAATGATGCTCTACTTGATAATTTAATCCACCAACTAACCATGATATGACTTTATTGTTCATGGCAAAATTGGCTGTTGTGTTTACTTGATGTAGCGCCCATTCGTTTGTAATTTTATTTTGATCATTGGGTGCAGGAAACTCTGTTTCTTCTACTGAATGTGCCATTTGAAAGACTATTGCAAGCGTGATACCTAATACACCATGCATAATAAAAAAGCCCAGCAAGGCCTTTTGCCAACCAAGCACAACAATGGGCAATATCAAAAAGAATCCTAAATTAAGTAGCTTACCTAACCAAAAAATAATGTGATCGCTGGTTTTCATGGTTCTAATTTCCATGCTTTGTATTTTTTTGGTAGCCACTTTAAAATAGTCATCAAACAATATCCAATTGATAGTTGTAAAAAAATAAAGCACCAAAGAATAGATGTGTTGGTATTTATGAAACCATAATTTATGCTGATGAGGACTTAATCTAAACATGGGATATTTAGTAATATCATCATCTAAACCATCAATATTGGTATAGGTATGATGCAAAATATTATGTTTTATTTTCCACATAAAGGTGCTACCACCCATGAGGTCGCCACCCAAAAAAGCAATTATATTGTTTAGTTTTGTATTATCGCTATAGCTTCCATGTGCGGCATCGTGCATCACATTAAAACCGATAGTAGATTGAACAAATCCGATAGCGCCCCATACTATACAATACACATACAAAGGCATGGTTAGGCTCAAGCTTAGCGTTAGAAGTGTAAATAAAACGGTCAATAAAATAATGGTTTTAAAGTATAATTTCCAATTGCCACGCTGAGGTAAATTGGATATAGTAAAATACGCTTGTATTCTTTCATCCAATAATTCTTTAAATGGTTTGGGGTTGTTGACAAAGGTAACTTTGGTAGTAGCAGACATAATTTAAGAATTGCTTTGCAAAAATGCACTTTTCCATTGAAATAGCCCCCTTTTTTATTCTAAAATAACGCTTAGATAAGATAGAAATTAATAAAGAAGAGATTATTGCTTTGCCTTAAAAATTACCGTCCGAATCCTTACTTTTGAACTTCATTTAAAAAAAATTTGAATACTCAGCACAAAATAATACATGGCGATAGCCGAAACATGTCCGATATACATGATGAGTCTATTCACTTAGTAATCACTTCGCCACCCTATTGGCAGCTCAAAGATTATGGCACCGATACGCAAATAGGTTTTCATGATAGCTATGAAGAGTATATTAATAATTTAAACTTGGTATGGAAAGAATGCTACAGAGTATTGCACAAAGGTTGTAAATTATGTATCAATATTGGTGATCAGTTTGCCCGTGCTGCCTATTATGGTCGCTATAAAGTAATTCCTATACGACAAGAGATTATAAAATTTTGCGAAGCCATAGGGCTCGACTATATGGGAGCCATTATCTGGAAAAAAGTAACTAATAGCCATTCATCCGGTGGTGGTGTGCAAATGGGTTCTTATCCTTTTCCTCGAAATGGTATTTTAAAAATAGATTATGAATTTATTTTAGTATTCAAAAAATTAGGTTCTGCTCCAAAACCCAGTAAAGAACAAAAAGAACAATCTAAAATGACACCCGAAGAATGGAATACGTATTTTGCAGGTCATTGGCAGTTTTCGGGTGCCAAACAAGATAAGCATATCGCAATGTTTCCAGAAGAACTTCCCAAAAGACTTATTAAAATGTTTTCTTTTGTAGGCGAAACCGTCTTAGACCCTTTTGCGGGAAGTGGCACCACATCTTTAGCTGCATTGCAAGAAAATAGACATTCTATGGGTTACGAAATCAACCCCAATTTTTTACCAATTTTAACCGAAAAAATAAAAAACTCTTCTAAGCTCATTTCTAAAGCGCAATTACAAATCGTAAAACAAAAATCTTTTTTGCTCAATTATACGGAAGCCATGCAAAGCATGCCATATGTTTTTAAAGACCCACATACCTTAGATAAAAAAATAAATATTAAAGAAAAAACCTATGGCTCAGTCATAGATGCCCAAGGAAAAAGAAATACACAAGCACTTTTTCAAGTAACTGGCATTATTAGTGCTACCGAACTAATGCTTAGCAACAAACAAAAAATAAAATTGTTGGGCTTGCAAGTTGCTAGCAAACACAAAGCCAAAGCCATGGCATTTTTGGAACAAAAAACCAAAGGCAAAAAAGTTTTTTTTAAAACCGATACAGACCACCCCTTGGATAGTGTATATCTCTATTTAGAAAATAAAACATTTATAAATGCACATCTCATCAAACAGGGCTTGGCATCGGTGTCCAAGAAAATAGATTTTAAGCACAAGCAGCGCTTTGTGAAATATGAGCAAGAAACAAAGTAGCAAGTATTGTTGCTTTACCTTTGTAATGTATGAATCAGCGTCAATTATTTTTACAACATGTGGCACAAACCTCACAGACACCTTTGGCCTTTGAAGTATCCAAAGCAGAAGGGGTTTATCTATACGATGCAAACAACAAAAAACACATAGATCTTATAGGGGGCATCAGTGTTTGCCACATTGGGCACGGCGTGCAAGAAGTACAAGATGCTATTAAAAATCAAGTTGATAAGTACTTACATGTGATGGTATATGGCGAAGTCATACAAAGCCCACAAGTACAATATGCTCAAAAACTGGCTGAGCTATTACCTGACAATTTGCAGTCTGTATATTTTACAAACAGTGGCACAGAGGCTACCGAAGGAGCTATGAAATTGGCCAAGCGCTATACTGGAAGAAGCAAAATGATTTCATTTAAAAACTCTTATCATGGTAGTACACAAGGTGCATTGAGCATTATGGGGAGCGAGTATTGGCAGCAAGCTTTTAGACCTCTTTTGCCAAACATATTTCAGCATGAATATGGTAGTTATGAAGTGCTCAAGGAAATTGATACACATACAGCCTGCATTATTTTAGAACCCATACAAAGCGAAGCTGGTGTAGTAGTTCCCGATACGTTGTGGCTTCAGACTATACGCAAAAAATGTGATGAAACAGGCACCCTTTTAATATTTGACGAAATACAAACTGCCTTTGGGCGCACTGGGAGTTTATTTAGATTTCAGGAAATCAATGTTGTTCCTGATATATTATTGTTGGGCAAGGCCTTGGGCGGTGGTATGCCATTGGGCGCTTTTATAGCATCTAAAAAAATCATGGATAGTTTTACCGAACATCCTGTGTTAGGCCATATTAGCACTTTTGGAGGCCATCCCGTTTGTTGCGCAGCCGGATTGGCTGCATTACAATATCTATTAAAAAAAGATTTGATAGCTAGCGTAGCCGAAAAAGAAACCCTTTTTAGAACTACATTAAAACATGAAAAAATACAACAATTAAACAGTTGTGGTCTCTTGATGGCTTTACATTTTGATACGTATGAAAGCAATAAAAAAATCATAGATACATGCATTGAAAAAGGTGTTTTTACAGATTGGTTTCTCTTTGCGCCACACTGCTTACGTATTGCACCTCCTTTGTCTATCGAAAAAGAAGAGATAGAACAAGCTTGTGAAATTATTTTGCAATCTATAAATAATTGATTTACAGTATTTTATGACTAAATTGCAGAATTATACACATTTTGGCATGATTTTAGATAACTATATACTGAATGTTTGTTTTTGTTTTTTGTTTAATTCAGATTGAATTGTTTTAAAGAAAAAAAAGCTCCAAGTTATACTTGGAGTTTTTTTTGTGTGGTACTTGCCAATATTAATAGTATTATTCTTCGATTTATATTTCCCAAACTTGAGATACAGCAGCTTAAGGTTTATTATCTTTAGTAATAAACACATGAAAGAACTGGCAGAATACAGAGCAGAATAATTTTTATCTTTTAAATTGATTATAAAAAAAAGCGGCGCACTATGAGTGCCGCTTTTTTTGTTAAAGTTTTTCATTTTTAGACAAAATATATTAACTTCACTTTTACATTCTAAATTACCATTCAAAAAAAAATATTACACCATGAAAAACTTCTCCACTCGTAGCATAAGGGCTACCAAAAATTACCCCCCCCCATATATTAATTTTTATAATGTGTTTGTTGCTTAGTAAAATGGGTCTTGGCCAATTACCATCAGCACCATATACGGAACAGTATAGCGGCTCACCGAATTTTGTATATACTGATAATGTATGTACAGAACATTTTACACCTTCTTCTAATTTTCCTATTGATGGGACTATAACATTCAGGTCAAATACCGATGGTGGAATAAGTTCACTTATAGTACAGTTAACCGACCCATTAGGAGGTATTATAAAAACTGACGCTTATAAAGATTTCCAAGGATTTGATTTGGTTCCAACTGCATGCGCATACAATTCTGTTACCCAACAATATGTAGTTTGTGGCAATAGTAGTCTAAATACTGGAAATGCAGCAAATTCTATTTGGTATGGTATTTTTGATCAAGATTTAAATTTATTTGGAGGTCAATTTTTTTATAATGAATATTTATGTACAAATATAGCTAATCAAACTCAACAATATAGTTTAGTGACAGATATTGCTCCTGTAATTTATAAACCTGCATCTACCAATTCACCATTAATTGCATTTGTGATGACTGGTATAGTTTCGGATTTGCCTTTAAATCAACCTGGTGGAGATAGACGAATTTTTATTATTGAACTAGACGGATGGGGAGGTATCGGCATGGGGCATGAATATGATATTTCATCAAACTATATTAATCCTGGGATTTCTAACACAATGTACGCATATCCTTCACGTATTATTGAAGTACGCAATACAAGCAACCCATTCTATGCTACAGGCTCTTTATATTGTATATCTGGATCTGCCGAGGGAGGGGATATTGGAACTGGTGGTATTACTAAGGGGATTTTTTCACTTCTAACTGAAAATAATTTTAATATTACTACACAACAAATAGAAGGCTATCAATCAGACGGAGCAGACAAACTTTATATTGGAGACATTCGTTATGATATGGATTTAGATGAAATACTTCTGATGGGTTCATATGTAGAAACGATCACTCCACCTAATAGTAATAGAGGCTTTTTTATTGATAAAATAGATAATTTTCAATCGTCATCCACAATTAATTTTCATTCGATGACTGCTTTAAGCAATAATTTGCCAAAAATATCATTTTCCCTGCCTTGGTATCAAGAAGGCGTGCCTAGAGGTGGTAAAATTGGTACACACATATTAAGTAATCAACGTTGTGATATTGCAGGGTATATTCAAGAAAACCCTAACTTTAATCAAACGTATAAATTGCCGTTACTATTTAACGTAGATTATGCAAATTCTGCTTTGCAAAATTGGAACACATCTGGATTTACAACTTGTTATTACTATCCACGTATACAAATCAGCGGTGTAGGGAATAATTACTATCCATTACATTATTATGCCACCCCGTGGTATCCCGACCATACATGCCATGAATATAGTAATCAAACTGGTTTTATGTATTTAGGGGGGCTATCAAACAATGGCGCCGCTTTTGATGATTACGTAGGTATACAAACCATAAATTATAACAATAATTGCTTATTCGGTTCCGATTTATTACAAAATACAATGAATCCTATTGTGGATTTAGATATGCAAATTTTAGCAAACCCTAATTTAGGAAGTTCTTTAACTGTATTCTCTTGTGGTGCAGGTATGAATGGCATCAACATCAACCAAACAAATTGCCAATTTTCACCATTCAAATTATCTATTTTCGATACCGATTATTCTATAAACCAAAATGAGCATACATTATCGATACATAATACAATAAATAATGAGATCTGTTGTATGTATAACTTTGCTGGACAGCTTATTCAAAAAAAAATGGCAACATCTTTACACAACACTCAATTTGACATTTCTGGTTTATCAGCTGGTTTATATATAGTTTCAGTATATAACAGCAATGATGGACAATTAAAATACACACAAAAAGTATCAATACAATAGCAGTATGTTTAAAAGATATTTATTTTATCAATTATTTTACATAATTGTTTTGGTACAATTTGAATCTCGAGCTCAAAGTTTAGTATATCAAAGCCATGGGGGGGCTGAGTTTAGGTTTCAGCATCGCCCTGATATTGCAGATTCGGCATATCAATTGTTTTTAAGAATCAATGCAGCGGCAATTGTCGCGATAGGAAGCTCTGGACCGAATGCGGTTACAACATCATTAGTAATATCGCCTAATATAAACATTCACGACACAGATACTTATCACTATTATTCTTATTTTTTTAAATCCCCAGTTTATCCTACCAATAACTATATAAATAATAACAATACCACCAAAACTATACTCAATCCCTTTACAGGTGATAGTGCTGGAAAATGGATTTTTAAAAACTGTACACCTAATTTCAATGCCGGCGCTTTGCAAAATGGGGTTGCTGCAGGAGGTAATGCGTTTAATAATACAACTTTATATATAGACACTTTTGAGCATATTCGTGATATATGGTACGATACCATAATCTATTTACCTGAAAAAAGTGGTCTATGGCAAGTAATGCAATATTCTGTTACTAATAATAATTTGACTTGTGGTTGGCAAGGACCAACTGGTTTTGTGGGTAAAGAGCATACTAATTTGGATACTACTAACAATTATTTTTACCCAGGCCAGCCTTGGTTTTATGCAAGCAATTTTTATACTAGTGGTGGCATAGCCCAAATCAATACCTTAGTACCCAATAGCAATCCTTATTTTTTGAGTTATCCTACTGGGGTTTTTTACAAAAACGTCCCATCGGTCTATAAACAACTTGCCGTAGATCCCGATGGCGATTCCTTGGTGTTTAGCAGTATACACATGGTTTTTCCCGATACCATGTCACAAGGCTCAGCTAACTATAATAATCAAAAGGAGTTTGCTCTATTCGATAATTGTTATAATCAGCTCCCACCTTACGATACCAACTACACAGGTTTCGTACATTCACCTTATACTTGCATACCAGGTACAGGCAACATAACAAATTGCATTACCTACGATCCAATCTATAACCCCTTCGATACCGATAGCACCTTTTGGGTAGATCCTCACAATGGCGATGTACACTTTACAGCCAAGAGTGCCTTTCAAACAGCAGCCTTATTACTACGCTGTGATGAATATCGCCAAGGCGTTTGGGTTGGATCAGTAAATCGTTTTGTAGATTTTATGGTTTTCGACAGCACCTATAGTAGTTCTCCTTCCTTTTATATAGATAGCAATAATCTGGTCAATTGCATCAAAGACAGTGACTATGCCATTACAGCCTGTGCTGGCAGTACTATTGCTATTCCTTTTATAGGCTTGGGTGCTGAGCCTGGGCTTTCGCATTTGGCTGCCAAAGACAATCATAGTGTGTCTATACCCGCCTCCAATGTTAGCTATATGGGCATTGGTACCGATAGTGTACATGGGGTTCTCAACTGGGCTATACCTGCCAATGCTACAGGCGAGCATGTGTTGCTCATTACCCTCAATGATAGTATTTGTAGCAAAACGCCTTATCTCTTCGACCACAATTATCTACTTCGCATACATATTACCCATGGCATAAATACAGGCTCCGATACCAGTATTTGCCAAGGGCAAAGCCTCACCCTCATGCCCAAAGACATCGGTAATAATACTACTGTAAACTGGACGGTGCTAACAGGCAATGCCAATAGCCTGAGTTGTACTTCGTGTATCAACCCTATTGCTACACCCTCGCAAACGACTACCTATGTGGCCCAAATACCAGTATCGGCCAGTAGCAGTTGCAAAACAGCCGATACGATTACCGTATATGTCATACCAGACTTTAGCATACAGGCTAGCGATACGACGATATGCAAACCCGAAATACAAATACCGCTGCATGTACAAAGTAGTATAAACAGTAGTGCACTTTCTTACCAATGGACTCCCAATACAGGGGTTGTAGGCAGTACTCAAAGTTCTACACTCATCATCAATCCGGCTACTACGCAATATATCGTTACGGTAAGCGATACTTCGGGTTGCTTTACGCATACCGATACGGCTACTGTAGTGTATGATAATGGTTTTACAGCCAATATCAGTGTTAGCCCACAAGATATTTGCACTGGCGATACGGTAGCTATCACCGTTGCAGGCACGGGCATTAGCACGGTAGCTTGGAGTCCTGATTATCATATCAGTAGCCTCTCTGGCAATAGTGTGTTTGCTTGGCCCGATACCAATCATGTGTATCAAGCCCTAATACAATCTCAAAATTCGAGTTGTAAGCTATATCTGGATCAAGCAGTATATGTTACGGCGCTTCGCGCCGATGCAGGCCCTGATAGAAGTATCTTTGATGGCGAATCGCTTATATTAGGAGGTGCTGATATGCTTTGTGGTGAGGGCTGCACGGTGCAGTGGTATCCAGACAAGTATTTGGTACATTACTTACTACTTAATCCCAAAGCAACGCCTCCAGAGGATATGACGTATTGGGTAAAGCTAAGCAGCGCACAAGGTGGCTGTGAGGATAGAGATACGATGCAAATACATGTGAAGTGTACAGATATATACTTGCCCAATGCCTTCAACCCTCGTTCGGATGTAGATAATAATCATTTTGGACCTCGCAATATTTCTATAGAATTAAAATACTTTAGAATCTTTAATCGCTGGGGCGAAATGGTGTTTAGCACCAACGATGTAGGCCAGCGTTGGGATGGCACCTACCAAGGCAAAGCCCAACCCATGGACACTTACATTTGGACTATAGAAGGCAAATGCCCCAATGGCGAATGGATACAAAAAAAAGGAAATGTAACGCTGGTGAGGTAGCTATAAAGTGTAGTAAGTAATCTATATTATTAAGAAACATTTTTTCTAAAGCGCTATGATACGGAACAAAAGTGTATTGATTTTTTCCGTGATTATTGCGAGCATCATGGTTTGGTATGTACCTTTTGCTCAAGTCCAGCTCTTCACTGGAGTAATTCAAAAAGGGCTTGGCATTGCAATGCCTGTGCCAAACGAATAGGTTTGCGCAAAGGCACTATCATGGAGAATTCCAAATTGCCCTATCGAATATGGTTAACTGTTTTGTATTTGATGTCGATGACCAAGAAAGGATATTCAGCGAAAGAAATGCAAAACTTGCATGGGCATAATCGCTATGAGCCCATTTGGTTAATGATGCATAAAATTCGAATCATGATGGGTAAAAGAGACCAACAATATCAGTTGGATGGATTCGTCGAACTTGATGAGGGATTCTTTGCAGGACATCGAAAACAAGGCATAAACGAAAGAGGCCAACCACTCAAAGAAATTGATCGAAATGAAAAGGTCCTGGTAGCAGTTAATCGCGGAGACAAAGGAGCTAGGTATTTAAAGATGACAGTTGTTGATTCCCTATCCAAGAAAGATATAGCCTATGAAGTTCCTAAAATGATTGGGAAAAGTGCAACTGTAATAACTGATGGCAGAAGATGCTACACGCCTTTAGAATCTATAGTTGAAGAACACCAAGTTCATATCATACGCATTAAAAAAGAAGTCTGTAATGTTTTCCCGTGGGTACATATAGCCATTAGTAATGCCCAAAAGAAGATTAAAGGCATCCATCACCATGTATACAATAAGTATATGCAAAAATATTTGAATGAATTTACCTATCGGTTCAACCGAAGAAATTTCAATGAGAAAATATTTGAACGCCTATTAATTGCTGTCACTGCATTTGCTTGGTTCGCTTAGGCTATTATGCGGATAAGCATTAATAAATTCTTTTTATTTTATACAGACAATCTACTATATACACAACCCACCACAAACGCTGATTACTTGCCCTGTGATATAATTTCCCATATCGGAAGCTAAGTACAGGCAAGTATTAGCAATATCATCGGCCGATGCAAAACGCCCAAGTGGAATACCAGCCTTATATTTTTCAGCACCTTCGCCCGATTGTAAATAAGAGGTCATATCGGTTTCTACAAAACCAGGTGCTATAGCATTGCATCGTATATTGCGACTTCCAATTTCTTTGGCTATAGATTTTGTAAATCCAATAACGCCTGCTTTGCTGGCAGCATAACTACTTTGTCCGGCATTGCCCATTTCGCCTATTACAGAACTCATATTAATAATACTACCACTTTTGGCTTTCATCATAGGTTTTATAACGTGCTTAGTCATGCTAAAAACACTTTTTAAATTGGTTTGTATCACTTCGTCCCATTGTTGTTCTGTCATTCTCATCAACAGATTATCGCGTGAGATGCCAGCATTGTTTACACAAATATCTATAGTACCAAAATCTTGTATTACATCATTGACAAATTTTTCGCAGTCGGCATATTCTGCTGCATTACTTTGATAGGCTTTGGCATTTACACCCATTGCTTTGCATTGGGCCACAAGGGCTTCGCTTCTCTCTTTACTACTATCGCTGATATAACTAAATGCTATATGGCATCCTGACTCTGCAAATTTTAATACAATGGCTTCTCCTATACCCCTGCTTCCACCTGTAATAATAGCAACTTTATTATCTAATAATTTCATAGTAAAAAGATTTAAAATTAAATATGCGCTGCAAAATAGTTTTTTTTATTCAGAAAATTATGGATTATACCCAAAAGACTATACTTGCTTATATCTAAAACAAGCAGTTAGATGATCATTGACTAAACCTGCTGCTTGCATGTAGGCATAGCAAATGGTGGAGCCTACAAATTTGAATCCTCGTGCATATAAATCTTTGCTCATAGCATCGCTTTCTTTGGAGGTGGGTTTTATATGCTCATGTAATTTGACTTTGTTATTGATAGTCTTAAAATTGACAAACTTCCATATATAAGCATCAAAGCTTCCAAACTCTTTTTGTATGGCAATAAAAGCTTTGGCATTGGTAACCGTTGCATTTATTTTTAGTTTGTTTCTGATGATACCTTCATTTTGTAATAATGCTTGAATTTTGGTATCGTCATATTTTGCTATTTTCTTATAATTAAATTGATCAAAAGCTTTTCTAAAATGTTCTCTCTTGTGCAAAATAGTGCGCCAGCTTAGGCCCGCTTGAAACGTATCTAATACTATAAATTCAAAATGTTTATTATCATCATGAACAGGCACTCCCCATTCTAGGTCATGGTAGTGCATTTCTTGTTCATCTTTTAAACACCACTGGCACCGAACAAGTTCTTTAGGCATGTATAAGTTTTTATTAAATTATCGAATGGAGTGCAGCGCAATTCTATTGCCTTCGGTATCTACTATAAAGGCATAATAACCCGCTTCTTCGGATACCAACGTTTTGGGTACTATAATTCGTCCTCCAGCAGAGGGCACTTTGTCTAAGACTACGTTTAAATCGGGTCCTGCATTTAAATACAGTAAGGCGCCAGCACCACTGGGTATATAGCCTTCGCCATAGCATATAGCACCGCTCACCCCATCATCCTCGGCTGGGAAAAAAGCCATTTTATAACCTTGAATTTCGTTTGCATTCATTTGGATAGAAAAAATAGTTTCGTAAAAAGATTTTGCTCTCGCAAAATCTGAAACAGCAATTTCGAACCAATTTATTTTGTTTCCAGCAAGCATGAAAAAAAAATTTGTCGAAAATTACACTTTTTTTTCTTTCTTGTAAAAGATTTTTTTTTAGTTGCAGATATCTTGATGCATTAAAGTTTGACTTAAGTTTGTATATCATGAAAATAATATCATATAACATTAATGGCATACGAGCAGCCATAAAGAAGGGCTTGTTAGATTGGATAAAAGAAGATAACGCAGACATATATTGCTTTCAAGAATTAAAAGCAAATAAAGAAGATATTCCCATTCAGGATTTTGAAGACTTGGGTTATCATACCTATTGGTATTCGGCTCAAAAAAAAGGGTATAGCGGTGTAGGGCTCATAAGTAAGATAAAGCCAAACCAAGTTACCTATGGATGTGGTTTGGAACAAGCGGATTATGAAGGTAGGGTGTTGCAAGCTTCGTTTCCAGATTTTGAATTGATTAATACTTATTTTCCAAGTGGTAGTAGTGGCGATGAAAGACAAAACTATAAGATGGAATTTTTGGAGGATTATTTATCGTTTCTAAAACCTAAATTAAAAAATGGTCATGTTATAGTGGCTGGCGATTATAATATTTGTCATCGAGAAATTGATATTCATGATCCCAAAGGAAACAAAAACTCAAGTGGTTTTTTGCCAGAAGAGAGAGACTGGATGGATCGGTTTTTTGCTTTGGGTATGATTGATTCTTTTCGAATCAAATGTGAAGAGCCGCATCAATATTCTTGGTGGAGCTATAGAGCTAATGCAAGAGCCAACAACAAGGGGTGGCGTATTGATTATATTAATGTATCTGAAAATTTAAAAAATAAAATCGAGGCAGTAGCCATATTGCCAGAGGTTACACATTCGGACCATTGTCCTGTAGAATTGTGTTTGGATACAAGTAAGTAGTCAATTCCTTAATGTACTTTTGTAAAAGAAGCTATGCTCAAAAAAATTTCACATTATTTATCACTAATCAAATTTAGCCATACCATTTTTGCGATGCCATTTGCCATCATCGGATTTTTTTTGGGTTATCGCGATAGTCAGCATTTGAATGCCACTAAAAATTATACCTTGATTTTTAGTTTAATACTCTTATGTATGGTTTTTGCTCGTTCGGCAGCCATGGCATTTAACCGGTATATAGACGAAAAGTATGATAAAATGAACCCTCGGACTGCATTGCGTGAAATTCCAGCCGGACTTATAAGCAAACCACAAGCCTTACTGTTTATCATAGCCAATTCGATTTTGTTTATTGTTTGTACGTCTTTTATCAATGTATTGTGTTTTATGTTATCGCCTATAGCCTTGTTTGTCATATTATTTTATAGTTATACCAAGCGTTTTACAGCTTTGTGTCATATTGTACTAGGTGTGGGTCTTGCCTTAGCACCCATAGGTGCCTATTTGGCTGTCACTGGTCATTTTGCAACGGCACCACTTCTGTTTTCATTGGTTGTATTGACGTGGGTTAGTGGTTTTGATATTTTATATGCCTTACAAGATGAAGATTTTGATAAAGAATTTGCTTTGCGTTCTATACCTGTATACTTAGGTCGAAAAAAATCTATGCAACTTTCCATTTTCATCCATGTTGTAACTGCAATACTTGTACTAGGTATAGGATATGTATATTTGAACCAATTTTTTTACTGGTTAGGTGCACTACTTTTTATAGCTTTATTAATCTATCAGCACACCTTGGTTAAGCCACATGATATTAGTAAAATTAATTTAGCCTTTGGCACTACCAATGGTATTGCAGGAGTTGTTTTTTCTGTTTTTGTTATAGCATCTATTATTCATTTTTTATAACAACATATGGCCAGACTATTAGCGTTAGATATTGGGAAAAAAAGATGTGGTATAGCAGTTAGCGATCCCTTACAAATAATTGCCAATGGGCTAACTACAGTTGATAGCAAAGATTTAATTTCATTTCTAAAAAAATATTTTGAACAAGAAAACATTGAAAAAGTTATAGTGGGCATGCCAAAAAATTTAAAAAACGAAGACACACATGGCACATCTATTGTCAACGAATTTTTAGAAAAATTTAAAACGCATTTTCCACAAATGCCCATAATTACTATAGATGAACGATTTACATCTAAACTGGCATTTCAGAGTATGATAGACAATGGAATGAAAAAAAAGGATAGACAAAACAAGGCATTGGTTGATGAAATCAGTGCTACTATTATTTTAAAAGATTTCATGGAAACTTTGTAATACCCTTGAGATTTGTGTTGCAGACACAATCTTATAGCGGTATAAAAAAAATATTACCAGCTAGGGTCTATATTTCGCAAAGGAATACGAATACTTTTTACACGATAGAAATCGGGTGATTTTTCATTGTTATTGCATAGCGAAAAGCATGGGTCAAAACCATTGGTGGCATAAGTAACAAGCAAGGCATTTTCTGCAATGCTTTGTTTGTGCATAGCTATTTTAGATATGATAGGTGTGGCTCCATAGAGTTTTTCACTGGCTGTAAAAATTGTTTTTGCATTTAAAAAAGGACCATAAGGATAAGAAGATAAACTGGAATACACATGTTGACCCGAGTTGCAAACATCTCCTTGTTCTTTTGTAAACAAAACAAATTTGCTTCTTAATTTAATAATGGAAAAAAATTCAGAAGGACTTGTTTCTATTGCTACAGCGCTCGAAGGGGGATTAAGCCATATGTCTCCAGCTCTGTAATCCCAAAGAGCATACATGTTGTTCATAGGGTAGCGCAGCATATAAATGGCATATTCATTGCCAATGGGTTTGGCACCATATACGTAACAAAAGCCTTCGCTAGTATCTGCAATGACGCTATAACCATAAATAGACTGATTGGTAGAAAATGAATCTACTTTTATAAAACTTAAAGAAGGAAATGAAAATTTAGCTACATACGTTTTGCTTTGTATACTTGGAGTAAATTTTTTTACAAAAATAAAAACAGTATCGCCAAACTGATACCCATGAAGGGGCTCATACCATGTAGATGAAATGCTAGAGGGTATAAAATCAGTAGAGGTATTGATGCTTGTAATTTGATTGCCATTTTGAAGCATGGCAGCATTGTGCAAGTTGGGCTGGCATGCAATAGTTTGATTTAATAAATTAAAATCATTGCTATGCGATGAGCCAAAAAGCCAGAGAACAGTGCCATCGGATAAGGGTATGGAACTTGCGCCGGTGCCTGCTGTGATACCAGTATTTTGAGCAAAAAAATGCAAATAGCTTGAATCGGTATAGACAGGTAAATCTTGAACAGTATTGGTTGGTGATGTTTTTCTGCAAGAAAATATACAAAGACTTAAAAATGCAACACTCAAACTTATATACAATATACGCATAGTAAAGACGATTTAATGAATAGGAATAATAAGTAAAAGTAGTTAAAATGTAGTTCATTTGCAATTAAAGAATGTTCTATACGCATGAACTTTAAAGAGGCAAAAAATTATTTTCTTAGACATTATCTTTCGCAAGACCTTCATGAAAAAGAAGCTATTTTTTATAGATGGATAGAAGATTGGACTCAAAAATCTAAACTTGAATTGCTCACTGGTGCTGCTATAGACATAGGAGAAAGTAAACTTGATATTATAATAGAAAGGCTTAATAAAAACGAACCAATACAACATATACTTGGATATGAGTGGTTTGGGCATTTGCAAATAGCAGTCAATTCAAGTGTTTTAATACCTCGACCCGAAACTGAAGAATTATGTCAATGGGTTTGCAAAGAGGCCATGCAACTAGCACAGACATTGAACATTTTAGATATAGGCACTGGCAGTGCTTGCATACCTATTTATATCAAAAGCAAAATGCCGCAAAGTAATGTTTGGGCTTTAGATTATAGTCAGAAAGCACTACAGGTAGCACAAGCCAATATAGACCGCTATGATTTAGATATATCTTTATTACACCATGATATATTAGATTCCACCTTAACTCTATCACAAAGCTTTGATATCTTGATATCAAATCCTCCTTATATTTTACCAATAGAAAAAGAACTTATAGCGAATACTGTACTTGACTACGAACCTCATGAGGCTCTATTTGTAAGCAATAATGACCCTATGCAATTTTATAAAGCAATAGCACATTTTTCTACAAAACACTTAAAACCACAAGGAGCTGTATATGTAGAAACACATGCTGAACATGCAAAAGAAGTTTTGGCTTGCTTTGAAGACAGTTTTTGTATAGTCGAAATACGAAATGATATGTATGGCAAAGAGCGTTTTGTGAAAGCAATGCATAAGAAAAATAAATTAGCATAGAACTATTCAATGCAATGTTTTATTTTTACGGTTAATAATTTTTTCAAATGAATACATCAAATCTAAAACAACATGGAATAGCCCTCATTATTTTTTTAGCTATCAGCTTTGTTCTGTGTTTGCCAGCTTTTCAAGGCAAGGTATTACAAAGCCATGATAATATGAGCTGGAAGTATATGAGTCAAGAAGCCATGCAAACCTATGAGCAACAAGGTGGTTCTATATACTGGAGTAATAGTATGTTTAGCGGCATGCCATCATATACTTTTTATGGTGGTGCTGGCTATGGCAATTACTTGGCAACAGTATTGTTTAAGACAAACGATATATTACCTCGACCTTTCTTTTTGCTTTTTATAGGGTTTATTTGTTTTTATGTATTGGCTTCATCCCTGCGATGGAATCAATGGATACGAATCATAGCCTCTACTGCTTTTGCTCTAAGTTCATATAATCCTATTTTGGCTATAGCAGGCCACGATACTAAATTTTTGGCTATAGCCTTTGCGGCTATGAGTTTAGGAGGTATTATTTATATACTCAATAATCAACATTGGAAGGGAGCAGCCATTTTTACTCTAGGTACAGCCCTCTTACTTACCTCAGCCCATATGCAGATTATTTATTACACACTTATGATGTATGTCATACTGGGTATTAGTATGCTTGTTTATTATATAGCTAAAAAACAAACACAAGGCTTAGTAAAAAAAATAATATTTATAGTATTAGCAGGCATCATAGGTATATTGCCAGCATTATCATCAACTATTTTGACTAAAGATTATAGTAAATATTCGATACGTGGTGGCAAGAGTGAGTTAACACCTATTGGTGATGAAAAAAAACAAGACGGTGGATTGGATAAAGATTATGCCTTTAGTTGGAGCAATGGTATTGGTGAAACATTTTGTGTTTTAATACCCCGTCTTTATGGAGGTGGTAGTAGCGAGTCGTATAAGGGCGAAACCTACAACTTAGTAGCAGAGCGTGCTGGCGAAGACCAAGCAGAAAACTTTTCTAAAAATTTACCACTCTATTGGGGACCACAACCTTTTTTGAGTGGTCCTATATATTTTGGAGCCATAGTTGTATTTCTTTTTGTGCTAAGTGTGTTTCTTATTCGTAGTCCACACAAATGGTGGATCGTTATATCTTCAGTATTTTTTATTTTACTCAGTGTCGGAAAACATTTTAGCGCATTCAATTATTTCCTCTTCGACCATTTGCCTTTGTTTAATAATTTCAGAACGCCAAGTATGGCACTTTCTATACCCATGTTTTTATTTCCAGTATTGGGTTTTTGGGCTTTAAATGATATACTAAACGGAAAAATCGCAAAAGAAGACGTATTGAAATATTTAAAAATAAGCACGCTGATAGTAGGTGGTATAGTATTAGTAGTGGGTGTTTTTTCTGGCATGTTTTTAGACTTTAGAGGCGATGGCGATGGCAGGCTTTTAGAGCAGCTAGGGGGCTCACAGGCCCAACCCATTTTGGATGCCATCATAGAGGATAGAAAAAGCGCCGCTATGAAAGATGGACTTAGAAGTCTGTTTTTAATTATGGCTACAGCAGCAACATTGTGGTTTTTTATGAAAGAAAAATTAAAAGCTATGCATGTTTTAATTATAGTTGGACTTTTGAGTACTATAGATTTATTATCAATTGCAAATCGATATTTGAACAGCGATGCCTTTACTGATAAGGACTTAGCTGAGCAGGCAGTACAGCCACGCGATGTGGATGCTCAAATATTGCAAGACAAAGATCCTTTTTATAGAGTACAAGACTTTACGATAAATACATATAACGATGCTAAGCCTTCTTATTTTCATAAAATGGTTGGTGGTTATCATCCTGCAAAATTAGAAATATATCAAGACCTTATAGAACGACAATTGACCCCAGGAGCTACCAATAATAGTGCTGTGTATAATATGCTAAACACTAAATATTTTATAGTGCCTGCAGGGCAAGGTAAAGCTCAAGTAATACCTAATCCAAATGCATGTGGCAATGCTTGGTTTGTACCTTCTTTACAATATGTAAATACAGCCGATGAAGAAATGAAAGCATTGAATGCACCAAATTTATTCGACACGACACATGTAGATGGTCATTTTGACCCTAAAAAAACAGCCATTGTGCGTACTACTTTCAAAGCACAAATACCTCAAGAAATAAACTCAATAGATTCTAGTGCCTATGTAAAACTTAATAAATATGGATTAAATGAATTGCAATATGAAAGCTCTAATACTCAAGATGGTTTTGCTGTATTTAGTGATATTTATTACGCAGGTGGCTGGGTTGCAAGCATAGATGGTAAAGAAAGCCCTATAATAAGAACAAACTATGTATTGCGTGGATTGTTTGTTCCCAAAGGCAAACACAATATTACGTTTACATTAAAGCCTCATACCTTAAATGCAACAAAACCATTATCCATGTTGGGTTGCGTACTTGTATTGGCTTTATTTGGTTTTGGCTTATTTCAATCGCGCAAAGAAGGTAATGACCGAATGGATAGCGCCAATGGATAAAAAGGCTGTCACCATATTGTCTTTGATACCGTATAACGTTTTTCCGCCTCATATGGGTGGTCAACGTGCTATAGTTTTGTTTTATCGTTATTTGGCCCAAAAAATATCACTTCATGCCATTACTCAAACACTATCTTTAGAAAAAGAAGCATTTACTATATATCCCATCTTGTCAAAAAGCCCATTACGGTATATAAATCCTTTACTTTTTTTTAGATTAAAAAAAAGAGCTCGTGATATAGCAGCCGACTTTTTTTTATTTGAGCATCCATATTTTGCTTGGTTACTTTTTTTTTTAAAAATAACCACTCAAAAAAAAATAATTATTCGCTCACACAATATTGAAGCCCTACGCTTTAAGGATATGAAAAAACCTTGGTGGCGAATACTTTTTTGGTATGAAGCATGGGCTTATCGTACGGCAGATATAGTATGGTTTATAACATCAAAAGATAGAGATTTTGCGATAGCACAATGGCAATTAAATAAAGAAAAAACCTTTGTGATACCCTATGGTACTGACCGAAGCGTAGCTCTACAAGCATCCGAAATTGTACGCTGGCAAACACAAATAAAAAATAAACATGGCATAGCTACCAACGAAAAAATTTTATTATTTAATGGTGCGCTTAACTATAAGCCCAATGAAGATGCTGTAGTACGTATAATTAAAGATATAGTACCAAAGCTAAAAGCTCAGAATCGTATGCCCTTCAAAATAATATTGTGTGGCAAGGGACTTGCTCAACATATTATAGAAGACTTGCCTCCTGAAATTATTTATGTAGGATTTGTAGACAATATAGACCCTTATTTTGCTGCATGTGATATTTTTCTAAATCCTACTACACAAGGTGGAGGCATTAAAACAAAATTGATAGAAGCCTTGGCTATGGGAAAATTATGTGTATCTACAGAAAACGGTGCTATTGGTTTGGAAGCTCATAATTGCGATGGGCAATTAGTAGTCGTATCGGATAATGATTGGATGGCATTTGCTCAGGCTGTTATAAACGGATTAGAACATAATGCGCAAACGGATTTTAAAACATTTTATGAAACGTTTTATTGGGAAAAAATTGTTGACAAAGCTATTGATAGTTTGACAACAGCTTAGTTATACCGAAAGGATATTTGTAATAGACCAACTTTTCTTGCCTCAAATTGGCCTAAACAACTATTGCATCGGCATAAACTACTCTAAAAATTTGTCTGAAACCAATTTAAGATTGGTATTATATCTTTGTGCTTCATTTTAAAAAAATATCTCGTGTCCAAAACCCTGCAAATTTTTAAAAGAGAAACTGAGAAGTTGACGCCATCCCTTAAGAAATTTTTAAAAAAATTTGATAAAAAAAGGATTCCAGCAATTCAACCCTTAATAGATATTGCATCAGAAGAGGCTTGGGAAAAAACCGATTGTTTAGATTGTGCTCATTGTTGCAAAGTAATGACACCTACGTTTACGCCTTCTGATATTAAACGAATAGCAGCATTCTTAAACATGAGCCCCAAAGCATTTTATGATAAGTGGTTAGAAACTGATAAAGACAATGGCGACAAAGTCAACAAGACACAGCCGTGTCAATTTTTAAATTTAAAGGATAATAAGTGTTCAATATATGAAGTGCGCCCATACGATTGTTCGGCCTTTCCACATTTTAATAAAAAACCTTTTGATGATTACAATCATATACATGAACAAAATATAGCCTATTGTCCTGCCACGCTTACATTCGTAAAAAAAATGAAAGAGCAAGTAGAAGAGCAATATGAGTGGTAGAATTGCTTATATATATCACAACGGCAAATACAACTGTAAGTTTTGGTCTACGACACAAATCACATTGGTATAATTTTTAGAGTGATTATAGAGAATATATTTTTCTTAAAAGCAAAGAGGCTGCCGAAGGCAGCCTCTTTGCTTATCATTACTAAGACTATTAATTATCCCAGAATACTCGAGGAAGAAACAAGGTTACTCCCGATGGTGTATTTGGATTGGTATTTTTTTCGTCTGTTGGATACAAGAATCTACGAGGCACTGATGGGCCACTTGTAGCAGTTAGTTCTGGGTATCCTGTTCTACGATAGTCAGCAAAAGATTCAGGCTGTAAGAACATTGCAAAATATTTTTGCATCATTACAGCTTTTAATCTATCGCTTAATGGATCTGCATCGTTGTATGGATAGGTAGCCAAAGAAGCTGCCATGCCTGTTGTGTCGCCATTTACAAAATCGTAAGACATTGCTACTGCACTCTCTAAGCTAGCTGCTGCCGATGCATCGCCAGCGCGAGCTAAAATTTCTGCTTCCATGAATTTTTGTTCCATAGCTGAAATAAGAAATACAGGTTGGTCTGCACGATAATAGGTAGCTCCTAAAGAGTTGAATGCTGTATCAACATAGTTGTAAATACGAGAATCTCCTATTGTTGTCATTTCATTGTAGATGTATGAACCCATATATTCAATATCACCAAATCGGTTGTCATCGAACTGATACATAGGACCAGATGATGGAGATGTAAATACCATTTTAGCATCTATACCACCTGCCATACCTAATTCGGCTTTAGCTTCGGTATAATTTTTAGTGTGCATATACATTCTCGCTTTAATGGCATGAGCAAATGCTTTCCAAGAGTCTGTGTCGCCACCAAAAAGTAAATCATCATTACTTGGTGCTCTTCCTTCATTTACTTCGTCTAACAAGGCAATACCTTCATTTAATTGTGTATGAAGAGAGGTATAAATACCACTTGCATCATCAAATTTTGGTTGTAACAATTCAATTCCTTGTAAAGCTTCTGTATAAGGAATATCATTAAAGTGATCCACTAATGTAGCGTAGGTAAATGCAGAAAGAATTTTTGTTATGCCTAAATAATGAACATAATTTTTTTCTTTACAATATTCACCCGTTCTAGCTAAATTATTCAATGTAGTAACGTATAAGCCATTCCATACATTATCAAAATCGGCATCTACAAAATTGTAATTTTCTAAACTAATCCATTGATTACCTCCGCCATTTACTTGCTGAGTAATTAATGCATCGTATCGAGTTAAATCACCACCATAGTAATAAGCCAAGTTGGCTATAGCCGTTGGCAGCATTACTACAGGATCTGGATATTCAAGAGCAGTAGGGTCGTTATTTAATTCTTGTTTTAAGAATTTTCTACAAGAGCCAAACGTTACAGACAACGCTATAAGGGCTATTATACATTTTATTTTATTATTTATCATGTTATTGTTTGTTTTTAAGGTTTAGAAAGTAAGTTTAAAATTGATACCATAGGTTTTAGTACCAGGATTATTGAAGTAGTCTAAGCCTTGTGCTTTTTCACCACCTACTAAACTTGTTTCAGGGTCAACACCTTGATATTTTGTCCATAATAATAAGTTACGACCTAAAACACCAAATTGTACACCTTTTATAAATTTAGTTTCTTTCAACCATTTTGAAGGAAGGTTATACGATAATGATAATTCACGTAAGCGAACCCATGATGCATCTTCCACAAATGGTTCGTTGATAGTAAAACCGCCACCTACTGACATGTAATAAGTTTGGTCTAAATTAACCGAATTGGTATTTACTTTTCCTGAGCCTAATACTTCATTACCTAATTCATCGTAGTGATATATTTTACCATCAGCACCTACATGACCCATTAAACCATCAAAAACCTTTGTGTCTTTATCTCTACCTTCAGTAGCTTTAGCCATACCAAAATGCGTTAATGCGCCTCTAGTACCATTCCAAATTACGCCGCCTTGTCGTGTTTCGAATAAAAAGCCTAAAGATATTCCTTTATAGGTAAAGATATTGTTGATACCACCCAACCAGTCGGGCATTACACTACCAAGGTCTGTTTGTTCATTGGCTACATCGGGCATGCCAAAATATGGACTAGTAGGATCATCATTGATTACAATGTTTCCATCGGCATCTCTAACATAAGAAGAACCGTAGAATATTCCATAAGGCTTATCCACAAATAAATTCACTGTAGAACCTGTAAAACCATTTAATTGTACTGTTTCTACGCCATCTGCTAATTTTATTACCTTACTTCTATTTCTTGAATAATTAACTATAACATCCCATCTGAAATCGCGTTTGCGTATAGGATTGATCGTTAATTGTAATTCATGTCCTCTATTATTAATAGTAGCCGCATTGGTAAATAATCTTGTATTACCACTAGACGCTGGTACTGGCACTCTTACAAATAAATCTTTAGTTCTGCTATTATAGAAGGTATAATCTAAACCTAATCTGTTGTTTAAAAAACGTAGTTCTGTACCTACTTCAAAAGTTGCTGTTTTTTCGGGTCTTAAATCATCATTAAACAAAATAGAAGATTCAAACATAGTAGCACTTCCGTTAATTGGATTACCATTGCCATTAGTCCATCCATCTTGTACAGAAGTAGGTATAAATCTTGTCATCGTGCTTTGTACTGGAGGGTTTTGACCTGCCGTAGCATAAGACATTCTAAATTTACCATAGCTAAACTGTTTGTTGCTTATGCCAAAGGCATCAGAAAATATGAAGGAGCTGTTTAAGCTATAATAGAAATTAGGTTTAAAATTAGGCCAATAAGAAGTAGCATGTTCTAAACGACCTGTAGCTCCAAAAAACAAATAATTATTGATACCAATTTTGGCTTCTCCAAATTCTGACAAACGTCTATATTTAGAATCACTTATATCTCTTGATGAAACATTTTGAGCATTATTGATATTATACCAACGGTCTATAATTAAATTATCACCTTGTGTATAGTGTTCTTTATATTTTTCAGAGTAAGTATTTTGTCCTAATAAGAAACTAAGTTCTACTTCTTTATTGATATATGGTGTTATATTGATTAAGAAATCATTATAAACATGATTATAAGATTCATTACGTTTTGCTATACGGCCTACTACTGGAATTTCGATAGTTTGAGTACCAAAATTTTGTTGGCTATTGGTTCCATAATAGTCAGTACCTAAACGATTCGTAAAACTCAACCATGACAAAGGCGACCAGGTAGCATATACATTACCATAAGCACGATTGGTTTCATCGTTGTATTGATTTTCGTTGATGGTATAGTAAGGATTATCGTAGATACCATAGCCTCTATACGAACGCATAGAACCATCTTCAAATAAATAAGCTTCTTGTGCTTTTGGATCATCAAGACCGTTAGAGTTATCAAAATTGATAGGACTACGCATTAGGCCCAGCATAATACCTGCTAGGTTGGAGCCTTGTTGCGAATATCGGCCTCTGGTATTGGCGTAGTTTACTACAGCACCCATCATTAGGTTTTCTCTTGGTTTTATATCTACATTTAATCCTATCGTATTTCTTTTCAAGAAAGTATTAGGAATAATACCATTTTGATTCAAATTACCTAAGGATACTCTATAGGTAGCATGTTCTGTACCATTGCTGATAGATAAGTTATGACGGTAAGTCATACCTGTTCTAAAAAATTGTCCAGCATTGTCGTAAGGAACGAATTTGTTTTTAGCATCAGGATTGCTCTCGCCAACCAAGTTGCCATTTTTATCCCAAGGATAATCGCTTGCACCATCCCAATACATAGTATCTACCATAGCACCCCAACTTTCTCTACGACCTGTGTGTGGGCCTTGGTATTTTCCACTCATGCCTTGTGAATACATATTTTGTAATTCAGGTAAGCGATTTACTTTGTCAGCTGTTATAGAACCTGAATATTCAACTTGTACACCTCTTTTTCCTCCTTTAGCACCTTTTTTAGTCGTTATTAATATTACACCATTAGCACCGTCTGAACCATATATAGCAGTGGCACCAGGTCCTTTTAATACAGACACATCTTCTATATCATCTGGATTAATATCCAAACCTCTAAAACCACCACTAATATTGTTTAAATATACATTTTGCGCATCATCTGGATTACCAAAGCTAGAAGATGCAGTACTAATAGGTACACCATCTACTACAAAAAGAGGTTGCGTATTCAAGTTAATAGAGTTAATACCTCTTAACTGTATAAAGGCAGCAGCACCTGGTGTACCCGAAGCATTGGTAATTTGAAGACCTGCTACTTTACCACTCAAGGCAGTAACAGCATTACCATTTTGGCCTTGCGTAATCACCTCATTTTTTACCGATGTTTGCGCATAGCCCAATGTTCTTTTGTCTTTCTTGATACCCAAGGCGGTTACAACTACGTCGCGCAAGCTTTTGGTATCTTCTTTCATTGATACTACCATGCCATCTTGTGCAGATTTTTCGGTAGTTTTCATACCAATAGCTGAGATGACTAATGCAGAACCTTCTTCGGTGTTTAATTTAAAATGTCCATTTACATCCGAAACCGTTCCTTTGTTGGTCCCTTTTACACGGATGGTTGCGCCAGGAAGCCCTTCGCCCTTCTCATCCAAAATTTTCCCTCGTATGGATACACTTTGTGCCCATACCAATTGCAGTCCCATTAATAGAACTGATAAAGTAAGTAATAGTTTTTTCTTCATACTTTGTGTTTTTAATGTTTAAAAATAAAATTGATGTCTCAAGCCCAAAACTAATTATCCAAATGTTTATATACAAGCATTTTTAACATTTTTTTTCATTAAAATTAACAGCTTAGAAATAGTATAAATTCTTATTCGTTTTGAATGTCTTTAAATAATAAAAAAAGTATAAGCCATCCGAAATCACATTTAGAACTAATATTATCTATATTATTTATGCTTAGAAAGTCAAAACATATTATAAAAAAATAAATAAATCTTTTTTTACATTGATAATCAATGAATATTAAGTAATAACTAAAAATAAATAGCCCTGCAATTTGCTTTTTATCGAAAATATTCAATTACCTTTGCGCTCCACAAAAAATAGTGGACACTTTCAAAATTATAGCATAACTATGAGACATTTGAGTTACAAAACGAAATTTGCAAACAAACAAACACATAAACCATCTTGGTATATTGTAGATGCTACAGATCTTACTGTAGGTAAAATGTGTACTAAAGTAGCCAGCGTATTGCGTGGCAAGCACAAACCAACGTATACTCCACATGCCGATGCAGGAGACTATGTGATTGTTATCAATGCATCCAAAATTGTACTTACTGGTGATAAATTAAACCAAAAAGTATATATTGATTTCACTGGCTATCCAGGTGGAAAAAAAGAAGAAAAAGCGAAAGACTTATTAGTTAGACGCCCCGAAAAAATTGTTGAGCGAGCTGTAAAAGGTATGTTACCTAAAAACAGACTTGGACGTGCCATGCAAAAGAAACTTTTTGTTTATGCCGATGCAACACATCCTCACCAAGCTCAAAAGGCAGCCCCTTTAAATATTAAATAATTATATAAAATACTTTCATCAATATTAATATGGAAAAACAAAAAAAAGCTATAGGTCGTCGTAAAGAAGCCGTTGCTCGTATTTATTTAGAAAAAGGAAATGGTACTATCACTGTCAACGATCGTGATTATAAACTATATTTCCCGTTAATGTATTTGCAAAATCAAGTAGAACTTCCGTTAAAAACAGTAGATGGTTTAGATAAATACAACGCAACTATCAATGTAGTAGGGGGTGGTCTAAAAGGTCAAGCAGAAGCTATCAAATTAGGTCTATCGAGAGCGCTTTGCAACTTAGACGTTGAAATGCGTACCATGCTAAAACCTGCTGGATTATTGACGCGTGACCCACGCTCAGTAGAACGTAAGAAATTTGGTCATAAAAAAGCTCGTAAAAGCTATCAATTCTCTAAACGTTAATTTATTCAATTATTTATTCAACTTTTCAAACGAATTAAAGATATATGTCAGACAATACATCTCTTCAGCAACAACTACTCGACGCAGGCGTTCATTTTGGACACTTACGTAAAAAATGGAACCCTAAAATGTTACCATACATTTTTGCTGAGAAAAAAGGAATACACATCATAGACCTCAATAAAACAATTGATGGACTACAAGATGCTGCTGCAGCTTTAAAACAAGTAGCAAAAAGTGGCAAAAAAATACTATTCGTAGCTACTAAAAAACAAGCAAAAGAAATAGTTACAGAATGCGCTCAAAAAGTAAATATGCCTTATGTAACCGACCGTTGGTTGGGTGGTATGCTTACAAACTTTTCTACTATTCGCAAAAGCGTTAAGAAAATGCAGAATATAGAAAAAATGCTTGAAGACGCGGCTGTAAGCATCAATAAAAAAGAACGTTTAACGCTAAAACGCGACAAGGATAAATTAGAAAAAGTATTAGGTGGTATTGAAAATATGTCTCGCACACCAGCTGCTTTATTTATCGTAGATATATCTCACGAACATATAGCCTTGGCAGAATCTAAACGTTTAGGAATCACTACAATTGGTATAGTAGATACCAATAGCGACCCAAACAAAGTAGATTTTGCAATACCAGCCAACGATGATGCTACAAAATCAATTGCTATCATTACAAACTACATTACAGCTGCTATCATAGAAGGCTTGCAAGAAAGAGAAAGCGAAAAAGATAAAGAAGAAGAAACAAACGATGAAGAGGCAACTCTAACAGACGATTTATCTTTAGACGTGTCTGCCGATGGTGATGATGCTGATAAACCCAAAGCACCTCGAAAAAAAGCAACAGGTACTCGCAAAACGACGACGACTAAAAAATCCTAATTAAAATTAATTTTCATTTATAACACATAGTATCCCATTTTCTAAATGGGATACTTTAAAACAATATATTAAAAATGAGTACAGTAACAATTACTGCCGCAGATATTAACAGACTTCGTCAACAAACAGGTGCTGGTATGCTCGATTGCCGCGCTGCCCTTACTGAAACCAATGGCGACTTTGAGGCAGCTATAGATTTTTTAAGAAAAAAAGGGCAAAAAGTAGCTGCCAAACGCAGCGACCGTGATGCTAAAGAAGGTTTAGTGATTGCTAAAACAACAGCCGATCATAAAACTGGAATCGTTATTAACCTAACTTCTGAAACAGACTTTGTGGCCAAAAATGAAGATTTTATTAATTTGGGATTAGCTTTTTGTCAAACAGCTATAGACCACAATGTAACTTCTTTAGAAGCGTTTAAAGCTACCAAAATGGGCGACATCTCTGTACAAGATAAATTGATGGAGACTGTAGCTAAAATAGGCGAAAAAATAGACATTACTTCGTTTGAGCGTATTGATGCTGACAGTGTAGTAGCTTATAATCATGCTGGCTACAGAGTAGCCGTATTGGTTGGTATGAATCAGGCTCACAACGAAACTATGGAAAATACTGGCAAAGATATTGCTATGCAAATAGCAGCTATGAATCCTTTAGCTGTAGATGCTACAAGTGTTTCGGCCGAAACAATAGAAAGAGAAAAAGCTATCATCATAGATACTATGAAAGAAGACCCTAAAATGGAGGGCAAACCAGAAGAAATGATTGCTAAAATTGCAGAAGGTAAACTCAATGCCTATTTTAAAGAAAATACATTGTTGCCACAAGCTTTTGTAAAAGATGGTAGCAAAACAGTTGCAGAATACCTTAAAAGTGTAGCTGCAGATTTGCAAGTAACTTCTTTTAAACGCTTGAATATCGGTTAATTTTAACCGCATTAAAATACAAAAAAACTATCCCACACAGGGGTAGTTTTTTTTTGGGCATAGCTAAAAAAAATGCCAACTCCTAAGGAATTGGCATGGTATATTTTTTTTTATTTATTTAGAATCGCACACCTAAGTTGATACCAATAGCACGGATTCCTGGGCTTCCCCATTTTCCGTTTAATGTAAATCCATTGCTGTTAACACTATAGGTAACATCTTTGATAATTTGTTCGGCCTCTGTTTTAAAGTCGTTCAAAGACGAATTTAAATCGGCTTGTTCAGTAAGCGAAAGTGCTTTAGATGAAGTAGCTTTCAAGGTGCCATTGGTGAGCATGTATTGTATACCTAACCAAAAAATATCTAATGACATTCTGCTACCTAAATTAAAGTGCGAACCTATCATTAAGCCACCTCCAAATGAAGTAAACGAACCTGTTGAGGTTACATTTTGCTGAATTGAATTATCATCAGTATATTCTATAGGCAGATTCATAGAAATATTTCTAAAACGTAAGTATGGTGCTAAGTAAAAGCCTTTTAGTGCTTGTTTAGGATAGAAACGAAATTCGGGAGTGATGGCAAAACTACCTACTTTGTAGCTATCATAAAGGTTTTGCAAATCGGGGTCGTCGCTAATTTGGGTTAAGCCAAAAGGTTTGCCTTTGGGCATAAAACGTAGTTGTACTGCGGCAGAAATTTTGTTGCCAATAGCTCGTTCGTATTGCAATGCAATATTTTTATAAGCCAAGCTCGACAAATTGATTTTTACGCAATTTTTCTTTTCGGGACCATCGCTACTACCACCTTCTTTTACACGCTGTGCCTGTAAATTGGTTTGCATAGATAGAATGATTAATGGAATAATAAACAGTTTTATTTTTTTCATGATATATGTGTTTTAGAAATACAAAAGTATTGAAAGTGCAGAATTTTATACTACCAGATTAAGGGTATTTTATTATAAACGGTATCTTAATTGTTCCAGATTTTTTTGCCAACGTATATCAAAAGCCAGTCCGCTCATCACCATCCAGTGATTTTGAAAAAAGCGTTTTCCATTCATATCTATATTATTAATCACTTTATATTCATTGCGATAATAATTAAATCCTAAGCGCCATAGCAACACTTTGCTTAAACGAAAAGAGCCATATACTTCGGACATGATAGTGCCATAGCTTTCTGCCGACACCATATTGAGATTAAAGGCATAGGGTTCTGTTTTTTGTTTTAACTCCAAAGGGTATGGAAGTGTTTCATAAGAACGAAAGTAAGCTTCTTTGGAATCTCCAAAGTTGACACCGCCTATATCGGAAGTAAAGTAGATATCTACACCGGGTTTGATATTGATTTTGATAGCAGCATATGCATTTAGGGTGTTGGTATTTACTTTAGGGATATAAAGTGTATCTGCACCTCCTGGATTAATTTCGCTTAGATAAAAACTTGAGGTTGTATATTCTCTTTTTTTGGTAAAAAATACATTAGCTCTAAGGCCGCATCCTATAGCCAAACGTTGCTTGCCTCGGCCTATTCCATGCAGATAGTGTATATTGGCTCCTACACTCCAATGTGGATTTCCATAATAGCCTACATTGCCATATACACAGGCCTCTGCCGTGCGTTGTTTGAGAATTTTTCTCATTTTTTGGGCATTGCCAGCATAGCCTATAAGGAGTAACAAACTTAAAAAAACAATTCGCTTCATAGCTGCTTTCGATTTTAAAGCTTAAAAGTAAGATGATTAGGCATTAAATACAATATATTTTTTAATTATTATTTTATTGGATAGGTAAGTATATCTGTATAAGGGTGCCTTTGGCATTGTTATTTTCGTCTTGAAGGTCTATGATTTCGACCATGTTTAAGTTTCCTTTTTCGTTTGATAGTTTTTTTAGGCGGTCTATAGTTATGTCTATACCTTTTGATTTATGTTTTTTAATCTGACTATTGAGAGCAGCACTTTTAGCACGTCCAATACCATTGTCTTGGATGGTACATAATATGGTATTGTCATAATTAGCAAGGGGTGTAAAGGAAATTTTTAGTTTTCCAAGACCATCTTCTTTTGGAAGTAATCCGTGCCAAATAGCATTTTCAATAAAGGGTTGCAATACCATAGACGGAATTTGCAAATCACCACTTTGAAATTCTTCATGCATATGTATTTCGTATTCAAACTGATTAGAGAATCGCATTAATTCTAAGTGAATATAGAGCTTAAGCATTTCGACTTCTTCGGTTATTGGAATATAATTTTGTTGCGAAGCATCTAATATTTTTCGCATCAAGGTGGCAAAGTTGGCTAAATATGTACTTGCTTTTTTGGATTCATTTTTAATAATATAATTGCGAATAGAATTTAGAGAGTTAAATAAAAAGTGAGGATTCATTTGTGACCTCAAAGATCGAATCTCCATTTCGGCTAGCTGTTTTTTAAGTTCCAATTCTGTTTTTTGTTCCTCAAGTAGCAAGGCTTTTTTAGTTTGTCTATTATTTCTTATAATTAAAAAAATAGATAAAGCAGCTAATAATAAAGCAAAACCAGTGGCAAAGAGGAGCCAGTTTTTTTCGTTTAGTTTTTTGAGTTGTGTTTTATGAATTTCCTTAAGTTTTAGGTTTTCTTTTTCTTTTAATTGGGTTTCATATTTGGTTTGTACATAGGCTATATGAGCTAAGTTTTTGTCGCTCAATACAGAGTCGCTAAGTAGTTTTTGTCGTTTTAGATAATACGTACTGGAATCATAGGCTGCATGTTGTTCCCAAAAATTGGCAATAAGTTGATACACATCTACTTCTTCTGGTTTATTGCGAAGGTCTTTGCTGGCTTGCAAAGCCAAATGAAAATTTTGTAAAGCTTCATTGGGTTTATTTAATTTGTTTAGACACTCGGCTTTAGCTTTTTTGCTGAGAATTAGCAAAAAAAGTTCGTTGGTAGATAGAGCTATAGAATCGGCTATAGATATATGTTGTAAGGCTTTTTCATTTTGCTGTTGAGAACTATAGTATTTTCCAAAATCGGTTTCGAGTTGTGCATAGATTACAGGGTCTTCCGATTTGAGTGCTAGTTCAAAACCTTGATCCCAATATTTTTTAGCATCCTTATATTTATTTTGCAAAAAGTAAACTTGACCTATTTGCTCTAGATTGATGGCTTGCCCTCTGTATTCTTCTATTTTTTTATTTAATGCAAGTGCTTTATGCGAGTATTCTAAAACCTTAGTATAGTCTTTTAGTTTTAAATAATTATCACCTATGTTATTATACGAAATACTTAAGCCACGTATATATTTAATTTTTTCGGCATAGTGTATGGCTTGAAGATAATAATCGGCACTGTTTTTAAAATTGCCTTCCATAGATTCTAATATGGCATAATTGATATTGGCAAGGCATTGGCCTTTTGTAAAGTTTACTTTATTAGAAATGTCTTCAGTTTCTTTGGCATAAAACCAAGCTTTTGAAGGCTCAATTTCTGAGTATCGATACGATAAACGATGCGTTATCATAGCCCTAAAGGTGTCCTGCTGTGGATGATTGGCAAGTACATGTTCTAGACTATCAATATAGGTGTTAGAAGCAATGCCGGCCTTAGTAGTTATACATAGTATGTATAGCAAAACAAGTTTTAGGCTGGTAGATGGTTTCATGATACTGACAAAAGTAAATCATGTTTTTATATAAGCGTGAAGGGTATGTGCTTATTTATAAATCTTTGAATTCGTAAATGGGGTCTATTTTAGAGTCGGCCGACATTTCAATGAGTTGTTTGATAAGGCCATCGTGTAAATCATATACCCAACCATGTATCTCGGGTCTTTGCTCATGTTTCCAACACTTTTGAATAATAGAGGTTTTAGATAAGTTCAAAACTTGCTCTTGAATATTGAGTTCAATCAATTTATTCAATCTTTTTTTCTCGTCGTCTTCTGCATTTATTTCATCTCTATGTATACGATACACATCTTTGATATTGCGAACCCATTTGTTTATGATGCCAAAATTATTGTTTGACATAGCTGCTTGTACGCCACCACATCCGTAATGTCCACAGATAATGATATGTTTTACTTTTAAATAATTGACAGCATATTCTAATACAGATAATAAATTTAAATCGGTATGTATAACCATGTTGGCTATATTTCTATGTATAAAAATTTCGCCAGGCAAAGTGCCCGTAATTTCATTGGGAGGCACTCTACTATCGCTACAGCCTATCCATAAAAAGTCAGGTCGTTGAATTTTTTCTAAGTCTATAAAAAAGTTGGGATTCTTTTTTTTAATTTCTTCTGCCCATTGTATGTTATTGTTTAACAGTTGTTTGAATTCACTCATAGTTTTTTAGATTTTTAAGTATTGAAATAGTTGATATTCATAGTATCCTTCACGTGTTTTAAGGAGTTTTCAATCTTATAGCTTTCTCTAAAGCCTTTAAGTTGTACTTGAATATGTTTAGATTTACTACCGTCGTGTTCAAATTCTTTTATCAATTCAAGCACATCTTCATCTATATAAAAAGAGTCAGAAGCATTGATGATAACAACTGCATGTTGAGGTAAATTTTGCAAGGTTTGTTTTATAGCAGCTTTATTCAAAAAGGTAACTTCTTGTGCCAATTTTATTTCGATGGCTTCGCCATCTTTATGCTCATTCTTATTAAATGAATACGCAATTTTGCTATTGGTATAAAGTATAAATAAAATACTGATGCTCAAACCTATCATGATGCCTACCAATAGATTGGTAAAAACAATGGCTAAAAAAGTAATGATAAAAGGGATAAATTGATTAATACCCTTTTGCCATTGATGTTTAAATTTTTCTGCAGAGGCAAGCTTATAGCCTACCATGATTAAGATACTCGCTAAAGCGGCTAATGGAATTTTATTGAGTATCGTTGGAATCAGCAAAACGGCTATCAATAAAAAAATACCATGAGCTATTGCGGCTATTTTGGTTTTGCCACCAGAGTCAACATTGGCAGTTGTACGCACTACTACAGATGTAAGTGGTAAACCTCCAAGCAAACCCGATAGCATATTGCCTACACCCTGTGCTTTGAGCTCTACATTACTTTTAGTAAAACGTTTATAAGGATCCATTTTATCTGCTGCTTCTATACACAATAGGGTTTCTATACTACCGCGATGGTTAAACCCGTACTCCAAACTGGCAAAGAAAAAATAACAGAGAAATCCGGTACTTTTTGTTGACTGATAAATTCTTGAATAGAATTGGCTATAGGAATATTTACCAAATGCTCACTACTAATAGCCATATCGGGTATAAAGGCATTAAAAAACAAGTTCATACAAGTTCCCAATATCACGACTACTAAACCACCGGGCAAAAATTTCATTTTTTTAAGCAAAGCACTTTTTTGAAAAAGTATCAATACGATAATACATACTATTGAAATTGTAAGCGCACCCATATGAGGATGCTGTATAGAATCCCAAATGGCTGTTAGTGTATTATGCCCAGTTTTAGGTTCTATAAAATCCATATCGCCCTCTACATCCAAATCATAGCCTATGGCATGTGGTAATTGTTTTAAAATAATGATTACACCTATGGCTGCTAACATGCCCTCTATCACATTTGAAGGAAAATAATTAGAAATAATGCCAGCTTTGAGAAAGCCAAATAATATTTGAAGTGCACCCGAAATAACAACTGCTACTAAAAAAGCTTCATAACTACCTAAAGAAGTTATAGCGGCCAATACTATAGCCGTTAGCCCTGCTGCAGGGCCCGATACACTGAGTTGAGAGTGGCTCAAAAATCCTACTACAATACCACCCACAACACCACTAATAATGCCAGCAAATAAGGGTGCGCCACTAGCCAAAGCAATGCCTAAACAGAGCGGAAGAGCCACCAAAAAAACAATTAGACCTGAAAGTATATCGCTTTTAAAATTGTTTTTGTATGAAAGCATAATATTATTGTTATCGTTCAAAATAAAGAATAAATTGCTATTTTTCAAAACAAAATTTCCTATACCATATAAGAACTTTTTGAAAATACAAATCTCTAAAAACAAAATAGTTTTTTTAAAATATACGAAGCAATACTTTTTTAGCCCCAAACATAAAATTTAATTATTTTGGATTGCTGTGTATGCTAACTTCTTTTGTGTACAGTATCAATTTTTTATAGTTTGGCATTTATTACTATCAAATGGACAAATAAAAAGAGCTTCAACCAAGGTTGAAGCTCTTTTTATAAAAACGTAAAATTGAATTTATGCCCATTGGCATATGATACCCCCCATGATGGCCATAGAGATGACCCAATAGCCAACATTGATAGCAATATATTTAAAACCTTTTCTTTCAAATAGTGCATTCACTGCAATAATAGGTAGTCCTATAAATAAACCGCCTAATACGCCATGAAAAACGCCATGTTTAAAAGTTCTGAAATTGCTACCATATTTGCTATAAAAATCTTTAAAGAAAAGACTTGCTTCAGAATTAGGTGTATTGAAATCGGGTGTTTGAAGTACTGAAAACACACCCATTTGATGTATCACCATAGGATATAAAGCAGTTGACAAAAAGAGGCCTAATACATAAGTTAGTCCAAATATTAAGGGCATGTTGGCGCCTTTTGCTTTTTCTTCAGTCATGCCTGATGCATTCATCCAAGCTGTGCCAAATATTTTTGGATTATACCACAAAAATCCAACTAGCAAGGGTACTAAGGCTGTTAGAAAGACAATGTAAAAATTCATATTTTCCATATTAAATATTTTTTAGTTTGCACAAAATAAAAAAAGAAAACTACATGTTCAAACTTTTAATTTATTAATTTATAAAATTCATCTTCTGTTAATATAGTTATAGTACCTAATTTTTTTGCCTTTTCTAATTTACTACCAGCATCAGTGCCTACAACAAGGTAATTTAATTTGGTGCTTACACTACCCAAAATTGTACCTCCTTTTGCTTCGGCTAGGGCTTCTGCTTCGCTTCGTTTTACGCTCAATGTGCCTGTAAACAAAAAGGTTTTTCCTATAAGTGCACCACTTTGCAACGCATCTACTTTTTGCGTATTACTTAGTTGAACGCCACAGGCTTCCAAATTTTCTATTAGTTTTCTGTTGTTTTTGTTGGCAAAAAATGTTACAATAGATGCAGCTACTTTTTCGCCTACATCTTCTATATTCTTTAAATCTTCTATTGTTTTAGTATAGAGCTCGCTTAGGTGAGAAGCCGATCTGGCTAAGGCCTTAGCGGTGGTTTCGCCTACATAGCGAATGCCAAGCCCAAATAGTAGGCGGTGCAATGCTTGTGTTTTAGATTGTTCAATAGCTTTTTGTAAATTTTGCATCGACTTTTCTCCAAAGCCTTCTAAATTTTTTAACGTATCATAAGGTAAATGATAAATGTCGTCAATGTGTTTTAATACACCTTGTTCATAGAATTTTTTTACGAGGCCTTCGCCCAATCCTCTTATATCCATTGCATTTTTGGAAGCAAAATGAATAATACGTTCTATAATTTGTGCTTCACATTCAATATTATCACATCGCCATACAGCTTCTGTATCTGGTTTTGTTAAAGGTGTTTGGCATACAGGACATAGCCTTGGAAATACAATTATTTGTTCGTTTCCATTTCGCATTTCGGGATATGGTTTTACGATATTAGGTATCACATCGCCAGCTCGCTCTACAAGTATAGTATCGCCTACACGTAAATCTTTTTCTTTTATAATATCTTCATTAAATAGCGATATGGAACTAATAGTAACTCCACCCACACTTACAGGTTCTATTTTGGCTACGGGGGTTACACTACCAGTGCGCCCTACTTGAAATTCGATATGAAGAAGTTTGCTTGTGCCTTGTCTCGCTTTAAATTTATACGCTATGGCCCATCTTGGATGATGGCTCGTTTGGCCCACTTGTTCTTGAATAGCTAAATCATTTACTTTGATAACCATGCCATCTATTTCATAGGGTAGTGTATCTCTTTGTTCTTCAAAAGTTTGAACATATTGTATCACATCTTCTATAGTATCAAAGGTTTTTGTATGTGCTAAGGATGTTTTGAACCCCAGTGTATCTAGTGCTTGCAACATAGCTAGATGTGTAGTAGGGATTTTTGAGGTGTTTGCACCTTGTGGTAAAACAAAACTTACATGATAAAGAAAGGCATCTAAATTTCGTTCGGCTACTTCGGTTGGATTTTTAATTCTCAAACTTCCACTTGCTGCATTTCTGGCGTTGGCTAGTATATTTTCTCCTTTGGCTATTAATTTTTCATTGTATTCTTCAAACCTTTTTTTAGTCATCATTACTTCGCCTCTTATTTCTATTTGTTGTATTCCAAAGTTATCTAAAGGTGCTTTGAGTGGTATGCTTCTTATTTGTTTGAGGTTGGTACTTATATCATCGCCTTCTATACCATTGCCACGAGTGGCACCTCGAGTCATCAAATTGTTTTCGTAGATCAAAGAAATGCTGGCACCGTCAAACTTAGGTTCAACGCAATAAGTTAGATGCTCTTTTTCGCTAAGCTCTCTGCATTTTCGGTCCCAATCTAAAAGGTCTTCGGCATTATAACTATTTTCTAAACTTAGCATAGGCACTATATGTGCTACATTTTCAAAGGCCGTATTGAGACCCTTGGCTACACGCTGCGTAGGCGAATCGGGGCTAATGATTTGAGGATATTGTTCTTCTATCTTTTTTAGCTTTGCAAATAAAGTATCATATTCTACATCAGCTAGCTTCGGATTGTCTTTTACATAATACATATAATCTGCGTATTCTATTATGACACGCAGGTCGTTGACATCTTCAATGCTTATTTCTTTGTTCAAAAATAATTTGGCTTTTGAAAACAAATTTTCTTCTTGTGCTATTGAATACATCATCTTGTGATAGGTGCTATTTTTTTATGAAGGGATAAAAATAAGCATGTTTTACTAAAATTATTTTATTAACCCAACTTATGCAATAGAAAGGACTGAAAGGATTGAATTTCTTAATTGTTTATGCCATTTTTGAATGTATAATATATTTTAAACTATATAGTATGCACTAACTCATAGAGTCGAAAATTAACAATTGTTAAAGTTGATAGAATTATAGTATCATTTATCGCAAAAAATAAAAAAAGTGAAAAATGAACTATTATATTTGAGTATTGATTAGATTTTTACAAAATTAATTTATTTGGTCCGTGAAGTTGGACGCTTTTTTAATTTTCCTTATTTTCAAAAGGATATGAGTGCTTCCACCTTCGATGAGACCAAACCCAATTCTCGGGCTGGCGCTTGATACTATCCTCCAGAAATCGCACATAGGTTTCTGTAATTTCACCATCTTTGGTTGATTGAGGATTATCAAACGCCAGTTTTAGTTTTATTTCGTAATAGCCTCTTTTTAGCTTTATAATTTCGCCAAAGTAAACAATATTATTATATCGGCGGGCTAGCAATTCGGGAGCTTTAAAAAAGGCGGTTTCCTTATTCATAAATAAATGCCAAGAAGCTCTACGTGCAGAAGAAGGATTTTGGTCGGCGATAAATCCCCAAAGGGTTTCTTTCGATTGTATTTCTTGAGTTCTTTTCTGCATGTCTTGCACCGGAATAAGTCGAGTGCCACTTCGAGATCTGATTTTTAAAAACAACTTGTCAATAGCCTTATTTGATATGGGCATATATAATCCATTAAATCGTCTTGGGCTATGCCAATTGCAGACTACTGTTCCCCATTCCCAATTAAACTGATGCGACAGAAACCCTTGTCCATTTCTGTTTTGTTTACTCATTTCATCAAAAATGTCCCAGTTTACAGTTATACGTTTATCCAAATCGGCTTGTGTAATAGTCATCAGTTTGATAGTTTCTACTATACTATCGCACAAATTGTGATAATACGCAGTCATAATTTTTTTTATTTCTTTTTCACTATAATCAGGAAAAGCTTGTTGCATATTGGTTTTTACTATTTGAACCCTGTATTTTGCAACTTTATAAATTAAAAAATATAAAAAATCGGCTATTTTATATAAAACCCCAAAGGGTAATAGTGAAAAAATAAATAATACGCCATAAATAATTTGATACATAAAAAAAAGTAAATTTAGCCTTTATAAATATACATACATGAAAAAATACGTACCTATTATCGTTTCTTTTTTGATTACATATGTGGCACAAGCTCAAGAAAAGTTTGGTTTGATAGATTCACGAAAAATAATTCAAGAAGGAATAGCCTTGCACGAAAAAGAAAAATATGCCGATGCTATTAAAGAATATCAAAAAGTGCCTATTAATGATACCAACTATATATTGGCACAGTATGAAATAGCACTCAGTGCCCGAATAGATAAACAATATGCACTAGCCAAAGAAGCTAGTAAAAATGCATTGAATAGAGGGCCTTCAAAATTTGATTTTGATATTTGGAATAACTATGGCTCTATATATGATGAAGAAAAAAAATATGACTCGGCCAATTATATTTTTAATAAAATGATGAGCATGTATCCGAATTCTCATAGAGCTATACATTCCTTAGGAGTCAATTATTTATTACAGGAAAAAGCAGATTCAGCTTTCCATTATTTCAAAAAAGCGCTCATGCTCAATCCTTATAATGTGAATACACATTATACACTTGGCAATCTCGCTTTTGAGAATGGGTATCCTATACAGGCTATGATGAGCTATGCTATGGCCATCTTGTTAGAACCTAATGGATATCGCTTTTCGCCAGCATTTAGTGCAATGTATAATATTGCCAATATTTCAGAAAAGACAACTGAAAATAGAGACAAACGTAAACCTAATACAGTGTTTAATGAAGATTATACCGAACTCGAAACATATTTTATTTCAAAAATTGCCTTAGAGAAAAATTATAAAATTCAGACCAGCCTCGATGAACCATTTTTTAGACAACTCAATTTGATTTTTGAAAAAATGAATGAATCGGATAATGAAAAAGAATTCTGGAATACATTTTATGGTCCTATCTATAAAGAAATTTTTTCTAAAAAATTATTCGAAGGACTTACTTATAGACTTATAGCTGGAATAGATAAAGATGATATTCAAAAAAAAGTAAAAAGTAAAAACAGCGATATTGTAAAAGTAGTAGCATTGATACAAGGACATTTAGAACGTATCGGTTTTCAACATCAGTTTAGTAAATCGATAGATAAAAAAGAAGTTGGCTATTACTACGAAAACTTACAACCTATAGGCAAAGGTATTTTGCTTGGCAATGATGCAAAAACTATGCAAGGTACTTGGGAGTTTTATGATGATCAAGGAAATATAAAAAGTATGGGTGTTTTTAAAAATGGGAAAAGTGATGGATTGTATAAATCATTTTACCCAGATGGTTTGCCAAAGGAACAGCTAACTATAGTGAATGAAAAAGCTACAGGCGAAGGTATAGAGTACTACAACAATGGAATTATGAAAACAAAAGGCAATTATATACGAGGCGATAAAGATGGACTTTATGAGGAATACTATAAAAATGGTTCATTGGCATCGGTAGCTACGTATAAGCTAAACAAAAAAAATGGACCCATGAAGGTGTATTATCCATCTGGCGAATTGCAATACGAACTCAACTATAGCAACGATATGCTCAATGGCCTTTTGAAAGAATATTATAGAAACGGAACTCTAATGCGAACTACTGAAATGAAAAATGACAAAGCCAATGGAAAATATATAGGCTATTTTTTGAATGGCAACATAGAAAGCGAAGGCAATATGAGCAATGGTGAACGAGATGGCCTTTTTACGAACTACTATAATGATAAAAAAGTAGCTTCTAAAGTAACATACAAAAATGGGAAAGCCGATGGAGAAGCGCTGTATTATTATCAAAATGGTGTATTGAAAAGAAAAGCAACCTACGATAAAGGCGACGAAACAGGAACTTTTGCTAATAAATTGGATAATGATAAACTATTTAATGTCATTGAATATAAAAAAGGAAGAATTAAGAAAATAACCTATTATCATGCTATCACAGGAGCAGTAACTGGCGAAAGCGTAGTAGACGACAAACAAAAAAATCAACTCAAATTTTACGACGAAGTCGGCAATCTCACAGCAGACATTGTTACTGATAGAGAAGGCTACTACAATGGCGAATTTAAAAATCTATATAACGATGGAAGTATAAGCCGAGAAACAAATTATGAAAAAGGGAAAGAACAAGGCAAAGGCAAGCGATACTATAGAGGTGGACAAATAAAAGAAGAGTACATGCATGTAAACGATGAATTGGATGGGGAATACATAGAATATCATGAAAATGGAAAAGTGAAAGAAGAAGGCACTTTTGTAAAAGGCAAACGCAATGGCTATTGGTACAATTATAATACACTAGGACAGTTGACAGAAAAAGAATATTTTATAGAAGATGAAATGCACGGACCTCAGCTATACTATGCAGGCAACGGAAAAATAAATAAAAGAAGCAATTACGAATATGGATTTCAAAACGAGCATATAGATTATGATACCAATGGACATATTATTCAAACAATTAAAATAGAAGCGGGTAAAGAAAATATATTAAACCAGAAAAACCCTTTAGGCAAACCTTATAGGACCTTGACGTTAAAGAATAATTATATACATGGCGATTATATATACTTTTATCCAAACGGAAAAAAATCGGCACAATATCAATATAAACATGGTGTGTTAGACGGACCCTTTGTCGTTTATTATCCGAATGGAAACATTCGTACCAAAGGCTATTATCAAAATGGAAATAAAGAAGGCCGATGGGAATATTTTTTATACGACAGTAAAATGTGGCAAGTAAATTATTACAGCAACAATAATAATCATGGTAAAGACACCGTCTTCTATTCCAATGGAAGTATAGAAAGCATAATGGAATATGTAGACGATGAAAAGCATAATTGGTATGAAAAATATGCTCCAGATGGTTCATTTATGTATAAAATACGGTATATGGATGGCACTGCTATAAGCTATACCTACACACAACCCGATGGCAACTTGGCTCCAGAAATAGCTATACTACACAGCAAAAATGAATTTCCTATTGTAACCTATTACAAAAACGGAAAAAAATCTATGGAGTGCACATACAAAAATGGTGTGTACGAAGGAAAGAGAACATTGTACTATCCCAATGGCAATGTTAGCTATGAAGCTGTTTATAAAAATGGACTTAATCATGGTCTTGAAAAAGATTATCATCCGAATGGACAACTTGCCTATGAACGTACACAACTCTATGACATGATGCATGGGCTATATACTTCCTATAATGATAAAGGTCAAAAACAGTTTGAAGAAAACTATATAGAAGGCTATGAACATGGTACAGCAAAATACTATGACGATAAAGGAACCTTATTGTATACTATTTACAATTATTGGGGTACTGAGTTAGACATGAAGTAATTATATTATTTCAATATAAAACTTACTTTGCCTATGCCTATCAGTGGTTTCTTAATTTTGGTAATATGCAACGTATAGGGATGGTCATGATAATCAAACGATAATTTATCAGATACATGCAATATTTTTTCGGTTAGTATTCTATCATCTAAACGTATGCTTATACTTACTTCTTTTCGATTTACTTCTCCTATTTGTACTACTATGCTGGCATCTGTACCTTCTATAACTTTTTGCGTGTTAGCTTCCACTATGCTTTCTATGCCCAGTTCGGGAATGTTTAAGCGGTGTTTAAAAGTAGTACTAGAGGTGTTGCTCGTTTGAGATTGGCAGGCCACTAAACTCAATAACAAGAAAAGGGACGATAAGAATTTTAGCATAAAAAAAGATTTTATAGTCAATAAATAGTTTTTGAATAGTAAGGTTCATTTTTTTATTTTGAAAATTTAAAATAGACAAATAATGCAATTACCGAAAATAAAATATTTGGCACCCATACTGCTAATAGTGGTTGTAAGCCACCCTTGATGGAAAACATAGGAAGAGCCTGCATTAAAAAAATATAAATAGCGCTAAGCATGACCCCAATAAACAAGTGTATACCACTACCACCACGAACTTTGCGCGAGGCAATACATGCACCTATGATGGATAAAATAAATGCTGAAAAAGGAGCTGCCGTGCGACGGTATTTTTCAATATAATATTCATTTAAGTTTTCACTTCCTTTGTTTTTTTCTTTGGTTATATACGTGTTTAATTCTTTCGTTGTCATGATAAATTTACCCTCTCTTCGTTCTATCAAATCTTCGGGCTTAAAATTAAACTGCTTGGTATAGCGTATGTGTTTTTCTAAATGCTCTTTTATACTATCATTAGTTCTGATAATTACGTCGTGCATGTCCCAACTTTTTTTTACAGTATCAAATACAATTCTATCAGCCGTTATTTTTTCTAATAATAAATTTCCTTTTACTTTTTCAAAACTAAATCTAAACCCCGTCTTGATTTGAGGGTTATAGCTTTGCATATAGATATACTCATTGGGCTTTATTCGCATATGAAAATTATCATCACTAGAGTATGCAGTGTTCCACATATATTTTTCTTCAAAAAGATTTTTGCTTCTATTTGCTTTTGGTATAATGTAGTGGTTGGCTATAAATAAAAAAACAGATAAAATGCCAGCCCCTATAAAATAAGGTCTTAGAAAACGGCTAAAGTTCATGCCACTACTTAGCATGGCTATGATTTCGGATTTGTTGGCAAGCTTGGATGTAAAATAGATAACCGATACAAATATGAATATAGGAAATAATAGGGCTACTATATAGGGTACAAAGTTTTTAAAATAAAGAAGTATATCTTTTGTAGGTACTTTCTTATTGACAAAGTCATTTATTTTTTCAGTAAAATCTATAACGATTGCAATAACTACAAAAGCTACCAACAGCAAAAGGAAGGTCAGTAAAAACTGCTTGAGTATATATCGGTCTAGTCGACTTAGCATGTCAAGTAAAGTATGTTACAAACCTAAGCAATGTATGCTGATTGAGGTGGTAATAAATCCTTAAAATAAAAAAGATTATAGCGTAACAAAAAACTTAAATTCATTTTTATCACGCTTAATGATAATGACTGTTTCTTTTCCTTTGTCTGATTTTGTAATAGCTTCTATATAATCATACATGTCTACTATAATATAGGAACCAATTTTAGCAATGATATCGCCAGGAACTATGCCCGCTTTTTCGGCTGCTTTATACGGCAAACATGCTCCTACTCGTATGCCATTATTTTCGTAGGTATTGTCTGGTATGATGCCCAAATCCGTTTCTATATTTTGTAGTTTGATGAGATAGTCATTGGTTTTAGTAAACACAGGTTTTGATTTAGTATCCATATCAGCAATAAGGGTATAGACATAATTAATAATATCTTTTAGACCTGTATACATAATTTTTTGAGGCACGTCTGTTTGTTTATTAAAATCAGTGTGGTAGCCCGTACTAATACGTATAGATGGTATGTTTTTGTAATAAAAATTGGTAAACTCCGAAAACCCAACACCCGAACTATCAAGTAATAATTTATAGCCTTTGTTCAAGGTTTGAAGCGTAGGTATCCAGCTTGGCGAAGTGCCAGCACCATTTATAAGTAATTCTTTTGAGCTGTTCAAACGACCAAGCATATCCAATTCTATAAAGCCAGCTATAGAGTTTGTAGCACTTTTATATTGATTAAAAAAAGCTTTGCTTCCTGCCAAATTTTGTTCATGTCCAGAAAAAGCGACAAAAAGATAATTATAATTAGAAAGTCTATTTTTCTTTATTGATTCGGCTATTTGTAGCATAGCGGCTACACCGCTTGCACCCTTGTCAGCACCTGTAAAGGTATTGCCCAAGTGGTCGTAATGAGTGCCAATAACCATAGTAAGAGCGGCTTTATTATCTATATAAGCCATGATGTTTTTTCCGGTTGCGCTTCCTTTATCAAAATCCAAAGTGCCATTTACATCTATCCAATCCGAAATTTTTTGAGGTTGAATTTGTTTTGTATAGGTATCAAAATTTATGATACCAACGGGTGCTGTCAATACATCATACATTCTTAGAGTATGTACATTTAAGTCATAATCAGTATTGATATCGTTTAAAAATATTACAGCACGTGCACCACCTTCTATACTGGATTTGGCAAAGTCGTAAATTCTTTTTTGTATATCATTTGTTTCTATTACTTTAGTATCGGACAAAGGTATAAGCCATACATTGTCTTTTTCATTTACTCTTGGTAGGCACATACCCGATATTTTATTTCCACTTCCATAGGGTAAAAACAATATATCATTTCCGATTTTTAAATTTTTGCCTAATATTTCAAATTTTGCATTCTCCCCCAATTGCATGCCCACATCACATGTAAAATCCCATTTGTATTTTCCTTGATAAGGTTTAATGCCTATAGCATTAAAACGACTCTCAATATAGTTGGCAGCGTTGGTCTCGCCCATGCTACCCGTATACCGTCCATTGGTGGCTGGTGTGCATAGTTTTTCTATATCCGTTTCTACATCCATAGCGGGTGCAGATGCCGAAGCCCGAGAACCAAATAATTGTGCTTGAATGGGTTGAATACAACTTAGAAAGAATAGGAGTGCGATGATTTTTTTAATGTTCAAAATAGTATTCAATATTTTATGATACATGATAGTACAAAAAGTTTGCCGATTTTTTTTTAATCTACGCAAATATACTTTCATATACTTTTAAGAAAGAATGCTTTTCAATGAAATATCCTTTTTTCGTCTATTTTTGTCAAAATTTTTACAAATATGAAAAATACTCCCTTTACAGCCATACACGAAAAATTAGGTGCAAAAATGGCTCCATTTGCCGGATATAATATGCCTATATCATACACTGGAATTAATGATGAACACCAAGCAGTGCGTGATGCAATTGGTGTTTTTGATGTGAGTCACATGGGCGAGTTTATATTGAAAGGGGAACACGCTTTAGATTTAATACAACGTATTACAAGCAATGATGGGGCTAAGCTTAGCAACGGCAAAGCGCAATACTCTTGCATGCCTAATAATGATGGTGGCATAGTTGATGATTTGTTAGTGTATTGTATTGAAGAAAATAAAGTTTATATGTTAGTAGTAAATGCATCGAATATGGAAAAAGATTGGAACTGGATAGTACAACATAATACGAATCAAGTAGAAATGCACGATATTAGTGATAAAACAGCATTGCTTGCTGTGCAAGGTCCTAAGGCTGTGTTGGCTATGCAAAAGCTTACAGATATGGACTTAATAAACTTAAAGTATTACACCTTTGTTAAAGGCACATTTGCTGGCATAGACAATGTTATAGTAAGTGCCACAGGATATACAGGATCGGGTGGTGTAGAAATTTATTTTCCGTCATCTACAAGCCCCGAAGATATAGCAGCTGCTGAATCTATGTGGGCTAAGGTTTTTGAAGCAGGTCAAGAATTTGGTATTAAACCTTGTGGTCTTGGTTGTAGAGATACATTGAGATTGGAAATGGGATTTTGTTTATATGGCAATGATATAAATGATAGCACAAGTCCTATAGAAGCAGGTCTTGGTTGGATTACAAAATTCACTAAAGAATTTACAAATAGAGCATACATAGAAACTCAAAAAAAGGAAGGAGTAACAAAAAAATTGGTAGGTTTTGAAATGCTCGACAAAGGTATTCCAAGACAACATTATACAATTAAAGATGCTGAAGGAAATATCCTTGGCGAAGTTACTAGTGGTACGCAAAGCCCGAGTTTGCAAAAAGCTATTGGTATGGGCTATGTAAAAAAAGAATTTGCCACTTTGGATACTGAAATTTATATAGAAGTAAGAGAAAAATTGCTCAAAGCAAAGGTTGTAAAATTACCTTTTTATAATATTAATTAGTACTAGTTTTAGTAAACAGCATCATATAAGCCAAGGGTCTTTCTATATCTGTTTTCTGCTGCAAACTAAGTTCGTAGATGCCAGTAGCAGGGCAAAGAAAGGGTACATCTATCCAATGCATGCCTTCATTTAGTACATTTACTTTGTCTTGCACTATAAGCCCTGCACCATTCAAAAAAAGTTTTAGATGCATTTTATAAGATAAGGGGTCGCCTACAAAACATAATTGATAGAGCATGCCTTTTTGCATTTGTATTTGAATCACTTGATCCAAATTTTGGGTCATGGGAATGCGCTGTTCTTTGTATAGTTTATATTGTTGATTGGTGTAATGCTGTATACGCTCGTTAACTTTTTCATTATAAGTCACAACGGCTTCTTTCATTTGCTGAGTAAGTTCAACAGATGTATTTGAATTGTTTTGTGCAAAAACTATACTAGAGCATAGAAGTAAAAGAATAGAAAAAAGATTTTTCATGTTATAGTTTTTAGAAAGCTAAAATCTGCTTTGTTTTTTTAATCCCCATATGCAAGTAGTCCATTCCATACGGTCATATCGTTTGCATAACTTGGTTAAATATAACAAAAATTATTCCAATACTTGAAAAAAGCAAAAAGATTAGGCTATGCGCTTAATATCAGCGCCCAGTTTACGAAGTCTTTCATCTATTTGCTGATAGCCTCTATCTATCTGTTCTATATTTTGAATGATGCTTTTGCCTTGTGCCGACAAAGCAGCTATAAGAAGAGCCAAGCCAGCTCGTATATCGGGCGATGACATGGTATTGCCTCTCAATGGGAAACTTTTATCTAAACCAACTACTACCGCTCTATGCGGATCGCACAATACTATTTGGGCACCCATATCTATAAGCTTGTCAGTAAAAAACAAGCGGCTTTCAAACATTTTTTGATGAAAAAGTACTGTGCCTTTGGCTTGCGTAGCTACTACTAGTGCTATGCTAAGCAAATCAGGCGTAAAGCCAGGCCAAGGATGGTCGTATATGGTTAAAATATCACCACCAATAAATCGTTTAATTTGGTAGTGGTCTTGTGCATGTACTATGATGTCATCTTTTACAATTTCTAAGTTTATACCTAATCGTTCAAATGTGCTTGGTATACAGCCTAAATAGTTGACATGGCAATCTTTAATTCGTAGTTGACCTCCTGTCATGGCTGCCATACCAATAAAGGAGCCAACCTCTATCATATCAGCAGATATAATATGTTCGCATCCTTTTAATGAACTTGCATCTACTCCTCTTACGGTTAGCAAATTAGAGCCTACTCCCGAAATTTTGGCACCCATACGGTTTAGCATTCTGCATAGTTGTTGTATATAAGGTTCGCAAGCGGCATTATAGATACGGGTTTTGCCTTTGGCAGTAATGGCCGCCATCAGTATATTGGCTGTGCCTGTTACAGAAGGCTCATCTAATAGCATATACTTCCCTATGAGTTCGTCGCTAGTGATAGTAAAGAAATGTTCTTCTTCGTTGTAATGATACGTGGCATTTAATTTTTCAAATCCTAGTATATGTGTGTCCAATCGTCGTCGTCCGATTTTGTCGCCACCTGGTTGTGGTATATACGCCTTCTTAAACCTCGATAATAAAGGACCAGCAAGCATTACAGAGCCTCTCAGCTTGCCCGATTTTTTCTTAAAAGGTGTGCTTATTAAATATTCTAAATTGATATCTTTCGATTCAAATGCAAAATCATGATTGGATAATTGTTCAACTTTTACACCCATTTCTTGAAGTAATTCAATGAGCATTCTGACATCAATAATATCCGGAATATTTTTTATAACAACCCGTTCGGGTGTAAGTAATACTGCTGCTAATACTTGTAAGGCTTCATTTTTAGCACCTTGAGGTGTTATTTCACCTTGTATAGGATTGCCACCTCGAATTTCAAAGCTATTCATGGGTGCTAATGTAATACAAAAATTATTTTCTAATTGTAAAGTTTATGCGCTTCCAAAAGAGAGAACAGACTAATAGCTATTTTTTTTCTTGTAACGAGTGAATTTGTTGTTTCTATTGGCACCGCCATTATTGTTGTTATAGCGATTGTTTTTGTTTCTACTTTGCGATTTAGATAATTGGTCGCCAAAAAACTTTTTCATATTTGGAACTATAGCACTTTCGCTTATATCTACCCATTCGCTAAAACGAGTTCCAGGTTCATACACTAACTTGCCCTTGCTCATCAGCAGAAGCTCATCTTTTATCATGTCATCGTGTATATTTTCTTTGTGCCAATTGTTATAGGCTACTTTCATAAACAAGGCCAGTACCATAATAAAACCATTTCTTTTTTCTTCATCTTCTTCTTTCATGGCATGTTCAAAAAGTACTTCAAAATTTTTTCCAAAATGATTCCATTTGATTTTGTTTTTTGGATAATGAAGTGGTTTGGGTTTTTCTTGTTTTTGCTCCTTTGTAGGCAGTGGATAAGGGCTTTGTACATCCAATTCATAGTCTGCTATCAAAAAAAGATGATCCCAGAATTTATGTTTATAATCTTCACTATTTTTTAAAGAAGGATTAAGTGTAGCCATTATTTCAATAATGCTTTCGGCATTACGTTGTCGAGCTTCTTTATCTTCTATTGTTTTAAGATATTTTATCATGTTGTGAACACTTCTGCCATATTCTTTAATACGCAAATGCTCACGTGTAGTATTGTATTCCATGTCAATATATAAATTGAAAAAAAGTATTTATTTAGGCTTTAAAAAGCGAATATTGCTAACTAAAATATAAAGCAAATATAAGCGTATTATCCAATCAATCAAATATTATTCAAAGGCCTATGTGCCACCTTGATTTTTCTGTACAACTTATTCTAGTATTAATTTTTCGCTTATAGCTTCGTCATTGTCTATAAGTTGAATATAATAAAGACCACGAGGTACATTTTTTAAATCAAAGTATAGACTGTTTTCGCCCCATTGGCTAATAGTTTCTTGACTTGCTATTTTTTGGTGCAATTGGTTATATATGATTCCTTTAATAGAACTATTGCCTGCGCTCCAAAATGATATTTTCATTTTATCTTGAGCCGGATTGGGCGATATAGTTAGTTTGGGTTTTTGCACTTCGTTTTGCTGCAATGGATCTATTTTAAAATTGTTTGCACTAGTACTTATGGTCATGGTGTAGCACTGAGATGTACTAAAGGCACCATTGTATCCATATACATATGCTATATAAGTGCCTCCAGTAGTAGCCAAGTTATATTTAATCAATTCATTGGTGTTTCCTGCATTCATAGATGAGCCTATCAATTGATTGCTACCTTTATATAATTTCAATTCGTAGTCGTAAGGCAAATTACTAAGTTCTATTTGCACTTTGGGGCTATTGCTTGTTGTAGTAAAAGTAAAATAATCAAAGTCTGTTGTGCTACCTATCATAGATTGTATGCTTGCATTGTTAGCTATGCTTTGTGCTGTAGCTCTTGTATTATTGGGCTCGAAGCTGTTAGTACATGTTACTGCATTGAGTGTAGTAAAATTAGATGAGGCAGTATATGAGCTTGTGTTTGAAGTACAAACACTTTGTATTTGTACCTCGTAGGCAGTATTGCTGTTTAATCCACTAATTAGTTTACTGGTGGTAGTGCTTGTGCTTGTAAGCCATGTAGTAGAGCCTATAGGTCTATACCTTATTGTATAGCTTGTAGCAAAAGGAGCAGCAGTCCAGTTGATGTTGGCACTACTACTTGTAATACTTGAAATAGTGATACTTGTAGGCGCATTGCAAGAGAGCGACACACAGCCTGGCGATGAAAGTAAAGAAACTCGAGCACCAGTAGTAGCAAATAAGGCATCCATGCGTGCTTTTTGTCCTGCTGTAAACATATACATACAGGCATCGTCTACATAGTCCATATAGTTCATAAATAAATCTCCGTTGGGTCCGTTTGAGCATGAAACAGAAGGATAGGTAGGGCAACCATAATTTTCATCTGCTTGATTGGGTGTATCATTTACTTGGTCTGAACCGCTACACGAAGTGCCATCGTCGCCCCATATATGATAGAGATTGAGCCAATGGCCAATTTCGTGAGTAGCTGTTCTGCCTTTATTAAAAGGTGCAGTAGCGGTACCAATACTGCCAAAATATAAGTAATCGCACACAACGCCATCGGTAGAAGCCGGACCGCCAGGAAACTGTGCATAGCCCAGCAAACCGCCACTTAAGTCGCAAACCCAAATATTCAAATAATTATTTCTATTCCAGATATTAGAACCACCAGTGGCGTCAAACTTTACATTGTCATTAGTACTAAATGAAGTAGATGTAGTACTTTTTCGAACAATGCCAGTAGTAGGTGCCCCATTTGGATCTTGCTGGGCAAGGCAAAACTCTATTTCACAGTCGGCCACCAAACCCTGAAACACAGCTGGAGTACTTGTCCAATCAGCATTTAATTTTCTAAAGTCGGCGTTTAGAATATCTATTTGAGATTGTATCTGAGCATCTGAAATATTTTCAGCATTGGTATTGTAAACCACATGTACCACTACTGGTATGGTTTTCAAAACTCTTTTTTTGAGATGTGGTTTATTGATATAGTCTTCGGTTTGTAGCTCTATCAAGGCTCTATTTTTTTGATAGGTACTATCTATTCCTATCAAGTGATTGTGATGTGCCATAGTGCCACAGGTTCGTTGTGACCATATAGTATGAGCAGTAACAAAAAGAAGAAAAAAAGTAAAAACGAAATATTTCATATTGTAGTTTTTAAAAAGAAAAAATGCTTGTTTTTAAGTGTGTTTATATCGATATTACTGATGATCAGACCAATTTTTTGGTCTGTTACAGTCGTATAATCGGTATTATTGTTCTGTTACAGCAATATAATCCGAATTACATATTAAAGATACGATTATTGTGCCAAAATAAAAAAAAGAGGATAGTACATCCTCTTTTTTGATTGAAAAAAAATAATTTATCGTATAGTAAAATGATTATTAATCCAAAGCCAAAATGAGCCATCCCAAAGAAAGGCAAGGATAAACCAAAAGAATAAAGTAAGCGGAATCAATATAGATGAAATCATATTTTTTAATTCATCGCCTAAGTGCATAAACACTTTTACGATATAGGCCGCTTTGAATAGTGTAAGGGCTATAAAAAAAGTATTGATTAACCATTTTGGCATGCCTGTAGAGGTGCCATAAAGTCCAAGTATGACTTCTACTATAGTAACTATGGCTAAAATGCCTGTTACCGTCCATATTTTTTTTACTTTGGCTTTGCTTGAACTAGAGTTTTTGTCCTCTACGTGGTGTATGTTGTATAGTCTGGATTGGTCTGATTCGTAATCGCTAAAATGCATAGAATATAATATTTTTAGTATAAAAGATTAAATATGTTGAAAAATTATAATAGATAAAAACAAGTAAATACAAATACCCAAACCAAATCCACAAAGTGCCAGTAAAGACCAACTTTTTCGACCATTTCGTAGTGTCCTCTTTTTTCATAGGTGCCATTTATGGTATTGAGAAGTATAATGATGTTTAATACCACACCTGAAGCCACGTGTGCGCCATGGAAACCAGTAATAGTAAAGAAGAAATTAAAAAATTTGTGGGCTGCATCGGCACCTTCTTTAGCCAACAAGGCAGCATCGGTATGATGGTTGAAATAGTGCTTTAAGGGTTCCATATCGGCACCCGGTCTGTAAGAGCCCCACCATGCACCATGATGGTAAAGGTGTGTCCACTCCCAAGCCTGACATGCTAAGAAGGCAATACCGCCTATTATGGTCCATATCATCCATTTAATGACGCCTTGCTTGTCTCTACAATGACCCGCATGCACTGCCAATACCATAGTAACCGAAGAAAGGATTAATATAAATGTCATTAAGCTTACAAATGCCATGGGAGCACCACCATTGGGAGCAAACCAAGGAAAAGAAGCAAATACTAAGTTGGGATCGGGCCATAGGGCACTAAAAAAACGGGTAGTACCATAAGAAATAAGAAATGCACCAAAGGTAAAGGCATCACTCATTAAAAAGTACCACATCATTACTTTGCCATAGCTAAGATTGAAAGGGCTTTGACCACCTCCCCATAATTTCTTTTTGTCAACTGCAACTGAACTCATTGTATAGTGTATTAAAATTTTTGATTGTAAAGAAAAAAGAAAAACAAATATATCCAAAGCACATCAACAAAATGCCAATAGGTGGCTAAAATTTCTAAGCCTTTGCTTGAATATACTTTTGTATTTTTTTTAAAATGAAGCAATAAATAGGTAATAAGTATAGCGATCACGCCTCCTAACATGTGCAATAAGTGCACAAAAGTAATGACATAAATAAAACTACCAGAAACACCTTCGCTGCTGCTTGCAAGGGTAATGCCTGAAAAGTGCATGTCATAAAAACCCCAAAATTGAAGTATCATAAAGGCCAAACCTAATAAAGCAGTAAGCCCAAAATACAATTTATAGGATTGCATTTTTCGTTTTTTGAATTGATTTACAGCAAAATACATCGTTATACTACTCAATACTATAACAAATGTAGAAATCCAAAACGCTTTAGGCATAGTAAATAGTAGCCAGTTACCTTGTGCTTTTCGAACCATAAAGGCACTTGTCCAGCCAGCAAACATCATAATGATGCTACCAATTGCAATCCACATAAGCAATTTATGCGGATGTATTTTTTGACGTTGAGTTGTTAGTGCAGTCATGCGATAATCTTAAAAAAGGCTAAGGATTGGCAAAATTAAGGACTCTATGTTTAGTTTCATAAAAAAAACATAAGAAAAAAGAGGATATCAATAAATAAAAGGGCATAAACATAGTTTACCCCAATTTCTTATTACATTCGCATTCCCAAAAAAATCAGGGAGAGTTGCTCGAGTGGTTGAAGAGGCACGCCTGGAAAGTGTGTATGCGGGAAACCGTATCAAGAGTTCGAATCTCTTACTCTCCGCATTTTTTTAATAAAGTAAAAATATACTTGATTAGTAAAAAAGTTTGCTTTATACCCTTTCATAATCTCATAGGCCTTTTATTTTTTATCAAACCAATTTAGCAGTAGTAACATAATAATAAGATAGGTAACTTTATCTATTGAAATTGTTGTAAATTTTAATTAAATTTACTTTCGTAAAAGGAATATGCTGAAAGCGCATGAAAAATTACAAAAAGCAATATGAACTCACCAACCACTTGGGCAATGTGATGGCCGTAGTAAGCGACAAAGTAGTAGAAGAAGAAGACCCTACTACAGCCAGCTATAGCAATGCATCCTATGCCAACTTAGCAACACCGGCAGTAGCCACCCAAAGCACCAGCCTCAAGGCTGCCTACGACTATTACCCCTTTGGTATGCTCATGCCTTACCGCTTTTACGAAGATAAAACAAAGGAATGCGCACCGCTTACCGTTACTAAATACGAAACCAAGTGGACAGGCATATTTAACGAACCAATGACCCAACCCACAGAGCACCCCATAGCCATGACCAACAATCCTACTATAAGCATAGACCCCGACTTAGGCACTACCTTTACACCCCAAAACCCCTCAGCAGAAATGATGGTGGCCCTAAGCCTAAGCAATATAGAAGCCAATAGATTGGTACGCGTGCAGCTACATATAGATAATGCCTCTGCGCAAGACCTCATAGTAGAACTAAAACAACACCTACAAGGCGATGAGTGGGCTATACTGGCCAACACCTCGGTAAGCAACACGGCAGATATAGACATTAGTGGTGAAGCCGTAAACAACAACGATGTACAGATATCGCTACGAGTAGCTGGGGGCCGCATGACACTCAAAAACGCATTGGGCCATAGACAAGACTTTGAAGTAAGCACCTCCACCCAAGTACTCTGCTCCTACGACCCCGACTTTGCAGACGATTACCGTTTCGGGTTTAATGGTAAAGAAAAAGATAACGAAGTAATGGGAGAGGGAAACTTCCAAGATTATGGCTTAAGGATGTACAATACAAGACTTGGTAGATTCATAAGTGAAGACCCTTTGACCGCAAAGTTTCCAATGTTAACTCCATACCAGTTTGCCTCAAATACGCCAATAATGGCAATTGATTTGGATGGGGCTGAAGCAATGTATGTTCATGGTACATTTTCTGATCCCAGTACTTGGAATACAGCATTTATAAAAAAAATGAATCATGCTACTGGTTGGGATAAAAAGGCAAATGGTTCGTTCACTTGGAAATGGTCTGGAGGGAATAGTATGTATGCAAGGAGAACCGCAGCTTTTGCTTTGGTAAGTTGGTTAAATAGCGATAAAAATCCCCATAGAGATGCAAAGCACGTAACCCTTATTGGTCATAGTCATGGGGGAAATGTAAATAAAATAGCAAAAAATATTTTAGAGGATATGGGTTGGAAAGTTGATATGGTAAATGTTGAAACTCCACAACGAAGTGATATTCAAAGTAATTCTAACAGCAACGGGGTGTATTTAAATTTCTACAGCACTGGAGATGTAGTTCAGTGGGGAGGTGCAGTCTTTCAACCAGGTGAAAATGGGCGAAGAATTGACCCTAAAGCAGATGACAATAATAAGTTGCCTGATGGAGGATTAATTTCTGATGGTTTAGGTCATAGTCTACATAATAATGAAAAATGTGAGGAACAAATTATTAAGCAAACAGAAGATGCATTTAATAAAGAGGCTCAACCTCCTTTGGAAAGCAAACCACTTCCTCAATCTACTTCACCATATCAAGTAAAAGCTAAAGATGCAAATGGAGGATGAGAAATTTAATTATACATTTTGTCATTGGTAGTTTTTATACTGCAATTATCGCATACTATGGCATGTCGGTTCGAGATGCAGGCGATTTGATAATGCTTATATTATTTGTATTTTTTGCATTGCTACACTTGTTGCTAATAATAATTTTGAAGAGGTTTAAAATATCCTTTGTACAAGAAAATTCTATTTTAGGCTGGGGTTTAGGAATCATCCTTTTTATTATAGTGTATTCCGTTCTCGTTAAAAGCAAAACAAACCAAAGTTTTGAAGCAAAACCTGCACTAGGATATGGGTTTAATTCTAGAATTTTATCCAAACAACCGACCGTTAAAAAGGAGCAGTAGTTGTTCGGCAATGTGATACGATAAAAAGTATAAAAATGTGTTGCAATTAAATTGATAGATAGGTATAAACGAAACGTATTTATTTTGTAACCCCGTCTGGCGCAAGAATAAGCGCGAAAACTGGCGCAGGAATCCCGATGAGGCATACGGGACAGGTGAGGCGTAGGTAAGTGCGTTGGCTTCCTGTGCCCATATAGAAAAATATTATTAACTTGCATTTTAATGAGCACAAAATATAAATTCCACTCGCTCAAGAATAAGCACAAACACTGGCGTAGGAAAAGGAAAATTCATTATGAGATTACACATATAATGCGGATAAAAGATATTAATTTTGATGTAAAATGAAAAGTGAATGTTTTCAAATTATCAATCAGGAATCGAAGCGCAGTGTCCCGAGACGGAGACACGGCGGGGAAAAAATAAAGTTTCGATAACGAAATTTTCTACTAATTCTTAGAAATTTTTCGTGTTATCATTTTGCCTTCTTTGTCAGCTACTGTTAAGACATAAATTCCACTTGGAATTGCATCCACATTCACACTTATTTTGGACGAAACTTCTTGATGCTGAAAAACTTTTTTACCCGAAAAATCCAAAAGTGTAATGGTGTAGTCAGAAGCTTTTTCCATTTCTATTATCACAACGTTGTTGCTCGGATTTGGATAAACTTGTACAAAAAAATCATCTACATCTTTAACGCTTTCTGGAATATTGAATACAAATTCATTTGCTCCAATATCAATTTTTGGTCCTGAAATTCTTGCAGTACCATAAAAATCAGTTGCGCTGGTTGTGATATTTTGAATATCACCTGCATTGATACAAGTACTGGATGAAGTCAAATGAAAATCCTTTAGCAAGGCATTGTCCGAAGGACCACAAATAGTTGTCGGATTTAACAAAGCTGGAGTGGAACCAATTACATTATGAATCGTATCACCAATACGATTGATTAATGATGCATCAACCATGTTATAGAATGGATATTCCATCCAATTGTAGTCAAAAGAATATTTATTGCCAATGGCAATTCTTACATCTTTCTTGAGTCCATAATTGGTAGATTCATTGCCATAAAAAATATTGTTTTGCATGTATATCTGATTGTCATTTCCAAAGGCATTGATGGCTGCGCCATCCATAGTCGTTTTATTTTTGATAAAATGATTATTACTAATCCAAACCTTGCAGCTAAAAATGTAAACTCCTGCGCCAAAATAATCGGCAAAATTATTGGCAATAATATTATCACGAATGATGTATTCGGTGCTATCCCAAGGTGCATTGTTGTTGTGCGAAACATGGATAGCAGCTCCACCATCGGTTGCTCCACAAGATGCATCTAACATTTGATTGTTACAAATTAGATTTTTTTCAATAGTAGTTTTTCCCATTGTGCATGCAATAGCTGCCATTCTCAAATTACTATTATGATGCAATTTATTATTTCGAATAATGTTGTGTCCGCCATCTACACGCAGTGTTCCGAAATTAACTGCAGTGCAAGTGTTACTGTCCAATTCATTGTTTTCAAAAATCATTTCGCTCCACAACGTAAAAACTGCGCCTGCACCAGTATTGTGATGAAAACGATTATCATGAATTTTTAAAAATCCACCTACGTAAGTATCCATTTTGAAAACGCCTACACGTGTGTCATTGTCATGAATATTGCAATGGTCAAGTTCAAAGGTTTTGTTTTGATTCAAAGAGCCAACAATGATATTGCCAACGCTTTGATTTGCACTGCTTTGATTATGATAAAATTCGCAATAAGAAATTCTAAAGCCACGATAATAACTAAAGATAGCTGCATTGTCGTTTTGAGGAGCATTCACTCCATGCTTTACATCTTTGATAACACAGTATCTTAACTCTGAACTATCGGTTCCAAATAATTGGTCAAAATAAATTCCTCGCCAACCTCCAACTGGTGAAATATCATTATGCCAACCCGTAGTGTCATTTATTTTGAATGTAATTCGCTGACTTGAAGTTCCTATCGCACGCAAATTTCCACTTACTTTGATTTGATAAAATCCTTGCAAAATAACCTCAACACCGGGTTCTATTTTCAAATAATTTGAAATCGTGATATTTCCATTGATTAAATAAGGCGAGCCGGCTTGAGTCCATGTTGCAGTACTAATACTTCCAGCTGGAATTGATGTTTGTGCATTTACACCACAATGCAAAGCAAGTAAAATGATAATTGTCAATAGTTTCTTCATACTACAAAAGACGTTAAAGAAATCATCATGGTTAGCAATTCTCAGAATGGCATTTATTTACTCTCTGTGGTATCATGTATGGAATACCGAAGTGGCATCTGTAAAATAATTAGACTCAATAGCTATCCAATCGGCACTTACTCCCGCAAACTGCGGAATAAGATTTTGTCAGCAACACAAATCACTTTGGTATAATACAATTTAGAAATATTAATTTTGATGTAAAATGAAAAGTGAATGTTTTCAAATTATCAATCAGGAATCGAAGCGCAGTGTCCCGAAAGGGAGACACGGCGGGGATAATCAATTATCCAATTTTTTGCATTAAATTTGAAACATGAATACAATGCGGATTGATATATTGAACCCAAAGGCAGCAAAACTTTTGAAAGACATAGCAGACTTGAAACTCATTGCTATTCAAGACACCTCAAAAAATGGTTTTGCAATTGTTTTGAAAAAGTTACGTTCAAAAGCAAAATCTACACCAACGCTTGACGAAATAACTAAAGAAGTAGAGTTAGTAAGAAGGAAACGTTAAGCGAAATAAGGTTAGCAGAATTATTATTGACACTAACCTTTGGATTAGCTTCCTTATCACCAAAGACTTTACCAAACTTGACGAAATTATTTTCTCACGACAAAGTATATTGGTTTTCAGCCAAGAATTACTTGACGAATTTATAGAGGTTGCAAAACGACCAAAATTAAGACGTTTCTTCTCATCTTCTGACCTTGAGGAAATACTTGCAACCATTGACGAATATGCTGACTTTGTAATGGTTCAAACAAAAATTGAAGTTTGCAGAGACCCCAAAGACAACTTTTTACTTTCATTATCGGTAGACGGAAATGCAGACTTTTTATTAACAAGTGATAAAGATTTGTTAGACCTTACAGAATTTAGAGAAACAACAATCATGACAATTTCGGAATTCCTGCAAGAAAAATAGCACGAACACACAACTGGGGTTATTATGTAAAACTATTTTCTAATCCAACTGTTCGAGATGTTCCCACTAAAACTGTCGACATTGGTAGTGTTTAAAAAAGTGTGTAAAATTGATTTTTGGGTTAGATGTTTTATAATCAATTTGCATATCTTCCAATACTTCGGAAATATTAAACAATTTATGTTTGGTTTTGTAAGCCCCATTGCATAATCAGGAAAAAGCCATTCTATCGCTTTAATTGGCTTTAATGCATTATACTTATTTTTTCTGTTTTGCTATACGAGCCATCGTTGATTTTAAGTATATAGGTGCCATTGTATAGTGTACGAATATCCAAATATGAAATAGTAGAACCTTGGAATATAAATGTACTCAATAATAGTTTGCCTTCAATAGAGTATAAAGCAAGAGGTATATTTTTCTTTGCTAATCCATCTATTTGTACAGCCAAAAAATCTGCGCTGGGATTAGGGAATGCAAATATTTGTATTCCATTTGTACCTATATCGTCCAAACCATCTGGTGTATATTGAGTTGTAGGCTCTGTTATACTTGTTACTTTTTGGGCATTTACAATGCCATAAAATGTAGGCCCTACTATGTATGGATAGGCCGAATTCCAATTGCTATCTACAGTGGCAAAGTAGCAGTAGATGCCATTAGGATATTCAGGTGTTTTACAAAAACGCCCATTGTGTATATCCAGATAGTCTTCTTGGCCTGGATGATTGATAAATTCATAATCTTCTCTAAAATAGCCCAAGGGGTAGCTAGTGCTCACATTGGGCCCAGTAGATACTATATTGCCATTGGCATGTTGTGTACGAGTAGTTATAGACCTTAGTTGATAGCCCGATTTCATACGGGCAATACCGCCGCTACCATCAGCATTTTTATATGCATAGGCGCCATATATCGGAAAGCCATCGTATGCATATCCAATAAGGGGAGAATGCGTAGTGCTATTAATAGCATAGAGACCATCTGCATCGTATAGATTGCAAATAGTAGAAACTGTATTTATATCTAATTTAAAAGCACTTGGATTTTGATGATGATGATAATTGCCCTGTGCAGGATGCCCTTTCGAACAATCAAAACCCATTTTTTCCGCTGGCACAGCATCTCTATTCCAATCTTGCGTAGCCCCCATACCTCCAGGGCAAGGCGGATTGCCCGGTCCACCACACAAAGCATTGGTAGTTGGATTCCAAGCTACACCATCTCTATAATCAAACAAGGCTACGCCATTTATAAATACACCAATATTGCCAGGAGTAGTATTGGTGGCTGTTCCAGTATTGGCAGTAGGGTTTAAACTGATTTTAAAAATGGCATTTTGATCGCTTGCAACTGAAGGATTGCCATCTAAAAAAGGGCCAGTTGGATAGGCGGGTATGCCATGTGTAGTTACATATACCCAGTTGTTTGAGTATTGAATGTTTTGACAATTGACCAAAATATTATTTGATATAGCTGTGGAATTGCCTGCCATATAATATGTACCCATTTGGCTATTGTTTTGCAACCAAGAGGTAATAGCAGGGTTTAGTTGTGCATGAGCAAAAAACGAACAAGTAATAACAAGAATGAATAAAAATGATTTAAGCATAGTACAGTTTTTTATATTAGACGATAAGGTTTAGATTTTCCTTTGAAATATTTTGTTTTAATTTTTGGGGTATGCATATTTTTTGTTGAATACAAAAGAAGGGTCATTGAGTGTTAATAGAAAGGCTATTAAATCTATCTGTTCGTGGTCATTGAGTGTTATAGGTTCTATTAGCAAATTAGATAAAGTAGGGCTTGCTATTTTTTCATTGATATAGTGTTTGATTACCGCTTGCAAATTGGCAAATCGTCCGTCGTGCATATAGGGGTAAGTATATTCTAAATTGCGTAAGCTAGGTACTTTAAAACAAAGACTATCCGAAGATTTTTTTGTCACAAGATATCGGCCACTATCGTTTAAAAAAGTGTCCACTGGCAAACCATTATTCTGAAAACTAAAATTGGTAAACAAAGGCTCTGTATGGCAGCTATTGCAATGCAATAAAAACAATTCATGCCCACGTTGTTCTTGTTCTGTATATAATGCTTGATGTAGTTGCACGCTATCATATTTTGCATTGGTGCTCACAAGGCTTAGCATAAACTGCGACAATGATTTTAGCACATACTCGCCGCTAATCAAACGATTGTGATAAGCCTCATAACAAAGCTCTTGATAAGTAGAATCCTTATTTAATTTTTCTATAAGATGAGTAAAGTTTTCGCCCATTTCCTTGGGATGTGTAATCGGAAACAAAGACTGCATATCCAAATGATTAATAGCACCATCCCACATAAATAGGGGTTGCCAGGCCAAGTTAAAAAGGGCTGGCGCATTTCGTGTGCCTATGCTATCATCTATACCATGACTAAGGGCATGGTCTGTGTGCGCAAAAGCATTATACGGAGAATGGCAGTTGGCACAAGAAATACTTCCATTTCGAGATAACCTAGGGTCATAAAATAATTTTCGTCCTAATGCAATTTTTGATTCGCTTAATGGATTTTTTTTAAAATCATAATACGGTTTTGGAAAATAGGAAGGAGTCTGAAATGAGCTATCTTGTTTGGGTATAAAATACACAAAAGCAAAGCTTAGCAGCGAAAATAAAAAATAGACTTTGTTCATTTATATTTTAGGCTAAAGCAGTTCTGTAATAGTTGTGATAAAAAAACTGATGTGGCACTAGGCGACATTACATGATGTGTTTTTTGAAAATCAATTTGTTTTACCCAAGCATTTAAAGCAAAATTGATATAAAATGGTTCATGAGGTTTTTCTACTATAAGATGTATAGTTTGAAGACTATTATAAGGGCTTTGATATCCGCCCAAATGAAATTCAAATACATGCGTAGGGCTTGCTGCTTGTGGACAAGAGCCTTCCAATTTTAGGTTGATATAGCCATTTTGCCAAGTCCAGTACATACCATGGATAGGATCTAAATCGCCACCCAAAGCTCCAGAGGAATTAGTTGTGCTATCTATGCCTATATCAAATTGGATTTCATCGAAGCTGAGCTTAAATAGGTTGGGTATAGATATAAAGAAACTTTTTTCGTCAGATAGGTCCAGTAAATGATAGCTATTTGATTCACTAAAAACTACAGCTCCCTTTTGTTTGCATTGAATATTTGAAATATAAAATCGTAGTTTGCTAAATACTATAGTAGACGTATCGAAATAGGCGTAGACATGATTGAGTGTTAGTTTTTTATCTTCATAGCTTGCTCTGTATTGTATGCCTAAGCTATGTTGGGCCTTAATATTTTCGGTATAAATAAGGAGCACAATAAATGGTAAAAGGTATTTCATCGAGGTTTTCTATGCGGTGCAAAAAGTTTGGCTATCTCCTCCGTAAATGCATTAAAATCGGATAGTTGATTAGGTTTGCAAAGACTTTTTATGGCTAAAAAATGTTGGTAATGTATGTGTTCTATAGCTTCATGTATATTATTTATGTTTTGTAGTAGTGCTTCTTTAGTTAGGGTATCATTATTTTGTAATGTTTTATATAAGGCATTTTTAAAAAATCGTAAGCTGTCCTCTTGCACTCGTATATCCTTTTGATGTTGTAAAACAAGTGTATGATATTCTTTTTGTTGTATCTTATCAAATTGCAATTTTTTTATAATAATAGTCTCAGGGCTTTTATGGGGTGGTGCTACATGACTACGCATCAAAAAAAAGCCTACTAAAAAAAGATTGATTAGAAGTAAGATGATAATATAATAATATAAACGCTTATTGTTCATAATAAAGTTGATAAGTATGGTTTAGAGACAAGGCTGAAGCGTATGATTCGGTGGCTTTATTTTTTTTATAGATAAATAAAAAACTTTCACATAATATAGCAATAGAAAGTATTACAAGTGTCATTTTTAAATAGGGTTGCACTTGTTTTTCTTTTTTATGCGCCAATAATTTTGTTTGCATTTTATCAAATACATCATCAGACAACGATACCGGTTGTATTGATTCCAAAATAGTAAAGTGTTCGTCCATTATATCTTTAGACGAAAAATTGGGCTCTATCCTTTGATTCATGTTAGTATTGTTTTTAGTTTTTCTTTAGCTCTTTGATACAAAGACTCTACAGCCTTTTCACTCATATTCATTATCAATGCAGTTTCGGATTGCGTTTTTTGTTCTATTTTGAGCAAAATAATACATGTTTTTTGTTTTTCATTTAATTGATTTATAGCTGCAAAAAGCAGTTTCAATTCTTCTTTTTTATCAAGCGATATGCCCGGATGTTGTAGCTCGCTGGGTATATTGTCTATAGCAATGGCGTTTGGTGCAAAAAACGATAGCAATGGAATTCTTTTTTTTGCATTTTTGGCTTTTATAAAATCGAGCGATTTGTTGATACAAATTCTATAAATCCAGGTTTTTATATCGGATTGATGTTTAAAAGTATCTATTTTATTGAAAACACTTAAAAACACATCTTGAGTTATTTCTTCTGCATCTTGAATATTTTGAACATAATGGAGTGCCAAGTTGTAAACCATATTTTTATACGTACTATATAATGCTTCAAATTGCATAGAATGTTTATAAAAGTATGGTTTACTTTAAATAAATAATTTGAAAATGTAAGAATAGTTTGCGACTTCTATTTGAAACTACAGTCTATTGTGTATGTAAAAAGAGATTTCAGTTTGGTAAAATTAATGTTAATAATAGATTTTTAAAATTTAATTATTATATATATTAATTTAATATATTTATAACAGACAGATAATATTCTATACTTTAAATATGAAATAAAAATTAATATTATTTGCTTTACTTTTTTAAATCTTGGTATTATTCTTGCAAGATAAAATAAAAATTATTGTAATATGAAGAAAATTTTCTTATTAGCTACTTACTTTGTTTTGTATAGCTTTATTGCGCAAGCCCAGATTTCGGGTACCGTGTTTCGAGATTTTAATGGAAATGGTGTAAAGGACAATACCGCATCCTTTAACGAAATTGGATTTGGCGGTATTACTGTCAAGGCATATGATGCTTCTGGAGCAGAAGTTGGCAGCGTGACCACAGCTTCTGATGGAACATACAGTTTCACAGGGCTCAGTTTGCCTTTGCGTATTGAATTCACAGGAATCGTTTCAAGTGATTATTCTAGTATCGTTGGCTCAGGCAATGCTACGAGTGTGCAGTTTTATAATACTGCTTCAACAAATGCTGATTATGCTATAAATTATCCTGATGAATTTTCAAGTTCAACAAATCCCAAATTGTTTTCACCGATGTACGTTAATGGCGATAATCAACAATCGGGATCGACTTCGGCTGCTGGTGAAGCGGTACGTTCATTTAACTATGACGCTACAGGACTAACTACGGTAGCCACCATGGGACAAGTTGGTGCGGTTTGGGGTGTTGCTCATCATAAACAATCGGGAAAGGCATTTTATGCAGCCTTTGCAAAACGCCATGTAAATTGGGGGCCTTTGGGTCCAAATGGTATATATGTTACTACAGATGCAAAGAATGCAACAAATACCTCAAATACAGCATCGTTTGTTAATCTAAATGCTGTTAATTCAGCGTTTGACGCAGGATCTCCAGTTCGTAATATGAGTCCTGGTTTAGGAGATAAAAATAATGGAAATTATGATGAGAATATGATTCTTGGTACAGGAACAACAGGAATGGGAGGTTTAGATGTTTCGGATAATGGTATGTACTTATATACAGTAAATTTGAACGATAGAAAAGCTTGGCGAATAGAAGTAGGACCTAATGGTTCTGCACCTTCATCCGCATCCCAAATAGTTGCTTACACCGCTTTGCCAAATCCTTGTACAGGTAGTACATTTAGACCTTTCGCCATAAAATATTATAAAGGTGAAATTTATGTAGGTGGAGTTTGCGATGGAGTAGTTGATTTGACCAATACATCTTCAGTAGTAGATAGAAATAATTTAAAGGCAACAGTTTATAAAGCAAGTGCTTTTGCTGACCCAACAACAGCGGTTTGGACTCAAGTATTTGAAATGCCTTTGACATTTAATCGAATAGCAAATCTTAATCTTGGATGGGGTGCAGATTCTGGAGATCCATATATTGATCCTAATGGAACAAATTCTTCATTAAGTATTTCTTCATGGCATCCTTGGTCCAGAGGCAACAATTTTGCTGAGTTATTAAGTGAAAATGTTAATGGGGTAATGTATCCTCAAGCTATTCTCTCGGATATTGAATTTGATGTAGATGGTTCAATGATATTAGGTTTTATTGATCGGGCAGGACATCAAGGAGGTGCTCAAAATTTGGGTACTACTGGAAGTACTACATATTATGGTACAGGTACTGGGGATTTATTAAGAGTATATAATGATAATGGAACTTTTGTATTAGAAAATAACGGTACTGCAGGCCCAAATACAACAGGTGGTGCAGGTAATAATGACGGTCCAGGTGGCGGTGAGTATTATTTTCATGATCGCTTTCAACTTGGGAGTGGAACATTTGGAACAACATTAGATCCTGCAAATCATGATGAAACTTCAGTAGGAGGTTTAGCATTATGGCCTGGTTCGGGACAAGTTATCAATACGGTATTTGATCCAATATCAAATTGGGAATCAGGTGGTATACGTTGGTACGATAATACTGATGGTACTGCAAAAAATGCATTATTATTTTATGCATCAGGTTACCCTGCAACTTTTGGTAAATCATCAGGAATGGGTGATGTTGAGCTTTTAGGCGAAGTAGCTCCCATTGAAATAGGTAACCGTGTATGGAACGATACTGATGGTGATGGCATTCAAGATGCAGGAGAGGGCGGAATTGCTGGTGTGACTGTTGAATTATATCAAGGTTCAACTTTGGTAGGCACTACCACTACTGATGGTAATGGTAATTATTATTTTAATTCAACTAATGTAACTGGTGGTATTTTGCCAAATACATCCTATGAGATAAGAATAGATGGAAGTCAAACGGCTTTGGGATCGTTAATCTTGACTGGTGCTAATACTGATGGTAGCCCCAATGGCGATGAACGTGACAATGATGCTACTGGAAGTACCACAGCCATTATTGCATTAACAACTGGCGATTACGGACAAAATAATCATAGTTATGATTTTGGCTTTAATACAAATTCATGTGTTTCTACATCTTTTACGGAGCCAAATTATAAGTTATTAGGTTGGCAATCGAGTCCGCTATCATGCGGTACGAATAGTACAAACACATCACAAACGTTTACCAATTGGATGGGTAGTGGAGCAACCGCTACTTTTACTTATAGTACAAATATGTGGGATGGTGATGCCCCTAATGTATATTTGGATGCACCAGCTGCTTCAGGTGGCTGTGACCCAACAACAACAGGCCCTGATGATGTGCACTGTGCTTCAAATTATTATGGGGCACTGAGATGGACAAACAATGCTCAAAATAGTGGTCAGACATCGATGGAAGTAACCTTCGATACCCCAGTAGAATTGAATTTGGCTCGAATCGGTAGTATAAGTGCCTTAACAAATGGAACTGGAGCACGAGTATTCGAATGGGTACATGTAATAGCCTATGATGCCTCAAATGCAATAGTTCCTATAAGTGCCTCAAATGCTTCAGGCGGTTATATTGATTGTTCAAATAATTTGACTATGGGCTTAGTGAATTTTATTCCAGATGGAAGTGGAGGATTATATATCAACACAGATACCCTTATTGAACAATCCGATGGATTATATGGTCATGCTGATATTATACTTCCTGGTACGCCAATATCCAAAATAGAATTTTTACATTGGTGTTCGGCAAGTAATACAAATGCTACGGCACGAAGCACAAGGAAAAGTTCAATTGTAATGAACGTACTTTGTGTAACCCCCACATGTAGCAAACCTGATGCAGGTATAGATCAATTTATTGCACAAGGCGGCACTGCAACCTTAACAGGTACAAATCCAGCAACTGGTACGTGGACAGCTATGACAGGTAATCCTATTGGAGCAACATTGAGTTCAACTACTGGAGGCGTAGCAACAGCTACCTTTGCAACTGATGCAGCTGGTCCATATTCTTTCGTCTATGAGAATGGTACATGTTTAGACACAATGCGAGTATTTATTACGCCACCAGTATGTACCAATAATATGCTCATCAATCCGAGTTTTGAAGCAGATGCCTTGAATACGACACCTCCAACAGGTTGGAACGGTACGGGTGTAGTTGGCGGAAATAACATGAATGAACCGGATGGTACTAAATATGCTTTTGACAATGATGGACCTGCGGGAACCTTGTATCAAGATGTAGCTACAATGACTGGAGATACTTGGAATATGACCTTTTATTCAGGGTCACACAATCCAGGATCCCAAACGGTAACCTTACGTTATTTAGATGCTTCATTAGCAACTGTTGGCAGTCCTTCAGTACATAATATAGTTTATGACACCGATGTAAGCACTCCACAAGTTTTAGGCGGACCTTATTCATTATCTTTAACTGCTGCACCATCCAATGCTGCTTTTGTAAGAGTAGAAATAAGTAACGGAGGATTAGATTTTGCCAAAGTAGATGCCTTTTGTTTAGAAAAAACCTCAGTACCATGTACAGCTGATGCGGGTCCAGACCAAACAACATGTTATATGAATGGAGCTGGCACAGCAACATTAGCCGCAGTAGGTACAGGAACATGGACAGAACAAGCAGGTAATCCTGGTACCTCTACGATTACGAACACAACAAGCAATACAACAACCGTAACAGACTTTAGCGCAGTAGGAACCTACAATTATATTTGGAATGATGGTACGTGTGAAGACACCATGAGTGTAGTAGTAACACCAAACGGTAATGTTGGTAACTATGTATGGAATGATTTAGATGGCGATGGTATGAACAATGAAGCAAGCACAGCTGGTATCAATGGTGTAACTGTAGAATTATGGAAAGAGACAGCACCATCAAGTGGTATCTATGCTTTAGACCAAACAGCTACAACAGCCAATGATGGAAGCAGCAACCCGGGTTATTATAATTTTACAGTATGCTCATCAGCAAACTACAAAGTAATATTCCCAACGTCAAATGGAGGTAATAATTTAACTACTACAACCACAACAGCTGCTACCGATAACAACAGTGATGCCGATGCAACAACAGGTGAAAGTCCAGTATTTGCAATTGATGTAAATGGTACTGGCACAGCTAAAGATAACAATACTATAGATGCAGGATATGCACCAGCTGCATTAGCCTGTTTAGGTAACTATGTATGGAATGATATAGACCAAGATGGTGTACAAGATGCGGGTGAAGTAGGTGTTGCTGGAATCACAGTAACCTTGTTTAACAGCAGTAACCAAGCTATAGGATCAACTATAACCGATGCTTATGGACACTATCAATTCTGCGAGTTGACTCCAGGTAGCTATGGAGTTGGTTTTACATTACCAAGCAACTATGTATTCACACAATCGAATACACCAGGTGACAATGGCGATAATACAAATAGTGATGTAGATCCGAATACAGGATTAACTACAATGTATATCTTAAGTGCAGGCGAAACGGAGAATACGATAGATGCTGGTATTTATTTTGAAGCACCAACGACTGCAAGCGTAGGAAATTTTGTTTGGTTAGATGCAAATAACGATGGCATTCAAGACTCTGGAGAAACGGGAGTAAGTGGTGTTACAGTAACATTATGCGATGCTTCTGGCAATCCAGTAGCAACAACTATAACAAACGCCAATGGTTTCTATATCTTTACAGACGTAGTGCCGGGTACCTATAGTGTTCGCTTTGATGCACCAATAGGTTTAGGCTTTAGTCCAAACTCAGGTACTGTAAGTGATGCTTCAAACAGTGATGCCAACCCAACAACTGGGAAAACGGGCACCTTTACAGTAAATGCAGGCGATAATATTACCTATGTAGATGCTGGTTTAAGCAGCTTAGGAGCTACTATTGGCGGACTTGGTGATAAAGTATGGTATGATACAGACCAAGATGGTGTACAAGACGCAGGCGAAGCAGGTGTGGCTGGAGTAACAGTAACATTATATGCTTCAGACGGCACGACTGTTTTAGCCACTACTACAACCAATGCATATGGTAAGTATATATTCAATAATTTAACGTCAGGACAATATATAGTAGGCTTTAGCAACTTGCCAAGCAACTATAGTTTGACGACCAATACAGGTACAGATAGTGTAACGAATAGCGATGCAAATCCAAGTACAGGACAAACGGCCATAATCAATTTAGGCTCGGGTCAATTCAATATGACATACGATGCCGGTATATTCAATACAGTACCAACTAATAATAACAGTTTAGGTAATTATGTATGGGATGACTTAAACAAAAATGGTATTCAAGATGCAAACGAACCAGGAGTGGCTGGTATAACAGTTACCCTATGCGACATCAATGGAGCACCATTAGCAAGCACATCAACCGATGCAAGTGGTCATTATTTATTCCCAGATTTAGCTAATGGCGACTATGCTGTTAAGTTTAGCAATTTGCCATTAGGCTATGTGTTTAGTCCTACTGGCCAAGGCACAGGAGCTACAGACAATGATGCAGATCCAAGCACAGGTAAGACAACAACTGTGAGTCTTACTGGTGGTACGAACAATATGGATTTAGACGCTGGTATTAATTTAGGCAATGCCAAATTAGGCAAAGGAACATTAGGCGATATAGTATGGTATGATTTAGATGGTGATGGTTTACAAGACCCAAGTGAATTAGGTGTTGCGGGTGTTACAGTAACTTTATACGAATCAGATGGTACTACAGTATTAAAAACAACAACTACCAATGCATTAGGAAACTACATTTTTACTGGCTTAGATGAAGGTAGCTATGTAGTTGGCTTTAGTAATTTACCAAGTGGATATACAATTAGTCCAAAAAATGCAGATGCACAAGGTATTAATGGAGAACTAAATAGTGATGTAAACATAGCAACACAAAAAACTGATATCATAAACTTAGGCCAAGGCGAAGACAAGATGAGTGTAGATATGGGCTTAGTACCACCAAGCGGTACAGCAAGTTTAGGTAATTTAGTTTGGTTTGATTTAGACCAAGATGGTTTACAAGATAGTGGTGAACCTGGTGTACAAGGTATTGAAGTTACCTTGTGCGATAATGCAGGCAATCCATTAGCAACTACAACGACCAATAGCGAAGGTGAATACTACTTTGTGGGCTTAGCACCAGGCACTTATGCGGTTAAGTTTGGTAATCTACCAAGTGGTTATAGTCTTACAACACAAGATGCGGATGCACAAGGCATTAATGGAGCAGCAAACAGTGATGCTAATCCTTTAACAGGCAAAACATCTACTGTGGTATTAACTAGTGGCGATAACAATCCAAACTTGGATGCTGGTATAGTATCTACTACGGTTGCCAGTGTAGGAGACTACGTATGGTATGATATTAATCAAGACGGTATACAAGATCCAAGTGAGCCAGGCATAGGAGGTGTATTAGTAACTTTATATGACAATACAAACACCCCAGTAGCAAGTACAATTACACGACCTGATGGTGGTTATATCTTTACAAATGTTACGCCGGGTACTTATACGATGGGCTTTAGTAATACGCCAAGTAGCTTAGAATTTACACTTCAAGAAGTAGATCCTAACTCTAATACAGGAAGCAATGTAGATCCAAATACCGGACTTACACCAAGCTTTACCGTAACAGCCGGTACACACAATCCAACCATAGATGCAGGTTTAACAACAGAACCATTAGCAGGCTTAGGCGATTATGTATGGTATGATGTGAACAACAATGGTCAGCAAGAAAGTGGAGAACCTGGTATTGCAGGAGCCCATGTTACCTTGTATGCAGCAGACGGTACTACAGTATTGGCTACAGCAATCACAAATGGTGAAGGTGCATATAGCTTTACTAATTTGCCAGCAGGTACCTATGTAATAGGTGTAAGCAATGTGCCGAATATACAAGTAGCAGGATCAACTTGGGTGCCTATGCCAACTGTGCAAAATACAGGAGCTGATGAAACGGATAGTGACATAGACCCAACAAGTGGTAAAACAGCTACTTATACTTTAGCGGTAGAGGAATATAACCCAACTATAGATGCTGGTTTCTTCTATGTGTTTGCAACAGGTATTAGTCATATCCATTTATCAACAAGTTTGTCTAATACCACTACTAAATTGGATTGGAATACTCAAGACGAGCATGCTGTAGCATACTTTAGTATAGAAAGAAGTATAGATGGTTCAAACTTTAGAAGAGTAAAAGACCATGCAGCTATAGGCAATACTGAAGGCGTAAGCAACTACAACACAACAGATAATATTGAATTATTAATGCAATATGAAGCGATATATTATAGAATAAAAGTGGTAGATGTAAATGGTCAATATAGTTATTCTAATATGACAACAGTAAGACCCTCTACTATGAGTCAAGACATCAGTATATATCCTACTGTGTTTGAGCATACGCTAAATATCAACTATCAATCAGAAGAAGCAAGTGATCTAACAATTAGCCTTACAGATGTAAGAGGAAGAAAAATAAAATCCATGAAAGCAACTGTAAGCACAGGAATGAATAGATTAGAACTAAGCGATTTAAGTAGTTTGGCTTCAGGTACTTATTATATACACATAAAAAATGAAAACACACAAGCTACACACAACAGCAAGGTGATTAAAAAATAAAGTATATAAATACTAAAGATACTAAGAGGCTGTCCGTAGGACAGCCTCTTAGCTTTTAAGACATTGCTTAGTTTTAGAATTAAACGGTATCGCTTTTTAATTTTTTTATTATACCAAACTTAAATTGGTTCAGACCAAATTTTTTGTCTGTTACAGCAGTATAATTGGTATTAGATATTGCATCTATAAAAACAATTAGATTTTGATGTTAGATAATCAAAAATAAATAGCATGATAGCAAAACTATTTGAATAGAAAATTTAATGGTTTTGAAAAAGTAATACGTACTTCTTATAAAAATATTTTTTCTTAATCGTATATGACATTTGAGAAGGTGATGCACTATCAGAATTAAAGAGGTTTATTTTTTATAGTATAGTGAATTATTGAATACCTAATTAATCTTTAACGAGGCAAGGATATTTTCGCTTACTATGGCAAATAATGCGGCTCCATTGCCTGAATCTAATATATAGGTATGGCCATTTTATCTGCCAACAGTCTATATAACTTTTTTCGTTAGCTTTTTCATAAATCGGATTATACGCTTTACTTTTTTTTGATGCCATATTCTGTTCTATATTTTTGTTTAGAGCCATCATACATTTTTTAATTCTTGAATTTCATTCAATTTAAATTCTTTCATAACATTAGTCCAAGTTTTCAGCAGCATGATAGGCACTTACTTTCTAATCGTATTCATTTTGCAATGCAATTATTTCTTGATTATAGGCATTGGCTATGGTGACTAACTCAGTATCTGCCTTTTTATATCTGATATAGATGCCAATCATTCATTAGATTTGATATATACAATTTTTTGTTGCGCTTTGCTTGCCAAGCCCTCTGATAATAAGGCATTGGTATATAGGATTTTTTTCATAGATGTAGTTTTCTATAAAAGCAAACTATATTTTGTTATAAATAGAAATTGTAGAAACAAATCTATTAAATATGCAAATAATTTTTTCTAAATTAATCTATTGAATGAAAAGCAATTCTATTGCCTTCACTATCGATAATAATAGCCATATAGCCATGTTCGGGGCTGATTTGTGTTCTGGGTACAATAATTTTCCCTCCTGCACTTTCTACTTTTTCTAATATAGTAGGCATAGTACTATTGGCATTTAAATAAATTAATGGGCCATCGGTACTCGATGGCTTATGAAAACCATCTTCCGAATATACCAATACACCTGTTACTCCAGACATCATATCATCTACAGGGAAAACACGCATTTTTAAATTGGACATGTCCATAGGTATCAAAGAAATACTCATAATGGTTTCGTAGAAAGTTACGGCTCTATCTATATTGCTTGTTGGTATTTCGTACCAGCTGATGGAATTTGTCATTTTTTTATTTTTTATAAATATAATTTTAAAATAGGTAGGATTAAAAAATAAATTTAAAAAATTTATTCTTCTGTCAAACCACCTTTGTGATAGGCTTTTAAAAATACAGCACCCATATTTTTGTATGGTGGCACATAATCGTCAAATAGTTTTTTCATTTCACCATTTGGAAATTGTTTTGATAAGGTATCCCACATCTCTATCCAATTTATGTCCTTTCCTTCTAATAAATACGTATTAAATAATCGGATGATGGGTCCATTAATTTTTCCAACTCCAATTTGCTTAGTCGATACTATTTGAGCATCTTCAGAGCGACTTAATACCTCTGATAAATTTTGATAGGCACCACAAGCTCCCAGTATTACAACTTTGTGTTTATAATTTATATGTTCTAATGAAATAGGCAAATGGTAACTATGACCTCTATGTATTAATACAGATGGATAAATATTCATAGAATCCAAATAAGCTTGTAATGCATTTTGAGCAAACTCATCGTTTGGCTCATCAAAAGGGACATTGCAATATATTGTTACCGGTTTTCCTTTGAGTGAAGTAATGGTAACCCAGTTTTCACTTTTTTTGACCTTCCAAGTAGGCGCACCAAAGCTATTTACAAAACTATTAAATACACCTTTGCCATCTTTGTCTCCATAAAAAAATACTTGTTGGCTTACCATGCCGCTATCATCTACCAATTGATTATAGGGCATGACACTAATAGGCGGTATGTCAAATTTTTGAGAAAGAGAATCATTGCTTAAGGTCAGCATGGAGTATAAAATATCGTATATCTTAAAGCCTCTTTCATTGCGTTTGGCATCAGCATCTTGGCGGTTTTGATAAATAGTTTCAATAATTCCTTGCATGAGTGTAGAATCTTTTATGCTACCAAACGAATTGGCTACGTCTGTGGCTCCTTCTAAGTTTCGCTCTAAAGTGTTGTCTAGGCCTGTTACAAATTCTTTCATTAAATCGTTCTTATTACTATCGCTCATGGTACCTAAAAATGAGCTTATGGTGTTGTAATTGGCACAGAGTCTTAAAAATGTTCTAAACTTATCTTTACCTAATTCGTTCAGAAAATCAAAACCCGATTTGGGTTTAATACGACTAAGCAAACGATTATAACAACCTAAAAAGCTACTTGTATACAAGTCGTCGCTACCATACACAATAATATAGTAAAGCTCTGTAGCATTAAATGGCTCTACCGATTTGAATCGAACAGCATCTGATTGGTCATGCAGTTCATTCATAGCACTTACATAGGTAGCAGATTCATGCACTAATTCTCTATCAAATGTTTTTCTCAAATCGGTTGCAAAATATGCCTGACGTAAGACTATCATTTTTTTAAAATATTCCTTTGGGTCTTCAGTAGTTTTATTAATTTCTTCTATGGTGATATTACCTTTGTTGAGCTCTTCAATAAAAAATATGGCTTTGAGGGGTGTCTTAGCTTCGTCAGCTATTTTAATAATATTTTGTACATAAGGGTCTTGATTTCTTCGTACTATGCTACGTTCTTTTGCAGTAGAAGTAGCAAAATTTAATATAGTCTTAGGACTACGTGGAGCAGCCTTGCGTACCACTATATCGGCCGCTTCATCGTTTGATATAGAAGTCAATTTTTTTATTAAAATCTCAGGGTACTTATCACTCATACCTTCCATCAAAGTTTTGGTAGCTTCTGCATCGCTCTCATAGATAGGCAATAATTTATACATCACTTTCCCAATATGATTTTGTACATAAGGCTTTAAATTTTTGTTGTGCAAACCTCGAATAACTTGATAAGTACTTTCAAACAATTCCTGATAGTAAGCCATATCTATATAGCCATCATTCATATCATAATTCAAGGTTTTGAGGTTGTCAATCACTTGTCCTAAATACTTTCTTTTAACCATGTCATCAGTCTCATTATTTTCTATATAGGCAATAGTTTTATTGGTTTTTGTAAATACAGCATTGGTAATAATAGAAGTATGATCAAAATCTTCATCTATACTTATCATTTTGTCATATTGCCCATCCACTACATCGGCTTTCTTTTGCTCTCTTTCTATCATTAAGTGCAACTGCCTTCTGCCAGCTGTGATGGCATATTTATTAAGCACAGAATCGGCTAAAATTTCTTGTTGAGAAAATGATGGAAAGGAGTAAAAAAGAAATAAGGGTAGGAATTTGAAATAAAGATGTTTCATTTGCTTTAAAGTTTGAAACCTGTTGATTATAGATTGCTAAATTTAATAATCGAGTAGGAATGGTGTTTGTTTTAAAAATGTAAAAATAAGAAAATTTATGGTTTACGCTTCGTTATAAATATGGTGGCATCACGATATTAAATTATCTTTGCACCTCTTATGTTGGATAAATTAGAGGCTATCAAAGGCCGATTCGATAATATTGGCGTATCGCTTACGAATCCTGAAGTGGTTTCAGATCAAAAAAAATTTTCTCAATTAAGCAAAGAATATAGAAAACTAGAGAAAATAGTACTTGCTTATAAGCAATATAAAAACTGTTTAGATTCTATTGCCTTTGGCAAAGAAGTGCTTGAAACCGAAAGCGATGAAGAGCTTCGTACTATGGCAAAAAGCGATTTGGCAGAAGCCGAAGAAAGCAAAGAAACATTAGAAGAGGAAATTCGCCTTATGCTCATTCCCAAAGACCCTCAGGATGAAAAAAATGCGGTAATGGAAATACGAGCAGGAACTGGTGGTGATGAAGCAAGCCTTTTTGCAGGCGACCTGATGCGTATGTACATTAAATATGCCGAAAGTAAAGGATGGCAAGTAAGTGTAATTGACGAAAGTGAAGGTACTTCCGGTGGCTACAAAGAGGTCATATTAGAGATGGTAGGCGATGATGTGTATGGCACATTAAAATACGAGAGTGGGGTGCATCGAGTTCAGCGTGTACCAGCTACAGAAGCCAGTGGACGTGTACATACATCGGCGGCTACCGTAGCAGTTATGCCAGAGGCCGAAGAAATAGATTTTGAATTGAAAGAGTCTGATCTAAAAATGGAAACAGCTCGTAGTGGTGGTGCTGGAGGGCAAAATGTAAACAAAGTAGAAACTAAAGTAATACTGACACACGTACCTACAGGCACCGTAATTACTTGCCAAACAGAGCGTACTCAACTTGGAAATAGAGAAAAAGCTACAGCCATGATGCGTACAAAACTCTATGAAGAACAAGTACGTAAACACGAAGAAGCAATATCGAATAGTAGGAAGACACTAGTAAGTACGGGCGACCGCTCTGCCAAAATTAGAACCTATAATTGGCCACAAGGTCGTATTACAGATCATAGAATAAACAAAACAATATATAATTTAGATTCATTTGTGAACGGAGATATTCAAGATATGATAGATGCCCTTCAATTTGCAGAAAATGCCGAAAAAATGAAAGCAGGCGAACAAGTATAAAAAAAGGGGACACTGTCCCCTTTTTTTATACGAAGTAATAATACTACTAATTATCTCTTTTAATATAGAAATTAATAGTTCTACTATTTGAAAGTGATTGAATACCAAATTTAAGAGTTCCTCTTGCATAATCACCTACATTAGTAGGGAAATTATAGAATGTAGCACCAGATGGATGCGCTATTAAATTACTATTATTCAAGTTAAAAATATTTCCATTATATTTTTCATAATAACCATAAATACTATCATAAGTACTAACTGTACTATGATAAATTTTAGTATAAAACGTCCAATCTTGACCATTAACTAATGAGAATGCACTCGTAAAAAATTGATTTTTTAAAGTATCACAATATATTTTTTAGCCCAAGCTACATAATAAAAAGGGATGATAGGAGCGAACTACTTGATTTTTTTGTTTTTTCTTAATTATATTTGTATTGTCGCTTTGATAGTTGTTTCCCGATGTATCAGGATTACAGATATTGTTTGGTAAAACACAAAAAAGGGCGATGCCTTCGCCTACACAAAGTTGGAAATAAAAATCAAACAAATTAATAAAATTAAACCAAATCCTATGCTTAAAAAATTACTTTCAATTGCTTTATGTGCCTTTTCATTCATTAGCCAGGCACAGCCAACTATGAATTATGTTTCGCCAACTGTAGGCGACACAACAAAAATTTATTTACCTACGTATCAAATTACAAGTACTTACCCTACTTCGGGAAATCAGACATGGGATTTTTCAACCTACGGTACAGATCCGGTTTCCTTTGTTTCTGTCTTTGAAAATCCTGCAACAACTGCATATGCTACCAGTTTCCCAACTGCCGATTGGGCTGCAGTAATCTATTCAGGAACACAACCTTTTATTTATATCTATGGAAAAATTAGTACAGATAGTTCGTGGACATTAGGACAGCGGTCACCTGCTTTTCCTTCCATGGATTTTGACTATATAGACTACGAAGTAGGCTATCGATTTCCTTACAATCTAAACGATATAAATAATGATATATCTTCCACAACCTTAGGAGAACATGATACCACCCAAGAAAAATATGTTGGATACGGCAGTATAAAAACACCCTATTCTACGTATAACAATGTGGTATTAATAGAAAAAAAAGTAAAAAGCTTAGGTGTATGGGAAATTTCTTCATACAAATGGGTCACTGTTGGAAATTTTACTACCGTAGCTGAAATTGATTATCAAGATAGCACTGTAGTTTGGCAAGAAAATAAACAAACTTTCTCTGCTATTGAAGAAGCCCAATGGAAAGAAAAATATAATTTGAACATTTATCCGAATCCATCCCGTGGTTCAGCCCAAATTTCCTATGACTTAGAGAGCAACGAAAAGGTAGCAATAGAATTGATATCAGCAAACGGACAATATATCAAAACACTTGTTGACGAAAATCAATGGGCTGGTAGCCATTCAATACCATTGAATACATTACAATTATCGGCAGGAGTCTATTTTCTTCGAGTGGGTATAGGAGGTAAACAGTTTTCCGATAAGTTTGTGATAGAATAGATTGCTTTATAAAACCACCAATTCAAGCGTTTAATACCAATTTTAAATTGGTTTCATACGAATTTTTAGAGTCGTTAATATAGATATTAATAACAAATTTTTGGTCTGTTACAGTAGTACAATCCGTTTAAGAAGGCGCTATTTGTATTCCTTTCTCAAGGTTTCAATATCCTTTATCAGGTTATTGACTTCTTCTATTTTGGTGCCATCATATATACCTCTGATATGTTTTTCTTTATCAACCAAAACAAACTTTTCAGAATGTATAAAATCGGGCAAAATTTCTTTTTTCGTAGTATCTTCTACTGCCGTAACTAAATAGCTTTCTATAGCAGCTCTATACAAATCTTGTTTGTTGCCAGTCAAAAATTGCCATTGTGGAGCCTCAGCTTCAAACTTCAATGAGTAGTTTTTTAATTGTTCTACTGTGTCTGTTTCGGGGTCTACCGTATGCGATAATATAGCGATATCATTTTGTCCTCTATAGCTTGCATATACTTTGGCCATATTATCATTCATGATAGGGCATATGCCTTCGCAAGTCGAAAAGAAATATTCAACTACAAATATTTTGCCTTCTACATCTTTTTCGGTTACTATGTTGCCATCTTGATTTGTAAAAGAAAATGCCTGTGTTTTATGTCCGGGGTTTCCATATACGGTTAGTCGTCTTGGATTTTGTTTGTAGGCATAATAGTAATAACTCAAAAAGGCTACGCCTAACAACATAAAAAATACTAAAAAGAAAATGGCTTTTTTACTCATAGTATACAAAGGTACTTCATGATTCTTTAGGCTTATATTTGTGTTTATGAGTTTGCAATACTTTTACGAAGCCCATCTTGATGAAAACGCATTAGCACTAAGCGAATCTACTGCCCACCATATCATCCATGTTTTGCGCATGAAAGTCAATGACTCATTTTTTATTACAGATGGCAAAGGAATGCGCATAACAGCCAAAATAAATGATATTAGTAAAAAAAACATTTCGGTAGTTGCTACACAAAAAGAACACATGCCACCTCGTCATGCCCATTTGCATTTGGCTATCTCATTTACCAAAAATTCTTCTCGTATGGAGTGGCTTCTTGAAAAAGTAACTGAAATGGGTATTGAAAAAATCACACCACTTATAACACAACGAAGTCAATTTTCATTGCACAAAATGGAGCGTTTTGAAAAAATTATTCAATCGGCCATGTTGCAATCACAGCAGGTATATATGCCCACATTACAGTCGGCAATTCCATTTGAAAAGCTCTTACAAAGTCATGAAAATATAAAATGTATTGCATATTGTGGCACAGAGTTTCCGCTAAACCCTATTACTGCTGTATTGCAAAAAGCTCAGCCAACGCTTATTTTAATAGGCCCCGAAGGCGATTTTACCCCTTTTGAAGTAGAACAAGCACTGGCCCATCAATTTCAGATTGTACATTTAGGCTCCAATCGTTTACGAACCGAAACTGCAGGTTTGGTGGCTTGTACTGCCTATAATTTACAAACTATAGAAAAATAAGATTTTAGATTTGTAGAAAATATGAGCGATATCAGTTCTCAAAAAGAAAAGGAATGAATTATCTTTGAAAAAAATCAGCTGTGCTATGCAAGACGAACAACTCTTTCAACAAAAACTCGATCAAGAAATTAAAATAGAAGCCAAAGACTGGATGCCAGAGGCATATAGAAAAACCTTGATACGTCAAATTTCTCAACATGCACATAGTGAAGTGGTGGGTATGCTACCTGAAGGCAACTGGATAACACGAGCTCCCAACCTAAGAAGAAAACTAATCTTATTGGCCAAAGTGCAAGACGAAGCAGGTCATGGCTTATATTTATATTCGGCTGCAGAAACCTTAGGTATCTCTCGCGATGAGCTCTTAGACCAATTGCACACAGGCAAGGCCAAATATTCAAGTATATTTAATTATCCAACACTTACTTGGGCTGATATAGGTGCTATAGGCTGGCTGGTAGATGGCGCAGCCATCATGAATCAGGTTATGCTTTGTCGCACAAGTTATGGCCCTTATTCAAGAGCTATGATACGTATATGCAAGGAAGAAAGTTTTCATCAGCGTCAAGGCTATGAGTCTTTATTAGTTTTAAGCAGAGGCACAGAGGCCCAAAAAGCAATGTTGCAAGATGCTGTAGACCGTTGGTGGTGGCCTTCTTTGATGATGTTTGGCCCTTCTGATGCTGAAAGTTCGAATAGCGAACAAAGCATGAAATGGAAAATCAAACGTCAATCGAATGATGAGCTAAGACAACGTTTTGTAGATGCTACTGTAGACCAAGCTCGTATACTTGGAGTAACACTTCCAGATCCAGACCTTAAGTGGAATGAAGAACGAAAGCACTATGATTTTGGTACTATACCTTGGGAAGAATTTTGGAACGTTGTAAATGGCAATGGACCTTGCAACAAACAAAGACTTTCAGATAGAGTACAAGCCCACGAAAAGGGTGCTTGGGTACGTGAAGCGGCCGTTGCTTATGCAAATAAAAGAAAGAAAAAAGTAGCATAAGGTGGTTTGCTACTGTCTTGTTTATTAAAGCATAGCGCATTCAAATATTCAACTTGTATTTTTTTAAACGAGCTTTATCCCAATTTAGAAAATTACCTTGAAAGTTTACCAAAGTGTAACCTGAAAGGCTTGATTTTCTTACCTGTACCGATTCAGTTTCAAAGTATAGAGTTAGGAGAAATAATACCAATCTTAAATTGGTTTCAGACCAATTTTTAGAGTGGTTTATGCCGATATTGCTGATGTTCAGACCATTTTTTTGGTCTGTTACAGTAGTATAATCAGTATTATATTATCACGGGTAATCGCTTATGTCGTTTGCGAATGCAAATGCATAATTCGGGTTGAAATGAAGTGTTTATTTGCTAAACAAGGTATTGTATACTTCTTTATTATTTTCTACTACAGAAAGCAAATAGGTTCCTTGAGGTATTAAGGCACTTGCCAAATCCAAGGTTTGTGAGCCAGTATAAACAGTAGTGTTTACACGATTTACAACTCGACCTTGTAGATCAAAAATAGCAATGGTAACGTGTGCATTATGATCAGATTCGTATTGCAAATGAATATACTCTTTTACTGGATTTGGGAATAATTGAATAAATGCTTGTTTGATGAATGCTGCTTGAATAGTAGAAGATATACTGGTTTTCCCATCAATATCATGTTGTGTTAATCGGTAGTAGTTAATACCAGATTGAGGATTTTCATTAATGTATTCATAGTCTAAGGCATTTTGACTATAGCCATTTTTAGCTTTTGATGGCATATATGCTAAAGGACTAAACGTGTATCCATCAGTGCTATGTTCCAATACAAAAAAGTCATTGTCTCGTTCGCTCAAAGTAGTCCAAGATATTACTTGATTTTGATAGTTTGATTCTACTTCAAAATCTGAAAGCTGAATGGGCAAACCATTTACCATCGCAGGGTTGCCACTTACAAGATGGCTTGCTATATTCGTCACATTCGTAGCAGAAGAAGAGGCGCCAATAAATACAGCTACTCTTGTTTTGGTTGTTGTAGCAGTAGGAGCAGCATTGTTCCACACAAAATTGGGCATACTGCCTATAGCAAAAGGAACTGTATTTGTAATTTTGAAAGTACCTAAACGAATCCCAGTTGAGTTTAACGGAATGGTGATATCTGCCGATGTAATTATAGAAGGATAAATTCTATACTGGAGGCTGGTAGGATCTATATTGGCAGAAACAGTTTGTTGATCTATTGGTAAAGCAGGGTCTGCACTGCCATTTACAAAAGAAGCAGAAAGTGTGCCACCATTGGCAAGCCCGGCATAGTTAAAGTTGATACCGCCTTCAAAAAAAGTTAAGTAGGCCGTATTGGTGCCTGTCCAGTGTATCCAAACATCAAATTCGAGTGTTTCGTTAGATGTTTGAGTAATATTATTTAAGGTTACGGTATAGCTATTGGCCTGACCAAATGTTTTAGAAATAAAAAATATACTAGATAGGATAAATAGGAATAGAATTTTTTTCATGATAATAGTAAAGAAATTAAATGTTTGTGTAGCAAAAATAAGAATAAAATGGCGTTTATATTTCATTTATTTTAACGTCTATCAAATTATTATCCTTAATTGCAAAAGAGTATATTTGCCTACTGAATTTAATATAGCATATGAATTACAACAAATTAAATAATATTTTAGGTTGGGCAGTTGGTCTAATAGCTACTACTGTTTATATGATGACAAAAGAAGCTACAGTTAGTTTTTGGGACTGTGGTGAGTTTATTTCAGGAGCAGCCAAATTAGAAGTCGTGCATTCGCCAGGAGCACCACTCTTTTTAATGATAGGTAGGCTCTTTGTTATTTTATTTGGCATGAAAAATGCAGCATTGGCTATCAATACCCTTTCTGCCTTAAGTAGTGGTTTAACGATTATGTTTTTGTTTTGGACTATTACTCATTTTGCCAAAAGAATATTAATTAATTCCAATGAAGAAATAAATCAAAGCAATTTAATTAAAGTAATGGGTGCAGGTCTTGTGGGAGCATTGGCTTATACATTTTCAGATACATTTTGGTTCTCAGCTGTAGAAGGCGAAGTATATGCTTTATCGTCTTTTTTAACAGCATTGGTGTTTTGGGCTATACTAAAATGGGAAGACCGCTTAACCAATGATCAAGACCCTTACGCAGATCGCTGGGTACTATTTATTGCCTTTTTGATGGGACTATCAATAGGTGTACATTTATTAAATTTATTAACTATACCAGCTATCGTTATGGTATATTATTTCAAACGCTATAAGGTAACACAAATGGGTTCCATTTGGGCTTTTCTTATTGGTTGTGTTATCACAGGTGTAGTTCAATATGGTATCATTCAGGCAGTACCCATATTGGCCAAAAATATGGATATACTATTTGTCAATTCTTTTGGTATGCCATTTAATTCAGGAGTATTATTTACAATACTGATGATAGCTGCAGCTGCATTTTTTGCACTCCGTTGGGCCAAAAAGAATAATAAATACTTTTTACACTTAGGCACACTTTGTTTTGTATTTATATTGATAGGTTATTCTACTTTTTTAACTACTATTATTCGTTCTAATGCCGATGTGCCTTTGGATATGACAAACCCTGATAATGCCATAACCCTATTGAAATATTTACAACGTGAACAATATGGAAATGTGCCATTAATTACTGGACCCGATTACAACTCCAAACCTACCGGTATGAAGGATGGTAAAATGGAATATTGGAAAGGCAAAGAAAAATATGAAGAATTGGGAATGAAGCGAGATGAATACACCTATGAATCTAGCGATAAAAGATTGTTCCCAAGAATTTGGGATGCCAACGATCCAAGACATGTAAGTTTTTATAAATCCTATTTAGGCCTTACAGATCAAGATGAACCATCAACAGCCGACAACTTATCTTTCTTCTTCCGTTATCAGGTCAATCAAATGTGGTGGAGATATTTTATGTGGAACTATGCCGGAAGACAAAATGATTATCAAAACCTTATGGGTGAACCTCACAATGGAAACTGGATATCGGGCATAAAACCAATAGACAAATTTTTTGGTCGAGGCGATATAGATAAAATGCCCGACGGCTTTAAAAATAGTATGGCAAGAAATGAACTTTATTTCTTACCCTTAATTTTGGGATTGATAGGCTTGTACTATCATTTCCAAAAAGATAAAAAAAATGCACTCATCGTTACACTTTTATTCTTCTTTACGGGTTTGGCCATTGTAATATACTTAAACAATGTACCCTTACAACCTCGTGAACGAGATTATGCCTATGCAGGTTCTACCTATGCCTTTGCCATTTGGATAGGCTTGGGTGTCATGATGGTATCTGATTGGTTTAATAAATTAAAATTAGGCAATCTGTCTCCAAGCTTAGCCACAGCGCTATGTCTATTAGCAGTACCAACACTAATGGCTAGCAAAGAATGGGATGACCACGATAGATCAGATAAAACATTGGCTTTGGCTAGTGCAAAAAACTATTTAAACTCTTGCGAACCCAATGCCATTTTATTTACCGAAGGCGACAATGATACCTATCCACTATGGTATGCACAAGAAGTAGAAGGTTTTAGAACCGATGTAAGAATAGTAAACATAAGCTTGCTCGGTATAGATTGGTATATAGACCAATTAGGCAATGCTATCAATAAGGCAGCCCCAGTAGATTTGATATGGAAATCAGAACAATATAGAGGCGAAAAAAGAAATTATATACAACATCAAGATAATAAAACAATACCACAAGATAAATATATCAACCTTACTGAAGTATTGCAGTTTGCTGGTAGCGATGCGCCAGGTGCTACACTAATGACACAAGGTGGTGAGCGCGTAAATTATTTCCCAACTAAAAAATTCTTTATACCAGTTGATAAAGAATTATGTTTGAAAAATAATGTAATATCTCCAACTGATACTAGCGTGGTAGATATGATACAATTTGAAATGCCTAAAAATGTAGCGTATAAAAACGATTTAGCGATACTCAATATATTGGCAGCAAATGCTTGGAAAAGGCCTATCTATTTTTCTAACTCAATAGACCCTGACCATTATGAAGGGCTTTCGGAGTATTTACAGTTAGAAGGTTTAGCGTTTAAATTGATTCCAATACGTACACAAGGTTCTTCGGCCAACATGCCTTTGAGAGTTAATACCGATAAAGTTTATGATTTATTCATGAATAAATTTCAATTTGGCAATGCTGAAAAATCAAGTATATTTTATGATCAAACCAACAGAAGAATGTTAAATACTACTCGTGTATTGGCATTCCAATTGGGCGATGATTTGATAAGAAAAGGCAGAAACGCTGACGCATTAAAAGTAATTGAAAAGGTAACAACATCTATCTCAGAACGTTCCTATCCTATTACTCTTCAGCAAGAAAATGGTTCTATCATTTACCTTGCCAATGTGGCTATACGAGCTGGAGGTAAAGAGCTTGCTCAAAAATTGACTGATAAACTTATCAAATCGGCTGATGCAGAAGTGTCATACATGAAATCGTTGAAACCAAGTATGCAGGAAGCTAAAAAAGATGATGTGCAATTTGCATTAGGCGCTCTAAACTTTATTGCAAACGAAGCTACTCGAAGTGGAATGGAAGATTTGGGCAAAAAGATTACAGAAAAAATCAATGCATTAGGCACTATGGCTGGCTTGCAATAACCTTTATTATTATTCAATTTATTTTTTGATGTATCAAATTACAGTACAAGACAAGCTCTATACCATTCAAGATCAGGAATCTTTTCAGATGAATAATCAAGCGGAAGATGCTTGGATTGAAAAAGTAAGTGCCAATACGTATCTACTTCATAGAGGTCAAAAACAATATGAAGTAGATGTACTTAAAATAGATAAAGACCTTAAACAACTTACTATACGCGTACAGGGAAAAAAGTGCGTTGTTAGCATTAAAGAGCCCATCGATATTAAGTTGGAAGCGATAGGAATAAAAACTACAGAAGTAAAAAAAGTTAATGCTTTAAAAGCAGCCATGTCTGGATTGATATTGAAAATAGTTGTAAAAGAAGGAGATGTTGTTAAGGCAGGAGAACCTTTATTGATATTAGAAGCTATGAAAATGGAGAATAGCTTTAAAGCACCAAACGATGTAGTAATTAAAAAAGTACATATCACCGAAAAACAAGCGGTTGAAAAAGGTCAGGAATTAATTAGCTTTGAGTAAATTTGTTAAGTGAAAAAATTACTATCTACATTATTTTTTAGCATACTTGTATTATTTGCTTCAGCTCAACAATCTTATCTTTATTTTGAAGGTATACCCAGTATTCCATGTCGATTAGAAGTCAATAATCAACCAGTCGAAAATATGTCTAATCATTATGTCATAGTGCCTATACTAGCACAAGGCGAACAAGTGGTCGATATTATTTTTGGTGCTGAAATGTATCCCAAACAAACTTTTGTAATAGATGCTTACGAAGGAGCTTCTTATGGTTTCAAATTGGCCAAAACCAATGAAGACAAATTTTATTTAGTAGATTTAATAAACCAAGGTAAAATAATAGAAACCAATACCCCAATCAATTTTAGTCTTACAACAGAGCAAAATATTATTCACTACTTCGATAGCACAGCTTTGCCCGAAGAGGTGCAAAATGTAATAAAAGAATCAAGCAAAAAACAAAAGGAAAGTAAGAAAAAAGTAGAGCCTGAGAAAGTAGTTGTAAATACTGTTGAAGAAGTAAAAGAACCAACCAAACCACTTTGTAATACGTCTGTAGGTGATGAAGAAGTCATGTCGCTGATGAATTTAATGAGGAATAAAAAGGATGATATAGCTCGTATGCAAGTATTAAAAAGAAAAAACTTCACAGCTTGTCTAAGTGCCAATCAACTTAAAACCATATTATCCGTATTTAACCAAGATGTAGACAAAGCAGAAGCTTATTTGCATTTTGAGTCCAAATTTCTCAGCTCAGACCAATTTGACAGCATCAAAAATTCGATTGCTGAGTCTGCATGGAAAACTTTAAAAAAATAAATATGGTCCTATCTAAACGTAATGTAATCAGTCTTTTTTTCTTTTTGGTAATTGGAATTTTTAGTACACACGCTAAAAAATTAAATATACTCTATATTGGCAATAGCTATACTGCTGTCAACAATCTGCCTCAAATGATAGCCGATTTGTCCTTAACCATGGGAGACACTACAACATTTACTGCTCACACACCTGGAGGTGCCACAGCCAACAATCATTGGAGCAATAATAGCCTTCATACTATGATTTCTTTAGGAAATTGGGATGTCGTTGTATTGCAATGCCAAAGCCAAGAGCCTTCTTTTTCTCCCTCACAAGTACAATCCGATACGTATCCTTATGTAGGTTTATTAGATAGTTTAATTCAAGCAACACAATCATGTGCCGAAACGATGTTATATATGACATGGGGAAGAAAAAATGGCGACGCATCCAATTGTCCTTTTTATCCTCCTATATGTACTTACAATGGTATGCAACAAAGATTAAGAGAATCGTATATGCAATTTGCACAAGATTTTGGCACCAGCTTAAGCCCTGTTGGAGTAGCTTGGAAAACCGTACGAGACAGTTTCCCTACTATAGAATTATATAACCCCGATGAATCACATCCAAGTATAGCAGGTTCTTATTTAGCTGCATGTGTTTTTTATGTTAGCCTTTTTCATAAGGCTATTGTCAACTCACCCTATCTGCCAGCTGGTATGTTACAAGGCGATGCCATAGTTTTACAAAACATAGCTTCCAAAACAGTATTAGATAGCATAGAAAATTGGCAACAATTCGGACAAATGCCTTTAGCTTCTTTTGCAAATACTACTACTGGTTTAGATGTGCAATTTGCCAACAATTCAAAACGATATACAAGTAGCCAATGGGATTTTGGAGATGGTATGCAATCCAATTTACCACAACCTGCTCACACCTATACTACAGATGGAAGCTACGAGGTATGCTTAACAGTTAGCTCAGCATGTGGTAAAACAAGTCAATTTTGCGACTCGGTAACTGTAAAAAAACCAGATGCAACTATTGATATTATAAAGCAACCACTATCTATTTATGTGGCTAATAAAAGCATACATATTCCGGGCAATACCCTTGAAATGCCCTATGTTATTTTCGATATGGCAGGCCATAAAGTACAACAAGGTAGATGCATAAATAATATTTCATTGTATAACCTAGCACAGGGTATGTATATTTTAAAATTAAATGAGCAGATTAAACCTATTCCGTTTACAATTCAATAAAGTTATGAAGGCTAAATTATTTTTTTTGGTACTATTTTTTGGAATCACGCTCATAGTGTTTGCACAAGTACAGACTAAAAAAGATTGTTCAAAAGACCTAGATAAAGATGGTATTAGTGATTGTTTTGATATGTGCGCCAATACACCAGAGGGTGTAAGAGTAGATAATAAAGGCTGCCCTCGCGATACAGATGGTGATGGTATACCAGATTATTTAGATAAACAGTTGATAACCCCAACCGAGTGCCAGCCCAGTGATAGCAATGGTATTGGAGATTGCAACAGAATCTATAAGAAATAATCTGAAACTATAGTATATACTTTTTTGCATTTCAAAAATCTGCTAATTACTTATATATCTTCGTACCTTTGCAATAAATAAAATAAGCACTAATTATGGATGTAGCTACAGAAAATAGTATATACATAAGCGATAAAGCAAAAGAAAAAATACTGCAGCTTATTTCAGATGCACAATTAGACGATACCTACTTTCTTCGTGTAGGTGTAGTAGGTGGTGGTTGTAGTGGATTGAGTTACAAACTTGATTTTGACAATGAACTAAAACCCATGGATCAGCAGTTTGAAGACAAAGGCATTAAAATAGTTTGTGATTTAAAAAGTTTCTTATACTTAGTTAATACTGAATTAGATTTTAGCGATGGCTTAAATGGAAAAGGATTTAATTTTATAAATCCCAACGCAAGTAGAAGTTGTGGTTGTGGAGAAAGTTTTGCTGTATAAAAAAATAGTTTACCTTCATGCGATGCCATAAGTCAAAACAGCATGTGCAACTCGCATATGATATTTACCAAAGTGTACAAACATTGCCACCAGAGTGGGATAAGCATTTGCCCGAAGGGCATGCCCTTTTAAAACAAAATATTGCCACTGTAGAATTATCTCAAATTAGCGATGTTCAATCTTTATATGTTCTTTGTAAAGAAAATAATCAAATAGTTTTTTGTGCTTATTATCAAATATTGCGGGTAAAGCCTTATCACTTCGCATGCCAAAATAAATTACAACAGAGAAGTCTACAAATTGCTCTTTTTGCACTAAGACCAACCTTGTTAGTAGCAGGCCATTTATTTAGACATGATGCTAAGTTTCATCATTTTGTATCGCAAGAGTTGCCAGCAAAGAAAAAAGAAGAACATTATATCCAAACAACGGAGTTTGTGTTGAATAAGTATAGACTTACTGGCGTTTTCTTAAAAGATGTTCCTACAGAAATTGCCAATTATATCTTATTGAAAGATCATTACAAGCAAATGACTGAGGATGTTTCGATGTATATTAATATTCCATCTTCATGGAGTAGCATGATAGATTATCAGCAAGCTTTAAAACACAAATATCTGCAACGCTACAAAAAAATTGAAAAGCAGCTAGATGTTATCCAAGTCAAAGAATTATCATTGGAAGACATCATCCAAAATAACAATATCATAGAATCATTATATCTTCAAGTAGCCAACCATCAGATAGTGCGTATGGGAAAACTCAACGCAGCTTTTTTTACTGAAATGAAAAAATCCATGATGGAAGACTATATTGTGTATGGCTGGTTTTTAGAAAATAAAATGGTTGCTTTTTCATCAGCCATAATCAAGCAAGATACTTACGATATGAATTATATTGGTTTTGATTATACCATCAATCAGTCGCATGCTATATACTTTAATATTCTATTTCACTGTTTGCAACAAGCCATAAGGACTCAAAAAAGTAAACTAATACTGGGTAGAACAGCTTTGGAGGCCAAAGCTATTTTGGGTTGTGAGCCACAGTATGAATATTCTTTTTATACACTTAGACATCCTATAGTAAGATGGTTTTATAAACGAGTTGCGAAAGGCTTTAGAGAACAAGTAGGCGAAAAATGGAAAGATAGACATCCATTTAAATCAGAATTTTATAAAAAGAGTTCTTGATTTTTTTTTAATTCCCTATTATACTTTACTTTCATAGTGAAATAAAAACTAAAACTATGGACAATCAAAGAAAAAGAATAGCACTTGTTACAGGTGCTACTGGTGGTTTAGGAACTGCTATGTGTAAAGAATTGTTTTATCATGGCTATCATGTCATAGGGAACTATCGAAACAAAGAAAAAGCATTGGAATGGCAGCAGCATTTAAAAGAAGAAAATTTTGATATAGAAATAGCTGAAGGAGATGTGTGTAATTTTGAATCGATTGGAAATATGATTAAAGATATTGAAACCCGTTTTGGACCAGTAGATGTTCTTGTCAATAATGCAGGCATTACTCGCGATGGACGATTTTCAAAAATGAAACCAGATGATTGGCATGCTGTCATAGATACCAATCTGAATAGTGTATTTAATAGCACTCGGCATGTAATAGAAGGTATGATAGAAAGAAACTTTGGTCGTATTATAAACATCTCCTCTGTCAATGGGCAGCGTGGGCAGTTTGGGCAAACTAACTATGCAGCAGCCAAAGCCGGCATGCATGGTTTTACTAAAACGCTTGCCATGGAAGTGGCAAAGTATGGAATTACGGTCAATACTATTTCGCCAGGCTATATTGCTACAGACATGGTAATGGCAGTGCCCGAAAAAGTAAGAGAACAAATTGTATCTCAGATTCCGATAGGCCGTTTAGGAGGAACACAAGAAGTAGCCCATTTGGTTTGTTTCTTAGCAAGCGATGCTACCAGTTTTATTACAGGTGCCAACTACAGCATCAATGGTGGCCAGCACGTATATTAATAGACTGAAATTTATTTTTTGTTTAAGCTAGTAAAAACTAAGTCGTTTAAAAAAGATACAATTTCACTTTCCTCTTTATTTTCAGCAAAGTCCGTCAGAGAAGGCAAATTATTCATAAAGAAATTTTGAAAATGAGCCATTTCTATAATCGTAGATGCCAACGATTTGGGATACTTATACTTTGCATTGCATTCCAAAATAATATGACCAATCAGAGCACAGAGGTCTTTATAGGGCTTAAAAAAATCTTGTTTATTATCCTCATTAACTTGTTTTGTTAGATAGGCTTTTGAGCCTTCAGCTATTATAATTTGATGCAATAAACTTTCATTTATAAAACTTGTTTGCTCATCATCTTTGACCGATGATGCAAGTAGCGTAATGATTTTTTTTAGTTTGCTGATTGGATTGCTAATATTATTAGTTTGAAATCGAATTTGAAATTCGAGCCAGCCCCAATACCAAGCAGTAAGATAAACTAATAGTTTGTGCTTATTTTCAAAATATCGATATACGCCCGCTTCTGTAGTTCCTATATCTTCGGCAAGTTTTTTAAAAGTAAATGATTCAAAACCATTTTTAAAAATTAACTGAATACTGTGTTGAAGTATGTTTTTGCCTAATTCAGAACTTTCCGGGTCACGTAAGTATAAGGCCTTATTCATAGTAATCTGTATCTGCATTTTCATGGCTACAAAATATTTTTTATTCGATGGGATAAAGGTACGAAAAAAAATATTTTACAATTATTTATGATAGTAATACTATCATAATAAAAATAATTACTATCTTTGCGAAAGAAATTATAGTTTATGTTACTAAACAAGCAAATTCCTGTTATCTATATATTTAACAAAGTCAAATACGATATTGTTATAGTACTCATAGTGTCTTTGATAGTCCTATTTCTTACCGACCAATTCAAAGGATATTTCCCCGAAATGCCACTAACCATACCAGCATTTATTGGAACAGCTATATCTATTTTACTTTCTTTTAAGCTCAATCAATCATACGACAGATGGTGGGAGGCTCGCAAAGTGTGGGGTGCTATAGTCAATGATTCTCGAAGCTTCGTTATACAATTGCTTACATTAACTCCAGCCGGTAATGAGCATATAATAAAAAAACTCGCATATAGACAAATTGCTTGGTGCTATTCATTAGGACAATCCTTACGAGGATTAAATCCCTTGAATACTTTAGAACAGTTTGTTTCGCAAGAAGACCTAGATGAATTAAAAAAACATAGTAATAAACCGCTGGCAATACTCCAATTGCATGGAGAGGATATTAAAAAATTAAAAAACAATAATCAAATAGATATATTTACTCAACTACAGTTAGATAATACGTTGGTAAGACTTTGTGATGCACAGGGAAAAACAGAAAGGATAAAGTCTACCGTCTTTCCTGTAACATATCGTATTTTTCTACATGGCATTATCTACTTATTTATTATCACGCTGGCCATTTCATTGCGAGTAGATGGTTTATTCGAAACCCCGCTTTTGATCATTATATCTATAGCATTTTTACTATTAGAAAAGTCGGCAACACATATGCAAGATCCATTCGAAAATAAACCTTCTGATACTGCTATGACAGCAATAGCAAGAACAATTGAAATCAATATAAAACAATTACTTAAAGAAGAAAAAATTCCAAAACCCATACCAACAGATAATTTTTATTTAAACTAAAAAAAAATATAAAAAAATGAAAACACTTACAAAAGAAATGCAGGCGGCCATCACACCTTCTATGGCATTAGAGTTATTAAAAGAAGGCAATAAACGATTTGTCAATAATCTAAAAATTAATCGAAATCTGTTGCAACAAGCCAACGAAACGTCCGATGGGCAACATCCCTTTGCTGTCATACTTAGTTGTATAGATAGTAGAACTTCTACCGAACTGATTTTTGATCAGGGATTGGGCGATATTTTTAGTGTTCGAATAGCAGGCAATATTATCAATGAAGATATATTGGGTAGCATGGAATTTGGATGTAAAGTAGCAGGTTCTAAAATTATAGTAGTGCTTGGTCATACCAAATGTGGTGCTGTAAAAGGCGCATGCGACCATGTAGAGATGGGCAATTTGACAGCATTGTTGACCAAACTCAGACCCGCAGTAGATGATGAATTAGAAACTAAAGAAAATAGAACATCAAGCAATGCTGAATTTGTAGAAAATGTAGCTATCATCAATGTAAAACGCACAGTAAAATCTATATTACAAAGAAGCCCAATACTAAAGGATATGGTAGCTAAAAAAGAAATTGGAATAGTAGGCGGAATACATAATATATCATCTGGTGAAGTTTCGTTTTTCCCAGATACTATGCTATTTGAGCTAAATGCCTAATAATAAAAGAAGGGTAGTTATCGAGCAAACTAAGAGCTAATCTATAGTTGCTATACACTTAAGCTCTATAGCAATGGGGGTAGGCAAACTATTTATTTCAACCGTTGTTCTACAGGGTTGTGCGTCTTTAAAATAGCTGGCATACAGTGTATTATAAGTATGAAAATCTCGTTTCATATTTACTAAAAAAACGGTAACATCGACTAAGTTTTCCCATTTACTACCGCTTTCTTCCAACACAATCTTTACATTTTCAAATACATTTCTACATTGAGCCTCAAAGTCGAAGCTTACAAAATTTCCATTCTTATCCAAGGTCAAGCCAGGTATTTCGTTACTTCCAGCTGTACGTGGGCCTATGCCAGATAAAAATAATAAATTGCCTACTTTGCGAGCATGCGGATAAGCGCCTACTGCCGCTGGGGCTTTTGGGGTATGTATGATATGATCCATATATGTAGCTATTATTGGAATTGTAAAAGTACTAGCAATTCTATAGGAATAAAAAAAATGTCCTGAAACTTTTAGCATCAGGACATTTTAAGAGGTCTCGACCAGATTCGAACTGGTGTGGAAGCTTTTGCAGAGCTCTGCCTAGCCACTCGGCCACAAGACCCTATTTGGAATGCAAATGTAAGCATATTTTAAGAATAGACAAATTCCTAAAAAACAATAAGTTTGTAAAAAAAAATCATGCAAAAAATTGGCGAATCCGAATTGATTATTACACCCGAAGGTAGAGTATATCATATAAATCTAAAACCAGATGAACTGGCAGACACAGTTATTACTGTAGGCGACCCCGACAGAGTACACGAAGTATCAAAATATTTTGATACAATAGACGTAAAAACACACCACAGAGAATTTAATGCACATACAGGCTATATAGGCAAAAAAAGAATAACGGTATTGTCCAGTGGCATAGGCCCAGACAATATAGACATCGTTATGAATGAATTGGATGCCCTTGTCAATATTGATTTTGATAAACGAGAAGAGAAAACAGAAAAAAAATCGCTACATATCATACGCTTTGGCACTTCTGGTAGCCTACAAGAGGATATAGCTGTAGATAGTTTAGTCGCATCGAGCCATGGCATTGGATTAGATAATGTGTTGCATTTTTATAAACTTACCAATTCAGATGCAGAACAAAATATGTTGGAATCATTTGTTCAACACACTGGATTAAATCAAAGTGCAATAAAGCCATACCTTGTTCAAGGCTCTTCTAAACTATTAGGTTTTTTCCATACAGATTATCATCAAGGCATTACGGTTACTTGTCCTGGTTTTTATGCTCCACAAGGTCGGGTAGTAAGAGCCTCCCTACAGTTTCCGCTATTAGTGGATACACTTTCTACTTTTTCTTTTCAAGAACATCGAGTAACCAATTTTGAAATGGAAACATCGGCTATATTTGGGCTTGGAAGAGTTTTTGGCCACGAGTGCCTTGCTATCAATACCATAGTTGCCAATAGAAAACGTAAAGAGTTTTCGAAAGATGGACGAAAAAGTGTAGAAAATATGATACAAAAAAGCTTAGCTATAGTAGAAAAAATTTAGCATTTGATTCTATTAGTATTTATCAATTTAGTTTTTTCATAACAAGTTATTGAATAGCTTTGTGCTAAACAAAAAACACGCTCAACAATGAAGCGAAGTATAAAATTTTTATGGATCTTTTTTATTTTAGGCATACTTGCTTTTAACGGGCTGATATGGGCTATCGATAAAGGCTGGCTTGGCTACATGCCTCAAATGAAAGAGTTGGAAAACCCCAAAGCTGCAATAGCCTCCGAAATGTATTCGAGTGAGGGTAGTTTGATTACTAAAATGTATTTAGAAAACAGAGAGCCAATCAGCTATACCGAAATTTCGCCCAATATAGTAGATGCCTTGGTAGCTACCGAAGATGAGCGTTTTTATGAACACAGCGGCATAGACTTAGAAGCCATAGGTAGAGCGCTTTTTGGTGTTATTACCTTTAGCCCCAAAGGTGGTGCAAGTACTATAACACAACAGCTGGCTAAAGCACTGTTAGAGCAAGGCTCTAAAAATTTTCTTCAACGTTTTTTGGAAAAACTAAAAGAGCAAATAGTAGCTGTTAAGTTAGAAAAAAACTTAACCAAATCCGAAATCATTACACTATACCTCAATACCGTACCATTTGGATATAATTCATTTGGTATAAAAAGTGCAGCCAAAACCTATTTTAGCAAAGAACCTAAAGAACTTACAGTAGAAGAATCGGCCTTATTGGTAGGTATGCTCAAGGGTACATCATTATACAATCCTGTACGACATGTAGAGCGTGCTACCAGTAGACGCAATGTGGTTTTGGATCAAATGGTAAAGAATTTTAAAATATCTGCTTCTATGGGTCAGGAATTGAAAGCAAAACCTATAGCACTTGATTTCAATCCTGTAAGTGATAAACATCACCAAGGTGTGGCACCATACTATAGGCAAGTAGTAGAACAAGAAGCCAAAGCTTGGTGCAAAAAACACGGATATAATCTATACAAAGACGGCTTAAAAATTTATACTACTATAGACACCATTATGCAACAACATGCTGAAGCCGCTGTAGAAAAATATGTAAAAGGGCGCTTTAGAAGTGTTAGCCAACGTAGTTGGGATAAACATAAAGTAACCATGAAAAGAGCTATAACATCATCAGATCGCTATAGAGCTTTGTCGGCAGAGGGTTTGTCTGAAGATGAAATCATGAAATCGTTTAATACTAAAACGAAAATGAAAGTATTTTCGTGGAATAGTAAAAAAGAAAAAGATACTACTATAACGCCTATAGATAGTATTAAATATATGAAAGGATTTGTACAAAGTGGCTTTATGGCTATGGACCCTGCCACAGGAGAGGTAAAGGCATGGGTAGGTGGCATCAATCATAAATATTTTCAATATGACCACGTCAATATAAATACCAAAAGACAAGTAGGTTCCACAATAAAACCACTACTTTATTGTCTTGCTGTAGACAATGGCTATAGTCCTTGCCAATCTGTATCGCTTAATCCAGCATTTTTTCCTGGACATGGACGATATGGCCCCGACAGAAGTAGAGGCGCCATGCCTATGAAAATGGCCTTGGCTTATTCTAAAAACAATGCTACCGTAAATATTTTAAAACTTGTTGGTATAGAACATTTTGTAAAATTTCTTAAAACTCTTGGCATAGAAAGTAATGTACATGCATATCCTTCGGTTTGTTTAGGTGCCGATGATATATCTATTTACGAAATGCTAAGAGCCTATACCATGTTTCCAAATTATGGAATAAATACTAAGCCCATACTTATAACACGTATAGAAGATAGAAATGGTAATGTTTTAGAAACCTTTGTGCCTGAACGCAAAGAAGTTATCAATGAAATTACTGCCTATAAAATGATTCGAATGATGATGGGTACTGTTAACTTCGGAACAGGTAAAAGACTTAAAGGCGGATGGGGAATTAAAGGAGAATGTGCTGGTAAAACAGGAACTACAAACAGTGAGGCCGATGCATGGTTTATTGGCTATACACCCCAACTTTTGGGTGGTGCTTGGGTTGGCTGTGAAGATCGATTTATAGGCACTGGTTTGGGCGAAGGTTCTAGAGCAGCTATGCCTATATGGGGCGAATTTTTTAAACTTGTACAAAACGATAGCAGACTTAGCTATCATACAAAAGACAAATTTGACAAGCCTGAAATAATGGAGGGTATGGATGAATGCGATTCTGAAGATATTATTAGCGTGCAGCGGGCCAATACCAATGTTTCCAGAGGCGAAGTAGAAAGTGATGATGTGCCTTCGGAGCATAACCCTTTTAGTGGTGTCAATGGCGATGATTATAGATAGTTATGAGGTTCAAATGGTTCCTTATATGTTCTTTTGCTACACAGGCTTATGCACAAACCCATTGCTTTTTAAAAAATAAAACAACTCAGCACGGCGAAAAATTAACCTACAAGGTTTATTATACTCTTGCAGGAGCCTATATCAATGCTGGTGAAGCCGTATTTTCAAATCAATTAGAAAATTGGCAAAATAAAACCATATATCATCTTAAAGGCGTTGGTAGAACCTATTCACATTATGATTGGTTTTTTAAGGTTAGAGATGTTTATGAAAGTTTTGTGGATACAGCCACTATGCAGTCGTTTAAATTTGTTAGAGATGTACATGAAGGTAGCACGAGAAAATATGAGCACATAATGTTTAACCACAAAGAATTACGAGCTACAACGAGCAACGGGCTTTTTACTATTTCGCCATGTACTCAAGACGTACTTTCTATGATTTATTTTGCACGCAATATTGATTATTCAAAATACAAAGCTGGCGATAAAATTCCCTATACATTATTTATAGACGATGAGGTTTTTCATTTATATATAAAATACGTAGGTACCAAGCAGATTAAAACTCCTTTGGGTAGTTTTCAAACTATCGTTATCAAACCACTCTTAGTAAAGGGAACTATATTTTCGGGTGGTGAAAATATGACGGTATATGTAAGTCAGGATAAACACAAATTGCCTTTGCTAATAGAAACATCTATTTTGGTCGGGAAAATAAAAGTATATTTAACCCATACGGAAGGTTTAAAACCCTAAGAGCATATGTTTAAATTAGTACTGCAATTCATAATAGGATTTGCCGTAGGAATCTATGGTTATTTTATGCCCGGCTATATTAATTTGCAAATACTACAATATGGTACTTATAAAAAAAATCATACTATTTGGAAAATTATTTTCATCATATCGCTAGTAGAAATTCCATATTGTTTTTTTTGTATGAGTGGTATGAATTGGCTTATGCAGCAGGGCACTCTACTCCTTTTTATAAAATGGATTATAGTAGCTTTATTGGTTTTTATGGCATTGCTTTCTTTTAAAGACGCAGGTAAAAGAAAAGCAACTTATTCGGAATCAGAACAACAAGCTGTACATGTAAATAAACTACTTTGGTTTGCTATTTTCAATCCATTTCAGCTGTCTGCATGGACCATATGGGGAACATATTTTATTGAAAAAACATGGTTTGATTGGAATTCAATTTCAATATTTATATTTAGTATAGGAGCGGCTTTGGGTGTGCTATTAATTTTGAGATTGTACGCTATGATTGGCAAGCATATTGTATCTTTTTTTTCATTGCATAGAAAATATATAGATTACACCATCGGGGCTATCATGTTGTTATTAGCTGCCATACAGCTCATAAGGAATATAGTTTAAATTTTATTCTTTAGTTGAAATAAAAAAAAAGGATTTGAATAATTCAAACCCTTTTTTATAAGTATAATAAAAATTTATTTATCAACAAAGCCTACTACCCGTTGCATAAAAGCATTGATAGCTTCAGTTTTGGATTTGCCTTGTTCCATTGACTGCATGACTTGTATGGCTCCTGATAAATTTGAAAGCAGCTCTCCAATAAGCTCAAGTTCTTCATCTCTTAATCTATCTAACGCTATTAAATGTTCTAAGGTATCATGAGTAATCTGTAAATTATTGATTGAGTTTTGTTCAGCATGCAATACAAATTGTTTGATAATAGGAATTTTCATGATTATGGTTTTTACTTTAAAAACTGATTTACAAATTCAAAAAACACATCAGCTTTATTTGTTTGTACTTGGCTATGAAGCTGTTCATGATGAAAAGCCGCAAAGGTTGGTAGGTTGTTTACATTAGCATATTTGCGCGATTCTGGAAATAATTCTGCATCTACATAGAGATAGGATATATCATTATGTTCTGCTTCACTTTTTTTAAATTTTGGTTTCATGATTTTACAACTTCCACACCATGATGCGCCATACTGAACAATAGTTTTTGGATGAGCATTTAAAAATTCGCTCAAATTATCACGCTCTAATTCTTGATACATATAATTATTAATTATTAGAAAAATAATTAGAAACACCATCGCGAGTAGCACTCATAGCTTTTTTGCCTTCATCCCAATTGGCGGGGCATACTTCTCCATGAGTTTGTACATGTGTATAGGCATCTATAAGTCTCATTATTTCATTTACATTTCTACCAATAGGCATATGATGTATTCCTTCATACACTACCAATCCAGTTTCATCAATGATGTACGTGGCACGATAGCTAACATTGTCGCCTATCAGGCTATAATCGTCTTCGTTTACTTGTCCGTCTAAAATATCGAGAATTTGTGATAGATTTCTGTTGCTATCTGAAATTAAAGGAAATGTAACACCTTCTATACCGCCATCTTTTTTAGCCGTATTGAGCCAAGCAAAATGCACTTCGGCAGTATCGCAAGAGGCACCTATAACAAGGGTATTTCTTTTTTCAAATTCAGGAAGTGCATCTTGAAATGCATGGATTTCGGTAGGGCAAACAAAGGTGAAATCTTTGGGGTACCAAAAAAGAACAATTTTCTTTTTTTCTTGGATAGCTTTTTGAAAAATATTTAATTCAAAAGTATCACCTAATGAATCTATAGCTTTTACTGTTAAATTGGGAAATGATTTACCTACGTGTGACATGTAATTTGTTTTTTGATGTTTAATAAAATTTTTTTTTGAAGGCGCAAAGATAAAATAATTTCAATAAGTGTTTTTGATATTACGTTTTGTTTTAGATAGATATTATCTATTTTTAATTGAATCCCTTTTTTCTTCTTTTCTTAATCTTGCTATAAATAGGCTTTATGATTTATCTTTGTTAGATGACTAGTATAGAAACCTTGACTCAACAACTGATTGAAAAAGAAGAAAAATATAATGCTCACAATTATCACCCTCTGCCTGTAGTTCTTGAAAAAGGTAAAGGAGTGTATGTGTGGGATGTAGAAGGTAAGCGTTACTATGATTTTTTAAGTGGATATTCGGCAGTCAATCAAGGTCATTGCCATCCGAGAATAATACAAGCCCTGTTAGATCAGGTACAGAAATTAACACTTACTTCTAGAGCTTTTCATAGTAATTTGCTTGGAGAATTTGCAGCATATATAACTTCTCTATTTGGCTACGACAAAGTATTGCCTATGAATACTGGTGTGGAAGCCGTTGAAACAGCTATAAAACTCGCCAGAAGATGGGGCTATACACAAAAAGGTATTGAACAAAATAAGGCAAAGATTATTGTATGTGATGGAAATTTTCACGGACGAACAATCAATGTTATATCATTTAGTACAGACCCCGATTCAAACCTTGGTTTTGGCCCCTACAATACTGGCTATACCATTATTCCCTACAATGATATTAATGCTTTAGAAAAAGCGTTAAGCGATTCTAATGTATGCGGATTTTTAGTGGAGCCTATACAAGGAGAAGCTGGCGTGGTAGTTCCAGACGAAGGGTATCTTGCTAAGGCGGCGGCTATGTGCAAATCGGCAAACGTACTGTTTATGGCCGATGAAATTCAGACGGGTCTTGCACGCACCGGTCGTATGCTTGCATGCGATTATGAAGAAGCAAAACCCGATATTTTAATTTTGGGAAAAGCTTTGAGTGGAGGTGTGATGCCAGTAAGTGCTGTTTTGTGCGATGATGATATCATGCTCAATATCAAAGCTGGCGAACATGGTTCTACATATGGTGGTAACCCACTGGCTTGTAAAGTGGCTATGGAAGCACTACAAGTATTGATAGATGAAAAAATGGCTGAAAAAGCATTTGTGCTTGGCGATTATTTTAGAGCTGAAATACTCAAACTACAATCTCCATATATCAAACTAGTACGAGGAAAAGGCTTATTAAATGCGATAGTTATAGACCATCCTAATAAGAATGCAGCTTGGAATTTATGTTTGGCTTTTATGCAAGAAGGATTGTTGGCTAAACCTACACATGGCGATAAAATACGTTTTGCACCTCCGCTTTGCATTACAAAATCCGAGTTGGATGATTGTATAAGCATTATACAAAAGGGGTTAAAAAGTCTTGATTAAGCTATTGCACTAACTTATAGTTGCTTGGAATAGAGAAAGGGAATTCCAAGTCATTATTAAATTCAAATTTATTTATATCCATTTCTAAAAGAGCAGCTCCTTTTACATCTTGAATATGATAGCTTCTGACTACGGGTATTTTTTTATCCTCTTTGCTTTCATAGCGAATATTATCTATTAAAATACTACTATTAGAAACAGGTCTTGTTGTTTGTAAATGTATTTGTTTTATAGTTGAGTCGCTCGATTCGAAAGCAATTTGATTTGTATAATCAAAACCTGAAATAAATATGGTGCTCAATTTGGCTACTTGTTTTACATCTGTAATTTTGCCATCATTGGCAAAAGGGTTTCCGATAATAATTTTTTGAAGGGTATTAAAGTCTACTTCTAAATTGATAATTTTTTGAATATCGGCATAGCTATATAAGTATGCATTTTTATTTATTTTTTCTATTGCTTTTACACTATCTGGTGTAATAAGTGCTCTTGCTACTTCTATGCCAAAGCCAGAAATAGAAACCCATATTTTCTTATCGCGTTCTAAGCGAATATTTGCTGTAAAGTTTTGTTTTTCATTTCCTCCCTCATAGTGCATTTTGGCTTTGCATTGAAAGGTTGAATAATGCATTGTATTGATTTCGAATAATCTTTTTACCAATGCTGTGTCATATTTAAAAATTTGCAGCGTGTCAATAGAGCTCGATGGCAAATTGCCTTTTTTTATATCTTTTTCTTCTTTACGCTCTATCTTTTTTTCTTTGCGAATTTCCTTTTTTTTATTTTTTATAAAAAACATGTTTTTTAGTTTACAACTACTCAGTTGCATAACTAAGAGAAGAAGAAAACTAAAAAGATATTGAGGAGTGATGTTATTCATTACTTAGTTTAAATAAAAGTTGTTTATTGCTTGGTGATTTTTCAAGTGCTTTTTGCCAATTTTGTATTGCTTGTTGTTTGTTTTTAAGAGCATTATACACATCGCCCAAGTGTTCAAAGAGTGTGGCATCATCTTCGTTTTTATTGGCATTTATAGCTTGTTCTATATATACTTTGGCATCGGTATAATTTCCTTTTTTATACAAAATCCATCCATAAGTATCTAAAAAAGTAGCTGTTTCGGGTAGCAAAACTAAAGATAATTTTGACATTTTCTCTGCATCATCTAAGCGCTCGTTTCTTTCCGAAAGATAATAGGCATAGTTGTTCAATATGGTGGCATCGGTTGGAACTAATTCCAATGCTTTTTCAAAACTGCTATCACTTTTTTTATATTCTTTTAAGTTGTTATACACATCACCAAGCGAAGCATAAAGCTGAGTAAGTACGGCCAAAGGTGTTTTTTCTTTTTCTAAGGCTTGCAAATAGCTAAGCTCTGCTTTTTTATATTTTTCTTGTAGATAATAGGCATTGCCTTCATAGAGCAATGGAAGTGCTAAGTGCGTGTATTCTTTTTTGAATTGATTGGTATAGTACAATACACTATCCCATTTATTTTGTTCAAAAAACAAACTAATAATTTGTGTCCAAGTATTTAGTGTGGCCTCTTTGTGGTGGCTAAATTGAGTTAGTATAGCAAGTGCTTCGTCTGTCTTATGATGTTGATAGAGCATATCGGCATAAAACATATTGGCCGTATAATTGTCAGGATCAGAAATTGCATATTCCTTGACTATCTGCATTAAGTCGTTTTGTTGTAAAAGGCTACTATCTTTTTTATTTAGATCAATAACGGATAGTAAAAGATTGACTTTAAGAGGCTCTTCAATGTGCTTGTTACTTACTGTTTCTTTCAGATAGCTTATAAACTTTTTTTTATTGCTATGATATAGATAATGATTTAATAAGGCTACTTGTATTTCTTGGTTGTTTGCATTGGCATTTTTGAGTTTTTCAAAATGCGCTTCTACTTTTTCGGTCTGCTTAAGTTTTTCATAGTAGCTTATTAATTCTAAATGCTCTTGATATGCCAATTCGTTGTGTGCAACAATTTTTTCTAATTCTATAATGGCATTTTTATCGTCGTCTTTTCGTTTGTATATTTCTAATTTTAGCTTTGTTACATCCTCATCGTAGGTTTGTAATTTTTCAAGCTGCTGTATTTCAGATAGGGCTAAATCATATTTTTTTAATCTAAAATAAATACCAGCTAATCTGTATGTAAACTCTAAAGTGTTTGGTTTTAATTTTTGTAGTGCTTGTAAAAAAGGTATAGTGGTCTGATATTTTTTTTGATAAATTAAAACTTCAGTAAGATGGTCTAAAAAATAGATATTGGTATCCTGTATGGCTACAGCTTTGCGAGCTTCTGTTTCTGCCTTGTCCCAAGCTCTATTTTGCAGATATATTTTAGATAAATTATAATGTCCTACAGCATTGTTTGGATACTGCTTGATAAAGTCTTCGTATAGAAGTTGTGCAGAAGAAAGCTCGTTTTTGAGTCGTTTTAATTCCGCATTGAAAAATGCTTGATTTTCTTCGGAAGGCTTGTGTTGTTGAACTGGGGTATTTTGAATGCCATCTTTCTTCCATTCTTTATGTAATCTGCAAGCAAAAAAAAAGGGAATACTAAGTGCTAAAAAAATATATCGGTTCAAATTCATTTACTGTGTAAAGGAGTAATCGCCAAGGCTCCACTCATCTTGTTTTGATTGGCAAGATACGTGATTTCCGAGTAAAGAATTTTTCATTACACTATGTTTAACATAGGAGTTTTCTCCTATAATACTATGGCTTATAACTGCATTTTCAATGACACAGTTTTTTTCTAAAGATACATATGGGCCTACTACAGCATTTTTAACCCGAACACCATCGGCTATAAAACAAGGGTGTATAATAGTTGCATTATCGAGTGTTGCTTGTTTAGACACCAATTGTTCAGTATCTTTTTTTATTTCTAACATACGTTCTAATGTATATAATGTAGCATCTTTGTTGCCACAATCGAGCCATTCTTCAACTTGTCCTACATGAAATTGCAATCCTTTTTTCATCATGTTTTCCATAGCATCTGTAATTTGATACTCACCTTTTATTTTTATATCATGGTCTATTAGATATTGTAGCTCTTGTCTAAGATTTTCTCCATCTTTAAAATAATAAACACCAATTATGGCCAAGTCCGAAACAAAGGTTTCTGGTTTTTCTACAAAGGCATTGATAAGACCTTTGTCATCTAATTTTACTACTCCAAAAGCGGAAGGGTCCGCTACTTGCTGAGTCCATATAATTGCATCTTTGTTGGTATCGATATGAAATGTAGCTTTAAATAACGTGTCTGCAAACGCCAAAAATACATTGCCTTTAAGACTTTCGGCTGCACAAAGTATGGCGTGTGCAGTGCCCAGAGGCGTTTCTTGATAACATATTTTACCTTGTGCCCCAAACTTTTGTGCCACAGCCAATAGATTTTCTTCGGCTACTTTTCCAAAAGAAGGGTGTATAATAAAGGCTATCTCTTCTATTTTTTGATCCGTTGTATTGGCTATATCTTCAACTATTCTGTGCACCATAGGTTTGCCGGCTATAGGTACTAAAGGTTTTGGCGTTGTTATGGTATGTGGTCGCATGCGTTTGCCCATGCCAGCCATAGGTATAATGATATTCATGTTTAAGCGTTTTTTGTTTTTTAAATTAAAGTCCTGTACTCCCAAAACCCTGTTTGCCACGTATAGTTTCATCTAAAGATTCAACTTTTTGCCAAACAATTTTTTCATATTTAGCTACTACAAGTTGAGCTATTCTGTCGCCGTTTTGGATAGTTTGAGGTTCGTTTGAAAGGTTTATTAATATTATTTTTATTTCTCCTCTATAGTCACTGTCTATGGTGCCTGGTGTGTTTAAACAAGTGATTCCTTGTTTGATAGCAAGTCCACTTCGAGGTCTTACCTGTATTTCGTAGCCATCGGGTATTGCTACAAAAATACCTGTAGGAACAGCCATGCGTTGCATAGGTTCTAATGTAATAGATTGTTCAAGGTTAGCACAAATATCCATGCCAGCAGCACCATGGGTTTGGTATGCGGGTTCGGCATGTAAACTTGTATTAACTATCTGTACTTGCATTAAAAAGAAGGGTGCAAAAATAGGAAACTTATACTTTATAACTCTATTTCCCCTTCAAAAATACGAGCTACTTCTGCTTTCAGATAGATTTCGCTGATGTTTTGTTTATCATGTACTTGAAAGAGTACTTCTAAGTTTCCACCTAAGGTTTTGATACGAACAGTATGTTTTTTGATTTCATGCAGTTTAAAAGCAATAGCACATGCTGTAACTCCTGTGCCACATGACAAGGTTTCGTCTTCTACACCTCGTTCGTAGGTACGAACAAAAATTTCATTGTCACTTATTTTTTCTACAAAGTTTACATTGATGCCTTCTTCTTTAAACAAAGGACTATAGCGAATCAATTGTCCTTCTTTTTTTATATCAAAGCTTTCTATATTCTTTGAAAAATGAACATAATGTGGTGAACCTGTATTGAGTTGGGTATAGGTTTCAAACTGTTTTATGTCTGTTACATTATTCATTTTTAATGTTACGATATGGTCTTCTATGGTAGCGGTGTGCAAGCCATCAATGGCTGTAAATGAGCATCTTGTATCTACTATGCCAAGATGCTTGGCAAACGCAGCTATACAGCGCCCACCATTGCCACACATGGTACTCTCATGGCCATCGCTATTAAAATAAACCATGTGAAAGTCTGCTTTATTGCTTTCTTCTAATAGCATAAGACCATCAGCGCCTATACCAAAATGACGATGACACAATGTTTTTATTTCAGGGGCATTTAATTGTATCTTTTTTTGGCGATTGTCAATGAGAATAAAATCATTTCCAGTACCATGATATTTATAAAACTTCATGCGGATATTAATTATTCTTGAAAGGAGCTACAAGCTGAAATTCGGGTATGTTTACAGTAAATAATTTTCTATTCATTAAGTTGACCATTTGATATGTACCACGCATTTTCCCTATATCTGTTTTGATACTACAACCAGAAATATATTCAAAATGTTCACCAGGCTCTAAGACCGGTTGCTGACCCACAACTCCTTCGCCTTCTACTTCTCTAAAGCCACCATTGCTTTCAAAAATATACCAATGCCTACGAAGAAGTTGTACTGGAAAATTGGCAAAATTTTCAATAGATACTTTGTATGCAAAAGCGTATAGGCCTAATACGGGATTAGAGTCTTGTGAATTAAAAAAAACTTCAACGGATATGCTTATACCTTCTGTGATTTGTTGAAACATAGTCTTGTAAATGTAGGATATATTTAGAATGAAAACATTTTTTTAGGGTATAATTACTTTTTCTAAAATGTTCATATCGTTTTCTGCAATTTTGGCTTCTAATTCATGAGGGTGTTTGCTATAGCCATGTATGATGGATAAAAATAGATATGCGCATGGAAAAAAAATAAAACCTAATCTGTACCATTGCATAACGTGTGCTACTTCATGTTTTACCCAAGACGTTTGTTTCAAAAAACTTGATTTATTTGTGTTCCATAAGTGTATGGTATTACCTATTACTATTGCTACAGATTTTGCATTCAATTTCCAAGCAGCAATGCGTGCTATACAAGAGTCTTCTTTTATAAATACATAAATAGACATAAAAAAGCTATTCCATATTCCAGGTTTTAAGAATTTGCTGATGATGAATTTTAGAAAGTACACGTTGTACTATCGCATCTAATTTTCCTTCTTCATTTATCAAAAATGTTGTTCGCTTTACACCCATAAACGTATGACCATACATTTTTTTTTCACCCCATACATCATATTTTTTCATGATTTTCATATCAGTATCACTTAGTAAGTCAAACGGCAATTTGTATTTTGCGATAAATTTTACATGTTTTTGAGGTTCATCGGGGCTAATTCCTAAAAGAATTATTCCTTTATGTTGAAGTATTTCATAATGATCTCTTAGGTTGCAAGCTTCTTGAGTGCAGGTAGGCGTATCGTCTTCTGGATAAAAAAACAAAGCAACTTTTTTCCCTAAATAATCTTTTAGTGAAACAGAAGTTTGATGTTGATTGAGTAAAGTAAATGCTGGGGCTCTTTTATGTAATGCAGGAAATGCCATAGTTTTTTTATCGTATGAGTTTAAATGTTTTTAGAGAAGTATTATTGTTTTGATCGCTAGCTTGTATAGTCAGTACATGAGTACCTGTTGGAAAATAGTCATCAAGCTCATAGAAAAACGTATTACCTTTTCTTACCAATCGCAGCCATTGTCCATCTACCGAAGCCTCAAAAGTAGATACATCTGTTATATCTTCTTTGATGGTAAAATACAAGCGTTTCATTTTACTAATATTCGTATTGTTTTTTAGCGTTGTTGATATGCTTGGTGCTGTTTGGTCTATAACTATTTCATAATTACCAAGTTCTTTAATTTTAGCTACAGCTTTGCCATGTTCTATAGTAGCAGCCATGCCCTTACTATATTTTTCTTTTTCCGAAACAGAAAGTTTTGCTATCGCAATTTTACTCTTCAAGTTTTCTGGAATAGGTGCTTTGGGTGTGAGCCTTATAGTAGCTGCTGTATGAAGCGGTACAAAATCGTAGTGCAATTGATAGAGATAAGAATACGGTAAATTAGATTCTTTTGTATTTGCTTTAAAACAAACATAATCATAAAAAGCATCGGCATCAGATTCGAATTCTATTAATTTACTCTTGTATGTATAAGCTTTGCCAGCGTTTATTTGTTCTTCACAGGTAGCTTTGTTCGATATATTTTTAGTGCTAACAAAAAACTCAGCTATGCTAGAGTTGTTTTTTGTGTCTTTTGCTACAATTTTAATTTTGCAAGGTTTGTCCAATTCAAGGCTTACAATACCTTTATTTTTTTGCAAACTTTTATAAACGGTCAATTGATCATTGGGAAGTTGATGACATAATTGAATCCATGTGTTTTTACTTTTTTTAGTTTTATAATCTGCAAGCGCATTCATATATCTTGTTATATCATAACTAATATCATTCATTCGCCAAGCAAAATAGGGCTTATCATCTACATAAAGAGATAGTTCATAGACACCTAATTTACCAGTGGACTGGTCCATAACATCATCGGCTTGTATGCCAAAATAAATTTTCTGACTTGTTACTTCTATATTTTTAGTTGCAGGTTGGTATGTATTGTTTTGCTTTGAAAGGCTATATAAAATTGGGGATTGTTCGTATATGCTTTGCGTAGCATCATATATTGCCAGTTGTTTTAGTATGGGAGCTTTAGTATCAGCTAGTGATGGATAAAATAATAAGCCATTAAGCGGAGCTTCTGTTTTTGTATTTCGAATTTCCATATGCAAATGAGGACCTTGAGATGAGCCTGTGTTTCCACTCCAAGCAATAAAGTCATCTTTTTGAATAGGAAATTGATGCGGTGCCAAATATATATCTTGTTGCCAACTTTTACTTGCATATTGATTGCGCCTTACAAAATTTTCGAGTGCCGGAAAAAAACGATTTAAGTGTGCATACACTGAAGTAAAACCATTTGTGTGTGTTATATAAATAGCATTGCCAAAACCTCCAGGTTCTATTTTTATTCGAGATACAAAACCAGACTCTATAGCATATATTTTTTTGTTTTCTTGCGAGTTGGTTCTAATATCTAATCCTGAATGAAAGTGATTGGGTCGGCATTCGCCAAAATTTCCAACAAGCTGAATTGGGAAGTGCACAGGCGATATAAAAGATTTAGGATAATGAAGTGTTTCAAAGAATGGTTGTGCCCAAACACCAGTATAGAAAAAAAGGAAAATGTAAACTAAATAATGCTTCATAAAATTTTTAAAACTACTTTATTATACAGAAACATCACTTGATGGTAATGCACTTTCTATATTATTTTCGTTTTGATGTAATTGAAACGTGGGCTTTTGAAAAAAACGTTTTTGGAAAAGCAAAATAGCAATGACTCCAGTTGAAATGCAAGCATCTGCAATATTGAATATGGGTCTAAAAAACTCAAAATCATCTCCTCCCCATATGGGTAGCCAAGAAGGGAATGTGCCTTTTAGAACTGGAAAATAAAGCATATCTACTACTTTGCCATGCAAAAATGCACCATAGCCTTGTCCCCAAGGCACAAATCGAGCTACATGAAAGCTACTTTCTGTAAAAATTTTTGCATAAAAAAGGCTATCCATTAGGTTGCCTACAGCACCTGCCAATATTAAGGTGCTACAAAGTATAAGTCCTCTATGAAATTGTTTTTTTATAAGCGTATTTTTTATAAAAAATACACCCCAAATAACGGCTATCAGACGAAAAACAGTTAAAAATATTTTGCCAAAATCGTCGCCAAACTTCATGCCAAATGCCATGCCTTCATTTTCTATAAAATGTAATTTAAACCACGAGCCTAATACATTGATTTCTTCATTATATGTAAAATGCGTTTTTACATAAATTTTAAATACCTGATCGAGCAAAACCAAAGCTATTGCAATAAGAATGACATTTCTAAATTTCACGTGAACAAAAGTAACAGAATACAAGTGTTTTTAACATGATTGCTATAAAAAATTATCAATATTTTATACATATTGACTTTTAGGATTTAAAAAACTAAAATTTTTTATATTCTTATACAAACTACAGTAATTTGACGCTTCTTTTTTTGCATTGCTTTTTTTTATTTTGAATTCCTATACCTTTGAAAAAAAACAATACATGCAAAAAGTACGTACACGATTTGCTCCAAGCCCTACAGGTGGGCTACATTTAGGAGGTGTTAGAACCGCATTATATAGTTATTTGTTAGCCAAAAAACAAGGCGGTGATTTTGTATTACGTATTGAAGATACAGACCAAAACCGATATGTAGAGGGAGCAGAGCAGTATATTATAGATAGTCTAGCATGGTGTGGTATCATTCCCGATGAGGGGCCACACATAGGCGGCCAATATGGTCCGTATAGGCAAAGCGAGCGAAAAAATCTTTACACGCAGTATGCTATGCAATTAGTAAAAAGTGGACATGCTTATTATGCCTTTGATACAACAGAAGATTTAGAAAAAATGCGACAAGGTGCTTATGAACATTCTAATCAATATGATCATCATACACGAAGGCATATGAAAAATTCGTTGACACTGAGTGAAGACGAAACTCAAAAACTATTGGCAGAAAAAACACCTTTTGTGATTCGTTTACTAGTACCCGAAAATGAGATTATTTCATTTTATGATGAAATTAGAGGCGATATACAAAACAATAGTAATTTACTCGACGATAAGGTTTTATTAAAAGCCGATGCTATGCCTACCTATCATTTGGCTGTAGTAGTAGATGATTATCTCATGAAGATAACACACGCATTGCGAGGTGAAGAATGGTTGCCAAGTGCTCCCATACATGTGCTACTTTGGAAATATTTGGGATGGGAACATGCTATGCCCAAGTGGGCACACTTACCCTTGATACTAAAACCCGATGGCAACGGAAAACTTAGTAAGCGCGATGGAGAACGTTTGGGCTTTCCAGTTTTCACCTTGAATTGGTTAGATCCCAACACGGAGCATCAATATTTTGGGTTTAAAGAAATGGGCTTCATGCCCGAAGCCTTTGTCAATATGTTAGCCATGTTTGGATGGCATAGCGGCGAAGAACAAGAGTTGTTTTCGATGCAAGAATTAATTGACAAATTCTCCTTGGAAAGAATTCATAAAAGTGGTGCCAAATTTGATTTTGAAAAAGCTAAATGGTTCAATCAGGCTTGGATACACCAATCCGATAGCGATGCTTTAATGCCATATGTAAAAGAAATTTTAAGTCAAAAAAATATTACACCTACCGATGAAAAATCACTATTGCACATTATTTCTTTGGTTAAAGATCGTTGTGTTTTGCTAAATGATTTTTATACACAGTGCTATTATTTTTTTAGAGCTCCTCATCAATTGGCTATTCAACATGTAAAACCCAAGTGGACTGAAGAAAAAAATCAATTTTTTAAATCTTGGTCTGGGGCTTTAGACCATATCGAAAGCTGGCAAGTAGAATCTATAGAAACAAACTTTAAACAACTTGCTGAGCAGCTGCAAATCAAAGCTGGCGAGTTGCAAATGCCATTAAGAATTATGCTAGTAGGTGATAAATATGGGCCCAATGTATTTCAGATAGCGCATAGCATAGGGAAAGAAGAATTGCAAAAAAGAATTCAAACATTTTTGAATGCTTTATAAGCGACCCAAACGATTTTTTGTGCCATAATCTACTTGTCTGCCCATAGTGCCCCAAAAACGGTATATAAATGATTCTTTAGCTTTGATAGATTGAAAGTGTTTTCTGTATGCTAGAGAACTATCAATGGAAATTTCAATAGGCGACATAGTTTTTATACTGTCAAAAAGTACAGGGATGTGATCTATAGTACTTGCAAATTTTTTTCTGGTATAAAACTGTATAAGAGCGTTTTGAAAAGGATCGGTAGCTAGTGCAATATTTTTAAAACCATTTTTTTGTGCAATCAAGTAACTGTAATAAATATTTTCAGTACTGTGTTTTGCAAGCGTGTCATAAAAAATATGTTGAGCAGGCACTCCCAATTTTTGTGCATACAAGCCCATGATAATGGATTCATAAAAAGGGGTATAAACGGCACTTCCTGAATAGATAATATTTTTTGTGAAATGATTTTTATATAAATATACGCTCCATAATACCCTTGCTTTCATAACAGTATCCCAGCGACCATTTCTAAAAGGAATACCTGGCACAATAATAGCATCATAACATGGTTTGTAGAGCATGGTGTTGGAATACAGCCTATTAGCCCTTTTCAATGCCAAGCTACATGAAAATAGCAACAAGATAAATCCAACAAGAAATAAATATCGCATGAAGAAGATAAAGATACAATTTATGATAGACATAATCTTTTTCGTGAAGAAGACAATCTATTTTTTACTACATTTGATATAACAAATTGCAATAAACATGAGCTATCCATATCAAATAAAATCCTTAGAACAGTATCAAAAAGAATATAAAAAAAGTGTTGAAGACCCAGTGCAATTTTGGAGTGAAATAGCAGCACATTTTATATGGAAAAAAAAATATACACAAGTACTATCATGGAATTTTAGCGAACCTAAGGTGTCTTGGTTTGAAGATGGCGAATTGAACATTACAGAAAATTGTATTGACCGTTGGGCTGCTTTGCAGCCTAACACAGTGGCTATGATATGGGAAAGTAATGACCCAGACGAAGATTCAATACATATTACTTATAAGGAGTTATTGATCAAAGTATGTCAGTTTGCACAAGTACTAAAAAACAAAGGGGTGCGAAAAGGCGATAGAATTTGTTTATATATGCCCATGGTGCCAGAGTTGGCCATAGCCCTATTGGCTTGTGCTCGTATAGGTGCTATACACTCTGTAATTTTTGGCGGTTTTTCTGCTCAAAGTATTGTAGATCGAATTAATGACGCATCCTGTAGTATGGTTATAACAGCCGATGGAACTTATAGAGGAAATAAATTGATTCCGTTGAAAGAAATTATTGATGAGGCTTTGCCGCATACACTGCATGTAAAAAATGTTATCGTACTTCAGCGTGCTAAAAATTCCATACATATGTTAGCCACTAGAGATTCATGGTGGCATCAAGAAATGGATTTAGTAAAGGAAATAACTTTTATAGAGGCCACTCCTATGAAGGCTGAAGACCCACTATTTATTTTATACACTTCGGGTAGCACTGGAAAACCTAAGGGCGTATTGCATACATGTGCTGGCTATATGATTTATGCCAATTATACATTTATTAATGTTTTTCAATATCAGCCTTCAGATATACATTTTTGTACTGCCGACATAGGATGGATTACAGGACATAGTTATATTGTGTATGGTCCTTTGAGTGCAGGTGCTACTACGTTACTTTTTGATGGAATTCCTACGTGGCCCAATGCAGGAAGACTATGGGAAATAGTAGATAAACATCAAGTAAATATTCTATACACAGCACCTACGGCAATTCGTAGTTTAATGACATTTGGAACCACATGGATACAAGATAAAAAATTATGTAGCTTAAAGGTATTAGGAAGTGTAGGAGAGCCTATCAATGAAGAAGCTTGGCATTGGTTTGATGAACATATTGGAAAAGGAAAATGCCCAATAGTAGATACTTGGTGGCAGACCGAAACAGGCGGTATTATGATTTCAAATTTAGCAGGCATAACACCTCAAAAGCCAACTTACGCAACCTTGCCATTGCCCGGTATTCAAGCTGTTTTGGTCAATGAAGAAGGACACATCATTGAAGGTAGCGATGCTACAGGAATATTGTCACAAGATTTAGTTTCGGGAAATTTGTGTATAAAATTTCCTTGGCCAGGCATGATACGAACTACTTATGGCGATCATGAACGATGCCGCATTTCATATTTTTCAACCTATAAAGATTTATATTTTACGGGTGATGGATGTTTTAGAGACTCCGATGGTCATTACAGAATTACAGGTAGAGTAGATGATGTGCTCAATGTGAGTGGACATCGTATTGGAACGGCCGAAGTAGAAAATGCTATTAATTTGCATGGGCAAGTTATAGAAAGTGCAGTTGTTGGCTATCCTCATGATATTAAAGGTCAGGGCTTATATGCTTTTGTTATAGTAAACCAATCCTCGATGAATACAGCCTCTTTGCTACAAGAAATAAATCAATCGGTAGTAAAACATATAGGAGCTATAGCTAGACCCGATAAAATTCAAATGGTGAAGGGCTTACCAAAAACACGTAGTGGAAAGATCATGCGAAGAATTTTGCGAAAAATAGCAGAAGGTGATATAGAAAATATCGGAGATACTACTACACTTTTAGATCCATCTGTTGTGGATGATATTATTAAAGGAGTTGTGTAAGACTAAAGATGTAGTTGAAAAGAACCCATTAAGGTTTTTTCTTTTTAAACTTTTTCTTCACTTTGGTGCTCAATATACGAATGTCTTCATTGGGTCTATTAGCAGCGTTGCGAGCAACTAAAGAAATGGCATCTACTACATCTTGTCCTTGCACAACCTGACCAAATACGGTATAAGCACCATCCAAATGTGGGGTGCCACCTTGAGCTTTATAAAGTGCTCTATCTTCTTTTGAAAAAGTTACATTCAAGTTTTTTTCTAAATTATCTATATCAGCATCGCTTACAGTCTTGCCTACTACAATATAAAATTGGCATCCACTAGAGGCTTGGTCTGGATTATTGTCGCGAGCTGCAGCCAAAGCACCTTTTCTATGAAAATATTTTGGCACCATAAATTCTTTGGGTACTCTATAGCCTATATCACCGTTTCCAAGCATCTTGTTGGGCTCAGCATGTTTACTATCAGGGTCGCCACCTTGAATCATAAAATTGGGTATGACTCTATGAAAAAGTACGCTATCATAATATCCTTCGCTGGCAAGTTTTAAAAAATTTTCGGCATGCTGCGTTACATCGGCATAAACCTCTACAACGATAGTGCCCATAGTAGTTTCTATTTCTACATATTTGTTTTTAATCGGTTTTTGTGCTTGTGATGCAGAAACAAATATCATCGCAAGTAGAACAAAAAATAATTTCTTCATTGGAATTTTATTTTGAGGTATCAAAAGTAATTATTTTTTTAGTTCTATAATACTTTCCTTTTTCTTTGTCATTAAATAGTATTTTTGCTCATTCGCTATGAAGGTACATCAAGGATTAGACCATTTGCCGCTGTTTCAAAATGCTGTTATTACAATGGGTACATTTGATGGAGTACATAGTGGTCATCAAGAGATTATAAATAAAATACTTGCAGAAGCTATAAGAGTAAAGGGTGAAAGCGTATTAATTACGTATGAGCCACACCCTCGAAAAATAATAGTACCACAACAAGAAGTAAAGTTGTTGACTTGCTTAGATGAAAAAATAGAAGTGCTACAATCTTTTGGTTTAGACCATCTTGTATTGATATCGTTTACTAAATCTTTTGCTGAACAAACGGCTTCGGAATATGTAGAAGATTTTTTGATAAAAAAATTTCAACCTCATACGCTAGTCATTGGTCATGATCATCATTTTGGAAAAAATCGTTCTGGAAATCTGAATCTTCTCAAACAATATGAGGCGCAACATGCGTTTGAAATACTAGAGATAGAAGCACAAACCATCCACGACATAGAAATATCTTCTACTAAAATTAGAAACGCAATTACAGAAGGGGATGTGGCTACAGCCAACACTTATTTGAATAGGCCTTACGCTATAAAAGCAAAAGTAGTACATGGAAAAAAAAGAGGTCGTAGCATAGGCTTTCCTACCGCTAATTTAGAATTGCTTTGTCAAGAAAAGATTGCCCCTAAGTTTGGCGTGTATGCCGTATATGTGCAGGTAGGAAAAAAACAATATAGCGGCATGCTCAATATTGGCTACAATCCTACTTTTGAAAATAACAATTCATGTACAATAGAAGTACACATCATTGATTTTGACCAAGATATTTATGATGAAATTATACAAGTACGTTTTGTGCATCGAATACGCGATGAACAAAAGTTTTTAAGCATAGAAGACCTCATAGCTCAATTGCACGATGATAAATTGTCAACACTGCGTTTACTACCTTAATGGTTTTGCTTCTAATTTTTGAATAGTATATACTGCATAGTAGTATATCTTTCCTTTGTATGAGTATATTATCATGGCTTTGCCGCGAAAATTCGTACTTGGTTTAAATTGTTTTTTTATTGCGTCTTCGTTATGTTCATTAGGGAAATTGGTATAAATATTTTTATTACATTTTATACCCATGCGATGTGCTTTCAATAATTCATTTTCATGTATCGATTTTTTGCCATTTTCATATATGCTGACGGGTACTGGAGTTTCTCCAAACCACACATAAAGCACCTTAATGCCTTTCTTTTTGGCCACAACAAAAAAAGTATAGATATCGCCAATTTCGCGCTGGTTGCCATGCTCGTGTATGTATTGAGCATACTCAAGTTTGATGTGTTTGGATTTTTCTACCGTATGCTGAGCATGGGATATTAGGCTGGCAAACAATAAAAAGCAAATCAAATATAGTTTTGGTTTCATAGTTGTAATAGTTTGGAAGTAAGTTCTTTTAATAGCGTTGGGTTGTTATTAGCACTGTCTATGCCTATAGCTTGCAGATTATACTGTTGTACAATTTGAATAGCCTGTATCGTTTTTTGCAAAGGGAAATTTCTCGCATAGCGATTATAATCTCTAATTACAAAAGGAGGAATTTTGGCTTTGGCAGCTTGTTCTTGTGGCGATAAGTTTTGAACAAAATGAAATCGATATATTTTATTTAATTCAGCATAAAGCATGGCTGTAATGACAACCATAGGATGGTCCTTCTCGTTTTGAATAAAGTAATTGGCTATTTTAAAGGCTTTTTCATGTTGTCTATCAAAAATTGTTTTAGGAAATTCAAAAACATTATAGTCTTTGCTGATGCCAATATATTTTTCTATATGCTCAGCTTTAATTTCTTCGCCCTCTTTGATATTGATTAATACTTTATCTATTTCATTTACAATTTTGTGCAAATCGGTGCCCAAGTATGCAGCCAATAAATCGGCATTGGCCGCGTTAATTTTTATTTTTTTTTGCTGGCAATATTGCAATATCCAATCTGGTATCAGATTGTCTTTTATTTTTTCAAAAGAAAGATATGTGCCATTTTTTTCTACTGCTTTTTTGAGTTTGCTTCTACCATCTAATTTTTTATACTTATAAGCTATCACAAACACTGTTGAATCAGATGGCGATTCTAAATACGATTCTAACTTATTAAATTCTTTGAGCTGAGCAGCCTCTTTTAATATGACCAATCGGCGTGAGGCAAATACAGGATAAGATCTGCATTCATTGACAATTTGTACATAATCGCTATCTTTTCCATAAAAAATAGACTGATTAAAATCGCGTTCATGTTCTTGTAAAAAATTGTTTTCAAAAAAATGAATAATTTGGTCTATATAAAATGGCTCTTCACCATCCAATACATAAATAGGCTTTACGTCGCCTTTCTCGATTTGTTTTATTAGTTCTGTTACTCTTTTCATACTTAGTTTTGCTTACACATTTTCAATATTTTCTTTTGGTATGAGAGGCCATTCATGAAGTCGCATAAGTATTTGAGCTACGGTTTCTATATCTCTATTGCAATATGTTTTAATTCGTTCTAAATTTTTTTCTTGCCAATATACCTGAGCCACTTGGCTGCCGTCTATATCTTCTTTGGGGCTATCTATGCCCAATACAGTAGATAATAAATCGACAGAAATAAAGCTTTTATATTCTCCAAATTTCCAATATTGCAAGGTGTCCAACATAGGGTTTTCCCATGGTTTTTTATGTTGCAAATCTGCAAGTACTTCTGGCATTTTGATTTGGTTAATTACGGATCGCCTACAGATATAGGGTATATCAAATTCTCGAATATTGTGACCACAAAATTGTTTTTCGCTTGTTTTAAAAAACTTATTGCAAACCAGTGCAAATTCATTTAGGATAGCTTTTTCTTCGTCACCATAGATACTCTTTATTTTTAAATGATAACTTGAGCCTTTTTTGATAAAATAGCCTAACCCTATACAAATGATTTTTCCAAACTCTGCATAAATACCACCTTTTTGGGCAAATTCAGAAGCTGTATCTATTTCATTATTTGCATAGTTTATGAGATGTGCTTTTTTGTCCCAAAGCTTTTGCATACTCAAAGACATATCATGATAGCTCGCTACAGAAGGCACTGTTTCGATGTCTATTAGCAACAAGTTTTCTAGCTTCATTTATACAAGGTTATGTTAAAAAAATGGATTCTTAAATTGTTCAGACAAATTTATCTTTTTCTTGCAAATTGCCTTACTAACTTTGCGCTATAAATTTCTTTACAATGGAAAATAACACAAAATCAACAAGCCCTCATCTTATTTATGGTGTAATCATAGCTTTGCTATTGGCTGGAGGCACTTATCTTTTTTTGAATAAAAACAAAACTGAAGACCAACTAATAGAAAGTCAACAAGATAATTTGAGTCTTAAAGAAGACAAGACGATGATAGAAAGTGAATATAATGCGGCACTATCGAGACTAGATGAAATGAAAACCGAAAGTGTACAGATGGATAGTCTTATTGCTATAAAAAGTGAAGAGGTAGAGACATTAAAGAATAAAATTCAATCTATACTCTCTGATAAAAATGCCAGTGATTCACAGTTGCTTGAGGCTAAAAAAATGATTAAACAATTAAATGATAAACTAAGTGGATTTGAAAAACAAATTATAGCACTTAAGCAAGAAAATATACAACTGAGCGAAGATAAAAAAGAGCTGATTACTAAAACTGAAATGCAGCAAACAGAAAATGAACAATTAAAATCAGAGAAAACCACACTCGAAAAAACAGTAGAAAAGGGCTCTGTGCTTCATGCTTCCAACATTAGAATAGAAACTATAAACGAGAAAAAAAATTTACTTGGAAAAAAAGTAGAGAAAGAAACAGAAAAGGCCAAAAAAGTAGATTTGATAAAACTATCATTTAATCTTGATGATAATAGAATAAGTGAATCGGGAGAGAAAATGATATATATATGTTTAACTGATCAAAATGGTAGTGCAATAGGGAGTAAGAAATTTACTACGGTAGATGGCGCAGAAAAGACATACACTACTACTAAAACGGTACCTTATAAACAAGGTGAAACTTCTTATGGCATTACTACAGAATTTTTGCCTTCTCACAATTTTTCAAAAGGTACTTATCAAGTAGAGCTTTATCATATGGGTTATAAAATTGGTAAGCAAGAGGTAAGCCTTAAATAATAAAGTATTTTATTTCAAAGCTTAAAAAGAGTGCATGTATTCTTAAACGCCAAGATATGCAAGCCATTCATGCCTATTAGCCATATCTAATACATGTCTTGAATAAATATTAGTTTGTAAATTTTATTTTATTAATATCAAATGAGTTTTTTGTTTTATCTATTTCTATCATCAAACAGTTTTTAAAACTAATAGGGAATACATAATAGTTGGTACTTGTGGGTTTGGGTAGGGCATAATGATCGCTGCTAAATTCGCCAGCTGTATAGACTATATTGCCAAGGGTTTTACGAGTAAGCGTATTGTTATAATTTAAATAGACAAAAGCATATTCCAAATTACTTTCTCCTTGCATAAAAAATCTAAAATCGTCACCTTGATGATTTTGTATAGATAACACTCCCATGTGTGGTTGTCGTGTATAGTCAGTATGTACAACCCTATACGTTTTTTTTACATTTTCTACATAGGTTCTAAGCACTTCGCACTTAGAGTTAAGTTCCATTAAACCAATATTACTTTTTGCATAAACTATTTTGTTATTAAAACGAATTCTAATATTGTTTTTGGTTCTTTGTACAGTTTCAAATGCCAATAACCAATTGCCATCGGGCAATTTTTGTGCTAAGTGAAAATATGGATAGGCGTGCTGAATGAGTTTATTACGCTTTGCTACCGAATCGCTAATCAAGCTTTGTGTTAGTTCATTTTTTTCTTCTTTAATAAAATTTCCACCATTTGTAATGGTGGTATTGCTTAATCCATATTTTAGCGTAGAATATTTACCTAATCGGTAATTGTATTGCGAAATAATTTCTACCTGACCATTTTTATAATCAGCCGATATGGGATAATACGTTACATCAATAGGAAATTGGTATTTACCTTTTGGTATTAATTCTAAAGTACTTAATATTTCGATTTTTGTATGGAATAGATTGTGGCCAGTATGGGCTTTTTCATATATAGCTCGCAATACAACTTCTTTATTGCAAAATAAAATTTGCATATTTTCTGTTCGAGAGTTTGATATAAAATCATTGACAACTACTTTGTGAGCTTTGGAAATAAATATGGTAGCATAGCGTAATCCATTTTTTGTTTTTACAACCAAATTTTCTACTACCCCTAAATCGGAAATTGGAAATATTTCATTCGATTGAAAATGTTTAAAATCAAAGTCGTTTGTAATTATATCTGGTTGATACAGTATTGTAGTATCCATTGTTTTTTTTGCTTGTTGGTCAAACATGATATAGTTGATACCTTTTTTTTTTGAAACAAATTTTAATAAGTATTCATCGCCACAGTAGGATGCAGCATCAAAACTAAAATCGTTTTTAATATTTATTTTTTTTTCGCCAAGGTTGTATAAGTTTTCATCGTATATGCTAATGGCATAGCTGTCTGTATCTTTACTAACCTGATCTAATTTGTAAACAAAAGTATATCCCACTATTTTATTATTTTTCATAAGGGGGATTAGCAAATTTTCGTTTGCTTTGTAAGATATATTGTTAGTTTGAGCGTCAAGTTTCAAACAGAACAACAACATGAAAGTGATTATTAATATATTATTTGCTAATTTCATGATACCAATTATTAATGTCTGAAAATGTAGCCAACTCGTTTTTGTAATTATCGCAATAGGCCTTACAAAGCAGTTTGTAGTCATTTAGAGAACAATGATATATAATGCGCAAGAGCTCTTTGTAATAGTCTGACATCTGTTCAGATTCCAATGGGATATGTTTATGTAATTTATGCGTTTCGAAGGCAGTATAAATATTTTTTAAATTTTCGGCAATGGTTTTATGTAAATACGTCATATGAGGATATTTTTCTACTAAGTCCATAGCGTGAAAAATAATACTCGCATAGCGTTTGTTTAGTTTAAGTATTTCCAATTCTTCAAAATCGGCGCAAAAGGTTATATGTTTAAAAACAGAATCTGATAGAATATATTTCTTTTTATCTTGTTCAACATATTTCCATACTAATAATAACGAATCTACTTTTTCATACCGATTTTTCATGTCTGGGTGTGTTTTCAATGAGTCTTTGTCAAATTCGTACAAGGAAGCATTGCCAAAATCTATTTTATATTCCGAATCGTTGAGCCATTCTGTATTTATTTGATATGTTTCGTTATTAAAAAATTTAACAACTGGAACAGGTGTATTGATTGAGTCAGAAGCATCTAAATTTTCAAATAATTGTTTTATTTCTTTCAAATCATAATTGGATTTCATCATCAGTACTAAGGCTAATGAGTCTGCCTGATATTCATTAACACGACTGTATTGAGCATAATTATATTCATTTTGTCTTGCATAATTTACTGCTCTGTCTAGCTTATTATATTTGGCTCGTTCTATACTTCTAATTTCCTTTTTTTTCTTTTTATCATCCTTTTCTTTTTGCTTGGCTATAAATTTTAATTCAGCATGATTCAGCATTTTGTGGGCCAATTCATGACAAATCACATAGGCCAGTTGTGCTTCATTGTCTAAGCATTTAAATAATCCTATATTGATATATAGCCGATAATCACCCATGTTGAAGGCGTTGGCAACCGAAAAACGAGTAAGTACTACTTCGTAATTAGTTTGTATGCCATTTAAATGCATCACACTATCCAGCACTCTTTGTAAATAATGAGTAGTAGTAGTATCTGCTATAAAAGCTTTTGACTTGCTCAGTTCGCCATGCCACTGATGCAGATAAAATAAATAATCTTTATAGGCGGATACAATTTGTTTTTCTTTTGCAAGTGGTACATAAACGGCATTTATTTTTTTCATAAAAAGTGCCTTGTTTTTGCTTGCAGGTTTATAGCTATAGCTAAGAGCTTTGTATTCTTTAGCGTATTGCGCAAATATACATTGACTTCCCATAGTCAAGAATAAAATAAGTATGCTCAATTTACTTTTACCAACCATATTTATCTATATTTTTTCTGCTCTTGTGTTTCATATTATAAAAAAGACCAACTCTGTAATGGTCATAAAAGAGACCACCTTCCAAACTCATACCGATTACATTTGTTAGCAAAAATTTTGCCCCAATTCCGACCTCAATATGAGGTTTTACAATAGTTTCGTTGGAACTAAAAGGGGTGTTGTCTATAACGGTAGCGTGTAATATTGAATCTCTCGTATCTGAAAATTTTAAATTGTTGAATAGTATTCCTGCAGATGCAAATCCATAGAAAGAGTACTTCGCATTGGATGCAAAATATCGAGTTGCTTTTAAATCAAAAAGGAAATTGCTACCCTTTATACTTAAGTAATAATTGTTGTAATAATCATCTTGTAAAGGTGCTGAGCTTGTTCGGTTTATTTGTTGAAGGTTTACACGTCTGTATCCTATTTGTATTCCGAAAGTAGTATAGTCACTATAAGCGTAGTCTGCTGTTACATAATAAAATCTCGAAATATGATTGTTCAAGCTAAGACTATCTTTGACTAACAGCTTTGATAACGTTACTAGGTAATTATCAAATGATTTCTGAATTAGCTTTTTGCAATGAGCAATAAAAGTAGTATGAAAAGAAAATTGCATATTGTCTTTTGCCATTAAATGGTCTTGTGCCCATGCTTTATTAGCCAAAAGTAGAAAGCAGATAAATGCTTTTTTCATACGTAATTTTAAATATCAAATATAATTATTCTCTTCGTCAACCCATATATTCCGTAATTAAAAATATTTTTTTGGGCAACTTAATTTTAGGCTTTTTGCAAATGTTACAGTAGTATAATCGGTATTATTATACTAATTATAAGTATGCTACGTTATCAGTTGATTTATAGCTTATATATTCCAAAAAATACCAAACTAAATTTTTTTACGTTTACATTGCATTATTAATTTTTTTAAAAACTATCAAAAAATGAAATTCATCACTCTTTCATTATTAGCTATTATTGTTATTAATATAGCATGTAATAAAAATAGCTCCACTACAGACTATGTTGCTAATGCAGTATGTACAGGCACTACACCAACCTATACCAATGATGTAGCAAGTATTCTAAACACAAGCTGCGCACTTTCGGGTTGTCATAGTGCTGGCTCATCACAGGCTGGTATCAATCTTTCAGATTATAGTAGTGCTAGCTCACAGTTCAAAAACAATTCCAAAAATTTGGCTTCGGTGCACCATGCCAGTGGAGTAGAGGCCATGCCTCGCAATGCTTCTAAACTAAGCGATACTCAAATTAGTATACTAGACTGTTGGGTAAAAAATGGTTGCCCACAATAATCAATTTTCATAATTGTTTTATATTTTTTGCTAAATCAAATGCAGCATTTTGGCTCAAAAAATTATTTTCAAGAAATAAAAAAGGTTGCTTCCGAGAAGCAACCTTTTTTAGAATAAAGTAATAAAAAATTATTTAGCAACTTTTGTGCTTAATTCTTTACCAGCTTTGAATTTAGCAACTTTTTTAGCTGCAATTTTGATCTCTTTTCCTGTTTGAGGATTACGTCCAATACGTGCTGCACGCTTAGAAACAGAAAAAGTACCAAAGCCTACTAAAGTAACTTTGTTGCCTTTTTTCAATGCTGCAGTAACGGCATCAGTAAAACCATCTAATGCTGCACCTGCTTGAGTTTTTGTGCAATCAGCAGCTTTTGCCATTGCTTCAATTAATTCTGCTTTGTTCATTTTTTTTAAATTTTAAAAGTAAATAATTTTATATAATGCGCTAAAGTAATACGTTTTAAACCAAAATAAAATATTTTTTTACTGGGAATGCCTATGAATAAAGGATTTGCACAAATTATTCACATTTTAATCTTTCCTAAGCATTGGCATACGTTGCTTTCAGGCTATTCTACTTTTCGCAAAAGTGTCCGAAAACCTATAAATCGGTCTTGAAATTTTTGTATTCCTTTATCTCTTAGTTGAGAAGCAAATTGTTCTATATAGCGTTCATAATCGCTCATGGTATTAGCAAAATACTTAACAATATAGGTTTTTGTGGGTGTTTGGTCGTTTGGCAAAAGCAATTCAAATAGCTCGTATTGATAAAAGCATCCTGTTTGCATTACATCGTTTAAGTGCTCTTCATACATCCATTGGAGCCAATCTTTTTCTATTGCCTGCTCTAATTGTATGCTTACATTATATATATACATCTGTAAAAATTGATTTATGTTTATTCAAATGTAAGTACTTTTATAGCACCATACATGATACAGGATATATTAAAACAAAAGTCAGTCACTCTCTTTATTTTTTTAGCAGGTCTTTTTTTCACCAATGCTATCGTAGCAGAATTTATTGGCGGTAAGATTTTTTCCTTGGAAGAAACTTTAGGTTTACCAGTTCATACATTTACTCTTTTTGGCGAAAATAATTTATCCTTTAATCTCACTGCGGGCGTTTTGCTTTGGCCAATTGTTTTTATTATGACAGATATAATCAATGAGTATTATGGAATAAAAGGAGTAAGGTTTTTGTCATATTTAACCGTGTTTTTTATTTCATTATCTTTTTTTGCTGCTTTTGCAGCTATACATTTGGTGCCAGCTAGCTGGTGGATTCATGTCAACAAGCACAAAGGTGTACCAGATATGCAAATAGCTTATGCTCAGTTGTTTGGACAAGGCATGTGGATTATAGCGGGCTCTATTATTGCGTTTTTGTTTGGACAGCTCTTAGACATTTTTATTTTTAGAAAAATAAAAAAAATAACAGGCGAAGGTAAATTGTGGCTTAGAGCTACTGGTTCAACTCTTTTTTCTCAACTTATAGATAGTTTGGTAGTCATTTTCATAGCATTTTATATCGGTCAAGGATGGAGTTTTCAAAAAGTATTAGCAATAGCATTGGTTGGATACGCCTATAAATTTTTTATTGCTATCTGTATGACACCTATTATCTATGCATTACATTTTTTAATAGAAAAATATTTGGGACAAAACCTAGCTCAACAAATGAAAGAGCAAGCAATGCAGTAGAATTATTTGCTTTCAACTATATTTGCCATCATACTAATTTTTGTAACTATTTCCAATGGCACAAACAACTTTTTATCCTTTAACAGTACGTGAAGTTCAGCATGAAACACCACATTGTGTTTCTATCTTATTTCATATTCCAGATGAGCTTAAGACACTATTTCAATATCAAGCAGGGCAGTATATAACCATCAAAAAAAATGTAAACACGGAAGAAGTAAGACGCTCTTATTCATTGTGTAGTAGCCCCAATGAAGACTTATTTAGAGTAGCTGTAAAGCAAGTGCAAGACGGTCGTTTTTCTACTTTTGCCACACAACAATTAAAAGCCGGCGATGTGTTGGAAGTTATGCCACCTATGGGGCATTTTACTTATACAAAAAATACGACAAGTACCAACAATCATTATATAGCACTTGCTGCAGGAAGTGGCATTACCCCAATTTTAAGTATACTTAAAACAGTTCTAATACAAGAACCTCATAGTATTTTCACACTGGTTTATGGAAATCAAAATTTTCAATCTATTATTTTTAGAGAAGAAATTGAAGCGTTGAAAAATAAATATGTAGGACGATTACAAGTAATACATATACTAAGTAGAGAACGTTTAGAAAGTGAATTGAATTTTGGTCGTATTACAAAAGATAAATGTGAGCAATTGTTTGATTCATTAATAAAATTAAATGCAGAGCAACAGTTTTTTCTATGCGGCCCCGAAGAAATGATATTGTCTGTAAAAGATTTATTACTTGAAAAAGGAATAAAGAAAGAACATATCAAATTTGAACTTTTTACATCCGATACAGCTCAGCAAGCCAAACAAGCATATATAGAAAAACATCAGGAAGATATAGGCAAAACCAGCCAGATTACGATAAAAGTAGATGACAGAAGTATGGATTTTAAACTTTCATACACAGGCGATACCATTTTGGATGCTGCTTTAAAACAAGGCGCAGATCTACCTTATGCTTGCAAGGGTGGGGTATGTTGTACTTGTCGAGCCAAGGTTGTGGAGGGTTCAGTATCTATGGTTGTCAACTATGCTTTAGAGGATGATGAGGTGGCCAATGGTTTTGTTTTAACTTGTCAGGCACATCCTAGCTCAGAAAAAGTAGTTATAGATTTTGATGCTCGATAAAAAAAGACTTTTCTTTATAACATTTTCCATGTTTTTTTCGTCTTATAAAATAAAAAAAATGAAAACATTTAATTTATCTCTTTTATTACTTTGTACATTCATAGGCGCACGCGCTCAGAACTTTAACTGGGTCAAACCCTATATACCTAATGGTCAATTTGACTACTCTTATAGTTGGATTACCAAAACCGACGCAACAGGTAATGTCTATAACGTTGGGTTTTTATCTGGCACTGTAGATTTTGACCCTGGTCCAGCTGTATTTAATCTATCAAACAACAATTCAAACGGCACGTTGGATATGTATGTTACCAAAAAAGATATCAACGGCAATCTTGTGTGGGCAAAATTGATAAATGGATATGGAAATGCTTCTCCTACGCCTGAAGGATTTGATATTGACAATAACGGTAATTTAATCATAGTTGGCTACTTCGATGCCATGGTAGATTTTGATCCAAGTCCTGCAGTTCAAAATAATATTACACCAGCAGGCATATTAGATGCATTTATTTTGAAGTTGAATGCTAATGGAAATTTAGTTTGGGTTAAAACCATTTCCGCAAATTCGGTTGTAGGATTTAGTTATGTAAATGCTACTGCTGTTACATTCGATGCCAATAATGATATACTTTTTTCTGGTTCCTTTATTGAAAGCCTCGATTGCGATCCAGGTCCTAATCAAACTATTCTTACAGCATCACTTAATTCATTTGACGGTTATTTAGTTAAGCTTTTGGCTAATGGAAATTTTGCTTGGGCCAAACAATATGTAAGTACCAGTGGTGAGGTGGAAATTAACTCCTTAGACGTTGACGGAAATGGGAATATTATTGTTGGTGGTCGATATAGTGGAGACATAGATTTAGACCCGGGCGTTAGCCAAACAATAGTAACAAAATTTGACAATGATATATTTTACTCTAAACTAAATAATACAGGGACATTCCTATTTGGTGGAAGTTTTGGAAGTATTGATGCAGATGAGTTGGTAGCATGTCGTTTTGATAACGCTAACAATATTGTATTTGTAGGAAACTATTATGAAAATATAGATGTTGATCCAAGCAATGCAAGTTTTATTTTAACTGCCAATTCCCCAGGATCTGGATCTGACATATATATAAGTAAGCTTTCTCCAACAGGATCTTTTCTTTGGGGTAAAAAAATAGGAGGCACAGATGATGACTATGCACTTGATATGGACATAGATGCTACTGGTAATATATATTCTACTGGATATTTTACCTCTTCCGATTTTAATCCAGGAAATAATATACTAACTTCAACACAAGGTAATGAAGATATTTTTATTTCTTCTATTAAAGCCAATGGTACCTTTTCATCAGCAAACTATCTTGGCAACTCACAATCTGATGTAGCTACTACCATACATTGTGGTGCCAACAATAGCTTGTATATTACAGGTGTATTTATGGGTACTGTAGATTTTGACCCCAGTAGCACAATTCAAAATCTTACGGCTTTGAGTAGCAATATAGGAGATAATTTTACTCTACGTTGGAGTTTATGTAACCCTTCCAATACCAACATCAATGCCAGTGGATGTAGCTACAGTTTGAATGGCATTAACTATACTTCTAGTGGTATCTATTATCAATATTTTACGAATAGCACCGGCTGCGATAGCATAATAACTATAAATCTAACAAATAGCGGTAGTAATACTATTCTTAGCCCTCAAGTTTGTAATTCTACTAGTTATACATTAAATGGTCAGACTTATACAAGCAGCGGTACTTATGTTCAAAATTATACTGGAGCCAATGGATGCGATAGTTTACTTACTATTCAACTGTCTATTGGACAAGCGTCCAATTCATTCCTTACAGAACAGGCATGTGACCAATATGTATTTAATAATAATTTTTTATTTAGTTCTGGCATTTATACGGACACCTTAATAAATAGCACTGGCTGCGATAGTATAATTACATTGAATTTAACAATTCATAATTCAAGCTACACTACCCTACAAGTAAATACATGTGGTCCCTACCAATTTGGTGGCACTACCTATACACAATCTGGTATTTATTCGCACTTTTTTACTTCTGTAAACGGATGTGATAGTATAATTGATTTGGATTTAACCATAAACCCTATACCTGTAACTACAGTTCCAATTTCCTCTTGCACTAGTCCTGTTATATATAACGGTCAAAGCTATTCAAGTTCTGGTACATATTCTCAAATATTTACTAATGCACAAGGTTGCGATAGTACTGTACTTGTTGTAGTAACTATCAATTCGCCCAACAATCAAATAACTCAAAATGCAAATGTATTGACATCTAATGCGAATGCTCCCACTACGTATCAGTGGATTACGTGTAATCCTATTACTTTGATTGCTGGTGCTAATCAAAAAACATATACAGCAACAGTTAATGGACAGTATGCTGTGATAGTTTCTTTAAATGGTTGCTCAGATACTAGTGCTTGTAAAACTGTTATTGGGATTGGTGTAGATAACTACGTGGAATCCAATTTGGTTCAAGTATATCCTAATCCAACTCAACACAGCATACAAATAAAACAAATAGGAAATACCGAAACAATAAAACTGACCCTAACAGATGTGTTAGGAAAAGTTGTTTTATCTGAAACAATTGAACAATCCGTCTCTACAGTATCCCTCAATCATTTAGCAACTGGTAATTATTATTTGCATTTACGAAGTAGCCAAAAGAATCAGACTATTAAGGTTATCAAGGATTAGTATCATTTGTAATTTGTACAAAAGAAAAGAGGTTACACAATGTGTAACCTCTTTTCTTTTACAATGATTAGTGATACTATTTGTTTAACTCTACAATTTTTGCAAACAATTCATCTTCTCCACCTTCTTCATATCCTGTATGAGAATATATAATTTTTCCTTCCTGATCTACTATAATAGTAAAAGGTACATTTTGAAAATTCAAAGAACGTTTTAAATCGCTATTAGGATCTACATAGGTAGGGAAGGTCCAACCTTGTGCTTTTGCATATGTTTTTACCATAGCAGTAGCTCTTGAATCATCTATTGATACGGTCATATAGTTAAAGTCAACTTGTTTTTGCCAACGGCCAATTTCCTTTATATTTTTTATTTCTTGTTTACATGGAAGAAGCATCAAGTAGCCCAAAAACTTACTAAGGTAATTTTCCTTTTTCAAACGCTTCATTAAAAGCCAATGGTTTGCCATTAATATCTCTTACTTTGGTATTAGGCAATTCTTGCGATTGCGAAAAGCAAAAAAGTCATACAAACCAACAGGGCACTAAAAATAGATTTTTTCATTATATAAAATTTATTGTTATTGTTTATTTAGACGAAGCTAAGGAAAAAAAGTTATTTTAAGATACGTTAATAACAAATTAATGCTTAAAGTGTCTCAATCCTGTCATGACCAAGGCTAAGTTATTCGTTTGGCAATAAGCAATACTATCTTTATCGCGTATGCTACCTCCAGGTTGTATAAAGGCCTCTATGCCTTCTTGATGTGCCAATTTTACACAATCGTCGAATGGAAAAAAGGCATCTGAAGCTAAAACAGCACCATTCAAATCAAAGCCAAAGTGTTTTGCCTTTTCTATAGCTTGTTTTAGTGCATCAATTCTTGAGGTTTGTCCACATCCTTTGCCAATTAATTGTTTATTTTTTACTATGGCTATAGCATTAGATTTTAAATGCTTGCAAAGCAAGTTGGCAAAAAGTAAATTTTCTTTTTCTTCATCGCTACATTTTCTTCCGCCTTGTTCATCCCATGCATCTATATTACCTATATCGAGAGACTGCGTTAGTGTTCCATGTAGTATTTGTTTGGATATAGTTTGGGATGCGAGTTGAGTTCCTTGCTGTTTGGTTTGCAATAAGATTCTATTTTTCTTTTGTTGTAAAAGTATTTTAGCATCCTCGTCAAAATCAGGAGCTATTAAGACTTCAAAAAATATATCTTGTATATGTGTAGCTGTGGCCAAATCTATTTTTTGATTACAAGCCAATATGCCTCCAAAGGCGCTTTCGGGGTCGCAGGCCAAAGCAGCTTTCCATGCTTCTTCGGCTCCATTTCTCAGGGCAGCACCACATACGTTGGTATGTTTTATAATAGTAAATAAGCATTGAGTTTCTTGCGAAAATTCAACCATAATTTGCATAGCAGCATCTACATCTACTAAATTGTTATACGACAATTCTTTGCCATGCCATTGTGTAAATAAGCTTTCAAGTGGTCCTTCAAAACTTGCTTTTTGATGAGGATTTTCACCATATCGCAAAACTTTTGTTTGCGAATTGAAATAGGCATCTATAGCCAGATCATAATTCTTAACCACTTCAAATGCTTTTGCAGCAAATGCTCTACGCTGTGCCAAGTCTAATACCCCTTTTTGTTCTATAAGCAATTGGTTTAATACTTCATAATCTTTATAATCTGCAATAACAGTAGTATACTGAAAATTCTTGGCAGCAGCTCGTATCATAGAGGGCCCACCAATGTCTATTTTTTCAATTATTAATTTTTCATCTTGAGTATTGGCAACAGTTTCTTCAAAAGGATATAAATCTACTATCACTAAATCTATAGTCGGTATAGCATATGCTTGCATATCTTGTATATCTGATTCAAGGTCTCTGCGACCTAAAATGCCACCAAATATTTTTGGATGTAAGGTTTTAACCCGCCCTCCTAATATAGAAGGATACTCTGTAATGCTTTCTACTTCTACACATGGGAGTCCTAAAGAATGTATATGTTTGGCAGTACCACCTGTAGAATATAATGTTACACCTTGTTGATGCAGAGTATTTAATAAAGCATCAATATCTTTTTTGTAAAAAACGGAAATGAGTGCAGATGAAATGGATTTTTGCATAGCATGGCAAAGGTAAGTGTTGGCTTTATTATTTTTTGTTTATAAATCAATAATAAAGGCTCCTTGTTCGCTCACAATATGTTTTTGTATGGCTTCGGAGGAAGCATTTTCGTTAAACTTTTCGATAGCCCAATTAGGCACACTGCTATCAAACACTATGTGTTCTGATTCAAAATTATCATAAATCCAATGTGGAGGAGGTAATTTCTTTCCACTTAAAATCAGTGTGTGCAATTTAATTTTTTGTGCACTTTGAAAAAGAGCATTTTGAAGAAATAAAAATTTTTTGTTTTCAAAGGTAAAAAAAGTAATTACCATGATGTATCTTGAACGGACATATACTGCTATCTTTTATTTGCAAAAGCAAAAAAACATACGAGCTGGTTTATTAATATACTGATCCTGATTTGAAGACATTGTCGTATCGAGCTCAAAAGAAAAATAGTGATTGCCTTTTATCCATTGTAGATAGCTGTGTTTGGCATCATGATAAACAATGAATTTTTTTTGAACTTGTTGCACATGTTGTCTAAAAATAAAAGTAAATACCAACACACATAATAAAGAAAGAGTAATAAATAAGCGATAAGAGGATTTTTTGGCGAAAGCCCAAAATAGAAAATATAGCGAAGCATAAATAAGGCCTACTTGAAAAAGACTAATATATAAATTGCTCCAAACTGCAAAGGATAGCTTTTGTAAATAAAGTACAACACTATTGAGCCATGTTATTATAGCACTACAGAATTTGCCTAAAAAGATTGCGAAAGGTTTCAGCCAAGAAAAAAATATTAAAATAATTTCGGCATATAAAACTATAGTAGTAGCTGGCACAGCCACCATATTCGTGATTAAAAATAAAAACGGAAACTGATGAAAATAATAAATACAAATAGGAAATGTTAGTATTTGTGCTGCCAAGGTAACAGAGCAAAATGCCCATAGCTTGTCCAGTATCCAAGATTGTATAGTGATGGCATGATAGATTAATGGTTGAAAAATAATAATGCTAAGTACTGCCATGTAGGACAATTGAAATCCTACATCACTTATCCATTCTGGATTGATAACTAATAAAATAAAGGCTGATGCTGCAAGAGTATTATATATTGATAAAGGTCTATCTTTCCATTCAGCCCAAGCTATAAAAGTAAACATAAGGGCTGCCCTAACTACTGATGCAGGCAAGCCTGTTATAACAGCAAATAACCACATACAAACTACAGCTATTACAAGAGCTATACGTTTTCTTTTTTTGAAAAAAGGTATTAGCAATAGTAAATATCGAATGGTGGCATATATCATTGCCATATGCATACCCGATATGGCTATGATGTGTACAATGCCTGTATCGCTATATGCTTGCCATATGTTATTGTCTACATCATAGCGATAGCCTATAAGCAAAGCCTCTGCTATGCCCATAGATATACTATCAGTGCAATATATTGAAAGAATTTGTTTTGTAAATTGAAGCCCTTTTTCAGTTAGTTTTCGCCAACTTATTTTTTGTTGTCCTGTTGCTTTCCACTGTTCTTTTCGCAAATACGCTGTATGATAAATACCTTTTTCTTCACAGTATTTTGCAAATTCAAAGGCATTGGGATTGCCAGTGGGCAATATAGATTTTAATGTATTTTTTATTAATATAATATCGCCTTGGTGAATGTTTTTTACAGAATCACCTTTTTCAAAGTATACATATATTTTGCCATGAGTTTTGGTCTCTTTTTGATTTGCTATTTTGCTTACGATACTGGCTTCTGCTTTATAAGTTTTTGTTTTTTCTTCTAAGCTACTTTGTATACAAATAGTATAAAAGCTACTTTGTTTTACATCATGTCCATACCACAATTTGCTGTTGCTTGCTTGATTAAAATAACTGATGGCATAGCCAAAACATATAATAAATAGATACAGCGGTAGGCTTCTCCAATATTGTCTTTCAAAACGCAAGGTGTCTTTTTGAAAACGAAAAAAAATATAACTGCTAACTGAAATAACACCTATCCATAAAACAATAGCATGAACGAATGGATTAGCCAAATATCTATAGCATACTAAGCCAACAATAAATGGAATAAGAATTTTTAAAAAAGGTGTTTGTCTAATGTCAAACATAAAGAAGAAAAACTACTTCAATATAAATACATTGCCACTAGGGTTGAAAAATTTTCTCAATGAATCTACTAAAAGTTCTTGATTATTTTGTGGTTGTGATGCATCTATAGTAACATAATAATTACTGTCTTTATACACTACATTGGCTTTATTGCCATAGCGTTTCCATTTTTCGGCTTTTGCATTGGCACTAGCTTCATTAGAGGCAGTATAAACAACAACTCTATATTCTTGACCACTTGGTGGTGGTGGTGTAACTGCCATAGGAGCATTCTGAGAGGCTATAGCAGTTGTTGTGTCTTGAATATTTTGTTGAGTTTGTGTAGATAATGTATCGCTGCTTGCTACGCTGCTATCCGAAGTCTGTACTTGGCTTTCAGGTGTTGCATTCAGATCTATATTTTCATATACAGTAGTTTCTTTTTCTTTATTTTGTTGATAATACGTGTAGCCAAAAAACGCAATAGCACCAAGCAAGCCAATGGCTATAATAGGTAGTGCTATTTGCATCCAAGGAAATGGTTTTTGTCTTTTGTATTTAGTTTGCTTATAGCTGAAATCAATTTTTTGTTCTGGTTTTGGAGCCATAGATTTTATTTCAGTCATAACGGCAGGAATGGGTTCTACACCTAAATTCAAATCTTCAGCTTGTTTAAACTCAATTTGATTATTTCTGGCTATTAGCTCACCTATATTTTCTATATAAAATTTTCCAGTTTTGTTTAGCTCTTGTTTGGCTTCTAAACAATATGATTTAATATTATTTGAAGCATTAGAAATACTTACATTTTCTTTTGAAGCAATATAAGAAGCAAAGGTGTCATCTATACTTCCTACAGAGGTAAAACTGATAATATATTTTTGAGGAGCTACTTTTTGCTCATCAGTCATAATCGAGGCCGACTGTTTTTTAAGGTCAAATGCGCCTAATCCTGGCAAACTACAAAATCTGTTTTTCAGTAAAAAAGAACCGATATACTTACTAATGTCCATATAATAATCTATAAAATTAATTTTCGTAAAAGTACTTAGTTTTTTGATATTATACCAAGCAAGTAATAGAAATCATAGTGACGATTACGAAATAAAAAAAGCTGCCCTATTCAGAGCAGCTCTATATAATTTTAAACAACTTGTTTATTGCTTACTAATTGTATTTGTATACCATTGATTGTCAGACTGTACTTTCAAAATATAGTTTCCAGTACTTAAAGCACGAATATCTAATTGTGTATCGTGTGTATTAGAAGGTAATTGATTGAATAATACTTCTTGGCCTAAAAAAGATATAACTTTAATAGCAGTAATAGCTTTTTCGCTCGATTTGATAGAAACAGAGTTAACAGCAGGATTAGGATACATAGAGAATCCATTAGCTTCAAAGTCTTGAACCGCAGCTGCAAAATTTCCAGTAACAGCTACAGTACCTTTATTCCATTCATCACCACTTTCACCACCATTGTCATTAACAGCGTTGCCAGCAAATGCAAATGTGACACCATTTTTGTGTGCAGGAGCTGTCCAGTTGAATATAAAATTACAAACACCACTAGCCATAGTATTTGGAGTAGAGTGTCTAACTTCTTTAGAGTTTTGTATGGCTATACCTGAGCCTACAGATGTTATAGTACCATCACTAACAACAAGGTCAAAACCAGCTTTAACTTTTGAAGAATTAGTTACCGTTAGTGTGCACTGATAAGCAGTATTTGTAATATAGCCAGTTACTGGAAGTCCAGAAAAAGTAACTGTCGTATTGCTGCTTGCTGAGTTGCCATGGCAGCCACCACCTCCACAACCGGATGTGGCTACTCCATTGATGCCGCCAGAAGAAGAGTTTAATGTTATAAATAATACAGTGCCTATTGCTAATAGACCAAATGATGAAATAGATTTAATTTTCATTGTAATATGTTTTTTTGTTAAACAAATATAAAATTAAAATTCATAAAATCAAATAAATATTTGTTTAAACATTTTATTGATATGTATAATAGGTTTCAGAATTTGGAAATGCCTTTATAGCTGATTGTATGGTTCTTTTTATCAATTTTCCGCTACTATCGTATTGAAATAGTATAGTTGCATTCCATTTTTGAGGATTTTCATTCCATATTATTTTTTGTATCCGTTGCTCATTGTCATAAAAAAGTTGATATACATGTTTAAGACTCTTACTATAAAGTCTCTTTTGTAATCTATCATGGGTGTATTCATTGGTATAGCTATACAGAGTGTCGTATAGAGATTTTAGGTATGCGCCTCCTTCTTTGCCAATCTGTTCTATATGTCCAGTACTATATTTTATTTGCGTCCTTGTACCTTTTTCATATTTATAATCCGTTATTAGGGTTTCATTCTTCCACGTTTCTTTTTTTTGTATTATTACGTTTTTATTTAATAAAGTTTCTGTTCTTGTACTTCTGTGTATAGAAGGTATGGTAACTGTACTAATTAGTTGTGTAGGAGAAAAACTCAATAATCTTTCTACTAGCACAGTGTCTTTTTCATTCAATTCATAAAATAGTACTTGGTTTTTGACTTTAGCTTGTGCATGAAAATATGTTTTTGTTTTTTTTGAAGGTTCAAATTGTTGCTTGGCCATGTAGGAAGTAATTTGATGTGTGTGTAAAAAAGAATCTTCCATAAGTAAGTCGCCTAATAAATGTTGATAGGTTTGAAACGAAATACTTTCTACGCGATGTGGTTTTGGTTTCACTACAATATTTTCTTCTTTCTCTTTACAAGAGAAAATGAACATCAAAATAAACAAAAAGATACTATATAATTTCAATGTCTTATTGATTTATAGCGGCAATGCCAGGTAAGGTTTTCCCTTCAAAGTATTCCAACATAGCCCCACCTCCAGTACTCACATAGGAGACTTTTTCGTTTAAGTTAAACTTGTTGACCGCTGCTACAGAATCGCCCCCACCTACCAACGAAAAAGCACCATCTGCTGTGGCTTCTACTACAGCCATTGCTATAGCTTTTGTGCCTTCTTGAAATTTTTCCATTTCAAATACTCCCATTGGTCCATTCCAAAGTATAGTTTTAGATTGTTTAATCACATCAGAAAATTGAACTATGCTTTTGGGGCCTATATCTAAGCCCATCCATCCCGATGGCAATTGTGTATTATCAGCAGTATTGGTGTTGGCATCGGCAGCAAACTTATCGGCTATGATACTATCTATTGGTATATGAATTTGCACATTTTTGGCTTTGGCTTTTGCCAAAATTTCATTGGCAAGTGCTAATCTATCTTCTTCGCAAAGTGATGAACCTATTTCATGTCCTTGGGCTTTTAAAAACGTGTAGGCCATACCACCACCTATAATGATATGATTTGCACGTTCTAGCAGATTTTCGATAATTAATATCTTATCGCTCACTTTGGCTCCTCCTAAAATAGCAGTAAATGGCTGCTCTGCTTGATGCAAAACTTTTTCGGCATTTTTTACCTCTGCTTCCATGAGTAAACCAAATAGTTTATTGTTTTTATCAAAGTAGTTGGCTATAATGGCGGTAGATGCATGCGCACGATGTGCAGTACCAAATGCATCGTTGACATATACATCGCCCAAAGAAGCCAATTTTTTGGCAAATCCTTCATCACCTTTTTCTTCTTCAGAATAAAATCGTAAATTTTCAAGTAGTAAAGTTTCGCCAGCTTGCAAAGATGCTACATCGCTAAAAGCCTCATCGCCTATACAATCATGAGCAAATTTTACGGTGCCCCCATCTAGTAATTTTATTAAATGTGTTAATACATGTTTTAAAGAGTATTTATCGTTTGGACCATCCTTCGGTCGACCCAAATGCGACATGATGATGGGATTTCCTCCATCTTGTAATATTTTTTTTATGGTAGGCATGGCGGCCTTCATGCGTGTGTCATCAGTAATTTTAAAGTCGGCATCAAGTGGCACGTTAAAATCAACACGTACTAAGACTTTTTTGCCTGCAAAAGAGAATGTATTAAATAAGGACATAAAATTTTTTTTTGCGAAGATACTATATAGAAACTTTTTCTTTTTGAAAAGAAAAAGACTCCTTGATAAAGGAGTCTTTAAGGTGGAAAATAAGGTATGTTATTAAGCTATCTTAGTAGCAAAATAGTGAAGTGTTCTTACTAATTGGCTTACGTAGCTATTTTCATTGTCGTACCAACTTACAGTTTTTACTAATTGAGTATCACCCACAGTCATTACTTTAGTTTGTGTTGCATCAAACAAAGAACCAAATGTAGTGCCTATAATGTCAGAACTTACAATTTCATCTTCTGTATAGCCATAGCTTTCATTAGCAGCAGCTTTCATAGCGGCATTGATTTCTTCTGCGCTTACTTTTTTGTTTAATATGGTAGTCAATTCGGTCAAAGAACCAGTAATGGTAGGAACACGCTGAGCACCACCATCTAATTTACCTTTCAATTCAGGAAGTACTAAGCCTATAGCCTTGGCAGCGCCTGTAGAGTTAGGTATAATATTGGCAGCAGCAGCTCTTGCTCTACGCAAATCTCCTTTAGGGTGTGGGGCATCAAGTGTATTTTGATCATTAGTATAAGCATGTATAGTAGTCATAATACCAGTTGCTATACCGTATTGATCATTCAATACCTTGGCCATAGGAGCTAAGCAATTGGTAGTACAAGAAGCGCAAGAAATAACAGTTTCGCTACCGTCCAATATATCATGGTTTACATTGTAAACAATCGTTTTTAAATCGCCAGTAGCAGGTGCAGATATTACAACTCTTTTGGCTCCAGCAGTAATATGCGCCATGGCTTTATCTTTATCTGTAAAGAAGCCAGTGCATTCCAAAACTACATCTACATCGTGTGTACCCCAAGGTATTTGAGCTGGGTCTTTTTGAGCATATATTTTTATAGTATCACCTTCTACTATGATAGCATCCTCTGTGGCAGATACTTCTTTGTTAAAGCGACCTTGAGCCGAATCATATTTTAAAAGATGTGCCAAAGTCTTCGGATTCGTTAAGTCATTAATTGCAACGACATCTATGCCTTGCATGTTATAAATTTGGCGATAAACCAATCGACCAATACGTCCAAATCCATTAATGGCTACTTTAATTGTACTCATGTTTAATTTTTTTTGAAATGATTATTAAAAATTTGAACCGCAAAAGTAATGTTTAACGCCTTATTATGTATTGATTTACCTAGTTTGTTATGATAAAGTTTTGTAAAATAAAATTTACTGTACTACATTTGCACTCCTTTATAGCTTGGCGCGTTGGTCAATCGGCTAAGACGCCTCCCTTTCACGGAGGAATGACGGGTTCGACTCCCGTACGTGCTACCACTTATAATGCTCCTTTTTTCGGGAGCATTTTTTTATTTTCGCAAAAGGAAATCGTTAGGGTTTATACTTAGCTTCTTTTAATAATTGAAGGCTATTTTGTTTTTCATTTAGCACATTGGGAAGTGTTTTTTCTGGATGCTCATTCATGTAGTGCTGAATAATACGCCATCCTATCCAAGTACCAATATTTCCTGGCGATTCGGGTGGCATGCCTGTGCTAGTGGGCCCATCGTTGATATATCTAAATATTTCTTGCCATTGTGTAGCATAAAGTAATTTTTTGGCAGCAAAAAAATTCCAAATCATGCGCTCATTGTCTTCGCACCATTTTAATTGTTCTGGAGTATAGCCTAACAATAGATTGGCCTTAGTATCAGGCATAGTATATGCCAAAAACTGCATCTGTTTGCCTTTTTGTATCATCATATCCAATAGTGTACTATTTTCTGGTACAAAAGGGTATTTGTTTTCGTAAATTACTTTGGCTACATTGATGGGTATATATTCCTTTTCAAAACGATCTATTTGATATTGTGCAAATCCCAAGTTGGCAGATTGATAAAAAGGAAAGTCTTTGCCTAAGTGCATATCGAGTCCTACACCTACTATAGAATCGTAGGTTATGGCACTCCACTGATTTAAACCCGAAATAAAATAATAAACTTGTTGCCATTTTTCTTCTGGAAAGTAATAGTGTATGTGCTTAAACAGGGTTTCGAGTTTTTGGTCTATATCTTTTACTTGTGGATATTTTTTTTGAACCGAGTCATATAAATTTCGATAATCTTTATAAGTCAAAAAATGATGAACAGCCTTTATAAAGTCTTGGTCTAAGCCATGTTTTTCAAAGCCAGTAATTTGTTGAAAAAACAAAGAAGTAAAATCTGGTTGAGCTAGTCCCAATTGCTCTATGCCCTGCAATAGGTGACTTGTGTCGATAGAATATAAGGCACTGTCAAAACGATAGCTTGTAAGTGGCAAATCTATTTGGCTGAGTGTTGGATGGGGTACATCGGTTTTACTACGACATGAAGACCCTAAGCAATAACAAAAAATTAAACCTATTATGATATGATTTGGGAAATACTTTTGATACTGCATACAAATTAAAAATTACCTTTGCATGCAAAGATTAAATAATACTTTTAAATAAAAATAAAGAATATGAAAAAACACATGATCCTAGCAGTTTGCAGCTTGTTTATTTTAAATACAAGTTTGCGAGCTCAAACCACTACCGAAGAAATATTTAAAAAATATCGTTTTGGTTTATACATCGGTCCTACATTTAATTCTATGCGACCTACCGCTTCTACTGCAGATAAATATACAGTAGAAAAAACCGGCGGTCATGTAGGATTTAGCTTTGGCTTAAATGGTGAATTAAATATCAATGATCGCTATACTGTATTTTCGGGTATAGGTATGGACTGGCGTGGTGGCAAAATTGATGTGCAACTTCCTGCTGCTACCCCAGCCGCAGACAATTATTTAAGAGGTGCCGATGTAAAATATAAATTACAGTATTTAACAGTGCCTATAGGCTTAAAAATGACAGCTGTAGAAATGGACAAGCTAAAAATACAAGCGTTGACTTCTTTTGATGCTGGATTATTGCTTTCGCAAAAAGGGAACTATACATTGACATCAAGTGTATATGATACTGTAACAAATAAGTATGTAACCATCAGCAAAGAAAATGAAAAATTAAAAGGCGAAGCTACTGCAGTTCCATTTACCTTGGGCTGGAGTATAGGTGTAGGTGCAGAATATGATTTGAATGGCAAAAATGCTGTTTTTGTAAATGTTTTATACCGCAATGGATTTGTAGATGTAACATCGCCAAAAAGCAATGACAAAGGCTTGCGATTTAGTGATGGCAATATCCGATCTAATACCTTTGCACTTCGTATTGGGTATTATTTCTAAATACACTAATTAATTTTTTTAAAGTAAAGCGACACAAGATATTGATGTCGCTTTTTTTATACCACATGCATATCATCAATAGTAGCTAATACCAATCTTAAATTGCTTCAGACCAATTTTCAGCGTGGTTTATACCGATATAACTGATGTTAAGACCATTTTATTGGTATGTTACAGCAGTATAATCGGAATAACTTGTTTTACCTTTGTCAGATGAAAATCATGCTGTCTCAACAGAATTACCACATAGGCAATTTTGCTTCCAATACACAAAAAATAATACAAGCTATAGAGGAGGCCAAAAGCAAGGCGGTAGAACTTATTATTTTTTCGGAGCTCTCAATATGCGGATACCCACCTAGGGATTTTTTGGAATTTAACGACTTTATACTCAAGAGCCAACAAGCACTTATGGAAATAGCTACACATACCGATGGCATAGCTGTAATAGTAGGCTGCCCCTCGCGAAATGAAAACCCCTTAGGTAAAGATTTATTTAATAGTGCATATTTACTTCACAATAAAAAGATTCAGGATGTAGTACATAAAACCTTGCTACCAACATATGATGTATTTGACGAAAATCGTTATTTTGAGCCATCTTATAGTTGGCATGTGATGTCGTTAAATGGCAAAAAACTGGCAGTTACTATTTGTGAAGATATATGGAATTTAGGCGATAATCCGCTTTATCGGATTTGTCCTATGGATGAATTAATGAAGCAAAATCCAGATATTATGATTAACCTATCTGCTTCGCCATTTGATTATACACACGCAGAAGATAGAAAAGCCATAATAAAAGCCAACGTAGAAAAATATCAAATACCAATGCTTTATTGCAATGCTGTAGGCTCACAAACAGAAATTGTATTTGATGGAGGTTCTATGGTTTTTGATAAAGAGGCCAATCTCATATTGGAAGCACCTTACTTTGAAGAATATAATGCGTTGGTACATTTAAAAACGGATGGCTCGTTTGAAGAAGCTATTCAACAAGCTCACCAAGCACTACCACATGAAGAATTGGCGCCAGCTAACTATCAAGACACATTGCATATAGATAGAATACATGCTGCCTTGATAATGGGCATACGAGATTATTTCAAAAAACTTGGATTTACAAAAGCCATCTTGGGGTCTAGTGGAGGAATAGACTCGGCTGTTACGCTTGCATTGGCCTGCGAAGCCTTAGGCAAAGAAAATGTAAGAGCAGTATTAATGCCTTCTCAATTCTCTAGTGACCATTCTGTATCGGATGCTGAGCAATTGTCAAAAAATCTAGATAACCCCTATGATATTATACCTATTAAATCCATCTTTGAAACATTTTTGGAGAATCTAAAACCTATTTATCAAGACTTGCCTTTTAATGTGGCCGAAGAAAATATACAAGCCCGAGTAAGAGGAAATATATTAATGTCAATAGCCAATAAATTTAATTTGATACTATTAAATACAACAAACAAAAGCGAATGTGCTACAGGTTATGGTACTTTGTATGGAGACATGGCAGGAGGCATAGCCGTACTTGGCGATGTATATAAAATGCAAGTATATGCCTTAGCAAAATATATTAATAGACATGGCGAAATCATACCACAACACATAATAGATAAAGCCCCTTCGGCAGAGCTACGGCCCAATCAGAAAGATAGCGATTCGCTACCTGACTATCGAATTTTAGATGCTATACTATATCAATATATAGAACGAAGACAAGGCCCTCAAGAAATAATAGCGCAAGGCTTTGAAAAAGCCATAGTAGATAAAACTTTAAGATTAGTCAATATCAATGAGTATAAAAGAAATCAATTTTGTCCTATTATCAGAATTTCTCCCAAAGCATTTGGTGTGGGGCGTAGAGTACCTATAGTAGCAAAATACTTAGCCTAATGACAGACATAACAAACGAAGAAGATATAAAATTTTTACTGGATAATTTTTACCAAAAGGTTTTAAAAGACCATCAGATTGCTTATATTTTTACGGATATAGCTAAAATTAATTTACAGGAGCATATGCCTCGTATATATCGTTTTTGGGAAAGTGTATTGTTGCATAAAGCCGGCTATAGTGGCAATCCAATATTGACTCATATAGAACTCGACAAAAAAGTAAAACTCAAAGATGAACACTTTGAACAATGGAAAAAATTATTTGTAGAAACCTTGGATCAGCATTTTGAAGGGGCCAATGTCTTATTGGCTAAGCAGCGAGTAGATGCCATGATATTTTTAATGAAAATGAAAATAAATGATGCTCAAAAAAATGGTTTTATTCAATGAAAGTTATGCAATAGAAACGACTAAAAGGAGTGAACTACTTGCATTACTTAGGTTTAACCCCGACATAGAAAATCACCATTTTGGATTTTAAAAAAATCCGAAATGGAATGATTTTATTAGTCGTTTATGCATTGGCGAATGCCAATGTATAATTTGGATTCAATGAAAATACTGTACTCCAAAAAGCTTAAAACATTATTAATTGCCTTTCCTAAATCAATAAAAAACACTATTATTGTGAACTTAAAAACACATGCACATGAAAATGCTACTGACTTTATTCTTGACTTGTTTTTTTCAAACTATGCTTTTTGCACAGCAAACAGCAGATGCAATAGTAGGGAATTGGAAAAATGGTGAAGGAACAGGCATTATTCAGATATACAAAACCACTTCGGGGCATTATGCAGGCAAAATCATATGGCTTAAAGAACCTATAGACCCCGAAACTGGCAAGCCAAAATTAGACAAGCGAAATCCAGACAAAGCCAAAAGAACAAACCCAACGCTGGGGCTTATTAATATGTGGGGCTTTTCGTTTAATGCCAAAGATCAGGAATGGGCCAATGGGCATATATACGATCCTAAAAAAGGCAAAGAATATTCTTGTAAGTTGAAATTGAAAGACAAAAACACCCTTGATGTAAGAGGCTATATTGGCATTTCACTCATAGGTAGAACTGATACTTGGACAAGAGAAAAATAATAGGCTTTAGAATCTATCGTTTTTTGTAGCATTCAAGCATTTAGGATTTTGAAATGGATAAATACTAAATCTCTGTTAAATACTTGAATAGCCTTATTTTTAACTTAGTTAAAATACTCGTTTTTGTACATTTGTTGCCTTTCAAAGTGAAATTTTCAAATTGATGTACGACCTGATAGATAAAAATAAATTGCCTCAACATCTTGCCATTATCATGGATGGCAATGGGCGTTGGGCAAAAGAACGAGGAAGAGATAGACTGTTTGGACATCAGCACGGTGTAATAAGCGTACGTGAATGCGTAGAGGGATGCGTAGAAATTGGAATAAAATATTTAACACTTTATGCTTTTTCTACCGAAAATTGGAATAGACCAGAATCAGAAATAGCGGGCCTTATGGAACTTTTGGTAACTACCATACGCAAAGAGGCCGAAAGTTTGAACAAAAATGGAGTAAAGCTTACTGTAATAGGCGATATGCAAAGCCTTCCTTCGGCTTGTATATCCGAATTGCAAGAGGCTATAGACTTGACGGCCAACAACTCAAAACTCAATCTCATTTTAGCCCTTAGTTATAGTGCCAAATGGGAAATGGTAAATGCCATTAAACAAATAGCCTTAGATGTTCAAAATAATCAGTTGGATTTGAACGACATATCGCAGCAAACTATTTCGGACTACTTGACAACCAAAGGCATACCAGACCCCGAATTAATGATACGAACCAGTGGTGAGCATCGTATAAGTAACTTTTTGCTTTATCAGCTTGCCTATGCCGAATTATATTTTACTCATACGCATTGGCCCGATTTTCGAAAAGAAAATTTGTATGAAGCCATATTAAATTATCAAAACCGCGAACGCCGATTTGGCAAAATAAGCGAACAATTAAGAGAAGCATGAACAGTAGATATTATAGCCTAATACTTATTTTTTTATTTAGTATCCCTTCTATATCTCATGGGCAGATTGGATTTAATGCCAAAAAAAACAAACAAGCTCAAGGCATACTCAATACCACAGGCGAATATACCATAGCTGGTATTACCATAAGCGGCACTAAATTCTTAGACGATGAATTGCTTATTTCTATATCGGGACTTACGGCTGGCGACAAAATAAAACTTCCCAACGATCCTACTATAGCTAGAGCTATTCAAAATTTATGGAAACAAAATCTGTTTGCTGATATTGAAATCAATTCTAAAAAAATACAAGGCGATAAAATATTTTTAGACATCCATATTACTGAAAGACCACGTTTATCAAAATTTACTTTTAAAGGTGTAAAAGACAATGAATCAAAAGAACTTAAAGACAAAGTAAGCCTCGTAAAATCTAAAGTAGTAACGGAAGCTGCTAAACAAGACGCCGTTGAACGTATAAAAAAATATTTTGTAGAAAAAGGTCATAACAATGTGAGTGTACGAGTAAAAGAACAATCCGATACAAATTATTTAAACACCGTTATTCTAACTTTTTTAGTTAACAAAGGACAAAAAGTAAAAATTAATCAAATCAATATTTTTGGTAATGAAAATGCCAATACGCTCAAACTAAAACATCAAATGAAGGGTAGCAAAGAAATGGCTCGTATTTCTTTGCATCGAGTAGACAAGGAAAGCCTTTATGGTCAAAATCAATCGCCATTTAAAGAATATATAAAAGGACGTGGATTTTTGTCTTTGTCAAAAACGGCAATGTTGCTCGACCCACACCTTAGATATGGAGTTTTTTCAGCCTCAAAATTTAATGAAAAAAAATACGACAACGATAAGCAAAGCATCATAGATTATTATAATGCACTGGGCTATCGCGATGCCAGTATTGCATCAGATACTATGTATTATGCAGAAAATGGCCACCTGAATGTTGATATCAAAGTCAATGAAGGACACCAATATTATTTTGGCGATATAAGTTGGCTTGGCAATACCAAATACACATCTGAACAGTTAGACAAAATGCTCAATATCAAAAAAGGCGATGTGTTTAATCAAGAATTATTAGATAAAAAATTAGGAAAAATACAAAGCATGGATGGCGATGATTTGAGCTCGCTGTATTTAGATGATGGCTACTTAGGTTTTAATAGCGAAGCCGTAGAAAAATTAGTAGCAAACGACACTATACATTACGAAATACGAATTACAGAAGGCGAACAATACACCTTGCGAAACATCAATATATATGGCAACGATAAAACACATGAACACGTAATTCGACGTGAGCTACGCACCTTGCCAGGAAACAAATTTAGTCGTGCAGACATCATACGGTCGCAACGTGAAATTGCCAATTTAGGATTTTTTGATGCCGAAAAAATTGGTATCACACCTGTGCCACACAACGATGGTACTGTAGATATAGACTATACCGTAACCGAAAAATCGGCTGACCAGTTAGAACTTCAAGCAGGCTTTGGCGGCGGATTGGGTATAACTGGTACTATAGGAGTATCATTCAATAACTTTGCCATGAAAAATATTGGCAAACTAAAAGAGTGGGACCCGCTACCTATGGGCGACGGCCAAAAACTTTCCATAAGAGGGCAAGCAAATGGTAAATGGTATAATTCTATTACAGGAAGTTTTACAGAACCTTGGCTTGAGGCAAAAAACCAACTTCGCTTATGAGTTTGTATCGCACCTATTTTGCTGGCTCTTTTGGTTCACAGATTACAGGCCATATGACTACATTAGGCGCCGGCTTATCGCTTAGTAAAAGACTTCGTTGGCCCGATGATTATTTTGTATTATCCTATGGTCTTAATTATCAATTATATAATTTGAAAGATTATAATTTCTTTGAAGATTTTTCAAATGGTATAGCAAATAATTTAAGTCTTAGCATCAATTTAATGCGTAACTCTATAGACCAACCTTTGTTTCCACGAAGTGGTTCTAATATTTCATTGAGTTTACAATTTACAGCACCCTATTCATTGTTTGGTAACAAAGACTACGCCAATCTACCACCATCTGAAAAATACAAATGGATAGAATATCATAAATATAAATTTAAAGCCGAATGGTATCAGCGTTTAAAGGGAAATTTGATTATGAAGCTCGCAGTAAAACATGGCTACTTGGGATATTACAACAAGCACTTACAATCGCCCTTTGAACGATTCCAAATGGGTGGCGATGGTTTGCAAGGCTTTACTATTTATGGACGCGACATCATAGCACATCGTGGCTATGAAGTATATACCAACAATGCTGGGGCTACCATTTTTAATAAATACACAGCAGAGGTTCGCTATCCATTTTCCCTCAATCCATCTTCAACTATATATGGGTTGGCTTTTTATGAGGCAGGAAACGCTTGGGACAATTTTAAATCATTTAACCCTTTTCAGTTAAAGCGTGCTGCTGGGCTAGGTATTCGTATTTATTTGCCAATGTTTGGTTTGCTTGGGCTTGATTATGGTGTTGGATTTGATAGATTAGCACCGGGTGTAAAATTTGGACAAGCCACTAAGTTTACCTTTATGTTGGGCTTTGAACCAGAATAGGCACAAAGGCTGCTACTCTTATACCCATTTACAGAGTTAGTTGGATACTGTTTGCTTTTTTCCCCGCCGTGTCTCCGTTTCGGGAACACTGCGGTTCATACCTGATTGATAAGTTGAAGACATTCACTTTTCATTTTACATCAAAATTAATATCTTTCATCCGCATTATATGTGTAATCTCATAATGAATTTTCCCTTTCCTGCGCGAGTGTTTGTGCTTATTGTTGAGTGAGTGAAGATATATATATACGGTTTATAAAAATCGCCGATAGCAGTACGACATTACAGATGTCGAACAGTGTAATCATGGAACATCTCGAACAGTTGTTTACATTTTTTAGGATATAAAAATGTAAACATAAGAGTATTCCTATTAATTTGTATTTACGCATTTTTATGAAGTACCTCTACATCTTAAATAATGTAAAACAGATTACATCAGAAAATAGCTCCATAAAACACTTAACTAAAACATTTTTCTATATAAAAAAAAGGCTGCCCAATATGGACAGCCTTTGAGCTTCGTTTGTATTTCGATATACTATTTCTCTTCTACTATTTCAGCATCTTGTACTTCGTCGTTTGCAGCAGAAGCTGTGTTTTCGGCATGAGGAGCATCTGCACCACCTTGAGCTTGTTGCTCATTCATAGCTTTGTACAACTCTTCGCTAGCTGCTTGCCATGCCTGATTCAAACTTTCTAAAGCACTATCAATAGCGGCCAAGTCTTTACTGCCATGAGCTGTTTTTAGCGAGGCTAAAGCTGTTTCAATGGCCGTTTTTTTCTCAGCAGGAATTTTGTCGCCATAGTCTTTCAATTGCTTTTCGCTATTAAATATTTGGCTATCGGCCATATTGATTTTTTCAATTTCTTCTTTTAGTTTTTTATCGGCTTCTTCATTCATTTTAGCATCATTCTTCATTTTCTCTATATCCTCTTTGCTTAGTCCACTACCAGCTTCTATACGAATGTTTTGTTGTTTGCCAGTGCCTTTGTCTTTAGCACTTACTTGTATGATACCATTGGCATCAATATCAAAAATCACTTCAATTTGAGGTACGCCACGGGGTGCTGGTGGTATGCCATCCAGTATAAAGCGTCCTAATGTTTTATTGTCTTTGGCCATAGGGCGTTCGCCTTGAAGCACATTGATTTCTACGCTGGGCTGGTTTTCGGCAGCGGTACTAAACACTTCCGATTTTTTGGAAGGTATAGTGGTATTGCTTTCTATAAGTTTTGTAAATACACCGCCTAAGGTTTCTATACCTAAAGAAAGTGGCGTTACATCAAGCAATAAAACGTCTTTTACTTCGCCAGTCAGTACACCACCTTGTATAGAGGCACCTATAGCCACTACTTCATCGGGGTTTACACTTCGATTTGGTTTTTTGCCAAAGAATTTTTCTACTACTTCTTGTATTTTAGGTATACGGGTACTACCACCAACTAGTATTATTTCGTCTATATCGCTATTGCTTACGCCTGCATCTTTCATGGCTTTTCTGCAAGGCTCTAAAGTGCGCTCTATGAGGCTATCGGCCAATTGTTCAAACTTAGCGCGAGTTAATTTTTTTACTAAGTGTTTAGGTACATTGTCTATAGCGGTTATGTATGGAAGATTAATTTCGGTTTCGGTAGAAGACGATAATTCTATTTTTGCTTTTTCAGCAGCTTCTTTGAGTCGTTGCCAGCTCATGGGGTCTTTGCGCAAGTCCACATTTTCTTCTGCTTTGAATTCGTCTGCCAGCCAGTCCATAATTACTTTATCAAAATCATCACCACCTAAGTGGGTATCCCCATTAGTAGATTTTACTTCAAAAACGCCATCGCCTAGTTCGAGGATAGATACGTCAAAAGTACCACCACCCAAGTCGAAGACTACAATTTTGCTATCTTGATTCTTTTTGTCGAGTCCATAAGCCAATGCAGCTGCTGTCGGCTCGTTTATAATTCTTTTTACAGAAAGCCCAGCTATTTCGCCGGCTTCTTTTGTAGCTTGGCGTTGCGCATCGTTAAAGTATGCAGGTACGGTTATAACGGCTTCGCTTACTTCTTGCCCTAAGAAATCTTCGGCTGTTTTTTTCATTTTTTGAAGTATCATAGCCGATATTTCTTGAGGTGTGTATAAACGACCATCAATATCAACACGAGGGGTGTTGTTATCGCCTTTTACTACTTTATAGGAGCTTTGAGATATTTCTTCGCTAATTTCATCAAAACGACGTCCCATAAAACGCTTAATACTCATGATGGTGTTGACTGGATTGGTAATAGCCTGACGTTTGGCAGGGTCTCCAATTTTTCGCTCACCATTTTTTAAAAAACCAACAACGGAAGGGGTTGTTCTTTTTCCTTCATCATTGGCTATCACTACTGGTTCGTTACCTTCCATAACGCTCACACAGGAGTTTGTGGTTCCGAGGTCTATGCCTATTATTTTTCCCATATTAATATATTTTTGAATACAATAGTCAATATTTGTGCCATTTGAAAATAAGGGAAAGGATGTCAGCATTTGCGATTTTTTGGCATAAAAAGCATGACGATTTGTATAATACCAATTTTATTTATTAGATAATACAAATATTTTTTTGGTAAATGTCGAAACTATAGTTAAATGCAAATGGACTAATAATAGTATGGAATCAGTATAAAATAGTCTTTGTTGTAGCGTTTTAATAAGTAGTAAATCATCCCTTCATTTTGAACACAACTGCCTATTCAATTAAGGGTACAATATTATCCCAGTTGAACAATAAAAGATTACTTGATTATTTGAAGCAGCATAGCAATTTGTTCATCCTTAACTTTAAGCTGATTAATAAGCTCATTAGATATAATTTCAGAAACAGTTATATTGCTTTGATAATTTCCACTCGTTGGGCTGTGAGAAATATTAATATTATTCACTATATCATTAAAAAAATTCTCAATCGGCTCATTTAAGATCTCAGAAAGAAGCGGAATTTTATCTAAACCTATTTTTGTTTCTCCCCTTTCAATACTTGTGAGATTGCTTACAGACATACTCAATTGCTGTGCTAAATCAGATGCTTTAATATCCTTATTCCTTCTAGCTTTTTTTATTTTATTGCCAAGAGATTTATAAAACTCACGTTGATTGTCTTTTATCATGATACTTAATTTACTTGTGTAAAAATACAATTAAAACTGATTGTAATACAAGTGATAAAAAAAAAGTCTTGGCTTGTAAAATAATAGCTTTGAAAAAAATATTTTTACTTTGAAAAAGTATTTAAGCCTTACGACAATCATTATTGTCTCTATTGTGACTTTTTTTAGTTCATGTAACAAGAAAAATTCATCAGAGGACATCGCTTCTTTATCTGTGTTACCTTATGGTAATGCAAGGATAACTCAAACGGATCCAAATGAAATATTATATGACAATATGATTACAACAGTTGTATACGGAATAGTCAACCTAACTGATAATGCAGAATTTAAAGCTGTGCTCAATTCGGAAATTAATAAAAAATTTGATGGTGATGATAACGTACTGTTAAAAACATTGAGTGAAGAGTGTGAACTGCAAGGAATAAACCTCGAACAACTTATGACTAATTCTTTACTATTAAACAATAAACAAGAACTAGTACAATATTTACATGATGCTATAAATGGTTTTCAATATTTTGAAGATACCTTATATACTCAAGTATTTATTCCGTTTAGAGATGATAAGGATATAATAAATACTATCTCTCCTGTGTGTATGAATTTTGAAGATGAGGATGTAATGGAAGCCTTAAAGAAAGCAAATACAAGTATATTGTCAGTTGAAATCGGCGAAGCCGATGCTCAAAATAATACAACTTGGGTGGTATCGGTGAATGAGACGGTTAGTAATAAGGGTACAATAGGAAATGGAAAACCTAAAATGGGTGGTTCTAATACAAGATCTGCTGGAGATATTCCTCTTTGGGTTTCAAAAATAAATATATCTGATAAAAAAGAAGGATGGGGTAACGGTCGAGCTGAAATATCACATATTACATATATTATTCGACCTAGTTGTATACGTAATGACTTTTTACTTGCATTACCTTTTTGTAAATTAGCTAATGCTGAACTAAATCAATGGTATGAACCTACATATAATGGTCAATTAGGAACTTGGTTATCTCGTAGTTATGTATATTTTGCCGATTGGCAAGCATTGAGCTATAATGAAAAATTACACACAATATTTTTTGAAAATGATAGAAGAAAAAAATTTGGTCAATCAGTACAAATTTCACCATGCAGCAATAGCGATAATATTGCCAATTTTTCTTCTAAAGAGCCTTATTACGGAATAATAGAGGCTCTTTCAAATGATTTTTCGACACCTGATTATAATAATCCAAACAAAAAGACGTTTACTTTAAATGGGGGCCAGTTTGAGGTTGCTGGATACACTATACAATAGTTGTAAAGAATAAGTATTTTTGAAAAATGAAAATAAGTGTAATATTTTATCTTCTTATATTACTTTTTAATAGTACAAGGGCTTCTGCACAAAATACATTTGGTGTTAGATTGTTTCTTACTCCTAAAGTGTGTATAAGCAATAATTCTGGTGCGAATATGAATTATCATTTTCCTACATCTGGAGGCAATGATATAGACAATCGCGCATCCTTAGCCCTTACTACTGACTGGGCGGCTCAGGGTAGGTATAACATACGCCCCACTTTTTCGGCAATATTAGGTATTGGTAGTAGTTATGTTCGTCAGGCATTTAAAGAGTCTGATGTTGTTCATAATGGGGTGTATAAGCGAGTTTATTACAAATACTTTTTTCAAAAGGCAACATTACTTTTCGAAAAGCGATTTACAATAAATAGGAATTCATTTTTTTTAGTTGATTTTGGAAGCGATTTTATTTTTGATTTATTTAGGAACAGACCTAAATACAAAGGAGCATTGGTCGAGAAGTATAGAAGAAATGAAAACGAAAAATCATATGGTGAGTATGAAGTTTATGTATTTAAAACGAACGTAAGCACTTTTAATCCTATCCTTTCTTTAGGAATTGGATATCAGTATAAGCTTTGGAAAAAAATCTCGTTTGTTGCCACTTTAGACTTTAAACAAGGCTTTAAACCCCAAGTAAATTCGGTAGCGTATTATTATGAATACTATCCTTCCTCTCCTGGTCATGTTGGAAAGAGCCATGTTTATTCGGGTAATAATGGGCAAAGTTTAAATCTTAATTTGGGCATTGATTATAGTTTTTAGCTATAATAATAGGAATAGAATGTATGTTTTTTTATTCTTTTAATTATGAAAAAAACTCTGAGAATTTTACCAATCTTAAATTGGTTCAGATGAATTTAAGATTGGTATAATTTTTACATTTACATATTTATGAATACAAAAGGCTACCCTTTTAATAAAGCCTCTTTGAATCTTCAGTTATATACCTATTATTTTTCCACTACTATTTCAGCATCTAGTACTTCTCTAATTTATCGTTTTTAGAAAAAAAATTCGAAGATTATAAATTGTCAAAACAAGACAGGAAATGGGAGGGACTTTGTTTTCAAAATTGCGGAGTGTATCACTCGTGCTATTATTTTTTTGTATTCTCAAGATTTTTGAGAAGTTCTACAGCTGGCACATGTACGATTTTGCCATTACGACCAAAAACTAAGGATTCGCCATGAAGTGCTGATTCTTTTACCAATTTCTCGTAGGCTATACGAAAACCTAAAGTAATTTTCTTTAATAAAATTTCATTTTCCTTACTAATAGTTCGCTTCGTTACCATTTGCAATTAATTGAATTTGATTCCAAAAGTACTGATTATTTATGGTATGAGCAATAAAATTTTGACCAGTGGCAATGGTTTCCATTTCATTGGCAGTGTTGTTGGTAATAGACCAAAGGTCTACAATAGGAATATATAAGTGTATTAAATTGTGAAGTCCGCGTACATAGCGCCTTCTTACTATGTCGCTGGGTATATGGTGTCCGCCTTTGGCTACTCGCTGTGCCACCCGTTCTATGGCTAGGTCAGGGCTTTCGAGCCAAACATAAATGAGGGTTACTTGATAGCCCTTGTCTTGGGCTCTTTGCACAAGCGATACATAGCTACGTGTGGATAATGTAGTTTCTATAGCAAAATCAACACCTTCCATCAAAAGCTCTTCTATTCGATGTAGCATAATTCGGCCAGCTTCAAAAGCTACTGATTCTACATTGTATGGCGATAAACCTCTTGCTATGTTGTCTGCATTCACAAACTCCCTACAGTCCAATATGTCGGGCAAAATAGTATCACTGGCGGTAGTTTTTCCGGCCCCATTGCAACCCGCTATCATATAGAGATTAGCCATAGAATATTCAAAAGTACAACGAAAGAAAATAGGAGTGGATAGAAGCTTATTTTCATTATTGTAGGCCGCTTGTCTGAGTAGATATGTCGTAAACATAAATCTGTATAAAATTTTTTAGGAAAAATTAATATACATGTATATGTTTTTTAATCACATAACCATCTTTCAAACTCAATAACATTTTCCCTAGCAACTTCAACTTTTTTTATTGGATGTTTAAAGTAAACAAAAGGCCTATTATATTTAACAATATGACTTTTATTGACCATACTGAATTTTTTATTGGTGAAGAAAAAATTTATGTCATAAAATTTAAAAAGGTCAGAAAAAAAAGAAAAAGATTTCTTTACAATAATATTGGAGCCATTGTTCAAAAAAATAGATTTCGATCTTTTGGATGCATCAAAAATACTCACGTGTACGATGTCTTGAGGACAAACATTATGAATTTGTTTGCAATAAATATCTTTCGGAAAAAATTCTTCAAGTTGAATCTCGGCTGGTTTTAATTGTCGCAGAACATCTTCCCTAATCCGTGGCATTTCTATCTTTAATTGTTGAAATAGGTTTTTTTTGTTAAAAAAAAGCCCAATGTAATTTTTATATTTATTACTCAAACTTTCAGCTATTTGAGGCTTTTGGGCCATAAATGATGTATTGAAAATTATAAATGGTTTGTAAGAATCCAATTCCATGATGGCATCTATAATTTCGAAAGTATAACCACCGTTAATTTCATAATCAAGGTAAATAATATCTGGTTTTTTGGTAAGTACTGCGTGTTGAGCAGGTTCCAACCAACCTTCAACACCTAAAAATTCCCAATCATCGTTCATTTCAGAAATAATCTGACGTGTTTTTTCTGCAATTTCAGGTATATCTTCTATGATAATATAGCTAGGCTTAGTTTTCAAATTCATAATTGTAGTTTTTGGGTATTGAAATAATGACTCGAGTACCGAAACTAACGTTATTTTCTTTAAAGATATTGTCTTCAAATTTCATAGTTATTTTTTCGGAATTCATCTTATTTAAAATTTCTATCATTTCATTCATTTTTTCAATTGCTGTACCATGTGATAATTTATAAGGTAAATTCATAGAGCGCGCTCTTCCAATACCATTATCCTCAATTTTAAAATAAAGGTAGGTTTCACTATTTTGTAAACTAATTTTTAAAAAATGTGGCATCATCTTACTGTTTTTTATTCCATGCAACAGGGCATTTTCTACATGGATTTGTAAAATGGCAAAGGGGATCTCTAATTTCCCAAACTGTTCAAAATCTTGTTTTGATGGTTTGACACACTCTATTTCACGATGATGTAATTGTTTGAATAACTCTATACTATTTTGGATGATAATCCACTCTGAATTTAAAGGATGAGTTACTGAATTATGTTGACTATGTTCGTACAGCACCTCAATAGATTCTTTAAGGTTAGATATTAAACGAGTGGCAGGAGAATTATCGCTTAGTTGTGCCTCAGCTGTTGTTAAAATATTCAATAAAAAATGAGGATTAAAATGCCCACCAATGGCTTTTACCTGAATTTCTGTCATTTTTTTCTGCAACTCTACTTTTTCTTTTTTTGCAATAGCCTCAGAAGACAATAATTTTTGGGCATTTAGTTTAGCTTTATTTCTTATATACATTATATAGTAAGCTATCGTAGCTCCAGCTATGATTCCTAAAAGCCACACCCATGGGTTTTCAAACCAAAAATGTTGAACTTGTATTTGATATTTATAATAATATGTCTTTCCATTCAATTCAAAAATTTTGAAATGAAGTGTATAATTACCAGCCCTAAGATTAGTGAAGTTAAATTTTGTCTCAGTGGAAGGTTCTGTCCAGCTCAATGTATCGTCTCCATATTGCCAAGCTATACTGTGATAGCGAATAAGTTTGTCTGGAGTGTTATAATTTATTTCAAGTGAAAAAGAGGTATTTCGTGGAGAGAGTTTAAAAGACTTAATATTGTCAAAAAGAAAACTGGTGTTATTGAATAAAATAGATAGTTCCGGTTGCGCTAAAGGTCTAGGAATCTTTTTCCAAAAATCAAAGTCCCATTTATAGAGCATGTCGCTTGTAGCAAACCATATTTTGCCACTATCATCAGCCAGAAGACAGTTTTGTTCTGTAACAGCAGAAAAATTACTTTCCTGCTCAGTAAGGTATTTAAGATTTATTTCATTTTTTCTATAAAACAAATCCAAATCCAAAATAACGACTTTATTGTTTGCTAAAATGATTAAATTGCTTTGACAGATATACATTGCTGAAATTTTACTTTTGTTTAGCAATGGGTGGTTTATTTTATAAAAATTCTGCGAACGTAAATTTTCTTTTGTTACGTTGCAATAATATAATCCTTCGTTAGAACCGAACCATATTTTCCCTACACTATCACAAAGTGAACTTATAGCACCAAATTCAATTTCATTTTTTTTAAGTAATAAGTATTCATTAGTGTTCTTCTTTGGATTATATAAGGCTATACCTCGGTATGGATGTCCATACCATATTCTTCCAAATGGATCCTCACAAATTGTAATTACATTTTTTAATTTATTCGTTTGATTGGTATCAATTTTATTCCATTGAATATTTTGATTATTATAAAAAGCATCTGCATCACATTCCCAAAGTCCATTTAGATAAGTGCCATAATAAACTTTGTTATTTTTGGATTTATACAAATAAAAACCTGTTACATTTTCTGTTCCTACAATACCCTCAAATTTTTTCTTGGAATTTAAAGCTAGTATTTTTGGCTTACCCAATTCTACGCCTTCATTTATAAAATACGTTTTATCTTTTAATGTCAACCCACCCTCTAAATACTTTGTGAATGGGCGGTTGATATTTTCAATATGCTGTCCATTAATTTTAGCCAAAGGTCCCTTATAACTTCCAGCCCAAATCGTATTATCCTTACCTTTATGTAGTGTAAAAATTGCAAAGCTGTTTTCTCCATGAAAAACATTAGGCATCTTTTGCAAATATGTAAAATGGAGTGTTGGCCGATTTGTGGAGCCTGAAAACAACTGCCCAAAAGTTTGGTTGAAATAAGAATGTGAATAATCAAAATCAGTGAATAATGAGTAGGTTTTATTATTATGGAGTGAATAAAAATAATAATCTCTACTATTTTTTTGATATATTAGACCTTGTTGATTTTGATGAGGTATTAAATTATTGAAAAGAATATTGCTTTTTTTATTTTGAATTATTTCAACAGTGTCATTTTTAGTATTATGAATGAGCATACTGGTATCGTTCCAAAAATATATTAATGCTGGGTTAATCCGGACTGATATATTTTTTAAAAAAATTAATTTTTTATTTACAATTTTATATACATGAAGTTGGTTTTCAATTTTGATAAAGGACCCTAAGGTGCTATCGCCTAAAATAGTAGCGTGATAATTTCGATTGGGCAGTTGCATAAAGAATCGAGGCTCATTATTGATAATTTTGTCTATTTTTCCACTAGTATAGATTAAATATAATTTTTGATATTTATCAGTTAGGTATGAAACAATCGTATCCTGATTATTAATCTCAAATGTTACTATCTTGCCTAAAGTATCCGATCTTTTTATTGGACCAGCTAAAGTGTTATCTACAAACCACAGATATTTATCAATTAATGTTGGGAAAATTGAATAACCTCGGTAGTTTGTAATTTTTTCCTTAGTATTTGTAAGTTCTGTAATTGCTTGATTAGAGTAATAGCAAATAAAAAGTTTGCCATTGGGTTGGGCAAAAACACTACAGTTTACGTAATCATTAGCAGGCTGTTGTGAATACACATAGCTATTACAAAACTCGATGTTTTGAGCATTCAGTTGAAAAAAAACGAAGAGCATAAGTATAAATAATAGCCATTTCATCACAGTCAAAGATAGCGAGCCTTAAGAAAGAAAAGTAACTTTCAAAAGGGGATGGTGTATTTTGAGAGGGGGGATGAGGTGTCTCATATTGCGATATTATTAAAATAGTTCGAAGTTTGAGATTAAAATAAATATATAATGAAACAGTATCTAATTATACTTGCACTCCTATTGTTAAGTGCTTTTGCAAACGCCCAGCAACCGCCTATTATGCTATGCAACCCCAGTGGTACTATTTGCACTCCCTATTACAGTTTGGATAGTGCTATAAATGATGCCAATAATGGCGATTATGTGTATCTGCCTGCAGGTACTTTTGTCATGCCTACTTCTTTGTCAAAAGAAATAACTATTTATGGAGTAGGGGCAAATTTAGATAGTTGTAATGCAATAGGAGGTACTACTAATATTTTAAATCAATTTAATTTAGATGCCAGCAATATTACTCTCGAAGGAATAAACTTTCTTAGCGATATAGTAATCGGTACAAATACACAATACAATACGTTTAACAATATAAAATTGATATTTTGCAAGCTACCTAGTTTGAAAGAAGCCCCAAACTATATAAGCAGATTGAATAATTCACAAGTTATTGCTTGTTATTTTACGGGGCATTTAACTTTCGGTGCTGTAAATTTTAATAATGCATTTGGCTCTCAAGGAAGCAATAATTTTGTAAGCAATTGTGTGTTGGGGCACCTTTCCAGAGCAGAAAATTCTATCATCAAAAATTGCATTTTCAATGCCTTAAGCTGGCCAGATGCTATTAATATTGTTTATAGCTCCACCCTTGATAACTGTGTATTCAATACTACTGCAATAATTGCACAAAATTCATATTATGGCTATCCATCCCATCCAAACAACAATGTAATTCAAAATTGCTATTATAAAAATAATTTATTTTATAATACATACAATGGAGGCTTTGGCTCCACGTATTTAAATAATCAAGTGGTCAATTCTACCATATACAATCCTAATAATAGTACATATCCTTTTAATATAGCACAGGCTGGCGCCAATATACCATTTCCTGTGGGGCATAGTGCCGATATACAATCGCCACATCCGGCTAGTTTAGGTATAAATGGTGGTATGTTTCCGTGGAGTGAGCATGGCTGTGTGCCAAGCAATCCACACGTGTTTTATAAAAACATAGCAGATAAAACCAATGGCTCCACCAATTTGCCAGTCAATATAAAAGTAAGAAGTGGCAACTAATGAAACTAGTTATGAATAGAATATTTTTTTTGATATTGCTATTAAGTGCTATATCTCAACTGGGATTCACACAAAATAGGGATAATTACGCATACACAATTGATAGTTCCTATTGTTTTCTTTTGTCCACTACAAGAGATACCCTAGATCTCAAAAACAACATTCCAAAAGACTGGCATATCGAATCTATAAGGGAAGATAATTATAAAAAGAGATTGTTGGGTACTAAAGACTATTTGAATAAAAGTACCTATATAATTAAATGTCATACACCCTTGCTTAATCAGAATCAAATAGAATTGTCAGATATTATTTTGCAAGTTTCTCCATCTTTGGTAAGCGGCAAAGATACGCTAGGTAGCACCGGATATATTTTTGTCAAACTTAAGAAAATGGGTGATACGTCAGCATTTAAGGAGTTTTCGACCAATAATAATTTTGAGATAATTGGGCAAAATCCTTTTTCCAAAAAACTCTTTCAAATACTTCCAAAAAGCAAGAAAATTTCTTCAAGCATCGAATTGGTACAGCGATTGGAAAAACAGCATTTTGTTGAATTTGTTTGCCATGATTTATTAATAAAAGTTAATTCAAGTTGTTCTTCCGATCCGTTGTTTGGAAATCAATGGGGTTTACAAAACACAGGTCTAAACAATGGTGTTGCTGGCTATGATTTGAATATATGTAATGCTTGGAATATTACACAAGGCTCCCCAAGTATAAAAGTTGCTGTAATAGACCAAGGTGTTGATTTATCACAGCCAGATTTACAAGCTAATCTCATCATGGGGTATGACGCAATGAATTCAACTTCACCATCAGTTGTATATGGTTCACACGGAACTGCTTGTGCAGGTATCATAGCCGCACAAAAGAACAACAATATCGGAATTTCTGGTGTAGCCCCCAATTGTAGTATAATGCCAATTAGTTTTGACTTCTTGCCTTTCCCAGATCCAATATTACAAGGTATTATCCTTCATGATGCTATTCAGTGGGCTTGGCAACATGATGCTGATATTCTTAGCAATTCATGGGATAGTGATCCGTATGTATTAATAGACGATGCCATACAAAATGCCATAGATTCAGGCCGAAATGGCTTGGGGTGTATTGTGGTTTTTGCTAGTGGAAATAGTAATATAGATGGAAGTCAGTACCCTTCGAATATTAATTCCAATATCGTATGTGTAGGAGCCGTTAATAGGTGTGGTCAAAGATCCCGACGAATTGATATTGATCTCACACACGGAAATTGCGACCCTTGGGACACTACTGCCCTACCAGGGAGCAGTTATGGTACACCGCTTGACTTAGTAGCACCAGGAACAAATATTTCAACTACTGACATTTCTGGTTCGGCAGGATATACAGCTGGTTATTATTATAATGAATTTGCAGGCACTTCGGCTGCTTGCCCTTTTGTGGCTGGTGTATCAGCCTTATTACTTTCTGCAAATCCATATCTTACACATACAGAAGTTCAAAATATATTAGAGAGCACAACACAAAAAGTAGCTAATAATGAATATAGTTATACAGCACAAAGTAATAGACCCAATGGTACTTGGAATAAGGAGTTGGGATATGGTATGGTAAATGCATACGCTGCCGTACTTGCTGCCAATCCATCAACGTGTAATGCAAGTATAGTTTTGTCCTCAGTGGCAGGCACTTTTAAAGATCATAGTACTTTAGGTTATTATGGAAACCTGAATAATTGTGAATGGTTGATACAACCTTCTGGAGCTTCTCAAATAAATCTATGGTTTAATAGTTTCAATACATTTGATAGTAATGATATCTTATATGTTTATGATGGGGTCAATGCAAATGCTCCACTATTAGGTGCATTTTATGGAAGCACAATTCCAGTATCTTTAACAAGTAGTGGTAGCAGTTTATACCTTAATTTTATAACAGATTCGACCAATGTTTCTACTGGGTGGGAGGCTCAGTATTCCGTGGTTCCACAGTCTGGCTCTGGATATTATGAATACTGGTTTGACAATGATTATGCAAACAAGCAAACAGCTACAACCGTGGGTATACAAGGTAATATAACGGAAATATCTCCTTTGATTTCAACAAATGGATTGCAAGTAAACCAATTTCATCAACTAAATTTTAGATGTAAAGATAGTATGAACAAATGGTCATCAGTTATATCACATGATTTCTATTTGCAAGATGATGGCCGAATAACAAGATATGAGTATTGGTTTGATAATGACAATATCAATAAGGTAGTACACAATCTTTCTACGCCTTCAGAGCTTATTATATTAAACCCTACCAGTAATTTAGTAAATACTTCAAGCATTGCTACAGGATTTCATAGATTTAATTTCAGAACTGAAAATGAAAATGGAGTGTGGAGTTCTGTTATTTCACATGACTTTTATAAGTTAGCTGACCATCTGCAAACTGAATTTGAATATTGGTATGATACAAATTATACATCACGAATTTCAATAAATTACTTACCTAGCCAAACAATAATTGATATTGATGAGTTCAATAATATATTTCCAACTTTATCAATTTCTGATGGCTTTCATACCTTTCATTTTAGAAGTAAAAATATAGATGGTAAATGGTCAAGCGTAGTAAGCCATGATTTTTATAAAATCTCTGGGGACGCATTATTAGCTTACCAATATTGGTTTGACGATGACTTTGCTAATGCGATTACTTGGAATGCCAGTTCTGCCAGCGACTATTTTAATATTCATCCTTTAAACTCAGTTTTTTCAAGCATTAATTTAAGTAAAGGTATTCATCAATTGCATTTTCGTGTTAAAAGCGAATCAGGAATTTGGAGTGGTGTGTTATCTTATTATTTTAATATTTTTGGAAGTAAATTGACGGCGTATGAATATTGGTTTGATGATAGTTTTATAAATAAAGTGCATACAAATATTGCTGCGACGGAGGCTATAGAATATCAAAATTCGATCAATACAAATGGTTTGTCTTTTGGTAGTCATTCGCTTACCTATCGTTTTCAGGATTCTGATGGTATTTGGAGTGGACCTTTGAAGCATGAATTCTGCAAAGGTCTTGGGGACTCTTCAGTAACAATTAAATTTTTTATTGAGGGGTATTTTTTAAATAACGGGATGCAAACGGTATTATTAAATCAAGGAGTAAGCCAAATGTCAAACGTTACAGATAGTGTAGTAATTGAGCTGAGAAATCCCACTGTTCCTTATTCTATAGCAGCTTCTAAAAAAACTCAAGTTTTCACAAACGGTATAGCAGATGTTAACTTTCCATCTATTCCATCAGGTTATTATTATATTGTTTTAAAACATCGAAATGCATTGGAAACTTGGAGCTCAAGCCCAGTTTACAAATCAGATTGTACCTTGAGTTATGATTTTACAACTGCTATAAATAAAGCATATGGAAACAATCAAATTCAAGTAGATGCTAGTGTATTTGCGTTCTTTTCGGGAGATATTTCTCAAGACGGTACTATTGATATTTTTGACTATTTAGAATATGATATTGACAATCAGAATTTTTTGTTTGGATATAGGACAACCGACTTAAATGGAGATGGCGTAGTAGATATTTTTGATTATTTAATTTGGGATCCAAATAACAAGAATTACATAAGCCTAATAGTGCCATAAAATTGGACTATAATATATATATTATATCTGTATAAATGTCTTATCAATCTAAAAAGATAAAATAGTACTAAGTATTAGATTTCAACATTCAATTTTCTTTGCCATTACAATTTTAAAAAATTGTTTATTTTCACACCCAAAATACGAATATGTCACTAGCCTATATTTTTCCTGGTCAGGGTTCTCAGTATCCGGGCATGGGAAAAGAATTGTATGAGAGCAATACACAAGCCAAAGAGCTTTTTGAACAAGCCAATGAAATTTTGGGTTTTAGAATTTCAGATATCATGTTCAGTGGCAGCGCAGACGATTTAAAACAAACCAAGGTCACACAGCCTGCTGTGTTCTTACATTCTGTAATATTATTTAAAGCCTCGGGCATAGCTATGCCAGCTATGGTGGCTGGTCATTCTTTGGGCGAGTTTTCGGCTTTGGTAGCCAATGGCACATTGAGTTTTGAGGATGGGTTAAAATTGGTTTCAATACGAGCCAATGCTATGCAAAAAGCATGCGAACTAAAGCCCTCTACTATGGCTGCTGTACTCAACTTGGCTGACGAAAAAGTAGAAGAAATTTGTGCATCCTTTCAGGATGAAGTAGTAGTAGCTGCGAATTATAACTGTCCAGGCCAATTAGTAATTTCAGGAAGTATACATGGAATAGAAATGGCTTGCGAAAAAATGAAAGAAGCAGGAGCCAAAAGAGCCTTAGTATTGCCTGTAGGGGGTGCTTTTCACTCACCACTTATGGAGCCAGCACGTATCGAGTTGCAGGCTGCAATAGAAAATACAATATTTGCTACTCCACAATGTCCTATCTATCAAAATGTACCAGCCTATGGTGTCAAAGATCCTATTGAAATCAAACAACACCTTATCACACAATTAACCGCACCCGTGCGATGGACACAATCTATTTTAAAAATGATAGAAGATGGTGCCACTCATTTTACCGAATGTGGACCAGGAAATGTATTGCAAGGATTAGTAAAAAAAATAAATAAAGACATAGAAACTTCTGCTCAAAATTAAATTATATAATATGCTTAACAATATGAATAAGCTTAGCTACTTCACTGTTTTTTTAATAGTCATTGCTAGTGTTATAGTATTTTTTGGAGCATTGGCTAAGTTGGAGCATTGGGCAATAGCTAATCCGCTTCTTTCGCTGGGTATAGTACTCGAATTACTTTGTGTGCTCTTGTTATTATTTATCTTTGTTTTTCGTTCTTTACAAAAAAAATGAAAAAGAATATTTGGAGCGACTTTGCTTTTACCAGAAATCAAGGTAGAGCCATATTGGTTTTATTGAGTCTTTTATTCTTATTGTCCCTTTATTTTTTTATACAGCCCTCTCTTACTCATCCCAAAGAACAAGCAATTTCAAGCAATTGGGATACATTGATAGCAAACATAACATGGCAAGATTCGAATACCAAAATCTATTCGCCATCGTATAGCAAAGAAGAACCTGCCATGCTAAAACCCTTTACATTTAATCCCAATACACTCGATTCTGTGGGCTTTGCCAAAATGGGTATGCGACCCAAACTGATTAAAACTATTTTGAACTACAGAAATAAAGGCGGAAAATTTTATAATAAAGAAAGCTTACAACGTATCTATGGGCTTTTTGATGAAGAATATAGGCAACTCGAAGCCTATATACAAATTCCAGAGTCGGGCTATAAAAATCAATTTCAAAAAACCAAAGAGCTATTGCATATAGAACTAAATACAGCCGATACGTCACAACTTAAGAAGCTGCCTATGATAGGGGATAAGCTATCGCAAAATATCGTGCAGTATAGAAAACAATTGGGCGGATTTGCTTACACAGAACAACTCTTGGAAGTATATGGAATTAGTCCGGAAACCTTTGAGAAAATAAAAGACCAAGTATATGTAAATAAACATGCTATCCAAAAGCTCAACCTCAATGCCGCTACCTACCAAGAATTAAATATGCACCCTTATTTAAAAGGGGCATTGGCAAAAGCCATAGCTGATTATAGAAAACAACATGGCTATCAAATAAATAGACTCGATGAGTTGAAAGAAATTGAATTGGTTGATGAAAAAATATTTCGTAAAATTGCACCATACTTGACTTTACAATAAAACATTAAACCACTATGAATTTTACAGCTACTGATTTGCAAGGCCAAATAGCCAACATGATACAAGACTTTGCAGAAAAAAATATTCGACCTCAATTTATGGAGTGGGATGAAAGTCAAGAATTTCCAGTAGATGTGTTTAGAAAGTTGGGCGAATTGGGTTTGATGGGTGTTTTGATACCCAGTGAATATGGTGGCTCTGGCTTAAGCTATTTTGAATACATAACTGTGGTAAGCGAAATAGCCAAAGTATGTGGTTCTATTGGGCTTTCTGTGGCTGCTCACAATTCACTTTGTACCAATCATATATACAAATTTGCAAGTGATGAATTAAAGAAAAAGTATTTACCAAAATTAGCTACAGGCCAGTGGATAGGTGCTTGGGCACTTACAGAAGCCAATACCGGATCTGATGCGGGCAATATGAAATGTGTGGCCGTACAAGAGGGCAATGATTGGGTTATTAATGGTACTAAAAACTGGATTACGCATGGCAAAAGTGGCGACGTAGCTGTAGTACTTTGTAGAACAGGCGAGCCCAGAGCAAAAAATAATATTACTGCATTCGCAATAGAAAAAGGCACCTCTGGTTTTTCGGCAGGAAAAAAAGAAAACAAATTGGGTATGCGTGCTTCCGAAACATGCGAATTGGTTTTCGATAATTGTAGAATATCAGACTCACAACGCTTGGGCAATATAGGCGAAGGTTTTAAACAAGCCATGATAATATTAGATGGAGGAAGAATTTCTATTGCATCTTTGGCATTGGGAATTGCCAAAGGAGCCTATGAGGCTTCTGTAAAATATGCTAAAGAAAGACAACAGTTTGATCAGTCTATAGCCAATTTTCAGGCTATACAATGGAAGCTCGCCGACATGGCCACACAGATTGAAGCAGCCGAACTGCTTATTTATCAGGCAGCCGATAAGCTGATGCGTGGCGAACCCATGACCAAAGAGAGTGCTATGGCAAAATATTATGCATCTGAAATATCCGTTAAGATAGCCACAGAAGCAGTGCAAATATTTGGTGGATATGGCTATACAAAAGATTTTCCAGTTGAAAAATACTATCGCGATAGCAAACTTTGCACTATTGGCGAAGGAACCAGCGAAATACAAAAGTTGGTAATAGCAAGAGATATACTCAAATAATACCAATCTTAAATTGGTTTCAAACCATTTTTTTGGTCTATTACAGAAGTATAATCGGTATAATATTTTTTCAGATTTAAAAAAAAGATTTAGTACTTTGATCTTACACGACTAAGTGTTTCTAATCGCATGCCCAAAAAGGAAGCAATGTGTTTCAGCGGAATTTGCTCTATGAGATGCGGATAGGTGTTTTGAAAAAAATGCCATTTTTGTTCTGCACTTTGCTTACGTAGTCGAAACAAATGTTCTTCGCTACTGGCATAATAACGTTCTGTAAAATAACGAACAATAAAATTGTACTCAAGATACTTATGCAATAAATGTTGCTGCTGTTCAAAGCTTATCTGTGCTATTTCTGTTTTTTCCATAGCCTCTATAAATTCATATCCCGTTTTTTGCGAATAAAAACTATTGACAGAAAGTACCACCTCGCCAGCCTGAGTAAACCTCGAAGTAATATCTTCTCCTTCATGTATATAATAAGAGCGCAGCATGCCACAGAGCACAGCCGTTACCTGTTTTGCACATTGCCCCTCTCTTAAAATATGATCATGTTTTGCTAGGGAAACGATTTTAGTATTCTCTTCTAACTCATTTCGTAAACCTTCGCTGAGAGGATATATGGAATGTAGTTTATCTAGAAATGCATGTAAAATCATTATTAAAAAAAAACTACTCGAATATAAGTTGGAAAAAGGGATTTCGTATAGTTCTAATTGTAGAAATAAAAAGGTAGGTAAAAAAAACTATCGTCTTGAAAGGTCGAAACGACCATCGGTAAGTGCGATTTCAATACCTTTATTATTTACTAAAGTACCTGAGAATCTGCCAGCAAAAATGTCGTCTTTTATATTTCCACTAAAATATGAATTATACAAGAAAAGAGTAACATGTAAATTAATTTTGTGTGTACTATCCGTATAAAAGTAATCGTCACCTTTATAAAAACGGCAATTCAATTCCACTTTACTATTTCCTACATCATAATATACCATCTTTTCAGTAAATCTAATTTCTAATACTAAATCTTGATAATCATCGTTTCGAGTATCGATTTCAATGCTAGTATCCTTAGGAAACGAATCGTTTCTAATACTAAATATAGCATAAGAACCTGTTCCGAGATTTAAACCAATGCCTGGTAATGAACCGCTTGCAAAAAATGCTTTTCCATCAATATAGCATCCAAATGTATTAGCGCCTGTTTGGGTGGCAGGTGGCAAGTCGGGTTTACTTATGGTTTTTTTCTTGCAAGCAAAATGCAATTTGGCAAAAAGCAAAATGGGTAATAGGTGTGTGAGTTTCATGATATATTTTTTTATTGTGTTAAATGAAATTGCTAAATGAATTGTTTATATAACAAATAAAAAATTCTTTTATTGAAGGGATAAATCAAATCGTCCATCCGTTACCTGTATAACAGTACCATCTTTATTAATCATACTGCCACTAAATGTTCCTGCAAGAATACCGCCAGATGAAAATCCTGTGAATTTATTAAAATGTATCTTTAATGTATGGGTAGAATCAGTTTCAAATAGATTTGAACCAGTAGGTACTGTAGAGTTACTATAGTCTCCATATAATCCTTGAAATTCGAAAAAATCCTCTCCAACTTCATAGTCCATAGTTTCCATATCTTTATACCGAATTCCAATATAAAAATCTTGATTTGGCTCTTCTCTACTTGTTGAAATAGTTAAACACACATTAGAACCATATTTAATTTTACTAAAGTAAGCATAGGTTTCCACTCCCATAATTTTCTCTCCAGCAGTAGAATATGGTTTTCCATCAATATAGCATCCAAAGGTAAAAGCACCTGTTTGGGTGGCAGGAGGCAAGTCGGGTTTACTTATGGTTTTTTTCTTGCAAGCGCAAAGGCTTAGTGTACTAATGAATAAGATTAAAAGAAGTTGCTTCATATTGCACTGTTTTAATTCAAAGTTCAAAACAATTAAACACAATAATATTGACCTATGTCAAAAAATTACCTAAAGCACTAACTGTTCGACATTTGTAATGTCGTACTGCTATCGGCGGTTTTGTAAACCGTATATATATATCCACTCGCTCAAGAATAATCACAAACACTGGCGCAGTATAGGGAAAATTCATTATGAGATTGCACATATAATGTGGATGAAAGATATTAATTTTGATGTTTTACCAATCTTAAATTGGTTTGCGACAAAAATTACTTTGGTATTAACCCTAGTTATGCAATAGAAATGACCGAAAGGAGTGAACTACTTTTATTATACAACACGATTCCCTCAAAAATGATTTACCTTTGGCATTCCCAAAACAAAATTCATTGGATACCCCATTCTTAAACGAACATCTTACACCAGGCTTATTAGGCAAATTATTTACTATACTATCCTTTGTGGGTGCCCTGGCTTCTTTAGTAGCATTTACTTTATCAAGCCAATCAAAGTTAGCTGCCAATCAATATCATTGGAATAGATTAGGAAAATGGAGTTTTGCTGTGCATAGCATTAGCATAATAGCCATATTCATTACATTGTTTTATATTATTTTCAATCATTACTTCGAATACTACTATGCGTGGTCGCACTCTAGCAGAGCATTGCCATTTAAGTACTTATTGAGTTGTTTTTGGGAAGGACAAGAAGGTAGTTTTTTACTATGGGCTACTTGGCATTGTGTGTTGAGTTTTTTTGTGTTGAGAAAAAAATCGGATTGGCAATCGCCAGCTATGGCTGTTATATCCTTGGTTCAAGTTTTTTTAAGTTTGGCCATTTTAGGTTTATATATAGGCGATATCAAATTGGGTTCATCGCCTTTTGCACTCTTACGAGATCAAATGCAGAATGCACCTATTTTTCAACAAGGCAATTATTTAGAATTTATCAAAGATGGCAATGGTTTAAATCCATTATTACAAAACTATTGGATGGTCATACACCCTCCTGTCTTGTTTTTGGGTTTTGCAGCGTGTTTATTTCCATTTGCCTATACTATGGCAGCATTATGGAAAAATCAATATGAGGATATACAAAAGCCTCTTATAAAATGGTCATTATTTGCAGGTATGGTTTTAGGTACCGGCATCATGATGGGTGGTGCATGGGCTTACGAAAGTTTAAATTTTGGGGGTTACTGGGCTTGGGACCCGGTTGAAAATGCTTCGCTGGTGCCTTGGCTTATGGCCATAGCTGGTTTGCACACCGCTGTTGTTTACAAGGCTACGGGTTATTCGCTCAAAGCCACATTTGTATTTTTCATCTTTTCTTTTGTATTAGTGGTGTATTCTACCTTTTTAACCCGTACAGGCATTTTAGGCGAAACCTCAGTACATGCATTTACTGGGGAAGGCAGTGCGCTATTCAATCATTTATTAGTGTTCTTGCTCGTGTTTTTGCTATGGGGTTTGGTATTGTTTTTTATTCGATTAAAACAAATACCAGATAAGAAAAAAGAAGAAGAGGCTCTGAGCTCAAGAGAGTTTTGGATGTTTGTAGGAGCTTTGCTGTTTAGTATTTCGGTCATTCAAATTACCTATACTACCTCCATGCCTGTTTGGAACAAACTTTTTGGAACCAAACTTACCATAGCAGACCCTATAAGTCACTATAATAAATATCAATTGTGGATTACTTTGTTGGTAGTATTAGGTACAGCCACTATTTATTATTTGAAATTTAAAAACACAAATGCAAAAGATTTTTTAAACAAATTAAGCATTCCTTTTATCCTTTCTTTACTCTTTGGCAGTTTGCTTGTTTATTTTCAAGAAATAAAATCAATACCCGTAGCTATATTTTCCTATGCTGCATGTTTTAGTGTCATAGCCAATGCCTATTATATGTTGAGATACATAAAATGGAATCTGATAAAATGGGGTGGCTCTATATCACATTTGGGGTTTGCATTGATGATGGTAGGTATTATTTTATCTAGTTATAATAAAGAAGTAGTATCTATCAATAGATTGGGAGTAGCATTTCCGATGGGCAAAGATTCTGAAGAAGAAAATGCCAAAGAAAGTAGAGAAAACCTGCTATTGTTTAGAAATATACCCGTTTCTATGGGCGGTTACTATCTTACTTATTTGGGCGATACTGTAGTAGAGCCCAACCATTATTATAAAGTACGGTATCAGAAATTTGAAAAAGATACTGGGCGTGTAAAGGAAGAATTTGTTTTAATGCCCAATGCACAAATAAACCCAAAAATGGGTTTGGTTTCCAGTCCAGATAGTAAACATTATTGGACACACGATTTGTTTACTTATATCACTTCGACTGTAGATAAATCTAAAAAAACAGATACTACAAGCTATACCACCTCAAAGGTTAAACAAGGTGATAGCATCTTTTTTGCCTCAGGCTATATGATTTTTGATGGTTTTGAAACCAATACTCAAAATGATAAGCATGTGCAAGCACATGATATAGCCGTAGGAGCCAAACTCAAAGTTTTTAATCTGGAAGGATTTGTGGGCAATGTAAAGCCACTTTATATTATTCGGAATAATACCGAAATATTAATAGAGGATACCCTGCAAAGCATGCAACTATACACTCGATTTTCAAAAATTCATACACAAGAAAATGCAGTAACTATTGAACACAAGCTACCTGCAGCCATGGATGATTATATCATTATGAAGGCTATTTTATTCCCATATATCAACGTTTTGTGGTTTGGAACCGTCTTAATGATATTAGGCTTTTTTATTAGCCTATTGAAACGATTAAAAGCGAAATAATATTTTTATTAAAAAATAAATTATATTTACCCATTAGAAATGATTAATAAAGAACAAGTAAACATGAAAACGATTGTTTTAACAGCCCTCAGCACATTCATTTTATTTTTTTCAATAGCCTATACGGGTTGCAAGCCAGATAAATGCAAAAACGTTACCTGTGCCTATTCGGGTACATGTAAAGATGGTAGTTGTATTTGTCAAACAGGATATGAAGGCACGCATTGTGAAACTATAATGCGAGAAAAATTCAAAGGTATTTGGAATGTTAATGAAGATGGCTCATTGACAGGGGCAGCACAGTATACTATGAGCATTGAAGAAGGCGACGTAATCAATGAAGTGAAAATAAGAAATTTCCAAAATCATTTTCAAGAACCCGTTATAGGTGTAGTACACAATGACAGCATAGTGATTCCTATTCAAAGTTTTTCAAATGGATATACAGTTGATGGCGTAGGTTATATTGTTGGCACTAATCCTCTTAACCAACACTACTACCAGCATGCTGTAGTATATGTATATTACAAAGTAGTAAATAATATAGGTGTTGTTAACGAATACGGTACTGGAGGCTCTAATGGTCCTTCATTATGGAGTAAATAATATCTCTTTTTTATAAAATTTTTATTCAAAGCTATTCTGAAAAGGATAGCTTTTGTTTTAATGCCTCAGGTAGGGTGGGGAGCAAATTGCGTTGTATAAGAAAAGAGGTTAAATCGGCAAATTCTTTAAAAACATAATGAGTATCGGCTGCTGCTTTTAGATAATCGGCGCCAGTACTTCCTCCTGTGCCTATGCGTCGTCCTATCATTCTTTGTACCATATTCATATGTCTATAGCGCCATTGAGCAAGCAATTCGTCTATATCCAATAAAGTATTGATAAACTGATATGGCATGTTTAGCAATGGATAGTCTCTATATAGCATGATAAATAAGGCAGCTCTATTGGCTTTCATACTCAATCGGCGATCGCTTGGGTATTGTTCGCTATGCAAAAACATTTTTTTGAGCATTTCGGCATTTTGTTTTTCTCCTTCTTGTAAGCTATTTTCATAAATAGTAACATATTGTTCAAAAAAAGATAAATCAGTTTCCCAATAAGCCTTGTCTGTTAGAAATGGCATACGCTCAAGCCAGTCATTTACCAAGACCAATAAAGATGTTTCGGCTTCGGCATTTTTTACTCGGTTTACATCGTCTTGGTGTAATTGCGAAAGATAATATTGCTGTCCAAACCGCTTATCGAAAGGTAGGCCCAATAAGGCTTCCATAATTTTAAATTGAATACTTTGGAATCCAGAAGCTGGACGAAGAAAATCTCTAAAATCAAGAAAATCCATGGGTGTCATGGTTTCTAATATGCTTAATTTATTGACAAGCATTTCTAAAATTTTTACAACGCGTTTGAGTCTATGCACCACATTGTGCATATCGGCTGAGTTATCGTGAATATTTTTTTTCAAAAAAACCTCACGAGCAATATTCACTTCATGTAGAATTTGCTTAAACCACAATTCGTACGATTGATGAATAATAATGAAAAGCATTTCATCATCGGCTCTTACACCATTTTTTTTACTTTCTTCTTCCTGTGCGTTTAGGATTTTGTCTAGTTGCAAATACTCGCTATAGTATACTGGTTTCATGCGCAATAAATTAATGGCCTTAAAAGTACTGTAAGCATTCAGTATTGTGAAATGAAATATATCAATTAAATGAAAAATAAAATTTTTTGATTTTTCTTAATAGTTGCTATACATTTGCGCCGGAGAGATGGCAGAGTGGTCGATTGCGACGGTCTTGAAAACCGTTGTCTGTAACAGGACCGGGGGTTCGAATCCCTCTCTCTCCGCACTTTTTTTTTAATTCCATATTTTACATGATTGTACAAGAATATCCACGCTAACGTTTGTAGTGGATATATGGTTTAAAGCCAATTTAAGTTTGGTATTACTGTAGTAAATGCCGATTGAATAACAGTTTAGTCCAATTATAATTCTACTCTTACAGATATCACTTCGGTATAAAAAAGGGTCAACAAAAAAATCGTACTATATTTGTCCATAAGCACATCGTATGAATATAAAGCATAGGGCATATCTGTTTTTACTTATTGGGGTTGTATTCGTTTTTTCTTGTAAAGAAAAATTGCCCCAAAACATGAAGCCTATTGTATTGGGCGATACCAATATGATAGTGACAGAAACTGATTCATTGTATTTGGCAAACTATATTGCCGATATTTCGCCTTCGAGTAAAAAAAATGCGGCAGATGAGTTGCGCAAAACTATGGTGCAAATAGATAGTGTAAACGACACAAAAGAACTTGAAAAAAAGGTCAATGAAAAAACTGTACTTGCTGGCTATACGATAAACTTTGATGGTTTTAATGTAGTATTTGAAAATATAGAGGCACATGCTATACAAAAAACACAAAACCCTAAATCTGATAATAGCGTCAGTTATATTATGGATCATGGTGAATTATTCGATTTAATGATACAAGTAAGTAATGATGTACAACAAGTAAGTATTGAGGAACGACTAAAAATTAAATTATCTGTTGAGAAAGATGGCGAACGTTTACTATTAAATTCATTAGGAATGGAGACAACCCCTTGGTATAATTTGGCAGGGAAGGACAATATTTTTGTTTCGGTAGGCACGAATAGCGTTCAATTCAAAGAGGTTTCACATGCACAAATTGAACAAGCAGTGGTGGCAGTATTAAAAAGTAAAAATAAAAAGGATACCGATATTAAACGATGGAAGCAAGCACTAGCTAATACCAAAGCATATAACGATGTGCCTTGTAAAATAAAAGTTTGGAGTGGCCAATGGCGTATAAAAGGAATAGATAAAAATGGTAAAAAGGTAAACAAGCTGATTCAATTTGATGATATTAAATAATTTTTTAATTTTCAAAAATGCAAGATATTTTTGCCATTCAAAAATACATTCGGGACGTAGCTCAGCCCGGTTAGAGTACACGTCTGGGGGGCGTGTGGTCGCTAGTTCGAATCTAGTCGTCCCGACTTTAAGCTCAACGTAGGTTGGGCTTTTTTTTTGCAACTTGCAACTAACATACTATTTTTGAGTAAAGGATTTATAGTATGAAAACACAATTTTTAGGACTTTTTATTTGTTTTTCACTAAGCTTGCTAAGCTGCCAAAAATGGAACAGAAATAGTTGTGATGGCGCTATTTGCACCATGATGTTTTATTCTGTTGGTGTAAAGATAGTAGATAGCAATGATAATAGTATTTTGGTAGATAGAGTAGAAACTTATTACAAGAATAAGTTGATACATGAAGAAACCTATACTACCATAAATTCATTTGAAAGCTACACTATAATAGATGATAGCGATATGTCTGACCTGCCTTTGAATGAAAGGGTCAATGTACAGTTTAAAGCATATAAAAACAATGTATTGCTTGGAGAACAATACTTTTCAGTCAGTGCTGATTGTTGCCATGTTAATGGTTATGAAATTCAAAAAATGATAATAGACTAATCTATTAACGTCTTTTCTTTTTGGAATATTTTGTACTGCGTTTCTTACGAACACTTTTCTTCTTTGCTGGAGTTGGGTTGTCGCCAGTCAAATATTGAGTAATTTTGTTTAAGGTACTTTCAGTAAAAAGATTACCAATAAAATCAAACTGAGTTAGATTATTTAATTCTTTGATTTCTTTAGGTACATCAGTCAATTGATTATTCATTACATTTAGGTTGCGCAAACTCGACATCAAACCTAATTCGGAAGGCAAAGATTGAAGCATATTATTGCTTAAATCTAATTGCTCTAAGTTGTACATGCTGGTAAGTACCAGAGGAAATTCTACAAAGCCATTTGTGCTGGCATGTAGCGTTTTTAGTTTTGTAAGATTTGCTAAAGAGGCAGGCAATTCATAAATTTTATTGCCACCTATTCCGGCTTCGCCAAGTATAAGTGTTTGCAGTTTGGATAAACTACCAATTTCATCGGGCAAAAAATGTATATTATTGTTTGCTAAGTTTAGTTCTGTAAGATTTTTTAAATATTTAATATCTGTAGGCACATAGTTTAAATTACAATTACTCAAGTCCAAGCTTGTTATATTTTTTATTTGTCTTACCAATTGCAACATTTGTTTAGGATTGCTGATGCTGTTGCCACTGAATTTGAATTTAGAAAGGGCTCTTAAATTGTTAATTTCATTAGGCAAATATTGTATCGGATTGCCAGTAATGTCTAATTCTTCTAAGTTTATACAATTGGCTATAGATGCAGGTAAGGTACTAATTTGATTGTTTTTTAAAATAAGTTTTCTTAGTTTTTTTAATTCGCCTATAGTAGATGGAATAGAGGCAAGATTATTATTACTGAGGTCTAAGATTTCTAATTCTTTATTTAGTACAATATCAATAGGCAATTCATGGATAGTGCTATTTTGTATTGTTAGTTCTTTAAGATTTGGGTAGCGATATATTTCCTTTGGAAATTTTGTAAATGGTTGGCTTACTATTCTCAGGTAGCGAACACAATTATTGTCATAGGCGGCAGGAGGAAGTTTGTCAAAAACTTTATCATTGTCGCAAGGGTTTGCTATAGGATAATATTCTTTTTGTGCAAAAGAAAAAATATACATGCATAAGAATAAAAATACGCTAGTCAATCGTTTCATCATAGATGCTAAGTTTATATAAATTTCGATAAAAGTAAGCGTTTTTTTACAAAAAAGTACATATCAAAATAGTTTTCATATACATAAAAATCTCAGATTTAATATGTTAAGCGAATAGTAAATTGGCATTTTCATTGCTTATTCGAATCACTTCGTCTAGTTCAATAGATTTGATGCTACTTATTTTTTCTGCAATATGAGAAAGGTAGCTACTTTCATTGCGTTTGCCTCTGTAAGGCACAGGGGTTAAATATGGGGCATCAGTTTCCAATACAAGATGTCTTAAATCTATTTGATTAATTACATCTTGTAAGCCAGCCTTAGGATAGGTTACAACACCACCAATGCCAAGATAGAAACCCATATCGGTTATTATTTTTGCCGTTTCTAAGCTACCAGTAAAACAATGAAAAACACCTCGAATGCCTTGTGGCAAGTACTTTCGTACTAAATCTATGGTATCTTTTGTTGCTTCTCTATTGTGTATTACTATAGGTCTTTTATATTGTATAGCTATTTCCATTTGAGTGCAAAAGGCCTCATGTTGTTCTTTTACAAATGTTTTGTCCCAATAATAGTCAAGGCCAATTTCGCCTACAGCAGAAAAAGTCCTTTTTTCAAACCAATTCGCAACGATTTCTAATTCTTTTTTATAATCTTCTTTTACATAGCATGGGTGCAAACCCATCATAGCAAAACATGTTTCTGGAAATTCTTTTTCTATAGCCAGCATGGGGTCTATTGTTTCACTAAAGCAGTTTGGCATATATAATTTTGTTACACCTGCATTCAGTGCCCGTTGTATCATGGGCTTGGTTTCGGAATCAAATTTTTCATCGTAGAGGTGGGTGTGTGTGTCTATCATAGCAGTATGATTAAAAATTCAGTTTTTTCATATTCCATTTTTGTTCTTTGCAAAAGTCTAAAAACTTCGGTAAGGCGTATTGCAATCTTTTTTTTGCTTTATCACTATCGTGAAAAACAACAATAGAGCCAGCCTGTGCAGTTTGTATTACATTTTCATAGCAAGCTTTAGGGCTAAGTTGTATATCAAAATCGCCGCTTAAAACATCCCACATTATGATTTTCATTTTTGGAAACATATGCTGTATGCCTATGGCCTGCGAAGGTGTAATGCGTCCGTAAGGAGGTCGAAACATATTACTTGGTATTAGTTTGGACGCTGTTTTTATATTTTTAAAATAAATAAAGTTATTAGTACGCCAACCATTCAAATGGTTGTGAGTATGATTGCCTACTGCGTGTCCTTCATCAAGTATGCGTTGAAATATTTCGGGATAGGCCTGCACATTTTTTCCAATACAAAAAAAAGTAGCCTTGGCCTGATATTGTTTTAATAAATCTAATACATAAGGAGTAAGTTCGGGATGTGGACCGTCGTCAAAGCTAAGATATATACTATTTGCATGTTCATTGATGTGCCAAATGCCTTTATTATATAGTGCTTTAAGTAGTCGTGGAGTTTTTACTAAATAATTCCTCATGTTTTAAAATTAGTAATCGTTTTGTATAACATATTGACTACTTTGGCCATTTTGCTATAATCTAAATGCAAATAAAATTCTTTTTCATTCCATGAAGATATTACTTTTTTTCGATATTGAGAGGCGGTACTTATTTTCAAAGAAGGAATTTGATAGGATTGGTAATTTAAAAAGTTGCCATCATTAAAATATTCAAATGGTACTAATGGTTTAAAGTTTATACATCGCAAACCATCGGCATATTGTTTGAGTTTATATCGAGTGGCGCGTGCCCACAGTCCGTTGTCTGGGTTTTGAATGATAGCAATAAAGTTAGCTTTTGTACCATACATAAGTTTGTAGTGCATACTTGGATATTGCTGACTTTTTCTTTTTGAAGAAAATAAACCTATACCATCAATCTCTATCAATCCTTGTATGTGTTGGTCAGCTGTAGATACTGATTTGGCATGTACTGCGCTTCCACTCAATTCGTGTTGATATATACTGTGTGTACCTAAGGAATAAGCTACCAAATCAATTCGTATGGGGAGTTGTTTTTCAACTTTGTGTAGCATACGAGCAAGCTCTATGAGGGCTGCTATGCCGCTATAATTTTCGAGCAAGTTGGATTCTTTGGGGTCTACATCATAATGCGCTCCAATAATTATTCGTGGTGCCGTTTCTTTGCCAAATGAACAGAGTACATTTTGATAGGTATATCCATGAAATTCAAATTTTTGATAATCTACTTTAGTAGAAAACGTACTTAATTCTTTATAAATATAATTTGCATTTTTGAGTAGTGAAGTTTGTATGCTACTGTCGGCGTAAGGTCTGTTTTTTGCAAGTTGTAGTATATGATTCTTTAATGCATCTTGACTGCATTGAGCAAGGCAAAAAGTGGAGTTGAAAATAAAAAGAAAAATAATCAGCCTCATGTAAAAACAAATATAAATTTAAATCAAATCCATTAGTATTGAAATAGTATATAAACAGTATTTTTTTATAGTAATGCTTGTTCTAAATCCTGAAGTATATCTTCAATATTTTCAATGCCAACACTCATGCGTATCAAACCATCTGTAATACCAGATCGTATTCGATGTTCTTTTTGTACACCTACATGGGTGGTGCTGGCTGGGTGTGAAACCAGAGTGTCGCACGTGCCAAGTGAAACGGCATGGTTGCAAAGTTTTATTTTATTCAAAAATTGTTTGCCACCTTCTATGCCCGATTTTATTTCAAAACTCAATAAGGCACCGGGGTGTTTCATTTGCTTTTTGCCTAATTCATAATCAGGATGCTGTTTTAGACCTAAATAGTTGACAAAAGAAATGGCAGGATGGCTATCTAAAAAGGAAGCCACTTGCATTGCATTATTGCCATGTTGTGTCAATCGCAAGGGTAAGGTTTTTAATCCATTATTTAATAAAAACGCATCAAATCCATTGCTATTGGCACCTAGTAATCTATGATGTTTGGTAGCTATACTTTTCATCCATGCTACATCTTTGCCTATTAGTACACCGCCAATGGCAGTGCCATGTCCGTTTAGAAATTTTGTAGTAGAGTGCATCACAAAATCTACACCAAAGGCAAATGGTTGTTGCCAAAAAGGAGTTGCAAACGTATTGTCTACTGCTACCTTGCAATTGTATTGATGCGCAATACGGGTAATGGCTTCTATGTCGAAACACTGTAATGTAGGATTGGCTGGTGTTTCAATATAAACCAATGTTATAGAGGTGTCTGATTTTAGTGTTTGTTCAACAAGGTCTAAGTTTTTAAAATCAATAATAAGCGATGTAATACCACAAGAGGGCAACACTTTGTCAATTAATTCTTGAGTGCCACCATATAAGGAATAGTGAGATAGAACAGTTTCATTATTTTTTACTGTAGAAAGTATAAGGGTAGAAATGGCTGCCATGCCAGAAGCATGTAATATGGCATGAGCTTTTAGTGGTTCTTGTTTTTCGTTTACAAGTCCATGTGTTTCTAGTGCTGCAATTTTATTTGCAGTACTTTCTATAGTTGGGCTACCAAATCGTCCATATACAAAACCCTGTTCTTGACCCGTAAACAAGTCTATAGCTTGTTCTGCACTGTCAAATAGATATGTGCTTGAAGCATATATAGGGGTCAAATGGCTTCTATGTGTTTCTTTTTCAAAGCCACTGTGTATGCAACTGGTTTGAAACCCAAAATTTTTGTTCATTGTTGTCGTATAAAATTAATCGATAGTAATTTCATAAGTTTCCATCACAGCATTGCAAAGCATTTTCTTGCAAGCCTCATCAGCTATTTGAATAGCTTGTTCTTTGGTGTCGCATTGTATACTAAGCGAGATGTGTTTGCCGATACGCACATCTTCAATAGCATGGAGTTGAAGATTGTGTAATCCAGCATTGACTGCCTTACCTTGAGGGTCTAGCAATTCTTTTAATGGCATAATGCGAATTTGTGCAATAAATATCATGTTGTTTTAGGTTTGTAAAATATAGAAAGTAAAATATATAAAATAAAAGCAATTGGGATAGCCAAAAATTGAAAAATAAAAACGCAGATGAGGCTCATAGCAAACCAAATTAATTGAAGTCTATATTTCTTTATAGAAAAATCAGAAAATTTGATAGTAAACAATGAGAGTTTACTCACCATAAGCCAGCAAAGAATTCCTATCATGATATATAAAAACCAAGCATGCTGAAATAAAAAACCCACATGCCAAGTATTGTAAAAATTGATATAAGGAAATGACGCGATCAATAAGCCAACAGCTGGAATAGGAACGCCAGTAAAAAATGAAGTATTAGAAGGCGAATTATTAAAACGAGCAAGTCTTAATGCACCAAAGCAAGCTATTAAAAGAGCAGGACACATAGCCCACATACTAACATCAATAGCTTTGGGCGAAAGCATCCATGAAGCCCACAGCATTTTAAATAAAATCATACTTGGAGCTACTCCAAAAGATACAACATCGGCTAAGGAATCTAAATCTTTGCCCAAAGGGGAGCTAACGCCCAACCATCGAGCAGCCATGCCATCAAAAACATCGCAAAGTGCAGCTAAAGCTATAAATATACTTGCCATGCGTACTTGTTCGGTGCCACTAACCCAATATTGTTCGCCATTCATAGTACTCAAAAAGGGTTGGGCATGTAAAATATAGACTATGGCCATGCAACCAAAAAATAGATTGCCAAGGGTGAGAATATTGGGTAAATGTTTCATGCTATAGGCGCAAATATAGACAATATTGTTGCTTACTCATCAAGGATTTATACCGATTATACTGCTGTAACAGACCAATAAAATGCTCTTAACATCAGTAATATCCGTATAAACCACTCTAAAAATTAGTCTGAAACCAATTTAAGATTGGTATTATTTGCCTATTCTATGAAAATAAATAGTTTGGTAACATTGGCGTAATCTCTACGTAACAATTCAATAATCATGCCTTAATACTTTTGCCGCAAACAACTAATTTCTACATGAAACATTTTTTTACTGCACTACTTTTACTGCTTCACTTTTCAGTATTAGCCGGAAATGGTTCTATTTTCGGAAAAGTCATTGACGAAAAAGGTCAACCTCTGATGGGAGCTTCTGTACAAATAGAAGGTACTGCTATAGGTGTTAGAACTGACTTGGACGGAAAGTTTGCGCTTAGAAATTTAGAAGATAATACCTATAATCTTATCATAAGTTATATTTCCTACGAAAAAAAAATATTAAATGGAATCGTAATCAAAAATGGTGCTTCAGAGCAATTGACGGTTGCCCTTGAAAAAAAAGGAAAATCATTAGGGGGTGTAACAATAAAAGCTCAAATGAAAAAAGAAAGTATCAATGCTTTGATGCTTCAACAAAAAAATATGGCTACCATATCAGATGGGATTTCTGCTGAAATGATTAAAAGAACATCTGACAAAAGTACTAGCGATGTGTTGAAAAGAGTAAGTGGTGTAACGATAGCAGATAATAAGTATGCAGTAATAAGAGGCTTAGCCGATCGATATAATATGGCCATGCTCAATGGTGATATACTACCCAGTTCTGAATCGGATAGAAAAACGTTTTCATTTGATGTCTTTCCTTCTTCACTTTTAGAAAATATTGTAATTTCTAAAGCGGCCACACCCGATAAGCCTGCAGAATTTTCTGGAGGTATTATAGATATTGTTACAAAGGATATTATAAACGAACCTTTTTTGACTTTGCAAATAGGTACAGGTTTTAATAGCATTTCAACATTTAAACCATACAAAACTGGCGTAAAATCGAAAACAGATGCCTTGGGTTTTGACCATAGCACAAGGCCTTTAAATACTAACTTTCCATCGCACGAGGAATATACACAATATACCAAACAACAAAAAATAGACTTTAGTAAAACTTTGCCCAACAATTGGACAATACAAAATAAAAACAGTATGCCTTTGGCAAAAACAATGCAACTTTCAGGAGGTTTTGCCAAATCGTTGGGTAAGGAAAGTAGTATAGGCCTGATTAGTGCATTGTCTTATAATAGAAGTTTTGAAACAAACAGCTACGAGCGTTCAGATATTTCGAGTCAAAAAGCCTATGACTATGTAGATACCATGTATAAAGATAATGTATTGATAGGCGCTATACTCAATGTAGGTGCAAAAATTAAGGGTAGAAATAAAATTAATTTTAAAAATACATACTCAGTAAATGCAACGGATAAAACTATTTTGAGAGAAGGGAACAACTACGATGTAGAGCAGTTTTATAAAAGTACGGCATCTTGGTACACATCTAATCAGTTATTATCCAATCAATTGTTAGGCGAACATGTTATTTCAAAGCAAAAAATAAAATTAGAATGGGGCTTAACAAATAATGTCATACATCGAAGTGTTCCAGATTTAAGAAAAACACATTATATCAAAAATTATACAGATACTGTGTATAGAGCTTATATTCCTTATGGTGTAGCCTCGCCTTTTTACTCAGGCACTTACTATGCAAAAACAGACGAAACAATTAGAAGTGCTCATGTAGATGTAACCGTTCCTTTTGAAATATGGAAAACATCTCAATCGGTAAAGGTCGGTGCTTTTTATCAAAAGAAAGATAGAACATATGCTGCTCGAGTAATGGGTTATAAAGTAGCATCGCCAGGAACATTTAATTCTGATATACAGCTACTTCCCCAATCCGAATTATTTACTCCCGAAAATATGAGCAACCAAGGTATGATGTTGGATGATATTACCTTGCCCAGCGATCAGTATAAGGCCCAATCCAATTTAACTGCTGGATACATCATGTTGGAAAATAAAATTTTTAATAAATTTAAAGTTGTATATGGAGCTAGAGTAGAAAAGTTTTCACAATCATTAATTACTGGAGTGCAACAAGTGGATGATTTGCAAATTGATAAAGAGAATACAAATATTTTACCATCGCTAAACTTTACGTATCTGCTAAACAATAAAACGAATCTACGTTTATGTGCTTCGCAAACCCTTTCTCGACCTGAATTTAGAGAATTATCACCATCAAGTTTTTACAATTATGATTTACTAATGACTTTTGCTGGAAATAAAGATTTGAATCAAACAAAAATTCAAAACTACGATGTTCGATATGAATATTTTATGGGAAGAGGTGAAATGGTTTCTGCATCCTTGTTTTACAAATATTTTGATAGCCCTATAGAATTTTCTATGCCTTTGGGATCTGGAACACGCTATTTGTCATACCAAAATGCACCACATGCAAGTAGCTATGGCATTGAATTTGAATTTAGAAAATCGTTAAGATTTTTTACAACAAAAGAAAAATCACTCTTGAATGATATGAGTGTATTTGGAAACTTTGCTTATATCAAATCAAATGTCGAAGTTAAGTATCCTTCGTTGGGTGAAGAGATTATTGTAAAAAGAAGAATGCAAGGCCAATCTCCTTATATTATTAACTTGGGTGCTTCTTATATTAATCCTATAAACGAATTTGGAATAACATTGGTTTATAACAGAATTGGTGAAAGAATTTATGCCGTTGGTAATTTTTATGAAACACCCGATTTGTACGAAAATTCACGTAATGTATTGGATTTACAGGTCAGTAAAAAACTCTTTAAAAGATTAGAAATAAAAGTTTCTATTGGCGATTTATTTGCGAACCCAGAAATTTTATATTACAATATAGATAAAGACCAAATTACGAAAGTAGATGAAAAATTAAGTTATCAATCGAGCAATTTTGTTTTCTCAAAAAAACAGGTTGGTCGAAAAATAGGTTTATCATTAAGCTACACGTTGAAATAATAAACTAGTATGAAACATGATTTGAGCCACTCTTTGGAGTGGTTTTTAGTTTCAAAAAATCAAACATAACATTGGCATAATGTGCACATAATATTGAGGTAACCTTGTGGAAATACTTTTGCTAAAAATATAAATAAGAATAAACATGAAAAGAATTTTCTCTACACTTACCTTGATTTTAGTAAACATTTTATTGGCTCAAGCGCAGGCTCCAGTTGTGCAAGTTGCAGGAAACATTACTGGTACTGTAAACTGGACAAACACAAACATTTATTTATTAAAAGGCAAAGTTTATGTAAAAGCCGGAGCCACTTTGAACATACAAGCAGGTACTATTATTAAAGGCGATATTAATACGCCTGGTTCGGCATTGATAGTTACAAGAGGTGCAAAAATTTATGCTATAGGCACTCCAACACAACCAATAGTATTTACCTCGAGTGCAGCACCCGGAAGCCGGGCTATGGCAGATTGGGGTGGTATAGCAATAGCGGGTAATGCTACATGCAATGTGCCTGGAGGTATTGGAACCTTTGAAGGAGGAAATTTGTCAAACCCAGATGGAACTGTTAGTGATGGACAATATGGAGGATTAAATGATTTAGATAATAGTGGAGAGTTAAGTTATGTACGTATAGAATATGCTGGCTATCCTTTTGCACCCAACAATGAATTAAATAGTTTGACCTTAGGAGCTATAGGTAGTGGCACTAAAATTTCGCATATACAATGTTCGTATGGATTTGATGATTCATTTGAATGGTTTGGAGGTACAGTTAATTGTGATCACTTGATTTCTTACAGAGGTAATGATGATGATTTTGATACAGACTTTGGCTATAGAGGTCAAGTGCAATTTGGTATTATATTGAGAGATCCTAATGTGGCTGATGCGGTTTCGGGTGCCAATGGATTTGAAAGTGATAATGATGGCAATGGCTCAGGCAACATGCCTTATACAGCAGCTACTTTTAGTAATATAACGGCTTGTGGTCCATTGGCTACGGCTACTACTACTATAGATCCTAATCACAAACGTGGTGCACATATCAGAAGAAATTCAAGATTAAGTATTTATAACTCTATTTTTATGGGTTATCCTGTTGGTTTAAAAATTGATGGTGATAGCTGTCATCAAAATGCAGACAATAATCTCTTGACATATAAGAATAATATTTTATCTGCTTCAACTCAACTATTAGATTCTACTTCGGGTGCATGGAATATGACTCCATGGTTTAATACAGGAAACAATACAGTATTGGCAAATAATTCCGATGTCAATCTTACAAATCCTTTTAGTTTCACAAATCCAAGTTTCTTGCCTTTGTCTTCTTCTCCTGCTTTATCAGGGGCCGATTTTACGGATACTAAACTGACAGGAATGACTACAACAACTTATCGTGGTGCTTTTGGAACTACAGACTGGACAGCAGGTTGGACTAATTTTCAGCCCGATACCATGCCATACACACAAGGATATTATGCAGTTGAATACAAGATGTAAATAATAATTCCATTCCGTTTATTAATGTTTTTCCTAATCCTTCAAATGACGTATTGCATATCGAAACAATATTGAATGAGAATAATACATTGACTATTTCATTGACAGATATACAAGGACATACTATACAAACACGTACTCAAAAAGCAACAAAAGGCTCAAACGTTGTACGTATAAATACTAATGCACTTAATGCGGGTATGTATATGATAAACATAAAAGGCGACAATTTTAGTACTACACAAAAAGTATCTATTATTCACTAAGAGTACTCAAGCAATATTTTATAACATTAAGAGCCGCGCGAAGCGCGGCTCTTTCATTTTTATGTATGGAATTTTATACTTCTTTGTATCTTTATTCATATTATTCCGATTATACAGCTGTAACAGACCAATAAAATGCTCTTTACATCAGTAATATCGGTATAAACCACTCTAACAATTGGTCTTAAACCAATTTAAGATTGGTATTACAATTATAATAGTAACACTTTGCCATGTATAAATATTTTTTTATTCTAATACTGCTCCTTTCTAAAACCTCTTTTACGTTTTCTCAACAAATGAACTCGAATACCTATCAAAAACAGTGGGCTTCTATAGATGAAGCTTTTTCAAAGGGATTGCCACAAACAGCTCAAAAAGAAATAGAACAACTTTTGCTTAAAACTAAAGCAGAAAAAAATACCGATCAATATATAAAGGCTCTTTGCTATTATAGAGTAAGTCTTAGAGACCGAGATGAAAAATCTTCATTACATGATATGCAATTTTTTCAAAAAGAAATTCAAACTGCCGTATTTCCTGCCAAACAACTTTTGCATAGTATGCTGGCAGAATTGTATTGGACTTACTACGAAGAGCATCGTTGGAATATGTTAGAGCGAACAAGTATAGATAGGGAAGAATTAAAAAGTGGTAAACATTACAATGATGAAATTGAAACATGGACTGCAGCTACTTTTTTTGATGAAATTACCAAAGAATATCATGCTTCCTTAGAAGAAGCAAGCGCTCTTAAGAAAGTAAAATTATCTGATTTTGAGCAGCTAATAGATAAAGGAAAAAATACGCTCATTCTAAGACCTACCCTTTATGATTTTTTGGCTCATAGAGCATTGGAATATTATGAAATGGAAGAAAACGAAATTCATTTAGCGGCTTACGCTTTTGAAATTCAAGATGAAAATGCGTTTGCTCCAAACATACTTTTTGCTAATCGCAAAATAGAAACTTCGGATAAAGATTCAAAAAAGTATCAAGCTTTAAAGATATTTCAAGAGCTTATATTATTTCATGCGAATGATGAAGACCCTAGTGCTCTTATAGATGTAGACCTTAATCGCTTAAACTTTGTTTATGAGGAAAGTACACATCTAGCTAAGGATAGTTTATATCAAATTGCACTAAAGCACATAGTTAAACAGTATCCACATAATAGTCAGGCTGCATTGGCAAGCGTATTGTTAGCAGAGCAATATGTGAATGAAAATACCTATAACCCCAGAAACATAACTTCGCAAAACTCAAACATAAACCCAGCGCTTGCAAGAACCATGGTATTGGAGATTATAGAAAAATTTCCAGCTACAGAGGCTTACACAAGAGCTAAAACATTGCTTTTGCAAATCGAATCTCGTTTGTTGCAAATGCAAACTGAAAAAGTAGTATTGCCGATGAAGCCTTCTTTAGTTCGAGTAGATTATAAAAACCTAAAAGAGATTTTTATAAAAGTAATACCCTTGACGAATGAAGAATATAAAAGTTGGCATCAAGTATATGATAATACAGTGTATGAAACTATTTTAAATAAAAAAGACATAAAGAATTGGTCAGTAGTGCTTCCTCAAAAAAACGATTTTTTAGCCCATAGCACAGAGTTGAAAATAGAAGCCTTGCAGCTGGGTGTGTATGCAATTGCCATGAGTGAGACAAAAGAGTTTAAACAAGGGGCTTGTGCATCGTTTGCCTTTTTGAGCGTATCAAATTTATCACATATTACAGCATCAAGTAATACGAACAACTTTACTGAATTATATGTTGTGCACAGAGATACAGGAGAGCCTTTGGAAAATGTAGAAATTCGAACGCATAGTAATGAATACAATTATAATCAGAGAAAGTATAATTGGAAACATGGTAAGACCTATAAATCAGACAAGGATGGAAAAGTCGTATTAGAACCATCTAAGCTATCTTATCAATTAGAATTAATAAGAGATAATGATAATCTTTTTTTGCCAGACAATATGTATGTGCATCCTAATACTAAAAGTGAGCCACGAGATTATCTTCGTTCATTTTTATTTACAGATAGGAGTATATATAGGCCTGGCCAAACCATATTTTTTAAATGTATTCTAATAAATAAAATTGGCAATCAATACAATAAATACGAAGTAGTAAAAAATAAAGAAACAATCGTAAAGTTATTGGATGCAAATCATCAAGTAGTTAAAGAGCAAACTTTTAAAAGTAATGAGTATGGTTCTTTTTCAGGAACTTTTCAAGCACCAGAAGGCTTGCTTACTGGCCAGTTTCAGCTTGTAGCCGAAAGTGGCAGGGCTTTGTTTAATGTAGAGGAATATAAAAGACCACAATTTGAAGTCAAATTTGATACCCTTAAAAATTCATATCAACTTCAAGATCAAATAACAGTAAAAGGAGTAGCAAAAGCCTATGCAGGCAACCAAATTGATGGTGCTTCTGTTTCCTATAGAGTTGTGAGAGAAAGTCGCTTTCCGTATTATTGGTGTTATTCTTTTTGGGGAAGGCCGCAGAGTGCAAGTATGGAAATTGCCAATGGCAAAACAAAAACACTTCAAGATGGAAGTTTTAGCATACCATTTGTTGCAATTCCAGATCTGTCGATAGATAAGCGCACAGAACCTGTGTTTACATACACTATATATGCCGATGTGACGGATATAAACGGTGAAACTCGTAGTGGCGAAACTATGCTTTCAATTTCATATAAAAATATTGAAATCAAGTTAGATGCACCTACACAAATTCATACCAAAGACTTTCAAAGTATTGTTCTAAAAACTAATAATTTAAGTGGTGCTTTTATTCCTTCTACGGTAATCCTTAGCCTAAAAAAATTGTCGACACCTCAAGCAGTGTATAAAAAAAGACTATGGAATAAAGTAGAATATAATTTAATCGATGAGCAATCATTTAGAAGGGATTTCCCATTAGATGAATACAACAATGAAAATGAAATAGAAACATGGAAAATAGAAAAAACAATTTGGGATAAAACAATTCAATCAACAGAAAGTGGCATGGTCAACTTGCCAAAGACAGATGTTCCATCTGGCATGTATGTATTAGAAGCAAGTACAAAAGATAAAAATGGTGAACAGGTATTAGAAAAAAAATTCATTCGAATCAATGCCACTAATAATCTTGAAGCTTTGCCTTTTGAACAAGCTATTAGCTCTGCTTTAAAAGAACAGTATGAACCGGGCGATAAGATAGAGATAGTAATGGCTACAGCTTACAAAAAAGTTTTTCTTCTTACTGCAAGCAATTATGGTAAAGATTATACAAGCAATATGAGTAAAGATGCTGATGTGCAATGGACTATTTTAAATCCACAAAAATCATTTGAGTACAAATTGAATGAATCAGATCGAGGTGGATTTTTTATAACAGGCATCTATATTAAACACAATCGAAGGTATTATTTTACTTCTATGGTCAATGTGCCTTTTACAAATAAAGAATTGGATATACAGTTAGAAACCTTTAGAGATAAGATATTACCTGGTAGTGAACAAGAATGGAAAATAAAAATTGCGGGTAGTAAAAAAGAAAAAGTAAGTGCCGAGTTGTTAGCAACTATGTACGATGCCAGTTTAGATGCGTACAAACTACATCGTTGGGAAAATTTTGGGCTTTTCCCAAATAGACATCAAAGTTTATATTTCAATACCTACAGCAATTTTATATTAAATCATGGTATGCAAGTTTATTATCCTACACAAGAATATATTGAAGGCTATGAAAAAACATATCCTTATCTTAATTGGTGGAATCTAAACAGCCATTATGGCGGTATTCGTATAGGAGGAGATAGAAGTAGTAACGTTTCGTATATGATGGATGGTATGGCATTAGAAGGTGCTCCCAATACAGCCTTTGCACCTCCATCATTAAAGTCTGAAATAAAAAAAATGCCACTGAGTGCTAAAATGGGCTATAAAAATTTGGAAGAATCAACCGTATCGGCTACTAGTATGGAACAAAAGGAAAAACCAGAACTTGGAAATTCCAATGTTGCCATGCGAAGTAATTTTAATGAAACGGCTTTCTTTTTTCCTCATCTCTATACCGATGAAAATGGCAACATAATCTTAAAATTTAAAGCTCCAGATGCACTTACTCGATGGAAATTGATGGCTTTTGCACATACTACTCAAATTCAAAGTCAACTATTAACTGCCACAAGCAACACACAAAAAGAATTGATGATAGTGCCCAATACGCCACGTTTTCTTAGAGAAGGAGATGCCATCACCTATAGTGCTAAGGTGACCAATTTGAGTGATAAGGATATAAAAGTTCTTTGCCAAATGGATATTTTAAATGCAGTAAACAACGAATCGCTAAATAAATCGTTTGAAAAAGAATTGGATAAAGAAATAGTAATAAAAAAAGAATCAAGCGAAGCAGTACAATGGAATATAAAAGTACCCAATGGATTTACAGATCCTGTACTCATTAAAATAATAGCAAAAAACAGTACGATAAGCGATGGCGAACAGCAAGTTTTGCCAGTGCTTTCGAATACAATGTTAGTAACTGAAACCTTGCCATTGCCAGTAAAAATTAATAGTAAAAAATCATTCCGATTTGAAAACTTGCTCAATAGCAAATCATCTAATACGCTCAGGCATCATAATCTAACTGTAGAATATACTGCTAATCCTGCATGGTATGCCATACAAGCATTGCCCTATCTTACCGACTATCCATATGACTGTGCAGAACAAACATTTAATCGCTATTATGCCAATGAGCTATCTGCACATATAGCACAATCAAATCCACAGATTAAACAAGTTTTTTCTACTTGGAAAGATACAGACACTATGGCCTTGCTTTCCAATCTTGAAAAAAATACAGAATTAAAATCTGCGCTGCTTGCAGAAACACCTTGGGTGATGGATGCTCAAAATGAAACACAGCAAAAGAAAAAAATAGCCACACTTTTTGAAATAAATAGAATGAGCAAAGAGACACATAAAGCAGCAGCTACTCTATACAATATGCAATCGAGCAATGGTGGCTTTGTTTGGTTTAAAGGCATGCCAGAAGATCGATATATAACGCAATATATCATGACAGGTGTGGGCCGTTTGATACATTTAGGCGTCAATAAAACAAGTCAGGATGAAAAAATATTGAGTATGATAGAGAAAGCAATTCCATATCTTGACCGTCGTTTAAAAGAAGATTACGAAGAATTGAAAAAATTAAAAGTAGACTTGCAAAAACAACATATATCTCACTTTCAAATACAGTATTTATATATGCGCAGCTTCTTTAAAGAAGAAATGCCAATATCGCAAGAAATAAAAAAAGCTTTCGATTATTATTTAGGTCAATCAGAACAGTACGGATTAAAACAAAATAAGTATATGCAAGCTATGTGCGCTATAGTATTGCATCGTTGGAATAAAAAAACGGCGGCTCAAGACATTATTCGTTCACTTCGTGAAACAGCCATACATCATGAAGAGTTGGGTATGTATTGGAAAGAGCTCACAGCAAGTTATTGGTGGTACGAATCTCCTATAGAAGCCCAAAGCTTGATGATAGAATGTTTCAAAGAAGTGGCAGCAAGCGAAACAGAAGTAGATGAACTTAAAATTTGGCTTATCAAAAATAAACAAACTACAGCTTGGAATACCAGCAGAGCTACTGCCGATGCGTGCTATGCATTATTGTTGAATGGCACTTATTGGCTAAGCACACAACCCGATGTAAGCATACAACTTGGAAATAAAAAAATACAATCACTCCATGAAAAACAAGAAGCTGGCACAGGATATTTCAAAACACATATTGAAAAAGAACAAATTGATGCATCACAAGGAAACATTCAAGTAGAAGTAAAAAATAATGCTGAGAAAGGTAAAAATATTTCGGGTACTACATGGGGTGCTGTATATTGGCAGTATTTTGAAAATTTAGATAAAATAACTTCTCAAGAAACACCTTTAAAGATTAAAAAAGATTTGTACAAAGTAGTCTTGAATGATAAAGGAGAAAAATTGATTCCTATTACAGAGCAGTATCCTCTACAAGTTGGAGATAAAATAAAAGTAAAGATAGAGCTAAGGGTAGATAGACCTATGGAGTATGTACATTTGAAAGATATGAGGGCTACATGTTTTGAGCCTATCAACGTATTAAGTCAATACAAATTTCAGGGTGGGCTGGGCTATTATGAAGCTACCAAAGACATGGCTACCAACTTCTTTTTTCACTATTTACAAAAAGGCACATACGTATTTGAGTATCCAATGTTTGTAACGCATAAAGGCGATTTTTCGAATGGCGTGGCAACCATACAATGTATGTATGCACCAGAATTTAGTAGCCATAGCGAAGGGCTTAAGGTAAGTGTAAAATAAAGTTTATTCCGTATCCTGATGTGTTACTACTTCAATCTTTACTTGGCCAAGTCCGTGCTTAAAGAATTTTAATTCTTTAGCAGCGCGCTGAGAAAGATCTACCAGTCGTTTGTTTTTTTTATTCATTCGGTCGTTCACTTTTACTACAACCGATAGGTTGTTTTTAGTATTCGTTACTTTGATATAGGTGCCTAACTTCAAAAAATTGTTTGCACAAGTAAGTTTATCATTACTAAAAATTTCGCCATTAGCCGTTTTTCGACCATTAAATTTATTGCTGTAATAACTTGCAGTACCCGTCCATGTATTTTTTTTTATTTTTTTATATTGCGAAAAAAGTATGGGAGGAGCTAATAGAAAAAATGTAGTAAAGAATAAAAAGGTAAGTTTTTTGAGATTCATAGATTTTGTAGTTTGGTAAAGATTTTATGGAGAAAAAAGAATTCATTTCAAAAAAAAGAAAGAAAATGGAGCTTCCATGTCGGAAACTCAATAAAAGTATAAAATAATTTTAAAGAACTCTAATAAATAGAGTTTTTTTAACGAACCTGATTTTCGAATTCTAAATATTTTGTTGTCTATTTACAGCGTAGAGTATGGCACTAACAAAACGACATAAAGTACAAATGATAATATTCAGTATACTCTGCGTAAGTGCATTGATACTACAGCGATTTGTATTTAATACGCTACCTATACGCTATCCCAATTTTGGAATTAGTATTCCAGGAGGCTATACAACTCACGGTATTGATGTGTCAAGATATCAAAAAAATATTGACTGGGACGCCGTATGCGAAATGGAAGATAGAGGGCATCGTATTTCTTTTGCTATCATTAAAGCTACAGAAGGTCTTCAATCCAAAGATCCTTATTTCGATAAAAATTGGCGCAATATTGAAAAAGCCCCATTGATACGAGGTGCCTATATGTATTTTCATCCTGGAAAAAATGGAAATAAACAGGCTGCTTTTTTTGCGGAGCATGTAAAACTTAAAAAAGGCGATTTGGCACCGGTTGTAGATATTGAAGAAACCAATCGTTCTAATACTGAAAAAATAAAAAAAAATTTACAAGATTGCCTACTTGCCTTGGAAAATATATACCATACAAAACCCATTATATATACCAATGTAGATTTCTATAATCAGATTTTAGGAAGCGATTTTGATGAGTACCCATTTTGGGCAGCTCATTATCAACAACTACACGAACCGCGAACCGATAGGGACTGGAGTATTTGGCAACATAGCGATAGAGGACACGTAAACGGTATAGAGGCATATGTGGATTTTAATGTAGTAAATGGCAGTATAGATGCCCTCAAAAAACTTTGTTTAGAATAGTATCAAAAAATCATGATACAAATCGGAAAACTATTTGCAAATTTCACATACTTTTGTTGTTATGAGTGATGTGCAAACACCCCCAAAAAGTACTTTTACGGTTACTATCGATAATATTACGATAGAAGTAGAACCGGGAACTACCGTATTGCAAGCAGCACGCCAAATTGGTGGCGATGTTACACCTCCAGCCATGTGTTTTTATAGCAAGTTAGAAGGTAGCGGTGGTAAATGCCGAACGTGCTTAGTGGAAATTGCAGCTGGCTCAACTAAAGATCCCCGACCTATGCCTAAATTGCAAGCCAGTTGTCGCACAGCGGTAATGGATGGCATGATAGTAAAAAATATTACATCAGAAAAAGTGCCAGAAGCAAGAGCAGGGGTAGTAGAATTTTTACTTATGAATCATCCACTCGATTGCCCTATATGCGATCAGGCTGGTGAGTGCCATTTGCAAGATTTGGGCTATGAGCATGGTAAAGAATCTACTCGTTTTGAATTTGAAAGAAGAACATTTGAAAAAGAAGATATAGGACCTTATATACAACTTCATATGAATCGATGCATCCTATGTTATAGATGCACTTATGTAGCCAATCAACTTACAGATTGTAGAAGTCATGGAGTATTGCACAGAGGCGACCATGCAGAAATCTCAACATTAATTTCTAAAGCAATAGACAATGACTTTTCGGGCAATATGATAGATGTATGCCCTGTTGGTGCTTTGACCGATAAAACATTCCGATTCAAAAATCGTGTTTGGTTTACAAAACCCGTATTAGCACACCGCGATTGTAAAAGTTGTTGTGGGCAAGTAACACTTTGGTACAGAGGTGATGATGTACTTAGAGTTACAGCAAGAAAAGATGCATGGGGCGAAGTAGCCGATGATGAACAAGGCAAACCAGGGTGGATTTGCAACACTTGCCGATTTGATAAAAAAGACACTGCAGACTGGACTATAGAAGGACCTATGAAGGTAGATAGGCACAGTGTAATCAATCAAGGGCACTATGTAAAAGTTGCAAAACCACAAGAAACCTTTACCAAAGTCATGGATGGTAGAAGCCCAAAATTATTAATGGATATACATCAGGTAAGCGATGTAAATACACCACATCAGAACAAATAGATGCTAAAAAGATTACAAGAAAAATGGAAAGTATCTTTTGTACAATTGATACTTATTATTTGCACATTTGCTTTGGGTGGTAGTGCTACTGGCATAATAGCCAGAAAATGTATGCAATTTATAGCGATTGAACAAAGAGTGTTATGGCTTATAGTATATATATTGCTTGTTACACTGCTTTGGCCGTTTATGGTATTGTTGATAAGCATTCCATTTGGTCAGTTTACTTTTTTTAGAAAATATATTCAAAAAATATTTCGACGCTTTAGAATGATAAAATAATCAACTTGTTTAAGAAAATTCAGCAAAAAGAAAGCTTTTTATTGGTAGGCATTATACTCAGTATGCTTATATGGGGTATTAGCTGGCCTTCGGCAAAAGTACTAACTCGCTATGGAGCACCTTTGGATATAGCTATACTTCGATTTGCATTTACAGTGTTGTCGGTATGCTTCATTTTATTTTTTTCTAAAACATCATTTCGAATTACAAAACAAGGTTGGATTCCATTAAGTATTTCATCGGTATTAATGGCAGGCTATAGTCTACTTTTTTTTACAGGCATACAGAAAGGCATGCCAGGAGCTGGAGGTGTGTTGGTTACTACCATGACGCCTATAGTAACATTTTTTATAGCTGTTATAGTTTCAAAAAGAAAGTTAGCCAAACAAGAAAAAATTGGGTTGTTGGTTGGTTTAGTAGCTGGTGTTTTTTTGTTGAAGCTATGGGCTAATGCTTCACATATATTTGAGAGTGGTAATCTCTTTTTTATAGCAAGCACCTTTTTGTGGGCTATTTTGAGTCGTTTCACTGCAAAATCAAGAACCTATGGTTCTCCATTAGGATTCAGTTTTTGGATCTATGTTTTTTGTGTTCTCATACTTTTATGTTTTTCAAATCCGCTCCAAATAATGGAAATTTTAAAAAATGGCGATACACTTTTTTGGATGAATTTGATATTTAACGGCATGGTCAATACAGGCATGGCAACCACTTTTTATTTTTTTGCCACATCCAAATTGGGTGCTGAAAAAACAAGTAGTTTTATTTATATAGTACCCTTTGCTGCAGCATTTTTCTCATTTTTATTATTGCAAGAACATGTAGCTTGGAATACCATATTGGGTGGTTTGCTGGGTGTTTCTGCTGTTTGGATGATAAATAAAAAGAAATAAGGGACCCTTCTTTTTTTTTAACATAACATTGATAGATTTTTAACGCCTACCCATGAATAGATTTTCATGCTATAAAATATTTTTGTATCAACAAATTAGTCAAAATCATGAAAAAATTATTTTTTATTTTACCATTTATCTTAGTAGCAAGCACAGTCAATGTATTGCTTGCGCAAAATGTACAAGAAGAAAAAAAAGAAACTATCATTTTAGATGACAACGGCACATCTTCTAAAGGAACAACAATAGAAATTGTAAACGGAGATGTATTTGTAGATGGAAAAAAAGTGACGGAAGGTGTGGATGGAAAAAACAAAAACGTAAAAATTATTAAGAAAAAAGTCATAATCAATGGAAAGGAAGTAGAAAACTCAGAACAAGTAGTAGATGACGATGCAAACATGGAAATGCCTATGATGTGGGATATGGCTAGTAATAGACCCATGCTGGGCGTGAGCACCAAAGAAACCGAAACAAATGAAGGAGCATTGATAGAACATGTTGTGCCAAACTCTACTGCAAGTAAAATGGGCTTGCAGCCTGGCGATATTATTACCAAAGTAAACGACAAAAATATTTTGACTCCAAAAGATTTGGTAGAAGCTATTTCTACTTGCAAAATAGGCCAGGAGGTGAAAATTACGTTTGAGCGAGATCATAAATTCTTAATGGAAAAGGCTACCTTGAGCGAAGGCAATTCTATGTTTTCTATGGAACGAAGCTTTCCATTTGGAGAAGATATTATGAAACAGTTTGAATTATTAATGTCTCCAGATAGAATGGGAGCACCTATGGGTGGAAGAAGTATGGGCTATCCTTATCAAAGCAAATCGCCTAAACTGGGTATACATGTAGAAGATAGAGCCGATGGCAATGGCGTTTTAGTTAATGAAGTAAATGAAAACTCTGCAGCTGATAAAGCCGGTATACTAAAAAACGATGTCATTACGTTATACAATGGAACACGTATAGAACAAGTAGATCAATTGGTAGAAGCTATTGCAAATGCTGGAAATAAAGAAAGTGTAGACGTAGAAATTCAGCGTAATGGTCAAAATAAAAAATTAAAAATTAAAATACCCAAACAATTAAAAAAGAAAGAATTATAAAGTTTGTAGTTTCGTAGTAGGTTTTAGTTTCAAAAAAAGTAGCTGTCTGAATTCAGGCAGCTACTTTTTATTTAAGAATGCTGTCATAACTTTGAAAATATTCAATAATGAGCATCAGTATAAATAAATATATTAGCGATAGCGGTTTTTGCTCTCGGCGCCAGGCCGATGCACTAATAGAACAGGGTAGAGTATATATAAATGAGCAATTGGCCTTAAAAGGAAATCGAGTAGAAGAAAAAGATGTAGTGTATATAGACGATGAACCTTTGAAAAAACAAAACAAAGTAGTTTATATAGCATTAAATAAACCCAAAGGGATTACATGTACTACAGATAGGAGCGATAAAACAAATATTATAGATTTTGTCAATTTTCATCAGCGTATATTTCCTATAGGCCGATTGGATAAATTGTCCGATGGATTAATTTTTTTAACCAACGATGGTAATATCGTCAATAAAATATTGCGTTCAAGTAATCAGCATGAAAAACAATATCTTGTCTATGTAGATAAGCCCATTACACAAGAGTTTGTTGATACCATGAAAAAAGGAGTGAAGATAGATGGTGTATGGACTAAAAAATGCCAAGTGATACCCAAAGGAAAAAATGCCTTTACTATCATTTTAAAACAAGGGCTAAATAGGCAAATAAGAAAAATGTGTGAGACCTTGGGTTACAAAGTTATTACACTTACTCGTACTCGTATTATGCATATTACGCTTCATAATATTAAGCCAGGCACTTGGCGATTTTTTACACCTCAGGAAATTAAAGAACTCAATGTATTATTGAAAGATTCTAATAACTAAGGTTTATTTATTTTTATGCAAAGGTTTTAGAAAAGAAATATTATGTATTACTTTTGAGAACAATCAGTATCATCTTTTGCAAGTCATTCTTTTTATCTTTTATGCGCTTCTTTTTATATACTTGTTTCATGTATATAATCTTAAACAAAATACAGGCTTATCTATTACTTTACTAGCAGTTATTTTTGTTTTAAAAATTATTTCGGGCTGCATTAACTTATATGTTCACGAACAAGAATATTTAACCAATGATATTAGTTTTTATCATGCCATATCCATGCAGGAATTGGCAATATTACAAAAAGACCCTATGGCCTTTTTTAGAGAATGGTTGTTTAACTGGGGCGATATAGTACATCATCTAAATATATTTTCTAAAGCCAATACAACGTATTGGAGCAATATCGGAACTCTATTTCATCAAAAATTTATGACCTTGAGTAATTTGTTTACTTTCGGTCACACGTATGTAAATATTATTTTTTACAATGTCTTTTTCTTTATTGGGCAGCTATTGTTGTATAAAGTTTTTTATTTGTTGCAACCCCAAAAGAAATACTATTATTTATTTTTTATTTTTTTAGTGCCCTCCATTTTGTTTTGGTGTAGTGGAGTACATAAAGAGGGCTGGATTTTATTTGGCGTAGGACTTCTTACTTTTTGTAGTTTTATGTATCATCGCTCTCAGCAAGTTCAATATTTACTTTTTGCTTTGTTGGCATTGTTCTTTATAGCGGTAATTCGTTATTTTTATTTTTTTGTATTGGTTTTTCCTTTTGTATTATATATACTAAGTGCTTCTACAAAGCTCTCTGCCATCAGGCTGTATACTATTTCTTATTTCGTTTTGTTGATAATGTTTTTTAGCATCAAATACATATCACCATCTATAGATCCTATGAGAATCGTTCAGAATAGACAAGAAACATTTTTTGAACTAAGAGGCTATAGTGATATGCAAACACCAAAATTGGAAAATAATACATGGAGTTATATAAAGAATTTACCTACTGCCCTAAACCATATTTTTTTACGTCCTTATTTTCATGCATACGATCCTGTAAAATACAAAGTAGCAGCTTTAGATACTTACTTAATTGCTTTTTGTTTAGGTATATTTCTTTTTTTGTTTAAAAGAATTTATTTAAAAGAGCCTTTATATGTATTTCTATTATTTTTTTCTTTATCTTCCTTGCTATTTATTGGATATACCATTCCCAATTGTGGCGCATTAGTCCGGTACAAAAGCGAATTTATGGCTATACTATTGGCATGTATGGTCAGTATAGCTTCTTTGAAAAATAGAATTCCTTTTATTCGTTAGTTTTATTTAGCTTTCAGTAACCCATATTTTAAAATGCAATAAATAGCACGAAAACCATCTTTCCAACCAATTTTTTTTCCTTCTTCATAAGTTCTGCCATAATAAGAGATGCCTACTTCATAAATTCTAATCTGTTTTATTTGCGAAATTTTAGCTGTAATTTCTGGTTCAAAACCAAAACGATTCTCTTTGATAGCTATACCCTGAATTATTTCTCTTTTGAACATTTTATAACAAGTTTCCATATCGGTTAAATTCAAGTTGGTAAACATATTAGATAGGCGAGTTAAAAAATGATTGCCTATACTATGCCAAAAAAACAAAATGCGATGTGGCTTACCACCTAAAAATCTGGAACCATATACTACATCCGCTACACCCAAAATAAAAGGCTTCAATAAGATAACATACTCTTCTGGATCGTATTCTAAATCGGCATCTTGAATGATTACCCAATCGCCTGAAGCTTTGTGAATGCCTGTTCGAATGGCTGCACCTTTGCCTTGGTTGACTTCGTGTTTAAAGTAATGGATAGGAAAGTTTGTATTGGATGATTGATATGCATGTATAGCTTCTTCTGTATTGTCTTTTGAACAATCATTGATGATTATAACTTCCTTTTCTATATCATTCGGAAGTACTACATTTTTTATTTTGTCTAAAATAAAATGTATTGTTCGCCCTTCATTATAGGCGGGTATTACTATGCTTAGTTTCATGTATTAGATTAAGTATGCCTGTAAAAATAGTATCAAAAAATATTGAAAATGAGTTTTGAACCGAGATTTTGCAGTAGAAGTATCGTAAACAACTACAAAAATTTGTATGTAAGATAAAAAAATAAGAGGATGTCAAGAGAAAGTATTTTTTTTGTAAAAAAAAACCATGTCACAACAAGTTCAAGAATTTAATGAATACCGCGAAAGAATGAATCAGCTTATTTTGGAAAAACAAAATAAAGTCATCAATCGATTATTTAATTTAGATACTAATACTTATGCCGAAGGTGCATTAAGTACCAAGACAAAAGAAATGCTTGGGCTGGTAGCCTCTATGGTATTACGATGCGATGATTGTATCAAATATCATTTAGGCAAATGTTTTGAACAGGGCATTCTTACAGAGGAAATGTATGAAATATTTGCAGTGGCCAATATAGTAGGAGGCACTATCGTAATACCACATACGCGCAGAGCAGCCGAATACTGGGAAGCATTAAATCAGATTTAATCTTTCAGTATTTTTCGAGTATACTGTCTTCCATCGGCATGGTTTACTTGTAGAATATATATACCAGTAGGTAGCTTGCTTATATCCATGTGGTGTATATGTGAAGGATAAATTTCATTTTCTGCAAGTACACGTGTTTGTAAGTCATACAATGTGGCTTTGCCAAAAATGCCACTTGAGGTTTGTATTTGTATGTTTTCGTGTGCAGGGTTAGGGAATATTTTCAAATCTAAGTCGCTTAGAAAAGTTTGTTGACTTAGTGGTACTTGTGTACAAGCATTGGCTGCTTGCAATACTAAGTTTACTTTTGAATAGTTTGATGTGGATGTAAGGGTAAAACTTTGTTCGCTTAATGTGTCTACTATACTCATAGGAAGACTTGTTTTAGATAAGCTTTGATTATATTCATGGCAAGAAGTTTGCAATTGATTGTCTAATTGTAAGCATTGAGCTTCGGAACCGTTGTTCCAATATTTATACAAAGAACCAGCGCCAAAGGCACATATACCTAATAGTGGAGAATATTTTATATCATTGAAGAGAGCGCCTTTGCCAGAGGATTCACCATAGCATTTGGTAACTAAGGTATCATTATCTTCATTTACTTTTACAAATATAGCATTGCCTCCGCAAACTTGTGTTGGCTTGCAAAGCCCTGTGATAGCAAATTCGCCATTTGGCAACGAAGCCACTGCATAGTATTGATCCCAATATTGATAAGATAATTCTGTATTGTTGATATATTGACCATTCGAATCAATAAGAACGCTTATACAATTTAATAAATCAACATTGGATGGATGGCCTGAATAACCCACCATGAGGTAACGTTCTCTTTTGGAAGATTTAGCTAAGCCTGTGCTCAAAATAGACTTAGTAGCACTGCCATATACATAACTCCATATTTTTTGCCCGTCTGGTTTAATTTTTAAAAGGGTCATTCTATTAGGTGTGGATGAGCCTGTATTGTATGAAGCAGCACCCATGATGACTACGTTTTGCTCATTGTCAAATTCGATACCTCTTCCAAAAAAATATTGCGAATTTGCATTGTATTTTTTTGACCAAAGTATATTTCCACTTCCATCCAATTTGGCCACTACCATATTGTTTAGGTTGTTTCCACATATGTAGATGTTACCGCTATTATCTTCCCCTAAGCCTTCTAAAGAATGTAGGTTGGAAAAATTTTTATACCATAAAATACTTCCCTGAGGATTCACTCGCAAAAGAATAGACGAAATGCCAGTGCTCCAACAGGCTATATAATCATGATTGTTAGCTTCTATGACATAGCTTGCTGTGTTATAATTTTGGTCTAAAAAAAATCCCCACTTAAAAACCTGATTATTATCGAACAAGGCTAAAAGAGGTTTATCTCCTAAACCTATTCCAGTGGTTTTTAATATTTTGCTACATAATAATGTATTGCCTTGTGCATCTATAAGACCTTTTTGTCCAAGAAGGGTGTCTTGTGTAGAGCCATAGGTCAACGATAAGTTGGACTGAGCTTGCAGAGAGGTATAGCTTATTAGAAAAGCTAATAAAATGGAATAAAAGTTTTTCATATCAATAAGACGTGATGAAAAAAATAATAGTTTGAAAGTAATTTTAAAAAAAAAAATTATTTTTTCTTCAATGCTAAAATTGAGAAATCGGTATCGGCTTTTCGAATAGTGTTTTTCAATCTACCTAAGCCTTCTATTTCCATTTCAACTATATCGCCATCTTGAAGCCACTGTACAGGATAGTTTGCATCGTGCAATAAACCAGTCCCATTGAGTTCCAAAAAACATCCAGTGCCAACGGTACCACTGCCAATCACATCGCCAGGCAATATGTCTACCCCATAGGCACATCGCTCCAATATTTCGGCAAAGGTCCAATCCATGTCGCCCATATTGCCTTCGCTTACTTGTTTGCCATTGACCCAACATTTCATAGTAAGATTATAAGAATTTCCTATATGATTATCTTTTGCATTCACTTTGTAGCTTGCCAACTCATCGGGTGTTACCAACATAGGGCCTATTACCGTACTAAAATCTTTCCCTTTGGCAGGACCTAAGTTCAAAAGCATTTCTTCCATTTGCAAGGTTCTTGCACTCATGTCATTCATTATCATATAACCGCCAATATATTCATCAGCGTCAGCGGCTTTAATATTTCTACCTTTTTTGCTAACTACGATGGCTACTTCTAATTCAAAATCGAGTTTTTGAAAATGATCGGGCATACACACAATATCACCTGGCCCTTGAATGGCATTGTGATTGGTAAAATAAAAAATAGGGTATTGGTCAAATTCGGCTATCATATCTACTTTTCTGTTTCTGCGTGCAGCAGCCACATGTTGTCTAAAAGCATATCCATCTCTACAACTGCTAGGGTAGGGCACGGGTGCCAAAATGCTTGCATCGGCATAAGTAGCATTTGCCTTGTATTTGCCAGCTTTAATGTCTTCATCATATTTCTTCAATGCGTCTATGTGGGTATCCCAGCTGCTTAAAAGGCCTTTCATAGTTTGGGGTAAGCTGTTGTCTAAAGCACTAATATTGTATAAAGCATCTTGGTGTAGTATAGCTAATTCTTCTTGAGCATTGAAAAGGTGTGTAACTAATTTCATATATTTTTTTTGCAAAGGTACAAGTTATACTAAACTTAAACTATAGATAGACCTTTTTAATAAAGCCTACAGAAGAACTGTTTGGGCTTCTTTTTTTTATTTCCGCAAAAAAGAAGATAGAGCTTAATCTCATTGTTTGTGTACACACAAAACTTTTATTTTCATACAGCTTTTTCAAAGTAATTGTTTATAAAATAAAGATACTAAAAAAATTTTTTGCAATACGTTCTTATACTACTTCTTATCTAATATCAACTCCCTTTAATTGAAAAGATTTTTTTTCATTCCATTCATTTTCTTCAATGAGAAAGAACATGTCGGAATGCGTTTTTGAAGGAAAGTTGGTGGGGAAACAAACCATGGGTTGAAAGAGAATTGTGGTTAGTAATAAATTTTAATTAATTTCATTTGCTTATTCAACTTAAGTACAATTGCAGTTCAAATGTAAAGATTTGGAAGTTGTGTATAAATAAACTATTTTCACATAAAACTAGGAGCGATGGATTATAACAAATTTATAGAACGAAATCCAGAAATTATGTTGGGCAAACCAGTAATAAAAGGAACAAGGATTACTGTGGAATTAATTATGCGAAAATTAGCAGGCGGTTTCAATATTGATAAATTAATTGAAAATTATCCTCACCTCACCTCAGCTCAAATTTATGCAGCTCTTGAATATGCTGCCGATATGATTGCCAATGAAGATGAATTAGTGATGGTATGATTATACTAGACGAGAATATTGAAGAGCATTGGATTCAACTTGTAAAAAATGCAGGGTTTGAATATTTTTCAATACGCGAAAATTGCGCTGGAATTTCCGATAGAGAAGTAATTGAATTGGCAAATTCAAAAGGAGGATTGTTTGTAACCGAAGATAAAGATTTTGGCGAATTGGTTTTTTCTCATGGAATTGAAAATGTCTCTGTATTATTTATGCGGTATGATCAACCAGAATATGAACAAATTCAGCATTATTTTATAAAATGCATATCAGAATATTTCGAAAACCCTTACACCTGTTTTATCACAATATCGAAGAATAAAATAAGGATAAGAAAGATTTAAATCTTCAATATTTAGCTTTATGTGTTATCTAAAACTTCGCATTCCCACAAAATGTTTATGTACATGAATTTCCATCATAAACTTTTTACAATCAAATTTACGAAAACTTAAACGAGGATTTTAAGATTTGAAGTTCTGAAAACTTCGTGGTTTATTTCTTCTTATCGAATATCCATAATCTTTAATTGAAAAGATTTTTTTTCATTCCATTCATTTTTTTAATGTGAAAGAGCATGTCGGAATTTAGGTTTGACCCAAATTATGCATTAGCATTCGCTAAAGGCATTAACGACTAATAAAATCAATCCATTTAGGATTTTTTAGAAATCCCAAATGGTGATTTTCTAAGTCGGGGAAAACCCAAGTAATGCAAGTAGTTCACTCCTTTCAGTCGTTTCTATTACATAACTTGGGTTAAAAAAAGGTTTGTGGGGACACAAACCAAGGGTTGAGGGGCTAATAATCCCATTACCATTTCTAATAATTAATTTGATTAAATAGTTCAGAAGATTAAAGTATCTACTAAATCGCCTTGGGCAACATCCGATTGATTTTCGGAAAGATATACCAAAGCATTTGCGATAGCAAAACTGTTCATCTTATACGATTCTTGATGAGGAAGCACCTCTATACCATGTGGCTGTATTTTTGCTTTTAAAAACTGGCCTAAGCCAACTTTTTTTTGTAGAGCCTGTAGCAAAGGCATTTTTATATGCATTAATTCTGTTTGTCTGAAACCCATGCACAATTTGATGGCAACATATACATAGATATAAAAACAAGTAAGCACAGAGGCTGGATTGCCGGGTAAACCAAAAATTAAGGTATTGTTTTTTTTTCCAAAATAAAGAGGCTTACCAGGTTTTTGTTTTACTTTATGAAATAGTTGTTCGGTACCTAATTGTTTTAGCGCAGCTACTACAAAATCATAATCGCCTACAGACACACCACCGGTAATAAGTAGTATATCTATTTCAGACTGAAATAGTTCATCAAAGCATAGCGATATTTTTTCTTTATCATCTGAGACTATAATATGTCTTAGGCTTTGAATATGTAGTGTACTCAAAGCAGCATGCAATGCAGCGGCATTGCTTTCGTAAATTTCGCCTTCTTGCAAGGGGGTTGGAGCTTGCACAAGTTCTTTGCCTGTAGTTACAATAGCTATACGAGGTTTTCGATGTACTTCTACTTCATGCATACCTATACTGGTCAATAAGGAAATCATGGCAGGCGTTAATGCATCTCCTTTTTGTGCTATTAGTTCTCCTTTTTTGTTTTGAGAAGCTATAGGCCGTATGTGCATATCCAAAAAGGGCTTTTGAAGTATGGTTATTTTATCTTCTTGTTGTTCTACGTGTTCAATCTGTACTATGGTATCACACGAGTTAGGAACCAAAGCGCCAGTAAATATTTTGATACAATCATTTTTTTGAAGCACTAATTTTTGATCGCAAGAGCCCGCACTTTGCTCTCCTTGAATAGTAAATGTAGAGGATGAAGATAAGTCTTGAAATCGAATGGCATAGCCATCCATTGCGGCTTGCCTAAACGCTGGAAAATCCATAGGAGCATATATAGCTTGTGCAAGCGCATAGCCTTGGCTTTGGGCTAAAGGTATTGTTTGGGTGGCTAAGGACTTGCTATGTTGATGGATGAGTTCTTTTGCTTCTTCTACAGAAATCATAAATTATTATTTTGTCATCTGCTTTAAATAATAAAGAGCAGTATTTTCTGCTAATACTAATTCATTGGGTTGCCATTTGATAATACGATAGGTTTTATTTTCACTTGTAAGATTTACCTTTATGGTATCGCCTTCTATAGTAAATGTGCCTTGTTCGGTATATACACTATCGGTATTGTTGAGTGTTATATTACCTTTGAAAACGTCATAGCCTTCGCCCTTTGCAAGTATTTGTATAGCCTTGATATAATATCTTGAGGGCTCATATTCTGAATCGGTTTTTTTGTAACATGACCACTTGCCAATAAAATCTTTTTTATAAATGCCCTCCTTTTTTGTTGTTGTAGTAGTTGGTATTACTCTATTGATAGGTGAGTTGCCAAACTCTTCTACTTTATAAAAATGATGTTGGATATCGTCTTCGTCTGTGAGTGTTAAAAGGTCATCAGAGCTTAATGTTACTTTATATTTTTGTGATTTGAATTGCAACACATTTTTTTCATAGCTATAATCACCCATTTTGGTAGAGCCTATTTTTTCTCGCCACAGCATAAAGTTATCATCTCGAAGTTGTAGTTGAACGGTATCTTGAAAGGAAATATTTTTTTTCTTTTTTGTTCTACTGCTTTCTTCCCATTTGCCAATTAGTTTTTCTAAAGGAGCTTGGGCTTGTATGTTTGTATAAATAAGTACAAAAAAAATAGAATAAAAGAGTTTCATATAGTTGAGTTTAATTTATTCAAAGATACGAAGTGGTACTTGTAAAAAATAATCTTGAAAAGTATTTGAAAAATCAATCATTGACCCAGTTTTTAGCATCTTGAACAAGATGTTTTAATACAATGCTTACATTGTATTTTTCTTGTATATAATTGGCTATATAATCTGCGCAATACACTGATCGATGTTGCCCGCCAGTGCACCCAAAACTAATCATGAGGTTTTCAAAGTTCCTACTAATATAATCTTCTATAGAGATGCCTATAACTTGCTTTACGCCCTCCAAAAAGGTATGTATTTTGGTTTTGGATTCTAAAAAGTCTTTTACAGCTTGATCTCGTCCTGTTTGTTTTTTGTATTCATCAAAACGACCTGGATTCAATATGCCTCTACAATCAAACACAAAGCCACCACCATTGCCACTGTCGTCAGTTGGTAAGCCTTGTTTAAAAGAAAAACTCTGTACTCGAATAGTCAATGTTGCTTTAGTCATGTTTGAAATGTTGATATTTTAATATAATAGATGGATGTATGAGCGCTTTTATTATGTTTTGTAGGCATGGGTAGCTAAATTCTATTTGCTGATTATACCAGCTAGATAGATTTTGTAAGCCTTGTGGTATACTGGATATAAAGTGTGGTTTTTTTTCGATCAGACCTCTAAGTCCATAGGCTCCTAAAACTTGTAATAATCGAATTAATACCAAATTATTATACTCTTTATCAAAAATATCTTCTTGTATCTGAATTAATTTTTTCACTTCAGATTTATACAAAGTATACAAATCTTGTTTCCATATTTCAGGTAGTTTGGCTTTGGCTTGCCAAAGCAAAGAAGCTACATCGTATTGTATAGGTCCTTTCATGCCTCCTTGAAAATCTATGAATCCAATTTGCTTTTCGTGTATCATGATATTTCTACTTTGAAAATCGCGATACATAAAAAATGTATATCGACAGGCATTAAGCTCATGAGCTAATTGTTCAAATTCGTTTTGAAGCTTTTGTTTGTCGTAATCTATAGTTTGCGATGCTAAAAAATAATTTTTAAAATAATTCAAATCGGCCAGTACAGCTTGGTCATCAAAACGTTTTGAATGAAAACAGTTTGCATAATCAATAATTCTGTCGCCTTCAATTTGTAAACGTGCAAGTTGTTGTAAAGCTGCGCTATAATATGCGTAAATAGTATTGGTATGACCGTCTTCTAAAAGCTTGTCAAGCAATGACTGCTTACCCAAGTCCTGCAATAAATAGCTATTGCCTAGGGAGCTTTTGGCCAAAATGGGTGAAACAGGCAATTTTAAACCATAAAACTGTTCTGTAAAGTAAATAAAACTTTTATTTTCATTTAGGTTGTTGCTTTCGCAAAGAATAAATTTATCATTCTTTGTAATGATTCTTGTATATAATCTATCTGATCCTGCTTGTGGTATTTTTTGAGTTTCTATAATATTTTCTTGACCAATAAAATCTAAAGCTTCTTTAAACATTTATTTTTTTATTTTTTTTACTATAAGCCATACATGTCAACCAAATACACCATTTGGGCTATAGCTATAGCACCTAAACACAATTCTCTTCTATGCACGTTTTCAAAAATATCGTTGGCACTATGATGCATATCAAAATAGCGTTGCGAATCGGGCATCAATTCCATAACAGGAGTATCCATCTGTTTGTTTAACTGAGAAACATCTGCACCACCACCTTCTTTTTCGAATGTATATAAACCATAGGGTCTTAAAAGAAAAGACCAAGCGCTTATTTTTGCTCTTTGCTCATTACTCATCGTCATAGAAAAGCCGTGAGGTGTAGCACCACCTGCATCGCTTTCAATAGCAAGAATATGTTTTTCATTATTTGCTTTTGCTATTTCGGCATAGGCTTTAGCACCCTTTAATCCATTTTCTTCATTCATAAATAAAACTGCTCTCAAGGTACGTTTGGGTCTTATGCCAAGTGATTTAAACACACGTATTACCTCTATAGCTTGCACTACTCCAGCTCCATCATCGTGAGCACCTTCGCCTATATCCCAAGAATCTAAGTGACCTCCAAAGTCTATATACTCATCTTCATGCTCAGAGCCTTTTAGTTCTGCTATGACATTATAGGATTTTACATCTTCCATCATTTTGCAAGTACTTAATATAAAGAATTGTACATTTTTTTCCTGAGCTATTGTTTTTTCTAAAAGGTCTGCATCCAAATTGGAAATGGCTACTGCTGGTATAGCTGGATAATCTTTGTTGTAGGTTAAACTACCAGTGTGAGGTTTATCATCATAGGCCGAAGAAACTGAGCGAATAACCACGCCAATAGCACCCAGTTTGGCTGCTTCGCTAGGAGCACCCCATCTATAGTATACGCATGGGCCATAGCTTTCAAAGGTGTGTATATTAGTTTGATCGAAGCGAAAATTGTAAAAAACTATTTTTCCTTCAACATCTTTTTTGCTTAGTTTTTTCAGTTCATCAATATGATTTATCTGCAATATATTGGCTGCTAAACCTTGTTCAGGTGTGCCAACGGCATTGCCCAAAGAAGATATAGTAATAGGGATATTTTTTTTGTTAGGTAATCGTATCTCGCCTTTTTCTTTACCTCTTACCCAGTGTGGTACCATAACTTCTTGAAGATATACTCGGTCGCAACCCGTTTTTTCTAATGTTTTTTTTGCCCATTCTACAGCCATTTCGGCTTGTTTAGAGCCACTTATACGATGACCTATTTGTTTGCACAAATAATGAAGGTCGGAATAGCATGTATAATTGGAAAGGATATAATTTGAAATTGATTTTAAAACCAAACTATCCTGTTGTGCCGTTTGAGCAAAAATGCTTGTTTGTATATAAAATGCAAACCCAAGTAGTATTAATCTTTTCAACGCTTTAAGTCTTTATATTTGTAAAAAAATAAAAGTACAACGAATGAAAATTATATGTGTCATATTTTTAAGTCTTTTTATCATGAATTGTGCACCAAAAGTTCAAAAAGAACTGAGCGAAGAACAAGGACAGCGTGAACAAGCAACTGAGCAAACGTCTAATACAGGCACACTCAGACCCGTTCAGAAAACTGCATCGGCACCCAATCCGGATCAAGCAAAACCGCTTAAAGCAGTTAAAAAACCTTTGAAATAAGTTCGCATTTTTATTTGTCATAAGATTGTCATATTCTTTTTGATTTGTCGTATTCAGCAAGCAAAAAAGTAGCTTTGCAAAAACAATAAGACATGGCGAAAACATTACAAAAAACACTTTTGATAAGTATATGCTTTATACTTTTTACTACGTATTCCTTTGCACAATTAATTAATTGGACTAACGATAATATTTCTTACGATCCGGCTTATGCTAAAAGTGTATATTATAGTTTGAAAAACGGAACCGTGCGTTCCGAAACCAATGCCAACTATGATTTAGCGTTTTCATTTAGTATTGCAGATAGTGCAGCAGTATGGTCTAACCCATTTCAAAATACGGTATATAATATTCATAAACCTTTTTCAGAATGGGCAAATATTACTTTAGCTGATACAGCTAATGCCAAAATATTATACAATAATGACCAAGGTTGGTATCAAGGAGCTTACAACGATTTTCCAAGTGCTAATCCATTTGATTTTGGATGGGGTATCTATGATAATGTTACACACAATATATTAGGCGATTCTATTTTTATTGTAAAATCTGGAAATACATATTACAAATTATATTTAGAATTGCTAAATCCGATTACCGCTACTTGGACTTTTAGAGTAGGCGACTTTACAGGAAATACCAATACATACACACTTGCAAAAAGTACTCAATATGCCGATAGAAATTTTGCATATTGGAACTTAGCAGCCGCAGCTGATACTAATCGTGAACCAGCCAATACCGACTGGGATATATTATTTACGCGCTATCATACAAATGCTCCAGGTAGTGGCTCACAACCTTTTAACCGCGTAACTGGGTTGCTAACCAATAAAGGTGTAAAAGCAGTAAAGGCAAGTGCTATAGAAGTAGATTCGGCCTATGTACATAGTGATAACTATACCAGTGCATGGGGCGCAAGCATTTCTGAAATTGGATACGATTGGAAAGTATTTACTGGTACATCCTATCAAATTTTAGATTCTATTTCATACTTTATCATGGATAAAAATAGTGCTATCTATCAATTGCAGCTTACTGACTTTGAAGGTTCAGCTACCGGTTATACAGAGTTCAGAAAAAGACCAGTATATCCAGTTGCAGTGCATGATGTAAATGCGCCTATAAGCCAATACGATATTTTTCCAAACCCAGCACAGCAACAAGTAAATATTCTTTTAAACGCAAAAGAGGTTAAAAACATGACTATTCAAATGATTGATATGCAAGGAAGATTAGTGCTTCGAAAAAATCAGCAAACTGAAGTTGGATTAAATGCGTATTCTATATTGGCAGATCAAATACCTAATGGTATGTATCAATTAATGCTTACTATAGAAAACTATACTATTACTAAATCAATCGTGATACAGAAATAAAAAAAGTATTTTTCATATTATTATTCTCATCTGTGGCGTGGACTTCCTATGCCACAGATTTGTTTTTATCCATCATAGACCGGCATACACACGAGCCCATAGCCAGTGCAAGAATTAGTTTTTCTTATTCGAAACAGGATACATTGCATACTTTTTCTGATTTGCAAGGAATAAAAAAAATAGAAAATATAGCTTTTCCACTTTATCTATCTTGTGGCGCATTAGGTTATCATACACAATCTATACTCCTATCCGAAAAAGAAATAATACTAAAAAATAGAGTGGCCTATTACGAAATAAGACTTCAAAAAAAGGAAAATGAAATAAATGAAGTTGTAGTAACTGGGCAGGCTGTGCCTGTGCTAGCAGAACAATCAATCTATAAAGTCAATACCATAAATGCAAAACAAATAAGTGAGCGAGGGGCTGTAACACTTAACGATGCTTTGCAGTTTGAACTAAACCAATTTATGTCAAATGACAATATATTGGGTTCATCGCTTAGTATGGGCGGTTTAGGTGGGCAAAATGTAAAGATTTTAGTAAATGGTGTGCCTCTTATTGGTAGAGAAAATGGAAATATAGATTTAACACAAATCAATTTGTCTAACACAAAACGAATTGAAATGATACAGGGTCCTATGAGTGTATTATATGGTTCAAATGCAATGGGTGGTGTCATTAATATTATAACTCAGGATGCTACAAAAAAAATAGGTGTAAAAGCAAAAACCTATTACGAAACAATAGGGAAGTATAATTTTTTTGGAAGCATACAAGCTCAAAAAAAGAATCATCAAATACAAGCTTCTTTGGCAAGAAATTTTTTTCAGGGTTGGAACCCTGAAGCAGATAGTATAGAACGCTTTTTGCTCTGGAAGCCCAAAACGCAATACACAGCAGATTTAAACTATAAGTATCAATATAAACGTTTTCACTTTGCATACTTTGGCTCTTTGCTAAAAGAAAAAATTTCAAATAAGGGCGAACCCATAATTACTCCGTACGAGGGCTATGCATTTGATGAGTTTTATAAAAATACTCGTATGGTCAATACGGTTTCGACTACTATTTCTCTGAGTAACTCAGAAAATTTAGCTTTTAGCAATAGTCATACTACCTACCTCAGAACTAAGAATAGATATAAAAAAGATTTAGTAAGCCTTGAACAAATTGAAACATTGGGTATTGGTGATCAAGATACCACTCAGTTTATAGGTTATAATCTTAGAGGTTCACTGACAAGTACACGATTTAAGAATTTGCAAAGCACATTGGGTTATGAATGGAACTATGAAAAAGGATTAAGCAATAAAATAGCAAATTATAAAAAAGCTATGAGCGACTTAGGACTATATGCATCTGTCAATTATCAATTAAAAAAATGGCAATTTCAACCATCCTTTCGCTACACCAATCATAGTATTTATAATTATGCTATTTCGCCAGCCTTGCATTTGCAATTTTTGCCAACATCCAAGGTGCAATTTAGAGCATCGTATGCACGCGGTTTTAGATCGCCAAGTCTAAAGGAAATGTATTTGCAATTTGTAGATCAAAATCATACTATTTTGGGTAATGATGAATTGAAACCAGAAATAGGAGATCATGCAGAAATAGGGTTTCAATATGACATCAATAAACAATGGAGGCTATCTTATACAAGCATGTACAATAACATTCATAACATGATAGTTTTGGCCATGTACAACAACCATGCTGTACTAAGACGATATATGAATATTGAATCCTATAGCAATTTTATCAATTCGATTCAATTGGCTTACCGACTTAAAAGTGTTACTGCTAATGCCGGATTATCGTACTCCTATATCCCTGCTTCAGGCTTTGTGCCTCAGCATGAAATTTTAGAAATCAATGCTTCTTTTTCTTATTTAATAAAAAGAATAAATACAAGTTGCAATATCAGTTATAAATACACGAGTAGCCAGCCTTTTTATACTATTGAGAATGATGTATTGTTTACAAAGCCAATCCACTATGGTATAATAAATTTTCAAAGAAAATTTTGGTCGGACAGAATTTTAATATCGTCAGGTATTAAAAATTTATTTAATATACAAAATAGCACATTATCAGGTACTTATAATTCTATTGGCGGTCACAATGCCAGCTCAGGAGCTTTGTTATTTCCAGCGAGAAGTGTTTATTTAGATATGCAGATAGCCTTATAATTTTTTTTGGCACAGTGTTTGGAATATATGGTCAAACACTTCTAATTTAAAAATATATGGCAAATAATAATAGCGAAATCCTCTTCAATAAAAAGAATTTGAAATCTAGAATTGAACAAACAGCAGTGGTAGCGAAAAAAATTATTTATGTTTTGGAAGATACCAATATTACACAAAAGGTAGAAGATTCATCGGAGTTGGTAAACTTATATACAAAACGAATCAATAAGCCATCACAGACTTTGTCAAAAAAAATCAATACAAACGATTTTAGACCCTTTGAATTTTTGGTAAATAGAAATTAATTACTTAGTTTTACCTCAAATTATTTCCCCAAGCAAAATTTATACTTTTTAAATCTTATTGTATTTCATTTAAAAACAAAGCTTCATATGCTTTTATAGATGAATAGAATGAGTTTAAATATTTACAAACTACTTCAGTATGAATCAACATACAAGAAGAAGTTTGAATTTTATAAACATTAAAAAATATTTTATAGCATAAACTTATACTGAATCAATTTATTGTTAACTAAAACAAAAACAAGTATATGTTTAATCTATCAAAACTTTCAGACGAAAAGCTGTTTGTACTAATTGCTGAGCACCATGAAGATGCTGTAGCTACGCTATTGAACCGCTATAAAAACAAAATTTATACTACCGCTTACCTTTTAGTAAAAGATAAATACGTTGCAGAAGATATTTTTCAGGAGGTATGTATCAAAGCTATAAATAAAATAAGACAAGGCGAATATAAAGAAGATGGAAAATTGTTGGCTTGGGTAAGTTGTATAGCACGCAATATGGCTATAGATTATTTGCGCGTTAGTAAGCGACGTGTAAAGGTAACTATGCCCGATGGCAGTGATATTTTTTCTGTTTTAGACTTTCAAGAAAAAAATCAAGAAGACAAAATGATTGATATGCAATCGCATAAGAAGGTTAGACATATGATAGGCTTGCTAAGTGAAGAACAAAGAGAAGTTATTGTATTGAGAATGTATGGCAACATGAGTTTTAAAGATATAGCCACTGTCACAAATACATCTGTCAATACAGCCTTGGGCAGAATGCGCTACGCACTAATGAATCTTAGAAAACTTATTTCAGAAAAAGAGGTGGTTTTATAAAGTTTGATTTGGGGTTAATGTGCCATCTAATACCGATTATACTGCTGTAACAGACCAAAAAATTGGTCTTAACATCAGCAATGTCGGTATAAACCACTCTAAAAATTAGTCTGAAACCAATTTAAGTTAGTATAAATAGTAGCATGTATTACTGACTTACCCATTGTTCTGGGTTTATTTTGAATGCTTGACCATTAGTACCTACTTTCCAAATTTCAAAGTGTACTTGCGTATTGCCATCTTCATCAGTCATAACACTGCCTATAGCTTGTTTGAGCGATACCTTACTGCCTTTGCTTACATTTACACGGCTTAGCTTGGAATATACTGTATAAAATGAGCCGTGGTTTATTAATACAGTTTGCCCCATGCCTGGTATAGTTATAATAGAATTGACTTCGCCACCAAAAACAGCTCTTACAGGTGCTCCTTTGCCAGTTTTGATATCTATGCCATAATTTTCTGTAACGATATTAAAAAGAGGATGTTTGTTTTTTCCAAAATGCTCAACAATATATCCCTTTTCTACAGGCCAAGGAAGCCGGCCCTTGCTTGATTCAAAGTTATTAGCAAGATTTCTTTCTTCTGGTGTTAAAGCATATTTATAATCATCGTTAGAGCTTGTAGGGCTTGTATTTTTGCTTTCTACGGTATTAGATACTTGGGTTTCTTCTTTTACATTAAGAGATGGTACATATCGGGGATTCTTATAAGGATCTTTAGAATCAAGACGTGCTTGCTCACGTTCTTGACGTTTTTTTTCTTCACGCAAATTGCGTTGTTCTTCTTCCTGTCTTTGTTTTTGAGCTAACAATTTTTTGGCTTCATCTTCTTGTCGTTCTCTTTCTTGTTGTAGCGATTTTAATTTTTCTTCTTGTTTCTTGCGCTCTATAGCCAGCTGTGCTTCTTTTTCTTTACGTTGAGCATCGGCCATTTTTTTTGCTTTTTCTTCTGCTTCTTTAATCCTTTTTTGTTCTAGGGCTATTTTCCGTTCTTGATCTTCTCGTTCTTTCTTTTCTTTAGCTAATTTTTTTTCCTCGGCTATTCTTTTTTCTTTTTCAAGATTGGCTGCTTTTTCACGTTCTAATTGTATTCTTTTAGCTTCAGCCAGTTTTTTGGCTTCTTCCTGCTGCTGTTGTTTTCTTTTCAACTCACGTTCTTTAGCAAGTCGTTCGTCATTTAGTTTTTGTTCTTTTAATTTTTTTATCCTTTCGTTTTGTTCTTTTAGTCGTTGTTCTTTTAAGGCTCTTTGTTGAGCAAGTTCTATTTCTCTTTTTATAGCTATAGCTATAGCTCTATTAAGTTGCTCAGCACTTTTTGTTTTTGTAGCCAAGTTTTTTAACAATTGAGCTTCCTGTCCTTTAAGCTTTACTACTAATTGATCCTTTTGTTTGGTCTCATATTCTAAGGTTTTTGTTTGTAAACTTTGAACGTTTAACACGATGTCTTTTTTCTTTTTTTGTACACTTAGCAAATTCATTTTTTCGGACAATGATTTGCTTTTAGAAATAATTCGATTGGCTTGTTCGGCTCTAAAATTTCTATATTGTTTAGCGTATTGAAGTCTTCTTACTGCATCGTTGAAAGAACTTGCAGAAAATAAAAACATAATCATATCCGATGATGTTCTATTTTTATAAGTATATCGAACCATTTCGGCATATTGTTTTTTGAGCGTATCCATTTCTGTTCGTAATAGATTTACGTCGTTATTGACTATGCGTATATTATGTTCCAAAATATTAACCTCACGGTTGATATTGTTGATAAGCTCTTGCCTTGCATTTAATTTTACTTGTAGTGTTTTTAGTTCTTCTAAACTTGCTTGTTTGCTGGCTCTAAGAGTGGTAAGCTGTTCTTGTGTTTTGGCTATTTCTTCTAAAATGGATACACGCTGTTTTTCTAATTGCTCACGAGTAGCCATCTGTTTGGACTTTGAATATTTCTTTCTTTTTTGTGCATGGCTCTGATGCACAAAAACACTAGTGAAAATTAGTAGTATAAAGAGAAATTTATTCAATATAATAAAGATAAAAAGAGTGTTTGCAAAAGTAATTATTGTAAAGCTAGCAAAAGGTAAAAAACTTATAAAGTTTCTTTAAGCCATTTGAAAAACTCTCTTTGCCATAATAAGGCATTTTGATTTTTTAATACCCAATGATTTTCATCAGGTAATAATAAGAATTGACTTTTTATACCTTTTAGTTGTGCAGCCTGAAAGGCTTGTAGCCCTTGTTCTATGGGTACTCTATAATCTCGTCCACCTTGTATGATAAAAATGGGTGTATTCCAATTATCTACAAATTTGCTTGGACTGTAATATTTATAACTTGTTTGTGCTGCTTTGTTAGACTTGTCCCAATAAGCTCCTCCTATATCCCAATTTGCAAACCATAGTTCTTCTGTAGTGCCATACCAACTTTGTAAATCAAACAAACCACAGTGAGATATAAATGTTTTGAAACGATTTTCGTGAATACCTGCAAGCATAAAAACAGAATATCCGCCATAGCTTGCTCCCACGGCTCCTAATCTATTTTTATCTACATAGGGTTCATCGGCTATGTCGTCTATTGCAGCAAGATAATCTCGTATGGGATTGCCACCCCAATCTTTGCTAATGTCTTCATTCCATTGTGTACCCCAACCTGGCATGCCTGTTCGGTTTGGAGCTATTACGATATAACCTTGGCTAGCCATTAATTGAAAGTTCCAGCGTAGAGAGTAGAACTGGCTTAGTGCACTTTGTGGTCCGCCTTGACAGTAAAGTAGTGTTGGATATTTTTTGTGCGGATCAAATTGTGGAGGATAGATTACCCACGAAAATAGTTCTTCGCCATTGTCAAGACGTGTGTATCGTTTTTTTATATCACACATATTAATGGTTTTGTAAAATGCATCATTGGCATGTGTAAGCTGTTGTAGCTCTTTGTTCGATATATTATAAGTGTATAATTCAGCTGCATGATTCATATCTGTACGACTTAAAATTAAAGTATTATCTATTTGAGCATCTATACTTCTAATATCAAAATCGCCTTTGGTAAGTTGTTGAATTTTATTTTCATCTTTAGAAATGTTTACTTCAAAAAGCTGAACGGTGCCTTTGCTTGGTGCAGTAAAATATATTTTGCTATCGTGCTCAGACCATCTGAATGAAGATGTTGTCTCGTCCCAGTTGCTTGTTAAATTATGTTTTGTTTTGCTGGCCCAATCCATTATCCATATATCGTTTTTATCACTTTCATAGCCATCTCGAGACATACTTTGCCATGCCAAAATAGTTCCATCGGCATTAAAACTGGGGTTTGTATCGTAGCCTTCCATTCCATCGGTCAAATTGGTGGTTTTGCCAGTAGCTATTTCATAGCAATAGATATCTGTATTAGTACTTATGGCATAATCTTTGCCAGATTTCTTTTTGGTTACATAAAGCAAATACTGACCATCGGGCGAAAAAAGATAATCTTCTGTGCCACCAAAAGGTTTTTGAGGGCAATCAAATTTTTCATTTTTTAATAAATCTATTTGTTTTACGGCATAGCCCGATACTATGTCAGCAATAAATAAATGACTATATTTTCCATCTTCCCAAGTATCCCAATGTCTTTGTGAAAGATTTTTATAGATATAGGCATTAGAAAGGGGTAAATCGCTATACACTTCATTGCCAATTACTTTTTCTACTTCTACTTCTCTAGAAAAAGCTACTTTTCTTTTGTCAGGCGAGAGTATAAAATCGTCTGCAGGGTTTTCAAATGTAATATCCATGCCAGCGGGTGCCGAACTAATATTGGGAGTGGCATGAGATGAAAGCCCAATGGTATAATATTTAGTATTGTTATTATTATTTTGAATATTAGCTTGAGATACTCTATACGTAACTGTTTTATTTGCTTTGTCTGCACTTACAAAAGATACTTTGCCAATAGTAATTAAATCTTCAGGGCTTAAGTTTTTTTGAGCGTGGGTAAACAAACTACCCAGCATAAACAAGGAAAGGAATACGTATTTCATTTGAATAAATTAATTTTTTAATTTTTTAAAATTTGGTTTACAATATCGCAAGATTGATTTTCTTATGTTTTTTTCTCATCATCTTTCAATGAATGCAAAATACATAAGATAAATTAATTTTCTATGTGTATTTTCGTTTTTGTATGTGGAAGGCAATATTGTTACTACTGGTTGGTTTACTACTGAGCATTTTTGCATTTATTTTTTTTAAAAAAATCAATAGCATGTTTAATTTTTTATTTTTATTAGTCGGCTTGGGCATTGGTGTGGGTTTGGCATGGTTTTTATTTAAAGGCAAATTGGGTTTTGGAAAAAGCTCAACAAGTGTTGTGCAGTCCAATTCGGTAGTAGAAAGTATAGAACGCGTTTTTAAAGTAGTTACTGCGGAAGGTCAGATTTCTGAAATATATGATTATCAAAATACCGAAAAATTATTAAGTTTTATTCCAAGCACTAAAAAGGTATTACTTATCGTGAATGCTAAAGTATTGATGGGCTTTGATTTTAAAAAATTCAAGTTTGAGTATGATGAAGAAACCAGAAAGATAAATATTTTAGAATTTCCACAACCAGAGATATTGTCCATAGAGCCCGATATGAAATATTATAATATGGAGAATGGTTTGTTTAATAAATTTAACAATGAAGATTTGACTAAGATACAAAAGGATGCTAAGGCTAAAATAAGTGAGGCTGCATTGAAAAGCGAACTGCCTAAAATAGCACAAAAACAGATGCAAACTTTGTTGTTGGAGTTAAGTACTATGAAACATCTATCTATTGAGGGTCAAGAGAAATTGGGTGGTAATGGCTTGTTGATAGAGCAGGCAAAATAGCAGTGTTAGTAAACAAATTTCCAAAGCGTAATTTTTTCTTTAGCTTTTGAAAATGGCTTTTTTGACATTTCTACGAGTTGTAAAAACTGACCATTTTTATATAAAAACTTTTTTTTAGTACTGGAGAAAAATCCATTGTCTTCGTATTCGATATAAATTGTTTTTACATTTTTTGCATGTTCTTGTGCGCTAATACTTACTTTTTTGGTTAGCTCATTGGGTGCCAAAGCCGAAAAGACTACTGTTGTATTTTGGTATAAAGTATCATTGATAAGGTCTATAGAATACTTGTTGGTATGAGACTCGTTGTTAATACTGGCAGTGTTTAAAAACGATTTGATATGGTTCCAATCTACTTCTTCGCTGCGTTGTAGTAGGCTATCGCTATGTCCATTTTCGGTTGTTATACGAAGTATTTTTACTGCCGACTTTTCGTAGGGGGCTATATAATCATTATATAACATGTTGAAATCGGGGTAGTTGATATAGCTTTCACCTTCATAGGTTTTGCTTTGTTTGCAAGACAAAAAAATCAGGAATAGTACTAAAAAAAATGGTTTTAGATTATTCATTTTACTTGATAGTTTTCTTTGTTTAAAAATTGAACAATCTTTGATTTGTTGTCTCCTTGTATTATGATTAGTCCATCTTTGCTACTGCCTCCTGTGCCACAAAATGACTTAAGTTTTTTTTCTAACTTTGCTAAGTCATCCGATTTGCCAATAAACCCTTTGATGATAGTGACAATCTTGCCAGCTCTTTGTTTGGTGTCTAATACAACTTGCAATTTTTGAGCAGCATTGTCTAAGGTTTCTACTTCTTCATCGTCTTCTGTTTGGGCTTGCCAGTTTGGATCGGTAGAATAAACCAAACCACTTCTTGTATCTTTTTTTTTATTACTCATGTACTAAAGATTAGTGTTTTGTGGTACTATCAAAGATAATTGATTTGGAAGAATTTGTATGGTACATTGTCCCTCACAGGGATGGGCATCGCCATCAGCCTGAAAAAGTGTAAGCTTGTCAGAAACAATTTTAATTCTTTTTCCATTCCACAAAGCGATGTTTTTATTGGCTCTTATACGGTTTCTCCATCCTTCAAATACAAAATGAGTAGCACTAAGCATATCCATCTTTTTTACCATTATAATATCAAAAAGTCCATCTTGGATAGAAGCCTGACCGGCTATTTTAAATCCATATCCAAATTCCTTACCGTTGGCAATATTTAAAAAATATGCTCTTTCTTCTACTTTTTTTTCATCAATATATATAGTATAGTTTGAAGCTTTATAAGAAAAATAATGTTTGATTACATATTTGAAATACATTTTCAGCCCTCTACTGTTGGCTTGTTTTATTGTGTTGCACACAAAGGCATCAAATCCTACACCAGCATTGCTGATAAAATATATATTGTTGATTAGGCCAATGTCTATTTTGCTTTTATGCCCAGCATGTATGAGCGCAACGCTGTCTTTTATTTGTAAAGGAATTTTACAATGCCTTGCCAAACCATTGCCTGAGCCTAAGGGTACTACACCTAAGTTTATTTTTTCAGTAGCAACTTGTTGCAATATTTCGTTCACGGTACCATCACCTCCCACCGCTACTATAGTTTGAGCACCATTGGATATGGCTTTTTTTGTCAAATCAAGCGCATGGCCTCCATATTCAGTAAGAAAAATTTGAAAGTTATGAGGTTCAAAAAAAGATTCAACAGCCTGCTTTACAGCTTGAATTTTTTTTGTATCACTTCGCCCATTTATAATGAAAACTGTACTTGGCAAGGTTTTATTATTTTATGGCTTTAAGACTTAGGTCCATACTTGTAGCATGATGGATAATAGCACCTGAGGAAATAAAATCTACACCCGTTTTGGCATAATCTTCTATGGTTTCAAAAGTTATGCCACCACTGGCTTCCGTTTCAAATTGTTTTTGAATAATGTTTAGAGCCAATGAAATATTTTCTGGAGTAAAATTGTCAAGCATGATTCGTTGTACACCACCGTGTTGTACTACTCGTTGTACTTCATCTAAATTTCTGGTTTCTATTTCTATTGGCAATTCAAGATTATGGTCTTTTAGGTATTGATTGGTCTTGTCAATGGCTTTTTCAATACCGCCACAAAAATCAATGTGATTGTCTTTGAGCATGATCATATCATATAAGCCAAACCGATGATTATAGCCACCACCAATGAGAACCGCTTTTTTTTCAAACCATCTAAAGTTAGGAGTTGTTTTTCGGGTATCTAAGAGTTTAGTAGAATACTGTTTTATTTTATCAACATATGTATGCGTAAGGGAAGCAATACCACTCATTCGCTGCATAATATTGAGAATAAGCCGTTCTGCTTTTAAAATTGTATGTACGGATGCTTCCAAATCAAAAACAATATCTCCATAAGCTACAGGTGTTCCATCTGTAATATGTATAGATAAAGCAGCTTTATTATCTACAATTTCCAGAATTTTTTTAGCTACTTCTACACCGGCTATAATTCCATTTTGTTTTACCTTAAGGTGTGCTTTGCCTATAGCGTTGGCAGGTATAGAGGCCAACGAAGAATGGTCGCCACTTCCTATATCCTCTTGCAAGGCATATTTAATAAATTCATCCAATGTCATGATTTGAGTAAATGGTGATAGTCGTAAAAGTAGGTTTAATTTCCAAACCTTAATTCTTTAATATAATATTTATCTTTCTTTTGTATAAAAAAGAAATAGACTTTGTATTCACCCGTTTTAGTTTTAAGATTGCCTATCAAATATTGTGTGTGATTTGACTTGCTGTCTCCTTTATGTGTCAGTTCAAACAAAATAATGTCTTGTTTACTAAAATAATTTTCTAACAATACAATGGCTTGCTTACGACTACATTTTTGAGTTTTATCGTTGAAGGTTAAATCTAGTCTGTCGTCAAAATAAGCTGATAGTTTTTTGGCATCGCCAACACTCATATAATTATTAATCTGCTTTATATACTCTTGAGAATGACTCACAAAAGATATTTGAATAATTGTTATAACTATAACAAGTCTCCGAATAAAAGATATGATCGTTTTCTTTTTCAATTTTATTAGTAGTAGGTATTATACAAAGATGCTATATTTTTGCACTATGTCAAAACAAACTTTGTTAATAATTCTTGATGGTTGGGGACATGGTAAAATAAAAAGTGCAGATGCCACGCAGCATGCGCATATACCATATATTAAGAATTTGTATAATAAGTATTCTAATTCAGAACTAATGACTTGCGGAGAATATGTTGGTTTGCCAGATGGGCAAATGGGCAACAGCGAAGTTGGACATTTGAATATAGGAGCTGGAAGGATAGTTTATCAGGAGTTACAGCGGATTAATGTGGCCATAAAACAAGGAGAATTTGGCTCCAATGAGGAAATTATTAAGTGTATTTCGTATTGTAAATCGCAGAAAAAACCTTTACACCTAATGGGTCTAGTAAGCGATGGAGGCGTTCATTCACACATCAATCATCTTTTTGCCATTTTAGATACTTGTGTTACAAACGATTTTAAAGATGTTTATATACACTGTTTTACAGATGGTAGAGATACGGATCCAAACCGTGGAATTCAATATTTAGCTCAATTGCAAGCTTATATAGATAAAACTTGTGGCAAAATAGCCTCCATAACTGGCAGATACTATGCAATGGATAGAGATAAGCGATGGGAACGTGTTAAAATAGCATATGATGCCTTGGTAAATGCTAAAGGCGAAAAAACTAATGCCTTTTTAGATGCTATTCAAAAAAGTTATGGTAATGGTGTTTCCGATGAATTTTTAAAACCCATTATTTGTACTGATGACCAAAATAATGCTGTAGCTACTATACAAGAAGGCGATGCCGTGTTTTGTTTTAATTATAGAACAGATCGTTGTAGAGAAATAACTCAGGTTTTAACACAACAAGCTATAGAGGATCAGGGCATGAAGCCTATGTCTTTATATTATTTGACAATGACCGAGTACGATAAAACATATCAAGGTATACATGTAATATTTAGAAATGATGATTTGAATAATACCTTAGGCGAAGTGCTTGCTAAGCACCACAAAACACAAATAAGAATAGCAGAAACTGAAAAATATCCTCATGTTACCTTTTTCTTTAGCGGCGGACGCGAAAAAGAATTTGAAGGTGAACGAAGATTGATGGCAGCATCTCCCAAAGATGTTGCAACCTATGACTTGAAGCCGCAAATGAGTGCAGAGGCTTTGACAGCTTTAATTTTGCCGGAAATTGAAAAAAACAGTGCTGATTTTATCTGTTTAAATTTTGCAAATCCCGATATGGTGGGCCACACTGGAGTGTGGGAGGCCGTTATTAAGGCGTTGGAAACAGTAGATCATTGTGTGTCCCAAATAATACCATTGGCATTAGCCAAAGGTTATACTATTTTTCTAACTGCAGATCATGGAAATAGTGATTATATGATAAACGATGATGGGTCGCCTAATACTGCACATACCTTAAATCCAGTACCATTTTTTATAATTGCAAAAGATTTTAAAGGGCCTATACAGCATGGTATACTAGCCGATATAGCTCGTACTATTCTTCATTTTATGAATATACCGATTCCAAAAGAAATGACTGGAAAAATTTTATCATAGCTTAAATAATCTGTTTTACATTTGATTTCTTGAATAAAAAACAACATCATATTGCATGGCTTTTGTTTATACTTATTATGACTTCGCAAATCGTAATATTAAGTCTATATAGTGCACTCAAATGGCATCAATATGCAGTAAAAAACAATTTGTATAACGCTAAAAAGTATGAATACATCCATATTTCAAAGACAGGATGGAATACTTTAGAAAAAATACATAACAAAGAAGTGATAATTCAAGGCAAACTTTTTGATATAAAAAGGATGTACACTCAAAATGAAAATATAGTTTTGTATGGACATTTTGATACACAGGAAGATCATTTACTATCGCTTACTAAAAATAACCAACATACAAAAGACAAAAAGAAGTCGGAGTATAAATTTCCAACATGGATAGCACATCAGAGCGAAATCTGGCAAGTGCCTATAAAAAGTGATATTACTAAGCACACTTTTTTTTATATAGTAAAACATTCACAACTTTACTTGTCTGAAAGCTCTCCACCGCCTAAGAATTTATTTTTTTCATAATTATTCTATATCCTTTTTTTAAGAGGATAATCATTTAATTTTTATGCATACATATAAGATGTATTGCATTTATTTATTTAATTAAAAAGTAATATCAAAAAATGAAAAACAGTTTACTAATAAGCTTATGCTTATTTATATCCCTATATGTATCGGCGCAAGGCCAAGACACAATTGTAAATCAATCCTTAAATGAAATAGTTATTTCGGGCACAAAATTTTCTGAAAAGAAAAAAAATATAGCTCAAAAAATAGACAAAATTAGCAGTGAAGAATTAATCATGATGAATGCGCAAACAAGTGCAGACGCACTTACTAATAGCTCTAATGTATTTGTTCAAAAAAGTCAAATGGGAGGTGGAAGCCCTGTTATTAGAGGCTTTGAAGCAAGCAGAATACAATTAAGCATTGATGGAATAAAACATAATAATGCCATATTTAGAGCAGGGCATTTGCAAAATATAGTGAGTATTGATAATAATGCATTAGAAGCCATCGAAATTTTAAATGGCCCTGCTTCGAGTGTGCATGGGAGTGATGCCTTGGGCGGAGTTATACTGCTTAAAACAATAGAACCTAAATTGGGCAAAAGCAAAAAAATAAAATTGACTGGTGCTCAAGCTTTAGCAAGATATGCGAGCGCAAACCAAGAGCAGACTGTAAATATTGGCATTCATTTTGGCAATACTAAGTGGGCTTCGTTTACCAATGCAACGTATTCAAGATTTGGAGATTTGATGCAAGGAAAAGTGGGCGAAGATTCTATTATTGCTCTTTGGAAGAAAAATTTTATCATAGCTCGAAATAATGGACGTGATACCATGTTAGTTAATGAAAATTCTTTTTTGCAATCTAACACAGGTTATAATCAGTTGGACATACTTCAAAAATTCATTTACTTTTCTTCGGCCAATACAAAACATAGTTTGAATCTGCAATATTCTAATTCAAGCAATGTGCCTCGCTATGATAGATTGACTGAATTAAATAATGTTGGCATAGCCAAAAATGCAGAATGGTATTATGGTCCACAAAAAAGAGCTTTAGCAGCTTATCAATTTAACAAGACAGCTATGCCATATTTTTTTGATGAGTGTTTAATTAATGTCAATTATCAGGCTTTGGAAGAAAGCAGAAATAATAGAAAATTCAATAATAATAACTTGCAACATCGAAAGGAAAATATTGGTGTGGCTGCATATGCCGCTTCTTTGCGTCATAGCGATAAAATACACGAACTCATTATAGGCACAGATGGTCAGCTAAATTTTTTAACATCTAAGGCGTTTCAACAAAATATAGAAACGGGCTATCAAGAAAAAATTGATACACGCTATCCTGATGGAAAAAATCAAATGAACTTATTTGGAATTTTTGCGCAGCATATTTCAAAATGGATAGATGGCAAACTTGTCACTAATTCTGGAATACGATTTAACTATACAACATTACATTCCACTTTAGTAGATACAAGTATTTTATTTCATTTGCCATTTACAGACTTAAATCAAAAAAATAGTGCATTAACAGCCAACTTGGGAGTAGTATATATGCCAAGCGAAGAACTAAGATTTACTGCAAATATTTCAAGCGGATTTCGCTCTCCTAATTTTGATGACATGACCAAGGTATTTGAATCGAATGCTGGCATATTGATAGTACCTAATGAAAATTTAAAACCCGAGTACACCAAAAATGCAGATGTTAGTTTTTTATATGACAATGGAAAAATTCAATTAGGTGCCAGTGGTTTCTATACACAGTTTACCAATGCAATCGTTACTGATGTATTTACATATCAAGGTCAAGATTCTGTTTTATACAACGGTAGTATGACAAGGGTATTTGCGAGTCAAAACAAGGGGCAGGCTTTTGTGTATGGAGGTGGAGTAAATATGCTGTATCGTTTTACAAAGCACTTTAGTATGTCGGGAAATTACAATTATACCTATGGTAGATATGCCGTGGGAGATACTGCTTATATACCTTTAGACCATATACCACCAACATTTGGAAAAATTAGTTTGATGTATAAACAAAATAAATGGTATGCAGAATTGTATAGTTTGTTTAATGGTAATAAAAAATTAAAAGACTATAGCCCAAGTGGTGAAGATAATTTGCAATATGCTACTCCAACAGGCATGCCCTCATGGTCTACTATAAACTTACGTGCGGGAGCTACTATTTCTGAAGAAATTACAATACAAGGTGGCGTTGAAAATATATTGGATAAAAACTATCGGTATTTTGCATCGGGTATAAGTGCAGCTGGAAGAAATTTTATAGTAGCTTTACGATTCAAAATGTAATTTTTTTATGCTTTCATTAGATTTTAGTCAATTCCCAGAGCTTAGTACAGAAAGAACCTTGCTTAAGCAAATGCAGATTTCGGATGCCAAGGCATTTTATACCATGAGAAGTAGCCCTGAAATGATGAAATATATAAGCCGACCTTTGCATCAATCTGTTGAAGAAACAGAACAATTTATTCAAAAAATTATAGATTCTATTCAGCAGAATGAGTATATCAATTGGGGCATTTTTCTGAAAACAAATCCAGAAGTATTAATAGGTTCTATAGGATTTTATAGAATAAAATTGGAACATTATAGAGGCGAGGTAGGATACATGCTACATCATGATTATTGGAAGCAAGGTATTATGTACGAAGTTTTAAAAACTGTGGTTCAATATGGATTTGAAAAAATAAAATTTCATAGTATAGAGGCAGACATTAATCCTAAAAATATGGCCTCCAGAGCATTGCTACTCAAAGCTGGCTTTGTAAAGGAGGCTTATTTTAAAGAAAACATGTTTTCTAATGGTGTGTTTGAAGATAGCGAAATTTTTTCTATGCTTACACCCTATAAATAAGCGTTTTGTTCTTTCATTTATGAAGTAATATGCTTTATTAGTATCTTAGCCACATATAGTATTTTAAAATTTCGAGTGATATGTCAAAGAAAAAACATCGTTCTCAGCATGCGCCATTGCCACAAAAGCCTGCTCAGGCTCAACCCAAATTTGCTGCCAAACACATTGAAGAACATGCGAAAAGCAGTAAAAAACAATTTTGGTTTTTAGCAATTGGTATAGCATTATTGGCTGTGTTTATTTATAGCAATACTTTTCAGCATCGATTTGTATTGGATGATCATGGTATCATAAAAAATAATAAGATTACAAAAGCCCCTATAAGCTGGGAAAATACTAAAACTATTTTTTCTACTCCCTTGCGAAAAGGAGACTTCTCTGATTTAGAAAACTCATTGTATAGGCCTTTTGTAAAACTGTTGTTTAATATAGAATGGAATCTTTTTGACGCCAATGCTAATTCATTTGTTGCAGCACACCATTTTCATAAGGTCAATGTAGTTTTGTATGCCCTTTTGTGTTTGCTCATATTTGTCATTCTTTATGATGTGTTTCAAAAAAAATGGCTACTGCCTTTACTCATTACATTATTATTTACTATACATCCAATACATGTAGAAGTAGTTGCGAATATTAAAAGTGGCGACGAAATCTTGAGCTTGCTCGGTATACTATTGTGTATTCGATGCTTGCAATTATATAATTCGTCTAATAAGCATTTATGGATTGTATTGGGTGCATTGGCTTTTCTTATGGGGCTTTATTCTAAAGAATCTACAGTGGTAGCTGTTGCCATCTTTCCGCTTTTTATATATTTCTTTACACAATTAAACTGGAAAAAAAATATCGCATTATCTGGTTTGTTTTTAGCATGTACTTTATTATTTATTGTAAGTCGGCATTTCGCATTAGCTGGTTATCCAGATCCTAATCCAACAAGCATTATGGATAATTATTTAACAGCTATTTCGGGTATATCTCGTTTTAGTTCCGCAGTAACTACGTTGGGTTTTTACATATATACATTTTTAATACCTCATCCATTATCATGCGATTATTCGTATAGTACTTTGGCAGAGACACCTGTAGGCAATATAAAATTCTTAGTTTCATTTACATTCTTTATAGGCTTATTAGTTCTTGCTATCAAAACATATAAAACAAACAAAGCCCTCAGTTTTGGTATTTTATGGTTTTTTATAACCATGTCTATAACCTCTAATGTGTTTTTCTTAATTGGTACTTCGTTTGGAGAGCGTCTTTTATTTGCACCTTCATTAGGTTTATGTATAATTTTTATACTTGGGTTGACTTATTTTTTTAAATCAAAAAAAGAACAACTATCTAAATATAGCGAAATCAAAAAATATGCAATTCCTCTTGGTGTTGTAATAGGTCTATCTATATTATATAGTGCTAAAACTTTTTCAAGAAACAATGATTGGCGTTCAGATTTTGAACTTTTTGCAAAAGATATTTCAAATTATCCTAACTCAACTCATTTGCTATTTTACATGGGAAATCACTTGTCTGGTACAGAGCGTAAGGAAGTTCTGGAAGATCAACTTGTACAACTTGGATATACGACCGAGCAAGTCAATGATAGTTCGGCTAAAGAAAGTGCAAAATCTATTTATTATTTCAATCGCTCTTTGAGCATATACCCAGCTTTGCCTCCCGATGGATACAATCAATTAGGCAAAGCCTATTTCAATCAGGGACAGTTAGATAGTGCTTATAAGTATTATTCGTTAGCTCATAGTCAAGATACAAGCAACGGTATATATATCAATAATATGGGAACCGTATTTTATAATCAAGGTATGGCTATGTTGAATCAAAATCCTCAAGAAGGAACACAACTACTTTTGAAAGCATTTCCATATTTTCAGACGGCCTATACAAAAGATACTACCGAAAGTGATTTTATGAATAATGTAGGCTGTGTATATGGCACGCTGGGCAATCCAGATAGTGCTATTTTTTGGTTTCAAAAAGCATTGGCTAAAGACTCTCTCGACTTAACCTCGATAAAATTTTTAGCAATGACTTGGAAAAATAAAGGCAATATACAATTAGAACAATACTATAATGCGATGGCCGATCGAGCAAAATCAATTAAAATACAAAATATAAGACAATAAAAAAAAGCTGCTATTAAGCAGCTTTTTTTTATTGATTTAAGAATTGTATTAATGATTGACAACTACTTTAATAACATTTTTTCTGTTACCTACTTGCAAGGTCAAATAATACATACCAGAAGCTAAAGCTTGTGTATTGATAGATAATTTATTTAATCCAGTATGGATAGATGATTGATTTGTAGATACTGTTTGACCTACATAATTATTCAAGCTATATTGTACATTTTCTGCTTGGTCTGCTTTGATATCAATATTAATAATATTAGAAGTAGGATTTGGATATATATCATACTCAAATCCTAAATCGTTGATAGAGCTTGCACTCAAAGGTGCCAAACCACATTTTGATTCAATATAGTTGCGTAATACCGTTTCGTCTGTATTGCTTGTGCTAACAGACCAATAAGTATTGTTATTACAAACTACTACTACTTTGGGAATACCATAAGTGCCACCAGAAGTCATAAATTTTGATACAGGATTGCTCGATACATTATCGTCACACATAGTATAGCTCACCCCAGCAGTCCAGTCGCCATAGCTACTTGTTGTTAAATTATTAGTGGTTTTATCTACTTCGTAAAAAATTACATTACCATCTTGAGAAAGGTTTCCATTGCTTCCGTATTTAGTATAATAATGTTCTAAAACATGGCTAGAATGAAAAGACCAACAAGGGCCACACCACGTAGCCGAAAAATCAATAATAACGTGTTTGCCAGTGCTGGTATATTGGTATAAAGTATGCGAATTGCCATTGATATCTTTCATAGTAAAATCAGGAATGATATCTACACCTTCGGTTTTCCAAACAGCGTTTTGAGCAAATGTGCCTAATGAAATTAAGCTTACGAGAGAGAGGAGAAAAATTTTTTTCATGTGATATTTATTTTTTGTTATAAGTATTTAGACGTAAGAATAGCAATTTAGGTTTGCTAAAAGCTTGTATTTCAGTAAATTTTTAAAATCTTGCGACAAACAGGCAGTTTTTGTGTATTAATAAATTCAGGTATATGAATAATACCTGGTTTTTTCCCAATGGCTATTTCTCCAAATTCATTTTCTTTTTGTAGTGCTATGGCACCATTGAGCGTGCCCCATTGCAAAAGCGTTTGCACTGGTATTTGAGAAAAATGCTCATGTATAGTTTTTAGCTCTTCATAGATGCTTAAAGTGTCATTAGAAGCTAGGCTATCAGTACCAATGCAAATAACATTTTGGTTTTGCATGATGTCAGGTATAGGAGGGAGGCAGTTTTCAATAAATAAATTAGCTTTAGGACAAAGACAATACACATATTTGTCTGGGAATTGGTTGCTAAGCACTAAGTCTTCTTTTTCAACATATGTATTATGTACTAGTAGCACTTTTTTTATAGCGTGCAAATACGAGTGAAAAAAAGAAAATGAACTTTTGTTTTTTTGAAAATCTATATCTGTTTTAAAAGGCAATAGACTAAAAAAATCATCAAATGCACTTTGCCCATATCTAAATAAGGTATTTTCTTCTTTGCTTTCTTGCATATGAATACTGCTTAGTTTTTCTTCTTGAAAAATGTATTCTTTTCTTAATTTTTCTGAAATAGAATACGGAGCATGAAAAACAACAGAGCTTGTATGATGCTGCGAGAACAATTTTTTTAAGTTAATAGCTGCTTGTATCTTTTCGTTTATTTTTTCATCAGCAAGTCCATATACCTCTACAAATGAGTGGTAGTGCAGAGGGCTCTTTACTTTGATATCAAAAGTATTATCAGTATTGCATATATCTCCTATCAATACAATACCATTTTGTAGCATTTCTTTTTCTGCTTGTTCAATAGCTTCTTGAATGGTAGTTGTGCTTATTTTTTCTTGATATAATTGATTGATTTGAATTAAAAAAGAAATTAATCCATTTCCAGATGAAATTTTATTTTTTAGATACGATAATTCTAAATGACAATGCGCATTCACAAATCCAGGCATCAATAATCCATCTAGGTGCAGAACTTCTTCGTTTGGAGCCTTAGGCAAAATGTCTAAAATAGAGCCATCGTTTTTTAATACTAATACAGAGCCTTGAGGCAAAAATTCACGACCATTAAAAATAAAATCAGCGTGTAAATATTTCACCAAACAAATGTACAAGAAGTACCTATCTTTTTATCAACTATACGCATCATTCTAAAAAGGAAAAGTATTGTTGAAAACACAAAAAGAGAGAAGTATATTTGGTTTTGTATATGGCTACTAAAAAAAAGAAGAAAACTTTTTCGTTTTGGAAAAGAATTCTAAAATTTCTTTTCTATTTATTTTTATTGAATCTCATTTATATAGTCTTAACCCGTTGGGTAGACCCACCCTTAACAAGCGTCATGATACATTCAAAAATAAAAGGCTATGGCTGGGATAAAAAAACTATGCGTTGGGATGATATGGGCTATGAAATAAAATTGGCAGCTATAGCTGGCGAAGACCAGCGATTTTTAAACCATTATGGATTTGACACAGATGCCATAGGCAAAGCAATTAAACATAACAAAAACCCTAAGGCCAAAAAAATATATGGTGCAAGCACTATAACACAACAAACAGCCAAAAATGTTTTTTTGTGGAATGGTCGAAGTTGGATACGAAAGGGTTTGGAAGTGTACCACGCAGTTATGATAGAACTTATTTGGGGCAAGAAAAGAATTTTGGAAAACTATTTGAATGTAGCCGAAATGGGAAAAGGCATTTTTGGTGTGGAAGCCGCCGCACAATTTTATTTTAATAAAAGAGCAAAAAACTTAACTGCTAATGAAGCTTCATGGATTATTAGTATTTTACCTAGTCCTAAAAAATTGGATATTAAAAAACCAAATAGAGCTTTGAGCAAAAGACATCAATGGATTTTAACACAAATGAATAATTTAAGAAGCGATAAACAGATAGTGGATTTTCTTAAAAAGTAATAGAAGCAAGCCATTATTTATTATTTGTCTTTAAACAAACTTTATCTTTGACAATCTAAATAAAGAATACAAATACATGAAAGTAGCCGTAGTAGGAGCCACAGGTTTGGTTGGTAGCAAAATGCTTCAAATATTAGAGGAACGAAATTTTCCTGTAAGTGAACTGATACCTGTAGCTTCTGAAAAATCTGTTGGAAAAAAAATTATTTTTAAAGGTAAAGAATATGCAGTGGTTTCGGCTACAGATGCCATAGCCCAAAAACCAGTTATAGCACTATTTTCTGCAGGTGGAGAAATGTCTAAAACATGGGCGCCATTATTTGCTCAGGCTGGCATACGAGTAATTGACAATTCGAGTGCTTGGCGCATGGAAGAGCATATAAAGTTGGTTGTGCCTGAGGTCAATGCGCATGTATTGAAAGAAAAAGATTATATCATAGCCAACCCAAATTGTAGTACGATACAGTTAGTTGTTGCACTCAAACCACTACATGATAATTTAAAAATTAAGCGATTGGTTATTTCTACGTATCAATCTGTAACCGGCACTGGCGTTAAGGCAGTACAGCAATTGCAAAATGAACGAGTATCTATAGAGGGTGAAAAGGCCTATCCTTATACCATAGATATGAATGCGATACCGCATATTGATGTCTTTATGGAAAATGGATATAGCAAAGAAGAGATGAAAATGATATGGGAAACAAAAAAAATTATGGGTGATAATACCATTGCCATCACAAGTACTACAGTCAGAATTCCTGTAATAGGCGGTCATAGCGAAAGTGTAAATATAGAGTTTGAACGAGATTTTACTATCCCTCAAATAAAAGAGCTGTTGGAAAAAGCGCCTGGTGTAACCGTTCAAGATAATTTAGAAAGCCTTATATATCCTATGCCTATTTTGGCACACGATAAAGACGATGTATTTGTAGGAAGAATAAGAAGAGACGAGTCGCAACCCAATACTTTAAATTGCTGGATAGTATCAGACAATTTACGCAAAGGCGCAGCTACCAATGCGGTTCAAATAGCAGAAGTTCTTTTAGAAAAAAAAATCATTACTAATTAAATTACAATCATGAAACAAGCAACCATCTTATTTTTACTATTTGTTATGGCTATTCAAGCAGATGCTAAGAAAAAACGAAAATATATATCGAGCTATGCAACCATAAAAGCTACTGTAACCGAGACTCGTAATTTTTGTGGAGGTATGCTGCCAAGTCCTGAAATACTAAAAGAATTTAGTACACCAAGACCATTAGCCAATAAGACCATACATATCAAACTAGGTAGTGTCAATAGCAATGAATTGCCTATCTATAAAACGGTACAAAGCGACGAAAATGGTCATTTTACTTTTTCAATTAAAAAAGGACAAACCATCATGTTTTTAGAAGATTGGAAAGGATATCCTTTTGTAGCACCAGAAAATACAGAAACTATTACATGGAGTATTTCATGTTTGAAAAATAGATACGCAACGCCAGATTTACTTTATCGAGTAACCTATACATCTGTTCAAAAAGTGGAGATTAATTTTATGCAACCATGCCCACATCAGCCCTTGTGTGGTCGCTATCATGGTTATATGCCCGAATAGTCAACTACTGGCTCTGAAGCTGCAAAGACTTTAATTTCTTCTAACAAGTTTCTATCATTACTTAAGCGGGGTACTTTGTGTTGCCCTCCTAATTTTCCTTTACTCTTTAGCCAAAGGTTAAATGTGTTGGGTTTTAATACATGCACGATAGGCAAACTCAGTGCTATGTTTTGGTATCGTTTTGCTTCATAATCGGAGTTAGCAGCTTGAAGTGCTTGATCCATTTTAAGGACAAAATCATCTAAAGATTCAGGTGTTTTGTCAAACTCTATCAACCATTCATGACCACCATTGCCTTTTTCGGAAAAATATATAGGGCATGCTGTATAATCATTGACGATAGCATTGGTAGCTTGACATGCTTTGGTAATAGCAAAGTCTGTATTGTCTATAATTACTTCTTCGCCAAAAGCATTGATAAAATGTTTAAGCCGACCTGTCACTTTAATTCTATAAGGATTATTACTAACAAACTGTATGGTATCGCCAACAAGATATCGCCATAGGCCAGAATTTGTAGAAATTACGATAGCATAATTTTTATTGAGTTCTACTTGTTCAAGTACCAAAGTCTTAGGATTTTCTTTTTGATATTCTTCTATCGGCATAAATTCATAAAATATACCATGATTTAGCAAAAGCAACATGCCATCTCTACCAATAATGTCTTGAGCTCCAAAAAATCCTTCGGATGCATTATAGGTTTCTAAATAATTCATGTTGGGCGAAGCAATAAACTGCGAAAATTGCTTTTCGTATGGTTTGAAATTGACTCCTCCATGCATATAAAGTTCCAGATTAGGCCACACTTCATGCAAATCTTTTTTTCCTGAAATAGCTAAAATTCTTTTAATCAATACAATGGTCCATGTAGGCACGCCTGCTATCATCGTTACATCTTCTTGCATAGTAGACTCGGCCATTTTTTCTATTTTCTCATTCCAATCTTGCATGAGTGCAATAGACAAATCGGGCGTTCGAATGAGTTGTGTAAAATAAGACAGATTCTGAAGCATTACAGCACTTAAATCGCCATAGTAAGATTCGGCATTGAGTTGATTTACCTGATGACTCCCACCCAGGGTTAAGCATTTGCCCGTTAATATAGATGATTGCGGAAAATTTCGGTAATACAAAGCCAATACATCTTTGGCTGCTTTATAGTGGCAATCTTCTAATGATTCATTGCTTACTGGTATAAATTTACTTTTGTCTGAGGTGGTGCCACTAGATTTGGCAAACCATGTGATTGCTGAATTCCACAATACATTTTGTTTGCCTTCCATCATACTTACTATGTATGGTTTGAGGTCGTCGTATTCATGTATTGGAACATTTTTTTGAAAATCTTTGACGTGTGTAATTTTATCAAAACGATATTTTTTTCCAAAATCAGTAAATTGCCCACTATGTATAAGAGAGTTAAATACCATAACTTGTGTACTATGTGGATTTAATAAAAAATTATCAATGGCATTCCATCGTAATTTCAATAAACTTTTAATAGCCGGATTTAATATCTTCATAGCAGCAATCTAAGATGCAATAGGGTAAAGATAGTGGTTTTAAGAAAAATTAGAAATTAATTTGATAAGGGTTTTTTTCGGAGTTCAAAATGCTGTCCTAAATACAATTTTTTGACTTGTTCATCATTGGCTAATTCTTCGGCTGTGCCAGATTTTAGTATTTTACCATCATACAGCAAATAGGCTCTATCCGTAATCGATAGAGTTTCTTGAACATTATGGTCAGTAATAAGGATACCAATATTTTTCTTTTTTAGAGCTTCTACAATTTGTTGAATATCTTCAACGGCTATAGGGTCTATGCCAGCAAAAGGCTCGTCTAATAGAATAAATTTGGGGTTTACAGCCAAAGCACGAGCTATTTCAGTTCTTCTTCTTTCTCCTCCACTTAGCACATCACCATTGTTTTTTCTTACGTGGGTTAGCCTAAATTCACCCAATAGTGATTCTAATTTATCTTTTTGAGCTTGTTTTGAAAGAGGTGTTAGTTCCAATATAGATGAAATATTTTCTTCTACGGTCAATTTTCTAAATATAGAGGCTTCCTGAGGCAAATAGCCAATGCCCAGTTTTGCTCTTTCGTACATGGGTAAATTGGTAATGTCTAAATCGTTTAAAAAAACTTGTCCCTCATCTGGCTTTACAAGGCCCACTACCATATAAAAAGTAGTGGTTTTGCCGGCACCATTGGGGCCAAGCAGTCCAACTACTTCGCCTTGTTTTACAGAAACGCTTACATGGTTTACAACCATTCTATTTCGATAGCTTTTGACGAGTTCAGTAGTGTTTATTTCTGCTAGCACGATTAATTTTTAAGGTTGTTTATTTATTTTTTCTAATCGTATCCCAACACTCATGATGTGGTCTAATGGATTTTCTCTCATGATATGTTGTATGCTTATATTGTAAATTCCCTTTTGGTTAAAAACAAGTGGCGAACCATTTTTTGTTAATGGCATTTTGTGCTCATAAATTTCTTCCATGCCTCGTGCTAGCCATTTTCCATTGTCTTCTGCCAGGGGAATATCTGTAGTAACACTGGTAAGCGTTTTGTCTGGTGCTTGTGTTTCAATTTTTAAAATAATATTAGAAAAATTGTATTCATCCGTATGGCGAAGCATTAAAAATATTTGATATTGTGCAGTGGTATCTGTAATATCAATGTCATAGCTACAAACATCTTTGGTGTTCCACTGAAACTTTGCTATGTCAATATGTTTTTCGTAAACCGAGGATTGCAAGCAAGCTTGAAGTAGTAAGCATACTATAAGCGATATGAATAAAGTAATTCTATAATACATTGAGTAATTGTTCTTTAGCTTGTTCAAGTTCATCTTTCATTTGTACCACTATTTTTTGCAAAGCAAAATCGTTGGCTTTGGACCCTAAGGTATTTATTTCTCGGCCAATTTCCTGAAGTAAAAATCCTAATTTTTTTCCTTTAGTAAGAATATCTTCATTAACTAATTCACTAAAGTAGTTACAGTGGTGTTGTAGTCTATTCAATTCTTCTTTTATATCTAATTTTTCAATATAATATATAAATTCCTGTTCTAATCTGTTTTTATCTAATGTATTGTTTTGTTCAAATTCATTCATGGCAGATTCTAAACGTTGCCTTACTTTTTGAATTCTGTTTTGCTCATGAGGTATTATCTCGTGACTATATTTTTCAATTTGGGAGATGTTTGCCGATATTTTTTCAGTAAGCATATTGCCTTCATTTTTTCTTTGAATCAATAATAGCTCACATGTTTCTTTCATTTTTTCTTGCAGCAAAAGCCAGTTTTCTTCGCTTATTGTATCTGTTACATTAGAAACTATATCAGGCATTCTAATTAATGCATTCAGTATGCCAGTTTTTTCTAAACCCATTTCATCGGCAATTTGAGAAATGGAATCAAAGTAGTATTTGGCCAATTCTTTATTGATTACTACAGGTTTGGAATTGCCATGTTGTTTTAAAAAAACGACTAACTCTACTGATCCTCTTATTAAAAGTTGTTGTATGCTATTTCTTAAATCTATTTCATACGATTTTATAGCAGCAGAAAGTCGTGAAGAATACTCAAAATTTTTTCCGTTCAGAGATCGTAATTCTATGGTGCAAATATATTCGCCCAAAATAAATTCACTTCTCCCATAACCAGTCATTGAAATTAGCATGTAGTTTTTTTATTATTTGTATGCTGTAAAATTATTTTATTTTTCCTGTATATTTTTTTTAAAATTTGCTTTTTAAAGAAAAAAAATAAAAATATTTTTTTGAAAGAAAAAGTTTATGCTATCAATCTTGTATTAGAAAATATTTTTACAACTTGCCCAAATGCTTATGAATAAAGAGTTGTAGGGGCATAAAAAAAATCGCAACAGAAAAGTTTGCGATTTTTTTTTGAATTTATGGGTTAGTAAGCGATATAACCAATACAAGTATAGATATAAATTTTTACACATAAAAATTTTTTTCTAAAAAAGTTATTAACGAAATGAAATTTAAAATCTGCACAACTATACAGAAAGATTTGTTCGAAACATTTTTACTGCTATAGCAATTAAAATAACACCAAAGAATTTTCGAATAACAAGTATGCCCGAGTGTCCTAAAATTCGTTCTAACCAGGTTAGACTTTTAAGTGCAAAAAATATAAAAATTAAATTTATAAAAATGCCTATCATTATATTAGGAGCATGATACAATGATTTAATAGACATCACTGTAGTTAATGTGCCCGATCCAGCTATGATAGGAAACGCAATTGGAACCACAGAGCCAGCCTTTACATTGGAATCGCCTCTAAAAAATTCAATGCCCAATATCATCTCTAAACCCAAAATAAATAATACAATAGAACCAGCTATTGCAAAGGAGCTTACATCCAAACCCATGAAGTGTAAAATACGTTCGCCCAAAAAGAAAAAAAGATAAATTAAAATACCAGAAACTATAGTTGCACGCCAAGCACTAATTTCTCCAACTTTATTCTTAAAAGATATAAGTAGTGGTATAGAACCTAATATATCTATTACCGCAAATAGTGCAAAAGTACTTGTGATGATTTCGTTCCATGAAAAATTAAAAAAATCCATGTTACAAAAGTACTCTTACTTATAGGATCTCGAAAACTAATTTAATAATATTCTTTATCCATATACTTGAAGTAATTCGTAAATTCGCTTTTTAATCAAAATAGCAAACTAATGGCATTGAACTATACTTTTACATGCACCGAACGATTTATGAGATATGTGCAGATAGATACACAAAGCGATCCCGAATCGAACTCATTTCCGAGTACCGAAAAACAAAAAGACTTAGCTAAAGTACTTAAAGAAGAATTAATACAAATGGGTCTTCGTGATGTCTCGCTAGACGAACATGGCTATGTAATGGCTACTATTCCATCTACAGTCAATCATCCTGTGCCTACAATATGTTTTTGTTCGCATATGGATACAGCCCCCGATTGTAGTGGTACTCACGTAAAACCGATTTTGCATACTAACTATCAGGGTCAAGATATTATTTTGCCCGATGATACAAGCCAAATTATTACAACCAATCAGCATCCCTACTTACTAGCACGCATAGGCGATGATATTATAACAGCTTCTGGCAAAACACTATTAGGAGCCGATGATAAGGCGGGTGTAGCTATCATCATGGATTTTGCAAATTATATGATGCAACATACCGAAACACAACATGGCGACATACGTATCTTATTTACTCCCGACGAAGAAGTAGGAAGAGGTGTAGAAAAATTGGATATGAATAAACTCAATGCACAGTATGGCTATACCTTAGATGGTGGCGAGAGAGGTGCTTTGGAATCCGAGTCTTTCAGTGCAGATGCAGTTACTATTACTATACATGGAGTAAGTGCACATCCTGGCTATGCCAAAAATAAATTGGTGAGTGCTATCAAGATAGCTTCGGAATTTATAGATGCATTGCCAAAAGAAAGCTGGAGTCCTGAAACAACGGAGGGTAGAGAAGGATATGTGCATCCAATGTCTATAGAAGGGGGTATAGAAAAAACTGTAGTAAAATTTATTGTCAGAGATTTTGAAACAAAAAAATTAGCCGATCATGAAGCAAAACTCAGACAAATATTAGAGAACACCATGCAAAAATATCCGTTGGCTAAAGCCGATTTTGAAATTCATGAACAATATCGAAATATGATGGATATTATAAAAGATGTGCCATTTGTAATAGAGTATGCCGAGCAAGCTATGGAGCGTGCAGGTGTCAAACCAGAGCAGCATATAATTCGAGGTGGTACCGATGGCTCTCGATTATCCTTTATGGGTATGCCTTGCCCCAATATTTTTACAGGCGAAATGGCTATTCACTCAAAACATGAATTTGTGAGCGTACAAGATATGCAAAAAGCTGTTGAAACTCTTGTATATTTGTCTTCTATTTGGTCCGAAAAAAATAAGTAATACTTACAATTAATATGAAAAATAAAATAATCATTCTAGCATTATTGTTGATTACTATTCAACAAGTAAGCCATGCACAAATGGTACAAAAAGGGGTGGGATTTATGCAATTAGGATATGGTTTTCCGAGCATACCCAGATTTATGGGGTCTATACTAAATTTTGCAGCATCAAGCAATGATGCCTCATTTTCACAATCTTTTTCTTACAAAGGATTTGGACCTATTCATTTTAGGGGCGAATATTTATTGGGAAATAGAGTGGGGCTTGGGCTTAGTAGCAACTTAGAGTTGGGCTCTTTCAAATATCAATATACCTATAAAGACTTAGATGAAACATTGGTCAGCGGTGCATCAAAATTAGATTACTCCAGTTGGAACGCCCTTATCAGAACAAATTATCATTTCTTAAAGCGAAGCGAAAAAGTTGATTTATATTATGGTATTGGTTTGGGTTATGCACATACAAGAGCTTCGCTCCAAGAATCCTTGGAAGGCGATGTTTTAGACGAAATAGACCAAGCGTATATTGATGGTTTCAATACATACCTCAACGATGCTTTTAAACTTATACCTATAGCCATAGAAAGTGTATTTGGAGGCCGAATTGCGTTGGGAAACAACGCTGGTTTTTATTTTGAAGTAGGTTATGTAAAAGCCTTAGCACAATTGGGTTTTTATGCAAGGCTGGGTGGCAAAGATGGCTACTATGGCAATAAATGGATGAGATAATAAAAGCGATTTGATAGAGAAAAAAAAAATAGCACCAAGCAAAGAAAGTATCAATGCCATTTTGGTGGCTTGGCTACCACAAGGCAAAACGGAAGCACTAGTTACAGAGTATCTGGATGAGCTATCTTTTTTGGCAGAAACCGCAGGTGCAAAAGAGATTAAGCGATTTTATCAAAAGCTGCCACATCCCGATGGCAGAACCTTTCTTGGAAAAGGTAAACTTGAAGAAATAAAAGCATATATCAGTAAGCATCAAGTAAATCTTGTCATTTTTGATGATGAACTTTCGGGCTCTCAAATAAGCAATATTGAAGAAATATTAAAACGCAAAGTCATAGACCGAAGTGATCTGATTCTGGACATATTTGCTACTCGTGCTCAAACCGCTCAAGCCAAGGCTCAAGTCGAATTGGCACAATATCAATATATATTGCCTCGCCTTCGAGGTATGTGGAAACACTTAGAACGCCAAGGTGCAGGTATAGGTAGTAGAGGACCTGGCGAAACAGAAATAGAAACAGATAGGCGTATCATAAAAGATAAAATTTCGCTGTTGCGAAAAAAATTGTCGGCTTTTGATAAACAAGCACAAACACAGAGAAAAGAAAGAGGCGAATTTATACGAGTGTCATTGGTTGGATATACCAATGTTGGGAAATCAACTATTATGACATTGTTAAGTAAATCGGATGTGTTTGCAGAAAATAAATTATTTGCAACATTAGATACTACCACACGAAAAGTGGTTATGGAAAGAACACCCTTTCTTTTGAGCGATACGGTAGGCTTTATTCGAAAATTGCCACACCATCTTGTGCAAAGTTTTAAAAGCACGTTAGATGAAGTGAGAGAAGCCGATATTTTAATTCATGTGGTAGATATTTCGCATCCACACTACGAGGATCATATTGCTGTCGTAAATAATACCTTGCAAGAACTAAATGCGCATGATAAACCTATGATTTATCTTTTTAATAAGATGGATTTGTATGAAAAAAACACCTTTGACGAGTGGTTGGAACCCGAAGTAAAAGAAGAATTGTTGGCACAGTTAAGAAAACGTTGGAACGCCGAAACTCAGGGCAATGCCTATTTTATATCAGCTACAGAAAAAATAAATATTGATACGCTTAGAACTATCCTATTAGATAAAGTTAGAGAAATGTATGGCATTCGGTATCCTTATAAAACTGTTTTCTATGAATAATAAGGAAGTGATTTGTGTAAATGTCCAATTATTTTTGGATTATGAAGATAAACGTTTTGTGAGGAGACAAACCTTGAGATAAGTGGTGATGCTCACAGACCACCTCGTTGTAATACCAATCTTAAATTGGTTGTAGGCCAATTTTTAGAGTGGTTTATGCCGATATATCATATTTAGCGTACAAATGCGCTTAGCAAAATTTGGACATAGAATATGAATAATCGGTAAAAAACGATAAAAAACTGGAAGCCATTAGCATAAATGTAAAATGCAGGAATAGCGAACACCTGTGGAAACAAAGTAGCAAAAATGAAACTTAAAGTTTAGCCTTTTGAATGACAAAGGCAAAAAGTAAATATGAAATTAGAATCATTAAAGTCTTCAAAATTTGAAGCGTTTAAAGGAAGTGAATTGCAGAATGCGTTTAGGGTTTTGGGTGGCGAAAAGGTAAGAACTGAATGCGAAAACTTTTATTGTGATTCATGGGATTATAAAACTGAGAAAAGCCCTACTTCAGTTGAAGCTGGAATGAATGATTGGTGTTATTATGAAACTAAGGAAATGGCGGGTCGGGATGGTATTAAGTAAGTACTTTAAAATTCACAGAAGTAAAATCGCCAGTACTTATTCACTGGTGATTTTACTTTTTTTTAATTTACCCTTAAAAGCTCAAGAATTAAACAGCATTACATATTCAAAGTTTTATTCTATTAAAAAAGAAGCAAATTATGCTGTAGATGTAAAACAGTTTGATGAGGCATTAAATTTATTTAATAAAATATTACCTTATTTGAGTTATTTCAAAGAAGAAGACTTGTTTCGGCTTGGAAAATGTTATATACAAACGTGTGATACAGAAAATACATTACAATTATTACATAAACTAATATTAAACGGAGAAGAAATGCCACTTATAGATGAATGGTATAATATAGATTCGTTTTATAATAAAATAAAACCAATGATACAATTTGATAATTATCATAATCGATATGTATCTAAATTAGATAGTAGTCAAATTAAAAGAGTTGATGAAATGTTGAAATTCGATCAGTTACTTCGTAACTATCAACCAGAGGATTCTCAATTGAATGGATATAAAATTATGGTTAGGGATAAAATAGACTCTCTACTATTTATTTTTTTGATGAATGAGTTTTTATTTTACGGATTTCCAAGCCAAGAAAAGTTGGGTGATGAAAGATTAAGGTTAATAGCAATTATTATGCACGCATCAGATCATGCAGGAAATTGGGAAATAATGTCTCCAATATTATTAAAATCTATTTTTGAAGGAACATTCTACCCTGATTTATATGCACTAATAGCAGATAGGCATTCTCATGTAAAAAATAGATGCTACCAATTTGGGCATTTATTTTATGGAAATTTCCCATTATGTGACTGCAAAAATGTTGACTCAATGAGAGTTAGTATAGGCTTAGATTCATTAAAAAATCATTATCAAAGAGTTGGTTTGCCACTACCTGAATGCTATTTAAAATAAGTATGATTTTAATATTATCAACATACAATGATATTTCTACTGATGAAATTATGGATTGGTTATATAGCAAAAAAATGCTCATAAATAGAATAAATGATTATAATCATTTTTCTTTTTATAGTACAAATACTCTTGTGAAAATTGAAAATACTACTAATGGAAAAATTGGTATTGATAGTGTCCAAGCCTTTTTATACAGAAGGGGCTATTTATCAACAAAATATATTAGTTCAGAAAGAAGAATAAAAATAATTGAACATGAATATACTACTTTCATTGAACTCATTTATTTTAAACTCAGTACAATAAATCATATTAATAAATACGAAGACCACACAATTAATAAACTCATTGTGTATGATTTATGTAAAAGATTATCAATTCTATGCCCTAAGCATCATGTTATTAGCAATATTACTGATATAAATTTAGAACACTATTTTATTAAACCCTTTAATTTTCTATATTCCTCGCAGAAGTGGTCTGAACAATATAATGTTACTTTTTACCAACATAATTACTATTATAAAAATAATTCAATTAGCAAAAAGGAATTTTTTCTTCCAACTTTCTTTCAAGAGTACATCCCAAAGAAATATGAAATTCGCTCCTTCTATTTAAAAGGGCAATTTAGAAGCATGGCCATATTCAGCCAACAGAACGAAAAGACGAAATACGATTTTAGAAATTATGACCACGCAAGACCCAATAGGAACGTGCCCTATAAATTACCGAAGAACTTAGAAAAAAAGCTTCATAAGTTGATGCTAAAATTGGATATTAATTGTGGGAGTATGGATATAATAGTAACACCAGACGACCAATATTATTTTTTAGAAGTAAACCCAATTGGACAGTTTCAGTGGTTGAGCAAGAACTGTAATTATTTTATTGAGCGTATGATGGCTAAGAATTTAGCCATAGACGAAACATGGAGCAATTAAATTTTGGAAAAATGGATGAGAAAGAAAAAATAAAACAAAACATACAAGATTATATAAAAGAGCATCCAGAAGAATTTCCTTTTATTGCTCAATTTTGGGATATACATGTAGAGGATATAAATAAACCCAAACCTAACTATTTGGAGTTTGGAAAATACAACTCAAAACTAACACGCTCATACCCCTTCTACAAACCCTATAGCAAACTCATAGACCTTTCGAAAATAGAAGAATAATTTGAAGCCAACACCACAACACCTGCCTCAATCGTAAAATAAGCATAGATGCCGAAGGCAATATCAAGAACTGCCCCAGCATGGCCAAAAGCTATGGCAATATACGCAATACCAAGCTCATAGATGTCGTAAATAATCCTGAGTTTCAAAAAGTATGGCATATCAAAAAAGATGAGATTACCAAATGCAAAGACTGTGAGTTTCGCCATATCTGCACCGATTGCCGCGCTTACCTCGAAAATCCTGAGGATATATATAGTGCACCCCTAAAATGCGGATATAATCCTTACACTTGCGAGTGGGAAGAATGGAGTACCAATCCGCTAAAGGAAAAAGCAATTGCGTTTTATGGAATGCAAGAGTTGGTGAAAAAGACATAGAACCTGGAAATTAGAACACTGATTGAACTGATTAAACAGAGAAGCACGGATATATAAACTTGTATAACGAAATATGTAAATGATTAAAAATAAATTATAATAGCTGTAAACGGATAAATCAGCATCTGTGAGAATATATCAAATCCATTCAATCCGTGTTCTAAATAATGACCTTTAAACACTACAAACAACTCGATGCCATGGACTGTGGTCCTACTTGTGTGAAAATGATAGCCAAGCATTATGGCAAATCGTATGAGTTAGAGTTTTTACGCAATCAAAGTTATTTGACTCGCGAAGGTGTTAGTCTATTGGGTATTAGTGAATGTGCAGAAAAAATAGGATTTAGAACTTTAGCTGTAAAAGTGCCTCTTCAAAAATTAGTAGAGGATGCACCTTTGCCTTGCATACTGCATTGGAATCAAAATCATTTTGTTGTTTTATACCATGTTAAGGGCAACACCTTTTTCATTGCTGACCCAGGACATCAACTTATTAAATTAGACAAAGAAACCTTTCTAAAATCGTGGCAAGGCACAAACAATGAAGGCATAGCCTTATTGCTTGAACCCACCGAAGAATTTTATAATCCTACCAAAAATAAAGAAGGGCAGGAGAATAAATCCAAAAAAGGTTTTCGCTTTTTATTCACGTATTTAAAACCTTACCGAAAATTTATACTACAATTATTCTTTAGCATGATAATTGGCAGTATGCTGTCATTGATATTTCCATTTCTTACACAAAGTTTGGTGGACTATGGTATCAACCATCAAAATGTTGGCTTTGTGACCCTTATTCTCATTTCACAATTAGTACTTTTTGCAGGAAGTATGGCAATAGAAATGATACGCAGTTGGCTCATGCTCCACATGAACAGCCGTATCAATATTTCTATTATTTCCGATTTTCTGATAAAACTTATGAAGCTCCCCATAAGCTATTTTGATACTAAACTCATAGGCGATATAAAACAACGAATAGGCGACCATCAGCGCATTCAAAACTTCATGACAGGTACTACCTTATCTACTATTTTCTCCTTTGTTAATCTCCTTATTTTTACCTTTGTATTGGGCTTTTACAGTCTGAAGATATTGGCTTTATTTTTTATTTTTAGTATTTTAGGCATTGTTTGGATTTTTTTGTTTCTGAAAAAAAGAAAGGAGTTAGACTATAAACGCTTTCAACGAAGTAGTGATAATGAAAATGTGTTGTTTGAGTTGATAACAGGCATGCAAGAAATAAAACTCAACAACTGCGAGACACCCAAACGATGGGGATGGGAGCGAGTACAAGCCAAATTATTCAAACTCAATATTCAAAGTTTGGCTTTAGGTCAGTATCAGCAAATAGGCTCACAGGTGTTTAATCAGCTCAAAAATATTTTTATCTCTTATATTTCTGCAAGAGAGGTGATGAGTGGCAATATGACCTTGGGTATGATGATGAGTGTAAGCTATATTATAGGTCAAATGAACTCGCCTATTGAGCAAATTTTAGGGTTTATACAAAGTGCACAAGATGCCAAAATTAGCTTAGATAGATTAGGTGAAATACACAATAAAGAAAACGAAGACAATTTAATGAATAATGAACAACTAAAAATAAATAATGAACAACACCAAAGTATTCTTTATTCTTCACTTTTCACTCTTCACTTAAAAAATGTTTCTTATCAATATCAGGGACCACATTCGCCTTTTGTCTTAAAAGATATAAACCTTACTATACCCGAAGGAAAAGTAACTGCCATTGTTGGTACAAGTGATAGTGGCAAAACCACCTTATTAAAATTGCTTTTAAAATTTTATGAACCTGTACGAGGTAGTATAGCCATTGGCAAAAAAGATTTACAAGACATTTCATCATCATGGTGGAGAAGTAAATGCGGAACGGTAATGCAAGAAGGCTTTGTATTTAGTGATACGATTGCTAATAATATTTCGGTGAGTGATGAAAAGACAAATCATGAAAAGTTACGACATGCAGTTACTGTTGCCAACATTAAAGAGTTTATAGAAGAGTTGCCATTGGGCTATAATACCAAAATCGGCAATGCAGGAAGTGGTATTAGCGCAGGACAAAAGCAACGATTGCTAATTGCGCGAGCGGTATATAAAAACCCCGACTATCTTTTTTTTGATGAAGCCACCAGTGCATTAGATGCCAATAATGAAAAAGTCATTATGCAAAACCTAAATGAATTTTTTAAGGGCAAAACGGTAGTCGTGATAGCGCACCGATTGAGCACGGTAAAAAATGCCGACCAAATAGTGGTATTAGAACATGGCATGATAGCAGAAGTGGGCACACATCAAACATTGGTTGCGCAAAGAGGTAAATATTTTGAATTAGTAAAAAATCAATTAGAACTTGGGAATTAGAACACAGATTTTTAAATTTAAAAACAAATAAAAAAAATGGATTTTGTAAAAAAAATAGATTTTAAGTGTATAATTTTTCAGTGAAAATCTATCAAATCTTTCCAATCCGTATTCAAAAAAAATGCCATTAGAAAATGAACATATAAGCAATAGTAAGATTCAAACGGCTTCTGCTTTTGAGAAGAATGAAGAGCAGGCAATACTCTACGAAACACGAAGCGAAGAAGTACAAGAAATAATGGGACGTATGCCCACATGGATTATTCGCTGGGGTATCACGGTAATAGGATTTGTTGTTATAGGCTTATTCATAGGTAGTAATTATATTAAGTATCCTGACAGGGTAAACGCATCAGTTTCTATTTCATCAGACAATCCTCCAGTAAAAATTGTTTCGCCAAACACAGGTAGAATAAAACAGTTATATGTAAAGCAAAATGATAGCATAGGGCAAAATGACATTTTATTGATTATCGAGAATCAAGCAAACTATAATGATGTAATAACATTAAAAGAAGAATTATTGCATAAATTATTGACGACTCATGCTTCATCAATCATTGAAAAAAACTATCAATTAGGAGAATTGCAACAAGCCTATTCTGAATTAATTACTGCTTCTGAAACAAAAAGCTATTATGAAAAAAGTGATAATAGTAACTTAAGCATTGCACAAATTCAAAAACAAATTGTACAAAATCAACAATTGATTACTCAAATGCAAAAAAATGAAAGTAAGCTTATTCAAAATTATCAAATAGATAAAAAAATTCATGATATAGATTATAAATTATACAAACAAAAAATGCTAACCGAAAATGAATATTTACAATCGAAAAAACAATGGTTAGAAAAGCAAACGTCTATCAATGAAAACAAAAACAATATTGCTTCCAATTACATTAGGCAATCGGAGCTAAATAAAGACATCATAGACATTGAAGTAGAAAAAAAGAAAAAGCAATTTGAAGGAACAACCAAAATAGAACAGGCAATTAAAAATTTGCTTTCATTAATCGAACAATGGGAACTTAAATATATTATCAAATCGCCTATTGCTGGTTGTGTAAATTTGTATAGCATTTGGAAAGAAAATCAATACATATATACAGGAGAAAATATTATGTTGATAGTGCCACCTGTTCAAAATATGATAGCTAAGGGCATAGTGCCTATTCAAAATTCAGGTAAAATAGCTGTTGGGCAACAAATTATGATAGGTTTAGCCAGCCACCCACAAAATGAATTTGGGTATTTGAAAGGCACTATTTCATACATAGCTACTGCACCAATGGATAGTGTATATGCCTTTGATATTACACTCCAAAATAGATTAACCACCACGAACAAAAAAGTAATTCCTACACAACCTCAAATGTATGGTATAGGAGAAATTTTTACAGATGATAAAACATTAATAAAGCGACTATTTGAGAAATTTTAAATGTTGAATTTTAGAATATAGATTACAAATGCCGCCTTGCAACTAATAAAACTTGCCCCCTGATGAACTAAAATTCTTGGAAATAAGACAAACGAAAATGAAAAATATGAGACTTAAATTATGGTTTTTCGGAATTTACTTCTTTGGAATCTTCCAATGTACTGCTCAGTCATGTCAAACATTGGACCAAATACTTAATGAATTTTCTAAAACTAATAATGAACTTATAACAATAAAAGAGAAACTTAAAATTCAAAATCTCAAATTTAGGATTAGTCAAAACAAGTGGAAGCCAAATGTCAAGTTTGATGCAGTATTACCCTATTCAAAATCCATCGAATCAGTAATATCGGGAGATGGAAATGTAAATTTTGTTAAACGAAATTATTTAAATCCTCTGCTATCAGTAAGTGCCTCAAAAAAAATTCCTTTTACAGGTGGTGAAATTGCTGTAACAGGTAGTTTGGGTTTATTTCAAAATTTTATTAATAGTAATAGACAGTATAATGCTAATTGGTTCAATATCTATATTTCACAACCACTTTTTGCGTATAACAATATGAAAGCAGAGCGAATAAAAGAAAAATTATCTTTGGGTATAGATAGTATTCAATACTATCTGAATAAAGAATTGAAACTAAAAAAAATGGTTGAAACCATTTTGGAGTATGAAATAGGTAAGCAAAAAATAAAGTACAATGAGGTGCAGATTGAACAAGCCAACCGTTTATTGCAACGCATGAAAATATTGCTCCTAAATGGTAGAGCGCTAGCAGATGACACTTTATTAATTTCGTACAATTTAAACAAAATAAAATTTGAAAACGAAGAGCTAATAGAAAGTATTCGAACAAAGCAAGAGTTTTTATCTTCCCAATTACAACATATATACAACTACTCACTATGTGAATTAGCCACTCTGCCTGTTTTGAAGTTGGATACTACTCAACTTAAACAACAATACATGAAATACGGATTTCAGAAAGAACTCATCTTGGATTCCTTTGAGGTATTTGAGAATGAAAAGAAAATGAAGAAGGCACATGGTATTAATACGTCTATTTCGGCAGGTATTGGCGCAAACAATTCTTCTTCAACATTTAATCAGCTTTATAACACACCATCACAACGTCAAAATATTTCTTTGAATACTTCAATTCCTATTACGGGTTGGCAATCTTATAGATATAATGTTGAAATTGCAAGTATTGAACAACAAAATTTTCAGCGTTCAAAACAAGACATAGACCAACAAGTAACACTTTGGGTAAAGCAAACATATAATCAATATAATTACTACATAAAATCTTATCAACTGTCCATAAAAAAATTATCAAATATGGAAACATTGGCTAAGTCAGTTTATAAACGATATGAATTGGGGAAAGTATTATATACTGATTATAATATTGTTCTCAATGAGATGAATACCGTACAAAATGAATTGTTGGATATTATTAAACAGGTACTTATTCTCCGTTTTGAGATAAGAACTAAAACTTTATTCGATTATTACTTAGAGAAGGAAGTGTTTTAGAAAGGGAATATTGTATTTTGATTCATTACTCCCGTGTCATTTGCGCAAACAAATGCAAAATTTAGAATTATTGCATATTATTCTACATAGCCTAGAATAAAAGGATAAAAAAATTTGAAAATTTAAAAAAAATCCTATTTTTGCAATCCATTTTAAGATTCCTTCTTAGCTCAGTTGGTTAGAGCATCTGACTGTTAATCAGAGGGTCACTGGTTCAAGTCCAGTAGAAGGAGCCAAGCCACTTAATCGAGTGGCTTTTTTTCTGCATGTATTTTTTGTATATACTCTATTCATTCAGGGCTGATAAATTTTACCTTGGGTACTACACAAGATGTAGAAAAGCGTATAAGCTAGCGCAATTCGCAAGATTTTTATCCGAATTTTACATCGAACTATAGACCATAGGAATAATAAGCTGTTTTTTATCGTTCAATTAACGCTACAGTCATTTCAATGGAGCGATTTATCAAAAGGCAGAAAAGCAGAACGCTGATAGAAAAACATATCGACCCTGATTTTCGTACGATGGGAGTTTAGCTCTGATGGTTAGAGCCGCGCATGTGCGAGATATATCATAGATTTCCAAAATTTCGGGATTCAAGTCCAGTAGAAAGCGTATCAAAAAAGCCGTATAAATATTTTTATAGGGTTTTTTTATTGAATAACATTCTTTTTTTTAGATATGAAAATAATACACTATTAAAACCTTATCCAATGTATGGGATTGAGTCTTTTACGACAACTTAATATCGAAATTAACAAGTTCTATAAATTGATCCAATCTTGCTTCAATATCTTTCTGAGTAATTTCTTTTAGTCGTTCAGTTCCAAATTTTTCAACAACAAAACTTGCCAAAGCACTTCCAACAATAATTGCTGTTTTCATATTAGTAAACGAGGTGTCTCCGGTTCGAGCTATATGCCCAATAAAGCCACCTGCAAAGGTATCGCCAGCACCAGTTGGGTCAAAAACATCTTCTAATGGTAAGGCTGGAGCAAAGAAAATTTGTTTTTCATTGAATAAAAGCGCACCATGTTCACCTTTTTTAATAATTAGAAATTTAGGTCCCATAGCCATTATTTTTTGAGCTGCTTTTACTAATGAAAATTCTCCACTTAGTTGTCTGGCTTCACTATCATTCACCAATAATACATCTACCAATTTGATGGTTTCTTTTAGGTCATCAAGCGCTATATCCATCCAAAAATTCATGGTATCCATGATAATTAGTTTGGGCTTATTAGGTAGCTGTTCAATGATTTTCTTTTGCAAAGAAGGCATTAAATTGCCCAGCATCAAATATTCACAGTCAAGATATGAGTCTGGTAGGATAGGATTGAATTTTTCTAAAACATTTAAGTCAGTAATAAGGGTATCTCTAGTATTCATATCTAAATGATACTTACCACTCCAAAAAAAAGATTTTTCATCTTTACGAACTTCTACGCCTTCAAATTCTACACCTCTGCTTGCCAAAAGGTCCAATTCGGTTTGAGGAAAGTCGCCACCAATTATTGAAATTTGTTTAATTGGTTTTGTAAAATGAGAAGCACTCCAAGCAGCATAGGTTGCAGATCCACCTATTATTTTATCAGTTTTGCCAAAAGGTGTTTCTATTGCATCAAAAGCCATTGTGCCAGCTATAAGTAATGACATACGTTTATGAATTTTTTAGTGATGGCGCAAAGGTATTGGCAATAGCGTGTAGTTCAAAGTGAATCGAAAAAAAAAAGAGTTAACTACACTATCTTTTTTTTACAAAGAAAACAAAAAAGCGAAAAGAATTACAACCTGTTTTAGTTGTGAGCTGGTATATACTTGATTTTGTATTCAAAGCATGATACATGCCAAAAGCAAAATATGAGAATAATAAATCGCCTATAAATGCATTGAGAAAAAACTCAGTGGCTAATTCATGTTTGTAAAAAGGCAAAGCCATGATATAACAATTGATAAATGATTCTAAACCAAAACCATAATATCCAGATAAGTAGGTGCCAAAATTAGAAACTATAAAAAAGATAAGTGAGGCAGTAAGTGAAAAGCCTGCTATTCTTAAAGGTGTATGGCGATTGAGACGAGTGCCCAAAAAAGTAACACCTATCAAAGCAGTATAATTAACTATTTGCGAAATGCCATAAAAACCCGACATGTTGGAAGTAAGACCTATACCAATATCTGAAAATAGCATAGCCAATAATGGAATGATATAAGCATATTTTTTTTCTTTTAAAATAGAGCCACTAAAGATGCCTAAAGCTGCTATAGGTATTAAATTATAAATATGCAAATGATTATTTACTATTCTAAAAATAGCTACAATAAATATGATAAAAACAACCGATAGTATATTTTTCTTTTGAGACATTTTATTATAAGATTTTATATTAGCAAAAGTGCATTTTTAAATTGATTTTCGCAACACTATTTTTCACCAACATATTTTTTAAGTTTGTTGATAATATCTATGTCATTAGCATCTTGCTTATTTAAATCCGCTAAATAAACAGAAACCCAATCGCTTAGATGTATAAAATTAAAGACTTGTTGCCAGTAACTTTCACCTTTTAAGGATATGTCTATGGTTTTAGCTTTGTATTTTTTTACTATATCCTTCATCACTTTTAGTCGCTTCGCATTTTGTATGTATATATTTTCAGGGTATATAAATAATATACATGTATCTCTATGTTCGCTTCTCCAACCTAAAATTTCGTTGTGTGTCATTTCAGGTATTACATTGTGCCAACATAGAACCTTGCTATTTTCTTGTAATTGTTGTTTAGCTCGTATTGCTAAACCTTCGTAGCCTGCTATGGTGTATAAACCTATTCGTTGTTGATAAAGTAGTTTGGCAATTTTTTTGGCTTCGGTTTGCATTTGTTTTGTATTCTTGTCTATCTGCTGAATACATTTTGTAATTTCATTTTTTACCGAAATAGACAGTAAACCTGCAACTTTTAAAATATATAATAGTTGTGTTATAGAATACCCTATACAAGCTCTTGGTGGCATACCGCCAGGTATTTGTATAAAAGGGATTTTGTTTTTTTTGGCTATTTCTAATAGTTTTCCTCCCGAGCTGATACATACTGTTTGTGCTTTAGCTTTTATAGCTTGTTGAAGTGCCATTATGGTTTCTTCGGTATTGCCCGAATAGGAGCAGGCTATAAAAAGTGTGTGTGCATTTACACTTTTGGCTATTCTGTATTCTTTCGAAACGCTACAAGGGATGTTTATTTTATCATATACATAATCTTGTATAATGCTTCCTCCTATGCCACTTCCTCCAAGTCCACATATATATAGTTGTCTGTAGTTTTTTTTGTGACTGTCTAACGAGAAAGAAGCTCCAATATGGATGGCTTCTTGTAATTGTATCGTAAATTGTTCTATCAGTTTTTTCATTCAAATTATAAAATTGTAAATTTAATGTTTAATCATGAATAATAAAAAAACAGGGCAAGAAGGCGAATTGCTTGCTCAACAATTTTTGAAAGAACAAGGCTACGAAATTTTGAATATAAATTGGCGTACAGGTCATAAAGAAATCGATATTATTTGTAAACAACAAGACGTATATATTTTTGTAGAAGTTAAAACAAGACTACATACTCGTATGGGAATGCCAGAAGAGTCAGTTTCTGAAAAAAAAATTCAAGCAGTTACTGAAGCAGCAAGAATTTATTTGGAAGATAAGGTGTATTCAGATATTCGTTTTGATGTGATTTCTATCATTCTGCAAAAAAATAATCAGCACGATATACTGCATATTAAAGATGCCTTTTATTAGTCGGGATTATGCCCTACATAGTTGTGAGGAGTCCACTTTTTAAGTTCTTTTTTTATTTTAATATCTATATCGAGTGTGTCTATAAATGCATGTATACTCTTTTGAGTAATACCGCCCTCTACTCTGGTCAATGCTTTTAGCGCTTCATAAGCATTAGGATAGCGCTCTCTTCTTAAAATAGTTTGTATAGCCTCTGCTACTATAGCCCAATTGTTTTCTAAATCTTTAGCTATGGCTTCTTTATTTATAATGAGTTTATTCAAGCCTTTTTTTAGTGACAAAAGAGCTATCAAAGTGTGCGCCATGGGCATCCCAATATTTCTTAGTACTGTAGAATCGGTCAAATCTCGTTGCAATCTTGAAATAGGTAGTTTGGAAGCTAAGTGTTCATAGCTTGCATTGGCCATTCCTAAGTTGCCTTCTGCATTTTCAAAATCTATAGGATTTACTTTGTGAGGCATAGCGGAGCTACCAACTTCATTTTTTTTAATTTTTTGCTTAAAATAATCCAATGAAATATAAGTCCAAATATCTCTACTGAAATCTATAAGAATGGTATTAATACGTTTTAAAGCATCAAACTGCGCAGCCAGCATATCATAATGTTCTATCTGCGTAGTGTACTGCATTCGCTTAAGCCCAAGGGTTTTGTCTACAAATTCATTGGCAAATTTGATCCAATTTTTTTTAGGAAAAGCGGCATAATGAGCATTAAAATTGCCAGTGGCTCCGCCAAATTTAGCAGCAAAAGGAATTTGACGAAAAAGGATTAGTTGGTTTTCAATGCGCTCTATAAATACTCTAAACTCTTTTCCCATGCGTGTAGGAGAAGCTGCTTGTCCATGTGTGCGAGCCAACATACTTACTGACTGATAGGAGAGGGAAAGCTCTTTTAAGTATTTAAGTATTTCATGCAATGTTGGCATCAGTTCATTGTGTAGTGCATCGCGCCATAGCATAGGTATGGCCGTATTATTTATATCCTGACTGGTTAATCCAAAGTGTACCCATTCGGCATGTTTTTCAAGTTTAATACTTTTTAATTTTTCTTTAATAAAATATTCTACAGCTTTTACATCATGATTTGTAATTTTTTCGGTCTCTTTTATGTGCTCTGCATCTTGAATAGAAAAAGCAGAAGCAATTTGTTTAACCTTTTTTATTTCAGTAGCCGATAAAGAAAAAATACCATTTTTTGCTAATGCCAAAAAATAATCTACTTCAACAAATACTCGATATTTGATAAGTGCAAATTCAGAAAAATAATCTGAAAGTTTTTGAGTTTGTTGACTATATCGGCCATCTATTGGCGAAATGGAAAGAAGTGTACTATGGGTCATAAAAAATATAAATGCAAAAGTAATTCATGCAACTTAGAAGCACGTATATTTGCGACCTTAATTTATGAATAGTAAGATTCGAATTGGTGCTGTAAGCTATTTAAATACAAAACCCTTCCTTTATGGGTTAGAACAAAAACCTTTTGCAGATCGTATAGAACTCATACAAGATTATCCTGCAAATTTGTCTTCATTATTACAAAAAGATAAAATTGATATTGCTTTGCTACCTGTAGTAGCCATAAAAGGGATAACCGATGCCTCTATCATTTCGGATTATTGTATTGGTAGCGAATCTGAGGTGGCTTCTGTTTGTTTATATAGCGAGGTGCCAATAGAAGAGATTCAAACGATTCTATTAGATTATCAATCAAGAACCAGTGTGGCTTTATTGAAAATTTTGTTAGATAAGTATTGGCAAACAAGACCCATGCTTTTGGAAGCAAACGAAAATTTTATTTCAGATATTAAAGACAAAACTGCAGGCTTGGTTATAGGAGATAGGGCTTTGGCATTGACCAATACATATCCCTACGTATATGATTTAGCAGCTTGCTGGAATGAATATACTAGATTGCCATTTGTTTTTGCGACTTGGGTGGCCAACAAAAAAATAAACGAAGCATTTATCAAAGACTTTAATAGTGCATTGCAAGTAGGACTGGAAAACATAGATAAGATTATTGAAAATAACACATCGGATCATTATGATTTGGCAGTTTACTACAAACAAAATATTAGTTTTGAATTGGATGAAAAAAAGAAAAATGCAATGACACTTTTTTTAAAATTAATCGAGCTGATGTAGTAAGTTTACATCTATGAGAATCGCCTCAATTATTATATTTCTGTTTGTTTTTCATTCCAGTTGCAAAGAATTTTCAAACTCCAAAAAAATATTTATATTCAATCAAGTCCAAGGCACTGAAAGTTTAGATCCCGCTTTTGCTAAAAATCTAAATATTATGTGGCACTGTCAGACAATTTACAATAGGTTGATTGAATATGACGAAAATATGCAAATACAACCTTCTTTGGCAAGCTCTTGGGACATTAGCAATGACCGCTTAGTATATACCTTTAGGCTTAGAAACGATGTTTATTTTCACGACAACGAAGCCTTTCCAAATGGCAAAGGAAGAAAAATGAATGCACAAGATGTAGTATATAGTTTTAATCGAATTATAGATGAGCAAATAGCCTCGCCTGGTGCATGGATATTTAATGGTAGAATAGATACAACCAAACCTTTTGAAGCAATCAATGATACCACGTTCCAGCTTCGATTAGTAAAACCTTTTAACCCTATGTTAGGTATAATAAGTATGGATTACTGTTCTATAGTGCCACACGAAGTAGTTGAAAAATGGGGCAAAGATTTCAGATCGCATCCGTGTGGCACAGGTCCATTTGTTTTTCAGCATTGGGAAGAAGGCGTGGCAATAACGTACAGAAAAAATAATCAATACTGGGAAACAGATTCATTAGGAAATAAACTGCCTTATATAGATGGAGTAAAAGCTACCTTTATAGATAGCAAGGCCACAGAATTTTTATTGTTTATGCAAGGCGATATACATTTTATGAATGGCATAGATGCTACGTTTAAAGACCAAGTTTTAACTAAAAGTGGAAATTTACATGTTCAATTTGAAAAGAAAATTCAACTACAAAAAAGTCCATATTTGAATGTCGAATATCTCGGTTTTTTATTAGATAAGGATAAGACCAAACAAGATATACTCTTAAATAAAAAAATTAGACAAGCTATTAATTATGGTTTCAATAGAAAAAAGTTAATTACCTATTTAAGAAATAATATTGGTTATGCAGCCACCGAAGGGATTATCCCAAGGGGTTTACAAGGCTATGATAGTATACATACTAAAGGCTATACATATCAACCCGATTTGGCAAGACAACTCATTCAAGAAGTAAAAAAAGAAACAGGTTCAGTGCCTGCCATAACACTTTTGTCCAATGATAATTATTCAGACCGATGCAATTTTATTGCTTCACAATTAGCTTCTTTAGGATTAAAAATCAATGTTGAAATTATGCAGCCTTCTCTACTTCGTGAGCAAATGAGTAATTCTCAAGCCGACTTTTTTTGGGGCACTTGGATAGCCGATTACCCTGACGCAGAAAGTTATCTTACTATGTATTATTCTAAAAACACTGCACCACCCAACTATACTCGTTTTAAAAATGACCAATTTGATCAACTCTATGAAAAAAGTTTGACTGAAGAAAATACAACTCAAAAAATTGCGCTATATGAAGCCATGGATCAAATAATTATTCAAGAAGCACCTTGTGTGCCTTTGTTTTACGATCAGGTTATGCATTTTCTACAACCCAATGTTCAAAATTGGAAAAGCAATAGCTTAAATCTAATATCATTAAAAAATGTAAAATTGCAATAATATTACTGCCTTAAAAAGACCCATTACACCTACCTTTGCCTCTATGATTCAGTATGAAAAGTTTACACTAAAAAATGGTTTAAGGGTTATCTATCACTTTGATAATACTTCGCCCATGGTGGCAGTCAATGTACTTTACGATGTAGGTGCTCGAGATGAGGTGATAAGCAAAACAGGCTTTGCTCACCTTTTTGAACATCTCATGTTTGGCGGAAGCGAAAATATTCCAGAATACGATACCCCTTTGCAGATGGCAGGTGGAGAAAACAATGCTTATACTACAAACGATATTACAAACTATTATATACAACTTCCTGCTGAAAATTTGGAAACAGCTTTTTGGCTCGAAAGTGATAGAATGTTGAATTTGGCTTTTAATCAAAAAAGTTTAGATGTGCAGCGCAAAGTTGTTTGTGAGGAATTTAAAGAACAGTATATAAACAAACCCTATGGCGATGTGTGGAAATATTTAAGAGAACTTTGCTATACAGTGCATCCATATCAGTGGATGACTATAGGAAAAGAATTAAAACATATTGAGGAGGCTACCTTACAAGACGTAAAAGAATTTTTTAAAAAACACTATTCGCCTATCAATGCGATTTTGTGTGTTGCAGGCAATTGTTCATTAGAAACCGTTAAGCAACTTTGTAAAACATATTTTGAACCCATCCCTTCGGGAGAAAAATATAATAGAAATATTCCAAAAGAACCAAAACAAACAAGCCCCAGAAAATTGCAAGTACAGAAAGATGTCCCTGTTTCTGTTGTTATTAAAGCTTTTCATATGGCTGACCGTTTGGACAAAGCATATTATGCAACCGACCTGATTACAGATATATTGAGCGGTGGTCAGTCATCACGATTGTATCAACGATTTGTAAAAAACGAAAAACTCTGTAGTGAAATTAGTTGCTATCATACTGGAAGTATAGACAATGGCTTAATAGTTTTTGAAGCCAAGTTATTGCCATCTACCAAAGCAGAAGATTTTGAAGCGGCCTTAGATAATGAAATCGAAAAAATTAAAACCACTGCAATAAGTCAGCAAGAATTGGATAAAGTCAAAAATAAAGTGGAAAGTATGTTAGCATTTGAAGATTTGAGTTTGCTTAGTAGAGCCAACAACTTAGCCTATTACGAATTGTTAGGCGATATTGAAATGATGAATACTGAGTTTGAAAAGTATAATCAAGTTAATGCAGAAGAAATGCTAAGCTATGCTCAATCTATTTTAGTGCCCGAAAATTCAAATACCTTATATTATCTTAGTCAGCCTAAACAATAGGCGTGGCGCAGGATTTGCATAACATGTTGTAAAATTGTTTTAGCATTCTTATTCTTAATGATTCTACTTGTGTTTTAGTATCTTTGCGATTCAATTTTTTATTTCAATGCAAGTTACAACTCTTGAACAGGCCATAAAATTAGGATTAACAAAAGAAGAATTTGAAAAAATAATTTCCATTTTAGGCAGAGTGCCCAATTTTACAGAAACTGCTATGTATAGCGTAATGTGGAGCGAACATTGCAGTTATAAAAATTCAATAAAATGGTTAAAAACATTACCAAAAGACGGTAGCAAAGTGCTTGCCAAAGCAGGCGAAGAAAATGCAGGATTAATAGATATTGGCGATGATTGGGCTTGTAGTTTTAAAATAGAATCACACAATCATCCTTCGGCCATAGAGCCCTTTCAGGGAGCTGCCACGGGTGTAGGAGGCATTCACAGAGATATATTTACTATGGGCGCTCGCCCTATTGCGGCACTTAATTCGCTTCGGTTTGGGTCTATTCAAGATGCAAAAACACAGCACTTATTAAAAGGAGTAGTAGCGGGTATTGGACACTACGGAAATTGTTTTGGAGTGCCTACCATAGGTGGTGAAGTATATTTTGAATCATCCTACAATACCAATCCACTTGTCAATGCAATGAGTGTTGGTGTAGTTAAAAAAGGTAAAACTATTTCTGCTACATCACATGGTGTTGGCAACTTGGTTTTTATAGTTGGGAGCGACACAGGTAAAGATGGAATTGGTGGTGCAAGTTTTGCAAGTGCTGATATAAATGAAGATAGCGCAAAAGATTTACCCGCTGTACAAGTAGGAGACCCTTTTCAAGAAAAAAAATTATTAGAAGCATGTATGGAGTTGGTTCATACAGATGCTGTAATAGGCATGCAAGATATGGGAGCTGCAGGTATTACTTGTAGCACTTCCGAAATGAGTGCTAAAGGTCAGCATGGTATGATAATACATTTAGACAAAGTGCCTACTCGACAAAAAAATATGTTGCCTTGGGAAATGTTGCTTAGCGAATCTCAAGAGCGTATGTTAGTCGTAGTAAAAAAGGGGCATGAACAAGAAGTTATTTCAATTTTTGAAAAATGGGATATTCACTGTGAGCATATAGGAGAAGTTATTAAAGAAGATGTATTGAAGTTTTATATGCACGATGAGTTAGTGGCCGAAGTGCCAGCAGAAAGTTTAGTATTGGGAGGTGGGGCACCGGTATATGAAAGAGAATATACCGAGCCTGGCTATTTCAAAGAGAGAGACCAATTTAATATCAACCAAATTGAAGAACCAAGTAATTTACAAGCTATAGCAGAAGCATTAATTCAATTGCCTAATATAGCTTCCAAAAAATGGGTTTACGAACAATATGATAGTATGGTAGGAACGGCCAATGCCAGTACTAACCAGCCCTCTGATGCAGCACTTGCATGGGTAAAGGGTACCACCAAAGGCATAGCCTGTACTGTAGATTGCAATAGCCGCTATGTACACGCAGATCCTTATGTAGGAGCTATGATAGCTGTATGCGAGGCAGCTCGAAATATAGTATGCACGGGCGCTACACCAAGCGCCATTACCAATTGTTTAAATTTTGGCAATCCCTACAATCCAGAAGTTTATTATCAGTTTGTGTATGCATTAAAAGGTATGAGTGCAGCTTGTATTAAATTAGATACGCCCGTTACTGGTGGCAATGTAAGTTTCTACAATCAATCGCCCGATGGTGCTGTGTATCCTACACCCACTATTGGTATGGTAGGTATAATAGAAGATATAAAGAAAAAAATGACCATGTACTTTAAAGAAAAAGGAGATGTAATTTATCTTTTAGGTACAAGCCGAAATGATATAAATTGTAGCGAATACCTTCATAAAATACATCAAGTAGCAATATCTCCAGCACCACATTTTGATTTGGAAGAAGAGTTTGCCATACAACAACAAGTACTTTCTCTTATAAAGAATAACCTACTTCAATCGGCACATGATATAGCAGAGGGCGGCTTATGGGTAGCACTATTAGAAAGTTGTTTTTTTAATCAGTTGGGTTTTTCAATATCCACTCAGCATGCTATTCGAAAAGATGCTTTTTTGTTTGGAGAAAGTCAAAGTAGAATTGTAGTTAGTGTTCGTAAAGAAAACGAAGCTACTTTTTTAGAAGCTTGCAATCAAATAGCGGTAGAAAAAATTGGCGAAGTAAGCAGTGGTACTATACAAATAGATCAGGAAGATTGGTCTTCAATATCAAATTGGAAAAATAAATACGAAAATGCTTTAGCAGGCTACTTAAAATAAATATGACTACATCAAAATCAGAAATCAAATTCTTAGATGGCCCACAAAACAGATGGGATGACTTTAAAATTACTATTCGCACAGTACTGGATTTTATAAAAGGCTTTCGAGTTTTGCATTTTGCAGGCCCTTGTGTTACCATTTTTGGTTCTGCCAGATTTGATGAAAATAATAAACACTATCAAGATGCCAGAAAGCTTGGTGCAGAAATAGCCAAATTAGGATTTACCATCATGACAGGTGGTGGCCCTGGTATAATGGAAGCAGCCAATAGAGGTGCCAAAGATGCTGGTGGTAGAAGTGTAGGATGCAATATTGAATTGCCTTTTGAGCAAAGCGAAAACCCATATTTAGATAAGTGGGTTACTATCAAATATTTCTTTGTTCGCAAAACACTTTTAATTAAATATTCTTATGCCTTTATCGTTATGCCAGGAGGTTTTGGTACCTTAGATGAATTGTTTGAGTCATTGACTTTGATACAAACCAAAAAAATCAAAAACTTTCCAATCGTTATTTTTAATAAAGAATTTCATAAAGAATTATTGAGCCATATAGAAATGATGAAAAAGGAAGGAACTATTTCTCCTGAAGATTTAGATTTAATATTAATTACAGACAGCATAGAAGAAACGACTCAATACATGAAGGATTGTATTACTCGTTTTGGTCTTACGTACGAAAAGAAATTTAAACCATTGAAATGGTTGTTTGAAGACAAAATTAATAAAGACGACAATTGATAGTGTATTCTACACCATTGTTTGAACCGTTGGTACTATTTTCCTCACAAATTTTTATAGCGTTCTTTTTGGTATCTTTTATGGGATTTTCATAAACAATAGAATCTGGTAAATTAGGCATCCCTTTATATTTAGCAGCACATTGACAAATATATTCTTGTGTGCACGAACTTATCACAATACAACACACAATAAAAAGTAATCCCGTTTTTAGCTTCATGAGCGTTAAATAATAGCCAAATATAACGCAAGAAATTTTTTTATGATAATATTTAAAATAAATTTACGTAATCTCTATGCAAAATAAACTTCAAAGCAATCAATTTGAGAATTTAGAGTTGCTAGCCAAACAGGTAGTAGAAGGCTTTATTTTAGGACTACACAAGAGCCCTTTTCATGGCTTTTCGGTAGAATTTGCTGAGCATAGACTATACAATTCGGGTGATAATCTAAAACATATAGATTGGAAGGTTTTTGGAAGAACGGATAAACTTTTCATTAAAAAATATGAAGAAGAAACCAATTTGCGTTGCCAGCTATTAATAGACTGTTCTTCATCTATGCTACACCCCAAAGATGCACCTGTAAACAAACTCCAATTTTCGGCTCTTGCGGCCGCTTCCATTATTACCATACTCAAAAAGCAAGTAGACGCTGTGGGGTTAACTACCTTTGATGATGAAATTCATTTTCACGCAAATGCAAAGTCTGGAACGGTGCATAATAAAAGGCTAATGGCTACATTAGAAAATTTACTGAACTATCAGATAATGGACAAAAAATCCAATACGGTTCAAATAATGCATCAAATAGCAGAAAACATTCACAAACGTTCTATGGTTATTGTTTTTAGCGATATGTTTGACAGTTATGCTAATCAGCATGAGCTTTTTGATGCTTTGCAGCATTTAAAGTATAATAAACATGAAGTCCTACTATTTCATGTGCAAGACAAAAACCAAGAAGTGGATTTTAATTTTGAAAACAGACCTTTGGAATTTATAGATATGGAGACTGGCGAAAAAATAAAACTGAATTCCAATCAAATAAAAAATAGCTATCAGCAAAGAATGAAAGACTATAGAAATGAAATTCAACTTAAATGTGCTCAGTTTGGAATAGACATCATAGATGCCAACATGAATGAAGGCTATGAGCCAATTTTAAGATCTTATTTAATCAAAAGAAATAAAATGAATTAAACATTCGTTTGACTATAAAGTCCGATATTTACAAGTATGCAAAAGTTTCTTTTTATTATTATAGGTTGTTTATCTACCTTGTTAAGCACGGCTTACACAATAGAGGCGCAGCCATACTCCGCATATACCAATATTCGTCAGGAGTTTTTTGCATTCGACAATGGGATGATAAACAAAATAGAACCCATGCAACCTGTCAACTACAAAATAGGACGTTCTGCTATCGCTTATTTAGACAATACACGCACGTTCAAAATATATCGCGATGGCAATGTAATGCCTGTTACAGATTTGTTTACTACTCAATTTGATGTATCGGACAATTTGGTACTTTATCGAAGTGCAAAAATGATTTCGGTTGTAGATGGAAACGATATAGTAATACTGTCTAGGCTCTGCGACCGATATGCACTAGGCGATAGTGTAGTATTGTTTTATGATATTAACCAATCTTCTTTTAATGCTTATTATAATGGAAAAATAACCGAATTAGAAGGCTTTTTGGCAATCAATGACTATGACTTTAAGTTTGATAGTACTGTAAAGGTTTCAGACAATATTGGCGCTTATATCAATTTTAATGACCAATTCAAAGTATTCTATAATAATGAAGTTACAACGCTTGAAAACCAATCTGTACGAAATTTTCAAGTAGGTCGAAATGTGGTAGCCTATACGGATATCAACAATGTATTTAAAATATTTTACAAAGGGCAAACCTATACTATGGATGCCTTTGCGCCTTCGTCTTTTATGGTTGGAGATGATGTGGTAGCTTTTCAGAGCTATGATGGCTATTTTAAATTATTTTACAACGGAAGTTTATTTACTATAGGGTATTATACACCACAATATCAAGTAAAAGATAGGGTAGTAGCCTTTGAAGATTTGAATGGCTATTTTAAAATTTTTTATGAAGGAGATCAAATTCAAATCGATAATTTTTTTCCATCCAAAATGGAGTTAGGTTACAATTCTTTAGCCTATGTCAATAAATCAAATATGCTACGACTATTTTCAAAAGGCAAAGTATATGATATTACTTCCATGACATTGCAAGATATGCGTTTAGACTACGATGTGCTACAATTTAAAGTAGGCTTCAATGCTTATAAAATGTTTTACAATGGGGAATATTATAATTAACAATAGCAACAAAAAAATAAGCATGAAAATAAGACCATACTTATTGAAGATTTTTTCTATACTCAGTTTGGCACTGCTTTGTACTAAGCAGAGCCCGGCTTCAAAAATATTGATACCTATGGATGCTGAATCACAGCACAACCATTTGAAAGCATACGGCATAGCCTATTATGTACTTACACAACAAATCAAAGTAGATTGGTTGCTCAACTATGAAGGCGGAAGTTTTGTATTTGACCATTATGTAGATTTAGAAAACGAATGCAAAATCAGAGATGTAAGCTACACGGTTTTGCCCGACGCAAAATATACAGCCATACTAGAAGAAATTGCAGACCCCGATGCCAATATGGATGTAGTAAGATTAGAAAAAGTGCCTAAAATAGCCGTGTATACACCCGACAACAAGTTGCCTTGGGACGATGCCGTAACCTTAGTATTGACTTATGCCGAAATTCCTTTTGATAAAATTTATGATTCAGATGTGCTGGAAGACAAATTAGTCAAGTACGATTGGCTACACTTACATCATGAAGATTTTACAGGCCAGTACGGTCGTTTTTATCAAGCATACCACAATGCACCATGGTATATAGAAGATGTGCAAAAAAATGAAGCTATAGCAGCTAAACATGGCTTTCAAAAAGTATCGCAACTTAAATTAGCGGTAGCTCAAAAAATAAAGGAATTTGTAATTGGCGGTGGCTATATGTTTGCCATGTGTTCAGCTACCGATAGCTATGATATAGCCTTGTCCGCTTTTCAAACAGACATATGCGAAAGCATGTACGACCACGACCCCATGAGCCCCTCAGCACAAGAAGACTTAGACTATAGCAAATGTTTGGCCTTTAAAGATTTTGCAATCAAAAAAAATCCTTATGAATATGAATATTCAAATATAGACGCTACTACAACCCGGCGAGTGCCTTTTAATGCTGACTATTTTAGTTTGTTTACTTTTTCTGCCAAATTCGATCCTATACCAAGTATGCTTTGCCAAAACCATACTACTACAGTAAAAGGATTCATGGGGCAAACAACCTCATTTAATAAACAATTTATAAAAAGTAGCGTTTTGGTAATGGGCGAAAATGCCTCTGCTGGCGAAGCACGCTATATACATGGTGATATAGGTAAGGGTACTTGGACATTTTATGGTGGCCACGACCCCGAAGATTATCAACATCAGGTAGAAGACCCCCCTACAGATTTAAGCCTGCATCCCAATTCTCCAGGCTACAGACTTATACTCAATAATGTCCTTTTTCCTGCAGCTAAGAAAAAACCACAGAAAACATAGGAATATTTTGCAAGCTTATACGAATACATAGTTATTGGCTTATTCTAAATTTAGTAAACACAACAGAACCATCTTCAAAATGGCTTTTAATGATATATAATCCTTGAGCAATAGAAGGAACAGAAATGGTAGCATTCTGTAAGTTCTCATTCCATACTTTTTTGCCTTGCAAATCATACCATTCTACTTTTGTTATGTTTTTATTCAAACTTGTTTGAATATGAACAGAAGAATGAGCAGCCGCTGGATTGGGGTAGAGTACAAGACCATTTTCATTAGTATATTCTACAACTCCATCAGCTACGTAATATTTTACTTTTAGAATCTGGAAATAATCTTGTGGGATAATAGGTTCTGCTCCTTGACATGCTGTGTCTTCAAGCATAGTGTGTAAAAAATATATACCAGTATCGCTACTGCTTGGTGTCCATTGTATGCAAGTGTATATACTATCGTTGCTTATATAGTTTTGAGAATAGTTGGCACCTAAAGGCAATGTTTGGTTAGCATTGGTATATATTCTTAAATTGGCATTGGGCAGGTTGCTATAGTAATACGTACAAAGCTGCATAGCCTGATTGGTATTGATAGTAATGGTATCTGTAGTACTGAATTGTATATTTTGGCAGTTTGCTATATCAATTTGTTTTTTGGGTACGGTGTAACTACAAGGCACTGTAATGATAAGATTATCTCTAAACGTGGCACCCATAAAGACGCCATTTCGATATTCGTCTATACGAAATGTCATGACGGCTATCTGACCCGTATCGGCAGTAAACTGTACACTGGGTATATTGGCATTGAATTTCCAAGTGCCTCCAGTAGCAAAAGGCTCATTGAGTGTATAGGGAGCTTTATACTGTATATCTTGTATGAGCGTATCTAAAGGATCTGGAAATTTTAAATCCCTTTCTCTTGGCATGACTTGGCTATATACCAGGCTATCGCCATCGCTATCATAGGCAGGCATATACCATTGGGTAGCTTGGTTAGCGCAAGCATATTGCACAAAGGGCCTCTGCCAAAGGGCACTACTGTTGGGATTAGTAGAATCGGCATTCAATATGGCTTCGCCATAATAGGTATAGCTCATAGGTGTTACATTGGTCATGGCAGGGTCTCGCCAATTACCTTGCGATATAGCACCTAAACTAAACTTCCACATACCACAGTTTTCGGGCAGGGTAATAGTGTCGATATACATAAGATCTCGAAAGGCTGGCAGACCTGTGCCATTAAAGGGCGAATCGCACATTGTCATTGTATTTTCACAATAGCTTAAATAAGCATTGCTTTTCTGAGGTCGACCATCGGGCAAAGTGTCTTTTCGTTTTGCCAAACGGGGAGTTTTTGATTGAAAATTACATGTATCGTGATAAGCATAAGCACTTACTAATGAGGAAATTCCATAAAAATCACAATTAAAGTAATTGTACATATTAATTCGATAAGTATTTCCATATAAATGCGTATATGTAAAATAGGGCATAATAATACCAGTTGAAAAGGCATATTTGTTTAAAGAAACTATTATAAACAGAATTCCAATAAAATTTTTTTTCATAACGCAGATTATTTAGATATTACAAATGGAAATACCTGATTATTGCAATGCAAATAATATGTCCCAATGGCAAGTGAAGACACAGGAATGGTTTCAATATCCATTGAAGATTTACCTTGAAGAAGTTCCGCACCTAAGCTATTATAAATTTTATAATCTTGCTGTTTAGCCCCACGCAAAAAAAGTTTGTAGGTGGCAGGGTTTGGGAATAAAGTTAGACTTAGTGGCACTGTTTTTTTAGGTATTTTAAAATTGGTCAAATTAAAGGCTCGCCATTTATAAAACATAGCACCATTGTCTTCCCATGCTATTACATACTCATTCATATTATTGTCGGTAGCAGCAGCTACCGAAACGCAGTAGCGCATGCCCATATAGGTTTTGGGTGTTAGATTAACTTGCTCCCAATTGTAAAAATTTTGATTGAATGCCGGTTGATTAATCGCATAGATACCCCTTTCTTGATTTGTTGGGTTACTATTGGGGGTAATAATGGAAGGCCATGCAACCACCGCATCACGGTTGTTAAGGTTGGATTGCGTATAATCTATAGCTGGATCACCGTTGTATGAAAAACCATAATTATTTTGCCCATCCAAAAAATCTAAACTCGATAAACTAATTGGATGCCAATACCAGTAATACAAGTTGTTGTTAGGTGTGTTGCTAAATGGGCTATTAGAATGAGTCATTACAAAGGGTATAGGAGCTTGAAAGGTATTGTACCAAAGATTGGGAGCGTAAATGCGTGGACATAATGCTGCAAAAGCACCGCTAATAAATAAGTTGGTATTGGACCGATGATAGTATTGTATAGATGAAGGGTCAATGACATTTGGAATAGCATAGTCAGCATTGCTGGGGGGCAACACGCTGTTTTGCGCTATAGCAGTAAATTGAAAAAAAGAAACGAGAAACATAACAAAGAAAAGATAGTATAGATTACATTGTAATTTTATGAAAACTATTTTTGCGGGCGGGGGGAGGTAAATTTTTTCATGATTTTTTTTTTTATAAAGATAATTGCAATTCTGTCAAACAAAAATTATTTAACAAATGTTAAAACCGTCTATTAGCTACTAAATCTATATAGGAAGTTGAGAATTAATTTTTTGTTAGAATAACAAAAAGATGTAGAAATTGATATTAGCGTATTATTTTTGATGAAAATTTAATTATAACATGAAAAAACTTATTTTATCCTTATCTGTACTAGTGGGTTTAGCAATGCTAAATTCATGCGGAGAAACCGCAATGGATCCAGCTCAAGTAGAAGCCAAAGTAAATGAAGCAGCAGCAGTAAAAATTGAAGAAGCTAATGCTCAAGCCAATACGGAATGCGAAGCTCGCATGGCTACCGAACTTAAAGCCGCAACAGACTCGCTTGTTCACGCGGCACAAATGGCAGCAGCTCAATAATTTTTTAATCCTATAAAAACAATAAAAAATAATAACATGAAAAAACTAATTTATATTTCAAGTTTTGCCTTAGTAGGTCTTTATTTTACTGCTTGCAAAACCGAACCTGTGGGTCCTTCTCAAGCAGAATTAGACGCTCAAGTAGAAGCTAAAGTACAAAGCGTAAAAGATCAATTAAAAGCAGATTGCGATGCTCGCTTATTACAAGCTGCTCAAGCAAAAGCAGATAGTATAGCTGCTAAAACAGCAAGAAAAGCAGCTCCTGCACCTGTGGCAGCTCCTAAAGCTGTTCCTCAAAAACCAAAAGCCACTCCTCCTCCTAAAGCAACTCCAGCACCTCCAAAACCACAAACTATTGGTAATGGTAAACCAAAAATGGGTTCGCAAAGCTCAACAACTGTTGGTAGCGGTAAACCAAAAATGGGAGCCACTAAAGATGCAAGCGGAAAAGTAGATGATACTAAAATTGGTAATGGTAAACCCAAAATGGGCGGAGGAAACTAATCCCAATAATTTTTATTCCTAATTTTTATAAAAATGCTTCAAGAAATTGAAGCATTTTTTTTTGTGCCTCATTAGATATTTTGATTTCTTCCACTCCTATTATGTATTTGCATTCGCAAATAATACCAAATGTAAATTGGTTTCAGACTGATTTTTAAAGTGGATTATACCGATATTATCCCGAAGTGTATTTGCTAGGTTTAAGGCCAATCTTTTGGGCTCTTATAGCAGCATTGTCGGTTTAATATAAACGCTTAATAAAATCACGCTTTCAGCTTATACCTTCAAGCTGATTTTCTAAATCGGGATAAATCTAAATAATACCAATCTTAAATTGGTTACAGACCAATTTTTAGAGTGGTTTATACTGATACTACTGATGTTCAGACCATTTTTTGGGTCTGTTACAGAAGTATAATCGGTGTAATACTAATCGGAATAGGTTCAATGCAGGTTGTTCAGTTTATAGCATAATTTGAGCTTAAAGTATAGACATAAAAAAAAGGTTGATGCCGTGCACCAACCTTTTTTTAAAGAGTACGTTATACTTATTTTGTACCAGTAAAAGTACAAGTGTTAGAAATAGTACCATCACTTATAGTGTATGTTACAGTAATTGTATTTCCAGTTATAGAACCGCTACCAGAAGCAGTAATATTAGATCCAACAGTTTGGCTAGGGATAGTGAATGAATTACCATCAGCATTAGCTATAGCTGTTAAAGATTGATTGTATACGTTAGAGATGTTAAATTTAGTATCATCGCTGTTAGCAGTACAAGTAATAGCATATGTATCAGTTCCTACTGTACAAGTTTCATTACCAGAAAATACGCCTAAGAATTTAGTTCTTGATAAAACGTCACAAAGTGTTCCTTCGTAACCAGTTTCACAATTACAACCGCCATCAACACAAACACCGCCATTAGCACATACTACATCTTTACAAGGATCAGGATTACAAGATACAAATGTGATTGCTGCAAATGTTCCTATAGTTAGAACTGCTGAGAATAAGATAGATTTTAAATTTTTCATTTTTAATATATTTTTTATGCAACAAATATGCATGGTTTTTTTATATATTTTTTACTTTAATTCTGTTTTTGACAATTATTTTACGAATCTTACTAAAGGCCTTTTTTATTGTTTAAACCAAATTATGATATACCTTTTGCACATCGTCATCCTGTTCTAATTTATCTACCAATTCAAGTACTTCATTGGACTGTTCTTCGTTGAGCTCTACACTTGTAGTGGGTATTCGAGTTGTTTCTGAGGAAATAAGTGAAAGCCCTTTTTTTTCTATAAAATCACTCATATTTCCAAAATCATTAAAATTTGTTCGGATAATAATATGGCCTTCTGCATCTTCGCCTATTTCTTCCATGCCATAGTCTATGCCTTCCAATTCAAGTTCTTCTAAATCAATATTTTCATTTTTAAGTTTGAATTCGCCCATTCTATTAAATAAAAAGGCCACTGAACCACTATTTCCCAAAGCACCTTGACCTTTATTAAAAATAGCTCTTACATTGGCTACAGTGCGTGTGCCATTATCGGTTGCAGTTTCAACCAAGATGGCTACACCATGTGGTCCAAAGCCTTCATACACTATTTCTTCATAATCGGTCATGTCTTTGCCCATAGCCCTTTTGATGGCAGCTTCTACGCGGTCTTTGGGCATATTTACGGCTTTGGCATTGAGGAAGCATCTTCTTAAAGCAGGGTTGTTGTCTGGGTCGGGGCCTGCAGCTTTTACTGCTATATTGATTTCTTTACCAATACGTGTAAAGTTTTTAGCCATTTTGTCCCAACGGGCAAACATGGCGGACTTTCTTACTTCAAATATTCTTCCCATAGTAAAAACAAGTTATTTTTTTTAAATTTTATGGAGGCAAATTTATTAAAAAAAATCCTAAGCAATAGATGCAAACTTTTTAGTGCCTAAATAGCAATTTATAAGCCTTGTTGTTCTTTTAATTTGCTATGTATAAAAAGCGAATTGATTGATTTGTTTTCGTGTGCATTACGAATAGCTGTTGAAAATAGTTTGGCAGTGCTCAATACTTTAATCTTACTACATTGCTGTTTGAGCGGTATGGTGTCGCAAACAACAAGCTCACTCAAAACCGATTTTTCAATATTTTCATAAGCATTGCCGCTCAATACTGGATGTGTGCAAAATGCTCTTACGCTTTTTGCTCCTTTGTCCATAAGCATTTGGGCACTCTTAGTTAGTGTACCAGCTGTATCACAAATGTCATCAATGAGTATAATGTCTTTGTTATTTACATCGCCTATTACTGTCATAGAAGCCACTTCATTGGCGCGTTTGCGTTGTTTATCACAAATTACCATGTCGGCACCAAAATAGGTAGCTACCTCTCGTACTCTATTTGTACTTCCTACATCGGGCGAAGCAAAGGTGATATTTTCGATACCCAAGTTTTCAATATAAGGAATAAATATTGCAGAGCTATCAAGATGATCTACTGGAATATCAAAAAAACCTTGAATTTGTGGAGCATGCAAATCCATAGTCATAATACGGTGTGCACCAGCTTTGGTTAGTAAGTTAGCTACTAACTTAGATGCTATACTAACACGAGGTTTGTCTTTTCGGTCTTGTCTGGCATACCCAAAATAGGGTATGACAGCTGTAATGTAGCCGGCAGAAGCACGTCGGGCTGCATCTATCATCATAAGCAATTCCATCAAATTATCGGATGGGGCATAGGTACTTTGAATTAAAAAAACAAAATTGCCTCTTATGCTTTCATTAAAAACGGGTTGGAATTCGCCATCGCTAAAGCGTTGAATTTTTATTTGTCCTAATTCTTTGCCATACGACTGTGCTATTTTTTCGGCCAACATGGGAGTGGCATTGCCTGCAAATAATTTGATTTGGTCTGCGCTAATGTTCATGATTTATTTTGTATTACAAGTTTGAAATGGTGTTTTCATGGCCCTACAATTTAAAAAATTACAAATAACAAGTTTTAAAAAGCTATTTGCATATTAATCTGACAAATGTAGTGGCTATGCAATAAAAACAAAGAAACATTAATTAACTTTTGTGAATAAGTACTCAAAAGAATTCAATTTTATTCATCTTGGATACGATAATATGACTATAACTTTGCGGCATAAATTTTATATATGCGTAAATTATACCTTACCCTACTTAGTTTAATTGCTTTCTTTTCTGTTCTTAATGCACAAAACCAACATGGCATAGGTGTGCATTTTGCAGCCTATGATTTTTTTGGGCCTCAAGGCGGAACTTATTTATACAATAATTATGACTTGAATACAATTAGTTCAAAAAACAAAACATTTTTTTATGACCCCGCAGTAAAGGTTTCTTATTGGAAAAAAATAAACCGATTCTTTGACTTTTCTACTGCATTACATATTAGCTCATTATATTACCCCAATGCAAAAAATGACAGTGTTTACTTCAATTACAAGCGTTGGAATACAGGCTTAAAAAAAGATTTTCCATATTTTGCTTTAGATGCTAAAGTATGTTTCAATTTACTTAGCAAAGAGCGTTATATTTTAGCTCCTTATCTTGCTGCTGGTTTCAACGCAAGTTGTCGAGAAAAAACCTTGGGTTTTTCAGCACCTTTAGGTTTGGGTACACATATTAAGTTAAGCAAAAATTTATTTTTCAATCTTGAATCACAATATCATATGCCTTTGGCCAAAAATACACAAACTCATTTAGTACATAGTGCAGGTATAATATATTGGTGGGGGCAAAAAAGTGCAAAAGAGCCTAAACCAATCAAAACAAGTGTACCAAAAATAGTAGATACCGATGGAGATGGCGTACCCGATGCTCAAGATGAATGTAAAGATCAGGCTGGCCTTGCTGCCCTAAAAGGTTGCCCAGATACCGATGGTGACGGAATTGCTGACAATAGAGATGCTTGTCCACAAGTGGCAGGAAAATTAAACGGTTGCCCTGACTCGGACAATGATGGCATAAAAGACAGCGATGACCAATGCCCAACCGTAAAAGGCATAGTTAAATACCGTGGATGTCCTATTCCAGATTCAGATAATGATGATATAAATGATGAAGTGGATCAATGCCCTCATGAATATGCCAAAACTCAAAATGGATGCCCTGAAATTCAAAAAGAAGTTGTAGAAAAGGTTATTGAAGCAGCAAAAGGTATCAACTTTGAAACTGGAAAAGCTAATTTAACGGCTGCCTCATTTAAAAATTTAGATAAAGTAGTTGAAATCTTATTAGAGAATCTAGATATCAATGTTGATATAGAAGGTCATACTGATAATCAGGGTAATGCAGAAAAAAATATGTTCTTATCTCAACAACGTGCTGAAGTGTGTAAAAACTATTTGATTAAAAAAGGTATACAAGCTATACGAATTACAAGCACTGGTTTTGGAGATATCAATCCAATAGCTGATAATAGCACACCAGAAGGAAGGGCTAAAAATAGAAGAACCGAATTTATTTTAAGTAAATAATAATAGCATTATTTATTGAGACAAAAAGTTGAATTAAATCAGATTCAAACCTCTAAGTATAACATCTAATTCGGCTTCGGTATGCACCATGATTTCTCTAGGTTTACTGCCTTGAGTAGGGCCTACTATTCCCGCAGCTTCCATTTGATCCATTATTCTTCCGGCTCTATTGTAGCCTAAGTTAAAACGCCGTTGTAGCATAGACGTAGAACCACTATTAGAGCTTACTACAAGTCTTGCACACTGTTCAAACATGGCATCTACATCCTTGAGCGATTTTTGATTGCTTCCCAAATCTCCTCCACTATCACCGCTTTCATATTCAGGTAAGTCAAAGGCACTTGGATAACCTCTTTGATTGCCAATAAACTCTACTATGCGTTCTACTTCGGGGGTATCTACAAAAGCACATTGTAGGCGAACTAAGTCGCTACCATTTAGTATAAGCATATCTCCTTGACCGATCAGTTGCTCTGCACCTCCAGCATCTAAAATAGTCCTAGAATCTACTTTGGCAGAAACTCTAAATGCTACACGAGCTGGGAAATTAGCTTTGATGGTGCCAGTAATTACGTTGACAGAAGGTCTTTGAGTAGCTATAATCAAGTGTATACCAATAGCTCTGGCCAACTGTGCCAAGCGTGCTATAGGCATTTCAACCTCTTTGCCAGCTGTCATAATCAAATCAGCAAATTCATCTACAACTAATACAATAAAAGGTAAATATTGATGACCTTTATTGGGATTTAATCGGCGTTTAATAAACTTTTCATTATACTCTTTTATATTTCTAACGCCTGCTTCTTTAAGCAAATCATAGCGATTGTCCATTTCTATACAAAGAGCATTCAACGTATTAATTACTTTTTTGGTGTCTGTAATAATGGCTTCTTCTTCATTGGGAAGCTTAGCTAAAAAATGTTTTTCAATTAACTTATAAATAGACAACTCAACTTTCTTGGGATCCACCATCACAAATTTTACTTGCGAAGGGTGCTTTTTATATAAAAGAGAAACCAATATGGTATTGATACCGACTGATTTACCTTGACCGGTAGCACCAGCCATAAGCAAATGCGGCATTTTGGCTAGGTCAACTATATAGTTTTCATTGTCAATCTTTTTGCCAAGGGCTATAGGCAAACTAAAATCATTATGAATAAATTTTTCAGAAGCAATAAGTGTGCGCATACCCACCAATTGCTTTTTAAGGTTAGGTACCTCTATACCTATAGTACCTTTGCCCGGTATAGGTGCTATAATACGAATACCAAGGGCAGCCAAACTCAATGCTATATCATCTTCAAGATTTCTAATTTTTGAAATTCGCACACCCTCTGCTGGTACTATTTCATAAAGGGTAACAGTTGGCCCTACAGTAGCACTAATTTTTGAAATACTAATACCAAAACTTTTTAGCGTATTGATAATCTGATTTTTATTTTGTTCTAATTCATTTTTATCAATTGAAATTTCTGTTTGTGACCGTTGTTCTAATAAATCGAGTGTTGGAAATTGATAGTCTCTTAAGTCTAAGGAAGGGTCATATGGCTCATCTGTTCCGATAGCTGCATGGTCATTTTCTATCACGATTGTGTCATCTTCTTTCTTTACAACTTCAAGCGTAAAATTATCTTGCGCGCTAGTTTCTTCATTGTTTATTTCTTCTACATGTGTTTCCAGTTCTATAGCTTGTGTAGCTACTATTTCTTCTTTGGTTTCATTTTCTAATTCAAAACTTTGTAATTCCATTTCTTGGCTTTTTATTTCTTCCTCAAAAAAAGCTTCCTCTACAACAACATTATGCTGGCTTAAAGATTCTTCTACTTGAATTGGAGCATCTTCGATATTCGATTTTTGTTGAGCCAATGTGGTAGAAAGATGTTCAATTTTTTCTTTACTCGTCGAAATCACACGGTTGAAAAGTGGGAAGTGAGAAAGTAGTTTGAATAATAAACCTAAGCCTAAAAGACTTGCTAAAATAACCATGATAAGCGTGCCAATATTGCCAACATATTGGGTTAAATATTGGATGATCGTATTGCCGAATGTGCCACCAAATGGGAAGACGAAGTTTTTAGGGCTTAAATAATAAGCTAATGAAATAGAAAAAAGTAAAACTAAAAGAGTTGTGAAAAAAAATAAACGTAGAATAGACATCCATTTTTGTTTAAAAAGTAACTGAATGCCCCATAATAAGAAGAAAGGAATAAACAATAGATTGCTTAATCCAAAATAATTTTTGAATAAAGTATGAGCTAACCAGGCGCCTATTTTGCCACCCTGATTTTCAAAAGTGGAGGTATTGTTTTTTAAAAACGAAATAAAGTCTATACTGCCTTGTAGCTTATCTTGGTCATTTTGCCAAGTATAAAAATAGGAAAAAAAAGCAAAGCTCAAAAATATAGCAAAGAAGATGAAAAATACACCAACTATACAAGGAATTGGTACGTCTTTGATAATAGAAAAAAAGGAATTAGTAGTCGTATCCTTTTTGCTTTTTGAGGTAGGTGTTTTTTTGCTTGTTGTATGTTGTTTTTTCTTAGAAGCCATGAAACACAAACGTACATCAAAAAAAAAATAAACTTAAACAAATTAGCAATAGGATATATAAAGTCAGTTGATTTTTTTAAATAAAAAAAACACTAAATTTGGATTCTATAAAAATGAAAATAATTAAACAAATAAAAAAGACTGTTGCATTGTTGATTCTTTTTGTATTCAATGCTATGTCCATTTTTTCTCAAATTACAATTACTGGATCGCAATTAGCTAATACCTTAGCTCAAAGTTTGGTGGGTACTGGTGTTACAATTTCTAACCCTACACTAAATTGTCCAGCAGTTTCAAATGGCACTTTTGTAGTAACACCCCCTAATGTAACCAATTTAGGTCTACAATCTGGTATTGTATTGACATCCGGTACGGCGCAAACCACGGCTACAGCACAAGGTGCCAATGGCCCAGCTACTGGACCATCTACAAATACAAACGGAAATGGTGATGCTGACTTGACCACTTTGGTAGGTGGTGCAACGTTTGATGCCTGTATTTTAGAATTTGATTTTGTACCATTAGGCGATACCGTAAAATTTGAATATGTATTTGGCTCGAGCGAGTATCCAAGTTTTACTTGTACTAATTTCAACGATGTTTTTGGTTTCTTTATCAGCGGTCCTGGTATTGCTGGGCCCTATTCAAATGCTTCAGACAATATAGCATTGGTTCCGGGTTCTACTACATGCCCTGTAGGTGTTAGCACTATTTACTGTCCAAACAATCCTGGGTGTTGTAATACTACCAATACTAATTGTTTTGGCAACACTGTAGGTTGTTCTATGTTTAATGCTGCTAATAATACTTGTGCCTATTTTGTCTGTAATGCGGCTGGAGCTTCAGTAAATTATCAAGGATTTACGGTGCCTTTAACTGCTACTGCTGTTGTAATACCTTGTTCTACCTACCATTTAAAATTAGCTATTGCAGACAAAGGTGATCATATTTTGGATTCGGGCGTGTTTTTGAAAGAGGGTAGCCTATCTTCCAATGCAATATCTTTTACTCCTATATCAAATCTTACCTTACCTTATCCATACATAGTAGAAGGGTGTTCGCCTGGCTTTGTGAAAGTACAAAGACCCGTAGCTACACCTTTTCCATATACTATCAATTATCAACTTGGTGGTGTGGCCAGTTACCCAGCAGATTATTCTGTAAGTAGTATTCCTGCTGGTTCACCTGTCGGTCAAATTACAATTCCGGCCAATGATACAGTGGCTTATATTGTATTGGGTGCTATTCAGGATAATATAGCGGAACCTAACGAAGAAATAAAAATATATCAGTTGGCACCTTGTACATCAGATATTATAGATTCGGTAAGTTTATTCATAAGCGACACTATACATATGAATATAATTACACCTGATACAGCTATTTGTAAAGAAGATAGTGTACACATACAAGTCAATGGTGATGATTCGTTAATATACTCTTGGACACCTATCACAAATATTAATAATCCCAATATTAAAGAGCCTACAGTAAGCCCCAACCAAACTACTAACTATGTGGTTTGTGCTACGCTGCCTCAATCGGGTTGCGCACCCAAATGTGATACAATAAAAATTAGTATTAATTTGCCACCAGCAGTAAATATTGGTGCTGATACTATTATTTGTAGGAATCAATCTATTCAATATAACCCAATAATTTCTCCCAACCAGGTATATACTTATCAATGGAGTGGAAGTGCACTGCCCTATCTAAATGGCAGCTCCACTGTAGCAAATCCATCTGCTACTTTTACACAGGTAGGCGATTTCCAATTCATACTTCAAGTAGATCCTATAGCAATAGGGTGCCAAGGAGATGATACAATGAATATAAAAGTATTGCCAGATGATATTATTTTATTTAATGGAGATACTGTAGTATGCGAGGGTGCTACTATTCCTATCAACGTACAAGGTGATCCTTTGTTTGCATATCAATGGTTGCCAACAACATATTTAAATAACCCTAATCTTGAGGATCCTATATCAAACCCATTAGCACCCATTAGCTATACAGTTACTGCTACCTATCCAGGTTGTATCCCCATGAGTAAGTCTTTTGATATTGACGTGCAGCCAGTACCAGAAATCTTTGCTGGATTAGACCGTGAAATGTGTGATTGGGATTCTGTTCAATTGCATGTAATAGTGGATCCCGCTTCGTATCCTAATTATACTTATAGCTGGGCTCCCAATGCAGATTTGACATCAGGAAGTAATACTGCGAACCCTGTTTTTGCAGGGCATACAAGTACCAATTTAGAGGTCATTGTATCTACACCTATAGGATGTGTTGATACTGATAATGTTATTGTTACGGTACATCCCACTGAATTTGCCACTATTACACCCGAAGAAGCTATTATATGCCCAGGCGATTCGGTTATATATACTGCCAATGGAGCACAATCATATTATTGGACACCTTCTACATTCTTGTCAGATACTCTTGGCACCTCTGTAGTATCTACACCTTTCTTTCCGATAGAATATACGGTGTATGCAAGAAGTTTGCAAGGCTGTACAGATACCGAAAAAGTAGCTATTCAAGTTGTTTCAGATGCGGTTATAGATGCAGGAGAAGATGTAACTTTATATCCTGGCGAAACCTATTCGTTAAATCCTCAAGGAAATTGTTCTTTTTTCACATGGTTGCCGAATTATCATTTGACAAATAATCTAATTAAAAACCCAATAGCAGACCCACCCGTTTCAACACAATATATTGTGTATGGAACTACTGAATATGGATGCAAAACTTCCGATACCTTAACGATTAGGATTTCTGAAGAAAGCATATTAGCTTTGCCTAACGCCTTTAGTCCTGGCAGTGGTACAAGCATAAATGATGAATTAAAAATAATTGTAAAAGGAATAGCTACATTGAATTACTTTAATATATATAATCGTTGGGGCGAAAAGGTATTTAGTACTAATGATATAAGCAAAGGGTGGAATGGACAATACAACGGAAAGCCACAACCAATGGGTACTTATGTTTATACCTTAGATGCTAAAACTTCAACTGGAAAAAGAATAACTAAAACTGGAAATATTTCACTAATAAGATAATAAATTTACATCATGATAAATCGTATAAAAATAGCTTGCCTAGTTGTATTATGTACAATGTTTGCAAAACAAAGTGTAGCACAAGATATGCACTTTACTCAATTCTATGGTGCTCCAATGATATTAAACCCTGCACTAACAGGGAGTTTTGATGGATTACTTAGAGTAACAGGTATATATAGAAATCAATGGTCATCAGTAACTACTCCCTATGTTACCTTTGGCGGTTCTATTGATGCCCCTTTATTTAAAGATGTTGCGATTGATGATTATTTAGCAGCTGGCTTTTCTATGTACAACGATCGTTCAGGTGATGGCAATTTAGCAAACTTAAATATGTTGGCTTCATTAGCTTATCATAAATTTTTAGGCACAGATGCCAATAAATCTTTATCCGTAGGCTTGCAAGGAGGCTATACTCAAAAAACTATAGATTTGGCTCGATTGTATTGGGCTGATGAATTTTATAATGGCGGTTTTCAACCGGGTACAACAGGCGAAAATCTAAATCCAAAAGTAAAATTTTTTACTGCCAATGCAGGTTTAAATTGGCAACATAGAATTTGCGAAAACTTTTCGTATTCGCTTTGTGTAGCTGGTCATAATTTAAATCAACCTCGAGAATCATTTCTTGAAAAACAAAACAATGAAGTAGGTTTGGGTATGCGCCTAAACGCTCAATTAGGAGCTATTTGGAATATAGATAAGTTAAGTATACGCCCAGCTTTTTTATACCAATCGCAAACTGCAGCTACCGAAATGATAGCAGGAACTGAATTGCATTATATGCTTGGTGATAGCGATATTCCATCTGTTGCTCCAGCTGTATTTGCAGGTGGATGGTATCGTTTTGGCGATGCGGCACTTATAACTGCTGGTTTCGAATTTGAAGGCGTTCGCTTAGGATTTGGATACGACTATAATCTCTCAGACCTCAAAGTAGCTTCAAACGGAAGAGGTGGTTTTGAGCTTACATTGCGCTACGTAATGCCAAATCCATTAGATTTTGCTAGAAGAATAGCATTCCCATGTTCAAGATTTTAAAAAAAAATTGAATTAGCTTTCCTTTTTTAAGAATTTACATAATATATTTACAGCATATATAACATTTCAAGGAATGAGAAGAAACCTTTTGCTTTTATCGCTGATTACAGCTGTGTTTAGTTTACAATTTTTAACTTCATTTGCGGGTCCTAAAGACGATCCTGCAGCAAAGCTACCTTTCAATAAAAAATTGAAATGGGCAAATAGCTTGTTCAAAGAAGGGAGCTATTACACAGCAGAAGAATATTATTTACAATTAAAAAAAGAACAACCCCGAAATCCTTATTTATCATATATGTTGGCAGAGTGTTTTTGGAATACAAGAGACTATCCGCCAGCAGCTCATTATTATGAAGAAGCCTATGCACTAGCACCAGAAATATATCCAGAAAGCCCATATAAAGAGGCTATCATGCGAAAAATGAATGGAGAATATGAAAAGGCTATAGAACGATTTGAATTTTATTTAAAAAATTATAAAGGCAGAGATAAAAAGAAAAAGATATTTGTAAAAAGAGAAATCGAAGGTTGCCAAATGGCTCTTGCTTCGCTTAAAAACCCAGGTCGTGCATATGTAAAAAATGCAGGTCCTAATGTTAATACTGCTTATACAGAATTATCTCCTATGCCTTTAGGAGACACAGCTTTACTATTTGCTACGATGAATATGAACAAAATCGTAGAATACAAAAAAGATAAACGTGAAGATTATGTAAGCCGCTTTAAATGGTCGCCAAAAGAATTTGACAGAACAAGAGTAAAAGACAGTTTTGAAGTAGCTATGCCTTTTGAAGATGGGAAATTTAATGATAAAAAATATCATGTAGGAAATGGTTCTTGGAGTCCTGGAGGTTCAAGATTTTACTTTACAAAATGTAAAGAGCGAGATAGCTTAGAAGTACAATGTAAAATTTGGGTCTCAGAATTTGATAGAAAAAAAGGCGTATGGGGTACTTCTAAAGAATTAGATGCTACCATCAACGATCCTGAAAGTTCTTCAACACACCCTTATTGTGCTATGATAGGCAAAAAAGAAGTTTTATTCTTTTCATCTAACAAGAAATTACAGTCCGTAGGTGGATTTGATATTTGGTACTCAGTATATGATTCTTCCAGAAAAGTGTATAGAAGACCTCAAAACTGTGGTAAAACAATCAATACACCATTAGATGAAATTACACCGTATTACGATTCACGAAAAAATCGTTTGTATTTTTCTACCAAAGGTTGGAAAAACTTAGGCGGTTTTGATGTGTATTCTGCAGAAGGTGGTCCATCTCGTTATAGAAATTTACAAAACTTAGGCTTTCCTATCAACTCATCAGCAGATGATATTTATTATATACAAGATGATGGTGAAAAAGACAATGCCTATGTAGTATCCAATAGATTAGGTAGTTACTATGTCAAAAATCCAACTTGTTGCGATGATATCTGGAGAGTAATTAAAGAACCTAATTTCTATGTAAAAGGTATAGTAATAGATGAAGTTACCAACGAAACCATCAATGAAGTAGTTGTAAAACTTTCTGATGAAAATAAACAAACTTTAGTAGATACAAACTTCTCTAGAAGTGGCGGATTCTTGTTCTACACACCTATGGGCAATAATTATGCTATTACTGCTGATAAAGAAGGTTATATATCAGGACGTACTACTATAAGTACACTTGGCAAATCGGTAATAGATCCTGATGATACTACTTTGGTTACTATCTATATGCATCGCTTTGTAAACAATGAAGAGTTTCATGTACAAAATGTATATTACAACTACGATAAAGGAGATTTTCAACCAGATTCATACTCATCATTAGATTCTCTTGTAAACTTTTTGCGAGATAATCCTTCAGTAAGTGTTGAAATTCGCTCTTATACTGATGATCATGGACAAAATGATTACAACGATGACTTATCTGTAAAAAGAGCCAATGCAGTAATGAATTATATGGTTTCTAAAGGAATAGACAGAGGACGAATGATAGCAAGAGGAGAGGGCGAACGAAACCCAATTAGACCCAATAAAGTAAATGGTAGAGATAATCCAGTTGGCCGTCAGTACAACAGAAGAACAGAATTTAGAATAATTGGCGACATACCTGGCAAACGTATTATCTACGATCAAAATAGACCAGAGTATATTGACAAATCTGGATCTGATGTAAGAAACTCCAATCTAAGAGTTTTAGACGCAGAAGAAGACAATTCTCCTGAGCCAGAAGAGGAATAAAAATTTTTCAAACATATATTGTAAATTATAGGCAGTTTTGTTAACAAAACTGCCTATAATGTTAATTAGAAGACCTATTTTGTAAAAACAATTTAAAATACAAACAAAAAAAATTATTTTTACGTCTTAACCTTAAACGATTAAATATGAAAACAAGAATATTAACTAGCCTATTTTTATTAATTTCCTTTTTTGCACTAGCTCAAAATACCACACTTCCTAAATCGGTACAAAAGGATATAGCAGTACTTCAAAAAGCAGACATTGGCTTGTCTGATATACAACTACAACGTATTACACTTGTTTTAACTCAAGAAAATGATATGATAGATAAAAATAAAGAAGCTGCCAAAGGCAATCCTGAAGTATTAAAAGAAAGACTGAAATTGCTGCACGAAAACAAAATAAGAAATATCAAAGGTGCTATGACACCTTTGCAGGTTCAAAAATTCGATGAATTGAAGCTGGCAGATAAACTTTAAGTATTTTATCGAGTCAAAACCGCAATTTTCCTCGAAAATCAGATTTTTAACGTTCAATTACGCATATGTGGAATAATATTTGATGTTATTCTACGTCTAAAAGACAAATAAACAACATAATGAGACAACTAAAAATAGCCACTCAGATCACTAACCGTGATAGCCAAGCCGTTGAGAAATACTTACAAGATATAAGCCGTATTCCCATGATTAATGCAGAAGAAGAAACTGTATTAGCACAAAAAATTAGAAGCGGTGATCCTATAGTATCTAAAGCAGCTTTGGAAAAAATGGTAAAGTCTAACCTACGCTTTGTCGTTTCTGTGGCAAAACAATATCAACATCAAGGTTTGACCTTGAGTGACCTTATAAACGAAGGTAACCTAGGACTTATAAAAGCAGCACAGCGTTTTGATGAAACCAAAGGTTTCAAATTCATTTCTTACGCTGTATGGTGGATTAGACAGTCAATATTGCAGGCTTTGGCAGAACAAGGACGACTTGTCAGATTGCCACAAAATAAAATTGGCACGTATAATAAAGCCAATAAAGCCATGATGGCTTTTGAACAAGAAAACGAAAGAGAACCTTCGGTGGAAGAATTAGCGGGAATATTGGAAATGTCAGAAACAGAAATTTCAAACATCTTTGTTACCAATACTCGCCATACCTCATTAGATGCTCCAGTGCACGAAGCAGAAGATGTAAGCATGGGCGATTTGTTAACAGGTTCCGATGATACTGATGAAACTGTAATAAAAGACAGTTTGAGAGAAGAAATACGTAGAATATTAAAATCACTCAGCCCACGCGAATCCGAAATTGTAAGTGCTTATTTTGGTTTGGAAGGAAACGAAGGGCCTACTATAGAACAAATTGGTGAAAAATACGATTTAACCAAAGAACGTATTCGTCAAATAAAAGAAAGAGCTATAAAACGCCTTCAAAAAACAAGATATAGCAAGTCTTTAAAGGCTTACTTAGGGTAAAACTAAAAAGGGTTGCGAAAGCGACCTTTTTTTGTGTTCATATACAGATGCTACACCAAATTCAGCCGAAGTAATACAAATTGTGCTGCTGGTAATAGACCAAAAAAATAGTCTGAAACCAATTTATGTATAGTATATAATATCTGCAATGCACATACATCAGGAAACAGCTTTCCAATCATCAGAATCTACTCCCGCAAACTGCGGGATAAGATTTGCACAATAATCAAAATCACGTTGGTATAAGTGCACAACACATTTCGACGTATTCAATTTTTTCTAAAAATGATTTTGTTTTTCATGGAAATCTATCCTTTTATGTCTTTTGCGAAGCAAAAGCATAATTTGCGTTAAAGACAATTGATATTCAAAAACAAGATGGAAAACAATATACACTATGTGCATAAATGATATGAGCGAATATCAAGAAAGTTCTACATTTGTTTCCAAAACAATTGTATCATGAATCCAAAAGAATTTGAGAAATACGCTATCAAGCATAGGGGTATTAGTAGTGCTACCCTGCACAATTTTACATCGCATATCAATACCAGCATTACTAACCTTACACCCTATATCATAGAAGAGCGTCCATTAAATGTGGCAAGCATGGATGTGTTTTCAAGATTGATGATGGATAGAATTATATTTTTAGGCGAAGGCATTAATGATTATGTAGCCAATATAGTTACAGCTCAACTTTTGTTTTTAGAAAGTACAGACCGCACACGCGATATCCAAATGTATCTTAATAGCCCTGGAGGTAGTGTTTATGCTGGCTTAGGTATATACGATACCATGCAAATTATACAACCCGATGTGGCTACTATATGCACAGGCATAGCCGCCAGTATGGGAGCCGTATTGATGTGTGCTGGCGAAAAAGGAAAACGCACAGCCCTAAAACATGCACGCATCATGATACACCAACCTTTGGGTGGAGCAGAAGGGCAAGCAAGCGATATAGAAATTACAGCAAGAGAAATAGGCAAACTCAAAAAAGAGCTTTATGAAATTATAGCCGAACATAGTGGTCAGAAGTTTAGCAAAGTAGAAAAAGACAGCGATAGAGATTATTGGATGACTGCTGAAGAAGCCAAAGAGTATGGCATGATAGACGAAGTGCTTTTAAGAAAAAAAGGAAAGTAAGAATAAAAAAAATGGTATATAAGATATAAAAAAGTGAGGCTGTCCATCTGGACAGCCTCACAATATTTTAATCGTTTACGATACAGACTATTGATCGCTTGATTTTGATTCTGATTTTTTAGCGCAACATGCTGGTTTGCCAGCCGCTACTGCTTTTTTGCAACATGCGTGCATTTCTTCTGTTTTTTCTGCTTTAGCCTCAGCATCGCCATGTCCTTTTTTGCAAAATGCTTTTCCGCTTGCTTTTTCGCAAGATTTAGCTTCCGACTTTTTAGCACAAGCTTCTTTTTTACAGCTTGATTTTCCTTTGCAACATTTTTTTTCAGCAAACATGGCGGTAGTTGCAAACATCACCAAGGCTAATAAGAATATTTTTTTCATGTTATGTACATTTAATAATTTAGACAAAAATAATCTATTTTACTTACAATAGGCTCACAGATATTTTTTTTAACATTTCATACTAAATCCAACTATTCAGAGTTTATTTGTACGATTTGGGAAAAAATAAAACCATACTCGCTTATTGGGCTTTGGCCGCTATTTCATTGTTTTGGGGTAGTACTTGGTTCGTAGCCAAAATAGCGGTACAGCATATACCACCTTTTCAGCTCACTGGCTACCGCCAAACGCTGGCAGGCCTTATACTAATGCTCTTTTTTTTAGTAAAAGATAAAAAAGTGCCTCCTCTCAAAAATATATTATTTCACGTCCTAATGGGTTTCTTGTTTTTTACGTGTAGCAACGGACTCACTACTATGGCTGTACAATACATACCCTCATTTTTGGGTGCTCTCTTAGGTTGTTTGTTTCCATTTGCATTAATTCTTGCCGATTTTTTATTTTTTAAAGTGCGATTAAAAAATAATCTAATTGCAGCACTGTTTTTAGGTTTTGTAGGTATAGCCACCATACTCTTATCTTTTTCAAAAGAAATGTCGGGCAAAAATTTTGCACTAGGTATAGTACTCACCTTAATAGGCGTATGTACTTGGACTATAGGCACACTTATTTCTACCAAAATGAGTTTAAAAATAGACCCCTTGCGCGGTATAGGATGGCAAATGTTTTTTGGAGGTATTTTTCTATTAATCAATTCTCAACTGTTTGAAAATCCAATTTCTTTTCATCAAATTTCGAGTGTAGGATGGCTTAGTTTTATGTACCTAACCCTGGTAGGCTCCCTCATAAGTTTTGTATGTTATATCTATGCACTTAAAATATTGCCGCTCAATTTGGTTTCTATTTATGTATATATCAATCCTATAGTAGCCTTCTTATTAGGTGTACTTTTTTTAGATGAAAAATTTACGCTACAAGTTATTGTGGGAATTATCATCACCTTTGTAGCCATTTATTTTGTCAAAAAATTAAATACGGCTAAGCTTAACTGACATTTTAGCCACAATAAAATACAAGAATAGAAAAATTGGCAATAATCATTGCTCTAATTCAAGTGTGGCTTCATCTTTCTGAAAAATTGTCCTATTCCTATAGATTGGCTTATTTATTGCTCCCTACTTAGAAATTCTAAACAAAAAATAAGAAATACTATGGCAAAAACATCTAAAGTCAACATTACACCGCTGCACGATCGCGTTATTGTGAGAGCAGCAGAAGCAGAAACCAAAACAGCTGGTGGTATCATCATTCCGGATTCAGCAAAAGAAAAACCACAAAAAGGTACTGTAGTGGCAGTAGGAAGTGGTAAAGCCGATGAACCTATGACCGTTAAAGCTGGCGATACCGTTTTATATGGCAAATATGCTGGCACCGAAATCAATATAGATGGTCAAGATTTACTCATCATGCGTGAAAGCGATATTTTAGCCATTGTCTAAAATACTTGGCTTTTTTGCAAAAAAAAATTTAACCCACAAAACCTTTACCTAATACAAACAATACATAAAAATAATAAATTAAAACACAAATACGATGGCAAAACAAATTCACTTTAATATAGATGCACGCAACAAAATGAAAAAAGGCGTGGATACATTGGCCGATGCCGTAAAAGTTACCTTAGGACCTAAAGGTCGTAATGTAGTAATAGAAAAAAAATTCGGTGCTCCTCAAATCACAAAAGATGGTGTAACCGTAGCTAAAGAAATAGAACTTTCGGACCCTATCGAAAACATGGGTGCTCAAATGGCTAAAGAAGTAGCTAGCAAAACAGCCGATGCAGCTGGCGATGGTACTACTACCGCTACTGTATTAGCGCAAGCTATCATTACAGAAGGTTTAAAAAATGTAGCTGCTGGTGCTAATCCTATGGACTTAAAAAGAGGCATTGAAAAAGCAGTAAAATCTGTTGTAGATAATCTACACTCGCAATCACAAACTGTTGGCAACGACAATAAAAAAATAGAACAAGTAGCAACTATATCGGCAAACAATGATAATGCTATAGGAAAATTGATAGCTGAAGCAATGCAAAAAGTAGGCAAAGAAGGCGTTATTACGGTAGAAGAAGCAAAAGGTACTGAAACTACGGTAGATGTAGTAGAAGGTATGCAATTTGATAGAGGCTACCTAAGTCCATACTTTGTTACTAACAGCGAAAAAATGATAGCTGAATTAAGCAATCCTATGATTTTAATTTATGACAAGAAAATTTCTACCATGAAAGACATCTTGCATATTTTAGAAAAAGTAGCTCAAAGCGGTCGTCCTTTAGTCATTATTTCTGAAGATTTAGAAGGCGAAGCCTTAGCCACTTTAGTAGTAAACAAACTACGAGGTACCTTAAAAGTAGCTGCTGTAAAAGCACCAGGCTTTGGCGACAGAAGAAAAGAAATGTTGCAAGATATTGCAGTGCTTACTGGTGGTATGGTAATCAGCGAAGACATGGGACACAAATTAGAAAGTGCTGAAATAACGGCCTTGGGTCAATGCGAAAGCATTACTATAGACAAAGACAATACAACTATAGTAGGTGGCAAAGGCAAAAAAGCTGACATCACTGCAAGAGTAAACCAAATAAAAGCACAAATAGAAACGACTACAAGCGACTACGATAAAGAAAAATTGCAAGAGCGATTAGCCAAATTAAGTGGTGGCGTAGCGGTGTTGTATGTAGGTGCTGCTACCGAAGTAGAAATGAAAGAAAAGAAAGACCGAGTAGATGATGCCTTACACGCTACCAGAGCAGCTGTAGAAGAGGGTATAGTGCCAGGTGGTGGTACTGCGTTTATTCGTGCTATTGCAGCCATCGAAAAATCAAAAGGTAGCAACGAAGACGAGGCAACGGGTATAGCTATAGTACGTAGAGCGCTCGAAGAGCCAATTAGACAAATAGTAGCCAATGCTGGTTTAGAAGGCTCTATCATAGTACAAAAAATCAAAGAAGGTAAAGGCGATTTTGGTTTTAATGCTCGTACAGAAAGCTTTGAAAATTTATTAAAAGCGGGTGTTATAGACCCTACCAAAGTAAGTAGAGTAGCCCTCGAAAATGCGGCCTCTATAGCGGGTATGCTGTTGACTACCGAATGCGTTATAGCAGACAAACCAGAACCCAAATCGGATGCGCCAGCTATGCCTCATCCAGGTGGTATGGGTATGGATTACTAAACTATACATACAATCTCAAACATCAAAACCGCTTCTAAGGAGGCGGTTTTTTTTTTGTATGAAAAAAAATCACGACTATATTTATACCTATCTTAAATTGCTTTCAGACCGATTTTTAAAGTGCTTTATGCCTTTAGCAAATGCTAATGCTTAATTCGAGATAAAACCAGAATCGTTTTTCTCAAAAAAAAAAATATCAATTTGTTTTTGTTAATAACTTGTTTTCTAATTTTTTTATTGTATATCTTTATACTATAAAATTTTTTTAACCATGAAAACATCCACCCTAAACCGAAACCGAAGCTTCTCGCTTCTCGCTTCTCGCTTCTCGCTTCTCGCTTCTCGCTTCTCGCTTCTTTAATGTTACTCTTTTTGCAAGTTACGGTATATAAAATACATGCCCAAGAACGGCAAACCATACCTAAAATAGATACACGCTTTTTTATTGAAAACAAAGGACAGTGGGATGATGAGGTGTTATTCCTTTGTAGGCAAAATGGATTAAACTCTTGGATTACTAAGCATGGTGTGGTATATGATTTTTATAAGAGTATAAAAACAAAAAATAAAAAGAATAAAGATGAATATCAAAAGCAAACCCATGTGATACGAACAAGTATGAAGAATGCTTCTGAGGCAAGACCTGAAAATAATGAACAAAAACTATCTTCTTTTTATAATTTCTATCATAGCAATAAAAGGGTAGGTAATGTATCCTTGTATAATGAGGTAAACATTACAAACAATTACCCCAATATTAATATCAGATATTACTTTGATAATAATTCTTTGCGATATGACTATATCGTAAAACCGAAAGGCAAGGTTGGAAATATCAAATTTGAGATTGAAGGAGCAGACGAAGTGCTTATTAAAGAGAATAAGCTTATGATAAAAACATCACTAGGCCTTGTTGAACATAGCGAGCTTTTTGCATACCAATTGATAGATGGTAAGAAAGTAAAAGTCGAATGTTCTTTTGTTGAAAAAGAAAATAAGGTTTTTGGCTTCAATATTGGAAGTTATGATATGACCAAAGACTTAATTATAGACCCCATCATATATTCCATAATAATTGGAGCTAATGCATCTTTCTCCTATGATGTTTCATATGGTTTAGATGCCACGAGTAATGGAGAGCCTATAATAGTTGGTCACACCTCCGATATGAATTTTCCTACTACAACGGGGCCTAGCTTTCAAGCGGGTGGATTTGATATATTTGTAACGAAATATAATGCTAGTGGTACCGCTATCGTGTATTCAACCTTTTTAGGAGGTACTGCCCTAGATCAAGGTTTTGCTATTGATGTGGATGCCTCAGGAAATTCCTATATACTGGGTAAAACAACATCCAACGATTTCCCAACCACCCTAGGTGTTGTACAACCAATATTTGGTGGCGGTACAGATATTACGGTTACAAAATTAGACCCCCTTGGTCAACTGGATTATTCTACATATGTAGGAGGCTTCTCGAATGATGAGCCAGGCTTTAGAATTATTCATAATGGTACTAAAGATTATATAACAGGCACGACTAGTTCACCCAATTTACCAATAACCAATTCCTCATTTTTAGGAGGGTTTTCGGATGTATTGGTAGCTGTTTTAGATAATAATGCTACAAATTTTGATTTCCTAACTTATTATGGTAGCATCACAAATATTCAACCTTTAGAAGTTGAGATAGGTCAATCTCTTGCTTTAAATAGCAATAATGATATCTATGTAGCCTGCTCTGTATACGATAATTTTCCTACAACTACAGGTGCTTATGATGTAAACTATGGAGGCAATGGCGATGCGGCCATTGTATTATTCCAAAATAGTGGGGGCAGTGTTTACACCCCTGTCGCTTCTACTTATTTAGGGGGCAATGCTTCATTAAACGATTGGAGTACATCCATTGTCCTAAACTCCATAGGAGATGTAATTGTAACTGGTGGTACCTTATCTTCAAGTTTTGATGTATTGAATCCTTTGCCAGGCTTTGGTGCCTATAGTGCAGATTGGGACATATTTATACAAAAACTAAATCCTAGCTTAACTACTCTTTTATCTTCTACGTATTATGGTGGGCAAGATAGGGATGTATTTTTTAGTTTGCGTTTGGACAATGCAGACAATTTACATTGCACAGGAACCAACACCATTGCCACTTCAAGTACAGGAAATTACCCCACTACACCTACCGCATACGATGCCTCTCACAATGGGACTGGTGATGTCATATTTACAAAAATAAACGCCGCCATTTCTCAAGTTATGTACTCTACCTATGTAGGAGGAAGCACAGATGATTTAGGATTTGATCTATACGTGGTCAATCCTCGTGAAGTAATTATTACAGGGGTTACTAGTGATGATGTGAATATTACCAACTTTCCTGCTACGCAGGTATTTGGTAATACACAAACAGAAAATTCTTTTACCTTTCGATTAGATATTTGTGTTCCCTTGATAAGTGCAGTGTCGGGTAATTCGCCTACCTGTGGCAACCCTATAAATCTGGGCGTAAGTACTGTATATGCCAATTCGGTATGGCCTGTTACTTTTTCATGGTCTGGACCCAATGGCTATACTAGCAATCTTCAGAACCCAGTAATTACTAACCCAACATTGGCAAATTCGGGTACTTACACTATTACCGTTACGGACATTAATGGATGTACTGACCAATCTACAGTAAATATAATTGTTACCAATGGCGTACAAGTAGTTGCAGCTTCAAACTGCACAAGCTCAACCTTAAATTTGACGGCTACCACCTCTTTGGGCACACCACCTTTTACGTATTCGTGGGCAGGGCCAGGTTTTACTAGCGCCCTTCAAAACCCTTCCTTATCGCCGCTTACTACGTCTATGAATGGTATTTACACCATTACGGTTACGGATGCCAGTACTTGTTCTGCTAGTGCTACCATATTGGTAGATGTTTCAAGTTGTCTTTGCCCCAATGCACCGCCAAACGCCGTATTTCATCCTACTGGTTCATCTTCTAGTGTTGATTTTCCAGGACTCATTGCTCTTGTAAGTACTACTACCCCTCATATATTTGAGGGTATGTTTACAGTTGATAATAATTTAGATATCTCATCTTGTCCAAACTTTTATTTCATGCCTGCGTCAGGGATGCAGCTTGCCCCTGGTAAACAATTACGCATAGACAATAGCACTTTGCAGGGTTGTGGCGTAGAAATGTGGACAGGTATAAATATTCCTGGTAATGCCTCACTAGCAGTATTCAGAAACAACACCATTTCGCACATGCATAATGGCATACGTATAACTTCCAATGCCAACAACTCATTGCCTATATCTATAGTAAGTAATCATTTCAATAGCAACACTATTAGTGTCTTTGTAGGAACACATTATAACACTGGTAATAATTTCATATGCAAAGGCAATTTCTTCGAAAGTCCTCTGCCCATGCTACCCCCAGCGACCTTAACAACGCCATTACGAGGTTTAGAAATATTGAATTGTGGCAATCTTACATTTGAAGATAACCATTTTAGCAACTTGAACAATGGCATTCGCATACAAAAAAGTAATAGTTTAAATAGTGATATTAATCTAGACTACAATACCTTTGAAAATATTAATGCCAGTGGAGGAGCTACGCCCAATGCGTCAAGCTCATTAGGTTGGGCTATATATTGCACTAATACGGGTACAACGTATATGAAGGTGCGTGTATTAGGCACTTCCTTCCAAAATCCAGGTTCTACTTTAATAGACTTTAATAACTGCGACAAGGGCATTCACTTTAGTAGATGTAACGGAGTAGTTCGAAGCAATAAATTTAGTAGCACACATATAGGAGTCAATTTTATTGGCATAAATCAACCAGGATCCTCCCTTGGAGACCATCAATTAAATGTATCAGATAATATCATGTTTGAGACCTATAAAGGGATAATTAAAAATGGCAATGAAGCCTCTAACGGATTTTTAGCTCAAAATAATTCTATAACCCTAGCCCCATCACCCAATATAGCATTTGGAACCAATCCGCCTATTGCTATTCAAAGCACCTATATGCCAAGTGGTAATATAGGTACTTCTTATATCTATGACAATACCATTACGATTCCTACCGCAGACCAAGGTATTGGTATAGAGTTAAATGCCGGTTCAAGTGATCATATAATAGGTAACAAAATTCATTTTACAACCAATACTACCAATATACCCTACACTACAAACGTTCCTTCCAGAATGATAGGCATTAATAGCAATACCTCCACAAGACCCAATATTTGTGGCAACCTGGTAGACCACAATAGTAGCACAGACTTTGTGCCTGGCAACAATGCGGCACTAAAACTAACACTCTCACCCGATGCCATTATAAATTGCAATGTTTTTGACCGTATGCAAATGGCTATTGCTACAGAAGGTCATAATGCAGGTGCTACCTCCTCTGGAGCAAACAATTTGGTAACGGGCAATACCCTACGAGGAAGCGCATTTGATATAAGCCATTATTTTTTAACGAATGAAGGTAGTTTGGGGGATATTGGGTATTTTGATTATATTACAAATACAGGAGCTAACAACAACAACCAGTTTTTGGGTTCTCTTGCACTCAGTCCTAATTTTACCAATAATGTGTATCGCTTTCTTCCATGCGCCTCAAATTTTCAAGACAACATCTATACTACTCCATTGTTACTAGTACAGGGTCAAAGTACTTCGAATTCTGCGGCATGCGCAACTACAGTAACTAACCCACCTACTTTTACCTCCACATTCAATTGCACTGCTTGCTACTATCCGCCTACTAATGTCATCAATATGCTTCAAACACCCAATAGTCCTATGCTCTCTATAGCCGAAGCCGAAAAGATAGAGCAAGATGTGATTATTTATCCTGAATTTGAAGAAGGAGCCGACCGAAGAGACCGTGAATGGTTTTTTGAGTGGATGAAGGCCAAAGAAGCCAATCAGGAGTTTACGACTACTACTTTAGAGGCTTATTATACTGCCCTCAAAAGCCAGTCCATTGGCAAAATAAACGATATCAATAAAGCCATAGATGCTCTTGCTGACAGCACCTTGCTGGCCGATTCGGTGGCATGGCATACCCAATTCAATGCCCTCAGGCAGCTCAATGCTGCTTTGGCTACGCCCACTATATTTGACCAAAACGAAAAATGGATCAATGGCTTTTATTTTACTATGATGGAGGGTATAGAAGATAGCCTGATAAGCGAAGCAGATTGGCAAAGCATAAAAACCTTAGCCTTTACCTGCCCCTTTATAGGTGGTCAGGCGGTATATAAGGCCCGTGTGCTTTGGAGTGCTCGCATACCCGGTGAGCATTACGACGACCGCAGTATCTGCAATAGTCAGGGTATATACAAAAATGCACAACAAGAAGAAATAGACCGACATAATATATTATTGTCACAGGAAGTAGTTTTACTCTATCCCAACCCCACAACAGATATGGTAACGATAGAGAGCAATTTATTTAAGGATGCGGATGCTGAGTTAGAGTTTTATGATATGTTGGGCAAGCGAGTAGTAGAGCAAAGCATTCCAAAAGGAAATAGTAAGCATACAATAGTGTTGAAAAACCTACTGCACGGTGTATATAATTACAAGGTGCGTATAAATTCAGAAGTGTTTACAGGTAAAATAGTAAAAATAGATTAGGTATGAAAAAATATATTATCGCTATTCTATTAGTATATAGTATGAATATGCTTGCTCAAGAGTATAAAAGGGGGAATAACTGGATTTTAGGTTTTCCGACTGTAATGTTTAATTTTAATCAAAACCCATTACAATTTGATACATTACTAATAAATAGGGGAGTTGGATCATCAAGTAGTGTTTCCGATACAATGGGAAATTTTTTGTTTTATAGTAGTGGTTACGCTTTGGCAAACTATTTTGGTGATATAATCGAGAATAGTGTAGGCATAAATTGTAAAGGTAGTGATACACTTTTAGCGTTACACGATGGTTATTGGTCTAATTACACCCAAATGACCTTGATACTACCCAAGAAGGGCAACCAGTACTATGTATTTGGGGTAGGCATGAGCGATAGTGTGGCTACTAACTATATCAATCATACGCATACCGAGTTTGATATACTCAACTATAGCGTGGTAGATATGGATAGCAATAATGGGCATGGCAAGGTAATAGAAAAGAACACCATATTGGCCGATAAGCAGCACTATTTGAACTGCGCCATGCAGGCTGTGCGCCATGGCAATGGCAAGGACTGGTGGCTCTGCAAGGCCGATGTACGAGAGCATCGCTTTCAGTTGTATTTGGTCAAAGAAGATACTATAGAAGGACCTTTTTATCAGTATATACCTTCTACAGATACAGTGGATACCTATGGTTGGTTTTTTGCTCAGCTTTATTTTAGTGAAGATGGTACACGCATGGCAAGCAGTTTATATGGCATACATAAACCAGGGCATCCATTAAATCCAAACCGAGTAGATTTATTTGATTTTGACCGTTGCACAGGTACCTTGAGTTATCGCAATCATTACGAAGTGCCGTGTGACTCTAGCACCTATCCAAACCCTGATTTAAAATTCGGCATTTGTTTTTCTCCCGATGGGAAGTTGGTGTATATGGGCAATTCATTTTCCATCTATCAAATAGATATTGAGGATACGAATCAGCACAATGCCATGTATATTACGGGTCCTGATACAACTTATCTCAATTTTCCTTGGTATTCGGAAATGAAGATAGCCCCTGATGGTCGTATCTATGTAGGTACTTTTGGTGTGCAACGCCCCTATATGAGCTATATAGCCCAGCCCAATGTGAGAGGTTTGGGTTGTCAGTTTACGCCCAATGGCATTTGGCAACCCTATAGTAATTTATCTAGACCACCCAATATGCCCAACTATGCTTTAGGAGAGGATAGCCTGCACTGCTGGCCTGTCAGTACCAGCAACCTATCAGCACCGCAAGGGAGCTGTTGGTATATCCCAACCCCACAACAGATATGGTAACGATAGAGAGCAATTTATTTAAGGATGCGGATGCCACTTTATTTATAAGGGATATGCTAGGTAAAGAAGTAAAGAAAATTAATCTTTATCAAGGGCAAGCAAAACGCCTATTAGACATTAGCGACTTAGCACAAGGGGTTTATATGTATCAGTTTAGGTCAGGAAAAAATGTTGTTTATACCGGTAGATTAATTAAAAATGATTAGAATGAAAAATTGGATAATATGTTTAGTACTAATAAATAGCTTTTCATTGAGTGCACAAGAGTACAAACGAGGTAACGTTTGGTCTGTTGGCTTTTTCCCAGTTGTATTATTTGATTTTAAAAATTCATTGGCCATAGACCAAGTTGTTCATTCTTTTAATCCCCCGCCATTCTGTATACAACATTCAGGTTCATGCATTTCAGATACCAATGGAAACCTTGCATTAATTTCAAATGCGCATAATGTATATGATGGGGGAGGATATATTATAGAAAATGGGGAAAAGTTAAATTGCAAAGCCAACGACACGATATTCGCTCATCACGAAGGCTATATAGGCAGCTACACCCAAATGACCTTGATACTGCCCAAAAAAGGCAATCAATACTATGTATTTGGGGTAGGTATGAGTGATAGCGTAGCTACAAACTATGCCAATCATACTTATACCGAATTTGATGTACTGAATTATAGTATAGTAGATATGGATAGCAATGGTGGTAAAGGCAAAGTAATAGAAAAAAATATACTACTGGCAGAGAATCAGCACTATGTAAACTGTGCTATGCAGGCTGTACGCCATGGCAATGGCAAAGATTGGTGGCTCTGTAAGGCCGACTGCGAGGAACATCGTTTTCAGTTGTATTTAGTCAAAGAAGATACCATAGAAGGTCCTTTTTATCAATATGTACCTCCGAGTGACACAGTAGATTATTGTTGGTTTTCATCACAACTATATTTTTCTGAAGATGGTACACGCATGGCTTGTAGTATGTATGGCAATCGAGAGAATGGAGTTTATATTAGCCCCAATAGAGTTGATTTATTTGATTTTGACCGTTGTACAGGTGCCTTGAGCTACCGCAATCATTACGAAGTACCATACGATACTACTACCTATCCAAACAATGACATGAAGTTTGGTATTTGCTTTTCACCCGATGGTAAGTTGGTTTACATGAGTACTATTTATTCTATCTATCAGATAGATGTGGAAGACACCAATCGGTACAATGCTATGTATATCACAGGGCCTGATACTTTTTTTAATAATTTTCCTTGGTATAATGAAATGAAAATAGCACCTGATGGTCGTATTTATGTGGGAACGGTTGGAGTATATAGGCCCTATATGAGCTATATAGCAAATCCAAACATAAGAGGTTTGGGTTGTCAGTTTACCCCCAATGGCATTTGGCAGCCCTATGCGAATCTTTCTGATCCGCCCAATATGCCCAACTATGCCTTGGGCGAGGATAGCCTGCACTGCTGGCCTGTCAGCACCAGCAACCTATCAGCACCGCAAGGGGAGCTGTTGGTATATCCGAATCCAGCCCACACATGGCTATCTATAGCCTGTATGCTGCAAGAAGGCGAAAGCGCTCAATTTGAACTTTATGATATGGTAGGCAATAAAAAATTGGAAAAAACGCTAACACGAGACGAAAATACACGTCATATAAATATAAGCAAAATGCCCAAAGGCGTATATATATATACATGCAAGCAAGCAGGCCATAAAACAGCAAGCGGCAAACTAATAATAGAATAGCTATGAAGAAAATCGCATTTGTATTTTTATATATTGTATCGGTACTGACCTTGTTTGCCCAAAAGTGACTGTCAATTGCCCATTTGGTACTATTTTTGTAAAAATTTGGATGATGAAAAATAGTTATATACTACTTATTATTTTATGTTCTTTTCAAACTTTTGCGCAACAGTCAGTAGCCAGAAAGTGGAATGAAGCACAATTACAAACCATACGAGAAGATTTTGCAAGACCGCCTGTACAAGCCAGAAATTTGTTTCATGTATCCTTGGCTATGTATGAAGTATGGTCTACGTATCATTCTAACAATGCACATTATTTGTTGGGACAAACTGTGAATGGAAATTTGATACCCTACGATGGTTCTGTGCCTTTGCTTGGCAATGATACTACAGCCAGTACCGAGCAGGCATTGAGTTTTGCAGTATATCGAATTTTGAAATATCGTTACCTAGACGCAGCTGGAGCACTCCAGGCCCAAATTCGCTTTGACTCTTTGATGCTTACGCTTGGCTATGATATCAACGATACCTCTACAGCCTATGCTAGTTCACCTGCGGCATTGGGAAATTATATTGCAAAAAGTATTTTAAATACCTATTTAATAGATGGCTCAAACGAGATCAATAACTATCAAAATTTAGATTATACACCTTCTAATTCTCCTTTAAATCCATTTAGCAATGGAACTTTTTTTCTCAATTTTAATGCTTGGCAGCCTTTGAATATTCCTGGGGCTTTAGATCAAAATGGAAACCCTATACCTTCCATACAAACTTGTCTTGCTCCAGAATGGGGGCGTGTTTTACCTTTTTCACTTACCCAAAATAATTGCATACATAATGATAGAAATGGGAATGATTATCCAGTATACTATGATCCAGGCGTGCCGCCTATGCTCAATTCATTAGTTACAGATTCTATGAGTTTGTATTATAAATGGGGGCATGAAATGGTTGCTATTTGGACTTCGCAATTGGACCCATCTGATAGTGTATATGTGGATGCTTCGCCTGCAACATTGGGCAATGGACAATATTATCCTTCGAGCTTACAAGCGCAAAAAGATTTTTACTATAAATATATAGAGGGTGGTGATAGCTCTAAAGGTTATACTTTGAATCCTTCTACTAATTTGCCTTATGACGCAAATATTCTTAATAGAGCAGATTTTTTGAGAGTAATAACACAATTTTGGGCAGATGGTCCCAATTCGGAAACACCACCAGGGCATTGGTATTTGTTTTTAAACATGACATCAGACAATCCGCTTTGCGAAAGAAAATTTGAAGGTGTAGGCGCTACCATGAGCAGATTAGAATGGGACATAAAAACTTATTTTATTATGGGTGCAGCTATGCATGATGCGGCAATTGCTGCTTGGGGTATTAAAGGTTGGTATGATTCTCCAAGGCCTGTTTCTTGTATCAGAAAAATGTGCATGTTTGGGCAATCCTCAGATCCCTCATTGCCAAGATACCATCCTATGGGCATCCATTTGGTTCCAAATTATATAGAACTTATTGATTCCAATGATGCCATGGTAGGAGCCAACTTTGAGTATCTAAATTTTATCAAAATTCGTACTTGGAAAGGACATTCTGCAATACAAGATCCTAATAACGATGTGGCAGGCACAGATTGGATTTTAGGTGTTTCATTCTTGCCCTATCAGCGCAAATCATTTGTTTCGCCACCATTTCCTGGCTATGTTTCAGGACACTCTACTTTTTCAAGAGCAGGGGCTACAGTGTTAGAACTGATGACAGGCAATGCCTTTTTTCCTGGGGGCTTACTCACTACAACTATACCAGCCAATAGTGGTTTTCTTGTATTTGAAAAAGGGCCTTCTACTGATGTAGAATTACAATGGGCTACATTTAAGGATGCATCGGATCAAGCCAGTTTATCGAGAATATGGGGCGGCATACATCCACCATTTGATGATATGAAAGGACGCTTGATAGGAGAGCAAATAGGAAATGATGCCTTTAGCTTGGCCAAAAACTATTTTAATAGTACTATACTTCCAGTAAGATTAAAATCTTTTCAGGGAATTGTAAATCATTGTGCTATGGAACTCAGTTGGAATGTGAGTGAAGAAAAAAATGTAGAAAAATATATTATTGAATACAGTACTGACGGACTTAGCTATGAGCCAAAATTTAGTATAGCAGCTAAGCAGCAAAATACCTATTCATGCACCGATACAAAAATTGATAAGTACAATTATTACCGTTTGAGTGAAGTGGATTTAAACGGTAAAAAACAAACCTTAAAAAATATTTCTATTCCGGCTTTATCCTGTTTTGGAGTAGAAAAAATTATTGTAAAAAATATTTTTCCGAATCCTGTAGAAAATAATTTTTTTGTGCAAATAGAAGCACCTAGTAGCTATGACGATATTTCAATACAAGTTTCTACTGTTCAGGGCAATATCATTTTTTCGCACAGCTTACCAATATACGAGGGCTTAAATCAGTTTAAAGAAGATATAAGCAACTTGCCTCAAGGTATGTATCAAATACGAATTTTTGAAGGAAGCGAGCCACTGTTTTCGCAATCAATATTGAAAAATTAAGGATTACCATTGAAAAAGGAGCTTGCACTTTTTATAGGTTTGCATGAAATGTACGAAAGTACGATTAGGGTTTTTCTACTGTATTAATCAATAAACTTACTTTGCCATATTCATTAAAGTGTACTTCGCTTATTAATTTCATTCTGACATGTTGAGCTTATTCTTTTTCATTGAAATTGCTAACACCAATAGAAATCAAGTTTTTGAGAATAGATTCAAAGTCCATTAATTTATAAAAGCTACTATTAAAATATTTATAAGTTTACCCACCAAAGCATTGGCTGTAGGTAGTCGCCCCATTGTTTAAGACTAGTTACTAATTCTTTGTTTAGGGTTTGTCTTGTATAGGTCTTGCCTTTTGTAGGCGGTGTTATTATTTTTTCATCGCTTAAGTATTGGTCAACTCGAGTAGCAAAATAGGTTACATTAAGCCTTGGCAACACGATACCTAAAATCATACCTGGAAGACCATTGAAATTTTCAGGACCGCTAGGGTTTATAATGGCATCTGTATAAAATGCTATAACATAAATAGAATCCATAATAATAGTTTCGGCTCTACGACAATTGTAGCCTGCAATTTTTCTAAATTCTTCCGTTATTTTCCATTTGTAGCTAGGTATACTATCTTTTAATAAATAGGTATTTTCAAAAATAAATTTTTCGCTTGCGATTGTATTTTTTGTTTGATTTTTATACACAATATTTCTATCAGCTGGCATATTGCCAAACATCATTTTGCTTTCGGTAAGCCCATCTTTAGCCAATTTGTAGATGCTTTCGTCTTGATTAAAATACAATTCAAAAAAATCAATTTTGTATTTTGGGGTCGATTTTTTGAGAGCATCAGTCATAGAACCTCTTCTGCCTTTTTTGCTCATATCATCGAGCTGTTTGTGTGTATTTTGTTTTCGTTCAAACGTTATTTTGCCTTTAAAGGTTAGTGCAGGCAATTCGTCTTTTGTGTTTTGCGAAAAACACGAAAAGCTGATAAAAAGTATAGATAAGAATATTGCTATTTTTTTCATGATGTATTTTTTTATTGTCTTTTATCTTCTCATTACTCTATGACCGCCACCTCTTCTTCTATTAGAATTGTCATTTTGCTTAGCCATAGGGCCAGTACTAAAATTCCACTTTAACGATAGCATGGCATATCTTCCAAGTGTCATAAAATAGCGCTCACTGTTATAGTTATTGTTAGTAGTACGCTGGTAGCCTTTGTTTTGATTTAAAATGTCATTGATAGCCAATTCCAATTCGAGATTATTACTCTTTAAAAAACGATAAGAGGCTGCTGCATTCCATACAAAACGATTAAATGGTTTTGTAAAAGGACCAATAGGGGGTTGATATAAGTAATTAAAATCGGTACTTAATGCACTTTTTTTGGTAGGATATACATTGAGCTCAAAAGTTGGGTTTACATTAATGTATTGCAGATTTCGACTAGGTAATAATGAATTTTTAGAGCTGTTGTAATCAAACTCAATACCTATATTTCCATCCATAACATTCTCTTTGTTATAACCAATTCCAGGTGTAATTGAAATATTGCTGCTGGTATTCGTTCCTTTTATATTGTTGACTATAATAGGTGTGTTTCTATAGCCAACGTTCATATCGAGTTTGGCAGTAAAATTTGATTTTGGGATTTTAGTATGATAACCACCCCATGCATTAATATTACCACCACCTTTTAGATTTACATATTGGCTTATAGTTCTTCCTAATTCATCTACGGTAGTATTGAGCGATACATTGTTGAAATAGTTTCCTATGCTAGCGCCAAGATACATGGACCGTCCAGTCATGATTTTATAATTAAAATAGTTTGATTGTATATTTTGTTGGTATCCAATTTTTAAATCTGGATTCCCTATCACAATATTTAACGGATTACTATTGTCTTGTATGGGTTGTAATTGTTGTATGCTAGGTTGTGTAGTAGAGCCATTGTAGTTAATGCTAAGGCGTGATGCTTGCCCAAATTTATAATTGAATCGTAGGGTTGGAAATACATTTAGCCGATTATAATTGTAATTTCTATTTCGAATAAAATCGTGTTGGTCAAAAAGTGAATAACTCAATTTGGATCCTAAAGTAACGGAGTATTTTTTTTCTCGATACTTAATTTCAGCACCTAGTGTTTGACTAAATACTTTACTATCAAAATGACTACTGAGCGAATCTATTTGATTCAAATATTCATCATTGTTGTTTTGAGTATATGTATATTTTTTGGCATTGGAAGCATTGCTGGAAACGCCAATAGATGTTTTAAGCATTAATTTTTTTTGAAGTTGTTCTGTAAATGTCAATTCAGCATTTAGGTATTGAGTTTTTTGTTCTTGTACTTTTTTCTGGTCCAATACGTCTTGTATAGTAAGGCTGTCAACAAAATAGTTATTTTCTCCCTTCAAAAAGCCTTTGCCATCGTTTTCGCTATTGTTAAAGATGGTATTCAGCGATACTGTGCGACCAACTTTATTAAGTTTTTTATTAATAGTCAGTGTATTATTTATTTTTCTACTTGTAGCATCGCTCGTGTAGTTATTAGTACTTTGGTTCATGACAAAGTACTCATCATTAATGTTTTCAGTAGCACTATATGAATTGTTGTCATCAAAACTCAATCGAGCACTTACACGATAAATGATTTGCCATAAACTATCGGGCGCAAATTCATAAAGTCCAGTTAGCTTGTGTGTATTTTTACTTGAAAAAGAGTGGCTTGTGTCTTGGGTTGAAAATGTGCGTGTCGGCAATATATTTTCTGCATACGAATTTTCTCTTTTTGTTTTATTAATACGTCCAAAAGTATAATTTGTATTTACATGATGCTTGCCATCGAGCCATTTATTAGCATAGTGAGTACCACCAATCCAAGATTTTGTAATACCTTCAGGAGTTCTATTGCCCCAGCTCGAAAAGTCATCCTCATCATCGTTGCTATTCCAAATCCAGCCACCATCTTCGTCAAAACCAAAGGAGCTACCCTGATCAGTATATTTGTTTTTATCTTCCCATCCAAGTCCAGTTTTACCATTACTACTCATAATACCGTACAGACTAAACTGTCTTTTGTTTTTAAATGAATTTATCATGGCCTCGTTTTGCCATCTATCGTTAGGTCCAGCCCCCAGTATTACTTTGCCAAATTCTCCATGATTCATATTGTCTTTTAATTTCAAATTGATGGTTTTTTCTTCATTGCCATCATCAAAACCCGTAAACTGTGCTTGATCACTTTTTTTGTCAAAAACTTGCACTTTTTCTACAACCGTAGATCGAATATTTTGAGTTGCTACGGTAGGGTCGTCTCCAAAAAATTCTTCGCCATCTACCAGCACTTTTTCTACCTTTTCGCCCATGGCTGTTATTTCGCCTTTGGCGTTTACTTGTATACCAGGTAGTACCTTGAGAAGATCTTCTACCATAGCACCTTGTTTCACTTTAAAGCTATCAGCAAGATATTCAAGCGTATCGCCTTTGATTTTGATGCCGGCTAAATTTTTTATGACAACTTCTTTCAGAAAATGACCACGATTAGTAAGCGGTATAGTACCAAAATTTTTATTGGGGTGCTCATCGCTTATAACAAATTCATCTATATAGTCTATAAACTGGCTATGTGCAACTAATATAAAGTAAGTGCCATTTTGTAAAGGACTTATAGAAAAAGTACCTTGCTGAGAAGAGCGCACACTTTTTACCAGTATAGAATCTGATTTTTGAATTACAGAAACAGTTGCATATACCACCGAGCGAACATTTGTCGTGTCTTGAATTTTTCCACTAATTCCTTTTTGCGCTTGGCTATGAAAACATGCTATTACTATCAAAAGACAAAGGATAAAAGTTTGTTTCATATATACTGTTGTTTTATTTCAAATAAAAATAGATTCAAATATATTTTATAATTAGTACTCTATCTGTTAAATTTTGGAAGGGCTGTATGATGTTGATATTGAGTGGTATTAAAAATGGATAAGTGGATATTAACGAACATACTATTACCTTTGCCATGCATGCCCGAATTTCACCTACAAGATAGCTTGAATTTATTGCAAAAAATGACTCCAAGACGAGCTTGGAATGCAAGCAAAATTTATTCAAGCTATTATTTTTCAAAATGGTTTAAAAAGCCTATACAGTGGGGTATGCCTTTTTCTATCTCAATAGAACCTACAACATCTTGCAATCTCCGCTGCCCTGAATGCCCAAGTGGTTTGCGAGCTTTTACAAGACCTACAGGCATGTTGAAAAGTGATTTTTTTTCTAAAACAATAGATGAAATTTATAAAGACCTCTTTTACTTAATTTTTTATTTTCAAGGAGAGCCCTATCTCAATCCTGATTTTTTGGATATGGTAAAATATGCTTCGGATAAAAAAATATATACAGCAACTAGTACTAACGCACATTATTTGAATGATGAAAATGCTAAAAAAACTATTGAGAGTGGACTCGATAGACTCATCATTTCTATAGATGGAACCACGCAAGAAATTTATCAACAGTATAGAATAGGTGGTAAATTAGACAAGGTGTTGGAAGGAGCTAAAAACATCATAAAATGGAAAAAAATGTTGAAAGCAAAAAAGCCTTATGTCATTTTTCAATTTTTGGTGGTAAAACCCAATGAACATCAAATAGAAGATGTAAAAGCACTGGCCAAAGAAATTGGTGTAGATGCTATTCGTTTTAAAACCGCTCAAATATATGATTACGAAAATGGAAATGATTTAATACCCACCATTGATAAGTTTTCAAGATATAGAAAAACAAGAGATGGAAAATATGCTATAAAAAATGGTTTGGATAATCACTGTTGGAAACTTTGGCATGCATGCGTTATTACTTGGGATGGCTTAGTAGTACCTTGTTGCTTTGATAAAGATGCCTCGCATCGCTTGGGCGATCTCAAAAAAGAGACTATGAAAAGTATTTGGCAAAACGAAAATTATAATCGATTTAGAAAACAATTATTTAAAGGTCGAAAAGAAATCGACATTTGTGCAAATTGCAGTGAAGGCACAAGGGTGTGGGAGCAATCCTAAATTATACTTAGTATATCACACTATCTTAATAAGTTTACAACAATACTAACATTTGGCTTTTTACATTTGCTAAAACCGCCACTTTTTTTCGTGTCAGATAGCTACAGCAACAGAAGTATATATATACGTTTCCTTTTCTTGATAGTACCTGCGCTAATTGTAATTCGATTGGCATTGTTACAATTATTTGGTATTGGAGGCTACAAAGAACAGGCTATAGGTCAAGCTGTGTATTTAAAAAAAATGTACCCTCCTAGAGGTATCGTATATGATAGAAGAGGCGAAATTTTATTAAATAACAGTGTCGTATATGACCTTGTAGTAGAACCCAAAAAAATACACGAGCATTTTGATACATTATATTTATGTAAGCTTCTTAATGTACCTGTGAGCGATTTTGATAAGAGCTTTAAAAAAATGGTAACTCGTTATGGCTGGAATCAAAAGCATTTGGCTATATTCAGAAATTTGTCGCCGACTATAGTAGCACGTTTGCAAGAAAATTTACATGAGTTTGTGGGCGTTGATTTATTAGAACATTCAGAGCGAACATTTGATCAAGCATGTGGTGGTAGCTTTATGGGCTATATCAATGAGATAAGTGAAAAGCAATTAGAAAAAGAAGAATACGCCGAATACGAAAAAGGAGACTATATAGGCATTACAGGAATAGAAAAACAATATGAAGAAATACTAAAAGGAAAACAAGGTGTACAATATTTACTCCGCGATGTAAAACAACGTATTCAAGGTCCTTATAAGGGTGGTCAGTTAGATCAAGCTCCTCAACCCGGATTGCCTTTAGAACTCTATTTGGATGCCAAACTACAAAAACTAACAGAAGAAATGATGGCCAATAAATTAGGAAGTGCAGTAGCTATAGATCCTAAAACAGGAGGCATTTTAGCATTTGCTTCGGGGCCTTCTTTCGACCCACAGCTTCTTACAGGCATCAACAAAGGCAATAACCTGAGCGAAATGTTGCAGAGTGCAACCAAGCCTTTATTTAATCGTGTTATTAAAGCTAATTATCCGCCTGGCTCTACCTTTAAACCCATTACTGCTTTAGTAGCTTTAGACGAGGGCGTTATTAGCCCTTCCTATGGCTATGCTTGCGGAGGTGGGTATTTTGGTTGTGGAAGAAGAATAGGTTGTACGCATAGAGGTGGAGGACATGCCAGAAATTTAGGGTATGCTATTGCCTATTCTTGCAACTCATACTTTTGTCATATATTTCGTTTGGCTATTGATGCTCCAAAATATAAGAATGTACATGTAGGTTTACAACGTTGGAAAAACTATATGTCTGAATTTGGTTTGGGTCATCCTGTAGGTATCGATATTCCATTTGAAAATGGAGGAAATATTCCTGATTCCAACTATTTTAATAAAATATATGGTCAAAAGTGGTCATCTTGTAATATGAGTATTATAGGTATGGGACAAGGCGAAGTTTTACTTACACCATTACAAATGGCCAATTCTATGTGTATCATAGCTAACAAAGGCTATTATTATATACCCCATTTTGTAAAATCTATTGGCAAAGACAGCAATCATGTACTCATAAAAAAATACAAAGAAAAACATGTCGTAGCAAACATTGCGGATTCGGCATATCAATATGTAATTGGAGGTATGCAGGGTGTGGTAGATTTTGGTACAGCTCGTATAGCACGAATTCCTGGCATAGTAGTTTGTGCCAAAACTGGAACAGCACAAAATGAAAGAATCATCAATGGGAAACGAGTAAAACTCCAAAACCATTCCATGTTTGTTGCCTTTGCTCCACGCGAAAATCCTAAAATAGCTGTAGCTGTTGCTATCGAAAATTCGGGGTATGGAGCCACTTGGGCTGGCCCTATAGCAAGCCTTATGATAGAGCAATACTTAAATGATACCATAGCACCTCGAAGAAAGTATATGGTCAACAAAATGAAAAATGCAAAAATAATACCTAATTATACCTATATTCTTGATTCGTTAGAAAAAGCTCCGTATTTGGAAAAAGAGCGTCTGAAAAAAATGTCGAGAGATAGCCTCAGGCTGTATAATAGACAACAAGATAGTATCAAGAAAGCCAATGAAACAATAAGAGCTAAATACTATTTTTCTAAATATTATAATATTACAATTCCATCTAAATCATGATAGCAAAACCTAAATCCATCATTCAGCGTATAGACTGGCTATCAGTATTTTTATTTTTGCTTCTTGCCATTATTGGTATTTTAAGTATTTATTCGGTTGAATATAGAGACACAGATACCAGTCTAATTGTCAGAGACAGAAGCTATTGGAAACAGTTTGTTTTTTTTAATATATCACTTGTTCTTGCTTTTTTAATTCTTATTACAGACAGTAAATTATTTACCTCTATACCATTTTTAGCATACATAGTTGGACTGGTGCTACTACTGCTGGCACTTACACCTTTGGGCAAAGGTGTCAAAGGCTCGCACTCTTGGCTCAATTTGGGATTTTTTACCTTTCAGCCAGGCGAGCTTATGAAACTTTGTACATCGCTTGCCTTAGCAAAGTTTTTAACCATGCAAGATGTAAATTTTGCTATTCTAAAGCATCGATTAATTTGTATGTCTATAGCTTTTTTTCCTGCCCTGATTATTTTATTGCAAAATGAAACGGGTTTGGCTTTAGTTTATTTCTCATTTTTTTTGGCAATGTATCGCGAGGGTCTTCCCAAAATTATACTTATAGTGGGTTTTTCCATCATGATATTGACCATTGCTACTTTACTCATACCAAAAAATAGTTTATTTATACTGCTTACTATTGTAGCACTATCTGTATTATTTTTTCTTCGTAAAAAAATTAAAAGAAATAAAGAAATTATCATCATTACGAGCATCATTTGGTTTGTAGGGGTTTTGTTTTCACAGGTGGCTGTGCCTTTTGCTTTTAAACATGTTTTTCAAGCTCACCACATTGATCGTATTTATTCATTAATCGGACAAGATGTGCCCGATGAATATATCAAGCTAAAAAAGTCCGGAGAAAAAATCAGAACGGGTACTTCTAACTACAATGTAAGACAATCTATGATAGCCATAGCATCGGGTGGAGTAGTTGGCAAAGGATATTTGAATGGCAAACAAACTCAATTTAATTGGGTACCTGAGCAACGCACCGATTTTATATTTTGTAGCGTTGGCGAACAGTTTGGTTTTTTGGGTAGCCTCTTGTTGGTTTTGATTTATGCATTATTCTTTCTTCGTATTGTATTTATTGCCGAGCGTCAGCGATCGGCTTTTTCAAGAATTTATGCATATTGTGTTGCAGGTATTATGTTTTTTCATTTAGTTATCAATATCGGTATGACCATAGGCATAGCCCCTGTTATAGGTATTCCATTGCCATTAATTAGCTATGGTGGTACATCATTACTTACCTTTACGATTATTATTTTTATCTTAATTCGTTTAGATGCCGATAGGCAAAGAGTATTACATTAAAAAAATTTAATCCATGCAAATTTTTCCATTATCTGAAGGCGTATTTACTATAGGGCATGATAAAATTTTTAATCCTTTTGACCCGTTAAAAGATGTACTTACAGATAGGCCCACTGGTTCTTTGATGGTAGAGATACAACCTTTTTTGATAGAGCTCCGTGGAGAATATATACTATTGGATACTGGCTTAGGATTTAAAAATAAAGAAGGAGAATGGCAGCTATATGAAAATTTAAAACAAGTAGGTGTAAGCCCCGAGCAAATACATAAAGTTATCCTTTCTCATTTGCACAAAGATCATGCTGGTGGCATTCTAAATCAGAATATTCAGCAAATAGAAAGCCTCATGTTTCCTCAGGCTACCTATTATATTAGCAAAAAAGAATTTGAATTTGCTATTCAAAAAGGTTATCCTTCCTATGAACTTAGCGATTTTGAAATGCTAAAAAATCATCCACAGGTCGAATGGTTGGATGAAAAAGGAGCTATAGGAGATTATATATCTTACGAAACCATAGGAGGGCATTGTCCCTATCATATAGCTATACATATAAAATATAATGGCAAGACTGTTTTTTATGGCGGCGATGTAGTACCGCAGTTAAGACAACTAAAAACTAAGTATGTAGCTAAATATGATTTTGATGGTGTAAAAAGTATGGAATTACGACAGCAATTTGCTAAAAGAGGAAAAGAAGAAGCTTGGACTTTTCTTTTTTACCACGATGTAAAAATTCCAATCAGTACATTGGCTTAATTTATTCAGCCCAGCTCATTTCGTAGTTTTGATCTTCAATTTCTGTTGCATGAGTAGTAAGATGTAATGGTCTAAAGGTATCTATCATTACAGCCAACTCTGGTGTTTCCTTGGCACCTATACTTTTTTCTACTGCTCCAGGATGTGGTCCATGCGGTATGCCACTGGGGTGTAAGGTAATCATACCTTTTTCTACATGTTTACGACTCATAAATTCACCATCTACATAATACAACACTTCATCACTATCTATATTGCTATGATTATACGGAGCCGGAATTGCATTAGGATGATAATCATATAGTCTGGGTACAAAAGAACATATTACAAAATCTTTTCCATCAAAAGTTTGATGTATGGGTGGAGGCATATGCACTCTACCAGTGATGGGTTCAAAATCGTGAATTGAAAATATATACGGATATTCGTAGCCATCCCATCCTACTACATCAAATGGATGATGAGCATATGTAATAGGGTAGAGCAATCCTTTCTTTTTAGTATAAATGGTAAACTCTCCAGTTTGGTTTATGGGTTCAGTATAGCTTGGTTTTTTTAGGTCTCTTTCGCAAAATGGCGAATGCTCCATCAATTGTCCTTCAGTTGTTTTGTATCGCTTCGGAAAACGAATAGGCCCAAAAGATTCTGTGATAAGTAATCTATTGTCAGTAGTACCAAAATACATTTGATATATACAGCCTCTTGGAATCACAATGTAATCGCCATATTTAAAATCTAATTTTCCGTATGGAGTTAAAACAAAACCATTTCCTTGATGTATAAATATTACTTCGTCGGCATCAGCATTTTTGAAAAAATAGTTTTGCATGCTTGCTTTGGGTGCTGCAAGTGAAATGTGACAATCGTTGTTTACCAAAACAGGTTTTCTACTTTCTAAATAATCATCTGTTGGTTTTATTTTAAAACCCTGAAAGCTCCTATGTTTTAGAATATTGTCAGTTGCTATTTTAGGAGAAATATCTTTGGGCTCTTCTGAACGAATAATAACGGTTGGGGGATGTATATGATAGAGCAAAGAATAGTTGTACGAAAACCCTTCAGTACTAAATAACTCTTCGCTATATAATTTGCCATTTGAGTCTCTAAATTGTGTATGCCTTTTGTGTGGAATATTCCCTAAAGAAAAATAGTGAGCCATTTTTTTTGCTTTTGGACAAAGATAATGCCTACAAATTATTGAAAAGAAAATGTATGAATGATAATAATCATTTATACTAAATTATTGAAAAAAAATATATTTTTGTTACACCAAACTATGCCATACAAGAAAATTCTTTTAAAAGTCATTCATTTGTTGATTGATGAATGGAATAAAACTCAATTAGAAGCATTTATTGAGCATTTTTCAGATGATTTTATCTTGACATCTCCTAATGTGAAATTGATTTTTCCAGAAAATGAAAATTTTGAATTGCGCACTAAGTCAAAATTAAGAACATATTTAGACAAATTAAAAAATAGAGATGTTGATTTTAAAGTATCTGGGTCTAAAATTAATTTAGAATTAAAAACAGCTTATTTTACAATGGATATTGAAAGCGCCAGTGGTAGATCTAAAGCCTTTGTAGAAATTAGATTAAACGAATATGGCAAAGTCTTTTATTTTAAAATAGACTATAAATAATACTTTTTTTAAAGTAAGGAATTAAATTTTTCTTCAAGGCTATGGCTAATGGGAATCAAGGGTAATCTCAATTCATTTTCTATAATCCCTAATCGATGTAAAACATATTTTACACCTGCTGGGTTGCCTTCTGCAAATAATAAATCCATACTTTCTAAAAGTTGATAATGCAATTCTCTGGCTAAAGTATAATTATTGGCAAGTGATGCAGTTATCATGTCAACAAATTTCTTTGTATAACAATTGGCAGCTACAGATATTACACCTTGAAAGCCACAAGCAATTTGTGCCATAGCTAAATTATCGTCGCCACTTAAAACTGTAAAATCTTTAGGTACTAAATTTACTAATTCCATACACTGTGGTATTTGACCAGAAGCTTCTTTAATTGCAATAACCTTACTGCATGTATGAGCTATTTCGGCAGTTGTTTGTGCACTCATGTTCACGCCAGTTCTGCCAGGTACATTGTATAAAATAATGGGTATGGGTGTATGATTGTTTAGAGTTTGATAATGTGCCACTAGACCTTTTTGTGTAGGTTTGTTATAATAAGGCGTAACACTTAAAATTGCGTTGGCTTTTTCTACATCATACTTTTGGAAATCGTTGATTAGTTCACTTGTATTGTTGCCACCTAATCCTATTACTATTGGTACTCGTTTGTTAGTTGCGCTTACTATGCAATTAAAAACATCTCTTTTTTCCTCAAAACTAAGGGTGGGGGTTTCTGCAGTAGTACCCAATGCTACTACATAATTAACACCTTCATCAATAACGTGCTTCACTAATTTTTCAAGTGCATTAAAATCAACATTTTTTGCTTTATCAAATGGAGTTACTAGGGCTACTCCTACACCTCTAAAAAGATTTTCTTTCATACGGTTTTATTTTTAATGTACTATTTATTTGTTCAATTAGATTTTCGTGAGAGTGGTCTTCAATATTTGGAATGAGTAAGTCAGCACATTTTTCAAATGAAGTTAAAAAAGGTGCAACTCGCATTTTGGCATAGGACATATGTGAGATATATTGCAATGGCAAACACTCATTGAAATATAGATTAAATAATAAATCAAAACGTTTTACCATAAAGCGGTCGGTTTTTGGCGAAAAAGGCAATCCGTTTTTGGGGTCTAAATCATCGGGTGTAAATTTTTGTAAATAACTGCCAGTTTCCAGTTCTTCTTGATCTATAAACATGAGCACCTCTACATCGTATCCATATTTTTCTAATAATTTTTTGTAGGTATTTATTTTTTCTTGTACATCCAAAGAAGTCATTTCGGTTAAGATGCCAATTCTATATGCAGCATTGAAATTTATAAATTCATGTTTTATTTTTTCTTGTGGCGTAAAAATGGGATATACCTGTTGGGCTTCTACTTGAGGATTTATTAAGTCTTTTATTTTTTTTAAAAATGCCATACAACTACTTATTTGATTGTTTCTGTATCATAAAAACCCATAGCAGAGAATTTTTCAATTCGTTCTTGTATGCGCACATCAGGAGATTTTGTTTTTAATTCGCTGAGTGTTTTTTCAATAAATTTTTTAAGTGTTTTGGCCATCATTTCGGGCTCACTATGTGCACCACCCAGAGGTTCATTAATGACAGCATCTATCAAGCCAAAACTTTTCATGTGTTTTGACGTTAGTTTTAATTGTTCTGCTGCTTTTTCTTTATAATCCCATGTTCTCCATAAAATGCTTGAGCAGCTTTCTGGAGATATGACAGTATACCACGTATTTTCGAGCATGGCTACGCAGTCGCCTATGCCTATTCCCAAAGCACCACCACTGGCACCTTCTCCAATGATAACACAGATTACAGGTACTTTAAGATTGATCATCTCAAACAAATTGCGAGCTATTGCTTCTCCTTGACCTCTTTCTTCGGCTTCAAGACCCGGAAATGCTCCCGGTGTATCTATAAAAGTTATAATGGGTTTATTAAATTTTTCTGCCAATTTCATTAGTCGCAATGCTTTGCGATAGCCTTCGGGGTTGGCCATACCAAAATTTCTTAATTGTCTCATTTTGGTATTGACTCCTTTTTGATGTCCTATTACCATTACGCTCTCCATATCGTTCAGCATGGCAAAACCTCCTATAATTGCTTTATCATCTTTTACATTTCTATCGCCAAAAAGTTCTTGAAATTTGGTAAATATTTTATCAATATAAAAATTAGTATAGGGTCTGTCTGGGTGTCTGCTTAGTTGAACTTTTTGCCAATCATTTAAGTTGGAATAAATTTCTTTTTTTGTTTCAATCAGTTTTTTTTCTAATTCCGCTTTAACTGTTTTTACATCTACTTTACTCTTTTTACCTAAATCATTTAATTTTTCTATTTCTTCTAATATAGATTCAATAGGTTTTTCAAATTCCAGATATTGCATCGACTTATTTTTTAGAATACCAAAGATACTATTTGCCTTTATAAACTGTACTTTTGTGCTCAATTAATCAGTTTATTTTATGCACAAAGTCATGTAAATAAGTAGTCTATGAAAATACTTTTTGTTTGTTTAGGTAATATTTGTCGCTCACCTATGGCACATGGCATATTGCACCATTTAGCTACAAAGCATGGTTTGCAGTGGCAGATAGATAGTGCAGGTACAAATTCTTATCATACTGGCGAGGCGCCGCACCCTTCTTCTCAACAAGTTTGTACTGAGCACGGTATAGATATTAGCACACAAAGGGCCCGAACATTTAATCGGCTTGATATGCTCGAATTTGATATTATTTATGTGCTGGCTCAAGACGTTTATGATGATGTAAAAAAAATTTCGGGACATGATTTTAATACCCATAAAGTAAAGTTTCTTTTAGATGAACTTTTTCCTAACGAGTCAAGAAGTGTAAAAGATCCATGGTATGGAGCAATAGATGGATATTATCCTGTATTTGATGAAATCTATGCTTGTTGCGAAAAGATTATTGAGCGATATGCTTAATTTAGAAGTGGGTAAAGAATGGGCATAGCAAATTAAGTTTATTGGAAAACAATTGATATTATTTTGAAAATATTTTTTATAAATTCAAATTTTTATTTAAACCAATTTAAACAATACCAATAACTAAAAAGAGTAAACTATATTAATAATGTGTGCTTAGTCTTGAGTTGAAATCAATCGCTCTACCAATTCAGAGCTTACGCCTGTGAAGGAGAAGCCTCCATCATGAAATAAGTTTTGCATGGTTACTTTTTTTGTTAAGTCGCTAAAGAGGCTTATGCAGTAATTTGCTAATTCTTCAGCATTAGCATTTCCAAGTGGTGACATTTTTTCGGCATAATGAAAAAAAGCATCAAATCCTTCTACACCACTACCAGCAGTAGTAAGAGTAGGGGATTGCGATATAGTATTGACACGAACATGCTTTTTAAAGCCATATTGATAACCAAAGCTTCTTGCTATACTTTCTAACAATGATTTCGCATCGGCCATGTCATTGTAACCAGGAAAAGTACGTTGTGCCGCAATATAGGATAAACCTACTACAGATGCCCATTCATTGAGTGCATCCAATTTCATGGCACTTTGCATTACTTTATGAAATGATAAAGCAGATATATCTAATGTTTTTAAGAAATTATCATAGTTCGTATCTACATAGGGAATTTTTTTTCTAACATTGGGGCTCATGCCTATAGAATGCAATACAAAATCTATTTTGCCGCCAAGGTGTTCCATACTTTCTATGAATACTTGTTCCAAATCGTTCAAGGATGTAGCATCTGCACCTATCACTTTTGAATTATTACAAGCAGAAGCCAGTTCATTAATTTTACCCATACGTAGTGCTATGGGGGCATTGCTCAACGTAAAAATAGCGCCTTCTTCATGGCATTTAAGTGCCACTTGCCAAGCCATAGATTTTTCATCTAATGCGCCAAATATGATTCCTCTTTTTCCTTTTAGTAAATTGTATGCCATGGATTTTTCTTTATAAATTTTGCTAAAATTATAGCAAAGAATTCAAACATAAAAAGTAAATAGACTGAAAATATATAATTATAAAAAAAGCCGAGGTGTACTCGGCTTTTGTATGTTTAATTTATTTTTTTTGAAAAGGCTAAATAGTAGTAGCGGCTTGTCTGCCAGATACTCGTCCTGTTTTCATTAATCCATCGTAATGACGCATTAATAATTGACTTTCTATTTGTTGTAATGTGTCTAATACCACACCAACCATGATTAGCATTGAAGTACCACCATAGAAACTTGCAAAACCTGAAGTAACTTTAAATAAACCAGCTATACCAGGTAAGATACCAATAATAGCTAAGAATATAGAGCCTGGTAGGGTAATACGGTCCATAATGGCTCCAATGTAATTGGCAGTATCTTCACCGGGTTTGATGCCAGGAATGAATCCATTGTTTCTTTTTAAATCATCAGCCATTTGTGTAGGATTAAAGATCAAGGCAGTATATAGATATGTAAAAGCAATAACTAATACAGCATATACTACATTATACCAAAGTGAAGTAGGGTCACTCATGTTTTTTACAAATCCTTGTGCTGTTTCGCTTTGGCTAAATCCAGCTACAGTAGCAGGTATAAACAATAATGCCTGCGCAAAGATGATAGGCATTACACCAGCCCCATTTACTTTGATAGGAATAAAATCTCTACTTCCAGAAACATCTTTTAGAGATGTAGCACCTACTATACGTCTTGCATAGTTTAGTGGAATACGACGTGTACCTTGTACTAATAATATAATCAATACTATAACAGCTATCATAATAGCTAATTCTATTAAGAATATTAAAAGGCCACCACCGCCACCTTGGTTTCGAGCAGCAAATTCTTGTAAAATAGAATGTGGGAAACGAGCTATGATACCTGCCGTGATAATTAAAGATGTACCATTTCCAATTCCTTTATCAGTCATTTTTTCACCTAACCACATCACAAATAAAGTACCAGAAGTAAGTACTATTATGGTTACTAATTTCCATATAAAGTTGTCATTCATGATGGCTGCACCATTTTGAGATCGCAAATAAGCTATATAGCCTATAGCTTGAAATAGTGTGATAGCAACTGTTAGGTAACGTGTATAATTGTTAATTTTTTTTCGTCCGCTCTCTTCTTTTGATAGTTTTTGAAGCTGAGGAATGATAATTTGAGCAAGTTGCATGGCAATACTTGCAGAGATATAAGGCATGATACCCAATGCAAAAATAGAAGCATTGTTAAAGGCACCGCCTGCAAACATGTTTAGTAATCCTAAGAGACCATTTTGGCCAGAGCCATCAGACAAATTATTGGGGTTGATACCAGGTAGTACTACATGGCAACCTATGCGATAAACCAAAAGCAATAATAGGGTATAGACAATTTTTTTACGTAATTCTTCTATACTCCAAATATTTTTGATGGTATCAATAAATTTTTTCATTCTTCTAGTCGTTATGCTATTTTTTGAAAGTGCAATTTAAGTCAATAAATCGCTTTTCCAAATTATAAAAAGTTTTTCTACGTGTTTTAAATGATTTCTACAGCACCGCCTACTGCTTCGATTGCTTTTTTAGCGGTTTCGCTAATGGCATTTACTCTAAAATCAATTTTTGACTTGATTTCACCTCGTCCTAAGATTTTGATTAAATCTGTACGGCTCAAAATTCCATGTACATATAAAGATTCTGGAGAAATTTCAGTAAGTTGATAGCGAGAAGCTAATTCATCTATTTGACCAAGATTTAATACTTTGTATGAAATGCGATTGATATTTTTGAAGCCACGTTTTGGTAAACGACGGTGTATAGGCATTTGTCCACCTTCACTACCTCTACGATAATTGAAACCGGCTCTTGCTTGTGCTCCTTTATTACCTTTTGTAGCTGTACCACCTTTTCCAGAGCCACTTCCACGACCAAGTCTTTTTCCTTCTTTATGTACAGCACCTTCGGCTGGTTTTAATGAGTGTAAGTTCATATTTTGAATATCTTATTTTTCAGTTTTTACTAAATGTTCTACTTTTTTTACCATACCGAGTATTTGAGGTGTGGCCTCGTGCTCTACGGTTTGGCTTATTTTTTTAAGTCCAAGAGCGGTAAGCGTTGCTTTTTGACGGCTTGAACGATCAATGGCGCTTTTAATTTGTGTTATTTTTATTTTGCTCATAGTCTATGTGTTTATGTTCAAAGGTTAGTAATTAACCGTTGAATACTTTTTTTAATGATAAATTTCTGTCTTTTGCTATTTGTATAGGTTCTCTCATTTGTGAAAGAGCGGCTATAGTAGCTTTTACTACGTTGTGCGGATTAGCAGAACCTAAGGATTTTGCTAATACGTCTGTTACACCTACGCTTTCTAATACTGCACGCATGCTACCTCCAGCAATTACACCAGTACCATGAGTAGCAGGTTTTATAAGTACTTTGGCAGCACCTTCTTTTACAAATAGTTCGTGAGGTACAGTGCCATGAAGTATAGGTACTTTTACAAGATTTTTCTTAGCGTCGTCTATGCCTTTTTGAATGGCCATTTGGACTTCTTTGGCTTTGCCTAAACCGTGACCTATGACACCATTGCCATTTCCAACAACTACAAGGGCTGAGAAGCTAAATGTTCTACCTCCTTTGGTTGTTTTTACTACACGATTAACGGCAACTACCTTTTCATGTAGTTCGATTTCGCCTGCTTTTACTTTATTTAATGCTGTTTTAGCCATTTTTTTTAAATCTTTTTAATTTTGAATATTAGAATTTTAATCCTCCTTCACGTGCGCCTTCTGCCAATGCTTTTACTCGTCCATGATAGAGGTATCCACCTCGATCAAAAACACATTTTTCAATGTTTTTTGTTTTAGCTATTTCGGCTAACATAAGACCTACTGCTTTAGATTGGTCTACTTTATTGCCTTTGGTGCTAAACGTTTTGCTGTTTGTACTTGATGAAGCAAGCGTTATACCTTTAGTATCATCAATGAGTTGTGCACTGATACCTTTATTGCTTCTAAAAACAGATAAACGAGGACATTCAGGAGTGCCGCTTATTTTACTACGGATTCTCCATTTTAGCTTCTGTCTTCTGATTACTTTTGTATCCATGTTTTATTATTTTTTTTTCTTGAATGACTTTTAACCATTCCAATTTTTTAATATTTTAATTATTTACCAGCGGCTTTACCTGCTTTACGTCTGATGTATTCGCCTACATATTTAACACCTTTTCCTTTGTATGGTTCTGGTTTACGTAGACCTCTAATTTTGGCAGCTACTTGACCCAAAAGTTGTTTGTCTGAACCTTGTAAGGTAATGATAGGGTTAGCCCCTTTTTCGGTAAGGGTTTCTACTTTTAATTCTTTTGGAATTTCAAAGATGATATTGTGCGAATAGCCTAATGAAAGGTCTAAGATATTTCCTTGGTTTGTAGCTTTATAACCTACACCAACGAGTTCTAATTTTTTTTCGTATCCATCGGTAACACCTTTAACCATATTGGCCAGTAGAGCTCTATACAATCCGTGTAGGGCTTTGTGTGCAATTTGGTCGCTTGGTCGTTTTAGTTCAACGATATTGTTGTCTATAGATATTGAAATTTCTTCATTGATTACTTGAGAAAGTTCACCTTTAGGCCCTTTTACTTTTACTTCATTGCCATTGCCTACAGAAAGTGTAACTCCTGAAGGTAATTCGATGATTTGTTTTCCTACTCTTGACATTTTTTTTAATTATTTAAAAGTGTGTGTTCTAAAATTTAAGATTAATAGATATGGCAAAGTACCTCACCGCCTATATGATTGGCTTTGGCTTCTTTATCTGTCATTACTCCTTTTGAAGTAGATAAAATAGCGATACCAAGCCCGTTATGTACGCGTTTGATTTCGGAAGGTTTTGCATATTGTCTTAACCCGGGACGACTTATTCTTTCAAGACCTCTTATAGCAGGCACTTTAGAGTTAGCATCGTACTTAAGTGCTATTTTAATAAGACCTTGTTTGTTATCGTCTTCAAATTTATATTTTAATATATAACCTTGGTTATATAATATTTCAGTCATTCTCTTTTTTAAATTAGAGGCGGGAATTTCCACGATACGGTGGTTTGCCATTTGTGCGTTTCTAATTCTTGTTAGAAAATCTGATATAGGATCTGTTACCATTTTTTATATTATTTTATGATACGTATTTTGTTTATTAATTACCAGCTTGCTTTTTTAACGCCAGGTATAAGTCCGTTTAGGGCCATTTCTCTAAACATAATTCTGGATAGTCCAAAATATCTGATATAACCTTTTCCACGTCCAGTTAATTGACAACGATTTTTTAGTCTAACTGGTGAAGCGTTTTTTGGTAAAAGGTCTAAAGCTGCATAGTTTCCTTCTGCTTTTAGTGCTTTACGTTTTTCTGCATATTGAGCGACCATTTTTTCACGCTTACGTTGACGAGCTTTTATTGATTGTTTTGCCATGTGGTAATATGATTAATTAGTTTGATTGTTTATGTTTTTAAATGGCATACCTAATTCTTTTAATAATTCGTATGCTTCTTCGTTTGTTTTAGCTGTAGTTACAAATGTGATATCCATGCCTGATATACGGGGTAATTTGTCGATATCTATTTCTGGAAATATAATTTGTTCAGTGATACCTACTGTGTAGTTTCCTCGACCATCAAATGCTTTATCATTGATACCTTTAAAATCTCTTACACGTGGTAAAGAAACAGATACAAAACGATCTAAAAAGTCAAACATATTTCTTCCTCTCAATGTAACTCGAGCACCGATTGGCATTCCTTTTCTAAGTTTGAAGTTTGATATATCTTTTTTAGATAGTGTAGCTACTGCTTTTTGACCAGCTATGTTAGTCATTTCTTCAATAGCATTGTCTATTAATTTTTTATCAGCTACTGAGCCTTTTACACCTTGGTTAAGGCATATTTTTGTCAGTTTTGGACATTCCATAATGGTTTTATATCCAAATTTTTTCATTAAAGCAGGTACAACTTCTTTGCTGTACTTAGTCTGCATACGTGGTGTATATGTAGTTGTACTCATTATTTAATTACCTCCCCTGATTTTTTTGATATACGAATAGCTTTGCCATCTTTTCTTTCTCTTTTGATACGAGTAGGAGCAGCTGCTTTAGCATCCCAAAGCATAACGTTTGATAGTGCTATAGGAGCTTCTACCTTTACGATGCTACCTTGCGGGTTTTGAGCATTTGGCTTTTGGTGTTTTGTCTTGATATTAACGCCTTCTACAATTACACGCGGTTTACTTTCGTCTGGTATAACGCTTAGTACTTTGCGTGGTGTAGTGCGATTTTTATCAGCCCCTGAAATGATGATTACAGAGTCACCTTTTTTAATCGAATATTTTGGTTTAAATCTTGTTTTCACGATTATAAATAGTTTTTTGTTTAAAGCACTTCTGGTGCTAGTGAAATAATTTTCATATATCCTTTATCGCGCAATTCACGTGCTACTGGCCCGAAGATACGAGTTCCACGTGGTTCGTCTGAAGCGTTAAGAATTACTACAGCATTGTCATCGAATCGGATATAAGATCCATCTTTTCTTCTTTGTTTATTTGTAGTACGAACGATAACGGCTTTTGCTACGGTTCCTTTTTTCATGTTGCCACCCGGTAATGCATCTTTTACCGTTACAACTATTTTATCTCCAATATGTGCATAGTCTTGACCTGAATTTCCAAGTACTCTAATACAAAGTACTTCTTTGGCTCCACTATTATCGGCTACCGTTAATCTACTTTCTTGTTGTATCATTTTATTTTTAATTTAAGTGTAGCTTGTTCTAGTCAGAACAGAGGCTGCTTTTTTAATAATTATTTTACTTTTTCTACGATTTCTACGAGTCTCCAGCATTTGTTTTTGCTTAGAGGGCGAGTTTCCATAATACGTACGGTATCCCCAATAGAGCATTCATTTTTTTCGTCGTGAGCCATAAATTTGGTAGTTTTCTTTAGGAATTTACCATATATCGGGTGTTTTACTTTACGTTCAACAGAAACGGTAATTGTTTTTTCCATTTTGTTGCTTGTTACAAGTCCGATACGACTTTTACGACGACCTCTTATGTTTAATATTTCTGCCATTATCTGGTTCTTTTATTGTGTTTATGTTTATTAAAATCCTAATTGTTGTTTACGAACAGCAGTTTTGTATTTTGCTATTTCTCTACGAAGTGTTCGTATTGACATAGGATTGTCGATTGGTGTGATAGCATGACTAAATTCCATTTTTTTAAGACGTAGCCCTGCTTCTTGTATTTTGTCATTAAGGTCTTGTAGGCTTAATGAGTTTAAATCTGTTTTTTTTGATGCTTTTTTTGCCATGACTGATATCAAATTTTTTATTAATGTTATGACGCTACTACGTCTCTTCTGATTACTATTTTACAAGCTACTGGTAGTTTTTGAGCTGCTAATAATAATGCGCTTTTTGCTACTTCATTCGATACTCCACTTATTTCGAACATGATACGACCTGGTTTTACTACAGCTGCATAATATTCTAAGTTACCTTTACCTTTACCCATACGTACCTCTGCTGGTTTGTGTGTAATAGGTTTGTCAGGGAAGATTCGAATCCAAACGCTACCTTCTCTTTTCATATGTCTTGTCATTGCTTGACGAGCAGATTCTATCTGACGGTTTGTAATCCAGTGTGGTTCTAATGATTTTAAACCATATGTGCCAAAGGCTAAAGTGGCGCCTCTTTTTGCATCACCTTTAATTCTTCCTTTATGCGCTTTTCTATGTTTTGTTCTTTTTGGTTGTAACATGATATATTGTTATTTCAATGTTCTTTTTAATATTATTTTCTTCTATTTCCAGTACCACCTCTTCTGTTTCCACCTCTTTCTCCACTTCTTTCATTTCCGAATGATGGTCTGTCAAATCCAGTTCGTTTGTCGTTTCCTGCTATTATATTAGGATTTAGGTCTCTTTTTGATAAAACTTCGCCTTTGCATATCCAAACTTTAATTCCTATTTTACCATATACTGTCATAGCAAATACATTAGCATAGTCAATATCCATACGGAAGGTGTGTAGGGGAGTGCGTCCTTGTTTCATTTCTTCACTACGAGCTATTTCTGCACCACCTAAACGTCCGCTTAATTTAACTTTGATACCTTCAGCTCCCATACGCATGGTATTTTGAATAGCCATTTTGGTAGCACGCTTAAAGTTTACACGGCCTTCAATTTGACGGGCAATAGAATCGGCTACTATTTGAGCGTCTAATTCTGGACGACGAATTTCGAGTATATTTATTTGTACATCATCCTTAGCAGTTAATTTTTTCAATTCTTCTTTTAGTCGATCTACTTCTTGACCTCCTTTACCTATTATGATACCTGGTCTTGAAGTATGAACTGTAACGATAAGTTTTGTAAGCATACGTTCGATAACAATTTTGGCAATACCACCTTTGCTAATACGAGCATTAAGGTAAGTTCGAATTTTATTGTCTTCGATTAATTTTAATGCAAAATCTTTTTTGCTACCGTACCAGCTACTGTCCCAGCCTCTTACGATGCCTAATCTACTTGCTATTGGATTTGTTTTTTGACCCATTTGTAATATTTATTGCTTTCGCTTTGTTTTAGTTATTTGTTTTTTTATCTACTATAATAGTAACATGGTTACTTCTTTTGCGCATACGATAAGCTCTACCTTGTGGAGCTGGTAGCATACGTTTTATAACTCTGGCACCATCTACAAATATTGTTTTTACATATAAATCTGCAATATCTTCACCTTCGTTTTTGTTTTTCCAGTTTGATACAGCACTCATTAATAATTTTTCAAGTGGAGTAGAGGAGTGTTGTGCATTATATTTAAGAAATGATGATGCTTTGTCTACTTGCATACCTCTTATTACGTCTGCTAACAAACGCATTTTTCTTGGTGAGGTTGGATAATTTCGTAATCTTGCTACTGCTTCCATTTTGTATATAAAGTTTCTTTATTTAATTATTTGTTCTTTTTCCTTATTTACCACCACTGTGTGATTTGAAGTTTCGAGTGGGTGAAAATTCGCCTAACTTGTGGCCTACCATAAATTCAGTAACATATACTGGTATAAATTTATTACCGTTATGTACTGCAAATGTATGGCCAACGAAATCTGGAGTTATTGTAGAGCGTCTGCTCCATGTTTTTACAACACTTTTTTTAGTTTTTCCATCATTCATGTTGAACACTTTTTTTTCAAGTTTAGCGTCAACGTAAGGACCTTTTTTAATTGAACGAGCCATTAATTATAATTTTTTTATTTAGTTTTTAATTTTTTTCCGTTACTACGAACTATGATAAGTTTATCAGAGCCTTTTTTCTTACGAGTTTTTTCGCCTTTAGCATATTTGCCCGTACGTGAACGTGGATGACCACCTGATGCTCTACCTTCACCGCCACCCATAGGATGATCTACTGGATTCATGGCAACACCTCTATTTCTTGGTTTTATTCCTTTCCATCTATTTCTACCGGCTTTACCATCTGTTTCTAGAGCATGGTCTGAATTGGATACAGAACCTACAGTAGCCCAGCATGTGATTAATATTTTACGTAATTCACCACTTGGCATTTTTAATACTGCGTATTTATCTTCTTTGGCGTTTAATTGTGCAGAAGCACCAGCGCTACGAGCCATTTTTGCTCCTTGTCCTGGCTGTAATTCAATATTATGAATTATGGTACCTAATGGCATATTACGAAGTGGTAAAGAGTTACCTAATTCTGGAGCAATGTTTTCTCCACTTAATAAGGTCATACCAACTGTTAAGCCTTGTGGAGATATGATATATCTTTTTTCACCATCAGCATAGCTCAATAATGCAATAAATGCGGTACGATTTGGATCGTATTCTATTGATTTTACTGTAGCAGGTATATTGTGTTTATCTCTTTTGAAATCTATGATACGGTACATTTGTTTGTGTCCACCACCAATATATCTCATAGATCTACGTCCTTGAGCGTTTCTACCACCAGTTTTTCTTGCAGGAGCAAGTAAAGATTTTTCTGGAGTAGCAGTAGTAATTTCAGAAAATGCGTTACCGATTTTCCAACGAGTACCTGCGGTTACGGGTTTGTATTTTTTTAGTGCCATGTTTCTTCTTTCTTAAATTGTTTGTTTAGTAAGCGTATAAATCAATGTTTTCACCTTCAGCAACTGTAACGATTGCTTTTTTATAAGAGGGCTTACGACCACTAATGATACCAGATTTAGTCATACGTGTACGTGCTTTAGCTGGTACTACTATAGTATTTACATCATCTACACGAACATTGTAAAATGATTCTACTGCTTTTTTTATTTCTAATTTGTTTGCTCTTTTATCAACCATAAACGTATAGCGGTTTTCTTTTTCCGTTTGTTTATTTACTTTTTCAGTAACGATGGGTTTTATTAATATGCCTTCTGCTTTCATGATTCTTTTTTTTATGAATTATTAATTAGCGTTTTCTTCTTCAAGTTCAGCAAATTGTTTTACAACACCTTCGCTCAATAATAATTTTCCTGCATTAACTACATCATATGTATTAGAGCTGTGAAAGCTGTTAGCTTTTACATTAGAAATATTGCGTGTGCTTAAATAAGTATTTTCGTTGTAGTCAGGCATTAAGAACAAGGTTTTTGTATTTCCTAACTGAAGATTAGCCAATATTTTAGTAAATTCTTTTGTTTTTGGTGTATCCATATTGATATCTTCTATTACAATGATATCATTTGCTTTAGCTTTTAAAGAAAGAGCAGAATAAAAAGCTAAGTTTTTAACTTGTTTATTCAATTTAAAGCTATAATCTCTTGGCTTTGGTCCGAATATAGAACCACCACCTTTGTATAATGGATTACGGATGTTCCCTTTACGAGATCCACCTGTTCCTTTTTGACGATGTAATTTGCGTGAAGCACCTTTTACTTCAGCACGTGTTTTTACTTTGTGTGTTCCTTGACGTTGTGCTGCTAAAAATTGTTTAACGGCTAAATATATCAAGTGATTATTTGGTTCCATACCAAAATAATCATTCGGTAGCTCAACTGTTCTACCTGTAGATTGTCCATTTATATTTAATACATCTATTTGCATGAGTCTTCTTATTATTTTTGAATTAATACAATTGATCCGTTATGCCCTGGTACTGAACCACTGATTAGTATATAGTTTTTGTCAGGGAATACTTTTAATACTTTAAGTGCTTTAACTTTTACTCTATCGCAACCCATTTGGCCAGCCATGCGCATGCCTTTGAATACACGAGAAGGATAAGAAGAACCACCTATAGATCCCGGTGCTCTTTGACGGTCGTGTTGACCATGTGATGCTTCGCCGACACCAGAAAATCCATGACGTTTTACAACCCCTTGGAATCCTTTACCTTTAGATGTGCCAATAACCGATACTTTATCGCCTTCTGCAAATATTTCGCAGGTAATGGTATCGCCTAATGCTTTTTGGTCATCGTAATTTCTGATTTCTTTTATATGAGCTTTTACTTCTGTATTGGCTTTGGCAAAATGAGATATCATAGCACGAGTGCTATTTTTTTCTTTCTTTTCGCCAAAAGCTATTTGAATGGCATTGTAGCCATCGGTTTCTTGTGTTTTTACTTGAGTAACTATACAAGGACCAGCTTCAATGATAGTACAAGCAGTTTGCTTGCCATCGGCTTCAAAAATGCTGGTCATACCAACTTTTTTTCCTATTATTCCTTTCATTCTCTTAGTTTATTTTTTGTGTCAGCGCCATTTTGCTATGAAATGGATGACTATTATCTATATTTTAATTTGCTTTTGTTGTATTTATCAGGCTTTGATTTCTACTTCTACGCCTGAAGGGAGGTCTAATTTAGATAAAGCATCTACTGTTTTTGAACTTGATGTATAAATATCTAAAAGACGTTTGTGTGTCATTAATTGAAATTGTTCACGTGCTTTTTTGTTTACGTGCGGCGAACGAAGTACAGTAAATATTTTTTTGTCTGTTGGTAATGGCATGGGACCTGTTACCACAGCGCCTGTACTACGAACAGTCTTAGCAATTTTTTCTGCTGACTTATCCACCAGGTTATGGTCGTATGATTTAAGTTTTATTCTAATTCGTTGCGACATAATTTTGTCCCTATATTTTTTTTGGGAGTGCAAAGGTATGTTTTATGCATTATAAACCAAAACATTTTGTGAAAAAATATAAGCCTAAATGTAATTTTTTTGCAAATAAAGCTATTATTGCGTTTTTAAATAGATATGTTATTCAAAAGTGGCTAAATCTTTGAATTAAAAAAATCAAATTACATTTTTTTACATACTTCTTCTATATTGACCCCCTACCTCAAATAGTGCTTTGGTGATTTGACCTAAGGAGCAATATTTTACAGTTTCCATTAATCCTTCAAATAAGTTTTCGTTTTGAATTGCTTTTTGCTGTAGCTCGGCCAACATTTGTACACCCTTGTCTCCACTTCGTTCCCACAGGTTTTGTACTGTTTTTATTTGGGCTTCTTTTTCGTCGCTTGTACTACGTATCACTTCTTGAGGTAGTATGGTAGGAGAGCCTTCTTTACTCAAAAAAGTATTGACGCCAATAATTGGAAACTGACCATTGTGTTTTAAGGTTTCATAATACAAACTTTCTTCTTGTATTTTACTGCGTTGATACATGGTCTCCATGGCGCCCAATACACCGCCACGCTCACTAATTCTATCAAATTCACTAAGCACAGCTTCTTCTACCAAATCGGTCAGCTCTTCTATAATAAAACTGCCTTGTAGAGGGTTTTCGTTTTTAGCAAGTCCTAGTTCTTTATTGATTATTAATTGTATAGCCATAGCTCTTCTTACACTTTCTTCTGTTGGTGTGGTAATGGCTTCATCATAGGCATTGGTATGCAAGGAATTGCAATTGTCGTATATAGCGTAGAGTGCTTGTAGTGTAGTTCGTATGTCATTAAAGTCTATTTCTTGCGCATGTAGGCTTCTACCACTTGTTTGAATGTGATATTTAAGCATTTGACTTCTTTCGTTGCCACCATATTTATGTTTCATGGCTTTGGCCCAAATGCGGCGAGCCACTCTACCTATTACAGCATATTCGGGGTCTATGCCGTTACTAAAGAAAAAAGAAAGATTAGGTGCAAAATCATCGATATGCATACCACGACTAAGGTAGTATTCTACAAATGTAAATCCATTGCTCAAGGTAAATGCTAATTGAGAAATTGGATTGGCACCAGCCTCAGCTATATGGTAGCCACTTATACTAACACTATAAAAATTTCTAACACCTTGATTGATAAAGTATTGTTGTACGTCGCCCATTAATCGTAGCGAAAATTCGGTAGAGAATATGCATGTATTTTGTGCTTGGTCTTCTTTTAATATATCGGCTTGAACAGTTCCTCTTACTTGTTTTAGCGTATCGGTTTTGATTTTTTCATAAACTTCTTTTGGTAGTACGTCATCACCACGAACGCCCAAAAGCATTAGCCCTAAGCCTGTATTTCCTTCTGGCAAATCTGCTCCATGTAGCTTATTGCTGTTATCAAAATATTGGGGTCGCAAATGTTCTTTGCCAGCAAACATCTTGTTGATTTTCTCGTTTACTTCTTTTTCCAAGTTGTTTTCTTTGATATAGATTTCGCATTGCTGGTCAATGGCTGCATTCATAAAAAAAGCAGCTATAATAGAAGCAGGACCATTGATAGTCATACTAACTGAGGTTTTTGGATCGGCTAGGTTAAAACCTGAATAGAGTTTTTTGGCATCATCTAAACAGCATACGCTTACACCACTATTGCCTATTTTGCCGTATATATCGGGCCTATGATCTGGATCATTGCCATATAGTGTCACGCTATCAAATGCGGTGCTTAAACGAGCAGCCGGAAGGCCTTTGCTAACATAATGAAAACGCTTATTAGTACGTTCGGGTGCGCCTTCGCCGGCAAACATTCTCGTTGGGTCTTCGCCTTCTCTTTTGAATGGATAAATGCCAGCTGTGTAAGGAAATGAACCTGGAAAATTTTCCTGCAAAGCCCACTGCAATATCTCACCCCATGCTTCATATCGTGGCACAGCCACCTTAGGAATTTGAGAGTGTGATAAGCTTTCGGTGTGCGTTTTAATTTTTATTTCTTTGTCTCTTACCTTGAACACAAAGTATTCATTTAAATAGTTTGCTTTGCTTTGCTTCCATTGGTCTATAATAAATTTATTTTTTGGGTCAAAGTTCAACAGGAGTTGTGCTTCTACTTCATGTAGTGATTTAATGAGCCGGTCTTTATCGTCAAGTTTACTTAGTTTTAATGTTTCTATTGTTTTATTTAGACCAAAAAGTTGCTGTGCTATTTCACTTTGTTTTTTTGCCCATACATCATACGAACGGTTGTTTTCGGCTATCTCGCTTAAATAGCGAGTGCGAGCAGGCGGTATGATAAATATTTTTTCGCTCATTTCGTTGGCTGCATGAAAGTCTGTTCTTAGTTGTTCATTGCCTGTTTTTTCTACTATTTTATCTATAAGTGCTTTATATAAAGTATTAGTACCTGGGTCATTAAATTGAGAAGCAATAGTGCCATATACTGGCATTTTTTCTACATCAATTTCAAATAATTTATGGTTTCTTTGATATTGTTTCTTGACATCTCTCAAGGCATCTTGACTACCTCTTTTGTCAAACTTATTTACGGCTATAATATCTGCAAAATCCAGCATATCAATTTTTTCTAATTGTGTAGCTGCCCCATATTCCGGAGTCATTACATACATACTAACATCGCAATGTTCTGTAATTTCAGTATCGCTTTGGCCTATACCACTTGTTTCTAATATGATTAAATCAAATTGAGATGCTTTTAATATATCTACTGCATCTTGCACATATTTACTAAGTGCTAAATTACTTTGTCTGGTGGCCATGCTACGCATAAATACTCGTTCGTTGCGAATAGCATTCATTCTTATTCTATCTCCCAGGAGCGCACCTCCAGTTTTACGCTTGCTGGGGTCTACAGAGATAATGCCAATATGTTTGGTTTTGAAGTCGCTTACAAATCGTCTTACCATTTCGTCTACTAGCGAAGACTTTCCAGCACCTCCTGTGCCAGTAATGCCTAAAACTGGCGTTTTGCTTTCTTTTGCTTTTTCATGTATTTTTTTTAGCATAGCTTGGGTTTCTATACTATCCGGAAAGTTTTCTGCAGCACTAATACATCGCGCTATATTTTTATGGTTTAAAATAGAGAGTTGTCCTAATTCTCCATTAATATTTTCGCCTGTGGCATAATCGCTTTGTTTTAAAAGATCATCTATCATGCCTTGCAAACCCATAGAGCGGCCATCGTCGGGGCTATAAACTCTGGCTATACCATAATCATGAAGTTCTTTTATTTCTTCTGGTAAAATAACGCCACCACCACCAGCAAAAATTTTTATATGCCCACAGCCTTTTTCTTTTAAAAGGTCATACATGTATTTAAGATATTCTACATGTCCACCCTGATAGCTTGTCATAGCAATCGCATTGGCATCCTCTTGTACTGCACAATCTACTACATCTTGTACACTTCTGTCGTGTCCTAAATGTATAACTTCTGCACCACTGGCCTGCATTACTCTTCGCATAATATTAATGCTTGCATCGTGGCCATCAAATAATGAAGCTGCAGTTACAATTCTGATTTTGTGCTGAGGTGTATATGCCATAGTAAAAATTCTAATTGGTTGTGGGTAAAATTAATTCAATTATATGTTTTGAAGTCATAATGTATTTAATTTAATAAGAATACACAGAAATCTTAAGCATTCCTTGTTATGCAGCAATTAGTTATTTATTTTTGGCGCTATGAAAAGAGTATACAATAATATTGTAGAAGCCATAGGCAATACACCATTAATAAGATTAAATAGCATAACCAAGGGTTTTCCTTGTCCTGTATATGCCAAAGTAGAATATTTTAATCCAGGCAATAGTATTAAAGATAGAATAGCATTGAGATTAATAGAAGATGCCGAAAAATCGGGTGCATTAAAACCAGGTGGTACTATAGTAGAGTGTACAAGTGGAAATACGGGCATGGGTTTGGCATTAGTAGCTTTGACGAGAGGCTATAAATGCGTATTTACACTTGCCGATAAAATGAGTAAGGAAAAGGTGGATATACTTAGAGCTATGGGCGCCGAAGTGCATGTGTGTCCCACAGATGTGCCTGCAGAAGATCCCAGATCATACTATTCTGTAGCTGCACGTATAGCAAAAGAGCGGAATGGATGGAACCCAGATCAATATAATAATTTATCTAATAGAGCAGCTCATTATGCATCTACGGGTCCCGAAATTTGGGATCAAACCGATGGAAAAATAACACATTATATAGCATCTACAGGTACTGGGGGCACTTTGATAGGTACTGGAATGTATCTAAAGGAACAAAATTCAGATGTACAAGTGGTAGGCGTGGATCCCGAAGGGTCTATATTGAAACATTGGTTTGATACAGGCGAAATTAAACCTGAATTAGCTAAAGTGTATGCTGTAGAAGGTATGGGCGAAGATTTTTTACCAGACAATTATGACAGGCAATATATATCTGCTATTGAAGTAGTAAATGATAAAGACTCTTTGACTATGTGTAGAAGATTGGCTAAAGAGGAAGGTTTGTTTTGTGGTTCTTCTTCTGGAGCGGCTGTGCAAGCAGTGGTTCAAATGAAAGATTCCTTTAAAGCCAACGATTTTGTTGTTGTCGTTTTACATGATCATGGAAGTCGCTATGTAGGTAAAATGTATAATGATGAATGGATGAAAGAAAAAGGGTTCTTATAATTGAGAATTTCCTTTCTGAAACAACTGTTTGAGAGAAACATGTTCGCCAGACAATACTTTATAAATGAAAAAAGTAAATAGGATGGCTCCATATACATCATATGTATAATGCACTTTCATGCATAAAATCATATAACTCATTAATATTAGCATACAAAAAAGTATAGCTCGAAGCCACCTTTTTTTGGCGCACAAATAATAAATCAAAATACTAGCCACATGCCCACTAAAAAATAAATCTTTGGTCATAGGGGTGTGATGCGGATAAAAAGTATTTTCTAAAAATACATCACGCAATACAATAATGCCCAAGGGTGGTTCTAGTGGCAAAGCAAGAATACACAATTGTCTGACTATGGCTACTAAAAAATGCATTTCGATAATACGTAAAATAACTTTGGGCTGATTGAGATGTGTAACAATAAGTAAGAATAGAGATGTATATAGTACTATAAAAATAGAAATAGAGTAGTCTACATGTGGGAACCAATAAAGTAATTTGTCATCTAATTGAAAACCTTTGCGAGCTTGTACGAAATTTCCTAATTTTTGTGTAACGGAAGAATAAACTACAAATAGTCCAGGCGTAATAATGATTTTTAGAAAGAAACTCTTGCTTTTTAGAGCTTCTTTCCATTGCATAATAACGTTCAAAACAAATAAATGTATTGCTTTCAAGAAATTAAAATATCCTGCCAAATTAATAATTATATAGCAATTTCTTTCTTTTTAAGAAACATTTGTGATTTTTGAGTATGGCTATAAGTCTAAAAAAAGAATAAATATGTTCATTTTTTATGCTCTATTTAGGATTGGACTTCCTCTACATAGTCTTCTTTTAATCTATCGTATAGCGATTTTTTGCTTACAAAACCAGCTATAATATTAGCAATTAAAGCACCCAGCAATAAGAAGAAAATAATGCTATGGCGGTCAGTCATTTCAAAGATGATAATGGCAGATGTAAAAGGTGCTCTAGTAACACCAGTTAAAAAAGCTGTCATACCAATAAGAATAAGTAAATCGGCATTGCCACCATTGAGTTGAAGCAGCTCTGCTATTACTGCACCAAAACAAGCACCCGAGCTCAGCGAAGGCGCAAATACACCACCAGCTCCACCAAATCCGAAAGAGGCTATAAGTCCATTAATACGTACAAAAGGTAAGTACCAAGCTACCGTTTTATCTTCGTTGAATAATATGCGTTCCATTACTTCCTTGCCTGAGCCCATAGCATCGGGGCCTAAAAAGAATATGAAAGTAGCAACAAACAATGCCGAACCTAAAACAATTAGTGCTTGGCTTTTTAGCTCCTTATATCGTTTTACGAAAGCCATAAATCGCAACAGCACTTCGCCCATTTTGCTACCAAAATAGCCAGCTATAATAGCTACCAAAAGTAGTCCCACCATGACTATCCATCCACTATAGTTTGTTTTAGGATAACCCAAATACAAATAAGAACCGCCAAACCCCTGAGCCGTAAGACCCGCTATAATAACAGCAATAAACAAAGGCGATTTATAATGTTTAATGTGAAATTTCGATAATTCTTCTATAGCAAATATGATACCCCCTAAAGGAGTATTGAACGCAGCAGCTAAGCCCGATGCAGCTCCTGCAATTAAAATATTTTTTTGAGAAATGGGTGGCCACCATTTAGGAAGCCATAAATACACTTGATTAAAGATAGAGCTGGCAATTTGTATAGTAGGGCCTTCTCGACCGAGTATGCCACCACCCAAAATCTTTACTGCACTAGCAATAATTTTAATGAGTATAATTTTTAGGCTCAAAAACAACTGTATCAAATGGTTGCTTCCTGGTTTTGAAAGCTCTACCGCTGTCATTACCTGTGGTATGCCACTTCCTTTAGCATAGGTAGCCCATTTTTTTACTATCCACCATGATAGTAAAAAACTTAGAGGTGTGATTAAAAAAATCAAATATTTGTTTTGCTCAAAAAGATAATGAGAGAGTTGTTCGGAATAGCTAAAAATACGACTATATAAAAAAGCTACAAAACCTGTAATAAAGGAGGCCACTAAAAAAGGAATAAACTGAAAAAACTGTTCCTTGAGCGATTCGTTGGTTTCAATAGTTTTTTCATAAAAGTTCTTGAGATAACGTATGATGCTATTGACAAACGGATACTGCCTAAGATTCGCAAGTTTTTTTTTGTTTTTAAAATTCACTGTTTGTTATTCGTGTGTAGATAAAAAGTAAAGAATAACCTTTTGAAATATGAAATCCTAAAAAATAGGGAAACATCTTTCACTAAGGCATTTACCACTATAATTTTGGTCTATCGCAAAAATATAGAGATATAAGAACGCAAAGATACCATTGTGCTTTTTATAGAAGGGCTTATAACTACTTTAATTTTTCGCAAGAATATCGTTTCAACACCTTATTTTTGTTTTTTTAAATACTAAAATACTACTACATGCGTGAAATAGCCTTTAGACAAGCCCTTAGAGAAGCCATGCAAGAAGAAATGCGTCGTGATGAAAATGTTTTTTTGATGGGCGAAGAAGTAGCCGTGTACAATGGTGCTTACAAAGTAAGCCAAGGTATGCTTGACGAATTTGGCGAGAAAAGAATTATAGATACACCCATTACCGAGTTGGGCTTTGCTGCCATTGGGGTAGGTGCTGCTTCTAATGGACTCAGACCTATAGTAGAATTTATGACATGGAATTTTGCAGTATTGGCTTTAGACCAAATTATGAATCATGCTTCAAAAATGTTGGCTATGAGTGGTGGGCAGTTTGGTTGTCCCATTGTGTTTAGAGGGCCTAATGGCTCTGCTGGGCAATTAGGTGCACAACATTCTGTGGCTTTTGAAAGTTGGTATGCCAATATACCTGGTCTAAAAGTAATTTCAGTTTCCAATCCATACGATGCAAAAGGACTTCTTAAAAGTGCCATTCGCGATGAAGACCCTGTGGTCTTTATGGAAAGTGAAGTGATGTATGGCGATATGGGGCATGTGCCTGAAGAAGAATACCTGATACCCATTGGTAAAGCAGATATAAAAAAAGCGGGCACCGATGTTACACTGGTGTCTTTTAATAAAATGATGAAGGTAGCTTTGCAAGCTGCTGATGAATTAGAAAAAGAAGGCATTCATGCTGAAGTTATTGATTTGAGAACCATACGACCATTGGATTGGCATACAATTATCGAATCTGTTAAGAAAACGAATCGCTTAGTAGTAGTAGAAGAGCAATGGCCTTTTGGTAGTGTTTCGTCAGAAATAGCGTATCGAGTACAGAAAGAAGTGTTTGATTATTTAGATGCACCCGTTTTGCGTGTATGTAGTGCCGATACCAGTATGCACTATGCGCCCAATCTTGTAGCAGCTTATTTGCCCTCAGTAGCAAAAGTGGTAAAAGCTGTGAAAGAAGTGATGTATGTAAAAAAATAGGGGATTATCTATTCTATTTGGGTTAGAGATTAAAAAACATGTTTAGTAAAACCCACGCATACAATAGAAACGTATGAGAGGAGTGGTCTATTTGACTAATCTTTTATAGTTTCTGCTAATAGTATTGCCTAATATAAGTTAAATATAATAATATTGGAATAGTGTAAGTACAAAAGTTAATTATTTAGTCATCTGTAAACAATCATATGATTATTATGTATTAAATCTATTGCTTATTCTATAGTGTGTCTTGTCATTATTTTTTTTCAAAAGCTTTTGCTGCAATTAGATTGTTTACTAAGAAAAGATGAGCAAAATAATATGAACATGTTAGTTATTCCTTTTTTCTGCCTATGAATACAAAGTTTATAAATTATTTGTAAAAACAAAAAAATATGATATTTTTATAAAAAAATAACAACTATGACTACTTTTCCTACCTTTCAAACATTAAAATTCAATTTGTTTTTTATTTTTTTAAGTACACTACTTTTACTTTTAGGAACTATTTCTTTAACACACGCACAAGCCCCGCCCTATGTACTTGGTCAAGCACCCAATTGTATGAAGACTAATTCATTGGGTATTAATACAGGTTTTAATTATTTGTCGGGAACACCATATTTTGACCCAGAAGTGGACCGTTATTGGTTGTTAACCACTACCGATGGTTATGGCTCCAATATTTGCCCTATCGTATGGCCCAATTGGGCACCTGTTGGTTTCCCAAGTATTGGTGTAAATGCACCATACCGTTCCATTTCTGTTTTAGCCTATACGGCTGCTATAGTATTACAAACAACGCCGATCCGCTTACGTGTAATTTGTTAAATGGCTCCCAGTATTATACATTTACTCGCTATTTTTGGGTAGATATTCCTATAGGTAGCTTTTTAGCAGGCACCTTAACCATGACGGTTGCTTATGACGATGGTATTCAAGACATGATGATGAATGGTAATGTGTTAGCTGGTTCGGGCACTTCATGTATACCTGGTCAAGTAACATTAACATTACCTGTCTTGTTGCAGCCAGGTCTCAATAATTTGGATATTAGAGTTAATAATAGATCTCTTAACTCAAGCAATTCCTCTAGTATGGCTATACGTGTGCAAGGTACTATTTCAACCAGTGCAAATGTTATTATTGACAATCATCATTTTATGCCCAATTCAGGTGGATTTACAAGTAATCCATTTATTCCAAGTTGCCAAGCTAACCCTTTGGAATATATTGTGTCGCCTACCTTCAATACCAATTGCATACCACCAGGAGATACCGCAGGTCTTATTTTTATCACTAATTATAATACTAATTTTACCTATACACTTTTACCCAATAATCAAGTATTGAACGATTCGTTTTTTGTAGCGAAAAAAGATAGTACTTATATTGTAGTTGTATCTGATCAATGGGGTTGTTCAGATTCTCAGTCTGTGAGTGTAGAGGAGGGTTTTGCCATTGACATATACCCCCCTGTTTCTTGGTGCTTAAATGATACACTTTCAACTGCATATTTTTCTTTTCAGCCTATGCCAGGAGGTCCTTATTTGTATGCCATCAATGGTGGCGGTTTTCAGACCAACAATGTGTTTAGCAATTTAAGCGAAGGGCAATACACCTTGTCGGCAAAAGATTTTGGTGGCTGTATAGTATCCGAAGAGCGACATGTGAATTTAATACATATGAACCCCTCTGCCAATCCACAGGCTTTTTGTGTAGGACAAGATAGTGTTGCCTTGCAAGCCAATGTGTATTATTCGCCTTGGTTAACGTTCAGTAGTGCCATTTGGACACCAGGAGCTAATCTCAATGACACCCTTGTCAAGGTTTCTCCATTAACATCAACCACGTATTCACTAGATGTGCTGTTTAATGATATTTATTCCAAAAAAGTAGGTTCCATCAACCCTGTACTAGATACTTCAACCTGTGGCTATCATGACACGGTAAGTGTTGTGGTGTACACCGATTTGCCTAAGATAGATTCATTTACCCAATCCCAACTTCCTTGCAATCCGCTAATAGAAGCACATGCTAGTCAAGGCTTGCCACCTTACACATGGCAGTGGCTGGCAGGCTATTCTATTTCAAATCAAACACCTACACCATCTTTGCCAGGTCAGCCCAATGTAGTGCAGCCTCCTTTGCAAATTCCTTGGCTCAATTATTATAATTATACAGCACAAGTTACAGATGCGCATGGTTGCACAGCTACGAATGTCACACAGTTTTCTCAAAACCCATTTTGTTGTGGCAGTAGCAATACTAATCAGCTTTTTGCTCAAAATAATGCACATTGTTTTTCCAGTTCAGCCCAATGGATAGGCAAAAGTTTTGTACCCGGCATGATACCAGTGGCACAGGCCAATTCCGCTCAACTAGTGAGTCAATTTGGTTCTACTGTAATCACAACAAACGATAATATCATTTTTGACGGTGTTACTTTAATCAATCAGGATATTACTTTTGTAAATTGCCCCAATATTTATTTTACGCCGCATTCTCAAATGAATATTAATTCTACTGGTAAAATACTTTCTTTTATCAATTGTCATATTACGACCACCTGCGACCAATACACTTGGGTTGGTATTATAGGCAATAATTCATCTCAGATGCTTCGTGTAGAAAACTGCCACATTAGTTATATGGAAAGTGGACTAACAATGTTCAATGCATGCAAAATCAATGCCGTGGATAATACTTTTTTTAATAATGTGATAGGTATTAATTTGCGAAATGCCAATACTAATGGTTATACAGCTTCTACAGGTGCTTGTTTGATTAAGGGTAATACCTTTGAAAGCGATAGCTCACTCATGATAACCTATGTCTTTTATCCCGATTCCATTTTCAATGTCATGCATTACAGAGGGGAGCATGGAGTACTCATTACTAATTGTAAATCGGCACAAGTAGGCACATTAAACGATTGTACGACCGAAAGAAATTTCTTTAAAAATTTATTTAATGGTATCAATATTTCTACTTCCGATACCTCCGCATACAAACGCTATTTCTTATACAATAATTTCTTTAAAAATATAAACCAATGGACTGCACCTCCTTACAACTCAACCGTTGAGCAGGCCATTATGAATACTTGGAATAGCCCCTTTGCTACATCGCACAGAGGAGCCGCTATACGGGCGCGCGTTACCAATACATATCCCAATGCAGGCTATGCTATCTTGGAGGTCAAGTATAGTTGCGATTTGTTAGATATTTTTTATAACTGCGACAAAGGCATCACTACCGACGATTTTAGTATAGTGGCAGAGCATGCCAATATGAAAAATTGTTTAATTGGTATCAAAGCCAATAGAGCCAACAACAGAGGTTTTGATATTAGAAACTGTGCCTTAAACGGTGGAGTAGAGGCATTTACTTAATTGGGAATACCAATATCAGCCATAGCAAAGTACCCTCCTCTATTATACGTGAATGTGTTTTTGATATGCGTAGCACACCGCTAAACGGTTCCTATTATCCTGGGGCTATTACTATTTTGTACAATAATCCCACCTTGCTGCATGGTATAGATATAAGCCTCAACGCTTTGGCTATGTTGGCTCCGGCAGGCATTGGTATTGATTTGCTCAATACCAATCAAAATGTGCGTTTAACCGAAAATGCTATCAATTTTTATACTAACAACCCCTATAGTGGCAATATATTGGCTTCGGGCATCTATGCCAACCAATGCAATGGTACCGTTTTTCAACTCAATATTATTAGGGGTAATTTACCCATACTCACTGGCCCTGCCAGCCCCTTTGTAGGCCTCTATTTGCTTCAAAGTATAAACAGTATTATTGATTGCAACCGCTTTTTTGATTTGCCCGTCGGTTTGCGTGCCGATGGCAATTGCCAGGCCAGCAGTGTGCTCAGCAATAAATTTACTACCATGGGCAATGGCATACGTTGCAACGATTTTACGGTGGCTGGCACCCTGGGCAATATAGGTAGCTTAAGCTTTGATAGCCGCAACCGCTTTAACCAATCCAGCTTGGCCAGTAGCCCGCAAAACTTTGATATATATAGAATGACCACATCTCCCCTTCCGCCCCCTACTTACTATGGCGATATGACTTGGGCGTTTTTCCCTACCAGTGGTTCCTTTACGCCAAATACAGCTTATTTAACACAATCAAATACGGGTGCCCCTTTTATGGCTTGTGCCAACGATAATATACCTGTACTCATGCTGGCACCCCAAAGCAGTGCTGACGATATGCCATTAGAAGAAGCCTTGGCCATAGCCCAAGACAGTGTGACCTATATAGACCTAGAGCCCGGTTGCAAATGGCTAGACCAGCGTCGCCTCTATACAGTATTGGCTGGCGACTCCCTGTTGCGTATAAGCCAAAGCGAATTGCAAAATTTTTACAATCAGATGCAAAACGAAAAAATAAAAGATCTGGTCTATATAGATAAGCTCTTACAAGGTCTATCCGATACCACGCATGTAGCAGACAGCCTCTATAGTGCTACTATTTTGCAACAAGCTACTAGCCTCAATGCTGGCATAGTAAGCAGCAATCCCTTGGAGCAAAATGAAGTATTCATCAATACTTATTTTATACAATGGCTTCAAAGTGGATGGATAGCCTTGGATTCTACACAGCAAAGCCAAATAGAAATGATGGCACGCTCTTGCCCCTACATCAATGGGCGAGCAGTATATAAGGCTCGCACGCTCTATGCGGCCTTGGGTGGCTATGCTAATTACGACGATTGGTCTATTTGCCACAGCGCAGGGCTTTATCGTAGCAGTGGCTACAACTATCCCAGCATACAATTGCCACAAGATGGCATGCCTGTTGCTTCGGCTGTAAAACTTTATCCGAATCCGGCACAAGATAGGCTTACGGTGCAGTGTGTATTGGGCGAGCAAGAAACAGCCCTGTTTATACTCTATGACCTACTAGGCCATGAGCAGGCCCGTATGGAGCTGAGCTATGAGCAAGATACTCGCACCTTGTCTATAGGCCATTTACCAGCAGGATTATACCTTTACCAATGCCGCGTGGGTCCTGGCACAAGCTATAGCGGTAAACTAATAAAAGACTAAAACAATATGAAAAAACGCACATTTTTAATAATTCTGGTATTTTGTAGCACCTACCTACTCCAAGCCCAAAGCAAGGAAGGTAATACATGGGTATTGGGTTTTATGGGCATACACTTAGATTTTAACAACTTGCCACCCACGCAAGATAGCACTTTGCTCTATTACCACAGCAGCTATACGGGGCAGTTAAAAATACTGCCATATTCCATTTCCAATATTTGCGATAGTCAGGGTCAGGTAAGGCTTATATGCGATGGCACGAGCCTATTCAATGGGCAAGGCCAGCTCATAGCCAATGGCGACACCTTGGTGCCCAGCCTATGGGCTCAGTATAATCAAGGCACTGGTAATAATTATTCTCAAACATCGCTGATATTGCCCTTTCCCCAGCATCGCTATACTATCGTTACGCCTGTCTTTAGCGATAGCGCCTATACCGAATTTTTCGTTACCACAGGTGGATTGGTTGTCTTTGATCAGTTGATGTATCATGTGGTAGATATGCAGGCCAATGGAGGGCAAGGCCAAGTAATAAAAAAAAGAGCCATAGCCGATAGAAACCAACGTTATAGTATGTTGCAGATGGGTGCAGTGCGCCATGCCAATGGCAGAGACTGGTGGGTACTCAAAATGGATAGAGACAGTGTGAATGTGCATAGCTATTTGTTTACACCCGATTCGGTCTATGTAAAAAGCGTTTTCCGTTTGCCCTATAGCATTCCTTTAGGTCCGGAGCGTCAGGGTCAAATGATGTTTAGCGATGATGGTAGCAAGTGGGTATCGGCATCAGATAATTATAGCAGTCAGGTATATTTTGGCGATTTTAATCGTTGTACGGGGCAGTTGAGTGGTGTTCAGGAAATTAAGATACCAGTGGTGTATTCGAGCGATTTAAACTGGTTTGATAGTAGCACCTCGGGTGTATGCTATTCGCCCAATAAGGAATTGCTCTATGTGAGCCGCTATACCCATATTTTTCAATACCATATAGCCAGCCAAAGCTGGTACACAGTGCATGGTCCTGATACGCCAGCCATTGGCACAGGCAATTTTTTAAAGGGCTATAATGGCATATATCTGGGTCAGGATGGCAAACTTTATATAGGCAATTGGGGTGGTGTTGTCAGGCACATGAGTGTTATAGACAATCCCAATGCCCAAGGAGCGGCTTGCAATTTTTGTAGAGCTTGTTTTCGCAATACCGCTTTTTGGGGGTGGCTGGGTGCTATACCCAATATGCCCAACTATGCCTTGGGTCAAGATAGTAGCCTGTGCTGGCCAGTAGGGTTGACTACCATCAATACAGAACCCTTGGCAGTAAAACTTTATCCGAATCCCGCACAAGATAGGCTTACGGTGCAGTGTGTATTGGGCGAGCAAGAAACAGCCCTGTTTATACTCTATGACCTACTAGGCCATGAGCAAGCCCGTATGGAGCTGAGCTATGAGCAAGATACTCGCACCTTGTCTATAGGCCATTTACCAGCAGGATTATACCTTTACCAATGCCGCGTGGCTCCTGGCACAAGCTATAGCGGTAAACTAATAAAAGACTAAAACAATATGAAAAAACGCACATTTTTAATAATTCTGGTATTTTGTAGCACCTACCTACTCCAAGCCCAAAGCAAGGAAGGCAATACATGGGTATTGGGTACGTATGGCATACACTTAGATTTTAACAACTTGCCACCCACGCAAGATAGCACTTTGCTCTATTACCACAGCAACTATACGGGGCAGTTAAAAGGTTCTGCCATTTCCATTTCCAATATTTGCGATAGTCAGGGCCAGGTAAGGCTTATATGCGATGGCACGAGCCTATTCAATGGGCAAGGCCAGCTCATAGCCAATGGCGACACCTTGGTGCCCAGCCTATGGGCTCAGTATTATCAAGGCACTGGTAATAATTATTCTCAAACATCGCTGATATTGCCCTTTCCCCAGCATCGCTATACTATCGTTACGCCTGTCTTTAGCGATAGCGCCTATACCGGAAGATTTTTCGTTACCACAGGTGGATTGGTTGTCTTTGATCAGTTGATGTATCATGTGGTAGATATGCAGGCCAATGGAGGGCAAGGCCAAGTAATAAAAAAAAGAGCCATAGCCGATAGAAACCAACGTTATAGTATGTTGCAGATGGGTGCAGTGCGCCATGCCAATGGCAGAGACTGGTGGGTACTCAAAATGGATAGAGACAGTGTGAATGTGCATAGCTATTTGTTTACACCCGATTCGGTCTATGTAAAAAGCGTTTTCCGTTTACCCTATAGCATTCCTTTAGGTCCGGAGCATCAGGGTCAAATGATGTTTAGCGATGATGGTAGCAAGTGGGTATCGGCATCAGATAATTATAGCAGTCAGGTATATTTTGGCGATTTTAATCGTTGTACGGGGCAGTTGAGTGGTGTTCAGGAAATTAAGATACCTCCTATTTTTTCTACCTATAATAATGCATTCGATAGTAGCACCTCGGGTGTATGCTATTCGCCCAATAAGGAATTGCTCTATGTGAGCCGCTTTACCCATATTTTTCAATACCATATAGCCAGTCAAAGCTGGTACACAGTGCATGGTCCTGATACGCCAGCCATTGGCACAGGCAATATTTTAAAAGGCTATAATACCATTTATCCGGGTCAGGATGGCAAACTCTATATAGGCAATTGGCATAGTATTGTCAGGCACATGAGTGTTATAGACAATCCCAATGCCCAAGGAGCAGCTTGCAATTTTTGTAGAGCTTGTTTTCGCAATAATGCAAACAGGGGGGTGGCTGGGTGCTATACCCAATATGTCTTCAACTATCCTTGGGTCAAGATAGTAGCCTGTGCTGGCCAGTAGGGTTGACTACCATCAATACAGAACCCCTTGGCTGTAAAACTTTATCCGAATCCGGCACAAGATAGGCTTACGGTGCAGTGTGTATTGGGCGAGCAAGAAACAGCCCTGTTTATACTCTATGACCTACTAGGCCATGAGCAAGCCCGTATGGAGCTGAGCTATGAGCAAGATACTCTGACCTTGTCTATAGGCCATTTACCAGCAGGATTATACCTTTTACCAATGCCGCGTGGGTCCTGGCACAAGCTTCTCGCGGTAAACTAATAAAAGACTAAAACAATATGAAAAAACGCACATTTTTAATAATTCTGGTATTTTGTAGCACCTACCTACTCCAAGCCCAACAAGGAAGGTAATACATGGGTATTGGGTTTTATGGGTATACACTTAGATTCAATTATACAAACATAGATAGTTGTACATCCCTTTTACGTGTCATTTCGTTAATAAAACTGTCCCACAAGTCAAGTGTTAAATTGAATTGATATTTCTCGTTTAGCGTTTCAAATTCTGTTTGCAGGTTGTCTTTGTTAATTTGCTTCGCCAATTCTAAAAGGTCAATTCTCATTAGAACGTCCTTTGTAAATGTCCGTTTAGCGTCTGGAAAAGTTACAGATTGTAAAAACTGAACTGTCGTGTTGGAATTTAAAAGAATTAAAGCATAGACAGCAAATTCTATTTTGTCAAAACCTATTAAATAACAAGTGTCGTCAAGCATTACAGGCTTGTTGTCTTGTGGAAGAATAAGCGTAAAATGAAATGTTTTGTAAAGTCCTGATATGGCAACTTTGAAAGGTTTGAAAGAATAGTCGCCAATACCAAATATTGAAAACAATGGTTTGTTATTGTAGATACTAGATTTTCTTGCATCAAAACTTGCTTGATGCTGTGTCAGGTATTGATACGTTTTAGGATATTCAGCTTTGATATATTTTGTTTCTTGTCCAACTTTCTTTTGAGTAACAATCGTAAACTTTCGTGTTTGATTGATTACTGTGTTTTTTAGGTCAGAACTTTTGAGAATACCGTAAACTAAACCATCTTCCAATTTTACTTCTTCGTTCAGACCATTTACATAGTGTCCCCCGACAGTATCGGGGCAAGCGTTCACTTTGTCTAATTCCATTACGGTTGAACAATCGTGTTTTATGCCTTGTCGCCATTCAAAAGGACAAACACCATCTAAGTTTTTTGAATGAGCATATGCTTCAATATTGGAAACGAACTTTTTTGAAGTCCAGCCAAAACGATTACTTTTTCTTTCTTCACTTCTTCTTTTTGTTCTTTGGATGGTACTTAATTCATTTGATGTGTAAATTGAAAACTCAGCACACTCAAGCTCGGGTTCTGCATTTAATTTGCAGTAAAATAAAGATGCTTCCACAGAAACATTAAACTCTTTTTTACTGTCAATTGAATACTTTTCTATATTAGCAATTTGATGTTTGTTATTATTTTGGTCAAATACAATATTTTTAATAACCGAGTTCTTAACCAATAAAGCAATGTCGCCTTTTTGATATTGAAAGGTTTCAATCATCATCAAGGTAATGTATTCGGCAATGTCGAAATTGCCTTTTCCGGTCATTGCATCTAATCCGCTATGGTTTTTGAAATTCGTTTTTTTAGGAAGATTGGTTGAGTTTAAACTACCCAATTTTGAATTGGTTACCCAAGGTGGATTGCCGATAATTAAAATTTCTTTTGTGTTGTTTTCTTTGGCAATAGTTTTAAAGTCAAAGTCAAAAACGCTACTGTGAATAATTGAAATTTCAGGTTTATTCTCAGTTGGATTGCTCAAATAAAAATCAATGATATTGAATTTGCTTTCCCAAACGTAAGGTTTGTAAATTTCAATGCCGAAAACTTTCTTTATATCTGTGAACTGCCGTAAAGAAGCAACAATAAAATTGCCTTTTCCGCAAGTTGGCTCAATGATGATTTCTGGCGAAGCGTTTTTTGTTGTCAGATGAAAAGCAACTTTGTTTGCTAATTCTGAATTGGTCTGAAAGTCGCCATATTCGGCTCTGTCTGGTTCTGAAACGATATTTTGAGAAATAGAAATTGTTTCTTTAAGTATTTGCAAATCTTCTGCATTATCAAAAAAATGTATGAAGCCGAAGGCTTCATACATTTTTTGATTAGCCTTTTCAACAACCACAATATTTCTTAGATTATCGTTCAGATAATCCGAAACCTGATGTGTGATATTTGCTTCAAATACTTTCATTATTGAGGTTTGTTATAGCTTACAATTTTGGTTATTCCTTTTACTTCATCTGTAAGCGTTACAATTCGTTGATATTGCAATCTCCATTGTAAAGCATTTGAAATAGTCAAGTAACCCTGTTCAGGTGGAGTTTTTAAGATTTGTTCCGCTAATTTCGATAATGTTATTTCATCTGCTGGAATATTTTTGTCTTGCAAGTAAGCAATGATGTCGGCTTCATTAGCTTTATCCTTAACCATTTCTCTTAAACGGTATGTTGTTGTATAGTCAGCCGTTCTCTCTTTTGCAACAAACGAACAGCTTACAAAATTCAAAGTTGCAGTTTTACTTTTCGGGTCGTCAGCCTTGTCGTAAACGAAAACAAGCAAGTTATAACCAAGTCCGAAAACCTTTTGTTTAGCGTCTTTGAAAGGGCAAGATGATTGGGGCTGTTTTATCGAAGTCACTTTGATGTCAGTCAAAATGTCGTCAGAAGGCAGGTCAACACCACTTGCAGAAGAACCAATTGTAACTTCGTATTTGTCGTTTAAGTGCTTTTGAAATTTCTGTTCAATAAGTGTTCCAACGGCTTTGCCGTCAGTTACTCCAAACAGTTCTTTATGCTGAAACTTGGATTGTTCAGCACAGAAAATTTGGGCTTCTTTTATTAATGTTTCTATCGTTAATTTTTTATTCATTCTCTACTTCACTATATGTTGCTAAATTAATATTTATAAGTATTATTAGGAGTAATTTGAGAAAGGAATATGAAGTGTTACATTTTTCAAATTGTATTTAATCCAAGCTAAGCAATAGAAACGAATGAAATGGGTAAACTAATTTAGGTTCAAAATTTGTTATTTAGCATCTAAAATGACATTGCCACTACTGGGCATAATGATTAATTTACTATTTTGAGAAGTAGCCATTTCTTTATAGGCTTTAATTTGCTCGTATTTAAGTTGTTTTTCAGTTAGTCCTTCATTGATGATACGTTGATAATCGGCTATACCTTGTGCTTCTACTCGTTTGCGTTCAGCTTCTTGTTTTTCTTTTTGCAATACAAATTGCATTTTTTGGGCTTCTTGTTCTGCACTGATTTTGCTTTCAATAGTAAGTTTTACGGTGGCAGGCAAGGTAATATTTCGCACCAAAAGATTTTCTAAAATTAGACCACGTTTGGCAAATTCTTTTTCCATGCCTGTAAATATTTTTTGTTGAAAATCATCACGTTTGGTAGAGTATAACTCTACGGCATCATAGTAAACAGCATTGTCTCTAATTTTAGTACGAGATACGGGTCTAATAATTTTGTCTTTGTATTGAACTCCAATTTCTTGCACCAGTTTAGGTGCATCGGCTGCACTAACTCTATACAATACCGATAAATCAATGGTTACTTCAAGTCCATCTTTGGTCAATACTTTGATGGCATCATCACCACTTTTGTCGCCTTCATCGTTTACACCGCTCATGGTATAGTTTTGGGTTTTTACATCCATTTCTATCACATCTACAAGTGGATTTACAAAGCTAAGACCACTGGGTAGCGATTTTTTTTGAATTTTACCAAAAATAGATTGCACGCCTACATAGCCAGCATCTATTTGTTTTACACAGGAACTCAATAACCCAATGACCATAAGAGCTATGCCTGCAATACGTAGTGTGTTTTTGAGTTTTGAAGGATCTTGAAATTTAGAAACGCCTACGGGCAATCTATTTGAAAGAAAAAATACAATAAGGCCAAGGATAAGTAAAAACATAGTCAACGAATTTTTGTTTCGTAAAGATAGTCTTTTTTTGCTCAGATGGGCGAAGGCGATGTGTATATCGCTATTTGTAAAATCACCTCGAAGGTGTATTGCAAATTTTTTTGGGTCTGCTGCAGCAGCATAATAGGTATTAATATGAATACATCAGCGGTTTTAAATCAAGCACATAAAAAAGAGCTACTGAATAGCTCTTTTTTATGTGGAGAAAAAAATAAACTTATTTGCCAAATTTTAAATGCTTACCTAAATACACTGCATGAGCACCTAATTCTTCCTCAATACGCAATAATTGATTGTACTTAGCCATTCTATCGCTACGAGAAGCCGAGCCTGTTTTGATTTGACCACAGTTTAGCGCCACAGCCAAATCGGCTATAGTAGCATCTTCGGTTTCGCCACTACGATGGCTCATAATGGTATTGAAACCCGCCAACTGTGACATACTTACTGCGTTGATAGTTTCGCTAAGGCTACCAATTTGATTTACTTTGACCAACAGAGCGTTTCCAATTTCTTCTTTAATACCACGCTCCAAACGTTTTACATTGGTTACAAAAAGGTCATCGCCTACTAGTTGTACTTTGTCGCCTATGGCTTCAGTTAGCATTTTCCAACCTTTCCAATCATCTTCTGCCAAACCATCTTCTATAGATACAATGGGATATTGTTTTACCCATTTTTCCCAAAACTTGACAAGCTCTTCGCTCTTTAATTTTTTTCCTGAAGATTTTTTGAAAATATAAGATTTGCTTTTAGCATCCCAAAGTTCACTATTGGCAGCATCCATTGCAATTACTATTTGTGAGCCAGTTTTAAAACCAGCATTTTGGATAGCAGTCAATACCGTTTCTATAGCTTCTTCATTGCTTTGAATATCGGGAGCAAAACCTCCTTCGTCACCTACATTGGTAGAGTATCCTTTTTTCTTTAAAACTGTTTTTAATGAATGAAAGATTTCGGTACCCCATTGAAGTCCTTCGCTAAAACTTTTGGCACCAACAGGCATGACCATAAATTCTTGAAAGTCGATTTTATTATCGGCATGTGCGCCACCATTTAAAATATTCATCATAGGCACAGGAAGAGTTTTGGCATTGGTGCCACCTATATATCGGTACAAACTCATGCCTGCTTCTTCGGCCGCCGCTTTGGATGCTGCTAAGCTTACAGCTAATATGGCATTGGCTCCTAATTTACTTTTGTTGGCTGTGCCATCTAGCGCAAGTAAGGTAGCATCTATTTCTTGTTGGTCATATATGTCAGTGCCTACAAGGGCATTATGTATAGTTGTGTTTACATTTTTTACAGCTTTCAAAACTCCTTTCCCTAAATATTTTTTCTTATCACCATCTCTTAGTTCTACGGCTTCGTGTATGCCAGTACTGGCACCTGAAGGCACAGCTGCTCTACCCATTGCACCTTCGTCTGTAAAAACTTCGGCTTCTATAGTTGGGTTTCCTCTACTATCTAATATTTGTCTTGCATGTATGTGTGTTATAAAACTCATAGTGAAATAATTTTTGCGCAAAGGTAATATGTCAATTTTTAGGACTATTTAAAATTGACTTAAAATTTTAAAACGCTTCATAATTAGGAGTTGAAATAAAATAATCCGTTATATTTACAGCATTAATTTGATTGAATGATGTATAAATACATATTGGGTTTATCCTTTTTTTTCGTTGCTTTTTTAAGTGCTTGCAGAAAGCCCAACGCACCAGAGCCATTGATATGTAATGAAAAAACAATTTTTTCGGTAAAAGACACAATCAAGATGAGCAGTTGTTCTAAAAATGCAGAAACCTATCGTTGGGTATTGCCTGATGGTTCTACTTCTACATTAGAAAGCGTTTATTTTGTGGCTCCCCAAGCAGGATCGTATTTGTTTACACTGTATGTTTCGAATCCGAAATTTGTAAATGAATACAAAGCCACTCAAACCATTACAGTTAATCCATAATATAGGCTCTTGTTTATTGCATTACACAATCTTTCTCTTTTTGCTTATCATGGTATACATCCAGAAGAAAGAATATTGGGTGCTTGGTATATAATCAATATCAAAGTAGGTATAGCAGATAAGGAAATAAAAACTATTGCCGATACTATAGATTATGCAGCTTTATTGAATATGACAAAAGAGCGATTTGCCAATCCTACACCACTTTTAGAAACTATAGTGTGGGATTTGTATCAACTATTTCTGAATCGGTTTAAACTTATGGAATATGTTTTTATTTCCATACAAAAGAAAAATCCACCATTGGGCATTACTTGTGAAAGTAGCGAAGTGATTTTGGAAAAAAAACTCTATTAGTTTTTGCAGTTGGTCACTCACTCAAAACGGCTAAGTAATTCTATTCCATGACAAAATAGTCACAGTATGATTTGCTAAATCGAGGTTACTAGCTAATGCTTTAATGTCATTGGAAATATATAATCTCGTTAACTGAGGAAGCACGTTTATTTATCATGATATACGGTTGTATGGTTTGTACGCTGAGAAAGAGTTTTATCCCCAAAAGCCACACATAAAGACCACTACTATACGAAATTGAAACTAATAAAGATAACTTTAATGTTTGAGAAAGGAAACAGTATAAGAGTTATCGTTCGTAATGATATTCAAGTAATACAGACCAGAAGGAAGACCTTGAGTTGTTAGCAATATTTCATTTTTATTGACTTCATGGTATCGGGGGCTAATTTTTTCCCCAATACTATTTGTTATGTATAGAGTTGCACTTAATATATCTTGAATATCTGAACGAATAATTAATATGTCATTTGTTGGATTTGGGAAAACTAATAAATCGTTTTGAATTTCATATCGCAACGGAATAATATGACTATATACATCATTTCCGTCCAAGTTTTTGATATGTATTCTGTAAAAATTTAGTCCTTCTTTTAAGTTAGCATGTGCATAAGAATAACTATTCGTAATGCTTTTAATACATGTAATAAGATCTGAAAACAATTTGCCATCTACGCTATATTCCAAAATGCTTTCTGTATAAGTATTATTATCAATGAACCAATTGGCTATTGCTTGATGGCTATTGAGAACAACAGAAAAACTAACATCATTCATGGGCAAGGGTAAGTTATAATTAATACTGCCTGGTGTAGTCTGATTAATATTGGATAAAAACCAATTGCTTGCGATTTCATTTTGAATGGAATCAATTTGTAAAGAAATAGATTGTTTGCTAGAAGTAAGATTTGGCCATGGACCACTGTTGATATAATGAACACTATCTACTTTGCAACCGTTACTATTTAATAAGATCAAATTACTTTCAAAAGGCTTAAGTTTTAAATACGATGAGGATTGAAGAAAGTTTCCTACAGTAGGATATGCTGATTTGAATATTGATGAATCGCTACATAGTACAATATATTGTCCTGGTAAAAAATCCGTAGGGGAATTAATAATGGTAAATGTAGAATCGCTTTTTAAAGTCCAGTTATTAATATTAAGAGGTGTAGAAGCATTGTTATAAAGTTCCAACCAATTTCCAGAAAATAAGTTGGTCGAGTCAAGATATGCAATCTCATTTATCTGAATTGCTTCATTAGATATAGAGTCGCAAATATTAAAACTTTTGGAAGCCGTAAGAGATAAATCGAAACTAATATCACTGCTGGTTAAGTCGCTTTGATGAACTTCAACTGCTATAATATTGTTCCCGTTTTGTAGTGGATTAAAAGTTATGTGAAATGGGTTAAACGTACTTTCATCCACACCACTAATCGGAGTTAATGCAAATGTATTATAGGCAATACTTCCATTTGGAAGGTTTGTTCGAGCTACTTCCTGTCCGTTGATATATACGACAGCACCATCGTCGCATTTTAGATGAACGGTTAGGTCTGAGTATTGAGACGGATTGTTTACAGAAAATACTTTTCGAAAGTAAGTAGTTGTGTATTTGTTGGAAGCATTGCCGCCGTAACTCACAACAGTTGTTTCATCTCCATCTCCATACCCAAATTCAGCATATCCACTATTCCATGTAGGTATCGTAGATGTTGACAATTTCCATTGAGGATATACCGAATTTTGGTTCGTACCATCATCTTTGTACTGCCAAACAGCCTCTGTAGGAATAATGCTGTCTAATAGTAAAGGGTGAACATAGATAAGCCGCTGAAAATCCGAAGAAAGTCCGATACTGTCTGTAATCGTTAGTGTAGCAACATAGGTACCCGTAGTAGAATAGGTATGTGATATGTTTGAGCCGTTTACTAAAGGAGTATTGTCTCCAAAATTCCAAGAATAGTTCGTAATTGGGTAGCTGTTTAAACTTTGGGAAGAAATTCCATTAAAGTCTATTGAAATATTGGGATTGGTGTAATAAAGCGATGCAGTAAAATATGCTATAGGAGGTGTTCCTATTGTAAGCGTGTCAAAATAAAAATCTATCAGTCCGTCATTATCGGTTGTTTTTAGCTGAATAACATAGATGCCAGGTGTCGAAAAAGTATGACTAAAAATAATTCCCGTATCTATAAAGTTTGTATTGATATACCATTCATAGTCAGAAATAAATTGGTCATCACTCGATCCGGTAGCATTAAATATATATTTTATAGGAACCGTATTGCCCGAATCAATATTAGAAGAAAAAAATGCAGAGGGAGGTGTTAATAAATTATTTTGTCCAGGAGAGCCGCCTGAATTGGGGCTTTGAATCCATGAAGTGCCGATGTTATTGTCAAGGGTATCATGTATCAAGTATATTGTAGAACCGCTATTCGAAACATTCTGTGGCCATGGAGAGGTGTTGAAGTATTTTGCAAAATCAATTAAGCAACCATTTGGACTTTCCAAAATGATAATATCAGAACTGCTATTAAGTCCAAAGCCAAGCTGAGTGGGCGAAATAGGCGTAGTGCTATCATAAATACTTTGAAAAGCAGTACTGTCCCCACAAATAATACTATACCCCAACGCAGGAACTATGGTATTGGAAAGTGTAGTCATGTTGTTGTCATCACGTACTACCCAATTAGATATATCAACACTATAGGTATTAGGGTTATATATTTCTACCCAGTCACCGGAGTTATTACCATATCCATCACTTGATTTAATCTCGTTAATAACCAAATTAGGATATTGAATGCTACAGGAGTCTATATAGTTGTTTTCTAAACCAGGCGAGCCGTTATTTACATTTCTTACAAACCAGTTTGAAGATACGTTATTGTCAAAAGAAGAATTTTTTAGCTCTAATGATCTTCCAAACCCATCAGCATAAATTGACCAAGGGTATGAGTCTGCATAGGTTACTGAATCTATATATGTTCCAAGAGGTGATTGTAATACAATAGAAGCAGATTTATTTGACAAGTCACGAAAATATCTTCCGAAAGGAGAAAATCCATATCTTGTTACAAAAGAACTACTGTCAGATGCCAACACAATAATTTCCGAGGGTTGTAAAGTGTAATTTGGAAATTTGTAACTCACTCCCGAACTAAAAAAAATACCTGCCAGTTGTATAGGCTGAGAGCCTGAATTTTTTAGTTCGATGTATTCATATTTAATATCACTATCTGTAGCACCATCACCAATAGGGTGGTACATTATCTCATTGATGGTTAATGTAGGGGCAATATCTAAATTACATGTGCCTGCATAAGGAAAGTTTAAGTCTAACCATTGAAGTCTGTTATTGAGCCAGTTTTTCATATAATCTATTTCAGACTGGTAGGTGAGCCGCGTAGCCCATCCACTAGGCGAATTAAAATAGTTAGAACCTAAGGTGTTGTATTTAAGTTGTTCCCTTCCATTAGAAGGAAGCATAACGGTTGCCAAAGAATCAATAATAGCCATAATTTTAGATGTTTCCAGTACGCCACCTATTTGTCTAAGTTCCATCCATCTTTTTGCAAGTTGGCATCTGAAATTCATATCCTGAAACATCCACTTTTGATAGTATGATGGACCGTCAGCTAAGGATTGACCACGGTTTGTAAAAAAAACATCTGTTCTCCAGGCATCAAATCCAGCATTATTACCATAAGCCAAATCATGATCCCATATAGGACCTGCTACTATTTTACCGCCTCTATCAATACTATAGTACATACTGGAAGCAAGCATATCTAAATTTCCGCCTAGCTCTTGTAAAATATGTTGATCAATAAAACTTTGTACATCAATAAAACTCGGGTATCCCGAGTTAGATTGAGACCAAACCGTACTGTTTGTATTCATCACCGTTTCTAATGAGTCTAATCTGTTTTTTAGAAAATCTTTTTGTGCTTGCACAATGTTGGTTTCGTTAGGATAATGATATTGATAGCGACTATACCCAGTTACGGAAGTCCAATTAGTGTTATTGCTTCCTGACGATTTATCTATTTTATAAATATAGCCGCCACTCAAATTAGGGTAAGTTATATCCGTATTGAATAACTCCTCAATATCCGTTCTGTTTTTATCTCTTTTTATTTTTTCTACTAAAAAGTAAACGCCGATGTATTCGCCATTTAATATTACCTCGCAAGGGTAGCTTCGCTGTGCCTTCCGGCCCATTCTGTTTGATAATTCTGCTGTAAGTGAATTCCGAATAAGTGTTTTATCATAGACATAAGCATTTAATATCCAGTCATTTTCTTTAGGCATACCTAATAGCACAACGTTGTTGTTGCTACTGTCAGCTTTTAGAGTTTCAAACCCAAATGAAAATTTACCTAAATTACTACTCCATTGCGAAGAGGACCCCCTGCGTTCAATGGCAATACGTCCATTATATTGCAAATAAGAACCTGTAGCACTATCAGAAATAAATGTTGTATTTCCACTTCCTCGGTAGAATAATTTCATATTGCCATATCGTTTTGGTTCATCTATAATCCCTTGGTTGTTATCCATTTGGATAATAATAATAGGTAAGTTGCTAGAAGAAAGAAGAACCTGTCCGTTTAACAAAAAACGGGAAGAAATGAGTGTTAATAAAACCAAAATACATTTATTCATTATTTTTTATTATTTAAAACAACAAGAATATTGCCAATTTTTCCTCATATTAATTTATAAATAATTAATTATCCACATCCTTATATATACAAAATTTCATAATCAATTTTTCTATTACCTAAATTGTAATATTATTAGCTGTTTCTCATTTTTACACCAGTCGGAAAAATCATTATTAGTTCTTGCGATTTAGTTCTTCACTTATCTCTTCTATTCGAATTCCATTATGACTTTCGTCATAAATACATTCTCCATTTTTGATAATAAGTACCTGAGGAGATTCGTGATAAACGGCAAATTGATTTGCTACTTGATTGGAAAGTGAACGAAAAGCAATTAAATCAAGAAAATAACAAGGTGTTTCTATAGTATAGTTAGCATTTTCTACTCTTGCCAAAGCCATACTGCTTATAGGACAACGAGTGCTATGTTTGAAAATGAGAATGGGTTGTTGATGGCTTTGTACCACTATGTGGTCTAACTGTTCAGCCTCAGTTAGAGGGATCCATTGCATGATTACTTAATTAAAAAAGTACAAATTTTTTCAATAGAAATATGTTCTGGGCATCCGTATTTCTTTTTGGTAGCACATGAAGAGAAAAAGAAAACACTTATAATAAGTATGATGCCTTTAAGATTTATTTTATTTTTCATTGTATAATGTATAATAATTTACCTTTACAAAAGTAGCAATTTATTTATATATTAATACAGTATGACGAATATTTTAATTCTTGGCGCCGGAAAATCATCGGCCTATTTGGTACAATACCTTTTGGGCCTTGCTTCTAAAAAAAAGTGGTTTATAACAGTAGCAGATGCCAATTTGGAAGCTGCAACAGACCGTATAGGCAATTCTTCTGATGGCGTAGCTATACAAGTAGATATCTTAGATGAAAGTGCTCGTAAGCGAATTATAGCAGATAATAATTTAGTAATATCTCTATTGCCACCACATTTGCATTACTTGGCGGCTATTGATTGTTTGACTTTAAGACGAAATTTAATAACCGCGTCGTACCTTTCTGACGAGATCAAAGCTATGCACAGCGATGTAGAAAAAGCAGGTCTGTTGTTTATGAATGAAATGGGTCTGGATCCTGGTATAGATCATATGAGTGCCATGAAAATAATACATGGTATAGAAAAAGTTGGGGGCGAGTTATATTCTTTTAAATCATATTGCGGTGGTTTGATGTCGCCCGAAAGCGATAACAACCCTTGGCACTACAAAATATCGTGGAACCCAAATAATATAGTGAATGCAGGAAAAAATGGAGCTGAATTTAAGTTGCATGGATTTAATAAACATATTGAATATAAAAATCTTTTTAGCGATTATGACTTAGTAGAAGTGCCTCAGATAGGTCAAATAGCAGCCTATCCCAACAGAGATTCGTTGAATTATATGTCACTGTATGGTTTGAAAAATATCAAGACAATGCTAAGAGCTACTTTTAGATATGAGCCATTTTGTATTGCATGGCATGTCATAGTAAATTTAGGATTGACTAATCAGGATGAAAAAATAAATGTAAAGAATTTAAATTGGTTGGACTGGTTTATGTATGCATCAAGACATGTAGAGGGGCAGTCGCCTCAGGAGAAAATAAAACATATTTCAGCAAATCCAATGGCTTATGAACTGTTAAATTGGCTTGGGCTTTTTTCGAATGACAACATACTACTTCCAATACCCGAAGCATCGCATGGGTATATATTGCAACACTTATTGGAGCAACGTTGGAAAATGGATAAAAAGGATAAAGATTTAATAGTTATGCATCACATTTTTGAATTCAACAAAAAAGATATGTATAACAAACTAACGAGCACCCTAATTGTAAAAGGAGAAGATAAAACCTTTACAGCTATGGCCAAAACTGTCGGATTGCCCATGGCTATATTTGCCAATTTAGTATTGAGTAAAAAAATAGATCATATAAAAGGTGTTCATATTCCTGTCATGAAAGAGGTGTATAAACCCGTTTTGAAAGAATTAGAGGATTATGATATTAACTTTATAGAACATTATGACCTGTAATGCCATTTTTATGTATTAGATAGACCAACTATTTTTTGGGTATTACTAATATTTAATTGGTATTATTTTAGTTTCAAAAGCAATTCTCTAAGCATAGATGAGCCTTCTACTGCTGTTTTTTCTATAGCAACTATTTCTTGTTGTATAGCAGGTATTTTTTTATCTAAAACAAAAATAGGTGTTTTTGCATGTACAAAATCTATCAAAGAGGCAGCAGGATATACAACAAGACTGGTGCCAATTACAACAAATATATCAGCTTGGCGTACTATATCAATAGCTTTAGATATCATTGGCACAGGTTCATTGAACCATACAATATGAGGCCTAAGCTGTATGCCATTTTCATCCCTATCTCCAATATGCATATCGGTATAAATAGGGTAGGTTCTGTGATCCGAGTGTTCGTTTCGCATTTTTACGATTTCGCCGTGTAGGTGTAATATAGAAGTGGAGCCAGCCCTTTCGTGTAAATCATCTATATTTTGCGTAATGATTTGAACATCAAAATCTTGCTCTAAATCTTTAAGCATAAGGTGAGCAACATTAGGTTGGGCTTGTAAGCAATTTTTTCTTCTTTCATTATAAAATTGAAGTACCAAAGCCGGATTGTTATTCCATGCAGAAGGCGTAGCAACTTCGTGAATGTCATATCCTTCCCACAGTCCGTCGGAATCTCTAAAGGTTTTAAGACCGCTTTCGGCACTCATACCAGCACCCGTAAAGACAACTAATTTTTTCATGATAATGTATGATAGGAGGTAATGGAAAATAAAAAAAGCTGCTTCAGAAAGAAACAGCTTTTGATTGAAAATAAAATATTTTTTATTCTGCAGGAGTACTTTCAGTATCTGCTTCTGGAGCAGAGGCTCCGGTATTTGTAGTTTCTTCTACAGCTGTTTCAACTGTTTCTTCAGTAGCTTCTTTAGTAGCAGGTGCTTCTTCGGCTACAGGAGCTTCAGCAGCTACTTCAACTTTTTTAATGATAGGTTGAATTTTAGAATCTGCTTTGTGTTTTTTGTGTGCTATTTCACGTTCTGCAACTAATTTTTCATGGTTGCCATTCCATTGTTCAAATTTTTGACGAGCTGTTTCTTCATCAAAAAGACCTAAAGCTACACCACGCATAAGATGTTTTAAATATAAAACGCCTTTGAAAGATAAAATTCGGTTTGCGGTATGAGTAGGTTGAGCACCCTTGCCAAGCCAATGTAAGGCTCTTTCGCGATTAATGTTAACCGTAGCAGGAACTGTTAAAGGGTTATAAGTACCTAATTTTTCTATAAACTTTCCATCTCTACGAGAAGAAGAGTTAGCTACTACTATAAAATAAAAGGGGCGTTTCTTAGCGCCATGGCGCTGTAGTCTGATTTTTACTGACATAAATAATAGAAATTATTTTAGTTTGTTAATGAATAAAATTTTTTAAGGATTGCAAAGATAGCTATTTTCAAGAATATAAACCAAATGAAACGTTATTAATATTCTTTTTTCGCTAAGCTTTTGAATATCTTCACTTACATTTGGGTTGCAATGATAAAGGTATTAGAACATTTTGGGAAATATATACTGATGCTTAGGCAAATGTTGTCAAAACCCGAAAATGTTAAAGTATATTGGAAAGAATTTATACATCAATGCTATGAATTGGGTATTGGCTCATTGGGTATAGTCGTTATTATTTCTTTGTTTTTGGGGGCTGTAACTACTGTACAGACTGCTTATCAATTAGTTAGCCCCTTAGTACCTAAATATGTAATAGCACAAATAATACGAGATAGCACCTTTTTAGAATTATCGCCTACAGTAGTTTGTATTGTATTGGCAGGAGTGATAGGGTCTAAGATATCTTCAGAACTTGGTAACATGCGTGTGTCTGAACAAATAGATGCCCTTGAAATAATGGGTATAAACACCAAAACCTATTTAATTTTACCCAAAATTATTGCGGCATTTATTGTAATACCATGTTTGGTCGTATTGTCTATGTTTTTGAGTATTTGGGGAGGTTATTTTGCTGGCACTATGAGCGGAATTTTGAAATCGCAAGAGTTTAATCAGGGTTTGGTAAAAGATTTTGTTTCATTCAATTTAACGTTTGGACTCATCAAGGCTTTCACGTTTGCATTTATCATTTCAAGTATTTCGGCATACTTTGGCTATTTTGTAAAAGGTGGTGCCTTAGAAATAGGGAGGGCATCTACTACTTCGGTAGTGGTGAGTTGTATCCTTATTTTATTTGCTGATTACGGTTTAGCTGCGTTAATGCTATAATAAATTATATATAAAAAAATAACATTCTTGATAGAAGTAAAAAACATATCAAAATCATTTGGAGATAAAAAAGTATTAGATGACGTTTCGTGCATTTTTGAAAGTGGCAAAGTCAATTTAATAATTGGTACAAGTGGTAGTGGAAAAACGGTTTTTATGAAAAGCCTTATCGGGCTTATGCCTGTAGATACCGGCGAAATATTGTTTGATGGTAACAACATGATACATTTTGATGAAAAGGAGCTAAAAGAACTACGAACCAATGTGGGCATGCTCTTTCAGGGTTCTGCACTATTTGATAGCATGGATGTCGAAAACAATGTTATGTTTCCGTTGGATATGTTTACAAAAAAAACATTTTCAGAAAAAAAGAAGCGGGTTAATGAAGTATTAGAACGTGTGAATCTAAAAGATAGTAATAAAAAATTTCCGGCTGAAATAAGTGGAGGTATGAAAAAGAGGGTGGCATTGGCTAGAGCAATAGTACTCAATCCTAAATATCTTTTTTGTGATGAACCCAACTCAGGTTTGGATCCGCAAACTTCAATAGTTATAGACAGACTTATATTAGAGATTACAAAGGAATACAATATGACCACTGTAGTAAATACCCATGATATGAATACCGTAATGGAAAGTGGCGATAAAATAATTTATCTTCGTATGGGTAAAAAACAATGGGAAGGTAGTAATAAGGAAATTATCTTTAGCCAAGATGAAAACTTAAATAACTTTATTTTTGCTTCTGAGTTTTTGCAGGACGCAAAAAACATGAGAATGCAGGAAATTCAACATACAAGTAAATAAAAACAATACCATGAATAAAAAAAATATACTCTTTTTAATTTTACTCTTTTCACAGCAATTGCTTTCTGCGCAAATGTATTTTCAGTGGGCAAAGCAAAGTTCAAATGCTGTGGGTTTAGTAGATGCTTTTGCAACTGTGTATGATGCCAATGATAATGTGTATGTGGCTTCTATTTTTAATCAAACAACAGATTTTGACCCATCTTCAGGAACTTTCAATTTGAGTCCAGTACAAGCAGGTTACTATGATATAGCTATAACAAAGTTTTCAAGTAATGGAACTTTTATCTGGGCAAAAAAACTCGGAGGTTTTTATGATGATTATGCTTCAGACATGACTATAGATCAAAATAATAACCTAATCATTTGTGGCTATTTTTTTGGAACTTCAGACTTTGATCCAGGTGTGGGCGTTGCAAACTTAGTAGCATCTGCCAATGATGCTTTTGTATGCAAATTAAATTCAGATGGTGATTATTTATGGGCAAAATCATTTGGAGCAGGTGCAGATGATATAGCAAACAATATAAAAATAGATGCATCGAATAATATTTATGTAGGTGGGAACTTTGGCAATACTGTTGACTTTAATCCAGGGGCTGCTGTCAATTCATTTACTTCTGTAGGAAATAGCGATGCCTTTGTTTTAAAACTATCAGATGCTGGTGCTTATGTATGGGCAAGAACTACAGGTAGTATTGATGCTGAAAATGTGTTTAGCTTGTTTGTAGACAATTCCAGCAATGTATTTGTGGTAGGAACCTACGAAAACACAATGGATTTAGACCCTGGTGCATCCATTTTGACTGTGATTAATGAAGGAACTAAAAACTCTTTTATTCAAAAGTTTGATATCAACGGTAATCTTATTTATGGAAAAGTGATACATGGCTTTAATAATGTAGAGGCCAATTCTATAGTAGCCGATGCCAGTGGAAATGCTTTTATAGTGGGTGGTTTTTCGGGCACAGCCGATTTTGATGTAGATGCTCCTACAAATTATTTAACGTCTGCTGGTAGTAATGATCAGTTTATTTTAAAATTATCTTCAAGCGGAAGTACAGTTTTTGCCAATCGATTGGGGAGTGCAAGCTCCGATAGAATAAACAAAGTCATAATAGATAATGTAGGTTCTATATATACTTCGGGTACATTTTCGGGTACTATAGATTTTGACCCAAGTACAAATACGAATAATTTGATTTCTACTGGTTCTACTGATGCTTTTATGGCTAAATATGACAACAATGGAAACTACTTAAATGCTATAAGCTTTGGAGGCACCAGTATAGATTTGCTTCGCGATATGAAATTGAGTTCAAGCGGCTTAATATATGGAACTGGACGTTTTCAAGGCACTTCAGATTTTGATCCTACAAGTGGGGTATTTACTTTGAGTACAACTTCACCTTCGATAGCAGGCATGTTTTTGGTGAAGTTTTCACTGAATGCCGTAACGCCTTTAGAATTTTTAAATCTTAAAGCAGAACAAGTAAATACCGCTAACCTCATTAGTTGGGAAACACAACACGAAATCAATACGTCGTATTTTGAAGTAGAAAATAGCATAGACGGTATCTATTTTGAGTCTATAGGTTTTGTAAAATCAAATGATCAATATGACTTAATCAATACCTATTCATTAAATCATCAACAACCACTTTTGGGCATAAATTATTATAGAATAAAACAAGTAGATATTGATGGTCAATATACTTATTCATCTATTTGTTCGGTAAAAAATAGTAGCATAGAATCTGCTTCTTTGACTTTGTATCCAAATCCTGCAAAAAGTTATATAAAAACAAATTATCAGCTTTATCAAGAAGCAAAAATTACGATAGAAATACGAACTCCTCAAGGAAATTTAGTGCAAAAACGAGAAATAAGTTTAGAAAGTGGAAGCCATACGTTGGAGTTAAATACAGCTCACTTGCCCAATGGTACCTATATATTAAGTATTACAAATCAAAAGTTGAATACTACAAACAGTGCTACCTTTAACATTTTCAACTAAATATAAGCTTTTTGTCGCAGAATTATTTGAACTCAAAAACAGATTCTTGTAATTACATTTCATAACAAAAAAAATGCTTTATCTTTATTTTTTTAAATTAACTAACAAACATATTCAATATATAGTCTTATCAAAAGAGACTTTACAAAATTATAAAACATGAAAAAAATTCTCCTTTTTGTATCTTTTTTTATTGCTATGCAAGCACATTCGCAATCCTTACATATGAAAACAGGAGAGTTTGTGCCTGAAAAAAATATGGGTCAAATTGATTTTTTTAATCAATGGGATTTATTTCAATACAATGCAAAAACATACTGTATTATTCAGTTTGAAGAAAATCCTTCGCTCCAAGATAGAAATGTAATAGAACAACAAACTGGCATACAATTTTTATATTATATACCTGAAAATGCCTATATGTCTGCTGTTCCTTCGGCTTACGACATTAATCAGATGACTGCCTTTGGTGTAAGAAGTGTAATACCTTATGTTTCAACATTCAAAATAGATGTACCCGTTTTAGAAAGACCATTGCCAGCCTATGCAATAAATGGAGAAAAGATGAAGCTAGTATTGACTATTCAAAGAAATCTAACACAAGCAGAAGCTGAAATGCTTTTTGAATCAAAAGAAATATCTTTTCTGGGTTGGAAAAATAAATACAATGCTTTCGTTGAAATAAATGAAAATAAAATTGATCCTATAGCACAACTTGCTTGGGTTAATTATTTACAACTTATTTCTGCACCAACCGTGTATGAAAATTTAGAAGGTCGTTCAAGTCATCGCACTAATGTATTAAGCTCGGCATATACAACAGGGCTACATTTTGATGGAGCAGGTGTGTCTGTAGCAGAAGGTGATGATGGTGGTATAGGTCCTCATATTGACTTTAAGGGTAGATTGTTTAACCATTCAAGTGGTATGGGCGGCACACATGGCGACCATGTGGGAGGTATAGTAGCTGGAGCTGGCAATTTTGATCCTATAGCAGCAGGGAATGCTACAGGAGCCGACTTGCATGTTTATAATAACTATCAAAATTTAACACAAGCACCTACTGCATATACAACAGACGGTGTGCGTATTACAACAAATTCCTTAGGTCAAGGTTGTAATTCAGGTTATGATTCAGATGCTGAAGATGCAGATATACTTATAAAATCTAAGTTTTCATTGATGAGTGTACACTCATCAGGAAATAGTGGCAATACATCTTGCGGTGGAGTAGGAGGTGGTTTTTATACTATCACAGGAGGATATAAATCTGGAAAAAATGTATTAGCAGTTGGTAATTTATTAAAAGACGATGCATTGGCCAATTCATCAAGTAGAGGCCCTGCAGCTGATGGGCGTATCAAACCCGATATATGCGCTGTAGGAACAAATGTAAATTCTACTCAACCAGACAATACTTATGATGTATTTACAGGTACGTCTATGGCATGCCCAGGTGTAGCAGGTAGCTTGGCTACTTTGTGGCAGGCTTATAGAACATTGCATTTTAATCAAGACCCACCAAGCTATTTAATGAAAGGAGTGGTATTGAATAGTGCTGATGATTTAGGTAATCCAGGACCCGATTTTAAATATGGTTTTGGTAGAATTAATGTTAGAAAAGCATATACGATTTTAAAAAATAATCAATACATCATTGATTCCGTAAATCAAGGAAATAATAAAAACTATTCATTGGTTGTACCTCCAGGTACCAAACAAGTAAAAGTGATGGTTTACTGGAATGACGTAGAAGGAGCACCTGGAAATAGTGTGGTTTTAGTTAATAATATCAATATGCGTTTACTTGATCCAACTTTCAATATATATAACCCTTGGGTACTAGACCATACAGCCAATACAACTGCATTAAATAGCTTGCCTACAAGACAAAAAGACAACTTAAATAATGTAGAGCAAGTAACATTAGAAGGTGCTGAATGTGTGCCAGGAAATTATACTATCAATATCAAAGGACAAACTATTCCTTTTGGCCCACAGCCCTATGTAATTTGTTGGGAATTTTTAAGCGATAGTTTAGTTCTTACTTATCCTCAAGGTGGTGAATCTTTTGCTCGCAACAAAGTAGAACGAGTACGATGGGAAGCATATGAGAACACAACACCTTTTACTTTAGAATATTCATCTGATGCAGGTTCTACATGGAATACATTGTCTAGCAATATACCAGCCGATACAAGATATTATGATTGGACTCCTCCAGCCACTTTGGGTACTGGCAAAATGCTCATGAAAATTTCTCGAGGTACCATGAGTGATGTAAGCGATACACTTTTTACCGTTCACGGAGTGCCTCAGAACTTAGTTGTAGATACAGCATGCGAAAATATTTTTCATCTAAATTGGGATCCTGTAACTGGTGCTAATAAGTATATGGTCTATATGCTTGGAGCAAAATATATGGAAATAATTGATAGCTCACTTACAGATGAAATTTTATTGAGTACGGGTATTAACATGATAGATACCTTTTATTTCGCAGTTGCTGCTGTAGATACCACAAATGGAGCATTAGGAAGACGTTCTATAGCATATTGTAAATTGCCTGGCGAAATCAATTGTTTAGACGATCTCACTGACTTTGAAACCATATTGCCTTTTGATACAAAATATAATTGCGCAGTATCTTCTACTTTGCCAATAAGTATGAAAATAGCTAATATAGGCCCACGAGATATTTCAAATATTCCTGTGGGATATAGAATAGACGCCAATCCTGTGGTGACAGAAATGATACCTGGAACTTTGCTGATAGGAGATACACTTACATATACCTTTACTACATTAGGAAATTTTTCGGGTGTAGGAACACATAATGTAACAACTTGGGTTAGTAAATATTCAGATATCAATAAGCTAAATGATACATCAAGCAAATCCCTACAAACCTTATTGCCAGTAAATCTTGTTGCTCCTTTTGTTGAAGATTTTGAATCGCCTACGTATCCTCCTAATGGTTGGACTGTTATAGATCCAGATGCTAGCGTAAAATGGCAAAAAACATTATGCTTTAATGGTGCTACTAGCGGCAATACCTATGCGGCATATATGGATTTCTTTAATTATACTACTATAGGTCAAATCGATGATTTGGAGTCTGGACATATAGACTTAACCAATGCTACTACAGACTCTGTAATACTTAATTTTGACTTAGCAGCTGCAAGCCGAGCTACAGAAAGTGATTCATTGATGGTATTGATTTCAAACGATTGTGGTCAGACTTTTGTACAATCGAGCTTCAAAAAATGGGGTTCTAATTTGGCAACCGTGCCACCAATGACAACTATTTTTTCTCCAACATTAACTAACCAATGGAGAAGAGAAAGAATAGATTTAAGTGCATATAAAGGGCAAAAAGTATTTGTGAGATTCAGAGGGGTAAATTTTCATGGCAATAATATTTATATAGATAACATAAATGTAGATTTAAAAGATGCTTGGGCTGTTGGCGTACATAATATAGATGAAAGTATTGTACGTGTATATCCAAATCCAAGCAATGGACTATACACCTTAGATTTGAGTGCTGTAAACGATAGAAATTTAACCTATAGAATTAGTTCTATTTCGGGACAAGTAATAGAAGAAAAGTCTATCGATAAATTAAAAAACCAGTCATTTCAAATTGATATTAGAAACCAGGCCAATGGTATTTATATCATAGAATTCAAAGGTGAAGTTGTTCATCAACAAATGAAACTTATTAAGCGATAATTGCATTCGATATTATTATAAAAATTGGGCTAAGAATATTCTTAGCCCTTTTTAATTTCTTGTTTGAAAATTGTATACAGTGGAAAATGATCAGAATATGTTTCTTTTCCTATTTCAAAGCATTGAGGTGTTAAATCGCTCGAGTTAAAAATATAATCAATACGCAAAAGTGGTATAGTCTGATTATAAGTAGCACCAATGCCTTTTCCTTTATTTAGAAAAGCATCTTTGAGATGGTTTCTAAGCTTGAAATAAACATAGGAGCTGGGTATATCATTGAGGTCGCCACAAACAACAGTTGTGCGCTTAGATTTGGAAATTATATTTGAAATTAAACTGGCTTCTAAGCCTCTGTTGATAGAGCTGCGTTCTAATTTTTGATATATAGATTTTGTTTTTTCTATTATGGCCTTATCTACTTTAGGTATTTCTTTTGAGTGTACTATATCTGTCTCGCCTTTATTAAACTTGTTCGATTTAAGATGCAAATTATAAAAGTTGATAGTATCCTCATTTATTTTAATAGTAGTGTGTTGCAATAAATTACTTCCTTCTACATCAATATCATGATTAATGTTTTCTAATATAGGATAATGAGAAAAAACAACACTTCCCCATTTCCCTCTTTTGTTTTCATTCATTACGCATTCTGCTACATACTCATAGCGTCCTAATTCCTGAATAGAGCGTATATTATTAATTCCTATAGAGTCATTTCCTGTATAAAACTCTTGTAAACAAAGTACATCTGCGTTTTTATTTTTCAAATAGTCTAAAATATGGTCATGTGTTTTTTTATTTCCACTCCAATTATATAAATCCAAAAGGCGCACATTGTAGCTCAATACACTAAAAGCATTTTTACCTTTTTCAAAATCTTGTTTGCAAAAAAAATGCCCGCCAATAAGTACATTACTTACCTTCCATGAAAAAAAAATAGCGAATAAAGAAAGTAGTATATATAAAAATTTTTTAGAAAACAGCCAGATAAAAATAAATAAGCAATTCAAAATAAAAAGCACAGGAGTCATAAACCCTAAAATGCCAATAATGCTTTGCTCATAAGGATTTATAGTAGGAATAAGACGTGTAAGCAATAGCAAAGTTGCAAATAAAATATTCAGAATAAGCACACCATATTTAAAGATTATTCTTAGCATATTATAGTTTATTGCTTAATTCATTCAGTAATTTTCGTTCCTGATCCGATAAACTTTCTATGCCGCTTTGTGCAATTTTGTCAAGTAGTTTGTTAAGTTTTTCCTGATCACTTTTTTCTTTATTGGGCGATGGATGCGGAACATGAAATTTATTTGACTTTTTAACCATAAAATTTTCATTGTTCCAAAAGTAATGGCTAAACTGTTGAAATTTTTGTGACAACCACACAAAGGGTTTATCCCAATAGTTGTATATAAAACCTGTAAGAATACCACTCAGCAACAGAACCATCATTGGAGGTTGAAATAAATTAAATGAAAGTGTTTGGAAAATAAAAAAAACAATAGCTAAAACCCAAACAGGTATACCAACATTAAAAAAGAGCCAGATTTTATAGTGTGGTTTAAATAAAAGGGTAGCCGTTATGACAGCCACAATAGAAACAAAGCATCCTGTATATATTAATTCAGGCTTGATAGGGATAAAAATATTATAAACAAGAAGAAATAAAGCACCTAACAAACCACCAACCAGAAAAATTGGTAAAATTCTAAAACGTCCTAATAAGTCTTCAATCGCTATACTAAATAGCCATAGCCAAACCATATTTCCAATTAATTTTAGAAAACTCATTTCGATAAATAAATGGCTAAGTAAACTCCAAGGCTGTTTAACAGTGCTTGCAAAACTTGATTTTAGTGCCAAATGATTCCAAAAAAGCGAAAAGAAAAGTTGAGGTTCTTCGCCCGTTAGGTAATATGTGATACGAATGAAATGTAAGATGATAAACAATAAGAAACTCAAAATAGCAATGCTCACCACATCGTTTTTGGAGCTCAATAATCTAAAATTTTGTTTAAGCGTAGGCATAACTAATAAAAATGTGTTCTATTTTTTTTATTCCAAATTTTTAAAATAATAAAAGCTACCAACATACCACCCAAATGCGCAAAGTGTGCTATATTATCTCCAGCACTATTTTGTACTCCTGCATACAATTCAAAGAGTGCATAAAGCGCTACAAAATATTTAGCTTTTAAAGGAATTAAAAAATAGATATAGATTAGCGTATTAGGAAACAAAAAGCCAAATGCAAAAAGCAATCCAAAAACTGCCCCAGAGGCACCTACTGAACCCTCATTTATTTGGGCATTATATATGCTTTGCAATCCAATGGTAGCTTCATTAGCAAATGAAGGATTTTGAGGGCTTTCGGCCCATCTGCTTTTGAGCTCAAAAAGCTGAGAGCCCAATTGAGATTGCGGAGAATAATCATTTTGAGTAAGGTAAAGGCTAAATTGTTTGTAAGTAGGGTTGTTTACAAATTCAGTTAAATAATCATGTGCTATATTAAATTGATACGTTAAAACTCCTAAATGTAAAAAAGCAGCACCTATACCACACAGTAAATAAAAAGTCAAAAAACGTTTAGACCCTAAGGTGTTTTCAATAACGCTACCAAACATCCAAAGAGCAAACATATTTGAAAAGATATGCATAAATCCTTGCTCATAATTGGCATACATAGGGTTTCCTACATTGCCATGCATAAACATATGAGTAATAATTTGCCAAATTTTAAATTTTCCTGAGTACCAGTGATGAAGAGCTAAATAGTCCGTTAAGTCTATAGAGCGTTGTCCTAAAACAATAGTAGCCAGAAAAAAAAGCCCATTAATAATCAATAAATTTTTCACAACAGGGGGCAAAACATTAAAGCCAGAAGGTCTATACTGCATAAAGCAAATGTAAGTTTCTTCATGAGTAATACCACACATTCCTATCGTTATAATTATTATAACATATCATTAGAGTATATGCTCAATGCCCATGTTATATTTGTAGTTTCATATGCGCAACTTAAAAATCACCCTTTTGGCTATTACGGTAGCTTTTTCTTTTATTTCTTGTACTTCAAAATTTGAAAAAATTCAGAAAAGTAAAGATTTTGATTATAAATTATCTCAAGCAAATTTGTACTACGATAAAAAGCAATTTGGCAAAGCCAATGTGCTATATGAAGAGTTATTGACTGTTTATAAAGGAACTAAATCTTTTGAAGGCCTATATTATAAATACTGTTATACTTTTATGTATGACAAAAACTATTTGCCTGCATCCTATCATTTTAAGCATTTTGTAGAACTCTTTCCAAAGTCGCCCAATGCAGAAGAGTGTGAATACCTACATAGTTTATGTCTTTATTATCTTTCACCCGATTATACATTAGACCAATCTAATACTGTCAAATCAATTGCATCAATGCAACAATTTGTGAATGAAAACCCTACATCCAAAAGAGTAAAAGATGCCAATAATATTATAGATAATTCGAGAGCTAAATTGGAAGAAAAGGACGCGTATGCAGCCAATTTATATTATAAAATATCTGAATATAAGGCAGCGGCAGTAGCATTTGAACAAATATTAAGAAAATACCCCGATTCTAAAAATGCAGACTATTATGCGTTTATGGCTATAAAATCTACATATAAATACGCTATTCTAAGCGTAAATGAAAAACAAGAGGAGCGTTTTAGCAAGACTGTAGCGGATTGTAAGGATTTTTTTGAAAAATACGCCAAAAGCAAGTACAAAAGTGAAATTGAAAGGATAAATACGTTATCTTTGCAAGCCTTAAAAAAAGTGGCAAAAAAATGAATAATTCAAAAAAATTGTTGATTAACACAACAAATCCTTCTATTGAGGCTCGAAATTTGTCCAATATTCAAGAAAAAACTGGAAATATTTACCAGTCTATCGTAGTTGTGGCCAAAAGAGCAAATCAAATTAATATGAAAATTAAAGACGATTTGCATCGCAAATTAGAAGAATTTGGAAGCCTAACAGATAGTCTTGAAGAAATTAACGAAAACAAAGAGCAAATAGAAATTTCAAGATTTTATGAAAGAATGGCTAATCCTGCTATACAAGCTACACATGACCTATTAGATGACAAAATATACTTTAAGAAGAGGGAAAGTTAGCTGTTTTTTTTACCGTAATTAATTTTTTTTATGAATATCCTTAACCTACCATTCACTAAAAAAATTGGCATTGAAAAAACTCTCAACAAGGAGTTTTTGCTTGAATTGCCTTTTCTTGAAAATAATGAAAATCACATACGTACGCTGCATGGAAGTGCTATTTTTTCATTTGCTGAAATAACAAGCGGATATTTTCTTCGTCAAAATTTTGAAGACATAGCCAGTCAGACAGTGCCAATATTAAGAAACGCAGATATAAAATTCAAAAAACCAGTAAGCGAAAAGGTTTATTCAAAAGCAAAATTTATTAATACCAATAGGAAATTAATTATGGATGAATTAAGCCATAAGAATAAAATACTTTTTGATATAGAAGTGAAAATCTATAGTGAAGCAAAAATTTTAGTAGCAACTGGCATCTATGAATGGTTTGTTAGACTCAATTTGAACTAGCCTTTTTACTTTAAGCTAGCAGCTTGATACAATTTGTTTGCTTGTTCTACATTTCCCTTTTGCATATATATATCGCCCATTAGTTTATAACAAGCTTGTTGCAATGACGGTTCTTGTGAAGCTGTATTTAAGTTGCTAATGGCTGCATCCAATTGGTTCATCTGAGCTTGACACATGCCCAAGAAATAATATTCCGTTATCGCATTTGGATTGGCCTGAATTACTTTTGTGAAAAGTGTTTGTGCTTCAGCAAGTTTGCCTTGTTGCATTCTCAGCATGCCCAAGTAGTGAGCCGACTCAATATTGTTCGGATCTAACTGATACGATTTTTCAATATATGAAGCAGCGTCATTTTGTTGCCCCAATTGTAAATACAAATTGCCTAGACTAGAAAGCACGCTTGCATTTTGAGCATCTTTGCTTAAATATTTTTTGTAATACACTATGGCACTATCAATCTGATTGTTTTTCAAAAAGTTCTGAGCTTTGATGTCATCATTCGATGGCTTTTTCAATATAGCGCAGAGCGTTTTGTCAAATACTTTCGTTTCATATAAGGTAGTAGAAGGTGGTAACCAATTTCTACTTTTTAATTCATTTTGAGGTATAAGTGCAATATGAAAAAATGCATAATCCCAAGCTTTTTGATTTCGTTCGGGATAACGTATATATTCAATTATGATGTTGCCTTTACGTTTTGGAAAATATTCTTGCATGATGTGGTTCGCATTGCTAACAATACGAACTGTATCGTTGCTGGCTTCTAGTTTAGGTAATTCATTCTTTTTAAACCAATCTACGCATTCTTTTAAACCATTATAATAAAAATCCACTTCATAGTCGCCGTAAGCACCTTGTACACCGCCTACTGTAGCATTATAGTACGTAATGGTTTGCGGAAAAGTTGACGCGACAAAATACAATGGCTCTAAAAGAAAAATTGCTAATAAAGCAAAGCCAGCCAGCTTTAATTTTTTATTTTCAAAAAATGAAACTATGCTTTGCCATCCTAAACTGGCTAAAATAGCAATGCTTGGAAAAACAAATAATTCATGACGCCATACATGATATATATTTGACTTGCCATATAATATATAGGCTATAGGGAAAAGCGCTGTGAAAAATATAAAAAGTAAGACAGATAATTGTTTGCTCTTTCTATGAAACCATAAGTATAGCAAACTAAAAAATAATCCTACATGTATCACGTAGGGGTTTGTAATAAAAAAGCTTTTTGGCAAAAAATGAGAAGGCAAATCAGCCGAAAAAACTTTTTCACCTTCAAATAATTGAGCTAAGCTCGTTTTAAAGTTGCTCATTTCGCTTAAGGCTGTCAACGGATTATTAATAGGATCTTCCAAGGCATATGGCCATAATAAGAGGCCTGCTATGTAGCCTAAAATGCTTGTGATAAACACTGCTTTAAGCAAAGAACCAAGAGCTATTTTTTCTTTTTGTATCATAGTATTTACTATATAGTAAAGACCGGCATAAGCAAATAAATATGCAATCAATAAAATGCCCCCCACACGGATGTTAATAGCTGCACCTATACATAATATAGCCCACAAGTAGTCTAATTTATTGGGGTTGGGCAAGCGATGTATTAATCGCATGGAATAATAAATAGACATAATATAAGTAGCCGCAAAAGGGATGTCTTTTGGATTGTTCATAGCATTGCCTAAGAAAAAAGGGGCTAAAAACATAAGCCAAATTGTAAATAAGCCAGCCAAATGACCACCCAGCAATTTTGCTGTACGAGCTGAATAAAGTATGCATAAAAAACCACAACAAGCGTTTAATATATGGCGGGTAGTAAACTCTTCTAAAGGAGAAATCTTATTGACAACAACCGATAGCAATTCAAACAAGCCGCCATAGTAGTTAATGTTTTGGTTGCTATCAAAACTGGGGTCTTTCGAAAAAACAAATTCGTCGGCACCAAAACTGGAAAGGTAACGCCAAATGGCTTTGCCATAATTATTAAGACCTGGCTCATCGCCCGTGATTCCATACCAAAATGACATGGAAATCATTAAAATAGCTACTATCCAAAGACTAATAATAAATAATTGCTGAACTAAGTTTTCTTTCTTTAATTGTGTCATAGTATATGATTTCCGATTCGTGAAAATACAAGTTAATGATTTAAAAAACGAATGTACAATTTACAGATTTATTCTTTTGTTTTTTTTATTTAAACCATCTTATTAAAAAGTATATTTGTAACTCATGCCCACAGCTCAAAAAATCATATTGATTGGCACAGCATTTCCCTTCAGAGGCGGTTTGGCTTCCTTTAATGAGCGCCTTATAAAAGAGTATATTATGCAAGGTTACCAAGCCGAAATTTATAATTTCTCATTGCAATATCCATCTTTTTTGTTTCCAGGCAAAACGCAATTGAGTAGTTCTGCTAAACCAATCGATATTCCCATTACTCAGTGTATCAATTCTATCAACCCCATCAACTGGGTCAAGGTAGGCTTGAAACTTCAAAGAGAAAAACCAGATTTAATTATTACAAAGTATTGGCTTCCTTTTATGGCACCCTGCTTAGGTACTATAGTTCGCATAGCCAAAATAAAATCAAAGGTCAAAGTCATTACTATAATTGATAATATTATTCCTCACGAAAAAAAAATAGGAGATACATTACTCACAACATACTTTGTAAAGCCTATAGATGCTTTTGTGACCATGTCACAAAAGGTTAGTACGGAATTAAAAATGTTCAATAAAAAACAAAAACCCTTTTCCTTAAATCCGCATCCACTTTTTGATAATTTTGGAGACCCAGTTTCAAAAAATGAAGCTTGTCAATTTTTAAACATAGATGCGAACAAACAATACATACTATTCTTTGGCATCATTAGAGATTATAAGGGATTGGATTTATTAATTCGTGCATTTGCAAAAATCTGCGAACAAATTCCGAATGTGAATTTACTTATAGTAGGCGAAGCCTATGCCAACGAAGCCAAGTATAAGCAGCTTATAGAGCAGTTTCAAATTCAACAGCGTATCCATTATCATAACCAATTTGTTTCTAATGAAGATGTAAAATATTGGTTTTCGGCAGCTCAAATTTTAGCCTTACCATACAAAGAAGCTACACAAAGTGGAGTAACTCAAATTGGATTTCATTTTGAATTACCAATGTTAGTTACACAAGTTGGCGGTTTGCCCGAATTAATACATCATCAAGTAGATGGTTTGATAGTGCAACCAAAGGAAGAAGACATAGCACAGGCATTACTACAATTTTTTAATGACGATAAATACATTAAGATGAAACAAGCTATGAAACAAAGTAAGTTAAGATTTTCTTGGTCGCACATGGTACATACTATTCAAGATTTATATGAAAAAGTAAAATAGAAAGAAATAAACAACAAATTAATATAAAAATGAAAATTAAACATATTATAGAACAATCTATAGTTACCAAATCAGCTTTGCTAACACAATCACAAACTTTACATACCATACAACATATTATTGATGCTTGTGTAACGTGTTTTACAAACAAAGGGCAAATACTTTTTTGTGGAAATGGAGGTAGTGCAGCCGATGCACAACATTTAGCAGCAGAATTTTCTGGACGCTTTTATAAAGATAGAACTCCTTTAAATGCCGAAGCATTGCACGTCAACTCGTCGTATGTGACAGCAGTTGGTAACGATTATTCATTTGATGAAATCTATTCAAGAATAGTGATGGCAAAAGGGAAAGCGGGCGATATACTTTTTGGGATTTCTACATCGGGCAACTCCAAGAATATAATAAAGGCTTTGCAGCAAGCCAAAGAACTTGGTATGACTACTATAGGCTTGACTGGTGAAACAGGAGGGCTTATGGCTTCTCATTGTGATTATTTAATAGCAGTACCTTCTACCGACACACCACGTATACAAGAAGTACATATACTAGTAGGTCATATTATTTGTCAGTTGGTAGAAGAAGCCTTATTTTAGATTTATGGAATGCATCATATTGGCAGGTGGTTTAGGTACTCGATTGCGTAGTGAGGTTTCCGAATGGCCCAAAAGTATGGCGCCTATTCTTGGAAAACCTTTTGTGTCATATTTATTACAATTAATACACAAAGCAGGTGCTACACATATTATTTTCTCTGTTGGCTACTTATCACATACTATTCAAAATTATTTTGGAGATACATACGAGGGTATTAAAATTAGTTATGCAAACGAATTAGAACCACTAGGTACAGGGGGGCTATAAAAAACGCACTGAAGTTTTCAGAAAGCAATCAAGTGTGTATACTCAATGGAGATACCTTGTTTGATATTGATTTTAATCAACTCACTACTATACATCAAGACAGTCAAGCCGCAATCACTCTGGCTCTAAAATCCATGAATGATGCAAGCCGTTATGGAACTGTTACTTTATCTTCAGAGGGTAGAATACTCTCCTTAATGAGAAGCAAATGGGTGCTTCGGGTGTAATAAATGGAGGCATCTATTTGATAAATAAAGCTCTGTGCGAAGCCTTTTTAACGCAAGAAAAATTTTCATTTGAAAAAGATTTTTTAGAAAAAAATACGGATAGATTGCACATGCAATCTTTTATATCAGAATCTTTTTTTATAGATATAGGCATACCTGAAGATTATCAAAAAGCACAGCAAACTTTTCATCAGTTTAATACATGGCATGTCCAACCCAATTGGACTTTGTTTTTGGATAGGGATGGTGTTGTCAACAAGAAAATTGAGAATGGATATGTTACTCATTGGGATAAATTTGAATTTTTACCTCATACGTTTCAAGCTTTAGCGCTGGCCAAAAAATATTTTAAAAGAATTGTATTGGTTACCAATCAGCAATGTGTAGGGAAACAAATTATTTCCGAAAATGAACTTAACGCCATACATGATTTTATGTTGAAAGAAATACAACTTCATGGAGGAAATATAGACGCTATATATGTAGCACCTCAGTTGGCCAAAGAAAACCATCAAGATAGGAAACCTGGAATTGGTATGCCACTAAAAGCACAAATAGATTTTCCAGAAATAGATTTTCAGCAATCTATCATATGTGGCGATTCTATTTCTGATATGGAAATGGGAGCTTCGCTTGGTATGAAGAAAATATTTATAGGAGCTCCTTTTTGTAATCAAGCAGATGCCACATTTAAAAATTTATCTGATGCGATAGATTTTTTTATAAATATTGCTAACTAAAATTTTTAGATTACTCTAAAGAATCAATTTCTTTATTGAGCCATTTTTTCAAATGTCTTGTGGTAATAGATTTTGGTCTTTCTATAGGGAAACCGTATACTCTATCCCAACATAAACTTGCCAATACACCAAGTGCTCTTGATACGCCAAACATTACTGTATAGAATTCTTCTTCTACTAAACCATAGTGCTTTAACAAGGCTCCCGAATGGGCATCTACATTTGGCCACGGATTTTTTACTTTGCCTGTAGCTTGTAGTATGGGTGGAACTACTTCATATATTTTCCAAACAGTTTGTACTAATTCATCATCTGGACAATATTTTTTCGCAAATTCCATTTGAGCAGTAAAACGTGGATCGGTAATCCGAAGTACAGCATGTCCATATCCTGGTACTACTTTTCCGCCTGCAAGAGTTTCTTTTACATAGTCAGCAATTTGCTCTTTAGTTGGGTTTGTAGAACCAATTTGTTGGTTCATATCTTCAATCCATTTGATAACTTCTTGATTAGCTAGTCCATGTAAAGGTCCTGCAAGGCCATTCATGCCTGCTGCAAAAGATAAATATGGATCGCTCAATGCAGAGCCAACTAAGTGTGTTGTATGAGCACTCACATTGCCACCCTCGTGGTCAGCATGTATAGTTAAATATAATCGCATTAATTCAACAAAACCTTGATCTGTATAGCCAAGCATATGTGCAAAGTTGGCACCCCAATCTAATAATCCATTGGGTTGTATATGCTGACCGTTTTTGTATTTTCTACGATATATATATGCAGCTACACGAGGTAAGCGAGCTATCAGATTCATAGTATCTTCATATACATAAGACCAATATTCTGACTTAGGTATACCCTCAGCATATGCTTTTGTAAACAAAGATTCAGCTTGCAAAGCCATGATGGCTATGCTAAATTGTGTCATAGGATGTGTGTCAATAGCCAAAGATTCTATTGTATCAAAAACATAATTAGGCACATGAGAGCGACGAGCCAAAACAGAAGAGATATGTTCTACTTCTTCTTTCGTAGGGATTTCTTTTATCATCATAAGATGAAATAAGCCCTCGGGCAAAGGTTGTGAACCTCCCTCAGCACTTGGAAGTTGCTTTACTAAGTCTGGTATCGAATAGCCTCTGAAATGAATACCCTCGTTGGCATCTAAAAGTGAAGTCTCGGTAACTAAACCTATAATACCTCTCATACCTTGATATACCTGAGAGATTTTTACTTCATCTATTACTACATCGCCGTGAGTTTTTAATATTTCTTTAATGTCTGCTGAATAAGAACTTGCTACTTTGTAAAATCTGTCTTTAAGTTGTCCCATGAAAATTGAATAAAAAATTGTTGTGAAAAATCTAAGAGTAGCAAATGTAGTATAGTTCAATATAGTCCCCAAAAAAATAAACTGATTTATAAGCAAAAGTTTTCACAATAAAGAACAGCTTTGCGAATAATTTTTTAAATCACATAGATGTTAATAGTGGCTTTTTCCAAGTTCAAAACATGATTTCTTGTATTTTTGATAACCTTTTCTAAAACACATAAAAAAATCTATTTGCAATGAAACATTTAAGACTACTCTTGTTGGCCTTATTGGCTTCCAATTCCATTTTCGCACAAGTACTGAGCGATAAAGTTACACTCATACCTTGTTCTGATTTTCATATTACAAAACCACTTCGAGATATAGTGGCTGAACATCCCTTAGATGAGTCTAAAATAAAGAAAGGAGAATCCAGTGATAAAAAATATAGAGTACCTCAACAATTTCCGTTTTCTACATGGAATGGTCCTCAATATGGCAATGATGAACGTATTCTCCAAAAAAAGATGGGTACTGAAGAAAACACCTTGCCCATGAAGTTAAGCGTGGCTGGTCAAAACGCTACTGGTTTTAGACCTATGGATCCTTCTGGGGCAGCAGGCTTGAATCATTATGTTCAAATGATTAACTCAACTACTTTTAGAATCTATAATAAAACAACAGGAGCAATACTTTTAACTGGTACTTTGGGAAACCTATGGAGTCCTGCTACTGCTAATAATGGCGACCCCATTGTACTATATGATAAAGCTGCAGATAGATGGTTTTTAGCACAATTTGGTAGTTCCTCTGATAAGAAAATTTATATAGCTGTTTCACAAACTGGAGACCCGACGGGTGCTTATTATACCTATACTTATGTATCACCTTCCTTTCCAGATTATTTAAAATTTTCTGTTTGGGCAGATGGATATTATATGACTTCCAATCAAGCACAAAAAGTATTTGCTTTTGAGCGTGATGCTATGCTTGCAGGTGTATCCACGGCAAGAAGTTTATATATAAGCTATTCTCCTCCTCAGGGTTCAGGCTTTTTTTGTCCCTTACCTGGTGATGCATCAGATGGTACTCTACCACCCACAGGTACTCCATGTCCCATTTTTTCGTATTCAGACAATGGTTGGGGAAGTAGCTACAGCGATGCCATTAATATTTATAACATGAGTGTAAACTGGACTCCAGCTACACCAACAGGGTCTATAAGTCTAGCAGCTAATGTGGCCACTGCATCGTTTGATGGTTCTTATAATTCTAGTTGGAATGATGTAAGTCAGCCAGGTACTAGCCAAAAATTAGATGGTATTGGTGGCGTTCTTATGTATAGATCGCAATGGAAAAGTTGGGCCAATCATAATTCTGTTGTTCTAAATTGGGGTGTCAATATTAGTACCAGTCAGCGAAGTATCATGTGGTGCGAGCTTAGACAAGATAAAAACACAGGCAATTGGAGTATGTATCAACAAGGTATTTATACTCCAGATGCTGCCACCAGATGGATGGGTAGTATAGCTATGGACAACAATGGTAGTATAGGACTTGCATATTTGAAAAGTGATGCAAATACTATTTATCCAGGATTATACTACACTGGTAGAAAAGAATGCGATCCACTTGGCACCCTTCCCATTACTGAAGTGCAAGTAGTAGCAGGTACTGGTTATCAAACAGGAACTAATAGAGTAGGAGACTATGCCCATACAAGCTTAGATCCTGATGGTCTTACTTTTTGGCATACCAGCGAATATTTTGGAGGTACTTCTGGAAGTAGTGTTGCCCGTACCCAAATATTTTCTTATCAGTTGCCTTCTTGTAGCAATATAGCTTCTGTGTCAATAATTCAATCGGCTGGTAGCAATCCAGCTTGTGCTGGCGAACTACTAACATTTACTGCTACCCCGTTTAATGGAGGCTCAGCACCTTCGTATCAATGGAAAGTAAATGGAGGTAATGTGGGGTCTAATAGTCACAACATTTCTTCAACGATATACTAATGGATTAGTAGTTACCTGTGTGATGACTTCTTCAGCTACGGCGTAACCGGGAGCCCCGCCCATCTCAATTCTATTGCCATCGGTAAATACACCCTCTGTACCTACTATAAATATTTCTACACCTAACACAAATATTTGTGCAGGTGCAAACTATTACTTTCACTGCAACACATACAAATGGTGGAAGTAGCCCAACCTTTCAATGGAAAATAAATGGAACTAATGTGGGTACTAACAGTGTTTTCTTTTCAACTGCGAGTTTAAATAATAATGATATAGTTACTAACAAATAATGACTTCTAATTCTAATTGTGTAACAGCACGACTGTATAAATCAATGGTATAACATTGAACGTGTCCTCTAATCTTTCCGGCATCAATTAATATTCATCGTCAATCAAGTTCTACAATCTGTGTCGGACAAACAGTAACTTTTACAGCCAATGTAACAAATCGAGGACAAAGCTCATTTTATCAATTGGAAATAAAGTAAATTTCGATAGTGGCTCTAATAGTGACACTACTGCTAGCGCTCTTTCAAACAATGATATCATTACATTACGAATACAGTTCTTCTAGTGTTTGCCCTATAAACTACTTTGGGCACAGCTACTACCCCACAAAATGCAACAATTCCGGTAACTAATAGCTTATCCTACCTATTATGGAAATAGTGAACAGCAATATATAATAAAACAGGTGAATTGACAGTTTTAGGATTTGTAGCTGGTAATATTAATTCTATTGGTTTTTGAAGTTGGAAATAATATCGGTAATCGTGCCTTAATGGATATACTATTAAATTAGCGAATATATCAGCTAATACTGGCTTCTACAACATTTAATACCACCAGCTCTTCTACAGTTTTTGGGCCAGTAAATTACGCCAACGCTTACTTCATTAAATACGCATAATTTTTCTACTCCCATTTGTTTGGGATGGTACTTCTAATTTGCTCATAACGTTATATATGTTTCTCAAATCAAGTCTGTGGATTTGTTGCCTATCAAACTACGTATTCTAATGCTTCATTCAATTCTACTACATATTATCAAGCGGATAATTGTTCTAGGTGCTAATGTATACTCAAACAAGGTTCTGCTTCAGCAAAGAAGACCCAATATGACTTTGTCATTGTCGGTAATGCCATCAAATAGCATTACGATGACTGTAAACACGAGTGTGACACACCCATTACTAAACATCAGTGCATCATCAACTACTATGTTCAGGAACTTTAGTAAACTTTACAGCTACACCAAACAATGGTGGTAGCACGCAAATATCAATGAAATTAATGGAACTAATGTAGGCAGTAACAGTGCTACTATTCGTCAAATGAAGTTTAAAATAATGACATAGTTACATACATATTGACATCGAGTGATATATGCATGCAAGTCCTACTACAACTGCATCAATGCAATAACGATGAGTGTAGCGCGAGTGTGACACCATTACTAAACATTAGTGCATCATCAACTATATGTTCAGGAACTTTAGTAAACTTTACAGCTATACCAAACAATGGTGGCAGCACGCCAAGTTATCAATGGAAATTAAATGGAGCTAATGTAGGCAGTAACAGTGCAACGTATTCGTCAAGTAGTTTAAATAATAATGACATAGTTACTTGTGTTATGACATCGAGTGATGCCTTATTTTAGAGTCTACTACAACTACATCCAATGCAATAACGATGACTGTAAACACTGGTGTGACACCATTATTAAACATCAGTGCATCATCAACTACTATATGTTCAGGAACTTTAGTAAACTTTACAGCCACACCAAGCAATGGTATACATGCAAGTTATCAATGGAAATTAAATGCGAACGATGACGTACTGCAGTGCAGCGCGTATTCATCCAAACAGTTCTAAATAATGACATAGTTACATGTATATTGACATCGAGTGATGTATGTGCAAGTCCTACTACAGCTACATCCAATGCAGTAACAATCAGTGTAAACACGAGTGTGACACCATTATTAAACATCAGTGCATCATCAACTACTATATGTTCAGGAACTTTAGTGAACTTTACAGCCACACCAAGCAATGGTGGCAGTACGCCAAGTTATCAATGGAAATTAAATGGAGCTAATATAGGTAGTAGCAGTGCAACGTATTCATCAAGTAGTTTAAATAATAATGACATAGTTACTTGTGTTATGACATCGAGCGATGTATGCGCAAGTCCTACTACAGCTACATCCAATGCAGTAACCATGAGTGTAAATGGAGTTGTGGATGGTGTAAGCGTTTCGTCAATTACATCAACATCAGCAAGTGTTTCTTGGAATGCTATTTCATACCCAGGTACAGGTTGGTATGAATTACAATACGAAAACGTAACCGATAATCCAGGTGTATGGAATAATGTTGGTAGTATAGCAAATTCTATAACTACTTATAATTTGACGAATCTACTGCCCAATAAAAATTACAATGTTCAAGTGAAAGTTGGCATTGTGATACACATCTTTCACAAACCGGATGGGTATAGCCTAACTTTTCACGACACAAGCCCAACAAACGGGTTGTGTTTCTCTGTTATATCTTGCAGGTGCAATAACTAATACAACTGCAATAATCGATTTACAACCAGTTCAAGGTGTATTGTGGTATAATTTACAATATCATCGACTACCAGAGTAGTACTTGGGTATTGTATCAGTAAATGCTTCTGCTACTTCAAAACTTCTTCTGAGAATCTTTCGCCAGGTTCCAATTACGAAGTGCAATCTTAGAACAAATTGCACAGAGGCAACAACAACGGTCTAATTCAATTTTTCTTTACAACCCTCAATATTTTGTGCAACTCCAACAAATATTGTTGCATCAAAAATATTTCTTCTACGTCATTAAAATTAGTTGGACTCCTACTACCAAATGCTTTATAGGTACAAGAGTAAGAAAACGAATATTAAATGCTACAAATTGGAGCCTGTTCGAACCTCATCTGCTTATTTTAAGACATTTACAGTTTTAGTTGGCGGAATGCTACATACGAATTCCAGTTTGCTTCAGTTTGTGCCGGAAACAATGTAAGTGCCTATTCAATTCACTTGTAGTAACGTTGCAAACACCACGCCTACGCCAACTGGAAGGTGTGCACAGCATATTACAGATAACTCAGCCTAAGATGTAGTCGGATAATATGGCTTCATCAGGCTGGTACGATTTTGAGTATAGAGAAAATGGAACTACTTCATGGACAACAATTTTCGAGCTCTGTAAATAGTAAACTCTTCAAAATTTACAATCAGGTACTACCTATAATTATCAAGTACTAACTAAATGTAATGGTATCTTGAGTGGCGTCTGTCAAAAAAACTTTACGACACTGTCATTGCCTACAACTAAAATTAACGAATCTGAGAATAATATAGAAATGATTGACATAATAAATGGAATTCAAAATATCATGATTTTTCCGAATCCTGCTGGTAATGAATTGTTTATAGAATACACCACTATAGCCAATGTCATGATGTTTCTATTTCTTTATTTGATATGATGGGTAGAAAAGTAAAAACCTTAGAGTATACATCATCTGAAGAAGGACTTAATACATTAAGAATGGACTTAACGCTTTACGAATAATCCATATATGTTACAATTGATAAAGTCAAATAATAAAATAGTGGATACAAGACGTTTACTTATTACAATAACGTATTTTTGATCTTATTTTTTAAAAATAGCTGATGGATAAACAGTAGCTATTTTTTTTTTTCGTCATTCCTCTGCTATCTTTACGATATGAAAAAATATTGTGAAATTACTTTATTGCAAATTATTTGTCTTCAGTGTTTTCTCAAAAAAGAAAACGCTATCAATGAAAAAGGGCTATTGCTGGGTTAGGCACCAATCTAAAGTCAATAATTTACATCAGTTAAAGTGGGTTGGAAATTCAAATCTTTTTCACAAGTAATAAAAAACGATTCAGAACATGTTATTATGTTACATCGCCCAGAATCGTTGGAAGGAGAAGTATTTACTTCACTCGAAAGAATCAATCAGGAATTGAAAAAAATAAATGTAGAGCCGCTAAAATCGTTTCCAATAATTAATTGGGATAGCCAATTCGAATGTTATTTTGAACATGACAATAAAATAATATTATTAGAACAACCCGATGGGGCTTCTTTATCTAGTAAGGTATTGACAGAATTAGATAAGGATATTCAAAATCATACTTTGCATGAAAAATCTAAAAAAAGTGCCTATTTGTTGAATAATAATTTATATGTAAAATTAGGAGCTAATGCAGTGCAAATTACACAAGATGGGAGTAAGGATATAGTATATGGAAGTTCGGTACATAGAAATGAATTTGGAATTGATGGTGGATTGTTTTGGTCTACAGATGGCAATGCACTTGCTTTTTACCGGATGGATCAAAGTATGGTAGAGGACTATCCAATCACAGATTGGAATAAAACGCCCGCTGTAGTGGAGTATATAAAATATCCTTTTGCAGGTCGGGTGTCGCACCATGTAACATTAGGTGTTTATAATTTGCATACCAAGCATACTGTTTATTTAAAAACCGGTTTGCCAGAAGAACAATACCTAACAACTGTAACATGGAGCCCAGATGATAAGTACGTATTTGTATCACTTTTAAATAGAGAACAAAAACATTTGAAACTAAATCAATACGATGCTACGACAGGAGAATTTGTAAAAACATTGTTGGAGGAAAAAAATGAACGCTATGTAGAACCTCAGCATCCATTATTTTTTTTAAATAACAATCAATTTTTATGGTGGAGTCAGCGAGATGGTTTTATGCACTTGTACCATTATGACATGAGTGGTAAATTGCTAAGACAAGTTACTAAAGGTAGTTGGATAGTAAATGAATTAATTGCATACAATAAACAACGAAATGAACTTATTATTACCTCTACAAAAGATAGCCCATTAGAAAAAAATATTTATAAAGTTAATTTAAGTAATAATACAATGACTTTATTAAGTAAAACACGAGGTACTCATCAAGCACTTTGTAATACGCAAGCCACGTATGTTATAGATCAATATAGTAGTGAAAAACATCCCAGAAATATTGAAATTGTACAAGTTGATAATGCGCAAGAGCGTAGATTTTTTACAGCATCAAATCCCTTACTTGACTATGACTTAGCAACTATAAAACCAGTAACGTTAACATCATCGGATGGGCAAACATTATATGGTAAATTGATGCTTCCTTCACAATTTGATGAGCATAAAAAATATCCTACGATTGTTTATCTTTATAATGGACCTCATGTACAACTCATAAAAAATTCTTTTCCAGCCTCTGGAAATTTATGGTATGATTATTTAACACAGCATGGTTATGTTGTATTTGTTATGGATGGTCGAGGAAGTAGTAATAGAGGATTTGCATTTGAAAGTGTTATTCATAGACATTTGGGGACAGAAGAAATGAAAGACCAACTGTTGGGTGTTGATTATTTAAAATCTTTGCCTTTTGTTGATCAAGATAGAATGGGAGTACATGGATGGAGTTTTGGTGGATTTATGACTACGTCACTTATGTTGCGCCATAATGATGTATTTAAAGTAGGAGTGGCAGGTGGCCCAGTTTTAGATTGGAGTATGTATGAAATAATGTATACCGAAAGATATATGGACACGCCTCAGGATAATCCTAACGGTTATAGCGAAAATGAATTGATTTCAAAAGTAAAAGACTTAAAAGGTAAATTATTAATGATACATGGAACAAATGATGATGTGGTTGTATGGCAACATAGTTTGAAGTTTATACAACAAGCTGTAAAAGATCAAGTACAAGTTGATTATTTTGTATATCCTGGTCATCCGCATAATGTAAGAGGAAAAGATCGAGTGCACTTAATGCAAAAAATAACTGATTATTTTGACATGTATTTAAAACCATAGTATGATAGAAGGCATCAAAAATATTATTTTCGATTTAGGAGGCGTTATATTAAACATAGACTATCAAAAGCCCATAGTTGCATTTAAAAAATTAGGAATAGATGTTTCAAAACTTAATTATTCCAAACAATCTCAAGAACAATTATTTGATTTATTAGAAACGGGTCAAATAGAAGAAGACGAATTTGTCCATTCAATCAATAGCATATCTGGTCTTCAAATAGAAAAGCAAAAAATCATCGATGCTTGGAATAGTATCTTATTAGATTTTCCACTTAGAAGGCTACAGATTTTGCAACAACTGCAACTCCATTATAATATGTATTTGTGTAGCAATACTAATAGCATACATGAAAGAGCATTTAATAAATTACTTTTTGAAACTTGTGGTTATCCAACCTTAGCATTATTTTTTGATAGACTCTATTTGTCTCATCGAGTACATTTACGAAAACCCGATGTAGCTATTTTTGAATTGATATTGAAAGAGAATAATCTAATACCAGAAGAAACCTTATTTCTTGATGATAGTGAACAGCATATTGATTCGGCCAAAAGCTTAGGAATACAAACCATACATATAAAGGATGGTCTTACTATAGAAAAAGATATTTTTCTTCAAAAAAATATAGATGCATAAAATGCTTAATTAATTTCTCCTTTAGCTATACTATCTATTGCGTTATAAAAACCCTCTCCATATTTTCTTATCAGAGGTTCTTTTAGAAATTCATAAACTTTTACGTTTTCTTGATCTCCCAGTTTGCAACCAGGTTTGCACAACGTTGGTCTGGGTTCAAAATTCAAGGCTATATAGTTTTTGTTTTTTACTTCTCGGATAGGGTATAGATGGCAAGAAATTGGTTTTTTAAAATCTGTCTTTCCTTCATAAAATGCTTTTTCAATTAAGCACTTTACTATTCCCAACTCATCCGTATAGCCATATACACATATGCCACCATTGATGGTAGGCGTTACATACCCAAAATCTTCGTCTGTTGTGTGTGTGCCAACTTTTTCTATTTCTGCTTGAGCTTCTTTGCTCACTTCATTTTTTATTACCTTATATACTTTTTTTAAAGTTTTTAATTCATCTTTCAAAAGTGGAGCACCAGCATCGCCATCTACACAGCACCCTCCTTTGCATTTTGATAAGTCGCAAATAAATTTTTCAGAAAGTATTTCATCGCTTACTAAGATGTCATCTATAATTATCATGGAATCCATTTTAAAGTTTTAATTAAATGTTCAATATCTTCTATCAAAAATTGATTAATAGGTTTTAAAGAATCTACATTGGGCGTTACATCAAAGTAGAGAGCACCTCTTAAGAAGTGTTTATGAGAGTCTGTAGCAAAAAATTGAAAAGCAGAAGCAGCATTACCGCCAACTTCATAATAGATGCCATGAACATTATTTTCGGTATGAAATATAGGCTCGTTTATAAAATCTGCTTTCTTATTATGATAGTGAGACATTTGATAAGAATCTTCTAACAACTTAGACAAGCCATACTGTGCAACATCTTTATAGCTCAAATATATTTTACCACCTAAGCTTGGTATATTAATATTTATCCACCACGGGTTCTCCGTTTTTTTGTCAAAAAATAAAGAATCTTTTTCTATTTGCGCATATACAGGGTATTCAAACGTATAAGGGTAGTGGTCTTTATTAAAAAGCTGATATTTTTTTTCTGGGAATTGTACAGCTGCATAACCCCTTGGTTTGGGCACATACACAGGTTCTCTGCAAGATACAAGCCATATAAACATGAGTAGCCCAAGGCTCTTAAAAAATAGTTTCATTTAATATTTAATAAATTGTTGCACGGTTGGTTTTGTATTGACACCATCATGATATACAATATAATATCGACCCGAGGCTAATGATCGTATATCTGTTTGCAAGGTAAATGTGTTTCCTTGATAGGTGTCATTAAATAAAGATTTTATTTTTTGACCAAAAATATTACAAATATATGCTGTACAGGGTTTGTCGCTAACGGTAGAAAATGTAAAGTGTACAACATCTTTTGATGGATTTGGATAAATCTGAAGCGTGCTGTTGCTTGCTGTACTTATAGGGAAAGCATTGTTGAAATAGTACGATTCATAAATACCATTGCCATGCGTAGCCACAGCTACATAGCCATCAGCGTGTCTAACTTTAATATCGCTTACAATAGCGGCGCCTATCATATCGCTGGCTTCTTGAGTCCATTCGGTTTTGTTTGTGGATAGTGAGCTTGCAAGGATAAGCGTATCAGTGCTATAAAGTCCCACGCTTGTACCTGCAAAATATGTTTTGTGCCCGTCAGGATGTTTTAAAATTTCTACACAGCGTACACTAGGAGCTGTGCCAGTATTGTTTGACAAAGCTGATTCTAAATTTCCACCAACATAGTACCAGTTTTGGCCTGCATTGTTTGAATAATATAGACTCCTAATATTGTAGTTTGAGTAACAAACAAGTAAACTATTTTCATCATCTGGGTCTACACATATATCAATAAGGTAGCCACCATTGGGGAGTGGCGTGTTGGTTATAGAGTCCATACTTAAATCTCCGTGACGAGCATTATCTATTCTATAAATATTTTTGTTAGAAGTGCCTACATAAATTACATTCTTGTTAGATGGTGCTATACACAAAGTCGATATTTCGTCTAACCCCGTTATTGAAGCAATGGAATCACTCAGTGTCCATCCTGATTGAAGTTTATTATTGTCATTAGTAATGGGTATGTCTTTAACATTGTTTAAGCGAGCTATTCTTTTTGCAATAGGCATATATAAGGTATGATTTTCACTATAATCCATTACTATTGGGTTTATAAACGAATAAATAGATTTATCAAATCCATCCGGATCAATACGTTTTCTTTTTAGCACATTTCCTTTGCTGTCTAAAAGTGCTTTTCTAACATTGCCCAGTTGAGTACTAATAATAGCATATTCTTTGTTGGGTGCAAAAGAGTTATAGGCGCCGTCGCCATTAATAGTCATGCGCCAATGCGCTTGTTGGTCGTTGGAGTATGTAATGAAATTTCCATTGTCTTGAAATCCGCCTAAAAGCCATTGGTCATAAGGTGTATTTTCGTCTATGGTAATAGTATAAAGTTGTGAAGTAATATAGCCTAAACTTTTGTCTGTCCACATTACATTGGGTGCATTGATATTGGCACAAAATTTTACACCACCATCAGAAACAGAATATGCTTTTTCGGGCGAAGATTTTAGGAATAGCAAATCATGTTGGTCTGGATGATGATTAGGATATACTGTAAAGTTTGGAAGGGTAGTACCTAATCCATAGCCGCCAATTTGTTTTGTATTATTAAGACTTGTAAATCCATCGGTACTTCTGTAAATATTCGTACCACCTATAAATACTACATTTGTTTGCGGTTGTACTTTTACAAATAAATCATATCCACCTTGGCAATTAAATTTGTCAAATGGCAGCGTAGTTTGTATTGGCAAATTAGTCGAAAGATTTTGCCATATGCCATCCGAACCACTACCATCATTTTTTAGATAGAGATATTTGTATAAAGAAACATATTCGGGTTTGTTTTCATAATTATATGTCGTTATACCTCCACTCGTATCACTTGGTAATTCACTCAAAAAATAAACTTCATTTTCATTATTGGGGTTAATTCCCAAAACACTTCTATCATAGCTTTTAAGACTCGAAGGAGTAATATTTGTAAAATGTACGCCATCGGCACTTCTAAAAAAACCTTTTGTATTTCCATCACTACTTAAGCAAGCATATACAATACCTTTACTATCTACTTGAACATCGCTAAAGTAAGAGCTATTACTATTTCCCAATACCATACTCCATGTATTACCTGTATCTTTGCTTCTATATATAGCACCATAGGTGGCCATATACACACAGGCTGCAACTGTATCTATAGGCGATGAAACAATACGCCACCCTCCTTGAAAATTGGTAGAAAAAGTACTCGGATTTCCTGAAGCAGTAGATCCTAATGAAGTCCATGTATGTCCATTATCCAAAGACCTAAAAGCACCGTCACCTAAATAGAATGCCTTGCTAGCCGAAGCGGACGTGCCATAAATTTCGCCCGATAGGGCATACCATATATGTGTATGTCCGGGTCTTGTATCTTGAGTAATACTAACAATGCCTGGGTGTGCAAGTGCATCGCTTACTTTTTCCCAAGTATCGCCTGCATCTTTACTTTCCCATAAACCACCCGATACACCACCACAGATTATGTGGTTTTCGTCAGCAATATCTACAGCTATGGCTCTTGTGCGCCCTCCAACATTCCAAGGGCCTCTTAGTCGCCAATTAGCACTTCTGTATTTTGAGTTTTTTGTTTGTAACAGTTGTGATTGATAAAATTCCATTTCTTTCCATCGTATTCCTTTCGGAATCTCATGAGTAGATGGATCGGCTAATAGTTTTTTTTCCCAAGCTATTCTTGCTTCAGAATCTTCCAAGGCATCGTCATCTGAATGTGTAGTATGGTTTGTTTGAAACAGGAACAAAGAAAAAAATATGCTAAGGCAAATAGAAAGCAATAAATAAAACCGATTCATGAATGTATATATTGTAAATGATAGATGTAAAAGTACAATAATTTGAAGCTATTTGGATGGGAATAAAAAGAATAAACATACATAGTTTGTATACAACATGGTATTGCAATAGAATATAAACAACATATACACTATTCGCTTTTTCTATGTAATAAATAATCCATATTGATTATTTTTGTCTTTCACTTTTAAAAATAAATTTTTATAAAATGGCATTAACGTACACAGATAGCAATTTTCAAGAAGAAGTTATTCAAAGCAATAAACTAACCGTAGTAGATTTTTGGGCACCATGGTGCGGACCTTGTTTGGCACTTGGCCCTACTATTGAAGCATTGGCAACTGAATATGAAGGTAAAATAAATGTTGGCAAATTAAATGTTGATGAAAATGCTAATATATCTATGGAATATGGTATTACAAGTATACCTTGCGTACTATTTTTTAAAGACGGAAAATTGATTGACAAACAAGTGGGAGCTGTACCTAAAGCGGCTCTTGAAAGAAAAATTGTTTCACACCTTTAGACTTTATTCAAACTCATTTTTTTATAAACGTTTCGATTTACGAAACGTTTTTTATTTTTATAAACTATGAAAATAGCTGCCTTTACCATCGTAAAAAATGCCATAAAATATCACTATCCTATAGTAGAAAGTATACAATCTGTGTTGCCACTTTGCGATGCATTTTATGTGTCCGTTGGCGATTCGGATGATGATACTTGGCATCTTATTAAAGCTATTAATGACCCTAAAATTATAATGTTACCCAGCGTGTGGGACAAAACAATGACCAAAAATGGTGAGGTATTGGCTTTTGAAACAAATAAAGTTTTTCAACAAATACCACAAGAATATACTTGGTGTATTTATATCCAAGCAGATGAGCTAATTCACGAAAAAGATTTTGAAAAAATTTGTAGTGCTATGCAAAAATATAAAGACGATACAAACATTCAAGGTTTGCTGTTTTCCTACCATCATTTTTGGGGTAGCTATGACTATATTACCAATACTTCGGGTTGGTACAAAAACGAAATACGGATAATAAAAAACAACAAAAACATATTTTCGTATAAGGATGCTCAAGGATTTAGAATAAAGCCCAACGAAAAAATTCAAGTGGCACACACACGAGCTTATATATATCATTATGGTTGGGTAAGACCACCAAAACAAATGCAAGATAAATATAAAGACATCCAACAGTATTGGAGCAATGAAAATAAATTCATAGCTGATGTAGAAGAATATGACTATAGTGGCATAGATAGTCTAAGTCCATTTAAAGACACACACCCTATATGGATGAAGAATTTGGTTGAAAAACAAAATTGGACTTTTGATTTTGATACAAGAAAGAAAAAATTAAAATTTAAAGAACACTTTAAACAATTTCTATTTCGACTTACTGGAAGACACTTTTTTGAATATAAAAATTATAAGTTGATAAAATAAACACAACTTTTAAGCTACTCATAAATGAGGTTAATAAAGACATGAAATCAAATGATTTTTTTTTTTGTAAATTTGATTCATAAATTTTTTTAAATCATGAGTGTAAAAATAAAACATATTGCTACTTTCCTTTTGGGTGCTGCTGCTGGTGCAGCCATTATGAAATATAATAACCTTAGCGAAGAAGAAAAAGAAGAATTGATGACTAAACTTAAAAAGCAAGCAGAAGATATAAAAGGCGAAGCAGAAAAAGCTACTGAAACTGTTAAAGAATATATGTCCGAACTAAAATCTAAAGGCATGGACTCTTTGAAAGACTATATCGGCGAAACAGAAAAAGCCATACAAGATTTATTTAAAAACGACAAGACCGAAAGTTCAGATAACGCAACTGCATAGTTAGTTCTTGAATTTTTTTTTCTTGTTGTTCACCATTCAAGACTAATACCTATGAATAATAATCAAAAACATACAGAAGAAACCTTTGAGCAATGGCGAAAAGATCCTAATAATTGGAAGTGGGGTATTTTTTATTACAATAAGGAAGATAAGCGATTATTACCGCCAAAGAGAAATAAAAATTTGGGTTGGACTATCAATTTCGCCAATCCCTTTTCTATTGTCTTACTTGTAATTTTCATTTTTTTAATCCCGCTGGTGTTTCATTTTTTGCTGTTTAAAGAATAGTACATTCAATAGTATTAGAACAATATTGAATAAACTTTTTTGTATATCTTTTGCAAGACTAAGCACTTTTTAAAAACATTGCTATCATTTTTCTTAACATTACTACTTGTCCTAAGTGGTAATAGGCGTGCTCTATAAGGCCTTCTATGTTTCGTAAATAGGTCCCATATTTTTCATCTACAAAAATTTCATCCAATATACTATCAGGCAATTTTTCAATAAGAATTGAAATTTCTTCTGCTTTTTTGATAAAAGTAGAAACTAATGAATTCCAATCCTCTTCTGATGCTATTGGCGAAAAATCAAAACTATATCGATCACTTATAAGAAGTTGACCGCCTTTAAACACTTCTATTAGCCCAGATACATAATATTGAATGTGATATGTCAATGCAGCAATAGTATTGAATGAGTCTATTTTGAATATGGCTTCTTTAAAGGTTGTAGCTAATATTTGCTCTTTAAAATTCGTATTGGCTATCCATGTGCCTGATAATAGGACTTCTCTAAGTCTGTTAGCCACAAATAGAGGTCGTGTGCTATGAATATTCATTGTGGCAATTTACGAATAAAAAAATATTGATATTAAAATATTGGAGGGCTATTTTTTTATAAAAAATACCGTAAAAGCCTATAGAATGGGCAGTTTAAAAAAATAGTGCAAACATAATAATTTGGTAACATAGATAATTCTTCATTGAACAAATGAATTATTTTTTTTGCACAAAATAATATAAACATAATAATTAATTAACTATGAGGAAACATTACTTAATTATTGCTTTAAGCCTTGCATTTGCACTTCAAGCCAATGCGCAAATCTCTTTTCCTTCTTTTGGGAAGGGATTAAATTTTTATGGGAAAGACTCTACTTTCCATATACGTTTTGGTTTTAGATTTCAAAATCTGTACGAGGCAAACTGGGACTTTAAAAATGATGAAATAGGAAAAATTTCCAATTTTGAAGATGAAATTATGATACGCAGGGCACGTTTAAAATTTGATGGTTATGCATTTACTCCAAAATTGGAGTATAAAGTAGAATTGGGGCTTTCCAATCGTGATATTAGTGGTGGTGGTACAAGCGCTTATAGTGGCGCCAACAATATTATTTTGGATGCATATGTAGATTGGAATTGTTACAAAAACTTAGTTATTCGTTTTGGCCAAGCTAAATTACCAGGCAATGTAGAACGTGTTATTTCTTCTGCTAATTTGCAATTGGTTGATCGCTCACTTTTAAACTCAAAATTTAATATAGACCGTGATATGGGTATTCAGTTTTTGAATTCAACTCAAGTAACTAAGGATTTTATAATAAAAGAAAAAGTAGCTATATCGCAAGGCGAGGGTAGAGATATCACTGCGGGTAGTTTTGGTGGTCATGAAATTACTCTTAGAGGTGAAATACTTCCTTTTGGAGAATTCTATAAAGGCACAGATGACTATGTAGGCTCTGCATTAGTTGCCTATAGCAAGCCAAAATTAATGATAGGGGCTACGTACGATTTTAATCAAAATGCTGTAAAAACAGCAGGACAATTGGGTAGTTTTATTACAGATGCAAGTGGCAATACCGTTGGAAAAAATCTTCAAACCTTATTTATAGATGCTGTATTCAAATACCAAAAGTTTTCATTTATGGGCGAATATGCCAACAAGCATACATTAGACAATAATCCAGAAGTGTATGATGCTACAGGCTCAAAAGTTTTGGGCACCTTTGTTACGGGTTCTGGTCTGAATCTACAGGCAGGCTATATGTTGAATAAACTCAATACCAAAAAAGTAGGTCGCACAGAATTAGTAGCTCGTTATACTATGGTTGACTATCAAAAAGGAGCTGACGAAAGTCAGTACACTATTGGATTGAATAGATTTTTTTCCAAACATCAATTAAAAATCCAAACCGATCTTACCTATAGAGCTATCGATGGAAAAGATGATGGTTTAATGTTTAGAACTCAAATGGATGTTCACTTTTAATTAATAATAATTTAATAACGAATAGATTTTTAATAAGAAAAAATTAATACACAATTTTACATCAAAATTTAAAAAAACAAATAAATGAAAAAAATAAGCAATGCATTTTTAATCCTTTGTTCCTTAGCTATTTTAATAGCATCATGTGGTAACAACAATTCAAATTCAGCGCACAACCAGTCTAACGATGCTACTTCTTCTATCAATATTGATGGTTCAAGCACCGTATATCCGATTACTGAGGCTGTAGCTGAAAGTTATAGAACTGAAGACCCTCATGTAAAAGTTACTGTTGGCGTATCTGGCACAGGTGGTGGTTTCAAAAAATTTGGTCGTGGCGAAACAGACATTTCAGATGCTTCAAGACCCATAAAAGATAAAGAAATAGAAATTTGTAAAGAAAACAAAGTATCCTATTTGGAACTTAGTGTAGCATATGATGGTTTGGCAGTTGTAGCTAATCCTAATAATACATGGTTAGAAACAATAACAGTAGAGGAACTGAAGAAAATTTGGGAACCAGAAGCACAAGGAAAAATTATGAAATGGAATCAAATTCGTCCGGAATGGCCTAACGAAGAAATACATTTATATGGTCCTGGTGTAGCTTCAGGTACGTACGATTATTTTACAGAAGCTATAGTAGGCGAAAGTGGTAAATCACGTGGCGATTTTACTGCAAGTGAAGATGATAATGTACTTGTGCAAGGTATAGCTGGCGATAAATTTGGTTTAGGATTTTTTGGCTTAGCCTATTTTGAAGAAAATCAAGATAAATTGAAATTAGTAAAAGTAGACAATGGTAAAGGTGGAGTAGCGCCAAGCGTAGCAACGGTAATGGATGCAAGTTATACTCCTCTTTCTCGTCCATTATATATATATGTAAATAGCAATGCTGCACATAAAGAAGCTGTCGTAAAGTTTGTAAACTTCTACTTAGCCAATGCAGCAAAATTGTCTAAAGATGTTGGATATATTCCTTTAAAACCTGAAGAGTATACTGCACAACAATCAAAATTTGCAGAATTTCTTAAAACCCTTCAATAAATTTACTATTTTTGGCTTTCTTACTTAATTAATAAAAATTCTACTTCTTGAAGAAAGAAAAAGTCATTGAAGCAATCCTATTCGGTTGCGCTACAATAACCCTTTTGACTACCCTTGGTATCATTTGGGTTTTGTTGTCTCAGTCATATTCCTTTTTTAAGGAAGTATCTATCATAGAATTTTTAACCGATACAGAATGGACTCCATTATTTGCCAATAAACACTTTGGAATATTACCACTCCTTACGGGTACTTTAGTTATTACAATTATAGCCATGGTAGTAGCACTTCCATTAGGACTTACTATTGCCGTTTACCTCAATGAATATGCACCCAAAGGATTTAGAAATGCGGTAAAACCTTTATTAGAAGTATTGGCTGCTGTGCCTACAGTAGTATATGGTTTCTTTGCTTTGGTAGTAGTTACTCCTTTTTTACAAAAGTTGATTCCTGGCCTCGCAGGTTTTAATTCACTATCGCCAGGTATCGTAATGGGAATTATGATTATACCTTTTATTTCTTCACTGAGCGAAGATGCGCTATATTCTGTACCCAAATCACTTCGTGAAGCATCCTATGGTATGGGTGCCACTCGTTTACAAACTGCTTTTAGAGTATTATTGCCTTCAGCATCATCTGGTATTATAGCATCCGTATTATTAGCATTTTCGAGAGCCATCGGCGAAACTATGATAGTAGCTGTAGCGGCTGGTCAGCAACCACGATTGACACTAGACCCTACCGTACCTATAGAAACTATAACGGCCTATATTGTTCAAGTTTCATTGGGCGATGTGCCGCATGGTTCGTTGGAGTATAAAACCATATTTTCGGCAGGTTTGGCTTTATTTGTATTTACGTTTTTATTAAACAATATTAGCTTTTGGATCAATAAAAAATTCAGACAAGAATATGAGTAAGGTAGCTCTCAATAATAAAAAAGATAAGTGGTTTCAATATTTTGGAATATTTAGTACCCTTATAGGGCTTGTACTTTTAGGCTTATTTATTTTCCAAATAGCTAAAGATGGTTTTCAAAGACTTTCTTTGGATTTCATTATGAATTTGCCATCCCGCTTTTATGAAAAAGCTGGCATTTTGCCTGCTTGGACAGGCACATTATGGATTTTTGCTTTGACAGCCATAATCGTAATTCCAGTAGGAGTTGGAGCTGGCATTTATTTGCAAGAATATGCCAAAAAGGGTAGGCTAAGCAATATTTTAGAGATTAATATTTCTAATTTGGCGGGCGTGCCAAGTATTATATATGGTATCATAGGTTTAGAAGTATTTGTGCGTTTATTTGAAATGGGTGGAAGCATACTGGCTGGTTCTTTTACACTATCATTATTAATATTGCCCATCATAATAGTAGCTACACGCGAGGCTATCAAAGCTGTTCCTAAATCTATCAAAGAGGCTTCCTATGGTTTGGGTGCTACTAAATGGCAAACCATTTGGCATCACGTATTACCTATAGCATCTGCCAATATAATAACCGGTGTTATATTAGCCTTAGCAAGAGCAATAGGAGAAACAGCGCCATTAATCGTTATTGGTGCTTTGGCCTATGTACCTTTTGTGGCCAAAACACCTATGGATGAATTTACAGTATTGCCCATGCAGATTTTCAATTGGGTTTCACGTCCTCAACATGGATTTTTACTAAATGCAGCTGCTGCTATTTTAGTACTTCTTATTTTTGTTTTTATACTGAATGGCATCGCAGTATATTTACGAATTCGCTCACGCAAAAAGTTTGGTCTATAGCTATGGAAAATGGAAATATCACAATAGAAACAAAAAATGTGAACGCCTTTTATGGCGAAAAAAAAGTATTGCACAGTATTAATTTACAAATGGAAAAAAATACGGTGACTGCTTTTATAGGCCCTTCAGGCTGCGGAAAATCTACGTTTTTGCGCCTTATAAATCGTATGAATGATTATATAGATGGCTTTAGAAAAGAAGGCGATGTGCTTATAAACAACAAAGATATATATGCTAAAAAAGTTCGTATAGAAGAGTTGCGAAAACAAGTAGGAATGGTATTTCAAAAACCAAATCCTTTTCCAAAATCTATCTATGAAAACGTAGTTTATGGACTTCGTATACAAGGTATAAAGCAAAAGGGCACCTTGGATGAAGTGGTTGAAAAATCGCTCAAAAGAGCGGCGCTATGGAACGAAGTAAAAGATGATTTGCATAAAAATGCACTATCCCTTTCGGGTGGGCAGCAACAACGCCTTTGCATAGCACGTACCTTAGCTGTAGAACCCTCTATCATCTTAATGGATGAGCCAGCCTCTGCCTTAGATCCTATATCCACATCCAAAGTAGAAGAGCTAATCTACGAATTAAAGCAAGAATATACCATAGTTATAGTAACACACAACATGCACCAAGCCGGTAGAGTAAGTGACAAAACAGCTTTCTTTTTAATGGGAGAATTGGTGGAATACGACGATACTAAAAAAATCTTTACGGCTCCTAATGATGAGCGTACTGAAAATTATATTACTGGAAAATTCGGATAAACATAATGTAGTATGACAAACTTAGAAAAAGAATTACAAAATTTAAAAAATGCTGTGGCACAAATGCTCAATTTGGTACGTAAGCAACTTGAGAAATCAAGTACAGCATTTCTTACTATGGATCATGCCTTGGCAGAAGAAATAATTCATACTGAAAAACGAGTAAATGCTATGGAATTAACCATAGATAAAATGTGCGAAAATATTTTTGCATTGTTTAATCCCGTTGCCAGCGATTTAAGATTTACAATTAGTATGCTCAAAATGAATTCCGATATAGAACGTATTGGCGACTATGCCGATGGTATAGCCGATTATGTGGTGGCTAATCATAAAGAGTTTAACAAAGACATGATAGAAAAGACACGTATATCTGATATGTTTAGTATTGCATACCACATGTTAGATTTATTTATCGTTTCTTTTGAAAATAATAATGCAGTATTGCCTCGAACCATTTTTACAAGCGATAGAGAATTGAATGAAATAAATAAAGCATCATCTTCTATCATAGAAAATTTAGTTTTTTCAGATAGTAAAAGTGTGCAAGAAGCATTATACCTTTTTAGTACCATAAAGAAAGTAGAACGAATTGGCGATCATATTAAAAATATAGCAGAAGATTGGATATTCTACCTCGATGGTGAAGTACTTAAGCACAATAAGTAGCGAGAAGGTTTATTATGAAAAAAATTTGACTTTGATTTCTTGAAGTCTTCTGCTACTAAAATTTTACTCAACAGTCATAAAAGGCTGTTACTTAAAGAATGTAGTATTTTAAATTTATAAATTTCTTTCAGTATAGTTTTTAAAGTTATCCAATATGGCTTGCCAACCATTTTTTTGCAGTTCCACAGGATTTTCAGTTTCTGGATCAAATGTAACTATAACTATTGTGTGCTCGTTTAATTCTTTAAACTCTACTGTTGCATAACGACCGCCAAACTCATATGTGAAATTGCTTTCCAAATTGATTTCCGTATATACAGCTTCAAAGTCAAATCCAAAACTACCATCTTTGGCCTCCATTCTTGCTATATATTTACCACCTAATGTTAAATTATTACTTGCTGAAGGACAATGCCAACTTGGATCTGCAAAATTCCATTGGGTAATGTGTTCAGGAAGAGTATAATAATTCCAAACTTTTTGTTTGTCTGCAAAAATTTCAACCTGGACTTGAATTTTAATAGCATCCTTTTTTTCTTTCATAGTGTGTAGATTTTTCTTTACTCAACACTCACTTTTTTAGTATAGTTTTTACCTTCTAATGTTTTTATAACTACAGTGTATATGCCTTTGCTTAGTTGTTGTGTTGAAAAATGAACAAGATGTTGTTGTTTGCTTAGTGGCACTTTGATTTCTTGACCAAGTATATTATATATGTTTATGTTGGCTTTTTCTATATTAAAACCATCAATGTAAAAAGACGTAGAAGCTGGATTAGGATACAAAACAAAGTCTTCATCTTTATTAAATTGCTGGCTCATTAAAGGATTTCCTATCGTAAAACTATAAATCAATGACGTGCCAAAATCGCCAATAAATGATTTCAAGGTGCTTCCATTGCTTGTATTACACAATCTTAAAAATCCTGTACCATCATTGTTGGCCCAAAAACTGATACCATCTTCATCGCTATCCAATACTTTTAGTTTATAACAGCCATAGCCCAATTGGAAGGTATCTTTATAGTTTGTATTATTGGTCATGCTATTTCTTGAAAAAAGAATATTGCCATTTTCATCTTCCAATGTATAGCTACTTTCAGAAGCGGCATTGTTGGTTTTGAACCAAACAAAAAAGTTAGAAGGCACTACTTCAGAAATTTCAAAAGCACTTTGCATGTTATTGTTTAAAGTGTATTGATCACTACTTGAAATTGATGCATGAAAAATATTTCCACTGGCTCCTTGTAGCCCTGCCCAAAGATTGGCATCAACTGGAAGTACCACTTCAGTTTTTTCCATAAAGGCTAAATTACCAGTCCAAATATATTGACTTTTCTGAGAATTATTATTTACCCAATATTGTATTGTTAGCGAAGTAAGTGTGGCAGACCCAGTATTTTGAATGACTACTTTGGGCTGACTACATATAGGATTGACTCTTGCATATTCTACTTTGCTACTTGGATTCAAAATATCTACTATTGCGGCATCATTTGTAAAGTTAGCTTCGCTATACGTTACTAGCTGATTGCTCACCCAATAGTTTGAAGTGCCTTGTGCAGTATTCAATCCATAATCTATTGTAAAAGGGCTACCCGGATTTATATAAGGCGTAGCATCTAATTCTTGCACATCGGTTGCCATGCCTGGGCACCAGCCAGCTCTATCATATATCCACGTGCCACCTTGGGGATATACAGGATTTTCGCCACAGCGTTTCCATACTTGCCATTGAAATTCATTGCTTCCGCCATTCAGATTTACCCAATGGGTTTGAGGTATAAATTCGCCTTCTTGACCATGACCAGTAATTGCTGATCGTATTTTAAAATATTTTTCGTTTGAAAAAGTAGAAACAGTTAAAGGCTCAAATTTAGTATCATTAAGAATGTTTGTGTAGGCAGTACTTTCTACTTTCCATAAATTATCAAATCGTTGAATTGTACGTGGTGGTGTTCCTACAATAAATAAAAATGAAATATCCATATCTTCTTGCCATTGACCTCCAGCATCCATAGTCATACGTTTCCAACCCTTTAATACGGGCTCAAAATCGCTTACATCGAAAGACCATGTTTTGCCAGCAGTACCAAGATTTAGTCCGTTGCCATAGGGTGTTACAAATGACATAATTTGATACCGTGAAGGACTTAATGCATAATAATTTAGTGTTGAAATATTGATACTATTGACAGTGGGTATTGGTATAGAATCAACCTTAGCATTGGTATTGACATCATAAATATAACTAAATCCACTTTCGTAATAATAATTAGTATCTACAGGAACAATGGTATTACCATTGACAGCAAAACTTCGCACTGTATTGTAATTGTTTTGAACAGAATCTAATACAGTATTTGTAGTAATTACCTGCGTATAGTTTCCTGAAACAAAAGTAATTTGAGGTCTTATTGTAGCATTCTCAAAACCTTTAAATTGATCTTTACCTTTTGTAATATTCCAAAATGCTGGACCTATAATATTGCCAGCATTACTTGAAGATAGGGCATCGTTGCATAGGGAGCCAGTTCCTTCATTGTAAGTATAGTTCAATTTTAGATTGCTATAATACGGATGGGAAGCATCAATTTGTTTGTTCATCCATGTAGCAATATCATTTTGTGAAAGTTCTTTATCCCATACTTGCAAATCGTCAATATGACCATAATAGTTGTTTACATAATTATTATTAGCACCTACTATAAGGTTTTCTAAATTTACTGGAATGGTTTTGCCTGTACCACTGTGCCATAAAACACCATTTATATAAATATTCATAAGACCAGTGCTAGTATTTTTTGTAAAAGCATAGTGATTCCATTGCCCTTTATACTCATTAGCCAATGCTAATTTATTGATACGGTCATAGCTGCCGCCCGAGCCACAATCCCAGTATATGTTTTCATTGGACCAAGGGTGATGAATATTAACCTGTCTATGGTTTTGAGCATTGGTTATATATAGTACTGAAGTGTTTTGTGGTAAAAAAGATGGATTGCCATAGCTCCAAAAGCAAATGCTTATTTCATTATTAAAACCTGAAAAACTGTTTGGGCTACTTTGCATATAGTTATTGCCTACTAAGGTCATCGCATAATCTTGTTCGTTTTGAACGAGTGCCGATGTAAAATTGGTTTGATCGGCACTCAAAACTGTATTAGTGCCGGTATTGGAATTAGTATAGCTAAATTCTACTATGATATTGTCGGTGCCATTCCAAACAAAAGGTTGATAAAATAAAAAAGAGTTATTACCTAAATTTAAAATAGGGTTGTTCATATAAACTTCTGTAAAGCCAGTTAAATCTGGACTTTCATTGTTTAAACTATCAGCAGTAGTATGTTTTATTCGAATTCTTAAAAAGTTAGGGTTATTGCCAACTACTTGCGCATCGCATCGAATACTGCTTATATTACCAGCACTCAAACCCGCATTGCTAAGTTCACTAGCTTTCCATAAGTATAGCGATTTTGAATTTCGTAATGCAGTATTAAAAGGGTGATTAGATGTAGTATTACCCGTACCTACTAGCGCAGTGTTTTCATTGATAGTGGACGTGTAAAGTACATTTTGCAACAAATATTGATAATAGGTATAAGTAGGGTTAGTGGTATAATTGTAAGTAGTGCCGCTAAAACCAGAAATAATATGAGAAGGGTGTGTAGCTTTGGAAGAGTCATTTTTTGTCGAATCGGTTATATACGTATTACAGCTATAGTCCCACTCGCCGCATCCTGCTGTAGCCTGAGGGGTAACACCAGAAGATACAACACCACCTTTGCATCGCATGTTATATTTCATAATGATTTTTTCAAAAGTTAATCCTGCCTGATCTGGAAAGTGTATCATAGTATCACGTATGCCTGTTCCGTATGTTTGCGTATAATTAAAAGTTTTTACTACTATGGTATCGCCCGGTACTTGAGCAAAAAGATAAATAGGAAATAAAAGGAAACCTAAAATGGATGTAGCTTTTTTCATTATAAAAAATTTATAGAAGAGTAAAAATAAGGAATGAAATTCGGAATTCAAATCATTTGTAGAATACCTTACTAAGGAGGTTGAAAATTGGCCTCAATTTATCTTATTTTAGTTTTTTATATAATGTCAGCTTTGAAAACATTCTTGAACCCAAATTATCCATTTGCATTCGCAAATGACATAAACGATAAAGAAAATCATCCCTTTCGGAATATACTTCGTTAAACCTTTAAGGTGATTTTCAAATCGGAATAAACCCAAGCTTACTATACAGATTATTAAATAGTCCAATTTTTTTCAAGAATAATGCCGAGACAATAGTAGTTTAGTCCAACGCAATTGGACTATTACTGATAAGGAATCGGTATAATGCAGACAGTTCCCTCCTTTCAGTCGTTTCTATTGTATAACTTAGGATAAATTTTATTTCAACGCTTTTAACTTAACTTCGCGCAGTCTTATGAATTTGTCCTTTTTGCAAAGTTTATATGCAAAACATGACCGCCTAAAATTGTTGTCGGATGATTTTGCTATGCCCAATCCTTCCTTAATACAATTGCGTGATGTAGAAACGACGGTTTGTTCTTTTATTGCAACACAGGTTTTTGCACAATCAGATTATAACCATATTTTTATTTTAAACGATAAGGAAAGTGCTGCATATTTTCAAAATGACTTTGAAAATTTATCACAAGCATTAGATATTTTTTTGTTTCCTGATCCCTATAAAAAAACAGGCGTTGTAACAGAATTACACAACAGCCATGTTATGCTCAGAGCAGAGGCATTACTGAAATTTAATGTTGAGCACCCTAAGCGTAAGGTGCTTATTACATATCCAGAAGCTATTTGTGACAAGGTTATTAATCCTAATACTTTTTCTAAAAATACTATTCTAATTAAAAAGAATGAAAAATTAGATACCGAGTTTCTTTTAGAATTTTTAGTTGGATTAGGATTTGAAAAAGTAGATTTTGTGTATGAGCCTGGTCAGTTTGCCATACGGGGAGGCATAGTAGATGTGTATTCGTTTGGCAATGAGCATCCTTACCGTATAGAACTTTTTGATGATGAAATAGATTCTATACGCTTATTTAATCCGGAAACACAACTATCTGAAAGAAATTTATCTCAGGTTTCTATTATACCAAATATTGAAACCTTGGCAGTAGAGGAAAATCAAGAAAAACAGTCGTTGTTTAATTTTTTGCCTCCCAATACTATTGTTTGGGTAGCCGATGTGATGCATACACTAGAGCGAATTCAAAAGATTAATCATTATATTGAAGAGCATGAAGATAAAGAAAAGGGGATAAATGAACAGGCTAGTAGTCCTATCAATAAAGCAGACTTTATAACAAAAGATGAATTGATTTTGCAATGGCAAAAAAGAAAAATAATTGAATTTGGTCAGCATGTTTTTAAGCATGATGCAAGCGATTTATTACAAATGCCTGCTGCTCAGTCCATTTTATTTCAGACCAGACCACAACCTAGTTTTAATAGAAATTTTGAGTTGCTGATTCAAGATTTACAAGAAAAAGCAGCTGCACATTATCATCTGTTTATTTTTTCTGAAAATCCCAAACAATTAGAAAGACTGCATTCCATTTTTACAGAGCTGAATGCACAAATTGTTTTTACACCAATCCCGCTATCTATTTCTCAAGGCTTTATCGATCATGATTTAAAGGTTGTTTGTTATACAGATCATCAAATATTTCAGCGCTATCATAAATACAAAATGAAGCAGGCCTATTCGCAGGGTAAGGCTCTCAATTTGCGTGCCTTGCGCGAGTTGCAACCAGGCGATTTTATTGCTCATATAGATCATGGTATAGGTAGGTATAGTGGCTTACAAAAAATAGATGTAAACGGTGTAACACAAGAAGCCATTCGTATTATTTATAAGGATAATGATGTTCTATATGTCAATATCAATTCACTTCATAAAATAACAAAGTACACTGGCAAGGATGGCACTGAGCCAACCATGCATAAAATCGGGAGTGGCGCATGGGATAAATTGAAATCTAAAACCAAACGTCAAGTAAAGGATATTGCATCAGAGCTCATTGCACTTTATGCCAAACGTAAGGCTTCTAAGGGTTTTGCTTTTGCCCCCGATTCCTATTTACAAACAGAGCTTGAAGCCTCTTTTATTTTTGAAGATACACCAGACCAAAGCAAAGCCGTAGTGGATGTAAAAAAGGATATGGAGAGCGATTCGCCTATGGATAGATTAGTGTGCGGTGATGTAGGTTTTGGGAAAACTGAAGTAGCTATACGAGCTGCATTTAAATCGGTTGTAGATGGCAAACAAGCAGCAGTTTTAGTTCCTACAACTATATTGGCGTATCAGCATTTTCAGAATTTTCAAGAAAGGCTAAAAGACTTTCCTTGCACTATAGACTATCTTAATCGCTTTAAGACATCTAAACAAAAAAAAGAGACACTTCTAAAACTGAAAGAAGGTAAAATCGATATTATTGTAGGTACTCACGCCTTGCTGAGTAAAGATGTTGTTTTTAAAGACTTAGGATTGTTAGTAATAGATGAAGAGCAAAAATTTGGTGTAGGCGCAAAAGAAAAAATAAAAAATTTCAAAGTCAATGTCGATACACTGACGCTGACTGCAACACCTATTCCACGAACCTTGCAGTTTTCATTGATGGGCGCTAGAGATTTGTCTATTATCAACACACCACCACCCAATCGCCAGCCTGTACATACGGAGGTTAGTATGTTTAATGACGATTTGATACGTGAAGCTATTTACTACGAAACCGAACGAGGTGGGCAAGTTTTTTTTGTACATAATCGAGTACAAGGCTTAGCCGATATGAAGTCGCACATACAGACCTTGTGCCCCGATGTCAGTATAGGTATGGCACACGGCAAATTGGAGGGCAATGAACTGGAAGAAACCATACTCGACTTTATGGCACACAAATATGATGTTTTGGTTAGTACTAATATAGTAGAAAGTGGAGTAGATATTCCGAATGCCAATACAATTATCATCAACAATGCACATCAATTTGGTTTAAGCGATTTGCATCAATTGAGAGGTAGGGTAGGTCGTAGTAATAAAAAAGCTTTTTGTTATTTATTAGCTCCTTCATTGAGTTTACTACCCGATGATAGTAAAAAGAGGTTACAAACTATTGAACAATTTAGCGAGTTAGGTAGTGGTTTCCAAATTGCCATGAAGGATTTAGATATACGAGGCGCAGGCAATCTATTAGGCGGTGAGCAAAGTGGTTTTATAGCCGATATAGGTTTTGAAATGTATCAAAAAATTTTACAAGAAGCCATAAGAGAATTAAAACATACCGAGTTTAAAGAAGTTTTTAAAGATCAAATATTAGATAAAGAAGATTTTGTTAGTGATTGTACAATAGATACAGATTTAGAAATTTTAATACCCGATAACTATGTAGAAAGCATAGCCGAAAGATTATCCCTGTATACTCAATTAGACCATTGCGAATCAGAAGAAGAACTTCAAATTTTTAAATCATCCTTGATAGATAGATTTGGCCCTATACCCAACCAAGTAGAAAAATTGTTTGTAGCTCTTCGTGTTCGTTGGCAAGGTAAAGATTTGGGTTTTGAAAAAATTATGCTTAAGAATAAACAGTTAAGAATGTATTTTATTTCCAATCCGGACTCTCCCTATTTTACAAGCAATACCTTTCAGCATATTTTAGATGTCATTCAAACGAATATTAAGAATGCTCGATTAAAAAATGTTGGAAAAAATTTTATGCTCATTATAGATAATATAAAAACCATAGAAGAAGTGGCACACATTTTATCTATCATGCAAATGCCAGCCAAAAATTTACAAACTACCTAATACTTTTTTTTCTATCTTGTAGCATATTAAATGTGTGTATGGCTACGCTTAAAAAAATTAAGACGATGCCCAATACAAAACCGATACCCAACTCTTTATTTTCTTGAAAAATAAGAATCGCCAAAATAATGCCATACACAGGTTCTAAATTGACCATAAGTACTGTAGTAAATGGGCTTAGTTTTTTTAAGGCACTCAACGCTAAAGATTGTCCCCACACGGTACAGCATAAACTTAATACCCATAGCCAAAGCCAGTCTAAATTTGTTGGTAAAAAGCGAACTTGTGGAGCATAATATATAAAAAGGGGAAGTAAAAGCGTTAAAAATAAATATCCAGATCCAATTTCGTAAAATGCTACCAGACGAACAGGGTAGTCGCTAATAATTTTCTTATTCATCAGCGTAAAAACAGAACTCAACAAAGAAGCAATAAGACCTAATAAAATTCCTGTAGCATATCGAAACTCAAAATGATAAATACAGTACATGCCAAAGAGTGCTACCATTCCTATCCACATTTCCTTGATGTTAAACTTACTTTTTAGGAAAAAAGGCTCAAGTAAAGCCGTGAAAATGCCTGCTGTAGCAAGACAAACCAATGCTATAGAGGCATTGGCATATTTAATAGAACCATAAAAAGCAACCCAATGTATAGCTATAATACTTCCTATAAGGCAAAAACGTTTAAGTTCCTTGGCCGAAACCCATTTGAGCTCCTTTCTATACCATAAAATGACTAAAAATATAAGGCTTGTTAACAAGGTTCTATACCACACCAACGGAAACTCCGATAAACTAATTGCTTTGCCCAAAACCCCTGTAAAACCCCATAGGAACACCGCAACATGCATTTTTAACAAGGCATTTTTCATATATTTGTGCAAAATACAAGAAAAACTTTCATTTGCTGTAGTTTTTTTGAAATTATCGTTTACCTTTGCAATCCTTAAAAAATTAGACAAAATGCCTAAAATGAAGACTCATTCTCGTGCTAAAAAGACTTTTAAAGTTACGGGAAGCGGAAAAGTAAAACGATTTAAAGCGTTTAAAAGTCACTTGTTGACTAAAAAAGCAACCTCTCGTAAGCGTCATTTACGTGGAAGCACTTTAGTACACAAAACAAATGAAACTATGGTTAACCGTTTGCTTTGCATAGGAGGATAATCTAAATTAATTTAATAATTACTTATAAAGAAAATAACACATGCCACGTTCAAAAAATGCCGTAGCTAGTAAGGCAAGAAGAAAAAGAATATTAAAACAAGCAAAAGGCTTTTACGGAAAACGTAAAAATGTCTTTACTGTTGCTAAAAACGTTGTTGAAAAAGGGATGACCTACAAATTTGTGGGCCGTAAGTTAAAGAAACGCGATTATCGTACATTGTGGATTGCACGTATCAATGCTGCAGTAAAAGAAGAAGGTATGAATTATTCTACTTTTATCAATAAACTAAATAAAGCCAATATCACTCTAAATCGTAAAGTATTAGCGGATATGGCAATGAATGAGCCAGAAACTTTTAAAAGTATAGTAGCTCAAGTAAAATAATATACTTCTATAACACTATTGAAAAGCTATTCAGAATATGAATAGCTTTTTTTATGCTCAATTTTTTTTAATGTTGTCTCATTTATAGCGTATCAATAATATTTTCCTTTTTACTGAATGGATTACATATTCTTGAAATACATTTGAGTATACTTCAAAATCAATATGCCAAAAGTACTTATCACAGGAGCTTCAGGTCTTGTTGCAAATGCATTGTGTGTTTTACTTATAGAAAAGGGCTATGATATTGTCATGTTATCAACAAAAAAATCAAACACAACTACAAAGTATAAAACCTTTTTTTGGGATATACAGAAGGAACAAATAGACCAAGGAGCATTCTCAAACATAGATTATATTATTCATCTTGCGGGTGCTAATATTGGACAAAAAAGATGGACCAAGAAAAGGAAAATAGAATTAGTGAATAGCAGAGTTGCTTCTGCTGATTTATTGTTTAAGTATGTTCAAAAAAATAACATTTCTCTTAAAGCTATTATTTCAGCTTCTGCCGTAGGATACTACGGAATAGCAAAAGAAGATAAAATATTGACAGAACAAGATGTTGCTAAACAAGATTTTTTGAGCCAGTTGTGTCAGCAATGGGAAGATGCCGTTTCGCAGTTTGCACAGCGTAATGTTCGATATGTGCAAATAAGAACTGGTATCGTATTATCGGAGTCAAGTTCATTATTCTCATACATGCTAAGACCTATGCGTTTTGGTTGGGCTTTTGTATTGGCATCGGGCAAACAGTATATGCCATGGATACACATAGAAGATTTGTGTATGCTATATGTAAGAGCATTGGAACTCGAGCAAATGCAAGGTGCATATAATGCAGTGGCACCAGAGCATATAACAAACTATACATTTACTTCTCAGCTTGCTTCTATGTTTCAAAAGAAAATAAGAATAGTTAAAATGCCTGCTCTGTTATTAAAATTATTTTTTGGAGAAAAGGCTAAGCTATTACTCAGTGGAAACCAAGTTTCATCAGTCAAAAGCATACATGAAGGTTTTCAATTTAAATACCCTACATTAAAACAGGCACTTCATCATATCTTTTCTAAAAAAAATAAACTATGAGAATTTGGTCATTGCATCCTTCATTGTTAGATACCAAAGGTTTAGTAGCCCTATGGCGCGAAACTTTATTGGCAAAACATGTTTTAGAGGGTCTTACAAAAGGTTATAAGTTTCATCCTCAATTAAATCGATTTAAAGAGTCTACATATCCATTAGATGCTATACATTACTATTTATCGGAAGTTTATTTAGAAGCACAATCCAGAGATTTTAATTTTGATAAACAAAAAATAAATTGGAGTTTTCAAAAAGTACGAATAAAAGTTACACAAGGTCAAGTAGAATATGAAAAGAAACATCTTTTGAGCAAATTGGCTATAAGGGATCCTCAAAAAGAGGCTGAACTAAATAGTATGGTTAAATTAAAAGTTCACCCTATGTTTAAAGTTGTAAAAGGCGAAATAGAATCTTGGGAAATACTTGATTGAGTTTTTTTAATACAATCAAGTTCCGATATGTAACAAAAGTTATCATACAAGAAAAATGAATTTCTATATTTGCAAAAAGTTTTAGTACTCATGCCATTTATTTATAAACATAAAACAACCATCATAGGTGTATTGCTTGGAGCAGTGGCGGGATACCTGTATTACCATTATGTTGGTTGTGCAAGTGGCACCTGTGCTATTACTTCAAAACCTGTCAATAGTACTGCATACGGTGCTTTGATGGGTGGACTATTTGTAAACATATTTAAAAAATAAAATAAAAATGAACATCGAAAAATTAATTCAAGAAAACCAAGGTACTATTGTGGATGTAAGAACCCCTGAAGAATATATGGGAGGTCATGTAGTAGGCTCTGTTAATATTCCTCTGCAAGAGATAGGCAATAGAATTGAAGAATTAAAAGCATTGAAATCGCCACTAATTCTGTGTTGTGCATCAGGAGGAAGAAGTGGTATGGCCGATGGTTTTTTAAAGCAACATGGTTTTGAATGCTGCAACGCAGGTTCGTGGTTGGATGTCAATTATTTACACGCACAAAGCCATCCATAGTCTATGACTTTTGAAAGTATAAAGTCAAACTGGCATTTTATGCGTATTTTACGCTTAGTCATAGGAGCTATAGCAGCTTATCAGGCTTTAGTATATCACGATAAAATTACAGGAGCATTGGCTGCATTCTTGCTTTTTCAAGCCATCACTAATACTGGTTGTTGTGCTACCAATACATGTTCGACACCCCTTAATAAAGTTGCTAAGAACAGCACGCAGGATATAGAATACGAAGAAGTAAAATAAAATAGTTACAAGAAGCTTATCCAAACATTTTGGCGAAGAATTTAATCTATCTTCGCTAAAATGTCTATTTTACTTACTACTCTTAATGCAAAGTATATACATAGTAATTTGGCAATACGCATACTGTATCAGCTAAATAAACACCATGATCATTTATCATGGAAAGAATTCACGATTAAAGAACCAATCCATGAAATTGCATTTTTTTGTAGTCAATACAGTTTAGTTGCGTTTAGTTGTTATATATGGAATATAGAGCAAACTTTACAAGTTTGTGAGGCTATAAAAAAAATAAACCCTACATGTAAAATTTTATTGGGAGGCCCCGAGGTTAGTTATGAATATGAATTACTCATTGTCAAACCATACATTGATTATATAGTAGTGGGCGAGGGCGAATTTGTTTTTCAAGAAATTTTATCTTCTTTTCCTCGTATAGAACAAATAAAGGGTTTAGTGTATAAGCAAAATGAACAAATTGTTTATACACCTAATCACGAAGTTTTTGATGTTCAATTATTACAAGACATAAACCCATATGAGGATGATGACATAGATGCATTAAGAAATAAAGTACTTTATATAGAAACCTCTCGAGGTTGCCCCTATAAGTGCGAATTTTGTTTGGCCAGCTTGGATAATAAAGTCCGCTATTTGCCTATGGAAACCATCAAAAAGAATTTACTCTTTATGATGAAACATGGTCGTACAATAAAATTTTTGGATAGAACATTCAATATTAAAAAAGATTTCACAATAGCTATTTTTGACTTCATATTACAACATAAACAAACTGAAAACGTTTTTCAATTTGAAATTACTGCCGATATACTACACCAAGATATTATTTCTTTTGTACAACAAAAAATACCTAAAGGTTTATTTCGATTTGAAGTTGGCATTCAAACAGTCAATCAACAAGCTAATCTTCAAGTTAGTAGAAAACAAAGTTTTGAGAAAACAACTACTATAATCAAACAAGTGGAACAGTATGTAGATTTACATTTAGATTTGATTGTAGGCTTGCCTTTAGATTATTGGTCTGATATAAAATATAGCATAGAAGAAGTGTTTAAATTATTTGCTCCCGAATTGCAGCTTGGGTTCTTAAAATTTTTAAAAGGAACACCTATGCGCACCAAGGCCATGGAGCACAACTATATTTATGAAACAAAGGCTCCTTATCAAATAATAAAGAGTAACTATTTATCTACAGAAGAATTGCAGAAAATAGTAAAGCTGGAGTTTGCTTTAGAGGCTTATTGGAATAAGAAAAGAATTATTAATACTATGAAGTATATAGCAAATCATCATAGCATTTTTGATTTTATGCTTGGTTTAGGAGAATACTTTGAAACAGTAAGTCATTTTCATAAACACACATTGGAACAGTTATATACTATAGCTCATGACTTTATTTTAAAACATTATCAAGATAAACATATACTACAACTTTTGGCTTTGGACTATTATTTGCAACATAAAGTAAAACCCAAAACATTATTTGTTCAAGAGGTTTCACGACCAGAAAAAATTGCCTTTATTGAGTCCAATCGATTAGATCATCACCGATATAGATTTGGCTTGTATCAGCTTGGTTTTGATGCTAATTTATATGTGCAAAGCCAAGTAATTAAAGAATCTAAAGAGCCAGTTGTTATATGTTATAATGGAAAAGAGAAGCCAGCTATTTTAGCTAGTATGATTTCAGTAAGTGATATATAGAGAAATTTTCTTTTGTTATTTCTTGCTTTATTTGTTTGAGCAAAAGGTGCTTATCTACATCTTGCATTCTCTTTTCTTGTATCAGTTTATATAATTTTTCTGCTAAAAATAATGCTTGTCGTAGTGGGTCCTTTTCGTGTAGTAGGTGTTCTTGTATAGTATTAGTAAGCTGGTCTATACCTTCATGTTCACTTGCAATACAAGCTACTACGGGTATTTCCCAAGTATTAGCTTTTTCATGAGCCAGCAGTTTTAGGTTTTTTATAAAAATATCAGATTGAGGTCTGTCACTTTTATTAACAACAAAAATGTCAGCAATCTCCATTAGGCCAGCTTTCATTGTTTGTATCTCATCGCCAGCCTCAGGTACTAAAACTACTATTGTAGTATGTGCAAGTCCAGCTATTTCTACTTCACTTTGTCCTACGCCTACTGTTTCTACAATTATATAATCGAACTGAGCTGCACTTAGTACGTCACAAACTTCCAGAACACGAGCACTCATTCCTCCCAAAGAACCTCTGGATGCTAATGAACGAATGAATACATTTGGGTTTAAATAAAAATCTCGCATACGAATTCTATCGCCCAAAAGAGCACCAAAATTAAATGGAGACGAAGGGTCTATAGATACTACCGCAATTTTTTTATCTTGTGTCGTCCAATGTTTTAGCAAAGCATTGATGAGAGTACTCTTGCCGGCTCCAGGAGGGCCCGTAACACCTATAATTTTTGTTTTAGGGTTATTTTCTAATTGCGCTAAAAATTCTTCATGCATAGCTTCCTTATTTTCTACCAAAGAAACAGCTTTAGCTATAGCTCGAAAATCTTGATTTTTTATTTTTTGTATTAAGTCTGAATTTGTGTGTGGCATGAATAAAAGCAAAAATAAGCTTATCTGCATAGTATCACAAGGAATTCTAAGATATACACTATTTTTACTTTATGAAAATTAAACATGTTGTTTTCTTTTGCTTTTCCTTATTCATTTTGCAAAAGAGTAAAGCACAATCTTTATATCAAAAAGTAAATCCATTTGTAGGAACCGGAGGTCATGGACATACATTTCCGGGACCTACTATGCCCTTTGGTGCTTGTCAGCTAAGTCCAGATACTCGTCTTACGGGTTGGGATGGATGTAGTGGCTATCATTATGACGATTCTATCATTTATGGTTTTAGTCATACACATTTAAGTGGTACTGGCTGTAGCGATTATGGCGACATCTTATTGATGCCAGTAACAAGTGAAATGGAATTGAATAATTATCAATACGCTTCACATTTTTCTCATCAAAAAGAAAATGCACATGCAGGTTATTATCAGGTATTGCTGGATGACCCTAAAATACATGTGGCATTGACAGCCACACTGCATGGAGGTATTCATCAATACCAGTTTCCTAAGCATAAAGAACAATATGTAGTATTGGATTTAAAACATCGGGATGAATTGTTGGACAGCAAAATGGAAAAGATAGATGACTATACTATACGTGGACACCGCTTTTCAAAAGCGTGGGCTCAAAATCAAAAAGTTTTTTTTGAAATAAAATTTTCAAAACCTATAGAAAATATAGTATATGAACAAACAACTTCAAGTAGCCAAACGATTGCTCATCATTTAGAAAAATCATGGCAATGTTTGATTAAATTCAAATCCTCAGCTAAGGATACTACCTTGATGGTAAAGTGTGCTATAAGTGGCGTAGATGTGGATGGCGCACATAAAAATTTACAAGCCGAAATGCCACATTGGGATTTTCAAAAATATAAATCACAATGTGAAGCAGCTTGGGAAAAAGAACTAACAAAAATAAAAATTCAAGAATCACTTAGCCCTGATAGATTAAATTCTAATACGGCTAAGGAAAATCAACAAACTTTGAATGAACAAAGTACTTTTTATACAGCACTTTATCATTGTATGATACATCCATCTATCTATAATGATGTAGATGGACGATATAGAGGAAGAGATGATAAAATACATAATACAAATGGCGAATTTGATTATTATACGGTGTTTAGTTTATGGGATACGTACAGGGCATTGCATCCTTTATTGACCTTGTTAGATACTAAGCGAAGCAATGATTTTGTTTGCACTTTTATCAAGCAATACGAACAGTGCGGCCGCTTGCCTATATGGGAATTGAGTAGTAATGAAACCAATTGTATGATTGGCTATCATGTTGTGAGTGTGATTTGGGATGCTTATAATAAAGGTATTAAAAATTATGATGTAGAAAAAGCTTACGAAGCTATGAAGAGTATTGCTACACATTATACACATTACCAAAATAGTGGTTTGATGATGAATTTGAAAAAGGAATTTAGAAACGGTTCTGCTGACGCAGATGCGTTAGAAAGTTATTGCAAGTATGGGTATGTAAGAGCCGATGATAGCCATGAAAGTGTGAGTAAAACATTAGAGTATGCATACGACGATTGGTGTATAGCTCAAATGGCAAAGGCCTTAAAAAAAGAAAAAGATTTTCAGTATTATTCTCAAAGAAGTCGAAATTGGAAAAATGTTTTTGACCCCACAACTGGATTTATGCGAGCAAGAAAGAATGGTTGTTTATATCAACCGTTTTCGGCATATACGGTAGATAATAATTATACAGAAGCCAATGCTTGGCAATATAGTTTTTATGTTCCACATGATGTGTCTTCTTATTATTCATTGTTTGGTAAAAGTTATCAACTAGCCAGACAGCTTGATCAATTATTTGCAGCAAAATCCGAAACTGAGGGTAGAGAACAAGCCGATATAACAGGTTTGATAGGTCAGTATGCACATGGTAATGAACCAAGCCATCACATTGCTTATTTATACAATGATGGAGGTGAGCCTTATACTACTGTGCAAAAAGTCAATTTCATAAAAGAAAATTTTTATAAAAATGATCCTGATGGCTTAATCGGGAATGAAGATTGTGGACAAATGAGTGCTTGGTATGTTTGGAGTGCTTTAGGCATGTATCCTGTGTGTCCAGGAAATAATACCTATTATGTTACTGAGCCCAGTTTTGAAAAAATTAGTATTAATAATAATATAGAATTATTTAAAACACGAAAACACAATCAAAAGGAATTGTATTTCTATGATTTGAATAATAAAGATTTTATTACGCACAGTGAATTGTTGCAAAACAAACGTTTATTGTTTACTTACAGAAGTGATATTGGAACAAACTGTGGCTTGCCTCCAAGTCCCAATTTTAGAAGTCAATCAGTCCCTTTTATAAAAACAGAGAGTAAAATTTTCACAGACTCTCTACAGATTGAATTGGCCTCGCCATTAAGAGAAAAAATATTTTATAGTCTAAATGATTCAAATTATTTTTTGTATACCACCCCCTTTCCCATTTATGAAAATACAACTATAACATTTTTTGCATCTAATGATGAAACAGAAATAGGACTTGCAAAAATGAGAAAGGGGTCATGTAAATACTTTGCTACCCCAAATAAGGACACCAAAATTCAGGTAGCTAAGTTTACTAAAATACCTAAGGACAGAAAAATAAAATTACTGAATGAGTATAGCACATCGTATCATGCTGGTGGTGCCAATGGACTCATGGATGGAGTATATGGAAAACTAAACTGGCGTTTGGGCGATTGGCAAGGCTATCAAGGGCAAGATGTAGAAATTATCATGGAGTTGGAAAAACCTAGGCAGCCTAAAAAACTTGCAGCCAATTTCTTAGAAGACCAAAATGCTTGGATATTTTATCCCAAAGAAGTTTCTTTTTTTGCCAGCAATGATTCTATCAATTGGACTTTATTGCAAAAAGTAGAAACCAATAAATCTGACCATAATTTAGAAGTGAGCACTTCTACATTTTCTACAAGCCCTCATTTTATAAAGCCTACTTTTTATAAATATTTTAAACTTTTAGTAAAAAACTTTGGCCCTATGCCTCAGTGGCATGAGGGTAGGGGCTATCCTACGTATATATTTATTGATGAATTTGAAGTGGATACTCTTCAGGAAACTGATTAAAAAGTGTTATACATTCATGAGCTTCTTTTACATCATGTACTCGTAGTATACAAGCACCTTGTTGCAAAGCAAACGCATGTAAAAAAGTGGTGCCATTTAACGCATTTTCAGGTGTAGCATGAAGTGCTTTATAAATCATAGATTTTCTTGAAATGCCAGCTAATAAAGGAAAGCCAAGTATTCGAAATGCATGCATTTGTTGCAACAAAGTATAGTTGTGAAGGATCGTTTTTCCAAATCCAAATCCTACATCTAATATTATATTTTGTATACCTGCTTCTTTAATTTTTTTTGTTTTAGCATTAAAATAATCTAAAATTTCAAGCGTTACATTTTCGTACAAAGGATTCAATTGCATGTTTTGTGGTGTTCCTTTCATGTGCATGCAGATGTAGGCAGCATCGTATTGAGCTACCACTTCATACATATTATTATCCGCTTCGCCACCACTAATATCATTAATAATATTTGCACCCAATGCCAAACAAGCTTTTGCAACAGTACTTCTGTAGGTATCTATAGACAAAATGCAATTTGGAAATTCATGTTTTATAGCTTCTACATAGGGTAGTACATTATTCAATTCTTCTTTTTCGCTATATTCATGTGCGCCTGGTTTACTACTCATACCTCCAATGTCAATTATACTTGCGCCTTCTTCAATCATTACTTTTGTTCTTGAAAGTCTACTATCAAAAGTAGTTTTTTGCGAAAAAAATGAATCGGTAGTACAATTTAAGATGCCCATCACTACAGGTTTGTTTAGTAATAACAATTTTCCGTTACAAGCAATGCTCGAATGAACTGGTATTTGATTATTTTTGAACATTAAATACGAAGATAGTATGATAATGACAAATTCAGAGCAAGAATACATGGAGCAAGTTGCTATATGTCGTGATGTTTTTGCCAAAAAAAATAAAGATTATGGTACATCTTGGAGAGTGTTAAGACCCATTGCGATAGTTGATCAATTATATATAAAAGCACAACGAATACGTACTTTACAGGAAAAAAAAGAACAGCGAATTAGTGATTCCATATTAGATGAATGGAGAGCTATTGTAAATTATGGCATCATAGCATTGATACAAGAGGAGCTAAAGGACAATGAAGAATGGGATATTCCATCAGATATGGCACTAGCTCTTTTTGAAAAACATTTAAAGGAATCTTTCGATTTAATGAATAATAAAAATCATGACTATGGAGAAGCTTGGCGAAATATGAGTCAGGAATCTTTTGCTGATTTAATTATGACAAAAATATTACGTATCAAGCAAATTATACAGAATAATGGCAAAACTATTATTTCGGAAGGCATAGATGCTAATTATAGAGATATTATTAATTATGCTGTATTTGCATTAATCAATCAGAAATAATATATAATTACGTAAACTCTTTGCGTACTAAGATTATAACCTTTACACATCATGAATATAAAACTAAATGATGTGTATATAAAAGGGAGAGGAGCACAACATAACCCCGACAATCGTTTTCATTTGCAGTCCTATGCTTTAGACACGCCAGAAGCTATAGATGATTGGGAAAAAAATAAAATACAAACACAGTTTTTTGTAGAGCATCCTAAAAAAATTTTGAATAAAGTGGAAAGCCCTGATATACCCATGAGCTTTTCGCTAAATCCATACCAGGGTTGTGAGCATGGTTGTATATATTGCTATGCTCGAAATTCGCATGCTTACTGGAGTTTTGGCACAGGTCTTGATTTTGAAAGTAAAATAGTCATTAAAAAAAATGCCTCCACATTGCTAAGAGAAACGTATAGTAGTAAAAGTTGGAAACCCACGCCCATTTCATTATCAGGCAATACCGACTGTTATCAACCTATAGAACGGAAATTAAAAATTACTCGCTCTATTTTGGAACTTTGCTTAGAATTTAAAAACCCTGTTGGTATCATTACAAAAAATTCTTTAATTCTGCGTGATTTAGATTTGATAGAAGCACTAGCAAAAGAAAATTTAGTATCTGTATATATCTCAATTACTTCACTCAATGAAGATTTAAGACGCAAACTAGAACCTCGCACAGCTACATACCAAGAACGTTTGCATGTTATCCAAAAGCTTTCAGAACGTGGAGTCTATGTGGGCGTAATGAATGCACCCATCATACCCGGCATCAATGATCATCATATGGTAGAAGTGCTCCGCAAAGCTTCACTAGCAGGTGCCAAAGCAGCTGGCTATACCTTAGTACGATTAAACGGCGACATTGCTCAGCTTTTTAAAGATTGGTTGCAACATACATTTCCTGATAGAGCGCAAAAAGTGTTGCACTTAATTAGTGATACGCATGGAGGTCAATTAAATGACTCCCGATACGGAACTCGAATGAAAGGGGAGGGTAATATTGCTGATATACTAGCCCAACAATTTAAAATGTATTGTAATCTATTTCATTTGAATGAAGAAAAGTTTACGTATAATACTAAACTTTTTTTTAAAGCTCAAAAAGGACAATTGAGACTATTTTGATTTTTTGAGTTGCAATACTAAAAGGGTTATTAGAAAAAATACTAAACCTCCTAAAAGCGCTAAAACGCTACCACCTACAAAAAACTCTTTTCCCATTTGTACTACTTTGTCAAGTGTAAGTGTCTTGAAGTTTAAACTCCATGTAGGATTGCCAAAAATAATTTTGCCAGTGGCTAAACTTAAAGCCCAAATGATTGGTGGAAAAATACTGATATTAGCAGCTATGATAAAAAGTGTTTTGTTGAGTTTAAAAAGTATAGCTAGCGGTATGCCTATCAGTAATTGAAAGCCCCATATAGGTAAGATGCCCATAAATACACCAAAACCCACCGAGCTAGCTCTCAATAGTTTACTTTCATTAGGATTAAATAATAAGGTTTTTAATCCTTTCTTTAATCCCTTTTCTTTAATAGGCTTAAAAATAATATCACGAGGTTTGATATAGAGAAATGTAATTAACACAAGAACTGTATTTAATACGCTAATTCTGCTAAAATCTTTAAAGGGTCTGAAGTGACTAATGCGTTCTTCTCTTTTGGGATAGAACACCTTGATAGGTATAGGAATTATTTCAATACCAGACCAAACGCTTCTAACTATTACTTCAATTTCAAATTCATATTTTCTGGTAAACCATTTTGATTTTTTATACTGATAAATTGGGTATAATCTAAAACCACTCTGAGTGTCAGGGAGTGTTTTTCCTGTTTCAACTTTAAACCAAAAGTTTGAAAATTTATTTCCAAAAGAACTTTTGCCAGGTACATTTTCTTGAGTCATATTTCGAGCACCTATCATAATGGCATTGCTATGTTCAGCAATGGCTTCTAAAAAATAAACACAGTCACTTGGAAAGTGTTGTCCATCAGTATCTATCGTTATGGCATATTGATAATCTTGTTGCAGCGCATAGTTAAATCCCTGTCTTAAGGCAAAGCCTTTGCCTTTGTTTTTTTTATATTGTACAAGCTGTACAGGGTAAGATTTAATAATGTTTTCAGTATTGTCAGTAGAGCCATCGTTTACTACTATAACATGCGAAGTTTGGGCAAGCGATTGTTCGATTACGTCAGCTATAGTTTTTTCATTGTTATAGGTAGGCAGTAGTATACATACTTTGTTTTTCTCAAACAAGGTATGAACGTCATTTGTATGTGATATAGAACTATTCAACACTTATTTTTTTCTGAAAAGTAGTTTGGCTTTGCAAAATATAGTTTCGTTATAAGAAACTTGCATGTTGGTAGAAATATCTTGTTCATTTATTTGAAATGATAAATCAAATTGTACCATTTCAAATTGAGCAACAGCAATCGGGACTAAGTATTTAATTTGAGACGCATGAGTTAATACAAGAGCGTTTGAAAAATGAGTTTCTAATAATTCTTTTGCAATTTGTAAAATAACGACACCAGGCACAACAGCTTCTTGCGGAAAATGTCCTTTTAATATGGGGTGTTCGGTTTTAATATGAATTTTGGTACTACATTCTTGAGCATTATTTTTAATATGCTCTATGGTATAAAAATTATTTAGTAGTATCATATAATTGTTTTAGTCGTATTGAGAAATCAAAAGCATGGTGTTGTACCGATAAACTATCTGGCATATCTGATTTGGATTGATAAAAAGGAACTATACTAACCACATTTTTTTTACCATAATTTTCTATTTTATTTATTTTTTTACAATTTTCAAATGTGTATCGAACATAGCCTTTACGTTTTAATTTAAAAACTTGCGACGTAGCATTGGTAGATATAGTTTGTTTGAATATTCCCTGCATAAGTATCATGCCCATATCTTTTGCCAAGGCTATTTTTACACCTTTTTTATTAAGCGAAGGCATGACATAATGATAGAAATATTGTTCTTTGGTAAAACTCATAGAATAAAAAGTAATACCCATTTCATTCATAAAAACACATCGAGTTGTATCCTCTTCTACTTTGGAGAATATGAGTAAGCCACTTAAGTGTTTATCTAAAACATCTATAGATGCTTGATAAGTTACAGTTTGAAATAAGGGGTATTCAAATGTGCAAGATTGGGCAACAGTATTTATACGAAAAAAAAATAAACTACTTAGTAATAGTAAATAGCGCATCGGAAAGTGTTTTGTTTGTTTTTCTATTACTAAATGTCATTAATGTGTTGTCCTTATTATTCTCAATCATATTTAATCGAAGTACATTGTAATTGTTTTTATCCATATAGATTTCAATACGATAAAAAGTCTTTTCATCGAATTAGTGATTGGCGTCATTTGTAATAAGTACTCATTGTTGTTTTCATAAACTTGCATCGAAAAATCTTTATTGTTGCTTACAGTTCCTCGCATACAATCTAACATAATGGTATTGATAGATTGCATTAATTTATTTGATTTTGTATTAAAATTTGTAGTCTTGTTGCCATCTTTTACCATCATTTGATTTTGGTTTATTACCATAAGGTAGTAATAAGGATTTGAATATTCAATTCGAACTTTATTTTCTTTTTTATAAAAAAATTTCCCTTTTGACGATATTTTATTTTTTAAAACCGATAAATTTTTTGTTTGTACAAAATCGCTCTCTATGCTTTGTAGAGATGCAGATGAAGCGGCAAAATTTTTCTTAAATTGCTCTAACTGTTTCACAGGTTTATATGAATTGTCCTGAGCTAATGCAATAATATTTTGTACTAATAGAATTAAAAAAAAGATTTTTTTCATGGATTTATACTGTGTTTACAAAGGTATAGCCGCTGTCTAAACAAAAGTCTATATATTGTGTTAATACACGGGCTGTAATTTCACATCTATCATGCAAAAGGATGATAGCATTTGGTTTTGTTTTTTCTTTAAGTTTTTTTAAAAGTTTTTCTTCATTATTTGCTACTGTATCAAAACTTCTCAGATTCCAGCCTATAGTTTTTAATGATAATGACTTTACAGCCTTAGCCATAGATGGGTTGGTGACACCAAAAGGGGGTCTAAATAAAATTGGTTTTTGCCCTATAATTTTTTCAATAATGGTATTGGTTTTATTCAAATCTTCTTTTACTTTTTTGCTCATCCAAAAATCAAATGCTATATGATGTACATACGAATGATTGCCTACAATGTGTCCTTCTGTATAAATACGCTTCACGATAGCTTCATGTTCGACACAGTTTTTTCCAATCAAAAAAAATATAGAAGGCACTTGTTTTGTTTTGAGTATGTCTAATACCAATGGTGTTTGGCTTGGGTGAGGACCATCATCAAAGGTTAAACAGATATATTTTTTTTCTTTTGGATAGGAAAGTGAATGTACTGCTTTAATAAAATGATTATTTTGAATGCGCATAAAACCTAAGACAATTTGAATTTGTGTTAGAATAAAAAGAATTACAAAAATGGATATACTCTTAGTAGAATGATCTTCAAATAAAAAATAAGATATTATTAAAAGTATTGAAAAAGCTATATTTATTTTAAATTTCATGCTTGTTCCAATAAAAGTAAACTCGAATATGTTTCTTTATACTGATTGACGATAAGTATATACTTTATCTTCTCTTTATTTTCTATTTCCTCTATAGGTATTAGTTGTTTGTATAAAATTGAACATGCCAGAGCCATTGCAAAGCCAGTGGCCGTTGGGAATTCTCCACAGAATGCTTTAAAATAAATTTTTTGACAAGCAAAAAGTTGTTCAACATTTTTATAATACGCTTGATATCTTGCATCTATATTATTTCCACTTAAACATATGGAAATATCTTCTGCTCTTACATTATTTTTTTCTAGAAATGAATGTACAAAATCGCTGTTGACAGCTTCAATCCTAAAGGCAATGTCGATAAGTGTAGCCCATGTGTGTTCAGTTTTTTTTGTGCTCAATACAAACATCGATGAGCCTTCGCCAGCAAGCGTTCCTTTTGAATTAGAATCTACAGTTTCATCTTCTTTTTTATAAGTGCCAAAGCGTTTTATAATGGTATGGCTATGCGTAGTCATTTCATCTATGCCGCCAACTAAGATTTCTTTATTTGGTTCTTCTTGTAGCCAGCACATAGATTCTTGCAAAGCCAGCTCAAACGAATGTGCTCTTTGAACATAAGTAAAATTATGTCCAAAACATTTTACTTGCAATGCAATTTGGCCGCTCACTGCATTATGTGTGGATTGTATAAAAGCTGAAGGGCTAAGCATGCTTTCATTTTGCAAAATCATGCTTTCCAAAAAATTTTCAGTATCTTGTAAACAGCCATAGCCAGTTCCTAATATAATTAAATCTGGCTTGTCTAGTTGTGCATTTTGCAATGCCATTTTTGCGCTTGCTACACCCATTTTTACAACTCTGCTCATTCTGCGTATAGCTACTGGGCTTATATAGTTTGCATACTTGGGCTCTATACAATTATTTTTTAATGCACTAAGTTTGCGAAGCACTAATAGCTCTTGCTCATCATCTCTAAGCTGTGAGCTTATTGTGCCCATGCCATTTATATAGAATTTCATGCTTTGCTAAATATTATAGATGAACAATTGCCACCAAAACCAAATGAATTACTCATAGTATGTTTTATTTCTACATGATGCATTACTTCCTTGATAGGAGAGAAGTGATGTTCTGGGATTTGAGTCTCAAATCGTAACGTTGGAAACAGTACCCCATGCTGCATTGCTAAAATGCAATAGACAGCCTCTATACTTCCACATGCACCTAAGGTATGACCAGTATAAGCTTTTGTAGAGCTAAGAGGAGGTATAGTATTTTCAAATAATCGTTGTATGGCTATACCTTCGCTCGAATCATTATTGGCTGTTCCAGTGCCGTGTGCATTAATATATGATATATCTGAAGGTAGCAGTGTACTCATAGACAGTGCTTGTTGCATAGCCAAAAAATTTCCATGTCCTTCAGCCGAAGATGCCGTTTGATGATACGCATCATTGGCATTTGCATATCCCGATACTTTTGCAATAGCTTTTAAGTTATACTTTTCTTTAATCGTATCATTTACTAAAACTAAATAGGCAGCGCCTTCACCAAGATTTAATCCATTCCGATTGGCATCAAAAGGTTTACAAGCAGATTTATCTAATATGAGAAGTGTATTAAAACCATTGAGTGTAAATTTTGTCAAAGCGTCTGTGCCGCCTACTATACAACAATCTAATAGCCCATGTTTTATTAATCTACTACCTTGCATAATAGCATTGGCCGAAGAAGAACAAGCCGTGCTAATAGTTGATATATGATGTGTAATGCCCAATTCTGTTGCTACTAAATCAGTAATGCTTCCACATTCGTGGTACTGAACATCTTTTAAGTGTCCATGCGAAGGGTTTTGTAAATAGTCCTTAAAAAAATCTTCCGTTTTGTCCATGCCACCAACCGTATTAGCCGATATAAAACCAGTATTGTAATCTTTGAGTAAAAATGGTAAATGGCTTGTAGCCTCTTTGGCAGCTAAAGCTGAAAAATAAGTTGCCCTTGGGAAATCAGCAGGCATATTCGCCAAAGCAGCTAATTCTTCATTTGTTTTTTTAATCTCACAAACAGGAAATTCGTCTTTATGTAGTGTATTTAGAATAGTAGGCATAGAAACACCAGATTGCAATGCCAATAAAGACTGCAAATTTTCTTGAACTGTCATGCCTATGGCCGTATTAACTCCCATGCCACAAACCCAAGCGTTATTTTTCATTTTAATTCTATATTCAACGTAAATGTTTACAAATGTAATAGAAAAAAACAAGCAAAAAATATGGATGCAAATGAATGTGACTTTGTCTTCTTATTTCATATGTCAATAGAATGAATAAATATTCGTTCTCTTTCCTTTGTATAATCTGTAATAAGTAGTAATTTTCCACTTTTAATAAAAACATATGAGAGCAAAACACGTCTATATCATTTGTTTGTATCTGATTTTTTCGGGCGATTTGTCTGCACAGTTAAGACTTGGCCCCATAGGAGGTATGAATTTTAATAGACAAATATTCAAATCGAATACATATCGTTACGATGCCCTTTTTAGAAATCGCTATGGTTTTAATATTGGTGCTATTAGCGATTTAGTGCTAACTAAAAATCTTAGTATGCAATCAGAATTTTTATTTAGTTTGCGAGGTGGATTTTTTAAAACAGATAAAATAAATATTTCTGAAGAATATTCTTCAAGTGTAGGCTACATTAATATACCAGTATGTTTGACATATAAAGTAGATGTCAATAAAGCTTATCTTATAGCAGGTGCTGGGCCCTATATAGGCAAGTTGCTTAGTACATCACACCGATATTATAGTGATGGAAACAATATAGAAAATGGAAAACTCCGAGTAGGCTTAAATACGGAAACAGACCAAATAAAGCCATGGGATTTTGGAGTAAAAGTAAAGGCTGGGTTTGAACTTAAAAAAGGCATGTATTTAGTTGCATTTTATGATATAGGTGCTTATGATATCAACCCTCAATTTGTAGTTACACGAAATAAAACCTATGGTTTCCAATTAGGCTATATATTTAGTCTTACGGAAGAAGATCGTTATAATCGATTTGAGAATTTTTACGAATTTTAATAGCATTTTAAGTTGAAAAAATTTGCATTAGTTACTGGCGCAAGCAGAGGTATAGGTAGAGCCATTTGCCTAAAGTTGGCAGAAATGGGATATTCTATTTTAATAAATTATAAAGGCAATGAAATAGAAGCCAAAACAACACAATCGCTTTGTGAAGAAAAAGGAGTTGAGGCTCAATTGCTCAAATTTGACGTAGCAAACAAAGAAGACATTCAAGAAACACTTCAAGCTTGGATAGATTCTAACAAAGACCAAGCATGTATAGAAATTTTGATCAATAATGCTGGTATAAGACAAGATACTTTAATGACCTTTATGAGCGATGAGCAATGGCAAACTGTGTTAGATACGAGCTTACAAGGTATGTTTTTTGTTACGCGTGCTGTGCTTAATCCTATGTTGTTAAACCGATATGGAAGAGTAATCAATGTAGTATCACTTAGTGGTTTAAAAGGTATGGCCGGACAGGTAAACTATAGCGCAGCCAAGGCTGGTATGATAGGGGCTACAAAAGCTTTGGCACAAGAGATAGCCAAACGAAATATCACAGTCAATGCAGTAGCACCTGGCTTTGTAGCTTCAGATATGACAGCCGATTTGGATCAAAAAGAATTAAGTAAGATAATACCCATGAAGCGTTTTGGATTGCCAGAAGAAGTGGCAGATTTAGTTGGCTTTTTGGCTTCAAAATCCGCATCTTATATTACAGGCCAAGTCATTTCAATAAATGGAGGGTTATACACATAATTGTATAGCTATTTTTAATTTTTAGATTTTTTTATTTATTATTGTTTTTAGTAGCTAAAACAGAATAAAGATTGTGGTATTTAGTTACAAAAAAATAAATTTATACGTATGAAGAAAACGATATTAGTCATAGTCGTATTATCGTTATTGTTTTTTGGTGTTCGATATTATATGAGCTTTTTCGGAAGCAATATGAATATTGAAAAAAGTGTATCTCTATATATTCCTTCTCAGGCTAATTGGCAACAACTGATGGATTCGATGCAGCATAATAATTTTCTAAAAAATGAAGCCAGCTTTGTGAGAGTAGCCGAAAAAATGGGACTTAAAAACAATATACACCCTGGAAGATATATTATTGAAAAGGGAATGAGTAACTATGCCTTGGCAAAGAAAATTAGAAGCGGCAAACAAGACCCAATAAAATTAGTACTCAATAAGTTGCGTACTAAAAAGGATATAATACAAAAACTATCAAGTAAATTAGAGCCATCAGCTCAAGATTTTAGCGCACTATTTTCATCAGCAGATTGGCTACAGAAAATGGGTATAGATAGTAATCAAGTGCAATGTGTCATTATTCCCAATACCTATGAAGTGTATTGGAATACCGATGCAGAGCATGTGCTTGAGAAAATTACAAAATCTTATTTTCAATATTGGAATGATGAGCGAAAAAATAAGGCTAAGGCTTTGCAACTTACACCTATGCAAGTATGCACTATTGCATCTATAGTAGAGGAAGAGACTAACAAAAATGATGAAAAACCTAAAATCGCATCTGTGTATTTAAATAGATATAAAATAGGGATGAAATTAGGCGCAGACCCTACAGTAAAATTTGCTGTAGGCGATTTTGCACTCAAGCGCATATTGACAAAGCATACACAAACACCTTCGCCATATAATACCTATTTAGTACAAGGATTGCCACCAGGCCCAATATGTACACCTAATAAAAGCAGTATAGAAGCTGTACTAAATCCTGATCAAACAAATTATTTATTTTTTTGTGCTAAAGAAGATTTTAGTGGATACCACAATTTTGCTGAAAATTATTCTCAGCATCAAGCAAATGCCAAACGATATCATCAAGCACTCAATGAAAGAAATATTAAGTAAAATACATGACCAAATTAGAGTATCATATACTTAATTCGGCACCTATGCTGGCTATCAAAGCTTGGTTGAAAAAAATAGTTCTACCGGGCTTTGAAGGGGTGTCATTATTTCATACACTCGATTTTTTTTATAAACAATTAATGAGCAATCGTTTTAATACTACAGCTAAAGCCATATCTTTTTCTATGCTTATGGCCTTGCCTCCATTGCTTTTGTTCATTTTTACCTTGATACCATTTTTACCTTTGCCCGAACAAAAAATTGTCACTACCATTAATGACCTTTTACTGTTGATGTCACCACCCGAAAATATTCAAATTCAGATAAAAAAAATAGTTCAAAATTTTATTACACATAAAAAAAATGGTTTATTGTCAATATCTGTTTTTTTAATCCTCTTTTATTCTTCCAATGGAATGATGAATTTGATGAAATCGTTTAAAAAGAAAAATATGCCAGGGTTTAAGAAAAGAAACATTTTAAAACAGCGATTGATTGCTATTTTATTGACTCTAATGCTCATTGTATCGGTGCTTTCAACCTTTATCATTTTCAATTTGCACACTTGGATTACAAAATGGATAGGACTTGATTTTTTTCATAGCAATTATTATTTACGATTTGTTGCTTTTAGTATTATTGTTTTTATGCTACTATTTACCATTTCTATTATATATAGATATGGTGCACCTATGATAACTCGAATAAAATTATTTAGTCCAGGAGCAATATTGGCTACCATCATGATTTTACTGTTGACAGGTTTCTTCTTTTATATCATCAACAACTTAATTCGCTATGACAAAATATATGGTTCTATTGGTACTTTAATCATATTTATGCTTTGGCTCAATTATGTATCCAAAATTTTAATTATTGGATATGAACTAAGTGTAAGTATAGTTGTAAATAAACTAACTTTAGATGAAGTACATTAAACTATACACAATTTTAAGTGCTTTGTTGTTTACATTCGGCTGTCAGGAATCATCTAAAATCTTGCATCCAACCTTTGCTGAACATATTGCTCCCATTGTACATCGTAGTTGTACTCCTTGTCATAAGCCTCAGCAAATAGGTCATTTTGATTTGATTACATACCAAGATGTTGTTTCACAAAAAGATCAAATATGGTTTACTATATCGAATAGAATTATGCCTCCTTGGCCAGCAGATATTCATTATACAGAATTTATTGGTCAAAATACGTTGACAGATGAAGAGATAAAGCTGTTTAAAATATGGATAGATAATTCTTGCCCGCAGGGCGATACTTCTCATTTGCCAAGTTATACTATTAGTCCTGAACGCTCATTTTTAGGAAAACCAGATTATGTTATACCCGTTATACCCACACACATAGAAGGCAATTTCTCGGATCAGTTTTTATTGATAAAAGTTCCTTTTGAATTGCCCTCAGATACGTTTATACGTGCTGTGGAGTTTGTGCCAGGCAATACCAAAGTTGTACATCATGTAAATGGCGATATGGTAAAGTTTACAAATGAAAAAAAGAAAAATGTTTTTGATGGCACCTTGGTAAGCAATATGGTTTTAGACTCTACTATCGTATTGGCTTACCAAAAAATTGGTTTATTGCATGACGATGGTAGTTTTCCTATATTAAGCAAATCGGTTGTCAACTATTTACCTGGCGTAATAGCTCAGCAGTATCCCGATGGTATAGGGGGCTGGAAGGCCTTTAAGAAAAATGCTTTTGTACTTAGTGATTTGCATTATGGACCATCGCTTGAAAATACATGGGATAGCTCGTACATAAATATATTTTTGTCAAAAACTCATCCAGACAGACCCTTAAAAGAATTTCAGATGGGGACTTTGGGTATTTCGCCTATAGTACCGCCATTAATTATTCCGCCGAATACTGTCAAAAAATATACAACAAGAACTACACTACAAGAAACCATTTCAGTACTTACAATTAACCCTCATATGCACTTGTTAGGTAAGAGTTTTAAAGCCTATGCTCTCAAGCCCAATGGAGATACCATACGACTTATACATATACCTAAATGGAATTTTAATTGGCAGTTTTTTTACACATTTAAAAAAATGATTGTAATTCCTAAAGGAAGCACCATTATTGTAGAAGGAGAGTTTGATAATACAGAAGATAATCCATTTAATCCTTTTCATCCGCCAAGAGTAGTAAAAGATAATAAAGGAAGTATGCGTACTACCGATGAAATGTTTCAATTTATTGTTACCTATTTACCTTATCGAAAAGGAGATGAAGATTTTTCTTTAGAGAGAAATTGAATTTTTTATAAAAAGTATTAATACTTCATTTTATAACATTTTCTTATCGTTTTTAATACTAACTTTGTATTTCAAAGTACTTTTTAACATGCAAGAAAAAAACCTCCAAACCATAGAAGATATACATCAGATGATGTCTAAAAGTAGTCGTTTTATTAGTTTGAGTGGCTTAAGTGGTATAGCAGCTGGGTTATGCGCATTGGTGGGAGCATATGTAGCAAACATAAGTATTGATAAATATTATAAGCACTATACAAGCTTAGCATCAACGCCATCTACATTGAGAAATCAACTTTTGTTTATAGCTTTTGTAGTCCTTATTTCGGCAATATGTACAGCCTTTTTATTTACATACAGAAAAAGTAAAATAGATGGAATACCCATATGGGGCACAAGCTCTATGCGTTTGGCCTGGAATACCATATTGCCTATGCTTGTGGGGGCTATCATTATTTTAAAGTGCATACAATTAAATTTATTTGACTTTATCGCACCAATTTGTTTGTTAGCTTATGGTTTAGGATTGATCAATGGTTCCAAATATACCTTAGGTGAGATACGCTATTTGGGTTATTTGCAATTAATATTAGGTTGTATCAATTTGTGGTTACCAAAACATGGCTTGATGTTTTGGGCTTTGGGTTTTGGAGCATTGCATATAGTATATGGCGTAGTAATGTGGTTTAAATACGAACGTGAACAAAAAGACATTGAAAATTGAGTTTTAATATACATACACTTAATAAGCTATTTGAGAATCGTATACGTTTGGGCATTATGAGTGCCTTGATGGTAAATGAATCTGTCAATTTTCTTTTTCTAAAAGAACTTTTAGATGTTACGGATGGCAATTTGGCATCGCATTTAAAACCTTTGGAAGAAAATAAGTATATTAAAATTGAAAAGGGTTTTTTGGGTAGAAAAACAAACACTATATATAAAATTACAAAACTAGGTGAAAAGGCATTTAAAGAACATTTAGTGGCGTTAGAGAAGATGATAAAAGGCTTAGAATAAAAATTTTTTTGACCAAATACTTTGAACCCAAATTATATATTGGCATTCGCCAATGGCATAAACGACTAATAAAATAAGCCCATTTTGGATTTTTAAAAAAATCTAAAATGGAGATTTTCTAAGTCGGGGTTAAACCCAAGTAATGCAAGTAGTTCACTCCTTTTAGTCGTTTCTATTGCATAACTTAGGTTGAAATACAAAGCACTTTTAAATAAAATAAACATATATGGAAAACACAAAGCAGCCATCATTTTGGCAAACAAACAAAATCCTTTTCAAAGGATTTTTAATTGGATTTTTAGTACTGGTACTATTAATTCCTACACTATTTATAAACAACCTCATACAAGAGCGAACGCAGCGAGCAGAAGAAGTAAAAAGAGAAATCACAGACCAATGGGCAGGTAAACAAGAAATACGTGGGCCAATATTGAGTATTCCGTATTGGGAATATACTCAAACTGCTAATAAAGATGTATTGAAAAATAAGCGCATAGCCTACTTTTTGCCCAATCAGCTAGATATAGATGGCACTATACATCCACAAAAGTTGCATCGTTCTATATTTGAAATGGTTGTGTACACCAGTACGTTGAAAGTAGCTGGACACTTTGATTCTTTAAACTTGAGTAAATTCAATGTGCCTATACAAAATTTTATTTTTGAAGAATCTAAAATAAATTTTGGTATTAATGACTTTAGAGGCATAAACGAAGAATTAGTTTTACATTGGAATAATCAAGACTATACCTTGAGCGCAAACCATACCAAATCAAACTTAATAGATAAAGGTCTGAGTGTGCCGATACGTTTAGATGAAAAAAGCATTACAACAAAGCAAACTTTTATGTTGAATATTGATTTAAGAGGTGCTGAAGGCATTTCATTTTTGCCATTTGGCAAGCGTACCAAAGTAAAGTTGCAAGGGCAATGGCCCAATCCATCCTTTGAAGGAAGATCGCCAGTTTCTAAAATTTCGGATAGTGCTTTTAATGCAGCGTGGACTATGCTTCATGTAAATAGAGCATACCCTCAGGAGTGGCTCGATGACGATAATTATAATTTAGATGCTTCAATATTTGGGGTCAATCTATTACAGCCCATCAATCATTATAGCAAAAATATGCGAACATCTAAGTATGCTATTCTCATTATATTATTGACCTTTGTTATTTATTTTTTTATTGAATTATTTCAAAAAAAGTCGGCACATCCTATCCAATATGTTTTAGTTGGTTTTGCGTTGTGTATTTTTTACACTCTTTTATTATCATTTTCAGAATGGGTCGGATTCAATTGGGCATATATTATTGCCTCTATTTCAACGGTACTATTATTAGGCTTTTATACAAGTAGTGTTTTTCAATCAAATAAAAGCGGCTTAATATTTTCTATTTTCTTATCCAGTTTGTATCTCTTTATTTTCTCTTTGATTCAGTTACAAGATAGGGCTTTGCTTTTTGGAAGTATTGGCTTGTTTTGCATACTGGCTTTGATTATGTATGCTTCAAGAAAAATAAATTGGTATAATAAATAAGGCATTACAATATATAAAAAGGGGTATAAAGTTTATTTCTTTATACCCTTTATTATGTACCAAATAAAAGAAAGTTGCTTAACTTAATTTATAAATTTCCATCAATTATTTCTTGGCTTCTGTCTATGCCTAAACTTGCAAACATGCCTAAAAATATAAATGTTTTAGCTGTAGGTTTAATGGCACTTCTATAATAGATGCCATCATGATTCAAATCTCTACTGGCATAGTTATATCCATAGGTTTGATTAATACGCAATGGATTATTTACACCCATAAAAAATACCATAAAAGTTTTTTTGATAGATTTGATATAATTGAATGATAGGTTTACTGTATGATAATCTACAGTTCTATCGCTCATAAATAAATCTACATTCGGATTGGTGTCATAGGGATTTGTCTTATTATAATTTATATAGGGTCTGCCAGATGCGTAGGTATAAGTACCATTAATACCGAACATATATTTAGTCCAGAATTTTTTTACTACTAAAGAGCTACTATGTGTAGCAACAAAGTCAGGTTGTACTTCTTTTAAGTAATTTAAAAAATTTCTTTTGGTATCTATAAATGAATACGAAATCCAAAAATCTATTCCTTTTATTAATTTTTTATCTCTATAAAATAATTCTAAACCTCTGGCATATCCTGTGCCATTATTACTTGGTTGATAGAGATTAAAGAGTGGTTTGGTTTTTATTAATTTATAATATTGTTTATAATAAACCTCTATTCTAAATACTCTGTCTTTTGGTTTAAACTGATAGTTTAGTATATAATGATCTGCTCTTAGAAAGTCTAAGTTTGTTTTTTCTCTTAAATATTGATACTCTGGTTTTTGATAAAATATTCCATAGGCAAGCGAAATTTGAGCATTACGGTGCACTTTATAAGCCGCAGACACACGAGGAGCTATATTAAATTTATTCATTACGCTAGCGTGTTCTGCTCGTACTCCTACCTTGCCAGCTATATCATTTGTAATATAAAAATCAGTTTCGGCAAAAATTGCTTTGTAATGGTCTTCAACGTTTGGAATTGAATATATAGTTTTGCTATCATCGTTGGTATAAGCGTATTCGGCTCCAAATCGAAAAGCATTTAGACCATTAAAAGTTTTCTGCAATACAGATTTAATGGTCAGCAAGGTGTTGTAATTATTTATTTCAAAGTTATTTATTCCAGCAAAGTTGCTATCGCTTACTAATTCATTTTGCTGATTTACAATTTTTGTATGTATATCATCTTTATTATAGCTTGCGCAAAGCCCTAACAATAATTTCCATTCTTTTCCAAGACTATTTTTATACGATAGATTGGTATAAACATTTTTGTTTTTAAGACTAAATTCGTCATTGTATTGTTTGGATACATCATTATAGTCATAACTTGTAATATTGGGTCTTTGTATGTTTAGAGAAAACATGTTGGCATAACCATAAAATTTCAGTAAGCCCGTTTTACCAAGTTTTCTTCTAAAGTTCAAATCAATCTGACTAGAGGTGGGTGCTTTTTTATAATTTATATTTTGTTTTGCTAAGGCAAAATAGGGTCCCAAATTGACATAGTTTAAAGAAATACCTGCTGATGTTTTTTTGTCTTTGGCTAAGAGTTGAGTGCCGGCTCCAAAACCAAGTGTAGTAAGATTAAAAAATCCTTCATTTCTATTGGCTAAATCTGTAGTTTCTAATATTACAGCAGAAGACAACGCTCCGCCATACAAAGCCGAATAGCCACCTGTAGAAAATGTAGTTCCTTTAAAAATAAATGGATTAAAACGACCTCTGGAGCCTAAGTCAGGAACAGAACTTAAAAAAGAATTTCGCACCCAGGTGCCGTCAATAAATGTTTGAGTTTCCCAAGCTGTACCGCCTCTCACAAATAAACCTTCTTTATCATTGTTTTGTTGTGCACCGGGCAATGTTTTTAAAGCTCCATAACTGTCGCCATTACTGCCTGCTGTAGTTACTATATCAATTGAGTTTAAGGTAGTTCCTTTTTTTTCGTCACTTGCTTCAAAAGCTCCAGCGGTTATCACTACTGCTTTTAAGTCATTTAATTTTTCTTTGAGAATAAAATCCACTACAAGATTTTTGCTATTTATGAATATTTTCTTTTTTTGTGTCACATAGCCAATATAATTTGCTACTATAGTAACACTATCGCTTGCTTCTGTTTCAAAAGTGTATTCTCCATCTTTATTAGTTGTGCCACCATCATAAGTATTTTCTATAGACACATTAACACCAATAAGTAATTCTCCTTTATTATCTTTTATAATTCCTTTAATTTTTGTTTGTGCAGCAAGCACTGATGGAATAAGGAATACGAAGAGTAAAATTTTTTTCATTTTTTATAAATTTGATACCGTATAGGCAAAAGTATTTATAGAATATGTCTGTGGCAAATTTTTGATGGGCGTATATTTGCCGTTCATGTATAAAGTGATTACGGATAGCGACATTACTTTTTTTCAACAAATTGTTGGGGTAGACTATGTTTTGCACCAATCCCATGAACGATTTGCAGAATATAGCAAAGATCATACAGAAGATTTAGTGTTCAATCCTGATATTGTTTTGTTACCAAAAGATACTTCAGAAATCAGTAGGATTCTGTCTTTTTGCAATGAACAAAAAATTGTTGTTACGCCACGTGGTGCAGGTACAGGCTTGAGTGGCGGCTCCTTGCCAGTGTATGGTGGTGTCGTATTGAGCTTAGAACGTTTAAATGCTATCATTGATATAGACCAAGAAAATTTTCAAGTAGTAGTAGAGTCAGGTGTTATCAATGAAGTTTTGCAACAAGCTTTAGATCATGTTGGGCTTTTCTATCCACCTGATCCTGCTAGCAAGGGTTCTTGTTTTTTGGGTGGCAATGTTGCACATTCGAGTGGTGGTCCTAAAGCATTAAAATATGGTACAACTCGAGATTATGTATTGAATTTGGAAGTTGTACTTCCGAACGGTGAAATTTTTTGGACAGGTGCAAACACATTGAAATATAGTACTGGATACAATCTTACGCATTTGATGATAGGCAGCGAAGGCACATTAGCAGTAGTAAGTAAAATAGTTTTGAAAGTTATATCTAAACCCAAACATACCATTTTAGTATTGGCATCCTTTGAATCGGCTACAAGCGCATGTAAAGCAGTAAGTCAAATTTTTTCTGAAGGTTTTTCGCCTTCTATTTGTGAATTTGTAGAATCTGAAGCCTTTGCACTATCAGCTGCTTTTACAGGTTTATCTTTTCAACAAGATGAAAAAAGCAAGGCTTATTTATTAATTGAATTTGATGGCAATTATCCAAGTTTATTAGAAGAACAAGTAAGCGAGCTATATAAATATATAATTCCAATGGGATGTATAGATATGTTATTGGCTGATACAAGTGAAAAAAAGGAATTCTTTTGGAAACTAAGAAGAAGTATAGGAGAGGCTACAAAATATAATAATGTTTATAAAGAAGAAGATACTGTAGTGCCTAGGGCTACTTTGTCTATTTTATATGATGCCGTAAAAGAAATTGGTGCTCGATACGGATTCCGAAGTATTTGTTATGGTCATGCTGGAGATGGAAATTTGCATGTCAATATTCTAAAAGATCAATTGTCAGATTCATTTTGGAATCAGGAGATAAAGCAGGCTATAAAAGAAATTTTTTTAGTTGCTAAAAAATTACATGGCACCATAAGTGGTGAACATGGAATTGGGTATGTACAAAAAGAATTTATGCCTCTTGTTTTGAACTCAGTTCAATTAGACTTGATGAAATCAATAAAGAAAGTATTTGACCCTAATAATATTTTAAACCCAGGAAAAATAGTTTAAATTTAAGAATAATGAATAAGAATATTTTACAGAATGTTTTAGCAGGATTAACAGTCAGTTTTGCTGCACTATCACTTGGTGCGGCTTTTGGTATTATGTCTACAAGAGGTGCTTTTGCAGGAATGCTGAGTGCAGCTATTATTCCTATTATTACATCTATATTCGGAGGTACTCGTATACAAGCTTCTGGTCCTACAGCTCCTATGACAGCGGTTTCGGCTTTGCTTATAGCAAAAGCATACGAAGCATTCCCCGATAAAACGATGGCCGAACAATTTATAACACTAACACTCATACTACATGGTGTGCTTCTAATTGTGGCAGGTATAGCACGTCTTGGATCTTTAATTCGCTTTGTTCCCAATGCTGTTGTACTTGGTTTTATGAATGGAATTGCATTTTTAATTTGGAAAGATCAAATTGTAAAAATTTTTGGTTTGTTAGGAAAAAAAATGATGTCTGGAAATTTGATGTTAAATATTTTATTTACAGTATTGACTGTTGCAAGTATTTTTCTTTTGCCTTTTTTATACAAAAAAATAAATATTAGCGAAAAAATTAGACCTTTTCTTTCACCATTATTATTTAGTATTATCATAATGACACTATTAGCCAATATTACTTCAGCTAATATTCAACATGTTGATTTGGGAACAACTATAGATTCCTTTCAACAATTTTACACCATGCTAAAAAATTATTTTCCATCGGATATGCTCTTTGATACATCTTTATTGCTAAAAGCATTTCCTATGGCTTTACAACTTACATTCTTGGGTTATTTAGATTCTTTACTCACAGCATTAGTTATAGATAAAATGACAAAAGAAAAAACCAAACAAAATAAAGAATTGATAGCGCAAGGAATTTCTAATACGGTGGCTGGTTTATTACAAGGTATACCTGGTGCTCAGGCTACTATACGATCTGTATTGCTAGTAAAAGAAAATGCAACCATGCGTTTAGCTGGTATTTTATTAGGTGTTTTTGTATTAATGAGTTTGCTTTTATTTAAAAATTATTTAGTACTTATTCCATCTGCTGTTTTTGTAGGCGTATTGTTAAAAGCAGGGTGGGATGTGTCAGACAGAGATTATATGTTTGTGTATTTTTCAAAAAAATGGTACAAGGATTGGAATCGAAATTTTCAATTTTTTCTGATATTGCTTACTACTCTCATTACATTATTTTTTGATTTAAACATAGCTGTGTTTACAGGAACAGCTCTTTTTTATTTACTTAAGTATACACTAAAAAGTAAAAAACTAAGCGATGTAGAACAAGTTTTAGAAGATAATATTGACTAATTCTTTTTTATTCTACGAACTTCTAAATGCCACTTCGTGATATGTTTTTATATGCTGGCCTAAAAAAATTCTGGCGTATATGCGTATCACTGCCAATTCGAGCACTATAAAGGTCATAGCACTGAGAATTAATAAAATGCGATGGTGTAGTTCAATATCTGAGAACATAATATCTAAGCCTATAAATGTTGGGGATATAGGAAAGCCAATCATAGTTAATGAACAAATCAAAAAGAAAAGTCCATATTTTGGATGTTCATATATATGCCCATGAAATTCATTAAGACCAATAGTATTTTCTTTTGACTTTACTTGCTCCAAACACCATACGCCTCCAATAAATGCTCCTATAGTTCCACTCATATAAAAAGCAATTTGTATCATTTCAAAATGATGTTGTTGAACTATAGATAGCATAAAAAATACTTGACTCATAGCAATATAAACCCAAGCACGCATAGCAGAGCGTCTTTCTGTCCATGCTATTAATATTAGTATAAATGCTACTCCAGCATATATCCACGAAACAAAAAAGTATTGATGAATACCGTCTAAGGGCCTGACTACATAAAATAGTAAACCTAAAATCATGAGAATTACAAAAATCGATTCAGCAAAACGACTTCTTAGAAAGTGAAAAGTCTTGCCTATTTTTTTTAATGGCAACCAAATGTATCGATACCAAATAAAATCTAAATTGAATTCTTTCACCGAAAGCATATACAACGTTGTTCTTGCTTTTAAGGGCAAAAATGAATATGGTTGTTTTTTGTTAGGATTGTATTTAAAAAATTGTTCGTGAATCAAATAGCTCATGGTGGATGGTGATGCTAGTAATTGATAGGTTCTCAAAAAAGCATTCATGGCAAAGTGGAATAATGCAAATACATGCCAGCCTAAAGCTATTTCTATAAATATCAATCCAATTTGTGCCATACTTGCATATACTATTTGCGTTTTGGCTGTAGGTTGCACACTCGCTATAAAGGAAGCCATCAAGGTTGTGATAAAACCAATACTAACAATTACAATTTTGGCTAAAAATATATTGGCCCATATAGGGTAGGTGCGTATGAGTAAAAAGACTCCTATATGTACAGAAAGTGAACCATAAAATATGGCACTTGATACTGTAGGTCCTTCTAAAGCTCTTGGTAGCCAACTAGAAAATGGAAATTGTGCTGATTTGACCGCAGCAGCTTGAATAAATAAAAGTGAAATTAAAAGCCCTTGTATAGGATGATGATGAGTAGCATCGTATAATAAAGGAGTATCGCCAAGTGTTTTAAACAAAATAGTTGTGTGAAACAAATGATGACAAAACCATATAGCTCCTACTAAGGCTACATCGCCAAGTCTATAAAAAGATAGTACCTTCATAGAATTTCGTACAGGTAAATAGCGATCGCGATAAAATGATATTAATAAGAAAGAAGTAATGCCTACTATTTCCCAACCTAAAAACAAGGTTTCAAAATTGCCAGATAAGATAAATAAATTGATACCCACATAGAAAAGTAAATAGTGATTATAAAATCGTTTATAACCACTCTCTCGGTGCATATATGTTTTGCTAAAGATGCCTACTATAAACATTAGTATAGACGCTACTATAGAGTATGTGGCTGTTAGCTTATCATAGTATAAATCGATAGCAAAATTAAATTCCTTAGTTTTGTATATGGTAAGTATAGTAAAAGATTGAGTAGGATGTTGCTGTATAAGCCAGTATATAAATAACCCTATGCTAAGAACCATGTGTATGCCAGCTGATGTTATAGCAATTTTTGAAATGGATTTTTCTTGATAGTTCTTAAAAAATAAACTGATTATATACCCCAATAGAGGTATAATAAAAAAAGATACTAATATGTATTGCATTTGATATTGTTTTCGATTTGATAAATAGGAAGGTTTTCAAACGTTGCGTGTGTAATATGATTGGTAATCATTTCGGGAGCTTTTTCAAACAACTCATGCACATCATCAATTTCTTTAAAGTGCATAGCCTCAGCATTGTAGTGAACAAAATGTTCATTTTGTAAATAGTAAAATGTTTTAGTATCGGGGTCTAATGCCACAATATGAACCCATTCGTTTTTATACCATTCGTACATAGCTTCATTCGTTTTTATAACTTTTAAAACAATTTCTGGATAATGTTCTACCACTACCAGAAGCCTGACAGGATCATGTGGTTCTATCATTTGCCAAGGCAAGCCAGGTCGTATATCACCATCGCTACTGTTGGCTACACTTAGGAGTCCCACTACATTATGCGGTAGTTTAGTGCCACATCCTAATTTTAAATTATCTACTCGAGAAAAATAATACTCTAAGTTTATTCCACCACATACAACACCGATGGGTGCCATGACATTGGCAAGAAAAGTACCATCCAAATCAGTTCTGTAATCGTATGAATTTAAAAATGCTCTTCTATCTAAAAATAATCCTCTTGTCATTTCTCTACGACCTATAATAGCTAGCGTATTCGTTCCATGACCCAATTCTGGTCGAGGTTCAAAAAGAGAAACAGAGCGTGCCTCAATGGCCTTTCTGATTTTTTTTATATTTTGATTCGTCGAAATAGAAGCAAAGCGTCTGGATCTTTCTTTGGCATTTAAGTCCAAGGCATCTTCAAATTTTTTCATTGTTTCTATGTGTAATTGTTTTTGCGAAGTATTCAAATTTTCATCATCGTAAAAACGGATGAGGTCACTAGCCGTATCATGCATGGCACCTATAAACACAGTAGAATCAGGAATGTAAATGCCTAGAGTTTTTAATTTTTCTCTTACCTTACTATGGTTGGCCATTATTGCAAATACTCGTGCATTAACACAGCCAGGTCTTCCACTGCAAGCACCACAATCGTGAGCTCCATGATGTGGGTTGTTGGCACTGCTACTACCATGTGCTACCATATACACTATTTCAGAAAAATATTTTGTAAGCCCTATGCCTCTTAAAAAATTTTCTATACGTATTGTCATTTCGTCTATAGTGAATCCAATTTGTAAGCCATCTTCTATATCATCAATATGTTTATTTTCTACCGTTAATTTTCCATAGGGATTCATATGCGAAAAGGCATCAGAAATAGATGGACTCATTTTGGGCTTAAACGTAGTTTGAAATAATTTCCCTAATGACAATAGCCCTAAACCAAGCGTTGCTCCCATTACACTTTCTATTCTATTGGCATATGAAGAAAATAAAACATCAGCATGTTTGTGTTCTTTTACATCATATTCTTTGATTAAGTATTTTGGCGTAACAGGTGCAGGACATAGTTTGTCAATAAATTGTGCACCGTGTTGTTTATAATAAAACTCAACTCCAAAAAAACCTGGAGCTCCCAATGTTTCACAATCGGGCGCTATATATTCCAAATTTCTACGAATAGAACATTCGCGCTCATCAATACAAAAAATTGCTTGAAAAGATGCTATTTTTTTATTTTCTAATTCTTGAGAAAAAGAATCAGAATTTTGTTTTTTTAAATTTTGCGAAATACCACTAATGACATCATCATAATAGGACCATTCAAAAGCATCTTGCCATATAGCATACACTTCATCTAATTCTGTGATACTTGTTTTTGCTAAAATGTCTTTTGGTTTTTCCAATGCAGTTTTTGCAAGTGGTTTCCATGAGTTCCCTAAGCTTACATAAAGCATATCTAACTCCATGAGCAATTCATAATGAATAAAATCTTGTAGCGAAATAGGCTTTTGAATGAGTAAAGCTTCAGGTTTTTCTTCTAATACTGCAACCATGCCACTCCAACCTCTGTGACTAAAAGACATATCATAAAGATATTGTTCAAAATAAAGTTCATCGCCAACAATAAGTTTGAGAAGATGTTCAATTTGAATAGATGAATCAAGCAATAATTCTTTTACTTTTTTAGTTTTAAAGAAACCGCTTGAACTATTTTTTTCCATGTCACGCATGGTTTCTATAAAACTTTTTTTGCCAATAGGGAAGTTCCATAATGATATTCCTTGGTCTAAATAGGCACCCAAAATTCGATAGAGTAAAGGGTGTACAAGTGTGTCTAAATCTATTTTATAGACTCGTTTCCAGTCGCTACGAAATAAACCTACTCTGGGTTTTATATTTTCATCATATTCTTTTGTCAATACATGGTGAGCCCATGTTTTAAGTGCTTCGGGTCCTTTTCTATCAATAATTACTCGCTCAATTACATGTTCTCGAATGCGTTTTAAATTAAACAACTGACGATAATCTGCAAGTTGTAAAGTGACTTTATAACCAAAAATTTTAGAAGCTCTAAAAATCCCATCATAAAATTTTTCATGTTGAAAAGCATGTAAAGTGTTGTGATGTACGAAATCTTTTAAAGTCATTTGAGTTGGCAAGTAATGTTTCAAATCATGCAACGTATGATATAAATCAAACTTAGTTTGATACGTATTTTCCATATTTTAAGTGTGTTCTTTTTTAAATGATGACTTTAATTTAGAAAGCAGTTTGGTATTGTATCAATAAAGCCGACTTTCTACTATCTACTTGGCTTGCGCTATTCATCAAAGGTCGGTTTTGGTATGCTAAAGTAATTTTAGAAAAATGACCATTTAATAGTACGTTGAGTCCTAAGTCATAAAAGATTATAGGGTCTACAAAGCGTTGTAACTTATTAAAATAAACACTTGCATAGGGCATCAAAGTTGCAGATTTTATCAGGTCATCTTTTAGTTTATAGCCAGCTTGTAAATATCCACTTTCTCCTGTTCCTACAGCTGGGTATCCATTGCCAGAACCATTCAAGTGATTGCCTACAAGTCCATTTGTAGGATTCATGACTGCAGTATTTCTGTAGTAGTTTGTACCAAAATCAGAGTGTAGATAACATCCATACACACTAAGGGCTTCTCCATTTTTTCCAATAGGTGCATCATAAAAAACATCAATAGCAGCTTGCAATAAATTATTTTCGATAGTATCATTTGCTGTGCCTAATTGCCACATAGCTTTGGGTTGATAAATATAACCCAATCCTATGTTAAACACTTTTTTCTTTCCTATATATGTGCCAGCAGTATAAGCCGTAGTATTGGATTCTATGTCAAAAAATTGATATTGAAAATAAGCATTTGTTTGTAGCTTGGCTGGCCTTGCCGAAAAATTTGCATTGTAGCCGATGCTTGTAAAACTGTTTGATTTTTGTATCGCCATGGGCTGAGCCAATACAATTCTATAATCAAAATGATTTATTTTTCCTTTAGCATACACAGATAGTTTTCTGAAAAATTGGTCAGTTACATCATTCGTTGTTTGTAAAAATAAAGGCCCATCTATACCTAAAAAACTAATAGTAGAAGGCGACGAAAATCGAGATAATCCAGACCATGCACTTAATCCCATGCCGATATCTAAATGGTTTTTATATACTTTATAATCAGCATTGGCATCCGAAATAAATAAACCCAATTTTCTATCAGATAATGAATTAAAATTGTTGAGACTGGCTTGTACATAGTATGTAATTTTTTCTGTTGGCGTTCCCGTCAGATTTAGCCTTACTCTTCGTATGCCTACGTCGGCACCTTTATCTTTTTTATACCCAAAAATGGTGGAGCCTGTATTGTATTGCATCATTCTTGCCCAAGTTTGTATGTTGCCACTAAATTTCATAGTATTCGTAATAGCACGTACAGCTTCGCTTTTTGGATTTGAATTTTGTTGTGCTTTTGTATGTAGCGTTGCTATAGTTAGCAGGCATATTAGTATAATCTTATTTTGTGTCATAGTTTATTTTTTTAAATGATAAGTATTTTTAAATGTATTACCAAAAAATATTTTGTCAGTAATTAAATCACATGCCAATTTTTTTTTGATTTGTACTGTTAACAATTACAATTTTATTGCACTTTTTTTCTTGCCGCTAATTCATGTTTGGATAATGCTCTGTGATTTTCAAGTCCAATAATACGTACACTACCACCATGTAGGGTATAGTCGTGTTCAAAGTGCTGAATATTTTCCATGACAGAGTGGTCAACCAATTTAGTATTAGACAAATCTATTGTTACATTCATGCCGGCTGGTATAGCTTCTAAGCGACTTTTAATGCCAAGAAAATTAGTAAACAGTGCCGATTTTTCAATTTCTACATAGTAGTCATTCTCATTAAAAGATACGCTCGATGGCACTCTGAATAAAGAACGAAAAGGTGCACCATTGATTAAATGTATAATGATTTTTAATAAAATTCCAGCTGCAATGCCGACTAATAAATCTTCATATAATGTAAAGAATATAGTAACTAAAAATATAGCCAATTGCTCTTTTCCAATTCTAAAGATGTGAATAAACTCTTTGGGGTGAGCCAATTTAATACCAACAGATATAAGCATAGCAGCAAGAGCACAGTTTGGAATAAGTTCTATAAGATGAGAAGCAAAAATGACAAATATCAAAATAAAAAAACCATGAAAGAAATTTGCCCAGCGTGTTTTAGCTCCATTATTTACGTTTGCGGAGCTACGAGCTACTTCCGATATCATCGGAAGGCCACCCAAAAACCCAGCAAGCATATTGCCAATTCCTACAGCTATTATATCTTTATTAGCGTCAGATTTTCTTTTATATACATCTATCATGTCTATAGCCTTTACAGTCAATAAAGATTCCAATGAACCGACCAAAGCAAACATGATAACGTATTTTATAAAAGTGCCTGTTTGATGTATACCATCAAAACTTACATTCATTTTAATATTGTCTAACAAATTTCCGATATGTACTAATGCATAAGCTGGTTCGCTTGTCTGAAAATTCATGGCTAATTCCGCAGGAATAGCTATAAGCAATACAACCAATGCAGCCGGTATCTTTTTAAGCATGGCAATTGGCATTTTATTCCAAAACATCATGATAAAAAAACTAACAAGGCCTATTGCAGTTGCTCGAGGGTCTATATTTTTAATAAAAGTTGGTATGGCTCCTATTAATCCAAAGGGAGATAAGCCTTTTGAAAATTTTGGGTCCACATCAAATAGCACAGGTATTTGTTTTAAAATGATAATAATTCCGATGGCTGCAAGCATACCATGCACAGCAGACAAAGGAAAAAAATCAACTAATTTTCCTAACTTAAATACACCAAATAATATTTGTATAGCACCAGCCACAACGATAGTGCCCAAGGTCAAGTGCCATCCTAACTCTCCACCTCAAACTCGTTTACTGCACCCACCAGTATTACAATTAGCCCAGCCGCAGGGCCTTTATGCTCATTCGTGAGCCCATAATAAAACTAACTAAAAGGCCTCCTATTATTGCTGTAATTAAACCCATGAGGGGTGGGAATTCGGAAGCTTTTGCAATGCCTAAACTAAGAGGCAGTGCTAATAAAAACACGATAAAACCAGATGTGGAATCGGCTATATAATTTTCTTTGAAACCCAAGAAGCCATCCTTAGGTATTACATTTTTTTCTTGATTCATTTTTTTTGAATTTTGATTTTTGAATAAAATAGTGATTATGCAAGTGCTTTGCTCTTGCATACATGTTTACCTGTGGAGGTAAGTACTATTAAAAATCAAATCCGAAAACTATGGCATCGAATAAAGATGGGAGGTGATATAATGTCACTCCTTAACGCATAGGGGAATTCTAAGATTTCAAAACGCTTAACATTATATATAGAATGTATAAAATTTAAAAAGTGGGCTTGATTGTATACAAGGTTTCTTTTTTTGAATGCAATTTCAGTGTCATCATCACTTTGCTCTTCCGAAAAAATATTATACCCTAACTGTTGTAAGGAGGTTTTGTTTTTTTTGCAAATCTGCGATTGATGAGGGCTGTATATATCACTTCCTACCTTATAAAATACGGTACTAAAAAGTTGTTGTATAAAAAAAAGTAGAAATAATAAAATCCGCATGTGCAATTGGAATTGAACACAAATGTATAAAGTGAATAAGGATATTGAAAAATAAACTATGTTAAATAAAAACTATGATGGGGAAAATAATGTAGTTCAATTTCTATTTTAGTTCTAAAAAATTTTTTTTCAAATTCTTTAATTGTACAAATTATTAATTCCACTTTTCAAATTCAAGAATAATAAAGGATGAGCTTAGAGTCTTTATGTTGAGAAAATAGGAAGTGTGTGGTTTTGAATTTTTTACAATATAGTTTTAGAAAACAAAGTTCTTTCCATTCTATAACTTCTGAGCTTTTAAATAGATAATGACAGTTTGTTATAAACAAAAGTAGCATGTAGTCAAAAAAATGTTCCTAAACAAAAAATCCTAACTCTTTCGAATCAGGATTTGTACCTCAGGCGGGACTTGAACCCGCACGGACATTGCTGCCCACAGGATTTTAAGTCCTGCGTGTCTACCAATTCCACCACCAAGGTAAAAGCGGTAAAAAAAAAGAGCGGAAGACCGGGCTCGAACCGGCCACCCCGACCTTGGCAAGGTCGTGCTCTACCAAATGAGCTACTTCCGCATGTTTTGTGTCTTTAAAACACTTTTTGTAAAGAACTTGTAAGGGAGTGCAAATATAAAGTGATTTTTATTATTTCAAAAAACATTTTTATTTTTATCTGCCTCAGTTTTTTTTCAACTACGTTTTTCATAAGGTATATCATATTTCTTATACAAAGAATATGGAATAATAAACAAAGAATTTATACTTTTACTGCATGGATATTACATCGCTATTACAGTTTATTCAAAAACCACAGAGTATTGATATTAAATTAAAAGATACTTGGAATCTGTACTTAGAAAAATATCCCTATATGGATGCACTACATTGGGTACAATATGCTATCAATAAAGAAAAGGCGTTGGCCGAAACAGCTTTACATAAAACCGATCCAATAAAATTTGCTCGTTTTATTCATTTAGCACAAAAAAGTCAAGAAGACACTGCATTAGAAGTTGCCAACAAGCAAGAATCCAAAAATCAAAACGTAAGCGATACTACTCAGGCTGATATTTCGATTGATAATATCAAAACTACAGCTACAAAGGAAGAAGCAATCGATGATGAACAAATAAAAATTTCTGCCCTACAGTCCGAAACTTTGATAAATAGACCTCCAATAGAAGAAACGGGGGTAGAAATTGAGAATAAAGAATCTGTTGAAACAGAAAGTACGGCTGTAGAATCTTTGGTTTCCAGCGATAAGGACATATCTATTTTAGAGTCTGAAGATATTTTACAATTAATACAAGATATACCCTCGGATTTGAATGCGTTGGAAAATGAAATTTCAATTCAAAAGCCTTTAGAAGAGTTAGTGCCAAATGCCGTTTCTGATGAGGATAAGATAAAATTGGATAAAGATGCTGAAGAAAAGGCGCTCATGCGTATGATGAGTTTTACAGAGTGGCTAAACTATTTTAAAGAAAAGAAAGAAAAAGAAAGTGAAGAAGAAAAAGACAAAAAAGCTTTGCGAACAGCTTGGCAAAAAGAAAAATTGACACATGCAATAGAAGAAGAGGATGAAGAAATACCAGAGCCAATTTTTCAGCAAGCCATGGAGTCCATTTCTTCAGAAAAAGGAATTATCAGCGAATCTTTAGCTAAAGTGCTTGTGACACAAGGCAAAAAAGATAAAGCTATCGAAATGTATAAAAAATTAAGTTTGCTCAATCCCGAAAAAAGTAGTTATTTTGCCGACCAAATAAAATTTTTAAAAACGAATTAATTTAAAATATCATGTTATATATCGTATTAATATTAATTATTATTGTATGTGCCGTTTTGGCCTTCTTTGTATTGATTCAAAATCCTAAAGGTGGTGGTTTGGCTGGCACTTTTGGCGGTTTAGGTACTCAAATGATGGGTGCAAAACAAAGTACTGATGTTGTAGAAAAAGGTACTTGGTACACGGCTGCGGCTTTATTAGTTTTAACTTTATTATCATTTGCTATTTCACCAAAAGAAAATACAGGTAAAATTGAAAAAACTCGCTCTGAAAAAGTAAATAAAGGAGTGCCGATTACGCCTGCTACAGCTCCAGCTACAAGCCCTGCTACAGCTCCAGCAGAAGGAACTACTCCTCCTGCTACAGCACCAGCCGAAGGCGCTGCACCAAGCAATGCTCCTGCAAGCACACCCCAATAGCATTTTAAATAATAGTATATAATTTAACAAAAGACTGAATATATTCAGTCTTTTGTTATGTATAACCTGTAGGGAATAAATTGAAGTAAATTACCTTCACTTCATGATAATTCTATATACTTGCAAAAATTGACAAACAAGAAGAAAGCGTATGAGTAAGAATTTATTGATTGTGGAGTCTCCTGCAAAAGCTAAAACCATAGAAAAGATTTTAGGAAAAGACTTTCAAGTAAAATCCTGTTATGGCCATATTCGAGACCTCGAAAAAGATGCTATGGGCATAGATATCAATAACCATTTTAAACCTTCTTATAAAATTTCAGACGATAAAGAAAAAGTAGTAAATGAATTAAAACGCCTTGCCCAGTCTTCCGAAGTTTGGTTAGCATCGGATGAGGATAGGGAAGGAGAAGCCATTTCTTGGCATTTATGCGAAGTCCTCAATTTGGATATTCACAAAACCAAACGTATTGTTTTTCATGAAATTACTAAGCCAGCCATTAAACACGCCGTAGAAAACCCACGTAGTATCAATATGGATTTGGTCAATGCTCAACAAGCACGTAGAATTTTAGATAGAATTGTTGGTTTTGAGTTGTCGCCTGTATTGTGGCGAAAAATTGCCAGAAGCAATTCACTCAGTGCTGGGCGTGTACAATCTGTAGCCGTAAGACTCATTGTAGAGCGCGAACGAGAAATCATTCAATTTGTGCCTCAAAGCAGCTTTAAAGTCGATGCTATTTTTAATGTATTGGATATACATGGCAAACCTGCCAGTTTAAAAGCCGAATTACAAAACAAAATTACAGAACATAACAAGGCCTATGATTTTCTGACAAAATGTACACATGCCGATTTTAGCCTAAAAGATATACAAGTAAAACCAGGCAAAAAAACGCCTTCAGCACCATTTACCACATCTACATTACAACAAGAAGCCAGTAGAAAATTGGGCTATTCTGTTTCTCGTACTATGCAAATAGCACAGCGTCTTTACGAAAATGGATTTATTACATATATGCGTACTGATGCTGTTAACTTGTCTAATACGGCATTGGAAAATATCAAAAAACAAGTAGATACTCAGTTTGGTCAGAACTATCATAAACTACGAGTATTTAAAAATAAAAATGAAAATGCACAGGAAGCCCACGAAGCTATCAGGCCTACTGATATGTCTATGCAGCACACCTCCGACCCAGATTGGCAACGTTTATATGATCTAATTTGGAAGCGCACTATGGCTTCACAAATGGCAGATGCCGAATTAGAAAAGACAGTTATGACAATTGAATCTTCTTCTATAGAAGAGCATTTTATAGCTACTGGGGAAGTCATAAAATTTGACGGCTTCTTAAAGTTATATATGGAAAGCCAAGATGAAGAAAACGAAGATGAAGAGACCAAAGGATTACTACCACAGCTAAATATTGGCCAAAGCATGATGTTGGATTTTATGACTGCTACAGAGCGTTTTACTAAGCCTGCAGCAAGATATACAGAGGCATCTCTTGTAAAAAAATTAGAAGAATTAGGAATAGGTCGCCCATCTACATATGCACCTACTATCAGTACAATACAAAATAGAAATTATGTGGTAAAAAAAGATAAGGATGGTATAGAAAGAACATATAGAGTTATTTCATTAAAAGAAAAAAAGATTAAAGATTTAAAACAAGTTGAAATAACGGGTGCTGAAAAATCTAAACTGTTTCCGACAGATTTAGGAAGCGTTGTTACCGATTTTTTAAAACAACACTTTGAGCAAGTAATGGATTATCAGTTTACAGCCAAAATAGAAAATGAGTTTGACGAAATAGCCGACGGCAAAAAAGAATGGAGTAGTATGTTAGAAAATTTCTATTCTCCTTTTCATCAGTTAGTAGAAACAACTTTAGAAACTGCAGATAGAGCAAGTGGTGAACGTATTTTAGGCGAAGAAGAAGGCACTGGTAAGCCTGTCATAGCACGTATAGGTCGCTTTGGTCCTATGGTACAAATAGGTAAAACCGATGATGAAGAAAAGCCACGTTTTGCCCGACTAAGACAAAATCAAAGTATAGAAACCATTACATTATCCGAAGCATTAGATTTATTTAAATTACCAATTACCCTTGGCGATTTTGAAAATCAAGTAGTTCAAGTCAACGTTGGTCGTTTTGGCCCTTATGTAAAATTTGGAGAACAATTTATCTCACTTCCCAAAGGCTCTGATCCATTAGAGGTCAACTTGGAGCAGGCTGTAGAAGTTATAAAAGCTAAACAAATTGAAGATGCACCAATAGGACATTATGACCAAAAACCAATTACGAAAGGAAAAGGTCGTTTTGGCCCTTTTATCAAATGGAACGATTTATTTATCAATATCCCAAAAGCCTATCATTTTGATACTATCAATGAAGAAGAATGTTTTGAGCTTATTGAAAAAAAATTAGAAAAAGAAGCCAATCGATATATACTACAATTTCCAGAAGAAAAAATAAGTGTAGAAAATGGCCGATGGGGTCCATTAATTAAATTCAATAAAAAACAATTAAAGCTTTTGCCAAAGGCTGATGGTGCGAAATACACACCTGAAGAAGCAGCTTTATTGAGTTTGGATGATGTAAAAAGTATGATAGTAGCTCAAGTGCCTAATGCTTTTTCAAAACCCACTAAAAAAGCAGCAGCTAAAAAAGCGAGCGTAAAAAAAGCCACAACCAAAAAGACAGCTATCAAAAAATAGTTTTTTTAAGATTTCGCCAATACATGGATATAGAAGAAAGAAATAGTGGAAATAAAGCGTTTGCCGGTTTTAAAGCAGGTTGGGATATTTCTATGGGTGTTTTATATATTATTTTGTGTAGTTATGCTATCAATTTAGAATTTATCATTGAGCGATTTGGCAAAAAAGCAGTGTATATATGTTGTATATTATTTATTTTTTATGGAGCTTTTAGAATCGTAAGAGGTTTTTTAGCTATGAAGAAAAGCATGAAAAGAAAAAGATATCAATTTGGCGATCATGCCAAAAATTCAAAAGCATAAAATAGACTAAAAGACACAATAATATATTAAGTTTGTAACCTTTAAACCCTTTAGATATGAACTTTCAACTTACAGAAGAACAGCAAGCTGTGCAACAAGCAGCACGCGATTTTGCTCAAAACGAATTATTACCAGGTGTTATAGAACGCGATGAAAAACAACAATTTCCTGCCGAATATATTAAGAAACTTGGCGAATTGGGCTTTTTGGGTATGATGGTAGACCCCAAATATGGCGGATCTGGTATGGATACCATATCCTATGTATTAGCGATGGAAGAAATTTCAAAAGTAGATGCTTCTACTTCTGTCGTTATGAGTGTTAATAATTCATTGGTTTGCTGGGGTTTAGAAACATATGGTACAGAAGAGCAAAAACAAAAATATTTAATGCCTTTGGCATCAGGACAAGTGATAGGTGCGTTCTTATTGAGCGAGCCAGAGGCTGGAAGTGATGCAACTTCGCAACGTACAATTGCAGAAGACAAAGGAGACCACTATATACTAAATGGTACCAAAAACTGGATTACCAATGGTAGCTCTGCCACACATTATTTAGTTATAGCTCAAACAGATATTGCAAAAAAACATAAAGGCATCAATGCATTTATAGTAGAAAAAGCATGGGATGGTGTAACTGTTGGAGCCAAAGAAAATAAATTAGGTATTCGTGGTAGTGACACACATTCTATAATGTTTCAAGATGTAAAAGTGCCAAAAGAAAACCGTATTGGTGAGGATGGATTTGGATTTACTTTTGCTATGAAAGTGTTGAGTGGTGGTCGTATAGGTATAGCTTCGCAGGCATTAGGTATAGCCAGCGGTGCTTATGAATTGGCTTTGAAATACGCCAAAGAACGTAAAGCTTTTGGTACCGAAATTATGAATCATCAAGCAATACAATTTAAATTGGCTGACATGGCTACACAAATCGAAACAGCTCGTTTATTATGTATGAAGGCTGCATGGCTCAAAGATCAACACGAAAATTACGATATGGCATCTGCTATGGCTAAGTTATATGCATCTGAAATAGCGCAAAGTGTAACAAGCGAAGCCGTGCAAATACACGGCGGATATGGATATGTAAAAGAATTCCATGTAGAGCGTTTAATGCGCGATGCCAAAATAACTCAAATCTATGAAGGTACAAGCGAGGTACAACGCATTGTGATTAGTAGAAGTGTCTTGAAAGCATAATCTAAACAGTCGCAAATACTTTATAGATGTAGCATAAAATTGATAACATAGATTTTTTTGCTTATTTAGAAAGATTCATTCTTAATTGTTTGGATGGCTTTAATCCTTAGTGTAATTTCAATATTCAATTTCAAAGAAAAATATTTTAATCATGAACAAATATCTTTTTATACTTTTCTGTATGTCTATATTTAATCTGCAAGCCCAACATCCAATACCTTTGCACAGCTATCCAACTTCTAAAAAAGGAAATGTAGTGGATACCTACTTTGGTCAACAAGTAGAAGATCCATACCGATGGCTTGAAGATGACAATTCGCCAGAAACCATGAATTGGGTATTGGAACAAAATGCTGTCACATTTGATTATTTAAATAGAATTCCGGATCGTTCTGTGATTCATAATAATTTAATGAACAACTGGAACTATGCAAAATATAGTAGCCCTTTCAAAGAAGGAGATTATTATTTATTTTATAAAAACAATGGATTGCAAAATCAAAGTGTTTTATATATTCAAAAAGGGCTTCAGGCCGAACCACAAGTTTTTATAGATCCTAATACATTAAGTAAAGATGGAACAGTGGCCCTAAACAATGTGTCGCTTTCTAAAAAACAAAAGTATGCTGCATATAGTGTTTCGGGTAGTGGAAGTGATTGGCAAGATATATATGTGATGGAAGTGGAAAGCAAAAAAATATTGAAAGATAAAATTTCATACTCCAAATTTTCAGGTATCTCATGGAAAGGAGATGATGGATTTTATTATAGTGGTTATGATAAACCTAAAAATGAAGACGAAAAATATTCTGCAAAAACAGAATTTCAAAAAATCTTTTATCATAAAATGGGCACTTCCCAAGATGCTGATCAACTCATTTATGAAGATAGAGAACATCCTTTGCGATATAAAGGAGCATTTTTGAGCGAAGATGAAAATTGGCTTATACTAAGCCTTTCAGACGGTACAGATGGTGTAGAATTACAGTATTTAGATATGAAAAGTCCTTCAAAAGGCACTTTTAAAATGCTTTGCCCCGGTTACGATTTAAATCAAGATTTTATTGATGTCATAAATGGAAAATTTTTAATTTTTACCAATTGGAAGGCACCCAATTATCAACTCATACTTATTGATCCTAAACATCCTGAAGAAAAAAATTGGATGCCTTTTATTAAAGAAAGTAAAAATAAACTCAATGCAGTAAGTAGAGTAGGCGATAAGCTTTTCTTAAATTATTTAGAAAATGCTTCATCTAAAGTTGAAGTTTACTCCTTAGAAGGTAATCATGTGTCTGATATTCAATTGCCAGGAATAGGCACTGCATCGGGTTTTGGAGGCACCAGCAAGGATAAACAAACCTTCTATACATATTCTTCTTTTAATGCTCCACCTACAGTATATCAATATGATTTAGCTACTGCTAAAAGTACACTTTTTAAGCAAACCCATTTAAAAATGGATTTATCCAAAACAATAGTTGAGCAAATGTGGTTTACAAGTAAAGATGGAACCGAAGTACCTATGTTTGTTTACTATAGCAAAAATATTGATTTAAAAAAAGGACCACATCCTGTACTCTTGTACGGTTATGGTGGTTTCAATATACCGCTTACACCAAGTTTTAGCATACCTATGAGTTATTTTGTAGAAAAGGGTGGTGTATATGTTGTAGTGAATCTGAGAGGAGGTAGTGAATTTGGTGAAGAGTGGCATAAAGCTGGTATGCTCGAAAATAAACAAAATGTTTTTGATGATTTTATTGGTGCTGCTGAATTTTTAATATCAAAAGGCATTACATCAAGCGATAAATTGGCTATACATGGAAGAAGTAATGGTGGATTGTTGGTAGGAGCCTGTCTTACACAGCGCCCTGATTTGTATAAGGTAGCATTGCCTGGTGTTGGTGTATTGGATATGCTCAGATACCAAAAATTTACAGTTGGTTGGGGTTGGGTAGTTGAATACGGAAGCAGTGAAAATGAAAATCAGTTTAATTTTTTAAAAGCGTATTCCCCTTTGCACAATGTAAGAAAAATAGATTACCCTGCAACGCTAATTACCACAGCAGATCATGATGATAGAGTAGTGCCTGCTCATTCATTCAAATTTGCAGCTACACTTCAAGAAAAAAATACGAGCTCCAATCCTATGCTTATTCGCATAGACACACAAGCAGGGCATGGTGCTGGCAAGTCGACTACAAAACAGATTGATGAATGGTCTGATGTCATGTCATTTGTCTTTTACCATCTTGGAATGCACTTATAGTATATTCACTATCTGGTTTCTATTTTATATATAATATGTTCCATAGCTTGAAGCGACTGAATAAATTCATCACTCAATTCTATATTTTTTTGCGCTCCATTTAGCTTGAGCAATTCTTTACTTTCCTCATCTTTGAGGGTTACATTAATTTCACAAAGTGCTTTTGGATTAGCATATTTGTTTATTAGAGCCAGAAAAGTGTCATCAAATTTTTGAAGGCTTAAAGATACATGCAAGCTTTTGGTCAAATTCTTTTTCACGTTTTCAAGTAGCATCATACTTTGAATTTTTACTTCAAAAGTATTTTCATCATAGAAACGAGGTTGATGTATTATTTGCATGGCTACTTTAGTATCTAATTCTAAAAAATCTTTATACTTAATATAATCATTTGAAAACAACATAAACTCATGCTCTCCAAAATAATCTATGAGTTTAAAACGTCCATATGCGGTTCCTTTTTTAGAAATTAAATGTTGCGCTGAAGAAATAAAACCACCAACCCTTAGATTTTTCTTTTTGTATTTATCTTCTAAAATGTCAGACAGTGGTGTGAATCCATAATGGTCGAGTTCAAATTTAAAAAAGTCTAAAGGGTGGGCAGTAATAAAGATGCCTACCATTTCTTTTTCTTTTTCAAGCAATTCGTGCATTTGCCAAGGTTCACAATCAAACAATTTGGGTTTCGGTATCTCAGGCATATCTTCTTCTCCAAATAAAGAGTTGCTCAAAAATGCAGAGCTACCACTGAGTTGTTGAGCATATTTAATAATTTTGTCTACACCGCTCATTTGCTCGCCAGGTGAAATATAAAAGTATTGTGCTCTGTGATATTCTTTAAAACAATCAAAAGCGCCTGCCATGATAAGACTTTCTATAGTTTTTCTATTTACTGTTTTTGTACTTAGTTTTCCAACCATATCAAAAATATCAGTAAATAAACCTTCAGATTCTCTTTTGCTAATAATCTCATTCACTGCCGCTTCGCCTACACCTTTTATAGCACCTAATCCAAAACGAATCACTCCATTTTTATCAACGCTGAATCCTTTTTTAGAAGCATTGATGTCGGGCCCAAGCACAGGAAGATTCATCTTTTGACATTCTTTCATATACTTTGCAATATCTTCTATTGCATGTTGACTGTTAAGCAGGGCAGCCATGTATTCGGCAGGGTAGTTGGCTTTTAAGTATGCCGTTTGATAGGCTAAATAGGCATAGCATGTAGAATGCGATTTGTTAAAAGCATATTGGGCAAAGGCTTCCCAGTCATTCCAAATTTTTTGTAATTTTTCTAATGGATGTCCATTTTCAGTGGCTCCATCAAAAAATTTCTTTTGCATTTTATTCAAAACATCAATTTGCTTTTTACCCATAGCTTTTCTCAAAATATCAGCATCTCCTTTTGAGAAGTTGGCCAATTTTTGCGAAAGCAACATTACTTGTTCTTGATACACAGTGATGCCATAGGTTTCTTTTAAGTATTCTTCCATTTCTGGCAAATCGTATTCTATGGTTTTTCTACCGTGCTTTCTATCTACAAATTCTGGAATATACTCTAATGGACCGGGCCTATACAGCGCATTCATAGCTATCAGATCTTCTAAGTTAGTAGGCTTTAAATCTTTTAAATACTTTTGCATACCCACGGAAGCAAACTGAAAAGTTCCTTCTGTTCTTGCTTCTTGATATAGTTGAAACGTCTTTTCATCTTCCAATGAAATGTTGGCTATGTCTATATCTATATCATGATTTTCTTTGATGAATATAATAGCATCGCGGATTATACTTAAGTTATTTAAACCCAAAATATCTATTTTAATGGCACCGGCTTCTTCTACTACCTTGCCATCAAATTGGGTTACATAGAGTTCATTGTCTTTTTGTTTGCACAAAGGCATAATTTCGGTTAAATCCTTGGGGCCTATAATAATGCCTGCTGCATGTATGCCAGTGTTGCGCACTGTGCCTTCTAATTTTTCTGCTTCATGCAAAATAGTACTCTTAAAATCACTGGTATTGTGATAAATTTTTTGAAGTGAAATCACATTCATCACATCTTCACTTTGAAATTCTTTTTTTCTAAGATCAGTTTCGGACAAGTGTAAAATTTCATGTAGTGATGTGCCTGGCTTGTCAGGTACTAATTTAGCCAAGGCATTACTTTCTTCTAAAGGTAAATCCATTACTCTAGCCACATCTTTGATGCTGCTTTTGGCAGCCATAGTGCCATATGTAATTATTTGAGCCACCTGATTGCGCCCATAGCTATCTACTATATACTCTACTACTTTGCCTCTTCCAATATCATCAAAATCGGTATCGATATCGGGCATGGTAGCACGTTCTGGGTTCAAGAAACGTTCAAAAAGTAAATTGTATTTAAGCGGATCTATAGAGGTGATACCGATACAAAAGGCTACAACAGAACCAGCAGCTGAGCCTCTTCCAGGGCCAACTACAACACCCATTTTTTTAGTACTATTAATGATGTCACTAACGATTAAAAAATAGCCAGCAAAGCCCATTTTTTGAATGACGCCCAATTCAAATTGTAAGCGTTCTTCAAGTTCAGGAGTAAATAATTTATATTTTATTTTGGCACCTTCATAGGTTAAAAATTGTAGATACTCATCTTGTGATTTGAATTGAGGAGGAACTGGAAAATTTGGTAAGAGCAAATCATTGGTAACACTTATGAGTTCTACTTTGTCAACTATTTCATTAGTATTGTCGATAGAGTCGGGTAGGTCCGAAAAAAGTTCACACATTTCTTGCGTGGTTTTGAAATAAAATTGATTATTAAAGAAAGCAAATCTTGAATTTTTATTATTACTTTCTTCATCATCAAAGTCTTTCATTTTTGGTGTACTTTGAAGTTCTCCAGTATTGACACATAATAAAATATCATGCGCATTACTATCTTCTTCATCTATATAATGCGAGTCGTTGCTTGCTATTATTTTGACTTTATATTCTTTGGCCCATTTTACTAATATTTCATTGACTTTATTTTGGTCGGGTATATCATGACGTTGAAGTTCTACATAGTAGTCTTCGCCAAAAAGATTGAGCCACCATAAAAATTCTTTTTTGCCAGCTTCTTCGCCATCTTTTAATATAGTTCTAGGTACAGAAGCACCCAAACAGCATGTGGTAGCTATCAGGCCTTCATGATATTGTTCAACAAGTGTTTTATCTATTCTTGGATATTTTCCGTATAAGCCTTCCGTAAAGCCTAATGAACAAAGTTTCATTAGATTTTTATATCCTATTTTATTTTTAGCCAGCAATAATTGATGGTATCGTACATCTTTTTTTTCTTTACTAAATTGCTGTATATGCCTGTCTGTAACTACATAAAATTCACATCCCACTATAGGCTTTATAAGTGGTTTATTGGATTCATCTTTATATTTTTTGGCCTCCTTGACAAAATCAAAAACACCAAACATATTGCCATGATCGGTAATGGCTACAGCCGGCATTTGGTCCGCTACCGCTTTTTTATATAATTTTTTTATACTACTGGCTCCATCTAGTAGTGAATATTGAGTGTGATTATGTAGATGAGAGAACTTCATTTGAATGGGTATTTCGCTTTATTCAAAGTTAAAAAAAAAGGGAGTTGCTTTTTTTTTAAGTTATACCCAACATGATGAGTAAGGTGAATCCTTGATTTTTTGAGGTGGCTAACACATTGAAAACAAATGAGATACATGTTATTAACAGAAATCAAATTTTTAACATGAATAAAACATCCAAGAAATAAATGATAAGAAATCAAAAATTATATTTGTGTACCTAAAAAAAATGCTCATGAAGTATACTATCAAAGCCATATTATTTTTAGTTTGTGTAATGTCTTTTCAAGTTGTTCTTGCTCAACGTGTAGATAATACAAAAAAGTCTGCGCAAGTACAATATGCTAAAGACCCATTAGGATTTGTTCAGGGATATTTGCTCAATACAGAAGTACAACAAACGCAATTACAAAATCTACCTAACTATACGACAACGAGTTCAAAGAAAAAAGTAGAACCGGCACCAAATGTTAAGAAAGAAAAAGGATTTACAGATAATATGTTGTGTTGGATGCAAGACAAATATGCTTCTTTGTTAAAAGTAATACCGGATCAGATTTCAAATGCATCGCTTTATAGTTTTATTGAAGATTGGTACGGTGTAAAATATAGAATGGGCGGAACTAGCAAGAAAGGAGTGGATTGTAGCGCTTTTGTACAGCATTTATATAGCCAAGTATTTGGTTTGAATATTTTACGTACAGCTTGTTTACAGTATCAATCTACTAATTCTGTTTTGATAAAAGATTTGGAAGACCTTAAAGAAGGTGACTTGGTTTTCTTTAAAATCAATACATCAAGAATATCACACGTAGGTGTATATTTAAAGAATAGTTTCTTTGTGCATTCTGCATCAAGTAAGGGTGTTTCTATAGCCAGTTTGTCTAGCAGTTATTGGAAAAAATATTTTGCAGGCGCAAAGCGTATTATAGAATAGAAATTCTTTAAAACTTTATGTCATTTGCGAATGCAAATGCATAATTTGGGTTTATACACCCTCTCACAACTCGTTTATTTAGCAACCACTTTTAGTTTAATACTATTTAAAATTGTAGTTGTGCATCAGTTACCGATGTTGGTGGCTGGTGTTCATCTTGTTTTTAGTTTCTTTAGGTTTACGGCTAATTCCTTTTTGAATAAAGTGTCATTTCTTTTAGCGTCAAAAAAATGTAAGTTATACTTATTTTCTCTTTCATATTTACTTACAGTTATATAATTCATTTCTGTCAGAGCACTTGACTTGATTAAATTACTTTCGTCATACAAAAAGTCATATAACAATTCTATACTCTCTTCATTAGCCAAATCTGTTACTTGTCTAAAATGAGCATATCGCATCATTTCATTTGGTTGCTTTTTAAGTTGCCGTAAAAGTTTCGGATATAATTCGTCTTTGTTTAATTTCCATATTGATTGTCCAATAGTCATTAGCCAACTAAAATCTGTATTGCTATTAAATTGCTCATACAATATTGGCAATGCTTCTTTATCGTTAAGGTATGCAGAGGCTTTAAATAAATGAACTTGTCTTAATTTCAAATTCTGTCTAATTAGTCGCTTAGCGATTTCTTTTTCTTCTGTTGTCATTGTGGTAAAAAAATCCAAATCAACTTCTTCTCTTGCAAGTCCATACGAATCTATAAAATGGTTAGTATAAAAATCTTTAAATGCAGTTGATAATGAACTTGAATTTGGGTCGATATCAATAAAATATTCCGTCTGCTTTTGTTTATCCGTTTGTATTTCAATTTGTTTCTTGCCCAAAAGTTTATTAAAGAAGTTCATTTTGTCTTACGATTTCATTTTGTGTGGTGTCTCTCTACACTTGCCACCAACGGCAGTCCGTCCAAAAACTACCATTTGCTTTCTCAAATATATATTAATAAAACGCAATTAGAAGCGAATAAACGTGCTTGAAAAATTGGAAGTTGAAACAAAAAATAACTCGATATCTCCATAATAAAATTTTACTGCTTAGCTTGTAATCGGTTCAGCCAACAGCGTTTTCATGCTCGGTCTTCCAGACCGCACGAAAACTTAGTTGTTGTGAGAAGTTGCTTGCTTATTCAACCACTTTTTTACTTCTTTTTCTTAAAAGGTATTCTGTTAAACTCCATGCAAAAAGTAAAAGAATTACTATAAGAGTTATCCTAATACCAAATATTTCTTTTTTAGTTGCTAATGCAACAAAAAACAGCATCCCACGAAGAAAAGTAGAAACAAGTATCCATTGTTTATTATTTACATTCATAATTTATAATTTTAGGCATTACCAACCCCATGCTACAAAACCTGAATATAGTGCACCTCCCATAACAGCTCCTGCTGCTGTGCCAACACCTGGTAGTACTGAACCTGCAGCTCCTCCATCCATTGCTCCCATGGCATCAGCTGCTAAAAATCCTACAATTTTTTTCCATTTGTATTGTGGATTGCCATTTGGATTAGTAATAATTGGCCAACTATTCAGATTATTTTTCCAATATGTAAAACTCCCTTCTGTTACACCTATTACGGCTGTAAGTAGTATTTTGCTATTATCATCTAAATTATTATCTGCTTTTATATTTGTAAATACATCTTCGCAAACTTGAATGAAATCTGATTCTTCAATATTAGAAGTATTTGTTATAGCATCAATAATAATGTTAGTGTAACTTTTCGTTGCAGTTGATGCAAAAGCATTATACCTATCACAGTTTGCATTAAAAATAGGTGTATTAGCATCATATTGTTGCAAGGTCATTAATTGGATGACATCCCAATTAGCCATGTTTATACCTGTAGTTCCAAAATGGTTATTAGACCATGAAAGTTGCGCATTAAAGTTAGTTAACGTATTAGTTGTAGGCAAAACACTATTGGTGTAGGCTGTTAATAAGTTCGTTAAATACTCGTTATGCAACTCATAGGCCTCCTGCTTTACAATATCAAGATTACTTAAATTGTTTAATTTGGCAAGAGAAATATGTTGACTTTGTACAGTTTGTACATTGTTTTTATTCAAATCTTGCTTTGAACAACTGACAAAGATTATGCTTGACAAAAAAATGATACAAAATGAAATGAGCGAAATTACTTTTATTTTATTCATATTATTTATGTTTTGGTTGGAAGTCAAACTAACTCTTTCAGTCCAACGCTGGTAGGGTTTGTTATTTATTCTTTGGTTTAACTGGTTAACCCAAACCTCAGTGTTCTATTGCAAATTTACTATAAACTTTATCTCTCCAATTACTCTTACACATTTATTTGTCGTGCTATTGTCTAGATAGTTTTTCCGACTTTCCAAGTGTTTTTCTGTTGATGAATAAAGAACTAATGCTCGTCTGCAATTTCTCACAACGGTCTCACGCTTTGCGATGGTGTGGGAACGAAAGTACAAAAGTTTGGATTTAGTGCCAAAGATGAAAAACTACAAATGTTCACTTTGATTCTAAAGCCACACTATCGCAAAACGTGTGTTGAACTAAACCTTCGGTAGCCTGTGTTAATCATTAATCAAATATAGTAATAAATTTAGAGTCTAAAAACAAATAATGATGACTAAAAAATCGGTAACAGAATTACGATTCAATAAAATTTTGGATCAAGCTTGTAGAGAAGTAGAAGGATTTGAAGCCTTGCTTCTCCAGGTTTCAACAACATTAGCGTGCTTGGTCGAAGCAGAAAAAACTTTTGAAAATTATTCACGACATGTGGCTGCTATGGCTTTGCATTTTCATTGTTTGCCGACTGAGTTGGATGAAGAACAGATTCGTGAATATTTATTCCAATTGCAACAACGAAGCAAAACACCATCACAAACTTATTTCAAACACACGGTGTATGGACTGCGTTTTTTACTAAAAGCCGAAGGATTGCCTTATTCATTTTTGCATTTGCCTGCCATAAAAAAGATAAAAAACTCCCAGTGGTGTTAAGCAAAGAAGAGGTTTGGAAAATGCTTTTGCAAATTATTAACTAAAAATATACTCATTGGCTTATTGTATGGTTGTGGATTACGATGTATGGAAGTACGAAGCAAGAAATTGCTCATCTTGATTTTTGATAGAAAACAACTACACTGTAGTACAAAGCAAAGGAAAAAAGATCTATGTACCATTGAGCGAACATTTAATACGTGGTTTAAAACAATATATTGCCAGTAAAAACCAGAAGAATATCTTTTCAACGGTCAACCCAATGGCAGAGCAGGTGGCGATTTTGACTCTCGCTATTCGCAACGTGGTGTGCAATGGGTAGTGAAACAAATTGCCAAAGAAGCAGGCATCTTAAAAGACGTTCATGCCAGCATACGCCATTCCTATGCCGTGCATTTATTGGAAGATGTTTAAATATTGTTACACTCAAAAATTTATTGGGCCATGAAAACATAGAAACCACCATGGAATATTTGCTCCTGTGCCAGCTCGAAGACCAGAAAAGTTTTAGTCCATTAGATACTTTGTATGCACGCTTCGCCAAAATATGAAGTAGCGGATATTGTTTCGCAATTTAGGCAAGGAGGTGAAAAATCTGGATTTGAATGTGCATCGAAACGATCAAAACCATTCGTGCCATAAAATTTGTCGAACCAAAGAATTGGCGGACACATAGAATGCTTGTACAAGTTGTGGTACCATTCATATTTCATATAACTCTTGCCGCAATCTGACATTGCCCGAAATGCCAAAGGAGCATAGCGCGAAGCTTGGGTACAAAAACGAGAGCAAGAACTGTTACCTGTGCCGTACTTCACGTCGTTTTTACATTGCCTTCGGAGTTGAATAATCTGTGCATGTACAAACCCAAAGAGCTTTATGATAGTTTGTTTGAAAGTGCATGGCAAAGCATTGCTCAATTTGGCAAAACTAAAAATCTACACATGGGTATGATAACTGATACTGCACACTTGGGGGCAAAACTTATCCTTGCATCCTATGTACATTGCATTATTCCGGGAGGGCATAAACGCAAAAGGCAAATTTGAAAAGATACGAGCCGATGGTAAATATCTATTTAGTGTAAAAGCCTTGAGTAAAGTTTTTCGTGCTAAGATGATAGCGAGCTTGCGCAAGCGGACATAAACGACAAATTATTATTTGATAAACTGTTCAACAAAATTGGGTAGTGTATGCCAAACGCCCATTTGGCAATACTTCCAGCGTGATAGAATATCTGGAGGCGATATACGCACAAGGTGGCCATTGGCAATAGCAAATAAAAAAATGTAAACCAAAGAAAGCGTCACATTTACTTATAAAGATTACAAACAAGGTGGTTCAAAAAAGAAGATGACCATAACGCTCAAAGAATTTACACGTCGGTTTGCACAACATATTTTACCACATCGCTTTGTACGCATTCGTCATTAATAGATTTTGAGTAGCACGTGGAAAAGACAAAAACTAAAAAATCTTCAAGCGCAATTAATGCAAGTTGTAAACACAAAAACAGTGGCAACAAAACTGCACAAATGTCCATGTTGTAAAACGGGCACCATGATCACAATAGATGTTTTTGGTAAACGCGGTCCACCACAAAAATATTTATTGGTGACACAATCTAATCCTGCATAATGGTGGGTAGGAAGGTGTATGAAGAAATGAAATAATGAAACCGTTTTGAACAATATGAAAATAAAATTCATACAAAGCTGTACCACTTACAGCTAAATCGAGAACTATTAAAAGTTCGATATCTCCATAATAAAATTTTACTGCTTAGCTTGTAATCGGTTCAGCCAACAGCGTTTTCATGCTCGGTCTTCCAGACCGCACGAAAACTTAGTTGTTTAGGCTGGCGTTTTATTTATTCCCCTCTATGTTTTTAAGAGTTCTGCTAATTTCTTTTAAATAATATGAAATTTGTCCTATAAATGATTCAGGGGGATTTGAATAGTTCTGCCCAAAAAATCTGGTTAAATGGAAGTTCATACATATCTTAAAATTTTCTATTATCATTACTTTTGTATTAAATTTTAACTTAATCTGACCATCTTTATCATTTTGATATATTCATATCTTTTATATCAAATAACATTAATACCTAATGAAATCTTAATACCTATCAGAGTATGGTTTTCAATCTGAATCAATGGAGTATAGACAGAACCACTAATATAGTCACTAAAATTTCTTCCTAAAGAATTCTTTAAAATTACCTTTAATATAGTATTTTGAATTTTGTTGAATATTTTTGACTAAACTATCATTTATCAAACCTATAATGTTAAAATTCAATTCAAATTCAATATCGTTTTTCTTATATATCTCCGTCTCTGCCAGTCTTCCCACGAGAGATTAATAGCATACAGATTCATACTCATTTACTTCTGAAAGTTCAATAGGAATTGAATCTAACAGTCCTTTATTCAAGTTTTCAGAAAAAGCAATATTTGAAGAGAATCACTTATTTGCTTACTAACAATATCATTTTGATTCCATTTTGATTTTTTTCGATAAATCGATAGAAATAAAATAATTTTAGGAGTTATTATTTCTTTTTGTTTAGGCTGTGTACAACTACAAAAGCAAAAAATAATTGCCATTAAATAGTCGATGCTTTCGTTTTTGAAAAGTTTTAGCTCCCATGTCTCTGATTAAAATTAGTGTTTATATCTTATTATTAATTATCATTTAGTCAATTTTGATAGTTTCATATATACGCAATCGTCGCTTGCCTACAACGTTTTGGGGCTTGGCGCAGTGGCGGATTTCGTAACACAAAACTGTCAATACACCTAAAAAGTTGATGCGAGTGGAATGTTCAATTAACCACGTCGCCCCGCCATTGAGCCAAACGCCTGTTATGCCTTCGCCCTTCTTTTTCTGTCGGCTGTTTTGTTGTCATTTCGTTTCGGTTTAGATTTGCGTTGGCTTGGTAGCTCTTTTTTGTAGTTTTTTGTAGCTTTGTGTGTTTGGAAAAACTGCAAATGTGCTACCAAATGAGTTGGATGTTGTCATAAGTCGGTGCATATAAATGATTGCAGTTTTAGGGTAAATAAATTTCGTCAGGACTATGTTTCATATAGTCAGATTTAGCATCGTCCCACAAAGCCAGGTCTAATTAGGGTAAAGTCATTTGTTTTTTGGTTACTGTATGAACATAACAATAACCCCAAATTGTAAATAATTTGTCCTTGAACTGCTGATGTGTCAAAGTTTTTGTCCGCAAGTTGTTTTATCACTTTCTTAAATGCAAGACAAACTTTTCTGTAAAATGTTTCAAATTTTGTTCAAGTCCGTTTGCTCTTGTTTCAGTTCTGAAATTTATGGGTTATTTTAGTTTTTCCAGTTGGCAAAGTTATTATTGAAATCTTCAACATCTTTCCAGCCTAAATAATGAAATGTGTTTAATAGCATTGAAAAAAGTAATGCAACTCATTTTTCTTTCCATCGGTTGTTTAGCAAGCAAACGATTGTACTTAAGTGCCTCACTTTTTAATTCTTCAACTTTCCTTTTCGTGTAGTCAAATTCATATTCCTTAAATCCAGTTCTTGCCAACATCAAAAAATCGCCAATTAAATTTAAACAACAACCTTTCACATTATTGTTATCATAATCGTCTACAAATGGAAGATAGCTAAAGAAATGCTGTGTGTCTTGTTCGTCATACTTTTCAGACTTGCCACCATACTCAAGTATCAGTTCAAGAGCAATTAAATACTTTGTTAAATCTGTTAGTGTCGGCTTATATATTTTCGGTCGATTATTACCGTAAAGTATTTCTTGCTGATTATTGTAAAGATTATCCAAAGTAGCTTATCAATTTTCTCCTTTCAGATTTGAGCAAAGCGAAAGATAGATTACGAATTGTTTTCACTTCGTTTTCTTCATTTCCGCTTTGTTGCCTAAATTCCTGTTCGTCAACGCTAATGTCATCTTGCCTGTTTGTTGAAAGTCCTTTTGAGTGAATGGACTTTTTAGAACATCTAAAACACGAAGAAAAAGAAGAGAGTAAAAGGTTTTCTCAAATGCAGAATGTTCAATCAAAGCTTGTAAGATGAAAAGGTCATAATCTTTCAGGTTCTTTCTTTTCCTCGTTTTCGCATTTAGCATTTTTGCTGTTATGCAACACTTGTGCCTTCATCATTTTCTGTTTCGTCAATGATTGCGTAATGCAACAAGTCAAGAACCTTGCTTAATTCGCCGTTTGAATTTCGCTGTAAATTCTTTCAATGTCCTCTGTCTTTGGGTTGGGATAGGTTTTCGCAAGTAGGAAATAATCAGAAACTAAAAGTTTGTTAGAGTAAATTCGTCTGCACTGTCGGCAAACTGAACATATTGAAAACTGCCTAACTCTGCATTGAGTTTTATTTTCAGTTCTTGTTCATTACTTTGAAAATTTTTGCGAATACAAAAATCTGTTTTGTCTGTCAAAGAAAACTACTTTGAATTGTTCTGCATAATTCCCGTTTGAATGTATTGAAGTTCATCGTAAATCAATTCTGCTGAAAACAGTTGAACTTTGAATTGATTGTTTTGATTACGGTTTTCATAAATTGATTTTGTTGCTGTCGCTGTGAAAGTCAGAAAGTTTTTGCTTTTACCTGATTTCAATTTTATTCCCTAACTCATTTAATAATCCTCTTTTCGGATTGAATAAGAAAGAAACTTCAGCGTTTGATGCCATAATCCTGCCTTCAGGCGTAACATTGGCACTGCCGAATAAGCAAAACTCAGGTCCGCTTTTGGTTTTTTAAAGTGAATAATTTTCCCATTAAGGTTTGATTTAGCGTTTTTCAGATTTTGCATATTGAACTTTACTTACACCTGCATCACGCCAATCAAAGAAAGTAAACCCTTTTGCTTACTTGCATTGCAGAGGAATCCACTTTCATCTAACACAACATTTATTTCTGCTGACGGAAAAATAGATTTCAGTTCTTGCAATGCTTTTCCGTTAATGTCACTTAGGAGATAAGTAATTTCAATTACTTTTTCATTGCTGATATGTTCAGAAAGTTCCTTCCAAATGGAAAATGTTTCTGAATTAAATAAGAAAGCAACTTTCTCTTTTTGTGAAGTATCGGAAAATTGAAACGGTTTTACTTTTGGTAATTCATTCCAGCCATTTTGAATGTTCAACTATCCATCGTGTTGTCTTTTCATTCATCTGTCCTCTTACTGTTGCAGATAACATTGAAAGATAATTCCCAAACTGCTGAAAAGATTGGTGGATTTTCGGTTGAACGAATAAAGTGAAATGCTCCCCAAATTTCATCGTTGTTTCCGTTTCCTGAATTTGTCAAGTTTCTGAACCAACAATTAGCAATCCTTCCTTGTCGCCAAACAACATCCAAACTTTAGGATGGAAGATTGACTTTTGGAAAACTGGATAAAGCGAATGTCGGAAGTGAGGTGCATTTCTTCTCCGGTGGCTTGTTTCATTAACTCCTGAATAATAATGCCCGTCAATAAAAACATTTATGTTTCTCACGCCACACGAACGCAACCATTTCATTGCCTTCATTTCAAAGAAATAAAAAGTCAAAAACTGAAAGTTGTGAGAATGCAAAGGTGGTATCTTCTACTTCCTATTAAGGTCAATATGTTTTTCTCTTTCCAATGCCATTAGTCAACCAAAAGTTTTTGTGTAACGGTGATAAAACTCTTTGGTTGTTGATTACTAAAGTCAAACATTATCTGCTTTTTCAATTCATTCTTGGCATGATACATTGATTTCACCGAAATATGATCATAGAAAACGATATGATTGTTTCAACAAAAAATTTATGAAATCGTTGTCAAACGCTCCTATTTCTTTCAAAATTTTCATGAATAATCATCATGTAAATGACTATCTATGAAATGAATTGCTCAACAAACTCTTGAAGTGTTTCTTCGGCTGTGTGAACTGTCGAATGCCGTCAACCATATTTCCATCTCTCTCGGTTCGCTTTCTACTCATAAATTCTTTCAAAGGTGCCAGTTGCTCTCTGTTGTTTTTGAATAGTTGAAGCAATAGCATAAAACCATTTTTTGCTGCAAGAACTGGGTTGTTGGTTTCATCAATTTCTTTTTTGTTTGTTCTTCGTCTGTCGTGTCAGAAATCATAGATAGAATTTCAGAAACCACAGTTGTTGGATGTGTTGACTGCTTGAATTCTTTGCAAATTTCTTTTTGTGATGCTGCTTGAAAACTTTTTTACAAAAGAAGGTAAGTATTGGTCTTGTTGAAAATCGTAAAGGTGCTGCATAGCACTGCCCAAAAAATTGTTCCGCAACTGTATTGCCAATACTCATTTTAGTTGGTAGCTAGCCAACCGATGTTTGTTTCAGTTTCAGGTTTGGAACTTGTTCCCATTTTTTTGATAACACTCTAATAGAAACAAATACCAGTCATATTCATTTTCATTCTTAACGGCGGTGTTTATCAGCGAAAGAATAGTTTCCCTTCTATGGAAATGTAAAAAGTTCTTCAACCTCTTGGCTTGGGATTTCGTCTTTGTCAAAAGCATTTCAACATACAGGTTCCATTCAGGACTTTTTTGTTTTCTATAAGTATCAATAGCAAAATATTTTACCAGTTCGGGAATATCCGATTGGTATAGCTTTCCTTTTTTAATGTTACGTAAAATAATTCCTTAATCTCTTGAGTAATGTAGTGTCAAAAGCATCCGCTAATTGTTTACCCGATACCTTTTGTCTTGGATTTGGCTGGCTTATATTGTAAATAACATCTCCGTTCTCATTTACTGCTGTAATAATTAAGAAAGTGCTTGCATTGCACCATAATATTGTCCGAATGCTCTGACGGATATTTCAATAAACATTTTTGTCGGGGTCGTCTTTGTCTGCACCTTCGGCTAAGTCAAAATGATTTTCCTCAACTGTATTTAGTAGAGTTAGAAGCAAAATTACTTCCTGTGATTTGTTGAACTCCTTTCCGCTGGCTTTTTGCATAATTAATGCAATCATCAATTCTGCTCTGCGGATAAAACGATATTGACTCTTTTTTAGGAGTTACCTTTTTTTTCTGTCTTGAAATAAAAGTCCAACAGCCAACAGTAAAAAACCATAAATAGCGAAGTCGGTTAGTCAGTTAGAAATGCCGGGCAACATAGTAGCGTATGTAGCCTCGAAGTTGTTTGAAGTCCTAACGGGTCAAAGTCAGTGATTAGATTTATTGATGCACCCCAGAATGGATATTTTGATTTGCCTTTTTTGTAATACAGCCATTTATAAAGTCTTATTAATACAATATATTGTCCGTTAGAAGTGCGTTTGGGCAAAAGCAAATGTGCTGCATTGGGTCGGCTTTGAGCATTGGGATGCAGCTCTTTTGATTTTGCTGAAGCGTTGGCATTTTTTCTTTCATTTTTCTGTTCGTTTTCTGTCGGTCGTGTCGTCTTTTAGGGTGAGGCATAACGTTTTGGCGCTTGGCGAAGAAGCGGATTTCGAAGCACTAAACTGTCAGCCCAACACAAAAATTTGATTACGAGGTAGAATGTTCAATTAACCACTGAACCCGCTTTTTTGCCAAACGCCTGTTACCTGCTGTGTTTCTGACTTTCGTCATAGGTTTGAAGTGTCGAAATACTGTTTTGCAAAGTCTGAAATACGTTTTGTCGTTTCCGTTATTTCTGTTTCTATCCATTAGGGGTACTTTTCTCTTATTTCGAGTGTAACTTGATAAAGCTTCATGTCCTGAACAATTCACTTTTCTTGTCAAACGATTTGTTACCGAATTTACTGTTTTGGCTCTGTGTCAGTAAAGCCAAGTTACCTGCAAGTTGTAAGAAGTTTTCTAAACTCTTCGCTGTATTCTTCGTCTGTCGGATTTTGTGGTTTTAATATGTTCAATTGTGTAACTGTTATAAGGTCTTTTGTCTAATAAATGCACCTGAACGATTTTAAGTCTTAAACTATTTTCATATTGCCACAATACAAACTTGATTGTATTTCGGTTGTAGTGCCATTTTTTTCGTTGTCAAAATAGTTTGTGATTATGTTTTTAAATCTGTCTCCGTCATTCCAATACCACTTAAATCCTGTTTCAGTTACATTCTTAATATCTTGATATAGATTGTCAATATTATAAGCAACTTTTGGATTGAAATACTGTTTTGAATAATGAGGTAAATAGTCTGTACACGTGTCGCCAAGTTTTAGCTTGAAGCAAAGCACTTCTAATAATTTTCAAAATCTTTGCAAATGTGTCATACTTTACTTCTCCCTTATAGAAATTATTTAATAAAACAAGTTTCCAATTTGCTTCATTGCCAACAAAAATAGGTTTGTAATATCTGATTGGTTTTATTGCTTACAATACTTTTAGCACTGTGCGTTAGTTCAACAAAGTTTTCAAAGAACAACTTTATCCATTGCGTTTTATTTTCTTCTTTGATTAGCTTTTCCTTTATTGCTTCAATGTTACCGCCAATGTTAAAAAACAAATTGCAGTAATTATCTAAAAGTTCGTTTTTCAGTGGAAATAGCCTTCAACTGCTTCAATGTATCTATATGTTTTGGAAATAATGCTTTGAATTTCTGCAATGTCATTATTCGCTTGATTGTTGTTTGTTAGTGTAAATCTGGTGCATTAAATATGCTTTGATTACTTCAAATCTTGAAAGTTCTTTGCCACGGTTGTTTTGATATTCAAAAACCTGTGTCGCTTCAACTTTATTGGTAATGTAAAACGTGCTGATTACTGCGTTTTCTAATGTCTGCTGAACTAAGTTTAAATTCTGTTGTCAAGTTTGCTTAACTCTGTTCAAAAAGTTAAACGCTTTATTAATTCTCTTTTGTGAAATTGTTTCGGTGTCGTCAATTGCTGATACCAAATGTTTTGGGTAACTTTTTTGAAAATTTGCCCGAATCGTCATCAATAGTCTTAAAAACGTCTGTCAAATAGATTTCTCCTAATACTGTCAACATTTTCGCCTTTTAGGATTTTGATTTTGGCAATTGCAGAAAGAAACAGAATTGTCGTTGTAAGTCTTTGTTGTCCGTCAATTATAAAAAGAGTGTTTCCGTCCTTTTCAAAAAAGGAATTGACCCAAGTAATATTTCTTTCCTTTTTGTTTCCCAAGGTCTTCAAAAAACTGTGTGCATTGTTTCTTTTCCCAACTATATGCACGTTGATAAGCTTCTTCTTTCTGAACTTTTGAAAAGTTGTTGTATGCTTTCGGCTGTTTTGTTTTTCTGTTTCTGTCATAGGTAATTACAATAAGGTGAAAAATCTGTGGTGGCTTCGCCACCACAGATAAGTCTTAAAGTTTTGTCCATTGATGATGGCTACCTGATGGACAATTGAATGCACTTGGAGTGCTTTTAGATTTTACCAACAAAGCACATTTCTTGCATTGGTAATTGTTTGTTCCTACATCGCGAGGTTTGTCCATTGGTGATGTCACACCTGAGCAATTAAGCCTTGGTGTCAGGCTTGTTAAGTGTGCTACACTTTTTACATTGAAAATTTTTCATCTTTTCATTTTTTTTGTTCCTGCCTACTCTGGTCAGTTTTCAGCTTCCCCGTTTTCCTGCAAAGTCCAGAAGTTAGTCCGTCAAAACGTGTCGTTGTCTTGTATGGTCGTCTTTCTAACATAGCAGGTAACGGTTTGAGGCTTGCCGAAGTGGGGGAATTAGAAATTGCAAATGTTTAAATTTAGTACAAAGTTCAATAGAATTACAAATGTTCAATGTAGCAATTCTGCCCCCCATTTTGGCAAACCCTTGTTGAACTAAACCTTCGGTAGCCTGTGTTAATCATTAATCAAATATAGTAATAAATTTAGAGTCTAAAAACAAATAATGATGACTAAAAAAAAATCAGTAACAGCATTACGATTCAATAAAATTTTGAATCAAGCTTGTGAGAAGTAGAAGGATTTGAAGCCTTGCTTCTCAGGTTTCAACAACACGTGGCGTGCTTGGTCGAAGCGAAAAAACTTTTGAAAATTATTCACGACATGTGGCTGGCTTTGCATTTTCATTGTTTGCCGACTGAGTTGGATGAAGAACAGGTTCATTGAATATTTATTCAATTGCAACAACGAAGCAAACACCATCACAAACTTATTTCAAACACACGGTGTATGGACTGCGTTTTTTACTAAAAAGCCGAAGGATTGCCTTATTCATTTTTGCATTTGCCTGCCATAAAAAAAGATAAAAAACTCCCAGTGGTGTTAAAGAAAGAGGTTTGGAAAATGCTTTGCACGCCCAAATTATTAAAACACAAAATACTCATTGGCTTATTGTATGGTTGTAGTTGATGTATGGAAGTACGAAACTTAAAAATTGCTCATCTTGATTTTGATAGAAAACAACTACACATAGTACAAAGCAAGGAAAAAAGATCGCTATGTACCATTGAGCGAACATTTAATACGTGGACTAAAAAAAATATTTGGAATCAGAAAAACCAGAAGAATATCTTTTTCAACGGTCAACCCAATGGCGGAAGCAGGTGGCGATTTTGACTCTCGCTATTCGCAACGTGGTGTGTGCAATGGGTAGATGAAACAAATTGCCAAAGAAGCAGGCACATCTTAAAAAGACGTTCATACCCACAGCATGCGCCATTCCTATGCCGTGCATTTATTGGAGAAGATGGTTTAAATATTGTTACACTCAAAAATTTATTTGGCCATGAAAACATAGAAACCACCATGGAATATTTGCTCCTGTGCCAGCTCGAAGACCGAAAAAAGTTTTAGTCCATTAGATACTTTGTATGCACGCTTCGCCAAAATATGAAGTAGAGATGTGTTTCTCAATTTAGGCAAGGAGTAGAAAAAAATGGATTTGAATGTGCATCAAATCAAAACCATTCGTGCCATAAAAATTTGTCGAACCAAAGAACTTGGCGGACACATGAATGTTGTACAAGTTGTGGTACCATTCATATTTCATATAACTCTTGCCGCAATCGACATTGCCCGAAATGCAAGGCAAGCGCGAAAGCTTGGGTACAAAAACGAGAGCAAAGAACTGTTACCCGCAGCCGTACTTCCACGTCGTTTTTACATTGCCTTCGGAGTTGAATAATCTGTGCATGTACAAACCCAAAGAGCTTTATGATAGTTTGTTTGAAAGTGCATAGCATTGCTCAATTTGGCAAAACTAAAAATCTACACATGGGTATGATAACGATACTGCACACTTGGGGGCAAAAACTTATCCTTGCATCTTTATGTACATTGCATTATTCGGGAGGCGGCATAAACGCAAAGGCAAATTTATGAAAAGATACGAGCCGATGGTAAATATCTATTTAGTGTAAAAGCCTTGAGTAAAGTTTTTCGTGCTAAGATGATAGCGAGCTTGCGCAAGCGAGACATAAACGACAAGTTATTATTTGATAAACTGTTCAACAAAAATTGGGTAGTGTATGCCAAATGCCCATTTGGCAATGCTTCCAGCGTGATAGAATATCTGGGGCGATATACGCACAAGGTGGCCCGTGGCAATAGCAGAATAAAAATGTAAACCAAAGAAAGCGTCACATTTACTTATAAAGATTACAAACAAGGTGGTTCAAAAAAGAGATGACCTTAACGCTCAAGAAATTTACACGTCAGTTTGCACAACATGTTTACCGCATCGCTTTTATGCGATCGTCATTATGGATTTTTGAGTAGCACGTGGAAAGACAAAAACTAAAAAATCTTCAAGCGCAATTAATGCAAATTGTAAACCACAAAAACAGTGGCAACAAAACTGCACAAATGTCCATGTTGTAAAACGGGCACCATGATCACAATAGATGTTTTGGTAAACGCGGTCCACCACAAAAAGCTATTGGTGACTTGCAAATCTAATCCTGCATAATGGTGGGTAGGGGAAGGTGTATGAAGAAATGAAATAATGAAACCGTTTTGAACATTATGAAAATAAAATTCATACAAAGCTGTACTACTTACAGCAAAATCGAGAACAATTAAAAGTTCGATATCTCCATAATAAAATTTTACTGCTTAGCTTGTAATCGGTTCAGCCTGCCCCGTTTTTCGGGGTTCAACAGCGTTTTCATGCTCGGTCTTCCAGACCGCACGAAAACTTAGTTGTTGTCGGTAGTTTTTATCTTTTCATTATTTTTTTAGTTACAATTTTATTATTCTGTCTTAAAGTTAAGTAATATATTCCATTTGATAAATTTTGTATGTCAATATAATTTTCATTCTTTTCTAATTTTTTTTCTAAAAGTAGTTGTCCATATATAGAATGCAATTTAGTTTCTATTGGCATATAAAAATCTGCTTCTATGTATATTTTTGTTGCAGTTGGATTTGGATATAAATTTATTCTCAAATTTTCAGTTCCTGTTATTGCAGTTACATTTTGAGGGATAATAAATTGTGCTTTAACAGGATGATGGTCAGAAGTGGCTGCCCAAGTATAATTCTTAATAATCTTTGCACTATTGTTTACATAGAATGGCTTCATTTCATTACTTACTATAATGTGGTCTATCATATTGTTATAATTTCCAATCATTGAACCTATATTAAGTTTTGAGTATTCAAGAGTAACTGGAAAATAATTAGTGCTGTCATTTAAGAATGGTTGAGCATTAGATTGTCCACCACTTGCACAGATTGTTGTATCTAAATCTTCATTGTAATCGCCTAATATAGTTAAACTATCATTTGGATAGTAAGTATCAAGAGTATCTTTTAATTCTGCAAAAAATTGAGTTCTCATTGAACAAGAAGCACTATCTCCTGTAGATTTTGTATGAATGATTACAAACTTAAATGGTCTCCAAATATTATCTGCACATTTAACATCACATTTTACAAAAAACGGAAATCTTCCATTAGTGTTTGTATTTACAGTAGCACTTGATTGCATTAAAGGTCTTACCATAATTGTACCTACCATTGACTTCCTATATAAAAAACCAAATTTTAAAGAATTCTTATAATTAATACTATTCGTATCAACAGCTCCACTTCCATAGTATGAATAGTAATAACCAAAATTTCCATTCAAGTTATTGGCTAACCACTTAAAACTATCAACATTTACTACTTCTTGACAAGCGTAAATATCTGCCCCAATTCCATTCATAACATTTTTTACATTCGTTGTTTGTCCAACTAATGTTGTATCGCTTCCAAATAATCTTAAATTCCAAGTAACAACATCTAAAGTGTCATTGTAAATTTGGGCATTTATGTTATTATTTAAACCATAAATAAATGCAAATAAAAAAATAATTCTTTTCATATTAATTGAATATAAATCTACCACTAACAGAATGGTTGTTTATTAAAATATTAGAAAACTCAAAATATCGTTTATTGTTCTTATAAGAGTAATTAATTGTACCACTTGTATTATTTTGAGTATTCCAACTATCAATAACACTCCCATCTTTCATAGGCACAATTCTAATACCTGACTTTCCCCAAGGGCAATTAAAATAATACATATTTCCATAACTTGTCAATGGATAAGTTGGTGAAAACATTTGATTACTTATAACATTTACACTATCATAAATTTTAAAATTAATTCCAATATCATTGTTTTGCCAAGATAGCATATTGTCGCAATGTTGTTTTACAGTAATATAATATCCCCAGCCAACATCGCTACTTGAGCCATTATCATATGTCATACTAACATTTGCATTAGGAAAGGGGATTTCTCTAATGTCATCATCAATTTTTAAATAGTTTCCATCAGAAGGAATATTTTTAATTTTATCTTTCTTGCAAGAGATAAATATTAATGAAAATAATAAAATAATTAAGTGAAATTTGTTTGTCATTTTCAATGTTTATGAGGTTAGCAAAATTACCGACAACGTTTTGGGGCTTGGCGATGTGGCGGATTTTTAGCACAAAAGTTCAATCGAAGAACTGCACTTGAACTTACCACAAAACCGTCATACGAAGCACTGCACCCGCCATTACGCCAAACCGCTGTTACCTGCTGGGCTTCTTTCGGTCTGTCCTCTGCTCTGTCAAGCTTGAGCTGTCTTTGTGCGTTTGCTTGCAGGCTCTTTTGCTTTTTTTGAGTTGGTTCAAGAGTTGGCAAAAAAGCAAATGTGCCTGCAAATACGTTGGCAGTCTTATGTTGTGATGTCAACGATTTCATTTTGCTTGTATAAGTTAGGCAAGTGTTGAGATTTAATTCTGAACTGGCTACGTTTCTTAATTTTCGGCTTTGTCGAAACGTTTTCCATTTTAATTCCGGGGTCATAATAAATGTTACCGTTAGCCATTTGTCCGAGAAAAAGTTGAAAATCTGTCCCACTACCAAGTATGATTTTGTTGCCGTATTTGTATTGGCGTTCCTGTTCTGTTTCGGAAAGTGAAGGAACATAACACGCTTGATTATGCTTTCTGTTCCAATGAAGCAACATAGAAGAAAAACTCCAAGATGCAGTTTCATTTCCTTTGATGTCAACTAATGAAATACGTCCGTTGCTATTTCTAATTTTCCCACTTTCAGCATCAAAGCCAATTAGCTGCATTTCTAAATTTGTCAACGAATGACGAATACCAGTTTTGTGAACACCACCAAAATTTATTCGGTCTTCTCTTCCTGTTTTGTCAGCATAACCATACATTTTCAAAAATGCTTCCGCACCTTTTGTTTTATAAATGCCGTCTGTTGGTTCAGGTGTCATTAGTGTAATAACAGCAGAGTTTATTCTTTCAAAGTTTGTAACTCCAAATTGTTTTACTTCCCAACCTAAAAAGTCAGGCTCTGAATATCCGTTTGGAGTAATGCCTAACTCTGCTTCTAAAGTGTAGCCTCCGCAATTGGGAGCTTCACACGGTAGAAGATTACCGTTTCCGTCAAGTCGCTTTGATTTTATCCAGCCTAATTCGTGAATGCGAAGCAATTCGCCTATGAGTTTTGCTCGATTGTTTGCCACTTGTGGCAATCCAATAACTTTAAAAACTCCGTGTTCAGAAACTAATTTCGTTTGAGAAAATTCCTTTGCAATTTCAGAAGTAGGCGAAGCAACATAGCCTAAAACAGTTCCGTTTTTTGCAACTGCAAAAAATAAAAGTCTGTCCGCAAGCCTTTGTGTCATTAGCTCCGATGGTGGATTTTGGCACTTGGCTAAGAAACCTGAAAAGCGAACTTCAGGATATTTCGGATATAAAATGAGTTGTGAATTTGGAGCAGGATAAACATTCCCATCTTCGCTTATCCAAGAGAAATTTATTGTTGCTTTAAATCTTTCTTTATTCCAGTCTCCTGCTTCTTCTGTTTTAATTTCAGAGATTGGGAGAATGTTTAAAATCTCAAAACTACCTCCGAAATAAACTTGATTTTTCGAGTTGTCGTTTGGCGATAATTTCTTAATGTAAATTTTGTTACATCCGTTGTTAGTAAACAGCGATTTGAGATTTTTTAGGTTCATTGAGTTTTGCTAATTCTTTTACAATGTTTTTCCCAACCGCTTGTATCAAAGGTGTTACAACTGAATTTCCAAATTGTTTGTATGCTTGATTGTCAGAAACTGGAATTAAAAATGTGTCTGGAAAGCCTTGTAATCTTGCACATTCTCTCGGTGTCAATCGTCTTGGTGTGCTTTTCCATTTTGTGGGATTAAATTTCAGCTCCGTCCTTGTAATATCTTGCACTCATTGTTCTTGAAATTCCCATTTAAGTCCGTCAAGCCGAAACCAAAACCATTGCCTTTTGCTTTGTGTTTTGCCGTATACTCTTGCAAGTAATTCCAGAGATGGTTTCAATAAAGTATATTTCTTATCAACTTCCTTTTCTAAAATGTCTTTGATGGCAAATTTTGCATCAGGCATATTAGGAAACTGAAATGCTTCTTTGCCTTTTGAAAATTGTATTTCTAAATCCAACAATTATAATTCTCTCATGATGTTGCGGAACAAAATGTTTGCCGTCTAAAACTTTGTAGTAATTGACTAGCCTAATTCTTTTAGCGTTTCGGTAATAACTTTAAAGGTTTTTCCTTTTGTCGTGGCCATAAGATTTTTTGATATTCTCCAACATAAAAGCCGCTTTTATGTTTAATAATTCTTGCAACATCAAAAAACAATGTCCCTTGTGTTTCATCTAAAAACCGTGGGCTCTGCCTAAAGCGTTTTTCTTTGAAACTCCAGCAATTGAAAAAAGGTTGGCAAGAACTGCCAAGTAAAATATCGTGGTCAGCATTTCTATTTCTGAAATTTTTGTGATGTCGCCAAATGGAACTTCCAAAATTAGCTTCGTAAGTTTTTTAGAATAGGTGTCCCATTCACTTGTAAAAACACACTTACCACCAAGATTTTGAAAAGTAAGTCTGATACCGCCAATACCTGCAAATAGGTCACTGAATTTGAACCTATAGGATCTGTCGGTGGGAAATGGTATGTCCCATTTTATTGGTAAATAATACTGAAAGTCTGGTTCTTGGAACGATGTTTAGTTCTTCGTGTAACTCTGCGTCAACAAGCCTTAGCTGTCGGCTGGAAGTATTGCGAAACGTTGATTTTTATGGTTCTGAAAATAATGTGCCGGCGGACAAGTCGTTGTCAGTCGTCTTGGTTACTTCAATTTTCAGCTTAGTTTTTATGTCAGAATACTTTTTGCTCATTTTCGTCTGCAAGCGTCGTAAAAAATGCTAGTTAATTACTTTTCTATAGGCGAAATTTTCAACAGGTCAAGTGTCGGTGGTAGGCTTTGGTGCATACAAAATTAAATGTGGTGTTTTGGGTCGGCAAGTGCATTGGCAAAACACCTCTTTTAATTTTGCGAAGTTGGCATTTTTTCGTCCGATGTCAGCACAAATATTTGTTGTTAGCACGTCTCCCAGCCTTGCAGGTAACGGTTTGGCTAAACGCAGGAGGCGAGGAATCGAGCCTATTGTCGTTTTAGCCTTTGTTGTGTGCTTTTACTTATTAGTTCTAAAGCAAATTCCAAATCCTTATCTTTTTGTTCTATGATATAATCGATTTTGGGTTTAATGTAATAATCTGAAATAACACTCTGGCGAAGTTTGTCATCTTCGTTAGGTTTAATCATATATTGTAATTGTGGCAACTCGATTTGGATAGCAGTATTGGGGAGTGTAATATTTGGGACTCCCGCAAATTACAAACTCACTTCCTCCCGTTTCTTCACCTATGAAGATTGCTCTTTTGTGTTTTCTATATCGGAACAGAATATCCCTGTGTTTGAAAAACTACCACCATTTATTAGCACATAGATATTCCCTCGAAGTTTTTGAGACATTGGTTGATGTAATCCACTCTGTGGACCATTGCATTCTACAATAATTCCTTTTTTTCTTTCTATAATATTGTTCTACCAATACAAATGGTTCGTTTAGTAAATATTTAAGTAAGTAATTTGAGTTCCTTGTATCACCTTGATTATTACGCACATCAATAATAAAGATTTTGAATACTTTTATCTCTAATTTGCTCAATTGCTTTTTTAATTTCAGGAACAAACTTTTGTCCGTAATACTTTTAAAATATTATTATGCCAGTCTTTGATTGTTAAAATACCAATGCTTTTTTTCTTCGTCAATTGCAAGTAAGTATTCCTTTTTTCATCTGGTTCTTGAAGTTTTCTGATTTGTTTAAAAAGTTCAGGTTTGAAATACCTTAAAAGATATTGCCCTTCTTCTCTAATCCATCATAAAAGTTTATTTGGTATTCTTCACTACAACCATAGAAATAACTGAAATATTCGTAAAAATACGTATTCAGAACCCAAGTGGGGTAATTGTAATTGTCTCCGTCTCGCATCATTTTGCTCAGCATTTTTGAATTAGTTCGGATGACTTTATTCCATTTATAGAAATTATTTGAGTTCCTTCTTCCAATTTGCTCATTGAGCTTATAGCTTTAGAAACGTACAATTTACTGCCATCCCAAAAAACGGCTGCAATGGGATAAATAATTTGTTTGCATTATTGTTTTCCCATCCATTTCTTATTTGGATAGAATAATGTAAAGCCATATCTTTGATAACTCCATTTACTGATAACAAATTATACACTTCCAATCTCGTTAAATCATTCTATAGTTAAATTGTTAAAGAAGTTAGAAAACTCTCTTTCGTTGTGTAGATATTAATGTTTGGATGTTTTTCTAACTAATGCTGACTGAAGGTATGTTAAATCCTCAAGTATCATTTCTTTGCTAAAAGTATTGCTTTTGCCCAAATATAATCACTGGGATAAAAAAGTCAGAAATAGGAATATATGTCTAAAGTCAATCATTAAGTTTTTAGTTTTAATTGCACACAACGGTTTGGCGCTTGGCGCAGTGGCGAGTTCAAGCTCAAAACTGTCAATATACCAAAAAAGTTGATGCGAGAGGTAGAATGTTCAATTAACCACGTCACCCGCCATTGAGCCAAACGCCTGTCACCAGCCGTATTTTTTGTTTCAGTCATAATAAAAGTCTATTACGTCACCCTTTTTTGTTTTCTCTAAACTTTGTCTATGTCGCCACGAACACCATTCCTGTTGTAGCCATATTAATCCCACTTGCAAAATGTTTTACATAGGGCAGTTCCTTTTCAACTGTCCGCCAAGTCAAGTTCCAAATATTCGAGTGTCTGTCGTGTGTGGGTGTTTAAATAATTTCAGGTTTGAACTTCTTGCACTGAGCTTTAAATCTGTCAGCCAATCTGTTTTTTCCATCCGTCTTCGATCGGCAGTTGCTTGTCCACGAGGACTAAATACATTTAAGTCGTGGCAACCGAGAATAACAATTTTTTGATTATTCAATTCTGTAACGAAATGTGTTTCAAGGTCGTTTATTTTTATTAAGTCTTTTTTGTCCTTCGGTAGGATAAAATTTTCCTGTCCAACTAATTACTTTCTCATTTTGTAAATCAAAATAGCAACAAGTTCAATAAGTTGATAGTTATTTCGATTGGAACCGCCAATGCCAATGGTAAAATAGTGAGCAGTTTCTTTGTTTTTTGAAAGTTGCAGGGTTTAAACTCTCAAAAAATGAAACAATAACGGTATTCTTGCTTCCCTTTTTGTAGTGTTGAAACGCTTGCCTTTCTGCCTTTTTACAATGTCACAATATAATAGCTTTCTGGAAACTCAAAAAGTCAAAAAGCCGCCAGGAGTTAAAATAAAACTCATAAGTCTTTTTCTGATATTCTGTTGCAAGAAACTTTTCAATCAATTTTTCAAGTTTAGAAAAATTTGATTACTATATTTGTCATACTGCTTTCCTGTTACAAATAAGGCGTGCAATTTTATAAGCTTTGGATTTCCATTTGCTTGTCTGCAACCAAAACAACTTGCTTTTTTAAATATATTTCAGCTCCTGGGTCCGCTTCCCAATCAATATCACCGTGTTTAATTCTAACAAGTTTAAAACTGCAAGTTCTGTGCTTCATATCTCTTACAGTGTCGTAAAATGCTCTTTTCTCATCTCTGTCTATCGGGCTGTTATCTTTGCGTTAATTTTTTTGCAAGCATTTATCCACGTTTCTTTTGAAAAATTGAGATTAATAGTTGAAGGATAATTTAGTAAAGTGATTTCTCTTTGCTTTGCTGAAATGTTGATTTTCATCATACTCAATAATCAATTTATGGTCTTCCAAACAACAATATCGCAAAGGAGTTGGTAATTGGATTTTTAAATTTTTTTTTTTTTAAAATCCGTTTTATTTCCTGTGTTGTATGGTGGGTCAATATAAATTACATCTATTTTTCTTTTGTGAGTAAAGTTGAGAGTGTAAAGAGTATGATAATTGTCGCCCTCAAATATAAAGTTGGTTGGTTTTGATGGGTCGTTTATGATTTCTTTTGATTTGTCCTCCGTAAGAACTGGTAATTCTCTTTCACACTGGTCGGCAATAGCCTCTGGTTTGTCCTCCCAAACTAAACCATATCGCTGTTTTTCTAATAGCTTTATCTTGTCTATTAGTTGCTCTTTGGAGTAGTTGTCGTATTTGCTTTTTGCCATCTATATTTTTAAAATTTCGTGTCGTTTTTACAAGTCGCTAAGGTAAGTTTTTAATCCTTTTTTTGGTCAAAAGTTGTCGTCAAGTTGTCAAGTGTCTGCCAGTTGGGTGGTGGGTGGGCTTTGGGTGCGGTTGGGTAAAATTAAATGTGCTGCAAAAGCGTTGGCTTGTGTGTTGGCTTGCAGCTCTTTTAATTTTACGAAGCGTTGGCATTTTGTCCACTGTTTTTCTGTCGGTTTATGTTGTGTCGTCCGCTACGCTTGCACCTAACTTACTTATAGAGGCTACTTTACTCCCAAAAACACCCAAATATGGTAGTAAAGAGGCTATAATAGTTTGTTAATTTCTTTTCAAAGATATTTAAAATAGCTTTACAAATCATCAAAAGGACTTTTAATTTTTTGTATTTCTCGGGTACTTACATGGGTATAAATTTCAGTTGTTTTACTGCTTTTATGTCCCAATAGTTCTTGTATATATCTTAAATTGTATTTTTCCCCGTCGTGTCTCCGTTTCGGGACACTGCGGTTCGATTCTTGAATGATAATTTGAAAACATTCACTTTTCTTTTTTACCGATTATACTACTGTAACAGACCAAAAAAATGCTCTGAACATCAGTAATATCGGCATAAACCACTCTAAAAATTTGGTCTGAAACCAATATAAGATTGGTATTACTTAACTTGGGTTTAAGATTGCTATCATTTTATTCAGAGCCTGAGTAATAAAAAAAAACACCATAAAAGGTGTTTTTAATTTTTATAAAAGGTTTACTATTAAGTAAAGCTATGATACTTTCTCTACTTGAATATAATTTAATTCTACAGGCGTATCTCGACCAAATATTTTTACTACTACTTTTAGTTTTTTCTTTTCTTCATTTACTTCTTCAATAGAGCCATTAAAATCATTAAATGGACCATCAACTATTTTTACAGTTTCGCCCACTATAAATGGATCCAACATAGAAACGCCACCATCAGCCATTTCATCCATTTTGCCAAACATTTTATTGACTTCACTTTTGCGAAGCGCATCAGGATGCTCTTTCCCAAGGAAATGAATAACACCTGATACATTTTTAATAGCTTGTATCATTTCGTCAGAAAGACGGTTGGTAGTTGCTTCTAACAATATATAACCTGGATAAAGAATTTTTTCACGCATTACTTTTTTACCTGATTGTACTTTAAATACTTTTTCTACAGGACAAAGTATTTGAGCTATAATATTACCCCAACCAGAGCGTTTTATTTCAATATCTAAATAGTCTTTTATTTTGCGTTCCTTACCACTAAGTACACGCAAAACAAACCATTTGTTATCTACATTTTGAGTAGTTGATTCCATTGTATTAACCTATCAATTTATAGAAATTTTCAAAAACATTTTCACTAGCCACGTCCATCAAAAATATCAAACCAGTAAGGATAAGAATACTTACCAACGTAATAATAGTGGATTGTTGTAACTCAGACCAAGTAGGCCAAGTTACTTTATGGATTAATTCGTCGTAGGCTTGTTCAAAATAATTAAATAATTTGTTCATAGTTAAGATATTAAAGGACTATTGAATTTGGATAAATGAATAATCCTGTATTACGTATTAATAATAAATTAGAAATACAAATATAAGTACAGATATGAAATTGAAAGCGATTATCCTATTTCTATTGTTTATAGCTATTTTACATAGGTTAAAGTATCAATTTTTTTACCTTGCACGGGCACTAGGATTCGAACCCAGATCAAAGGTTTTGGAGACCCGTATGCTACCGTTGCACCATGCCCGTATGTTTGGGTGCGTGTGAGTGTGTATATAAAGAGCTTATTTAAAAACAAAGTACTTAGCCAATTCTAAGTACTTTGTTTAGTTTTATAAAAAAGATAATAATCTTATTTGATGATTTCTGTAACTTGTCCTGCACCAACTGTACGGCCACCTTCACGGATAGAGAACTTAAGTCCTTTTTCCATAGCGATAGGTCCAATTAGTTTTACTGTAATAGTTACATTATCGCCAGGCATAACCATTTCAGTACCTTCTGGTAAAGTTACTTCACCAGTAATATCTGTAGTACGGAAATAGAACTGAGGGCGGTATTTGTTAAAGAATGGCGTATGACGGCCACCTTCTTCTTTGCTCAATACATAAACTTCGCCTTTGAAATCAGTGTGTGGAGTGATAGAACCTGGTTTGCAGATTACCATACCTCTACGAATATCTTTTTTCTCGATACCACGAAGTAATAAACCAGCATTA
>JAWKLF010000010.1:0-66632 GCA_041392835.1 Chitinophagaceae bacterium
TAGGCTGGCGTTTTATTTATTCCCCTCTATGTTTTTAAGAGTTCTGCTAATTTCTTTTAAATAATATGAAATTTGTCCTATAAATGATTCAGGGGGATTTGAATAGTTCTGCCCAAAAATCTGGTTAAATGGAAGTTCATACATATCTTAAAATTTTCTATTATCATTACTTTTGTAATCAAATTTTAACTTAATCTGACCATCTTTATCATTTTGATATATTCATATCTTTTATATCAAATAACATTATGCCTAATGAAATCTTATACCTATCAGAGTATGGTTTTTCAATCTGAATCAATGGAGTATAGACAGAACCACTAATATAGTCACTAAAATTTCTTCCTAAGAATTCTTTAAAATTACCTTTAATATAGTATTTTGAATTTTGTTGAATATTTTTGACTAAACTATCATTTATCAAACCTATAATGTTAAAATTCAATTCAAATTCAATATCGTTTTTCTTATATATCTCCGTCTCTGCCCAATGTTCGAGATTAATAGCATACTTACCAGATTCATACTCATTTACTTCTGAAAGTTCAATAGGAATTGAATCTAACAGTCCTTTATTCAAGTTTTCAGAAAGCAATATTTGAAGAGAATCACTTATTTGCTTACTAACAATATCATTTTGATTCCATTTTGGATTTTTTTCGATAAAATCTGATAGAAATAAAATAATTTTAGGAGTTATTATTTCTTTTTGTTTAGGCTGTGTACAACTACAAAAGCAAAAAATAATTGCCATTAAATAAATTAATTTTCTTTCGTTTTTTTGAAAAGTTTTAGCTCCCATGTCTCTGATTAAAATTAGTGTTTATATCTTATTATTAATTATCATTTAGTCAATTTTTGATAGTTTCATATACGCAATCGTCGCTTGCCTACAACGTTTTGGGGCTTGGCGCAGTGGCGGATTTCGTAGCACAAAACTGTCAATACACCACAAAAGTTGATGCGAGGTGGAATGTTCAATTAACCACGTCACCCGCCATTGAGCCAAACGCCTGTTATGCCTTCGCCCTTCTTTTTCTGTCGGCTGTTTTGTTGTCATTTCGTTTCGGTTTAGGTGCGTTGGCTTGGTAGCTCTTTTGTAGTTTTTTGCTTGGCTTTGTGTGTTTGGAAAAACTGCAAATGTGCTACCAAATGAGTTGGATGTTGTCATAAGTCGGTGCATATAAATGATTGCAGTTTTAAGGGTAAATAAATTTCGTCAGGACTATGTTTCATATAGTCAGATTTAGCATCGTCCCACAAAAAGCCAGGTCTAATTAGGGTAAAGTCATTTGTTTTGGTTACTGTATGAACATAACAATAACCCCAAGGTGATTTGTAAATAATTTGTCCTTGAACTGCTGATGTGTCAAAGTTTTTGTCCGCAAGTTGTTTTATCACTTTCTTAAATGCAAGACAAACTTTTCTGTAAAATGTTTCTAAATTTTGTTCAAGTCCGTTTGCTCTTTGTTTCAGTTCTGAAATTCTATGGGTTATTTTAGTTTTCAGTTCACCAAAGTTATTATTGAAATCTTCAACATCTTTCCAGCCTAAATAATGAAATGTGTTTAATAGCATTGAAAAAAGTAATGCAACTCATTTTCTTTCCATCGGTTGTTTAGCAAGCAAACGATTGTACTTACAAGTGCCTCACTTTTTAATTCTTCAACTTTCCTTTTCGTGTAGTCAAATTCATATTCCTTAAATCCAGTTCTTGCCAACATCAAAAAATCGCCAATTCAAATTTAAACAACAACCTTTCACATTATTGTTATCATAATCGTCTACAAATGGAAGATAGCTAAAGAAATGCTGTGTGTCTTGTTCGTCATACTTTTCAGACTTGCCACCATACTCAAGTATCAGTTCAAGAGCAATTAAATACTTTGTTAAATCTGTTAGTGTCGGCTTATATATTTTCGGTCGATTATTACCGTAAAGTATTTCTTGCTGATTATTGTAAAGATTATCAAAGTAGCTTATCAATTTTCTCCTTTCAGATTTGAGCAAAGCGAAAGATAGATTACGAATTGTTTTCACTTCGTTTTCTTCATTTCCGCTTATGTTGCCTAAATTCTCTTCCTGTTCGTCAACGCTAATGTCATCTTGCCTGTTTGTTGAAAGTCCTTTTGAGTGAATGGACTTTAGAACATCTAAAACACGAAGAGAAAGAGAAGAGAGTAAAAGGTTTTTCTCAAATGCAGAATGTTCAATCGGCTTGTAAGATGAAAGGTCATAAAGTCTTTCAGGTTCTTTCTTTTCCTCTCGTTTCGCATTAGCATTTTTGCTGTTATGCAACACACTTGTGCCTTCATCATTTTCTGTTTCGTCAATGATTGCGTAATGCAACAAGTCAAGAACCTTGCTTAATTCACCGTTTTGAATTTCGCTGTAAATTCTTTCAATGTCCTCTGTCTTTGGGTTGGGATGAGTTTTCGCAAGTAGGAAATAATCAGAAACTAAAAGTTTGTTAGAAATAAATTCGTCTGCACTGTCGGCAAACTGAACATATTGAAAACTGCCTAACTCTGCATTGAGTTTTATTTTCAGTTCTTGTTCATACTTTGAAATTTTTTGCGAATACAAAAATCTGTTTTGTCTGTCAAAGAAAACTACTTTGAATTGTTCTGCATAATTCCCGTTTGAATGTATTGAGAGTTCATCGTAAATCAATTCTGCTGAAAGCAGTTGAACTTTGAATTGATTGTTTTTGATTACGGTTTCATAAATTGATTTTGTTGCTGTCGCTGTGAAGTCAGAAAGTTTTTTGCTTTTACCTGATTTCAATTTTATTCCTAACTCATTTAATAATCCTCCCTTTTCGGATTGAATAAGAAGAGAAACTTCAGCGTTTGAATTTTTCCCTGCTAATCCCATGCCTTCAGGCGTAACATTGGCACTGCCGAATAAGCAAAACTCAGGTCCGCTTTTGGTTTTAAAGTGAATAATTTTCCCGTGGAGTTTTGATTTAGCGTTTTCAGATTTTGCATATTGAACTTTACTTACACCTGCATCACGCCAATCAAAGAAAGTAAACCCTTTGCTTACTTGCATTGCAGAGGGAATTAAACCACTTTCATCTAACACAACATTTATTTCTGCTGACGGAAAAATAGATTTCAGTTCTTGCAATGCTTTTCCGTTAATGTCATAGAAAGGGGAGATAGAAGTAATTTCAATTACTTTTTCATTGCTGATATGTTCAGAAAGTTCCTTCCAAATGGAAAATGTTTCTGAATTAAATAAGAAAGCAACTTTCTCTTTTTGTGAAGTATCGGAAAATTGAAACGGTTTTACTTTTGGTAATTCATTCAACCATTTTGAATGTTCAACTATCCATCGTGTTGTCTTTTCATTCATCTGTCCTCTTACTGTTGCAGATAACATTGAAAGATAATTCCAAGCTGCTGAAAAGATTGGTGAATTTTCGGTTGAACGAATGTCAAAGTGAAATGCTCCCCAAATTTCATCGTTGTTTCCGTTTCCTGAATTTGTCAAGTTTCCTGAACCAACAATTAGCAATCCTTCCTTGTCGCCAAACAACATCCAAACTTTAGGATGGAAGATTGACTTTTGGAAAACTGGATAAAGCGAATAACCAGCGGTGAGTTGCATTTCTTCTCCGGTGGCTTGTTTCATTAACTCTGAATAATAATGCCCGTCAATAAAAACATTTATGTTTCTCACGCCACACGAACGCAACCATTTCATTGCCTTCATTTCAAAGAAATAAAAGTCAAAACTGAAAGTTGTGAGAATGCAAGAGTGGTATCTTCTACTTCCTATTAAGGTCAATATGTTTTCTCTTTCCAATGCCATTAGTCAACCAAAAGTTTTTTGTGTAACGGTGATAAAACTCTTTGGTTGTTGATTACTTGCAAGTCAAACATTATGTTTTGCAAAGCATTCATTCTTGGCGATGTGTTTCTTGGCGGAAATATGTCAATGAAACGGATATGTATTGTTCAATAAAAAATTTATGTGTCGATTGTGAACCATTCCCCATTTTTCTAAGAGCTACCATAGAATGTTCGTAAATGATTTTGCGTAAAATGAATTGCTCAACAAACTCTTGGAAGTGTTTCTTTTTCGGCTGTGAACTGTCAAGATGCCGTCAACCATATTTCCATCTCTCTCGGTTCGCTTTCTACTCATAAATTCTTTCAAAGGGTGCAGCGTTTCGTTGTTTTTGAATAGTTGAAGCAATAGCATAAAACCATTTTTTGCTGCAAGAACTGGGTTGTTGGTTTCATCAATTTCTTTTTTTGTTTGTTCTTCGTCTGTCGTGTCAGAAATCATAGATAGAATTTCAGAAACCACAGTTGTTGGATGTGTTGACTGCTTGAATTCTTGCAAATTTCTTTTGTGATGCTGCTTGAAAACTTTTTTACAAAAGAAGGTAAGTATTGGTCTTGTTGAAAATCGTAAAGGTGTTGTAGCACTGCCCAAAAATTGTTCCGCAACTGTATTGCCAATACCATTTAGTTGGTAGCAATACCAACCGATGTTTGTTTCAGTTTCAGGTTTGGAACTTGTTCCATTTTTTTTGATAACACTCTAATAGAAACAAATACCAGTCATATTCATTTTCATTCTTAACGGTGTTTATCAGCGAAAGAATAGTTTCCCTTCTATGAAATGTAAAAAAAGTTCTTCAACCTCTTGTTTGGTTCGTCTTTTTGTCCAAAAAGCATTTCAACATACAGGTTCCATTCAGGACTTTTTGTTTCTATAGTATCAATAGCAAAATATTTTACCAGTTCGGGAATATCCGATTGGTATAGCTTTTTTAATGTTACTGTAAAATAATTCCTTAATCTCTTGAGCCAATGTAGTGTCAAAAGCATCCGCCAATTGTTTACCTGATACCTTTTGTCTTGATTTGGCTGGCTTATATTGTAAATAACATCTCCGTTCTCATTTACTGCTGTAATAATTAAGGAAAGTGCTTGCATTGCACCATAATAATATTGTCCGAATGCTCCTGACGGATATTTCCAATAAACATTTTTGTCGGGGTCGTCTTTGTCTGCACCTTCGATAAGTCAAAATGATTTTCCTCAACTGTATTTAGTAGGTTAGAAGCAAAATTACTTCCTGTGATTTGTTGAACTCCTTCAGCTGGTTTTTGCATAATTAATGCAATCATCAATTCTGCTCTGCGGATAAAACGATATTGCTCTTTTGAGTTACCTTTTTTCTGTCTTGAAATAAAAGTCCAACAGCCAACAGTAAAAACCATAATAGCGAAGTCGGTTAGTCAAGTAAGAAATGCCGGGCAACATAGTAGCGTATGTAGCCTCCGGTTGTTTGAAGTCCAACGGGTCAAGTCCAGTGGATTAGATTTATTGATGCACCCCAGAATGGATATTTGATTTTTGCCTTTTTGTAATACAGCCATTTATAAAAGTCTTATTAATACAATATATTGTCCGTTGTGAAGTGTGTTTGGGCAAAAGCAAATGTGCTGCATTGGGTCGGCTTTGAGCATTGGGATGCAGCTCTTTTTGATTTTGCTGAAGCGTTGGCATTTTTCTTTCATTTTTCTGTTCGTTTTCGTCGGTCGTGTCGTCTTTTAGGGGCGAGGCATAACGTTTTGGCGTTTATGAAGAAGCGGATTTCGAAGCACTAAACTGTCAACCCAGCACAAAATTTGATACGAGGTAGAATGTTCAATTAACCACTGAACCCGCTTTTTTGCCGCCAAACGCCTGTTACCTGCTGTGTTTCTGACTTTCGTCATAGGTTTGAAGTGTCGAAATACTGTTTTGCAAAGTCTGAAATACGTTTGTGTCGTTCCGTTATTTCTGTTTCTGTCCATTGAGATTTTTCTCTTATTTCAGTGTAACTTGATAAAGCTGTGTCCTGAAACAATTCACTTTTCTTGTCAAACGATTTGTTACCGAATTTACTGTTTTGGCTCTGTGTCAGTAAAGCCAAGTTACCTGCAAGTTGTAAGAAGTTTTTTCTAAACTCTTCGCTGTATTCTTCGTCTGTCGGATTTTGTGGTTTAATATGTTCAATTGTGTAACTGTTATAAAGGTCTTTGTCTAATAATGCACCTGAACGATTTTAAGTCTTAAACTATTTTCATATTGCCAATACAAACTTGATTTCTCGTATTTCTGGCTAGTGCCATTGTTGTCAACAGTTTGTGATTATGTTTTTTAAATCTGTCTCCGTCATTCCAATACCACTTAAATCCTGTTTCAGTTACATTCTTAATATCTTGATATAGATTGTCAATATTATAAGCAACTTTTGGATTGAAATACTGTTTTGAATAATGTTATAAATAGTTCAGCATAGTCGCTAAAAGCTAGTCAAAGCAAAGCACTTCTAATAATTTCAAAATCTTTTTAAATGTGTCGCCTGTTACTTCTCCCTTATAGAAAATTGTTAATAAAACAAGTTTCCAATTTGCTTCATTGCCAACAAAAAACAGGTTTGTAATATCTGATTGGTTTTTATTGCTTACAATACTTTTAGCACTGTGCGTTAGTTCAACAAAGTTTTCAAAGAACAACTTTATCCATTGCGTTTTATTTTTCTTGATTGGGCTTTTCCTTTATTGCTTCAATGTTACCGCCACGTTAAAAAACAAATTGCAGTAATTATCTAAAAAAGCTCGTTTTCAGTGAAGTAGCCTTCAACTGTTTCAATGTATCTATATGTTTGGAAATAATGCTTTGAATTTCTGCAATGTCATTATTCGCTTGATTGTTGTTTGTGCTTTGAATGTAAATCTGTGCATTAAATATGCTTTTGATTATCAAATCTTGAAAGTTCTTTTTCACGGTTGTTTTGATATTCAAAAACCTGTGTCGCTTCAACTTTATTGGTAATGTAAAACGCTGATTACTGCGTTTTCTAATGTCTGCTGAACTAAGCTTAAATTCTCGTTGTCAAGTTTGCTTAACTCTGTTTCAAAGAAGTTAAACGCTTCAATAATTCTCTTGTGTGAAATTGTTTCGGTGTCGTCAATTGCTGATACCAAATGTTTTTGAGTAACTTTTTTGAAAATTACTTGATCGTCATCAATAGTCTTAAAAACGTCTGTCAAATAGATTTCTCTAATACTGTCAACATTTTCGCCTTTTAGGATTTTGATTTTGGCAATTGCAGAAAGAAACAGAATTGTCGTTGTAAGTCTTTGTTGTCCGTCAATTATAAAAAGAGTGTTTCCGTCCTTTTCAAAAAGGAATTGACCCAAGTAATATTTCTTTCCTTTTTGTTCCAAAAGGTCTTCAAAAAACTGTGTGCATTGTTTCTTTTCCCAACTATATGCACGTTGATAAGCTGGTATTCTAACGCTTTCTGAACTTTTGAAAAGTTGTTGTATGCTTTCGGCTGTTTTGTTTTCTGTTTCTGTCATAAATTAATTACAATAAGGTGAAAAAAATCTGTGGTGGCTTCGCCACCACAGATAAGTCTTAAAGTTTTGTCCATTGATGATGGCTACCTGATGGACAATTGAATGCACTTGGAGTGCTTTTAGATTTTACCAACAAAGCACATTTCTTGCATTGGTAATTGTTTGTTCCTACATCACCGAGGTTTGTCCATTGGTGATGTCCGCCACCTGGGCAATTAAAAGCGCTTGGTGTCGAAGCACTTGTTAAGTGTGTGCTACACTTTTTACATTGAAAATTTTTCATCTTTTCATTTTTTTTGTTCCTGCCTACTCTGGTCGGTTTTCAGCTTCCCCGTTTTCCTGCAAAGGTCAGAAGTTAGTCCGTCAAAACGTGTCGTTGTCTTGTATGGTCGTCTTTCTAACATAGCAGGTAACGGTTTGGGGCTTGCCGAAGTGGGGGAATTAGAAGTACAAATGTTTAAATTTAGTACAAAGTTCAATAGAATTACAAATGTTCAATGTAGCAATTCTGCCCCCATTTTGGCAAACCCTTGTTGAACTAAACCTTCGGTAGCCTGTGTTAATCATTAATCAAATATAGTAATAAATTTAGAGTCTAAAAACAAATAATGATGACTAAAAAAAATCAGTAACAGCATTACGATTGTTTTTGCTGCTTTTATCTCCCAATAGTTCTTGTATATATCTTAAATCGGTTTTTTCCCCGCCCGTGTCTCCGTTCGGAATCACAGCAGTTCATTCTTGAATAATAATTTGAAAACATTCACTTTTCTTTTTACCGACTATACTACATAACAGACCAAAGAAAATTGGTCTTAGCATCAATAATATCACGGCATAAACCACTCTAAAAATTTGGTCTGAAACCAATTTAAGATTGGTAATATATACAATTCTCCATTATCCATGCTTGCTTTATATTTTCTAAAATATGTCTTCCTTTTCATGCGTTAATTAAACGTTAATAAATTATTTTCTTCCAATTTTGAAGGATATGCGTTTATATAAAAACCCCTTTTAAATATGCCCAATTTTACTCAAGAACAATTATTGTTATTCATATTTGGCGAAGCAGATTCCGCATTGTCAAAAGAAATAACACATGCATTATCGATTGATTTTGCATTACAACAAGAAATTTTAGACATAAAAAAAGCATTGCATCTGGTCATGGAATCTGAAGTTTCGCCCGATGAAAAATTAGTGCAATCCGTATTAAGACAATTGCATGAAGAGCAGTCGTTACCATTGGTTTTATAGATTTTTATTTGGTTTTGTTAACAGAGTTGCGCAGGCGAAGCCTGCGCAACTCCTGTTTTATATACAGGTCTGTTAATCGAATCGAGAATTTCCAAATGTGTTATTTCCAAACAGTGTATTACGCTCGAAAATGACAAATTCCAATAAAAAAATCAAGTAGAAATTAATAGTTTTACATAGTAATTAAATAAAAAAAATGAATATAGATTCTTTGCAAAGCATCATTAAACAATTTGAATATTATAAATCGTTGGGCGACAAAACCTTTGAACAAGTATCTGATGAGGCACTTTTTGCTCAATTCAACAATGACAGTAATAGCATTGCTATTATAGTGAAACATATGTGGGGCAATATGCTTTCTCGATGGACTGATTTTTTGAAAAGTGATGGAGAAAAAGATTGGCGAAACAGAGACGCTGAATTTGAAAATGATATATCAAGTCGTGATAATTTATTAGCTCGCTGGCAAGAAGGGTGGGTATGTTTGTTCAATACCTTACACAGTCTTTCTGATAAAGATTTTGATACTATCGTTTATATCCGAAATCAAGGACACACAGTTGAAGAAGCTATATATAGGCAATTAGCACATTATGCATATCATGTTGGGCAAATAGTTTTTTTAGGAAAAATGTACAGTACAAATGCTTGGCATTCTCTATCTATACCCAAAAACCAATCTCGTGATTTTAATAAAGATAAATTTTCGAAAGAAAAATCAATAAGTCACTTTACAGATGACTTCTTAAAAAAGCCTTAGCAAGGTTTAACCTTATATAGAATATTTTTTACCGCTTATCCAACTTCTCCTTTGGCTTTCATTCGCTATCTTTTTATTTGTGATAAATACTACAAGTGAAATCGAACCTTATACTACTAAATGAAAAAAATTGGAGTCAGATTACATCCAGGTTAGATCATTTTCCATTTAGAATTTCTTCACTACAGTATATTGATAAAGAGCTTTACTTAAAACCTATTTCGTTTAAGTATAATCTCTTTGGAAAGGAAAAATATATCAGCAATCAGCACGAAGTAGAGATTAACACTGGCGAATACTTATTGGCTACAAATATAGATGCTTGTGAAGTGCAAATTAATATGAATAAAGGTCAAGATTTGGGTTTGTGTGTTGATATTGAGTCTGAACTTTTGGTAGAAGCTCTTAGTTTATTTTACAATCCGCAGTCTTTAGCTACAAGCTATCTGCAAATCGTTTTTTTTACTGAAAATTCTTTTTTCAATAAATTTAAATCAAACAAATATTTTGATCAGTACTTACATCAATTGTTTCTAAAAATACACAATCAAGAACTTATCCATAGCGATGAGGTTTCTTTTGAATTTTTAAAACAGTTTGTATTTCATCATAGTATGTATTTAAGGTATTTTCAACAAGTCAATGTATTAAAAATGTCTACCCGAAAAGACTTGTACCATAGAATGATGATAGCTTATAATATGATACATGATCATTTATACTCTTCGGTATCAATGGAAGCCTTGGCGCAAGAAGTATTTTTATCAAAATATAGATTCTATCATTTATTTAAGGATACCTTTGGTATAAGCCCTTATCAGTATGTATTGAAAATAAAATTGCTTGAAGCTATAAAGATTTTTAAAAAAGGATACTCTTGGTCTGAAATTGCAAGTCTATTGAATTTTTCTGATTTAGCAGCATTTAGTAAATTGTTTAAGAAACAATTTAAATTAAGTCCAAGTGAGTATGCCTTAGCTCACAAAAGAAGAAAAGGACATGCTTAAACCCAAGTTATGCAATAGAAACTACTGAAAGGAGTGAACTACTTGCGTTACTTGGGGTTAACCCCGACTTAGAAAATCAACATTTTGGATTTCAAAAAAATCCGAAATGGACTGATTTAATTAGTCGTTTATACCATTGGAGAATGCTAATGCTTAATTTGGGTTAAAACGAATATTTTTTTTGAATAGTAAGTATTACTTTTTCTATTCTTTTTCGCTTGGGTTCATATTCTAAATATTGCAAGCGTTGGTATAGTGTTTGCAAAAACGTTTTTGCCATACTTTTTTCTACCATTTGCATGGTTAGTTCGGCATACATAGGTAATTGGTTAGTTGGACAACTTTGTAGTTGTTCTATTGCAAGTGGAAATATGCTTTTAGAGTATTCTTTTTTCTTGCCTAATTGTGCTAATATCTTCATCGCATGATCGCGAGTTATTACGGTGCCTTTATCTGCTGTTTCCAGTATTATAGGAAGGTTGGCATAAAGTTCTTTAGGCACTATATTCACAATGCAGCTCAATGCTGTCATTGCACACCATTGTAGTCTATTGTTTTTACTTTTGAGTAAGGAAATAAAGTTGTTATAATAAGGACTTATAAATTCAGGTTTTAGGTATCCAATTTCATACAATACTTTAATACTATCTTTTTGATATTGTTTAGCATTTAATAATACAATGAGTTCCTCTATTGCCTTGAGATCTTTCTTTTTTATAATTTGTTGAGCTAATTCAATATTCGGATTTTCATTTCTTACGCCTACGGATATTGATAAAAAAGGGATAACACTCATACTTTTATTTACTAAAAATTGTATTTGAAGTCTTCATTGCCTTTTCAAAGGCTTGTTTAGAGAAAGAAAATGAATGATTGTGATCTAATAAAGTTTCTACTACTATTTCAGTAGGAATATTCCCAACCAAGTCATTATTTGCCATAGGGCATCCACCTATACCGCCTAAAGCACTATCAAAACGATAACATCCATGTGCTAAGGCAGCTTCAATTTTTTCTCGAGCTGTTTCGAAAGTAGAATGAAAGTGTGCTCCAAACTCAATAGTAGAAAATTCTGTATGAAGGTTTGAAAACAAATACGCAATATTTTCTGGATTAGATACCCCTACGGTATCACTCATGGCCATATGTTTTATGCCCATATCGGCTAATTTCTGAATCCAATGTAAGGCTATATCTGCATTGTAAGTTTCGCCATAGGGATTGCCAAAGCCCATAGATATATAAATCAGCAATTCCTTTCCATGTTGTATACAAAGGTCTTGTATAGCTTGTACACGACCTAAGGATTCTTCTATGGTGGCGTTTGTATTAAGTTTTTGAAAGGTTTCAGATATCGAAAAAGGAAAGCCCAAATAAGATATTTCATCAAATTGAACGGCATCTTCAGCTCCTCTTTGATTAGCTATAATAGCTAACAGTTTAGTATCTGTCATTTTTAATTTTGGAATTACCGCTTTGGTATCAGCAAGTTGTGGTATAGCTTTGGGTGATACAAAAGAACCAAAATCTAAGGTGTCAAATCCTACCTGGAGTAATTCGTTCAAATAGTCTATTTTAGTTTGTGTTTCTATCCACGGTTTCCATCCTTGCATAGCATCGCGTGGACATTCTATGAGTTTTATATCTGCCATCTTAATGTGCAATTTTTATTGGATTAAATTTTTGACTTGTATTGAATCTAAAACTGTATCCACAAGAAAAGAAATAATATTTTTCAAAATTTCTAAAATATTTCATACCTGTCGAAATATCTACCATAGCATTTTTGTTGAGTAAAAAAGTAAAGCCACCATCTGCATAATGACTAAAATCGTTTATTTGCTCAGCTTCGCCATAGCCTTCTACAAAAAATCCAAAACGAGGATTGAGCTGAAAACCAGTAGATAGGGTATATATAAATTGATTTCGATTGCTATTTTCGTCCCACTCTATACCAGCATTGTAGCTTAATGAAATTTTAGAGCTTATAGTATGCTGCGCTACAAATCTAAATTTAGGTGCTAAATATTGTGCTTTGTATTCTTTAGTAGCTAATTGATGCAAAGCAATGTGTCCAATAAATGATACCTGTGGAATAATCCCTTTTTCTAATATCAATGGAGTTTTGAATCCTACCCAAATAGGAGGTATACCCCAACCATAAGCATTTGTAAGGTTAGTTATAAGACGAATCTCAAAATTTTTGGTTACACCATATTTTGTCAGTATGGTTGGTGTGGTTAGTGTATAATCGCCATCAGTATTTTCGTAGAGCAAACCACTTTCTATCTGCACATATTTATGAGGAGTTAAAAACGGGGATTCTGTTAAATCGGGTCTATCTAAGATGATAGGTTGAATTTCGTTTTGGGCTGTAGTTGTATTTGAAAAAAATAAAAAAATAATTAAAAAAAGCGACATCCATTTCATGAACGCAAATTTAGACATTATTTATGAAAGGGGTTTTATAAAAAGCGACTTACATTTCCTAAAATGTTCGTACTTATCATTTTTTCAGCCACTTGTAACATGCCCGAAAATGAAGAAGCATCAGAAATGCCATGACCAACCACAACTGGTTTATTGATTCCTAAAACAGGAACGCCACCATATAATTGATGATTAAAACGAAGTAAAAATTCATCACTCAGATTTCGTTCTTTTACAACTACATCATAAATAGATTCACACAATTTCAAAACAATATTACCAGTAAACCCATCACAAATTACTACATCATAATTGTCCGTAAACAAATCTCTTCCTTCTATGTTACCAATAAAATTGATGTGTTGATTTTCTTTGAGCAACGGATAAGTAGCTTGCGCCAGTATATTTCCTTTGCCTTCTTCTTCGCCAATATTTAATAAGGCTACTCGTGGATTTGCAATACCCATTATTTCTTTGGTATATTGATAGGCAAGGGTAGCAAACTGATTTAGGTTTTCAGGTTTGCAGTCTGCATTAATACCCACGTCGCACATGATACCAAATTGACCATTTACTTTAGGTACAATAGAAGGTATAGTAGGTCTTAAAACACCATCGATTGTTTTGATGATATGTGCTGCACCAACCAGCATCACACCCGTATTACCTGCACTAACAAAGGCATCTACATCGCCTTTTGCCAACATAGAAAAACCAATATTCATACTGGCATTAGGTTTTTCTTTCATAGCCTTTACAGGATGTTCGTGCATGTCTATAGCATCGCTTGTGTGTACGATAGTACAACGACTTAACTCCGAATCTGATAAATCCTTTTGGATATCAGATTCATTGCCTATAAGTACTAAATGTGCTTGGTTGTTTTTGGATATAAAATCACGAACACCCAAAGTACATTCTTTGGGTGCATAATCACCGCCCAGCATGTCGAGTGCAATTTTCATACTCTATATGAGGGAAGTAAAAGGGTTATTCGTCACCAGATGGCAATTCGTCTGCAGCTTCTTTAATAGCTTTTTCCATCACTACACGACCTTTGTAGAAAAGTTTGTTTTCTACCCAATGAGCGCGATGACGAAGGTGTATTTCACCGGTAGTTTTATCTGTGCTCAATGTGTCTATTGTAGCTTTGTAGTGTGTACGACGTTTGGCACTACGTTGTTGCGAATGTCTTCTTTTAGGATTAGGCATCGTTTATATTTTTTAAGTTTATGCTTTCTTTTTAATTTTTTCTAATTCATTTTTCAATGAAGCATTTTCAGTGGGTTGATGATCAACTAAATATTTTAAAATAGCAGGATTGCAAGTGCTTTGGTTTTGTTGATCCAAAGGATGTATTCTTTGCATGGGAATGCTGAGTACAATAAACTCATATATCCAGCCAGATACATCTAATATACTTTCTGAACGACCTATATATGCTACTTCGGCATCTATAGATGCTTTTTGTTCTACTTCTTCATCCGGAATTATTTTGACTACTAAGTCAAATTCATCCCATACGGTCCATTCCATTTCTTCATTACATCTATCGCAAGGAAGGGTTATCTTTCCATTGATTTCAAAATGTAGTAAAAATATTCCAGATTTTTTATCTAAATTTAGTTTTACATCCAACTGTGGATTTGTAAAATCTGTTTGCTCAAAATGCTCAAAGAACTTACTGTCTATCTGAAAATTGTAAAAATGTAAACCAGGTTTTAAACCCACAAAAGCAATTTCATATTCTCTTTTGTGTTTCATATTCACAATTTTTTATTAAACAGGAGCGCAAAAGTACATCTTTCTTTAAATATTATCAATATAATAAGGTCATTTATTGCAAAAAAAATGATATTTAGAGTACTTTTTGTGCCTTATTTTAATATTTCTTGTTTGTTTTTTGGTCTTTGCTCAGTGTATAACACAAAAGTGTTTAATTTTTTTTCGGCATCCGTTATTTTGTCTATAGGGTGAAAAACGCCACTTGGTTTTTCATATAAAACAATTTTATCAATTTTTTCATCTTCAAAAAGAATTTTTATACTTGAACTTTCTGAAATATTGACCCCACTATAGCGTTCATCATCATCTTTTGCAAAATAGAGGCTTTGTGCATTTTGGTTCACAAAGGCTTTATGAATTTTATTGTTTTCAAAAAAAGCATCTATATATCCACCACTTATTTGGTCATAAAAGGCTTCGTATATTGATTGAGAAATAAGCAAAGCATTTTGCTTGAGCTCAATTTTTTTTATTTTATTGTTGGCTGTAGTAAAAATATAGATAGTATCACCACTGGCCTGTTGTTTTTGATTCCAAAGGATAGGTTTTTTAAAAAGCCTAAAGGCAGAATCAACTTGTGAATAACTTAAGCTATCACATACTGCTTGCAAGGAATCACTATAGAGTTTTACATGATGATTTGCAATAATGACTCGCTGTGTTTCATTGTCTTCATCGCTTCGTTCTATGAAATTAGAATCAGTATATAAAAGATTATAAACATAAATTGTTTTTTTCCCATCTTTTTGAGGAATATAGGATAAGGTAGAAATGTCTTGATGAATAATATTTATCATCGTATCTGCTCTAAGATACAAACTATCTTCATCTTGCTTGCTAATCAAAACGGGATGCTGAGTAGCCAACATAAATTTTGTATGATTATTATATTGTACTTGTCCGGCCAATAGCTTCGATTTTTCACTGGTGTCTATTATTATTACATGACCATTTAATTGGCTATAGGCTGTTTTTTTATTAAAAATAGTTTTATCTGCTCGTATGGTAGTTTTTCCATTGCTTTGTATTATCAATACATCTCCTTCGGCATCTCCAAAACCAGTTTGTTTATTATAATTGGCTTGATTGGCATATAATGTAGATTCATTTTTTTGGTCTACTACGATTACATTGCCTTTGGCAAAAGCTTTGCCAATTTTGTCATTATACTTAATGTTATTAGCTTCTATTATCTGCTCCTGATTTTCTATATGTGTTCTTTCGGTAAAAGTGGCATTGCCTGTTTCTGTATTATATGTTCCTCCTTTGGTTTCTATGTAGTTTTCTTCGTTGATGATGGTGGCAGGAGCAATAAATTTTACAACTTTAGTATTCGTATTATAAGTCAATTCTTCTGTTTCAATATTGTATTTTGGATGTGATACTATTACATTTTTTCTAAAATAAGCTTGTTTGTTGTATCCATTATAAGTACCCAAATCACTACTTATAGTTGTTTCTTCATTTTGCAGCGTACCTCCTTGAAAGTATTTCCCAATTTTTGTTTTTATATTATAGGTTAGCTCTTCTGTATGTAAGGTATTGTTGCCATCTATTATAGACACTCCATCTTTCATGTAAGCTGTATAATTATTACCAGTATATTTTACATATTGTGCTTCTGCTGTAGTGCCGTTGGCTTTTGTAATATGCACATTATTGAAAGCTTCTACAAAGTTGTTTTCTAAGTATAAATGCGCACTATCGCAAGTCATTTGTATGCCTTCATGTTCTATCATTACCGTTCCCAAAAAACTGGTATAGACTTGGTTTTCATATTTTCTTAAACTATCCGTATGATTTATTTTGATTAGTTTTAATTGAAGTGAATCAAAAGATAGAGGATTGTTTATAGTGTCTTTTTGAGCAAAAAGCGTAGTAGATAATAAAATACAAGAAATGAAAAAAAACGTTGATTTCAATTTGTAGTGCACGAACAGTTGAGGATTAGTCATTGGTGTTTGGAGCCGTTTCAGGCGGAGTATCTTTTTTGTTTTTGCGTCCAATGATATTGATATTGACATATTTTGAAGGGTGGGCACTCAAGTCATAAAGTAGATTATTGGCAGTTTCTAAAGTGTTTTTTAGATTTTTATATAGTTTGTCATCATTCATCAGCAAAGCCATACTCCCACTTCCTTCATTTAATTTATTGAGTGTGGTTTGCATAGTACCCAATGTATTTTTCAATTCTGTAACTGTATTTTGTAGTTCTAATTGACTTAAGTTTTTAGTAGTCGTTTCTGCATTCCGAAGGATATTGTTGATGCTGGTATTATTTTTAGAAAGGTTATTTGTAAAATTATTTAAATTGTCTAATAATGAAGAAATTTTGTTACGTTGTGTGTTTAACTCATTGGCAAACTGATTTAAATTAGCCATGGTATTATCTAAATTTTCTATAGAATGCTTGAGTCGAACTTGTGTACTATGATCTAATATATTGTTTATATTCGTAAAGGTTGTATTGAGCTGTGGATCCAACATAGACAAAGTGCTTTTAACACTATCTAATAAAGGAGTAGCTGCGTTGGATAAACTACTTATGGCATCTTGTGTATTGCTTCCTTCCAAAAATTCTCCATCTTTAATATAAGTATTTGAATTTCCTTTTACGATATTAATAGCCTTCGTTCCTAACAAATCTAATGACATGATTTGAGCAAAGGAGTTGTTTGGAATTTCTATATTTTTATCTATACTCATTACGACTTCTACTTTGCCAGCGTGAGTTTTAGATAATGCTATACTTTTTACGCTGCCTATATTAAATCCTTGTAATTGTACATAGCTGGCAGGTGTTAAATTTTCGACATTGTCATATTCTGCCAAAATTGTTTTATTGGATGAAAAGACACCAGAACTTTTTAAAAAATCATATCCAAAAGCAAATGCAGCTATAGCTGCAATGCCTAATAAGGCCAATTTTATTTCTTTTGATATTCGCAAAGCTTATATTTTAGTTGTTACAAAGATATTTGTTCAAATTTTACTCAGCACTATTTTTTTCACTTTCTTCTTTGTAATATTTAATAGCATTAAATATAGCCAACGCTACTTCGTTTTGTCCTTCTTCCGAATTCAAGTAGTTTTCTTCTTCTGTATTGTTCAAATATCCTATTTCAACCAATACACCTGGCATGGCACTACTGGCTAGCACTTGCAAACTTTGTTGTCTTACACCCTCAGCCACTCGGTTTTGGTTCACAAATTCTTCATTCATTTTGCTACCCAATACTATACTTCTTGTTAAAAATGCTTGTGTGTATTGTGCCAAGATAATGGATGTGGCTGGATCTCTTGCATCTAAAAGGCCTTCGTCTTCAAAATTGTGCGAATTTGAATTGACACTATTTGCTTTTTCAGATACTCGCTCCTGACCACATACTAATACAAGAGTACCTTTTACACTTGAGTTTCTTTTGGGTGTGCTATTTACATGTATTGAAATAAATAAATCGCCTTTATTTTCGTTTGCAAAATCAGTACGATAAATGAGAGACTGTTTGATACTTAAATCATCTCCTCCAGCAAGGACATCACTATTTCGAGTTAATGCCACTTGAATGCCACTCTTAAAATAATTTTCAAGCAATGTTTTTACTTTTCTCGAAACCGCAAGTGTAATATCTTTTTCTTTGGAATAAACACCATGACAACCAGGGTCTTTGCCACCATGACCTGGGTCCAAAATTATTTTCTTTATTTTTTTCGCATATGATACATTCGGTTGCGCTACTAAACTGATGTTTATTAAGGAAATTATCAAAAAAATTTTATTCAGCACTGACATATATTCTTGTATTATGTTTCTTTTAACCCTTTGATTAAAAAGTGTAAGCAATGTTTAACTTAATTTTGTTAACTATTTACATGTTTACATTCTGTAAAAATAGTTATAAAATCCATTACTATGCTTTAAAACGCATTGTCATTTTGGTTATTTGCTTATTATTTTTAAATAAATTAACAAGCGCACAAAGCAGCACTAATAATAGTAGACAAGAAAGCGATTCAGTTACAACTGAAGTAAATACAAAAGATTCTATTGCCTTTGCTATATCAAAGGATAAGCCTGATGAAAAAGTAATCTATAAAGCACAAGATTCGATAGTGTTTGATGCAAAACAAAAAATACTACAATTATATGAAGGTGCCGAAATAAAATACACAGATATACAAGTCAATGCCGATTATATTTTTTACGAACAAGATTCGTCTACTTTACATGCGCTTGCTATACATCAGTTGGACTCCACTACCGTAAAAGACACCATAAAAAAGCCCACTATCAAACAAGGGGAAGAGAGTTCTACTTTTACCAGTTTGCAATATAATTTTAAATCTAAAAGAGCATTGCTTGAGCATGCATTTTCGCAATACGGTGAGGGCTATATACATAGCGAACAAGTAAAACGTAATAACGATAACTCTATCAATGGGTATAGAAATATATATACTACTTGTAATGCTGAAGTGCCGCATTTTGGAATTGCAGCTAAAAAAGTAAAAATAATTCCAAACAAAATAGCCGTGAGTGGTAGTGCTAATTTGGTTATTGAAGAAATTCCGACACCTTTACTTTTGCCATTTGGTTTATTTCCACTCAAGCAAGGTCAACGAAGTGGATTCAAATTACCTACCTATGATATGAGTGACAATTTGGGCTTTGGACTTCGTGAGTTTGGATATTATTTTGCTATTAGTGAAAAAGTAGATTTATTAGCCTTAGCCGATGTATATGCCTTGGGAACATGGAGGGCAGGCATAGCTTCAAAATATATAAACCGATATAGATATAATGGTAGCTTATCTTTTAATTATGCGTATACCAAAATAGGAGAGGAGTTTGAACAAAACAATACCATACAAAGAACGTTTAATGTAGCTTGGATACATACTATAGATCCTAATGTATTATCTGGTAGTAATTTTTCTGCCAATGTAAATATTGGAAGTAGTCGTTATCAAAAAAATAATACTTACGATGCGAATCTGTACTTAAATAATAATTATAGTTCTTCCATTTCGTATTCTAAATCTTGGAAAAACAAACCCTTTAATTTCTCTGCCGCCTTGCGTCACAATCAAAATACTCAGACTCGATTAGTAAAAGTAACGCTGCCCGAAATTAATTTTTCTATCAATCAAATTTTTCCTTTCCAATTTAGAAAAAATATTATTAAACCCCGATGGTATGAAAAAATAAGTGCCAGTTATCAATTGAGTGCTGTAAATAGTATAGATTTTTATGATTCAACTTTTTCATTATCTACACTCCGGTTTTCAGATTTTAATAATGGTATGAAACAAACAATACCTATAAATGCTAATTACAATGTTCTGAAATATTTTAACTTTACTATAGGAGCCACTTATAATGAATATTGGTATTTGCAAAAACTATTTAAAGAATACGATTTTTCAGAAAATAAATTAGATACAATAACTACAAGAGGTTTCATAACAGCCCGTGATTATGCTTTTAATAGCTCTATCTCTACTCGAATTTATGGAATTAAATTGTTTAAAAAAGGTAAAATAAAAGGCATTAGGCATGTATTGACTCCTTCACTAAATGCAAATTTAAGACCCGATTTTGGAGCACCTAAATATGGATATTACTACAACTCATTTACCAATCAATATTATACCAATAGCAGACAATCTTATTTTGATGGATCAATATTTGGAGGCCCTCCAGATGGAAAGGTAGGAGGTGTAGGATTTAATATAGGTAATACATTACAGTTGAAAACACGGTCTAAAAAAGACTCCTCTGCACAAGACAAAAAAATAAACATTATTGATGGTTTAAATATTTCTTCTTTTTACAATGCTGCCGTCGACTCTTTTAGATGGAGCAACTTGGCTATTTCATATCGTACTACTTTGTTTGAGTCTATACAGTTATCTGGAGGATTAAGTTATACGCCTTATAGTTTTAATAAAACAACAGGCCTCAGACAAAAAACTTTTTTGTATCAAGAACATGAAGGTTTGTTACGATTTCAAACTGCCAGTATAGCCATGACTGCTTCTTTGCCATTCAAGAAAAATAACAATGCACTAAAAATAGCCAATAGTGATCAACGTTTAGCTATAGGAAATAACTATTATAGCTATGCCGATTTTAATATTCCTTGGACCTTGGCTGTCAATTATTCTTTAGACTTTAATAAAAAATACATTATACTGTCTCAACGAGATAGTTTAATACTCACTCAGAATCTGAATTTTTCGGGCGATGTAAATTTAACTTCCAAATGGAAAGTTGGCTTTAGAAGTGGTTATGATTTTAGACTCAAGGAAATCAGCTTTACATCTCTCGATATTTATAGAGATTTGCATTGTTGGGAAATGAAATTAAATATCATACCGTTTGGATATAGAAAATCATACAATTTTTCTTTAAATGTAAAAGCTTCCGTATTGCAGGATTTAAAACTGTTGAGAAGAAGAGATTTTAGAGATAATTTTTAGCAATTTACATAATGCAAACCCGGTGTGTATTCCTTTTCTAATAATCTTAAAAGATTATTGTAGTGCTCTTTATTGTTTAAGAAATCGAGCGATTCATTGTCTATAACAAGTGTTGGTATGTGTATAGATTTGATATAGTTTAAATATGCATCTTGTAAACTCAGTAAATAATCGTCTGGAATATTTTTCTCATATTCTCTATTTCTTTTTAATATATTTTGTCTCAGCTTTTGCAATGGCGAATGCAAATAAATGATCAAATCGGGTTTAACAAGATTTGGGTAAATTATATCAAACAATGTTTCGTATAAATGAAATTCATCTTCTGGCAAATTGATTTTTGCAAATAGCTTACTCTTTATAAATAAATAATCTGAAATGGTGTAGGAATTAAATAGCGAACGTGTTGTTAGAAACTTTTTTAATTGTTGATACCGATCGGCCAAAAAGGAAAGCTCCAATGGGAATGCATAGCGCTCTTTCTCTTTATAAAATTTGGGCAAAAAAGGGTTGTCAGCAAATTGCTCTAATATTAACTCAGCATCAAATGTTTCTTGCAATAATTGTGACAAGGTGGTTTTTCCAGCACCAATATTCCCTTCTACAGTAATAAATTTATATTGCATAAACCTTGCAAATATAACAGTAAGATTATTTTTACATTCGCTAAGTTTTAAAGCTTGTATATTTTACAAAAGTCCTTTGTATTATTATTTATCTTTACGCTATCATTTTATTATGGGTATCATCGAAATAGATCATCATGCATTACAAATACATTTAAAATCTACTTTATTTTTATATGGAAATGCGCTATCTGAAATTATCCGTGCCAATATGGAAGATGAAATCAATACCATGTGGAATGAAGTACGAGGGATAATATGGCTTAACCATGAGCCTTATTTACTTCAATTTGAAGTGGATGTGCACCTGCATCAAAATATAACACCTACGGATATAGCTGCCAATACCAATCCTCAATATAATTATTTTAGAATTGAAGATTTTGCACATGGAAATATTTCTTTTGTAGATGGTTTAGGATGCAATACGGGCTATTTTCTATCAGAAAACCTATATATAAATAGTACTACAGCGGCACACGAATATGGACATACCTTGGGTTTGCCACATCCCGAAATTTTAGATATAAGAGGGCAGGGAATACCAGGTATTATGTATCCACGAGGTACTATAGTGGATGCCATATATCAATACGATGAAAAAGCACTACCAGGTGCAAAAGGCGGTACACTATACCCAATACACAGAAGAGTACTTCAAAAAGACATTGATGATTTGCATATTGATGCCCATATTATAAGAAAAAATATGGTTATAGGACAGTTTTCGTCTGTTTATCATGCGGCACACGTGCCAACGGTTTAAAACTTTAAGTGCTTTACCGTATTGCCTTTATTAATAAGTTGTTTTAATGACTCAATGCCGATTAAAAGATGGCGTTGCACAAAATTTGATGTAACTGACTTATCACTTTCGGCTGTTTTAACGCCTTCTGGTAGCATAGGTTGGTCGCTTACCAGCAACAAAGCTCCTGTAGGTATCCGATTATAAAACCCGGTAGTAAAAATAGTAGCAGTTTCCATGTCAATAGCCATGGCTCGTATAGTTTTTAAATAGTTTTTAAAACTATTATCATGTTCCCATACTCTTCTATTTGTAGTATAGCATGTGCCTGTCCAATAGTCAAATCCCATATCTCGTATAGTTGTTGATATTGCTTTTTCTAAAGCAAATGCTGGCAAGGCAGGCACCTCTGGAGGCATATAGTCGTTGCTTGTACCTTCTCCACGTATGGCAGCTATAGGTAAAATAAGATCACCGACCTTATTTTTTCGCTTCAGGCCACCACATTTTCCTAAAAAAAGTACGGCTTTTGGCGAAATGGCAGTCAACAAATCCATAACAGTAGCAGCAGAAGCCGAACCCATTCCAAAATTAATAATTGTGATGCCCTGAGCAGTTGCACATTGCATGGGTTTGTCTTTGCCAATTATTTTTACTTTGTGCATTTTGGCAAAATGCTCTACATAATTTGTAAAGTTGGTTAAGAGCACATATTTCCCAAAATTTTTTAACTCTTCGCCAGTATATCGTGGTAGCCAATTATTTACAATTTCTTGTTTTGTTTTCATTTTTTATTTTTTATAAAACATTGAAATATAATATATTATATAATTATACTAAAGTGTTAGTATAGTAATTTTCTATTTCATCAAAAAGTAATAATAGCTCAGCTTGGCTTTCTGCATGTACCAATTTGAGTCTAAAATCTTTTACATTCGGCAGCGATTTTAAATAGTTTGCATAGTGTCTTCTCATTTCTAAAATACCCAGTTTTTCTCCTGTCCACTGAATGGAAAAGTCTAAATGCAGTTTGCATACTTGCAATCGCTCTGCTATAGAAGGTTTGGGCAAATGTGTCTGATAGGATAAAAAATGCTTAATTTCATTAAAAATCCATGGATAACCAATGGCAGCACGCCCTATCATTATACCATCTACATGATATTTATTTTTATATGCTAATGCTTTTTCAGGACTTGTAATATCGCCATTGCCAAATATGGGTATGTGCATACGGGGGTTATTCTTAACGTCTGCTATCAATGACCAATCGGCATCGCCTTTGTACATTTGAGTACGAGTTCTGCCATGTATAGAAAGGGCTTGAATCCCAACATCTTGCAATCTTTCGGCCACATCTACAATATTTTTTGATTTTTCATCCCATCCCAATCTTGTTTTGACTGTAACAGGTATAGAAACAGCTTTTACAACCGCTTTTGTTAGCGAAATCATTTTAGGAATATCTTTCAATATACCAGCACCTGCGCCTTTGCAAACTACTTTTTTTACAGGGCACCCAAAATTAATATCTAATAAATCAGGACCTGTGGCTTCTACTATTCTTGCACACTGCTCCATAGCCTCTTCATCGCCACCAAAAATTTGTATGCCTATAGGACGCTCAGAGTCATAAATATCCAATTTTTGTCTGCTTTTTATGGCATCTCGTATGAGACCTTCGCTACTAATAAACTCTGTATACATCAAGTCGGCACCATATTTTTTGCAAACAGAACGAAAAGGAGGGTCACTTACATCCTCCATAGGTGCTAATAGCAAAGGAAAGTCGGGTAATGATATAGAGCCTATTTGTGGCATATTGGCAAAGATAGTCAAGATGAAACTTTCAATATTACATATCACATATATATTATAAAATAATAAATTTTAGATAGTATGGGCTATGTTTAAAAAATATTCATAATATTGAGCTGAAATTATAACCTTTTATCACAATTTAAACAAACAAAAAATGAGTCAATTACTAGAAACCCTAAAGGGTTTAGCTACCAATCAAATTGTAAGTGCTGCTGCCAAACACATGGGCGAAAGCGAAAATGGCATAACTAAAGCATTAGGAGGCCTTTTGCCAACTATATTGGGCGGTATGCTTAATTCTAACTCCAATAACCATTCTGTAATCGGAGATTTGTTGGGAAAAGCTGGTGGAAACACAAATTTAATAACAGATTTAGTGGGCGGTTTTGCCGGTGGCCAAACAGACAATAATCCTTCTTTAGGCCTTGGTTCAAGTCTTATAAAAGGTATATTTGGCGATAAAGTAGGCGGATTAGTTAATTTGATTTCTAATTTTTCAGGTACTAAATCATCATCTTCTAATTCTCTATTAAGCCTTGCAGGAACATTAATAGCTTCTTTTTTGGGTAAAAAAATGTTAGGCGAAGGTTTAAATTTAGGCGGCATTATGAATTGGTTAGGCGGTAGTAGAAAAGAAATAGAATCAGCTATACCAGCAGGTTTTAGTTCATATTTAACCTCTTCAGAACCTTCTTCAAGATCTGCTTCTACAGCTTCAAGTTCATCATTGTCTTCATCAGATGATAATAGTGGTGGTGGTATGAAATGGCTATTGCCATTATTATTATTGGGTTTATTAGGACTTGGTATATGGTATTTCATGAAAGGATGCAACAAAAGTGAAGATGGAGTAGCTACAGATACAACTACAGCAATGTCTTCAGACGCATCATCGGATCAGGTGGTAGTAGATGCTATGGGACACGATTCTTTGGCTGTACAAGCCGATGCTTCTGCTTCTACTAATGCAACTGCAGGTGGTAGTTTAGATGCTGATGGCAACTGGATTACAGTAAAAGGTGATCCAAAAAAAATTAAATTAGACAATGGTGTTGAAATAGATGCTACAAAAGGTTCTTTAGAAGATAAATTCCATTCATTTATTAAAGACCCAAATGCCGTAGCTGGAAAAGACATCTGGTTCAATTTTGAAGATTTGTTATTTGATACTGGTAAATCTACCTTAAAAGCAAGTTCACAAAAACAATTAGACAACGCTGTAGAAATATTAAAAGCATATCCTAATGTAAAAATAAAATTAGGCGGATATACTGATAATACTGGCGATTCTACTGCCAATGTGAAACTATCGGATAGCAGAGCAAAAACAGTTTATAACCAAATGATGAATAAAGGTGTTGCAAAAACATCTTTTGAAGATAAAGCTTACGAAGGTTACGGTCCTCAGCATCCTGTAGCAGACAATGCAACACCAGAAGGTAGAGCACAAAATCGTAGAATTTCTTTAAGCGTAAGAGCTAAATAAGAGGTTCTAATATCTTATATAATAAAGGCTGTTCAAACGAACGGCCTTTATTTTTTTGTCAACTAATATCAGCAATCAATAAAACTTTTTTCAAAAAAGGCATAATACCAATCTTATCCCTGTGTATTCGGGATTAAAACCAATTTATACCAAAGTTCCAGATGAATTGGGAAACAGTTATCCAATAGGCATATACTTCCGTAATCTGTGGAATAAGATTTGGTCTCCGACACAAATCACTTTGGTATTATTGCTTTGTTACAACAGTTTAATGTCTTTAGCCAGTGCTAATGTATAATTCGGGTTTAATCGAAATAATATAATAAACAAAAATTGCCGCTTTTTTTTGTTAAAGAATTCGTTTTTTTCTCTTTTGCCTATATCTTCACGATACTATTACGCATTAATTACTAAGTTGCGAACAGGTAAAAATTTATTCGAATGAAAACATTGTTTTTACATACTCGATTCTTTATTAAGGAATGCAAATATTTTATAGCAATCCTATTTACAATCTGCTTAAGCTATATTACCCAAGCTCAGTTTTTATCAGCACCACTAACTTACCAAAGCAGCGGTGGTAGTGAAATCACTATCAAACACAGACCCGATATAGCCGACTCGGCCTATCAAGTGTTTATTAGAAATACCGCCGCTTGTATTCATTGTAATGGGCCGGCTCTAAATGGATGGTGGTATTTACAACAAGCAGGTGCATTCTCTACAACTGATACTTTGAGCTATAAATATTCACCAGCACATAGCAAGATATTGCTTTCAGGTAGTTTTGTGAATAATAATAATTCAACAAAAACTCCTTACAATCCATTTACTGGTCAACTGGCAGGGCAAAAAGTTTTCAAGCATTGTGCTCCTGATTTCAATGCCGATGCCTTGCCCTATGGCGTATTCCCCCCTAATGCAAATGCTGGATTTAATAATAGTGTATCCTTTTATGACACCTTTGAGCACAAACGCGATATTTGGTTTGATACTATAATCTATTTACCTGAAAAATGTGGGCTGTGGCAATTAAAGCAATCAAATCAAAATCCGAATAATAATACTGTTTGTCCGTTTCCTAGAGGTGGAATAGCGGGTGTTAAACAAAATACCAATCTAGATTCGGTCAATAAATATTGGGGATCGACTATATATCCCTATAACACAAACTATATCAGTGGTGGCATAGCCCAAATCAATACCTTGGTACCCAATAGCAATCCTTATTTTTTGAGTTATCCTACTGGTGTATTCTACAAAAACACGCCCTCGGTCTATAAACAGCTGGCCGTAGATCCCGATGGCGATTCCTTGGTATTTAGTAGCATACACATGGTTTTCCCCGATACTTTTTCGCAAGGCTCAGCCATATATAATAATCAAAAAGATTTTATTCCATTTCATATTTGTTATAATCAGCTTCCGCCTTGGGATACTAATTACACAGGCTACGTGCCTTCTCCCTATGAATGTATTCCTGGCACAGGCAACCTGCCTAGCTGCATCAAATATGATCCTGTACACAACCCCTTCGATACCGATAGCACCTTTTGGGTAGATCCTCACAATGGCGATGTACACTTTACAGCCAAAAGTGCCTTTCAGGCTGCTGCCTTGCTACTTCGTTGCGATGAATATCGCCAGGGGGTCTGGATGGGCTCGGTAAACCGTTGGGTGGACTTGCTTATTTTCGACAGCACCTATAGCAGTTCTCCTTCCTTTTATATAGATAGTAATAGTCTGGTCAATTGCATCAAAGACAGTGACTATGCCTTTACGGCCTGTGCTGGCAGTAGCATTAGTATACCCTTTGTGGCTTTAGGTGCTGAGCCCGGTCTTTCGCATTTGGCTGCCAAAGACAATCATAGTGTGTCTATACCCGCCTCCAATGTTAGCTATATGGGCATAGGTACCGATAGTGTACATGGGGTTCTCAACTGGGCTATACCTGCCAACGCCACTGGCGAGCATATACTCTTTATTACCCTCAACGATAGTATTTGTAGCAAAACGCCTTACCTCTTCGACCACAATTATCTACTTCGCATACATATTACCCATGGCATAAATACAGGCTCCGATACCAGTATTTGCCAAGGGCAAAGCCTCACCCTCATGCCAAAAGACATCGGTAATAATACCACCGTAAACTGGACGGTGCTTACAGGTAGTGCCAATAGCCTGAGTTGTACTTCGTGTATCAACCCTATTGCTACGCCTTCGCAAACCACTACCTATATAGCCCATATACCCGTTTCGGCTAGTAGTAGTTGCAAAACGGCAGATACGATTACAGTATATGTCATTCCAGACTTTAGCATACAGGCTACGGATACTACGATATGCAAAGCGGAAATTCAAATACCCCTACAAGTGCAAAGTAGTATAAACAGTGCTGGGCTTAGCTACCAATGGACTCCCAATACAGGGGTTGTAGGCAGTACTCAAAGTTCTACACTCATCATCAATCCGGCTACTACGCAATATATCGTTACGGTAAGCGATACTTCGGGTTGCTTTACGCATACCGATACGGCTACTGTAGTGTATGATAATGGTTTTACAGCCAATATCAGTGTTAGCCCACAAGATATTTGCACTGGCGATACGGTAGCTATCACCGTTGCAGGCACGGGCATTAGCACGGTAGCTTGGAGTCCTGATTATCATATCAGTAGCCTCTCTGGCAATAGTGTGTTTGCTTGGCCCGATACCAATCATGTGTATCAAGCCCTAATACAATCTCAAAATTCGAGTTGTAAGCTATATCTGGATCAAGCAGTATATGTTACGGCGCTTCGCGCCGATGCAGGCCCTGATAGAAGTATCTTTGATGGCGAATCGCTTATATTAGGAGGTGCTGATATGCTTTGTGGTGAGGGCTGCACGGTGCAGTGGTATCCAGACAAGTATTTGGTGCATTACTTACTACTTAATCCCAAAGCTACACCACCAGAGGATATGACGTATTGGGTAAAGCTAAGCAGCGCACAAGGTGGCTGTGAGGATAGAGATACGATGCAAATACATGTGAAGTGTACAGATATATACTTGCCCAATGCCTTCAACCCTCGTTCGGATGTAGATAATAATCGTTTTGGACCTCGCAATATTTCTATAGAATTAAAATACTTTAGAATCTTTAATCGCTGGGGCGAAATGGTGTTTAGCACCAACGATGTAAGCCAGCGTTGGGATGGCACCTACCAAGGCAAAGCACAACCCATGGACACTTACATTTGGACTATAGAAGGCAAATGCCCCAATGGCGAATTTATACAAAAAAAAGGAAATGTAACGCTGGTGAGGTAGTCCTTAGGTATCAATCATGTAATGCAATTAGTTCGATTCTTTCAGTAGTTTCTATTGCATAATTTGGGTTTATCCAATAGCTTGTTCTAAATCTGCTATCAAATCTTCCACATCTTCAATCCCTACACTCAGTCTGATTAAAGAATCCTCAAGACCATTTTTTATTCTTTCTTCTCTTGGAATGGCCCCATGAGTCATGCTTGCAGGATGTCCTATTAGGCTTTCTACACCACCTAATGACTCGGCCAAAGCAAATAGTTTTGTGTTACTTAATACTTTGATTGCCGTGTCTATGTTATTGTCTTTCAAAGTAAAAGAAATCATGCCTCCAAACCCTCTCATTTGCTTTTTTGCTATAGCATGATTGGGATGATCTTCAAAACCTGTCCAATATACTTTATCTACTTTAGAATTTGATTTTAAATAGTGTGCTATTTTTTCGCCATTTTCACAATGTCGTTGCATTCTAACATGTAAGGTTTTTATACCTCTAAGTACAAGCCAAGAATCGTGTGGGCCTGGAACTGCACCACAACTATTTTGAATAAAAGTAAGCTGTTCGTGTAGTTTGTCATCGTTTAATATTACAGCTCCATGCACTACATCTGAGTGTCCACCTAAATATTTTGTAGCAGAATGTACTACAATATCAGCACCTAATGTGAGTGGATTTTGTAAATAGGGCGAAGCAAATGTATTATCTACAACTAAGAGTATATTATGTTTTTTAGCTATAGCAGCACAAGCTTCAATATCAATAATGTTTAGTAAGGGATTGGTTGGTGTTTCTACCCATAGCATTTTGGTATTTGGAGTAATATGTTTTTCAATATCCGAGGCGTCAGCCATGCCAATAAATGAAAACTGAATACCATATCGTTGAAATACTTTTGTAAAAATTCTATAGGTACCACCATATAAATCGTTGGTTGATATTACTTCGTCACCAGGATTTAATAATTTTATTACAGCATCTGTGGCTGCCAATCCAGAGCCAAAGCTCAAACCATATTTTCCTTGTTCTATAGCTGCTAAAGCATTTTGCAAAGCCGTTCGAGTAGGGTTTTGAGTACGTGCGTATTCATAGCCTTTGTGTACTCCTGGTGCTTCTTGCACATAGGTTGAAGTTTGATAAATTGGAGTCATAATGGCACCAGTACTGGGGTCTGGTTCTACTCCTGCATGTATAAGTTTGGTATTTAATTTATATTCTTTACTCATTGAAAATGTATTTTAAATGTAAAATGTATATTTTATTGATAGCATGATTCCAAGAACTTGATTTGAAAAATCAATAAGAATTGGAATTATTTTTAAACGCCTGCAAATATAGATTTTCTTAAGGACTAAAGCACATTTGACTCAAATGGATTTTTTTAAATTTATATTTTGAAGGCTGTAAAAAAATTTATTACATTTGAAGACTAAAAAGCATAAAATACAACATGGCTGAAATAATAAGAATGCCCTTATTGAGTGATACAATGACGGAAGGAAAAATTGCTGCTTGGAACAAAAAAGTGGGCGACTTTGTTAAAAGTGATGATGCAATAGCTGATGTAGAAACCGATAAAGCTACCATGGAAGTAGTGCCTTATGTAGAAGGAACGTTATTATATATAGGTGTAGAGGTTGGCAAGGCAGCTAAAGTAAATGAAATAATTGCTATATTAGGCAAAGAAGGCGAAGATATTTCATCGCTTATAGAAGAAAAACAGGCACCACAAGAAAATGAAATTAAGAAAGTAGTAGAAAACAATAATGATACTAAAATGTCGACTTTGCCCAAGGAATTGACTGTAATAACAATGCCTCTACTTAGCGATACTATGAAAGAGGGTAAAATTGTAGTATGGAATAAACAAGTGGGCGATAAAGTCAAAGCTGATGACGCTTTGGCTGATGTAGAAACCGATAAAGCCACTATGGAAGTAATTGGATATGCCGATGGAACCTTATTATATACCGGCATAAAAGCTGGCGAAGCTGCAAAAGTAAATGATGTAATAGCTGTAGTAGGACCAGATGGTTTTGATATAGAACCTTATATAGCATTGTTGAAAACAACTCATGTTGATGCTATTCCTGAAGCAAAACCTGAACCAGTTGCAAACAAAGAATCTAATATACAATCTCAACATACAGAAACGCATCACATTTCAAATGATGGACGAATAAAAGCTTCGCCTTTGGCAAAACAGATAGCAAAAGAAAAAGGAATAGACTTAAGCAATATACAAGGTAGTGGGGATGCCGGTCGAATTATAAAACGGGATTTGGATTCTCAAACACCTTTGGCTATTAAAAAAGCTACTACTACCTCAATACCAACTTTTGTAGATGGACATGAAGGTTTTGTGGATACGGAAGTATCGCAAATGCGAAAAATAATAGCTTCAAGATTAGGCGAAAGTAAATTCTCGGCACCACACTTCTACCTAAAAATTTCGGTAGAAATGGATAATTTATTAACCAATAGAAAAGCGATAAATGCACAAAGTGATGTGAAAATTTCTATCAATGACATGCTTATTAAAGCGTGTGCTTTGGCATTGCAAAAACATCCTGGAGTCAATAGCAGTTGGATGGGAGACTTTATACGTCAGTATGAACATGTACATATAGGAAGCGCTATAGCTCTTCCTGATGGATTAATAGTTCCTGTAATAAAATTTGCAAATCAAAAATCGTTGGCACAGATAGCTACCCAAGCCAATGAGCTCTATGAAAAAGCAAGAAACAAGAAAATCCAACCAGCAGAATTTACTGGCAATACATTTACTATTTCAAACTTAGGCATGATGGATATAGATGAGTTTACAGCTATCATTAATCCTCCCGATGCTTGTATTTTAGCTGTAGGCAAAACAAGCGAAACACCTGTAGTTAGAAATGGTAAAATAGTAGTTAGAAATATTATGAAATTGACGCTTAGTTGCGATCATAGGGTAGTAGATGGAGCTGTAGGAGCCGCATTTTTACAAACACTCAAAAGCTATATCGAAAATCCAATATTGATGTTGCTTTAGTTTAGCGATTCTTTCTTTTCTACAACTGGCATATTTTTTATTGCTGCTATTTCTTCTAATGTGTTTTCTACAAAATGAATATTATGTATGCCTTTTTGTTTGAAAATAGTAGTTGCTACAAGTGCTCTATACTCATTGTCGCAATATACATATACATTGTGTTTGTCTTCGATTTGATAAAATAAAGAAGAATCAAGTAGTTCACTTAAAGGAATGTTGATAGCAGATTGTATATGTTTTTGTTCAAATTCTATATTACTTTGGCAATCAATAACAATCAAATTTTTATCAAAATTCATATCCATTAATAATTCATCGGCTTCTATAGGGATTACCATATCGCCATATTTAGTATAGAGTAATTCTTCCACTATTGCATAATCAATATATTCTATTTCTCTATCATAAAGCAAGGCCTCTTTGATGTCTTGTAAAATACTTATTGACGTTTCATCTGTGATAAAGATGATATTTTTATTACGAATAAATAGGTCCTTTATATATTTTTTTATTAGCGCTATATCATTTCCAATATAAATGCTGCCTTTTATATAGCCATCCATAAAGCTTTCTTTACTTCTAATATCAATACTGAGCGCTTCCGATTTTAAGTAATCTTGTCCAGATAGTAATTTCATTTTTTCTTATTATTTTTTATGAATATAATTTGCATTAGCTTGGTCTAAGCAAGTTATGGTAAGGTCATTGATACATACATGTGCTGGCAAGGTAGCAGTATAGTATATGGTTTGGGCTATATCATCAGGTTTTAAAGGTGTAAAACCTTTATAGACTGCATCTGCTTTTTCTTTATCACCATGAAAGCGCACTTCTGAAAATTCTGTTTCACAAGCACCAGGGTTTATGGCTGTTACTTTAATGCCATAGGGTAGTAGGTCTATACGCATGCTTTTATTAAGAGCATCTACAGCAAATTTGGTAGCGCAATAAACATTTCCATTGAGGTAGGCATCTTTTCCGGCAGTAGAGCCAATATTAATTATATGTCCGTATCCTTGTTGTTTAAAAATAGGAATGATTTCTTTGCTAACATGTAAAAGTCCTTTGATATTTGTGTCAATCATTTTATTCCAATCTTCCATATTGCCATTATCTATGGTATTTGAGCCACTTGCCAACCCAGCATTATTTACCAAAATGTCTATTGATTTGAATACAGATAAATCAATTGTTTGCAATGCTTTTTGAGTGTCTATTTCATTTCGTACATCAAAACAAAGGGTTAAAACTTGAACACTATATAAGGAATTGATTTCTTTTTCAAGTGCTTGTAGTCGTTCCAATCTTCTGCCAGTGAGAATAAGATTATAGCCATTTTTTGCAAATGTATATGCAGTGCTTTTGCCTATACCTGAAGTAGCTCCTGTTATCAAAATCGTTTTTGTCATGCCTAAATTTTGGGCACGAAATTAACGTATTAAAAGCACATCACCTTTTAAAAAGTGCTCTTTATTGTCTGTGTCAACTGCTTTAATGAGCCAATAGTATGTGCCTATTTCACAATCTCTATTTTTATATTTCCCATCCCAACCTTTTCTAAAGTCTGATGTATTAAATACCATTTCACCAAAACGATTAAAAATTCTATAGTAGTTTAGTTTTGAAAATCCGGAATGTAAAATAGTTAGCATATCATTAAGCCCATCATAGTTGGGTGTGAATGCATTTGGAAGCGAAAGGTAAGGCCCATTGGAAACGTAAACATTAATTGTGTCAAAGCCCACGCATCCTTTATCTGTAATACCTTTTAAAATATAGGTATAGCGGCCAGTATCTGGATAAAATCCAACAGGATTATTGACATTGATAGTATTCAAGTTATTGCCCGGACTCCATTCATATATCGTAGCCCCTTGTCCGTTGAATTGTATATAATTGCCTTTTACTATAGTTGTATCATTACCAGCAAAAACTTGTATGCCATCAACGTCTATAGCTTTTAGCACTGTATCCTTGCATCCTAAATTATTTCCAGATATAAGCGTGATAGGGTATGTTGAAGTTTCATTACCCAGTTGAAAAGTTGGGTTTTGAAGTGTAGATGTACTCACATTTCCAAAAAACCAATTCCACTGCGTTACGTTACCATATTGCGAGTTTGAAAGGTCTGTAAATTGAATTATTTCATTAGGGCATATCATACCAGAATAAGTAAAATCTGCTTTAAAATCTGGATATACTTTTACTATTCTATCTATAGAATCGGGGCAGGTAGTACCTTGATTTACGATTAATTTTACATGATAAGTTCCCGAATCTGGATAGGTAAATGTAGGCTCAAAGGCATCTGAAGTGTCGGCATTAGTACCTGCCACACCAAAATCCCAATGATATTTAAAACCTCCAGAACTGGTATTTATAAAATGCACAGTTTTTGTTTTACAATTAATTATATACGTATTGGGTTCATCCGAAAAGATTGGAGTATTGGCCACCACAGCTTTGGAGCAGTTAGTAACTACAAACTGAAAATCTCTTCGTACAGTATTGATTAAAACACCATTACGCCATTCGTGACAACATACTGTAACTACAAATCTGCCTTGTATATTTGGAGTGCCTGTTATAATACCAGTATTAGGATCTATAGACATAGTTGGATTACCACCCATAGGATTGGACATAGTAAATGGTGAGCTATAATTTACAGAATTTATATTGGGTAATGGTCCAATATTGATTGGTTTTGGGTTGTTTTCGCTTGCTCCTTGAAAGGCTTCACAAAATTCATAACTAAGGCTATCGCCATCCACATCTGTAGCAGAGTTGTCATAAATAAAAGGATTGCTTACACATATAATTTGAGGTGGATAGTTGGTAAATACTGCACTGTTATTACATATATTGGGTGGGATAGTGCAAACAAAAGAAGCGCCTGTTACACCGGGATTTATGAGGTTTGATACTGTTTCATTTCTACAACATCGCTGAAAAATGATGGTATAAGGATTGGAACTTATTGGTAAATTTTTTACAAACTTGAATTGCATTCTGCTTATACAAGTAAGCGGAATATTGTTGATACAATCATTTGAAAAATTGATAGGAACAGTAAAAATATTATTTGTAAAAATAGAATCAAACGAAAAGAAATTACTTCCATTATAGATTGAAAAATAGCCAGGGTCATCATTTGCAAGTGCTTGTGGTGAGCCACCACCTATATTGGTTGGGTTACAATCTCTATATATATTAAGTGTGATTTCGTAAGTTGCATTTAGGCCTGCTACACCTAAACATTTATACGAAAATTCGCCTCCCACTATATGAGAAGCAAAGCTTGGAGAAGCCCAAAATAGCAGTATAATAATTATTACCTTTTTCAACGTAGTAAAATTAGTGTATATTGTTTAAATAAATACGGCTTGCAAAGTCCAATAAGGCATTATTTAATAAATCGGGTCTTTCATACATACCCGTATGTCCTACTTCATTTAATAAATGTACATCACTTTGCGAACACAAAGGTATTTGTTTTAAAGCGTATTTATAATCAAAGGTACTATCTTCCTTGCCCAATATAAATTGTACTGGAATTTGCAAGTCGTTCAAAATATATGAGTTATCCTGTCTTTGTAGCATGGCATTATAATAAGCTATTAATGTATTAGACGAAATTTGCTTAGCAATCGTTAAATGTTGTTGAATCAAAAGTTTAATTTCTTTTTTAGAACGTTCACTATATAAATTTAGTATCATAGCATGTAAGAATGCTTCTTTCCCACCTTGTTCAATGAGATGAATAGACTTTTTTCTGCGATCTTTTTTGTCGTCACTATCTGCATAGGCATTTGAAAAAACCAATGATATGCCTTTTAAATATGATGCGAAATTTTTTGCAAAATCCATTGCAATATAACCTCCCATAGAATGACCAAATAGAATAGTTTGTTTTATTGATTCCTTATCTAAAAGTTCTTTTAGCATTATAGAAATGCTATGTAATGAGATAGTCTGAATTTCTTCTTTTGACTGTCCGCAACCCGGCAAATCAGGTATCAAAACAGTAAATTTTTGTTTTAATACATCAACCTGATACTCCCATATAGTGCTATCTTCGCCAAATCCATGTAGTAGTATGATACTATCACCACTCCCAATTTTTTGATAAGACATTTCATAGCCATTAGATGCCTTTAATGTTTGTAGCATATGATTTTTTAAATTTAGAAAAATAAAAATTTTGTTGACTATAATTTCGTAGTCTTATATAGAGAGTCAAAACCAGTGGTAGTGTTTCAATGATTAACTTTTGAACAGAAAAAATGTTGTAAAAGATTAATAGTATAATCAACCATTTAGCATATCGAGCATAGTGAGTTACATTGTCAGATTTAATAGAAAGCAGAACAGCAAAAAATATATGCAACGGAAAAGCCCACAAAAGATTAATATTCCAACCACACACTTGATGTTCTGTGCCTAACCACATAAATAAAATGAAGAAACCCAATAGCCCTACAAGTAAAAACAAGAGTATATCAAAATATATCAAAATAGCTTGTGTGTGCTTTTTAAAATTCATTAATATAAAAAAAATAAACAAACATGTAAATATTACAAAAGGATAGTTTATGGTATTCTTTTCTTGGTATGTGGCTTTGAGCAGTTCATGTTTTTCTGAAACAATTTTTCTACCATGTAAGGTAGCATGGTCAAAAGCTTGCATCAAATAATCGGGCAAAAAAGTACTTTCAGCATTCGACATATTACGATCTACAACTTGACTCATTAAAGTATTGATACCTACACGCTCCCAGTGTAAATTTCTCTCATAATAGTTTAGAATTTTTCTAAAACTCATACTATCCTCAGCTATTACTTTTCCTAATACAAACTGGGTTTGAAAACTTTTTTGAAAAATATCTCGTATTCGAGTAGAACAATTATCAATCAAAAAATCATACTTATAATACTTATTTTCTTCTTTTACATTGTTGTCTAAATATGTTGTTATTTGATTTGCTTCTGTAGGTGTCAACAAAAAAACTTGCTCTATTACTCCTCGTCCTTCTTCAACATAGATACTCATAAAATTATCCATACGTTCAATATTGAGATAGTAGGGTAATTTGCCACGAGTAAATTTCCAATAGAAATCAGGGTCAGCAAAACTAAAAGTACCATAGTTATATACCTTATCCGTTTTTTGAATAGTATCTACTACCCGAATAGCACTATGACCATAGGTAGAATACAAATCAGCACCTCGACTGCATGTAAGCAAACTAATGCGCACAGCACTACTATCCTGATTGGCCAATAGACTAAGCGGTAGCAGCAATAAAATACATAAAAGTCTTGAAGGATGTAAAAACTGCATTGCTATCTTGAATAATTAGGAGATTCCTTTGTAATAACCACGTCATGCGCATGACTTTCTCTCATACCGGCATTAGTAATTTTTACAAACTTAGCTTTGTGTAAGTCTTGAATAGTTTTTGCACCGCAATAGCCCATACCAGCTCGCAAACCACCTACAAACTGATGTACCACTTCGTTTAAAGTGCCTTTGTAGGGTACTCGACCAACGATGCCCTCAGGTACTAATTTTTTTATATCATCTTCTACATCCTGAAAATAGCGGTCTTTGCTTCCTTCTTGCATTGCTTCTATACTTCCCATGCCTCTGTACGACTTAAATTTTCTTCCTTCAAAGATGATAGTTTCGCCAGGGCTTTCTTCTACTCCAGCAAAGACAGAACCCGCCATGATAGTGGAAGCGCCAGCTGCCAAAGCTTTTACCATATCGCCTGTGTAGCGTATGCCTCCATCTGCTATAACTGGTACACCCGATTTTTTGGCTACTGCACTGGCTTGCATAATAGCACTGAGCTGTGGTGCGCCAGCACCAGTTACAATACGTGTAGTACATATAGAGCCTGGGCCCACGCCAACTTTTATGGCATCTGCTCCAGCTTTAATGAGAGCACTGGCTCCTTCGGCCGTTGCCACATTGCCAGCTATAATGGGGAGTTGCTTAAAGGATTTTTTTATCAATTTTACTGTCTCTATCACCCCTTTAGAATGCCCATGTGCACTATCGAGTGTAATGACATCAACACCACTCTGTACTATAGCTGCTACACGGTCTAATACATCGGGAGTAATGCCAACAGCTGCACCCACCAGCAAGCGTCCCATACTTTCTTTGCTGGCATGAGGATGACTTTTGTATTGAAGTATATCTCTATACGTAATTAATCCAATGAGTTTATTTTTTTTATCTACTATGGGTAGTTTCTCAATTTTATAAGTTTGAAGTATTTTTTCGGCTTTCAAAAGGGTAGTACCTATGGTGGCTGTAATCAATTTGTCTTTAGTCATTACAGCAGCTATAGGTTGTTTAAAATCTCGTTCAAAACGTAAATCTCTATTGGTTAATATACCCACTAAGGTTTGATTTTTTTCTACTATAGGAATGCCGCCAATTTTATTTTCTTTCATCATTTTCAACGCATCTCCAATAGTGTCGTCAGGGTGCAATGTCAAAGGATCTACTATCAGTCCACTTTCACTTCTTTTTACTTTTTTTACTTGTTCCGCTTGTTTAGCTATAGTCATGTTTTTGTGCAATATACCTATACCACCTTCACGGGCTAATGCAATTGCCAAAGCAGATTCGGTTACTGTATCCATAGCTGCAGATACTATTGGTACATTAATTTTTATTTGTTTTGTTAAAAAAGTAGAAGTGTTTACTTCTCTTGGTAAAACTTCTGAATAACTTGGTATCAGAAGTACATCGTCGAAGGTCAGTCCTTCAAAAGAAATTTTTGTGTTTATAGCCATGTGCAAAGATAGAAAAAATTATAATGGATTACCAAAATCCTTTTTAATGATTGTGAAATGCCCTATTAAATTTGTATATTATAATGCAACATTAAATATACCAATGATCGTTGTGAGTGATTTTTGGATATTCAGAAACAGATTCTCTATTTAAGGCATAATAATATGAAATACTTTTAATTGGGAATTATTATCTAAATAATTTATACTTTTAAATCATCAATGTTATTAATTAATTTTACTAAATCGCTTAATCTCTTTTATTCCTTTGTCGTAATCTTCAAACTGGATAAAATAAAGTCCAGTGCTTAGAGCCGAAACATCAATTTTGTTCGTAGAAGTATTTACACTTTTTTGAGATAATTCAATCATCTTAGAACCGAAAAAATTATAAATTGTAATCTTAGGTTTAATACTAAAATCCGCTTGCCAATGAAGATATTGTTGGGTTGGATTAGGATATACCTTAATATGATTAGATTTTTCAATATTTTGTAAACTTAAGCCTCCATTAATTACTTTTATTGAATCATCAATGCTTCCATCTTGTAAAGAATCTATTAAAATAATTACTTCTTGGCCAGAAACGGACGGTTGTAGCTTTATAATGTGGTCGGTTTTCGGTTGAATTGGAATGGTTTGAGTGTTCCAGATAAAATAGTTACCTTGCGATAGATAACGAACGTATAAATTATACACATTACCAATTGGCTTGCCATTACTAAGTTTGAAATTATACTGGTCGATGGCTTCATACCGCATTGTATCCTGATACGCTAATTTAAAACTATCAATAACCACCATAGATTCTTCTATATTTGGCCCATATATAGCAGTGAGTTTTGGGTATTTATCCAAGTTATCTGGATTCTCAAAACGAATAATATTATCCTTGTTATATACTATGTCCGTAAGAGAAGGATTTGATTTTCGAGCATAGAGCATTTCTCCTTTAGGATAAGAATACATGTAACTAATCAAACTATCACAATTGCTTGAAATAGTGGTCTTCACATCAACCGAGCCTGGAAATACAAGACCATCTGTCAATCCGTCAGCATTGAAATCCTGAATTGTATTAACAGATGTAAAAGAGTTATTCTCAGTATTACCAATTCTCTCGAAATATAATGAACTATTTCCTACTGCTTCAGTTTTAAAATCGCACAATTTTTTAGTGTAAATGACATTTTCGCCTGCTACTGATTTATTTTCAGGGCTAGGGGCTAACTTAAATGATTGGTAAACAGGATTACTAATTGCCAACTCATTTACATTGTTAGCTGCAATAAAATATTTTAACGTATCATTACGATACATATTATTCCAAGGCATATAGCTTCTTTGAATTACATTTTGACTTATGTGATCTCGATAAATTATGGGAAAGGTATTGGGGAAATTGGGGTCCATAATATGCAAGGTATCCGATGCACCATTACTAATTCTAAATTGTCTGCTAACTCCAACTGGTACCACTGCGTGTTTACTGTCGTCTTTATATCGAATAAGCATTATATGAGCACTATCTATACTTTGAAATCCTGATGCAAAGGATTTAAACTCTTTTTCCATGTCGGTCCAGTTGTTTGATGGATTATTATAGAAAATATAGTCTTTTTCTGAGGTGTGAGAAGCTAAGTGTTTACTGCCCTGAAAGAGGTGTAGAGCATGTAAAATATCGGTGAGTTTATAATTAACTCCAGTAGCTAAAGTATCATAATCTTGTATATAGCTTGTGGTCCAGACACCTAAACTAAATCTTGAATCTATCATAAAACGATCTTTAAGATGTTGTAAATAGAATGCCGACATACCATAACAAACCCCTTGAAAGTTAGGCGAACCTGTCATGACCCATTTGGCAAGTGAAGAGCTTTTTGGCTTTAGCCCCTGTGGTGTTTGAATATAGCAACTATCTTGTGTATATGCCATGACCCAAGCCTTCCATGATGGTGTTTGAAGGCCGTTGTAATACCCAGGATGATTAAATGGACTTACAATAGTGGCTTGCTGTACAGATTGATTAAAATCATTCACTTGACCAAGCCATACATCACCAACTGTATAATCATAATAACCATTTTCATATTCATGAAATAAATTCCAATTACCAACCTTAAATACATCATTAGAGACATTCAATTGTTCTAAAACATATTGCGAACTATCAGAGATGGCATAGAAACCTAACTGTTCTCCACTAGCATTGACATAATATCCGGCTATGTCATTCTTTTCACTGATTCCTTCTATACTTGAACCATAATACGAGTCCCATTTATTGAAAATAAAGTTTTCATCGGTTTCATAGGTAATGCTCATTATGGGCGAATTTCGAGCTATAGTACCTTGCATGATATTATTTGAGTCCCTATAACTTACCGCAATATAATAACTATTATTTATGTCATTCAAAATAGTTCGAGGCTGTGCCACTGAACTTACTTTGTGGTTATATATGAAAAATTGATTGTTGGTTTCATCATAAATACAAGGTATGTATTGCGATCCATTAAGATAATAACCACAGGCTGTATTGTAATCGTTTATTCCCTTACCATAACTATTATACTGTGTAGTGCCAGCTTCGTATCTTTTTGTAGCAGAAACGGTTATTGGTGGCAAAATACTTTCATAATTAAACCATCGGGTTGTGCCCGTATATATCGATCCTGCCCCAACATTATTGTTATTTATTTTTGTAGGCCATTTATTAGTAGTAGCAGACAGATGCCAATTAGCCTGAGTTACATTCTGAATTGAGTCATTGATTATTTCTCCTTTAATAGCAATTGCCGTTGTAGGGTTGCTATATGCTCGACCAATAATAATGTTGTTGTCATTAATGCCAGTAATTTCAGTATGCGTATATCCTGAATATTGATAGGTATGAAATTTTTTGCTTTTATAGTTATAGACAAATCCCACGTTAGCACCTGCAGCATCTTTATAAAAGCCTACTATTAATCCTTCTTTATTAATATCAGACATTGTAGTTTGAGAAGCGATATAACTATTATCCTGATATCTTACCGTATCCCAATAAGTATAGTTTACCAAAGGTTGTGAAAATCCGCTTACATAAAAATAAAGCATTGCAATAAAAAGACAGAATGATGTTTTCATTAGATTTAGTTTTTGGTTAAACAAATGTAATTATTTTTTGCAAATATTAAACCTCATTTGTTTACATCTTCCAATGCCATTCATTCATAGTGATTTCTTAATAATACTTGCTTTCTATACTGATTACTTTTTTTATAATTAGCAAAAAAAGTGTTCATCCAATTACTTTAAGCATTTCTAATTATTTAAAATCAAAGATTGAATTTTAGATTCTTTTTGAATAAAACTTTACTTTGTACTTTTATCTGATGAAAATAGGAATTATCAATGGACCCAATTTGAATTTGGTAGGTACAAGAGAACCATCTATATATGGGCATATGGCTATGGATGATTTTATTACTATGTTAAGAGATAAGTATGCCAATATGGAGGTGTCTTATTTTCAGAGTAACCACGAAGGTGAGCTTATAGACTATATACAAGATTTAGACAAACAATTGGATGCTTTAATAATAAATGCGGGTGCTTTTTCACATACTTCTATAGCCATTTTAGATGCCTTAAAAGCTGTCGATATTCCTAAAATTATAGAAGTTCATCTAAGTAATATTTATGCCAGAGAAGCTTTTAGACACCATTCCTATATTTCTACAATAGCACATGCTTGTATTGTAGGTTTTGGGCTCAAAGGATACGAAATGGCTATAGATTCTTTACTTACTTAAATATACAGAGCTTGTAGTAATGGTATTGCTTTTATTATTGGCTTCATCTACCATATAAATTTCCCATTGCAAGGTGTCTCTTTCAGAATGCAAACTATCTGTTCTAAGCAAAAGAAATGCCGTAGGGTAGTTTACTTCAATCACGCCTTTAATGCCTTCTTTGGGGTTGTAAATATTATCTATTTTAGGAATGGCAAAGAGGTTGTAATGGTATCTCGTAAATCTTTAAAATACAAATTGCCAGCGTTAAAACCTATATTACCATCACCATCTTCTACTGCTATAAAAATTGAAATGGCAGAATCGATTTGACCAGCAGTAATTTGATTAGGCGTTAAACTATTAAAAGTAATTTTGGGTATATTGGAATATTTTGATTTTTTATTACAAGAAAGTAATAAAATTGCAAACATGAATAAAGTAGTCAATCGATACATATAACAAAAATACATTTTTTCCACTTGTTAAACATACAAAATATTGCTAATAATCTATGGACTATCCAAGATGCTCAGTGGAATGAAACTGCTATACAAATTGCTCAATATCAATATCAACATGTAGCTATTTATCGTCAATATGTAGATGCTATACATGTAAACATGTCCAGTATTGATCATTTTTCTCAAATTCCTTTTCTCCTATTTCTTTTTTCAAACATCATGCTGTGCTTTCGGATGAATGCAAAACTAGTAGTCAACTTTTTGAAAGTAGTGGCACTACGGATATGCAAAGGAGTAAACATTTCGTTTATGACACCGTGCTATATGAACAAGCTATTTTGTATGGCTTTCAACTTCATTTTGGCTCTCCAAAACAATACTGTATTTTAGGTTTATTACCCTCTTATTTAGAACGTCCCAATTCTTCATTAGTCTATATGGTTACTTACTTAATGAAATTGAGTGAGCATCCTCAAAATAATTTTTACTTACATGATTTTGAAAAGCTGACAGAACAAATTATCGAATTAGAAAAACGCCAACAACCAACTCTATTATTTGGAGTCACCTTTGCACTTTTGGATTGGATAAAGACACACTCTTTGCCTTTAAAATATGTGACCATTATAGAAACTGGTGGTATGAAAGGAAAAGCCGAAGAATTAACTAAACAGCAATTACACAATCAACTACAACAGGCTTTTGGCGAGCAGTGTAAAATATATTCAGAATATGGTATGACCGAATTATTATCTCAAGCCTATTCTACACATCAACTTGTATTTACTACACCACCTTGGATGAAAATTTGTATTCGTGAAATGAATGACCCTTTTACAATTTTACAGGAGGGAAGAGGCTTGATAAATGTTATTGATTTAGCTAATATATACTCTTGTGCTTTTATTGCCACAGACGATATAGCAGACATAAAAAGCAATGGACAGTTTACACTTTTGGGGCGTTCGGATTATAGCGAATGGAGAGGTTGTAGCATGCTGAGTTTATAAATATAAAATATCAAATTCCTAATTGTAATTTTCTTCAAAAAAACTACTTTTTTTTATTTTTATTTTTCAACATCGTTATACATATTGAAAAGACTACATTGTGCCAAAAAATGCTCATTATATACACAGCCTGTGTATAAAGAAAATATAATTTGTAAGCGCTAAAAAATATCTTCGTTCTCACGTTTATATTCTAAACGTTTTCTCTTTTCATGATTTTTAAAATGATTAAAATATTCATTATCAATTATTTTTAAAAGTAGCAAAGAGAATTTTTTATCTAATATCAATAATTTAAAAAACAGTATGAGCAAAAAATCAACAAGCAAAGGTCTAAAATTTTCAAGATTTTATACAAGCGACTCCGTTCAAGTATTTGACCAATTTGAATACGACTATAGAACGTCGGTAATCAAAAACCCCAATGGTGAAGTCGTATTTGAAATGACCAATGTAGAGGTTCCAAAACATTGGAGTCAAATTGCTACAGATATTTTAGCTCAAAAATATTTTAGAAAAGCAGGAGTGCCTCAAGAAGATGGTAGTCTGGGTAGAGAAACTTCCGTTAAGCAAGTAGCCCATCGTATGGCCGACTGTTGGAGACAATGGGGCGAAAAATATAATTACTTCAACGACCAAACTGATGCTCAAATATTTTACGATGAATTGGTATATACCATATTAAATCAATCGTGCGCACCCAATTCACCGCAATGGTTCAATACAGGTTTACACACAGCTTATGGCATTACTGGAAAACCACAAGGCCATTATTTTGTCAATCCTAAAACCGGAGAATTAAGTAAATCTCAAAATGCATATGAGCGTCCACAACCTCATGCATGCTTTATTTTGAGCGTAGATGATGACCTCGTAAATGAAGGTGGCATCATGGACCTTTGGGTTCGTGAAGCACGAATATTCAAATATGGTAGTGGTGTTGGAACCAATTTTTCAAGTATACGAGGTGAGGGCGAAAAACTAAGCGGAGGTGGCACATCAAGCGGATTGATGAGCTTTTTGAAAATTGGCGACCGCGCAGCGGGCGCCATAAAAAGCGGTGGCACTACTCGTAGAGCAGCCAAAATGGTTTGTTTGGATATGGACCATCCCGAAATTGAAACGTTTATAAATTGGAAGGTAGAGGAAGAAAAAAAGGTTGCTGCTCTTATAGCTGCTGGCTATAGCCACGACTATGAAGGCGAAGCCTATAAAACAGTTAGCGGACAAAATTCTAACAATTCAGTTCGAGTATCTAACGACTTTTTCGAAGCTCTTCAAAATAATGAAGATTGGCATTTAAAAGGTCGTAGCGATGGCAAAGTAATGAAAAAAGTTCCTGCCAAAGACATTTGGGAACAAATAGCCTATGCCGCTTGGCGATGTGCAGACCCTGGATTGCAATACGATACCACTATTAATGAGTGGCACACATGCCCAGAAGGTGGAAAAATTAGAGCTTCCAATCCATGTAGTGAATATATGTTCTTGGATAATACAGCCTGCAATTTGGCTTCAATGAATCTAAGAAAATTCTACAATGAAGATACCAATGTGTTTGATGTAGAGGGTTATGAATATGTAACACGTTTATGGACTGTGGTTTTAGAAATTTCTGTATTAATGGCTCAATTCCCTTCGAAAGAAGTGGCCCAACTTAGCTATGATTATAGAACATTAGGTTTAGGCTATGCAAATTTAGGTTCATTATTAATGATACAAGGCATACCGTATGATAGCGAAAAAGCAAGAGGTATAGCCGGTGCTTTAACAGCTATTATGACTGGTGTGGCATACAAAACTTCGGCTGAAATGGCTCAATATTTAGGTACTTTTTCTAAATACGAAGCTAATAAAAAACACATGCTACGCGTCATGAGAAACCATAGAGCAGCAGCCTATGATGCTCATGAGGCATACGAAAATATAGACATTAAACCACAAGGTATCAAAGCACAATATTGTCCTGATTATTTATTAAAAGCTGCTACTAAAGCATGGGATGATGCCGTTCAATATGGTGAAAAATACGGATACCGTAATGCACAAGCAACCGTTATAGCACCTACAGGCACAATAGGTTTGGTTATGGACTGCGATACAACGGGTGTAGAACCAGATTTTGCTTTAGTAAAATTTAAAAAATTAAGTGGCGGCGGTTATTTTAAAATCATCAATCAGAGTATTCCAACAGCATTAAAAAATTTGGGCTATACTGAAAAAGATGCTGATGCCATAGTGAAGTATGCCAAAGGACATGGCACTTTTGCAGGGGCTCCTTATATCAATCATCAATCTTTGAGTGATAAAGGTTTTATAGCCGCTGAACTAAAAAAATTGGACAAGGCCGTAGAAAGTGCATTTGATATTGCTTTTGTATTTAATCATTTTACACTAGGCGACGAATGTTTACAACGTATAGGCTTTAACCAAGAAGACTATCTCAAACCAACTTTTTCATTATTGCACGAGTTGGGCTTTAAATCAGAAGAAATTGAAAAAGCCAATCAATATGTTTGTGGCACTATGATGTTAGAAGGTGCACCAGCACTTAAAGAAGAGCATTTGCCAGTGTTTGATTGTGCCAATAAATGTGGCAAAAAAGGGGAGCGCTTTATACACCATACCGGACATATTCGTATGATGGGTGCTACACAACCTTTTATCAGCGGTGCTATTTCTAAAACCATCAATTTACCAAATGAAGCCAGCATTGAAGATATAAAAGAGTGCTACAAATTGAGTTGGGAATTAGGTCTTAAAGCCAATGCGCTTTATAGAGATGGTAGTAAACTGAGTCAGCCCTTATCGAATAAAAGCGATAGCCAAAACGATAAGAAAGAAAATTTGGATGAAGAGGTTTCTAAAATAGCAGAAAGTGTTATACATGATTTGGGTAAATTGACTATTGACGAATTATTAGAAGAAGTAAATAAAAGAGTTCAGGCAAGCCCAGATACTAAGTTAAAACGCCAATTGTCCAGAATAGTAGAACGCAAAACACTTCCAGCAAAAAGAAGAGGTTATACTATAAAATCTAAAGTAGGAGGGCAGGCCGTATTTTTACGTACTGGCGAATATAGCGATGGTACCTTGGGCGAAATTTTTATAGACATGTCCAAAGAAGGAGCTACTATGCGAAGTATGCTTAATTGTTTTGCAATAGCTGTTAGTATCGGATTGCAATATGGTGTGCCATTAGAAGAGTTTGTAGATAAATTTATCTTTACTCGTTTTGAGCCAGCAGGCATGGTAGATCATCCTAATATTAAAAATGCCACCTCTATAGTTGACTATATCTTTAGAGCATTGGGCTATGAGTATCTAAGTCGTACAGATTTAGTACATGTACAAACCCCCATAGGCAATACAGGGCAAGATGAATGGGATATACCTGTAGATGGCAACGAAGAGCTTTCTAATGTGCGTGTAACTGCCTTGTCGGCCAAGCCAGAACATAAACCTACCAGTAGCGAAGCTACTCCAGAACAAGTGGCTTCTATAATGATGATGAGCGATGCCGATAAAAAGAAAATGATGGGTACCAGTGCAGATGCACCGCTTTGTAGAAGTTGTGGCAATATTACCCAACGCAATGGCACTTGCTATATGTGTACTAATTGTGGCACCACTACAGGATGTAGCTAAAAAGTATATTGGAAGTATGATGCCAATTTGATTGGTATCACAGACCCAATCTTATTGTGGCAAATGCCAATTAGATAGGTGCTTCAATGTATCGGAAACTTTAGTATAATCGGTTTCCAGAATTACTGGACGGTTCAGACAACAGCGTTGTTTTCATGCTGGGGTCTTTCAGGCCGCACAAAAACTTAGTTGTTGGCGGTTCGGCTTTCTGTTTCTTTGTTTTTCATAAGTTTATTTGTGTTACGAGTTTTGAAAATGTGTCTCGGAACTTGATTGTATTGTCAACAAGCCAATCTAAAGCTTCGTCAACTTTTTTAGGGTCGTTAAAGTCAGTTGGATGTAGCAACACAATCACTTTGTCTCTATTTTCTGGGTTAGGATTCCATTGTAAAGGCTGTCCGACAGCTGTTTCTATTTCAGTCTTTTTACTTTTTAAAAATGGAAGCATTGTGTCAGCAATTTTGTTTCCAATATAAACTCTAACGCCAACTGTATTTACATCTGTGTTACAAGTGTTGGAAATATGAATGTTGCTTTTCCCTAAACTTACGTCAAACCAATATTGTGGACGTGGTGTCTGTAAAGAAGGAATTTTCTTTGTCTTTGCAAGTTTGTTTTTAAACTTATTCCAAAATTCAAATTGAAATTTTCTGTTGTCAGAAAGTTCTTCGTTTGCTTTAGACCTTGCTGCTTGTCTAACTGCCTGGTTTGGTTTACTCACAATATTGAAACGTAAAGCTGCATTGCTGTTGTCAATTTGCCAAAGCTCAACTTGTACACCGAAAATTGAAATTTGGTCAGATGTGTGGTCGTTTAACCAATCAAGTGCTTTTTTGTGTTCTTCCGTGAATTCTGTCGCTATCCAAATAATTGTTGAAGCGTCAAGAACCGAAGCATAAGTTATCGCTTTGCCTAAATGGTCATGGTTAGTTTTTTCAAGTTGGTTTTCAATAACAACATATTGTCCTGTTCCTGTGTCTTTAGCCAAGATGTCCGCAGAGTAAGGCCCAACAGTAACTTCTGTGTTTTCAACCTCAAGTTCAAGTCCGAGTGCTTTGTTAAGTTCTGAAATATTGTTTGCAAGCCAAGGTGTAAAGTCTCTGGCTTCGTTTGTCCATTTTTGTCGTGCTGGTACTGTTTTTAAGATTCCAAATTCCATTGTCTGATTTTATTTGTAGGGTGTCGTTTAAGCTAACCGCAGTCCGTCCAAAAACAACATTTGCTTTCACAAATATAGTTCAATAGAACGCTATTAGAAGCGAATTAAGTGAGCTTGAAAAAAAATAGATTTGAAAAAGAATGCCCTTTGATAATTCAATAACAAAATTTTACTGCTTAGCTTATAATCGGTTTCAGCCTGCCCCGTTTTTCGGGGTTCAACAGCGTTTTCATGCTCGGTCTTCCAGACCGCACGAAAACTTAGTTGTTGAACTAAACCTTCGGTAGCCTGTGTTAATCATTAATCAAATATAGTAATAAATTTAGAGTCTAAAAACAAATAATGATGACTAAAAAAAATCAGTAACAGAATTACGATTCAATAAAATTTGAATCAAGCTTGTAGAAAGTAGAAGGATTTGAAGCCTTGCTTCTCAGGTTTCAACAACACATTAGCGTGCTTGGTCGAAGCGAAAAAACTTTTGAAAATTATTCACGACATGTGGCTGCTATGGCTTTGCATTTTCATTGTTTGCCGACTGGTTGGATGAAGAACAGGTTCGTGAATATTTATTCCAATTGCAACAACGAAGCAAAACACCATCACAAACTTATTTCAAACACACGGTGTATGGACTGCGTTTTTTACTAAAAGCCGAAGGATTGCCTTATTCATTTTTGCGCCGCCATAAAAAAGATAAAAAACTCCCCGTGGTGTTAAGCAAAGAAGGGTTTGGAAAATGCTTTGCCCCAAATTATTAAAACACAAAATACTCATTGGCTTATTGTATGGTTGTGGATTACGATGTATGGAAGTACGAAACTTAAAAATTGCTCATCTTGATTTTGATAGAAAACAACTACACATAGTACAAAGCAAAGGAAAAAGATCGCTATGTACCATTGACACATTTAATACGTGGTTTAAAACAATATATTGCCAGTGAAAAACCGGAAGAATATCTTTTCAACGGTCAACCCAATGGCGGAGCAGGTGGCGATTTTGACTCTCGCTATTCGCAACGTGGTGTGCAATGGGTAGTGAAACAAATTGCCAAAGAAGCAGGCATCTTAAAAGACGTTCCTACCCACAGCATGCCATTCCTATGCCGTGCATTTATTGGAAGATGGTTTAAATATTGTTACCTCAAAAATTTATTGGGCCATGAAAACATAGAAACCACCATGGAATATTTGCTCCTGTGCCAGCTCGAAGACCGAAAAAGTTTTAGTCCATTAGATACTTTGTATGCACGCTTCGCCAAAATGGTATCGGATGTGTTTCGCAATTTAGGCAAGGAGGGTAGAAAAAATGGATTTGAATGTGCATCAGCTCAACCATTCGTGCTATAAATTTGTCGAACCAAGAACTTGGCGGACACAGATACTGTACAAGTTGTGGTACCATTCATATTTCATATAACTCATCAGAAACAGACATTGCCCGAAATGCCGAGGCATAAGCGCGAAGCGGGTACAAAAACGAGGCAAGAACTGTTACCTGTGCCGTACTTCCACGTCGTTTTTACATTGCCTTCAGGTGAATAATCTGTGCATGTACAAACCCAAAAACTTTATGATAGTTTGTTTGAAAGTGCATGGCAAAGCATAGCGCAATTTGGCAAAACTAAAAATCTACACATGGGCATGATTACGATACTACATACTTGGGGGCAAAACTTATCCTTGCATCCATGTACATTGCATTATTCCGGAGGCGGCATAAACGCAAGGCAAATTTGAAAAGATACGAGCCGATGGTAAATATCTATTTAGTGTAAAAAGCGAGTAAAGTTTTTCGTGCTAAGATGATAGCGAGCTTGCGCAAGCGAGACGCAAACGACAAATTATTATTTGATAAACTGTTCAACAAAAATTAGGTGGTATGCCAAACGCCCATTGGCAATACTTCCAGCGTGATAGAATATCTGGGGCGATATACGCACAAGGTGGCCATTAATAGCAGAATAAAAAACCAAAAAAAGCGTCACATTTACTTATAAAGATTACAAACAAGGTGGTTCAAAAAAGAGATGACCATAACGCTCAAAGAATTTACACGTCGGTTTACATATTTTACCACATCGCGCTGTACGCATTCGTCATTATGGATTTTGAGTAGCACGTGGAAAAGACAAAAACTAAAAAATCTTCAAGCGCAATTAATGCAAGTTGTAAACACAAAAACAGTGGCAACAAAACTGCACAAATGTCCATGTTGTAAAACGGGCACCATGATCACAATAGATGTTTTTGGTAAACGCGGTCCACCACAAAAATATTTATTGGTGACACAATCTAATCCTGCATAATGGTGGGTAGGGGAAGGTGTATGAAGAAATGAAATAATGAAACCGTTTTGAACAATATGAAAATAAAATTCATACAAAGCTGTACCTTACAGCTAAATCGGAACTATTAAAAGTTCGATATCTCCATAATAAAATTTTACTGCTTAGCTTGTAATCGGTTCAGCCAACAGCGTTTTCATGCTCGGTCTTCCAGACCGCACGAAAACTTAGTTGTTAGCAGCAGCTCTTTTTTCGGATTACAAGTTTTCCGTTACAAATTCTTTGCAATAGTCTTTGATTAGCTCTCTTACTTGGCGAAACTGTTCTTTAATTTCTTCGTCAGTTCCTGTCGCTTTTGCAGGGTCTGGAAAATTGTAATGGAATTTCTTTGCCTTTGTCGGGAAGAAAGGGCAACGTTCTTTGGCATTATCGCAAACTGTAATAACGAAATCAAAATCAATGTTTCGATATTCGTCAATGTTGTTTGAAGTATGCTTGGAAATGTCAATGCCGTCTTCTTGCATTGTTGCAATTGCTTTCGGATTTACTCCGTGAGTTTCTACTCCTGCACTATAAATTTCTGCGTTGTTTTGTGCAAAATGTCGCAAATAACCTTCTGCTATTTGGCTTCTGCAACTGTTTCCTGTGCAAAGCACTAAAATTTTCTTTTTGTCCATATTTTTAAACGAATAACCAAATGATATTAATAATGCAAAATTTTGGGTCAAATCCCCAAATCAGTTGTAATACAGTTATTGAAACTGTAATAATTATTGGCTTTTTGTATTTGATAAATTTTTCTTTCATTTTAGCAACAACCTGAATTTGGAGAACAAGAATTTTGAGCCGTTTGCAATTCCGATAATTTTACTTTCTGTTTTTCTTGCGGAATACCACATTTATCACTTGCCAAACAGTTGGTCGTTTTATTTTGAAGAATAAAGTTTGTTCCGTCAAAAGCCAATGCGTATTTTCCAATCGTATCGCTTTGGTATTCCACTTCAATTTCTGCATCTTCAATGTCTAACTGCTTTTCAGAAAGTTCAATAATGTGAAGCAATTTTGCTGGTTTTAGGCGGTGATCAAAATCGTCTGCATTCCATAATTGAAAATTTACAGTTTTTTCGTTTCGGATAGTTCCACCACAATCAATGAATATTTTGTTTATTATTCCCACTTCCGTAACGTGGAAATGTTCGGGGACAAAAGTTCCGTTTTCTAATTTGAAAGCCACATTTTCTAATGTTGGCAGAAGTGCTTTTACTTGTGAAAGTTTCATTTTTATTTTTTTGATTAACAACAATTATTTTTCTTTTCTGTAATTTTAGTTGAAATGCTGCCGAAATACTTTTGCAATTTTTCAATTGCTTTCTCATCAATGCAATAACAAATGGCGTTTCCTTCGATATTTCCTTTAATCAGTCCTGCGTTTTTGAGTTCTTTCAAGTGTTGCGAAACAGTTGGCTGTGCCAAAGGCAATTCGTTCACAATGTCTCCACAAATACAAGTGTCCACTTTTATCAAATACTCAATAATAGCCACTCTTGCAGGGTGTCCAATCGCTTTTGCGAGTGAAGCAATTTCATTTTGTTTGTTCGTAAAATGGTCTGTTTTTGTTGCACCCATTTGTTTTATAAATTTTAATATTGCAATATTACGATAAATATTTTCAATTAAACATATTTTTTAACTGTTTTTTCTGTCGTTTTTTTTGTTCAGTTTGAATTTGACGGTCGGTTCGGTAGAGTTGCTGCCAACGGCAGTTTGTCCAAAAACTACCATTTGTTTCACAAATATACATAAATAAGATACATTTAAATTCAGAATAAGCGAGCTTGAAAAATGGAAGTTGAAAAGTTGGTTTGAAAAATGAAGTCGCATTTTGAAGAAGAATGATTTTGTGAAGTCGATATTTTGAAAACTAAATAAACAAGTTCTTTGAGGAACTTTTTGAACACATTTTGGTCAATGATGTTGAAGAGTCTGCGTAGGTTGTATGCAGTAAACATGAGTCCTACATCAGCGCTGGCGCGTTGTTTTCCTCGTTTGGTCATGATGTAATAAAATCCCCATTGTCTCTTGATAATTCCATAAGGATGTTCTACGATGCACTGCCGTTGTTTGTATGTTTCTTTATCGGCTTCAATGTTTTGTTTGTTGATGGCAATGTAATCTGCATATTCGCTTCGCTCAATGAGACGATTTTTTGTTGGTGGTGCATTTTGCGAAAGCAGGACGAGTAAGACATGCAGCGGTTTTATAATGTATTACCTGCACACTATTTTTTTTGCTATGATGTTTGGTATATTCTTTTCCGTTGGTGTGTAAGGTTTGATTTTGAGGACATCTATAAAGGTCATTTTCTTTATCATAAATGAAATGTTCGATGTCGTAATTGGTGTCAGGTGCATGCGATGATACAGCCGGAATTGCTACCATGATGTTGACATCCATGTCGAAGGCTTTCTTGATTTCAGAACCTGTGTGATAACCTTTGTCGTAAAGTATGGTTTTGTTTTTTATGGGGATAATTTCGTTGGTACGCTCAAGCATTTCGCCCATGGCTTTGCTGTCGTTGGTGTTGGTAACAAGGTGATCGATCGGAATTTTGTGTTCGGCATCGAATACGGTTTGTATGTTGTAAGCTACTTCGGTGATGTTGTTTCGAGTGATGAGTTGGCGAGCATCTGGGTCGCATGTAGAGATTTGCACTTCGTCCGATTGCTCCAATTGCTGTTGCATGTTTTCATAATTTTTTTTGCGAGCTTGTTGCGTTGCAATATGTTGTTCTATGATTTTTTTGTTTTCCGAATCGCCATCTTCTTTGCTGAGTGCATCGTTGTATTCGTCCAATTTTTTATCGATGTATTCGATGTGTTGTTTTATTTTATTTTACCCCGTAGGATTGTTTAAATAATTTTTCAACCTGTTTTTTAAATAGATTTTTCCATTTCCTGATTTTAAATACTTTTCTCTTCTGGTTGCATCTTGTTGATTTAAACAACCTTCCCAATAGATCAATTGGAAAGGAATTCTGTTTTTGGTGGACGAAACCAAACCTTTATTATGTTGTTCTAATCTTTTATTAATATCAGTTGTGTATCCAGTATAAAGCATGTTGTCTTTCTGGCTTTTTAATATATATATGTAGTAATATTTCATAAGTGATGAATCCAACGGGGTGAATTAAAGTTGTTTTTCTTACTGTTTTGAGCACGCAGTTTGGTGCTATCGCCAGCGAGCAATTGTCCACCGATGAGTTTAAAATTTTTGGCAATGCTTACGGTGTATTTAAACACTTGTCGAATGGCTTTTTCATTATCGCGACGAAAGTTTGAGATGGTGTTGTGGTCGGGCACGAGTTGTTTCATGAGCCACATGAGTTCAATGTTTCTTTTGCACTCTTTTTCCAAAACTCTCGACGAACGTATTGAATTTAGATAGCCATAGATATATAGCTTCAGTAAATCTTTTGGGTTGTATGGTGGTCGACCTTCGAGCGTTTTTGATTTGAGTTTGAAATCAAAATCTTCGAGCTTGATACTTTCTACAAATAAATCAATGAGCCTTACTTCGTGCTTTTGGTCAATGATGTTATCGAGAGAATCCGTAAAAAGATAGCATTGTGAGCGCTCTTTTCCTTGAATGTAAATCATGCTTAAAGGTACTAAAATCAACACTTTCAGCGAAATTTATACAACACTATATTTATCCATATTTGGATGATGGATTTGTGTATAAAGTAATGATTTTGAAAATTAGTTTTTAGACAGTTTGACGTTTTACGGGTTTAAGAAGTTGGCGATTTATGAGCACAAAATTGTCTGCCAGCACTACACTTAATACGAAGCACAAATGTGCATTTAACCACAGAACCGCCAATTTTTTGTAGGTGCTGTTACCTGCTGTTTTTTACATCTTGCCGTTTATAAATTGTCGTTAATAGTAAAGCCAAGAGTCCAAAGCAAGCATAAACAAAACTGTCTCCAATAATACTGTATAAAGTTGTAATTCTTTTAATTGGAAGTTCAGCAAGCATTATTTTTTCGTGTATGTCAAAGCTACTTTGTTGGGATGTCATTTCACCATAGGGATTAATTGCAGCCGATAATCCAAAACGTGTTGAACGCAAAAGAGAATAACCTTGTTCTATTGCTCTAAAAGCCGACATCCTTGTATGTAACGGGTCTATGCCACGCCAGTCAGACGAGGGAATGGCAACTATATTAGCGTTCAGGTGTCCGAATGCTTTTGCGATATACGGGTAGTCAAAGTCATAACAAATTGCCCCTCCAATATTAAGTCCATTGTCCGTCATTATTTTAAAAGGCTCATTACCTTTTAAAGAAGGTTCTCCTGGCACCGGTTGGTGTTTCAAGTATTGATATTCAATTTGTCCTCTTGAATTTATAGATAAGAATTTATTTTCAAGTTTTAATGGTTCTGTTGAAATAGGTACAACATATGAAGCGATAAGTGAAATATTAAGCTCATTTGCCAATGACTTCAATCTGTCTTGCCAATTTTTTTCATCTTCTTTTGGGATAAAGATGGCCGCTTCATTCCAAGAAATCAGTTTAGCCCCTTTTTGAGATGCTATTTCAGTACGATTTATTAATGCACTTATGTATTTATTATTTGTTAATCCATCTGCAAAGGGTAACCCACTTATATCAGAGTCTGTCCCAACTGTTGCAACAGTTATTGTGTCCTTTGAAGTTGCCTTTGCAAAGTCCAAACGAAGTGAACCATAAAGCATAAAAATAATTATAAAACCAAGGGGTAAATAACTATTAAATAAAGTAGTTTTTCTTGTCTGAACAATTGCAACTATTGAAATATTCACCCAATAAATCAAAAAACTTAGCCCTGCCATACCAAAAAGTGAAAGCGATTGAAGTATTACGATACTATGTGATTGTGTATTAGCCCCTACACCCCAACTTGCAAATGGCATAAATGTATATTGTATCCATTCCATAATAGTAAATACGGTTGGGAAAAGGAACATCGCATTTTTATGTTTTTTGAATTTGTCCCAAATCAAATATGCAGGCAAATGAATAAGTGTTAAAGGTAAAGAAAACATAAACACCATTGCAAATGGAATCGGTTCTGTAATAATTTTAGCTGTCGTAAGTGTCCAAGCAATAAATAAAGCTGTTATAAATAGTAGTCTTGATTTCCGTCCCCTTGTCTGATATAAGTATAAAAGAAACGGAACACTCGAAAACCAAGCAATAATGTCAACGCTATATGAAACATGTGAGGCAATTATTGTCAGCATGCCAATAATCAAAAGCAGATTAGGATTTATTTTTTCTAAATATTTATTCGTCTCTGTCATTATCTGTGGTTTCGTTAAAATAGCAGGTAACGTCAGTTTGTCCAAAAACTACCATTTGTTTCACAAATATACATTAATAAAAAGCAATTAGAAGCGAATTAAGCGAGCTTGAAAAAATGGAAGTTGAAAAGTTGGTTTTTTTTCCGCAGTGTCCCGAGACGGAGACACTGCGGAGAGTGAACGCTCAAAGAATTTACACGTCGGTTTGCACAACATATTTTACCACATCGCTTTGTACGCATTCGTCATTATGGATTTTTGAGTAGCACGTGGAAAAGACAAAAACTAAAAAATCTTCAAGCGCAATTAATGCAAATTGTAAACACAAAAACAGTGGCAACAAAACTGCACAAATGTCTATGTTGTAAAACGGGCACCATGATCACAATAGATGTTTTTGGTAAACGCGGTCCACCACAAAAATATTTATTGGTGACACAATCTAATCCTGCATAATGGTGGGTAGGGGAAGGTGTATGAAGAAATGAAATAATGAAACCGTTTTGAACAATATGAAAATAAAATTCATACAAAGCTGTACCACTTACAGCTAAATCGAGAACAATTAAAAGTTCGATATCTCCATAATAAAATTGTATTGCTAAGACATGGAATCTGTTCCAGCCTGCCCCGTTTTTCGGGGTTCAACAGCGTTTTCATGCTCGGTCTTCCAGACCGCACGAAAACTTAGTTGTTACCACCAGTGCTTCCTTGTCTGCCGTGGTTTGTCAGTCTATTTGTTGCTGTCATTTTCATGTCTTTTGTCGTGCGGTGGGCATTTTTTAAAATTTCTTTTTCTCTTGCGTTGGCTTGGCGGCTATTTCGCAAAACTTGGCTTTAGCGTTGGGCTTGTGGGGTTTTGCAAATGTGCCACCAAATGTGTTGGCTAAATGTCTTTTATAATGTTTAAAAAGTCTTCTAATTTATATGCTCCGTCAACTGTTCGTCTTTCGTAAACCATGAAGTAACGATAATTATTTCCTGCTTTACTTGCCCAAAGTCTGCCAAGTCTTATTTTTTGTTCTGCGTCTAAATGGTCGCCTTTGGTTTCTAATAAAATTGTCTTACCGCTTTTTGTCTGAATGATGAAGTCGGGATAATGATTTACAAAGCCGTTAATTCTAAATCCTTTTCTCTCAATGTTCCTTGTCCAGAAAGCAATGTTTGTCATGTTACCAATTTCATTGATTACACGTTCTTCAAAACCGTTCATACTTCCTTCTTTCTCATACAGCGATTTTGTGATGTCTTTAGCTGTATCGCCTGGAGAAATGCTTTTTGGTAATGTGAACGATGGTTTGATAAACACTTTGTCGGTGTCTAAAAAATCTTTGAATTTTTTCTCGGCAAACTGTTCTGAAAGGGCAATTATCTTAAACTTGATTTTGTCTTTGTAAGTGTATTCGTTGGCTGCTAAGTCGCTGAATTGCTCGTCTTTAAAATCTTCTAAAATTCGGTTGATGTATTTTTCAATTTCCTTGTCAGGAATTGGGAACATATTCCCGATTAAGTCCATCAGTCGTTTAGTGAAATTCTTTACTCGGCTGTCTTTGCGTGAAGGGTCGAGAATGTAAGTCATTACACTTTCTTTCACTTCACCGTCAAGCCTTACAAATGTTGGCGTATGTTCTTTTTTGGTTTCGTCTAAGTCAACTTTGTAGAGTTCAGAAGTAATGCTGTCAAACGCAATGTTGGTGTCGGCTTTGCTCAATGCAAAACCTTCTAAAAGATTTTCTTTTTCTAAAGGCAATTCTTCTTCTTTCTTGCCGAACAAGTCGTTGGCAGGAACTTTTAAATAAAACTGTGGCAAATTGATTTGCTCTGCCTGTTCTCTGAAAATGTCTTTAATACTATATGTTTTCACAAGTTGTTGTATTTCGTTTGGCAATGCCGTTGTATGGTTGGCTTCCATTTCGGAAACCGTTTTTTCAAATGCTTCATTTTGTTCAATGGCAGTTTTTTCAATTTCTGAAACGGTTGTATTTGGTAACTCTGTTTCTGATGGTGCTGAAATTCGGGTGGTGTCAATGTCCGAAGTAATATCTTCCGTTGGTGTTTCGCTAGTTGAGAAAACAGTAAGTTGTTGTAAAGGGTCTTGCTTTTTGGCTTCTTCCAACATTGCAGGGTCAGCCAATTTATAGTCCTTGTCGCTGAAACCTGCTTTGTTCAAACCTTTCACAATGTTGTCTAAAGTGTCAAGGAATTTGGATGAAGCCGTTAAAACATAACTCAAATTGAGTAATGGAAAATTGTGTTTCATCACATAAGGCTGGCGTAAAACTCTACCCAAAATTTGTTCAACATCTACTGCCGAACTTTTGTCTGCCAATGATGCCAAGATGTAAGCAAATGGACAGTCCCAACCTTCTTTCAGTGCGTTTATGGTTATGATGTAACGGACTTCACAGTCTTTGCTCATCAAGTCAATGCCTTTTATTTCGTTGATGTTTGCCGTTTTGATTTTGATTTGTTCGGCAGGAATTTTCAACTCAATGAGTTTTTCTTTCAGTTTCTGAACGTTTGATTTTTCTTCTTCTTCGTTCAAAAAGTCTTTGCCGTTTTTGGGCTGTGCTTGAAACAACACAATAGGACGAATGTATTTCCCGCCTTTCTTTTCTTCTTCAATGGCTTGCAGTTCCAAGCGTTTTTGAAGTTGCAAAGCTGAATTGATGACTTCTGTTTTGTCCTGATGATTGTAAACTATAACAGGCAGTTTCACCATGTTTTCCTTTTTCAACTCCAAGGCATCAATAAAACTGATAATGTTGCTGTTTTTACGTGGTGTCGCTGTAAGGTCAAGAATGAAGCAAGGGTTAAATTCTTTAAGCATATCTACACTCAAATCCGTTTCCGCATTGTGGCTTTCGTCTACCACTATCATCGGGTTTAAGTATTGCATCACTTTCATTAACGATATTTCTTCGTCTTTACCGAGCAATGCTTCAAAGGATTGTAATGAGCCGTTTTGCTCAAATACTTTCCTGCCTTCTTTGTTGGCTGTGCGTATGCTATCAAAACTCAATACAAAAATGTTCAATTGCTCTTTTACCGAGGTTGCATTAAACCCGCTACCTTGAAGTAATGCCGATTTGTCGAATACCTCTACTTTGTTGCCAAAGTGCGAATTGATTTTCTGACGGTAAGGGTGCGAAGTATCTTTAAGGTTTTTAATGGTTTGGTCTAAAATAGTGATGGACGGTACAAGCCAAACAACTGCCTTTGGGCGGTCGTAATCAAAAGCATCAAAAACAATTTTAATGGCATTGCATGCTATAAAAGTTTTACCGCCTGCGGTTGGTACTTTAATACAAATATGTGGCACACGTGCCACATTATTTTTATATGGTTCAATGGCTGTTCCCGAAAATGGGTATAATGGTGTTCTCGGGTGTTTTGCCCAAAAATTATAAAATGCTTCTTTCGTGTCTTTGGTTTCCTGTACGTGTTCCAAAAACAGTGAAAGGTCGTTTATTACCTGTTGTTGATATGGTTTTAGTTCCATTGCTTAAAATCGTGTTATATCTCTTGGTATTTTCTTAAAAATAATATGGTGCTTTGTCATGAAATCCTTTGTAAGCAAGCAGTTGTCGGCATAAATTACATATTGCTCTGCTTTGGTTTTCATGGTTGCCAAAAAAGCATGGTCAAGCGTTGTTACTTCGTCTTGCTCGTAATTGAAGTAATACGCTGTGTCATTGTGCTTGCCCAAGAAATGTTTATTGTCTTTATGTTTTGTTTCGGTTAATGGTGTTTTTGTTTCGGTGTAGAAAACGTATTGACGAATTTTATCAACGCCTACAATTTCATTTAAATTACCATCTTCCAAAAACATGGGTTGCCCTAACTCATAAAAATCAAAACTTCCGCCTGTTCCTTCGGTTGTGCCGTAACCTTTAATTACATTTTTTATTCTTTGTGCTGTTGTCGTTTCGGCATAATCCATCATTTCTATTGTGATGAATTTCCTTTTTCCGCTATCTAATTTATTTAAGTTCAAAACTGCATGTGCAGTTGAACCTGAACCCGCAAAACAGTCCAGAACAATAGCATTAGTGTCTTTCGGGATGATGTAATTAATTAACTTTTGAAGAAGCACAGTTGGTTTTTTACCGCTTCTAAAATCCATACTTCCTTCATGTCTGATATTTCCAAAATCTTCTGCATAGTTTTCAAAATTTGGAATAGGAAGAAACTTTTCTTTGTTTTCTGAATTACTTAATACATCATTTGGCACACCTTGAAAGTATTTTCCTTTTGTAGCAGTTGCTTTTTTAGGTCCAGTAAAATATCTATAAGGAAATTGGTCTTCACCAATTCCATAAACTTTATAAAGTGTTCCTAGACCATCTTCCTTTTCTCTTCCTATAAGGTAATCTCTAAAAAAACGACCTGACGAGTTTCCGTCAAGTATTTTACCAGTTGCCCAAATTTCTTTTAAGTGATTTAATGAAGGTTCTTCTTCAACTATCTCATAGTTATCCTTTTCAAAGATATCTACTCTTTTGTCGCCTAATGTAATCGTTGTTGGTTCTCCTTTTTCAATTACTCTGTATTTGAACTTATCAAAATCATACTTGGCCGTTTCTTTAATTAGCTTAGTCGTTGACTTCTTCTTATAGACATAGGTTATTTCTATCAATTTTTGTATGTCTGCATCTTCAACCAATGTTTTACCAGCAAATCTGACTTGAGTATAAATTGGTGTTATTAGGTTTGAAGAACCAAAAATCTCATCGCAAATCAACTTCAAATTAGCTTGTTCGTTATCGTCAATGGAAATAAATATTACTCCATCGTCAGATAAAAGTTTGTGTAGCAATTTCAAACGAGGATACATCATACAAAGCCATTTGTCGTGTCTTGTAAGGTCTTCCGCTTCTTTGCCAACCACTTGTCCGAGCCACTTTTTAATTTTTGGATTGTTTACATTGTCGTTATACACCCAAGCTTCGTTTCCTGTGTTGTAAGGCGGGTCTATGTAGATACATTTTATTCGTCCTTCGTATTCGGGCAAAAGGGCTTTCAGGGCTTCAAGGTTGTCGCCATGTATTATTTTGTTACCGCTGTTGGTTTCTTTGTCTGTCTGCGTTCCATTGTCAAAGCCGTAGGAGTGTTCCAATACTTTAAATGGAACATCCATATGATGATTTATTACTTTATCTTTTCCTATCCAGTGTAATGTTGGCATCTATTCGCTGTAATCCTTAATTAAACAAATCAATTTTTTGTCTGAACCCATTGCCAACATGAAATGGAACAAGTTCCAAATGCTGTAACCTGCCTATGATAACACCTGAGGGAGTTCTGAATTTATTGGCAAAGGCATGTATCATTTCTTCATCTAATGGAGCAGCATCAATAATTTGTTGCAATTCATTTTCCGTCAACAATATTTTGGCTGCAAAAGCATTGGCTTCTTCTTCTTTTTCTTGGTCTATTTCTGTTCCTTTTACATTCTCTAAGAAAATGTCTTTTTTCCCATGCAAAATGATGTGGGCCGCTTCGTGAAAAAAGGTAAACCAAAAATGGTCGTTGGTTCTAAACCTGCCCGAAAGTTGAATAATAGGTTTGTTGTGAAACCAACGGGTTGCTCCGCTTATGGGTGCTTTCGGTAAGTTTTGAGTAAATACAACCGCCACACCACATTTGGCACAAATGCTTTGCAATTGGTGCGTGAAATCATCAGGCATCAAAAAAGCCAGTTCTTTTATTTCAGCTAAAGCGTCTTTGAATTTCTTTTTATCAAACTCTGCAATTTCAATTTCTTTGGCTTGAATTTCACCTTTGCGTAACCATGCAGAAATGGCGTGTGGGCTTTGCGTATGAGCTAAAGAAACTCTAAACGCAACCGAAACTTCTTCGTCAATGTAAATGCGTTCCCATTCATCTGTGCTTGCCACACAAAAGAATTTTAGCAGACTGTCCACCAAAACGTGTTTTTCTCTTGTATCGGGCAGCCAACCGAATTTTCTCATTTCATTTACAGGAAAAGCAGTCAACCAGTCTTTCTCTTTTTCAAGTTCTTCCTGTTGTTGCAATTCATATAATTCTTTTCGGTATGTCTTTTCTCTGTTCAGCCAAAAGCTTGCAGGAATGCCCAACACTTTTTCTAATTGAAAAGCAGTTGCCGTTGTAATTGGCTCTCTTCCTTTGATAATGTCGTTAATTTTCTCTTTGGGTCTTCCCATTCTTTCGGCAAGTTCAGCTTGGCTCATGCCAATAAAATCAATGTGCTCCTGAATAGTATCTCCAGGAGGGGAGAGTAAAGATTTTGCTAATTCAAGTGTCGTTGCCATGTTGTTTGTTTTATTCTTTTTGTTAATGGTAGTCTTCAATTTCGTTAATCTGAATTTTGGTGACTTCTTCCCAATTCAAACCGCCATTGTCTTTTTTGGGTATCGGGTCGTGGAGTGGCTCAAAAATCATTCGGTAGTTGCCTGAAACATCAACCGCTAATTCGCCTTTTCGGTCGCCTGTCAGTTCGTGGCATCTTGCTGCCGGAATGGTTCTCATAATCGCTAAATTGTCTGCATCGGTTAAGTCCTTGAGCCTTTGGTTCACCTTGCGAGCCAGCTGTCCAAAGGATTTTGCCATTTCCTTTGGTTCGGTTAGTTGCTTTTCGAGTTTTCGGCTTTTGTAACTTATTTCCACTGCAAAGATAAATATTATTAACGAAAAAGGTTAACAAAAATAGTTATTAATTTTGAACTGCCAAAAAAAGCGTTGGAAAAAAGCGGCTCTTTGGCTTTTGCCGAAGGGTTAGCTTGTGCGGTAGGGGCAAAAACCAATGTGCCGTTTGTGCGGCTGGCTAAAAGAAATTTTAAAAAATGCGAAGGGTGGGCTTTTTCTTTCTTTTCTGTCACTTGTCCCAATAGCAAAACACGGTCAGCTTGAAAGTCTGTTCGCATGGTCGATATAGTCTGTATGTCGAGTCCATTTTTAGTCATTGTCTTGCTGTGTCGTCTGTCTTTTTAGCATTGGTGGTAACGATTTGGGGCTTTGCGAAGGCTGGGATTAGAAGTACAAATGTTTAAATTTAGCACAATGTTCATTAGAATTCCAAATGTTCAATTTAGCACTGTAGCCCAGCTTTTGCAAAACCCATGTTAGCGTAAATAACAAACCTTGTGTAATTAAATTCGTTGAAATGCCTATAAATAAAGGATTTACGAAAATATCTACTGCAAAATAAAGCAAATAAAAGCACACAAAATATTGATTTGTTGTACTAATTGTTGTACCTTTGTATCGTAATTCTTCCATTTGCATAGCCCAATAAATCAAGGCGAAATTTGCGAAGATGCTACAATGATTAACTATTAAAGTTTCAATATATGGCAAGCGTAAAACTAATTTTAAGACAGCACCAAACAGACAAGGCAGGGCATAGTCCTTTGTATTTACGAGTTATCAAAGACCGTAAAACTAAATTCATTACCACCAGTGTAAAGCTATTACCAAACGAATGGGACGAAGCTAAACAGAAAGTAAAAAAGAACCACCCCAATAGTGCCAGGATTAATGCTTTCCTATCTCAACAGGTAGCCGATGCAGAAGGGCAAGTAGCAGACCTTGAAAGAAAGAAAAAATCAGTTTCAGCCAAGAAGTTAAAAGAAGCTATCAAAGGAAAGGACAGCACTAATTTTTTTACTTATGCTTATGACCGTTGCGAAAAAATCAAAAGTACATTGGCTTTAAGAACCTATATGAATTACAAAAGGTACACAGAGAAGTTTGAAAAATTTGCAGGTACTAAAGAATTGTATTTTGATGATATTACAGTAACAATGCTCAAAGATTATGTCAATTATTGCAGTACAACTCTAAACAATGGCAATACCTCTGTACGCTATTCTATTATGATATTGGCTATAATGTTCAAAGAGGCAATCCGAGAAGAAATAATACCTGCTAATGTGTACCCATTTTTAAGTATCAAATTACGAAAAGATAAGGGCAAAAGAATATACCTAAATGCAGACCAGTTACAGCGTTTCCAAGACCTTAAAATTACTTCTGAGGGCAAAGCTGAACTAAGTAGAGATATGTTTGTATTCTCTGTATTTGGTGGTGGTTTAAGATTTGGCGATGTTATGGAGCTTCAATGGAAACATTTTGACGAAGAAAATAAGAAGATAAATAAAACCATTCGTAAAACAGGCAGACAGCATAGTTTCAAATTAGGCGAAACAGCTTTGAATATTTTGAAGAAATACAAAACACCATTAACCAAGCCAGATGATTTTGTTTTCAATATGATTAAAGATAGAGAAAGGTATTTAGCAGATGTAAATTATAAATATACCGAAACAGAAAGAAATGGACACATTGCAAATTTTCATTTAAGAAATATTGGTAAAGAGTTAGGTATTCCATTCAATGTTAGTTTTCACATTAGCCGTCATACTTTTGCTACCACAGCTCTAAACAATGGAATGAGAATTGAACACGTCAGTAAGTTAATGGATCATACCGACATTGGTACTACTCAAATTTATGCAAAAATCATTAGTGAAGAATTAGACAAAGCCGTTGACCAGTATATTAAATAAGTAGTCTAAATTCTAAATAGTCTAAAAACTATGGATATAATGGTAAATTTGCATTTTGATTTTTAGTAAATGAAATTAGATTTAAGCATATATCAAAGTATTTTATTTTACGATTTAAGGCCTTGGCTTGACAGCAACAAGGACGACAATCGTTTTAGAGCCAAATTAACGCCTAATTTCAAAAACCCTATTCAATCCTCAATAGACTTTGATAATGCCATAAATAAAGCCCTAATTGATTACAAAAGCACATTAAACGAAGAAGATTACCTATTTGAATTAGCAGACGACCAAGTGCAATTTAACGGAGTTGTAGATGAAATTTTATATCCACTAATTGAAGTAATTGCAGACGAACCAAACAACAACAAAGCTACATTTTACTATTATCTAATCAAGAACGAAGCCACAAGACTAATAAACAACCTCTATAAATTCTCATACTTAAAAATTAGTGAGAGTGAAAAAAAGAATGTGTTTATAGTGGCAATCAAAGGCATTAATTCACTTATCCAAAGAACCGAACAGCAAAAAATACAAGTTTCCAAAAATGGAAACCACAACCAAGACCCCAACAATGCTTTTATACTTCACTTTTTAGGCATTACACTTATTCGTTTGCATTTAGAAGTAAAAGAATTATTTGAAAAATATGTTACAGGAAATATATTTGATGAAGCAGGAATTTACAGCACTATCCTAAAGAAACCACAACCCACAGAAAGCCATATTAAAGACACTGTAGGGCTTAATCACTTCAAGGTTACTGCATATATCAATCAACCAAAACATAAGAAAGAAACTACCTTAGAATGGATTTTATACACCTTAGAAACCTATGCTATTTACTATCAAACCGACACCACCAGTAAGGAGGTAGCCAAAAGAAAGAAAATATTATTAGAAGACTTACAAGCATTAGAAAACTTATACTTCTTACAACACTATAAAATCAAATTTGAAAATACTACCTATACCAATTTATTAGATGCTGAATTATTAGAACCTATATTTAACGATACTTTCCAAGAAATTACAGAAGTAGTAGAAGTACCAACCATAGCCAGTAAAAAATTAGTAGTTATCAATAAGGAGCTTCAAAAGTTGGACTTCTTAAAATATGATATTGATATAGAAAATATATCTTACTTCCAATCCATTCCAAGATTATTACAAGATGCTTTAATAGGTCTAAAATCTTTTGTCAATGCTAATTTAAGTATTGATTTTTCTAAGATAACAGAACCAAAAACCAATCCACTTAAAACAGGGCTTACAGTTCCTCAAATTGCTTTCCTATTTAAGATACTTTCAGAGCATAACGACATTGGTATAGAAACAAAAACTAAGACAGAACTATACAATTTTATTTCTCAAAACTTTGCTACTAAAAAATCTACAGAAAAAGGAATTAGTATCAAAAAATTAGCCGAATATTTCAACGAACC
>JAWKLF010000011.1:0-54345 GCA_041392835.1 Chitinophagaceae bacterium
TACGACGTATGATGATAATGCAAATCCTGATACAAGCTATGCTACTATATACATCTTAATTAGCAACCAATTCCCGACTCCAATTATATTAGAATCATTCAATGTATTTGAACATGATTGTAAAGTGTCTGTAAATTGGGTTACTACGCAAGAATTAAACGTAGCATACTATGATATAGAAAGAAAAGATAAAAATCAAGATTATCAAAGCATTGCAAGATGGAATGTAAATGGTAATTCTAATGAAGAAAAATCACATTCATACCTTGATATTAATCCATCAGAAGGAGAAAATGAGTATCGTTTGAAAATAGTAGATTTAGATGGCAAATTTACTTATACTAAGAGTCAAACAACTTTCTTATCATGTAATTCAAACACGATTTCTGTATACCCTAACCCAACTTCTTCGGATGCATTTGTAACCCTAAGAACTAACGGTAGTGAACTATTTACAATCAAAGTGTATGATATGACTGGTAAAGTTGTTTATACTAACGCAATAGAATTAGAAAATGAAGCTACTTCTATTCAAATACCTACTTCTAATCTTGCAAGCGGCATATATAACATATCCGTAAATAGCAGTGAAGAAACAAAAGTATTCCAGTTGGTTAAAACAAGTAACTAATACTTAATCCTTTTCTTAAATAAAAAGAGGCTGTCCGTTTGGACAGCCTCTTTTTTTAAATATACAAAATCTAAAACCAAGTAATACAATTAAGCTTTGAAGTAAGGAATACTTACATGGAATAAGATGTGTATAGAAAGGATATAAAATTTTGTGTATTGTAATTATATTTGTGCTGTACTTGGTATTTAAGGTTTAAAACTATCTTAAATAAAAGGGAAAACAGTGCAATCCTGTTACACTACCCGGTGCTGTAAGTTCTCAAAATTTCTGCATATATATAACCACTAAAATTTTATATTTTGGGAAGGAAGCAGAAACATAGAACGAGTCAGAAGACCTGCCACGTACAACATTTAGTCATTGACTTCGGGAATAAAGTCTATGCTAAATAAGAATATACTTTTCTTATTTATTTTTTTTCCCAAAACATTTTATAAAATTTTCTATGGTTAAAAAAATTACTGCTGCTTTAGCATTACTTTCAATGTCTTTTTTGTCTTTTGCTCAAATTGGTTTTGAAACATTAACACTTACACCTCCCAATCAATATTGGAAAGGTGTGGCTGCTGTGCCAACAGTTTCAACATTCTACGATCAACAAGCTACTTTTATAAACAGCTATGATACCGCCTTTGGAGGCAGTTGGAGTGGCTGGGGATATTCTGCCTTAAATGATACTACATCCATATCCTATACCACAAATGAATTGGGTTGTATTGCAGGCAAAGGCCAAGGAGGATCAAATCAATATGGCGTAGCATACCTTAGTTTTGTTGGTGCCTATAACAAAATAATTTTCAATGGCACTTATATTCCTGTTGGAATGTTTGTTACGAATACAACAATAGCCTACCGTTCTATGCAACATGGCGATTTATTTGCAAAAAAATTTGGTGGCAATAGCGGCAACGATCCTGATTTTTTTAAAATTAGATTAACAGGCTGGCATCAAGGCATACCAAAGTTGGATACTATCGATATTTATCTCGCTGATTTTAGAGACAGTAACAATACTAATGACTATATTCAAAAAAATTGGAAATGGGCATCAACTTCGCTTCTAGGAGCATGCGATAGTTTGACATACACACTCGAATCTTCCGATACCGCATTTGGATTTATCAATACTCCAAGCTATTTCTGCATGGACAATCTTAATCTTATGCCTGTTTCAAGTACTGATTGGGACTTAAACACTCAAACAAAAATTTATCCAAACCCAGCTCAAGATGTTGTTTTTATATCAAATGACAATAAAACTTCAATTAAAACACACTTACAAGATATGTATGGTCATATCATAAAAGAAATAAAAATAGAACCTTACCAATATGTACAGATTTCTGTACAAGACTTGGCATCTGGCATGTATCTGATGTCTTTTGAACATCAAGGTAAAAAATCACATCGTAAATTGATTATAAATTAATATGTTGAAGAACCTTCTCTGTTTAATATGTTTTAGTATCTGCATACATGCAAAAGGACAATTTGCCCCCCAAGTAGGACATGCAGGCACTACTGCAGTTTACAAAGACTCATCTATTTTTATGACTTGGGGTGATTCTATCACTATTAAAAGAGGATGGATGGATATAGCAGATACAACACTCGGTTATGCAATGTTTGGAAATACAAATAGTGGTTTAGGAAAAGCAGATGGAGATGTAATAAGCTTAGGAGATGCTGGTGAAGCAATACTCTATTTTTCTAACCCAATAGTTGATAAACCTGGTGCAGACTTTGCCATTTTTGAAAATGGCTTTGCCAACCCTTTAGAATCTTCATTAGCATATTTAGAACTTGCTTATGTAGAAGTTAGCAATGATGGAATTCAATATTTTAGATTCCCATCTTTTTCTCAGCTTGACACATCTGTACAAATAGCCGGAACTGGAGAGTATCTAAATGCAAGTAAAATACACAATTTGGCCGGAAAATATATAAGTCAATATGGTACACCTTTTGATCTTCAGGATCTAAGTAATGAAGTTGGGTTAGACTTACAAAATATTCATTTTGTAAAAATAATTGATGTAGTAGGTACAATAAATCCTCCTTTTTTTTCGACAGATAATTTAAATCATAAAATCAACGACCCCTATCCTACTCCATTCCAAACAGGCGGGTTTGATTTTGATGCTATAGGTATCATACATCCTAAATATCCTAACCAGATAAATACAATCAGTAACGAAGAGACCTTTGCTATTTATCCAAATCCTTGTCTTGACAACCTATACATTTCATTGAATGAAAAAATCAATACTTTACAAGTATTTTCTACAGATGGTCAATGCGTATTATTTTGCAATCAGGATTTAAGTGCAATAGACATAAGTAAACTTCCAACTGGCATTTATTGCATTACAATTCGTACTGAAAACAACAAATATTTCAATAAAGCATTTTTGAAAAAATGAAAAAATATGTTTTTATAATCATAACATTTTTATTTTCTTGTGTCAAAGACAAACCCAATCCTAATATTACAAATAATACTACTGAGGAAAAACAAATACTGATTCTAAATGAAGGTGCGTTTGGAAACAATAACAGTGAAATTAGTATTTTGTCTTCTACACAACAAAAAGTAATTACAAATACTGCTTATGCCAATGCTAATGCAACCAGCATGGGCGATATAGCTCAAAGCATGATTAGGATTCAAAATACACTTTATGTATGTATTAATAATTCTAATCGAATTTTAGCTCTAAACCCTAATACTTTTGAGCTAAAAACGAGTATTAACTCTGTTTTACTTCCACGATATATAGCACCTATTTCTTCTCAATATGCTCTAGTAGGAACACTTTATCAAAATGAAATTTTTGTATTAAATACTGAAACTAATAACATCGTATCAAGCATTCAGATGCCCTATAAAAATGCTGAGGCAATGGTTTCATACCTTGCTAAAACCTATGTGTGTTTATGGGACACTGCTTGCCATGCTATTTACCAAATTGATAATACAACACAAAAAATAGATGATAGCATTACAATACAAGTAGCAGCACCAAGAGAAATGCTACTTGACATTAACAATAATGCTTGGATATTGTGTGGTAATAAATACCAAAACAAAAAATCATTTCTCTTACACATTGATTTAGCTAATAAACAAGTGATACGTCAATATACATTTGATGCCAATGCAGAACCTATGAGGCTTACTATGAATGAAACAAAAGATAGCCTCTATTTTATCCTTGTTAATTATCAAGGAACACAACCGTTCAATGGTGTTTATTGTATGTCTATTACAGATCAACAATTAGCAAACACGCCAATTATACAAGCTCCAAACAATTCTTACTTTTGGGGCATCGGTATCAATCCACACAATCAACATATTTACGTAAGTGACCCAAAAGGTTTTACTCAATCCAGCACTGTATTTGAATACACAAAAAGTGGCGAGTTTATTCAAAGCTTTAGTACAGGCATAGGCAGCAATCAGTTTTACTTTTCAAAATAATAATCAATGCGGTTTATTTTATTTTCCATTTTATGTATCCCAACTTTAGCGTTTGCTCAATTCAAAATGGAAGACACTTTAAAAACTGTCAAAATTATTGAAAACACACAAGAAGAAAGATTAGATAAAAAAAATACAATTGAGAAAGATGTACTGAGTCAATTTCAATTTGACAATCTTGAAAAAGTATTGGCTATCTATTCAAATGCTTTTGTAAGAAACTATGGAAACAGCAATTTAAGTACCATAAGTTTGAGAGGTAGTAGTGCTGCCCAAACTCAAGTCGTATGGCATGGTATTTCTATAAACAATGCCTTGCATGGCATGAGTGATTTTAGCCTTTTTCCTACTTCATTTTTTTCAAGTGTTAGTATTTATAATAATACACTTGCAGCGAATACTATTGGCGGTTATATTTCTTTAGATCAAAAACCACAACTTTATAATAAAGATTGGTCTGTTTCGGCCGCTTACCATTGGGAAAGTTTGCTGAACCACAGTAGCTTTTTAAATTTTGAAAAAAGCAATCGAAAAACAATATTTACAACTCAAGTAAGCCTAAAATACGCACACAATAAATACGCATTTGATAATACTTTTTTGAACAAGAGAGATACTATAACGCATGGCTTGTATAAAAGTTTTCAAAATATCAGTAGTATACATAGAAAAATAAATAACAATGACCAAATAGCGGTTCATGTATGGTATAGCCACACCAATAGAGAAATACCCAAAGCTACTTTTGAAGGAAAAAGTGAAAAAGAAGAATGTATTAAAACATTACGAACTGTAGTAGAAAACAATTTGAGAATAGGAAAATATAAAAGTCATACACAACTTGGATTTATTTACGATGATTATACATTCACCGATTCTATATTACAAATACATTCAAATTCCTCTGTTAATACCTATTCATTGTCTGAAAATCTCACATATACATTAGGACATGAACACACTGCTACTTTGAGTGCCACATCTTCTATTCAGCATATGAATACAGAACCTTTTCAAAATATTGCCAGACAATTAATTAGTTTTCAATACAAAGTAAGCCCTCGTTATAACAAATGGTATATTGCTACTATGTTTCAAAAAGAGTTTACAAATCGTTTTTCTTTGCCATTAATCGCAAGCCTGTCTATGAAATACAAAGTATGGAAAAAACATTTTTTGCAAGCCAGTGTATCAAAAAATTATCGAATACCTACACTCAATGAATTATTTTATATACCTGGAGGCAACGAACAACTTAAACCCGAAATTTCAAAAAATGCAGAAGGTGGTATAAGCTCAAATTTGTTTTACAAAAAACATTTATTAACTATGGATCATACACTTTATACAAGACATGTACAAGACTGGATACTATGGTATGGAGGAGCAATTTTTACTCCTCATAATATTCAAGAGGTTTGGAGCAGAGGTTATGAAGCGCAACTAAACTATAAATTTTTTATTAAAAAGAAACCCTCTGAAATAATTCAAGAAATAATAATTGCAAAATCAGAAAAAATATTGTCAGAAAAAACAATACATGCACAAGTATTTTATAGCTATAATTTGGCAACCAGTATAAAAAGTAACATTCAAAATGATCAGAGTATTGGTAAACAAATTCCATATGTACCTCGATATCAATTAAAGACAAGTATAGCTTATCAAACAGATTTTTTTAAAGCAGATTACATATATACATATACTGGCTACCGCTTTATTACAACAGACGAAAGTCAATACCTATTACCCTATAGTCAACACCACATTTATGTTTCATATCTATATCAGATGAAGCAATATAAATTTCGCTTTTCGATGTCCCTTCAAAATCTATTCAATAGAACATACGAAAGTATGATAGGAAGAGTGATGCCAGGAAGATCCATAGCTTTTGGAATTCAATGTAGCTACCACTAAATTAAGTGTTGATGAGCAGTGTAATATTCAGTCATCACATTAAATACTTTTTGTTTAATATTTCCTACATCATCCAATGTCAAACCTTCAACTTCTATTGAAGGCAAAAAATGAAATTCTATACGATGAGGCTTAGCCCAATATTTTTTTGTTGGGTGCAAAATATTTTTAGTTCCAAAAATTAATCCTGGAATAATTGGTTTTTGAGCCATTATAGCAACCCTAAAAGCACCATCATAAAAACGGGCCAAAGGCATAGAAGTTTTATTTCGTGTGCCTTCTGGAAACAAGCATAAATGCAGACCTTTTTGCATAACCGCTACCATTTTTGCATAACTTTCTGCACGGCTATGAGCATCCATTCGATCTACCAAAATAGAACCCGAAGTATATATATATCCAAAAATTGGAATTTTACTCATCTCTATTTTGGCCAATGTTCTATTGGGCCCTGGTATGCCTGGCGATGAAACTGGCACATCGGCCAATGCATTGTGATTGAGAGTAACTACATAGTTTTGTCCTTTTTTAAAATGCTCTCTTCCTATATGTTTTACAGGGCAAAATATTAATGGCATATAAATTCCCATCCACACCTGAAAACATGATTGAATAACAATAGATGCCTTTTTTTCTGAAAGAAATGTACGACCCAAGAATATTATAATAGCTACAGGTATCATGGTAATAGCAAATAATATCATACCATAAAAAAAATATACTCGAGCTAAAATGTCTTTAATCAAAATAAAATATTTGTATCGTCAAAGATAAACGAAATGAACAAAATATAAAGTAGTGGCAGAATGAACTTATCTAATCGGGTATAAGCCAATTTATAGGCTCTTTATTTTGTTGCAATAAATATTGATTGATTTTTGAAAATGGCTTACTACCCCAAAAACCATTGTGAGCCGACAATGGTGATGGATGAGCAGAAGTTAAAATATGATGATGAGATGTGTTTATTAATGTAATTTTTTGCTGTGCAAAACGCCCCCACAATAAAAAAACAATTCCCTTTTTCTCATCCGAAATTTTTTTGATAACTGCATTTGTAAACAGTTCCCACCCTATCTGACTATGACTCATAGGCTGCGATTCCAAAACAGTTAGTGATGCATTTAATAATAATACGCCTTGCCTTGCCCATATACTCAAATCTCCATGCGAGGGTATTGAAATTTGTAAGTCATCGGCCAACTCTTTATATATATTTTTTAAAGAAGGTGGTATAGGTACTCCCTTTTGAACACTAAAACTTAACCCATGTGCTTGTTGAAAACCATGATAGGGGTCTTGCCCAAGCAAAACCACTTTAAGATTATTAAATGGGGTCAATTCAAAAGCTTTAAAAATATCGCTCCCTTTGGGATAGATAGTTTTGCCGGCTTGCTTTTCTTTTTTTAGAAATGAAACTAAATTTTTAAAATAGTTTTGTTGAAATTCAGTTTGCAAAATCTGTTTCCAATCTTCTGCTATTTGTACATTCATAGCGCCGATACATTTTGAGTATCACTCTCCAATATACCATCCTTAAGTCTAATTATTCGTTTGGCATGCAAGGCTATATCTTCTTCATGTGTTACTAATACTATAGTATTGCCTTTAGATTGTATATTGTCAAATAATTGCATAATCTCATGAGATGTTTTAGAATCTAAATTGCCCGTAGGCTCATCGGCCAAAATAATAGAAGGATTATTTACCAAGGCTCGTGCTACCGCTACACGCTGACACTGACCACCCGACAATTCATTAGGTTTATGATGCCAACGCTCTTCCAAGCCCACTTGTACAAGCACTTCTTTAGCTCGCTCCAATCTATTTTTTAAAGGAAGCCCAGCATACATCAAAGGCAAGGCCACATTGTCGAGTGCCGACATGCGAGGCAAAAGATTAAATTGCTGAAAAACAAAGCCAATTTCTTTATTTCTAACTGCTGCCAATGCCTCATCTTTCAATAGGCTCACCTCTTTTTTATTCAAAAAGTACTGACCACTCGAAGGTGTATCCAAACAACCTATAATATTCATCAAAGTAGATTTTCCAGAACCTGAAGGCCCCATTAGTGCCACATAATCATTTCTAAATATCTGCAAATCGAGACCTTTTAGCACAGGTATCTTTTGCTTTCCCAATAGGTAATGCTTAAAAAGTGCCTCAATTCGTATTACTTCATCCTTCATATGTATAGACAGTAAAAATACTATATTTGTGGGATGAGAAATGATTTTTTTGAATATTTCAAACATATCACATTAATTCAATGTATTGACATTGGACTTGTATTTATTTTGATATTTCAATTATTCAGAGCCTTACGTAGAAGTGTTGCATTTAATATTTTTATTGGCTCTTTATTTATATATATAGCATGGATAGTCGTTAATAAACTCAACATGCCTATCATGTCTGAATTTTTAGATAGATTAGTTAGCATCGGACTCATTGGCATGATAGTAGTATTCCAACCAGAGCTCAGAAAATTTTTAGTATTACTTGGCAAGCAAAGCCCTGTGGGTAAAGATGGTATATTTAGTAAACTATTTAGAGCCAATACCCTCAATAAATATTATGTAGAAGAAGAATTAATCAATGAAATAAGCGAAGCCTTCTCCTACTTAATCAATAATCATTTGGGTGCCATTATTGTGATTGCAAAAAGCAATATAGTAGAGTTTGACACCAATACAGGCAAACTTATCAACGGCAATGTAAGTGCCAAACTACTGGAATCTATTTTTTGCAAAACAAGCCCCCTACACGATGGTGCTGTGCTGATTGTAAAAGATCAATTAGTAGCTGCTGGCATTGTATTACCACTAAGCGATAGACAAGATTTGCCTAACCAATTTGGACTAAGACACCGATCCGCTATTGGTGCTACTGAACATTCTAATGTGTTGGTTGTAGTGCTTTCTGAGGAAACTCAAAAACTTACTTTAGTACAACCCAATGCAATACAACATGATGTTTCGTTGGAGGAAGTAAAAAAAGTGATGTATCAAACTATGATACAAGATTAAATTAAAAAGCTATATATAAAAACTGTGAGCTGAAAAGCTTATAACTTATTTTTGCAGTATGAAAGCAAAGAAACTGTTTCGATTTGATGCCATAAAAAAAATGGATAATGTATTTGAAGAACCCGAAAACCAGGCTACTAAATGGACTGAATATTTCAACAATAATCAAGACATTATTTTAGAACTGGCATGTGGCAAAGGCGAATACACCGTTAACATGGCTAAAGCATATCCAGATAAAAATTTTATAGGTATTGATATAAAAGGCAATAGAATGTATGTAGGCGCAAAGATGGCTTTAGACCATGAAGTAAAAAATGTAGCTTTCTTACGCATTCGGATTGAATCTATTTTAAATTATTTTTTGCCACATAGCATAGCCGAAATCTGGATTACTTTTCCAGATCCTTTTTTAAGAGAATCTAAAGCAAAAAACAGATTAACACATCATAAATTTTTAGCTCTTTATCAGCAATTACTAAAACCCAATGGTATTATACATCTCAAAACAGATTCAAAAGAACTATTTGAATACACACACGAAATAATAGCACATCATAAGCTCAAAATTAATGAAAATATTCAGGATGTATATGTAAAAGGCGAACCACAATTTCCGTTAAATATTCAAACATTTTATGAAAAAATGCATCTTTTGGATCATAGGACTATTCAGTATGTCAGTTTTCAACTTCCTGAAGAAAAAATAGTCATACCTCCGAAAAAGAAAAAAGATGAAGAAACCACTATTTGACGATGAAGAACAATTTGCTATCAATGAAGAAGGCAAAATTGTGTTTTCAGCTACATATTTATTGCAACGAGGCTATTGCTGTGGAAATGGGTGCTTGCACTGCCCTTATGATTATAAAAATGTAATAAATCTCGAAAAAAAGAAATTACTTTTAGAAAAAAGAAAGCAAAAAAAAGATGACTGAATTTCATTGGATAGAAAAAATATATGTAATCGTAAGAAAAATTCCCAGAGGCAAAGTAGCCACCTTTGGTGATATTGCTGATGCTGTAGGAAATAGAACAACCTCAAGAATGGTTGGTTGGGCTATGAATAAAAGTTTCTTGGCTAAGCCCAAAGTGCCTGCACATAGAGTAGTAAATAGAAATGGTGTACTCACTGGCAAAGTCCATTTTGGAACACCTACCCTCATGCAAGAGCTATTAGAAGCTGAAGGCGTAAAAATCCAAAACGATACAGTTGTAGATTTTAATAAAAGACGTTGGAAGCCTAACGTCACAAATTAGTGCAACGTTCCATAATTTGTTGATGAAGAAAAATCACTTGAGGTATTAAAGCTTTTTTTTCATCATTATGTATCAAAAAATCGGCATAAGTTTCTTTTCGCTCATCCGAAAATTGCATCGCCATTCTTTGTTCTATATCAGATGTTTTTAAAAAAGGGTCACGATGCAATATGCGTTTCATACGCAATTCTATAGGAGATAAAACTAAAATTACAAAATCCATATCTTGATACGAACCCGACTCTATCAGTAAAGCTGCTTCTTTTATAGCATAGGGCGACTGTTGATTTTTAAACCACAAATTACCTTCTTCTTTTACTATCGGATGTATCAACTGATTTATCCATTGTAGTTCTTCATTATTGTTAAATACTATGGATCTCAATAAGTCTCGCTGAAAAACACCATTTTTGTCATACATCTGTTCTCCAAAGTGCTCTATAAGTGCTTCCTTTACTTTATTTGATGTTTGATATATATTCTTAGCCACTTCATCGGCATAAAAAATAGGAATTTGAAGCGCAGCAAACACTTGGCAAACTGTACTTTTTCCTGAACCTATTCCGCCTGTTATACCTATTTTAATCATACGATTTTTTTTATTCTTGTGTGAAAATACAAAACACATTACTTTTGAACGATGAATTTTTTAAAACAATTATTTCAAAACAATTATACAAGTAATCATTTTTTTATTTTAGCTGGACCCTGTGTTGTCGAAAACAAAGAAGTGCTTTTTGAAACTGCCGAAACGCTGAAAAATATTTCTGAAAAATATGAAATTCCATTGGCCTTTAAAGCCTCCTTTGAGAAAGCAAATAGAAGTAGCATACATTCCTTTACTGGCATAGGCAGAGAAAAAGCAAAAGATTTATTATTAGAAGTCAAAAATCATTTTCAAGTACCTATCATAACCGATATACACACAGAAGAAGACGCTCAATTTGCTGCAGGCTTTGCCGATATTTTGCAAATTCCAGCCTTTTTATGCCGTCAATCTTCTCTTCTAATAGCGGCTGCCAATACGGGCAAAGTGGTAAATATAAAAAAAGGACAATTTTTGGCTGCCTCTTCTATGCAATTTGCTATGGAAAAAGTTACCACTCAAGGCAATGAAAAAGTGATGGCTACAGAAAGAGGTACTTTTTTTGGATATTCAGATTTGGTGGTTGACTATAGAGGTATTACCGAAATGAAATCGTTTAACAAACCTGTAGTTATGGACTGCACGCATGCTCTTCAGCAGCCCAACCAGTCCAGTGGTGTTACCGGTGGAAAACCCGAATTAATAGAAACCATTGCAAAGTGCGCTATAGTAAGTGGTGCCGATGGTTTGTTTATAGAAACACATCCCGACCCAAGCAAGGCGCTTAGCGATGGTGCCAATATGCTTAAACTAAGCGATTTTGAACAATTAATGAAAAAACTAATACCCATACGTAGGGCTATACTTGAAGAGTAAAAGGCATGGCTTTCCAAAATCATCCACTTGAGGCTTTAAAAAAATTTATTCCAACACATAGTTTCAATGATGTAGTATATTTTATTGAAAGTTATAATGTGCATTTAAAAATTACTCGTGAACGAAAAACAATATACGGAAATTATAGACCTGCTATGTATGGCAAACAACATACCATTACTATAAATGGCAATTTGAACCCCTATCATTTTTTGATTACACTACTCCATGAGTTAGCACACTTAATTAATTTTTTAAATCATGGACAAAAGGTCAAACCGCATGGCACAGAATGGAAAACAGTATTTAATACGTTATTAATACGCTTTATCAATAATCAAATTTTCCCTTCAGATATTGCTTCGGCTTTAGCCAGCTCTATCCAAAAACAAAAATCTTCAAGCTGTTTCAACCCTGACCTCTTTGAAGTATTATATCAATATAATACGAACACTGAAGGCTTTGTATTATTGAAAACCTTAAGCATAGGCGACACTTTTGCGAATGAAAAAAACGAAACATTTACGATTTTAGAAAAACGAAGAAGTAAATTTTTGTGCAAAAAAAATAATAACAATATTAAGTATCTTTTTCCTATAGTTTTTGAAGTAAAAAAAATTACCCCTCAAAAAATTGAAGGGTAATGGTTGATTTGGTTTTCTATTAATTAATTATTCTATTGTTACGATTTTTGAAAAGGCTGTTTCATTGATTACCCATATTGCCTTACCATTTATTGTCTGCTGAGTATATCTAAATGGTGCTACTACTATAGAAGCAGAGCCTTTGCCTACAGATTGTAACTCCGAAGCCGAAAATGTAACTGAGCTCGTGTTGCCTGCCATTCTTTTTAGCACAACACCTCCTGTGCCAGCCATCTGAAAATAAACTGAATCGGAATTGGAAATGGTAGTAGCTGTACTAACCGTAAATGAACTATTTGAACTAATAGTATTAGAGCCTACTATTTCATCTCCTGTAGGAAAGCCTATTGAGTTGGCATTGTAATTAAAAGCGGTAACAGATGACGAACCGCCAACATTCCAATTGATACCACTTGAAAAATCAATTCCTGTAGGGTCTGTTGTACTTGGAATAAATGTATAAGAATTATTTGTTTGTTTACTAAGTGATTTGCTATTAAGCGTGATGGTACCTGCATCTGTATAAGTTTGAGCAGACAAGTTGCCAAATACCGCTACGCCAGTGCCTATTTCTGTTTCTATAGGAAATCCCGCCACTGTTGTTTTGGTAATACTTTTTACAGCTATCAACGCGCCATCTCCACCAGAGAATGTTGGCTGCGGAGCCGTGGTAGAAGGAGTTGTGGGTGTGGTGGGTGTGGTTGGAGTTACTTTATCGCAAGCAACAAAAAATAAATTTCCGATTAGTGCTAAGGCTAAAAATTGTTTTTTCATGATGTATTAATTTTTTAGATGATTTAATACAGCAAAATTCTAACAATTTGAAAATCAATACAATACCCTATAGAGGGTATTTATAGAGCTTTGCTTTCTTCTTGCGTTTCGATTGTCTCCGTTGTATTTATTTTTCTAACCTCAAAGTCTTTTGTAGTTTTAGTATAGTCTCCTTTACACGTTATTTCTTGTTCTTGAATCAAAGTTCTGAGACGCCAGATAAAAAAAGTATCTGCAATTGTTTGCGTAGATTTTTTTAAAGTCTCATTAATGACTTTAGAAGCCTTTTGAAATTCATTATTCAACGAATTTTTAATTAAATAATCAAAATGGGATAATGGTTTGCTTAGTACAGATTTGCTTCCTTCATGTACTCTTAGGCCTGTATTTTCTTGTTGTAGTTTATACCACTCGTCTGTTTCGGTTTCGAACTCAGCTATCGAAATTTCTTTTAGTAAACGTTTAGTTTTTATAAACTCTGTAGGTAGTACCTGCGAAAAATTTGTTGGATAAAAAAGCTGTCCTTTTTCATTGAAAAAAGGTAAACCATTGATAGCAATGGTATGAAGTACGCCCGGATAGGGTTTAAAATAGGGCAATAGCCAATAGTAAGCCATAACATCGCTAATGCAAGGTGCCATCCAAAGGCACATGGGCTCTTCTTCTTGAAGTGCTAAGTCTATAGTATTCTTTAGTCGGCTTTCCTCATCGAGTTGCACGGTTTCGTCTTGCAAAAGAGTTTGCCAATACTGGCTTCGCATAGCGTCATAGAACTGATTTTCATCGGGTTTAAGGGGGCCAATTCCCAAGGTATCTTTTAGTACTAATATTTCTCCTTTTAGGTTTTCATCTATTTCAAAGGCTTGCCTCAAATTTTCAGCAGCCATATCTCCAACTATTATGTGTATCATATTGCTATTAATTTTAAGACAAAACAGCCTCTGCTTCGTCTAACAATTCTATTCTTAAATTTTCAATTATAAATTCTTGTCGCTTTGGTGTATTCTTACCCATATAGTACTCTAATAATTTTTGAATATGAGCTTCGCCAGCCAATAAAACAGGCTCTTTTCGCATATCATCTCCAATAAAGTTAGCAAACTCAGATGGCGAAATCTCTCCCAAACCTTTAAAACGTGTTATCTCAGGTTTGCCCTTTAAGGTCTGTATAGCTTCTTGTTTTTCTCTTTCGGAATAACAGTAAATAGTTTGTTGCTTATCTCGAACTCTAAAGAGAGGGGTCTCTAATATATAAACATGTCCATTTCGGACTAAGTCTGGAAAAAATTGCAAGAAAAAAGTCATAACCAAAAGTCTTATATGCATACCATCTACATCGGCATCGGTAGCAATTACGATATTATTAAATCGTAGATTTTCAATGCCTTGTTCTATATTGAGGGCATGCTGCAATAAATTCATTTCTTCGTTTTCGTATACAATTTTTTTACTCATACCAAAACAATTCAATGGCTTTCCCTTTAACGAAAAAACTGCTTGTGTATCTACATTGCGAGATTTTGTAATAGAACCCGATGCACTATCTCCTTCGGTAATAAAAATGGTGCTTTCTAATTTTTTAGACTCCAATTCATTTTTATTTTTTCCTTCATACACATCATCAAAATGAAATTTACAATCTCTTAGTTTTCTATTATGAAGGTTTGCTTTTTTGGCTCTTTCGTTAGCTATCTTTTTTATACCACTCAGTTCTTTGCGTTCATGTTCGCTTTGCTCTATTCGTTTTTTGATAGCCTCAGCAGTTGCAGGGTTTCTATGTAAAAAGTTATCTAATTCTTTTGACAAAAAGTCCAGCATAAAACTTTTTACACTTGGACCATTGACATCCATATTGACACTACCCAATTTAGTCTTAGTTTGGCTTTCAAATACGGGCTCTACTACTCGCACACTTATAGCAGCTACTATACTTTGTCTTATATCGCCTGCATCATAGTCTTTCTTAAAAAAATCTCGAATAGTTTTTACATACGCTTCTCTAAATGCTTGTTGATGTGTACCGCCCTGAGTGGTGTGCTGTCCATTGACAAAAGAGTATAGCTCCTCTCCATAGTCATTGCTATGTGTTAGAGCTATTTCTATATCTTCTCCCTTTATATGTATGATAGGATAACGTAGTTCATCAGGATTTGTTTTTCTTTCTAAAAGGTCAAGTAAACCATTTTTAGAAATAAATTTTTTATTGTTGAATTGTAAAGTAAGTCCCGCATTTAGATAGCAATAATTCCACAACTGATTCTCTATATAATCTTCAATAAATTTGTAGTGCTTAAAAATGGTATTGTCAGGTGTAAAAAATATTTCAGTACCATTTTCTTCATCGGTTTTGGTCTCTTTATGTTCTTTTACCAATACGCCTCTTTCAAATTCTGCCATTTTCATTTTTCCATCTCGTACACTCTTCACTTTGAAATGAGCACTCAATGCATTGACCGCTTTGGTACCTACCCCATTTAAACCGACAGATTTTTGAAACACTTTGCTATCGTATTTAGCACCTGTATTAATTTTAGAAACTACATCTACAACTTTGCCCAGCGGTATCCCTCTTCCATAATCTCTAACGGATACTTCGCCCTGTTGAACACGAATTTGAACTTGCTTGCCATATCCCATGGTATACTCATCGATACAATTGTCAATTACTTCTTTTAACAATACATAAATTCCATCGTCAACACTACTGCCATCGCCCAATTTGCCAATATACATACCTGGTCTTAGTCGTATATGATCTTTCCAATCAAGCGACTTAATAGAATCCTCATTATATATAATTTCAGCCATATATGTATTTAGTTTTTGATAACGAACAAATCTAAGGCTCTAAATCAGTGTTTGACAGGAATTATTATACACAATTGCGTGGAAAAAAGGTATTTAATACATATTCTTGAGTTTGAACGTTATCTTTGTATTATCTACATAAAAAAATTATGTCAAAAGTTACTTTTCAAAAAAACACTACCCCATTTTATAGTCAATTAAAAAAAGAGGTGGATGCCTATTTTAAAGAAAAAAATTTGCAAAAAACAGGCAACTGGAAATTGTTTTCTAAGAGTTTGATTTTGATACCGCTTGCTATCCTTACTTTTTTTAGCTTACTTTATTTTCACGACAGTATGCCTTGGTGGTTATCTATTCTTTTGTGTGCAGAACTTGGTCTTACCTTGGCTTCTATAGGGTTCAATGTAATGCATGATGCCTGCCATGGCAGCTACTCCCAAAAACAATGGGTAAATGATTTATTGGGCTATTCCTTAAATGCTATGGGAGGCAATTCATTTATTTGGAAACAAAAACACAATATTATTCACCATACTTATACTAATGTAGATGGCATAGATGATGATATAGCTAAGAGCCCATTGATGCGACAATGTCATACTCAAAAATGGGTGCCAGCACATCGTTATCAACATTTTTATGTTTTTGGTGTTTATGCTATTTCTTCATTTGCTTGGATTTTTTTGATGGATTTTCAAAAATATTTAAATCGTAGTATTTACAGAACTAAGATGTGGGAAGTAGATGCTAAAGAAAAATTTGTATTTTGGTTTAGCAAAATATACTATGTATTAGTATTTGTATTATTGCCAATATATATGGTTGGTCTCAAATTGTGGGCTATCGGGTTTTCTATTATGCATATAGCCATGGGCTTAACGCTTGCTTTGGTATTTCAGTTGGCACACGTGGTAGAGGGTGCTCATTTTGAAGAGGCCTATGATGATAAAAATATAGAAAATGATTGGGCTATACATCAAGTTGTAACAACTGCTAATTTTGCACCAAAAAATCACTTAGTAAGATGGTTTGTAGGGGGCTTAAACTATCAAATAGAACACCATTTATTTCCTAAAATTAGCCATGTACACTATCCGGCTATAAGCAAAATTGTTAAACGTATATGCTCTGAATACAATATCAAATACAACGAATTTAAAACAACTCGAGGTGCAATTATCTCTCATTTAAAAATGATGAAAGAATTTGGAAACACACCACCTCAGCAATTAACACACTAAGTTTATTTTATAAAATTTTTACTTTTAAATATCATTGAAGTCCAAATGATATTCAAAAAAAAATAATTGCGCATGTATAAAACACTTATTACTTTAGTATTCATGCTATTTTGCTTTCAAATGCAAGCTCAGATTGATGCACAAAGCATTACAAAAGAATTGAATTTTTGTATTCAACAATTTTCAACAGACAATAAAGCTTTACTAAATATATCCAACAAATCTGGAACTATAGAACAAGCTGTGCATGACAAAACACTCCGTTACCCTGTTTCGGAAGTACATGATATAACTGTTGAAAAATCGAAACTTGGCTATACGGTTACATGTACTTGCTTAGAAAAATTTAACTGCTTTACTTTGTTAAATAAAGATATGAGCTCTTCATCTTTTTCTACCTATGCTTACTCCTTTGACAATTTAGAAAGCGCCAACACCTTTGCAAAAGGTTTATATGCCCTTGCTAAAAATTTTAATGAGGATTTTGAACCCATTGTAAGCTATGCCAAAAATGAAGAAGGCAATGAGGTTTTTTTAGTAAAAAAAGAAAACCAAAACCAAGAAACGAAACCATTGCCAAAACAAGAAAAAAACTTTTTAGCTATTGAAACTGGCGAAACAGAAAGCAATGAAAGACCGCAACATAAATCTCAACGTTCTAAAGCAGAAAGAGAAGAAGAAGAAGACAATGATATACAAGAAGAATCTACACCAAGACCTACACGAACAAAAAAGGAAAAAGAAACTGAAAATGAAATGGTCGATGATAGAAATAGCAATGAAGATGCCATGAGTGATGATATAGCTTGTAAACGAATAATGAGTTTAGCAGAAGCAGGAAAAAGCCAATTCAAATCTATAGAAGGGAAGGAAACAAATGCTGAAAAAAAGATAAATGAAAGTACTTTGAAACTGAAAGGAGCTCGAAAAAATTATTTGTCTATGAACAAAGGAAAAAGAATTTTTATAGCTGAATATAAACTAATAAAAGATTATGAATTAGCCTTAGAAGCTTGCGACGCCTTGCAAGGCGAAATAGAAGAATGCCTTGGATCAGAATGGGAGTTTGAGGACAGATCTAATAATGACGAATATTTGAATCTTGATTATACAGCACGAGATGTAGAATATAGTCATGCCACTATATCTGCATATCCTAAATTTCATATAATGCTTCTACATGACGGAAAAAATTATGTAGTTTTCTTACGGGTACAATAAGTATCGATTACTACTCACAAGGTACTATTTGTGCCATTAAATCGGCCTCGCAAACTAATTTATTTCCTACATAAGCGGTTCCTTTCATTTCACAGATTCCTCTTCTAATAGGACGAGTCAAATCCATTTTTAAAATCAATGTATCTCCAGGTACTACTTTTTGTTTAAACTTAGCATTATCAATTTTAAGAAAATAAGTATCAAATTTCTTTTGAGCCCCCCCTTGATTATTTAATACCATTACACCACCACATTGAGCCAAAGCTTCTAATTGTAAAACACCTGGGAAAACGGGGTTTTCTGGAAAATGCCCAGTAAACATAGGTTCATTCATAGTAACATTTTTGATACCTACTATATGATTATCGCTAAGCTCAATAATTTTATCTATCAATAAAAAGGGATACCTGTGTGGAAGCAATTTTGATATATAATTGATATCATAAATTGAAGGTTCGTTTGGATCATACACTGGAACATCCAAATTGCTTTTATTTTTTTTGATGTATTCCTTAATTTTTTTGGCAAATTCAATATTGGTTTTATGACCAGGTCTATATGCTATTATATTGGCTTTTATAGGATAACCTATCAAAGCCAAATCGCCAATAATATCCAACAATTTATGTCGAGCGGGTTCATTTGAATGATGTAATGTAAGATTGTTAAGTATACCTTCTTTTACTACTTCAATTTTGGGCTTATTAAATATTTTAGCTATATTATCTAATTCTGATTTATCAAGTTCTCTATCTACAACCACTATTGCATTATCCAAATCGCCCCCTTTAATTAAATTATTTTTATGGAGTTCCTCTACTTCATGCAGAAAACAAAATGTTCGGCTATTTGCAATTTCTTTTTTAAATGATTTTAAGTTTTTTAAATAAGCATGCTGTGTTCCAAGTACATTTGAATTAAAGTCTATCATCGTAGTAACTTTAAATTCAGTACTAGGCGTTGCCACCATTTCTACATTCTTTTCATCATCAGTCATTGAAATATTTTTATCAATAGAAAAGTATATTTTTTTGGCATCTTGTTCTACAACACCTACTTTTTCTATATGCTCTACAAAACTTGCACAACTACCATCCATGATAGGAATTTCTTCATTATCTACTGCTATAAGTGCATTATCTACACCCATGCCTACTAAAGCAGCTAAAATGTGTTCTATGGTGGCTACTTTAGCGCCATTTTGCATTATGGTAGTACCTCTTGAAGTATCTACAACGTAATCTACATCGGCTTTAATAATTGGGCTATCTGGCAAATCTACCCGCTGGAATTTAAAGCCAAAACCTGCATTTGCTGGCTGCACTTTCATATTGGTAATCTTGCCTGAATGCAATCCGACCCCTTTTACTTCAAATGAATCTCCTAATGTTTTTTGAAAAGTATCTTGCTGTATCATTTTACTCATGTTTATAATTTGACTACTTAACTAAATTTTTTAATTGTTCAATTTCGTTTTTTAAACGAGTTAATTCCTTTTGCATTTCAGGAAGCTGTCTAAAAATTATTTGGCTTTTTATAGTTGACTTATAATCATATGCAGGAGAGCCTGTCAAAGATGTATTTTTTGTTTTTATGTCTTTTGCCACTCCACTTTGTGCATTGATTTTAGTGCCATCAGCTATTTTAATATGTCCTACTATACCCACTTGTCCACCCACCATTACATGCTGCCCTATAACTGTACTACCCGAAATTCCAGCTTGTGCTGCAATTACAGTATGCGATCCGATATCTACATTATGAGCTATTTGTATCAGGTTGTCTAATTTTACACCTTCTCTAATATATGTAGTACCAAAAGTTGCTCTGTCTATAGTACAGTTTGCACCTATTTCTACATTTTTTTCTATGTGTACATTTCCTATTTGAGGAATTTTCTTATACGCTCCTTTTTCCAATGCAAAGCCAAAGCCATCACTTCCGATTACGGTTCCTGCATGTATGATGACATGCTCGTCTATAATACTATTGGATAACACCTTTACTCCGGAATTTAATATTACACCTTTAGCAATCTTTACATTTTTGCCTATATAACAAAAAGGATGAATCTGCACTTGTTCTGCAATAGTGGCCCCTTCGGCAACATATACAAAAGGTGCTATATACGCAGTATCGTGTATAGAAGCTTTTGGGTGTATATGAGCTTGCTTATCTATACCAACCAATGTTTGTTGCGCCATCACTGCCTGATAAGTTTGTAGCAAGGTTGCAAAAGCAGCATAAGCATCTTGCACACGAATGATGGTGGGTGATATTGCTTTTTTTAATTCATAATCTTTATTTAAAAGTATTACTGATGCTTGGCATTCATAAAGCTCATTTTCGTATTTTGGGTTGGCAAAAAAACATAAATCCCCTTTCTTTCCATCTTCTAATTTTGCAATGGATCTTACACTTGTATGTTCATCTCCTTCAATTGTTCCTTGCAATAATGTAGCAATTTGTTGTGCTGTAAATTTCATATATACTTTTTAGGAAAAACCTTCAATTGAACAAATGTAATATTTTTTTGTCGGGTTCAAAACAGTATCCACCAGTAATGAATTTTCGATAGTTGAAATATCCTTTACTTCTTGTCCTTTGGTAAAAATTAATATTTTTTGATTCATTTCATTATAAGTTTCGTTTGAAGTAGATGCACGAGTAAGAAAATAATCTATTTCTGATTCAGATATTATTGCATTTTTTAATATTTCTTTTTTCTTTATCTCATAGACTTTTTCTACTTCCGACTCATGAATAAATTGAGTTTTAAACAACCTCCTTTCTACCAGTCTTTTGCATAGGTTTGAAAGAATAAAATCTTCATGATTTTGCCATACCTTAATAGAAGATATAATATCAGTATCATCTAATTTTAAAAAAGTTTCTAAATAATCCTGTTGTGAAATAGATTGCGATTGCAAAAAAATTTGAAGAGCAGGCGTTGCAAACAAATTCTTAGATGAAGCAATAGCCTTGGCTCTTTTTAAAATTTGTGTAAGCATATTTTCGGAGCTAATAACTGTTTTATGCAAATACACTTGCCAATACATAAGCCTTCGAGCTATAAGAAACTTTTCTATAGAATGTATACCTTTTTCTTCAACGACCAATTGATTATTAACTACATTGAGCATTTTAATAATGCGCGCATAGCCCACCACCCCTTCTGATACGCCAGTAAAAAAACTATCTCGAGCCAAATAATCCAATCGGTCCATATCTAATTGGCTACTCACTAACTCACAAAGAAATTTCTTTTTATATTTTTTTTGAAAAATCAATAAGGTCATATCTAAAGCTCCCTTAAACTCATTATTCAAAAGTTGCATGATTTGTAGCGACAGCTCTTCATGATGTGTATTTAATAAACTCAATTCTAAAGCATGCGAAAATGGTCCATGACCAATATCGTGCAGCAAAATGGCTAATTGGGTAGCTTCTTTTTCTTCGGGCGTAATATCTACGCCTTTTTGAATTAGTTCTTGCAAAGCAAGAGATAACAAATGATAAGCACCCAAACTATGGTGCAAGCGTGTATGTACGGCACCAGGATAAACTAAATAAGCCAAAGCCATTTGCTTAATTCTTCTTAAACGTTGAAAATATGGATGAGAAATGATTTGATAAATCAAAGGGTTATCAACGGTAATAAACCCATGTACGGGGTCATTAATAATCTTACGCAATGGTAAATAATTTAGGTAATTGCCAAAAATAGCTTTATTAAGATAAAAAGAATGCAATATTCATGCTAAAAAATGCTACAAAAAAAGGGGAAATAACATAAATATTAAGAAAAATATTTGCAGAACAAGAGAATTGCCTTACTTTTGCGCTCCCGTTTAGTTCTTTTCAATACAAAAACATTTGAAAGAATTTGGGAGTACTGCATAAACAGTACGTTTGAACCAATAAAAACAAAATAAAATGGCAAAAGAAATTAGTGGCTATGTAAAGCTACAATGCAAAGGAGGCCAAGCAAATCCGTCTCCACCAATCGGTCCTGCGTTAGGTTCCAAAGGTATCAATATCATGGAATTCTGTAAGCAATTTAATGCTCGCACACAAGACAAACCAGGCAAAACATTACCTGTATTAATTACTGTATTTTCAGACAAGAGTTTTGAATTTGTAATCAAAACCCCTCCAGCAGCAGTACAATTAATGGAATTAGCAAAAATCAAAAATGGCTCTAAAGAACCAAACCGAAATAAAGTAGGAAAAGTAACTTGGGCTCAAGTAGAAGAAATTGCTAAGGACAAAATGGCTGACCTAAACTGTTTTACTGTAGAAAGCGCTATGCGAATGGTAGCTGGTACAGCTCGAAGCATGGGTTTAACAGTGGACGGAACTGCTCCATGGGATAATTAATTTATTGTAAACATTCAAAGAAAACAGTAATGAAACTCACTAAAAAAAGAAAAGTAGCTACTACGAAAGTAGATTCTACTAAAATATATAGCTTAGAAGAAGCTTCTCAACTTATGAAATCTATAAACTGCACAAAATTTGACAGTTCTGTAGATTTACATATCCGCCTTGGCGTAGACCCTAAAAAAGCTGATCAAGCTATACGCGGTACCGTTACCCTACCTCATGGAACCGGTAAAACTAAACGTGTATTGGTACTTTGCACACCTGATAAAGAAGCTGAAGCAACAGCCGCTGGCGCAGACCATGTAGGACTTGATGAATATGTTGCAAAAATTGATAAAGGTTGGACAGATATAGACGTAATAATAGCTACACCCTCTGTGATGCCAAAAATTGGGCGTCTTGGTAAGGTATTAGGACCTCGAAACCTCATGCCTAACCCTAAAACAGGTACAGTAACTAACGATGTTGGTGCTGCTGTAAATGAAGTAAAAGGTGGTAAAATCGCTTTTAAAGTAGATAAAACTGGAATTATTCATGCATCTATTGGAAGAGTGTCTTTTGAGCCAACTAAAATAAAAGAAAATAGTCAAGAACTTATCAATGCTATTGTTCGATTAAAACCATCAACAGCAAAAGGTACTTATGTAAAAAGCATAAGCATGGCTACTACCATGAGCCCTGGAGTTGTAGTTGACACAAAATCTGCTCAAAACTAATTGATAAATAAAAAAATTATATCATGACAACTGAACAAAAAAATCAAGCCATAGACATGTTGAAAGAGAAATTTTCTCAATACAACAATTTCTATGTAACCAATACAGAATCTTTAACCGTAGAGCAAATAAACAAACTACGCCGTCTTTGTTTTGACAAAAACATTGAAATGAAGGTAGCTAAAAATACCCTTATCGTAAAAGCATTACAACAATTAGATGTAGAACGCTATAGTGGTATGATGGATGCATTTCATGGTGTAACGGCTCTTATGTTTAGCGAAACACCTAAAGAACCGGCATTATTAATAAGTGCTATTCGTGATGAATACAAAACAGATAAACCCCTTTTAAAAGCTGCATTAATTGGCGAAGATATATTCTTAGGCAATGAAAGTTTAGCTGCTCTTAAAAACATTAAAACTAAGAATGAACTTATTGGAGAAATTATTGGTTTATTATCCTCTCCAATTTCAAGGGTTATTTCTGCATTACAAAACAAACCCGAAGCTGCTGGTGAAACAGCCGCTGCGGAATAAACAATTTGGCTTCCAAGTATCAAAATAAATTTTAACCACATTAAAAAAAAATAATTATCATGGCAGATGTTAAAAACTTAGCTGAACAATTAGTAAGCTTAACAGTAAAAGAAGTACAAGAATTAGCTGATGTATTAAAAGCTGATTATGGCATTGAACCAGCAGCAGTTGCAGTAGCAGCAGGGCCTGCAGGCGGTGGCGCAGCAGCAGTAGAAGAAAAAACAGCTTTCACTGTAGTTCTTAAAAATGCAGGTGCAGCTAAATTAGGCGTTGTAAAAGTTGTAAAAGACCTTACTGGCCTTGGCTTAAAAGAAGCAAAAGACATGGTTGACGGTGCTCCTCAAAATGTTAAAGAGAACGTTGACAAAGCTACAGCTGAAGATATAGCAGCTAAATTAAAAGACGCAGGTGCAGAAGTAGAAATTATCTAATTTTTCTTCTTAACTATAAACGTAAGCTTTAAAGCCATATCAAACGCAAGTTTGGTGTGGCTTTTTTCGTTTGTTTTAGTTTATGCATTTGTATTCGCAAATAACATGAAGGTATATGAATTGTGACACCTCACATTCAAGAAGATTTTACCCATTACAAGGACATTGAGTAATGAGTTATGCACTATATTACTCCTTTTATAAGTTTCTATTATACAACTTGAATTTATCTATTTACTTCTTTGCTGTTCAGTTAATTGAAATACATGTTTAAAGATTGATTCTTCTATTACATCAAAAGCTATATTTCTACGCTTGAACACGTTATGAGCAGTTTGTACAGCTTTTGCAAGTGTATATTCTGTAAATCCAGCTGCACTACCCCAACTAAACGAAGGAACAAAATTTCTTGGGAATCCAGCACCATAAATATTGCAGCTAACGCCCACTACGGTACCTGTATTGAACATAGTATTAATACCACATTTAGAATGATCGGCCATAATAAGTCCACAAAATTGCAACCCTGTTTTTTCAAAACTTCCTTTATATTCATTCCAAAGTTTTACTTCTTCATAATTATTTTTCAAATTGGAATTGTTAGTATCAGCACCTATATTGCACCATTCTCCCAAAACGGCATTTCCAATAAAACCATCATGTGCTTTATTAGAATTTGCATAAAAAAGTACATTATTGATTTCTCCTCCCACTTTGCAGCCTGGCCCTAAAGTAGTAGCCCCATATATCTTTGCACCCATTTTTACTACACTATGGTCACCCATAGAAAAGGGTCCGCGTATCATAGAGCCTTCCATTATTTCGGCATCTTTTCCTATATATATTGGTCCGGTTTCGGCATTTAAAATAGACGCTTCTACTTTAGCGCCCTCTTCTACAAATATATCACGTCCGATTACAGTATTTGTAATAGATAAAGGAGCAGATACTCTGCCTTTTGTTATCCGTTCAAAGTCGGCTCTAATAGCCGTATCATTTAAAGAAAACAGGTCCCACAATTTATTTAACATCAATACCTCTTTATCATATTGTATAAGCTGTGTATTGGTCAGTATATTAGGAATGGAAAAATCCAAAGCAACTTCTTGCGAAATACGAGCGGCTAATAAGGTTTGATTATGCTGTAAACTTTCACCGGCTTTTAATTGTAATATTTTTTCAAAAAGGTCATTTGTAGGGAATAATGCTGAGTTGATAAAAATATTATCTGAAGCGGTAAGTAAAGGAAATTTTTCTTTTAGGTAACCCATTGAAGAAAAACTGACACTCTGTGTCGTAATCTGTTCCCACTTTTCTTGCATAGTCCAAATTCCGCAACGCAAGGAAGCTAATGGTCTTGTATATGTCAACGGCAAAAACTGAAAATACCGTTCATCGTCAAATAAAACAAAATTCATATATTATTCATTTGTATCAAGGTGAGAGCCTATTTCATCAATATCTGAATGTACATCAGGCAACTTTTCTAATCTTACTTTTACTAAGTGATAACCAGCAATGGCACATGGGATAGCTACAAGGATAGCTAATAAAGTATTGTTTGGAAAAATCATCATTCCTATGACTAATCCAATGATTTCAAATGAAATCCAAGCTAAAACTGTATACATTTTCCAAGTACTAGGTTTTACTCCCTTTAGAGTTGCTAAATCACCAATTTTTCTGGTTAAAAAAATTAGGGCTATTATTTCTAACATATTTGTTTTTTAAAGGATAAAAGTAATGCAATTCTTGAAAAGAAATATATTTGTGTATGACTTTACCTATTTCAGCAAAATCATTTATCCCACAACAATACCCTTTTCAATTTGTAGATACGCTAGTAGCTGTAGAACAAAATAAAACCATTGCTACATACAAAGTAAGCCATGATTGCGTTCTGCTTGAAGAAAATATGCTTTCTGAAATGGCTTATATAGAAATATTAGCTCAAACTGCTGCTGCTGGCAGTGGTTTTTATTTCACACAAGCAAATCAAAAGATTCCTACTGGTTATATTGGTGCTGTAAAAAAATTTCAGTTGCATGCAACATGTACAATAGAAAGTGAATTAATTAGTATTGTTGAGACTAAGAATAGTATTGGCAATGCAAGCATAGTAGAAGGTAAAATAATGTGTAAAAATGAGTGTATAGCTTCTGCTGAATTAACTATTTTTGTAAACAACTAAACAATTTATAAAAAAGATGAAAACAATAATCACGACATTTTTATTTGTGCTTTCTTTTTGTACAAATTCTATTCATGCTCAAAAAAATAATTTACAAAATCAAGAAATCCCTATCGTATGGCTAGGAATAGATTATAGCCATGTAAAATTTATTGGTTCGGCTACAGGATGGGGTGATGAAAGCACCAAAACTGAAATAGAAATAAGAGATAAATATTTTAGAGAATGGAATGATTTATTAATAGACAAGGCAGAATATTTCAAATTAGAAGAAGCTGTAAATAGAAAAACAGTGGAGCGAAATACGGAGATGGTGAGAAAAATAAATGCCAATGCTGAGTATAAAAACATTTTTTCGGAATCGAATGAAGATTATCAATTGTTAGATAAAGAAACTGTTTTGAAATTTATAAAAAAATATAATTTTCCTAAAAAAGATGCTATAGGCTTTTTGTTGGTTGCCGAAGGCATGAGCAAACCATTAAAAGAAGGAAGCTATTGGGCTGTTTTTATTGATTTAAAAAGTAAAGAAGTTCTTGCAATACATCGTATAGATGGCAAAGCTTCAGGATTTGGTTTTAAGAACTATTGGGCAGGCACTATTAAAAGTGTTTTTAAAAGTATGATTAAATCATTTAAACATTGGTAGAATAATACTTTGAAAAAACCTGTTTACCTTTTACATTCATCAGTCATATCATCTCTTGGCACGCATGTAGTTGAACACATTGATGCTTTAAAAAATAAGCAAAGTGGATTAATCATTTCTGATGATCCATGTCTGCATGATGAAGCGTTGCCCTTTGGAAAAGTTGCTGAAAAAATATTTGAAAAACATAAAGAGCTTTCTCGTTTTGATGCTCTTATTAAAGAAACGCTGTTGCACTTACTAAAAGAAAGTAAAATTAATTTAAGCACTAACGATGTGGGTATTCTTTTTTCTACTACAAAAGGCAATATAGAACTTTTAGAAAAAAATGATATTAATGAAAAAATTTATTTTTCATATAGTGCAGAGCTAATAAAAACTACATTAAAAAACGAAAATGATCCTATCATAGTTTCAAATGCATGCATTTCTGGTATGAGTATTTTTATACTTGCAGAGCGACTTTTGCAAGAAGGCAAGTACAAACATATGGTACTTGTAGGATGCGACGTGTTGACTAAATTTGTAGTAAGTGGTTTTAATTCTTTTCATGCATTAGATAAAAACAGTTGCAAACCCTTTGATAAAAATAGACTGGGCATCAATTTAGGCGAAGCCTGCGCTGCATGTGTATTAAGTATAGAACATCATTCGCCTATACAAATATTAAAAGGGTTTATATCAAATGATGCTAATCATATTTCGGGACCATCAAAAACTGGAGAAGAACTTGCCTTTTGTATAAAACAAAGTTTATTACAAAATCAAGTAGAGCCACACGAAATAGATTTTATAGCTGCTCATGGTACTGGTACAGTGTACAACGACCAAATGGAAGCAAAAGCAATCTCAATAAATCATTTGTCCAATACTCCTACTATGAGTTACAAGGCCTATATAGGTCATACACTTGGAGCTGCTGGTATATTAGAAATCATTCTAAGTGCCCATTGTATGAAAGAACAATTTATTCCTGCCTCATTAAATTATCAAGAAGCTGACAATGAAAATGCTTTAGCAATACAGCAAGATACTGAATATAAAAAAATAAAATATGTATTAAAAACGGCTGCTGGTTTTGGAGGATGTAATGCAGCTTTGATATTAAAGAATACGGATCTGTAACCCTTTTTATTATTTTAATAGAATAAGATCTCCTTTTCTGATATAATTTTTTTGATCGTATAAACACTTATACCTGAACAAATAAAAATACGTTTCTACATCCATCGCTCGGCCCTTATAATGGCCATCCCACCCTTTCGTTATATCTGTAGTTGACCATACTTTATTTCCCCATCGGTCTCTAATTTCTAATTGCAACAATTCAATACCTGCAGCAGTAACAATACGCCACAAATCATTTTTATCATCCCCATTAGGGCTAAATGCATTAGGAATATACATATCATCACAACATGGACCAGGGTTTATATATACGGTATCTTTTATTTCGCATCCATTTTTATCAACCACAGTTAGATAGTAATAACCATATCTAAGTTGCTCTGCTAATTGGTCTGTTTGTGGAGGTGAAGTACTCCAAAAATAAGTATATGGCATGACACCACCCGTAACATTGGCTTTTGCCCAACCTTCATTTCCAAACCCATAGCAACCAATATCTTTTTTATCAATTTGTACATCCAATATATTGTCTGCATTGTTAATATTAATGATAGTATCAAATTGACATTGAGCACTATCAGTTACGGTAATAGAATAAGTACCTGCTGCTAAACCCACAAAGTTTCCTGTTTTATTTATATGTAGTCCAGGCTTAACATAATATGTATAATTTCCTCTACCACCCTTTGCAACAATTTCAATTTTGCCATCTTTGGCATCTTTACAAGTTATATGCTTAATCTCAATATCAGCTTGAACCAAATCAGGCTCAGTGAGTACAAAGCTGGTGTCTTTAATACAACCAAGTGCATCTTGAATAGTAAATGAATAGGTATTTGCACCCAAGTTTGGATAAAATGCAATGGGACCAAATGGTCCACCATTCATAGAATAGCTCATAGGTGCAACTCCTCCAGTTGCAGTAAATGAAATTAAACCATTTAAGTCTCCATGACATATAGGCTCTTGCATCAAAAGATCAGTAATAACTATTTCTAAATTAGACTTGATAAATACTTGTGTGGTAGCTGTACAGCCACTTGCATCCGTCGCTGTCACCGTATAGTTTCCTCCGGTAAGGTTTTCAAAATAGCCTGATGTGTTTTGTACACCTACAATAGGATTAATACTATAATTCAAATTGCCAGTACCACCTATAGCTGCAACAGTTATTGAACCTGTAGTATCATAGTAACATGTAATATCTTCATGGCTAACAAGTGTCCATAATATTTGGGGTGGTTGTGTAATCTGTATTGGAGGCAATGAATCTTTACAACCATTCAAATCGGAAACGGTTAGTGTATAATTATTAGCTGTTAAGGTAGTATATGCCCCCGACGAACTTGAAACATTGGTAGGTAAAATAGTATAAGTATATGGTAAAGTACCTCCAGATGTAGTACCAACTATACTACCATCGTTTCCTCCAAAACAAGTTACATTACTTGATGAAACAAAAGATAAGTCAAGTGGTAATGGTTGATTAACGAAAGCAGTTGTAACTGCACTACAAGCATTAGCATCAGCAATTGTAATAGTGTATGTATTCAATGACAAACCATTAAAAGTGCCTGTAGTATTTGAAATCGATGTTGGCATTATTGAATAATTAATAATTCCAACTCCTCCACTTGCATTTGCTTGAATGATGCCATTTGATTCTCCAAAACAAAGTACATTAGTAATTTGTAATCCTGTAAAAGCAACTATTGGAGGCTCTATAACAACATTAACTGTAGATAAAGTACAACCATTAGCATCCGTAACCGTTGTGGTATAATTTGCTTGAGAAAGATTTGTAAATAATCCAGTTGAATTTGACTGTGTATTGGGCAACAAACTATAATTCAATGGTGCTATACCGCCAGATGCGCTAACGGAAACTGTACCATTTAATTCGCCAAAACAAATAATATCTGTAGATGTAGCTGAGGTAAACGATATTGCAGAAGGCTCAAAGATTATAATTGATGAAGTTATACTACATCCATTGGCATCAACAGCTGTTATAGTATAGGTATTGCCATTTAACCCTCCAAACAATCCAGTTGTATTTGTAATAGAGCCAGGGTTAATAGTATATTGAATAATTCCAGTGCCACCACTAGCAGCCATAAAGATACTTGCATTATTGAGTCCATTACACGTTACATCACTACTTGAAACACTATCTATGACAACCTGATTTGGGAGAACGATAAATATAGTTGTAGATGCCGAACATCCGTTGGCATCGGTGGCAGTAATGGTATATGTAGTATTGCCAGCTAATCCATTAAATGTGCCAGTTGTATTAGAAACACTGCCAGGCATTAATAGATAAGTAATAGTGCCTGTTCCACCTATAGTAGTTGTTACCAAAGCACCATTACTCTGACCAGAGCATTGGACATTATTGCCAGTTGCACTTGAAAATTCTAATAAAGCTGGTTCTATGATGGTAAATGTAAATGAATCTGTGCATCCATTGGCATCTATAGCCACTGCTGTATAATTATTGGCCGATAAGCCAGTAAAAACTCCAGAATTATTAGTCAATGCATTGGGTAAAAGTAAATAACTAATATTACCTATACCTCCGCCAGCTGTTACATTTATAGATCCATCAATTTGTCCAAAGCAAGATATGTTTGTAGGTGTAGCATTTGTAATTAGTACTGCAGATGGATTAATAATAGAAACTGATGTTGTAACGCTACAGTCATTTCCATCTTTAACCGTTATTGTATATATATTTCCTGACAAGTTTGAAAACTGTCCGCTTGTATTTGTTATATTACCAGGAACTAACGTATAGCTCAAAGTACCAGTACCTCCGTGTGCAAAAGCATGTATAAAACCATTTGTATACCCATTGCAAGTTACGGGTACTGATTGTATAGAGTCTAATAATACGATAGATGGTTCTCCTATAAAAGCCATTGTAGAAAGTGTACAGTTGTTTGCATCTGTAGCCTGAATGGTATAAGTAGTATTACCAATTAAATTTATAAATGAATTGGGTGAAACATAAGTACCTGATGGCAATATTGAAAAATTGATTAAGCCGGTTCCACCATTAAAATTAAAATTAAGGCTACCATCACTAAGACCAAAACAAGAAACACTATCTGTAGATAAATTTGAAAGTTGCATTTGAGGTGGCTCTGCAATAGTAATTATTGTATTTATAGTACATCCGTTGGCATCAATACCAGATACTGTATATGTATTGCTTGCAATGTTATTAAACGATGGTGTAGTAGAAGTTAATGCACTCGGTAAAAGTGTATAATTAATTGGCGCTGTACCACCAGTAATGGTCAAATTAATTTGGCCATTGGTACCACCATAGCATGAAACATCACTAAATGATGTATTGGTTAAAACAGGTCCTGCAATAGTATTAATAGAAACTAACGAGGTATTGCTACAACCAGAAGCATCTACTACTTTCACAGTGTAAGTATTAGCACACAATGTCGAAAAAGTTGTAGTTGTTTGAGGTGTTCCGTTATTTAGAATATACTGAAGTGTTCCTGTTCCTCCTGATGCATTTATCGTTAATTGACCATCACATCCTGGATTACAGGTAGCATCCGTTTTGGTAATCGTATTTATTAATGGCGAATTGGGGTTCTGTACTTGAATGGTGGCAGTAATAGTGCACGATTTAGCATCAATTGCTTGTATTGTGTATGTTCCTACAGCAATATTATTAAATATATTAGAAGCTTGAGGTGCTCCTCCATTCAGGCTATAAAGATAGTTTGGAGTAGCTCCAGTTACAGTTACTGTTATAGTTGCATCGCCACCTGGAACACAGGTAGGTATAGTAGAAGTTAAAGAAGCAACATTAAGAATAGTTGGTTGTGCTATGGTAAACACAGTACTCGAAGTACAATTATTAGCATCAGCTACTGAGATAGTATAAGTCCCAACACCTAGATTTCCAAAAACACCTGATGTATTCGTCATGGATCCAGGGCTTAAAGTATAACTTAATAGACCGGTACCTCCATTTGCACTTGCTGACACTTGCCCATCATTGCCGCCAAAGCATGAAACACTATCTATAAGAATATTGGCAAAAGTAATTGCGGGTGGTTGAGCTAGTGAAACGATAGTTGTTACAGTACAATTATTTGCATCGCTTGCTGTAATGGTAAATGTATTTGAAGATAATGAACTGTAATAACCATTTGCACTCAATATATTGCCCGGGTTTAGTGTATAAGAAATAGTACCAGTGCCTCCAGAAGACGTTATGAATAAGCTTCCGTTGGAGCCAGCAAAACAAGTAGGTATTGTATCTATAATTGTGTTAAATTGGATTTGAGATGGTGCTACAATGTTAGTGGAGGAAGAAATTGTACATCCTGTAGCATCTACTGCAAAAACAGTATATGCACCTACAGATAAGTTAGGAAAAATACCAGTAGTATTTGTTATATTATTAGGTTGAAGCGTATAGTTTACAGTTCCCACACTTCCACTCAATGAACTTGTAATGCTGCCTGAGTTTGACCCAAAGCATCCAGCACTTGTAGGAGTTACAATGATTCCAGAGGGACCATTGGCTGTAGTAATAGTAAAGATAGAAGTCCCTGTACAGTTATTCGCATCCTTTACTGTTACGGTATAAGCAGCAGAACACAAATTTAAAAATGTTGCACTTGCTTGAAAGGAAGTACCATTTATAGAGTAGGTATATGGAGCTACCCCTCCAGCTGGTGTAAAAGTAGCACTGCCATCGCATCCTGGATTGCAAGAAGCAAAACCTGTATTAATATTTGCAATAGTAACTGGGTTGGGCTGTGGCAAATTTATTTGTAAAGTATCTTTACAATTATTAGTATCAGTAGTTACTATGGTATAAATGCCACTTGCAAGATTATTAAAATAACCTGAATAACTTATTGGACCAGAAGGTAGTAAATTAAAGCTAAAGCCACCGGCACCTCCTGTAGCACCTACTTGTAATGCCCCATTTGTTTGCCCATTACATGAAGGTTGTGTAATAGTAGTAGGATTCCATATAATTTGTGGAAACTGATTAATAGCAAAAGATGATTGAATACTACATCCATTTGTATCGGTAGCTATCAATGTATAATTCCCTACTCCAAGCCCAAAAAAGGCTCCTGAAATATTCGTTACATTTATAGGCATTAAAGTATACGAAATTTGTCCTGTACCACCTGAAGCTGAGCTGGTAACCAATCCATTTCCACCTAAATAACATGACACATCTCGATTATCAACACTATCCCAAAGTATTTGAGGCGGTTCGATAATGGGAACGAGCGAAGTAGCAGAGCAGTTATTTGCATCAGTAACTTGAATAGTATAATTATTTTGTAATAGATTATTAAAAATACCTGTTGTATTTGCAGTTCCTAAGGGTTGAAGAGAATATGTAAGTGTTCCAGTTCCACCTATGGCTTGTGTATTAATAGATCCATTACCAGAGCCATAACAAGTGATATTACTAGAAGTAAAAGTATTAAAGGAAGGAATATTAGGGTTTTGAATATTTATGGTAGATGATACTGTACAGTTATTTGCATCTTTTACAACTATCGTATAAACAGATATACCAACATTATTAAACTGACTGCTACTTTGGAATGTGCTTGAATTTAAACTATAGGTATAAGGAGTAACTCCACCCGATGATGAAATATTAATTATACCATCATTGCCAGGTACACATGTTGGAATTGTATTTGTTATAGTATCTATCTGCAAGGCACTACTTGGTTGTAAGATAGTTTTAGTAACACTATAGGTACAATTATTAGCATCTTGTACAGATATTACATAAGAACCAGCACATAGATTTGTGAATAATCCTGTTGAACTTGTATCGTTTCCAGGGTTTAGTATTATTGTGTATGGCCCTGTACCACCAGATGGTATCATGGAAAGTGCGCCATCGCAGTTTCCAAAACAATTAATATGTGTAGAAGTTTGAGATGCGAAAACTAAAGGTGCTGGTTGAGTAATTTGTATTATTGTACTACCTGTACATCCGTTAGCATCTGCTGCAGATATGGTATAATTTGCAGCATTTAGTGCAGTAAAACTCCCAGTAGTATTTGAAATGGCACCTGGTAGCAACTGATAATTATATGGAGATACCCCCCCATTGGCAAGCAAACTAATAGAACCATCATTAGCACTATTACATGTTTCATTATTTTTTACAATATTATAAAAGTAATATTAGCAGGTTGATTTACTGCAATTGTAGAAGTTACACTACAATTATTGGCATCTGCTGCTGTAATAGTATAAACACTTTAGGAGCTAAGCCCGAAAAGATACCTGTAGTATTCGTTACCAATCCTGGTGTGATGGTATAATCAATTGGAGCTATACCACCCGTTACAACTGCAGTTAGAGTAGCTAAGCCACCTGAACAGTTTACCTGACTAGAAGTAAGACTACTAAAAAAAGGTATATTAGAATTGACAATAGCCAAGGTAGAAGTCACAGTACAACCATTTGCATCCTTTACTGTTATGGTATAGTTTGCATTGCTCAAATTGGTAAAAGAATTTGAAGATTGATAAGCCCCTGCATTGAGCTTAAATACTTTTGTACCAGTACCACCACTAGCATTGACAGTAATAAAACCATTATTATTTGGAGCACAATTTGATGGAGAAAAATTAACGGAAGATATTATTAACTGACTTGGATTACTCAACGTAATTACAGTGCCAGCAAAACACCCCAATGCATCTACACCAGAAATAGTATAAGAACCTGCTGATAAATTTGAAAAACTTCCTGTAGTATTATTAATATTTCCTGGATTAAGTGTGTAATTTATTGTACCCGATACACCTACTGGGTTAACTGTTATTGCTCCATTAGATTGATTATGACAAGCTATTTGGGTTAATGTAGGCGAGCCGTATGAAAATGCTGGTAATATTATTATGTTCCCAACAGTAGTATTAGTACATCCACCTGCATCAGATGCAGTGATTGTATAAGTGCCTGTAGACAAGCCAGAAAAAACACCTGTAGTATTTGTTGCTGCACCTGGTGTTATTGAATATGTAATCGGATTGACACCACCAGATGCAGATGTAGATATAGTACCCGTCCCTACTCCATTACATGGAATATTTGTTACTGATAAACTATTCCAAGTAAGCAAAGGCTGTATGATAGTGATAACTGTTGATTTGGTACATCCAGAAGCATCCGTAGTAACAATGGTATATGTGTTGGGTACTAAATTATTAAATGTTCCTGTATTGTTGGTAACAGGACCTGGGTCTAATGTAAAAGTAAAAGGCGCTACTCCAGCTGTAGGAGTTATTTGTATAGAACCTGTATTGGTAGTGCAAGTAGGTTGTACTACTGTTTTGGTAAAAGCAACTGCTGAAGGATTTGGAATAAACATAGATTGTGAAGTAATACAACCATTTGCATCTTTTACCTGAGCTGTATAGCTACCAGGTCCAAATGGAGCCAAAACATTTGAACTCTGATATACAAAATTGGTTATCCTATATTCCAAAGGACCTATTCCACCTGTAGCTGAAATTGTAACAGAACCATTATTACCTGGAACACAATTAGGGTATGTAATATTTAGATTCGTAATAATTAAAGGTGGTGGACTTGTAAGCGTGGCTAATGTTGTTGATGTGCAACCATTTGCACCAGTAGCTGTTATCGTATATGTCCCATATGTTAATCCAGTAAAAGTTCCGCTTGTATTTTGAGTAGCTCCAGGATTAATAGTAAAGGTATAAGGATTTACACCACCCACTGCGTTTGCATTAATTATACCTGTAGCATTAGATTCACAAATCAAATCGGTAGTACTCGATATACTTGCTGTAATAGGAGAAGCAGGTTGTGAAATAAAAATAGTTGTAGATACAGTACATCCGCTTGCATCTGATGCTAATACAGTATAGGTATTCGATACCAATCCAGTAAATGCACCAGTAGTATTACTTGTGCTTCCTGGCGTTATTTGATAAGTAATAGTACTTGAAGAACCAGTAGCCAATACATTTATTGAACCTGTATTGGATCCGCTACAAAGTACATTTAATTTATTGATACTTAACCAATTTAAACCAGTCACCTGATTAACAATCAAGACGGTACTAATAGTACAATTGTTAGCATCTTTAGCCACTACTGTATAATTCCCAGCCGCTAACCCTGTGAAATTACCTGTAGAATTTGATATATTGCCTGGTGAAAGTGTATAGGTTTTAGATCCAGTACCACCAGCTACTGCTGCTGAAATCTGACCAATATTTCCTGAATTACATGGTATAGGTACAGTAGTTGTAGTATTCCAAACTAATGCTGTAGGATTTGTTACATTGACACTCGAAGTTTTAGTACAACCATTACCATCAGTAATAGATACGGTATAGACATTGCTAGCTAAGTTTGCAAAGAGTGCAGGAGAAGAATTAAAGGTATTGCTACCTGGATTAATACTAAAACTTAATGGTAGTGTAGAGGACGTTGAACTAGCAACGATACTTCCGTTGGATTGATTATTACACAAAGGGGGTGTAGGATTCGTAACCAATACAGGTAATGGCAAAACCGTAATTTTAAATGAATCTTTTATAGGTATACAACCATTATAATTACCTGTAAGTTTATACGTGTTTGTAGATGTAGGTGTAATAATAGGGGTAAGACTTGTAGCATTGCTTATTCCTGTGGTAGGTGCCCATGAAAAGGTCATACCTGGATCTGAAATAGCCGATACCTGAACCGATTGGTTTAAACAAATTGCAGTGTCATTATTAAACAAAGTAAAAGTTGGAGCATCTTTTATAATGAAGACGATGCTATCAGAAATAGTTCCACAATTATCTAACAATGAAATTTTAACGGTTTCTGCTCCTTCATTTATAAAATCATTGATTGGTAAAATATTGATATTTCGAATGGTATCTGAAAGAGAATTGGAAAAAATAAACGAACTCTGAACAGTAGGAAAATCTATGCCATTAGACGCAGTGCCTGTTATATTTAATAATAGGGTATCCGAAAAGACATTTGATTGATATAGCAATCTTTTAATTTTTATTTTAGCAGTATCGCAACCCTCAAAAACATAAGGAATGCCACCTTGCAAAGAGTCTGTTTTAACGCTTATAGCAAAAGTGTTTGAAGTCAAACTTTGAGCTTGTAAAAAAACGCCTGAATCTATAATGTTATCAAATCCATCGGCAATAGCCAATTTTAAATGATAGGTACTACAAGGCATGATAGCTGCTTTTGCTGTAAGCAAATCTGTAAAACCACTATATGTTAAATCTGCACCTCCAGTATTGGAGTTATATAGGCTCGTAAAAGGAGAACCAGCTCCCATATTGGTACAATTAGCAATATTTCCACCAGGATATATAATTCCATTATTAATAGAATTAATAGCCACTGGTATGTTAGTACCTGGCACTAGTGCCAAATTTGTTGGGGTGGCATAACCAGGCCCCGATATAAAGAAGGCGAATACATCATTGTAGCTCGCACAATTAAAATTAGGGTATTCTTCTGAACCAAAAAGATATTTAAAAAATATTGAATCACCATTTGCTTTAAAATCAAATTCTAATATGCAACGATCAAAAGTATTTGTGCCTGCCAAGGCAGTCAGCGTTGGGTCGCCACCATTACCATGATTAAAATTGGCCAAATTACTCTCTGGACCATTTACACCAAAATTTGGTGGAAAAGATGCGGCTCTACCAGTAGTCAATACTATACCGCTATCAATATTTAAACTTGATGAAATAGATGTAAAGGTTCCTGATTGGGTAGCTTCGCATTGTATAGTTGCATTATTAACCTGCACTCCTGGCCCAGCTAATTTTTGAAGCTAGGATAAAAGCTGAGTTTGTATTTGTAACAGTGACTTGGCTATAAACAGGAAAATGTAAAATACCGATTAAAAGAAAGAAAGTAATCCTTTAAGTATTTCGTGTTTTTGGTAGTATTTCAATTTCACTATTCCAATAGTTTTTTTAATTATTAATAGACTATAGGCTTGGTTCTATTCAAAGTTACCAAAATAGTGCCAAAATGTATATTAAGACTTCTAATATTACATTTTGATGACATTAAAAACTTATTAAATTGATAAACTACTCTAAATCAATGGTAAATCAATATTCCCTAACTAATAAAGTAGTAACGATTTGGTATAAATGCTTTTTATGAGCACTCAATACAGAAGCATTGTTTAAATAATCAACTGCTAGTTTAGTAAACGAACTAATTTCTGTCAACGTATGTTCTTTGATATTCTTGTTTTGATAAAATTGTAAGACTTTTTCTACTTTTTCTTTATCTTTTAAAGCCAATAAGGTTTGTAATTCTTTCTTTTCAGCATTATCAGATAATTCAAATGCCTTTGCCAACAAGTATGTTTTTTTGTTTGCTAAAATATCTCCTCCTACTTGCTTTCCTGTTTTTTGGCTTTCGCCAAAACTATCTAAATAATCATCTTGTAATTGAAAAGCCATACCTAATGCCACCCCAAATAAATAGAGTTCTTGACTACAGCTTTCTGTAGCTCCACCGGTTATAGCGCCCAATTTGACTGCACAACCCAAAAGTATAGATGTCTTTTTTTCTATCATCATTAGATAATCATCTACGGTAATTTCTTCTTTAATCTCAAAATCCATATCGTATTGCTGTCCTTCGCAAACACCTATTGCTGTTATATTAAAAATTGAAATAATGGATTTTATATATTGATTACTTACTTTATTTAAATGTTCGTAAGCGTAAATACTCAAAACATCACCAGATAATATAGCCGTGGGAATGTTATATTTTATATGCACCGTTTGCTGGCCCCTGCGCAGCGGAGCCTGATCCATTATGTCATCGTGCATTAAAGTAAAGTTATGAAACAGTTCTATAGCCAACGCCACATTCCATATATCATCGTTGAGTGGTTTGAACATCTCATGAGCCATCAGTGCCAGCACAGGCCTGATACGCTTACCTCCCATGTTTAACAAATACGAACAGGGTTCATACAAACTTTTTGGATTAGAAGGAAATTGATGTTTTGAAAAATTGTTTTCAAACAAATCAAGTAATTCTTGAAAATTATGCATATACACTATAGCAACTTCTATTTATTCTCCTTCTATTTTTGTTCGTTTGGCTTTTCTTTTTTCGTTGCCGATTTCAAAGCAAATTTTAATATATTATTTTCTTCATCCAAATCTGCGGTCAAAATATCACCTTCCTTAATTTTATTATTGAGCAATTCTTCAGCCAAAGGGTCTTCAATGTATTTTTGAATAGCTCTATGCAAAGGCCTTGCACCAAATTGTTGATCGTAGCCTTTTTCTGCTAAGAAATTTTTAGCCCTTGTAGTCAATTCTAATTGGAAGCCCAAAGACTGCAATCTTTTTAATACGCCAGCTAAAACTAAATCTATAATAATATGAATATCTTCTTGAGTCAATGAATTGAAAATAACGATATCATCTATTCTATTTAAAAATTCGGGAGCAAAAGTTCGCTTTAGTGCTTTCTCTATTACAGCCTTATTATTGTCTTCTGCGCTACTTGTTTTGGCTGTAGTTGCAAAACCTACACCATCGCCAAATTCTTTTAATTGTCTTACGCCTATATTAGATGTCATGATGATGATACTATTCTTAAAATCTACTTTTCTGCCCATACCATCGGTAAGCTGACCGTCGTCTAAAACTTGTAATAAGATATTGTAAATATCAGGATGTGCTTTTTCGATTTCATCTAATAGAATTACACTATACGGTTTACGTCTAACTTTCTCGGTAAGTTGTCCGCCCTCTTCATATCCTACATAGCCTGGAGGTGCTCCTATTAAACGACTTACAGAAAATTTTTCCATATATTCACTCATGTCTATACGGATAAGGGCTTCATCTGTATCGAAAAGTGTGCGTGCGAGTGTTCTTGCCAACTCTGTTTTACCAACACCTGTGGGCCCTAAAAAGATAAAAGAACCAATTGGTTTTTTAGGGTCTTTGAGCCCTACTCTATTTCGTTGTATAGCTTTTACTACTTTTTCTACTGCACTATCTTGTCCTATTACTTTTCCTTTCATATCATCTGCCATACTGCGAAGTTTTTCACTTTCTGCAGCTACCATTCGTTTTACTGGTATTCCAGTCATCATATGTATTACTTCGGCTATGTCTTCATCTGTAATCGGATGTCTTTTGCTTTTAAGTTCTTCCTCCCATTCTATTTTTGCTTTTTCCAATTCGCCTTCGTATTTTTTCTCATTATCTCGAAGTGCAGCTGCTTTTTCAAATTGCTGGCTTTTTACTACTTTATTTTTTTCAGCTTTTATTTCTTCAATTTTTTTCTCTAAATCCAAAATGTTTGAAGGCACATCTATATTTTTCAAATGCACTCTTGCGCCAACCTCATCCATCACATCTATAGCTTTATCAGGAAGTAAACGGTCTGTGATGTATCGATTGCTTAATTTAACACAAGCATCAATGGCCTCTTGATCATAGCTTACATTATGATAATCTTCGTATTTAACTTTCAAATTGTTGAGTATAATTATAGTATCTTCAACACTTGGTGGTTCTATTAGTACTTTTTGAAAACGTCTGTCAAGAGCACCATCTTTTTCTATATACATTCTATACTCATCGAGTGTAGATGCTCCTATACATTGCAACTCGCCTCTTGCCAAAGCTGGCTTAAAAATATTTGATGCATCTAATGAGCCACTGGCACCACCAGCGCCTACTATGGTATGTATCTCATCAATAAACAATATGACATCACGGTTTTTTTCCAACTCATTCATAATGGCTTTCATTCGCTCTTCGAATTGACCACGATATTTAGTGCCTGCTACAAGTGCTGCCAAATCTAAACTCACCACCCTTTTTTCAAACAAAACTCTTGATACTTTTCGCTGAAAAATTCTGAGTGCTAAGCCTTCTACTATTGCTGTTTTACCGACACCAGGCTCACCTATCAAAATAGGATTATTTTTCTTTCTTCGGGATAATATTTGCGATACTCGCTCAATTTCTGTTTCACGGCCTACTATAGGATCTAATTGTCCTTGTTCTGCCAAGCGAGTAATATCTCTTCCAAAATTATCTAAAACAGGAGTTTTGGATTTTGAACTGGAGGCTGTTCCTTTCTTTTGAAATAGATTTCTATCTTCATCCTCTTCAAAGCCACCACCCGAATCATCTTTCAAATCATTTGTGAAGTTTTGAGAGCTATTGCCCGAAACTAATTCTAACTCCAATTTAAACGAATCGTAATCTACTTGCATTTGATTTAAAATTTGACAAGCTACATTGTCTTTATTTCTCAAAATAGATAACATAAGATGTTCACTTTCGGCCAATATACTTTTCATTGCTTTTGCTTCGAGTACCGTGATACGAATTATTTTTTCGGCTTGCCGTGTTAATGGTAAACTGTTTTTGTTTGCGCTATTTTGGTTATTGTCAACCTTAGATTTTATAACACGTTCTACCTCTACTCGCAAATCGTATAAATCTACATGCAAATTTTGAAGTACTTTGAGAGCTAAACCTTGTCCATCTCTAATCATACCTAATATAAGATGCTCAACGCCGATAAAATCGTTTCCTATTCTAAGGGCTTCTTCTCGACTAAATGAGATGATTTCTTTTACTTTACCTGAAAATTGTGAATCCATGCAATTGAGTTATATTTTCTATAAATTTAATAATTAGATACTTTTATTTGCTAAATGTAAAAAGTATATTCATAACAAAAATATATATTTATTTTTACTTTTAGAAAATAAGTTTCTATATGATATATACATTAAACGCACACGAACAATTTACAATTTTAAGTATCGAAAAAACGAGCCTAACTGAAGCCGAATGGGCAACTATACACGAAGCACTTATGCAATTGATAATGGAACAAAGGAGTTGTTTATTAAATGGGGAGCACGTTGTACACTTAGATGTAAAAATAGTGGACTCCCTGATGAGTCTCCATGATGAGTTTTATGCCAATAACCTTTCTTTTGTGCTTTGTTCTTTTGATAAAATAGACAAGCAAGTATTACATGCAGATAAAATACAAATAGCACCAACTGAAATTGAAGGTATAGACATCATCTGTATGGAAGTAATAGAAAGAGAACTTTTGGATGGAGAATAATTAAATGTAGAGAAAGTAAACGTATTCAATTTTTTTTTAAAAATTTTAACGCAGTATCCTTTTTTCATACTATACTTTTGAGCTTTTCAAATTAATTTACATTTCATGGAAAATACATCAATTGATATTAGAGAGTTGAATGAAAAAATTAATCAACAAAGTGCTTTTGTTGAAATATTACAACTTGAGTTGAACAAGGCTATAGTTGGTCAAAAATACATGATTGAAAGACTATTAATAGGCCTACTGGCACAAGGTCATGTATTGTTAGAAGGGGTGCCAGGATTGGCAAAAACATTAGCCATAAAATCTTTAGCTACTGCCATACATGGCAAGTTTTCGAGAATTCAATTTACACCCGATTTGTTGCCAGCCGATGTAGTAGGTACTATGATATATAATCAACAGCAAAATCAATTTCAAGTAAAACAAGGTCCCATATTTGCCAATTTTGTATTAGCAGATGAAATCAATAGAGCACCTGCTAAGGTACAAAGTGCACTACTGGAAGCTATGCAAGAAAAACAAATTACTATAGGAGAAAATACATTTAAGCTTGAAGAACCTTTTTTAGTATTAGCTACGCAAAACCCCATAGAACAAGAAGGCACCTACCCTTTGCCAGAAGCACAAGTAGATCGTTTTATGATGAAAGTAGTAATAGGCTATCCAAGCAAAGAAGAAGAGCGGCAAATAATTAGACAAAATATTAACCCCAACATACAACAAAAAATTAATGCTGTTATCTCACCAGATGAAATAGTAAATGCTCGAAAGTTAGTACAACAAGTATATATGGATGAGAAAATTGAAAAATATATTTTGGATATTGTGTTTGCAACACGAAACCCAGAAGAATACCAATTAGCAAAAATAAAACCACTAATAGCATATGGAGCATCGCCAAGAGCCAGTATCAATCTTGCATTAGCATCTAAAGCATATGCTTTTCTTAAACGAAGAGGCTATGTAATTCCAGAAGATGTAAGAGCTGTATGTATGGATGTGATGAGACATCGGGTTGGAATAACCTATGAGGCTGAAGCAGAAAATAGAACCAGCGATTCTATTGTAAATGAAATTTTAAATGCAGTAGAAGTACCATAGACTGAAGCAAAAAAATATGTCCATATTTAGTTCCATTTTTAATAAAAAAAGTAAACCTATTTCATCAGAAGAATTGTATTCTGAAGATGATATTACTTCGCTTTTACAAAAAGTAAGAAAATTAGAAATTAAGACTAAAGGTTTGAGTAATCATATTTTTAGTGGCGAATATCATAGTGCCTTTAAAGGTCGAGGAATGAGCTTTAGTGAAGTTAGAGAATATAGCTATGGAGATGATGTGAGAAATATAGATTGGAATGTAACAGCAAGATTTAGAGCCCCTTTTATCAAAGTTTTTGAAGAAGAAAGAGAGTTAACCTTAATGTTATTAGTAGATATCAGTAGTAGTTCATTGTTTGGAACACATAGCAAAAATAAAAAATCATTAATCAGTGAACTTTGTAGTGTTTTAGCATTTAGCGCTATTAGCAATAATGACAAGGTTGGTGTTATTTTTTTTAGCAATAAAATAGAGCGTTATATAGCACCCAAAAAAGGAAAATCGCATGTACTTTTTATTATCCGAGAGCTATTATCATCCAAGCCTGAATATAATAAGCAAACAAATATTGAAGAAGCATTGCGATACTTAAATGCTATATGTAAAAAACGTTCCATTGCTTTTTTATTTTCAGATTTCTATTCATTTGATTATCAAAAGGCACTTCAAATTTCTGCTAAAAAACATGATTTGATAGGTGTACACGTATATGATGAGTTAGACAAAAACTTGCCAGATGTAGGTGCTATTGAAGTTCAAGATTCAGAAACATTTGAAACAATGTGGCTAAACACAAGCTCCAAATCAGTTAGAGAAGCCTATTCTAAACGATTTTTGGAACATGAAAAACAAACCTTACTATACTTTAATAAAAGTAATACTTCATTAATTAGCATGAGTACAAATGAAGATTATGTAAAGAAATTACAACTATTTTTTAAAAGCAGGAGCCATTAATGTCTATCAAAAAAATACATATTATTCATTATATACTTGCTGTATTTACTATTCTTTTAGTACCCTTTAGTGCACAATCTACAGATATTAAAACTATAGTAAAACCAATACAGATAACATTGGGTGATGCTATACAATTTGATATTATAGTTAACTATAACCCCTTGATTGAAAAAATCAATTTACCAAAAATACCAAAAGTTTTTAATGGTTTTGAAATCATAGACCAAACGATAGATACAGTAGAAAATAGAGATAATACAACACTTACACTACAAACACGTTGTACTCATTTTGATGAAGGGAATTATTATATACCCTCCTTTTTAATCGAATCTATTAATCTTGCAAATGGCGAAAGTGTATTACATAAAACAGATTCTTTTAAAATAGCTGTACAAACAGTACAAATTGATACCACCAAAGATATAAAACCATTGGCTGATATTATTCAAGTTCCGATGCCTATGTCTCTTATGTTAAAATATATTGCTATAAGTTTGTTAGTATTAAGCGTATTATTAGTGTGTATTTGGTTTTTAATTAAATATATACGAAAGAAAAAATCAATAAGCAAACCTGTTCCATACATTTCGCCATACGACAAAGCAATACAGTCTATTAAAGACTTATCAACTAAAGTATCTGCTGATAGCGATAAAACAAAAACATTATACACCTCTCTCGGCGATACCATACGAACCTATTTGGAAGATGAATTCAAAATAGACTGTTTTGAAAAAACAAGCAATGAAATTGTGAGTAGTACAAAAAAATCAAAACTATTGCGGCCATATAAAAATAATCTTAAAGAAATTTTAGAGTTAATTGATATGGTAAAATTTGCAAAAGCAACTTCAGATGAAGCAGAACAAAATGCAACGCTACAAAATACACACAACTATATTGTAGATGTATATAAAGCTAAAAAGAAGCAAGAAGAAATAGATGAATTATCAAAACAAACTGAGGCATAATGTGGAGATATTTTGATTTTAAACATATTAGTTTTGCTCATCCGCAATTTTTTCTTTTACTGTTGCCAGTCATAGCGTTATTTTTATACGAACAGTTTCAAAAAAAACAATCTACCCCTTTTATATTATCAAGTTTAAAAAACCTAAAAGGTCAAGCAAATAACGCTACAGCTTCTTTTCTTAAATTTCTTCGTTATACCGCATATTTATTTTTTATTATAGCACTTGCAAGACCTCAATTAGGCAATGTTAATGAAGTTATTAATAGTGAAGGTATCGATATTGTATTAAGTGTAGATATATCTGGCAGTATGCTTGCAGAAGATTTTAAACCAAACCGTTTAGAAGCTGCTAAAGAAGTTAGCAAAGATTTTATTGAAAATAGACTTACAGATAGAATTGGCATTGTAATTTTTTCGGGAGAAAGTTTCACACAATGCCCAGTTACATCCGATAAAAATATTTTGTACGATCAACTTAGAAACATAAAAAGTGGCCTACTTGAAGATGGCACAGCTATAGGCATGGGACTGGCTACAGCCGTGGAGAGGCTAAAGGATAGTAAAGTAAAATCTAAAATTATAGTTCTACTAACTGACGGTGTTAATAATGGAGGCCTTATAGACCCATTGACTGCGTTAGAAATAGCCAAAGCTTATAAAATAAGAGTATATACCATAGGTGTAGGTACACATGACATGGCCAACTACCCTACCCAAGATCAATTTGGCAATATGACAATGCAACAACAAGAAGTTCAAATAGATGAAGAGCTTCTTAAAAAAATAGCTACTGAAACGGGTGGCGTATACTATAGAGCTACCTCTAATCAATCATTAGAAAACATTTATAAAGCTATTGATAAATTAGAAAAAACATCAATAAAAATGAATAGTTTTAAACATTATGCAGAAATGTTTTCTTTATATGCATTCATAGGTATTGCTTGTATTGTTCTTGAACAAATCATTCGATATGCTATTCGAAGAACAATCAATTAAATACTTCTGTAATAATTTTATTCGATTATTTCAATAAACAATTTAAATTGTAGATATTGCACTATTCCTTTGCAAATTGAACGTACTAATTTACATATCCATACTTTTACAATTAGTGTATACAACACTCATCCTTTATTATAAGAGAGGCTGGCAACTACTAAAGATATTTCGTTTTGATAAAGAATATAGTCCAAAAACAAAAGTTAGTATAATAATACCAGCACGAAATGAAGAAAATGAAATTGGAAAATTACTTAACGACATTATATCACAGTACTATCCATCGGAGCTCATGGAAGTCATTGTAGTCAATGACCATTCTGAAGATAAAACAGAACAAATAGTAAAATCCTTTAAAGGCGTAAATTGCATAACTCTTAAAAATGAAATTAGTAATCAATTTATTCAAGCCTACAAAAAGAAAGCTATTGAAATAGGCATTAGTAAAAGTACAGGTACATTAATAATTACAACAGATGCCGATTGTAGTATGGAGCCTTATTGGTTGCTTTCTATAGTATCTTTTTATGAACGTTTCAAGCCCAAACTCATAGCTGCACCTGTAGCTTATAGTAATACTTCTTCTTGGTTTGAACAATTTCAATCGTTAGATTTTTTAACCATGCAAGGCATCACTGGTGCTATGTCTTATTGGCGCAGTGGAACTATGTGCAATGGAGCTAATTTGGCCTATGAAAAAGAAGCATTCGATGCAGTAAATGGATTTAAACACATAGACCATATAGCCAGTGGCGATGATATGTTGCTAATGAATAAAATAGAAACACAATTCCCGAATCAAACTCATTATTTAAAATGTAAAGCAAGTATAGTAAGAACTAAACCAACTGATACATTATCAGCATTTTTCAATCAAAGAATACGATGGGCGTCTAAAGCTGCTTATTTCAAAGACAAACGAATATTAAGCGTATTAGTATTTATTTTCTTATACAATTTACTCTTTCTATTGCTATTTCTTTTTTCTTTTATTAACCCAAAGTATGTAGTATTTTTATTCACTATTTTGGCAATAAAAACTATAGTTGAAGGCTTTTTTATTAGTCCATTACTTTCCTTTTTTAATGATAAAAAATCGTTGTTTATTTTATTTTTCTTACAATTTTTACACATCCCATATATACTCATATCAGGATTTTTAGGTAGGTTTGGAAAATACACTTGGAAAGGACGTAAAGTACAATAAATGCAGAAAAACAAAACAAGTATCTGGTACAGACTCAAAAAAAACAAAGTCGCCTTTGTAGCATTTTGGTATATTATTTTCATGGCTTTGGTAGCCATCTTTGCCTATGTAATTTCGCCTGATCACACATCCGATGCAAATACTATAATATTAGAAATTGCTACCAAAAAACCAGGCTTTAAATCTGATTTTTTTGTATTAGACAAAAGTGACTCTATCATTAATACTACATTCACGGATTATATTATGAATGGTCAAGCACCAACTAAAGAATATATTCCAATAAAAAAATATCAAATAAAAAAAGATAGCATAGCTATAGAACATATACTTGACGACTATTCTTCAGAATGGCAAATCTACCCGCTTCAATCTCAAACTGATACAAAACCTATAATATCCAAAACATTTTGGTTTGGCACAGACCGATACGGACGCGATGTGCTATCAAGACTTATAGTGGGCACACGAGTTAGCTTGTCTGTAGGCTTCATAGCAGTTATTATATCTATTTTTATAGGCGTACTATTAGGCGCTATCAGTGGATATTTTGGAGGTTTTACCGATCAAATAATAACTTGGCTTATCAATGTAGTATGGGCTATACCTACACTTTTATTAGTTTTTGCTATATCCTTTGCATTAGGAAAAGGGTTTTGGCAAATATTTATTGCTGTGGGCTTTACGATGTGGGTAGGCACTGCACGACTAATACGTGGTCAAGTAATGGCACTCAAAGAATTAGAATATATACAAGCTGCAAAAACTATGGGATTTTCTTCGTGGCGTATAATTCGTAAACACATATTGCCAAACGTTATAGGTCCTACATTGGTTATGGCAGCAAGTAATTTTGCAACGGCTATACTTATAGAAGCCGGATTAAGTTTTTTGGGCATAGGTGTTCAACCTCCAACTTCATCATGGGGTTTAATGATAAAAGAAAACTATAATTTTATTATCACAAACAGACCCATGCTAGCTATTCTACCTGGCCTTGCTATTATGCTAATTGTTTTGGCATTTAATATTTTAGGTAATGCACTTCGAGATGCCAGCGATGTAAAAAGTATTATATAGTTTCTTTATTTTTTCTATACCAGATATAGCCAATTATGAGTATAAAAGCTAATGGCATTAAAGCTAAATAGATAATACCTCCATTTAAACCTTTGGCTGCTTTATCATCTAATGAAGCTGCAGTTTTGGTACACATAGCACACTGAGAAAAAGCATATAGTTTTGAAATAAATAGTAAGGATATTAAAAGAACACTTTTTTTCATGATATATAAAAAACAAAGGTACTATACGGATATATAAACATTGTATCAAGTTTAATTTATTTTTGTAGAATGGAAAAAAAATATAACATTGGAATTGATATAGGTGGTACAAATACGGTTTTTGGCTTAGTAGAAAAAACAGGAAATATCATTAAAAAAGGTTCTATATCTACAAAAGGATTTGAAAGCATAAATCAATTTATAATTGCTTTGAAAAAAGAAATGGAAAAATCTTTTCCTGAGTCATTTTGGTCGAATATTGAAAAAATTGGTATAGGAGCTCCAAATGGAAACTATTATACAGGCAATATAGAATTTGCACCCAATTTGGAATGGAAGGGTGTGTTGCCATTAAAAAATCTTTTTGAAAGTTATTTTAATATTCCAACTATTGTAAGTAATGATGCTAATGCTGCTGCTATGGGAGAGCATCAGTATGGGAATGCTAAAGGCATGCATGATTTTATTATGATTACTTTAGGAACAGGTGTTGGTAGTGGTTTTTATTCCAACGGAAAAATAATTTATGGTCACGATGGATTTGCAGGAGAGCTAGGACATGTTATTGCAGTACGCGAAGGTCGATCTTGTGGTTGTGGCAGAAAAGGTTGTTTAGAAACTTATACATCTGCTACTGGAATAGTTAAAACTGCTCATGATTTTTTAAAAGAAAATCCTAACTCAATTTTATATGAAGTTGAAAATATTACAGCAAAAGAAATATTTATAGCTGCAGAAAAAAATGATGAACTTGCCAAGTCAATTTTTGACTATACGGGTAAAATATTGGGCCAAACGCTTGCAGATGCAGTGGCTATTACAAGTCCTGAAGCTATCATATTATTTGGAGGACTGGCACAAGCAGGAAAATACATTTTTGAACCGACACAAAAATATATGGAAGAGAATTTGTTGAGCATATATAAAAACAAAGTGAAAATATTACCTTCAGCACTTTCAGAAAGTGATGTTGCCATTTTAGGTGCATCTGCATTAATATAATTTTATTGATAGCTTATAACTTCAACAAACCACTTATCATTTTATAAGAATAATTCATTAAAATCATTTTTACATTTGAGCTACAAACAAAAATTATGCTAGAGCTCAAACATTTGAAAAAAAAATATGGACAACATATAGCAGTCAACAATGTTAGTATGCGTGTAGAGAAAGGCAGCATACATGGATTACTTGGCCCTAATGGTGCAGGAAAATCAAGCATCTTAAGAATGGTAACTGGAATAACACTACCAGATGAAGGTGAAATTTTGTTTGAAGAAAAACCATATCGTCTACAAGATATCATTTCACATATTGGCTATATGCCCGAAGAAAGGGGGCTCTACAAAAAAATGAAAATTGAAGAGCACCTTATTTATTTAGCTCAACTCAAAGGGTTAAGTCTTGATGCAACAAAAAAACAAATTGATTTTTGGTTTGCTAAATTAGACATGAATACATGGCGAAAGAAAAAAGTAGAAGATTTGAGTAAAGGTATGTCGCAGAAATTGCAATTTGTAGCAACTGTAATACATGAACCTAAATTAGTAATTCTCGATGAACCATTTAGTGGATTAGACCCTGTAAATAGTGAAATTATAAAAAATGAAATTTTTGAATTGGCAAAAAAGGGCACAAGCATTATATTCTCTACTCACAGAATGGAACAAGTAGAAGAAATCTGTGATAAAATAACTTTGATAAACAAAGGAGAAATACTACTCCAAGGCCAGCTTAGTAATATAAAAGATAGTTTTAAAAACAATACGTACTTACTCGAAACGAAAGAAAAACTTGAAGGAGAAGTACTTTCCTATGTTGTATCTCAGGTTCAAAATTCTTATATAATAAAACCTACTCAAGAGAATTCTATACAAAACATACTACAAAACTGTATAAACAATCATACTGAAATTATACATTTTAAAGAATTACTCCCCACACTTCAAGAAATATTTATACAACAAGTAGAAGGCAAATCATCAACTACATTTTAAAAAAATAAGACTATGAAAAAAACATGGATTATCATTAAAAGGGAGTATTTATCTCGTGTACGAAAAAAATCGTTTTTAATAACGACACTGCTTGTGCCTCTATTAATGTTTTCACTATTTAGTCTTATGATTTATTTGACAATAAAAAGTGAAAAGAAAAAGTCAATATTGCTTCTGGATGAAAGCGGCATTTTTGAAAACAAACTACAAACTTCAGATAAAAAATATCAATTTATTTCACTACACTCCAATGAGATTCAATCAAAGGCAAAAGCATTAGAAAAATACAAAGCTGAAATTTTAATACATGTATTTCCATTAAAAAATAATGCGATAGATAGTATACAGTTCTTTAAAGAAGGGAGTATAAGTATTGTTTTAAAAGAGCAATTATCAGAAAAATTATCTTCAATATATCATAGCCACCAACTTAAACAATTTGGAATAGAAGAGCACATGGTAGATAGCTTAAACAGAGTAAACCTTAACATTAAAAGCTATGACCTTGAAAATAATAAAGAAACACATAGTGAACTTATGTCGGGATTGGGGTATGCTATGGGCTTTTTGATTTATATAGTCATATTAATTTATGGAACGGGGGTTATGCGAGGAGTGATGGAAGAAAAGACCAATAGAATAGCAGAAATTATTATAAGTAGTGTAAAACCCTTTCAATTAATGATGGGAAAAATAGTAGGCATTGCATTTGTAGGTTTAACGCAGTTTTTGTTGTGGTTTATACTCATGTTTGCACTTCAAATAGTGGCTTCTATATTTCTACTTCCTGACACAAGTGAAATATTAAACCAAGCAAATGAATTAGGCAAAAGTGCGCCTCAACTTACAGCTCCTGATAAAATTCAAAAAATGACTGAAATTTTCAAAATGCTTAGCGAACAAAATTGGGTACTTTATATTTTTTCATTTTTATTTTACTTCTTATTTGGTTATTTGCTATATGCTTCCATGTTTGCAGCTGTTGGAAGTCTAGTAAACGATGATGCTCAAGAAGCACAACAAATGTCTTTGCCAATAACTATGCCCATAATATTTGCATTTTTCATTATGATAAGTGCCTTAAAAGACCCTCATGGCAACTTAGCAATATTTGGCAGTCTATTTCCACTCACATCACCTATAGTAATGTTAGCAAGAATCCCCTATGGAGTTCCTATTTGGCAAATTGTTTTATCGACAATATTTTTAATTGGAGGCTTTCTTATAATGACTTGGGTAAGTTCTAAAATATATAGAACAGGTATATTAATGTACGGGAAAAAGGCAAGTTGGAAAGAAATAATAAAATGGATACGAATGAGCTAAGACTTAGACAACTCATCAATAATCATTCTTAAAAATATTTTTCTATTAAAGAAAATCCAAAACAAAAAGAATGCAAAGACAAATGCAATAATTGCAAATTTAAATTTTGAAGGCTTGTCAAACGCAAAGGGAGCGCCAGGAAAATCTAAAACTTGAAATATAGGGCTTTGAGAAAGTAATTTAAATTTTGCATTTTGATATGCTGTTGAGGTAGTAATATATAGTTGCTCTACTTCTCCTCTAGACCTCGATAAGCGCGCTTGAGGTAATGCTGTTGAGTATTTAGTTGACAGAATGTTTTTATCCTGAACATTAGCAATATTTACCTCAAGGCCTTGCAGTTCACCTTTTAAAGAATCTTTTATTCGCTTTAAAGTTAAAATTTCAGAATTAGGTTTTTCAGTTGATATAGCTAAATAATAAGAAGATAATTGTTCTAAAATTTCATCATTAATTTGTTTTGTTAAGTCTTTATCATAGAACTTAGTTGTGATGGAAGTAAAATTATTTTCATCGGAAGTTACATCTGTATTAGCCAAAAGAATATTCCTTGCCGCGTAATTTCTTTCAATAGAATCAGTCTTGGGAAAATCGAGTTTCTTTTTATAGAATGTTAGGTTTTTATTATAATCATCTAAGAGCCAATCATAAAAATGATTATACTTAGAATTATTTGGTTTTGCGGATACTATCTTATCTGAAATCGTTTTGCTATTTACAAGAATTTTTACATTATAAATTTTTTCATAATCCGTTTTATCAGATATACCAAATTGAGCTTTTAACATTTCAATTGCTCCTGCAGAATTTGAAGATGAATTAAATGACAATGGAAATATTTTTGAATAGGTAGAATACTTCCCTTTAATATTTCCTATTAATATAAAAGTAATAATAAAAGCTATAATTGAAATAATTAAAATATACCAAATATTTTTTTTAGTATTATCTCTTAATTGTTTTAAATAGGTAATTGTGCTTTGCATGGAGATTGAATATTACAATGAACGACCTAAAATTATTAAAGTAGTTAATGTTGTTAAGGTAGTCAAAGTATAACTAATTATTTCAGATAAGTTAACTTTATCATCTTTTTTGGGTTTAGTTGGGACCTCTACTACAGCACCTTCTGTAATTCTTGGGTATTTTCTATAAAAAAGATAGTTTTTTGTTTCTTTTACTTTACCATTTGCATACTTTACTGTTATTCTCTTTTTCCAAGGTCTTTCACCATATCCACCTGCAGCTGAAATATAATGTTTAATATTTTTATTATCAGCATCATACTTCATATTAACTTCATGCTGCACGGCGCCTTTTACAGATACTATATCATTAATCTGAGGAATTATTATTATATCTTCGTTTTTCAATATTAAATCAAATTTAGACTTTTTATTTTTTAGTGCGTCTTGTAATGATACAACAACTTGACCAACATTTTTTCTATACACTTTAGCACCAGCTAAATAAGCTTCACTTTTTAAGCCCCCAGCTCTTTCTATAATGCTTGAAAGAGATTCTGAATTATTTAATAATACAAAATCACCAGGATAGTTTACTTCTCCTAAAATCTTTACTGTATGCTGTTCCAAAAAGTCAGATTTCCGTCTTACAAAAACAATATCCATTGGACGTATAACGATTTGTTCTGAAGCTTCATCAATCTCTAAGTTAGGGTTTATAGCTACTATTTTGTTTACAGACCCATGAGATTCAATGTTATATTTCGTAACTGTATCTACTATACTTGAAATTTCTATACGGCCACTTTCTGCTTCTA
>JAWKLF010000012.1:0-43798 GCA_041392835.1 Chitinophagaceae bacterium
ACATTGGGCTGGGCTATATAGCTCATATAGGGGCGTTGCACACCAAAAGTACCTACATAGATACGACCATCAGGGGCTATCTTCATTTCCGAATACCAAGGAAAATTGAGATAAGTTGTATCAGGACCCGTAATATACATGGCATTGTGCTGATTCGTATCCTCAATATCTATTTGATAGATGGAAAATGAATTGCCCATATACACCAACTTCCCATCGGGAGAAAAACAAATGCCGAATTTTAAATCAGGGTTTGGATAGGTGCTAGAGTCACACGGCACTTCGTAATGATTGCGATAACTCAAGGTACCTGTGCAACGGTCAAAATCAAATAAATCTACTCGGTTTGGATTTAATGGATGCCCTGGTTTATGTATGCCATATAAACTGCTTGCCATGCGTGTACCATCTTCACTAAAATAAAGCTGAGCAAAAAACCAACCATAGGTATCCACTGTATCTGTAGAAGGTATATACTGATAAAAAGGTCCTTCTATAGTATCTTCTTTGACCAAATACAACTGAAAGCGATGCTCTCGTACATCGGCCTTGCAGAGCCACCAGTCCTTGCCATTGCCATGGCGCACAGCCTGCATGGCGCAGTTCAAATAGTGCTGCTTATCGGCCAATATGGTGTTCTTTTCTATTACCTTGCCATGCCCATTATTGCTATCCATATCTACCACGCTATAGTTGAGTAAATCAAACTCGGTATGCGTATGATTGATATAGTTAGTAGCCACACTATCGCTCATACCTACCCCAAATACATAGTACTGGTTGCCTTTCTTGGGTAGTATCAAGGTCATTTGGGTGTAGCTACCTATATAGCTTTCGTGCTTTGCAAATAAGGTATCGTTGCCCTTGCAGTTTATTTTATAACTATTATCTATATATAGTCCGTCATTTCCCAATAATATAAAACCAGCACTATAAAATAAAAATTTCCCATTTGTATCAGAAATACAACTAGTAACATGAGCTGTTGTTAAATTTGAAAACGTATCAAATTGTAATGGATTATAATTAAAGTTAAACTTTACCGCTAAAGAACCACTTACCCAGTTGTTATTGCGTTTATATTCTTGGGCATGAGTATTTAAACCACATATCATTAGAATAAGGACAATATATTTTCTCATATTAATTATTTATAATTAGCTTGCTACTTGCTATAAATATTTTAAAATTTTATAGTATAAAGATATACTAAATAAAATTCAGAAAACAAGTTGTTAACAAAAAAAGAGTTCGATATTTTTTCATTACATACGAAGTAATTTTATTCAATCAGTCTATTTAGTTATTTCTACTCTTAGTATGTATTTGAAAATGACATAATTAATATTTTATTTTTTTTTAAAGAATTTTTATTAAGTTTGTTAACTATATGAAACATATTTCTGTCATATTAAGTACTACTGTACTTTTTCTTATTACAAGTTTAAGTGTATTTTTCAATGCTTGCACAAAAGATCCCTGCAAAGACATTATTTGCAAAAACAATGGTGTATGTAGAGATGGTAGATGCCGATGCGCCACCGGATTTGAAGGACCAAACTGTGAGAAAAAAATGAATGAAAAAATGGTGGGCACATGGGATGGTACGTATCGCTGCAATGGTTTGGTACCCAAAGTAACTACTCTAATCATAGCTCCAGGAGCCGCTCCTAACGAAATAAATATCTATAATATTTTTAATCAAAATGAAGTAATAGCCGCTACTATAAATACAGAAGAGACTAATTTATTGACTATTCCTTATCAAAACATAGGCGACATTACTGTACATGGTCAAGGATATGTAGAAAGCAACTATATCACAATCGCTATTGATGAAAAAGACAATACCAATGGAAACTTTTTTTCATGTGTATATAATGGCACAAAATTCGTAAATCCATAGCGCTAAAAATATAAATCAGAAAAAGCAACGAAATAAATTCCTAATGAAAAAAACTATTCTATTTACGTCCATATTAGTATTATGCGGATTTATGAGCATCATTTATCTGAATTCATGCAAACCAAATCCATGCGTTACAAGAGCTGTAGCATGCTTAAATGGTGGCACTTGCCACGATGGAGATTGTGTATGCCCTACAGGATATGAAGGCGATTCTTGCCAAAATTCTGTAAACAAAAAATTTGATTCATACTATGCTTGTATTCGTACTCGCATTATCAATAATGTACAAGTAGATGACAATGATGATACCTTGCGCATCAATGCTATGCCGAATAGCAATTTCAATATTCAGTATTATTCCATACGTTCACCTTTTGAAGTAATTCCGGCCAAAGTAAATAATACTACTTTTACTATACCCGAATATCAACTATTAGACGTTGTCTATTCTGGCAATGGTAGCCTAAACAATGGTGTTTTAACCATGACGGTTTTTAGAGTATGGTCTACAGGTTCTGACAAAACAACCTATGTAGGATACAAATTTGAATAAGCCTAAAAAGGCTATTTATACCGCATCAGGGCACTTTGCATTTTTTTTAAATTTGAAATTACTTTTTTTCAAAACTCAATTTCCCTTTCTCTACTTTTTAGTTTTCCTTCCTTTATATTTGCAGTCTTTACAAGACTTTTAAATTTTTTTTCAATGAAAATATTAGTATGTATTACCAAAGCTCCAGACACTACAACAAAAATTAGTTTCACAGATAATGATACAAAACTAAATGAAGCAGGAGTACAATGGATTATTAACCCATACGACGAATGGTATGCACTGGTAAGAGCTCTCGAATTAAAAGAAGCAGGTATAGCTAGTGCTATACATCTTATTACTGTTGGCAAAAAAGACGATACCGAACCCGTAATCAGAAAGGCCCTTGCTCTGGGAGGCGATGAAGCCTATCGAATAGATGCCGATAGTAACGACAGCTACTATATAGCTATGCAAATAGCAGACTATGCCAAATCAAACCAGTATCACCTCATCATGACTGGCAAAGAAAGCATAGACTATAATAATGCCAGTATAGGTGCCATGATAGCCGAAGGTTTAGATTTGCCTTTCATATCGCATGTTAGCAAACTTGATATTGCAAACCATACTGCAACTGTTAATAGAGAAATAGAAGGAGGAGAAGAAACCAATACATGTTCATTGCCATTAGTTATTTCTTGTCAAAAAGGTATGGCAGAAGCCCGAATACCTAACATGAGAGGCATTATGGCAGCACGTACAAAACCCTTGCATACAATAACCCCAACTGACCATCCTGCGCTTACTTCCATAGTATCTTACGAATTGCCTCCTCAAAAATCTGGCGTAAAAATGATAGATGCCGATAATATGGATGAACTAGTAAAGCTATTGCACGAAGAAGCCAAAGTAATTTAATCTTTTAAATAAACGAATAAAGACCTTAATCATGATACTCATATTTGCAGAACAACAAAATGGACAATTTAAGAAAGCAAGCTTAGAAGCTATTAGCTATGGAGCCAAGCTGGCAGAACTACAACAATGCGAAGCTAAAATAATAGTCCTTGGTGAAGCCTCTGATATTGCCAATTTAGCACAATATGGTGTTGCAACTATATTACATGCTTCCGATAGCAGACTCAAGCACCTAAATGCAAAAGCTTATACCAAAGCCATTGCTGAAATTGCACAACAACAACAAGCGCATACTATTATTTTTTCTAATAATAATACTGCCAAATCTATAGCACCACGTTTGTCAGTTAGATTGCAGGCTGGCCTGGTGAGCGGTGTAGTAGCTATGCCTTCTCTTCAAGATGGATTTGTGGTAAAAAAATCAGTATTCTCTGGCAAAGCTTTTTCTTATGTAAAAATCAATACAGATAAAAAAATTCTTTCCATCATTCCTAATTCTTTTGGAGTAGAGAAAAAAGACATGCAAGCTGCCATTGAAAATATCAGCTTAACACTCGATGACCAAGATTTTGGTGTAACTATGGTATCTCAAAATAAAGTAACAGGCATTGTGCCTCTCAGCGAAGCCGAACTGGTAGTAAGCGGAGGAAGAGGATTAAAAGGTCCTGAAAACTGGGGAATACTAGAGGACTTGGCTAATAGTATAGGAGCTACCTTAGCATGCTCTCGCCCTGTAGCTGACAGCCATTGGCGTCCACACCATGAACATGTAGGACAAACTGGTGGTACCATTCGGCCTAATTTATATATAGCTGTAGGAATTTCGGGTGCTATTCAACATCTTGCTGGTGTAAATAGTAGCAAAACCATAGTAGTAATAAACAAAGACCAAGAAGCTCCATTTTTTAAAGCTGCGGACTATGGCGTATTAGGGGATGCTTTTGAAGTAGTACCTAAATTGACAGAGGCTATAAAAAAATTTAAAGGAACTCTACAAAGTTGATATTAAAATTTGTACTTTTAAACCGTAAACATGGCTTCATCCAAATTAGAATTAGAAATTGTTGCACTCTCGCATAGTGTTATACAATCGCACTCCTATGCTGTAGTGTTAGGTGAAGTAAATGGTGTACGAAAACTACCCATCGTAATTGGTGCCTTTGAAGCACAAGCCATAGCAGTAGCCCTCGAAAATATGGAGCCCACTCGCCCACTTACACACGATTTGATAAAAAACATGTTGGTCTCCTTTCATATAACGCTCGATGAAGTACTCATCTATCGTATACACGAAGGTATTTTTTATGCCCGACTAATCTGCAGAACTCCAACAGAAACCATTGAAATAGATTCTCGCACATCCGACGCTTTGGCCTTAGCTGTACGCTTTGATACGCCTATATATACATACGAAAATGTATTAGACACGGCTGGCTTGCAAATGGATGACGAAGAAGAACAAGCAAGAACCGAAGAAGACAACGAAAAAAAGGCAAAATCAAAAATATCTGGTGGTAAAAATGATTTGGCTAGCATGTCTATAGATGATTTACAAAATCTTTTAGAAAGTGTATTGGAAAAAGAAGACTATATCCGAGCTGCACAAATAAGAGATGAAATAAATAATAGAAAATAAGCATACTCTTTTTCTAACTTTGATTCAAAGAGCGTTTAACTTTGTGCTTACCTATGCCATACACAGCACAAGCTCATATAGAACAGAGCACACTTTCCCCGACATTAAAACAAATAGCATATAAAATATTAAACCATGATAGAATAAGCACAGAAGATGCTCTTATTCTTTTTCAAGAAGGCGATGTTAGTTTTTTGGGTTCCTTAGCCCATTTTGTTCGAGTACAAAAACATGATAAGAAAACCTATTTCAACAAAAATTTTCATATAGAGCCAACCAATATTTGTGTTTTTAGTTGTGCCTTTTGTTCCTATTCTAAATTATACAAACATAGAGAGGATGGTTGGGAGCTCAGTATAGACCAAATGATGGATATTGTAAAAAAATACGATGATAAAGATGTTACAGAAGTTCATATAGTTGGTGGCGTACATCCCAAAATGGATTTAGATTTTTTCTGCAAACTTTTAGAGCAGATAAAAGAGCATAGACCCTCGCTGCATCGCAAAGGCTTTACGGCTGTAGAATTGGATTATATGTTTAGAAAAGCAAAATTGAGTGTGAAGGAAGGCTTACAAAAACTAAAAGATGCTGGCTTGCAATCACTACCAGGAGGTGGCGCAGAAATATTTGACGAAAGTGTTCGTAAGCAAATATGTGAAGATAAAGTAGATGCTAAAGGATGGTTGGATATACACAAACAGGCTCATTTGCTCGGCATGCATACCAATGCTACTATGCTATATGGCCATGTAGAATCGTATGCACATCGTATAGATCATATGAACCAATTGAGAATGCTACAAGATGAAACAAAAGGGTTTAATTGCTTTATACCTCTCAAATTCCGAAATCAAGACAACGACATGCAACACTTACCTGAGGTAACGCTTTTGGAAGATATTAAGGTATATGCTATAGCACGCTTATTTTTGGATAATATTCCTAACCTCAAAGCATACTGGCCTATGCTAGGAAGAAAAAATGCACAACTCATGCTCAATTATGGCGTAAACGATTTGGATGGTACTATAGACGATACAACAAAAATATATTCTATGGCTGGCAGTGAAGAACAAAACCCATCTATGACTACAGCAGAAATATGCGCCCTGATAGAACAAGAAAACTTAATACCCACAGAAAGAGATAGTGTATATAATGAACTTAATACGATGAGTACATTATAAACTCAATTTTGTTTGCAAGTTATTAATGCCAATAAAGTATAAACCATTTTATATTTGTATAAGTGAAAAAGGTGCTTTCCATTTTGCTATTGCCGCTTTATCTTATTTTTTCGATAGGAATAGTTATCAGTGCGCACTACTGTGGTGGCAGTTTGGCTGCCCTTGCTATAGATGATTATGCAAGTTGCTGCTGCGATGATGAAAATACACAACAAGCTGAACGAAATTGTTGTGATGACGAAACCAAAACATATAAACTACAAGATAATCAACTTCAAACTAAGATTGAAAAAAGTTTTGAAAAATATAGCTTTATCGCTATACCTCTTTCCACATACTCGTTTCATTCACAAGAAATAAAATCTTTACCTTATACCGCTGCGCTCAATAAATATTTAAGCGTTCGCCCCCTCTCTCTACCCATTTATAAACTCACACATGCCTATATTTTTTATGGTTAGCACTTATTTTTTTTATTAAAAAAATAATTTCTTAAACAAACTAAAAAAAATAGTATACATGAAAAATACAATAACATGCTTGTTGATACTCATATTTAGTATCATAAGCAAACAATCCCTACACGCACAAAGCAGTGCAATTATTACAGACACAGTTACTATTAAAGGAAACTGTGGCCAATGCAAAGAACGAATTGAAGAAGCAGCATACATCAAAGGAGTGAAAGAAGCTATATGGGATAAAAAAACAAAAATCCTTACAGTGACTTACAAATCTAATAAAACAACCCTAGAGGCTATATGCAAGGCTATTGAAAACGTAGGTCATGATTCTCGCTTTGGTCAAGCTTCTGATGCTGAGTATAAAAAATTGCCAGCTTGTTGCGCTTATAGAACAGGTACTTGTTCGCATGAGTAAGGTCTTTAAAAACACTCTTTTTTTTCTTTTTATACTTCTTTCGCATAAAGTTATTTTTGCGCAACAAACTAACTTTATTCTAATAAAAGGAACTATATTAGAAAAAGCAAAAAACAATACTGAAGAACCACTGCGCTATGCCAAAATCAGTATAGATAAAACTACCTATACTTATACCGACCTCGATGGAAAGTTTTCTTTATCAATACCAGATACTATACAATATATCATTGTAGAACATCAACATGTACAAAGAGATACCATACAACTCGCCGACAAAACAAAAGAATTACAAATAGTATATCCACTCTACGTGAAGATGAAAGATATTACTATTCGTGAACGAAAATTTAGTACAGAAATTAGTTTGCTGACTCCGCAAAAAGTTGAAAACATAAACGAACGAGAGCTGCTTAGAGCCGCCTGCTGTAATTTGAGCGAAAGTTTTGAAACAACACCGAGTGTGGATGTTTCATTTACTGATGCTATTACCGGATATAAGCAAATACAACTTTTAGGCCTTGCTGGCCCATATGCGCTTATAACACGCGAAAATATGCCCGACATCAAAGGGCTTGGCGTAGTTACAGGACTAAGCTTTACGCCAGGCCAGTGGATAGAAAGCATTCAACTTAGCAAAGGCACTGGGAGCGTTGTAAATGGCTTTGAAGGCTTGGCCGGACAAATCAATGTAGAATGGCGAAAACCATCGGAGCACAACAATTGGAATTTGAATATATATCAAAGTGCACAAGGCAGAAGCGAATTGAATGTGTACAAAACTATCAAATTGAATAATGAACTATCAACTGGTTTATTTTTTCATGCTAAATCCAATTGGAAAAAAATGGACCAAAACAATGATTTATTTATGGATAGCCCCTTGGGAAATACTTGGATAGCTGCAAACCGATGGATGTACTTTGGAAAAAAAGGCAAAGAAATTCAACTGGGCGTAAAGTACACAAGCAATGCCAACTGGGGAGGGCAATGGGCATACGACAACAAAGAGATACCACAGAAAGCTTCTCCATGGGGCATGAATATGAATATTCAACGTTTAGATGCGTGGTCTAAAATTGGAAAAGTATTTGTAAAAAAACCTTGGAAAAGTATGGGTCTACAACTTGCCATATCAAATCATGAACAGCAAGCAGCCTTTGGTAGAAAAACATATAATGCCAGTGAGCAAACAGCCTATGCCAACTATATTTTTCAAACTATTGTAAAACATACTGGCAATGTATTGAAGTTGGGAAGTAGCTTTTCGTACACACAAAGAAACGAAAAAGTAAATGCAGTTCTTTATCCTATACAAGAATTAGTTCCTGGCATTTTTTCAGAATATACGCATACTTTTTCTTCTAAACTCAATATGATAGCTGGTCTGCGTATAGATTGGCACCAGTTGTATGGATTGTATATTACACCTCGATTGCATGTGCGGTATGCCCCAAAAGAGAGCTTTGCATTGAGAGCTTCTATCGGAAAATCGTATAGAACGGCCTCTATTTTTGCCGAAAATATTGGTTACTTTTCTACCAACAGAAATCTTCAAATAGAATCCGTATATGCTCATGGAGCCTATGGGTTAAAAAATGAAGAAGCCATCAATGCTGGAATAAATGCAACATACAAATTCAAACTTAACTATAGAAATGGCATTTTCAATGCAGATTATTATTATACTTACTTTATTCAACAAGTAGTAGCCGATTGGGAAAATACAAATCAACTTCGATTTTATAATATTGCCAAAAATTCAAATGCGCACAGCTTTCAATGTCAAATAGATTATGAATTGATTAGAAAGTTTGATATTCGATTGGCTTATCGAATGAATAAAGTACATGTAGCTTATCAAAGTGGAAAAAAACAAAATCCATTGAATGCATTACATCGATACTTTAGTACGCTTTCATACACTACTCGTAGCAAATGGACTGGCGATGTAACAGTGGTGTATACTGGCAAAAAAAGAATTCCTTCTACTAGCTCTAATCCAATAGCATACCAATTACCATCGTATTCACCATCCTTTCTGACTTTGAACGCACAAATTGGAAAAACATTTTCAAAACAACTTGAATTTTATTTAGGAGCAGAAAATATTACTAATTACATGCAGAGACCTGCCATTGTTGCTAGTCAAGATCCCTTTGGAAACTATTTTGATTCTTCGCTTATATGGGGACCTGCCATGGGTCGAAATATTTATGTAGGGATGCGATGGAAACAATAAAAAGATGTAATGACTTAGGATATTTAATATCTATCTTTTGTATTGAAGAAGATTACAATGTAAAAGAATAAACTACGCCTCGCTAATTTATTCTTTTACATCTTCTATCAAATGACTTCCTAATTCTTCTATTTCCAAATTGCTTCTGTTTGTAATATGATCATAATACAAAGAATTGGTAGTTAGAATATAGGGTATGAGCACTAAAAAGCCTAGCCCTAAAGTTAAAATACAGAGTAGAGCCCAACCAATAAAACTTAAATTTAATAAAAAATATTCGCCCATACGATTACGCATTAATTCGTAACTTTTTTTCATAGAATCTATAATTCCAAGTTCAGGCTCATCGTGCATAATACGATAGGTTTGTGATAATAATAAAATGGCTAAAATGCCAGGAACTATCAATAATATTAATCCTAACATGACTACTAATGCTATCAGTAAATAAGCTCCAATTGCATTTCCTAAATTTTTAAACCCATCAAATACATTTTTTAAATCGGTGGCTTCATTGCGTGCTAAGCGCAAGAAAAAACCTGCAAGTCCAAGAGCAAAAGGGCCCGCTATAACTAAGCTTGCAAAGGGAATTATACCTACAACGGCACTTATAACCCCAACTACTAAAAATGCTATAACGGCATCGCCCCATTTTCCAGATAGTCTTGCAAGGGCTTGTTCTTTTAATTCATTATTTGTTGGCATCATGGTTGATTTATTTTAAAAGCTAAGATATACTATTTTAAATCAATTGAAAACTATTTATTTACGGTTTTTGTCAACAGATAAAAAGAATTATATTTGTATAGATGAATAAAATTAGAGAATTTTTTGAACTACAGTTATTTGGGGTTTGCACCTTCATTGGCGAAAAACTCAATATCTCTATTTCTGTTATTAGAATGTGGTTTATTTATGTATCCTTTCTCACGTTTGGCTCGCCTATCATTATGTACTTTATATTGGCTTTTTGGCTCAATATCAAAAAGTATATTTTATCTGCCAAGAGAAACCCATTGAGATGGTTTTAATATAAAATAATTTTTATTGATACTCGCTAAGATGAAACCTGTGCATTATATCAAAGACCTTTTTTTGCACAATAGATTCTTTTGGTATTGGGGTTTATTATCTCTGGTTTATATTATCTCTTATTTTTTTCCCTTTATACTGCCTTTGGCTAATAGTCTTTTATTTCTATTATTGTTGCTTACTATTACCGATTATTTATTTCTTTTTGGTTCCAAAAAACAAATTACAATCAAGCGAAAAGCTCCAGACAGGTTGAGCAATGGAGATGAAAATCCTATTTCAATACAGCTACAAAGTACATATAGAATAAAACTTGATGCCTATTTGATAGATGAATTGCCAAAGCAGTTTCAACTTAGAAATTTTTCTATCCAAAGCACCTTGCTTCCACAACAAAAATCCGTTATTAATTATACATTAAAACCACATGTAAGAGGCGTTTATCATTTTGGATATACGCATGTTTACGTATCTACGCCCTTACATTTTTTTGAAAGAAGATTTACTTCTTTAGTAGAAAAAAGTGTTGCAGTCTATCCTTCTTTTTTGCATATCAAAAAAAATCAGCTTATGGCCGAAGCCGATAAGTATGTGCAAGGTGGAACCAGTATGGTAGCTCGCAAAGGTCTAAGTACTGAGTTTGACCATATAAGAGATTATAGTAGAGGCGATGATTTTAGAATGATAAACTGGAAAGCCAGCGCAAGAAGAAATGAGCTTATGTTGAATTCTTTTATGGAAGAAAAGTCTCAACATATTTATTGCATTATTGATAAAGGGCGACTTATGAAAATGCCTTTTGATCACATGAGTTTATTGGATTATGCTATTAATGCTACACTCATGATTTCTTATGTAGGCCTTCAAAAAAATGATAAAATAGGACTAATTACTTTTGCAGAACGAGTTCAAGATATTTTTATAGCTTCAAAAACCAAACTACAGTTTGCTCGAATTAATGAATTATTATACAAACAAGAAACTGATTTTTTAGAAAGCAATTTTGAAGATTTGTATATACAAGTTAGTAAAAAATTATCCCAAAGAAGCCTTATAATGCTTTTTACCAATTTTGAAACCTACTCAAGTTTTGAACGTCAAAAAAAATATATACAAGCATTAAATAAAAAACACTTAGTATGTATTGTCATTTTTGAAAATACAGAATTATCCGTTATTCACACAGAAAGACAAGACTCGATAGAGGATATTTATATAAAAACTATTGCCAATAAATTCTTACACGAAAAAACGCTCATCATAAAAGAATTACGAAAAATGGGAGTTTTGACGATATATACTGCTCCCAAAAAATTAAATACGGGCGTTATTAATATGTATTTACAACTCAAAAAAAGAAGTATAATTTAGTTACGCAGCTATACACCCATCTTTTTTACAACCAGAAACAAAGTTCTTTTTTCAGACTTAAATAGTTATAAATATTGCATTCTGAATATATTTTATATTATTTTTACCTTGCTGAATATAATACACACTTATGCAAACAGATTCTTGTTCATACAATTGCAACAATTGCCCAAATTGTAGAATTTCAGTTTTTTCAGATTTGAAATCAGATGACATGAATTTGCTCAATGATGAAAAGACTATTATAAAATTAAATAAAGGGCAAATTCTTTTTCAACAAGACACCCGACCTCATGGGCTTTATTGTATAAAAAAAGGAAAAGTAAAAGTTTTTAAAACGGGCTCCGAAGGTAAAGAACAAATAGTACGATTGGCCAACGATGCCGATGTGGTTGGATACCGATCATTATTAGCCAACGACAACTATCAATGCGGGGCTACTGCCATAGAAGAAACCACCCTCTGTTTTGTACCAAAAGAAACCTTAAATAAACTTCTACAAGAAAATATTTCGTTGTATAAAAAAATGATTACGCTTCTTACAGAAGATCTAAAAGAGGCCGAGACAAAAATTAGCGACTTAGCTCAAAAGCCAGTGAGAGAGCGAGTAGCAGAAACACTGCTTATTCTTAAAGACAAGTATGGTTTTGAAGCCGATGGCCAAACGCTCAATGTTGTTTTATCTCGTGAAGAAATTGCCAATCTTGTTGGCACAGCTACTGAGTCTTTAATCAGAATTCTAAGCGACTTTAAAAAGGAAGGCTTAATCGAATTGCAAAACAAAAAAATTAAACTCCTTAACACAAGCAAAATCTTTAGCACAGCACATCTATACGATTAACTGACATTTATCATGTTTTGACCTGATTAAGGTCATAGTTTGAAAATTGAAGTAGGCACACCTTTGTATTGCTGAATAATTTAAAAACTAAGAACATGGCAAATACAATCAATGCCTGTGAGTCGTCTGTGCATTGTTATCACTGTGGAGAGCTTTGCAATCAATCTTTTCATTTCGATGATAAAACATTTTGTTGCAATGGTTGTCAATCAGTTTATCAAATTTTATACAACAATCAACTTTGCACATATTATAGCTTAAGCAACAAACCAGGATTAAATCAAAAAGTATTTACTAAAAATAGTTATTACGATTTCTTAGACCAACCCGAAGTCATAGATCAGTTGATACATTACAAAGAAGACTCAAGCTTACATATTTCATTTACTATTCCCAATATGCACTGTTCTTCTTGTATATGGCTATTGGAAAATCTTTATAAAATAAATCCAGGTGTACAATCATCTGTTGTAAACTTTTTAAACAAACAAATCAATCTTGTTTTTGATGCAAAACAAATAAGCCTAAAAGAACTCGTGTGTTTATTAAAACAAATAGGCTACGAACCACAATTGTCCATGCAGGATTTGGAAAGTAAGGGTCAACAAACTATTAAACGCACTTGGCTATATAAACTTGTAGTAGCGGGATTTGTTTTTGGAAATACTATGATGCTAAGCCTGCCCGACTATTTTGCCAAGGGCAATTTCTTAAATGATAGTACGCTGGGTCTCTATTTCAACTATTTAACCTTAGTATTATCTGTTCCTGTATTAGTATATAGTGCTCAAGAATTTTTTCTAAGTGCTTGGCAACATCTAAAACAAAAAAAACTTAATATAGATACACCTATAGCACTTGCTCTTATTATTATTTATTTAGTTAGTATTCATGCTATTGTTATTCAGCATCGTATGGGCTATTTAGATAGTCTTAGTGGTATTGTTTTCTTTATGCTTTTAGGTCGCTATTTTCAAACCAAAAGCTATAGTGTACTAAATTTTAATAAAAAATACTCCTCCTATCTGCCCATAGCGGTTACCAAATGGAATAATAAAAAAGAAGAAAGTATAGCCATAAAAGATTTGAATATTGGAGACGATGTACTAATACGACAACACGAAATAGTTCCTGCAGATGCTATATTAATACACCATGAAGCGTGGTTTGACTATAGCTTTGTGACTGGCGAAAGCCAATGGATAAAAAAAGTAAAAAACGAAACTATCTATGCTGGCGCACAACTCAAAAGCGGAGTTGCTACATTAAAAGTTTCCAAAAAACCTTCTGCAAGCTATCTATCTCAGCTTTGGAATCAACAAAACAACGCAAAGCAAGATGACAAACTATTAGTAACCGAAAAAATTAATTTTTATTTTTCGATTGCTGTTCTCAGCATCGGTATTATAGCTTCACTATACTGGCTATTGCAGCACCAACATGCTCGGGCTTTTACTGCATTGATTACAGTTTGGATTGTAGCATGCCCATGTGCCTTATTACTCAGTAGCACATTTACATATGGAAGCATACTACACTTTTTGAATAAAAAAGGTGTGTATATAAAAAATGCTTCTTTGATAGAAAAAATAAAACATCTAAAAGTCATCTTGTTTGATAAAACAGGAACACTAACAACAACCGAAAAACCTGAAATAGAATTTATACCGCTTGTACAAAAGAACATAGCATGGAATGAAATAGCATCGCTAACTCACTTATCCATACATCCTTTGAGCAAGGCTATTACAAGCTACTTAAAACCCTCTTCTATCTTCGATGTGTCGCAGTATGAAAGCAAAACTGGCGAAGGCATACATGGTGTAGTAAACAAAAATTTTTATCAAATAGGCTCAGCAAAATGGTTGCAGATTGATGAACAAAGCGAAAATCATTTTTCAAAAGTGTATGTAGTGCAAAATGGAAATGTAGAAGGCTATTTTGAAATAAAAAATCAATATAGAAAAGGTATAGCACCATTAATTTTTTCACTTAGAAAGCAGTACGAACTTTTTGTATTAAGCGGTGATAATGATGCCGAAAAAAATCGCTTACAATCTTGGTTTAAAAAAGGGCACTTATATTTTGATCAAAAGCCAGAACAAAAAAATGCTTTTGTAATAAAACAACAAAATCAAGGATTTACTACTATGATGATTGGTGATGGGCTTAACGATACAGCGGCTTTTGAGCAAAGCGATATAGCTGTGGCTGTTGTAGATAATAAAAATAATGTATTGCCTGCTTGCGATATGATAGTCCAAGAACAATCGCTCCTCAAATTAGACACTTTATTAGCCTATGCCAATAAGTCCAATGCTATACTTAGAATAAGCTTTATCATATCTATACTATACAATGCTATAGGGCTCTATTTTGCTGTACAGGGTAAGCTACTCCCAGTCATAGCCGCTATACTGATGCCTTTGAGTACTATATCTATTGTGGGTATATGCTTTGGTTTAGCATGGTTCTACGCAAAAAAAATTAAAACATGATTTATATCAATCTATATACTGACAATCATCATTTTTTAAACTCTTCAGGGGAAATAATTTTGACCTTGAATATAAAAAACTACGCTTTATGAGCGCACTCTTTGTCCTTATAGCTTTCAGCTTACTTATAGCTTTAGCCTTTTTGCTTGTGTTTATTTTTAGTACTAAGCGTGGTCAATTCGACGACACGCATACACCTTCTATCCGAATACTTTTTGACGACGAAAAAATAAAATCAAAATAACATTTTTTAAAAAAAAATAATGAATATGGAACTTCAAACATTTAACTACGATAATCGAATTGTCAAAAACTTTGCTTATGCAACTATGCTTTGGGGCTTAGTAGGCATGCTGGTTGGTTTGCTTGCAGCATTTCAACTATATTATCCAGCTCTCAATTTTAATATTCCATATACCACCTTTGGTCGTATTCGTCCTTTGCATACCAATGCTGTCATATTTGCATTTGTTGGCAATGGTATTTTTATGGGTGTATATTATTCACTACAGCGATTATTAAAAGCTCGCATGTTTAGTGATATGCTTAGCAAAATACATTTTTGGGGATGGCAATTTATTATTGTATTGGCTGCACTCACACTTGTATTTGGCATGACAACAGGCAAAGAATATGCAGAATTAGAATGGCCAATTGATATTTTGATTGCAATAATATGGGTAGTTTTTGGTATCAATATGTTTGGTACTATTCTTAAGCGTAGAGAAAAACATTTGTATGTAGCAATTTGGTTTTATATAGCCACATTTGTTACAGTAGCTATGCTACACATTGTAAACTCATTTGAAATACCTGTCACTTTTCTTAAAAGTTATTCTTGGTATGCAGGTGTACAAGATGCGCTGGTGCAATGGTGGTATGGGCACAATGCGGTGGCCTTTTTCTTAACGACACCATACTTAGGAGTTATGTATTACTTTTTACCAAAGGCTGCCAACAGACCCGTATATTCTTATAAATTATCTATTGTGCATTTTTGGGCATTAATATTTTTATATATCTGGGCAGGGCCTCATCATCTTTTGTACACATCATTGCCCGATTGGGCACAGTCTTTAGGTACTGTTTTTTCTATCATGCTTTTAGCACCATCATGGGGTGGCATGTTCAATGGATTATTAACACTGCGTGGCGCATGGGATAAAGTACGAGAAGATGCCATACTAAAATTCATGGTGGTGGCTGTAACCGCCTATGGTATGTCTACTTTTGAGGGACCTATGCTGTCTTTAAAAAATGTAAATGCCATTTCGCATTTTACAGATTGGACTGTAGCGCATGTGCACGTAGGTGCTTTGGGTTGGAATGGATTTTTAACATTTGCTATGTTGTATTGGCTTATACCACGATTATTCAATACAGAAATCTATTCTAAATCATTAATGAACAATCACTTCTGGTTGGGCACGCTAGGCATTTTATTATATGCAATACCCATGTATTGGGCTGGCTTTTCGCAAAGCCTAAGTTGGAGCGAATTTACACCCGATGGTACTTTGCGTTATACCTTTATGGATACTGTTGTACGTATCAAATTATTATACTTGTTACGTGGTTTAGGTGGTACTATATACTTGTCTGGTTTTATTGTCATGTTGTATAATCTTATCAAAACAATAAAAAAAGGTAGCCTAGTAGCCGAACAAGAAGCACAAGCTCCCGCCTTAGTAAATGCCAAAGCAAAACAACATGGTGAGCATTGGCACCGATGGATAGAACGCAGACCCATACAAATGCTTGTAGTGAGTTTAGTATTAGTAGCCATAGGAGGTATTATAGAATTTGTACCTACTTTTTTAGTAAAGTCCAATATTCCTACCATTGCTTCTGTAAAACCTTATACCCCTTTGGAATTAGAAGGAAGGGACATTTACATCAAAGAAGGATGCTATAATTGTCATTCTCAAATGGTAAGACCGTTTAGACACGAAACAGAACGATATGGCGAATATTCTAAAGCTGGAGAATTTGTATATGACCATCCATTTCAATGGGGATCTAAAAGAACAGGTCCAGATTTGCATCGTATAGGAAATAAATATCCTGATTCTTGGCACTTTAAACACATGTACGAACCTTCATGGATTTCTACTGGGTCTATTATGCCTTCTTACCCATGGTTATTCAAAAACAATACTGATGTTTCGTCGCTCAAAGCCAAAATAGAAGCTATGCAAACCTTAGGTGTTCCTTATGAAAAAGGTTTTGAAGATAATGCCATCAGCGAGTATAAAAAACAAGCTGCACAGATTGCCGAAAACTTACATAAAGACAGCGATGTAGATAAAATGATTAAAGCAGAAGGCATTTCTAAAATAGAAGATAAAGAAATTATTGCACTTATAGCATACTTACAACGCTTAGGAACTGACATAAACAATACTTCGCTAACTCAAAAATAATAGACTATGAAATTTATTCATTACCTCAAAACCATAAGTGGAGTATCTGTATTTCCTATAATATCCTTACTCCTATTTTTTATCTTTTTTGTAAGCCTTATAGCCTTAGTAATGAGTGCTAATAAAAAAGCTATAGAGCGCGCAAAACAAATACCATTTGATAATCAATAAAAATACTGAACAACATGAAACACTTTTTTAGAATTATAGGTCTTTTTATTTCGAGCTTTTTTTTGAATTCGCTTAGTGCTGCTGCCCAAGAGGTTGTAGCACCTCAAACAAGCTCATCCTATGCTACTACATGGGCCAACGCTCCCTTTCTTTTTTTATTAATGACTATTATTATTTTATTAGTCGTAATACTGATAATTGGAAAAATTGTAAAAGTATTAATAGAAGAAGACACTAATGAAATTTGGAAACTAAGAATAAAAAACAAATCGGGTCTTATCTTGATAGGGTTTTTATTTTCAAGTCTATCGCTCTTTGCACAAGAAACAGAAAGTGCAAAACCTATAGGCTCTTCTTTAATTTATGGTATGGAGCAAACTGTATTTTGGGTTATGCTTGGGGTGTTGCTATTTGAATTTATTACCATTCTTGTATTATGCTATATATTATTCATCTTTTTAGTAAGAAAAGGTTTAATAAAACCTGTAGGTGCCATATTACCTAAATGGCTTCAATTTAATACCCTCATGGGTAATGACATACCTATAGAAAAAGATGTTGACATGCTCACCGATCATGATTACGATGGCATACAAGAACTAGATAATGGCATGCCTCCGTTTTTAAAATATATGTTTGTTATCACCATATTTTTTGCCATTTATTATTGGGTCGATTATCATGTTTTAAATGCAAGCCCACTTCAAATAGAAGAATATGAAAATCAATTAGCACAAGGCGAAGCCGATAAATTAGAATATATAAAAAGAGCCGGCGCAATGGTTGATGAAAATACAGTCACCTTATTGTCCGATGCAAGTATGATAGGCAATGGCGAAAAAATCTATGCTTCTAATTGTGTAGCATGCCACGGCGACAAAGGACAAGGCGGTGTAGGGCCTAACCTAACCGATAATTATTGGTTGCATGGATCAGACATCCAATCTATTTTTAAAACCATAAAGTATGGTATTCCTGATAAAGGAATGCGTTCTTGGCAGTCAGATATAAAACCAGGCGATATCCAAGCAGTTAGTTCCTATATCATAGCGCAATTAAAAAATAAAAATGTAGAAGGTGGCAAGGAGCCACAAGGTGTTCCAGAGGCTGCTATTGAAACCGAAGGAAAAGATTCATTGGCCGTAAGTATTAAAGACAGTACAACAAAATAAAAAAATAATGTCGGCCATTATACCACCATCCGAAAGTTTTAGAGATACTATTTCCACCGTAGAAGACGATGGTAGTAGAAAATGGATTTTTGCAAAAAAACCCAAAGGATATTTCTATTCACTTCGATCGGTTTTGAGTTGGGTTTATCTTATAGTGTTTTTTGGATTGCCGTGGATTACGTACGAAAAAGAACCCATTTTTATGCTCAATGTGATAGAACGAAAATTTATTATTTTTGGTCTACATTTTGGAGTTCAAGACTTAATTGTTTTTGGTATTGCTATGCTTACGTTTGTTGTCTTTGTGGTGTTGTTCACCGTTATTTTTGGTCGTCTATTTTGTGGTTGGGCTTGCCCTCAAACCATATTTATGGAGATGCTATTTCGAAAAATAGAATATTGGATAGATGGCGATGCAGCTCAGCAACGTATACTTTCTAAAAGTGCATGGACTTCAAAAAAAATATTTAAGCGTATCTTAAAGTATAAAATATTTTTTCTATTGTCGTTTTTGATTGCTAATACATTCTTGGCTTATATTATAGGCTCTCCAAGCCTAGTTAAAATAATACAAGAGCCCTTGTCACAGCATATCGTGGGTCTTATGGCCTTAATTATTTTTACGATTGCCTTTTTTGTTGTATACTCATTCATGCGCGAACAGATATGTATAGTAGCCTGTCCCTATGGTAGGCTTCAAGGTGTGATGCTCGACAAAAACTCTATAGTAGTAGCTTATGACTATGTAAGAGGAGAGCCTAGAGGAAAAGTAAAAAAAGAAAAAAAATGCAGTGGTGGATGCGACTCTTGTACTAGCATGCATGAGCCACAGCTGCAAGGTGATTGTATAGATTGTAAAGCGTGTATACATGTGTGCCCAACAGGTATAGATATACGAAATGGCACACAGTTAGAATGCATAAACTGCACAGCTTGCATAGATGCCTGTGATGATATTATGCTAAAAATAAATAAGCCCAAAGGGCTTATTCGATATGCATCTGAAAACAATATAAAGGATGGAACTAAACTAAACTTCTTTTCCAAAAGAATACTGGCCTATTCATTTGTACTCATTGCACTTCTTGCTTTGCTTGCTTTTACGTTTTTAAGTCATACCTCTATCGATGTTTCTGTATTGCGTACGCCAGGTCAGTTTTATCAAGAACATGAAGATGGTACCATCAGCAATCTTTATAATTATAAAATCACAAATAAAAAAAATAAAGCTCTAAAGCTGCGTTTTGTGTTAGAAGATAGCAAGGGCACTATACAATTGGTTGGCGACTCTACAATACACATAGAACCCAGCGGAAACAAACAAGGCCAAATGTTTATTATTTTTAATCAAAAACATCTGAAAGAAAAAAAATCATCACTTGCTATACAAGTTGAAGATGAAAATAAAACCATCACAACGCTGAAAACAACTTTTATGTCACCTATAAATAATGAATAATGAATTGGTATCACAAAATATTACTCGTACTACTTGGCTTTGTATCTATGATGACGTACTTTATAGTACGAAGCGTAAACACTAAAATAGATTTAGTAACCGAAAATTACTATGAAGCCGAATTGCATCATCAGGATAAAATAGATAGTAAAAAAAATGCTGAAGAGATGAGTGAAAAAGTACAAATAAAAATAAATGAACAAAAAGCACGTATACAATTTCCACAAGAAACTCGTGAACATTCTATTCAAGGTACTATATCTTTTTATTGCCCTTCTAACAAATCTAATGATGAAACCATAGACATTCAATTGAATGATACACTAACTCAATTTATAGATGTGAGCAAACACCGTGGTTTATATACCGTATTGATTCAATGGACCATGAATGACAAATCGTATACAGTAGAAAAAAAAATATACATTTAAATTATGATATACTGGATTACATCGGCATTTTTGACTGGCTTATTGGGTAGCACACATTGTGTAGGCATGTGTGGTCCTTTGGCGCTGTCGTTGCCTTTAAATTCCAATCAGAGGTTTGAAAAAATAGTTTCTATCTTATTATACAATCTTGGTCGAGTTTTTACGTATTCCGTTTATGGATTTGTTTTGGGTTTTGTGTCTTCATGGCTTATTCCCGAAGCATGGCAAAAGACATTTTCAATATTGGCTGGGCTATTCTTGATTTCCTTAGGTCTACTCTACTTTTTCCATGTACAATTTCCAAAAAGAATAAACACGTTTCCTTTTTATCAAAACATTATTCAATCCTTGCAAAAACTATATACTAAAGAAGGCCGCTTAAATATAATCCTGATAGGCATGCTCAATGGGTTATTGCCTTGCGGCATGATATACATAGCCCTTGTGAGTGCAGTAGCCTTGGCATCGCCTGGGTATAGTATGTTGTATATGTTTTTTTTCGGCTTAGGTACTTTACCTGCCATGTGGGCTGTTATGTTTTTTATGAACCTTATTTCCATACAAGTGCGTACACATCTCAAAAAAATATATCCTATTTTCTTCCTTGCTATGGGGCTCCTACTAGTAGTAAGAGGAGCGCTATATGAATTACCCACAACCCAATCAACCATTACAAAACATGGATTAATTTTTTGTTCTAGATAGAACATTTTTGTTTTTGTAGTTTTTATATTCAGCAAGAAAGCCGACTTAGTCTTAGGTCGGCTTTTGACTTAATGTACCATATGGGTATGCTCATTGAGCCAATATGTACACAAGGCAAACAATACACCGAGTAGTATAGCCACAATTTTTTGCTTACTTAACTCATGTTTTTTAGTACCGCTTTCATAAAGTATAGTAGTAGAAATGTGTAAAAAAGAACCTATTACTATGGGCACTATATACGTTAATAAAGAAGAAATAAAATAAAATTTTTGGCCATATACCATGGCTAAAATGCCAGCCAAAGGAGAAATTAATGCAAAGAAAAAAATCAAAAACCACTTATTAGATATAGACCTTGCACTTAGAATAAAAGCAGCAAGCGTAAGTGCTTCTGGTATTTTATGTGCCATTACGCCTAAAAATAGTGATGGTGATGTGCCTTCATGTTGATAATTAAAACCTAATGGAATACCTTCCATAAAAGCATGTATACCCAAACCTATTAGTATCATTCCTATGGGTTGATGTCCATGAGTATCGTGCTCATGTATATGACCATGTTCAGCTCCATGCGAAAATTTTTGTAATAAAAGTTGTAGAAAAAAACCCAAAATAATAAACATGCCCGCCTGATGTCCTAACTCGTGAAAGGTTTCTGGCATAAGATGAATAGCCGAAATAGAAAAAAGAAAAGAGCCCGAAAATGCTAAAAGTAAAACTTGCCAAGAAGCCTTGTACCATTTTGCAATAAAGGGAATACTAGCACTAACAAATGTGATAATAAATAAAATCAAAAAATATATCCAAAGCATAAACACAAAATTACATTAATTGCACACGGTTATGAAAATATAAACTTATCATTTTGGCTATTAGCCAGCCTAGTAGCATACCAGCCAATATATCTGAAGGATAGTGTACACCCACATATAACTGTGCAAAACAAACACCCAAAGCCCATATATACGCTAATACAGAAATCCATTTATTTTTTTTACCCAATGTAAAATGAATAAAAGAAGATAAAGCAAAATGATTGCTAGCATGAGACGATGGAAAACTAAAACCACTTCCACAGGGCACAAGTGTACGCAGGTAAGCAGTAAGTTGTATGTCATGACATGGTCGTATACGCTGTATCAGTGGTTTAATAAAACTCGCACTGATAACGTCTGCAAAAACAAAGGTTAGAAAAAAAAACAAACACCACAACAACCCTTTTTTACCAAATTGATAATACATCCATACCAAAAGAAAGAAATAAACTGGAGCCCAAAAATAGGGGTTCCTAAAAAAAGGCATAATAAAATCAAAAAAGGTGTTTTGACAGCCTTGGTGTATGGCTATAAATAGGTTTTGGTCTAGTTGTAAAAAATAAGAAAGCATGTCTTTATTTTTTGAAAAATAAAATCATTCTGTTCGATGTTTCTTCATTATAATCGTCTAACTGATAAGAGCCAAAGGCTTCTACAAATTTTAATCCCACTCCCTCAAATATAGAAATTGCCTCATTAAAACTAAGTTTGTTAACCTTTTCGTTATATTCTAAAATTAAATCCTTGTCTTTGATTTCAATTTTTTTTCTGTATTGGTTTTCGCTATGCGATCGGGTTATTTTAAAAAGAATATCTTGACGGGTAATCTCCTCATAAGGATTGTTTTCAATATTTGCTATAGCGTGTTTTTGATTTACAAAATCAAAAATAAATATGCCATCTTTTTTCAAGCCCGCATATATGGCTTTTGCGGCATTGGTGTTTTCTTGTTTTGAAGCAAAGTAGCCAAAACTTGTAAACAAATTGACAATAATATCAAAATAATTGATTCGAAAAAGGTGCAACATATTATGCGTATAAAAAGATAAATTTTCTTTTTCATAGGCTTTAGCAATTTCTATGCTATTGGCCGATAAGTCAACTCCAGTTACATCTAAATCAAATGCCGAAAATTCTAATGCATGTCTTCCTTTGCCACAGGCCAAGTCTAACAGGCTTGCATGCGGTGGTGCTTGCATTTTATTTACTAATAATTGTACAAAATGCTTTGCCTCATCTATACTACGATGTTTATACAAAATATGATAATACGATGAATCAAACCACTCTTCAAACCATAAAGCCATATGAAAATATATTTTTTATTAAAAAAGTAAATGTACAAGGATTAATAATTAAATTTCAATTCAAATATTTATTTTCTACTTCTTACATTCGTAGTCCGAAAAAAATATAATCAAAACATGACTTTAATAAAATCTATATCTGGCATAAGAGGAACAATGGGTGGCAAGCCCGATACAGGTCTTACTCCTTTGGACATTGTAAAATACACAGCTGCATATGGCAGCATGATGTTAGAAAATAACGATACTAAAAAAATAATTATTGGGCGTGATGGACGTATTAGCGGCGAAATGGTAAGAAACATTGTAGTAGCTACATTGCAAGCGCTAGGAGCTGAGGTTATAGACCTTGGTCTAAGCACTACACCTACAGTAGAGATGGCTGTGAAAATGGAAAAAGCTATTGGTGGCATCATTCTTACAGCTAGCCACAACCCAAAGGAATGGAATGCATTAAAATTATTAAATAAAGATGGAGAATTTATTTCTGCAAGCGAAGGGCAAGAAGTATTGAGACGTGGCAACGAAAGCGATTTTTCATTTGCTACTATCCAAAAATTTGGACATGTAAAGATGGATCACGACTATATGCAAAAACATATAGATGAAATATTGAAACATCCTTTGGTAGATAAAGATGCTATACAAAAAAGAAACTTTAAAATTGTAGTAGACGGTATCAATAGTACTGGAGCTACTTATGTACCAGCCGTGCTTCAAGCCTTAGGCGTAGAAAAAATAACGGTAATCAATGAAGAAGTAAATGGACAATTTAATCACAATCCAGAACCACTACCCGAAAACCTAAATGAAATATCGTCTGTAATTGTAAAACAAAATGCAGACCTTGGTATTGTAGTAGATCCTGATGTAGATAGACTTTGTTTTGTAAACGAAGATGGAAGCATGTTTGGTGAAGAATATACTTTGGTTGCTATTGCTGATTATGTATTGCAACACAAAAAAGGCAATACGGTTTCCAATTTATCAAGTACAAGAGCCCTGCGAGATATAACACTAAAACATGGTGGACAATATTATGCAAGTGCTGTAGGCGAAGTCAATGTGGTAGAAAAAATGAAAGAGGTACAAGCCGTAATAGGTGGCGAAGGCAATGGTGGCATTATTATTCCTGAAATGCACTATGGTAGAGATGCTCTTATTGGCATTGCTTTATTCTTAACGCATTTGGCCAAATACAAAAAGTCTGTTTCGCAGCTTCGAAATGAGTATCCAGATTATTTTATGTCTAAAAACAAAATTGAATTACAAGCCGATTTGGATATTGCTATGCTATTTGAAAAAATAAAAGCCATATATAAAAAGAATGAAATAAATACTACTGATGGCTTAAAGATTGAGTTTGAAAATGAATGGGTACATCTACGTACTTCCAATACCGAACCCATACTACGTATTTATTCCGAAGGTCAGTCTGAAACGACAGCGCAAAACATTGCAAACAAACTGATAAGCGATATAAAAGAAATAATGAAATCTTAAGTTTATTGTACTATAAAACTGGATATGGCATCTATCAATTTTGTAGAAATTGGCAACTCAGGTTTATTGTAGGATGCTATATTATCATCTGTGCCACCTTCAATCTCTGTTAAGATATGATTCATATTATCTATCAATAAAAGTGAAGCCTTGTTATTGGCATCATGCAATTTTGTAGCATGCTCCACAGGTACTTGCAAATCTTTAGTACCATTGATTATTAAAAATTTTCCTTTAAATTTTTTTATTTCTTTAGCTGGGTCATAAACCATCCAAGAATGCATATAAGATTGTACAGAGGGTCTAAGCAGTTGCATTAAAACAGGATTATCAGCCACTACTGTTTCTCCATTTCGCACGCTGTCTATTTTTTTAAACACAGTCTCTTCCATCTCACCTAGTTGTCCTTTTAATTGTTTTTTCAATATTTCAGCAGCATTTATGCCAGCACCCGCCAATGATATGCATGGTGTTTTGGTATCGCAAGCCAACATAGCTACTAAAGAGCCTTCACTATGTCCAAGAACTGTTACTTCGCTAAAGCGTTTGTCTTTTTTGTACTTTTCTATGATTGCCTGAGCATCTTTTACCATCATGTCAAATCTAAATTCCTCCTCTCGCATACTTTGGTTTACGCTTTTTCCAACGCCTCTTTTATCATACCGATAGCATGCTATACGTTTCATAGCTAAGGAAGCTGCTACTTTTTTATACGCATCCGAACGAAATCCTTGTCCATTGCAATCTCTATCGGTAGGTCCGCTTCCTGCAATTATAATAACTAATGGAATGGCCTTGTCGGCATGTGCTGGCATAGTAAGTGTGCCTATTATAGCTTGATTATCGACCACTAAGCTATCAATAGATTCATCAAAACCATGTGCTAGAGCACCCATAAAGGTGCATATCGTAAAGAAGAGAAGAAGAGCTTTTTTCATACTAACAAATATAAAGAAAACTCCATGCCAAATCGAATAATTTTTATCGCACTAGGCCTTTCTTACATATTTTGTCAATATCACAATTTGCGAACCGTTTACCTTGCCTTCTATTTGTTCTGTATTGTTTTCTACTAGCTTTATATTTTTGACTACAGTACCCATTTTAGCATCAAAACTTGCACCTTTTACATCTAAGGTTTTAATTAAAACTACCGAATCACCATTAGCAAGTATATTACCATTGCTGTCCTTGTGCATCTCGCTATCACTCATTATTTTGCCAGTACCATCGGCTTGTGCCCAAGCCATTGTATCTTCATCTAGATAGGCTATATCCAAGGTATCGCTTGCATAGGGTAGATGAGCAAATTTGTGTAAGAGTCGCCAAGATAAAACTTGTATAGTTTTGTTTTCGCTCCATATACTTTCTGTTAGTAATCGCCAATGGTTTTCGTCGGCAGTACTGGGGTTTTCTATTTGACTTATACATGTAGGGCATAGCCACAAATAAGCATTCAGGCTGTCATCGGGGCTAGAAGCAATAGTAAAAGCTGCACCATCTTGGTTGCTTGCGCAAAGCTCGCAGACTCCTTGGCTTCTTTTTTGAAGTTCTTTATCGTGTTTCATGTGTTATTAAAAAAAGGGGATTTTAAAAGCCCCTTTCTATTTTTATTTGATTGAAAATATGTATTATTTAGCTAGTACTTCCGCCATTGTTTTGCCTATATCTGCAGGGCTATCTACTACGTGTATGCCACATGCTCTCATGATTTTCATTTTTGCAGCAGCTGTATCGTCCGACCCGCCTACTATAGCGCCAGCATGTCCCATTCTACGTCCAGGAGGAGCTGTTTGTCCTGCTATAAAACCTACTACGGGTTTGCGCATATTATCTTTAAGCCAGTTGGCTGCTTCTGCTTCCATACCACCGCCAATTTCGCCTATCATAATAATACCTTTTGTATCTTCATCATTCATCAAAAGTTCTACAGCCTCTTTGGTTGTAGTTCCTATTATAGGATCACCTCCTATACCTATTGCAGTGGTTACACCTAAACCAGCTTTCACAACTTGATCAGCAGCCTCGTATGTTAATGTACCAGATTTAGAAACGATACCAATTTGTCCTTTTTTGAAAATAAATCCTGGCATGATGCCAACTTTTGCTTCGTCTGCTGTAATAACACCTGGGCAGTTAGGCCCTATGAGTACACTACCTTTATCTTTGATATATTCTTTGGCCAAAACCATATCTTGTACGGGAATACCTTCGGTAATGCAAATAATAGTTTTGATACCTGCATCGGCGGCTTCCATGATGGCATCGGCAGCAAAGGCCGGTGGTACAAATATGATGCTCACATCTGCTTGTGCTTTTTGCACGGCTTCTGCAACGGTATTAAACACGGGTCTGTCAAGATGTGTAGAACCTCCCTTGCCCGGAGTAACACCGCCTACTACTTGTGTGCCGTAGGCAATCATTTGCTCGGCATGAAAGGTGCCTTCTGACCCTGTAAAACCCTGAACAATAACTTTACTTTGTTTGGAAACTAATACGCCCATGATATATATTGTTTAAATATTTTTTGTGGCGCAAAGGTATGGGTTATGCCTAAAAGAAAAAAATGGAAGCTCTACTAATTCTTTGCTGGCTCTTGTAGGGTCTGTATTGACTTACTTATTACTTCGTAAATATGTTGGGTTTGGGGTGTTGGGTTTAATAAAGCTACATGTTTTTGCATGGTGCTTTGATCGTTTCGTATAGCAGGGCCTGTTTGCAGTTCTTTACTTGCATGTAGCATTATTTTTTCGGCCGTATTTTGAATAATGGGCTTTAGAATGTCAAAAGAAATGTCGTTTTCTGTCAATAAATTTTCACTGATATGATATAAATGATTAACAAAATTGTTTGAGAATACTGCTCCTAAATGAACGATAGCTTTTTTATCTTCATCCATTTCATATACCAAATCCGATATAGATTCGGCTAATTTATGCGCTTTATAACAAGCATTTTTGCTAGTACCAGTTACCACTAAGGGGATTCTACGGTGGCGAGGCAAATTGTTTTTTTGAATAGAATAAACACACCATATGCAGGCTACTTCTTTGCTCATGCTAAGAAAATTTTCGTTGGACAAAGCGCCAGCAGCATACATTACTAATTTATCTTCTAGTTTTAGCTGCTTTGAGAGTTTCAGTAAGGCGTCGTCTTGAATAGCAAAAAAATAAACATCTGCTCCTTGGTGAAGCTCTTCTATTTTCGTGGTATAGTTACAACCCAAAGTGTTAGAAAGTGCTTTTGCGTGCGATTCAGTGTTAGATACTACTTGTATTATCTCGTGCCCATGTTGTTTAAAACAGGTACTATAATAGGTGCCAATATTTCCAGTACCAATCATGACTATTTTCATGATGCGAATGTAAAAATGTTTTATAAATTGTATGCAATTTGTTTTTGTGGGTTCGAAAAATCGTTGAAGGGATTTTTCGCTCCTAAAAATTTCAGTGGAAAACACTCACGGAAACTTAAAACATAAACACATGAAGTAAACACTAAATTACATATCGCCCTTTGTTAAAAACTAGATAAATAGCTTTACATAAGAACCCGTGTTGGTGGCTGGCATATATTAGTGCCAATATTTCATTCCAATTCCTGTAAGTTTTTCTATGTCTTGTTCTTTGATGTCTGTCAACCCAATTTTTCGAATAGAAATTTTTCCTGTATGCTTTGTAGTTTCCATTATTTCTTTAGTATGGTTATATTCTTCTAATATCACTTCCCATTTATTTGTTATAGTATTTATACTTGTAGTAATATTTCCTGAAACCCATTTATTGAAATCGTCATATCCAATTAATTCTATTTTGTTAGTTAATTTATTATTTCTGAATTTATAAGTCCAACTATAAGCTCCAGTTCCACTGTTATATCCAGATATAGTTAGAATATTATTTTTAAAACTTAATTCAGATAAAAATTCAAAACCTAAAAGTTCATAAGGAATTGTATAGTTCTTATTGTCAATGTTCAGTTTTAGTGCTTCATTACTTGGTTTTATAACATCAATTTGTCCGTTAGCGTTTATGTCGGCTTTTAATATTTTAATATCTAAATCAGTTTGTTGTGCTTGACTTAAATGTATATTAAAGATGCTAATTAATATCAGAATTGATTTTTTCATTTTTACCTTTTTTATATGTTTTGTTTCTTTGGTGAGTTTCGGAATGCTTCTGACTAACGTCAAGACTTGTAGTTATAAATCAACAAGTTATAATACCAAGTTCTGCATTAGTAAGTTCAAATTTAGTGATTTGTTTTTTAATTCGAGAGAGCATACCCATTTTCTTTTTTTATCTAAACATAGATATTGAGTTGATGGTTTGTATGGAGTTTTTTTGTAATCATACTCCTAATAATGGTTGCTAATTTTCCATAAGTAGAACAGACAATAAAAATGAATCAAGTTCTATCATTTACAACAATATCGAGAACTATTAAAAGTTCGATATCTCCATAATAAAATTTTACTGCTTAGCTTGTAATCGGTTCAGCCAACAGCGTTTTCATGCTCGGTCTTCCAGACCGCACGAAAACTTAGTTGTTAGGCGTAGGTTTTCTTATTTCAATTCTGTTTCTCTAAATATTCCATCATCTTCCATTTTATATAAAAGTCGTCCAATTGAACGAACGTATTTCAATGGAATTTTTGGATTGTTAATGTCTTTACCACCGTCATTATGCCATTTAGTTTCCCAAGTCGTGTAATATGGTTCTAATTGTTCAGGTGTTAAAAGATAAATCTCTTTCAATTCAATGCTTTCGTAAACCGCAAAAATCCAATCTACCTTTCTATATTTTGCAATTATCGTAGGATTCATATGGTGATGTGTTGAGAAACTCTTTGTCAATAAAACATTTACCGATTTAAGTTCATATTCATTTCCTTTTTTGTCAACAGCATCATTTCCTTCACGTCCTGGAATGTCCACCAATCCTGTAATTAGAAGAACTTGAAGTAGTTTTCCGCCATTGTCTTGGAACACATCATTTATTCCGTTGGTTTCTTCTGCTAACTTTTGATATTGTCTGATAAAAGGAAATAAAAAGTTAAGTTTTTGAATTGGTGTATGAACGTCAGAAGCTGTCAGTAATGAAAATAGAGGTGTTTCAAGTGCATTTGCAATTTTTTGAAGCACTCCAAGTGTCACATTGTTTTTGGCGTTCTCTATATACCCAATGTATGTCCTGTCAATTCCTGCCTTAAAGGCTAAATCTTCTTGGGATAAACCTTTTTCTTTCCGTATGTAAAGTATGTTTTGAGCTATTAAGCTCATTAATTCATTAATTTCCTGCGAATCGTTGCTCATATATTTTTTTATAAATGATTTGCAAAGTTCCGAAAAAGCCGTATCTTTGACCACCGAATATATTCGGAATTTTAAAGATCGTTTATTTAGCTTTGTTGAGTATATTCGGCAAGAATTTTAAGATATGATAGAACAAGAAAAATATGCTTATTCAACAGATTTAGGTCGTGCTTTTATAGGCGATTCGTTAGAACTTATACCAAAGTTGGAAGATAATAGTGTAAACTTAGCTTTCACAAGTCCACCTTTTGCCTTGTTGCGTAAAAAAGAATATGGTAACAAGGAACAAGAGGATTATGTTGAATGGCTTGCAGAGTTTGCTCGTCTAATTATGCCAAAATTAAAAGACGATGGCAGTTTAGTTGTGGACTTAGGTGGGGCTTATGAAAAAGGTTATCCAATTAGAAGTTTATATAATTACAGAGTGTTAATTCATTTTTGTGATGTGTTAGGTTATAAATTGGCAGAAGAATTTTTTTGGAACAACCCTTCAAAACTCCCAAGTCCGATTGAGTGGGTTAATAAGCGAAAAATAAGAGCAAAAGATTCAGTAAATACTGTTTGGTGGTTTTCAAAGTCCGAATTCCCGAAAGCTGACATAAAAAAAGTTTTAGCACCTTATAGTGATAGAATGAAGAAGTTAATCGAAGACCCTGAAAAGTTTTATAAACCCAAAAAACGTCCTTCTGGTCACGATATAGGTGCAAGTTTTGGAAATGATAATGGGGGTGCAATTCCGTCAAACCTGTTGTCTTTCCCTAATTCAGAATCAAATTCAAAGTATATGTCAAGCTGTAAAACACTTGATATTAAAGCTCATCCTGCACGATTTCCTAAGAAACTACCTGAATTTTTTATCAATTATTTGACTGATGAAAATGATTTAGTCGTTGATTTTTTTGCTGGTAGTAATACAACTGGTGAAGTTTGTCAAGAGCTTAAAAGACGTTGGTTCTCTTTTGAGATTGATGCTGAATATGTTGCTGCTTCGTCTTTTAGGTTTTGTAATGGTCATCCTGATATTAAGTCGATTTTTGAAGGTGTCAAGTCGGGTGAGTCGTTTGTCTTTTAAACTTACGCCTAACGGTCTCGCATACACGCAGTTGCCAGCTTGTGCTGGCAATTGCCGTTGTATGCAATGTTACCTGCTGGCTTATTTCTATTTTTTATTTCTTACCCAAAATTTATCTTCCCACTCCTCCACAATCGGTTTAGAATGTTCCTGCTCGATACGTTTCAATTGTTCTGTGGTGGCAACGGCTTCCACTTCTTTGAACAAAACCCGTTCTTCAAATCGGATGTGGGCAACCAATTCCTCTTCAATCAATGAAATGTTTCTTTCAATCTTATCAGTAGCCATAAATAATCGCTTTAATCTTCGATGCTCCCTCAAAGCCCTTTTTATAAACGGATGCTCCTTGTCCAAAATGGGAAAGATATAGTTTTCTTCAAATTCAAAGTGGGCTTGAAGATGGTTTTCCCAAAACCAATCCGTATATTTTTTCATCCGTTCAGGAGCAATACCAAAACTAAACCCTTGGCGTATTTTCCAAGACAACAATAAGCCGTGGTGGTGTTCACGGCTTATTGGTTGGAGGACGATATGTCGTTTTATAGGTTTAGGCATAATTCATTGTTTTTTCAGCTTTTATTGCTCTCGGAAACAAAATATTGTTCTCCAAATGAATATGCAAATGTAAATCTTCTTCAAATTCTTTGAGCATTCCAAAAGCGACCTTATAAGTAGTACAGGCATCAGCAGGTGGCGTATAATTATCACTCAATTCTGCGATTTTTCTGAATCGTTCTCCTTCATTGTCGTGTTCGTGCATCATCATTTTTATTGGGTTTTGAACCGTACCAAAATGCGGACGTTCAAGTTGCGCCCCATTTGCCATTGTTCTGATGAACGGAAACAAAATGTTTTCTTCCTTTTGCATGTGTTGAAGCAACTCATGGGCAGATGCCGTAAATAATTGCTCAATTTCAATCAACTCCGGATGACGCTGACCATGCACCTTGGCGATTTTGTTCAAATAAGCTTTGAGTTCAGGGATTTTTTGCTCTACATATCGGTGGTGCTTTTCCTCTATATAGTCCGCAAGTAAATCGCTGTCCCATGAAGCAAAATCGGTTGTGGAATAATTTGACTTTTCTGTAAATTGATTCAATTCCTCAATCAGTTGTTCTGTATCAAGTTGGTTTTTATTGCACACTTCGTCAATGGTTCTGTTGCCCTTGCAACAAAAATCAATTTTGTGGTTCTTAAAGACTGTCGCTGTTCGGTAGTCTGCTGCGACCAATTCACCTACGATGCTTTTTGCTGTGATATTCATTTTAAAAAATTTTATGGTTTAAATAATTTTATTCCAAAAATGACGAGACAACCCACCTTTACAATTTCCAAAATGACATAGTAAAAATGCAAATTGGAAGGTGGAACGGTTTGTCCTTGAATGTGCATTTCGGCTCGGGCATCAAGGGTGGGCAATAGCCATACACTTTGAAGGAGAACAATCAAAAAAGGTATTAAAAAGAAAAAATGCCGCCACTCAAAATGCTTTAATTCCGAATACAACATACTCGCTATAATCGTAATGGAAAGCACCAATTCTACTTTATTTAAAGCACTAAATACGAGCCGTCCGATGCCCAAACCAAGCGGGAGGGTAATGCCAGGTGCTCGAAATTTCAACCAAGCTTCCATGAAACTGATGGCTCCGACAAAGCCTATCCATAAGAAAACGGCGGCTATTGCTATGGGATATTTTATGGTTAAATTCATTAGATAATTGGTTTCGTCTGACCATTGTTGAAATATTCAATTTTCATCAAAAACATCTCCGCCATTTTTTCTGCACGCCATTTGGCTTCATCTGCTTTTTTACCGATAAAATGCTCGTCCACCGTATCAACAAACAAGGCTTTCCAACGCTCAAAATGCTTTTGCTCAATCGGCATTTTAGCATGAGGAGCAAACGGACTTCCATAGTAGGTATGCTCACTCAGGAGTACCGTCTGCCAAAAGCGGTACATTTTTTCCAAATGTGTATCCCAATTGTCCTGAATAATCGAATTAAAAATATCACCCAATAAATCATCCCTCCGTACCTTTTCGTAAAAAGAATTGACCATTAATTGGATGTCTTCTATGTTTGAAATGTTCTTTTGCTTTTTCATGCTTATTATGGTGGACAAAAATGTCCGATTTAACGTCAAAAAATATTATTGTTTCAAAAAAGCCATTCCTTCGTGCAATCCGTCCGCCAGTTCCGCAATGGTGGTGGTCTGCAACATGGATTTCAAATCGTCCCGAATGGCTTTGAACTTAAAATGAATGGGACATGGTTTTCGCTCATTGCATTGTTTCAGACCCAAGCCGCAGCCATTATAAATCTTGTCTCCGTCTATTGCCTTCACAATTTGTTGGAGCGTGATTTTTGCCTGTTCCCCCTGTGGAATCTCATAGCCGCCCGTCGGTCCTTTTACAGACATGATAATTTGGTTATTGGCTAAGGATTGTAATATTTTCGCTGTGAAAGCAACAGGCGAATCAATAGCTTTCGCTACTTCTTTCAAGCTCACCCGTCTGCCCTGCTGCGACTGGTGGGAGATATGGATGATTGCCTTAATTCCGTACTCGCACGCCTTTGAAAACATATTTTTTTGTTTTTACAGGGCAAAGATAATGGTTTTTCAAATAAATCGGATAATTTTGTCTGATTTAAGAATTGGATTTACAGATACATGACAATAGCCGAACAAAAGAAGAAATTAAGAAAGCAGATGCTTGCCGAACGGGCAAAGCTGGAAAAGCCAATGAAGGACAAATACGACCATTGGATTTGTGAAGAAATCTGGACAATCATAGTGGAAAACAAACACCAAATTGTCCATTGCTATTTGCCGATGGGTGCTGAAATCAATATTTATCCCTTAATAGAACGAATGCTGGAAGCTGGCATCACTGTAGTTACGCCCAAAACACTTCCGAGGTGGCAATTGCAACACCTCGTTTTAAATTCCTTGGATGATTTGGAAAAAGGCGTTTTTGGCACTCGTCATCCTGCCAATTCTGAGGTATTTACTGGGGCGTATGATTTGATAATCGTGCCTGGTCTGGCTTTCGATTATCAGCATTATCGGTTAGGTTACGGTGGCGGTTATTATGATAATTTTTTAGTGCATCATCCGGACACATACAAACTGGGTATTTGCTATCCTTTTCAACGTATGGAGACAATCCCCTTGGAATCGCATGATGTAGAATTAGAGGAAATTCTGTGCAAAGATTAACCTATGCCATTTTTTCAAATTCAGCACAATCCAATCGGATATCTTGTTTTTTTAGATTGCTTTTCATCAGGTTGCAATAGTGGCGATTTATTTTATCACCGCTGTAATATTTGCATTTGAAACAAGTCCTTTGTATTTGGATAATGCCCCGTTGGTTTAATTGAAATATTAATTTGGAAATGATATCAAATATATCTGCTAATGTGAGCTTGTCAAATGAGGATAATTCCTCGGAAACGGGCAAGGCATAATCAGATATTTGATTGACCAATGCTGTTCCAGTGGGCGTGATGATCAAATTATATCTTCGGTTGTCAGTGGGTGAAAAATCCTTTTCCAGTAATCCTTTTTTAAATAATGTTTTGACGGCATCACTAACGGTTGCTTTCGTAACGTTAAATTCTTTGGCTAAATAACTGACATTGCAAAGGTCGGTGCGGTGATTGAATACAAAAAGCAGTATTTGGATTTGGATTGGACTAATACCATGAGTTTTTGCCTGTTCCCATAACAAGGACTTCAATGCCTCTGAAAGCCTTTCAAGACCATTTACTATTTTCGTTTCTATCTTCAAATGTTACTATTTATCATTTATATAAAAAAATTAAGACTGCCACAAAGCTACAAAGTTAGCAATCCTAATTTTATAAACTAATTACATCCTTCCATTTCGATGATGAAGTAGCCCTTTTTGTCAATTTCCGCTTCCCATTCGGGTCTTAGGCGTTCAACATGACAAAGCCTGCATTGCTTTGATGTGATTGGCTGCCCTGCTTGTCCCTTTGTTTTGAGGTATTCCTTTCCATAATTATAAATAGTGGTGGTATCAGTTATCTCGATAGGGGCAATAATATCAAAGTGCATAATATTCCCGTCTTTTTTGGTCACATAAGTATCCCATACATTGACCTTTTTTTGGATGGTATTTTCCATTTTAGAATTTTTGTTGGATTGATAAAAAGCAGTACCCGCCATTGTTATGGCGAGTACTGAAACGATAATTTTTACTGTGCCCATTTTATTGAACTTGAAAAGTAATGGAGTTTAATACTTAGGACTCCTAACATTTTAGTTTAAAAAAATGGACTAAGCTTTTACATCAGCCATTGATGCCCCAAAATTGATATGAAGAACGTTGCCATTTGGAGTGACCAAAGCTGGAACAGATTTAACACCTGCTTTTTCAGCCTCTTCTATTCTGCCACCGTCTTCTCCGAAGTGAACTACTTCCACATTTTCGGCTCCGATTAAGTTGATGATGTCCTGTTCTGCACTTACACATACTGGACAACCTGCATGATAAAAAACTGATTTCTTCATTTTTAAAAAATTTAAAATTTGTTAAACAAAATTGCCGACGCAAATATAGGCAGGACTCCTAACTAAAACAAATGTTTTTTGTAAATTTATTTCTTCTGTCAAAATTTTTAGTGTTGAGAAGGATTTTTAGTATGCAGTTGTGTTCTTTTTTTTCTTGCTTGCAGGTAACGTCCCGCGGCTTTGCGTAGTGGCGGATTTTTAGTACTACTGTTGATGCGAAGACGAAAGTTCAAATTTAGCAAAAATGTTGATACGAAGCACTTCACCCGCCATTACGCAAAACCGATGTTATAGGCATACCCCTTTCTTGGTCTTGTTTTTCTTGGTAAATTATTTTCAAATGTTACTTATAGTCTTTGATTTATAGTCAACATATTCTCACTTTTGCAACGTGGATATAAAATTAAAAATAGGTCAGCGAATAAAAGAATTAAGGGAAAAAGCCGATATGTCACAAAAGGACTTGGCTTATACTGCTGATTTGGACAGAAGTTATATCGCAAGCATTGAGAATGGACAACGTAATGTTTCCATTGTCAATATTGAAAAGATTTCCAATGCGTTAAATGTAACGCTTAAAGAATTTTTTAACGATAATGAGTTTGAAAAACATACAAAAAGCGATAGATAGTTTTAAAGGGTTAATAGAAACTTCTATAATTGAGAATGGTGCAAAAGGAAAAGAGGCAATGATTAGGTCTTCTCGTCCGATTTTAAATATTCACGAAGCTGTTAAAATTGAATTAATTGAAGCAGGAATTAATGAAGATTTAATCTTTCCGCCATTAAATAGACGAACTCCTGAATTAAAACTTGCAGGTTCTCGTAAACAGAAAAATCAAGATGTTTGTGTCGTTTCAAATCTTGATAAAGCAGAAGAAATTTTAGAAGAAGGATTGTTACAAGATGTTGTAGATGAATATGGCGAAAAATTTACGGAAAGGACAATTTCCATAAATATCAGAAGTCAGATAAGCAGTATTCAGAAAAATTTTGATACACTTTATGAAAGAACAACTTCGGAAGCAATTAATTTACACGACCGTTGCCCCAAAATGGTTTTAGGCGAAGTTTATATGATTGCTGTTCCTGAATATGACGACAAAGAGGTTAAAAACAATAAGATTGTCTTAAAGAAACCTAATCAAGCAACAGTCCTGAAATACATTAAATCATTTCAGGCAATTAACAATAGAAAAGGAACAGAAAAGAATTTTTACAAATACGAAAAAGTTTGTTTGCTTATAGTTGATTTTAGTCAAAATCCTACCAAAATTTATAATACAAGTGATGAATTGAAAGAAGCAGGATTAATTCCTGAAAATTCAACAATTGATATTAGTGAACTTTCTTGGAATAAATTCGTACCTGATTTATTGGAAACCTATAATGAAAGATTTAACTGATATACTGGATAGTTCTTTCATCTCCATTTTTCCTAAATTTAAAATTCAGAGGATTCCAATTTTTAATATCAGGACAATTTAACGATTCACTAAAAAACAGAATTTCTTGGCCAAGTCGAGCAGTATAGGCAGTATGTTTAAATGAATATTCTTTTTTATAAAATGAAGAATAAAGTTCTTTAATCTCGGGAACGTTATCGTAAGATACAATCCAACGAATATTACGGATTTCTTTTATTTTGTTGCTTACAAGTTCGTGGTCATTATTCTTGTAATGATTCATATATAAAGAGCTTCCTTTTAAAAAATAAGGTGGGTCAAAATAAAAAATCGTATCAGAATTTTCAGATTCTGATTGTATTTTATCAATTAATTTTACAGCATCTTTTTTATATAGTCGTATAAATTTTTTCCTTTTTGCTATGGCTTTAATCCTCTCTATAATTTCTTGTTTATTAAATCTACAATCTAACAGATAATCTCCTTCTTGCTTCAAGCCTCCTATAACACCTGCACTGATAATTCCCGAACGATTAGTGCGATTTAGAAAGAGTGTTGAAAAACCTAATTCAAGTAAGTCTGCTTTTTCTTTATTTTTTTGTACTTCTTTTTGTTTTCTCCATTCCTCAATACTTATATCTGTATTTTCTATTAATTCACAAAGTTGTTTAGACTTATTCAAAACCGAATGCCAAAAGGCATAAATAGACCTGTCTTTGTCATTAATTGTAATTCTTTTTACAAATCCCTCCATTAATAAAAAAAGAGCAACAGATGCTCCTCCTGCGTATGGTTCAACATAATGCCCTTTGATATTGTTGTCAATACAAATCTTTGCAATAAATACAGCAAGTTTATTTTTTCCTCCTGGATATCTTAATGGCGAATAAAAAATCATATTATTCTTCTCTATTTATATTATTGCTTAATATGTCAAAAAGTGGCTCTAAATTTTTCCACGCAGTCTTATTTTGGTTTGCATCAACAATAAATTCTAAATTATGAACCGCTAAATCTAATCCATCTTTGATTCTGTCAATGTAATGTTTCAAGGATTTTAATTGATTTGTATCTAAGTGATTATCTAATTCATTGTTTTTTACATAATCAAGCATAATTTTCAATGAAGCATTTGAATAATCTTTTTTGGAATTAAACCGCAGAATATTCATTATTTGCTCTTTATCTATATCATTTTCTATATTATGAGTGTTTTTTACATACTGAACCACAGAGCTAACTTTTTTCTTGCTGTCTTCCAAAGCTCTTTCATTTGCTTTTTCTGAAAGATTATCAAATAGTTGATTTGATTTTAAATAGAAATATAAAGACTGTTCAAGATAAGTTCTTAACAAAACGGCAAATGAATAAACTTTGTCAATAGGTAAGTTTTTCAATTCCTGAAATAGTCCATCTAATTTCTCGTTGTCAAAGATTATTTCTTTATCTCCTGAAATGATACGATTATCAAACAGGGGTTTACGTTGCTTACTTTTCCTTCTTGGTGTTATTTGACTTTTCTTCTCCTCTAAAGATGATTTTTGTGTAGAAGTTTTACTTTCCGTTGTTGCTTCTTCTGTGGGAACAGAAAAATCAAATTTTGGATTATTTTTCAAATCATCAACAAATCTTTTCTTATCATCTTCTTTGTTGAAATCTCTTGAAAATCGTTCGGCATCAATTAAAATTTTGAAAACTTCTAATATTCTCTTTTCAAATTCTTCTTGGGGTAGGTTAATTAAAAGTTCTCCATTTTCGTTATTAAAGTCAATTCCCAAAAAGATTCTGGCTTCCTCATAAGTATAAAATCGCTCTAAATTTGTAAAATCGAAATTAGCAATGTCAAGAACAATATTTTCTTCTTTTTCCAATATTTCTTTACCCTCGAAAAACAAATTATAAGCCTTCAACGGTTTCAATATTCTTGCTCTGCTTTCGTTTAGAACATCACAAATGTCATCAATTGACAATCCGTCTTCATAATACATTTCAGCAACAAACGCATATTGATTTCCTGTTTTCCACCTTTGTAAAGTTGCTCCATTATGCCTTTCATATATAATTGGATTTGCCAATAGACGATTAGGGGCTATATAACATCTTAATTTTTTGTCAACAGGAAAATTATTTTTGAGTATATTTTGTAATAATGTGTTTGCTTTTGCAGTCGATAAATACTTCTTTGGGTCTTGTAAAAGTTTCAAAGCAGCAGTTCTTCTATTTCCTTCAAGTACGACTTTCTTGTTACCCTCAATACAAATGATAGGTTCTTCACCTACAAAATACCCTTCTTCACTTATCTTCTTGGCCAACTCATACACTCTTTCGTTCTGAATGAGAAACTTCATTATTTGAGTTTGGTTGAGATTTTCTCCCCTATATTTAATACGAGGATTATTTACATCAAGATGTAATGAACTTAATGTGTACTCAAAAGTTTCCCAAGAAGAGTAATCTATATACATTGGTTAGGCAATTATGTTAGTGTTTTCATTTTCGGATATCTGTATTGATAATTGATATTTTTCAATTAAAAATTCATCAATTTCATTTTTATCGTTTAATGAACGAAGCAACTCAATTTCATTTTCTGAAAATTCAGGAATTGTAAATTTTTCAATGAAGTTTTTTTGATAGCAAGGATAACCGCCTTCAATAGCTACACTTGTTTTGCTAACGTAATAGTGCATTACAATTGAGTTTAAAATCTTTTGCACAACGTCAATATTTTCAATTTTTGAAATCGGATTTACTGTGTCTGCAAATAATGTATCTATTTCGGGTTCTCTAAAATATGTACCGTAACCGTTTGTGAAATAAGCATCTTCTTCGTCTATCAACAAAAATCTTGGCGTTTGGCTGAAAGTCGGATTTAAAATTTTCTTTCCTGTTTTTGCTAAACCTTGTGTTCTTCCCCAAACGAAAAACGGCTCAAATTTTACTTTGCCTTTATCTCTATTTTGCAAAACTTCTTTTTCAGAAAGTAAATATGCGTAGCATTTCGGGAAACGTTTTTTTAATTCCGCTTCGGGAATTGGTGTTGCCGTTTTGCCTTTTATGGTATAAGGGCAAATAATTCTTCTTGTATTTTGTTCGGCTTCTTCTTGTGTTTTGAAGTCGGAAATTTTGTAAACAGGTTTTGTAATTTCTTTCTCTATTTCAAATGTTCCTTTGTCGGTTGTTTTGATGAAATAACCGTTTTTCTCATTCGTTCCGTCAATAAAAAAAACATCATCTTTAAGCGTTGCAATACCCACACAAATATCAAATAATTTACCAATTTGTGTTCCGATTGTTTCAATTGTTATGATATTTTTTTGCTCGTCAGTTTTTAGTAAACGCCATTTCTTTACGTTCAAATCTTTCAGATAATTTGGCGAACCGTTTGCTATCGGCAGAAAGTCTTGCGGTGTGTAACCGTCTTTAAGCCTGTCAAATGTAATGGCTTCGTTTTCTTGTTTGTTTAAAAAAGTTAAAGCGGTATAGGTTTGAGCGTCAAAAACTTTTTTATGCGTAAAATCAATAATGCGTGAAACGCATTTTTTCTGTTGGAAAAATCTACGCATTGCTTCGCCTGCCAACGAAGTAAAATAATTGTTTGGCGTGATGAAACCTAAACGTCCTGTTGGTTTCAGTAATTTGTAACCCAACTCAAAAAAGGCAAAATAAAGATTAAAAGTTCCACCCTCAACGGTTGTCCAATTCTTTACTAAATATTCTCTGTTTTCGTCTGAAAGGTCTTGAAATTTCACATAAGGCGGATTGCCGACAACCGTGTCAAAAGTCAAATCCCAATCAGCTTTTAAACTATCTTGTTTGTATAAATTGAAGTCCGTTTCTTCCAAAATTTCGTTGTGTTGCAACGCATAAATTGTCAATAAAAGTTTCGTCCGATGAATGTTGTAAGCAAGAATATCCGAGCCAAAAATATTTTCTTTTACGATTGATTTTATTGGCTTTTGAAAAGTGTTTTTGTAGTAATCTGTCAAACCAATTAAAAATGCTCCGCAACCACAACTTGGGTCAAGGTTTTTGTCGTTTGGTTGTGGTTTGACTTCGTTAATGATGAATTCAATAATGTAGTCAGGCGTAAAAAACGCACCGTTTAGTTTTCTGTCGGTTGTCGGAATGATAAGTTCTAAATGATTTTCAAGGTCTTTGATTGTTTCAATTTCCAAAGCGGAAACACCAAAAAACAAATTAGTGTCCTGTTCAAAATCTTTTAGGTATTCCGACAATATCGGACTTTTGTTAAAGTCAAGTTTCTTGTTAGTCAGATATTTGCAAACCAAATGCTTTTCAAGACTTGTAAGGTCTTGATTAGAAATAAGGTCGTTCAATATCGCTTTTTTTACCATTTTTGTTTGTTGACTATAAGCAACAAAGTTAGTGAAAGTTTTTGTTTGAGCAAACAGTTTTTAGAAAATGTTTTGAAATGTCAAAAATAAATGTTGGGTGGTGGGTGGGCTTGGCCTGTTCGGTTTTTGTTCGTCCGTTGATGTTTGCACGGTCGCTCGGTAGGGGTTGCCTATAACGGTCGCGTGTATGTGGCGTAGCCTGCCGATAGGTGGCTATGACATATACACAGTGTTGAACTAAACCTTCGGTAGCCTGTGTTAATCATTAATCAAATATAGTAATAAATTTAGAGTCTAAAAACAAATAATGATGACTAAAAAAAATCAGTAACAGAATTACGATTCAATAAAATTTTGAATCAAGCTTGTAGAGAAGTAGAAGGATTTGAAGCCTTGCTTCTCAGGTTTCAACAACACATTAGCGTGCTTGGTCGAAGCGAAAAAACTTTTGAAAATTATTCACGACATGTGGCTGCTATGGCTTTGCATTTTCATTGTTTGCCGACTGAGTTGGATGAAGAACAGGTTCGTGAATATTTATTCCAATTGCAACAACGAAGCAAAACACCATCACAAACTTATTTCAAACACACGGTGTATGGACTGCGTTTTTTACTAAAAGCCGAAGGATTGCCTTATTCATTTTTGCATTTGCCTGCCATAAAAAAAGATAAAAAACTCCCAGTGGTGTTAAGCAAAGAAGAGGTTTGGAAAATGCTTTGCACACCCAAATTATTAAAACACAAAATACTCATTGGCTTATTGTATGGTTGTGGATTACGATGTATGGAAGTACGAAACTTAAAAATTGCTCATCTTGATTTTGATAGAAAACAACTACACATAGTACAAAGCAAAGGAAAAAAAGATCGCTATGTACCATTGAGCGAACATTTAATACGTGGTTTAAAACAATATATTGCCAGTGAAAAACCAGAAGAATATCTTTTCAACGGTCAACCCAATGGCAGAGCAGGTGGCGATTTTGACTCTCGCTATTCGCAACGTGGTGTGCAATGGGTAGTGAAACAAATTGCCAAAGAAGCAGGCATCTTAAAAGACGTTCATACCCACAGCATGCGCCATTCCTATGCCGTGCATTTATTGGAAGATGGTTTAAATATTGTTACACTCAAAAATTTATTGGGCCATGAAAACATAGAAACCACCATGGAATATTTGCTCCTGTGCCAGCTCGAAGACCGAAAAAGTTTTAGTCCATTAGATACTTTGTATGCACGCTTCGCCAAAATATGAAGTAGCGGATGTGTTTCGCAATTTAGGCAAGGAGGTAGAAAAAATGGATTTGAATGTGCATCAAATCAAAACCATTCGTGCCATAAAAATTTGTCGAACCAAAGAACTTGGCGGACACATAGATGCTTGTACAAGTTGTGGTACCATTCATATTTCATATAACTCTTGCCGCAATCGACATTGCCCGAAATGCCAAGGGCATAAGCGCGAAGCTTGGGTACAAAAACGAGAGCAAGAACTGTTACCTGTGCCGTACTTCCACGTCGTTTTTACATTGCCTTCGGAGTTGAATAATCTGTGCATGTACAAACCCAAAGAGCTTTATGATAGTTTGTTTGAAAGTGCATGGCAAAGCATTGCTCAATTTGGCAAAACTAAAAATCTACACATGGGTATGATAACGATACTGCACACTTGGGGGCAAAACTTATCCTTGCATCCACATGTACATTGCATTATTCCGGGAGGCGGCATAAACGCAAAAGGCAAATTTGAAAAGATACGAGCCGATGGTAAATATCTATTTAGTGTAAAAGCCTTGAGTAAAGTTTTTCGTGCTAAGATGATAGCGAGCTTGCGCAAGCGAGACATAAACGACAAATTATTATTTGATAAACTGTTCAACAAAAATTGGGTAGTGTATGCCAAATGCCCATTTGGCAATACTTCCAGCGTGATAGAATATCTGGGGCGATATACGCACAAGGTGGCCATTGGCAATAGCAGAATAAAAAATGTAAACCAAGAAAGCGTCACATTTACTTATAAAGATTACAAACAAGGTGGTTCAAAAAAAGAGATGACCA
>JAWKLF010000013.1:0-3510 GCA_041392835.1 Chitinophagaceae bacterium
ATTCACATTCGGTGAAGGGCCATTTAGAAGCCTTAAAGAATTGAGAAAGGAATCAATCATATTTAAAAAGCTTCAAAGAAATAATCCACAAAGAGCGCAGAAAATATTCAATAAGGAATACATTGTGCAAGTTGGCTCATATGCTCTAATCTCGCCGGAAGTAAAAAAAGACATTAATGAATATGTTTTTGAAATGCTAAGCCATATTGTGACTGGAGCCAGAATAAAGGACAAAGTATTCGGGGTTCATTTCTTTATGCCAGCACATCATCGGATTTCTAAATTAATTAAAGAACCAAATAAGAATGGGGTTTGGGAAGCAGAAATAGAAGTTCTTAATCCATCAACTCAAAAATGGTTAGTAAAGGATAAGCCTTCAACATTCTTTCCGAACAATTGGAGTGAGACAACATTAGTTAATAAGATACATGAGGCGTTTGTCGATCGACAATTAGAGTCGAGTACGAAATCAATTGGAACTACAAAATGTGGAGTAAGAATCGTTTTTATATTTAAAGAAAACAAAATAAAAACACTGTATCCATTAGTAGATTGACGACTGCGCTGCACACAACACTTTGCAGTAGCAAGCTGGGCTTTGTAGCTTTTCAATCATTTGGAATTCTATTCATCTTGTGTATCTTTATCCAAGCTTTCGTTCTCTGAACTCCCAGCTTGCTGCTGCAAAGGGAACGTTATGCGTCATTCCCCATTTTTCCCGAGGCGAAAATAAATTCTCGTGCTAACGAAATGGGCTTCTCAAATAAAACACATAATTTAGTTGCGGTTCAATGTAAGACCCTTTTAAGCATTGGTGCGTTATAGCTCGTGCGTCATTCTGGTTGAAATGTAAAAAGCCTTGCTTCAACAAGGCTTCTTGATAAATTCAGTGGTGGATCTTTCGATACCCCGTTCAGAATAATATATAGTACAAAGATACATTTCCTTTGAATCATTTTTAGTAATCATTTAAAAAAAAAAGTAAAAAATGCAAAAGAAAAATGTACCAATGGAACTTGTCAATGCAAACTGTGCAGGCATTGATATAGGAAGCCGAAGTCACTTTGTGGCAATAGGCCAAGCACTTGAAGATGTGAAAGAATTTGGTGTGTATGCAGATGATTTAGTAGCAATTTGTGAGCATTTAAAGCAACTCAATATTACTTCTGTGGCAATGGAAAGCACAGGCAATTATTGGCAAAATTTGTATGTAGAATTAGTACGATTTGGTTTTGATGTAGTACTTGCTAATGGAAAATTTACCAAAAACATAAAAGGTAAAAAGACAGATGTAAAAGATGCAAGATGGATACAAAAACTGCACAGTATCGGTTTCCTCACTGGAAGTTTTTTACCAGATGAACAAACTGAAAAACTGAGAACCTATTGTCGGCAAAGAGAAAACTGGATTACCCTTGCAGCAGAAGCCACACACAAAATGCAAAAATATTTGAAGCTCCTTAATTTTAGATTAGATGTAGTAGTAAGAGGTGTTTGTGGACTCACAGGTTTAGCCATCATTGCAGATATTTGCAAAGGGAATTTAGACCCTATAGAACTTGCAAAACACAGACATTACAATTGCAGAAAAAGTGAAGTAGAAATAGCTAAAGCATTGAAAGGGAATAATAGAGAAGATTTTTTATTTGGCTTAAAACAAGAGTTTGAAACGTACAATTTCTATCAGAAAAAGATAGCTGACTGTGAAAAAATGATTAATCAATTTTTGAAAAATCAAATCAACACCAACACAGAAAAGAAAAAATTAAAAACAACAGACAAAAGTCACAAGCGATTAAATAAAAATGCCATCAAAGGCATAGATTTAAACCAAGCCTCTTATCAATATTTTGGTGGTGTTGATTTAATGGCAATAGAAGGTTTGGGGCACTCTACAGTACTATCTATTATTAGCGAAGTTGGTCCAGATGGGTTTAAAGAATTTGCTACAGCAAAACATTTTACAAGCTGGTTAAGGTTAGCCCCTAATAATAAAATAAGCGGTGGAAAACTTTTAAGCAGTAAAACACCTAAAGGTAGCAACAGACTAAAAATTGCTTTACGCAATGCAGCCAATGCTATCGGAAATTTAAAAGACACCCATTTATCCAACTTCTTCAACAGAGTATGTTTTCGAAAAGGTAGAACTGTAGCAGTGAGTGCTACTGCAAGAAAATTAGCCGTCATCATATGGAATATGGTTGTAAAACAAACCCCTTACAAACCACCAACCGGATATTTATTTCTTGACGAAAAAAGAAGACTTGGATTAGTTACCCGAATTAAAAAACAAATAACTAAATTTGAGGTAACTAATACAGAACTTGGAATTGTAACTAATTGATTTATAACTACAAGGCTTGACGTTAGTCAGAATTTCAGGACACTAAGAGACACCAACAACAAAAACATTAAATTAGATAATTAACAACCAATAAAAAAAAGGACAAACAATGACTAAAAAAACAAAATTCATAATCACGACAGCTTGGATACTTTTCAGTAGAAGTTATGATGCTTATTGCACTAACTTGTTGACACCAGACCTGAGTAAAGAAGCTAATCCACTTGTGACAGTAGTCGGAATTTCTTCGTGGACAACACTTTTGATAATACTCAGCGTATTGACAATCTATGTAATCTACGCATATTTCGTCAGCGTATTTAGACCAATGAACTTGTTGCCCACAGACAAAGGATATTCATTTGGAAACTTTGTAGCTTATGTTTACTTAGGCATAAAAGACAGTTGGACAGCCACACTTTACAAATTCCCCAAAGACACAAAAAGACTAAACAATTATATGGGACGCTTATTGACAAAGTGCCTTGTCTTTGCTGGTGCAGTTTCGACAATAATGTGGTTACTTATAAATAACTCTGAATACTATAAAACCATTCACAGTGCACCCTTGATTTACTCAATCTTAATTGGCGGTTGTGCTATTATAACTTACCTATGGAACAAATCATTGTATAGTCAATATCTAATTGACACGAATGACAAATAAAAAACGAACAGCTAACAGCACCTACCCAAAAGTGGCGGTTCAGTGGTTAAATCAAGCTTTGTGCCTCTATCAAAGTTTGTGGTAAAAGTCCCGCCCTTCGGGTAGCTGCAAAACGTCAAACTGTCTAAAAACTAATTTTCAAAATCATTACTTTATACACAAATCCATCATCCAAATATGGATAAATATAATGTTGTATAAATTTCGCTGAAAGTGTTTATTTTAGTACCTTTAAGCATGATTTATATTCAAGGAAAAGAGCGCTCACAATGCTATCTTTTTACGGATTCTCTCGATAACATCATTGACCAAAATGTGTTCAAAAAGTTCCTCAAAGAACTTGTTTATTTAGTTTTCAAAATATCGACTTCCACAAAATCATTCTTCTTCAAAATGCGACTTCATTTTTCAAACCAACTTTTCAACCTCCATTTTTTCAGGCTCGCTTAATTCGCTTCTAATTGCTTTTTATTAATGTATATTTGTGAAACAAATGGTA
>JAWKLF010000014.1:0-2393 GCA_041392835.1 Chitinophagaceae bacterium
GAATAATAACTGCATCACATAGCAATACAATTCACCCTTGGTTTGTTTCTCAATAGTCGCAAGAATAACCCCTAAACTTGAGGTGTAGGAATAGCGCGCGAGCAACGGTAACCTATGTAAATGGAATAGCCGAGCATGGGCTACTTTCCTGCCAATTCGAGACGAAGTAAAAGCGGGTGATGAAGCTACAATAAGCCATAAAATCGGCTATGACTTATACAGTTTAACATGCACCGGCTTTTGTCTTTATTTTTTTTTATGTTAATAGCCAATCAATTACGTTTAATTTTTGGATGCCTTCTATGTTTGTATTGTCAAAATCGAGTGTCAATAAATACTTAGGATAATTGTCTTTGATGTTTTTAAATGCCGAAATTTCTCGCTTAAATGTTTTTTCGTCATTAACGGTGTAGGCAACTTGATAATACTCTCTTTCGTTATTTGGCTTTTGTACTACAAAATCTATCTCTTTGTCATTGTGTTTTCCTATATACACTTTTCCCCCACGTCTAAAAAGTTCGAAATAGACAACATTTTCAAGTTTATGACCTAAATCAGTATCGTATTTATTAGTTGCAGTAATATTTCTCAATCCTAAATCAACAATATAATATTTCTCATTTGTTGAAAGTAGTTCCTTTCCTTTTATGTCATACCGTGGGGCTGCATACAGAATATACGATTGAGTAAGGAAGTCCATATATTTTATAATTGTATTATGTGATATGCTTTTTTGTGAATTTTTATTGAGCTCTGAAGCGATATTTGTTGGTGAAACATAAGAACCAATAGAATCAAATAAGAAGCTAATTATCCGCTGTAAATTATGAATATTTCTAAGTTTATTTCTCTGTGCAATGTCTTTTATAACCACTGTGTCATAAATAGATTGAAGGTAGTCATTTACCAAATCCTGGTTGTTTTGTGAAAGTGTCACCGCTTCTGGAAAACTGCTGTCATTAATGTATTTGCGGAATAAACGGTCTGTGTTTTTGTCATCGTTGTTTGCCAGAATATATTCTTTAAATGAATAGGGTTGAATATTTATTGCAATGTACCTACCGGTCAAAAGTGTCGCTAATTCACTTGAAAGTAAATAAGCATTTGAGCCCGTTATGTATAAATCAATATTTTTCTTTGTATATAGACTGTTTATAAGCTTTTCAAAATCATTGATTAATTGAACTTCATCTAAGAAAATGTAATATTTCTCGTTGGTTCTTACATTTTTTATGATTTCATCGTAAAGCGCAGTCCAATTTGTAAAGTTTAGATTTTCTCTTTCTTCAAAATTGATGAATACAATATTTTCAGCTGAGACACCACTTGATAAAAGTTCATTTTTAAAGGCTTCGAGAAGAGTTGATTTTCCACTACGTCGAATACCTGTGATGACTTTTATTAAATTGTGGTCTTTGAGTTGTCTTAATTTGCTTAAATATGTTTCTCTTTGTATCATTCTTTTTTGTAAAGTTAGTTTTTATTGACGAAAAAATAAAATAATCGATAATTTCGTCAATAAGCATGCCGAATTCACTTGTGTCTAATGACGCGTCTATGGCCCATGCACATGTAATACCAATCTCAAATTGGTTCAGACCAATTTTTAGTCTGTTACAGCAGAATAGTCGGTATAAACACTTGAGCAAGTTTGCGGTGTAGGAATAGTGCGAGAGCAACTTGTGCATTTGGCTATAGCCGAGAAGAATTTGTTTATTCGAGTGCAAGAGATTACTTTTATAATAAACAAGGCATAATGCCAATAAAACGATTACATGTGTTTGTTTAATGATACTAATTCAAAATATGCAAAGGCAGAAGAAGCCAACACAGTATCCAACGCCTCACCTGTCCCGTATGCCTCATCGGGTTTCTTGTACCAGTTGGGGTTTGTGTGGACACAAACCATTGAGTTAATGGAAATAAAAGATAAAGAAGGACAAGTAAGAATAAAGTTCAGCGACTTCAAAAAACAATACGGAGATGATGAACCAGTTTTTATTGATTTGTTGGTTGAAATAACAATGAATAATGCAATAGCAAAAGAGGCAATAACTATTGAGCTTTCTGATTTTGATGAGTTTATAAAAAACTTAAAACGACTTGATGAAACATTGAAAAAAACGTTTTTCTTTCAACATATTGATGAGCAATTGCAAATCAAATTTGAGCCTCAAATTACAGGAAATATAAATGTTACAGGGTTTTTAAAGGATAAGCAGTATGTAAATACGTTAAATTTTTCTTTTGAAATGCCTCCTACAGAAATATCCTATGTGATTAGACAGAGTGAAAATATAATTGATGTTTTAGCATAAAGTAAAAGCCCCGATTTTCGGGGCTTATTTGTTATGTACCATATAGGTAACAAAAGTACATTATCATACACATTA
>JAWKLF010000015.1:0-2011 GCA_041392835.1 Chitinophagaceae bacterium
ATGTGCTAACTATTGAAATTGAGCATGTTAATAGCGATGCCCTTTTAGATTTAGAAAAGGAAGGTGTAGTAGTACATCCAAATCCAAGTGCACTAAAGAAAATTCAAGATAAGGGTTTGCAAAAATTATTTTATGAATCATTACACTTAGCTACAGCCCCTTTTTTTATACTTGATGATACAAGTGCTATACGAGAAGTTTTAGCAGATAAAAAAATTAATTTTCCGTTTGTATGTAAAACAAGAACCATGGGGTATGATGGCAAGGGTGTACAAATAATCAAAACCGAAAATGACTTAAAGCTAATACCCAATGCATCTTGCGTAATAGAGGAAATGCTACATATCAGCCAGGAAATAGCAGTCATAGTAGCTCGTAATGCACAAGGAGAAAGTCAATGTTATGACCCCGTTAGTATGGACTTTCATGCAGAGGCTAATATGTTAGACCTATTGCAGTATCCTGCTTTGCTTGATGAAGAAATGGCAACGCAAGCCAAAGAGATTGCTTTACAATTAATTGAAGCTTTTGATATTTGCGGTTTGCTGGCTGTAGAATTTATTATAGACAATCAGCAACGGCTTTGGATAAATGAAGTAGCACCAAGACCACACAATAGCGGTCATCAGACTATAGAAAGTAGTGTTTGCTCACAATATGAACAACATATAAGAGCTATATTAAATTTACCCTTGGGTAGTACGCAATGTCATACACCTTCGGTTATGATAAATTTATTAGGAGCTGAGGGCTTTGAAGGAGATGTTTATTTAGAAAATGTAGAAGATTGTTTAAAAAAAGAAGGGGTGCATATACATTTGTATGGTAAGAAAAAAACAAAACCATTTAGAAAAATGGGGCATGCCACCGTATGTAATAAAGATATTAATGAAGCAAAAAAAATAGCTATATGGGTAAAACAACATCTACAACTAAAAAGCCTTTAGTTGGTATTATTATGGGAAGCGATAGTGATTGGCCAGTCATGAAAGATGCAGCTGCTTTTTTAGATACACACAATATATCATACGAGGCCACTATAGTGTCGGCACATAGAACACCAGCACGTATGATAGAATATGCAGAACAAGCTTACAAAAGAGGATTAAAAGTTATTATAGCCGGGGCAGGGGGTGCAGCGCATTTGCCAGGTATGGTAGCCTCTATGACTGCTTTACCTGTGATAGGTGTGCCTATAAAAAGTAGTAACTCTATAGATGGTTGGGATTCTATATTGTCTATACTCCAAATGCCCAATGGGGTGCCAGTGGCAACGGTAGCACTCAATGCGGCTAAGAATGCAGGTATATTGGCTATGCAAATTTTAGCATCTTCGGATGCTACCTTATATAAAAAAATGCTGCTGTATAAAAAATCTATGACTCAAGAAGTTTTAAAAAAAGTAAAAAATTTTCCTACTGTATAGCGCATACATAGCATTATACCAATATCTATTTCTGGTTTTTTATATTGTAAAAAAAAGTATGTTTCAAATAGTTTATTCCCTTAAGTACTCTCTTCAGGTTTTTAATGTAAATTTAAACTATCAAAACAAAATACTTACTCAGCTTTTTATTAATTGCATTACGCTTGCATGCTTTTTCACAAGGGGACTGTGGATTAATTGGAATAAATCATTATAATGGTAATTTTAAAGATAGTTGTGATTTTGCGAACTATCAATCACCACATTTCTTTTATGACATCGATACAACGTATCCCAATAATATTTGACAAGTAGCCAGTGTGTCAAAAAGCGGCTTTTTGCCTTCGCAATATGGCGGTATGGCTATGCAAACGGATTCTTTGAATCCCTATCCTGCCAATAATACATCAGTGTTTTATGTATGGAAAGATTCCAATTATTCATCTAATTTTTTTTTGACTAATTACGCCAATATAGAATTTTGGCATTATTATGATGTGGACAGCCTCAGTGACTCTTGTTTGGTTCAAATAACTACCGATTCAGGTGCAACATGGAAAAATTATAATGAAATACAAGCACCTT
>JAWKLF010000016.1:0-1991 GCA_041392835.1 Chitinophagaceae bacterium
GCCTCCACCAAAAAAGCGTTCAAAAAAATCATCTCCAAAAGGGCTTCTATATTGTACCATTCGAGCTTTGGTTTCTGTTTTTATATGTACTACAGCATTACTCGATTTTTCGGCTGCATCTTCTAAATTGATATAGCCGCCTTCTGGGCTATCGCTATACGATGCAAAATGAACATCACTAGGGTTTGTACTATTATCACTTTTGCTGACAGGCACAGGTACTATCGTACTCATAAATTTTCGTCCTAATACAAATGTTGTGATAGAGGTAAGAAAAGCTATTAGAATGATACTTGCGATATTTTTCATACAAATTATTTTTTTTATTGATTACAAAAATATAATAGCGTATGATTTCAAAAATGAATTTGATATTTTTTTAACAGCAAATAATGTTAAGAAAAATCTATATCGAATTTAAAAATTCTACTGTGTTAATACCATCTGCAAAGTCTGTAAGAGAAGGGTTTTGTGCCATGCCAAATGGAGTAAAATTGTGACCAACTATAGTTTGTAAATGCGTTTTTTGTTGAAGGCTTTGAATGAGTGTTTGCTTGTCTTCATAAAAACTATAGTGCAATACAGAAACAGGGGAGTAGTCACTTTCATTTTCAACCAACAATACATTTTCGTTACACATGTATTGAATGTTATTCAGTAAGTAAAGTGCTAATTGGTAATCGTAGTTGTTTCTATATTTATTGTGATTTTTTAAATCATCATATTTTTTAAATTGTAAAATAAGGTTCTCAAAATTATAACTTTGAGGCACATAGATTTTAGTTACGTTTCGACAGCCTAATCCATAATACATAAAAATATCATCAGCTAATGCAAGTAATTCTTCATTGCTTTCAGTGCCATCCAATAAGGCTATACTTGTTTTATTTTCTCTAATAATATGAGGGTATTTTTCAAAATACTGTTTGAAATAAAGCGAGCTTGCATGGCTACCAGTGGCAATATAGGCATCGCAATTTTTCAGAAGGCTTTGTATACTAATTTTTTTAGACAAAGTTGCATCCCAATCAATTAGTTTTGAAATTAAATGAGGTAGTAATATATCATCTTTTTGAGAAAGTTTTATAGAGATTCGAAATGGACTTAAGAACACTGATAAAAAATCATGAAAGCCTACCAAAGGAATATTGCCAGCCATAGTAATGCCAACTATTTTGTCCTCTTGTTGCTGTGTAGAAAATAAAGTTGCATAGCTCTCTAAAGATTTTTTATCAAGATAGTGATTGGTAATAGCTTGAATGGCTGCATGAATAAATGGTTTTGTAAACCAAGGATTTTTGTATTCAGCAAATGCTATAGTTTTTTGCCATGTCTCATCTTCGCTAAGCATGTAATTGCGTAATTTTTCTAATATAAATAATTTGTTGTCTTGCATCTTAATCGGTTCTTATTTAATTTTGTGGCTTACATTTGAAAAACGAAATTCAACATTACTTTTCAATTTAAAAAATAAAATAATCATGGCTATAAAAATTACAGACGAGTGTATAAACTGTGGAGCATGCGAACCAGAATGTCCTAATAATGCAATTTATGAAGGCGGTGTAGAGTGGGCTATAAGCGACGGAACAAGCGTAAAAGGAGATTATGAACTCACAGATGGTAGAAGTATTGATGCTAATGCAAAACAAACACCCATTTCAGATGATGTATATTATATATCACCCGATAAGTGTACAGAGTGTCAAGGCTTTCATGAAGAACCACAGTGCGCAGCTGTTTGCCCAGTAGATTGTTGTGTGCCAGACGAAGATCGCGTAGAATCGCCAGATTTGCTTTTAGCAAGAAAAGAGCGATTGCATTTGTAATCTATCTAAACACAAAAAATGATTCGTAATAATTTAATACTAATACTTTTTTTTGTTGTTAATAGTTTTTGCTCCTATGCACAATTAGATACTGTTATAACAGAGTATCCTCAATATGAACAAGTGCAAATAAAAAACGAAAAAGGTCAGATAGTAGAAGAA
>JAWKLF010000017.1:0-62601 GCA_041392835.1 Chitinophagaceae bacterium
GGTCCGTGTGGCGTTGACCTCGTCCGTGCGATACGCCGGTGTGGCTTCTACATCGACGATGACGCCAGCCTTTGTGTCAATCAGGTAATTGGTCGAGTAGGCGTAGAAGGCCGGTCCACCCGGCGCAGCAGTCCACTGCGCCGCCGGGTCAGTGAGCGACACATTCTTCGGTGTCCTGCGCGGCTCATCGGCCGCATCCAGCGCTTCCAGATACTCGCGCACGGGGCGTGTCAGCGATGACTCCCGGTTCCAGTCTGCCTCGGCACCGGGGACGCCACGTTGGCGGTTGGCATCTGCCTTGATCACGCTGGCATCGATTGCAAAGCCTTCGCCACCAACCAGTCCTTCAGAAAGACAACGCTCCAGAACCTTCTCGAACACGAAACGCAACGTATCGCTATCGCGAAACCGGCCGTGGCGATTCTTCGAGAAGGTCGAGTGGTCGGGAACGGCATCTTCCAACCCCAGTCGGCAAAACCAGCGGTAGGCCAGGTTCAGATGGACTTCCTCGCACAACCGGCGCTCCGACCGAATGCCAAAGCAGTAGCCAACGATCAGCATCCGAATCAGCAGCGCGGGATCGACTGAGGGACGGCCGGTGTGGCTGTAGTGCGGAGCGAGGTGTTGGTGCAGCTCGCTCAGGTCCAGAAACTGGTCGATACCACGCAGCAAGTGGTTTGCTGGAACGTGATCTTCCAGATTGAAGGCATAGAACAGTGGCGCTTGCCCGGCCTCCTGACGTCCCATCATCGCGTTTGCTTCCGCTCGATCGATGGGATGTCAGTGAAACAGCATCAGATGACCGATTCAACCGAGTTTTTCAACGGAATAGGCCGGACCCGGCCGGCGAGACGTACGGCGAAACCAGCACCCAGATGGCGGTTTAGGATGGTCGTCCAGCCGCCTTCTCGGGCCAAAGCGAAACGGGCCTTACGGCCCGTCTGCTTCACACACCCAAACCGTCCATCGGCGCAGCTTTGTTGTCGGTCCTTGGGGGACAACTCCCGTGGCGCCACAGTGTCCGGATATGGCGCCAGCCGGCTTCCGGCGAACACGGGCAGTATTCCTCCATAGCCTGGGGCCTGCTATCAGATGGAGCCTCGAAGTGGGGTAGGAATTTTCTGATCACTAGACAGGATTGCGTCCCCTTTATGGTTCTATAGTGTCCCAGTTGTTCTGACACACCCAGCGAGCGATAGGGTGCAGGAGCGAATGGGAGGCTCTGCGATGACGCAAGAACGAATGGGAACCAGGAAGGCGGAACGTGAAGCGACAACCGAGCAGCTTCGCAAGGTATGGGACGACCGCCTCAATCCGTTGCGAGATCCTGATGCAGGGCGCCGACTCCGACAGGCTTTCGACGACGATTGCCAGCTCAATGGCGAGGTTCGGGTGGGGCCTGGGCGCTAACCCATGATCGGCTTACCTGTCTGCAGCCGATGGGATCCGGACCGGTCCAGGCCGATGCACCCCTGACATGCGCATTCTTGTCCTGAGCGACTTGCATCGCGAGATCTGGTGCCGGCCCCACACGCGGTCTGCAGCAGATGAAGCGTACTGGCCTTTCGACAAGATTGACCTGTCAGTCTCTCGCCCAGACGTCGTGGTACTCGCCGGCGACATTGATGTTGGTGCACGAGCCATTTCGTGGGCCGACGAGACGTTTCCTGACCGTCCCGTCATCTATGTGCATGGCAATCACGAAGGTTACGGTCACCAACTGGACGTGGTCAGGGCCGAGATCATGGCCGCCTGCCAGACTACGGGGCATGTGCACCACCTGGATCGTGGGGAGCTGATCATGGACGGCGTCCGCTTCCTGGGCGCGGCACTTTGGACCGACTTCCGGCTCTACGGGGCGGATGCCGTCGAGCGCGCCTGGCATGCCGCGGCCATGCTGATGAACGACTATCGCCAGATCCGATTGCCAGCGGTGATGATCGACCTGACCCCTGACGACACCATTGGGTGGCACCCGTGCGGATCGCGACTGGTTGGCGGAACGCCTGGCTCAGCCGTTTGAGGGCAAGACGGTAGTGGTCACGCACATGGCCCTGTCGGAGCGATCCATTGCCGAACCCTTCAAGGGCGATCGCTCGCCTGCCTTTGCCTCGAACGTCGAGCATCTGGTCGAAATGGCTGACCTGTGGATCCACGGCCATGTACACAACGCCTGCGACTACCGGATCGGCGACAAGAGGCGCGTTGTCTGCAATCCGCTCGCTACCCCGGACGATTCATCGGAGAGCCGCCTGAGAATCAGGGGTTCAATCCGAATCTGGCCGCTGACCTGGAACGTCTGGACTGACGCGCTCATGCGTCGGCGAGGCCTCGCCTCAGCCTGCCTGAATGCGTGCTTGCAAGTGGCAGAGGAGCGGCGCACATTCGTCCCATGAGCAAGACCGTGCATTTCCGATGAGATTCATGAGTTGGTCAAGGCCGAAGCCGGACTGAAGGGGCGGACGATTGCCGAGCAATTGGCTCACTGGGTAAAGCACGGTCTGATAGCGGAGGCTGCGGAGGGCGACCGGTCAGGGCTCGACGTTGCCATTGCCCTCCTCTCGAATGCTTCTCGATGCTCCTCGATGTGGCGAGCGGCAAGCGTTCACCCTCGAATCCATGCTGCTGATCTCAAGGGAGAGGGCTCGGCGGAGCAAGCCGACGTTTCCAGCGAAGTATCGAAGTCGCTAGATCCAAACGCGGTTGCAAGTACATCTGGCGGTGGGTTGCGGCAGAAAACCCCATCTTCGCCGTCTTTCAGGATGACTCGCAATTCGCCTGCGGCAACCGCTAGCTCTTGCGCGTCGGCAAGTCCGGAGCGTCATGAGATCCATCATGGCTTGTGTGGGTTGCCTTGGGTTTGTCAGTACCCTTGCCAGTGCCGCCATGCCGGCGTTAGTCAAAACGATGGTCTCATGCTGAGCGAGAAGCTTGCGTGCCTCTCAAGGGCGGCTTCGAGCACGAACGACGCCAAGTCCACACCCTCGATCGCTGCCGCCTGGCGGAGCAACTGCCGAATTTCCTTCGACATCCCGATTTCGATGCGAGCAGACGACGGATGCTTGAATCGATTGACATGCGAGCGGCCTCCAGGGGTGGCGAAGACTCGAGGTGTAGCCCAGATCAGGGGAGGACTGTCCAAGGCTATTGCGTGCCATGGCAAACATCCACGCACCCAACTATCGTGGCATGCAACAGGATCCACCAGCCGGTGAAAGTGGATCTGACCACCTCTTTCGTAGGGGTTTCGACCGAGTCGGTTAAGTGTATCCCGGTGAGCACCACAGGCCCCGCCATCAGCGGGGCCTGCTCTTTTCAAGCATTCACAGCCGCAGCGATGGTCGTCCAGAAACGACGAAGGCCTCAAAAGAGGCCCTCATGGGAACGTCGTACGCGATTGCATGCCAGGATGCGAATCGGCAAGCCTGAATTTGGCTACCCCGTCCGTCGAGTGATCTGAATGGCCTCGACCCCGGCTCACGCCTCGCTTAAGCCAACATCGGCGGGAGCATCGTCTTCGGTTGCGTACAGTCTAGGTGGGCGGTGCTGCTTCCACAAGCCGCCTGCCATCGCTCGACGCCAAGCGTCTTTCGCCAAGGAATCATCGGTGAATTCCATGTGGCCGGCGCGTCCAAACCTATTTGTTCGTTATTCCGCGATCAACCCACCAGTCGGCAAACTCCCGAAGGTCTGCGTGCTGTGAATCGATGTGGTCAGTTCGGCACCGATATTTGGGGAGCCTGCCGGATCGCGAAGGATGAGCGTGCTTTGTGGACGGCAGCTGGCAAGCCCCGGTGGTACGGAAGGTAATCATCCACGAAGGCTACGGGTTGGAGTTCCTGAATGGCGGAGCCTTAGCTGGGGTCGCCATCCTGGCCGCTGGTCACGATGACTCGCTCAATGGGAAACCCAGCGTTGCCAGATTGCGGAACGCGCCTTGGCATACGCGCTATCCAGGGCAGAAATGCAGACGAGATCAAAGCCCGCCTGAACAAGACGATTGCACGCGTCGACCGCTCCAGAAACGGCGGGGATGGTGGACCAGAAGTCTTCGTCGAAAGCGGCCCGAAACCGGTTCAAGCGCTCACCGGTGAGACGTTGCACTTCCCATCGGTCGATTGGCCAATACGCTTCGCTATCCCGAAGGGCAGGCCTTTGGCCGAAGGCCTTCGCCCAGGCACCGGCGTAGGCGGTCCCGTAGTCCAGCAGAACCCCGTCCGCATCCAGCGCAATGATCCCATTCGGGGCCTTCATGATTCCCAACATGCCTCGCTAGATTGGCTCGAAGCACACAGATCGGTAGCTTCGGCTGCTGCCTCTTTGGCAAGTGTAGGAAATGCCGGCGGAGTCAGGAAGGCTGATCCAATGCTCCGCGATAGGCCGCGTCCGGCGGGTTTGCAAAGGTCGTATGACCCTAGGTGGATGCTACGGCAGGCAAAACATCCCTCGTGCTGTATTCGTTAGAGTTTCGAGTTCCAGCGGACAGGCCCAATCCGACCGAGGCTGTGTGAAAACCCATCAGCGCAGCGCTGTCGCAGGTGACGCCTGCATTCGAGCATCACGCAGGATGGCAAAACATTCCCCGTCGTCAGGCAGCAATCGCCTTCAGCATGCCCTGAATGCCAATGATGTTGATCATCCGCTTCAGGTTGTAGGCAAGAACCGCCAGGCTGATCTCTGCTCTGACTCTCGGTAGCGTTCGGGTCAGCAATGGCGTGGTTCCCAGCCAGTGCTTCAGTGTGCCGAACACGTGCTCCACGGTTTGTCGCCGTGCCACGGCGGCCTGTGGTGAACCATCCAGGCGGATCTGCATCCGCTCAAGCACCTGCTCATGCTCCCAGCGCGTGATGCGCCGGTAGTCAGACGGCGTGCATTCGCTCTTGATCGAACAACGCGGACAGGCGGATGACCAATACTTGTGCAGCGTCAGTCCGCCGCTCGTGACGAACCGGTGGATTGCACGCTCGCCCGCCGGACATTCGTATTCGTCGGTGGCCGCGTCATAGACCAGTCGCGCTTGTCGAACCGGCCGTCCGCCTTGCTGCTGGAGGTGAGTGGCTTGGGAACCAGCGGGATGATGCCGGCGTCCTCGCACGCAAGGATCTCCTTGGCGCTGTAGTAACCGCGATCCGCCAGAGCCGCCATGCCCGACGCCAAGCGCGTCACGTGCCTTCTTCGCCATCGGCGAGTTGGGCCCGGTCATTGCCGACGTTGGTGACCTCATGCGCCACGATCAGATGGTGTTCGGCGTCCACGGCGGCCTGCACGTTGTAGCCCACGGTGCCTGTGCCACGCCCGCTGCTGGACATCGACCGCGCATCGGGATCGGTCAGTGATAGCTGATGATCAGGGATTTGCTCCAGCTGCTGCTCAATCACATCCAGCCGCGCCATCTGCTCACGAACGGTCGCCAGCTTCACCTTCAAGCGGGGGATACGACCCTCGGGCAGCAGGCTCGGATCACGATCCGCCCGGTCCAGTTCAGCCAGGTAGCGAGCAACGCTCTCATCCAGTTGCTTGCGGCGCGCCTTGATCTTGCCGACGGTGAAGTTGCGATCCCGGTTGTTGACGCCCTTCACCTTGCTGCTATCGATCGCCACCACGGCATGCGAGAAGACGTTCATCGACCGGCACAGCTCGACGAACTGACTGCATACCGCGGTGATGGCCGCGCCATGGTCACGGCGGAAGTCGGCAATGGTCTTGAAGTCGGGCGTCAGGCGGCCGGTCAGCCAGATCAGTTCCAGGTTCCGTTGCGCTTCGCGTTCGAGGCGTCGGCTCGATTGAATGCGGTTGAGATAGCCGTAGATGTAGATCTTGAGCAGCGCTGCAGGATGATAGGCAGGCCGCCCGCCAGCAGCGCGGTCAGCAGCAGCGAAGCCCAGTGCGCTCAAATCGATCGCGTCGACAAACGCGTCAACGACCCGAACCGGGTTGTCTTCGTGGACATAGTCTTCCAGCCGTTCGGGGAGAAGAAGGCCTTGCGAGCGGTCAAGACCATCGATGAAACGCTTCATGCGGAGCACCCGATAACTGGTGCTCAAATTTTGCCAGCAGCGAGGGGGTTTTCACACAGCCTCGACCCAAAGCGGTCGTCTGGACTCAATCAAGCCTAGGTGGTTCCGGGCCCTTCAAGTATTCCTGAACGAGCCGATCCGCCTGTGCCAGTGTGTCGGTTATTGAAGAAGGTGGCGTCTCGCTGAGCCACCACTCACCTTCCATTGAAGGCTCTACCCCGCGGCGGAAATACTTCACTCGTAGGATGCCGGCATCCTGTTCTTGATAGACGCGAACAAGTCTCTGATGATCTTGCGACACCACTGATCTTATGCACGTTGAGCTGCAAGTCTCATTCTCGTAAAGCTGTGCATTGTGAATATCGAGGTCAGTCATTGCCGGGCAGGTGTCGAAAGTGAATCGCTGCGAAGGCATCGGCCTTGCACGCGTTTTTAGACATTGGATTTCTGTCGCTCATACTGAACATGGAAGGCTTTGACCCTGTCTGTGATGCTTGGCAATTCCATGGCCAGGTCGGCTCCCCACTTGCCCAACAACGTTGACTCTCCAAGGTACTCAGGCAGGCCGCAACGTTCCGAAAGATCTCTCACCTTCGCTCTGACGATATCCGCTTCCCAAGCCAAGATTTCATGCTGATCAGACTTTTCGTGATACCTGCTTGCCAGATCGTCCAGCTCTGCAGCTAACAGCTTCCCATTCTCTGAGATCTCAGAATTGGTCATTTGCACGTTACCGAAACACCAAAATTCAGAGAGACATGCTCATACAGGATTTGTTGAAAGGATAGATTAGTCGTCAAGAGAGCGCGATCCGCCTCGATCTCCATCTGTCCGAGCATTGGCGGCCTCCGGCTGACCGTTTTTGGCCGGAAGTAGTCAGTTGGAGGATGGGGCTGTTATGTGCGCGGACTGTGTCTGAACGGTTTTCGCCGCTAGGTTGGCGGCGAAAACCCATGGAAACGACAATTTTTGCGCGAATCAGCGCGACAAACTACGTGCGAATGCATACCATCACGTGGTCCGGTCCTCGTGGATCTGGCCCACCTCAGCGTGTGCCAAAGCGCGAGCCGCGCAGGACGCGCGGCAGCATGGCGCGCAGGGCATCGCCGTCGAGCTGCAGTCTTGGCGCGGCCTCGATCAGCGCTTCGAGATCCACCGGTATTCGTCGCAACCTGCCTGCAGTGGTGATTCCAGCGACATCACGACTGCGCAAGGTTTCGGTCCAGCGCGAGGTCAGTGCGTCCAGCTCTTCCTCGAACCAGTCGGTGGCACGCTCGAAAAGGCTCTGCAGCTCGGGATCAGTACAGCCAAGGAATCCTTCCCAGGCGGCATCCGGCGGCGCCAGGAATCGCTGCCGGGCCTCGCAATAGCTGGCGGCCAGAAAATACAGTTTCGACCATTCGACAAATCGGTCGAAATCCCCATACAGCGCGCGTGCGCCCGCATTGAGGCCCTCGATGTGCAGCGCCTCCGTCTCGAGCAGGTGCGCGTAGCGCTGCAGCCCGGCATTCGTCTCGGTCTGCGTTGCATCGTGTGTCGAAGTCGCGCCGAGAACATCGGCAAGCCGCTCCACCCCCAGCAGGCTCCAGGCCATGCCGGTGGAGTACATCGGATCCTGGAACGCATAGGCATGCGGCAGCAGCGCCCAGCCGGAGCCGGCCGCGCTGGCGCGACGGCGGCGAAGGCCGGCGACTATTCGTGGCGCCAGACCTTCAACAGGGACCGCATCGCGGAAGCAGTCCGCGAGGCTGGGCAATGAGTCGAGTGTCGATTGCCATGCTTCCGCGGCGGACATGCCGTCAGGCACAGCATCCTCCAGAACCGCTCCAGCAGAGACTCGGCCGTCATCGAACGGAAGCACGTAAACCCATCCGCCCGCGAACACATGGTGGTTAGCGGCGAGGTGTTCAGGGTATGGATCCGTGATGGCCGTTCCGGCGGGACCACTGGCGAATGGTCTGACGTTGCGGAAATGCCCATAGAGCAGTGTGCCATGCGTTTTCGATGTCGCGATCGCGGGAACGCCCAATGCAGTGGCTACGGCGCTGCCACCGCCACTGGCGTCGACCACGAAGCGGCTGGAGATCTGGGCAACACCCGATTCGCGATCAAGCACCAGGTCGAACCTTCCGTCGTCCTGGGTCAATTCAATCAATCGGTGCTTTTCGAGCAGTTGAACGCCGGCCTCGATCGCGCGCTGCACGAAACGCGCATCGACATCCAAGCGGAGCCAGTGGCTATCGGCGATCGCATCGTTCGGACTCGCTGCCACCAGCAGTCGCCGGGAATCCTGCGAGCCGCAGCGATAGGGCTGACCTTGGTCATGGCCATAGAAGCTGAAGCCGCGCTTGAGGCCACGCATCAGCTCCGGCTGGCTGTCCATCCATCGCCCATAGGCCGCGAACTGCGCGAGATCAGGGACACCGAAACGGTGCGCCATGCGTTCCAGCGCGATGGCAGCCAGAGGCGTAGAGGATTCCCCCAGCGCGAAGCGGGGATGCCGGCCCGCCTCGACCAGTACCACGGAGAGTCCTTTCTGGGCCAGCAGCCGCGCCAGCAGCGATCCGGCAAATCCGCTTCCGACGATGGCGACGTCGTAGTCAGGCGTCATCATTGCCGCACCTTGCGCAGGCAATCTCGGGCTCGATGAATCCGGACAGGTTGATGCGTTCGATGCGCTTGAGACGCCGGGCGGCACAGTGAGCGCAGGCAGAAAGGTGCTCAAGATCCCAGGGATCGAGCTGGACCACGGTTTCCGGACAGGCCTGCTGCGCGCTGGCCAATGCGGCTTCCGCCTCGATCAGGCTGGGCGCATGAAAGCCGCTTCCCGGCAGCGGCCTGAGTGGAATCAGCGAAACCAGCCGGGCACCACGATCAGCGGCATGCCGGACCGACTTCACTGTCCAGGCATGCGACTCGTCGGGTTCGACGAAGGGAGTCCCGATCAGGACAAAGGCGCGATGACTGAAGCCACAGCGGAGGATGTGCTCCGCCGCGCGATCGTAGTCGTCCAGCGTCATCGCCTTGTTCAGTTTCGGCAACGCGACCGGATGGACGGATTCCAGACCCATCGCCACTTCGAGGCCCCCATCGAGCAGGTCGCCGAATCGTTCCATCCGTGCGCCAATCAGGCGTGGATGGCACTCGACGACGGCCCGACCGAATTCTTTCACCGCCTCGGCGATGGCTGCATCGTCCGCTTCCGGTACCGCGCGCTTCTCGAAGAAATTCGAGGCGTTATAGAGCTTGACGGTCCCACAAGGCGAGTCGGCGGCGGCGATCCCTGCGCGGATCTGCGCCGGCAGCGATCCAGGTGGCGTCGGCCCATCCAGCGTCGTCGTTCCCAGATCGCAGAACACGCAGCGAAACGGACAATGCGCACCTTTTAGAAACAGGGTGAGTGCGGCATTGAGCCCGCCGTCGACCTCGCGCTCGGAATCGATGGTCCAGCGCGGTGTTACCGTCGTGCTCAAGCGGCAAATCGACGCAACAGCTGTCCGCGGTAGTCGATCTCGTCATACGCGAAACGCTTTGCGAATACCGACTCATCCGTAGCGCCATGCTGGAATCGGCGCTTCTCGAAAACCGGGAAATCGATATCCAGCAACTGCTTGAAGCCGCGTGCGATGAGCTCGCCCTTCAGGGCATATAGCCGCTCGGTCGAACCTTGCGTCAGTTCAGCGAAAGGAATCGCCTCGGCGACCGTCATCACTGCCGGTGCCAGGAAGGGACTGTAGCCTGAGAACCCATGGCGTTGCAGTGGCGCATAGGCGCGGACACAGGCCCGGCTGTAGCCGCCAGTGTAGGTCAGCGAATGCTTGATCGCGTCGACGCCCCAGCCTTCCTGATACAGCAGCGAGTTGTTGACCACGCTGCGGATGGTCAGTTCGCCGTCGACCTCCAGCGGGTAGTCCTTGAGGTTCTCGTCACCGCCATCGCCATCGACCAGCTGGCGCCAGTCGGGGTAGCGCGAGCGGATTCCCTCCAACAGGGCCAGCATGACGGTGGCGCATTCCACGTCCAGCGGCTTGTAGTCCTCGATGACGTCCACGGCACGCATGGGGTCGAGCGCGTCCGGGTCGGCTTCGATCGGCTCCAGAAGCATCTGCAGACCCACCTGTCGCAGGAATGCGTCGGCCTGTTGGAAATCCTCGCCGTCGCCAACCCGTAGACAGAACGCCTTCAGTCGAGCCGGACTCTGCCCGCTGCGCAGCAAGGCGTGGTGAAGCGCGAGCAGCACCGCGCCGCTGTCGATGCCGCCGGAAAACAGGACGCCCAGCGGTTCCCGGGAATCGGTTCCTGCCAGCCATTGCTGGACCTCGTCGAGCAGGGCCCCGACATAGTGGCGTGCGAGCAAATCCAGGTCCGCAGGCAACACCCCGCGCGGCGGATCGAAGAACCGCAGGTACTGAGGATTGGGATCAGGGCATCCCACCAGCGCGATCTCGGTCAGATGAAAAGCTGGGACCATACGCGTATAGCTGGGGTGAAACTGGGCGGCCATGCCCCGTGCCAGCATCCAGTCGCGGATCTGGTCGATGCGCTCGGCCACGATCAGCAACGGGCCATCGATCACCTTGGCAAGAAAATAGCGCAAGGGCCGATCGAGGCTGCGCGCCAGAACCACCCGCTGGCCATCGCGAGCCACCAGCGCAAAAGACCCGGCGGCCAGAGAGCCAAATTGTTCCGGGCTGGAGCGCAGCATCTGCTCGCGCAGCGCCTCGACGGTCATCCCACGCACCTGCTGGGAGCCTTCGGGCACGAGATTGATGACTTCAGCAATTGGCTTGTTCAACGTAAACCTCTCTACAAGAATTCTGGACAGACCTGCGGATGGCAACCTGCGGTCACAGCAAAGCAACAGGCTTCCGGGTCTCATTTTCGCAGGCAACTTCCCGAAAGAAAGCCACCCGGCCGCTGTCGCGTGCCGCCAAGCTCCGCCTGTTGTTCCGGTGAAGGTGCAGTGTACGATGCAAAATCAGCGGACTTGATGTCTTCAATGTTTGGATAGGGTGACGTTCATCGAAGCGCCAGCAGCCCCGAGCCGGGCTCCGTGGCGTGCATGGGGGCAGGTCGCCCGCCTGCACCATTGGGTCAAGAACTTGCTGGTGCTCGCACCGCTTGCCGCCGCACATCGGCTGAACGACGGCGTGTTGCTGGCGCATGCCAGCTGGGCCTTTTTCGCCTTCTGCCTCTGTGCGTCCGGAATCTACGCGCTCAACGACCGGATCGACCGGTTGCATGATCGCGAGCACCCGGACAAGCGCAGCCGGCCTGTCAGCGATGGTCGCATCTCACCCGCGATGGCGTCGCGCATGGCCCTAGTGCTGCTGGTACTGGGCGGCACCCTCTCGTGGCTGACCTTGAGCTGGCAGGTTTGCGCCGTGCTTGGGGCCTACGTAGTTCTCGGCGTGGTCTATTCGATCTGGCTCAAGCGAATTCCCGTCGTCGATCTGTTTGCCTTGGTGGCCTTCTATCTGTTGCGTCTGCTGGCGGGCAGCGTTGCCGTCGGAATCGCCCTGTCCGGGTGGCTGATGGCGTTCGCGCTGTTGCTGTTTGGCGGGTTGGCGCTGCTGAAGCGTTACTCGGAACTGGTGCTGATGGCGCGCGGTGGTGAAGCGCGACTGAGTTCGCGCGGGTATAGCACCCGCAATCTGGAAGCCATCTGGTACTGCGGGCTGCTGTTGTCGATGGCCGCATCGCTGATCCTGTCGGTCTACGCGCACAGTGCGACTGCGCAGGATCTATATCGCAACCCGCTGGCTTTCCACGCCCTGGCTCTCCTGTCGCTTGCCTGGCACCTGCGCGCCTGGTCCCTCGCCCGCAATGGCCGCATGCACCACGACCCGGTGAGTTTCGCGCTGGGGGATCGGCTGACTTGGGCGGGACTGGTCCTAGCCGCCCTGGTGCTGGCCTGGGCGTTGCTGTCATGAGCGTCGAGGTACGCTGCTGGGCTGGCCTGCCCACAGCGCACCACGAACGGATCGACTGGAGTGGATCGCCGGCAAGCCTTCCGGAGACTGCGGGTTCGTTGCTGCCCCGCGGCGCCGGACGCAGCTATGGCGATGTCTGCCTGAACCCTGGCGGCAGCCTGATCGATACTCGCTGGACAGATCGCTACGTCGCTTTCGATCCGGAAACGGGCGTGTTGCGCTGTGAATCCGGACTCCGTCTCGGCACGCTGCTGGCCCACCTGCGGCCACTCGGCTGGACACTGCCGGTCGTCCCCGGCACCCGATGGGTGACCGTAGGGGGCGCACTGGCCAACGACGTCCACGGCAAGAACCATCGCCACGCCGGCAGCTTCGGCCACCACGTCCGGGCAATCCACCTGCTGCGGAGCGACGGCTCCCTGGATCGACTCGCGCCAGGAGAGGATCGCTTCACGGCCACCATCGGCGGTCTCGGTCTGACCGGACTGGTTACAGAGGTCGCGCTGCAGCTGCGCCGAAGGTCCGGTATGTGGCTGCAAGAACATGCCTCCCATGCACGCGGACTGGATCGTGTGCTGAGCGAGTTGGACACCGCGAGCGCGCAGCACGAGTATGCCGCGGTGTGGCTTGATATGACCCAGCCGGATCCCGAACGTCTGTTTGGACTGCTGCTCGCGGCTGATCCGATTGAAGGCGGGGGCGATGCTTCCGGATTCGCCCGACCAGCACGAATTGGCGTCGGACGACTGCCACGGCTACCCCTCGTAGGTCGTCTCAGCACCCGCGTTTTCAACGCCGTGTATCGACGTCTCGCGGCTCGTCATCCAGGCTCCCGCCGGGTAGACGAGCGGTCCTGCCTGTTTACCCTGGATAGCATCGGTGATTGGAATCGGCTGTATGGATCGAGCGGACTGCGACAATACCAGTGCGTCCTGCCGCTGGGCACGGCCCCGGGAGGCATGGAAGCGCTGTGTCGCGTACTCAGTGACAGCCGCGTCACTTGTTCACTGGCAGTGCTCAAGCGCTTTGGTGATCAGCGCCCGGCAGGAATGCTGTCCTTTCCACGAGAGGGGTTCACCTTGGCAATGGACTTCCCGAATGACGAGGAGCGCCTGTTGGTTCTTTTCCGTCGTCTGGACGCCATCGTTCTGGAAGCGGGCGGAGCGGTCTATCCGGCCAAGGATGCGCATATGAGTCGCGAGCTGTTTCGTGCCGCATTTACGCGTACGGACGAATTCGCGGCGCATGTCGATCCGCGTTTTTCGTCCGGATTCTGGCGACGAGTTGGCGCATGAGCGCCCAGAGGATCGCAATCTTTGGCGCTACCTCTGCGATTGCGGAGGCCTGCGCCCGCCAATGGGCGGGAACGGGAGCGCGATTGATGCTGGTCGGCAGGGATGCGTCCCGACTCGAACGTATCGCCGCTGATCTGCGCATACGCGGCGCGACGGAGGTGCGATGCGTGGTGCGGGACCTGAGCCACGTGAATGACCTGCAACCCTGGATGGATGCGCTGTGGTCCGAATGGAATGGTCTGGACCTGTGTCTCGTGGCACAGGGCACCCTGCCCGACACGAAGCGCTGCGAGTCGGATATTGACTACGCCAAATCGGTGCTCGAGCTGAATGCGGACGCCTGCCTGCTCCTGCTGCTGGCGCTGGCAGCACGTTTCGAAGCCCAAGCCAGCGGTCAACTGCTGGCCTTGGGATCGGTCGCAGGTGACCGGGGGCGTGCAGGGAACTATGTCTATGGCGCCGCGAAGGCAGCCTTGGCGACGCTGATGAGCGGGCTGGAGCAGAGGCTGGCGCCGCGCGGCGTCCAGGTGCTGACGATCAAGCCAGGCTGGGTGGATACACCCATGACCGCCGCGTTCCGCAAGGGGCCGCTCTGGGCAAGTGCCGAGAAGGTGGCGCGTGACATCGTGCGCACCAGCCTTCGCGGACGCAGTGGAGTCGTATACTCGCCTGCTTTCTGGCGTCCCATTGCGTGGGTGGTGCGGATGCTTCCAGGGTGGCTGTTCCGGCGTTGGCGGTTCTGATTGCCGACGGCTGATGGCGGTCAGCTGCTGGCCTGTGACTCGTGTTCCACGAGGGGCGGGTGCTCCACCAGCAAGGCAGAAACCCAAAGACAGGCAAGCAGGACGCCCCAACCCGCGGCGCCGGGTGGTTTGCTGGCAACAGCCAGCCAGGCTTGGGCGATGGATAGCGCCAACCAGGGCATCAGGACGATCCGATAGCGCGAACGGAAGTGAACCACCACCAGCGCGAGCAATACCGGTATCGCCGCGACCAGCCACCAGTGCACCGTGCCGGAGATTGCCAACGCCCAGAGTCCGCTGAGTGCGATCGGTGGAAACGACCAGCGAACCAGGAAAGCCCAGTAGCGTGCGCGTGACGGCGAGAGGCCCGGGTATGCTTCACCTGTCGGCGGCAAGAGACGCGCTTGAATGAATGTGTCCGGGCCAAAGCATGCGATGAGGCGACGCAACATCGAAAGGGACAGGGACACCGGACTGCGGAGGAGACCCCAACCCAGACGTTGCATCGAGCCATTCGTCGAAGGCGTCGATTGCAACAACTGATTGATGGTCTCCTGCACACTGAGCTTGCCCGTAGTTGATCGGCTCACCTGCGCCTGCAGGAGCTCGAGATTGAATAGCCAGGTGGTATCCGGAAGTGGCACTCGATAGCGATGCCATGCAATACCGGTCCAGACAGCCAGCGCCAGCACCACAGGTCCGCCAATACAGGTGAGCCACATCACCCAGTTGATTGGTTCGAGCAGGACCAGCACAGCCAGCAGTCCAACTGCCAATGCCAGCTGTTCGATGCGCACAAGTGTCGCCAACAGCACGACCATCCCAAGCGCGGCCGCTATGGCCACAGAAGGAGGCCACTGCAGCAAGTACAAGGCCAGCGCGTGCAGACAACAAAGCAACGTGTCCGGCCACAAATGGGACGCCAGAAACAGACGTTCAACCCACAGCATCATGATTCCCGCCGCCAGCATTCCCGTCACCGGGCCATCCGCTCGCCAACCCGCAGCCCCAACCAGAACAACGCTGATGCTGCCCAGCATGGCACCGAGCACACGCAGGCAGCGCTCCGGATCACGGCAGTGGTGGTGCGCCGCCTGGAACAACGCCGGAAACAGCGGTACCCGAAGATATTCCACGGGACGGTGCGGGTCCGTCCATGCGCCACGATTCAGATAGTCCTGCTCATCGCCGGTCGGTTTGCGAGGCCCAAGCATGACCAGGACCCCGAAATGGATGTAAATCGCGATGAACGCCAGGGCGACGAACAGGACACTGGTCACAGGATATGGGTATGCAGGCAGCGAGGACGTGAGGCGCGATTCTGGCACGCTGGAGGGCACGAGCTCCAATCCTGCAAACGGCTGCAGCAACTACGCTGGCGGTTTGCTAAGGCCTTGGCCTTCGACGCGCAAGGACAATCTTGCCGCAGCCATGACCTCCCGCTTCGCAAACGTTCCCGGGGGTTCCAGAACGGTCGCTTTTCAGGGAACATGCGGCAAAGGGGAGCCAGTCAGACCATTCATGATCGTTGCGCCGCGCTTTGGCGTGCGCAATTTTCCAGAACATATGAACAAGCCTTCGTTCGCCCAGAAATGCTCCAGGTGGCGCGGCGAATGGTTTGCGAATAGTCATCTTGCCCGGTTCAACCAGCAGGGCCGCGCACCCTGCATCACGGAACTCTTACTTCGGATATTGCAGTGAAGATAGCCGACTCTGGATCCAAATCGACAGGCAAGCAAGCAGCAGCCCCGCCGAAAGGGCCGCTCCTGCCCTGGCAACGCAAGGTCTATCGAGTCGTGCTTGCCGGATTGGCGATCATTGCAGCAAATTCGCTGTACCTTCTGGCATTCACCCGCTACTCGCCGTTCTTCATGCTGATGCTGCTGGTGCACCTGGCACTCGGCCTGTTGCTGACGGTTCCGCTTTTTCTGTTCATCGTCACGCATGCCAAGCGGATGTTCCGTACACGCAATCGGCGTGCCAAGGTTGCTGGCCTGACCATAGCGGGGCTGGCCTTGCTGGTTACGGTTTCCGGGCTATGGTTGACCTACGCCGGAACGACGGTCGACAACCGCTGGGTTTACCTGGCGCATGTCTTTGCCTTCCCGGCGGCCACGATCGCCTTCATCCTGCATCGGCGTGCGCACACGCACCGGATGGCATTCCGCAAGGTGTGGTACGCCTCAGGCGCTATCGCGGCACTGCTTGGCGTGATCACGCTCCTGCAATATTTCGAGAAGCCGCCGCAACGGGTGACCAACACGGATGGTGATACGCAGTTCTTCCCTTCGTCGGCCGAGACCTTCGATCAGGGCCTAATCGACCCGGTCAAGCTGTCGGCCAATGAGTACTGCAAGGAATGCCACCCGGTGACGTATGCCCGCTGGGAAAAGAGTGCGCACCGCTTCAGCTCCTTCAACAACCCGTTCTACCGCCGCTCGGTGGAACTGATGGCGGATCGCGTCGGCAGGGAGAAAACCAAATGGTGCGCCGGCTGCCACGATCCGGTCGTGTTGTTCTCGGGAAAGATGGGCGAAGCGACCCTGCAGACCTTTGGCTACGATGATTTCGAGGCGCAACAGGGCCTGACCTGCATGTCCTGCCATTCGATCGCCGAGGTCAAGGACACGTCGGGCAACGCCTCCTACGTGATCGAGGAATCCCAGCAATATCCCTTCGCATTCAGCGACAACGAGTGGCTACGGGAAGTCAACAAGCTGCTGATCCGCATCGAGCCGTCCCTGCACCGCAAGACCTTCATGAAGGATTTCATGCGGGAGCCGGAGTTCTGCTCGACCTGCCACAAGGTGGCCTTGATCCCGGCGCTCAATGATTACAAGTGGATGCGTGGGCAGAATCATTTCGACACCTGGCAGAACTCCGGTGTTTCAGGGCAGGCCGTTGGTTCCTTCTATGATCCGCCGGCCCCCAAAGCCTGTCGTGACTGCCACCTGCCGGCGGTTGCCGCCGAGGAATTCGGCGCCAAGGACGGTAAGTTGCACGACCATGTGTTCCCGGCGGCCAACACCGCGTTGCGAGCCATCCACAATGACCCGGAAGGCGAGCAGTTCATCAAGGACTTCCTGAAAGGCTCATTGAGTGTTGACCTTTTTGCCGTGCGTCGCGGCGATCAGTTGATTCCAATCGGACCGACGATGCCGGCATTGCATCCAGGCGAAACCGTTGACATCGAAGTCGTGGTGCGGACGCGGACGCTGGGTCATCCGTTGACCAACGGCACTGCGGATTCCAATGAGCTGTGGGTCTCCTTCTCCGCTTCCCACAATGGGCAGGCGCTGATGGAGAGCGGGACGCTGGGGCCAGATGGTCGGCTGGATGCCGCGTCGGATCGGTTGAACCAGCTGATTCTCGACAAGAATTCCGAGCCGATGGATCGTCGCCAACCGGCGGAAATCCGGACGACGCTTTACAACAACTTCATCCCTCCGGGCGCCGCACGGACGGTCCACTACCGGTTCAGGGTTCCCGACGACGCCAGCGGCAGCGTCGAGCTCAAGGCGGGAGTCCACTACCGCAAGTTTTCCCGCGACTACGCGATCTTCGCGCTGGGCCACGACGCGCCAGAGCTTCCGGTGACCGACATCACGCGGGATGCCGTTGTTCTTCCGCTCAGCACCGAGGGTACTGCGCCCCCGGCGCCCCCGGCGGCTGAAGTACAGCGTGGCAATTCCGATCCGCTCTGGCTGCGCTGGAACGACTATGGCATCGGCCTGTTCCGGCAGGGCGACCTGAAGGGCGCCGAAGCCGCGTGGCAACAGACTTCTGACCTCGCGCCCGACAAGGCGGATGGTCCTCTGAACAGGGCGCGCGCCCTGTTGGGCGAAGGCAACCTGGAAGCAACCGAGGAAGCCCTGAAAGAGGCCGAACGTCGTCGACCCGGCTGGTCGAAGACCCTGTTCTTCCGCAGCATGCTGGAAAAGGAGCGCGGACAGCTGGAAGAGGCCGTCGGCAGCCTCGATCGCGTGGCGGATGCCTACCCCAACGACCGCACGGTCTGGAACCAGCTGGCACGGCTGTACTTCCTGCGCGGCGACTGCGGACAGGCCCTGCAGGCCATTGACCGGGTATTCGCGGTCGACCCTGAAGACCTGAGCGCGCACTACAACGCGATGCTCTGCTACAAGGCCATGGGCCGGCTTGAAGAAGGCGCGGTTGAAGAACGCTGGTACAAGTATCACAAGGATGACGAGACGTCGGCCGCGTTGATGGCCGAATACCGTCGTGCCCATCCCTTCGCGAATCGGGAGTCGTTGCCGATCCACGTCCACGATGACCCGGAACCGGTTCCGGCGACTCCGGCATCGTGGATCAAGGACATTGGCCCGAAGGGGTATGAGTATCAGGCCCTTCCCCAGCCTTCTGGACCGGAACTGAAGAACGATGCTCCCCCGCGCCTGCCCATCTCCAGTCGCGATCCATGATGCGTCGTTCCATGCCATACCCGAATCTCCTGCCTTCAACGTAAAAGCCACGCCCATGAAATTCACCTCACTTTCGTTCATGGCCTTGGCCCTGTCTTTGGTCGGCTGCTCCGAGCCCGCACCGCCGCCGGCCGCTCCCTACAAGGCGGTGGTTGAAGCAGCACCGCCGCAGGTGACGTTTCGCGAGGTCGCCGCAGCCGCTGGCATCGATTTTCGGCACATCAACGGCGCTGTAGGAAACAAGTGGATGCCGGAAACCATGGGCGGTGGTGTCGCGGTTTTCGACTACAACAACGATGGGCGAAACGACCTGCTGTTCGTTTCCGGAACCGAATGGGACGAGGCCACGCGCGGAGATGTGTCCTCCCTGGTCCTGTACGAGAACCTGGGGAATTCCGAAGGCGGCGTCCCCCAGTTCAGGGACGTCACCGAGCAGGCGGCGCTTTTCCGGCAGATCTATGCCATGGGCGCCACGGTTGGCGATTTTGACAATGACGGATGGCGCGACATCTATGTCAGCGGACTGTCCGAATACGGCGGCAATCGGCTGCTTCGCAATGTCTCGGGGAAGTTCGTCGACGTTTCGGGCGAGGCAGGCGTCGATGTTCCCGGCTGGGGTACCTCTTCAGCGTTCTTCGACTATGACGCGGACGGTCGATTGGATCTTCTCGTCTGTCGCTACGTCGAGTGGACTCCCAAGGACGACCTGTTCTGCAGCCTGGACGGAGAGAACAAGAGCTATTGCACGCCCGAGCGCTATTCCGCCACCAGCTCGGTCCTGTTCCACAACCTGGGGGAAGGCCGGTTTGCCGACGTGAGCCACCAGGCAGGTATCGACAATGGCCGCGCCAAGGCGCTGGGTGTGGCACCCTGGGACTTCGATGGCGATGGTCGAATCGATTTCGCCGTCGCCAACGACACCACGCCCAACAACCTCTTCCGCAACAATGGCGATGGCACCTTTACCGATGTCGCGCTGGAAGCCGGAATTGCCGTGAATGAATCCGGGAAGTCACGCGGCGCCATGGGCATGGATTGGGCAGATGCCTTGAACGGGGGTTCAACGCTGGCCATCGGCAACTTCTCCAACGAACTCAAGAGCTTTTACTGGACCGACAAGGGAGAGGTATTTCTCGACCAGTCGGCATCATCCGGGATCGGACGGAACTCGCTGCTTGCTTTGACGTTCGGTGTGTTTTTCTTCGATTACGACCTGGATGGCCGAGCGGATCTGCTGTTCGCCAATGGCCATGTCGAGAACAGCATCCAGAGCGTGCAGAGCGCCGTCACGTTCAAGCAGGCGCCAACACTCTACTGGAACAACGGAAACGGGAAGATGTCGGATGCCACGCGAAGCGTAGGCCCCGACTTCCCGCAGCCAATGGTCGCGCGCGGGTCCGCCTTCGGTGATCTGGATGGCGATGGCGACCTCGACGTGGTGATGGTGGAAAGCGGTGGCCCGGCCAGGGTGTTCCTCAACGAGCTGGACCACCCCGCCGCCCAGTCACTCCGCCTCGACTTTGTAGGTGACGGATTGCAGGTCAGCCGGGACGCCATCGGAACCCGGGTTCACGTGCAGGTCGGGGACAAGAGCTGGACCGATCAGGTCCGCAACGCACGTTCCTATGCCTCCGCTTCCGAGCCGACCATGACGGTAGGACTCGGCCAGAACCCGAACGCGACGCGCATCGAGGTCACCTGGCCCGATGGCACGCAGGAGCAGGTGCTGCAGACTCCGGCGGGACACTACCGGTGGAGATACGGACAAGGGCTGGAAGCTGCAATGGACAGCAAGACCACCCCTTGAAACAGCCTTGAAGCGATCAGCCCACGAGCCGTCTGGCGTTTAGCGAAGCGGCGGCCCGTCGTGGTCGCGCACCGCACTGAAGAACGCCGATGGCCCGACCTCACGCGTCGTCCACGACGTATGCGCCTGCTCGGCATGGGTCGGCAGTCGTTCGCCGTCGGGATACGGGTAGGCACCCATGGCATGGAACGGATACGGCTCGATGGAGGTGCCGGTGACCGTGTTCTTGTCGAAGTCCTTGTCCCAGCCGTCCGAGATCACGATCCAGTCACGTGTCCAGGCTTCCTCAAGAGGTGGCAGCTGATTGGCGTCGAACTCCAGATGGATGACATCGCCGCCAACAAATACGGCCAAGCGATCGTCGGTGTCGCGCAACAACTCGACGACGTCGCCATAGCGCGTCGCCTTTCCAGGTATGTCCATCCAGTGTGGGCGGGCGTCAACGTCGTCATGGTCGAACAGCTCCGGCCCGTTGGGGTTCGCCCGATAGCCGCGGGAAAATCCGCGCCAGGCAAGGTCGGCACGTTCGGGTGACAGCTCAGTGGTACGCATCGGCACGGCCTGCTCGCCGACCGTGAAATAGACCTGATCCCACCAGATTTCCAGATTGGTACGAATCCGCACTCTTGGGTCATCCCCCGACACCAGACCGGTCAGGTCCAGCGGCATGATCTTGGTCTTGCCGGCGGGAAAGCCCATGGTCGGGACCGCCACGCGCCATCCTCCCTTGCCATCGGGCACTTCAAGCACCGGCGCCTGCATACTCAGGTCTTCACGTTGCGAAATTGAAACGTTGATCGAGGTGTCGGTGTAGAAAATCCAGCCCGTGAAGAACAGCACCAGCGGCTGGTCTTCCGCAATCTGGCCAAGATCCAGAATCAATTCATGAGGGCTGCGCACACCCTGGTAGGCGGTTGGCTTTCCCGGTTCCACGTAAGTTCCATCTGCTGCCGCCAGCTTGTCCGTGACATCGATGCCATCCGCATATGCCGCGCGAAGCGGACGCGCCTCGGCAACCCCGAACAGCTTCTTCTCGGGAATGCCCGGAAACGTGCGCTCGTTCGGGATCACGGCGGTGCCCGCCGGATGATCAACTGCAGCGAGGCGAACCATGTCCAGGTACACGGCCTCCCAAAGCTCTTCGGTGTAGTCCAGCCGCAACCGCCCTTCAGCGTTCGGAGCGAGTTGTCCCGGGCTCAGCAGCAACCACTCTCGGGGATCCGCGCCTGCAAGGTTGACCCCGTCATAGAGCAGGCCAATCGGCGCGCGGCCAAGGGCGTCGGATACAAACGACCACTCTCCCGTCTCGCCGTTGAACGCATAGACGAAGGGGCACGATCCCTTCAGGCGCTGGACTTCGGTGACCGTGGTATTCACATCCGGGGCCAGCACGTTCTGAGGCACACCGTTGGTCCACAGGGTGCGCAGGACGTCCGCTTTCCGGTGCCGCCCCAGCCCGAAATGGGTAGGCTGCAGGGAAACCGTCTGCATCCGGTAGAGGTTTCCGGCCTTGATCTCCACCTGCGAGCCCACGCCGCGGCGATTCACCTTCTGGCTGCCCGAATCGAGACCCTCCAGCTGCACCGTCAGCCAGCCGTTCTTGTTGCCTCCCTCGTTGCTGTAGGCATTCAGACCGTCGCCGTTCTGCACCAGCAAATCGAGATCGCCATCCTGATCGATGTCGGTGACCAGCAGGTCATCCGCATCACTTGCGGCGCCAGGGGAGATATCCCAGGAAGTAAAGACGTGCAGGCCAGCGTTGCGGAAGAAACGCAGCCCCTTGTCGCCGGCCAGGACCAGATCCGGGAATCCATCGTTGTCCAGGTCCGCCACCTCGATGCGGCTCGGCACAAAACCTGTGGGCAACGCCGACAAGTCGCCGGCCTTGCGTTCGACGAAGCTGCCGTCCGTCTGGTTGATCCAGAGGGCGAGCTTGCCGCCGGCCGCGACGACCAGATCGGGCCAGCCATCTGCATCGAGGTCTGCCGCTGCCACGGCCTGGACCTTCGAGGGCGGCAGTGCCAGGGACAAGAAACGACCTTGCCGAAGATTGGAATACAAGTGCAGCCGGCCATCAGCCGTGACCGAAAGGAGGTCGAGGTCGCCGTCGCGATCGAAATCATCCACCACGACCTGCGTGCTTTTCGCCAGTGGAGCGCCAAAACCGTTGCTGACATCCGTCCACGATCCATCAAGATTGTTGCGCATCAGGACGTCCGGCGAGCTGCCCCCGTAAAGATAGGTGTCGAGGTCGCCATCGCTGTCGAAATCGATGAACGCCAGCTGCGTGTGACCGTCGGGAATCTTGTAAGTGTCCAGCGCGCCGGTATTCATCCAGTCCGCACGCAGGCGTGATTGCTCAGGTGACAGCGTTGCGTCGCCAATTTTGGCCTTGCGGAACGAAATCGTGATCGGGGCATCCGCGCGCGGCCTCAGCGAAGCCTCGAAGGACGACGAAAACGAGGTCAACGGCATGCCCACGACCTCGGTGTACAGCTCCGACAGCGATGCCAGGTAACGCGGGCTTACACGCAGGAGGTTTTCCGCTACGCGCAGCTTCAAGGCAGCGCCTGCGGCGTTATTGTCGGCCAGCAGCTGCCTGGAGGCGGCGAGATACTCGGCTGGCTTCTGCTCCGAATTCGCCAGAATTCCTTCGATCCGGGAAATGCTGCTTGCCGCTTCGGTCAGGCGTCCTGCCCCGATCTCATCCGCTGCGCGCCGAAGCCATGCGACCAGATTGGAGGGTGAAGCCTTCAGGATTTCCCCGACATAGCGATCGCGCTGTGCGCCTGTATCCCCGGATTCCACAGACGACTCGATGAGCTTGATCCAGCGCCAGCGGGCTTCGAGATTGCGGGGTTCGAGGTCCGCCGCAGCTGTCAGAGCGGCGCCGGCCGCAGCCGTGTCGGACCGGGCGACCGCGACCGCTGCCTTGACCATCAACACATCGCCGCGCTGTTTCGTGATCGCCAGCGCGCGGGTCACAAAGGATTCTGCGATATCCAGCTTGCCATCCCGCAGAGCTGCAACCGCTGCGTTTGCAGTCGGTAGTGGTTCGTCGGGCAGCAGCGCTGCCAGCGACTCGAAGTGCTGAAGAGCCTGCTCATTGCGACCTTCCTCAAGGTCGGCCAGCCCGACGTTCTTCAGTTCCAACAAATGGGCAGCCTGTCCGCTGTGATCGGTATCGGCCGATTGCGCACTGTTCGCGGCAGAGACGAGCGCCAGCAGCAAAAACACACAGACCCGCATCCGGATGATCCTTGAAGTTGTTGAAGTCACTTGGGGCGCTCCAGGTCCATGGAGTGTCCTGCCGCGCTCGACGTGTGAACGGCAGATACTACGCGACTGGCAGCGTGACAATGTGCGCGGTCGTTCGAGATGGGTTGCTTCGACCAGCCAGGCCTTTAAGATGTTTCGACTTGGCCGCTCCACAGGCATGACCAAGGCAGGGTCGGCGTGGACATTGACTCGTGACCGCGCCAGCCTCCAACCAGCAAGGGACATTCAATCGATATGCGCTCAATCCTGTTCATCCTGATCGCCATTGCGCTGATGGCTACCACGGCCTTGGCCGGGAATGACGCAGTGCCGCCCATCAGCAACAGCATCAAATGGGCCACCGCCAGCGAAGTCGACAATTTCGGCTTCGACGTCTACCGCAGCGACAATGAAGACGGCCCCTTTGAACGAATCAACGAATCGGTAATCGCCGGTGCAGGCACATCAGACACCCCCAATCGCTATGAGTACGTCGATACGGCCATCGCACCGGAAACAGTCTACTGGTACTACGTCGAGAGCATTTCCGTGTCAGGTAAGCGCAAGCAATTCACCCCGACCCTGAAATCGAAGCCGCGGAGTCTTCCCGCGGATGAGGCAACGCCGAGCACCGATTAGGCGCTGTCTACCAGAGTCAGAAATCGACCCGCATCGGTCCGCGAAGGAGAAATCCAAAGAGCAGGGAGAGGCCGAGCAGGATCCAGGATGCCTGGGACAGACCCAGGAAGTCGCCGTCGCGGTAAGGGTAGTCCACGCTCAACGACGCAATGGCCGCATCGGCTGGCAGGGGTGATTCACCCGGGAAGCCCAACTCCCGCCAGTCATTGGCTCGGTAGATATCGGGCGCCAGCGGTGATAGTGCCTGGCCGGCGACGATCGAGCGACTCGCGGTAGCTGCGCCGATGGCTACCTGCACCGGGTGCACGCCAACATCCGTCGCCCGCAGCCGCCACAGAACCTTCCGCTCCGACAACAAACGCAAAGCCGGGGTTTCCACCGTCAGGCCAGCGCCGACTTCGAGTTGCGGGGCAATCTTTCCCAGCGAAATGTTGCCTTTGTTCGAGTCTGCCAAGGTCGCGGTCAGGATGGTCGACTCACCCGGCTCCAGACCCCGCCAGCCGAAGCGTGCTTCGACCTGGAACAGGAGCAGCAACATCGGCAGGCTCATCACCAGCAGCGGCGGTAGTGAAAGAACCAGATACCGCAGCGAATGCCATATCGCCTTTCCCTGCGCGCGCAGCTGCACCGCTGGGTCGTCCTTGTACAGCCAAAGCTCCAGAAGATAGGCCTTGACCCGGTCCTTGGCCTGGCGGATGCCGGACTGGGACGAAAAATACTTGAAGACCAGCAGGGCGAAGGCTGCCAGCAATGCTGCCATCCAGGTCAACTGCAGCCAGACGGGAAAGCTCTGCAACGGCCACAGCAGGATGTCGACGAGAGTAGTCGAGACCCGGTTGATGAGCGCCCACGGCGAAAAGCTGGCTACCGAATCTGACATCAAGCTCGATTCCAGACCTGGTTTGCGTCGGGGTAGATGCTGATGGTCATCCCCATTGGGCTAGTTGATATAGCCCAGTCCGCGAAGCTTCTTGAGGATCTCTTCATCGCTTTCCGCTTCCTCGAACTCGGCAATCTGACGCTCAAGGGCATGCACGACGAATTCGTCCGGTGACGAATAGCCCGCCACTTCCGAGAGCATGGCGATCTTCTGCCACAGGTCCTTGTCGATGGATACCTTCTTGCGTCCAAACATCACATGTCTCCGTAGGGCGTTTCTTGCGCCTGCCGTCTGGCGGTCACCACAGGCTCTTGCCGCTCATCTGCGGCGGCGCATCGATTCCGAAATAGTCAAGGATCGTGACACTCAAATCACGCAGGTCACCATGCCGGCTTGCCTTGCGGTTGGTCAGGAATACGCCCGGGACCGTGCGACTGTCCATGCAGTGGTCGCCACTCCACTCCTCGACATTGTCTTCCAGCAGCAGGGACGGAACCTCGCCGCTGGCGGTACGCCACGATGCGCGATAGCCACGCGCGTACCCGACGATGATATCCGGCGCTGCGGCCACTTCCGCACCGTGATACACCTCTTCGCGAAGCACGGGTTGGGTGACCACTGGGGATCCATTCTCAGGATCCTTCCATTCCGCCAGTCCCGCCGCGATCTCCCGGGCGAGCTGCAGGCGTTGCTCTGGATCGACGCTGCCATTGACCTCGCGACCTTTGACGTTGATGTACAGCGAATTCAGGCCGACCCCGAAGGCCCGCGTGTTCTTCCAGTCGATGCCTTCCAGCCATCGATCCTGGTCTCGGCGCTTCGGGTTGATCAACTTCAGATAGCCATGCTGCTCAAGCCAGCCGTTGAGGTTGGCCCCGCGGTTGAAGGGAGCAAAGCCATGATCCGACATCACCACCAAAGCGGTGTCACCCGGCAGCTGCTGCATGGCCATGCCGACGAACTGATCGACTTCGCGATAGGTTTCGCGCATGGCGTTGGCAAGCTCAGGAGGTGTGTCCTTGGCATGCTGGGAATGCTGCACGTCTGCCTGCCTGGCAAGCATGTGGTGCCGTTGGTCGACCGTGCTCAGATAAAAGAACAGAAAGCGTGTGCCTGGATGTTCAGAAAAGCTTTCCAGCTGCTGCTGGAAGATCCTGTGCCGCTCGGCCATCACCAGCTCGGATTGTTCGATGAACTCCTGGCTGCTCAGCACATGTGCCGAAAGTGCCTTGGTGTCCTCCGGCATTTCCTGGGTATAGAACGGGCCATTCGCTTCCGCCAGCTGCGGTGCGAAATCGGTGGGATACGAAATGGTCTGCGCCGGTTCACGTGGGTCGATATTGACCGGACTGATGTACAGGCGGAACCGGGGCGACACCTCCTGCAGGTAGACCCTGATCATGCCCGCAACACCCGGCAGGCCCGGCACCATGGGAAAGCGGACCGGAATCCAGTCGCTCCATTCACCGACCTGCATCAATCGGCGTTGCCCGTCGATGCTGAACAGGGCCACCGGCTGGCTGGGATCGACCTGCACGCGGAACGGCAGCTCGCTCGGCGGTTCGCCCTCAAGGAATGCGTTGGCTGGCCCTCGAAGGATGCCGTCCACCGCGCCATCGAGCAGCGACACCCGCTCGACCACGCCACCCGATACCTCGCCCACCGCGCGGCTCAGGTCGTCGGTGTAGTAGGAAAAGGTTCCGGGAGTGCCCAGCAGGTCGGGTGTCCCCATGCCGGACAAGGCTGCCTCGCCGGCTTGCACCGGAGGATAGTTCGCCGGCACCTGGAAGATGGTTGCCGGAACCCCGTTGTGTTCCAGAACCTCCCAGAATGCCTGGCCCTTGCGCAACAGCACCGTCTCCTGCGAGGCCAGCGGCAGGCGCCAGCGCCCCACGCTGAGCGTTCCCCAGGATTCGGATTCGACCCTTGATGCCGACAGATAGGGTTTCAGCGTTGTCCTGTCCAGGGCCACGAAATCGAACAGGCCATGCCCCCCGGGATCCATCCCGGTAATGAAATTGGACCACGCCACCGGGCTTTGCGGAGGAACACTGGTTCCGAGCGGCTGCAGCCCGCCCTGCGCTGCCAGCTTCGTCATGTTCGGGACGATGCCTTCCCCCATGAACTGCTGCAGCAACGTAGGGTCGAGCCCATCGACGGCGAGGACGACCATGCGCTTCGCCGACGGATCCGTGGCCTGGGCCGACGTGGCGACCAGCAGACAAAGAAGAGCGAGACCCAGTCTCATCATGCAGCCGCCGCTCTCGCCGCGGTCGTCGCTTCCACGGTCAGTCGCTTTCCGGTCATATGTGCCGGAGCCTCGACGCCGAAAAGATCGAGCACGGTGGGTGCCAGGTCCTCGATGCCCGGGTCATCGGCGACAATGCGCCGATTGCTGTATAGAACTCCGGGAACCAGGCGCGGGTCCACGCAATGGTCGCCGCTCCAGCATTTCGTGTTGTCGGAGAACACTTCTTCGGTCACACGGCCCGTTGCCGACTCCCAGGAAGCGCGATAGCCACGATCGTAGCCAACGACGAGATCCAGATTGTCGGCCTGGTATGGACCTCGGGTATGCACGACCGCGCAGTCGAATACCTGTTTGATGGCCGTCACACCGCATTCCTCATCGACCAGCCCGGAAAGGCCCTTGATGATTTCGGCCTTCAACGCGTCGGTTTCCTGGCCCGGGCGCACGATGCCATCGGCCTCGCGGCCCTTCTGGTTGATGTAAATCCCACTGAGGCCGAAGGCATAGGCCTTTGTCCGGGTCCAGTCCACGCCCTCGAACCAGTCGCCACAGGTTTCGGCGCCGTCCTTGAGAAAGAGCAGGCCATGGTCGCGTAGCCAGGCGTTGAGGTTGACGCCACGACGGAACGACTGGAAGCCATGATCGGAGATCACCATCAGATGGTCGTCCGGGCCGATGTGTTCAAGCACCTTCCCGATGGTCTGGTCGGCACGGCGATAGACGTCCAGAACGGCGTCCTTGAACCGCTCGGTGTCCTTGCCGCGGTTGGCAGGATGGTCGTGCTCGAGGTGACGGAAGAACATGTGCTGCGCGCGATCCGTGCCGTCGAATACGCAGGCCACGACGCCCTTGCGCGATTTCTCCAGCGCGTTGAGCAGCATCTTCTCGCGTTCTTCGTGGTGGTCCATGACCTGCTGGAAGAATGCCTGCTCGTCGATCACGCCTTCATTGAGCGCCCAGGTGTCCTCCGCCAGTCCGAGCGTGGCGAACTCGCCCATCATCTTGGAAAGGTAGACCGAGTAGTAGAACGGCCAGGAAATCGGCAGCTCCGGTGAGCCTGGGTCGATGTTGATGGGCGTCACGTAGAGTCCGAAATGGTCGTCCAGCTTGGTGACATAGAAGCGAGCAATGCCATGGACCTTGAGACCGGGCGCCGCGCGCCAGACAAGGCGAATCCAGGGCGAGTATTTCCCGGCGCTCAGCTTGTAGCGACGACGGTCGATGGTCAGTACGACGCCATCGCCCCTGGCGTTGCGCTTGACGCTGAACGGCAGGGCGAGTTCCGGATGATCCGCCTTGAGCGGGTGGCCCGGGCCCGGCAGCGATGCCTGGAGCGTATCGCCCTCGAACTTGACCAGGATGCGGAGACCGCCGGTGTCCTCGGACGAATCCTCGCCGGTGTGCACCTCATCGGGATTGGTCGTGAAGTAGGTGAAGGATCCCTGGGTGCCTCGCAGGTCAGGGACGCACATTGCCGACAACATTGCTCCGGCGAATTTCTCCGGCGGAAAGGTCAGCGGCACGCGCAGAATGTTGCAGGGCACGCCGAAGTCGCCGAGGACGTTCCAGAAGGCCCGGCTCTTGCGCATGCTGCGCAGCAGCGGCTTGCCCAGCGGGATGATCCAGTTCCCTACCCGCATGGTCCGGGTGCTGGAAGCAACCTGGGAGCTGGAAAGCCTGGGCTTGTAGGTGCGCAGGTCGCGATCGAGGAAGTCGAAGATGTTGTGCCGGGACGGATCAACGCCGGTCATGAACGACGACCAGGCCACCGGCGAAATGGAAGGATAGGTCGTGCGCAACCGTCCGAAACTGCCCTGTGCCTTGATGGCCGACAGGTTCGGCAATTCACCGGCGGCCATCCAACGCTCGGCCAGCGTCGGGTCGAGTCCGTCCAGACCAACGATGACGACGCGTTTGACCTTCGCCTTCGCCATCACCTTGCGTTGCCGCAACCAGCGGATAGCGAACCGGAATGGCCAGAGGGCCAGCGATAGCAGGCCTGACATCAGCGCAAGAAAGATGCTCAGGAACGACCCCATGATCGCGAAACCCGCGCCGGGCCCGACATAGGCTTCAGCCGCCGTCGAGACCGTCAGCAAGGCGAGAAACAACATCCAGTACGCCGCTGGGCTTCTGCGGGACGGGTCGGGCATCACGGACTCCGGTTTGAACTGCGATTGCGATAAAGGGTCGGATCGACCGAGGCCGCCATGGCCGCCTCATCCAGTTTCCCACCCAGAAAACGATTGATCCGTGCCGCAGTGGCTTTCGGATCGTCGATGGCGCCCGAATAGTGGACCTCCAGCGCGCGCATGTCGCGCCGACCGCGCAGGAGCGCCCTGGCATTCACCAGATGGCGGCGATACAGGTCACGCGTCTGGTCGTCATCCAGCGTGTTGTCCTCGCCGGATCGTCGCAACATGGTGTCTTGCGAGTCGATAACCTCGGTCAGGTCACGGCGAGCCAATATCACCTGGTATCGATGTCCGGGCGGCAGGTACTTCAGCAGGTGCGAAATGACCTTGAGCCCCTTGCCTCGCCCTGCCCTAAGCCAGGACTTGTCGGGATCAGTCGCCAGCCCCTTCACTCTTTCCAGCTCGAAATACCCTTTGGGGTTGTCGACATCGGCCGTGCGTGCGGCATCTGTCAGCAATTCCAGTCCGCCGGCCTGAAGCATGCTCATCAGCATCGAGGTTCCGGACCGGGGCAACCCGGAAACAATCACGATGGGATCACCGTGGCGCCAGCGCGTGACGAAGCCGGCTAGCATCCGCCGCGCACTCCAATCAAACGCGGAGGCGTCGGGGACACCCGAATGGGGCCAGGCAATCCAGCGGCGTGAAAGGTCGGGACAGACAAGCACTTCATGGGGCGACAGCTTCCGCGTTTGCAGCGGGGAACGTCATGTGGATCTGTCCCCAATGCTGCTCGCGTACTTTCGCCTCGAGCTCATGGATCCGGACTTTGCGCAGCTGTTGCCGCACTTGAGGCAAGGCCTCGTCGTAACTCATTTCCCGTTTCGGTCGCCGCCCGCGAAGTTCGAGTATCCACAGCCCCGATTGCAGCCGCAAAAGGCCGCTTCGTTGCCCTGGCTGCAACCCACGAACAGCCTGACTCGCAGCCGGTCCCCACTGCGAAACCGCACGAGTGGAGATGAACCCCAGTTCGCCTCCACTCGCCGCGCTGGGGTGCTTGGAATAGCGCTTGGCCGCCTCATCGAAAGCGAGTTCACCCCTACTGACTTGGCGCTCGACCGCCTCGGCTTCGGCGACGCGCGCCCGATCTTCCTTCGCCGCCGTCTTGGAAGACATTTCGCCAAAGTAGATGACTGCCAAGTCCACTTCGGCAGGATGCGTGTAACGTCCCTTGCTCTGCGCCCAGGCCTCACGCAACTCCGCCTCACCAGGCTCGACAAGTTGTTCATCGATACGGCGCGACAGCTCATTCCTGGCCAAGGCCTGCACCGGCAACCAGCGAAGCTTCAACGCCAGCCCAGGATCCTGGTCAAGCTGCAGCCGGACCGCTTCCCTCGCCAACAGAACGGAGACCGCCCAGTCATGCAGCATGGACGCCAGGCGGTTGTCGTTTACGTCGGCAAGCGCCTTGCCGTGCATCGTCTGTTGCACCAGTGCAGCAAGATCTGCGGCCTCCAGCTGATAGTCCTGCATCTCGATCACCTGCCCGGATGACCTCGGTTTGATCTTGGGATCAGCGGCCTGCCACAGTCTGTCCTGAAGTGCTTTCCAACCCTCTTCGCTGCGAATCCGCCACAGGTTGTTGCGGAGCTTGGTGCGCACCTCCTCGGCCGAGGGGGTCACCGCTTCCTTCACGTCCTCACAACGGAACAACATCAGCGCATCTCGGGCTTCGACAATCTCGCTGATCTCACCGACCTTGAGTGTACGCACTGCCTTGGCCACGGCTGGTGGCAGTTTCTCCGGGTCGACGTAACCCAGCTGGCCGCCCCGGAATCGGGTTTGCGATTCCGATTCGGTCGCTGCCAGCTCGGCGAAGTCGGCACCGGCGAGCAGCTGCGTCCGCACGTCCTTCATTCGCTGACGGGCTTTCTGCGACGCTTCCGGGTCGGCGTCCAGGTGCTGATAGATATTCAGCAGTTTCAGCTTTCGCGGTCGCTTGAATGCGTCGGGCTGCTCGCGGCGCAAGGCTTCCAGCTCGTCGTCGCTGATCTTGACGCTTTCCTTCAGGTGTTTCTGAAGGGCTGCGGACAGCAGCTTGTTGCGTTCAAGCTGCATTCGAAGACGTACTGACGGATCGGTCTCGACACCGCGCTTTCTGGCGATGTCGGCAAACGACTCCACGAAGACGAACTCCTTCAGAGAGTCACTACTGTCTTTGAGGTTGTTCAATTGCAACCAGTCGTCGTATTCGGCGCGTGTCGCAGTACCTCCATCCCAGCTGGCGACCACTTCACGGGTGTCGGTCGGCTCGGTCGGTGTCGCCACGAGCAATGCTGCCAGCGTCAGTCCCCACAGGGTCATGGCGATGCCTCAATTGATCGACCCGTCCCTTGGGTCAGCGTGTGGTATTGGTCTACGGCGAGATCACGCCATTCCTCTTCGGCACCTCCTGGCCAGATAACGCGTACGGCAGTGACGGCATTGCGAGTACCCAGACCGACCAGAACCCTGGGGTCGGAGGCCGCAAGATAGCTGCCATCGGTTGCGACGCGTCGCGTCAGCGTCGTGGTCGCATCAACCACCACCGACACCTTCGCCCCGAGTGCGTCGCGTGGTGCATCGGCAAGGACGGCGCGCACGCCGATCCAGTGCGCTCCTGACGCTGCCTGGTTGCGCAGCAGTCGGGCAGGGCCGCTGTTGTTGGTGAGCAGCACGTCGGCGTAGCCGTCGTTGTCGATATCCCCTACCGCCAGGCTGCGACTGACTTCCATCTTGGCCAGCACCCCCAGCTCGCCGCGCTCGACCTCAATGAACCGGCCGTTGCGGTTGCGAAACAGCAGGTTTGCTTGCTTGAGGGGGAATGGGTCGTTGGCACGCGCCTGTGCTTCGATGGACCTGACCTCGCCGTTCGCCACCATCACGTCCAGCCAGCCATCGTTGTCGAAGTCGATCATGGCAACCCCGAATCCTGTCATCGACATGCTTGGCGAAGCCAGGCCGCTGGCCGTCGAACGGTCGTCGAAATAGCCTTCCCCCTCATTGATGTACATGGTGTTGTGATCGCCGTTGAGGTGGGTCATGAACAGGTCATCGTCTGCATCATTGTCGAAATCGCCGGCGACGACGCCCATCGAAGCCTGCGACTGTCCCATTCCGGAAACCGCGACACCTCGCTCCAGCGCAACGTTCTCGAACTTCGTGGCGGCGCCATCCGAACCGGCCGCATGGCCCAGATTTCGCCACAGAAAGTTCTGCCGCATGTCATTGGTGACGTAAAAGTCGATCCGACCGTCAGAATCCAGGTCGGCCGCAACCACGCCCAGTCCGCTCGATTTGCCGTCCAACAGGCCTGCCGGCCCGGTAATGTCGACGAACGTCCCATCCCCGCGATTGCGGAACAGACGATCACCCTCGCCACGATAGGAAAGCGGGCCACAGAAATCCGGTCGGCCGGCGGGCGAACGGCAGGGTTGGTGGTTCTTTAACCGAAAGTCGACGTAATTGACCACGAACAGGTCGAGCCAGCCGTCCGCATCGATGTCAGCAAAGCTCGCGCTGGTAGACCAGCGTGAATCGTCCACGCCGGCCTGTTCGGTCACATCGACGAAGCGGATGACACCATCCTTGCTGACATTGCGCCACAGCTGGTTGGAACCGAAGTTCGTCAGGTACAGGTCGATGCGGCCGTCGTTGTCGATGTCTGCAGCGGCGACACCCATGCCATAGCCATCGGCCTTCAGCCCGCTGGACTCCGTTACGTCAGTGAAATGCAGCGTGCGCTGACCATCCTGAGCAATGCTCAGGTCATTGCGATACAGCCGACCGCCGGAGTGCTTCGGCGGTGCGAAGATGGGTTGTACCGACTTCGCGTCAACGCCAGGGGGTTCGAGAAGCCGCCCCTGCGAAAGAAAGATGTCCAGGTCGCCATCACCATCGACATCGAACAAGGCCGCACCGGCGCCTACCGGCTCGATGAAGTAATGCTGGCCGCTCATGCCGTTCCAGTGCTCGAAATCCAGCCCGCTGGCAGGAGCCACGTCGACGAAGATTGGCGTCCTTGCAACGGCGCCATCGTCAGCGGCGAGGGTCGGGCAGGGACTTGCCAGCAAGGTGATGATTGCCGCCAGGGGCGCCGCGCGCCGCAGGCTGGCTATGCAGTCGTACGTCAAGAAGGATTCCGTTCGGTTTGGGACGTGCGGATTTTCGTAGTCACCATGCTTTCCGCATCCTCCCAGGGATTTCGGCAGGGCATGCCTTCCCGATAGAGTTGCAAGCGACGGCGGGCTGTTTTCAGCGCGGCGTGCCGGCGGGATTCCGCAAGCGTGGCGACCGCCTCATCTTGCCACGAAATCGCCTGGGCGAACGCTCCGTCCGCGGCGGCGACCATTGCCGCCGTTTCCGCGAAGAAGACGTCCGGTTGCCCCGCCGCGGATTGGAGCAGCTTTTTTGCCGAGTCGACGTCTTTGGTAGACGGTGAATCCTTCGCGGCAAGCAGCCGGGCCAGCAGCAGACGCAGCGAACGCGCCTCGCCCAGACGATCAATGTCGGCTTGCAGCGCATCCTGCGCCAGCTTTATGCGGTCCAGGCGCAGAAGCATGGCCGCGTGCCAGAAACAGACATCCTCGCGCTCTCCCGCTAGGTCGCGCGCCGCAGCGTATTGGCCCAACGCAGCTTCAACCTGCCCCTGCCGTTGCTTGATGCGGCCCAGCTGCAACAAGGCGTCAACCGAACGAGGGTCGAAGTCCAACACCTCGTGCAGATGTGGCTCGGCAACATCGAGTTGCCCCATGGAGGTCAACAAGCTGGCGAGAGCCAGGTGCGCCTTTGCTGTTGTTTCGGGTGAATCACCAGCTAGGCGGAGGGCTTCCTGCAGTTCGTCGCGGGCATGATTCGGACGGCCAACGCGGCGCAGGGCCTGCGCGTAGTTGATGTGGGTCTCGGCGGTAGAAGGATTGGCTTTTACTGCCTGGGCGAGCAGCAGCGTTCCATGCCGCAACTCACCATGCTGGATCTCGCGTACCCCGCGACGGGTAAGCGTCACCACACCGCGATCCAATAGCTGCACTTCGCGCATCCACGGGTCGGAAGTGCTCAGGGGGACCTGGTTCAAGCTCTCTTGCGGAACCTTGGAAAAATGTTCCGCCGCCTTGACGCGGTCCCCAGACTGCCGCCAGGAGAGGCCGATCAGGTAGTGCAGCTGCCCGACATCCGGTTGCGATTGCAGCAATGGCTCCAGAATTTCCCGCGCCCCTTCCGGGTCGCCTTGCTCCAATGCCACCCGACCCAGCCCGAGCTGTGCTTCGGGGTCAGTCGCGTCAATCTTCAGGGCGCGGTCGAAGGCGTCTTTGGCTACGTCCACATGCAATTGGGTCATGGCGATATTCCCCATCTGCACCCTCGGTGCGGCCATGTCCGGCGCCAGATTCGCCGCCCTAGCGAATTCCTCCATGGCCATATCGAGGTCGCCGCGATCCAAGGCGATGTGCCCGCGGTAGTAGGGCCAGCGCGGTTCTCCGGCATCGAGCTGCGCGGCATTAGCGTAGGACGCATCCGCGCTGTCGCGGTAGTGGTAGGCATCGAACCACTGACCGACTTCTCCCCACCGTGTGGCGGACTCCTTGCTACCCGGGGTAGCCGCTTGCAGGGCGTCCCAGCGCTCCTTGAACTGCTGGCGAACAGCGAGATCGAGCTCTGCCAGATCAACAGGCGGCGCGACGACAGCCAAGGGGGCCTCTGGTGGTTGCGGTTCGCTGCAGCCGGTCAGCACGAGGAGCATCGCCAGACACAGCGCCAGTGACGCGAGCATTCCGGCAGGCAAAGGCATCTTTTGGCGGGACGGTTCGCCGAATGGCGAAAACCCGTCCGGCACCCTCCAAACGGACTCTGGATTCATTTCGCGTGCTTGCGACCACCCTGACACCTACCGCCCCCCTTCCGTCAGTTCGGCGAAGGAATATCGCCGATCATGCGTTAGCATACAGTCTGGCTGACACAGTCATTGATGCCGAGCGCATCGTGGATCGTCGCCACCCATGGCTACACGACGAGAGCGTCGCTCGGGCCGGGAAGAGGTTTCTCGAATGTCGAAACCGGGCCTTGCCACGGCGGCCCGCTGGGAGAATTGTCTTGTCGATCAGACTTCTGTCGCTGTTTGCCACCAGCCTTCTCTTTCTGGCCGGCTGCCAGCAGGGCGCCGCGCCAGCCGATGTGGATGTGGATGCTAACTCGCCGGTTGTTGCGCGCTATGCAGGCCATCAGATCACCGTCGCCGATGTCGATGCCCGCGTGCTCGGCATGCCACGCAAGCAGCGGCCAACACCCGCGACCGACCTGGATGCCTGGTTCCCTGACCTGATCAAGGACATGGTCATCGAAGATCAGCTCAGCGCCTACGCCCGAGACCACAAGCTTGACCAGGGAGACGATTTCATTCGCGCCAGAAACGGCGCCGTGTCGCGCTGGATCGCCCGCCAGTGCGTCCGGACCACGCATCCCGAGGCGACCAAGGTCAGCGATGAGGATCTGCACGCCGAGTACGACACCAGAAAGGACCAATGGGCGCGCCCCGAACGCCGACTTGCCTACCACATCTTCCTGCGACGCGATCCCGGCACAAAGGCTCAAGACCTGGTTGACCAGGCCGAAAAACTGCGCCAGCGCGTGCTGGGCGGCGAAAGCTTCTCCCTGCTCGCCAGCCAATATTCGCAGTCGGAAACCCGCCATCAGGACGGCTTGCTGGGCTGGGTGGGCCGGGGCATGCTGCCTGAAGGCTTTGAGAAGATCCTGTTTGCTCTCGACGAGGGCGTGCCCAGCAAACCGATCGCCACACGCGAGGGAGTGCAGCTTTTCTACGTCGATCACATCGTGTCGGCGCGCAAGACCGAGTTCGATGAGGTCAAGAGCCTGCTGCGCAAGCAGCTGGTCAATGACCGGATGGATCAGGCGTTGGCGGAAATCGAGCAGCAAGCGCAACTTCCCACGGATACGCTTGCAGTGCAGCGCGACGAGCTTCTGGCCGCCTTGCGTGATGGAAGCCCCGAGCAACCTCTAGTCGGTATTGGAGCGCGGCGGTGGACACTCGGCGATTTCCAGCGCCACTGGCAAGCCCTGATCGCGTCGCAGGAAGGCCCTGAGCAGAAGCAACTGGTGGCCGAACGTCCCTGGCCAGCCTATGAGGCCTGGCGACGCATGCTCGTCGCGCAATGGCAGTGCGAATCCACAGGCGTGGTGTCCGAGAAGGCAATCGAGCGCAAGACCCAAGTCTGGGAGCATGCCGCAATGATCAGTTCCGCCCGAAAGCACGCCATGCAGGAGCTGGCGGAGGAAGACGAGGCGCGCCTGCGACTGTTCTATAACAATAACATCGGGCAGTTCAGCAGCGCGCCGCAGTGGAAGCTCCGGCATCTCTCCATCCCACTCAGCGACCATGCCGCGGCCGACATGGCGCGGCTGGAAGCCGCCGCGGCGGACGTAGCGGCCGATCTGGACAAGCTGGCCACTGAGCTGGGCGGGCAAGTCGACGAGTGGGAGCCGGCCACGCTGGGCGAGCTGGCACGGCGGGATTCGCGGCTCCCCACTCTGGTCAGCCCACTGACGCTCGGCCAGTTGTCAGCCCCGTACCGCACGGACAGCGCCCTGGAACAGGTTCAGGCCGTCGAAAGGATCGACTCGGCGCCGCAGCCCTTTGACGAGGTACGGGAACAGGTCGCAGAGCGCTATCTGGCTCAGTACACCGCCGACATCTTCCATCAGCTCAGCGACCAACTACTTACCAAAGCGCACTTCGAGCTGGTCCCCGAAGGCCTGGAAGCGTTGCGCGCGGCTGGTCTGCCCAAACCCGAAATCAGCGTCGAACAGCTTGATGCGGCGCTCGACGAAATCCATCAGGACACTGACGCCCAGTAGCTTCGGGAACGCCCTACGGCACGGTATTCTCGGCGGACGTCCCGCGTCCCCTTTCGACACGACACTGCTTCAGGCTTGTCGAGTTGAAGTGGCTAAGCATCGGGTAACGCTGGGATATCGGCGCCGTCGGTGACCTTTATTGTCTTGACAAGGTGACAGCCCGTGCTATAACTGGCGCGACGCTGAGAGGGGGTCGACCGTTTGGTCGTGGTCTTGGTGAGCGCCCGGTCCCTTGCTATGCAGCGACCTGCCGCACCTACATTTTTAAGGGGTTTTTTATCATGAAAGCTAGGTATTTGAGCTTGGTTTGTGCCTCCGCGCTGCTCGGTCTGCCGCTCGCAGGCATGTCCCGAGACACCGATAAGCCGGCCGGTGGCACGGAAATCGCTGCGGTGAGCGAGCAGGTCAAGGCCTTGGCGGCAATGAGTGGCCCCGATCGCCGGGCGGCGATGAAGAAGATGAGCCCTGACCAGCGTCGCGGCGTGTGGTTCCAGGCCAAGCGGTACCAGGCCGAGCAGCGCAAGGCCAAGGCTGGTCATTTCCCGCAGGGTGGTCATGACGACTACAAGACCATGAGCAGGATGTCGGTTTCTGAAAAGCCGGGCAGCAACTGGAACCGCGCCAACCTCGTCGGCACCATAGGATACGACAGTGGTTTCCCCACGATTGGTTTTGGCGGTGGGGCGATCATCGGCAACCGCTTCAACACCCATACCGGCATCCCGGTGTTCGCGTCGGGAACGGTTTCGACCGTGCAAGCCCTGGTGGCTCCCGGTCCGGCCAACACGACCAGCAGCGCCGGTTTCGTGCTCGAAGGCCCGCAGACCGGCGGCGGTGGGGCAATGGCGCTATACAGCACGTTCACCGTTGCCACCGGCGTCATCGATAGCCTCTCGTTCACCGGGATTGGCGCGAACTATACCGGCAGCAGCTTCTTCGTGCTGTTTGGTGATTTCGCCAGCGTCTATATTCCGGTGTTTGGCACCGGCACGACCAAGGCGCAGGGCCATCATGGCGTGGTGGGCTACACCGGCGGCATGGGCCCCAACATCACAGGGACGTTCGATTTCGGCGGTGCGCTGAACAGCTACATTCGCGCCACGGGCAACATCGTGCCTGTCGAGCTGATGAACTTCAGCGTCGAGTGAGTCTGCGTTCGCCCAAGGCCAAGGTGTTTGATCGCCGCAAGGTTTTCCTCCAAGGGAGCGGCAGACACGCATGAGCAATGGATTTCGCCCCGCCTGGATCGGCGGGGCTTTGCTTTGCGCGGGCGTTGCCATCGGACTGACGCTGTTCTGGCCACGCCCGCAGCGCTGGAACGTCTTGGTGGTCACCTTCGACACCACACGTGCCGATCACCTGGGCAGCTACGGCAACCAGCGGATCTCCACCCCGACGCTTGACCGACTTGCGGCAGAAGGCGTCCGTTTCGCCAATGCCTATACGGCGGTGCCGATCACGACGCCGTCGCACTCGACCATCATGACTGGCCGTTACCCCCTGGCTCATGGAGTGCGCGACAACGGCTTGTTCGTGCTTGGCGACGAACAACAGACTCTCGCCGAGATTCTGCACGACCAGGGGTATGCCACCGCGGCTGCCGTCGGCGCCTTTCCGCTGACAAAGCAGTTTGGTCTGGATCAGGGATTCGATCTCTACGACGACCACCTGACCGGGCTCGAAGAGGATTTCACCGGCCACCGCGCCGTGGCAAAGGATCGCCTGTTCTTCGACGAGCGGCGCGCGGCACAGGTCAACGAAGCCATCATCCCATGGCTGGACCAGCGCGGTTCGGATCCTTTTTTCCTTTGGGTGCATTATTTCGACGCGCATCAGCCTTTCGAGCCGCCACCACCCTACGACCAGCTGTATGCCGACAACCTTTACGACGGAGAGATCGCGTATGCCGACTCTCGTCTCGGGTTCCTGTTGGACCACATGCGTTCACTGGGCCTGCTGGACCACACCCTGATCGTGATGGCGGCCGACCACGGCGAGGGTCTGAGCGAGCACAACGAAATCACCCACGCGATGCTCGCGTACAACTCCACGCTTCATGTGCCTCTGATCATGCGCGCCCCACCCGGTAGCGAGCCGGCCGGCCGTGTCATCGAAACCCGGGTGGGGACGGTCGACATCCTGCCAACGGTGCTGGATGCCCTGGGGATTCCGATTCCGACCCAGGTTCAGGGCCGCTCCCTTCTGTCGACATGGCGCAACGGCGACGGCTATTCGGCACCACCGCTGTATGCCGAGAACCTCTCACCACGGTTGTCACATGGCTGGGGCGAGCTACGCGCCCTGATCGATGGCGACCTGAAATACCTGCACGGCCCACGTCCCGAACTGTTCGACCTTGCCGTCGATCCGGGCGAGATGCACAACCTGATCGACGAGCGCCCTGAAGACGCCACGCGCATGCGTGCCGAACTGTCGCAGTTCATGGCTGAACACGCGGTCGCCGGAGCGAGCAAGGCCAACGACCTCGACGACGCGGATCGCGCGCGGCTGGAAGCATTGGGGTATCTGCACAGTTCAACGGCTGACGCGACCGAGATCGTGGAGAAGTTGTTGGACGACGGCACCCCGCCGCAGGATCGTGTGGGCCTGCTCAATGATCTCTCGGGCGCCAAGCACCTGCTTTTCAAGGGCCGCGCCAATGACGCCCTGCCTTACACCCGGCGACTGATCGCAGCATCACCGGACAGCCCGACCTTCCTCGAGCTGCATGTTTCCGCGCTGGCGGGAGCGGGCAGGCTGGATGAGGCCTGGCAGGCAGCAGAGCACCTGCGCGAATCGGGAGCAATCTCCGAACCCTTGCTGCTTCAGCTGGTGTCCAAGCAGTACGCCGCCGGTGAAAAGACGGCGGCGCTTACGCTGCTCGAACAGCGGCTCGCCGATGCGCCAAGTGCGCGCACAGAGTGGCTGATGGCCAAATTCAAGCGCCAGGCCAACGATGCCGAGGGCGCGCTGGAACATCTGCGCAAGGCTGTGGAGCTTGACGCTGGCCTGGCACCTGCCCGCGTCGATCTGGCGATCAATCTGGCGGAAAGCGGCGCCAGCGAGGAAGCCGAAAGTGAATTCCTCCGCGCCTTGAAGGACGGGCCGTATTCGCCCGAGGCATGGTTCAACTACGGAACCTTCGCACTGAAGGATGATCGATTCGACGAGGCCACTCGCAGTTTCCAACGCGCGATCGAGCTTGACCCTCGCTATCTGCGTCCACATCTGGCCTTGGTCGTCTCCCAGATTGCTTCCGATCATCGCGGCGAAGCTCAGGATGCTTTCGCCGCCCTGGACAAACTCGCCCCGGACAGCGCAGAGGCCAAGACCGCACGTGAATTGCTGGACACACTATAGACAGTCCCACCAAGTTCACAGAGCCTGCTGCGCCAAGCCGGAGTTCAAGCAATCCGCGACGGCTTCCATGCTCCGGCTTGGCGGGTGGTTCGGGTTACAGCTGTGCTTGCTTTTGCCCGGCCTGGCTTGGAGTCAGGCGCTTCCTCGATTCAAGATCCAGATTGAAGACACCGGCGCCTACAGCCTGGGCTACGCGGATCTGGCCGAGGCCGGACTTGAAAGCGAGACGCCCAGCGCCTCGATCGGAATGTCTTCTGGTGGCCATGACGTACCGATCTGGCTCGACGATGGTGGAGATGGCGTATTCGGCCCCGGCGACCGGATCGAGTTCCTCGGCGAAAGACTGCACGGCGAGTACTCCTATTCAAGCGAATACACGCGCTACAACATCTACTACCTGAATCTCGACCAGGCAAATCCGGCTCGCATGCGCGCCACCACGGCGTCACGATTTGCGCGCCCTCGCGCGGCCACCCTGCGCAACCGCGTACATCTCGAGCAGGACTCGCAGATCCTGCGACTTCCGCCGGAGAAGAACGGAGATCCCGAAGAGCTCTGGTATTGGGCGAAACTGACCCAGAACCAGCCGGAACCTTTCTCCCTGCCGCTGGAACTTGCCGACCGCGATCCTGCGGACGACGAAAAAGTGGATATCGTCGTCAGTTTCCGGGGCTGGTCGCGACCGCGCAATAAACCCGATAGCGACGCGTTCGACCATCAGGTCAAACTCTCGATCAATGGGCATCCGATCGGTGGCGCGCAATGGAATGGCATCGACCCATACAAGCTTGAGCTCAACGGGCTCGACCCGTCCCTTTTCGGCGCCGACGAAAACGTCCTGAGCATCGAAATTCCGAAGCGGCCGAGCAGTCAGCCGAAGCGGCCGTTGATCGATGTCATCATGCTGAATTGGGTTGAGTTCGAGTATTCCCGCGCACCGCGCGCAGGCAAGCGGCAATATCAGGTCCGCCTGCAGCTAGACCCGGAGCGACGACAACCCACTGCTCTGCGTTTCGAGCACGTCCCAGATCGGCAGCTGCGCTTGTACGGCGATGATGGCACGCGCTCGGTTGCCGAAACCCGAACATCGCGTTCGGGCGAGTCCTTCGAGCAGATGCCGATTGGCGACCACGCAAAATCATTCGTTGTGGCGCGCGATGATCAACTGCGGAGCCCGGTTGCCATCAATATTGATACGCCATCAAGACTGGCGAGTCCCGATCAGCAGGCGGACTACATCATCATTGCCCACCCAACACTGCTGGACGCGATTCAGCCGCTGGCAGCCATGCATCGCAAGCGCGGCTTGCGCGTGCTGGTAACAAGCATCGACGATGTCTACGACGAATTCAGTGACGGCGTGGTGACTCCCCAGGCAATCCGCGATTTCATCAGTAACGCCCATGCCAACTGGCGCTCCCCAGCACCCCGCTTCGTGCTGCTGGTGGGCGATGCCAGCTGGGACGGAAAGAACGAAGACACCGCCGACAGCCAGTATGCCGACTGGACCTACCGTCCCGGCGAAATACAGCGCTTTGGGAAGAACGGCAGCACGCCATATGCCGAAAAATCGGAGCTGAACCGACGGGACCTGATTCCGACCTGGAACCATGCCACGTTCGAGGGGCATGCGGCGAGCGACAACTATTTCGTCACCGTGTCCGGTGATGACAATCTTCCCGACCTCGCCATCGGCCGCCTGCCCGTCGTCGAGCCAGAAGATGTGACCGCAATCGTCGACAAGACCATCCGCTACATTGATCACCCGGAGGTAGGACCCTGGCGCAGCGAAGCCCTGCTGGTAACCAACGAGCAGCGCGGGTTTCAGCGGCAGAGCAACCGCCTGGCACTGCAGCTGGCCGATAGCGGAATTTCCGCCGAGAAGATCTACCCCTCGTCTAACGAGACCTCAAACGACCAGAACACGCGCAGGCTTGTGGATTCGTTCGACGAAGGCGAATTGATTGTTCATTTCCTCGGTCACGGAGGGCGATACATCTGGCGTACGGGACCACCCGACCTCGCCAAGAACCATGATCTCTTCACCCTCGACGACCTCTCCGGCCTGGCTCCCTCCTCACGCCTGCCGATCGTCCTGAGCATGACCTGCTACTCAGCGCCTTTCGACCATCCGAGCGCCGACTCCATCGGTGAAAAGCTGATTCGCCTGGATCAGCGCGGCGCGATCGCCGTGATTGCCGCATCCTGGCGCAACAGTCCTTCGCCTGCCTGGGGCCGGGTGCTGGCCACCGAGCTACGGCAGCGAAACAGCACGATCGGTGAAGCTCTCATGCGGGCCAAGCATCAGATCCGCAGCACACAGTTCATTGAGACCTACAACCTGCTCGGTGATCCTGCAGTGCCTGTCGCTCTGCCTGCCGCCGACCTGCATCTAACCGCCACGTCCGACGAGGCAACCGAACACAGACTGCATGTGACTGGCGATACGACCCTGGAAGGATTCAAGGGAAGGGTCAGACTCAAGGTTGTATCCAGCGATGGCGACATTATTCGCCGTTTGGACCTTCAGACTGATACGCCAACCTTTGCCATCGACATTGAGCTGAGCACCGAAGAGCGCGAACAGGCCGCACTCGTCACCGCCTATGCCTGGAACGAACAACAGGGTAGAGACGCCATGGGTTCGGCGGAACTGGAATCGGCTTATGATAATGGGAGCCAGGGGACCGGCGGTCAGAAAAGTCGCTAGTAGACCGCGTCGAGAGCATCGTGATCCATCGGGCCGCGATCAGCCGATCTTCGGCATCCGCCCGGGTCTAGGCCTTAGGCCGGTGATTCCCTGAGAAGTTGCATCAACTGCCTAAGTCGCTTTCAAGCCTCATTCTACCAGCCTGTCGAATGATGTTTGGATCTGAGCCGATGTCACGCAGGCGTTTCCAGCTGCTCGACCCAATATTTCGTCTACCAGAAGGTCCATGTCCGAGGGACGCTCGTTCCCGGGAGTTTCCTCCGGCCTGAGCCGGCGGGACTGGCTCCCGGCCTCAGCGGTACCTGCGGGTCCGACCAGATTTCCCGAAAGACGCTCGCCATCTTTGCTGGCAAGACAGGATTCGACTACCGAACGATGGAAAATCTCGGATGGCGAGGGCTGAGGCAGGTCCAAGTTGTCCAAATCACGGACGATCTCCGAAAACTCCGTCGTTTCGTTGGCTTCGGGATTACCACAGCCGCCGGCGACACAAGCAAGCCAGCCGTGCTCCTGCATGGTCAGCACCTGCCGCGCAAGGTGCTGTCGCGGGATCGCCTCTCCTGCCTCCACGAACATCACGTATTCAGTCGTAATCGCGCCCATCACTCTCTTCACAACGGAGCGAGGTGATTCCGCGGCAGGGACACCGAGCCTGCGCATGATGCCCCGTTCATTTGGGGGGTGGATGCCCGATTGGATGGGGTACTCGGAAGATTGGTAAACAAGCAGTACTTCAACTCGAATCCGTGCCTCGGCGGCTATCACTTCGAAGGCATCTGTGCTGGTCGAATCCCGCTCCAATCCCAGCACCACGATCGAAAGAGATGTCTCCTCCAGCAACGAGTCCGCCCTTTCCACAGCCCACTGTGCGGCAGCGGGACAAGCCGCGCGCTCTGCAAAGAAGTTCGCCATCTCCCGGAAGAAGCGGTAACGACTACCAGAGATCTCCACCTGTTTTTCAGGAGGGGTGGCTGCGGCAATTCGCGGCCAAAGTGCTTCGCTTTCTTCCGTCAACGACGCGGTTCGCGTGGTTTGCTCATCATGAAGCCGATAGGAAACCAGCCTCAGGGGCACGTGCAGGAAGTAGACTGTTTCCAGCAAACGAAGCCAGTAATCATAGTCCTGGGTAATTCGCTGGCTCTCATCAAAGCGGCCATAACGGTCGATGAGATGGCGCGGAATCAACAGGCCGCAGCCATTCATGTGGCCCCGTAGCAGGGATCGCCACCCGAGGCCATCCCGTCCACTATGCATGAGAGCATCATCCAGCCTGACACCATAGCGCTTTGGCCTGTCCGCGGAGAACACCTCGTAGTCACAAAACACGACGACGTCGTCACCGCCCCACTGTTCGGCAACGGATACCTGCAGCTCGGTCTTGAGTGGGTGGAACACATCGTCATGGCTGAGCCAGGAAAAATATTTGCCTCGCATTTTCGAAATGCCGACGTTCAACGCGCTGGATACACCACCGTTCGACTTTTCAAAGTAGCGGATATGTTGGTCGTATCCCCTGGCGATGGCCGCCGTCCTGCCATCGTCACTGGAGCCATCGTTGACGACGATGATCTCGCACGCCGGATACGTCTGCGCAAGGGCGCTCTCGATCGCCTCCGCAAGGAAGTTGGCGCCGTTGTAGACCGGGATAATGACGCTGACAAGCGGATTGGCCTGGCCTGTCATGAGAACCCACCTTCTTCCGAAACGGACAGTTGGCCACAACTCGATCCTCTCGACCAATGTGGCATGACGAGGGAATCATAATGCAACAGCACATGGGCAACGGCAGCAATGCTGCAATGCTGCAATCGGCGTCATTACGCTGGCGCAACCGATGTCTGGCGTGTGACGATGATCGCTATTCCGAACCGTTCACGTTGTTCATCGTGTTGACCAACGCTGCCAGCGTTTCCTCTCGCAGGCTCTGTGATCCCGGAGCGTGTCTGATCCAGTTCTGGGGCTGAACATTCATGCGAAGTACCGCGCTGGTTGCGTCTCGGGGCATCCAGCGCACGAATAGTAGTGGGCGCTGCTTACAAGGACCGGGTTCTCCCGGGAGACCCGTCATGGATCAAGATGGCGATCGTTGACCAATCAAAGCTCTCGACATGATCTCTACGGCACCCACCGAACCCAAGCCCGTTCTCGCCATCGATGCCACGGAATCGGTTGTCGGGAGAGCGCTTCTGGCCATATCTTCCCTGTACTTCGCGGAAAGCTGGTTGCACGGTGTACAGCTACGTTTTACGGGAGCCCCTGATGCCAATGTCCAGATCGCCATCGGTGCCCTGCGGTCTGACCTTGGGGTAGAAGCAGCCTTCCATGCCGATGTCGACAGTGCCTTGGCAAATGCCGACCTGTTTGCAGCGATTGCATTCCAAAATGCCGCCCACCTTCCTCTGAAAGCCGTCCATTGGTACCGCATGAAAGCGGTCATCGCGATTCAGTATCCTGACCCCGAGTGGGCGGATCTGGTTGCCGGACAGGATCCGGTTCTTGCGTTTGATCCGAGACGATTCGCTCAGTGTCTTGAAGCCACCCTGGCACAGAGAACGGGGCACAAATGACCGTCTTCGAGACAACAGGCTCCGAAACCCGAACGGTCCTGGTGGTGGCCATGGCAAGCAGCGTTCACACGGCAAACTGGCTCAACTGCGTCAGGGTTCCGGGACTGCGTTTTGTTCTGTTTCCCGTCTATGAGAGTCCGGTGAGTTCCGTGCTTGCTGACTGGCAGGAGGTAAGCAGTGCGGTCGAGCTTGATGCACTGGCCAGGCACGAGGTGGGCGTCTTTCGATGTGGCTCCATCGCCGACACCGACATTCAGCATTCGAATGACGCCATTGGCTACGCGACATGGCTGCCTCCGTTCATGCCTCCGGAAACTGTATTCAGACAGCCACTACAACTGGCGACTGCGATAAGACTGCTGAAGCCTGATCTGGTCCATTCGATGGAAATCCAGATGGCAGGCTATCTTTGTCTTGGTACACGACGCCTGCTTGGCGAAGAATTCCCTCGATGGCTCTTGTCGAACTGGGGTAGCGATATCTATCTGTATCGAAAGATGGACGAACATCGACACCGGCTCGCCGAGGTGGCTTCAACCATTGATGTCTACCAGTCCGAATGTCGTCGCGACATCGCATTGGTCCGCGAGCTTGGCTTCATGGGGGAGTGCCTGGCGCCGATACCGGCCTCTGGCGGTATGCGCTTCAATACTCTTCCGCGACTCGATGATCTGCCGACAACGTCGACACGCCGAGAGATCCTGATCAAGGGCTACCACGGCTGGTCAGGTCGTTCATTCCATGTTCTTGCCGCACTTCAACTCGCCGCCCCCTCACTGCGCGGCTATCAGATCAGGATCAGCCTGGCCGGTTCCGCAGCACACCGGTCAGCGGCCGCGGCGCTAGCCGACGCGACGGGGCTGGATGTCAGGTGCTACCGTCACCTGCCCCACAAGGAGGCCTTGGACATGTTGGGTCGGGCCCGGGTCATGATCGGCGCCGGTATTTCCGATGGCATTTCCACCACCTTGCTGGAATCCATGGCCATGGGCTGCTTCCCGATCCAGTCCAACACGTCCTGCTGCGATGAGTGGTTCGAGGATGGCGTCGGTGGTTTCCGCTTCTCACCCCACGACGTGGCCCAGCTTGCCGCGCTGATCACGTGCGCCATGTCGGACGACGGGCTCGTGGACGCTGCGGCCAGGCGCAATCGCGCCGTGGTCGAGGAGCGTTGGAACGCCGAGGTCAATGGCGCGGCGATGGTGGCAAATTACCGTTCTCTCATCGGCGTGGAGCCGGCGTGATCCTCCGCCGGACGGCACCGGGTCAACGCAGCAACTCCACTGAAGCGTCGATGCCTGTCCGGTCGGCTGTCAGGCCGTGCAGGCGCAACAGCTCGAAAACCTCGTCGTAGGACATCAGGTCCTGGCTTGATGAATAGGATGGCTCCTGTATGCCGAGTGGCACCCCGCCAGCTCGTAACTCGGGCAATAGCGGCGCAATGACATAGTAGCCGTGAACGATTCGGGTGCGGGCTGCCTCCTCCTCGGTTACCAGAACTTCGTGCAGCTTCTCGCCAGGGCGAATGCCAATCGTGCGGATCTCGATGTGCAGGTCGCCAACCAGCGCCCGAGCGATGTCCATGACCCGTGCCGACCGGATCCGCGGCACGAAAATCTCGCCCGGCGCCGCGCCATCGATGGCAGCAAAGATGCAGTCGACAGCCTGATCCAGGCTGAGGACAAACCGGGTCATTGCATCGTCGGTGATGGTGACAGGGCCACCCTTGCTGATCTGCTCGAGGAACAGGGGGATAACCGAGCCCCGGGAGGCCAGCACGTTGCCGTAACGGACCAGAGCGAAGCGGGTATCGGGAAGCTCCAGATTGGCCCGCGTAAATACCCGCTCCTGCAAGGCTTTGGTCATGCCCATGACGTTTACCGGGCTTGCTGCCTTGTCCGTGGATATTCCGATGACCGTTTCCACGGGCAGCCGGAATTCGCGAATCGCGCGGACGATGTTCTCGGCACCGAGAACATTGGTCTGGACCGCCTCTACGGGGAAGTACTCGCAAGTAGGGACTTGCTTCAGGGCGGCGGTATGGAGAACGACATCGATGCCGCGGAGCGCAGCAGCGACGGAATGAAGGTCCCGGACATCGCCGATCCGGAATTCGATCAGGGAATCGAAGTTCTCATACAGGACTTCATGGGTCGGGCTTGACCGGTCCAGATACTCGGCCCGCAGTGAGTACTGCTTGGACTCGTCGCGGGAGAACACAACAATTCTTGCGGGTCGCCCGGCTTCACCAGCCAGCAATCGGCGCAGCAGCACCTTGCTGAGAGAACCCGTGCCCCCGGTGATGAGGATCTTCTTGTTCTCCAGATTCAGAAGCTTCACGTAGCAGTCTCCGGATGGTCGCGCTGGCTGCCTGGTCCATAGCATCGCGCATGCCTATGGAAGTCCTGGTACATCTCATCAACCATGACGGGCCAAGCCTCGGCCCGCCAACCAACCTCGCCCAGCAGCTTCGATGCGTCAAGGCTACGGTCACAGCGTACCTGTTCGTTGCGCGACAGCTGGATGCCCAGTTGATAGCGATCATTGATGGCCGACAGCAGGTCGAACTTGCTGATTCTTTCCGATGCCACATGCCTCAGTCCTGACAGATCGCGATGATGATCCACGATCTCGTTGACAAGGCGTGCGATGGCCAGCGTCGTCAGACCGCTGAAGAAGACCTGACTGAAGCCCTCTGCCTGTTGCCCTTTGCGTGAACGGAACCATTCCAGAAGGCCGAACTGACCTCGCAATTCATGGCCAATTATGGAAGAACGCAGCACCAGGCAGTTGTCGAGCTCCGGTTCGCCCAGGAGCTTGGAGCGACCATAAAGGTCAGTCGCATCTCCCGCCTGCAGCTCGGAATACATGCCTTTCCGTCCCGAGAAAACGCAATCCGTACTGAAGTGAATCAGGCGCATCCCTCGCCTCCGCGTCAGCAAGGCGAGGCGACGGGGAAACAGCGCATTGGTTTCAATGACCTCAATGGGGTCCATCGCTGCCGGCTGCTGCTTCACGATGCCGGCGCAGTTGAGCACGATGTCTGGCGCGGCCCTGTCAATGGCCCGTTCGAGTTGCGCAGGGTCACGGACATCAAGTCCGGTGATCTGCTCACAGTTTGGAGCGATGGTCGCGATGGCTGAAGAAGGCTCCGGACGGCGGAGACATGCGACAACGGAATGCGCGCCACTCATTTCCTGGACCAGTTTGTGGCCAAGCATCCCGGTTGCTCCGAGTACCATCAGTCGCTTTGGAACCTGGGTGGCAGGCACATCGCGATCTGACGACGATCTTTCGGGCACGCTCAATCCTGACGCTGTCATGGAGACCTGCCCGACGACCATTCATTGAGCCCTTGCCATCGACGCGCAAGGCCGGTCAGTCCAAGCACCAGTCGAAGCACGCGCTCAGACGTGTTGCGGATTTCGTATTCAGCCGGCGGCAGCGGCGCAGGCTCACCCCGTTCCTGGAGCCTGGCGACGTGCTCTACGCAATCCAGCAACGCTCCGCTTTCCACGCCGCAGATCACCACGTTGCCGCCCTCAAGAGCTTCGGGGCGTTCCATCGAATTTCGCATGGTGACAGCAGCGAACCCGAGCATCGAGGCTTCCTCACTGATGGTTCCGGAATCCGATATGACGCAACGTGAATGCTGTTGCAGGGCCACGTAGTCGAAGAAACCGAATGGCTTCATGAACCGCAACCACTGCGACGACGAGGGCGTGTTCGCCTGCGCCAGCCTTTCGCGGGTTCGCGGATGCGTACTCACGATGACGGGAAGCCCCGTCTTCTCCGCCAGCGCCTCCAGCGAAGACACGACCGCGGTGAGTGGTTGCTCGTAGTCAACGGTTTCCTGTCGGTGGAATGACGCTACATAGTATTGACCTCGCTCCAGACCCAGCGTGTCGAGTATCCGGCTTGACTGGATCTGCGGCTCGTAGCGGGTCAGCAGTTCCCGCATCGGCGAGCCGATGAGCAGCACACGTCTCGCTGGAAGCCCCTCCTGCAGCAGGTTGCGGCGAGCGTGTTCGGTGTAACAGAGGTTGAAGTCCGCCGTATGGTCGATGATCCGCCGATTGACCTCCTCCGGAACATTGAGGTCGAAAGAGCGATTGCCGGCTTCGAGATGGAAAACCGGAATGCCATTCTTCCTCGCGGAAATTGCCGAGAAGCAGGAATCGGTGTCGCCCAGCAGCACGACCGCATCCGGGCGGTGCTCAACGAACAGCGTGTCCGTTGCCGCAATGACGTTGGCGATGGTTTGGGCCGAGCGGCCACCAGCCGCCTCGAGAAAGTGGTCCGGGCGTCGGATCCCCAAATCGTCGAAGAAGACCTGGCTGAGCTCATAGTCATAGTTCTGCCCGGTGTGGACCAAGCGATGTTCCACCACTGCATCGAGCGACTGGATGATGCATGCCTGGCGAATCCACTCCGGCCGGGTCCCGGCGATTGTCATGACCTTCATGATTGGCAAATCTCCTTCGGAGTCGGCTTGCTGCAATCAGCCCGAAGCCCGTGATCCTCAGTTCCCATCATTCAACTGTGAACCGATCGGGTGCTCCTTGAACCGCTCCAGCAATGCGTCAAAGTTGGCTATGACCTCACGTTTTGGCAGGGACCTGGAACGGATCGTTGCAGACTGCAGCAGGCGCGGTTCCACGTCGAGGAAGTTGCAAAGCCCGTCGTGCCCCTGGCCTGACGCAAGGTTCTCCCAGGTAATGGCGTGCATCGGGAAGCGTTCGCACATGCGTTCAAGCAGATAGTCAATGTGATTGAAGATCGTCCACCCCCGGAGCAGTTCGTCCGGATCAATTTCCAGATGCTGCTCGGCATACACCGATCGGGAGTCCCAGTTGTCGTTGAGCTGTGCCAGTTTGACCGAGAGGTGCTGATCGACCTTGTTGCGCCTTCGGAGGAATATCAACCGGAACTTCATCTGTCGGAGGAACCCCCAAACCTCCGGATACACCAGCAGCCAGTCCCAAGGCATCTTGAAGCCGACCACGGCGGCATCGTTGCCCAACCGGCTGGCGAGATAGCTCCCAACGGCGTCAGCCCCTTCCATCCCCGGGTCCTGGCCATTGAGGGCCAATCGACCCGGGCTAAGCAGCTCACCCTGGAAAGTGACGTCGGGATGCGAGTCCAGCAGGTGCTGCAGATAGGTGGAGCCACTCCGCCCCTGCGAAATGATCACAGCCCGCATCTTTTCGTCGGCTGATAATTGTTCAGGATCACCGCTCAATCTGGTTGCCTGCTGGTGGTGGAAACCACCTGGCGATAACGGTCCAGCTGGTAGAAGCCATCATGGACATCTCGAATTCGGTGATACAGCTGATAATCCTCGGCGTTGGCCTGCTCGAATCGTCGTTGTTGTTCGGGAGAGATGATGCCTTCGATCGAGTGTGGCCTGCTTCCGCTCGCGATCTCTTCGGACAGATCTGAGCGCGGTGCAACGAGCCGGGAAATGATTTCCGGTTTGTCGCTTCCGGAAAATCCCTCCATCCTGCAAACCGACCCGACAAAACGTTCCATCTGAATGGGGGTGGCCACGATGAAGTAGCTTTGCTCGATCAGCCCCCAGGTCGCGGCAAAGGACGCTTCACCACTCAGGAAGCGGCACCGGAAGTTGTTGAACTCGAAGTCCATCTCCTCTCTCGCCGCGTCGCAGAAGTCCTGGAATCCCAGTTCGCGTGCACGCTCGCCAAACCCGGGCATGGCATGCGGGACACGTCGCAAGTAGAAGTAGTGCGAGATGGCCCGATCCAGAGGATCCCGAACCGTGGCAACCGGCCGTTGGTTCTCGCGGGGAACACCCAGCAGGCCCTCGACCTGTTCGACAGAAACATGGCCACCGATGTAGCGGAGTTTGGATGCATCGCCGCCCTGTTCAAGGAACTCCATCAGCGATCGATCGCCCTTGATCGCAACGATGAACTGACCGTCCTCATAGTGTTTCCGCATGCTGGCTGAAAACGTCGACCCGGCAGTCTTTGGCACGTGGGTGAAGACAAGCTTGTGCAAACCGGTTCCCTCGTTTCGGCAAGAATGAGCGTGGCACAACACGGTACGGACAGACGCCAGCCAATCGGGCGCCCCAACCAGATATTAATCGTTTCATGCGACGCGGAAGGCGCGACGGTATGGGTTTCTACCGAAAGCTCATGAAGTGCGCTTTACAAGATCCGGCGGGGTGAATCGCCCGCGTTGGCCGAGGCGGATACTATGCGGTGCATGCAGACCGAAGCCGACAACGAACCGAAGGCATGGCCAATCATCGTGGGTGGTTCCCATCGATCAGGAACCACGCTGGTGCGGCGGCTTCTCAACGCCCACCCCGACATCTTCTGTCCGGGTGAAATCAAGTTTCACAAGGATCTTCTTCGACAGTTTCCCAATGACCCGCTGGCTATCGGTCGTCTGGGGGCCAGTATTTCGTCATTGGGACTGGATGCGGAGGAGTGGCTGGATACGTTTGGCCAAGCCTTCATTGCGTTATACCAGCGCGCCACCGCGAAGGCCGGCAAGACGCGATGGGCCGACAAGAATCCGGAAAATTGTCTGAACATCGGGCACTGGGATCGCCTGCTTGATGGCAGGTGCCTGTTTGTCATGGTTGTTCGCCATCCCTATGACATCCTGTGTTCGATGCAGGAAATTGGCATGCCCAAGGTGCTGCCTTTGGACGTTTCGGGAAGATCCCGTCACATAGCGTCCTATCTGCAGAGCGGACAGGCATTCTGCGAGATGAACCCTGACCGATCCTTCGTCCTCCGCTATGAGGATCTTCTCGAAAATCCGGATGATCACCTGTCGCGGCTGTTCGGGTTTCTGGGAGAGAGCAAGCCGCCGGACCTGATGGCGCAGGCGTTCAATGGCGCCAAACCTGATGGACTTGGCGATCCGAAGGCCGGGAGCTTTGGTTCGTTGGATCCTTCGCGAGTGGGGCGATGGCGGGCGGAGTTGTCTGCCTCGGACATCGCGCTGGTGCAGGAGCCGCTCAACTGGATCCTGCATCGATGGGGATATACGGATGCCTGAGTCCGCCACCGAAACGACCATCCCGCATGACGGGAACCCGCGAGGAGGCAACCCGCTTGCCATGCTCAGTCAGCTGTTGATCGACGGGGAGTTCGAGGCCGCCAGACAGTGCTTTGGAGAAGTAATGGCGACGAGTCCCGATCATTTCGAGACCTGCCGCACCGCGATCGAAGCCGCCCAGGATGACGCTGGCAGAGATGCGGTGCGTGGTCTGGTTGATTCGGCGGGTGAAGCGGATCCCAGCGATGAGCTCCGGTTCCGCGTCACCGGTTGCCTGTTGGCCCGGTATGGAACCGACGAACAGCTTCTCGAGTTTCTGGCGAACTGGGCGGTAGACTCACTCCACCCCTTGCTGCGCAAAAGCGTACTGACGGATCTGCTTCGCTGGGCTCGCTACCGGGTGGTGGAAAGCTGGATCAGCCAGTCGCTTGAGGGCCCCGCGTTTGCAGAGGACCTCTGTGTCAGCTATCTGCGGGCGGTTCAGCTGGGGCATGGCACCGAGCGGTACCGTAAAGAGCGCGATCGACTGTTCGCCGGCCTCGACGCCAGTACACGGCAACGCTTGCTGCGCGCGATGCCACCAGGGCTCTGCCGTCCGCATGAGGTGATTGAGCAGCTGCAGGCGGCCGTGGAAGTCGGCAGGGAACATGAGCTATCGAATCTCGCCAGAAAATTCCTGTTCTATCGCGATGAGAGCGTGGACCGAGAGCTGCACGCGCGGCCCCTACCGGGAACAGACCTGTTTGTCCGTTACCTCAATGTGGCTGCCCATACACGGGTGGCTGAAGCGGTGGATCCGTGCCCCGAGCCGCAAGCCGAATGGACAAAGAGGTCGCAACAGGCTGAATCTGGTTTGACCCGGGGGCTTGCCCGGCAGCGGGCGGCGATTACCAGCGAACCCGGTCGGCAGAATCTGAAGCGTGCCATTCAATGCACGGACCTGATCAGGTCCCACTGCGGCTCGACGCTGCTGGAAACTAGTGTCCTTGAAGGGCAGGCGGCAACTCTTGCGGCGTGGCTCAATGGACGGATTCGCGGTCGCAAGCCGACTTCGTTCATCCGGCTGGGTGACGGCGAGGGTGCATTCCTGCCCTATCCGGCTGCGTTGGCCGACAGCCAAGTGCGGGATCGGTTGGGTCATCAACGCGACTGGTGGGGAGGTTGTGGCTTCTCCGCGATCCGAAGCGAAGAGGCTGCCGAGCTATTGGTCGATGCCATCCGGCATGCCGATTGTCTCGGAATTCCGCCTTACTCGCGCTGCCTGCATGCCTTGGGGGAGGAGGATGTCCCAACAACACCGAACCAGCGCGGCGTGCTGGCGGTGCTTGATCATGTTTCGGGACTGCCGGAGCCCACCCTGGCCAACAAATTGATTACTTCCGCCCACGCCCACATGGACATGTTCGAGCAGAATCTGTATCGCGATGTGTTTCGCGGGGTCGATGCCGTACAGGTCATTGGATGCCATGACCTTTCGCGAGTTCTCCGCACGACGATAGGCGTGGAAGTCGCCAAGTGGTACGCCACGCCACCTGAATACAAGTTCCGACAGATGTTCGGCCTCTCGCGAAGCGCTGATTCACCTGGCGATTACGTCAGGCAATTCGACACCGTGGCGCGGGAAGTCCGAATTGAACCAGCGCCGGTTTTTCTCGTGGCAGCCGGTTTCATGGGGAAACTGCTGTGCCATCGTGTTCGCTCTCAGGGGGGAATCGCCATCGACATTGGCTGTGTTGGTGACTACTGGAGCAGCAAGCCAACACGAATCCAGCCCCTGCCCGAAAGGCCGTTTCCTCGGGCGACCGATGCTGAGACCCGGGGCACATGAACCCAACGGTTTCCGTCGTGATCCCCGTGTACAACGGCGCCCGTTTCGTGGGCGAGGCGATCGAGAGCGTGCTTGCCCAGAGCTATCGCCACATCGAAGTGATCGTGGTCAATGATGGCTCGAATGATGGAGGTGGAACAGCAAGGGTCTGTGCGAGGTATGCAAGACACATCCGCTATTTCGAAAAGGCAAACGGCGGTGTTTCCAGCGCTCTGAACATGGGCGCAAGGAACATGCAGGGCACCTACTTCAGCTGGCTGAGTCATGACGACACCTACGTTCCCCTGAAAACCGAATTGCAGGTCGGTGTGGCCGAGCGGCATGGTTCGGACCGGCTGGTTCTGCTGGGTGATTGGGAAAACGTCGACGAAGACGGCAGGCATGTCCGCTTCAAGCGCCTGCCAGACATCCCGCCGGACCCGCTGGATGGTCATGGCTGGCGTTGCATCCTGAGGGGGCACATGAACGGCTCCACGATGCTGTTTCATCGAAACCAGTTCCAACGCCATGGCTACTTCGACGAATCACTGGTCTACGCGCAGGACTACGATTTCTGGCTTCGCCTCCTCACGGACTCCTATTTCCTCCGGCTCCCATACGTTCTCACACAGAGGCGACTGCATCCCGCTCAGTTGACCCATGCGGCCGGTGCCTTCCCAGAAGAGGATTCGGCAATCTGGCGACGAATCCTCGAAGAAGCCCCGGAGTCCGCCCAGATATGGTCCGCGGGGAGCCGGAGCCGGTTTCTGGCGGACATGGCGGACCGCCTGGACCGCAATGGCCGGAAAAGCGTAGCCATCTGGGCGAGGCAGACGTCCCATGCGGCCCTCCGTCGTTCTCTCGTGTCAATCATCGTTCCCGTAGCCGATTCCAGCCCTGCAGCGGCTGATTGCCTGCGCGAGGCCATTGCGCAGACATACCCGGAGCTTGAGATCGTCGTTGTCGGAAGCAAGCCGGTACTCGATGCCCTAGCGGAAAATTTCGTGAACGGAACTTCGCTCCGCTTCATTGTCTCGGCCAGCATGGAGCGTGGCGAGGCACGCAGCGTGGGTGTTGAACACGCGCGAGGTGAATACCTGGCATTCCTCGATCCCGGATTCGCCATGGATCGGGGGAAAGTTGAGAGGCAGGTAACGGCCATGCAGAGCGCCGGAACCCTGCTTAGCCTGGTCGGGTGGACCTCAGACGCAGCTGGCTTCGAGTCAAACCGGAACGTCAGCCCAAGGTTGCCGAACAGACCTGCTTCTCAGCTGGCTGTTGAGGAAATGCCAGGGTTTTCCGCACTCATGCTGCATAGATGCCTGTTGGCCACCAGCACCCAACCTGGCCCCGGCCGATTCTGCGACGCTGAGGCGTGGGTACATGAATTTTTCGGAAGTGTCGAAACGACTGTCATCTGCGAACCGCTGGTCTTCGCGGCAAGGCCGTCGGAAGAGGATTGTTCCATGCAGCCACAGTCCAACGGCGTCATGATGGCGGTATTGACGGATCCGGCCTTGTATCAGGCGCCGCACTCCCGTCTGGAGGATCTGGAGGCATTGTGGGATGTTGCGGTGAAGACGCGAGAAGCCCTCTCGTCCCAGGCCGCGAAGGCAGCATCTGCCTCATGCGGTGTCGATACGGGCAGCATCTGCTTTGATGGCGATCCGCACCCGCCTGTTGATGGCAGCAACCCGGATCGAGATTGATGATCCGGGCGACCGCCATTCTGGCTGTTGGCGAGGACGAGGATTACCTCTCCAACTGCCTGACCCACCTGATCAGGCAGGGTTTACGCTTTGCCGTTCTCGACAACAGCGCTGGAACAATGGTCCGTTCCACATTGGATGCACCGCTATTTCGTCAACACCTTGACTGCTATCGAAGGATCGACCGTCACCCGCAATTTTCGCTCGAGGAACAGCTGCTGGCGAAGGATGCCATCGCGAGCTCCCTGAGCTGCGACTGGGTGGTCCATCTTGATGTGGATGAAATCATGCATCCTTTCATCGAAGGCGAAACCTTGCTTGAGGGACTTGGGCGAGTCGACGAGGCCGGTTTCAATGTCGTCAACTTCGATGAGTTTGTTTTTCTGCCGCTCAACGTCGACTACGAGCCCGATTCGCGCGCCCCGCAGCCGATTGAGCATTACTATTTCTTCGAACCCGAACCGCTAAGGCTGATGCGGGCGTGGAAGCGAAATGCCGGGTTTTCCGCTCTGTCGAGCGGAGGTCACGTGCTGCGCGGCGCGAACCTTCGAGTCGCCCCTGAGTCCATGGCGCTGCGACACTACATTTTCCGTAACCAGGCGCATGCGATGTCGAAGTACACGACGCGCCGGTTCGCCACGGCCGAGCTGCAGCGCGGCTGGCACCGAAATCGTCATGGTTTCCAGCCGGAAGATTTCATGTTTCCGCCGCTTTCCGCACTGGAACGGATGGGCGATGTAGGTAGTGTGGCCTTAAGCCGAGAAAGACCGAGGCGCTCCCACTACTGGGAGTGGAGGTCGGCCCAGAGTCATCCGGACCTTTCGCGTGTACCGCAAGCGACATGAGTGCGTGGTGTGCGGACTCCCGGCCTGCCTGTGAGTCAAACGGAACGGCACGCGGGGCCGTCGCACACTCCGGTTTCGGTGACGTCACATGGAATTAACGAATGTAATCGTGTATCTCTGGCGCCTTGCCATCACTCCTGGCCAGGCCGATTCAATGTCTTCATCTCAACGTCTCAGCTCGCGCCACAGTCTTTTCCGTGTCCTGATACTGCTGGCAATGGCCTTCGCGCCGTTGATGGCTCTCGCCGAAGCTCCCAATCCGGATGATCTGTATCAGCGAGCATTGGCGGCCATAAATGACATGCAGTACGAAGAGGGTGCGAAGCTTTTCGACCAACTCATCGCGGCTCGAGATGATGAAGAAAACGACTACTACAACGCTGCCTGCGCCTACGCACTGGCTGGTAACAAGGACGCTGCGTTCGACCGATTGAGCTCGGCGTTGCAGCATGGCTTTTCCGACGAAAAGACCCTGCAGTCCGATTCGGACCTGAAGTCCCTGCATGGTGATCCGAGATGGCAAACGTTTGTGGCCAGCGTTATGCAAGCGCGTGCAGCTGATCCGGCGGCCAGGCTGCTCGATCTGCTCCGAAATACCCGCGCCCCATCCGCTGAGCTCTATATGGCGGCGCAAAAGGCCTTGCGCGATGGCGCACGATTCAGCAAGGAAACCGACTGGACCCTCTCACAGATGTACGCCACCGTTTCCACGTTCGCAGGTGACTACATTTCGGCCAACGCCTATTACAGCAACGGAGGGTCCAAGGTTGACCCCGTCGTCTCCGGGTACACGCGCGCGAGACCGGCACTGGACAGCTTGCTGAGCTTGACCAAAGACCGGCGCGCCGTGTTTCTCAACGAATCCCATGCGCAGGCCGATACCCGGGCGGCCAACTTCGCATTGCTGGAGCCGCTGCGAAAGCAGGGCTTCAACTACCTGGCACTCGAAGGCCTGAGTGTGAAGAAGAACGCCACCGATGGCTGCCAGGCAGACGTGATGACGGACGAAGCGCTGCAGGAGCGAGGATTTCCGACCAGGGACACGGGTTACTACACGCGTGAGCCTGTCTTTGCCGAGTTCGTGCGCGAAGCCATCAGGTTGGGCTACCGCCTGTATGCCTACGAGGCCATGCAATACGACAAGGCCAAAATACAGACTCAGGCCATGCGCGAGCAGGGTGAAGCCGACAACCTCGCCTGTCTGTTCGCCCGAGATCCCGAGGCAAAGGTTCTGCTCGTGGCTGGCTTCAGCCATATCGCCGAAAATCCGCTGCTGGCAGATGATGAGCAGGGTTGGATGGCCTACCGGTTCAAGACCAAGACCGGCATTGATCCACTGACCATCGATACAACCATGCAGCTTCACCGTCAGTTTGATGGCCTGGAGTATTCGTCGAAAGAAGGCGACAGTCACAACGTCGGCGCCTACACGCTGGCCAATGACGCCGGTGAACTGCTGGGTGATGCAGAGAAGGGTTTCGACATCACCCTGTACATCCCGCCGGCCGTGTCCCGAGATGCAACACCGAATTGGCTGGAGCTGGGTGGTGCGCGCCTCGGCATCACGGTTTCAGACGAGCTCTGCCGCGGCAAGCGCCCCTGCCTGATTGATGCGCACAAGGTGGAGGAAAGCGACGAAGCCGTGGCATCAGATCGCTGCGTCTTGCACTCGCCGGACGAAGCCAGCTGCCGCCTCTACCTGACGCCAGGGTCGCATCGCCTGCAGTTCATGGACGAGACGACTACCGTCATTGGCGAACAGACGGTTCTCGCCATGCGCGGAACGGAACAAGTCCAGCCTTGAAGGCTTGACGCAGGCAAGATTGCCTCTTTCCTGGCATGCCGGGGCCTAGTTCCCGGTCGGCCGGAAGGGCCGGCGCGTCAGAGCACCAGGCAGCTGGCCCTGGCTGTCAGTCCAGAAAAGTGACATACCCCCGCCTGTATTGGTCGAAACTCTGCTACGGTGGGCACAGGCGGCCATCGTGGCATGCCTGTTGTTTCCGACTGGACCCCTCTACACGTAGCCAATATCACCATGTGGGTAGCACTGACCGGCGCCATTCTGATCGGCATCACCCTCGGGCTGCTGGGCTCGGGCGGTTCGATCCTGACGGTGCCGGTGCTGGTCTATCTGGTGGGACAGCCGGAGAAGCTGGCGATCGCGGGTTCGCTGGCCATCGTTGGCGGCATCGCGCTGGCCGGGGCCGTTCCGCGCATGCTGCGACGCGAAGTCGACTGGCGCAGCGTGGTCTGGTTCGGCATCCCCGGCATGGTCGGCACCTTCGCCGGTTCAACCATTTCGAAATACGTGCCCGGCATCCTGCAGCTGTTCATCTTCGCGCTGGTGATGCTCATCGCCGCGGTACTGATGTTCCGGCCATCGCGCCGCCGGCCGGCATCCCTCGCGCCACGCGCGCGCCATCGCATCGTGATCGACGGCCTCGCCGTGGGTGTGATGACCGGCCTTGTCGGTATTGGCGGCGGATTCCTGATCCTGCCGGCGCTGGTGCTGCTGGGCGGGCTGGCCATGCATCGCGCGGTGGGCACCAGTCTCGCCATCATCGCCCTGAATGCCTTCAGCGGTTTCGCCAAGCATGCGAGCCTGGTTGCGGCCGCCGGCATGACGCTGGACTGGAAGCTGATCGGCTTGTTCATCGCCGTCGGCGCCGTCGGCAGCCAGATCGGCCTGCGCCTGGCCAACCGTTTGCCGCAGCAACGCCTGCGACAGGTGTTCGCCGTTTTCCTCGTGCTGATGGGCGTGTTCATCATCGTGCAGACCGCACCCGAGCTGCTGGGAATCGCGGGCCGCCCGTCAGCAAGCCAATGAACCATCATCCGAGGTGGAGCACATCATGAGAACCGCACAGGACAAGGTTGCCGACGCCAAGACGCGCATTCGCGAGATCGGGCATGAGGAGATGCTGGCACTGCAGCAGCGCGGCATACCCATCGTCGATGTCCGCGAGCCGGAGGAGTACCGGGCTGGACATATCCCCGGCTCGATCAACATCCCGCGCGGCGTGCTGGAGTTCCAGGTCGACGGACACCCGGCCGTCAACTGCGAAACTGATCCGGCGCTCTCCCACCGCAGCCAGCCCATCGTGCTGAGTTGCCGCAGCGGCGCGCGCTCCGCGCTGGCAGCCGATACACTGCGTGACCTGGGCTTCGTCGACGCCTTGTCGCTGGCCGGCGGTTTCAATGCCTGGGCACAGGCCGGGCGACCGGTGACGCCCGGTGACTCACCGTGACCGCAGAGTGATCACTACCCATTCCCATCCAAGCGGAGCCAACCATGCGCCATCTCAACGCCATTCTCGCCACCGGCCTGCTTGGCCTGATGCTGCTGGCTGGTGGGGTGATCGGCTTGGCGAGCAGCAAGGCACTGGCACAGGAAAGCACGAAGGCGGGCGTGCAGCGCAGCGTCGTCTATCACATCGATGACGTCGCCCGGGCGATTCCGATGATCCGCAACATCGGCAACCACCGGAAAGCCGACAAGGACATCCACATCATCGTCGTCGCACTGGGCAAGGGTGTTGATTTCCTCGTCGACGGCGCGATGGATGATCGCGGCAATGCCTACGATGCGCTGGTCGACACGCTAATGATGCAGGGCGTGGAGTTCCGCGTCTGCAACAACACGCTGGAAGCGCGTCACATCGACGTCAAATCCCTGCTGCCCGAGGTGAAGGTGGTTCCTTCCGGCGTGGCCGAGGTGGCGCGCCTGCAGATCGAGGAACATGCCGCCTACATCAAACCCTGACCCTGCCGGCAAGCGACAGGGTCAGGACCAGGGGCATCAGTGGCCGAAGTGGTAACTGAACTCGATATCGAACTGGTTCATGCTGAGTTCGATGGTCTGCGCCGGATCCAGCGGATTGACGCCACGCACCTTCTTCGACGGCGCGTACATGCCTGAAAGCGTCCAGCGGTTGCCGCTCTCGGTGAGCTGCGTGTAGCCAACCGTGAAGTGCTGCTCGACCACGCCGGGCGCCAGGATGTTGAACAGCACCTCGCTGGAAGGCACTGGCTGGCTGGTCTTGCTGTAGCCGAAATGCAGCTTGCCGCGATCACTGGTCTTCACGCTGCCGCCGAACTTGTAGACGGTCATGTCATCCCAGCCAAAGCCCGGGCCACCATCGGCTCCCAGCGGCGCGGTCATCAGGTTCGGAAACATCGGGTTGGCGATGGCGTCGACGCCACCGTAGCCGATCCACTGCACGTCCACACCCATCGTCCACTTGTCGCTGGGCTGCACGGCAACACCCACCGTGGCGGTTGCCGGGATGTCGAAGCTGCCGCCGCCTTCGAACAGGCCAGCGTAGTTGTCGAACTTGCCCATGGACATTTTCGACTGGTAGGACGCGCCGAACTTCGCCCTGTCACCCATGGGTACCTGAACGCCGAGCTTCAGGCCGAAGCCATAGGCGGTGTCATGCCCGTTGTCGGTCAGGTTGTTGGGATCCGAGGAGAATGGCGGTGTTGACGCTCACGCAAAACTGACCCGGGCTGCGCACTGAAAATTGACCCACCCGTGGGACGGGGTTGAGGGTATCAGTTCGGTTCGGTTTGGGCGTCTCCCTTTGCTTTGGTTCGAGGCCGTTTGCGGGTGCTTGCCTTGCTGTCGCGGAAGCGCCAGGAGTCGTTGCCGGTCTCGAGGATGTGGCAGTGATGGGTCAGCCGATCCAGTAGGGCCGTGGTCATCTTGGCGTCGCCGAACACCTGTCCCCATTCGCCGAACGCAAGGTTCGTGGTGATGACCAGGCTGGTGCGTTCGTAGAGTTTGCTGACCAGATGGAACAGCAAGGCGCCCCCAGTCGGCGTGAATGGCAGGTAGCCCAGTTCATCAAGGATCACCAGATCGGCGTAAGTCAGGCGCAAGGCGATGCGCCCGGCCTTGCCTTCTGCCTGCTCCTTCTCCAGCGCGTTGACCAGCTCGATGGTCGACAGGAAGCGGACGCGATGGCGATGGCGGCGGACCGCCTCGATCCCGATCGCCGTGGCCAGATGGGTCTTGCCGGTACCCGGCCCACCGACCAGCACGACGTTCTCGGCCGCGTGGATGAAGTCGCCCTGGTGCAGGCGTTCGACCAGCGGTCGATCCACCGGACTCAGGCTGAAGTCGAAGCCGAGCAGGTCGCGATGGACCGGGAAGCGGGCAGCCTTCATCTGGTGGGCCTGTGCCCGGACCTGACGCTCGGCGGCTTCGGCCTGCAGCAGCTCGGCCATCCAGTGCTCGGGCTCCATGGCCTGCAGT
>JAWKLF010000002.1:0-449073 GCA_041392835.1 Chitinophagaceae bacterium
TGTAGGCCATGTTTTAGATTTGAATACCTTTTGTACAAAGCAAATATAAACACATTATTAGCCAATAACTGTAGAATAACACAAAGTAATATGCATTTTTCATCCAATCAGGAAGGTTTTATAAACAGGAAAAGGGCATATAAAACAAAATGTATTTACTTTCCGATACAAATTGTTTAACTAAAATGTAAAGCCTTATTAGTAAAGGGTTTCAGGGGTTGTGTATTTTTTGGGGCAACAACTGGGCAACAAAACCCACTAAAACAAGTGCAAGTATAGCACAAAGAAAAGAAAATATGTTGTTCGGTGTAGAGTGTGTTTGTCCTTATCATAAGCAAAAAGCGAAGATAAGTTTTTACACTACCTCAACTGGCTAACAACTGAATCAAGTTGCAAGCCCATATACTGGCAGAACTCTTCAATGGTAACAACTTGGTGCTGTTCCTTCTTGAAGTATTCTTTAATCCTTTTAATAAGGTATCTGCCATATCTATCGCTTTTGCCTGTGATTATCTGAATGTCTTTCGGATAAATACACAGTCTATTCATTTTAAAATACTCTTTTCATACACTATCCATACTTGAGGTATAGCGTACACGTTGCAAAGATAATTGTTTTCTGTAAGCGGTAAAAGTGAGTTTGTTGGAATAATGATGCAAAAACGGAAATAGCGGAAACGACTATTTGCAAAGGGCTACAAGCTGAAATAATTTTGTACTCAATATTTATTAACGCATTAAAAATTTCATTCAATGGCACGTTTAAAAGGCTTACTAAAAATAGAAGGAACTCTGGATGAGTTGACCTTTTACAAAACACAAGATGGACACCTTGTAAAAACAAAAAGCGGTGTATCTGCTGACCGTATCGCTAATGACCCAACATTTCAACGTACCCGTGAAAACGGCTCTGAATTTGGTTCTTCTGCTTCTGCTGGCAAATTACTGCGTGATTGTGTCCGCAACTTAATGATGACTGCATCTGATAATCGTGTAACAAGCCGTGTTACTCAGGTTATGACAATCATCAAAAATTATGATACCACTTCGGCAAGGGGTGAAAGAAGCGTTGGCGTTGGTATCGCTGACCCTGCTGCACAAGCTGAATTGAAAAACTTTGATTTCAATAACAGTGCAGTTCTTTCTTCTATCCTTTACAAACCGTACACAGTGAACACTGGTACTGGTGTAATTGGTATCACTGGTTTGATTCCTGTAAATGATATTGCTTTCCCAACTGGTGCAACACACGTTACTATTCGTGGAGCTTGGGCAAAAATTGATTTTGCAGGTAACACTTCGGAAATTGAGTACACAAACTCTGTGAATGTTGCACTTGATGGCACTTCAACAAACGTAACCTTAACACCTGCTGCTGTTCCATCAGGAAGCGGTACAAGTTTATTCCTGTTGGCTGTGGAGTTTTTCCAAGAAGTAAACAGTGTTCAATACACTTTGAAAAATGGTGCTTACAACTCGCTTTCTATTGTTGAGGTAGCATAACAAATCTTTCTTTATTATCGGTTAAATAAGAAGCCCTGCCCTTGTGGTAGGGTTTTTTATTTTAATCAAACAGCAAAGCCCTAAAAGGGCAATGCTGAAAGGAAACGCTGACCAGTGGAATGAACCCAAAGGCAGCAACCGCAAGGCAAATTATAAACCCTGATGCCAGGCGAAGGACACCAATTGAAAGAAGCCCTGCGGACATAACGCTGATAACCGAAACGGGAAACCGGCACAAACTGAGAAAGGGCAACTGAAGTGAAAGGACAAATGCCTGACTGGCTGCCTGCTGAAATACGTGGATGCTTTTGCATAATGAAAAAATTTATATGCTTCTCACTGCAAGGCGGATTAAAAAACCAAAAGGAAACGGAATAAATGATAGCCTTGTGCGGTGGGTCTGTGTTTATGCCGTAGTCTTTTGGTTTTTTTACTGTGGGGCTGTGCGGTTGCCCGCCTTGCTATCTTTGCATATAAATTTTTGAATGAGCAAAAGCGGTGCATCAGCTAAAGGCAGCCATTGCAGCTACCTTTTAAAGTGGCGATAAATCATTGCTCTTTTTACATCGGCTAAGAGTAGCAAATATTCTTTCATCTGCTTTTCCTTGCGTTCAATCAGCTTTACTTTATGCACATCTTTAGCAAAGGCATATTGATTTTTACTTACTGCTTCCGCTTGCTCTTTTAAAGCTGTTTTAAAATCATCAATGCGTAAAAATGGAATGACTGAACCCACAAGGAATTGATGAAAGAATTTTGCTTTCCATAAACCGAAAAGAAGGGTTTTATAAAAATCAAATTCATCTGAATTTTTGCAGTGAATTACAAAGCTGTTGGGGCAAGGTGCTTCAAGTGGTTTACCACTATTTAAACCTTTGCACAAAACGAATAAATCAAAATTGCTTAATTGATTTTTGGGATTGAATGTTTGAACCTTTGGACAGTGCATAATACTTGCTTTAAAATTTGTATCTGCTTTTGTCCTTGCCTGTGCTTCGCTACGCTTCGCACATAATATTTTAACAAAGAAAAAAAACAGAAAAAAAAAGAAAGCAATCCCATAGGTGGCGTTGGAAAAAAACCAAAAGGAAACGGAATAAGACCCGAAGGGTGAAAGGCAAATACCAATAAAAAATAAACAGACTATTTGCCTTTCATTATGCCGTAGTCTTTTGGTTTTTTTATCAGCGTGGGCTTGTGCCAGCCACCTAACTTTGCTGCACTTTTTATTTTTATTTTTTTCTCATTATTCAAAACGGATTATTCCGTTTTCCTGAAAAACATTCAAAAGAATTTTCGGCTACTTCTGTATTCAATCAAAAGAAAAAACCAAAGACAATCGGTGCGTTGGATTGGGGCTATATGTCGCAGAAAAAATAAAGCATACCATCAGTTGGCAGCGTTGGGAAAAAGCAAGTGTATGACTGAATGGAATGTTGCAAAATGCGGTGTGCTGCTTGAAGTGGCTTGTAGCTTTTGCGAAACTGTGTTGAGAGTTTTTTGTAAATTATTTCAACACAAAAAACTATGCAGCGATGGCAAAGCAAAAGCCAAGACACGGAAAGCAATGTATTGGCTTTGCAATATGGAATGAAGGAATACTCTTGCTGTGTGGTGCAAAATAAATGGTGAAATGAATGGAAGCGAAATGTAGTGAAAGGTGGTGTAGCGAAGCGAAACCCTGAAACGTAATGTAGCTGTAATGAATGAACCTTTTATTGCACATAGCCATCAACAAACAATGCTTTATTTTTTTCTGCACCGCTGAAAAGGGTGGTTGGGGTGTGTGGCATTGGGGGGCTGTGCGTTGGCAGAAAAGACGGCTTCCATTTTATCAAAATGGCTATGGTATTGGCTACTTAACATAATGTTCTTATGTGACAGCCTGTGCGGTTGGATGCTTGCATAAGCGATAGCAAAAGGCTGTGCGTAGCGAACACATAAGGCAACATTATGTTTAAGTAGCTTCAGGCAGTTTTTATACTGGCATAAGCGAAGTGGTGGTGGTGGTTGGAACGAAGCGTTTTTTTGTTGCTATGCTGTGGGTTTGCTTGGCTCTTTGACTGTGTAGCGAAGCGGAACAGGCAATGTGCCAAATGCTTGGGGAGCATAGCCACAAAAAATATGACAGTTAAAAACTGACTGCAATACCATAGAGTGCTTTGAAGCGTATGCCTTGTGAGTTGGCAAAGCACTAAGCCGTCTTTTCTGTGCGGTGGGTCGGGGGTTTAGTTCTGAGTAATCCGTTTAGTCAACCAAAATTTATGCGTTTTGTCAAGAAAGACAACATAAAATGTATCTGTTACAATATGCCCAGCTACAACTGCACTTCCAGTGATATGTATTCTTGCCCAATTTGCATCTTCAGGAACTGTTGATGGATGTTCAAAATAAGTCTTGTCTTTAGGTGGAAAATCACCGTAGATAGTGAATTTACTACCATCTACTTGTTCAAGTAAAGGACGGCAACAATAACCTTGAAAAACTTCTAACATTTTAGAAAGCAACCCTACATTTTGCCAGTCTTTAAAGCCTGAACCAAATTTCTGTGAAGTATCAACATATTGAAATGATACTTTAAAATTGCCAAAGTGAGTATTCGCAATGCTTTTTTTAGCTTGCAAACTTTGAGAAATTATTGATTGGGGATGTTTCTTGTGAAATTTATTGGACATTCAGGTCTGCTTTGTAAAATGATTTCATCGTTTCCTTTGAAATTCTATTTTCACATCTGTCAGCAGGACCCAAACCTTTTCTTGCTTCACGCCAAGGAAGTTCGCTATGAGTAGCATTTTCCAATTCTAAACCTGTCCAGGTTGATAATTCGGTAAGAACGTCAATGAGTAATTGTGATTGGTCAGAACTCAAAATATTATTTAATTCGGCTTCAGGATTATGTTCACCTGTAAAACCCAAATCAGTGTACAGTACGGAACTACCTTTTAAGTTATCATAAACTTCTCTGCAAACAGGACCGTGTACCCAAGCTTCAAATTCTTCCGGTATTAGATTTTCGTCAAAATAGGCTAAATGGTAGCCTTCGCAGTAGTAAAGTAGCTTTTGGAGCTTCAAATGAGACATAGGACCATACTTCTGCAAAATGTAATCTGCAAGCAATTGGGCATTTACTTTTCCTATGTTTCTAATTGGTTCCACAGTGCAAATGTATAAACAAAACTTAAAAAAAGCACACTTATGAGAAAATCAGATTATTGTTTCCTGATTTTCAACTTGTTATACAGCAGCAATAAATCAAAGTTTCCGTTGTTCAATTTTGAAAGACTTGCTTTTAAACTATATCAAATGTCCATCGCTTAACGGCAAAATCGTGAATTACATCGTGTCTTTTTTGAATTGCAACAGAATCCCAAATAGGTGCTGATTCAGAACCACTAATAAAAGCTTTAATCTCTCCCTGTTGATTTAAAAGGGGATTAGCTTTGTATGATGCCAATTTGCTTGTAAATGGTTTATTTCCGATAGAAGCATTATGTGAGCCTGAAATCAGCATTAAGTTGCCCAGACAGTTCAGATAATCATTTTTAAAATCTTCGGTGTAATTGTTTGTTGCGTCAACTTCATAACCTGATTCAATCTTTTCTCCATCGGGTGGTACTTGGGGTGAAATATGTTCTATCTGCTCGTTAGTAAGTTTCATTACTCCAACAACATATCCTTTCTTCTGAATACTTGCTTCATACTCCCACAAAAGGTAATTTAAAACACTATTCTCATACATCCATTCATCCAACACTTTTTTGGTTCTTTCATCGCCCCAATACCAAGTTTCATTCATTTTCCTTTTCAGTGATGAACTCAACTGGTCTAAAACCCCATTAAAGCCTAATAGGATTTCATTTAAACGTGCAATTATATCAGCCCTGCTGCTCATTAAGGAATAACGGAAAACAAGCACTTCCATAATTTTGAAAAGCTTATTTAGTTTCACCTCATCTTCCCCAAAATGCTTATAGCCTTTAATGAAAAATGGATAGACAAATGCAGGTATGTTCAGATGTCTTAATTTTTGTAAGTAGGGGTCTTTGCACAATTCTAACTTTTTCATATTTGAAAAGGTAGTATGCAACTCCTGTATAAAATCTAAAATCCATTTTACTTTATCACGGGACTTCTTAAATACTTCTTTAATATCTTCAAGTGTTCTGTATGGGTAGCCTTTGATAAATGCGTTACAGTGGTAAATTAAGATGCTGTCTTCATTCAATGATTTTATGTCGTTTATAAAACCATAAATGAGTTTAAAAATGTTTGATATTTCTTCAATGTTAGTATTTGTTTCTTCGGGCTTACTGTAAACATACATTTGATACATAAAGTATGATTTCAGCCTTTCCATATTTGTCAAGTCTCTACCCCTGTTGTTCTGCAACTCAAACATTAGTGCAGCATCTTTTTTCCCTTGTAATTCTATTGTTGTTATTTGAGTTGCTTCAATCTTCTTTAAAATTGCCAATAAAATATCAACTGGTTCTTTTTGAAGTTCCTTGATATAAAAAGTCCTTGCATCCTTAATTTTTTTCTGTGATGTAGATGCTGTTTCAAACGATACTTTGCCGTCTATAATAAGAGCATCATAGCAAGCGGTATCATAGGATACTGGTCTCAACTTTTTATTACCTCCATCTTTAAAAAACAGTCTTTCTTTATCGGCAATTTGAAAGTCAAATGTTGCTCCTTCCTTTTGCTTTTCTTCCAAAACAGTAAGCAATGCTCTGATAAATATGGTTAGTGTTGTAAGCCGTTGTTGTCCATCAATTATTTCATAAGAAACATCTTCGGTTATTGTCTCTAAAAGAATATTACCAAAGAAGTACGTGTTACTCCCTTGTATTTGTTCTTTAAGGTCATCCAATAATGCTTTCCATTGCTCTCTTTCCCAAGAATATGCTCTTTGATAAACTGGTATGGTGAATGACTTTTGTGAACTGTCAAATAAGCCTAAGATTGTTTTTTTATTGAAATTCATTTTATGCAGTTGTCGGGGATTAAAAATTACAAGAACCAAAGATTGTCTGTGCCAAACTCAGGTATGTAATGCTGTTTGAAGTGTGAAAATATTTCTGCTACCATTTCAGGGTAAGCAATTGTTACTGGTATATTTTGCTGGCTTACGCTTTTCCAATACATACGGCTGAATTGGTACACTTGGTCAATTAGCTTCTTTACAAGTTCATTGTCTTCTAACAACTCAAGGTGAGTAGAAGTGAGTTTAATTTTTACTGGAAAGTGATATTCCTTGTCTGCTACTGCACTATTTGGTTTGTATCGGGTGTTGTTGAATAAAAGATATTGCCTTTCTGCCATCCTAATATAAGTGCCACTGTAAGGCATATATTTATCTTTACTGGATGTATCAAATGCCAATAATTCTTTGCTTACTGTTTTATTGATGGTAACAACAATTATAGGAATTGGCAGATTTAAGCCATTGTAAAGCATATCCATTATAGGCTTTAACTCTCGCTGACTGATAACCTTGTAAAAGTGTATGACAATTCTTGATGCCTTTGGTTTGCTTTTGTGAAATGTTTCTACAGCTTCTCTAATTGAGCCAACTAATGCTGACAATTCTCTTTGCCCAAAACAAGAAAAATTTTTAAACCTGCCTGTATTGTCAAAACAGAAAGCAGAACCTATGAATTTAGTCTTATTTGTACGGCAATAGAAAGCTCCTACACCAATTATTAATTCATCATCAACATCTTTTACTAAACGCCAGGGAATGCCTCCCAATTTAGCTAATATGGCTGCCTGAATGTTTGGTAAGAAAAGAGAGAAAAACTGGTTTTGAACCAACTGCCGTGTTTCTTTATCCCACTTTCTGATGTTGTTTTTGTAGATTACCTGTGAGTAATAGCCTTCGTGCAAAAACATTTCTTTCATTCGGTAATAAATGCCTTTCTTGGTTTTGTCTGCATCATACTTTGGAATAGGTGAAATGTAAATTGCACAATACTTAGTGTTAGCTTCTTTTTTACGGAGTTTTAGAACTTTGTAAATATCCTCTACAGGATGCAGTAAGCTATCAAAAACAATGTTCTGTGTTTCATCAATGAAGAATGGCTGATGAATAAAGTCTTGTAAATTAGGATGTGTTTTAAATCCGTTTTCAAAATATGATTTTACCAACTCATAATCGGGTTGGCTGTCTTTGTGATAAATAAAAAAGAATACAACATTATTTGGTGCTGGCACTGGTTCGCAAGGACCATATTCCTTTAAATGAAGTTTTGGTGTATCGCCTGTATTTGTTCCAAATTGTAACTCATTTGAAACAGATGTAAGGTTGTCAACCGTTGCAGTATAATTCTTTATATAACCATTTTCATCAATAGGCAGTATTGCCCTGAAAGTATCGTTGTTAAGATACTTTTCGTAAAACTCATTTATTGGTTTAAAATAACGTGGGTAACGGTTTTTGTTATCCGGCAATTCATAAGTAATACTGTATGTATTGTACAATTTATTGCCTATGATTGGATAAATTTTATCTAAATGCAGTTTTTCTTTTGGGTCTAAATATTCCCATCCTCTCACTAAACCGTTGCTGTTTACCAAATGCAGGTTAGCCGTATTAAAACCTGGCATTTCTTTTAAACTTTTACTACCAACTCTTGAAGTGCCATCATAGGAAACAACTAATTCAAAACCTTCGGTTACATTGCAGTGATTTACTTTTAATGTGAATTTGTCATATAGATTGTAGCCGTTTCTTTTTTCTTCTGTATTCAAAAACCATACTTCAATATCATCGGTAAAATTGCGTTGCATAATGTGTGCAACACCATTTCGGAAATAGGTATAAACTAAATGTTTGAAGTAATGCAGTGCTAACTTTGGATGCATTTCAATGTCAATAGTTAATAGAAATGAATTTTCTTTTGGAGTGCCAAAGTCTGTGTAAATCCTTTTGTTTTCAAGGTATTCCAGATTGGACATTTTATCTCCTACCAATTCCTTTACTTCATCATCTAAATACAAACCATAAAAGCCCTGCTGCTTGCCAATTGAAAATGGCAATGTAATTTCTTTTACAGGAGATTTGAATGGGATAATATTTAATTGAAGTGTTTGCTGCATTCTTTTCTTTTTGGATTTTATATTTCTTCCTCAAAGTTTAACCCTAATTGTTTCGCTGCTTCTTTTGCCGACTTATACTGCTGTTTGCTTTCATCAATTGGGCTACCTGTGTTGGATTTAATTTTAAAGTTTACCTCAATTTCAATCTTGTTGCCATTCATTGCAAAAGGCGTAATGAAGTAGTTGAACAATTCGGTATAGCGTTCTAAAGGAACATTGCCCGATATGGTAATTGATTTAAACTTCTTTGATGCTCCAGTATCATCTTTGCTGTCATTGCCTGTATTTACAGGCGGTTCGTTTACTTGTGAAACAGGTGTAACTACAGTATTGCTGTCATTTGATGGTGGTGTAGATGTTTGCTGTGGCTGTGGTTTTAAACTTTTATCCACTAACCAATAGGTAATATCATTCACATCAAAAAACGGTACTGATTCCTGAAAGAAAAATCTTGTATAGTTTACACCATCACCAGTAGCAATACAATACTCTCCATTTGTGCAATATTTCTGAATGCTTTTTGAAACTGCCTCTGCACCTGTAATCATTGGCTTATCATCAAAGCGAAGAAATGCTTCGTAAATGTCTTTTGCTTTAATGGCTTGTTCGGGTGTTGGCAATAAATTATTATTCTTCAACGTACTTAGCCCAACTGATTCCAACAACCATTCTTCTTCTTTGAGGGCTGCTATTACATTGTTGTTTATCTGTGTTTCAAAGCTGTCTTTGAACTGCTTTAATACAATGGTTTCAATGCCATTCTTTACTGAATATTTAGCCACTAATGAGTATGCAGAAACTAAAGAAATATCGGTTTGCTTACTGGCTTCTTCAATTCTTCTTCTGATGTCGGTTTTCTGTTCTGTATTCAGTTGTGTGCTGTACTCTGAACTGATTTTATGACAAGCCAAATAGTTTTTTACATCTTCCTGTAATTTGCCAATGCCCATTTCGGAACACAGCAAAAACAACATTGTATTTCTGTAAACTCTTTCGCTGTTACCTTTTTTTGTTGCCAACTTTTCAATGATTGGTTTGGTAGTACCATTCACTTCATTTGGATTGGCTAAGTATTTAGGACTTAAAATTATTAAGGTAGGTTTCATTTGTTCCGGTATATCTTCTGATGGATTTACCAATGTGTTGAACAATTGAATGCCTCTTGATTTTTCTGTAACTCGTTTTAATATTTCTGCTGTGATGTCGGGGTTTTTAATATCGCCTTTAGCCTGATTGATTAGGATGTTTACATTGGGTGTAGTATCAAACCAAAAACGCTTTTGTCCTGTGCTGCTGTAGTATAAATAATGTGCATTGCCTTCCATACGGTCTATTGCACCATTGATGTCGTTATGGTTGAAACCTTCAGGTTTTACCATACATAGTTTTATTTCATCAATGCCTACTCCTTTGTTTTGCCCCTTGCTGCCAAATGTGCCTAACAAAACAGTTGCTGCAATACCTTGTGAAATATTGTACTTGCCCAACTCTTTCACATCGTTATCAATACGGAAAGCATTGGATGATGTGCCTGAAACATCTGCATTGATTACAGAATCCCAGCTTGCTCCATTGAGAATAGTAATTTGACTTGTGAGTGCTTCTACATTGGCTAACACCACATCAGATGTATGTATTAAATACTGGCTGCCTGTTAATGAATTTTGGCGTTTCCAAAGGTCCGAAACAATGGCTGCTAAAATTCTTAATACTCCTCTTGTTCTTTGAAAGAATGGATTGCTTGCCCAACGCAAACGGAACATATCAATAAGCTCAGGGTGGAAAGGATATGACTTTTTAAGTTTCTCCTTATACTCCGATTTTACTGCGTAAGGTGGTATTTCAGAAAATAAGGATTGGTATAAAACCGTGTAGGCAGATATTACTTTTTCTATTTCATCCGCACTTCCTAAATCCTCAAATAATCTTCTGCGTACTACTTCAAAAATCTCATCATCTTCTACAGGTTTCATATTTGCACCAACCCTTGTGATGCGATTTTCTAATGCGGTAAGAATTTGTGATGAAATAGGCGAAGCTGCCAACTCTTGAGCACTGGCAGGTAATGTAGCAATCAGCACACAATTATCTGTGCCTGTAACTGCCTCTGTTAGTTCCTGCATAAAACTAACTGTTTGGTCGCTAAGATTGCTTGCTTCTACTTTAACTGCTGATGCACTTACACAATAGTCTGCCAACTCATCAATCAGTATTAAACAGGGTTTGCATTGCTCCAACACTTTCTTGAATAAGCCTTTTGGTGCAATTTGCTTTTCATCGTTTACCCTTACCAATTCATAGGCTGCTGCACCACCCAACTGATAAGCTAACTCACCCCAAAGTGTTTTAATAGTTATGCCATCTACTTTTCTGCCTTGTGCCGGGTCGTTGGTGGTGTTGGTGAAAACTGCAATATGTGCTGTATCAAATTTTGGTTCACCTGTGGTTTGCAACAACTCTTTCGTGTATTCACTATTAGTTGCTTTTTTACCCCACTTGGCTAAGTGGAATAAAGATATAAGTGTGTGTGTTTTACCACCACCAAAACCTGTTTGTAAACTGATAACACGGTTATCAGCATCTTGCCCACCATTAAGCCCTTGCACCACTCTTTTGGCAATGTTTTTTAAGCCTGCTGTGAAGTAGGTTTTCTGAAAAAACATTTCGGGACTGGTGTAAATTTCTCTGCCTGTGCCTGATGCTACTTCTGCCAGGTTAGCAGCAAAAATAGATTCATCCAAGTGTCCATCCTGAATGTCTTTGTGAGGCTTTACATTTTTAAACCAAGCTTGCATATTGCTATTGATTAGTTGTTATGATTCAAATAAGTTTGTTTGTGTTGTTGTTGCTGTTTGAACGGTTTTGCTTTCCCGTATCAAACTGTCTTTATTGGTGAGCAAACCAATGGCTTGTTTGTGGTCTTCGCTGCCTTGTGGCAATACTTCGCAAAGCGAAGTGATTACCCTCCAAAAATTACTTTCGGGCTGGGCTGCAACTTTACCAATGTATTGAAGCAATGCAGTACGGTTTGTGCCTTTGTACAAAGCCATTGCCCTATGCACCAAATCAATTAAAAAGTTGTTGGCTCTATCACCTATGTTTTTATTCTCTTTTAAACGCTGCTCAAAGCCACCTAAGGTTTGCTTGTTGCCGTTTTTAATGAGAATATGCTCTGTAAATAATTCTGCTACATTGATGCTTAACCCTACACGACTAAATTTGGCAGCATCATCAAATTCACTTTCGGCAAAGCCGTATAGCTGTAACCACCCTATATAGAACTTGGTAAAATCATCGCCATCAAAGCCTTTGAGCAAGGCATTAAATGCACTTTCTCTTGCCATTTCTAATAACTCGGCAACGGTTACTTCGCTGCCATCTGCTTTTTCTACTTTTTCATATTTGCCAAACTCACTTACTGCTTGCCCAAAGCAAGCTGTTAATAAATCTGCTCCTCTGAAACCTAAACTGTATAGTTCTTCAACTTCTTTAGCAACAGTTTTTTCAATCGCTTTTTTCACTTCCTTATAATCCCCTAAACCGTTTTTCTGTGATGGCAAACAAGAAACGGTCACTGAAGATGAAAGATAAGCTTTGCCCTCTTTTAATCCACCAGTAACTTCTGTATCTACTGCCCAACTTCCTGTAATATTCATTCTTGCACCCAAAATAGAATTACACAGTGTTGTCCAGGCTTCGGTACTTTGATGGGCAAACATCACACTAACTATTTCTGTAGTTTGATGTTCTATTGCATCAAATATTTGTAAAAGTTTATCTTCAAAATGTTGCTTGGCTACTTCACGGTCACCTGAATGATTATGTTTTATAGCAGTGCATTCTTCTGATTTTGGAGTATTAGGTGTTGCGAAGTTTAAAGCAAACCTTCTACCAACAGTACGTTTTAGCCAAACATAAAAGAAGTCAGATAAATCAGCATAAGCAATAGCATCATAATAGGGAGGGTCAGTAATAACTGCATTTAGGAACTTAGAACTGAATTGTGACTTATCGCCACTGGCAGCATTTTGACAAATAGCAATATTAAAATTTGTTGATTCATTTTTTATGTAATCAAGGATCTGTTCAAGTTGATTTATTGCACTACTGGTATATTGAGTAAATGGATTCATTTCAGGATAATCAAACACCATAGGAATCGCTTGTTTACCCATTATTTTTTCAACTGTATCTTGCTGAATATGCCAAGTATTGAAAGTTGTATATCTCATAGCAACTCTATCAATTAGCATTGCCAAATAAGTTGAAATTGCTTTTGCGTAATCATCATCAAAACTATTTTCTATACCTAAATTGTTAAGGTTAGAAACTAATGAAAGCATTACCGCCATTTGACGGTCTGAAAACATTTCACCAAAGCTCTTGAAGCCCCAAAAAGGTATTTTTAAATTCTGTGAATCATTTTGTGGCATTAATTCATTTGGTCTTTCAAGCCTACCAATATTCTTAACAATTTCAATTTCCTCTGTGTTTGGCTTTCTGAAAACTTTACCATTTTTTGATTCCTCAATTACCGCTGCAAGAATTTCCTTTGTAGTCTTATCTACAAACTGTTTTTTGAGTTTCTTTACCTCTGTAATGCTACCACAAACAGGACATTTTAAATTTGCTCTTTCAATAAATGGTTCTCTCTCTGTCGTGCCTTTCTTTATTTCTAAAGTAATCTTATTGCCTTCAATTATCGGGTCAAAATAAACATACTCATTTGCTGATGCACTTCTTCGTTTTGAAAGATAAAATTGTCGTAAAAGAGGGACTTCTGCTTTACAAGTAGGGTTGCTACAATTACCAACCCGAACCCAATAATAAACTATAGGTTTAGAGCCGTTTTTTAAAGCTGGGAAAAGGTGTCCAATTTCTTTTTCGGTATCGGCTAATAATTTTTTTGCAAAGAACTCTACATCAAATTTTAAACGATTAGAAATTGTTACTGAACCTTCTTTGCCGTTATTAAAGAGTTTATTGTCATTAGGTAGTTTTTCGTATTCCTTAACACCATAGAGTTTAATAAATTCAGCCTTACTATAAGTAATGGATTTGCCAAACTTTTGAGGAAATTCTAAACTTCCTTTTTGAATAATGTGAGCAACAGGATTTATATCATTCCCGAAACTTTTGCAGCCCAACCTTGCAGCTTCTAAAGGTATTGCCCCACCACCAGCAAAGGGGTCAAATACTTTAGGCATATTGTTTAAGAAAGTATCAATTGCATTCTGAAGATTGTCTGAAAGTTCTTTACTTTTCTTTGTTTCTATGTGCCTGTCGGGCAAATTGTATAAGGCTTGTTCAGCAGCCTTTATAGCATCGTATTTTTGATTGTACTCCGCTAACAATTGAGAAACTGGAGCACCACTCTTAGCATTGTGAGCAACCCAAATTAACTTTCTTGCCTTTGAAAGTATTAACTCATTGTCTTTATTCTCCCACTTAATTAAGCTAAAATCACTTATTAATTTTGCTGTTGGTGTTGCCTTACCTGCTCTCTCGTTTACTGCATATTCATTAGAGAATTTGCCAATAAACATCATCAATCTATTACGATTGTTGTCAGTCATTTTATCAATTGCAGCAGTATAAGGAATATCTTCATAAGGCTTGTAAGCATCAGGTGGTAAGCCACTTTCATTTAAAGGTTTTTTAGCACTGCCTAATAATATTTCAACTGCTTCTTTAAATTGTTGCGGACAATTTTCATCTAATGGGTCAGGCACTAAGCTGGCAAATACCACAGCACGGCAAACAGGCAAGGGTCTTCTTGCCCACCACAAATGCAAGGTAGAGATATGACCGCTTCTAATGGATTTATCCCTTACGCTTTCAGCCGATATTTCTTTTATCGGCATTGCTACTTCTATTAATTTTTTTGCTTGTGCCATTATGCGTTAATCTTTTGTTTCCATTCTGCCATCGGCAAAAAGTATTGCACTCCTTTTGTTTTCAATTCAAATTTTAAAGCCTTTGCAGGGTTTTGTATGCGGTACAGTTCAGGCTTGGTTTTGCAATTCATTACAATGTATAACCAAGCTGCATCGCCTAATTGTGCCAAACGGTTCATTTCATTTTCACTCAGCATTACGCTGCCATCACCTGCACTTCTGCCTTTTACTTCAATGTAGCGTTTTAATTCTTCGGGGCTTATGCTTCGTATATCGTAGCCTTCATTATTGGCACTTACATCCTGTGGTTTCCAACCTACACTGGTTTCATAATCCATTGCGGTTTGCATTGCTATGGCTTCGGCTTCATCATCTCGGCTCATACCGTAATGCCCTACATACTCTACCTGTGTTAATGGCACTACATAAGCACAGCCTAAAACTTCGGGTGCTTTGGGGTTTAGTTGGCTCATTAGTTCTAAACTCTCCAAACGGCTTTGCTTTTTGTTTATCAGCTCATTGATGCGTTCCTGCTTTTTTACTATTTTTTCCTGCACACGGCTATCGCCCAACAACACTTTGCTTTGCAGTTCTTGTATCTGTATTTGCAAATCCATTATTACTTGCGTAAAGGCAGATTCCAAATACACTTTTCTATCGGCAGCATCTTTACTTACGTGGGCTTTGGTATCTTCAAACTGCTGTGCAGTAATTTGCTCAAAACTCCATTCTATTACCTCACTGGTATTAACTACCGCAGGTGGTTCAATTGGCTTTGTAAATTCGGTAGGCGTATGCAAGTCAATAAACTTGGCAGGTGAGGTGATTTTAAATTCTCCGTTTTTGGTTTGATAAACCATTACCAACCTTTCATCTGCTATGCTATCATCTTTTTTGCTTGGTCGGTTATCTACAATTTGGCTCTTTACAAAAAAGGCAAAGTAGTCTTCCTTATCATCAGGCGAAATAAGCACTGTGCCTTTAAGCATATCTTCACGGTACTGGTTGCGAACTACTTTTACCAAACTATCAAACACAGGATTACCCGGATTGATGTAATGCACTTTGCCTAAGTCGCCCACACTTTGATAATCTAAAAATATCTGTTTGTCAAAACAGAACTGAATGGATTTGATGGCATCAAAGTAAATTTTGTAAGTGTCTTTTAATTCGGCAATAACTGGTTCGGGCATTTTATCAATGCGGAAAATAGATTGCCTTAACTCGGTAAAAGCACCACCTAAATTTTGAAATGCTTTTTCAAAGAATAAACGAATGTAGATAGGCTGTAAACGCTTTTCGTCTGAGTTTTCTTTTAGTGTTCTGGCATCTTTATAATCAACTGTGCTGTGGGCTAATTTGTCTTTTTGCTCGTTTATTTTTTCGGTGAATTTGAGTTTTAATACTTCATCATCCTGCGATAAGAATTTATCTAACTCGGTTTCTTTACCATTGAAAACGGAATTGATAATGTCATCTAATCCTACTCCCTCTAATACATCCTGTATTACATCATAAACCCTGTCATCACCCATTCCATTACGGATAATATCCAACTTCAGCAATAAGCGTTCTAACACTTTACCTTCTTTAGTATTGCTAGCCACCATATTAAATACCAACACATCTTGCTTTTGTCCGTAACGGTGTATTCTACCCATACGCTGCTCTAAACGGTTAGGGTTCCAAGGAATATCCCAGTTGATAAGCAAACGGCAAAACTGCAAGTTGATACCTTCACCTGCTGCATCGGTAGCAATCAGAATTTGTGTATCAGGTTTTGCAAATGCCCATTGTGCTTCTCTGCGTTCATCCACCAATTTACCACCGTGAATGGTTGCTACTTTGTAACCACCACTTTTGGTGAGGCGTTCTTCCAAGTATAATAAAGTGTCTTTGTGTTCGGTGAAGATTACCAACTTTTCACCGTTCTCTAATACACCATTTGATTTGAGTAATTCTTGTAACTCCTGAAATTTCTTTTCTTCCTGCTTACGGTTGTAAAGCGATTGTGCCATTTCAAACAACTTCTTTACATCGGCTGCCTCTTGCTGAATTTCCTGTAAACTTTTGGCAGTGGTAAAGAGTTTGAATTTTCGTGGGTCGGATAAAATGTTTTCTAAAGATTCTCTTTCATCGTCTTCCAGTTCTTCATACTCTTCAATATTATCTACATCAAAGCCCTCTAATTTGTGCCTTTGACTCCATAGGTTTGGATTCTTGTTTACTTCATCTACAATGCCCTGTAAAGCCTTCCATCTGCGTTCTAACGTGTTTTTAATGGCAAAGATGGAACTTACCAACCTGCGTTGCATTACGGTTAATGCCAATGAAACGTGGATGTTTTTTGTTTCGGATGCTTCTTCCTTTTTCTTGGTTAAATATTTTGTTACTGCATCGTATAACTCTTTTTCTTCGGGTGTAAGCTGGTAGGCAACTGTTTTAGTATATCGGTCTTTAAACAAGGGTTTGCCTTGCCAATCTTTCATATCCTCTTTTAACCTGCGAATGAAAAATTTATTGATGCCGTTGTGTTCTAACTCTTTTATTCGGGTAGAGGCAATTTCATCAGTAGCAAAAATATCTTCATCCAAAAGCTGCAACAGCTTTTTGAATGTATCTGTTCTGCCCCTGTGTGGTGTTGCTGTAAGCAACAAAATATGTTCGCATTGCTGTGATAATACTTCTGCTGCTTTATAGCGTTGTGATAAGTATTGTTTAGTTCCGTAATCGTAGGCGGATAGTTTATGGCACTCATCAAATATTATCAAGTCCCAATGAGAATTGCTTGCCACATTCAATACATCTTCTCGTGAAATGAAATCTATTGAAGTAACAATACGCTGTGCTGTATGAAATACATTCGGGTCGGAAGAAAACAAAGCTCTGTTTACTAAAGTGAAAGGGATATTGAATTTTACTCCCATTTCATCTTCCTGCCATTGCTTGGTAAGACCACCCGGTGTGATGATTAAAATTCTTTCAGCAAGCCCTCTCATCATTAATTCCTTAACAAGAAGCCCAGCCATAATTGTTTTACCTGCCCCTGTATCATCTGCAAGTAAGAAACGAATTTTAGGAAGTGGTAAAAGGAATTTATACACTGCTTCTACCTGATGGGGCAATGGGTCAACAATGCTACAGTTTACAGCAAATAAAGGGTCAAACTGATAGGCTGAATTTATCCTTTCAGCTTCGGCAAATAATGCAAACCTTTTGGGGTCGCCTTTGAAGTTGAATGTACCTTCTTGTGTAAGCACTTCAAGTGCTTCAAATTCTTGTTTTGAAATTACTTTGCTATTGGCTTTATTGGTATTTACACCAGTAAATTTTATAGACACCATTGAACCCAACGGCTGAATTTGATTCACCGTTACAGGTTCAGTAGGGATAAGGTTTTTAACTATTTGTCCTTGTTCTATCGGCATAAATTATTTCTTGCGTTTTTTAAGGTTGATATTCTTTTCTGCCACTTGCATAGCTTCATTAGCCAGCTTTTCATCTTTAATCACTTCATAAATTTGGTCGGCAAGCCATAAGGTTTCCAACTCTACAACATCAGCTTGTAGAATTTCAGCTAAAAGAGGGATTTGGTCCTTCTTTAACTGACGGTCGCCACGTTCAACTTTGCTAATGATAGAAGTGTCCACATCTAACTTAGAAGCAAGCTGCCTGAGGAGTAAACCCTGCTTTGTTCTTAGCTCCCTGATTCGTTCACCAAATTGCGTTGCCATTATAAATTTATTGTCTTGACAGAATTTGGCAAATATAAGAAAATAAAAGCAAGGATTTAGAGAATGTGGGGAAAATTAGGAAAGTGGGGAAATGGGGATTTGAGGACAGCAAACAAGGTGCTTCCTCATATCCTTAAATCCTCAAAAATGGGTTATTGAGGATTTTGGGCATTACTCATTGAATGTTAGTTTTTTCAATGGTATTCGTGAATACGCTTCGCTTTATTTGGGGTTGGTATAGTTGTCGTGCCCATCGTAATGGATGATGCCAGCATCTTTAAACTCTTTGATGTAGCGTTGTGCTGACTTATCGGTGATGCCTAAACTGATGGCTACTGCCAAATAGCCTTGCCTGTTGAACTGTGCAGGGAGATTTTCTAAAAACAACTCCTTTTTGTTCTTGGGCTTGGGTGTGTATTTCTCTTGTGCAATTTGAGTGTAAACGTAATTGCTATGCTTTACCAATACAGTTATCATTTGCAAGGTGTTTTCAAAATCGGTATCGCTGCAAACAAGCTGCTGTGTTATTTCTCCATCTTCCATAATACGCAAGGCGGAAAAAATCATCATCAAACGGTAGGCAGTTAAGCCCAAACGTCTTACAGTGCTTATGATTTCTTCTTCCTGTATGGTGTAGTAAAGTGTTTGGATTTTTTCAAAGTATTGGTTGAATTGTTGCTGCTGGCTTGCAGTTAGTGAAAAATACACATCGGGATTTGCCTGTAATGTTTGATACAAACTGTAAAACTGATTACCTAATGCTTGAAAATGCACATCTAAACCGTTTTCAGTCTTTGAAGCAAATACATCTTTCCAAACCAAATTCATATTCATCATATAGAACATAAAGCGACTGAACAAACCATTTTCAGCACTTGGTATAAGTGTTTGCACCTGCTTTGGTGTGCCGGATAATAAAACAGATAAACAAGGTCTTGCAATTTCAACCAATTCTTTATCGGTTCTGCGGTAGTATGAATGTGGTTCGTGTTGGAAAGCGTTACGCAAACCATCACTGAAATTGCCGTGTTCGGACTTGAACGACTTTGAAAGTGTGTCGGCTTCTGTTTCAAAAATTATTCCTCTGCCATCGCTATCATTGAGCAACTCAAAGAAGCCTGTTGAACTGTTGTTTGCAGGTATGAATAACATTTTTTGCGGTGGTGTTTGTGGCTTTTCAACTGAACTGTCTTTGCCCTTACTTGCATTGTATTCCTGCAAATCCACTTCGTATTGCTGCTTCATCAGTTTTGCCTGTTGGCGAATAGCTAAGTGTATTGGTTCAATCAATTTTCTGCAATGAATTAAAATGCCTTTCCCTGCTGATGCTTTTGCAGCAATAAAAAGAAACAGATTTGCATTAACTGGATTATCACCATACTTGCCTATAACTTTAGGAAATGCTACACTTAGAGTAACTAATGAACCTAATAACAAAATATCCCTTTCTTCTTTACTGGTAGCAACTTCCGTAATGTGCTTTAAGAAGTCGGGAATAGTATCAAAGATTTCATCAGGCAGAGTAGGCATCTGCACTTCGGGCTGTGCTTCATCCTGATTTTTTAAAATTACTTTTGGTTCAAATTTTTTGTGTTCCTGGCTGTGGTGCAAATAGGCACTATTCACGGCAGTCTTAATTTCTCTTTCAGGTAAATCAAAATGCTGTGTACATAGTATTTCAGTATCGGACTGCGATAAACCAACTCTGTTGCAATTAGAAGCAAGCAGATAAATATAATTGTTCCTGTTTCCATCGGTGTATGATGCTTTTTGATTTGTGAATTGAATTTGTTGATTGAAAAGAAAAGTAATGTTGAGGTCTTCGGGTTCTGCCTGCTCTACTGGATCAACTGGAGCAATAGCCGTAGGCATTTGCGATTGTTGTTCTTGAATGAATTGGGGCAAAGCCACAATGAATTTCTCGTTTTGGATAGTTCGGTATGCGTTGGGGTCGTGACTCATAAAACAAAGCCTTGTAACATCTTTGCAGCTTGGGTCAGCCATTAGCCCTGTGGCATCTTCATAGTATTTTTGCACCTGCAAATAGGCTGTATCGTGGCTTTCTAAGCCTGAATTGACTTCAACAAAAACCTTTAAGCCATTGCCACTTGGACTAATAAAACAAAGTGCTGTGTATGGTATTTGACAAATGATTGCAAAGGCACTTTGTAGCTGCTCCGGTGTGAGTTTGTCAAAATCTAAATGCACAAAGCCACTGTACATTTCAAGATATTGCATTTGCCTTTTTTCGGAGAATACAGCCGAAGGCGTAAAAGCCAAAAGCTGCTTCTTTTTATTGTCGGCTTCTGCTTTGTTCACTTGTGCAATATGATTGCGGATTTCTTCTACTTCCGTTTTGTACTTATCGGAAATAATGTCTTTACCAATCAGCAATAGAGATTTCTTTTCTATTGGGATAGTAAAGTTTTTAAATATGGTACAACTTGCCATTTCTGTTTCTTTATTATCGGTTAGAAAACTCTATTTGCGTTTGTTTTTGAGTATGTACTCGGTTGCCATTGCATCAATCTCATCGGCTGAAGATTGTCGGTTACGCTGCAACCAGTCGTCTAACTCGGAACGCTTGAAATAGAGTTTCTTTCCTTGCGGACAGAAATGAGGAATGTGTTTTGTACTTGTGAGTTTGTACAAATGCGAAGGACTTACATCAAGGTATTTGCAAGCCTCGTTAAAATTCAATACTGTTTTTTGCAGTAAATTTTGCTCATCCAGTTTGTTTGCAATCTCGGTGAGCTTGTCTAAGATTAAATTGTCTTGTGCCATCTTTTTATTTTTTAAAAATTGATGGAACAAAACTCTACAATGCAGCAGGGGCAAAAGGTTCAGGTTGCTGCATAGGTTCAGTAACTGGAATAAACCTGAACCTTACCTGAACCTTTTTATGGGAAATATTTTTGAATAAGTGTTAGAATTTCCTCTTTGGTTTCATCCTTAATCTTGTTTTTGCTTCTCGTTTTAAAGTAGTTTTCTGCATTAATTAGCGTTGGCTTTTTATTCGCCCTGCCTTTTGACCAAAAGCTCATAGATTTTTCAATATTGGTAGGCGATAGCCGTTGAAAAGCCTTGCCCAAGTTATCCATTATAAAAACAAACTCAGTCGTTTGGCATCCTAAATAAATCTTGAATTTGCCTGGCACTATTTCCTTTTCTGTAAGCAACTCCACCAGTGTTTCAACTGATGTTTCTTCCTCATTCAAAAAATTGTAGTCAACACATAAATCATCAAACAATGCTTGCAGTTTTGATGTGTCGCCTTTCTTCCAGCCAAAAGTTAATTTAGGTGGCTCTGTTGCCTTTGATGCTGAAAGAACAGGCTTGTTATACTTATCAAATGTCAATTGCTTTATTTCTACCATTTCTGAATCGTTATCCATCCTGTACATATAAAATTCTTCTACAGTCTCATATACATCAGGCAGAAAGGGCTTAAAGTTTTCTTGAATAGAAAAGTACAAAATCAGCAAACTACTTTTTAGGTATTCCAAGCTAAAGCAAGTCAAATCCTCTGCTTGATATTCCTTTTCAGATAGTTCATTATTAATTGAATTAAGCAACACGGCTATGCCCTTTAAACTCTTGTCACCAATTTGAAATGGAACGTCTAAAGTCTCGTCTTTAATAAGTGGATTGCTAATTGTTGTATTGTAATACCTTAAAACTTCTGCATCAATAACAGCTTTATAAAAATGCTGCTGAATTGTGGTAGGCTCTTGCAGAGGGCAAGAAAATGATAGCTGTTGAAAGGAATTACTTGAAAGCGGTTGTATTGTTTTTAGCAGCGTTGGAAAAGGCTGTAATAGCATTTTAAGCCTGTTATCAATACCTTGTAATGTAGTTAAAGGAATCTTGCTCACTTCTCGTATTGTTTGCTTTAACTCTCTTTCTTCAAGGTTAAAAAGCCAGGGTTTCAACTGACCGTGATATATGTCGTTTAAAATTTTTGAGTTCATTATAAACCGATATTAATTTTATTGGCTGCAACTGTTTTCTTTTCGTCAATCACATTTGCATAAATCTGTGTTGTTTTCAAATGCCTATGCCCAAGCAATTTTGATACAGTGAAAATATCTGTACCCAAAGTAAGCTGCAATGTGGCGTATGTGTGCCTTGCACAGTGAAAGGTTATGTGCTTTTCAATACCTGCCTTAATCATCCACCTGTATAAATCAGCATTACGGCTATCGGAATAAATCAAATCAGGGAATACCGGATCTGTTGGCTTTCCTCTTTCCCCTAAAAGATTATAGGCTTCATCTGAAATCGGCAAAGTTTCTGAACCCTTTGTTTTTTGCTGTATAAAACGAATGTAGTTGCCTAACTCTGTTGAGTGCTGTAATTCACTCCATTTGAGTTTTTGAATATCGCTAAACCGTAATCCAGTGAGGCAACTAAAAAGAAAGGCTCTTTTCATTAGTTCATTCTTGCATTCTGTTTTTGCCAATGTCTTTAACTCATCAAGGGTTAAAAACTCTCTTACTGGTTCGCCTTGTGGCAAGCCTTCTACCATCTCGGCAGGGTTGCTTTTCAATATACCATCCCTTACTGCTTGTTTGAGTGCCGCCCTGAACTTATTGAAGTAACTGTATTTGGTATTGGTAGAAATTTGCTTTTTAGTTTTTGATGTGGCTTCCTTTTGCAAATACTCTCTGAAGCCGTCAACAAAGGCTTTGTTGATTTGGCTGAATTGAATATCTCTTGGACAATACTTTTTTAAGTGCTTTATGGTGCTATCCCAATTGCCATAATTCCCTTTGCTGTCTTTCCTCTTTTCAGCTAATGCCTCCATATACATTATGAAGTACGTTTTCAGCTTCTCCTTATCGTGGAAATCGTAAGTGCTGTTTTGAATTTCTAAATGGCGTTTGCTGCGTATGGTTTCAGCCAAAGCCAAAATCTTTTTATTTTCCTCTTTTACTGCATTAGGCAGTTTGCCCTTCTCAGGGTCGGGAGTTAAGTATAAATTCAAATACTCGTACTGGCGTTTGCCATTGGAGTAGTATTCTAAATAAAGGCTGATTTTCTCGCCTTTGAGCCGTTGCCTTAATGTTACTTTCATTTCATTATCAGTTAAATAAATTATCTATTGCGGTTCTTTTAATGATGGTACGGCTTCCCAGCTTTGCCACTGGTAGCCGTTTACTTTTTATCATTCTTTGAATGGTCCATCTGCTTGCACCTAACAGGGCTGCCACTTCTACAATACTTAAAAATTCTTTATCCCTTAGATTGGTTTGATTTCCTGCCTGTGGAGCTTGCAGGGTTTCAGAGATAACAGCCGGAGCAGCCGAAACAATTTTGCTTTGTTGATTCTTAAATTCTGCACTTACCTTTTCCTCTCTTTTGCGTTGCTTGTATGCCCTGCTTGCACAGGGATGCCCACAGAACTGCGTTGTGGTCTTTTGGGCTATGAAAGCTTTACCACAGTGATTACAGAATTTAGGAAGTTTAATTGTACTACTCATTTGTTGCTACTTGTAGCAGTTCGTTGCTGTATGGTGCTACTTGGTGCATTATTTCGCCTTATTTCCATCAAACTGATATGCTGGCAACAAAATAGCAATTTGGGCAACAACTGGGCAACAAAAATAAGTAAAAAAGTAGAGTTGGGCAACAAAAAAGAGAAAGATATTTGCCCACAAACCCAATAAAAACAAGCACTTAGTAAACAAAGGAAAGGTAATTACTTTCCGATACAAAACCTTGAAAACACGGAGCTTAATACGTCTTCGTTTGTAATTTCGCCTGTGATGCTGCCTAGTGCATGGAGTGCTGCACGCAAGTCTATGGCTATAAATTCGCCACTCTGATTGGTCTGAAGACCCTCTTTTACTATATGCAAACTTTTTTGTGCTAAAGATAATGCTTCAACATGGCGGGCGTTTGATACAATCATTTCATGCTGTTGATTTTCCATAGCCATCTTTTTTTCTATCAATTTAATTAATTGATCAATATGCTTGTGGTCTTTTGCGGATATAGCTATGCAAGTTTTTTTAGTAAGGGTGGATACTGCCTCTTCTACATCGTAGGCCGTACAAAAATTTTGCATTTGATCAGCTTTGGTAAGTACTACTATGAGTTGTTGATTGGCTTGAATTTCTAATTGGTTTACAAGTGCTACAATATCTTCTAAAGTTTGGTTGGCTTCGCATAAATATAAAACCAACGACGCTTGTTTCATTTTTTCATAACTACGTTCAATACCCTGATGTTCTACTTGATCTTCTGTAGCTCGCAAACCCGCAGTATCTATAAAACGATACATTATTCCATTTATTTTCAAGGTATCTTCTATAAAATCTCTTGTGGTGCCAGGTATATCGCTTACGATGGCCTTTTCTTCGTGTAATAAGGTATTTAACAAGGTAGATTTTCCTACGTTTGGCTTCCCTATAATGGCTACCGGTATGCCTTTTTTTATCACATTTCCCAACTGAAAAGAATCCACTAAACGCGAAATAACATCTAAAGTTTTTTGAATTAACATTAAAAACTTTTCACGATTGGCAAATTCTACATCTTCTTCGCTAAAGTCTAATTCCAATTCAAGCAAGGCTGCAAAGTCAATTAATTCTTGACGAAGCTCTTTGATAATAGTAGAATAACCACCACGCATTTGCTGAAAAGCCAAACGATGCTGACTTTCATTTTCGCTTGCAATAATATCCACCACGGCTTCTGCTTGACTCAAATCTAATTTTCCATTGATAAAAGCTCGTTGAGTAAATTCACCTGGCTTGGCCAGTACAGCACCTTGCTGTACACACAAGTCTAAAATTTTTTGAATAATAAAAGATGAAGCATGACAGGTTATCTCTACACATGTTTCGCCCGTATAGGAATGAGGTGCTTTATAAATACCTACAACAACCTCGTCTATCATTTCATCTTGATAAATAATTTTTCCATAATGTAGCGTATGTGACTGAGCAGTGCTTAATTTTTTTCCAATAAAAATGGGGTCAATAATATCTATAGCCTGAGGACCGCTGAGTCGAATGAGTGCTATGGCTCCCTCGCCTATAGCACTTGAGAGTGCTACTATGGTATTGCGGTTAGGAATCGCCATGTTTTCTTCGTGCTACTTCTTTATTGATTAGATTCAATTCTCTATTGGTTTGTCCTGCTACTGAAGTGTTTTCTTGTGCTCTTCGCATTAAGTATGGAATTACATCTTTTACTGGGCCATAAGGCAAATATTTTGAAACATTAAAATGCTCCTTGGCTAAATTAAAAGTTATATTATCACTCATGCCATATAATTGTGAAAAATGAATATGGTGATGATTTTTAGCAATACCATTTTTAATAATATCATTTACAATTTTTAGACAACTCCATTCATTATGTGTACCTATAAATAATGCTATGGTGTCTATGTGTTTGATACAATACGTAGCTGCTTCATTAAAATCTCTGTCAGTATCTTGCTTACTTGCTTGTATTGGATCCTCATAACCCAAATCTGCTGCTCTATTTCTTTCTTTTTCCATATAGGCACCTCGTACAATTTTGGACCCTAAAATATACTTTCCTTGCAATGCTTTTTGATGCGATTTTTGCATAAAAGCTAATCGATCATGCCGATACAATTGAAATGTATTATATACAACAGCTTTTTCTTTATTGTATTTTTCCATCATATTATCTGCTAAATCATCTACAGCTTGTTGTATCCAACTTTCCTCTGCATCTATAAGTATGGCCGTATTTTTTTGGCTTGCCAACAAACAAATTTTATCTATTCTTGCTAGTACTCGCAATGCTTCTTTTTCTTCTTCAGTATTCAAAGGTTTTTGTTCATGAATTTTTTCAAGCAAAGCAAAACGTGCAAAACCCGTTATTTTCAAACTCACAAAAGGGATATAATCTTTGCTTGCAGCAAAGTGTATGGTGTTTAAAAAAGCTTCCGTTGTATGTTCAAATTCTTCTTCTGAAGCTTTAGCTTCTACACCATAATCTAAAATTACAGATACATGATGCGCGCTTAATTTCTCGGCTGTGTGCTGAGCCTCTTCTAATGTTTCGCCTCCACAAAATTGCTTATACAAGGTTTGTTTTACTATCCCTTTGATAGGCAAGCCCAGCTTAAAAGCCATTTGAGTAGATGCAATTCCCAACTTGGCAAACCACGGTATAGACATACATTTAAAAAGGAATTGAGCTAGCTTAAGTTCCTTTTTATTTTTATATTGAAATGCGAATTCGGTATTATCGAAATTCATCTATTAAAATCTTTATTTGAGCGACAAAAGTAAGATAGATAGCCAGCTAGCAAAATTTTTTTTGGCTGATATTTTTAATAGGGTTATTTTTACATTAATTAAAAGATAAATATTTATAAACATGAAAAAATTATTACTTATTGCAATTGGAGCAATTTGCAGTGTTAGCGCTTTTTCACAATACGCAGAAAAGCCTTTAATCTCAGTTAATACTAATAACCTCAAACTATCAACTGATGTGAATAAGACTCCTTCTAAGATTGAAAGAAAAACTTCAAAAACAAGAGCTGCATCTCGTTGGTATGACATAGTAGAAGCAGTTAATGTAAGCCAAGGAAGCACAAATGCTATTTATAGCAATGATAACTATAACCTTATGTGGACTGACTCAACGATGTTAGCTCCTTTTTCTGATGGCGTTAATACTATTTATGATGGCATATGGGTAAAATCTTTACAACAAGTTATGGATCCATCTGACCCAATTTTTAACTCTGCTGACTACAATGGTTTGGCAAATATCCAAAAATCAAGTGGATATACGATAGATTCTGTTCAAATAGCTGGTGTATATTCAAGAAATCCAAATAAACCAAACGTGGTTGACACTTTAATAGTTTCAATAGCTCACGGTCCTGGTGGCACAAGCTCAAATGTAAAATTCTATTATTTTGCAAGCCCTACTACTATTACAAACTATGGTGACACTGTACGCTTTGGAACTGCTGATTTAAATATCAACACGTATATAGCTAATGGATCTGGTGTTTGGTCTAAAAAAATACCTTTAACTACAGCTACTGAAATTGATACATTATCAAACGGATTTAATTTATTCAGTTTAGCTCCTAATGTAGTTGTTCCTGCTGGTGAACTTTCAGCTATGACTGTTACTTTTAAAAGTGGTGACACATGGACTCCATTTTTAGATACCGTTAGAGTTTCAGGTGCTACAACTCCTAACTTTAACAATTTTAGATTTGTGTCATTTGAAGAAAATGCAGCTTCTTTTCAAGAATATAGAAAAGGATACTATAATGCTTCAAGCCTTATGCAACAAGACACTTCAGGTTGGGGTGGTGAATATCCTCCATCATATGCCTATACTAGTGCAAGCTATAGCTACGAGCATCATTGGTGGTTCTGGAAATTAAGCTGTCCTACATGTTGGTCTGTAAATACTGAAGATTTTACAAATATTAATGATGTAAATGTATACCCTAACCCAGTTTCTGATGAAGTTAAATTCTCGTTCTCAGTAAAAGATTTCTCTAAAACAGCGAATATCTCAATATCTAACTCATTAGGACAAATTGTTAAACAATTATCATTGTCTAATGTAGCAGCCAATACAAACCAACATGCTTCTATCAATGTATCTGATTTGTCAAGTGGTATATATATTTATACTATCGAAGCTAATGGTCAAAAAGTTTCAAACAAACTAATGATTAAATAGTCCTCTATTTAATAAAAATTTTATACAAAAAAAGAGGCTGCCTTTGGCAGCCTCTTTTTTTGTATATTTAACTAATAAATGACCAACCTTTTTGCTTCATATACAGTCTTTAACTATAATAGACTGTCATAAATTGAGTACGGCTTTGAGCTATATAGAAACCCACGATAATACCGAAATGAATGATCTGATAGAAGGATGCATTCAGGGAAATCGTGCTAGTCAGGAAAAGATTTACAAAATGTATTACCCCAAAATGATGAGTATGGTAAAAAGATATACCAATATTTATCAATACCATTTGGCAGAAGAAATATTGAATAACGGGTTTTTGAAAGTATTTCAGAAAATTGACTCTTTTCGCTTTCAAGGCTCCTTTGAAGGTTGGGTAAGACGCATTATTTATCACTCCATATTTGATTATGTACGTCAACATATGAAATATAATGAAAAAGTAGTTTTTGTAGAACGAGATGAAGTTGTAAACAACGATATAGCCTCTAATCTTAGATATGAAGAATTAATGAAACTTGTACAAGAGCTACCCGATACTACCCAAACTGTCTTCAATATGTATGCTATAGATGGTTTTTCTCACAAAGAAATAGGGCAAGAACTCAATATTAGCGAAGGCACAAGCAAATGGCACATGTTTGAAGCCAGAAAAATACTAAAACAAAAAATAGAACGAACTAGTTAAAAATATTAATTATCATGAACGACAAAATTCATATTGACCAATTGTTCAAAGATGGACTCCAAAAAGGCAAAGAGCAGCTCAACTTGAGTGCTTGGGCCAATATGGAGCGCATGCTCGATGGAAAAAATCCGTATGCTGACAACAAAAGCAAACGTCGTTTTTTGCCATTTTGGCTTTTCTTAGGCTTGCTTACTACGGTTAGCTCTACTGCTATCATATACAATTTTAATCAAAAAGAGCAAAAGCATGCACTAGTTGACAAACCCCAATTGGCTTTATCCAATCCTATTAGTAATAAAATTGCAAGTAGCGAAAATCAAATTGCAAATAATACTGCTTCTGTTCAATCCAGTTTGGATAAAGAAAATTACAATCCTTCCATTAATATAATAAATGATCAAAATGAACTAGCAACAGCTAAGAAGTCTGCACAGACTAAAAAAGCAACAAGAAATTATACAAGCAAGGCAGCCTATCAAAATGATGAAGCATTTACTTCTGTTGGCTCTCCCAAAAAAGCAAAAACCAATAATGAGAATAAACTTTTTGAAAATGTAAAAAACAGCGAAATAAGTGAAAATAAAATAGAACCTAATCATACAGCCGTTTCTAATAACACTTCTAAAGAATCTATAAAGAAATCCTTGCCTTCACCAGTGTTGAATAATCAGGAAAACAGTGTTACTACTATTACAACAACTAAAAACGACACATTTAATCAAACATTTATTAAAGAAGAAATAGTATATGATCGCTTAGGTAATGTTCAATCTGTCAACTATGAAACTACCAAAAAAGATATTCATGTAGTAGAAACTATTCAAGAAAGAGATGCTGTTGAAAATCCAAGATATGTAGCATTGAATGAACAAGAAAAAATGGATGTATTAAAAACAATCGATTTAAAAGCAAATCATTTTGAAGCACCTATTGAACCTTCTAATACTACTTCAAACAACAGTATTTCTGAAGAAAAAAATAAAAAAGAAACAAAGCACAATTCTCTTTTAGAAAAATCCATTGCTGCCTTAGGTATAGCAGCTACTAGTGTTGCTCACATGTATATACCTTTAAACCCGGGTGTCAAAGTAGGTATTAATGCCTCATTTGGAAAACATAGCTTTGGTGGATTTCAAGCTGGCATAACCAACAGAATTCCTTTAAGTAATACCTTTACCTTGCTTAACGAATTAAACTTTTTTTATAAAAACAATAGTGGCTATTCGGTAAATAATATCACAAAACAACTTAATAATGTAAGCTCTGATCCAAACACCTTGGCTACACAAAACCAAACTATACATACGTATCAAGTAGATTCAAATAATAGAATTTACAACTTTAAAAACCTGACAAGCTTAGAACTACCAATAATTTTAGAAGGCCATTGGAATAAAATATCTGCCTATGGTGGTGTAAATATTGCTTATCTATTTAGATTAAACACTAAACAAAGCTTGCGTACACATATCATTGAAAAAACTGATACCTTGAGCAATAGTGTACCGTTTAATTACATCAACTATGCTGGTCAGCAATATATTTCGAGCGACTTTAATGCACGTTTTGGACTTGGCTACATATTAGGAACTGCCTATCATTTTAATGATAATTTACATGTAGATTTTAGACTTAGCCAAACACTTTGGGATAATACAAAAACAAACTCTGCAAGAGAAATATCGAATGTATTATTCAAAGTACCATCTGTACAAATTTCATTAGGTTATAAATTTTCTAAAAAAGAAAAACACTAGTTGTATTTAATTTTTCCCACATTAAAAGCTGTTATATTTCATAGCAGCTTTTTTTGTTTACTTATTCAATTGCTTTACTTTTATTTTCCTAAATATAAATTATGGCACTAATAGAAAAAAGCACCTTACATTTTCTCAAAAATCTAAAAAATAATAATCAGCGTGAATGGTTTTTGGATCATAAAAAAGAATATGACCACGCAAAAGAAAATTTTATTCTTTTTGTTGATGATTTAATAAAAAAAATTAGTGCATTTGATCCCAGTATTGCGCATCATGAAGCAAAAAAATGCGTTTTCAGAATCAATAGAGATATCCGTTTTTCAAAAGACAAATCTCCTTATAAAACAAACTTTGGTGCCCATATTACTTCGGCCTTGAGCAAATCAGATATACATTCCAAAGCAGGTTATTACATCCATTTGGAACCAGGCAAATCCTTTTTGGCTGGTGGTGCATACCTGCCAGCTACGCCATGGCTCAAAGCTATTCGACAAGAGATTGATTACAATACCAAAAAGTTTAAACAGATTATTGAAAATAAAAATTTCAAAACATACTTCGGAGCTATACAAGGCGAAAAGTTGGTAAAAGCACCCAAAGAATATCCTAAAGACCATCCTGAAATAGAATTATTAAAACATAAAAGTTTTTTGGCTATGCACAATATAAAAGATGCTGAAGTTTTAGACAAACAATTCATTCAGCATAGCACAAAAGTATTCAAGGCTCTATTTCCATTAGATGCATTCCTTAATGAAGCGCAACAAAACATAAGTGAATGAGTAAAGAAAAACGATACAAAATTATAAACGGTTTTAGGCACCTAATGTATGATGTCCAACAACAAGACGAAGTTTTAGTAGAATCAAAAAGCAAAACATTTTTTGACCATATGAATCAGAGACGGTCAATAAGACAATTTTCTACAAAACCCGTTTCAAAAAATACGATTAGTTATATTATTCAAACTGCTTCTACGGCACCTTCTGGCGCACATAAACAACCCTGGACTTTTTGTGCAATTAGCAACAAAGAATTAAAATCGGCCATACGAAAAGCAGCCGAAGAAGAAGAACGCAAAAACTATTCTTCAAGAATGAGTGAACGTTGGAAAGAAGATTTAGGACCCTTGGGTACAGATTTTAATAAAGATTTTTTAGAAAAAGCACCTTGGCTTCTTGTTGTGTTTAAAAAAATATATGAGTTTGATAATCAAAACGAAAAGCACAATAATTATTATGTGAATGAATCGGTAGGTATAGCAGTTGGCTTCCTTATCAGTGCTATACACCAAGCAGGCTTATGCACACTAACACACACACCAAGCCCAATGAATTTTTTAGAAAAAATTTTGAACCGCCCTTCCAATGAAAGAGCCTATTTGCTAATGCCTATCGGCTATGCTGCAGATGAAACCTATGTTCCCGATATTCATAGAAAAAAACTGGATGAGATTAGTCAATTTTTTGAATAATGTTCTACTGTCCTTTCCCTACATTTTTTAAGTATTGGTAATACCTTACAATGTGTACATTGAATGAAAAATAAGCATTTATAGCTCATTTGTAAACAGAAGTGGAAAGAAAAGAATTCAATTTTGCCCTTTTTTCGTTATTGAAAACATAAATTTGCACTCTAAAAAAAATTAGCATGAATTTACATGAATACCAAGCAAAAGATTTATTAAAAAAATATGATGTACCCGTACAGAGTGGTATAGCATGTACTACAGTAGAAGAAGTAGTGAATGCATATAAGCAAATTAGTGAACAAACAAATTCAAAATTTGTTGTGATAAAAGCTCAAATACATGCTGGAGGTAGAGGCAAAGGGACGTTTATTGAAGTGCCAGAACAACATGGAGTACAAGTGGCTAAAAGCGTAGAACAAGCAGAAGAAATAGCAAAAAATATGCTTGGCAACACCTTAGTAACGCTTCAAACAGGAGCCAGTGGAAAAGTGGTTTCTAAATTATTTGTAGCTGAAGATGCTTATTATGAAGGTCCTAACCCTACACAAGAATTTTATTTATCCATCCTTTTGGATCGTACTAAAAAGCAATATGTATTTATGTACAGCACAGAAGGTGGTGTCAATATTGAAGATGTAGCTCACAATACACCCGAAAAAATATATAAAGAATGGATAAATCCTCGTATGCCTTTGCAAGGATTTCAAGCACGAAAAATTGCATTTAATTTAGGTTTAAGCGGTGATGCTTTTAAAAACTGTACCAAATTTGTTAGCAATTTATATCATGCTTTTACATCTTTGGATTGTGATATGCTTGAAATTAATCCACTTTTTAAAACCAGCGATAATAAAATAATAGCAGTGGATTGCAAAATGAATTTGGAAGACAATGCACTTATTCGTCATAAGGACTTAGAAACTCTTCGAGACAAATCCGAAGAAGACCCAACAGAGGTAGAAGCGAGTGAAAGTAATTTGAACTATGTAAAACTGGATGGCAATGTAGGCTGTATGGTAAATGGTGCTGGACTTGCTATGGCTACTATGGACATGATAAAACTAAGTGGTGGAGAACCTGCCAACTTCTTAGATGTAGGAGGTGGTGCTAATGCACAAACTGTAGAAGCAGGTTTTAGAATTATATTAAAAGATCCCAATGTAAAAGCAATATTGATTAATATTTTTGGAGGTATCGTTCGTTGTGATCGTGTAGCACAAGGCGTAGTGGATGCATACAAGGCAATAGGTGAAATAAAAGTTCCAGTTATAGTACGATTACAAGGCACCAATGCTGAAGAAGCTAAAAAATTAATTGAAGATTCGGGCTTAGAAGTACAAAGTGCTATCCTACTTAGCGAAGCTGCTCAATTAGTAAACAAGGCTGTAGCCTAAATAATACCAATGTGATTTGTGTCGTAGACCAAATCATACAGTGGTTTATGCCGATAGGATAGATATTTCTCAATTTATCGGGATTATACATCACATAGGCATAATATTAAAACACTTTAAATAAAGAGAGCGAGCCACCATCGGTGGCTCGCTCTCTTTATTATTTTATAGAACCCAAGTTTTGAAAAAGATAGGACTAATAGAAGCTATACTACTTGCAATATTGGGGTTTAAACTACTTGAAAAACTATCTATCTTGAGATCTTAAAAACTTATTCCAATCTTCTTTGCTACTATCAAACATAAACGCACTATTGACTTGAAATAGATTTTGTTTATCTGACACACTATTATAGGCTTTTTTAGCAAATTCTAACTTAGACGATTCAAAACTAAATTCATTTAAAATTCCCAATAGTTGTGATACAGAAATAGAGTTACTACTCAAAGCTGTTTCTGCTATACTCACTTTCGACTTTTCAAAAGAAGCATTTTTTACTTCTTGAATCAATTGATTAAATCTGGACTGGCTCATGCCATTTTGATAGTGGCCCCAATCATTGTCGTGGTTGTAGTCTTGATTAAAATTGTTATAATCTCTATCATCCACTTCTTCTTCTTGGTATTTGTTTTTCCAAGAGTTAGGGCGCTTCCATTGGTTATGTACATTATCCCAAGCGTCCCAGTTATTATAAGTACTTTGATTGTTTCTTCTACCTCTGTCATCCAAAAAATCTTCTTCTAAATCTATATAACCTCTCGAAACAGTAGCATAGTATATTCTACCTGACTTCAAAAAAATTCTACCTCTATATATCAGCGTACCTTGCATGCGAGGATCACCATAATCTTTATAGCCATAGTGACGAGTTTTTGCATTACGATACACTTTGATAGTGTGCGTGCCTGTAGGCAAATCACCTATGGTTAATATCTTTCCTGTTTTAGGAAAATGTCGTCCATCTATAACAACGGAAATAGATTGTCCTCGTTCTTCTCGAATCATGAGATAACTTCTACCCCATCCCGCAAATGCAGGAATTGAAAGTATAAAAATGGCAAGGAGTAATAATAGCTTTTTCATTTTTTTAAATTTTAATTATTTACGAAAGTAAGACCCTTTACTTTTTCGTAAAGTTTAATTGTATTCCTATAGTATAACGACAAAATAACAGCATTTTTTTAAAGCTTCATAATCTTTTTTAAGACCTTTTTATTTTGCAATTCAACCTGCAAAAGATACATGCCTTGACTTAAATGCGAAACTTGTATTGGAGAAACATTTTCAGTATTAATTTTTTGCTGACTCACTACTCTTCCATTTAATTCCAATAGTTTAACAGTAACCTCTTGTGCTGCCATAGTAGGTTCAAATTGTATATACAAATCTTGTTTGGTTGGATTTGGGAATACTTTAAATGATTCTTCTACTTGATTAACTTCTGAAAGTCCAACAACGAGTTTATCTTGTCTGTATAATAACAAACCGCCTAATTTGTTTCCAACTACCATATCATATCTCCCATCGCCATCTATATCCGCTATAGCTGGGGCCGAACGTGTAGTTGCTTTTATAGACGAATACATGGAATCCATTTTATAGAATGTATTAAAGCTATTCTTAAAACTATCATAGCGCTCTATAATTCCATCTATATTGCCTAAACATAAATAGTCTATTTGTAAGTTGTCTACTTTAGCTATATATGGCACCGCATGTCCATATATCTCCGAAGGGTTTCCAACTTTGATATTGCCATATGAATTTGTAGCTATTGCTAATTTTTTTATTGATGTAGTGCTTGTATCAACAAACAATGATATTTTTCCAGATTGAGAGCCTATCAGCAAATCTGTTTTTCCATCCTCAGTTACGTCGGCTAAAAAAGGTGCACTATATGCATCTACTGCTATGCCTGCCAAGCTATCTATATAAAATAAAAAATTGGGTGTAACAAGGTTACTACTAGCTGCATTTTTATAAACTGTAATGCCTCCTTGTATACCTCCAAATATAAAATCATCTATACCATCGCCCGTTATATCTCCAAAGTTAGGGAATATGCCTTGATGTGGGATTTGACTCAATTGTAAAAAATCATCGGTTATGAGTTGAAACGAAATATTTCCGGGTGTAGAGGTATTTAAGTAATAGGCTACTTTACAAACTCTTGTGCCTGTTTGATTATTTAATCGTCCTTCAGAACCCACAAACAAATCTTTTTTTCCATCTTTATTGTAATCAAAAAAAGTAGGATAACTATAGGAGCCTAAATCTATCACTTCATTGATCAACAAACTATCGTTTTGATATACAAAGTTTGGTGCAGAATTACTCCCTATATTTTTATAATAATTAATCACATTATAATCTGCAGAAGAAAGATTTTCATTGTGCGATGTTACCAATAGATCTCCGTCTCCATCATTATCTATATCTACATGAAAAGGTGCTAACCAAGAAGGCATATGCAAAACATGCCCCCCTGTTTGAAATAAGGTATCTTGAGCAATTATAGAATCTTGTCCATTATTATAAAGTACTTGCAGATCTGTAAATGAAACATTACCATCTACCATATCCATATCGCCATCGCCATCTATATCAAAGTGAGTATGACAATTACCCGTATGTCTATATTTTTTTTCGGCATTGTAAGAAGGAGGCGCTAAAGGTGTAAAGCAAGAATAACCCAACGATACCTCTCGATTAAAATTTTGGAAAAAATGACCCCAACAATTAGAACCTAATTTCATAACAATACTATCACATGGCAAACCCATTTCCACCTGCATATTTTTATAATAGATTAAAATGTTTCCTGGTACATTAAATCCTAAAGCGTCTAAATCTCCGTCATTGTCCATATCAGCTATTGTGGGTATATCCGATGGTTGCACATATACAGGAATAGGACCATTGGTTGCTGGAAAGGTTAGATTTTTATAGAATGTAAATTTCAATTCATTGTTGTCATAAAAACCTTTATAAACATCCATACCTAAATTTCCATGATGAAATAAATCGGGGATATTATCACAGTTATAATCTTTGAGTATAACATAGTCGCGAACGTAAGGAAAATTCTTCTTATACTTTGGTTCATTTTTGTATTGTATAGTTCCAACGCCACCTTCGTTGATGAGTGTATGCAACACTAAGTTGTGATGATCAAACAATACAAGGTCTTCTTTACCATCATTATTCAAATCACCTTTTGTTATTTGTATTGAATTGATACCACCTATCCATGGTGCTAACATATTTTGAGCATTGGCTTCTACAGCTCCATTGTTGGGCACATATACTGAACCCTGAAATTGAGAATAAGATTGCTGAACTATTAAAAGAAATAAAATGATAAGACCGTTCTTTTTCAATGTACTTAGATTTTAAAAATGAAAAGTAAATATACAAAGAAATAGACGTTTAAAATGCTTAGTGTGTTGGTTTTACATGCCTATTTTTAAGTCTCAATGGTACTATTGTACGACCAACTGTATAGTCTCAGGTGTTTTTTGAGTTAGAAGTACTTTTCTGTTTTTCAATTCTTCTTTTAGTGCATGTTGTGTATAATGTCTTACTGTAAATAAGAACAAATCGTCATGCCGCTTAATTTCATATTCAGTCTGCAATAATTTCATAAGGTGCTGCAATTTTTCTTCATGTGTATCTACACAAGCTACAAAACTAATAGCGGCATTTTGAATTAAATTTATTTTTAGTTTACTTTCATAAAAATAAGCATAAATGCTACTTAAATTTTTTTCTGTTATAAATGAGTAATCTTTCGTGGTAACTTCCAATAACACTTGTTTAGTTTTCAATACCATCAATGGAGGATAGCTAATTTTTTGGGGCGTATTATAAATTTTAGTACCAGGCAATTTCTCATCCAAAAAGCATTTTACATACAGAGGAATACTTTTATTCTGTAATGGTTTGATCGTTTTGGGATGTATTACTTGAGCACCATAGTAGGCCATCTCTATTACTTCATGATACGTAATTTCTTCAATGGGTGTTGGGTTGGGAAATATTTTAGGATCTGCACTTAATAAGGACGGTACATCTTTCCAAATAGTTAAACTCTTTGCATCGAGCAAATTGGCCAATACTGCCCCCGTATAGTCACTACCCTCTCTGCCAAGTGTTACATTTTGCATGTCAAAAGTGCTACCTATAAAACCTTGTGTAATGACCACATGCTTTTTATCGAGCAATGGTTTTATTTCTTTAAGGGCATTTACTAAAGACTCCTCCCAAAAAATTACACCATCTTTATACGTATTATCCGTTTTTAAAATTTCTCTAATATCTACCCATACATTAGGTATCTCATTTTCTGTTAAATGTTGAGCTATAATTCTTGTAGAAAGAATTTCGCCGAGACTTACAATTTGATCGTAATAGTAGGCCGCTTCTTTTTCTTTTGGCTCCTCTATAATGGTGTATATGGTCGAAAACACATCTTCTATAAACTCTTGTATCATAGAAATTTCTTTTGAAACCAAAGACGATGCGTATTGATTATGTTTTTCTTTTAAGATCAATGTTTTTTCTTTAGCTACATCCAATTTATTTTCGATGTAACTAAATACAATTTCTTCTAATGCATTCGTCGTTTTTCCTAAAGCCGAAATAACCACGCAAAGTTTTTGATCCAAAGCTTGTTCAATAATTTTAGCAACTTGAACAACTCTTTCACTTGATTCTATTGATGCACCTCCAAATTTATAAATCTTTATCATACAATTGTTAGCAAACATAATTTGCAAGTTGTTAATTACACTAATTTTTTTACGATATTTTTTTAAAAAGTAAGCCCTTTTAGTCGGCATAAGGTATCTTTGAAAAAACACTTTTAATATGCATAAGCATTTATTTATTCTCCTTCTTTTTCTTTCTACAAGCCTACAGGCTCAAACCAAAAAAGAAATTGTATTAGAAGACATATGGAAAAACAATACCTTTAGACAAGATTTTGTATCAGGGTTTCGCTCCATGAAAGACGGTTTGCATTATACCGAAATGAATGATTCAAAAATTACAAAACATCCTTTTGCAAACCCTCAAGAATCTCAAGAATTAATTGATTTAAGCGCCATACGTTTTGACGGAAATAAACTAACCATTTTAGACTATCAGTTTAATGATGATGAAAGCAAAGTATTATTATTTACAGAGCCTGATCATATCTACAGACATTCTACCGCATATAAGGTTTATATCTATGATTTACAATCTAAACAACTTCAATTGCTCAATTCAGAACGAGTTCTGCATCCCAGTTTTTCGCCCCAAAGTGATAAAGTTGCCTATGTACTAAACAATAATATATATGTTTATAATCTCCTCAATGCAGAAAGCTTTGCTATTACAGATGATGGCCAATTTAATATCATAAATGGAAATTGCGATTGGGTATATGAAGAAAGATTACTTTCGTTTACGAAAGCCTACACATGGGATACAAAGGCGACTATATAGCCTACTATCGTTTTGACCAAACTCAAGTACCTCAATTTGAATTTGCTGTGTATGATTCACTCTACCCTACATCTTATAAGTATAAATATCCTAAGGCTGGCGAAAAAAATGCTATCCTTTCTATTCATATTTATAACCTAAATAAAGATAAAACTATAAACTGCGACATTGGACAAGAAACAGACATCTACATACCACGTATAAAAGTAAATCCGTACAACAATGCACTAATCATTTATAAAATGAACCGTTTACAAAATGAATTAACTTTTCTTGAAGTAAACGAAAAAAATGGACATACTCATAGCATTTATGAAGAAAAAAATAAATATTATATTGACATTACTGACCAAGTTTATTTTTATAAAAAACAAAATGCATTTGTATATACATCTGAAAAAAATGGATTCAACCATATATATAAACATGATATAGAATCGAATCAATCTACTCAGCTTACTAAAGGCTCTTGGGAAATCACAGAACTTTATGGTATAGATGAACAAGAGGGCGATTTATTTTACTCCTCTACTAAACGCTCACCATTAGAACGACAACTATATAAACTAAATTTGAATACTAATACCGAAACTTGTCTAACTCCCAAGGCTGGCTGGCACGAAATTACGTTTAGCGAAAACTTTAATTATTACCTCGACAAGTTTTCATCTATCCATGAAGTGCCTGTTTATTCACTAATTTCGAGAAATGGAAATAGTACTATCCTTAAAGATAATAGCAGCTTAAAAAACAAAATGTCAAACTTTGATTTAGGTAGTTATGACTTAATTGAAGTACCGAATGCAGAAGGTGTACAACTGAATGGGTGGATAATAAAACCAAGTCATTTTGATGCCAAGAAAAAGTATCCTTTGTTGATGTTTCAGTATAGTGGACCTGGTTCTCAACAAGTTAAAAATCAATTTGGGAATAGAGACTTTTGGTGGTATCAAATGTTGGCACAAAAAGGCTATATTATAGTGTGTGTAGATGGCACAGGCACTGGTTTTAGAGGAGAAGAATTTAAGAAAAAGACTTATCTCCAACTTGGCAAATATGAAAGTGATGATCAAATAGCTGTAGCAAAATATTTTGCAAAGCAAAGCTTTATAGACCCAAATCGAATAGGCATATGGGGCTGGAGCTATGGTGGATATATGAGCAGTATATGTCTTTTGAAAGGTCATGACATATTTAAAATGGCTATTGCAGTGGCACCCGTAACCAATTGGAGATACTATGACAATATTTATACAGAAAGATATATGCGTACTCCGCAAGAAAACGCAAAAGGCTATGACGACAATTCTCCTGTCAATATGGTTAATCTATTAGAAGGTAAATACTTATTGATACATGGCACCGCAGATGATAATGTTCATTTTCAAAATGCTGTAGAAATGCAAAAGGCACTTATTAGTGCCAATAAAGATTTTGATTCTGAAATTTATCCCAACAAGAATCACGGTATAAGTGGAGGTGTTACCAGATTGCACCTTTACCGAAAAATGACTCGTTTTATTTTAGACAATTTATAGTTTAATAGCATCCAACAGTTTTTTGGTATAGTCGTGTTGTGGATTTTGATATAAATTATCCGCATCATTGAGTTCTACTATTTTTCCTTTTTTCATCACAGCTACTCTATTGCTGATGTGTTTCACAACACTCATATCATGCGATATAAACAAATACGACAATGAATATTCATCTTTTAAAGTTGTCAACAAATTGAGTACCTGTGCTTGCACACTCACATCCAACGCACTTACACTCTCATCGCAAAGTATAAAACTGGGTTGTAAGGCCAAGGCTCTTGCTATACAAATCCGCTGTCTTTGTCCTCCTGAAAATTCATGCGGATATCGATTATAATGTATGGGCAATAAACCTACCTTTTGCAACAGCTCTTCTGTTTTTTCCTTTCTTTCTTTGCTTTGATTGAGTCCATATACATGCATGGGTTCTTCTATTGCCTTGCCAATCAATATAGATGGGTTAAGACTTGAATAGGGATCTTGAAATATCATTTGCACTTCTTTTCTATATTCTCTTAGTGCGTCTCTCTTTAATGTTTTAATACTTTGCTTTTTATATAAAATATCACCAGATGTAATATCTGTTAGCTTTACTATTGCTTTGCCCAAAGTCGTTTTACCGCAGCCACTTTCGCCCACAAGCCCCAAGGTTTCTCCTTTATGAATTTGTATATTTACACCATTGACAGCCTTATACCATGCCGTTTTTTTTCCAAAAAAAGAAATTTGTGTGGGGTACCAAATGTTTACATCCTCTATATCAAGAATAGCTCCTGATGCTAATTGATTATGATTTATTTTTTCAAAATCTTCTGACGAGATAGTTACAGTACTATTCATATTGTCTTCCAAATAATCTTCCACAGTAGGCAAAAACTTATACCTCTTGTCCATAGAAGGTCTGCATGCTATAAGACCTTGTGTATATTTTTCTTGAGGCGAAGCAAATAAAATATCAGTTTTAGCATATTCTACTACTTGGCTTTTAAATAGCACCAGGGTATCGTCTGCAAAATCTCGTACTAAATTTAAGTCGTGGGTTATAAACAATATGGACATTCCATATTTTTTTTGCAAAGATCGCAATAGTAAAAGAATAGATTTTTGCACATGCACATCGAGGGCTGTAGTAGGCTCGTCTGCAATTAGCAAAGCCGGGTTACAAGCAATAGCAATGGCTATCATAATACGTTGTTTTTGCCCACCCGATAGCTCATGCGGATAGCGATACATAATATTATGAGGATTTGGCAATTGTACATCTTGCAAAAGATCAATGGTTTTTTCTTCTATTTGTTTTTCCGTACAAGTGGTATGGGTTTGTAAAACTTCTTTGATTTGTTTTCCTACTTGCATCAATGGATTTAAAGAAGTCATTGGCTCTTGAAATATAAAGCCCATGTGTTTTCCACGTATAGCATTCAACTCAGATGTAGTTAATGATAATATATCAAGGGTTTTATTTTCTATATGAAAAAGTATTTTGCCCTGTTCATAATGAGCAGGTGGAGATGCCAATAGCTGCATCATACTCATAGCAGATACCGATTTTCCTGAACCACTTTCTCCAACCAGAGCCAGAGTTTTACCTTGTTCTATAGTAAAGGACACATCTTGCGAAGCTTGTGTCTTGCCTATATCTGTAACAAAAGAAACCGACAAATTTTCTACTGTAATAAAGGGCGTGAATGCATAGTACTTCATTCAAATGTAGAAAATAAAGACGATAATTAGGCTACTTTCAAAGAAACTAATTTTGCTTTTTCAATATGTTTATTAACATAGTCTATGTCTATAATAAATTTTTTGTCTTTGGGTTTTTGGCTTGGCACTTCATACATGGCATCCATCATAATGAGTTCGCATATTGTTCTCAAACCTCTTCCACCCAATTTATATTCAACAGCTTTGCTTACAATAAAATCCAATGCTTCGTCTGTGATTTCCAATTGAACATCTTCATATTCAAACAATTTTTGATATTGTTTTATCAGTGCGTTTTTAGGTTCAGTTAAAATTTTTCGTAGTGCATCTTTATCCAAAGAGCGCAAATAGGTAACTACTGGTAATCGGCCCAATAGTTCGGGAATTAATCCATATTGTCTCAAATCTTGAGCGTTGACATATTGTATTAAATCATTTTTTTCTAAATTTTGTTGCGACACATCATTTCTAAATCCTATTGCAGATGTTTGTATTCTACGTGCTATCATTTTATCTACACCTTCAAACGCACCACCACAAATAAAAAGTATATTTTGAGTATTTATTTTTATCATTTTTTGCTCAGGGTGTTTTCTTCCACCTTGAGGTGGTACCAATACTTCCGAACCCTCAAGCAATTTTAGCAAACCCTGCTGTACACCCTCACCACTAACATCACGTGTAATGGAGGGATTGTCTGATTTTCTACCTATTTTATCAATCTCATCTATAAAGACTATTCCTTTTTCGGCCTGCTCTACGTTGTAATCTGCAGCCTGTAGCAATCGCGACAAAATACTTTCCACGTCCTCACCTACATATCCGGCTTCTGTAAAAACTGTAGCATCGGCAATTGCAAAAGGCACTTTTAGCATTTTGGCAATTGTTTTAGCAAGCAAGGTTTTACCAGAACCAGTTTCGCCCACCATAATAATATTTGATTTCTCTATTTCTACCTCATCGCTTTTATCTTGATTTAATCTTTTGTAGTGATTATATATGGCTACGCTTAAAACTTTTTTAGCTTCATCTTGCCCTATAACATATTGATCTAAATATTGCGTAATGTCTTTGGGTTTATAATCTATCTTTTGTTTTCCTTTTATATTATTATTTTTTTTACTTGCAGAAGGTGTATCGGCAAATAATTCTTGTTCTATGATTTGAGTAGCATTTTCAATACATTCATTACATATATTGGCATTTGCTCCGCTTACCATCATCAGCACTTCAGTATTGTCTTTTAAGCAAAAAGAACATTCTATTTTAGTGTTTTTAGCCATTCTACAAAAGTACTTTTAATTTGTGAGTAGTCTTTTTTATTCATTCATTTTTTTATAAATATTAACGCCTCCTTCTGCTTAAAATCAATAGCCTATTTAAGCCTACATGCACACAACATTTATTTTAGCATGTATAAAAAAATCATATCTATTTTATCATAATGTGTTTGTTTTTAATTAAAGATGAAAAGCAAATGGTTTGTACATCGGTTTAACGTTTTTACATTCCCATTTGTAAATAGCTTCTACCACAACATTTCTATACTTTATCGCTATGTAATTCTAAATTAATAGGGAATAGATACAATTATACCCTAAGTTAAAAATAAGTTTTGTATTTTTATTGCTTAAATATACTTTAATGAAAAGAATTCTGATTTTTTGTTCTTTATTTACTTTAGGTTTTGCAACTTTTGCTCAAGATTGGCATTATGAAGAAAAAAATAAAAATATTACTCCATACCATGATAGTAAAGATGCTCTGAATGGACGAAGCTTAAAACATCTTTATACACAAACATCATGGACCGATTTTCAACAAAAATACCCTAACTGGGGTGTCCGTATGAATCGCTATACTGGCATGCCACATCGTGCAGTGGGTGCTGCTATACCTTTTGCACAAGGTGGCAACGATCCTATAGCAAAAGCCAAGGCTTTTTTACAACAAGAATTGAATGGATTTCAAATCCCTATCAACGAGCTTATCGTAACTCGAAATTATAACGATGGAAAATATATACATGTAGATTTTAAACAAAGACATCAAAATATGGACGTTTTGTGGTCTCGTGTTACAGTTCGATTTACTCAGGATTTGCGCATAGTACTTTTTGGAATAGATGCACACAAAAATATTCCTAACACTACTGTAGCCATCAATCCTGCACAGGCCAAATCGATAGCTGAAAATGCAGTAGTAACGCAAGTATTGAATACTGAAATAAAATCCGAATTAAAATGGTTTCCTATTCCTGGCGAAAATGAATACATCTATCATCCAGTGTATGAAATCAATGTACACACGCAAGATGACGATGTAACACCAGGTAACTATCTTACCTATGTAGATGCTATAGATGGAACGGTGCTTTATAGACAAAACAAAGTAGTGCATATTGGATTCAATGTCAATGCAGATGCCTATGAAACCAATTTATATGGAAATGTTTCGGCGCTCCCACTCAAAAATTTATTAATCAATATCAATGGCACAAACTACTATACCGATTTATTAGGCAATGTGGTAGAACCTAGTGCAGGCCCTATCAATGCTACTGTAACATTGAGTGGCAAATACATAAAAATTGTAACTGGTCAAAGCGGCACCACTTCACCCACCTTTAGCCTTACTGGCGTTACAAACAATGCTTCTCAAACCTTAACACCAAATACAACAACAGCAACTATAAGACATTTTACATGCTATTATCATGCCAACGAAATTCATGATTTCATGAAAACTAAATTTCCTTCTTTGACTGCCATGGATAATCCGTTGACTGCTAGAGTGGACAGAACTGATGGAAATTGTAATGCTTTTTACAATGGCACTTCCATTAATTTTTATACTACAAGCAATGGCTGCAATGCTTTTTCGCAAATAAGCGATGTCATGTATCATGAATATGGTCATGGTATCAACTACGAATTTTATAACGACCAAGGTGGCAGCTTTGATAATGGTGCCATGGGCGAAGGATATTCTGATGTATGGGCTATGAGTATCATAAAAAATGGAATCATAGGACCAGGATATCAAATTGGAGCTGCAAATAGCTATATACGTAGATACGATGGCTCACCCAAAGTATATCCTCAGCATTTAGTAGGCGAAGTACATGCCGATGGCGAAATCATTGCGGGTGCTTGGTGGGATTATGCTGTTAATTTGTCTGCAACCATGCCTTTGGATCAAGCTGTAGATCAAATGTCTGATTTATTTACAGAATCTCAATATGGATTAGCTACGGGTCCCGATGGAAACGAAGGCCAAGTGTATTTTGATATCTTAATAGATGCTTTGACCTATGATGATACAGATAACAATATTAATAATGGAACACCAAATATAATAGCCATTACCAAAGCATTTGCTCGTCATGGAATTACTATATTAAACAATACTGAAGTTTTACATGAACCAACAGCTCAAGTTGGAAAAGGTATTACACACTCTGTAGTTGCCAATGTTATTGCAGATTTCCCAGCATTTGTTGGCGATTTAAAAATGTTTTATAGAAAAAAAGGCACTACAATTTTAGATTCATTACCCTTAACTCCAACAGGATCAACTTATACAGGAAACTTTGCAACACCTAGTACTGCACAAGTTTATGAATACTATTTTGCTATTTATGACAATATCAATAATAACCAAAATTCTACATCTCCTTATAATGCACTCTTTAGCACCTATTTATACAATCGAAATATACCCTATCATTTAGTAGTGGGCTATGATGTGGTTTATACCGAAAATTTTGAAAATACGCTCAATGCAAACTGGACTATAGGCAATGCATCCAACGATAATGCCACCGCAGGCAAGTGGATTGTAGACATCCCATTAGCGTCCAAAACGACACAGGGCGATACCGTGCAAACAGGCAAAGACCACACTACAGGATCGGGCAAATGCGCAGTTACTGCAAATGCTTCTAGTGTAAATAGTAGTGTAGGTAGTGCCGATGTAGATAATGGTCGTACCACCTTAATTACTGAAGAATTTGATCTTTCTACATACAACAATGCTATTTTGAGTTATTGGCGTTGGTATTCAAATGCACAAGGCAGCAATCCGGCTAAAGACTATTGGCGCGTGTATATAACATACAATAATGGCACATCATGGACACAACAAATCAAAACGTCGCAAGCCGAAGTTGGGTGGCATAGAAATATCATCATGCCAGATTATACCAAAGGCAATAAAGTTCGATTAATGTTTGTAGCTACCGATAGCTCGCAAGGCTCTGGAGGTGCATTGGTTGAAGCAGCTATAGATGATATTCAAATTTTGGAAATTTCTAAATCAGGTGTTGGTGTTCAAGATATCAATGCACTATCTTTTATCTTATATCCTAATCCTGCACACCACGAAGTGTCAATACAAACAAATCATATTGGAAATACAAAAGTTCAGTTCTTAGATTTATTAGGAAACATAGTATTTCAAAAAAATATTTCTGGAAACACGGCTACCAAAGTCGATGTGAGCCGATTAACGAAAGGTATCTATTTTGTCAAATTAGAATGTGATGGTAAAACATCTATTCAAAAAATGACCATTGAATAAACGCTGTTTGTTTTGTTTTTGTTGAGAAAATGAAGATTGAAAAAGGGGCTTTTATAGCCTCTTTTTTATTTTATAAACAGATTCAACCATAGTTATACCAATCTTAAATTGGTTTCAGCGCAATTTTCAGCGTGGTTTATACCGATATTTCTCATGTTAAGACCAAAATGATTTATGTAGCTGACCAAATCATACTGTGGCAAATGCCGATTGTAAAGCTGCTTACCAATTAATCGGGAACTTTGGTATATTTTAGTTTAATATAGTACAGATATGAAGCCAAATGTATATATTTTTTGTTCCCAAATTCCTTTCAAACGAATTACCTTTGCTGTTATCAACATATATATAATATTTACATGGAAAATTTAGTCAATATAGCCAATCAAGTACGAAGAGATATAGTTAGAATGGTACACGCTGTACAAAGCGGCCATCCTGGAGGGTCCTTAGGATGTACAGATTTTTTGGTTGCCCTTTATTTTCATATCATGAAACACGATTCCGATTTTTCTATGGATGGAAAAAATGAAGATGTCTTCTTTCTATCCAATGGTCATATTTCTCCTTTGTTTTATAGTGTGCTTTCTCGTTCAGGCTATTTTCCTATAGCCGAATTAAATACGTTTAGAAAACTAAACTCGCGCTTACAAGGGCATCCAGCCACACACGAGCACCTTCCAGGTGTTAGAATAGCCTCAGGCTCTTTGGGACAAGGCATGAGCGTGGCTATAGGAGCTGCTCTTACAAAAAAATTAAATCAAGATAAACAAACCGTTTTTTCATTACATGGCGATGGCGAATTGCAAGAAGGACAAAATTGGGAAGCAATCTTATTTGCTGCCCACAATAAAGTAGACAACCTTATTGCCACTATAGATGTAAATGGGCAACAAATAGATGGATCTACCAAACAAGTTTTAAATTTAGAAAGTCTTCAAGCAAAATTTGAAGCCTTTGGTTGGCATGTTATTTCTATGAATGGACATGATATGCAAGAAATAGTGGACACACTAACGAATGCTAAAACCTTATTGGGACAAGGTAAACCCATTTGTATTTTAATGAAAACCGTTATGGGAAAAGGCGTAGATTTTATGGAACATACACACGAATGGCACGGCATAGCTCCCAACGATGAACAACTTGCTCGCGCTCTTGCTCAATTGCCAGAAACCTTAGGAGATTTTTAGTGATATTGAATAAAACATATATCTTTTTAAGTTTTATTGCTCTACTACTTTGCAATACATTTCATACTTATTCACAATCTAAAGCCAAAAAAACAAGAATCCTTTTTTTGTTAGATGCTTCATCGAGCATGTCAAACAATTGGAACGAAAACAAAGCTCGATTTGAAGTTGCTTCTACGATATTGCTACAAATAGTAGATAGCATTTATACACTCAACAATGAGGTTGAATTTGCAGTGAGAGCCTATGGCACTGAGCACAATGCACAAGAAAAAAACTGTACCGATACCAGGTTAGAAATACCGTTTAATATACAGAATGTTTCTCAAATAAAAACTCGATTACGACATATTATACCCCGTGGCTACTCGCCTATAGCATACAGCCTTTTGCAGGCATCTGAAAACGAATTGAGCAAAGAAAATTTATATGACTATAGTATAATACTTATAAGCGATGGCGGCGAAAGCTGCCAAGGCGATGTATGTGGCACTTTTCAAAAATTTTTACAAAAAAAAATAAAAGTAAAACCCTATATCATTGGTTTAGATAAAAATGAAAACCTCAAAACATATTATGAATGTTTTGGAAATTATATCAATGTAAGTACTGCTGCCGAAATCAAAGAGGCTATAAAACTTATAGTAGATGCCCACAGACCTGTAATAGACAAACCCAAACAACTTAATCTTACTACTACGTATTCGCAGGTAGAGCCTATCAAAGAAACAAAACCTAGTATCGATACACCCAAATCAAGTACTAAGCCTAAAGAAAATAATACATTTACTATACAAAGTCTATACTCAAAATATGCGCAAACATTAGTACAAAAAAATGAAAAAATAAATGCCAACTATGTGAAACTATCTAACAAAAACAATGTGCGCATAGATTTTGGAAATTTATCGGAGCCCGCTCCTATACCACCTGTAGAAACTCCTAAAATTCAAAAAACAAACTTTGCATTAACACAGTTGCAATTAAAAAAATATCTGATTAATAAAAAATTTGTTGAAAAAATTAATGCCAATCAACATCATCTACAAAACGAAAAAAATGTACGTTTTTCATTGGCTATAAGCGAAGAGCCCAAACCCATAGAAAGAGCAAAAACAGAACTCAATAGATTGGTTTTTGGTAATTATTTAAACGCCCAAGTAAAACGAAGCAAACTAAGCTCAATACCTAAAACAAAAATTTCAGTAAAAAAAGCAACCTTTGCTTTACAACTTGCTCCAGATAGAGATACTTTTTTTATTCGCTCTTTAAACAATAAAAAAATGCCTTTACTCCTCACTCCCATGCAAGCTGCTACCGTAAAAGCAAAAACCATCAAAACACCTTCTAAAGCAAAATTTACATTGCAGATACAAGAAGAACCCTCTTTTAAACCCATAGCATTAAAAAATATAAAATTCCCTCTACGCTATTCTTATGCCTATGCTATACCCAGCAAATCTCCATATAATAATATTTATAAAAAAGCAGTATTTAAATTAAACATAGTTGAAGAAATTATCGCTAAAAAAGATACTCCTTTAAAAAGAAAAATAGAAAAAACAAAACCACAGGAAATAAATTTGGACTATACTATACAAACTCAAAATAGTACAGAAACCCAACTTCAAGTTTATTTCAAAGGACCCAATGGTAAAGTATATGAAAAATACAAACCAGAAATTATAATGAATGACCCTAAAACACACAAATTTGTTCATTCGTTTAAAAGAGAAGTGCAGGGCACAGAACCCAAACCCCAAAAAGTACAAGAAGGAATTTATGATTTAGTTGTGTCTGGCTCCACCAATTTGTTTGCGAATCAAGTACAATTACTTCCCAACAAGATAAACAAAGTATATATCAAAGTGACTGATGGCACTTTAGAATTTCAATATTTGGGCAACATTACCCGCCCAGTAGTGGAATACAATGCTATCGTGAATCGTAGGTTTGCGGCAGGAGCTACTATACTTCAAAAGTGTAGCGATAAATTATATTACGATCCTGGTACTTACTATGTAGAAATAAACACAATGCCTGCTATTAAATACAGTGTTGATTTAACGTTTGGAGCTACCTATGTACTTACCATAGCCGAACCAGGAAGTTTGCAAATTAGCAATACAAACAACCTTGGCAGAATACAACTACAAAGCGTATTAGGCGATATGTTTGTAACATTTTATGTAATGCAAGTAGATGGCAATCTCGAAAAACAAAAATTAACCCTACAGCCTGGCCAATACAAAGCCTTAGTGCCTATAAACCCCAAAACACCTGAAGCTGGCATTAAAGAAGTTCCCTTTAGAGTTAAATCAAATGAGGAAACTATAGTAGAATTAAAATAAAAAGCACTATTATATAATGTTTTGTGAATAGCCATTTTTTTTAAGTTTGAGATAGTCTTTTGGCAGTATATTTGATTAACCTACTTAAACATGTCTCAAAAAAATCTAATAAAGCTCCTACTGCTTTTTTTAATTGTGCCATATATCTATTCATGTGCACGAACCAAAGCAAACGATAGCACAAGCCCGATTGAAACCGAAGAAAGCACTCCAAGTGCTTCCTTACAGGATTATCAACGAATAAGCGGTATGTATGCCGGTCGCATTTCTTATCATGACCAAACTAAAAAATGTATTTTTAGACTCAACGAAAATAGAGAAGCTTCTATAACCTTAAACGAAAACAATGTGCTTGAAAAACTACGTGGTGAAGTCGAAATCGTAGATCAACAACTTATTTTTTCGATTCCAAAAAATAAAGAAGTTTTTATTTTTGATATAAAAAGCAATGAGCTTGAGCTACAAGCAAGCAAATTACACAATCATTCATCTGGTAGCTTCAAGAAGCTAAACCCAGCTTCTTTTTAGTTTTTGTAAGAAATTACAAAAAATAGCCCAAAGTAATATTTATATATTATTTTCGTTTTCACATTGCATGAAAAAACTTTTTTCATTTTTTATTATTTATACCTTCAGCTATTTTGTAGCACATGCTCAAAACACAGCAACATTAATGGGTATAGTAACAGACCAGAATAACGACCCCTTAGAGTCGGCCTCTATTTATGTAAAAGGGCTAAGCATAGGTACTTATACAAACAATAAAGGAGAATTTTCATTAAAACTACCAGCCAACAAGTCTTTACAAATTGTTTTTGCGAATCTTGGTTATGAAAAAAAAACCATTACCAAACGATTTACCAATAATGAAGTAAGCAATATTAGTATTCAATTAAAACTTTCGGGTGTGAACCTTAAAGGTGTAACAAAAACAGATCAACGAAAACGTACGGAAGCTGGAAATGTAACACTGAATGCAAAAAATTATTACGAATTACCATCTGTAACCGGAGGCATTGAAGGTCTCTTAAAAATCTTTTTAAATAATAGCAATGAACTGACTTCGCAATACAATGTTCGAGGAGGAAATTTTGATGAGAATTTAGTCTACATCAGTGACTTTGAAGTCTATAGACCTTTTTTGGCACGTAGTGGCCAGCAAGAAGGACTCAGTATTATCAACCCCGATTTGGTAGGCAGTGTAAATTTTTCTACAGGTGGGTTTCAGGCAAAATATGGCGACAAAATGAGTAGTGTATTAGACATTACGTATAAAAGACCTAAAGAATTTGCAGGAAGTGTATCGTTGAGTTTATTGGGTTTAGGAGCACACTTGGAAGGCATCGGTATCAAAAACCGATTGAGTTATATGGTGGGGGTTCGCCAAAAATCAAATCAGTATTTGTTGCAAGCACAACAAACTAAAGGTTTATACAATCCCTCCTTTACAGACTTACAAGCCTTTGTCAATTATCAATTCAACGAAAACTGGCAAATGGATTTATTTGCCAACTACGCCAGAAATCGTTTTGATTTTGAACCCGAAAATTCTACTCAAAGTTTTGGTTTGATTAATAAAGCCTTTCAACTCAGAATGTTTTTTGATGGCGCAGAAACTGATAAATTTGATTCACGATATGGAGGGCTATCGCTTACGCATCGGCCTAGCGAAAAAACATCATTAAAATTTATTGCCAGTGGATTTCAAACACGCGAAGCCGAAACCTATGATATACTTGGCGAATATCTTTTGGGCGAATTAGAAACCGACTTAGGAAAAGATAATTTTGGCGATATTAAATACGCCTTAGGCACTGGAGTTGTACATAACTATGCAAGAAACTATTTGAATGTGAATGTAGCCAACATAGGACATAAAGGCTACTACGATGCCGACAAACATTTTTTGCAATGGGGTGCCAATGCAGAAATTATAGATATTAATGACAAACTCAATGAATGGGAACGAAGAGATAGTGCTGGATTTTCGCAACCATATAGCGATAGCCTACTCTTAATGTCTAAACGATATAAAACAGCCGACCAATTTTCCTACACTCGATACAGCGCTTTTATTCAAGACAATATAGCCTTTGATTCTATTGGAGTAGTACTGACAGGTGGTATCAGAGCCAATTACAATGTATTAAATAGTGAATTACTCATTAGTCCTAGACTACAGCTTTCTTGGAAACCCAAATGGAAAAGCGATATTATTTTTAGAGGAGCCACAGGCGTCTATAGCCAACCTCCTTTTTATAGAGAAATGCGAAACTTGAATGGTGAGGTCAATAAACAAGTGAAAGCTCAAAAATCGTATCATGCAGTAGCAGGATTCGATTATAATTTTGCTGGCTTTGGCAAAAGACCTTTTAAATTTACGACAGAGCTCTATTATAAATACATGTGGGACTTAGTACCTTATGAATACGACAATGTTCGTATTCGATATTTTGGAAAAAACAATGCCAAAGGCTATGCATATGGAGCTGAATTTAGATTATATGGTGATTTAGTAAAAGATGCAGAATCTTGGGTTAGCGTTGGTATAATGAAAACTGCAGAAGATATTTTAGATGATGAAATAACCCTAAAGAGTGAAGTTACTGGCTTGGATAGCACTACAATTTATCCAAAATATATTCCTCGTCCAACAGATCAACGGATTAGTTTTGGTTTGTTTTTTTCTGACTATTTAAGAAGAAATAAAAATTTTAAAGTACACTTAAATGGATTGTATTCAACCGGTCTCCCCTTTGGTCCACCCGATCAACAACGATATGGCGACACCCTTCGCATACCTAGCTATAAGCGTGTTGATATAGGATTTAGTGCTTTATTATTAGATGGAGCCAATAAAGAAAGACCACGATATAGTATGTTTAGAAATATCAAATCCATGTGGTTAAGCCTCGAAGTATTTAACTTACTCGGCATTCAAAATACATTATCGTATTTATGGATACAAGATCAGTCGTCTGGAAGAACCTATGCCGTACCAAACCGACTCACATCCAGACTACTTAATGTAAAATTGATTACCAAGTTTTAATAACCATCTTAAATTGGTTTCAAACCATTTTTTGATGTGGTATATACCGAAATTATAGCAAAATGATTAGGACAATAATCCAAATCTTACTGTGGCAAATGCCTGTCGGACAGCTTTTTCACAACATCTCTGGAACTTCTGTATGATTTCTTTTTTTGCTAAAAAGAAATCATACAGATTTACTTCATCGCAATACAGTTATCAAATAAGCTCCCACACTTATCCATTGATACACAAAATGTTATCATCGTGATTCTACTTTTGAATTCATAATTATTCATCCTAAAAACAGAACACCATGAAACAAAAAATTTTTTTACTGATTATTTCCTTATTATCATTAGCACATGTACAAGCCCAAGCGCAATGCGCAGAACCTAGTAATTTACAAACAAGCTACAGCAACAATGTAACCACCTTTACATGGGACGCAGTACCTAATGCATTTGCCTATACCTTAGAAATCAAATTTGTATGGGACTCATGGTTAGGAGCACAGTATGGCACTACCCTTTCTACCAATTCACTTTCACTAACAGGTATCTACCATAGCGCTATGCTAGATTGGCGAGTAAAATCGGAATGCGCATTAGGCTCAAGCAACTTTGTAGAAAGTAGTGTTACTATTCCATGCCCCGAAGCTACTAATTTATTTGTGAGCAATATCACAGATAATAGTGCCACATTAAATTGGTCTCCTGCTACTGGTTATAACACATTCGTTTCAGATTTTGTGGCTGCGTATAGACCTTTAGGGAGTAGCAATTGGATTTCTCTAGGCCATACTTCGGATTCTTCAAAAATAATAACTGGACTAAATCCCAATACAACTTATGAATATTGTGTCAATCAAAGTTGTGTAAACTTTGACAGCAACCCAGTATTTGGACAATTTACCACTACGGGCTGTGTAGCATCTGGGAACAATGCCGATGTATGGATTGACTATTTTAGACTTGGCAGTATAAATAGAAGCTCTGGTGCCGAAAGCAATGGTTATGTAAACACTGGCTTAAGCACTACTCTATCTCCAGGTAGCACTAATAATGCGCGATTTAGTGCCCGCTATCTTTCTAATAATAATAACCCTAAAAAATTTGCTATATACTTAGACAAAAACCAAAATGATAATTATGCCGATCCAGGCGAATTAATATATGGCCCTAAATCATTTTCAACTACAGGCAATGTGAATTTTAAAGTAACAATACCCTCAACACTATCAAATGGTACATATGGCCTACGAGTTATATTCTATAATCAATCTCAAGCGGTAGATCCATGCAGTACTGGCTTTGCAGGAGAGGTCGAAGACTATGAAGTTGTAATAGGCTCTGGCAATAAACTTCTTGATGAAAACCTTGAGCAAGGTATAGAAAGCTTAGTAGAAATTTATCCAAATCCATCGGATGGTGTATTTTCTGTAGCATGCGCAGATGTACAAAGCTATTCGGTATGCGATATACAAGGAGCTGTGTTGACACAAAAAAGCACGAAAGACCAATCTTTTACTGTAGATTTAAAAACCTATGGCTCTGGAATATACTTTTTAACGATTCAGCACGCCGATGGCAACACAAGTATACACAAGTTAAACAAGCAATAATCAATCATATAATCGAAAAACTCAAAGAGACTGTCCATGTGGATGGCCTCTTTTGCATTTATCAATCATAAGAGTACACTTATGCTAATTTTTTTAGCACTTATTATTTATTTATGGAAAAAGTGATTTTAAGATATAATTTTATAAAAAATAAACACCTTGATTTTCAAAAGATTAGTATATGTTTTAGGCTTCTTGCTTTTTATTTGGCATCACCAAGGCTATGCTCAAGATTGTACGTGCAAGATAGCAAACGAGCAATATATTGACTCATTAATTAATGTGGGGGATAGTTTGAAATTTTATCAAACTATCGAGCAACTAAAACAATCAAAAAACATTGTTTGTGCAGCTATAGCATATGATTATGAAATTAATTTTTGGTCTACAAAGCTCCAATTTGAAAAAGTTTTAGAACTTATCAAAAAGCAAGAAAAGTTTATTGGAGCACTAGAATGCAAAGAACAACTAAATGTTCATACACTTGTCAATTACACTTGGTATTATAAGATTACAAGCAATTATGAAATGCTTTCTTATTATGGTTTTAGAGCGCTTAAAAGCGCTGAAGATTTTAAAGAAAAAGAGCTTGAATTAGAAGCATGCAAGTATCTTCTTAGCATGTTTATATTACAAAATCAAGATGATAAAATAACTGAATACATTACACGGGGCGAAAATATTATTAAATCACTACCGCCATCTTTTAAGTTGGCTACGCACTATAATTGGTTAGGTTTTAATAAAGAACAAATCTTTTTTCAAACAAAAAATGAAAAAGTACTTGACACTATGATTTTTATTGCCGAAAAAGCAATTACGATTGCAAGGCAATACAATGATATGCTAAATATTACCAACGCCTTTAGAATAAAAGAAACAGCACATTATCACAATCAAGAATATAACCTTTCCTCACAAAACAGTGATTCTATATTATATTATGCAAGGCTTATAAGTAGTCCTAAAAATATTGCACCTCTCTTTATTAATAAAGCATGGAACCTTGTAGAACTTAAAAAAAATATGGATGCACGTATGATAATAGATAGTATCATTTATTATAACGACCAAAATTTTAAACCAAACATACAAACCGCCAATGTTTATTTTGAAATATCTCAATTGTATGAAGAAATACATGAAAAAGAACTTGCTTTTGACTATTTCAAAAAATACAATAACCTAAAAGATTCCTTGTTTAGCATGGAACGAAGTGAAAAAATAAATGAATTAGAGCAAAAATATTTTAAAGAAAAAAATGAAAAGAAAATTCAACAACTCTCTTGGCAACGTAAACTCTTTATTTTTGGAATATTGCTAAGCGCATTTCTTATTACTAGTCTTCTTTTTTTATATCAACGCCAAAAGCTAAAACACAAAACTAAAATTCTCGAAACCGAACAAAGACTCAATAGAGCACGTATGAATCCACATTTCTTTTTTAATGCCCTGTCTTCTTTTCAATACTTTATCTTAAAAGATGACAATAAAGAAACGCTTGCAAGCAATCTCTCAAAATTTTCACACATCATGCGTGAAACCTTAGAAAGCACCTACAAAGAATTTGTAACGATTGAACAAGAAATAACATTTCTTGAAGAATATTTATCATTACAACAGATTCGCATTCCCAATCAATTTGACTACACAATTCAATATGACGAATCTATGCCTATTGATGAATTACAAATACCCTCTATGATTTTGCAACCCTTTATCGAAAATTCAATTGAACATGGTTTTAAAGGCATAGAATACAAAGGCAAAATATCCATTTATTTTTTTCAAGAAGAAAAAGATATAATCATCAAAATTCAAGACAATGGAAAAGGACTAACAGAAACCATTAATAAAGCTGAAGATCATATATCAAGAGCAAACCAAATTATTAAAGAACGAATCTATTTATTAAACCTAAAATTAAAAACAAGAGCACACTTTAATATAGAAAACAACAAAAAAGACAAAGGTGTCAATGTGAGTATTACACTTCCCGAATTATATGATAACTAAAAAGACTAATTTTACTTCATCATGACTATACTCATAATAGATAATGAACAACCTATACGCGAAGGGCTCAAACTTCTATTGAAAAATATAGAACCCGAAAGTAAGGTGTACGAAGCTGAAGGTGTGATGAGTGGTTTAAAGCAGATAACAATAGTGCAACCGCAAATTGTTTTTTTAGATGTAGAAATGGATGATGGCACTGGCTTTGATTTAATGAAACAAATTCCACATCCTAATTTTCAACTTATCTTTATTACAGCTCATAATAAATATGCTGTAGATGCGTTTAAACTAAGTGCTTTAGATTATTTGCTAAAACCCGTAGAGCCTTTGGAATTATTTAATAGCTTAGAAAAAGCCAAACAGCAAATTACGAATGAGCAACTAAAAGTACAAATACAAATTCTATTACATCAGGTCAACAACATACAAAGCCAAGATAGAAAAATTGTATTGAAAGATGCTGAAAACACTTATTTTTACAATATAAAAGATATACTTTATTGTGAAGCAAATGGCACCTATACTAAATTTTATTTTGAGCATAACGACCCCATATTAGTATCTAAAAATTTACGAGAATATGAGAATCTTTTGCATGATGAGTACTTTGCAAGATCACATCATAGTTATTTAGTTAACATACGAAAAATAAAGTCTTATGACAAAAAAGATGGAGGTATGTTGATTTTAGAGAATAACACTAAAATACCTGTTTCGCATCGCAAAAAAGATAAAATCATGCAGTTGTTAGAACAGAGTAACGCATAGAGAGTAACAAAATTCCATGCAATATTTATAAGAAAAATCACTTGTTGAGTACAAAAAAAAGGGGCTGTTCCTATGAACAGCCTCTTTTTAGATTATAAAATGTAATAAAAACTAAGGAGTTATTAAACCAATGAAACTTTGGTTGTTTGGATCCCAAACCAAGAAGTCAAAGATATCGACAAAGCTATCTCCATTCAAATCGGTTGCATAATAACCAGAAGCAAAGTTTTGATTATCTACATCCCAATCTAAGAAATCAAAGATATCGATAAAGCCATCTTGATTAACATCACCATTGTACATACTATAAACACCATCAGTGAAAGCGTCTACTTCATTACTGCCATAAGACTGTGTAGCAGATGTAGAGAACATATAGCTTCCTACAGTAGAAATGGCTACAGGTGCAGCACTCCAAGTTTGTACAGAGTTTCTGTGGTTCATTACAATATAGTAGCTATTACCAACTGCTGCTGGTGGGAATGTACAAGCCAATGTACCATTGGTTTGTAATACTCCTGTAAAGCTATGGGCAGTAGCATATGGCGATGTAGCATTATGCAATTCTACTGTTACCGTGTCGCAGTCTGTAGGATTAGTACTTACACCTTGATTTACTAAAGCTGCTTGCATCGTACTAGTTCCTGCATAGAAACCTTGTATAAAGGCTGTAATGTTCAGTGTAGCAGTACATGGTGCTACAGTTATAGACTGTGTATGCGTTGTAGTACATGCAAAACTATTTGTAGCTGTAGCCGTATAGGTAGTAGTAGATGCTGGCGTTACCGTGTGTGTTGAACCACTCAAGGAACCTGGTTCCCATACATAGGCATTATTATCTGAAGCTACAAAAGTAATATTTGGACGGGTATTTGATGTAGAAGTTTGCAAAGTTCCACCAACACCAGAACATAAAGTGCTGTTATCTAAATAATACCCTCTTACACCTGTAAAACCTGTAGTTGCAGTAGATGCTACTACATCATTACTAGTATAAGCCACACCTAATGTACCAGTAGGATCATTTTCGAAACAAACTTGAACAACTACGTTAGAAACGCCATCCCATACAAATGGTGTAGTGAATGTGTGCGTGTTCACACCCGCAGTAGTGGTATAGTTGGTTGGTCCCCAAACAGTAGTGAATGAGCCTGTTGCATCTGCGCTAGCCAGTGTAGTAGCCGATGTATTTGCCATTTTGATAGTGTATGATTTAAAATCACCTGCTGGATTACCAGCTGCTGGTCCTGACAGTTTAGAAGTAACATTAAATGAAAGTGCTGTTATATTACCTCCTCCAATATTTTGAGCAACTAATTCACTTGCTAATACTAAATATTGAGTACGCTGACCTTCATATAAATGTGAGTAAGGGCTATAGCCTGTAGCACTTTGTGCTACGGTACCAGTTCCTGAAACAAATATAGGATTTTGAACAGCCGATATTGTAGAAGAACCTCCACATGGTATAGATGCCGGCGTAGCTGAAGTAGTAAATACTGGAACAGGGTTTACCGTTACTGTAGTAGTACCTTCGTTTGCACAAGTTGCATAAGTACCTGTAGTATTATCTATAGCAGACAATGTATAAGTTGTAGTACTTGTAGGTGTTACTGTTTGATTAGCACCTGATAATGAACCTGGCATCCATGTGTAAGTATAGTTTGGATCGTTTGAACTCGTTACCGACAAATTGGTAGATTGTCCACTACAAAGTGTAGTAGAAGTAGCGGATACAGTGACAGATGGCGGTGTATTAACTGTAGCTACTACTGGCACTCTTGAACCTGCACAACCTGTATTAAATTTCGAATTATAAAAATAATATTGGTAACTCGGAGTCAAGGCATAATCAATAGTAACTACACCAGGCAATACCCAAGGATAGGTATGCGTAGCAAGACCAGAACGCCATGTGCTTGGATTGTTTATAAATCCGATATAATAAGTTCCCGGAGTCAAAACCCAGTTCAATGGCAAAGTTTGAGCCACTGTTGGGGTACCTGAATTGACTACAGAAGTAGTAGTTGAATAAGTGGCATAAGTAGTACCACTTGCACTACCTGTTCTTGCTTCTACTGTAAAAGCAGTACCTAATGCAGCAGAAGGATAAATATCTACTTGACTTAATTGCGTTGGTTGTAACACATTTAATATCATATAAGCACCAGTTATTGTAGTAGTTTGGAAGGAACCAGCTGTAGTAAAATGATTCCATGCACCATCACCTGGTACTGTTTGAAGACCAGAACCAGTTACGGCTGCTGCATAATACGATGTTGTAGCATTTATTGAAGGGGTTGTAAAATTATTACCAGTTGCAAGAGGAGTTAATGAAGTAGGAGAATCAAACCATGCTATAGTAGCTCCACTTGATGGAGTAGCTGATAAATCTACTGTCCCTACTCCACATCTTGTACCTGGTGTTGTTGATGCAACAATAGGATTTACATGCAAGAATTTTATTATATTGGTGTATGCTATATTTCCATTACAACTTACTTCTGCACGAACCCACATATCAGATGTGTAGGGTGTAGACGTAGTATATGAAGTAGCACCTGTTCCAACATTAGTCCAAGGACCGCTGTCGCTTACCGATGATTCTTGCCATTGTATATTACCCCCCATATTACCACTTAAATTAATAGTTGGAGAACCTGAAACACAAATATTAGTATCAAGCGTAGAAATAGTTCCTGCCACTAATGAAGGTAATATAACTGTTTGAGTTGGCAATATATCATTGGATGAATTGGCATCTAATAAATATAAGCAAGATATGTCAAATGTATAGGTACCAACAGCACTCATATCTACCGTAGAGGTTAACACTACATTTAATGTACCACCTATAGGTATAGTACCAGAGGTAAGTGTTTCGAATAAAGTAGTAGGGTTTGGACCTCCCACATTAACGGTAATGTTTGCAGGTGCTAAAGAAAAATCTACTGGGTTTAAACCATAGTTTTTCAATTCTATTTCTACTACCTCATTATTTGTTTTACAACCCGTTCCAAGCGTAGGGTTTATCATAGCTGTAACAGCTACGTCGTCAGTAGGAACCGAAAATTCATAGGCACCCATATCTGGTGTTGTAGCCGAACGAGGGGCACCATTAATATCATCTGTTACTGCAGCTAAAGGTGTGCCCAAATTATCAACCGCAACTGTTGCTGGAGCAAAGTTTCCTAAACTTGGATCTACATATACTGGATCCACGCTTAAACTATTAGCCTCTTGAGATGAAGCTGTTTGGAAAGTAGCTAAGTTAGCATATGGGGTTGATATCCAATATCCAAAATAATTAGTACCCGCAGCTGCATTTATATATACATCATTGTAATTAGAGCTTTGGAAAGTTCCTGTATAGTAAAGTCCATATTTTGTACCAGTACCACCACGTGAGATAGTAACGATATTGTTTTTAATATCTATACCGCCTACTGTACCAGAACTATATATACCATAGGTAGTTCCTGCTGTAGCAGCCGTATTATCTAATGATATCGTGTTGTGATACGCTTGTACATAGTCCGTTCCTGATAAGTACATACCATAGTTAATACCACTATTCATGATGTTATATACTAGGTTATTGTATATTTTATTTTCATTACCCAAAGTACCGTCTGAGCCAGCATATATACAATATGCGGTAGAAGTATTGGTTGGTGCCAATTTATATAAATCATGCACTGTGTTTTTTTCAATTAAACATCCCACTGTACCTGTAGAAGCATATAATGCATAATCTGTAGAATGTGTTGTACGGTTAGGTTGTGAAATATCGCAACCTTTTACGTGCATACCATTTTGATAGAGGAAATACAAACCATATAAATAAAAGTCTTCAACTATACAATCTATAGTTTTGTTTCCAGTAGTAGCTACTGCACTATTACCTGCAAATACTAAACCATAATAACCACCAACAGTTTTACAATTGGTAAGTACATTATTAATACCTGAAGCACCAGAAGTAGAAGCACTTGTTGCAGAACCACTACAAGTAAATGCTGATGTAGTTGAAGAAGTATTAGCTATAGGTGTTATGAAATTACAGTTATTAAATGCATTGTTATCCGCATTATTCCATAAATGGCATGCAAATGCATAGGTTCCACCTAATGCTTCAACTGTCAAATCATTAAAGATCATATAATCAGAGCCATTTAATTCTAAGGTTGATGGCAATGTAGATGATGATGAAGTGTATTTTAATGTTTCTCCATTACCATTAATAGTGATTGTATTTGTAGAAGAAACACCTCCTATTTGACCAAATGAAACTTGTTCATTATAAGGGCCAGAACCAGATACTACATCGACTACTACTGGAGCACTTATGCCGCCACAGTTTAAGTCGGCCACTAAGCTAGCAAAACTTGCATAGTTAGTGCCACCTGTTGGAAGCGCACTATTGATGGTATAATTACCTGCTAATGGAGGAGCAGTAGATATAATTTGAATAGAAGCCGAATTTACAGTAACACCACATGTAACTGCACAACGATAATATGTTGTATAAGCTTGGCTTGCTATATACGATGGCGAAGTGGCACCACTTATTGGTGTCCAAGTAATATTATCTGGCGAACTTTCCCATTGATAGGTTTGCCCCACACCAAATGAACCACCTGACAATGAAAGTGTAAATGTTACTCCATTACAAACATTAGTCAATGTTGAACTCACAGTACCAGGTGTTGGCGGATTTGTACATGCCAATATACTAAATTCAACTGCACCCATATCAGGTGTAGTTAATGAACGTGGGTTTCCGTCAATATCGGTAGTAATACCAACAGTTGGAGTTCCTAAATCATTAAGTGAAGCATTCGTTGGATACAATATAGTTGATGATAAGAACTGAGGATCCATGGAAACAGAATTTGCACCTTGTGAAGTACCTGTTTGCCATGTAGCTAAATCCGAGTAGGCTATAGCATTATAGTATCCATAATAGCTTGTACCTGTTGTAGAGGCATTAAAAACATCGTTGTAATTTGTTTGAGCAATATTGCTTGTTATATATTGGCCATATTTGGTCCCTGTACCCCCTCTTTTAATATAAACGAGGTTATTACGTATATCTATGTTGGCAACAGTTCCTGAGTTATAAATAGCATAGGTCGCAGAGGTAGTACTAGCACTAGGATCATCTATTGAAATAGTATTGTGAAATATTTTCACGTAGTCTACATTAGGCGTATATATCCCATATATTGCACCTGCTGATTTAATATCATAAATCATGTTATTATAGATAAGCTGTTCATTGCCTAACGTACCATCTACACTTACATAAATACAATACGTTGTACTTGTATTAATTGGCGACTGGGCAAAAAGACTTCTAACTCTATTTTTTCTTATTTCACTTTTTATAGAACTTGTAGAAGAATATATACCATAGCATGTAGATAAGGTAGTTCTATTGGGTCGCTCAACTATATTACCTACAGCTTGCCAACCATCTTGGTAAACACCATAAATTCCATATAAATAAAAGTCTTGCGCAGTACTATTTTGAACTTTGTTTCCACTAGACAATCCAGAAGAATTACCATAAAAGGAGATAGAGTAATATCCTCCAATAGCAGTACAAGCATTTACCAAGTTATTAATACCTGAAATGCCAGTAGAAGTTACTGATGTGGCAGAGCCACTACATGAAAATGGAGACGTAGTGCTCGTTGAAGTATTTAAATCGCATTTAAAAATACAATTATTAAAAGTATTATTGTCAGCTCCATTCCATAAATGGCAAGCCATACCATAAGTAGGGTCTAATCCATCAATTTCTAAATCATTAATCGTTAAATAATCTGTTCCATTTAAACCAAGAGTATAAGGCAATCCAGAAGTACCCGTAGCACTTAATGTATTTCCATTACCATTTATAGTTATAGTATTTGTAGATGAACTACCTCCAATTTGACCTAAGGTTATTTGTTGCACATAGGGTCCTGAACCAGATGCTACATTGGCTACTATAGGTCCTGATATGCCACAATTTAATGCTGTAGCAAAGTCAGTAAACGATTGAAAATTACTGCCTCCTGTTGGTAACGCTGAATTAATAGTATAGGTTCCCCCGGCTAAGGCAGGATTAACAGAAACTAATACCGGAGTACTAGTTGCTGTATTACCACTACATGTAACCTCACATTGATAGTACAAAGTAGTTGAAGCTGTTAAATTATAATAGGCGCTTGTTTGCGAAGAACCTTCATTTGTCCATGGACCAGTAGCCGTAGGACCACTTTGCCATTGATACGTTTGACCAGAACCAGCAGAATTACCAGTAAGATTGAGTATTACAGGATTGCCTAAGCAAAGACCAGAAGAAGGGGTTGCAGTAGCTGTGCCCGGAGTTGGTGGAGCAGTACATGCTACAGCTGGAGTTACTTCCATACCAATAGGCGTTAACCCTGTATTAGAAGTACCCGTTGTAGCCGAATAGCCTGCATAGATACGTTGATTTAAACCTGTAGTTGTTACATTTGCTACAGTATTACCAGTACCAGCACTACATTTTAACTCTACAATTAAAGATTGAGTAGGATCATATAGAAATGGTGTGGATAGTGTAATTCCAAACCAAGAGCCCGAAACTACACCTGGCATCGTGAAACCGCTTGCCTGATAAAAACACTGGGTTAATCCTGTGTAGTAAGCATATCCTGCTCCAGAAGTAGGATAGCTGGCTAAAGTTCCTACATTTTGTCCTAAAGACAATGTCAAATCAGAATAGCTAGCAGTGGGACTAGTGGTTGTACTTAATTTAATCCATATCTTAGTAATATTATTTCCCGAAGAAACTATCACTCCATTTCCATCTCCAAGAGTTGAAAATGCATTAGGAGGATAAATCCACTGGACCTTATTACTTGTTGTGGAGTTTAATGGAAACGCATTACCAGAACCTGTGGCGGTAGTGTTAAAATAGGAGGGTGTCCCTACTTGTGCGTGCGTTACTAGAGAAATGCACAACATCACACTGAGCAGTAGTGTTAATGCTTTCCCTACAAAATTTGTGTTGGATTTTTTTTGCATGTTGTTTAATGTTTGTTTGTTGGTTTTTAAATGTTTATTAATATATATTTTAGATTAAAAGTTATTTTTTAGTATGAAAAAAGAAATTTTTTATATTCAACACTTTTAATATTCCAAAACTGCAAATACGTATAGATATTTATTACCCAAGTAGGCTTAGCAACAGACATAAAGCTCAACGACTTACTACGATGTAGCAAAGCGTTTACTTCAACAGAAGGTAAGGTTTTAATGTAGTGTTTATCCAAAATCAAAAAAATTTCAAAGTGAATAATTTTCTTGGAAGTGAACTATCTATGATGGCTCAAAAACAAGTCAATTATTTCTAGAAATCAATTAAACATAACGTTGTATTAATAGGCGTGATAAAGGTAAATTAAAAAAAATTTAATATCCAAATAAAATTTTATTTTTTTTAACGCAATCCTTTTTCTTAATCACAAAAAAATAGTAAACATTGGTATTCATATTTATCAATATCCATAATCAACTTAAGCCAGAAGATAATACAAAAAATTTCATCGATATTTTTTCTTGTTTTGTCGGTAAAAAAACACCAGTTAGCTAAAGTTACCGCTACGGCGTGTCAATTCATTTATTTTCGGTTTGAAATCAATTAGGCATAACGTTTTATTAGGGGTACTTTTTTTAAACATGTATAATTCTTATACTTGTTTGTTTTAATTTAATACAATAAATTATTATATTTCTTTAGCCCATTTTCCTTTTATAAAAAATGTATTTTATTCTTAACGAATATAATGTACTTATATAAGATATACTTAAAAAAAGAAGCTGTCCTTGGACAGCCTCTTTTAATAATTGTATTTTCCATGTACTTACACTAGTATCTGTACATTTCTGGTTTAAAAGGACCCTCTTTAGGAATACCTAAATATGCAGATTGTTCATTCGTCAAAACATCTAACTCTACACCAATTTTTTTCAAGTGTAAACGAGCAACTTTTTCATCCAAATGCTTTGGCAATACATATACTTTGTTTTCGTACTGATCCGTATTACACCACAATTCAATTTGTGCTAATGTTTGATTAGTAAATGAATTACTCATTACAAAGCTTGGGTGGCCAGTAGCACAACCTAAATTTACCAATCGCCCTTCAGCCAATACTATAATATCTTTACCATCTACAGTATATTTATCTACTTGTGGTTTAATGGTATCTTTTGTTTGACCATAATTTTTATTGATCCAGTCCATATCAATTTCTATATCAAAGTGACCAATATTACATACTATAGCCTTGTCTTTCATAGAGCGAAAATGTTTCTCAGTAATCAAGTCTCTACAACCAGAAGCAGTAACAATAATATCAGCTTCTTTTACTGCATCTTCCATTTTTTTCACTTCAAAACCATCCATTGCAGCTTGCAAAGCACATATAGGATCTATTTCAGTTACTATTACTCTACATCCTGCGCCTTGTAATGATGCAGCACTTCCTTTACCCACATCACCATATCCACCTACCACAGCTACTTTGCCAGCCATCATTACATCGGTAGCTCTACGAATAGAATCTACCAAAGATTCTTTACATCCGTATTTATTATCAAATTTCGATTTAGTAACTGAATCATTTACATTGATTGCCGGAATAGGTAAAGTACCTTTTTCCATTCTTTCATATAAACGGTGTACACCTGTTGTCGTTTCTTCACTTAATCCTTTGATATTTTTTACTAATTCAGGATATTTGTCTAATACTATATTGGTCAAGTCGCCACCATCATCCAATATCATATTTAATGGGCGATCTTCGCTACCAAAAAACAAGGTTTGTTCAATACACCATTCTGCTTCTTCGTTTGTTTGACCTTTCCAAGCATAAACACCGATACCAGCAGCAGCTATAGCAGCAGCAGCATGATCTTGTGTAGAAAATATATTGCAAGAGCTCCATTTTACTTCGGCACCCAATGCTACTAAGGTTTCTATCAACACAGCAGTTTGTATAGTCATATGAAGACAGCCTGCTATACGTGCACCTTTTAAAGGTTGGCTTGCAGCATATTCTTCACGAATAGACATTAAACCTGGCATTTCTGCCTCTGCCAAATTAATTTCTTTTCTACCCCATTCTGCTAATGTGATATCTTTTACTTTGTAAGGTAACTGCAAATCTATTTGCATGTTTGTTATTGTACTCATTGTATAAATATTTTTTTTACAAAGGTATATTTTAAAGAATATTTTTCTGACTTTTTTAATATATTTAGAAAATATACAATATTTTTATTACTTTTATAGTATATTTATATATAAAATGGCAAGAAAATTAACTCAAACAGAAAATTCATCTACTCAAAGTATTGATGAAAAGGATATAGCAATTTTAAAATTGCTACAGCAAAATGCAAAAATGACCATTTCGGACTTAGCCAAAAGTGTACACCTAAGTACTACTCCGGTCTATGACCGCATTAAACGCATGGAGCAAAACGGTATCATAAAACAATATGCTACACTACTTGATGTACAAAAAATCAATAAAAGTTTAATTGTCATTTCCTATGTATCGCTCAAGGAACATAATAAAGTAGCGGGCTCAAAATTTGTAAAACGAATTTTAGAACTGAATGATGTAACCGCCTGTTATAGTATTAGTGGAGAATATGATTTTATGCTCAAAGTTATAGCCAGTGATATGCAAGCCTATTATGACTTTCATGTAAATGTGCTTAGCCAAGTCGAAAATATAGGACATATTCAAAGTGTTTTTGTAATGGGTGTAATCAAGGATACACATGTAGTACTTTAGAAACTAAAAGAATATTACTCTTTTAACAATCCTTCTATTACTTGGCTATACCAGCTATGCTCCAAAAACAAAACTTTTTTAGCCAAACTTGTGGCATCATCATCTTGGGCTATTTCAATTTTCTTTTGAATTAAAATAGTGCCTTCATCGTACTGTTGATTGACAAAATGTATCGTAATACCGCTTTCTGTTTCGCCGTGTGCTATTACAGCTTCATGCACAAAGTGTCCGTACATGCCTTTGCCACCATATTTTGGCAAAAGAGAGGGATGTATATTAACAATTTTATTGGGATAGGCTTCTACCATATAGGATGGTATCTTCCATAAGAAACCAGCCAAAACAAGCAAATCTGGCTTTAGATAATCAATAGTATCGATAAATACATCACTTTCAAAAACTGGCTTAGTTAGCAAAATACAATCAATGCCGTGCTTAGCCGCTATATCCATCACTTTAGCTTTGGGATTGTTTGTTATAATAGCAGGAAACACTATGCTATCATTATTTTTAAAATAATTCAAAATAGCTTCTACATTAGAGCCTCCTCCAGAGGCAAATAATAAAACTGATTTTTTATTCTTCATTTTGTATAAAAGTAGCTTATGGTTTTAAATCGCACAATATAGGCATTGCCTATTTTAATTAGGTCTCAAAAATACTTATTCTTTAAAACAATTTTTAAAATTAACTTCGCATTCTTATGCAGCAAGGATTCAAATATTTATTACAAGGAGCACAAGTAGATATCGACTTAACCCTCAAAGGATGGGTTCGATCATTTAGAAATAATCAATTTATAGCACTCAATGATGGCTCTACCAATCAAAATTTACAGATTGTAATAGACCATACAAATATTGCCGAATCTACCTTAAAACGCATTACTACCGGTGCTTGTATTGAAGCAAAAGGCACCTTAGTTAAATCTATGGGCAAAGGACAAACTGTAGAACTGATAGCAAAAGAAATTATAATATTAGGAGATAGTGATGCCGAAAAATATCCTTTACAATTAAAAAATAGACCCAGTTTAGAATATCTCCGCGAAATAGCACACCTGCGTTTTAGAACCAATACCTTTAGTAGTGTATTTCGTTTGCGCAATGCTATAGCCTATGGCATACATCGTTTTTTTCAAGAACAAGATTTTGTGTATTTGCACTCACCTATTATTTCGGCAAGTGACGCCGAAGGTGCTGGAGAAATGTTTAGAGTAACGACATTAGATATTGAGAATATAGCAAAAAATAAAGAAGGACAAGTAGATTTTGAACAAGATTTTTTTGGTCGGAGTGCCAACCTAACCGTAAGTGGACAATTGGAAGCTGAGTTGGCAGCTATGGCACTAGGCAAAGTATATACATTTGGGCCCACCTTTAGAGCCGAAAACTCTAATACGACCCGACATCTTGCAGAATTTTGGATGATAGAACCTGAGGTGGCGTTTAATGATTTGGCTGCCAATGCCGACCTTGCTGAAGCCATGCTTAAATATGTTATAAAGTATGCTTTAGAAAAACACCCTGATGATATTGAATTTTTAAGCAATCGCTTGCTCGAAGAAGAAAAACAAAAACCACTAGCAGAGCGTAGCGAAATGAACTTACTCGAAAAATTGAATTTCGTTTTTCAAAATCAATTTGAACGAATTACCTATACCGAAGCCATTGACATTTTATTGCAGTCTACTCCATACAAAAAGAAAAAATTTCAATACGAAGTGTCATGGGGTATTGATATGCAAAGCGAACACGAACGCTATTTGGTTGAAAAACATTTTAAAAAACCCGTCATAGTAACTGATTATCCTAAAGATATAAAAGCCTTTTATATGCGTCAAAATGATGATGGAAAAACAGTAGCTGCTATGGATATTTTGGCACCAGGTATAGGAGAAATTATCGGTGGCTCACAACGTGAAGAACGATTGGATAAATTAGAAGAGCGCATGAAGCAAATGCATATACCAACAGATGAAATGTATTGGTATCTGGACACTCGCCGATTTGGCACATGTGTGCATGCTGGCTTTGGACTTGGATTTGAGCGTCTTGTACAATTTGTGACGGGCATGGGCAATATTCGCGATGTGATACCTTTTCCACGCACTCCAAACAACTGTGAATTTTAATGCACTTATCGATTTAATTCTCTATCGATTTCTCTTTTCACATCTCTATTTTTTATAGTATCTCTTTTATCGTGTAGCTTCTTGCCTCTAGCTAATGCTATCTCTATTTTTGCAAAACCGCTTTCGCTCAAAAAAATTCTTAGCGGTATTATCGTAAATCCTTTTTCTTTTGTTTTGGCCAATATTTTTTTTAGTTCTCTTTTTGTCAGCAAAAGTTTTCTATCTCTCAGGGCTTCATGGTTGTTGGAGGTGCCATGCGAATAAGCAGCTATATGCAAACTTTTTATCCATAATTCTCCATGAGAAAGAAAGCAAAAACTATCATTAAAACTAACACGACCTTGTCTAATAGATTTAATTTCGGTGCCTAATAAGACCATGCCTGCTACAAATTTTTGTTCTATAGCAAAATGAAATGTGGCCGATCGGTTTGATATTTCTTTCATATTTTTTCTCTAAAATCCTAAAAAGTGTCTATTTTTTGGTTTGTAAATTTACTTCACAATCTCTTTAGTTTGAAAAACTACTTTTTACCTTTAATTTTAACGCCTTATGTCAAACGAAACATATTTTACTTCTATTCGAAATAACATTATAGGTGTAGACCAAGAAGTACAAACACCTTTTGGTACAAAAAAAATGATTTATGCCGATTGGATTGCAAGTGGCCGATTGTATAAGCCAATAGAAAAAAGAATGCAAGAAATAGTGGCTCCCTATTGCGCCAATACGCATACCGAAACCTCACTAACTGGCAAACTCATGACGATGGCTTATCATGAAGCCAAAGAATTTATCAAAAAAGAAGTCAATGCATCGGCAGAAGATGTTCTTATTTTTTCTGGCTCAGGCATGACAGATTCTATCAACAAACTGCAACGTTTACTTGGATTACGAATACCTGAATTAGCAAAAGATTATTTACAAAATGTAATCTGCAACGATGAATCGAAAAGACCTATAGTATTCATAACTCATATTGAACATCACTCTAACCAAACATCATGGCTAGAAACAATAGCCGATGTAGAGATTATAAATCCTACGGATAATGGACTTGTTGATATTGAACATTTAAAAGAACTGTTACAACTGTATGCCAGTCGAAAACTTAAAATTGCGTCTATAAGTGCTTGCAGCAATGTTACTGGTATTATTACACCTTATCATGAAATAGCCGAAATAATGCATCAGCATGGTGGTTTGTGTTTTGTAGATTTTGCCTGTTCAGCACCCTATGTCGAAATTAATATGCATCCTTCTAATAAGCTTCAAACACTAGATGCCATATTTATTTCACCTCACAAGTTTTTGGGTGGCCCTGGCACACCCGGCATCATGATATTGCATCACAGTTTATGCTCTAATCAAATACCAGATCATGCTGGTGGTGGTACCGTTTTTTTTACCACACCTTGGAAATATCATGAATACTTATCAAATATTGAAGATAGAGAAGATGGAGGTACTCCGCCTTTTTTACAAGGCATTAGAGCCTCTTTATGTTTTAAATTGAAAAATGAAATAGGAGTTGTTAATATGCTAAAGCGAGAAGAAACTTTATTAGCAAAAGTGTTCGATAGCTTGTCTCAAATACCCAACCTTCATATACTTGCCGATGAGCATAAACATCGCTTAGGGGCTGTTTCTTTTTTCATAGATGATTTACATTATAACTTGGGTGTACAACTACTCAACGATTTATATGGCATACAAGTGCGAGGTGGTTGTGCCTGTGCTGGCACCTATGGACACTATCTTTTAAAGATAGACCAAGAATCTTCTATGCATATTATTCAGCGAATTAAAAATGGCGACTTGTTTATTCGTCCGGGTTGGATACGACTTTCTGTACATCCTACACTTAGCGATGCCGAGTTAGATATTATTATTGAAGGCATTAGGTATATTGCTGCCCATCATAAAGAATTAGCAGAACAATATGAGTATGATAATACTAAAAATATTTTCTATCATAAAACATTTAAAGACCCCTTAGATAATCATTTTATGGATTGTGTTTTTAAAGCCTCTTTAATGGAATCCTAATATTTTTTATCTTGAATACTATCGTAAATTTTTAGATAGTTGATATATCGTTCTTCACTTATTATTTGTTTCTTAACAGCATCAATAATTGCACAGTCTGGTTCATGGTGGTGAGAACAATTATTAAACTTACAGGCACTAAGCAATCGCTTCATTTCGGGAAAATATCCCGACAACTCATCTCGCTTCATATTAATAATGCCTAACTCTCTGATACCAGGCGTATCGATTATTTGCCCCCCCATTGGTAAATCATACATTTCGGCATATGTGGTTGTGTGCATGCCTTTTCCACTCCAAGCCGAAACGGATTGTGTAGTAATATCTTTATCGGGCAAAAAAACAGAAAGCAATGTTGATTTTCCGACACCACTATGACCACTTATAAGGCTTATTTTATCTTTGCAAACATCCATAATTTGAGATAGCCCTTCTTGTTCAATAGCCGATATTAGAAAGACGGGATAACCAATTTGTTCATATAAAGTTTTCAAGTATTGATAATACTTTAGGTCTTCATCGTCATATGTATCGGCTTTATTAAATACTAATATAGCTGCTATATGATAAGCTTCGCAACTTACTAAAAACCGATCTATAAAACCTGTTGATGTACGTGGATTTTTAATAGTGGCTACTATCATACTTTGATCCAAATTGGCTGCTACTATATGTTTTTGATGTTTATTGTGTGGTGACTGCCGTATGATGTAGTTTTTTCTTTTTTCAATTTCTACAATAGTCGCATCATCATCTTCAATTTGTAAGCGCACACTATCGCCTACCGCAATAGGATTGGTAGACGTAATTTCTTTATCTGCCTTAAACTTTCCTTTTATTCTACAATTTAGCATATTGCCTTCAGCAGTCTTTGCTTTGTACCACGTGCCAGTTGATTTATATATAAGTGCTCTCAGTATTTATTTTTTTTCCAAATATAATTGAATGCCATGATTTTTAAATATCCTATTCAGTATAGCTATATAATACCAATCTTAAATTGGTTTCAGACCAATTTTTAGAGTGGTTTATGCCGATATTGCTATGTCAGACCATTTTTTTGGTCTGTTATAGTAGTATATCGGTATAAAAAGTGCCTACTAACCAGTATATTTGAATTCTATATTTTATTTTATGTTTAAACTATTTCTTACTATGTCGCTGTTTGGATTCTTATTTGCATCGAAAAGCTTGCCAGCTCAATACAAAACAATTTATGATTTTAAAGTAGAAGCTTTAGACGGAGGCACTATAGATTTTTCAAAATTTAAAGGAAAAAAAATATTAATAGTAAACACGGCTTCTAAATGTGGTCTCACACCACAGTATGAAGGGTTAGAACAACTTTTTGAAAAATACAAAGAGCAACTTGTTATTGTTGGTTTTCCTGCCAATGATTTTTTGTTTCAGGAGCCAGGAAATAATGAAGAAATTGCCAGTTTTTGTAAAAAGAACTATGGTGTTACTTTTTTGATGGCAAGCAAAATATCTGTAAAAGGAAAAAAAATGCATCCTATCTATAAATGGTTGACTCAAAAAAAATACAATCACTTTAGTGATAGCAAAGTAAAATGGAATTTTCAAAAATACTTGCTCGATGAAAATGGAAATCTAATTGCTGTATTTGACCCTAAAGTTTTGCCTCTAAGTGAAGAAATAACTTCAAGGTTATAATATCTTTGCCCGATGGACCTCAATCATTTATTAGATAAGGCAATTAATAAAGAGTTTTTAAGTGCAGAAGAAGGCGTATTTTTATTTCATCAAGCCCCTTTAAATGCGCTAACTCTTATAGCCAATGAGCTTCGAAAAAAAGCAATTCCACATGGCAAGGTAACTTGGCAAATAGATCGCAACGTAAACACAACTAATGTTTGCATAGCCAATTGTAAATTTTGCAACTTTTATCGTATACCAGGACATCCAGAATCTTATATCACAGATATCGAAACGTATAAACAAAAAATTGAAGAAACTATTCGTTGGGGTGGCGATCAACTTTTATTACAAGGTGGTCATCATCCTGATTTGGGTTTGGCATTTTATGCCAATTTGTTTAAGGAGTTAAAAACCTTATACCCTAATATTAAATTACACGCTTTAGGCCCGCCAGAAATAGCCCATATTACAAAAATAGAAAAAAGCACCCATCGTGAAGTATTGAAAACACTAAAAGAATCGGGTTTAGATAGCCTACCAGGTGCTGGTGCCGAAATATTAAATGATAGAGTTCGACATTTGGTTTCGAATGGCAAATGTGGTGCACAGGAATGGTTAGACATCATGCGTGAAGCGCATCAACAGCATATTACCACCTCTGCCACTATGATGTTTGGGCATGTAGAAACCATAGAGGAGAGATTTGAACACTTTGTTGCCCTGCGTGAAGTACAAAGTGAAAAACCTGAACAAGCGCATGGCTTTTTAGCGTTTATACCATGGACATTTCAAGACGTAGATACCTTATTGGCCAAAATACGAAGAGCAAAAAACGATACTACTCCTTCGGAATACATTCGCATGATAGCCTTATCGCGTATTATGCTGCCCAATATTACAAACATACAAGCCTCTTGGCTTACTGTTGGCAAAGAGATTGCACAATTGGCTTTGCACAGTGGTGCAAACGATTTTGGAAGCATTATGCTGGAAGAAAATGTAGTAAGTGCTGCAGGTGCTCCTCACCGATTTACATACAAAAGCATACAAGATGCCATTCGAGAGGCGGGTTTTGAACCTCAACTAAGAACACAACAATATACTTGGCGTGAATTGCCTCAGACTATAGAAGAACAAGTAATAGATTATTAATAAGCTTAACTAACTATAGTACCTATACCTTCGCCTTTTATAATTCGTAAAAGATTATGAGCTGTATTCATATCAAATACTACTATTGGCATATTATTTTCTTGACACAATGTAAAAGCTGTTTTATCCATCACTTTTAAATCTTTGCTGATAGCATCATGATAGCTTAATGTAGAAAATTTTTTGGCTTCTGTATTTTTTTCAGGGTCACTATCATAAATTCCATCTACTCGTGTTCCTTTTAGTATAGCATCTGCTTTTATTTCTATTGCCCTTAATGTACCTGCTGTATCGGTAGTAAAATATGGATTGCCTGTGCCTGCACCAAAAATTACAACTCTTCCTTTTTCTAAATGTCGGATAGCTCGTCTTCTGATAAAAGGTTCTGCCACCTGATCCATTTTTATAGCACTTTGCAAGCGTGTTTTTACGCCAATTTTTTCAAGCATACTCTGCATGGCTATACCATTAATAACGGTAGCCAGCATTCCCATATAATCGCCTTGTGCTCTTTCTATGCCGGTTTCGGATTCATTCATACCTCTGTATATATTGCCTCCACCTATAACCAATGCTACCTCTACTCCTAAATCTGTAATTTCTTTAATATCATTGGCATATTGTAACAATATTTTGGTATCCAAACCAAAACTTTTATCGCCCATTAAACTTTCGCCTGATAGTTTTAACAATACCCTCTTGTAGCTGGTTTCCATAAAAAAAATTTTGGCAAATATACTTTTTGAATGCTTAACTCCTAAGCATTCTCTCAATTATTCTGTTTCCAAATTTTTTTTTCATTTTCAAATAATTCTTCACCCCATATAGGTAGTTCTTTTTTTATACCTTCTACCAATTCCTCACAAGCACGTATAGCATTCCTTCTATGTTTGGAAGAAACAAATACAAATAAACATATTTCGCCACACGGCACCCTACCTAAGCTATGATATACATGCATACATATCAATTCGTATTTTTCAAACATCTTTTCTCTAAGTTGGTGAATACACTGTAGTGCCATTTCTTCATATGCAGTGTAGTTAATTGCATTGACTCTTTCTCCTTGTTGCTCGTCTGCTCTTACCTGCCCCATAAATATACTATGTGCTCCTATAGTATGTTTGCTACTATGCTTTGCAATGCTGTCTGCAATAAATGAAGGGCTTATAGCTCCTTGATGAAAAATGTTTTTCATATTTATTTTATTTGAATTAAGCTTGTTTGCATGGTTTTTAAATTGATATGAAATAACTGATTACACATCATGCTTGGATGTTTAGTAATTATCTTTAATGCCTCTATAGCTTGTAAGGATCCTAAAACACCTAACACTGGCCCTATGGCACCAAGGTTATTGCAAGTAGGCACATCATTTATTTGTTCTGGAAATATATCTTGTAATCTGGCGGTATCTTTTTGCATCGAAAAATGTATTACATAGCCCTCCCATAGATAATTAGCTGCCAATATCAAAGGTTTTTGTAAAGTATGACATGCTTGATGTATGACATGTCTTATTGCTAAATCGTCGGTACAATCCAATACTAAATCATAATCTAAAATAATTTCTTGTGCATTTTCTTTAGATAGATAAAAATCAAATCCTTTGATTTGTACTTCATGATTAGATAATTGCAAATTGTGTTTGGCTGCTATGGCTTTGTTGAGTCCAATTTGTGTTTCGGTATATACGAGTTGTCTATGCAAATTTTCTTCAGAAACAATATCGCCATCTACTATTCCTATAAATCCTATGCCAGCACCCAGTAAATATTGCAAAGCCGGACATCCTAAACCCCCAGCACCAACCACAAGTATACGAGCTTTCTTAATATACTCCTGCCCTTTGATACCCCATTCTAAAACTGACTCTTGTTTGTTATACCGTTTCATGATTAAATTTTGATGATACTATCCTCCAGAGTAAGGTGGCAAAAAAGCAATCTCATCACCATCTGAAATCTGAGAATTTAGGTCATGTACAATTTTTTGATTTACACTTATTGCATAAACTTGATGCGAAAAAAAAGGAAATAGATTTTTGATTTTAAGATGTAGCTCCTCTACGTTGGCTACATCATTCATTTCTATTTCTGATTGATTGCTTATCTCTTTTAAGATTCCAAAAAATTTTATTTTTACTTTAGCCATGTTTTCAAATTTTCTATATCATCAGGGTTGTTCATATTGGCAAACAAATGTTTATTGTATTTGAGTAATTGTTTGGCATCTACAAAATTAACAGCAAACTGAGCAATGATATCACTAAGTTTAAAATTTCCTTTCCATATTTCGCTTCGCCATTGCGATGCAATTTGTTTTGAATATACACCAAGCAAAGGTTCCATATATGGCTCATGAAGTGGAATTGTAATATCAAACGACTTACTTTCTTCTATCAATTTCTTAATAGAAAAGGGATCTACACAGGGCATATCGCAACTCACAACAAGATTTTTTTCTGTTTTGCTATGTTGCAAAATACTATCTATGCCTCCTGCTGGCCCCGCATCTTGAATAGTATCAGCAATCAAAGGCAGTTCAAATTGTTTATATATATCTTGATTGGTAACAATAAAAACCTGGTCGCACACTTTTTTACATGCATCTATAACATAGTTTATTAATGCTTTATTGTGTACCAGTATCAGACCTTTGTCCTCGCCCATACGCTGGCTTTTCCCTCCAGCCAATATATATGCCGCAATATTATTCATGTCAAAACTAATTTTATAGATGCTATAATAAGTACGATGCTCAAAATACGCTTGAGTTGCAAAGAATTCCAAGTAAAACTGCCAAAATATGAGCCTAATAAAGCTCCAAACAAAGCTACTATGATTAACATATTATGTTGTGGATGCCATACTATCGTTTTAAAATAAAAATGCGATATCAATCCGCTGATGGAGTTTACAAAAATAAACAGTGCACTGACACCTGCTACGGTCTTTGTTTTTTCCCATTGCAAAAGGAGCAATAGCGGTGTTAAAAGTATCCCCCCCCCTATGCCAATAAGTCCTGATACAAAACCAATAGAGGCCCCTATAAAAAGTATTATTGGAATATGATAAGGTTTAATATTTTCATCTTTATTTAATGGAATTAGAAAACGGAAGGCAGTTAATAAAAGTAGAAGCCCAAGTATTTTTTTATAACCGTTTTCTTCTATATGCAAGGAAGCTCCATATATAGCAAAGGGTATAGATGCTATAGCTAAATACAAAAAGAGTTTAAGATTAAAATGTTTTTTGTGTGTAAAAAAAAGAAAGGCTATAAGAGAAACAATAGCATTTAAAATAAGTGCTGTGGGTTTTATGATTTGACTATGCACACCTATAATAGATAAAATAGCAATATAGGCACTAGCTCCACCGTGACCAACGGCTGCATACAAAAAAGCTACCGATGCAATTAAGATAAATATATAGAGAGGGAGCATTACTATGCAAAGAAAAGTAAAAAACTATTTCTTCTTTTTATATCTTACTAACACTTCCGAAAACGCTGGATGCTGTTTTAACTCTGTGTCGATATAGTTTAATGCGCTTGTTTTCTTATCATTTATAGATAAGGCTAACTCCAATTGGAGTACAGCTTCTTTAGTTCTTCCTTTTGCTAGCAAAATGCCGGCTTTATAATATTCAAATTCTGGTTTCAAGCCACAATGCTCTTGAGCTATAGTAAGTTGTATTAAAGCTTCATCAAAGTAATCGTTTTGGTATAGGGCTTTAATAAGTGCTTGCCATGTCGATTTGATGTCGGGTCTTAACTGTACTGCATTAAGAAAACACACCAAGGCTTCGCGACCTGCATTCATTTCGAGCAAACAATTTCCTAATGCCATACAATACGATGCATTGTTTTTATTGATATGCAATGCAACAGAGTATGCTTTTAGGGCTTTTTCCCATTTTTCTTCTTTAGAATATGTTTCACCAATCTTAAAAAAGATATTATCATCTTGTGGGTTGAGCTGTGAAGCTCTTCTATAAAAATGTCTTGCCTTAGGATAATTTTTTTGTTTTTCCCAACAATGCCCTATGGCTTCTAAAATAACATCTTCGGGTTTTGAAATACTTAAATGCATTTCTAAAACTTCAATTGCTTTATTGTATTGTTTTATTTGCATATAAGCATCGCCAATATTTCGATAGGCATATTCAAATTTATCGTCTATAGCCAAGCAATATTCGTAGGCATCTATAGCTTTTTCGTGCAATTTTAAACCCTGATAGGCTACGCCCAAATTATACCAAGCCATAGCATTATATGGCGATTCTTCTATAATGTTTTTGTGTAAGGCTATGCTTTCTTCTTGTTTATTGTTGATTTCGGCCCAAAAACAAATTCGCATCAAAGCATCTTCGTTGTTTGGATCGTATTTCAATATTCTTTCCAAAGTACTATATACTTTTTCAAAGTCTTCTACTTCATCATATACTTCAGACAGCTGAATCAATAAATCCGTTTTGTCTATACTTTGAAAATCATCAATTTTAGATTCTAAAAATTGAATAGCTTCATTAAGTTTATTTTGTTCTAACAAAATATCGGAGCGAAGAAATACACATTCCACATTATTAGGATCTATTTCTTCTAATTTATCCAATAGCAACATGGCCTGCCCAAACTTTTTATGATCTACGAGATACTCTGCATTTCTTAAAATCAAAATAGCACTATATGGATAAAGCGTAGTGGCCATTTCTGTAGCATACTGAAAATTTTCATTATCGTTATTAGTATCAAAATAATCTATGATATTTTCAAAATCATCTTCGGTAAGTAAGCGATGTGCCTCACCCTTTTTCATTTTAAAATATTCTAAAAGGACATCTTCTATAGCATGATATTCATCGTCAAAAAAATCGTCGTTATACATAGTCTTTGTTTCGTAAATATATCTCAAACTTAGCTATTATTTTTTTAGCGTACTCTTAAATAACGAATAAATAATCCACTTATATGGTCGAAAAAAAATATATATATCCTTGAAAAATACTATTACCTTTGCATTCCCAAAACGATTTGCCATGCAACACGCCATATTAACTCACAGCATACTCAGATGGGTATTACTTTTCTTATTGTTATTTACTATTGTGAGTGCTTTTATAGGCAAACAGCAGCAAAAATCATTTACCAAACAAGACAATGCATTAAGCTTGCTACTAGTTTCTGTAGCCGATCTTCAATTACTTATTGGCTTGTATTTATATATTATGGGCGCTTGGGGCATTAAAAATATTCAACAAATAGGCATGTCAGCAGCCATGAAAGATTCTTTTAGTCGTTTTTTTGCAGTAGAACACATTATGGGTATGGTAATAGCTATTGTATTGCTACATATAGGCCGTGCTAAATCTAAACGTGCCCTTGATGATATAAAAAAGCACAAGGTATTATTTACTTATACACTCATATCTTTTATACTTATACTTATAAGTATTCCTTGGCCTTTTCGTAAAGGCTTTGCTATGTTAGGCTGGATTTAATTTTTTTATTTCAGTAAACAAGTACCGCTATAACCCTGTGTAATGTATTTTCCTTCAAAACTACATTCTATCTCTGCATCTTCTCTAAAGCGGCCTTTTACCGTAGTGTTTTCTACTTTGTTGGGTTGACCAGCTGCTGGTCCAAGACTATCTGCTACATAAGTGCATTCGCAATCGTAGTTTTTTTCGCTCAAACATGATGTGCCAAATAATACTCCAAGGGTCAATACTATATATAGATACTTTTTCATTTATCAAAAATAATAATAATTCTATAAAATAGTCATATAATGATTCATAAAAATTAACTTTGCGACCTATGTCCGATGCGATACATCATGAGTGTGGAATAGCCTATTTAAGGCTTAGAAAAGACATCTCTTATTATCATCAAAAACACCAAAGTTCATTATATGGTATCAATAAACTATACCTTATGATGGAAAAACAGCACAATAGAGGCCAAGATGGTGCAGGATTAGCTACACTAAAATTAGATATGCCTCCTCATGTGCCTACACTACACCGTTTTAGATGCAATGATGCACATAGTATTAAAAGTTTATTTAAAGAAGTTCATGCAGAAATAGAAAATGCCGAAAAGACACTTCCTGATATTCGCAAACATCCTTCGCTCTTAAAAGGATACACTCATTGCGTAAGTGAAGTAATGATGGGGCATTTGCGCTATGGCACACAAGGCAGAAACAATGTAGAATATTGCCACCCTTTTTTAAAATCCTCATTAGATCCCAATAGAAGTATAGCATTGGCTGGCAATTTTAATATTGTCAATACAAAGGAGCTTCTTCATTTTGTAAAAAAAGATGAGCTAGCACAAATACCGTCAGATAGTGATTTGTCTGCCATCATGGAAGTCATACACTATTATTTAAACGAGCAAGAAGATGCCTCTCAAATAGACTGGAAAGATATTTTATCTAAAGCATGTGCCCTCTACGATGGTGGCTATGCTGTAGAAGGCTTATGTGGCAATGGCGATAGCTTTTTGTTTAGAGATAAACATGGCATAAGACCGCTATACTACTTTATAAACGATGAAGTGATAGCTGGCGCATCCGAAAGACCCGTATTGATGACTGCGTTTAATATCAAACAAGAAGAAGTTTTAGAATTGCCTCCTGGACATGCGCTCATTGTACGAGCCAATGGCGAGTACTCCTTAGAAAAGATTGCACCAAGTGTAGGAAAAAAATCATGCAGCTTTGAACGCATATACTTTTCAAGAGGCAGTGACCCTGATATATACAAAGAACGAAAACAACTAGGTCGCTTGCTATCGGAAGAAGTATTGAAAACTATCAATCATGATTTAAAAAATACTATTTTTTCTTTTATACCCAATACGGCCGAGACCGCTTTTTATGGTTTGATAAAAGGTGCTGAGGCCTATCTGAATGAAATAAAAATAAAAAGAATTCAAAGTTGGGAAAAAAATTTCGACGAAGACAAACTTCGTGAAATGATAGAAAGAAGAGTACGTGTAGAAAAGATAGCGATAAAAGATGTAAAGCTAAGAACATTCATAACTCAAGATGATGCAAGAAATGAAATGGTTCAACACGTTTATGATATAACTTATGGCACAGTGAGGCCAGGTATAGACAGTCTTGTAGTTATAGATGATTCTATTGTAAGAGGCACCACACTTCGAGAGAGTATTATTCGTATGCTTGATCGCTTAGGACCCAAAAAAATAATTATTGTAAGTAGTGCTCCTCAAATTCGCTACCCTGATTGCTATGGTATAGATATGAGTAAAATGGGTGAATTTATTGCTTTTCAAGCAGCTATTTCGCTTCTTGAAGATCACAATGAAATGAAAGTAGCGCATGACACCTATGCCCATTGTGTACAAGCCGAAAAATCGAATAAACTACATAGCGAAAATTTTGTAAAGAAGATATATAAACGATTTGATGTAGTAGATATTAATAAAAAAATTGCTCAGATGCTCAAAGCTGAAGATGTAAAAGCTGAAGTAGAAATTATTTATCAATCTATAGAAAATTTACACAGTGCTTGTCCAAATCATATTGGCGATTGGTATTTTACTGGCGACTACCCTACTCCTGGGGGTAATCTGGTAGTCAACAAAGCGTTTATGAATTATATGGAAGGCAATACCAGCCGTGGCTATTAATCAATAGCCAAATTGGCCAATGTTTGCGCCACCTCACTTCCAATAGCAATACCCATGCCACCCATACGCACTCCCAAGTATATGCGCTTACTATATGCTTTGATGATTGGTGTTTTATTTTTTCCAAAAGCCATTATGCCCGCCCAAGTATAATCGATTTCTACTTCTTTTTGAGGCAAAATAATAGTATGCAATTTGTCTTTTAAGTCATGTAGTATTGTATCATTTATTTCCATTTCTGTACTTACTTCTGCCTTTTTGTCTATATGCCGACCACCACCAAATAAAATGCGATGTTGATATGCTCTAAAATAGTAGTAACCATTGTGAAAGTGAAAGATACCTTGAAAAGGTAAATCATGTATAGGTTTTGTAATCAATACTTGTCCTCTGCCAGGTTCTATATCCTCTTCAGGAAAAAATCTTTTTGTAAAAGCGTTTGTACAAACACATAATTTATCGGTGGTAAAAAGTATCGGATGATTAGAAATATTATTTTTACAATGCACAACAACATGCTTTTTATTTTCTTCTATACTGAGCACTTCGCATCCTGTAATTATATGGATATGATTTTCGTGCATTAGCCCTAAACAACTTTTTAATAATAAACCCGTATCTAACTCGCCTTCTAAATTATTTTGAATTAAATGTTTTGTATTTGCAAATCCAAACGAGTCTAATTTTTCATCTGCTAAAGAAAAGGCTGCTTGCTTAAGATAAGGCCACAACCAATTATTCATTTGTTCAATTTTAGGAATCCAATCTTCATCATTCATAATGAGTTCATAACTTCCTTGCTGAGCATAACCAATAGCCGAGGCCCCAAATAAATTTAAGGTTCTTTCAAGTCCCTTTTTTCTCAACATAAACAAATCGGCCACATGATCTGGATGCTGTGTTTCTAAATCGTCTTGCAACTCTGTGATAGAACCCATACAGGCAAAGCCTGCATTCTTTGAGCTAGCTCCCGAAGGCATTAACCCTCTTTCTAATATCGCAATCTTGGCATTTTTCTTTTTTTGTTTGATATAGAAAGCGGTAAGCATACCTACCAAGCCACCTCCAAAAATGAGGTAATCATAACTAAAATATTCATTTTTTTCCCAAACCGAAAACATACTATTCTGCAATTTCTTTATCCATACTACTTTCTATACTTGATATCCAAAAATCGGGTTTATAGGTTCGCCATTGTTCATCATAAATAAAGTCCATGTAATGATGAATTTTAGCTTGTCTAAATTCGCTTTCCACCTGATGGCTTGTATTTAAACAAACTATCCATCCGCCCATGTCTCGAATATCTTCGTACCACTCTTCGTAATAATCCTGACTACTTATGTGAGCATTCATTACATTTTCTGCTATCAATATAAATTTTGAAATTTTTTTGGCTACAAGCCAATCTATTACATTTCGCTTAAGTGTCTGTATGTCGTTTTCAACTACATCATTCCATTCTCCAATCATTTCTATAATACAGGCACCTATGGCATAGTCCACATAGAGCAATTTGATGTATAAGGTGCGAGAATCAATCTCATCCCATTGCGGATGAATATAATAATTATAGACCGATTGATTATATTCAAACTCGCTATATTCTCGCTGATAAAACATAGACTGTTCATCTTCTTCGGCTGTGTAAAGGTGCCTCCAATTATAATAAGGTTCTATATCGTGCATATTTTAAATAATTGTAAACTTAAGACATGAAATTATTATTTATTCAATAATATTCCATGTCATTTGATTTACCTTTGTTTGCTTTGAAAAAAAATAAAAGCATAGCATTTCATACATTGGGTTGCAAATTAAATTATGCAGAAACCTCTACCATGCAACGGATGTTGCAAGAGGCGGGTTATGAAAAAAAATCAATACAAGATGAAAATGATGTAATAGTAATTAATACATGTTCAGTAACAGAAAATGCAGATAAAGAATGTCATCAATTAGTGCGTCGGTTTAAATCAAAAAATCCTGAAGCAAAAATTATTGTGACAGGATGCTACGCTCAGCTAAAACCCGAAAAAATTGCAGCTATAGATGGTGTAAATATGGTATTGGGCGCAGGAGAAAAATTTAATATTGTCAAACACCTTGAGGAAGATTTAGAACAAAAAATATATAGTTGCGAAATAGCTGATGTCAATCAGTTTACAGCATCTTATTCTCTGCATGATCGCACAAGAACTTTTTTAAAAGTACAAGATGGATGTGATTACTCCTGTTCGTTTTGTACAATTCCGATGGCAAGAGGAGGCAGCAGAAGCGATAGCATACAGGGTGTTTTGGCCAATATTGAAGAGCTTCATAGAGCAGGCGTTAAGGAAATTGTATTGACCGGTATTAACTTAGGCGATTTTGGAAAAGGTCATAATGGAAATAAAAAAAATGATGAGAATTTTTTATCCTTAATACAAGCTATAGATAAGCAAGGCCTCATTTCGAGATTTAGAATTTCATCTATAGAGCCTAACTTACTTACTGATGAAATTATACAATTTGTTTCGGCATCAAAGTGTTTTATGCCTCACTTTCATATTCCCTTGCAAAGTGGCACTAATAAGCAATTGGCGGCCATGCGTCGTCGCTACAAAAAAGAATTATATGAGGAACGAGTATTAAAAATTAAATCTCTTATGCCTCATTGTTGTATTGGGGTAGATGTGATAGTAGGTTTTCCTGATGAAACTGATGCCGATTTTGAAGCCACCTATCGTTTTTTGCAAGAATTGCCTATTTCTTATTTGCATGTATTTACTTATTCCGAACGAGAAAATACATTGGCTGCTACTATGCCAAACACTATTCCGATGTCAATCAGAAAAGAAAGAAACAATAAGCTTCGAATACTCTCTGAGAAAAAAATGAATGCCTTTATACAAGAACATAAAGGACAAGAAAGAGCCGTTTTATTTGAACACGAAAATAGTGAACATCAACTGGAAGGATATACAGACAACTATATTAGAATACAAACACATTTTGATAAAAAACGTGAGAATACAATAGTGAATTGGATTATTTAGTCTAGTGTAAACGATTGGTGCATATTAGGCACTTTGACATCTTTAAATTTCTTTTTCAAGAGTTTGGTTTTAAACCCTTCCTGTACATCATGCTCGCCATGAACCAAGAAAAGTGTTTTTACCAAATCTGGATTTTGACAGGCCAAGAATTGGCATAAATCATCGTAATCTCCATGAGCACTCATACTACGAATAGAATCTACTTGAGCTAACACTTTATATTCTTCTCTAAATATTTTTACTTCTTTTTCTCCTCTTGCCAATTTTGCACCTAAAGAATGTGGTTCGCAAAAGCCTACTATTAATATCCGATTTCTAGGGTCATCTATATTATTAGCAATGTGATGTTTTACTCTTCCAGCCTCAGCCATACCCGATGCCGAAATTATAACCATAGGCTCTTTTCTACTGTTGAGTGCTTTTGAATCTTCTACCTTGGTAATATATTTCAATCCCTTAAAATCAAAAGGATCGTGATCGGTTTGCATAATTTGTTGTACTCGTTTATTATACAACTCAGGGAATTGTTTAATAATCAAAGTTGTTTCTGTAGAAAGTGGACTATCTACATAATAGGAAACATCTGGCAATCGACCTTCATTTTCTAAATTATTGAGCGCAAATAAAATTTCCTGTGTACGCCCTACGCTAAAGGCAGGAATAATTAATTTGCCTTTATTTTCTATGCACGTTTCCTGAATAAATTTCAACAAATCTTCATCTGTGCTTTTAAAGGTATCGTGTAATGATGTGCCATAGGTGCTTTCGAGAATAATATAATCTGACTGAGGAAATATTTCGGGCGATTTTAGAATTACATCACGATATCTACCCACATCACCACTAAAAGTAATTCTATTTTCTTTGCCATCTTCTTGAATGGCCAAATGAATAGCCGCACTACCTAATATATGACCTGTATCGGTATAATGAAATTGAATATCTTTATCAATAGAATACAACTCGCCATAAGGCACCTCTACCATTAATGGAAAAACTTTTTGAGCATCTGCAATGGTATACAAAGGCGAAATATAGGGTAGCCCTTGAGCTGCTCTTCTTTTATTTACAAAGTTAACATCAGCTTCTTGTATATAGGCTGAGTCTTTAAGAAGAATTTCGGCCAGAGCTCGTGTAGCTGGTGTACAATATATGGGTCCTTTATAGCCCTCTTTGACCAATTTTGGCAGCAATCCAGAATGATCTATATGGGCGTGTGACAATATCATATAATCAATCTCTTCTGGGTTGAAACCAAAATGCATATTATGCTGCAAGGTTTCGGCTCCCATACCCTGAAACAATCCACAATCCAACAATATTTTTTTGCCTGCCTTAGTCTGTATTAAATGTTTTGAACCAGTTACTGTTCTTGCTGCTCCATGAAATGATATTTTCATATTTTTATCTTTATAATAGTTAAAAATTCTAACCTTTTACGTACTTTTATCGTCTATAATGTGTAAAAATAGCGATTCAAATTTCTATTTTAAGCAAAAAATAAAAATAAAAATACATGTATGCAAACTAAGAAAATTATTTTATCTATAGGCACTCTTTTTTTGTTAGCACTGAGCGCTTGTGAAAAATATAATCAAATTGATAATAATTCAACTGTAAAAACACCTTTTACATTGTACATGGGAGGCTATGATGGCACACTACGTGTTACCAATGATTTATTATATTATAGAACCTATTTTAATACAGACAATTCCGTTATCAGACAATTGATAGTGGCTGACTCCGTGCTAAACTACATTAAAAAAAATCATTATTATAGCGAAGACGAAGCCGAATCATTTCCAAAAAGCAGTAATTCGCAATCGCCACTACCCTATGTAGATGCATTTAAGAAATACTACTATCCGAATACGATGCAATATTTTAAAGAAGGCGATAGCGTGAAAGAAGTATTTCTATGCACAAATCTTGACGCTGACAAGGCTACCAATGGCAAACTACAAGTAAGTTATGATTTGGGTAGAACTTTTCAAAATGAAGCTCGATGGACAGGAGCTTCTATAGACCCGTCGTCTATAACACAATTGGACAATAAAAAATTATTTATCATTGCTGATACTATCGTGTATGTAAAACCAAATTATGCTAGCAATTGGTTTGAAGTAATTCCTAATACGGGTTTGCCTAAAATTGATACCGCATTTTGGTATATAGCACACTCGCACGATACACTCTTGGCTATAGATTTCAATGGCAAGCATGGAGTGTATTGGAGTTCTAATGAAGGTGTAGATTGGACTAAATGTTCGGCTATGCCTACCAAAAAGAAAATTCTTTTTGGCAACCAAGCAGACAATGCATTTTTTATAGGCTATGATAGCTTAGGATTGTACAAATTAGAAGGCACACAATTTGTTAATGCGTCAGCTGGCATACCTTGGTATGCAAAAGTGTCTTATTTGGTTGGCAAACAAGTAGTCTATAGAACAGATAAAATCAAAAAATATTTGTTCTGCGCTACAGACATAGGACTATATATTAGCGAAAACGACGGCAAAGACTGGCGTTTGCACAAAGATGGCACGTATAGTACTTTACGCTAAACGTTAGTTAGTTTTTCATCTATCTGACCCTTTCATAAAAACTTTAATTACATTTGATACATGAATCGTATATTACTTTTCATGTATTGTATTGGTCATGCATTTTTCTTACATGCATCAAAAGATAGTTTAGTACTTATCCATAAAATACCGATACAAACAGAACTTTTTACTACTGATCCTATAGGCAATATATATGTGCTAACGAGCAACAACTCTATCATAAAATACAATAAAAATGGTGACAGTTTGGCCCAATTCAATGAAATAAAAAAAGGAAAAATCAGCCATATAGATGCCACAAATCCCTTGCGTATCATCGTGTATTCTTCCAGTTTTGGTGATGTATTTATTTTAGACAATATGATGTCTGTTAAAAGGAGCTTTTCGCTACAACAGCTTGGCATGTTTAGTGTTACTTGTGTCGCCAATTCTATCGATGGCAATCTTTGGGTATATGATCCTGCATCGGCTCTTTTACTAAAACTAAATGAAGATTTGAATATACAAGTTTCGGTAGCGCAACGCCAACTACTTAATGAAGAATTTGAACCTATCTATCTGGTAGAACAAGATAGAAATTTATATGCTATCAACTATGATAGCACTATTTATAAATTTGATTTATATGGTTTTTATCAGCAAACACTGGGTTTTAAGTCAAAGCATTTTCAGGCATTCGAACATCAGTATCTATATTTTGATCAAGGCTTTTTAGTTTCGTATAATGCGCAATCATTTTCTGAGAAAAAAATGGCTATTCCTTATGCCGAAGAAGTAAAAAACATACATTACGAAAACGACAGATTGTATATCAGCTACAAGGACCAATTATTAATTTATCAAGTATATGAATAAACTCATTTTATCGTTATGTCAATCGCACGTCAACAAATGAAAATAAACAATATTCTTTTGCCTTTACAAATGCCGCTTTATTCTTTGTCCTTTATTGTATTATTAATTCTTTTTCCATTTCAATTACTTGCTCAAAATGATAGTTTAGATAAAGCATTTTATCAAATTGTAGATATCAACATAAAAGGAAATAAAAAAACGAAGAAAGAAATTATTTTACGTGAATTAAATATACAAGTTGGCGACTACTTAAAAATTTCAAATTATAAAGACATTATTGATATAAACCGACGACGAATACTGAATTTGAATTTGTTTGCATTCGTAAATCAAGAAGATAGCATAGTAGACAATACTTATTTATACATTAGCTATACCGTGCATGAGCTGCTCTACTGGGAGCCCAATCCTATTTTTGACTTAGCAGATAGAAATGTAAATGTTTGGTGGGTAGAAATGAATCACAAACTAAACCGCACAAACATTGGTCTTGAACTAACTCGTACTAACTTTAGAGGCCGAAATGAACTATTGGGAGGCATGGTACAACTTGGCTACAATAAATATTTTAAGCTTTTTTACAAAACACCCAATATTGACAAAAAGCTACATCATGGGCTTGGCTTTGCAGGCATATTTGAAACTGGAAGAGAAACATTTTACAATACAAAAAACAATAAATTGCAATTCTTCAGTAGCGAAAATTATCCATATTCGAGAGCAGTAGCAAGAGTTTTTTATTCTTACAGAAATTCCTATGCTGCCATACATGAATTAGAATTAAACTACAACAGACTTAGCATAACACCTTCTTTTTATGATTTAAACCCAAACTACTTCAATGGAAAAAAAATTATGAAGTACTTTGAATTTATTTATACCTATAAATACAACAACACGGATTTGCGCATATTTCCAACCCGAGGATGGGATATTAATATTTCTTTTTCTAAAAAAGGTTTAGGAATAGATCATGATGTAAATCAATTTATGATAAAGACACAAAGTATTTTTTATCAAAAAATTAATGAACAACTTTCTACTTCTACTATGCTATTGGCTAGATTAGCTGGGCCACAACAGCAACCATACTATTTGCAAAGAGCATTGGGTTTTAAAAACGAATTTATTAGAGGATATGAATATTATGTGATAGATGGCACACATTATGCCATACTACGAAATGGATTGTATTATAAACTTTTTGATAGAATTATTAGCCAACGTGTACTACCCTTTTTGCACTATATACCACTTAGAGTATTTGCTAAAGTATATGATGATATTGGCTATGTACATAGCCCGATTAAAAAACATAGTCCTTTAAACAATAGAATATTGAATGGATATGGCATAGGAATCGATATCGTAGTATCCTATTTAGCTAAATTCCGGATTGAATATAGCTTTAACCATTTAGGACAAAATGGTTTATTTTTACACGGTAAAAAAGACTAAATGTATATTGCTATTTATAATCGCGTTTTTGAATCTTCCATGTTGGTATATATGAAAGAGCTTTTTAACTTGTTTCAAAAAAACAATATTACCCCTGTTATATTCGAGGGGCTGTTACAACACATCAAAGAACAGGTTCCTAGCGACTTGGCATTTGAAGTCTTTTCAGAATTGAAACCACTGCATCCTAAAACTAAATTTCTTATGAGTTTTGGAGGCGATGGTACATTACTAGATACAGTGCAGTTTATTGGAAACAAACAAATACCCGTGCTGGGCATCAACTTTGGTCGATTAGGTTTTTTGGCTAGCACCAGTACAGACGATATTGCATTTGCCATAGACTCATTACTCAAAGGTTCTTATTTATTAGATGAGCGCAGCCTTGTTCATGTAGAGGCGAGTCAGCCAATATTTACTAATGCACCATTTGCACTCAATGAGTTTTCGATACACAGAAAAGATTCATCTTCCATGATAAAAATTAAAACATTTCTCAATGGCGAATTTTTATGCACCTATTGGTCTGATGGTCTTATAGTATCCACGCCTACAGGCTCTACAGGCTATTCGCTAAGTTGTGGAGGTCCTATTGTTTTTCCACAAGCTAATAGTTTTGTAATTACACCCGTAGCACCACACAATCTCAATGTGAGGCCTATCGTAATTGCAGATAGTAGTATTGTTAGTTTTGAAGTAGAAGGAAGGGCCGAACACTTTTTATGCACACTTGATGCCCGATCTGAAAGTATAGATAGCCATATATCACTTGCTGTACGCAAAGAAGATTTTTTATTTAAGCTTGTACGTCTTGAAGGTCAAAATTTTTTAAATACATTACAAACTAAAATGTATTGGGGAGCCGATAGACGAAACTAAACTGATTCCATTTCATCCATTTTATCGAGTTCGAGCAACGTCATTTTAGAAGCATGATCTTGTCTAAACATTGTCTTAAATCTCATATTGTGTTTTATTTCATCAAAGGTGTAAGAGGTTCTTTGCTGTACTACGTTTGAAAAGTGCTCATCGAATGCTTTAATAAAAACCAAAATTTCGGTATTATTAATTGAATAATCCTCTTCGCACATTCCATAAAAAGGGCTCGACTCTGTAATATAATGCACAACTGTCCAGTTCAAAGACAGCGCACTAATTTTAGAAATTTCAGTTTCTAATGGCAAAAACTTGTTTACTACTTTATCATTTTCGTGTATTCTAAAAGCAACATTAAGTAGCACCTCAGCCTCAGTCAATGTATTATTTTTATAGGGCGCTAAACGAAACATAATGGCTTTGCCTTTTTTGTATGGTGCCACAATAGCATGTTTACTAAACATTAAATAAGCCGTAGGTTTTGCAAATCGGCCATATAGCAAACCTGTCAAAACTGCAAATGCCATCCATCCAAATAAGGATTCTATACTAGCTAAACAATTTGTTAGAAAAGATTGCGGATGCAATGCACCATAACCAACTGTCGTGATGGTTTGTACACTAAAGAAAAAACACTCGAAAAAATCATGCAAAAAATTGCCAGTTTGATGACCGTTTAATTGCTCCAAACCGATTTGGTAGAAAACAATTGCAAATACAATATTAGTAAACACAAAACCCAAAATAGCTGATAGCATAAAAGTACCAAAAGGCATATTGATTAAACTATGAAATAAACTAATACGCCTAACGAAAGAAATGCCAGATTTTTTAACATTGCTTGAGCCATCTTTGTTTAACAAACGACCTGATGATTGTTCTGACTCTACATTAAAGCCTGTATTATTAATGGCATGTTTGTTTATTAATTCTCGTAGTCGCATTCTTAGTGGAAATATACAAAGTAAAATAAATTTATCAATGGTAACAATAACAAAATACCATCCATAAAAAAAAGATAATAATCATTAGGTTTTTTTTCATGAACATTAAAAAAACAATTTAGGTATATAGCAATGCAACTAACCGCCATCATCTTTAGCATACTCACTATAGAATATGAATAGAACATTACACTTATCAAAATGAGTAAGACCAATACAACTTGGTTTGTCTTTTTTGCAAATGCAATAATGGACCTATCATCCGAGTCTTTAATTACAAAATGAGTACAAGAAAAAAATAGCAAACACAATCTATACAAACGATATAAATTAAAATCGGATGGAGTATGTACTTGCATGATGAGCTCTGTGGTAGTCCAATACCAAATCAAAGTTAGAAGTAGCAAACGAATCCAAAGAAGCGCTCTATTTTCTTTGGCTGGCAAAAAATACAAACCAGAACACAAAATCACTATGATTAAAATTTGTAATCGAAAAAATATATAGGAATAATAAAAAAATAAAAGAGCCAGTATGCCGCTTAGTATAGTTATTAAAAAGCTCCACTTGTACATTGTATTTTTTATGTAGTACGCATTGTACGTACACAGTGTTGTAAAAAAAATACACCCTATTGCTTGCCAATGAATAAAAGTCAAGTTGCATACTATACTCGTTTCTAAGGCCATAGCAGCTGCTATGAAGGCTATAAAAAAATTGTATTTTAGTATAAAATGAAATGTATTCAAATAGTTTTTTTATAATTGAAGTCTTCTTGTTTTTAAAATTGTCGAAAAACCTTTAGGCTCTGTCCAAACCATAGAAACAGCATTGCCAACTGCACACACATTAATATAGTCTCCAAAAAAGACACCCTTGCCTGGAGCATTAAATGTTTTTTCGTTGACTTGTATCGTCTTAAAAGATTTGCTACTTGCTAATTTATAAGATAATAGAATATTGACTTTGTTATTTTTCACTTCGTGATAAAGTACAAAATAGTTGCCTGTTGTATAATCTAAATATGCATGTGGCATCATATAATGTGTTTTATCATCGCTTTGCAATGCCTTGGCTACACTCCAAGTATGACCTCCATCTTCACTCGTCGATACATATACTTTGTTATAGCCATTTTCTTCGAAGGCTGTACAAATGTATAAAGAACCTTTAGCATCACTAGATAAAAAAGGCAATCCATTTGTTCTTAAAAAGTCTGGCACATCTAAATCCCAACCTTTTGGTATATCCATAATAATTTTATCCTTACCCCAAGTATTGCCACCGTCTAAACTTTTGTCAAAATACAAATGTTCATGTCCAGCCCATGCACAATAAATTTCTCCTTGAGGGCCTGTACACGAAGTGGCCCCTTCAACTGTAAAGTCATTATCAAGACAATCGCCGGACAAGTCGCTTATAACAATGGGCTCAGAAAATGTGTTGGCTAAATCTGTACTTTTTGAAAATAATATTCGCGATGAATCTTTACTATCCTTACTTTCATATTTGTCAAACTGTGTCCAAGTAATATAGATAGATTGATAGTAAGGACTACGAGCATTGGGGTCTATAGCTATCCAAGGTTTATCATGCATTTTGCCATTTTTGCCTATACCTATACCATCGTTCCAATTTTTTCCATGATTTTTGCTTTTTTGTATTACAATTTGGTCGAACCAGTCAGGCCATTTGCTATTGCTGCTTTTAGCAAGATGAATATAATAACAATCATCACCCCAATACATCAATACAGGGTCACCATAGATGCCCAATGAGCTATGAACTTTTTTATGTTTAAATCGGACTCCTCCATTTTTACTAGAAAATATATGTTTTACATTTGAGGCTATCAGCACTTTGTTTTTTTGATTAGGGTTTATGGCTATGGCTGGCTCATTACACAACATTATGGGCATACCCAATGAAACTTCCTTATACAAACGCTGCGCATAGCAAGAAATTTGAGCAATCAAAAAAAACACAAAGGATATTCTAAATTTATTCATTTATTTTTTGTTTAAATGATTCAGGCAATTCGCAAATACTTCTATTTTTATAATCAAAACAAACCATACCGTGTTTGGCATGTGCTATGATTTTATCATTTGATTTTACTTCATAATACAAATCAAATGAAACTTGACTTCTTTCAATGGCAAACATACTGATGTGCAACATATTGCCATAGAAAGCCTCTGCTTTATATTGCACAGCACAATCGGCCATGATAAGGCTAACACCTTCTATATTCATTTCAGTATATTGCCATTGAGCTAAAAAATGTAGACGGGCTTCATGCAGTATACTCAATAAAGTATCATTGCCAAGATGCCCTCCATAATTTACATCAGTAATGCGTACTGGTATTGATGTAGTATAAGTAAATGCTTTTTCAAATTGAATTTTTATTCGCATATTATTTTTTTAAAAAATCTAACATTTGTTGTAAGGCCTTTGCACGGTGGCTCTGTGCTTGCTTCACTGTTTTGGGCAAAGTAGCAAAAGTATTTGAATAGCCCTCTGGAATAAAAAGTGGGTCATAGCCAAAACCATCTTGCCCTGCCATACTAGTAGCAATTTGACCATGGCATTGTCCTTCAAAAAAAAATAATTGCTGTTGCCACTTCAACGCAAAAACTGCTTTAAAATATGCCTTTCTATTTTCTACTCCATACAAAGCTTGGAGTAATTTTTCATTATTCTCTATAGCTGTTGCACCAGGCCGTGCATAGCGCGCAGTTTGAACGCCAGGCATACCGCCTAAGGCCTCTACAAACAAGCCACTATCTTCTGCAAAACAATTTTTTTGTACTACTTCAAAAACAGTGTTTACTTTTATTGCAGCATTTTCTTCTAAAGTATCAAATGGTTCTTCAATAGCATTTTCAAACCCTATCTCTTTTAGCGTGCGTATTACATACTCTTTTCCAACCATTTCTTGCACTTCTTGTTGCTTATGTTGATTGCTTGTACAAAAAATTAATTCCATATTTTTAAATTGAAAATAAAACTTTTAATCCATGCACCCACAACTCCGATTTAAGATTTACGTTTTGCATTAATTCTGCAAGACTTTGACTTATCAACCATTTTTTTTCATTAAATCTAAATGGTTTGTTGTAAGCCCTTTTCATTGCAAACACATCATTCTCCAGCGAAAAACCAAAAAATAAATTGATATCGCTTTTGTATTGCCTATAGTTGGCCAAAGCATAAGCCTCCATTTCTAATACAACTATTTTATATGTTGCTTTAGATAATTGACAGGCTTGAAGCATTTTTTCAAGAAAAAGCTCAGCCTCTTGGTTAAAATCTTTTGTCAATACAAAAACACTTACTTGTGCTTCTTTCTCACCTTTAACTATTGTATTTGCTACATTTGATGAAAAATCAATATATAAAGTTTCATTATATATGTTAATTATTTCGGGTATATTTTGAGCTTCTAAAGACAAAATGGTATTTTTTTTGTTCATTTGCAAGGTAAGAATTGTTTATTATATCTAAAAAAATTAAATTACATGAGTATAGACACACTAAAAGTAGAAGAAAGCAGAATTAACCAAATAGACGAAAACAATATACAATTTGGACGCACCTATTCCGACCACATGTTGATAGCCGACTATGAAGATGGGCAATGGTCATCTGCAAAAATTGTACCCTATGGTAATATAAGCATGAGCCCTTCCACAACATTTATTCACTATGGCCAATCTATATTTGAAGGTATCAAAGCCTATAAAAATCAACAAGGAGAAATCAAAATATTCAGACCCGACGAAAACTGGAAACGTTTTAATCGATCTGCTGAACGTATGGGCATGCCTCATGTACCCGAAGATATTTTTATGAAAGGTTTAAAAGAATTAGTAGCCTTAGACAAAGATTGGGTTCCCAATGCAGATGGATGCTCACTCTATATCAGACCTTTTATGTTTGCAACTGATGCTTTTATCGGTGTAAAACCTGCCGAACAATTTCGATTCATGATTATTTCATCGCCAGCTGGCGCATACTATAATAAGCCTACACGCATTTATGTGCAAGACGAATTTGTAAGAGCTTTTCCCGGTGGCATTGGTTTTACAAAAGCAGCTGGCAACTATGGCGCGGTTATGTATCCTACACAACAAATCAGACAAAAAGGTTTTGACCAAAATTTATGGCTCGATGGAGTAGAAAAAAAATATATTCAAGAAATCGGCACCATGAATATTTTCATAGTGATAGGCGACAAAATCGTTACTCCCGACTTAAAACAAGATACCATACTGGCTGGTGTAACACGCGATAGCGCTATTAAACTTTTAACAGAAAAAGGCTATACAGTAGAAGAACGTCCTATATCTATAGATGAGCTTATAGAAGCATACGATAATGGATTACTCAAAGAAGCTTTTGGTGCAGGCACTGCAGCTGTTATAGCGCCTATAGCCGAATTTTACTATAAAGGCAAAACTATGTTATTGCCTAATATAGAAGATTGGACCATAGCACCCTTTATTAAAAAATCATTGAGCGATATTCGATATGGACGAGTAAGTGATACACACCAATGGATGTTTCCTGTTTGCTAAACTAATTATTATTTTTTTTGCGTGAGCACATCTATTGTACCTGACAAACAATCTCGTGTTGGAAAAAAACAACAAATCGAACACATGTTCGATGATATAGCGAATCGATACGATTTTCTAAATCGTTTATTATCATTTCGGGTTGATGTGCAATGGCGAAAAAAAGTTATAGCACAATTAAGACCCTTTCAGCCTCAAAAAATATTAGATATTGCTACAGGTACTGCCGATTTGGCTATAGCTTTGAATGCGCTCAATCCAGATTCCATTATTGGATTGGACTTGTCGGCTCAAATGCTTGCAAAAGGGCAAGAAAAAATAAATGCTTTATCCTTACAAAACAAAATACAGTTAGTAAAAGGCGATAGCGAACATTTAATTTTTGAAGACAATCGTTTTGATGCTATAACGGTAGCTTTTGGTGTTAGAAATTTTGAAAACCTCGAAAAAGGCTTACAAGAAATACATCGCACGCTTAAGCCCCAAGGTCAATTTATTATTTTAGAATTTTCTAAAGTAAAACATTTTCCTATCAAGCAATTTTATCAGCTTTACTTTCGTTATATAACTCCACTCATTGGAAAACTATTTAGTAAAAATGCTACAGCCTATAGTTATCTACCTAATTCTGTAGCTGTTTTTCCTGAAGGTGAACAAATGTGTGTAATATTGCAAAACATAGGATTTAAAAAAGTAACATGCAAACCTCTCAGTTTTGGCATAGCCAGCATATATCATGGAGAAAAATAAGCTCCACTGCTATACTATGCCTATTATCGGTTTTTAGTGTGTATGCTCAAGAAGAGCGTATGAACAATCCTGAGCATGATACTAAGCCCTACTACTTTGGCATCAGTATAGGTTTAAATGCTTCACAATATAAGTTTACACCCTCTAAATTTTTTATTGACTACGATTCTATTACCAATATAAAACCAATCTGGAAGCCCGGATTTCAATTAGGTATCACAGGCAATTTAAGAATATCTAATTTTATCGATATACGCACTATTCCTTCTTTTATCCTTCGTGAACAAGCTATAGACTATACTCTGTTTGGCGATTCTGTCTTAAAAAGTTCTTTTGAATCCATTTTACTTAGTGTGCCTCTTGAATTAAAATTTAAGTCTGACAGACAAACAAATTTTAGATTCTATGTTTGTGTGGGAGGCAAGTTTGATTATGACTTCAATGCTAACAACCGTTCCAAAAGACCAGACGAAATATTAAAAGTAAAACCTATAGACTATGGTGTAAACCTTGGCTTGGGTTTTGAAATTTATTATCCCAATTTTATTTTGGCTCCCGAAATAAAAATTAGTAATGGCTTAGGCAATAGCCTTGCAGGCGATGCCCATGAAATTACTACCAAAGCTATAGAGCGACTTACCAGTCGTATGCTAATTTTTACTTTACATATTCAAGGCTAAGCTTCTTCTTTTTTGAAGTTTTAATGAGCAATTCCTTTATTTTAATTGCAAGCATTATCTTTACCGCAAAACATTTTTTTAGCATGAATCAAGCACTCATCTCTCGACTTCAACAAGAACTCGAAGAAATAAAACAAGCCGGACTATACAAACAAGAACGAATTATTGCCTCTACCCAAGCGGCCAACATTATAGCCAATGGCAAAGACGTTTTAAATTTCTGTGCAAATAACTATTTAGGCTTATCGTCGCATGCCAAAACGGTAGAAGCGGCTCACAAAACTATAGATCAACGTGGATATGGCATGAGTAGTGTTCGATTTATTTGTGGCACACAAGATATTCATAAAGAATTAGAACAAAAACTATCTACCTTTTTAGGCACTGAAGATACCATACTGTATTGCGCAGCGTTTGATGCCAATGGCGGCCTTTTTGAGCCCTTGCTCAATGAGCAAGATGCCATCATATCGGACGAACTAAATCACGCCTCCATCATAGATGGTGTAAGACTTTGCAAAGCGGAAAGACATCGCTATAAACATAATGATTTGCAAGATTTGGAAGAAAAACTAAAAGCTACTCAACATTGTCGTAGCCGCATGATAGCTACCGATAGTGTATTTAGCATGGATGGTACTATAGCACAGCTCGATAAAATTTGTGACCTAGCAGACCAATATAATGCCATCGTCATGATTGACGAATCGCACTCTAGCGGATTTATGGGCAAAACCGGTAGAGGCGTACACGAACTTTGTAATGTAATTGACCGCGTTGACATTATTACAGGCACATTGGGCAAAGCCTTAGGCGGAGCCAGTGGTGGTTTTACAAGTGGCAAAAAAGAAGTTATAGATATGCTACGCCAAAAAAGTAGACCTTATTTATTTTCCAATACAGTGGCACCCAGTGTGGTAGGTGCATCAATAGCCATACTAGATATGCTTAGCGAAACAACGGCACTTAGAGATAAATTGGAAGAAAACACACTATATTTTAGAAACAAAATGACTGAAGCTGGGTTTGACATTAAGCCTGGCATACATCCTATAGTACCTATCATGCTGTATGATGCAGTACTGGCACAGCAAATGGCCAGTAAAATGCTTGAAGAAGGTATCTATGTTATTGGTTTCTTTTATCCTGTAGTAGCCAAAGGCAATGCTCGTATTCGAGTACAAATAAGTGCTGGGCATGAAAAAGAACATTTGGACAAAGCCATAGCAGCCTTCACAAAGGTGGGTAAGGAGCTTGGGGTAATTTAGTGCATAAATACTGACTTTGAGTAATAATTTTGCGCTTGAATATTACTTATATTAGATATTCTATATGCTTATTATTTTTTATTATATATTTTCAAAAAGATATATAATAAAATAAGAGAAGCCATTTTCTATACTACATATAAACAAAGTAGCACTATGTTTTTTTATAAAACGTTAATCTTTACAGTTCTTATCTCGTTGCCAAAATCTGCCTGTAAAATATAGAGTCCTTTGGGCCAATTGCCTACAGATATACGGTTAGTATTGGTAAACTCGCCCATACACTGACCATGAGAAGTATATATTTTTATTCTTCTTATAGCCTTGTTTGATGAAATGTTTAATTCATTTTGGTTGTTATTGATTACTTGAATCTGGGTATTGGCTGATACCCGATTTAAAGTTGCTATGTTGGAGTAACTATGAGTCAAGTTAATATCATACAATTTTAATCTATAATAGCATACACCATATGGAGGGTTTAGGTGTGCATAAGAAAACTCAGATGTATGAAGAGAAGCTCCATTATCAATTGGATAGAAATTTTTAGCATCCAAGGAAAATTCTAATTCGTATTGCTGCCAAGCATGATTTAAAGGTAGCTTCCATGTAATATTTACTTGGTTCTCATTGACCTCCTTGGCTAATAACTCTATAGTTTGTATTGGCAATGGATACGATACGCTATACTTTGAAATAAACACATCATTAGCACCCGTTGCTACCAAAGTATTGGTAGCCGCACTTGGATCGGCATCTATTGTGCCAAAAAAAGTTCCCGACCAATACGTTTGATACAAATCATCGATATACAATGCTCTTCCTTCATTTTGACTTGTACTACCGAGCTGTCCTGCCCATTCAAAATTTCCATTGGCATTTAATTTCATTATATAGGCATCGCGAAGAGCAACAGATGTTAAATTTGATACACCAGCACCCGGATCAAAATCGAGTGTGGTGCCAAACATGCCTGTAATACATGCTCCACCCGATGGGTCTAAGGCTAATCCATAAGCATACTCCGTATTGCTATTGCCAATATTTTTAGCCCAAATATAATTGCCCAAAGAATCATATTTTGCTACAAATGCATCACCATTCAAAGCCGTAAGCGTCGCAGTACCACTACCTGGATCAAAGTCTGGACTCAACCAAAATTCGCCACAAATAACAACATTGTCATTATTATCAATTCTAACCCGTCTGCCTATTTCGGCTGCGGCACTACTACCAATTTTAAAAGCCCATTTATAGTTTCCAGAAGAGTCCAATTTGAGTAAAAAAATATCAGCATTTACTGCAGTTTGAATTGCAGTACCTGCTCCTGGGTCAAAGTCTGTGCTACCAAAAAAAGTTCCAGTAGCATATACATTGCCTTTGCTATCACTTTGTATATCAAATCCTATATCAGGATTGATATGCCCTGTACCGATGCTGTGAGCCCATTTGAAGTTGCCCGCAGTGTCTAGTTTCCATAAAAAAATATTTCCACCTCCAGCTTCGGGCCACAGCTTATACTCATTTATGCTAGGGTCAAAATCTACGCTATCTACAGAAAAGCGCCCAGTAATCAATATATTCCCTAATCCATCGTAACTAATAGCATTAGCATTTTCATAGCCCCCGGCTCCTAATTGAAAAGACCAAACTAAGTTTCCATTTTCATCGAATTTAGAAACAAAACTATCAAAAGTTCCTGATGCGGAAAAGGTTAGTACACCCGGCCCCGGATCAAAATCGCCGGTACCATTAAAGTATCCTGTAACATAAATGTTATTGTGATGATCGGTCGTAACTCCTGTTATATAAGTATTGGTTCCTGCTGTAAATTTATTAGACCAAATATAGTTTCCCGATGGGTCTAATTTTAATATATACATATCCAAAGCTCCTTTGGCTGCAGCATTCTGAATACCAGGCCCAGGATCCATATCGGTATATCCTTGTACTCTTCCTACCACTATAACATTTTGGTTTTGATCTACGGTTATATCCGTAGTATTGTCGCTCGAACTACTACCAATTTTACCGCTCCATTGCAAGCCGGGAACATTTTGAGAGTAAGTATTAAAGCTTATACCAACAATAAAGAATAAAATAATTGCTTGTGTAAAAATATTTTTCATAGTTGATTTCAAAAGTATAAAAAAATTTATTAAAAAAAATACCCTAAAAATGGTATTTTCCAACAATGAATTTTTAGTTATTTTTTATCATTAATTTATTAAACAACTCATCCTCATAATTTTTTTCATACTCCTTAATTCTATTTATAGGTCTCCATAGTATTCCAATTTGCAACTGCGCTGTCCAAGTAGGGAATGGTGCTAACACTTTTTGTTGATACTTTTCATGATGTACATTAAATCTTTGTTCTGTCAGACTATCTTTTTGTGCTATATGATAACCCATCTGCAAATGAACTGTGCAATAAAATTGCTTGCTCATGGCATATGAAAACGAAGTGCCAAGCATAGGCAATATGCTTAATATTGTTTTTTGTTCGTTTATACTAATATATTCTGCATAGTTTGAATACCAACTTTTTCTATATACAATAGGGTCAATGCGATAGAAAAGTGTAGATACCCCTGCCTTAGCAAAAACCTCCCACACATATTTAGGACGATAAAGCCAATACGAATAGGTAGCATACCAATAGCTTTGCCACATAGACAAAGTATTGAGCGGTTTATCAATATATAAGGTATAATCTTTTAATCGGTATCGCTGTTTTAAATATTCATTCATGGAGCTATTCGTAGCATCATAAAAATTAAAAGCAAGCCCTGCATAAAATGCTTGGAATTGACTTGTTTTTTTCCCTGCTTCTATTCCAAAGCCACCACCCAATGTAGCTGGCAAAGACAAATACGAATGCCTATGCATAGTCAATAAGGATGTAGACAAATATGGTCTTATTATTGAAGACCTTTTTGCCGTTTTGTAGGCTATTTTATTTTTACTGCGTTGCCCATGTAGCGAAAACACTAGTACAAGCAAACTTAGGGTCATCCAATATTTCATTAGGGTAGTATATATATAGGGTTATAAAAAATGGTATCATTCATGCGCTCGTTATAGCTAATTACGGCATACACTTCTTGTAGTGTAGAAAGTGCAGGTGCTTGTTTGGGTCTAAACACAAACTGATTCGCATTTGGCACATAGCCATCGTAAAAATTAGCAATATTTTCGATGTCAAAAACTCCATTTAGGGAATCTCCTACCAAATGATTGGTGTCCCAATTGTGTTTACTATACAAAAAAATATTTTTTATTGTATCATGAGCATAATATTGGTAAGCTGGCTTATAGGCTATGCAACTTGTTATAAAAGGCGAAGTGTTTTTGCAGGTATAAAAAACTGATTCTAACACTACATTGCCCTGAACATGTTGGTACGAAACGCTATCGTAGGCCGAAATGGAGTCTGCCACTAATAAATTTTGATAGAATCCGTTAACACCACTTATTAGGCTACAACTACGAATGGGGCGGCAACTTTCTGTAAAAATGCTCAAAAGCATGATACTTATAAAAATGAATGCAAGGACACTGGCTTTATAAATCATATTCATAACATAATAGTACGATTTTTTACGAAATATTGTTAGCAATCAACAAAAACTTCAAAAATATAGCAAAAAGGTGCATAACTTAGTTTGATATATAAGCTGGTCAACTTACCTTTGCGCAAAATTTTTAAAACCCTTATTTTAATACATTTCAAATAAAAAAATATGTCAAACACAGGTAAAATTAAACAAATCATTGGTGCGGTAGTAGACGTTCATTTTCCAGGCGAAACAGCTTTGCCTGAAATATTAAATGCCTTAGAAATTAAACGCCCTGATGGTTCTACATTAGTGTTAGAAGTACAACAACACCTTGGTGAAGATAGCGTTCGTACTATAGCCATGGACGGAACCGAAGGCTTAGTAAGAGGTATGGATGTTGTAGATACTGGCAATGCCATTACGATGCCTATAGGCGATGGTATTAAAGGTAGATTGTTTAATGTAACTGGCGATGCGATAGATGGTTTACCTCAACCAAGCAAAAACAATGGTAGAGCTATACATGCTATGCCTCCAGCTTTTGAAAACCTTTCTACTGCAAGTGAAATATTGTTTACAGGTATCAAAGTTATTGACCTGATAGAACCCTATGCAAAGGGTGGTAAAATTGGTTTATTTGGAGGTGCTGGTGTAGGAAAAACAGTATTAATTCAAGAGTTGATTAACAATATTGCCAAGGCATATAATGGGGTTTCGGTATTTGCTGGTGTGGGTGAGCGTACTCGTGAAGGAAATGATTTGATGCGTGAAATGATTGAAGCAGGTATCATGAATTATGGTGATGCATTCAAACATAGCATGGAAGAAGGCGGATGGGATTTAGAAAAAGTAGACTTAGAAAAATTAAAAGATAGTAAAGCAACCTTTGTGTTTGGACAAATGAATGAACCTCCAGGTGCTCGTGCTCGTGTGGCATTGTCAGGTTTGACCGTTGCAGAATACTACCGCGATGGAGATGGTTCTGGCAAAGGGCGTGATATCCTTTTCTTCGTAGATAATATCTTCCGTTTTACGCAAGCAGGCTCTGAGGTATCCGCTTTGTTAGGTCGTATGCCTTCTGCCGTAGGTTATCAGCCTACGTTGGCTACCGAAATGGGTTTGATGCAAGAACGTATCACGTCTACTAAAAACGGTTCTATCACCTCTGTACAAGCGGTATATGTACCAGCAGATGATTTAACCGATCCGGCCCCTGCTACTACTTTTGCCCACTTAGATGCCACTACGGTATTGAGTCGTAAAATTGCAGATTTAGGTATCTATCCTGCGGTAGATCCATTAGATTCTACTTCAAGAATATTGACAGAAGCTATAGTAGGTGAAGCACACTATTCTTGCGCTAACCGTGTAAAATTAATTTTACAACGATATAAGGAATTACAAGATATCATTGCTATCCTAGGTATGGATGAATTGAGCGAAGAAGATAAAATGACAGTGGCCCGTGCTCGTAAAGTACAACGTTTCTTATCTCAACCATTCCATGTAGCAGAACAATTTACTGGTCTTAAAGGAGTATTAGTACCTATAGAAGATACTATTAAAGGGTTCAACATGATTATGGATGGCGAAGTAGATGAATATCCTGAAGCTGCGTTTAACCTTGTAGGAAACATAGATGATGCTATAGCGAAAGGCAAAAAAATGATGGAATCTGCTAAAAACTAAAAGCCAAACACATAGCACTTTTCTATATCCAAAACAAGTACTAAAAAAAGCGAATCAAACATATGCAATTAGATATACTTACACCTGAACGAAAAATATTTCATGGCTCTGTATATGGTATTTTATTACCAGGTGTACAAGGTTATTTTGAATTATTAGACAATCACGCACCTATAGTAGCTGCTTTGGGCAAAGGCCAAATGAAAATTCTAAAAGATAAAAGCAACGAAGAAATTTATACTATAGAAGGTGGCTTTGTAGAAATGAGTAATAACAAAACTATAGTACTCATTGAAGGTGCCGAAACGGTTAAATAATATTTTCATTCAATAAAACATAAAAAAGGCTATTTAAAATATAGCCTTTTTTTATGTAAGGTATTACCCTTACTCAATTATTACTTTCCTTGTAAATATACCGCACTTCAAGTAATAGACTCCTTTACTATACCTACTCACATCCATTTCATTTGCTATAGTTGATAAAATTAACTGACCTACACTATTATACAACTCTTTTGGGTTATTGGCTATTGGCTTATCGGTTTTAATATACAAAGTACTGCAAGCAGGATTTGGATATACCTCCAATTGGCTCATTGGCTCATTGGCATATTGGCTAATTGAAAGGGGCCAACACGTTCTTGCTCCCAACCCATAGTTAGGCATGCAAGGTGGCGTACCCACATAGGCATTGGCACCTAAGCTATCTAACCTTAAACAACGAGGACAAAAATTACAACCTGCACCTTTTACATCAGGGTTATCTATGCTGCTCATTTGTTTGCTTAAGCCAGCAAAATTTCCAATATATATTTTATTATCCGATGCTATATAGGCAGTCTCATAACCTTGAAACTTTTGGGCTGTAGTATCTATACCAGAAATATGAAACCATGTATTATCTTGTAAATCATACTGATATACATTCCAATGACTCATTACATACAAAAATTTACCATTTGGCGAAAATGCCAATCCTGTTGAAAGTCGTTCTGTTAAAGTAGAATCATTGGGCATTTGTTGAGAACCAACTGGCATTTGTATCGTCATTGGATTTGAGAGTATGCCATAGCATCTATCAAAGTCGGCAATGAAAATTAAACCACAGCTACTGCAATGCGACGTGGTAGCAAACATAGCACCATCGGCACTAAATGCACTTTGCCCTCGTATATCCCAAGGTCCCCAATTGGGTTGTGCAAACGTTTGTACTCCTTTGTCGTACACACTATCTTGTGTGAACAAGAAGGTATGCACATCGGCATTATCACCTTCGTTTTTGAGTAGCCACCAGTCCTTACCATTGCCATGCCGGCATGCCATCATTTGCGTTTTGCGTAGGCTGGCATTTTCCATCAGTGGCACCATGCGTTTGGTAACTTTACCCAAACCGCCATTCGCATTCATGTCTATAACATTGTATAGTAAAAGGTCGAAGTAGCAATTACCATTATTATTATGGCAGTCATCATATCTTACATCCGAAAAAGTAGGTGTTATAAAATAATATTTAGCACTGTCCATTGGAAGAAAAATACTGGTTTGAGAACCACTACTCCATCCATCTTGAATTGTATAATAGTATTGTGGAATTAAAGTATCACCTTCATCTACAAAGCTGCCATCATTTCTATAAATATTAAATCCGTCACTTGTTAGTTTTAAATTGCCATTGGTATCACTAATACACGAATTACCCCCAGTAAAATACTTAAAAGGAAAATAAATTCCTTGATGAGTTGTTATTGTGTTATTTGAAAAATCAATTCTATTCCCACTATAACCTGTCACCCAATTATTGGATCGTTTTGTTTGAGCATTTAATAAAAATGAAGTAGTAGTTATTAAAAAAAATAATATTCTCCTCATCCTTTAATTTTTAATTATTTTTCCTGATTTACTCAACTTTTCGCCTACAAAAAATTTATATGTGTAAACTCCTGACATGAAATTTTCTAATGAAACTGTGGTTTTGGTATATCCACTTGAGAATAAAACAGCTTTTATTTTCCTACCTGTAATATCAAATATTTCAATTCTACATGGTTGATTTGTGTTGTATCTTAAATTAACAATATCATTAGTTGGGTTTGGGTATAGGATAAATTCATTTGTTTTCAACTGTACATTTTCTGCATCAGGTTTTAGATGGCTTAGTATTTCATTCTCCTGACTTATCATAGAATTTGCATTTGTAGTATTACCATTATTTGTATTTCCTTGCTTATACACGCCCACTGCATTGCATGCCTTCATATCGTCATACATGGCACCGGGTATTGTCTTAACCGCAGATGAATACGATTCGATGGATAAAGCAGATAATGCAATCAGGATTATATACGTTTTTATTTTCATGGTTTATATTTTGAATTGACTAATCGTTTAAATTCTAATTTCATACTACCAAAGTTAATTAGCAAACCAACTTCCAGATTATAGATTTCCAAATAATTGATCGCTTGCGCTATATGAACAGATTCCAACTGATTAATGGCTTTAAGTTCTAAAGACACTTTGCCTTCAACCATAAAATCTACTCGTCTTGTCCCTATTTCTTCGCCTTTATACAAAATACTCATTTCTTGTTCACGAGTGAAGTGTAATCCTGCATTTCTCATTTCTATATCTAAAGCTCGCTGATATATCACCTCTTGAAATCCACTTCGTAATTGATTATGTACTTCCATTGCACAACCAATTATTTTGCCTGTAATCTCTTTATACTTCCCATCTTCAATCATAAATCAAATATACAAAATTCATCCGCTACATCCTTACTATCTGCTTTCATCTGCGGTTCTGACCTTATTCCACCACCACCTTCTTTACTTGATTTCCACATCGAAGATAATACATTCCCTTCGGTAAATTAGATACACCGATTTCATTCTCCTTAGTTGATAATATCAACTGCCCTACCGAATTATACAACTCCTTCATTTTCAATTCTCCATTTTTAATTAGCAATTTGGAATTGGTTGGATTCGGATATACAACCAATTTGCTCATTGGCTCATTGTCATATTGGCTAATTGAAAGAGGCCAACACGTTCTTGCTCCCAAGCCATAGTTTGGCATGCAAGGTGGCGTACCCACATAGGCATTGGCACCCACACTATCTAAACGCAAGCAACGAGGACAAAAATTACACCCCGCACCTTTTACATCAGGGTTATCTATGCGGCTCATTTGCTTGGTAACACCATGAAAATTACCAATATATATTTTTCCATCAGGGGCATTATACATCGTTTCGTACTGAGCAAAGGCTGTTGAATCTAATCCAGTTATATGTAATAATGTATCATCAATCAAATCGTATTGATAAATATTCCAACCACTCGAAATATATAAGAAGTTTCCATTTGGAGAAAAAGCTAATCCCGTACTTAATCGTTCCATCCAAGTTGTATCATTTGGATTATGCTGTGAATTCCATGGTAACTGTATCGTCCTTGGATTTGAAAGTAAACCATAGCATCTATCAAAATCGGCTATAAAAATTAAACCACAACTACTACAATGCGACGTGGTAGCAAACATAGCACCATCAGCACTAAATGCACTTTGCCCTCTTAAATCCCAAACTCCCCAATTGGGTTGTGCAAACGTTTGTACACCTTTGTCATACACACTATCTTGTGTGAACAAGAAGGTATGCACATCAGCATTGTCGCCTTCGTTTTTGAGTAGCCACCAGTCCTTACCATTGCCATGCCGGCATGCCATCATTTGCGTTTTGCGTAGGTTGGCATTTTCCATCAAGGGCACCATGCGTTTTGTAACTTTACCCAAACCGCCATTCGCATTCATGTCTATGACATTGTAAAGCAACAAATCAAAATGACAATTGTTGTTAGATATACAATCATTAAATTGCATGTTGCTAAAAGTAGGAACGACATGATAGTATAAGTTACTATCCAATGGTAAAATTATACTTCCTTGTGAGTATGCTGACCAACCATAATCATGTAGATAAAAATCTAATGGTATCAATGTATCACCACCTTCAATAAATTGTCCGTTTACTCCATAGATATTATAACCATCCGAAGAAAGAACCAGACTTCCAGCTGTATCACTAATACATGAGTTTCCTCCTGTGAAATATTTTAGAGGTGATAAACCTTGTGTGGTGATAATATTTGAACTATTAAAGTCAACTCGATTACCACTATATCCTGTAAGCCAATTGTTGGCACGCTTATATTCTTGCCCAGCACAATGAATAATAAATAATGAATATTGAATAATAATTAATGCGATAACTTTCTTCATGTACTCTTAGTTTATAATGCTTATTTTCCCAATAGATTTCAACTTATTAGTAAACAATACTTCATAGTTATAAATACCATTAGCAATATTTCCTAACTCAATTCGTTGTTTGGTGTCTTAGTTTAACTCCCCTAGCTTTCCCCTCACAAACCTTTCTGTCAATATATAAACATAGTTTGTAAAAACACAAAGCTCGTTAGACAATTTAATAAAACCTATCCTTTATATCTATGTTTGTCTATTGCGGCCCCTTTTTCTTTTATGGATTTATGCTAAAAAACACAACACTACTATCCAATCGGGTGGAATAGTCGTGTGTGATGGCTTTGAGCTTACAAAATGTAGTGCCTGCGCCAAAAAGCATATGAAACTTTTCGTTGAAGGTATAGCCTTCTTTTTTATCAACATCAAAATTTTTAGTGTACAAAACACCTTTTATTGTATCTTCTATAGGGTCCCAGTCATAAATAGTTATATTAAAATCTTTTAGCTGCCCTCCTTTGTTGCTTACTTCATAATCTACCACATTGCCTACCATATGAATATCTTCGCCATACTGAAAATAATCATTCTGAACGGGCACGCTCATATATATTTTTGGTGCAATGGTATCTCGCAATTCATTATAGATATACGGATTATTATTTTTATTCTTATCACAAGAAATAATAAGCATGCTTAGTAAACCAATTAATGCCCACCCATAGTACAAATATTTCATCGCCAAAAATTAATTTTAGTTTCAAATATAGAGCAAAATGTATTCAATGCAAACTATCTGTTATAATTTTACTTATTTATGTCAATCCAATTAGAAGAAAAAGCCCTTCGTTTAGCATTGTCCAAAGCAAAAGGTATAGGGCCTAGTAAATATAGAATGCTATTGGACACCTTTGGCTCTGCACAGCATTTAATATCAAGTTCTGTCAAACAATTATGCCAACTTTCTGGCATTACTAAAACCATAGCCGAAGAACTACAAAAAATAAACCCTAATACCGTTGAAAATGAGCTAAACCACTATCAAAAAAATCAAATACATATACTCGAAATAACAGAAGATAGGTATCCAACCAGATTAAAATCATGTAATGATGCGCCTCCTTTTATATTTTTCAAAGGCAACTTAGAGGCTTTGACTAAAAAGCAAATAGCCTTTGTAGGCACTCGCAAAAACTCTGAATATGGCAAAAAAGTTACTGAAAACTTAATAGAAGAATTAAGTGCTTTTGATGTCAATATCATAAGCGGTTTGGCTTTTGGTATAGATAGTATAGCTCATAAAAAAGCGTTGGCTTGCAATATGAGTACGGTAGGCATTTTGGCACATGGTATAGACAATTTATATCCACCAGAGCATAGCCACATGGCCAAAGAAATGCAAACTCAAGGGGGGCTTTGCACAGAATATTCTTGGGGTACCAAACCCGAAAAAGGTAATTTTCCTACAAGAAATAGAATCATAGCAGGCCTAGCAGATGCCACCATAGTAGTAGAAACTGATATTAGAGGAGGTTCTATGATAACAGCCGAGTTGGCTTATTCATACAATAGAGACCTTTTTGCAATTCCTGGCAGACTGTATGAAACAAAAAGTGCAGGCACTAATCATTTAATAAAATCCCTAAAAGCCCAAATGGTTACTCATGTAGATGATATAGCTATCAGTATGGGTTGGAAAAGCAAAAAAAATAAAAAATCAAATCAAAGGGCTTTGTTTACTAATCTCAATGAAACAGAAGAAAAAATTTACAAAGCACTATTGACTTTCGAACAACTCCATATTGATGTATTAATGCAAGAAACAGCACTAAATAGTACTCAGCTTGCAGGGTCGCTATTGCAACTCGAAATGCAGAACATTATAAAAGTATTGCCTGGCAAACTTATTACATTGGCTTAGATGTATATTTTTTTTTAACTATTCCATACAATCATTTAGATTGATTTCTATTACATTTGTGCCCTTTAAAAGTAGCTTTTATACAAATAGCTCCTTAAATCTTTAAAAAAATATGAAAAACCTATCTCTCATTTTAAGCGCGCTTTCTTTAGTTGGTGTTATTGTATTATTTGGACTACAATCTAAGTCCAAAAAATCAAGCCCTGCTGTGGTAGTTACTAAAGACTCGAGTGGAAAAGAAACCATAGTATCTGCATCGCGTATAGCTTATGTAGACATAGACACGCTAGAAGCAAACTACGATTACTTTAAAAGAAAAAAAGATGAGTTTGAAAAACGTCAAAAAAACATAGATGCTGAGTTAGAACGGAGTGCCAATGCTTTACAAAACGAATATATGTCTTTGCAAAAAAGAGCACAAGAAGGCAAACTAACCCAAAGCGAAGGCGAAACTGCTCAAGAACGTTTGTTGAAAAAACAACAAGAACTGGAAATAAAAAGACAAAACTTGGCTTCTAAATTTTTGAAAGACCAAGAAAACTTCAACAAAGAGATACACGACAACTTGCATGATTATATCAAAAAATATAATCAAGAAAATGGATACGACTATATTTTGTCCTATTCAAAAGATGGCTCTATTTTATATGCCAATAGTGCATTAGACATTACACAACAAGTTATTCAGGGCATGAACGAAGCTAAAAAAAATAAATAAACCGAGTATAGAATACCATGAGAAAAAAAATAGTAGCAGGCAACTGGAAAATGAATTTATTACCTAGCGAGGGTAACACATTGATACAACAAATTGTAAAACAAAGCCCTCCATTAAAAAACCACCAGTCTGTTCTATTCTGTGTGCCCTATACCCACTTGCATCAAGCAGAAGCAGCCTTAGTCAATGCACCTCAAAATTTTATATTAGGAGCTCAAAACTGTAGCGAAAAAGCTTCAGGAGCCTTTACTGGTGATGTTAGCATTGCTATGCTTAAAGCATTTCATACACAAGCTGTCATCATCGGACATTCAGAACGTAGACAATATCATCAGGAAAGCCACGACTTGTTAAAAGCTAAAGTGGATGCCTTGATACAAGAAGATATGCTTGTTATTTTTTGCTGTGGCGAACCTCTTGAAATACGAGAAACTAATCAAGAAAATGATTTTGTCAGTAAACAATTGGCCGATAGCTTATGGCATGTAACATCGGAGCAATTAGTAAAAAATATTGTAATAGCCTACGAACCAATATGGGCTATAGGCACTGGCAAAACAGCTTCGGCTCAGCAAGCTCAGGCTATGCATGCTCATATACGACAAGAGTTAGCGGCTCAGTATTCGGATGCCGTAGCACAGCAAATAACTATTTTGTATGGTGGTAGCTGCAATGCAGAAAATGCCAAGGAGCTATTTTCTCAAGCCGATATAGATGGCGGATTGATAGGTGGAGCTGCCTTAAAAGCAGACAGTTTCTTGCCTATTATACAAGCATTAAATTAATGAAGTCTTAAACGTTAGTCCAAGTTTCGGGAGCTAAACGCCATTTTTTAAGCACCTCTTCATCGCTACTTTGTACTTGACCCTTTTGTATAGCAAGTTCTATAAGTGCTTCATAATTGCTCAATGAACAAGTTTTTATACCCTGATCTAAAAATAATTGAATGGCCTTTTCAAATTGGTATGTAAATACACTGCATAAACCAATTACCTCTGCTCCACTTTGCCGAATGGCTGCAATGGCCTCCATACTACTTTTTCCTGTCGAAATTAGGTCTTCTATAACCACCACTTTTTGATTTTTTTCTAATACTCCTTCTATCTGATTTCCCATGCCATGCTCTTTGGGCTTAGACCGAACATATATAAACGGCAATGATAATAAATCGGCAATAAGTGCTCCATGAGGTATGCCTGCAGTAGCTACGCCTGCTATCACATCAGCTTCTGGAAACTCCGTAAAAACCATATTAGTCATTTCGCTTTTTATAAAATCTCTAACATGAGGATAGGACAGTATTTTTCTATTATCACAATAAATTGGGCTTTTCCAACCACTAGCCCAAATAAAAGGATTTTGTAAATTTAGTTTTACAGCATTTATTTGTAGTAATTTATCTGCTACTGCTTGTTCTCTTTTCATGCAAAAGCAAACCTACACGTTTATACAATAACAAACAAATGAGAAAAAACAGAATTAAGATCCTCTTTAAAGATAAAAGAATCTTTCTGCAAGAAAAAAACATTCCTGCAACCAATACAACACCCTCCTACATTATTCATAATCTCACACCTCAAAAAATAGAACTTCTTATTGATATACTTTTAATATCCGATCTAAAACAAGTATTGATAATAGGAGATATAGATACATCGATGCAGATTTTGAAACAAACCATGAGCTTGGTACAAGCTGGTGGGGGTTTGGTTATCAATCCGCAACATGAAATGTTATTTATATATAGAAAAGGAAAGTGGGATTTGCCAAAAGGCAAAATTGAAAAGCAGGAAGATATAGAACAATGCGCTATTCGAGAAGTTCAAGAAGAAACAAACTTAAAAAATATTCATATAGTAAAGCATCTTTCTAATTCGTATCATATTTACTTTGAAGAAATTTTTATACTTAAAGAAACCTTTTGGTATCTGATGACATCGGAAAAAGAATCGGTAAAACCACAGTACGAAGAAGGCATTACTAAAGTGCTATGGGTAGATACTAACAAGATTAAATATCAGCTAAACAATACCTACGAAAACATCAAAGACTTAGTCAATATGTGTTTGTATAACAAGTAAGAGCCCAAAACAAAAAAAACAAAAAACCCCAAATTGGAGTTTTTTGTTTTGAAAAAGTCACATAAATAACCTACTTGGAAGCAAATATATTAGTACCCTATCCGTAAATTGCAAATGAATGAGTATTTGGTAGTTTTCAATGAGTATTTGGTAGTTTTCAATGAGTATTTAGTAATTTTTATAGAACTATGCCTAACATACCATATTTTTACCAAGCATTTATATATATTATAAAAAATTATTATGTCTGAATTTGTTAGCATAAAAAACTGGATAGCCGACGAGAGACCTCGAGAAAAATTAGCTAAAAAAGGTGTGCAAAGCTTGAGCAATGTAGAACTATTAGCCATCCTAATCAATACAGGAAGTAGACAAAAAAGTGCTATCGATATAGCTGAAGAACTGTTGCAAAAAAACAAACATAATTTATTAGCATTGAGTCAAATGACACTCAACGAAATAAAAAAAGTGAAAGGCATTGGTGAGAAAAAAGCAGTGACTATAATGGCAGCCTTAGAATTGGGCAAAAGAAGGCAACTGAGTCATGCACTAAGCAATCCACAAATAGCGAGTAGCAAAGATGCCTTTGAAATACTTAATCCTTATTTTTATGATGCCAATCAGGAGTTATTTTATGTTTTGTATTTAAATCAAGCAAAAAAACTACTTGAAGTACAAAAGATAAGCGAAGGAGGTATAGCTGCTACTATGGTCGATATTCGTATATTGTTTAGAAAAGCTATAGAAATTCCTACTGCTACCAATATTATTATCTGTCACAATCATCCATCAGGCAATATTCAACCCAGCCCATCTGATAAGGAGCTAACAAAAAACATTAAAGAGGCTGGCAATCTAATGAAAATACAACTTGTAGATCACCTCATCATAGCAGGCAATACCTATTATAGTTTTGCCGATCAGGGGGCGCTCTAAATAGAGTCTAAATCAAAAGATTCCAAAAGCTTTGGTAAAACCAATTTGATATTTTTGGAAGCACTTTTTTGCAAAGCCTCTTCATGATTGATTTTGATATAACCAAAGGTATCAAAATGGACTGCTATCATTTTTTGGGTATTGCAAAATTCGCATGCCAAAAGTGCATCATCTATGCCCATAGTAAAGTTATCGCCTATAGGCATGATGGCTGCATCGAGTTGGGCCCATGTAGGTATGAGTTTCATATCCAAAGTCAAGGCCGTATCGCCTGCATAATACAAAGCTTTATTTTCTATAAAAATAATAAAACCCATAGGGTTGCCACCATAGGAGCCATCGGGCAAGCCACTACTGTGTTGAGCAACTACACATTTTAGCTTAAAGTCGCCAAAATCCCAAGTACCCCCCGTATTCATAGGATGAGCATTTTGAATTCCTTTTTTGTTTATCCAATCTACTATTTCGGCAGCTGCTATTACTTTAGCCCCTGTTCGTTTGGCTATTCTTTCGGCATCGAGTATATGGTCGGCATGACCATGACTCAGCAATATATAATCGGCCGATAGGCTATCAATATCAACCTCTTTTGCCAATTCGTTGGCACTAATAAAAGGATCAAAAAGTAATGTTTTGCTCTCGGAATGCAATGCAAAACATGCATGACCGTAATATGTAAACCTTATCATAGGTATAAATTCTTATGTTCAAAAATAATGCAGAATACGAGTATTTACCTATATCGTAATGTTTAATTTTACAGATATATTTCTTCCCATATTATACACTCCTTGACGACCAGTGGCCATATTGAGTGGTGCATATTTTAATCTACTTAAATGGTTTTGGTATGTTTTATTAAAAATATTATCACCTATTATACTTATACTTAAACCGTCTTGTAGGCCTTTTGTACGAATAGAAGTACCCACACTCGTACCAAACAATGAATACCCTGGCGTGGCTGTTTCGGTATTATAAGCACTAAAAATTTTACGTTGTTGAAAATAATAATTAAAGCTTGCTTTGGCATAGGTATTTATAAAATATTTAAACCACTTTTCTTTTGTTGCTTTGAGTTCTAATGAATATTTTGGACTGGGTATTTGTGGCAAATATTTGGTACTATCTGTTCGTGTGTCCATATTTTGTGCCTGAACATAATCAAATGTATTCACAATATGTAACCAATCGTATGGGTGTGGATGAATGTCTAAATAAAGTTCGCCACCTGCAAGCAGAGCATTACCTTTTGCAAATTGGAAAGCTGGCGTAGGATCGGTAGGATCTGGAATACTATCTAAACCCAAACTATTTACTAATTTTTTTGTATAAATATAATTTGAAACAAAATTTAGAAAAGGAGATATTTCAAACGAAACATGATCGGAATTAAACGAATAGCCAATATCTATTTGATGGCTGATTTCTGGTTTCAATGCAATATTGCCATACTCATATCTTAGGGTGCCTTCGTGCTTTCCATTGGCACTTAGCTCGGCTATATTAGGCGCTCTATATCCTCTTGATATGTTTATTTTCCAAGATTCTTTATTGCTTTTTAAATAAGCCAATCCCAAACTTGCCGATAGCCCTTGAAAATTTTTTTTAAGTTCTTGAAACTTTTCGTCCTGGCTGATATTGTCAATATATGAATCTGCTTGAAGTGTTCTATTATCTATTCTCAATCCGCTTTGAAAAAACAATTTGTTTTTTATTTTCCTCTGTGCAAATACAAAAAAACCAATATCAAAAAGCTGATATGCTGGAACTATAACTTCCTGTCCTTTGTTTATATTTTGCTGCCACATACCACTTGCGCCTAGCGAATAATCCCATTTACTGTTCGATTCTGTATTGTAATAAAAAGTATAATTTATCGTATTCAAATCAAAAAACAACTCCTTTTCATGGGGTGTAGTAGCACTTGCAAATTCTTTACGCTTGTTGTTTTGAAATGCCACATGGCTATGCCATGTTCCCTTGGGCAACACAAAAAAAGATTTACTGACAACGCGCGTATGATTAATAACTTGATGTGGAAATCCTATTTTATAGGCATGTAAATCTTCGGACTGAGCTGTGTTTTCCTGACCAAAAGCATTAATATATGTAAAATTTCCCATGCTATCTCTTTCGCCTTCTACCAAATTCAAAATAGAATTATAAGTACTAACAGTAAAATCTGTATGTCCCCAGGACTTATTGATACCCAGGGTTGCACTTGCATTCAATTCGCCAAATCCAGAATTATAGACTCTTCCATCCCAACTATTTTGATAATTGCTTGCTACTTTTTGACTCAGTCTTGCCATCCATTGTATCCCATTTCTATTTCCACTGTTTGCTATAGAATTTGCAAACAAACCATTATTGCTTTGATACATGCTTGTAAATTGAGTTTTACTTTTTCCTTGCATTGGAAATTTTGCTGTAATAATATTGATGACACCAGCTATGCCATCAGAGCCATAAACCAAGCTTCCTGGTCCTTTTACAATTTCTACTTTGTCTGCCAAAAATTCATCTATTTCTATACCATGTTCATCGCCCCATTGCTGACCTTCTTGTCGGATACCATCGTTTAATGTTAGTACTCTATTAAAACCCAAACCTCTTATGATAGGCTTAGAAATAGCAGCTCCTGTAGAAAGTTGGTTTACGCCAGGCACTGCCTTTAGAGCGTCTATGATATTGGTACTGCTTTGCTCTTGCAAAGCTTGCTTATCCATTACATGTATCATCATAGGATTCACTTTGATTTCAGCAGCTCTTGTAACTGCTGTAACAACTATTTCTGAAAGCTCTTTTGTAGCCTTGTGTAAAAAAAGTTGTATACTAGTATCTTGCTGAAGGATGATATGTTTAATAATACTTTTGTATCCGGCATGGCTACATTCTATTAAATATTTTCCTGGTTTGATAGAAGTAAATTTAAAACTTCCATCCTTGTGTGTTTGCGTACCTTTTTTTAATTCTACAAGGTAAATGGCTACGCCCTCTAATTTTTGTTTTGTTTCAGCATCCATTACTTGTCCTTGCAATATATACTGTGCATTCATTTTCTGACTTATGAAAATACATAAAGCAGAAATAATGAATAATTTATAATTCATCATGTCATTACTATTTAATGTTAAAAAAGAAAGTCTAAAGACTTATTAAGCCCGTGTATATGCTTGCACTGGCGGACCTTTGTTGGAAGTAGTGATGTGCTCAAAAGCTAAATACGAAATAAAGAATTGATTGCTTGTTAGTTCGTAAAAAACTTTTTGATAGGTAAATTGAAAGTATGTTTTTATGTGAGGGAGCACATCGTGATGGCTACAAATGGAACATTTTTTTATTGTTTTTGACAAATGAGCATGTTCGCAAGTATGTTTATAAGAAACAAAATAGAGTTGTTTTTCGCATGTGCTTGCACTTGCAAATGAAGGCTGTGTATATGAATGCACATGAAAAAAAGATATGGGCACAAGGCTAAATACATAGAGTATAAAAAGACCTATGGCAATAACATTGTTATATAAACTTTTTTTCAATTACAAAAGTGAGAATTTCAAAGTTAATGCAAACTTGAAGACAATTGTTATTTCAAGTAGAAAATGTATCAAAGCAATGGCTTAATAAATGAAACTAGTATCTTTGAACGCAGCATGGAAAAAGACATTTTAAGTATATATACAGATGGTTCATCAAGAGGCAATCCGGGTCCCGGTGGATACGGAATTGTCATGTTATGGAAAGGTGCTCGAAAAGAAATGAGCGAAGGTTTTCGTAAAACAACGAATAACCGTATGGAACTATTAGCAGTTATAAAAGCACTGGAAGCTATAACTCGTGAAGGTGTAGAAATAGTAATATATTCTGATAGTAAATATGTAGTAGAGGCTGTAGAAAAAAAATGGGTATGGGATTGGTTGAGAAAAGGATTTAAAGGAAAGAAAAATGAGGATCTTTGGCGTCGATTTTTGCTAAGCTATAAAAAACACATTATTCGTTTTGTTTGGGTAAAAGGACATGCTACAAACAAAGAAAATAATCGATGTGATGAACTAGCTACATTAGCAGCCGATGGAAATTATTTATTAATAGATGAATATTATGAAAAACTGGAAACTGGGAAGAACAACCTTTTTTAATGTTTACCAGCTTGTATCCTTATTTTTAACAACGGTAAAAACTCTCGATAAATTAAATCCGAAATTAATTTCTCCTTTTGACCAATTTTGATTGGTTTCTGCAATAAAGGCTTTTTCATTCATACCTCTTGAGTTGCTAACGTGCAACTGAAATACATGCCCCCCTGTTTCAATATCTACTCCTATAGAAAGAGGAAGATACTGCGTATTTTTATTGGCTCCATATAGTATAGGATGTGCATCTACTACAATGGCTGTTCTATTTGAAATTTTTAAGCGTGAACCTATACCCAAAGCCAATATATCATTTTTATCGCTACGAGTATCTACTAAATTTTTGTGTACGTAGCTAGGTGCTAACTGCAAAGAAAATGACTCGCTAAATTTTCTTCCTAAAATAGCTTGATGAAAATAGGCAGTACGATAGGCTAAGGTATTTAGTTTAGTGTCCGTTATTTTAGCTGTACTAAACGTCATGCCAGACACCCATAGGATAGATATAGGGAATGCTTTGTAGCCTGTGTGTTGATGAGCAATTCTATATTTTACAAATCCGTCTAATTCTTTATTCAAGGTGCTTCTACCTATGCCAATGCCTAAGTCTTTAGAAATACCATAGTCAAATCCCATGCGCATACTTGCTTGATCCAATCCAAAGAGTTCTTGCAAGCCACCTTTTATCATACCAAAACGATGTAAAATTCTAAAATCCAATACTCCTTTTCCTAACATTTCCATTGATTGACCATTAATTACTCGAGTAGATTTAAAAGCATTTTTGGCAAACACTTTTTCGTTTTCTACTTTAGAATCCTTTAGCAAGTCGTCTAAATCATCCTGTGCAAATGCATGCACAGTCATAAACATACTCAGGGATAGGAGAAGAATTTTATTAAATTTCATGAAATTAGTTTGTGGGTGATAATAAAGCATCAATATCAATTTTTACTGATTTTGCTATTTTGTCTTTTACAGCGCCTGGTATTTTGATTTCGTAATCTGATAAGAGAACAGAAAAACTTCCACTCAATGTAATTTTTCCATTTTTAATTATAAGACGAGCTTTTTCAGTAATATTTTTTGTTACACCATGTATTGTAAGCTGCCCTACAATATCAGCTTGGTATTCGCCATCTTTTGTAAAATTAATTTGGCTTGTATTTTTTATATTGCCTTTAAATTTAGCTTCTGGAAATTTGTTACTTTCCATATAGTTTTCATTGAAATGCTCTTGCATAAGTTGTTTATCAAATACAAAACTTTTAATTTTAATTAAAGCATTCAACGCACCGTTTTTAGTATCTAAAACAAAAGCACTTGCCTTGTTTGTGCCTTCAATGGTTTCCAATGTAGCTTTGGATGTAAATACGGCAGTACCTGTTTTGGTCATATAGCGCTGTGCTTGTAATTGCCCAGCAAAAGAAGCTACTAATAATAAGAAAAGTATTTTTTTCATGTGTTTTTATTTATTTAGTGAACAAGATTTTAATTCTATTGTATTGCCCAATCCCATTTCGTCATCTATTGTATATGCGGTAAGCAAACCTTTTATATCCACTTCTTGATTATTTTGAATTGTATTCAAATCGCTTAAGTGTCTTTGATCTACTTGGCAAACTATACTATTCATTTCCATTGTGTCGCCAAGTTCTATCGTTAATGCGTCTTTTTCTTTAGAGAAATTTTTGATGGTTCCTCTAACGCTTATCAATGTATTTTTTAAAGCATTTAAAGAAGTGGTATCACTTGTTTTATCAAGCAACTCTTGCATGGTAAAAGATGCTGATGGTTTTTGACCAGCAAAATCTTCACTGGCTTTAAATACAAATTTATAAACGACTATGCCAGCCACAAGAGCAAGTGCTAACAATATTAGAATAATTTTTTTCATAGTAATTTTTTTAGTTGTTTAAGGCTCCTGCATGTATCCATGCACCTATTTTTTCTATGTCGCAAGCATTAAGTTTGGCACTACTTTTGGGCATCTGAAAAAAGCCAGCATGATGATTTATAGAACCCCATAGCGTACCATTATCTACAATTTTTTTTAGCTCTGTATAGTTTTCTGTTGAGATATTAAAACTTGGAGACGTGCCACCATGACAGCTATTGCAATGTGTGCTCATAAGTTGTGCAACATCTTGGCTATAGGTCACATTGGATGTATCGCAGATGCCTAACACATCCTCTTTGTTGTGTTTGGTGCAGGCCGTATGCTGTACTAGCAAAGTAATTAATAGTACCCAAATGGATATAATTAGTGTCCCTTTCATTAAAACTTGTTTAAACATATTTTTACAAATATGGTAATTATTTCAATAAAATAGACCTAATAACTTGCTAAAAGTTGTTTGTCTTATAAATTAATTTTTTATTCACACTTTAATTGTTCAGTATTCCTATATTCGTTTGATTAATTTTTTAAAAATGAAACAAAAACTTTTGTATTTAGTTAGCTTACTATTGATAAGCCTTTGTGGCAAAGCACAAGAAAACAATAGCTTGGTATGGAAAATCAGTGGCAAGAATTTAAAAGAGCCTTCTTTTTTAGTGGGCACTATACATATGATATGCTCAGACGATTATTTTTTTCCAGAAAAAATGGAAGCTGCCTTTGCAAAAACAAATCAATTAATATTAGAGGCAGACCTTAGCAATGAAGAAAACAATGCCAAGTTACAACATAGTTTATTGCTAGACAATCAAGATAAAAGCTTAAAAGCCATCTTAAAAGAAGAAGATTATCCACTGTTAGAAGAATATTTGTCGAGTCATAATATCAAGTTAGAAGAATTTGAAATGCTTAAACCTTTTGCGTTGCTTTCTGCTATTACATTAAATGATTTTAATTGCGACCGAATGACTTCTTACGAAGAAGAAATCATGAATATGAGTATTGAAAAGCCAAGACCTATTGTAGGATTAGAATCGCCCGAGTATCAGTTGAGTTTGTTTGACTCTCTTTCAAACGAAGAAATGAGAACACTATTAATGAGTCATATAAAACAAGATACGCCTAATGAAGAAATGGGAAACAATATGGTATCATTATATAAAAGTGAAAACATAGATGAATTATATAAACTAATAATTTCATCGCCTGAGTATAAAAATCATGTGCCATTATTTTTGAGCAATAGAAATAAAAACTGGATGAAAAAATTACCTGCCTTAATGGAAACCAAAAGCAGCTATATAGCTGTTGGAGCTGGCCATTTGGGTGGCAAAGATGGACTTATAGCCCTATTGAAAAAAGCTGGCTATACAGTAGAGCCTTTAAAATAGAAAAGTACTACTTAATATAGCCTAACAACTTCAACATGCTCTGATAAGATTGCTCTTTGGCATAAAGCCAATCGGTAAGTTTACCATTTTTATCATATTCTACCACAACATGTTTTGGCGATGGTATCATGCAATGTTTAATACCACCATAGCCTGAAAGCTGATCTTGGTATGCACCCGTATGAAAAAATCCAATATATAATGGCTCATCATTGTCTTCATTTTTGGGCGAAGCAATTTCAAAATTTCCTCTCAAAGGCATTTCGGCTTGGCTTGGTCTTGTTTTGGGTAAGAACACTGCATTGATATGTTCTTCTGAAGTATAAAAATCATGACTATCGCAAGTAAGACCTCCTAAGTGTACCTCCTGATATTCCTGATCCCACTTGTTTATTGGTAGCATCAAAAACTTTTCGCCTATACCCCACGTATCGGGCAAGGTAGTAATAAAAGAGCTATCTATCATATACCATATCTCTCTATCATTTTGCATTTTTTCGCCTATCACGCTATAAATTACAGCACCCGATTCGCCTACAGTAAAAGATCCAAACTCTGTATAAATGTTGGGCACATCTACCTTGTTGCGTTTGCAAACTTTTTTTATAGTTCTAATAATTTCGTTGGCCATATAGTCATAGTCGTAATCAAAACCTAAGGAATGTTTTATAGGAAATCCTCCACCAATATTCAAACTATCTAATTGAGGTTCTATTTTTTTTAGTTGACAATATAGATTTAATACTTTATTTAATTCACTCCAATAGTATATATCGTCTTTGATGCCTTTATTCATAAAGAAGTGAAGCATTTTTAATTGAAAACGGTCATTGCCTTTTAATTTATCTACATAAAATTCTAACACATCTCTTGAGCGTATTCCCAAACGAGAAGTATAAAAATCAAAAGTTGGCTCTTCTTCAGAGGCTATACGAATACCTATTTTTATAGGCTTTTTTACTCGTATCGATTTTTTATAATCTTCAAATTCGCTCTTGTTGTCTAAAACTGGTATCACGTTAGTAAAACCTGTGTTGATTAGCTGTGCTATATTTTTGGTATATGCTTTTGTTTTATATCCGTTGCAGATAATGAAAGTGTCTTTGGATATTTTTTTTCGTTGATACAGGTTTCTTATAATTTCTAAATCATAGGCAAAAGAAGTTTCTAAGTGCACACCGTATTTCAAAGTTTCTTCTACAATAAATGAAAAATGAGAACTCTTTGTACAATAACAGTAAAAATAGTCGCCACCATACTTTTGTTTTTTGATAGCTGTATTAAAAATTCTTTTTGCTTTATTGATTTGCATACCAATTTTTGGCAAAAAAGTCATCTTAAAGGGAGTACCATATTTATCAATCAACTTTTTTATATCCAAGCCATTAAATTGAAGGTAATTATCTTTTACTTGTATATCCTCTTGCGGAAAATCAAAAGTTTGTTTTACTAAGTCTGTGTACGTATTATTCATAGCTATCAATAAAAAAATTGAAACAAAAGTAGTTTGAAATGTATTATCTTTTTTAAAAATTTTTTGGCAAAAAATCCATCACATACTTACCTGTACAAAACAAGGTATCGAGCAAACTCAAATGTGGTATAAATGCCTGCGACTCAACAAAAGCTTGTGGATATTCAGAAACAATAGAGCTATCGCAAATGCTGGTTTTTTGTATTCTCAAATCGGTTGCAGGCACATGGTCGCTATAACGCGATGTAAAGCTATGTTTAGGTGTGTATCTTAACTGCTTTAGTATCCATTCTATAGAAGCCCTATTCCAATCGAAGAGAAAAGCGGGTTTTTGTTCAAAAAAAAGTTGTAAATCCGATTCAAAATATTCAAAGTAAGGAGTTCGTCTATACGTATTCTGTATGCTACGCAAATGTACTTTTTGCCAAGCCTCGCTATATGAAATTCGAATATCTTTAAAAAGCGTTTTTTGATTTCGCCCACCCTCAATAGGCACACTCAAGTTCAAAAGTCCTTGTGGCCCTGCTATATGGCATCGATTTCTAAAAGAAGATTTTACAAAATACTCCTCTTTTTCAATCCATACTTCGTGATGCTGCCAATAGGCGCTCCACCACTTGGTATTGGGAAAATATTCACAGGCCAATAAAACACTTTGTAACATGATACTTGTATTTTTACACAATGAACACGAAAGTACTATCTTGCTTTCTTTTTATATACATTTTTATTAGCAATGGCTTTGAGGCTTTTTCTCAACAAGGTTTAACTGTTTGGGTATCATCGAAACCAATTTCGATTCCCGAAGTAGCATCAGACATTCCTTTCTTTGATTATGCTGATAGCGTGCTTTTTTTTTCATGCAAAATTCCGGACACCATAGAGAAAGTTTTTTCTCTGAAAATAATAATCACGCCGAACAATAAAAGCAAAATAAAGAAACTCATACAATTTGATGAGTTCAATTTTGACGAAGCACAATCATTATGTGAGCATCAAATAATATTGCATGAGCAAAATTTTTATGCTGGCAATTTCGATGTTAATTTCTCCTTTTTTGATAAAAATAAAAATTGTGTAGGCAAAGCATTGTGTATGATACAACTATTAAGACCCAATAGCTTACCCCATATGGAAAGTGAAACTATAGAAGAAATAGATATGAGTGCCGATCAAAATTTAGTTCATATAGAAAAAACATTTGTACAATCTTACAGTATAGAAAGACTCAAAACTAACATTGCTGCACTAATGCCCATAGCCGAAAGCAATGAAGGACGATTTATAAAAGACATAGAAAACATTGATGATGAGCAAGCCATTAGGCGTTTTTTTTATAATTTCTGGTCTGCAAGAAATTTAAAACAACCGGAAAAAGAATGGAAATACTATGCACAAGCATTGAACGAGGTAGCAAAACTATATGGCAATGCAAGCCAAAAAGGCTATGAAAGTGATAGAGGTAGAATATACCTTAAATATGGCAAACCCGACAAAATAGATCGTATCAATAATGAGGCTGGTGCACTACCCTATGAGATATGGGTATATTATATGATAGATCAAAATCCGAATCAAAAAATATTATTTTATCAACCTGGTGTATTTTCAAATTATTTACTCATTTTGCATTCCACCTTGAAAGATGAATTAGTCAATCCTCAATGGGAAACTTATTTATTGCAAGATCCAACAGACAATGAAAAAAAACTTAAATACAAAGTATATGAATATTTTAATTAAAAATAGCAGTCTTAGTCTTTTTATACTGATACTATTTCTAATGCTTAGTGCGGGTGGTTGCAATGATATTCAAGAAATAGAATACAAAGGCATCAAAAATAGCAAATTAGAAAAACTTGATTTGCATAATACTGCCATACGACTAAATTTGAATTATTACAACCCAAACAATTTTGGATTAGATATAAAGGAAACCAACTTGAGTGTTTATCTTAACGACAAATTTGTTGGATTGGCAGACCAACCCGAAAAAACACAAATACCCAAACAAGCAGAATTTTTATTTCCTGTAGTAGCTCATTTTGATCCTCTCAAAATAATTGGCACAGCAATAACTTCTTTGTTTTCTAAAACCAACAAAGTGACTTTGCAAGGTCATGCTAAAATTGGCAAAGGCGGTGTATATATAAAAATACCAATCAATATCACTGAAAATGTAAGCTTTAATTAATCCTTAGTCAGAAACAAAGAAGATGCTATGGCATCTGCAAAAAGTTTTCCCTTATTGGTAAGTACTAAAAAAGAATCCTTTTTTTGCAAATATCCTTTTTCTATATACTCATCCATTTCCTTTTGATACATATGCTCCAATCTCAGCTTAAAATGCTCTTCTACATAACTTAAATCTACACCTTCAGACTTGCGTAGCTGAATCATAAGATACTCGTTTAGCCGATCTTCAAAACTCAATAACTCCGATTCGTAGTAAACATGCTTGTTTTTAATAGCCTTAATATATTTAGTATTGTTTGCCAAATTCCATTGCCTTGTATGTCCAAAATATGAATGCGCAGATGGACCAATGCCTATATAATGTTCTTGATTCCAATAGGCACTATTATGTTTTGAACGAAAGCCATTTTTAGCAAAGCTCGAAATCTCATAATGCTCATACTTTTCATTTCCTAATCGCTCCATAATATACTCATACTGTGTTGCACTCTGTGTAGTATCCATAGGGCTTTCTTTTTGTTGTTTTATAAAAGAAGCCAATGCAGTATGAGGTTCTACTGTCATAGCATAAGTAGATATATGAGGAATTGCATAGTGTAATAATTTATCAATATTTAGCTGCAACTTGTCATGACGCAACAAAGGAAATCCAAAAATTAAATCCACAGAAATGTTATGAAATCCCGCTTGGTGTAGCCAAATTATACTTTGTTCGGCTTGCTTAGCATGATGGGTTCTGTGCATATATATTAAATCTTCGTCAAAAAAACTTTGAACCCCCAAGCTAAAACGGTTTATGCCCATAGCCTTGTATGTGTGCAATTTTTCAAGTGTAATATCATCAGGATTGGCTTCTAATGTAAGCTCTGCCAAGGCATTGACCTTGTAGTGTTGGTGTATACTTGAAAGTAATCTATCAATATCATGACTATCTAATAGAGCTAGGGGTACCCCTCCAAAATAAATGGTATGAACAAGCTGATGCTGTATAGATTCTTTTTTATCTTCCAACTCACTCAATAAAGCGTCAATCATTTCGTTTTTAGATTGCAAGGATGTTGAAAAATGAAAATTGCAATAATGACATGCTTGCTTACAAAAAGGAATATGAATATAAATGCCTGCCATAAATAAAATTGCTTATTGCTCTGAAGGTGTAAATGTAGTTTCTTTGTATAAATATGCTGCGCATTTCTTTGAGGCTATGTATCAACTATTAAAAAATATAGTATTCGTTTCATTCTTTCTTTGCTTTTTTACAAAAAGCAATAGCCAATCCTATGCTTTAAAATTGAAAGGCGAAGCTGCTGCTTTTCATGCTATGTATGCCATGCCAGAAACATTTGAATCTTTTCTTGCTTGCCAAGACAGCCTAAAAAATGCCCAACGATTTTTTATTAAAACTGGATACTTAGCATTCAATTTTGACAATCTGGAATGGAGCGATAGCCTTGCTACAGCAAACGTATTTATTGGAAAAAAATATGCATGGGCTTCATTGCAAAATGATAATATTCCTAAAGAAATTATTTCTCAAACAATGTTTGACGAAAAAAAATGGATAGGCAAAATTATATCTCCAGAGGAGCTAATGCCATTTTTTGAAAAAATTATTAGCTATTATGAAAACATTGGCTACCCTTTTGCTTCGGTACAACTTATAGATTGGAATGAACAGGACAATGGGCTCAAGGCTTCTATACATGTAGAAAAAGGTCCATTGACTAAAATACAAAATATCATTTTGAATGAACAAGTCTCTATCAGTAAGAATTATATTTTGCGTATGCTTGGAATTAAAGAGGGCATGCTCTATCAAGAAAATAAAATAAGAAAAATGAGTTCAATATTAAGAGAATCGCGTTTTTTGCAAGAAGAATACCCTTGGCGCATGTATTTTAATATAGACAAAACAGATTTGCATTTTTACCTAAAAAATAAAAATGCCAACCGTGCTGACATCTTAATAGGTCTCATGCCTAACAATGAAGAATTAGGCGGAAAGTTTTTACTTACTGGTGATGTAAAACTGGATTTCTTAAACGCATTAGGATATGGAGAAAAGTTTCAACTAAACTGGCAAAATCTTCAATATAAATCTCCACGCATGAATGTGCTTGCGCAGCTGCCATATCTTTTTGGAAGTGCCATAGGATTAGAAACCATATTTGATTATTATAAAAAAGATACCAATTATAGAATTATTAATGCCAGTTTGGGAATCGTGTACAAAGCCTCCTACCAGAGTGAGTTTAAAGTATCATATGGAATAGCAAGCAACAGGCTACTTTCTATCAACAAAGCACTATTGATAAGTACAAGAGCTCTGCCACCACATGTAGATGTGAAGTACAATACACTTGGAGTCCAAGCTACATGGCAACATGTAGATTATATCAATAATCCAAGAAAAGGATTTATTTTAAAATTAGATGCCAGTCTTTCGCTTCGCAATGTGTTAAAAAATACCGATGTAGAAACCACAATAGACCCAGTAAAAGGTGAAAGCTTTCGCTATTTATACGACAGCATAGCTCTAAAAACGTATAAGTACACGGTATTAGGTAGCTTACATTATTTTACGCCCTTGTATAAACGTATTATTTTATCTACGCATTATCATGGTGGCTATACCTATGCTGCCAATTCGCTTTTCAAAAACGAACTTTTTCAGATAGGAGGTTATAAATTGATGCGTGGCTTTGACGAGGGTAGTTTATTTTTAAACAACTATCAGATACTAACTATTGAGCCACGTTTTTTACTAACAAGCAATTCCTATTTTCATCTTTTTAGCGACATAGCCTATGTAGAATCAAAATTTACAAACACTTTTTCAAAAAACTATCTTTATAGTTTTGGCGTAGGTATGCTCTTCGAAACTCGAAGTGGTTTATTTAATATAAGCTATGCAGTGGGTACCACTGCAAAACAAAGTCTTCAACTCAAAAATTCTAAAATACATTTTGGCTATGTCAATGTGTTTTAAAAAATATCAGAACATAAAGCATACAAAATACATTATCTTTGAGAAAGAAATTTTTAATTCTTTTTATTCAATATATAGCACATGAAAAATTGTTACATTATTTTGGTACTAACCCTATTATCAAACACAATATTTGCACAAAGCTCTACAGTAGGTCGTTTTTCTGGAGTCATGCACGCTCCTCTTAGCTCCTCTACTACTAAAGACAACATTTTGCATTCCACTTGGCAAATTAGTGTGCATCCGCTCTATGAAAAAAACAAGTCAAGCATTTTCCATACACAAGAAATAAAAAAACAAAAGAATATTGAAAAAAGTAAAACACAACAAAGTACAATCCAATTTGATAAAAAAATACGAGGAAATGCACCGACTATAGGCACCAATTTTGAAGGCAACGAACTTAAAACTTGGACACCAACAGACAATTCTATAGCTGTATCGAAAGGAGGAAAAATAGTTTCCTGTATTAATTTTAGTATTGAATACTATGACACTGCTGGCAACAATTTTTTACTTCAACAAACCTGGAATGACTTTATTAATGACACCACATTGTCTCAACCCAAATTTGACCCAAAAGTTATTTATGATAATATACACGACCGTTTTGTACTTGTGATACTACACGGAACCAATGCCTCTAAATCCAAAATTGTTGTTTGTTTTTCAAAAACCAATGACCCTGTAGATGGTTGGAATATCTATACGCTATCTGGCGACCCTGGCATAGATACTGCTTGGAGCGATTATCCCAGTATAGGCATCAATGATGATGAATTATTTATAAATTGTAACCGCTTTGGAAACCCTCCAAATTATGAGTGGAAACAATCCTACATATACCAAATAGGTCTTCAGGAAGGATATAATGCTCAAACATTAAACTATGGTGTATGGGATAGCTTATTGGCCGAAGATAATGAAGAACCTATAACTATGTATCCTGCATCGCATGGATTTGGGAGTTCTTTAAAAGATAGAATGTATTTTGTATATGCGCGTCCTGATAGTGGTTCCAAAGTGTATTTACATGAGCTACATGGAAATCTGAATAGTACTACTCAAAGTATGACTTCCAAAAGCTACGCTATACCTCATTTTGAAGTATGTGGTAATGCATTTCAAAAAGATCCAACCACTGGGTTTTTAGATTCACTGTCTACAGGTAGTGCTTGGATTATGAATGCTGTATATAGTGATAGTGTTATACATTTTGTTCAAAATGCAGATTATGCCTTAGGATGGTGTGGTATACATTATGGTAGAATATATTTAGACTCTAACAAAGCCGAAGTAAAAGTATTTGGCAATGTTGGAACCGATTTGGCTTATCCAGCAGTAGCTACTATTGGATATACAAGCAAAGAAAAAGGAGTGGCTATAGCCTATCTTAGATCAGATCAAAATATTACACCCGAAACGGGCATTGTTACCGTTGATGATGCATTTCAATTTAGCACTGCACAAACGGTCAAAGCTGGCGATACTTCTGTAAACATACTCTATCCGCCAAATTATCCTATCATGCCAGAACGCTGGGGCGACTATACGGGCATTTGCAGAAAATACAATACTAATACACCAGAAGTATGGATGGCAGGAGCATATGGTTCTAATACCTTGCCACGCAAAGCTTCTATGAGCACTTGGATAGCTCAAATTATTACAAATGATAGTGCAGTAGCTATCAATACCGCCACTCCAAATACACTAATATCAAAAACAGCAAGTAAAGTATATCCTAATCCGATTACAGATTTATTTGTATTAGAATTTGAAAACGCAAAAGATGGTTTAGTAAACATTGCTCTCTTGGATATGAATGGCAAGCTAGTCAAAAATCTTTTTGAAGGAGATTTGCCAAAAAGCATCACAAAATTGACCTTTAATAAAAAAATGTTGACCCCTGGCGTTTATTTTGTGAGCATTAGCAAAGCCAACCAAACTACAGAAACCATTTCAGTTCAAATAAATTAGTTTTATTTGTTAACATTTTAAGCCATTTTTAGTCAATGCAGTTACACATATTACATCTTTAATTTGTTTTATAATACATTGATATTCAAAATACAATAATTTTATATAACTATTTTTTTAATATATAAACGACAATTAATTTGTGCAGTAAACATAAGTTATCAACAGTATTTTGTTAAAAAGTAAACTGAGACCAGCGTTAAAAAAAGTCGTTTGGCATACTTTTTGAAAAATACTAAGTATGACGGAGTTACTAACTAAAAACAACTTACAAATTGCACTATTGGGTTCTTCACTCAAAACTGGAAGACCCATGAGCCTTGTCAATAATTTTTTTAAAAATAATGGATTCCAAATTGCTCTTCTCAACGAATCTTCCTTGCAGCACGCAGCATCTGAAAATAGTATTGGCAAAAATAGTACACTTATAATCTTTTTACCTGCCGAAGAACAAAAACAATTTTATCATCAAATAGTATCGCTAAAGCCTCAACGAGTGATATTTAATCCTGGCTCGGAAAACCCTGAGTTTGAACAAATGCTTCATAGCCAACAAATTAAGACACTCACAGGTTGTAGTATTGCCTTATATACTTTAGGTTTATTATAAAAAAGTATCCTAACACTAAATTTGTTTTTATTTCATTTTTTTTAAAGTAAATTGCCAAAAATTTTTTCTATGATTTGGAAAAATTTTAAAGGCGATCAACTTTCACTTTCGATTAAAAAATCGGTTGAAGAAATACTTATTGCAGAAAAAGAAGCCGGACATACTATAAAAGTATGTATTGGTACCGACTCACAAGTCAAAGGTTCGCACACTGAATTTGCTACTGTCATTGTATTTTTGCGCCAAGGCAAAGGAGGTTTTATGTTTTTTCATCACGATACAACCAAAAATATGCATTCTATAAAAGAGCGTATGCTTTTGGAAGTAGCCAAAAGCATAGAAATAGCCTATGAACTATGTGAGCTTTTTAATCGTTATCAAGTACACATGGAAGTACATGCCGATATCAATACAGACCCTTCATTCAAAAGCCATACTGCTTTAAAAGAAGCTATGGGCTATATTCTTGGTATGGGATTTGCATTTAAAGCTAAGCCCAATGCTTTTGCATCAAGTAGTTGTGCCAACAAAATTGTTAATTAAATATCTAATGAAACACATAAAACTATTATTACTTATCGTTCTTTTGACTTCAATGTATGCTTGCAATACCTATAAATGGCAAAAGAAAAGATATTATCAAAACGAAAAATCTAAAAACTGGAATAATTACCCTTACAAAAAAAGGAAATAAAATTTGGAAATATTTATTAACTTTGCTACTTAAAGCATTTAAAATGAACAAATTATTTATCCTACTTTTGGTTTCGGCCGTATTTAGTTTTACAAGTTGTAACCAATACAGAAGCATTTCATCCGTTACAAAACTTTCACAATTATCGGGTAATCCTTTTATGTATCAACTATCAAAATCTATGTTGAAGAATATTGGTAATTATATGATTCAAAAAGGTATACAAAGTACCGTTGGTAAAGCAAATTTATTAAGCCCTTTATCTGGTTTATTTAGCAAAGCAGATGATATAGCTGGTTTAAAAAATTTATTATCAACAGCATATGGTATAGCACCTAAAAAATTAGATGCTGGCTATGGCAATTTAGGCAATGTAAAAGACCTTATAGGCTTTGTTGCTAAAAATGGCACCAATTTTAGATTTTATTAATAATTAATCAAAATAAATAAATTAGAAAAGCAACTGTTTCAAGTTGCTTTTTTTATTCATGATAAAAGATAAAATCATATTAACAGTGCTTGCTTGTTTGAGCATAGCTTTTTTTATCAATGCGCACCACGCTAAAAGAAACATACTAAACGGTGATTCTTGGGGCTATTATACTTATTTAACGGCCTTGTTTATCCATCACGACCATGGCGATTATACAAAAAGTGTAGCCGCCACTCGGAAATATTATGCCGAATTCCCAGACCAGCATTCCGATGTTTATGGTCTGTATCACCTCATACCCGAAACAAACAAAGAGCTTATAAAATATACAAGTGGAGTGGCTATACTCTTAGTGCCCACATTTCTAATGGCTCATGCTTATCAACACTTCATGCATTTAGATGCCGATGGCTACGCCCCTATTTATAATTTAGCGGCTGGTATTGCTGTTATACTTTGGTGTTTTATAGGCGCTTATTTTTTACTCCGTTTGCTCAAAAAATATTTTTCAAAAGAAGTTGCTTGGTTTACCCTCATCAGCTTAATATTTGGTACCAATGTGCTGTATAATATGCTTTTGGTGCCCGTAATGTCGCATGCATTATTATTTAGCCTGTATTCCATATTTCTTTATTTAGTAGATAGCTATTATACATCTAAATCGGCCAAGAAAATGATTTGGATTGGATTGGTAGCAGGCCTCATTACATTAATACGGCTTAATGAACTCTATACTGTACTTATTTTACTTTTATGGAATATAAAAAACGTTAGAGAGCTAAAAACTCGTTTTCATTTTCTTTTTTCAAATTTCAAACACTATTTTCTTGCTGCTGCGTTTGCCCTTTTACCCTTGTTGCCTCAAATGTATTATTGGAAAAAATATGCTGGGCATCTTATATTCAATGCCTATTTGGGTGAGACTTTTCATTTTGGTTCGCCTCAAATTTGGAACGGATTGACAAGCTTTAACAATGGTTGGCTTATATGGACACCTATTATGCTTTTGGCACTGATGGGCCTTTTTATAAAATGGAAAAAAGATGTTGCTCTTATGGCAACACTCATTATTTTACCTATCCATATATACATTATCTATTCATGGCATTGCTGGAACTATATTAATGGCTTTGGCTCTCGACCCATGGAGCACGTGTATCCCCTTTTGGCATTGGGTTTAGCTTCATTTTATACTTTTGTTGTTTTACAAAAAAATAAGCTGATTCGATACGGCATACTTACACTTGCCTATTTTCTAATTTTTCTCAATCTGTTTCAAGTTTACCAAAGCAATATTGGTGTATTGCGATCGGAGTTTTGCACACGTGCCCAATATATGGCATCGCTTTTTCAAACAAAGTTTTCACATCGCATTATGATAGGCAGAGCAAGCAACGAGTGGCAACCGAGTAAATCTACATTTTTAAAAACTATAAAAATATTTGATTTTGAAGAACAAGGTTATTGGCATCGAGACTCTACACTAGCACATCAAAGCCAATATTGTTTTTTTGATAACAGCCCTCATCTTTTTTTAGACACTTTTGATGTAGCCACAGACTTTGATAAAGCAAACTACATTAAAATTAGTTGTATGGCTTATTTTAAAGATGATATAGCACCAAAAACTGCGGCCTATGAAACACCACGAATCTATATACAATTTAAAGATGAAGCTTTTAATAATTTAGAAAACGACAGAGGATTTTATCCATTTCAGTTTTGTAATAATCCAGACTTTTCATTCTATCATACAGGCGAGCCTTTTCATTGGGGGCATGCTTATTTTTATTTAAAAAATAGAAAGCATGCAAAATATGCAATACTTGGCATATGGAATGGCGCACAAGACAAGTGGTATATGGACGATTTGAAAATAGAAGCTTTTAATTAGCTTTAAAACCCGCAGTGATATTTTCTATATAGGTCAAGACTTCTTTTCTACCCAAACGTTTTACAGCAGATGTTGTAAATATGGGAGGCAACTGCTCCCATGTTTCTAATAATGCTTTTTTAAATAACTGTACATGCGCAGCTACTGTTTTTTGATTTTCTTTATCCGCTTTTGTAAATAGCAACGTAAAAGGAACGCCTTTTTCACCTAGTTTATTGACAAAATCTAAATCTACTTGTTGAGGTTTGTGTCTGCTATCTATTAAAACAAAAAGTGTAATCAGATTTTCTCTTTTTTCTAAATAATTCCAAAACATTTTAGTCCAAGCATTTTTTTTAGCTTTAGATACTTTTGCAAATCCATATCCTGGCAAATCAACCCAATACATATTGGCATTGATTAAGAAATGATTGATAAGTTGTGTTTTTCCTGGCGTAGAAGACACTTTGGCAAGCGACACTTTATTGCTCAACATATTTATCAATGAAGACTTTCCTACATTACTTCTACCTATAAATGCCACTTCGGGCATGTTGGGTTTAGGGCATTTTTCTACTTCTTCATTGCTGATTAAAAATGTGGCTGATTTTACATCCATATTGTTTTTTATAAAAATTGGTCTCCTTTATTTCTTTTTACTTCGGCCACATAATCTTTAATTTGTTGTTCGCGATTTCGTTCACATATCAAAAGTATATCCTTTGTATCTACCACAATAAAGTTTTCAAGCCCTTGCACAACAAGCAATTTATTGTCTGGTGCTTTTATCATACATTGCGATGCATCTATTATCATAACATTGTCGCCATATACGGCATTACCTAAATAATCTTTTTGTGAATTATCATAGGCACTATTCCAAGTTCCTAAATCGCACCATCCAAAATAAGAAGGCACTACATAAACATTTTTAGCCTTTTCCATGATACCATAATCTATAGAAATATTAGTACACTGCGCATATACCATTTCAAGGTCTTTGTGCTCATTTGCTTGGTTATAACTTGTAACGCTTTCAAAAAGTTCATTCATATCTGGCATATAAATACTTAATGCCTCTTTGATAGTATTGACATTCCATACAAAGATGCCCGCATTCCACAAAAAATCGCCACTTCGTATAAAGGTTTCTGCTAGTTCATGCGAAGGCTTTTCTGTAAAGGTTTTTACTTTGAAAAACCGACTGATGCTTTCTCCAGTTTCATACTGAATGTAGCCATAGCCAGTGTCTGGTCTGGTGGGTTTGATGCCTAAGGTAATTAGCATATTGTGTTTACTTACAAAATCTAAAGCATCAAGAATATCTCGGTCAAATTTATGTTCATCAAATATTAAATGGTCGGCTGGACTCATAATAATATTTGCATTTGGATTTAATGCATAAATCTTATGAGCCACATAAGCTGCACAAGGCAAGGTATTTTTACGAGAGGGCTCACTCAATATATTATTATCTTGTATAGTAGGCAATTGTTTTTTTAAAGCTGGAATATATAATTCGTTGGTTATAATATAAATATTTTCGGGTGGGCATATAGCTGCAAAACGGTCATAGGTCCATTGTATCAGCGATTTGCCTGTGCCCAAAATATCTAAAAATTGTTTAGGAAAATGATTTCTACTTTCGGGCCAAAAACGACTCCCTATACCTCCAGCCATGATGGCTACATAATTATTTTGAATACTCATATGCGATATGCTAATCTGGTTAAAAGTAAGAATTTATCTACAATAATTTATTGAAACTTAGCATAAGATTGCAAGCAATAATTTTCTAAGGCCCTCATTTGTTCTTTTTCTGCTTTTGTTTTATCTCCAAATCCACACAAATGTAAGACTCCGTGTATCATCACTCTATGCAATTCGTCAGCTTGGCTTACTTGGTTTTCCTTTGCATTTTCTTTTATTCTATCTATGCTTATATATATTTCTCCTATAATAGTATTGGGATTTAGCATTTCATTGCTCAAATCAAATGTGATAATATCTGTAAACGTATTATGGTTTAAAAATTTCTTATTGATGGTCAATACGTATTCGTCTGTACTAAAAATAAAAGATAAAGCACATGTTTTTTTCGTGTAGGTATACAACAGTGCTTTCAAAAAACGAGACATTTTTCTTTTTTGCTTCAACTTGTCGCTTACTTGCCAATTTTTATATTGGCAAATGCTTTCAATAGTTTCCCTTGTACTTATTTTTTTAAAAAGATTGCTCATTATGCTGTTATAGTAGCCAAGGGTGTTATACTATTTTGAACCACATCACCAATTTTTACATTGACTTGTGTGCCTATAGGCAAAAACAAATCTACGCGTGAGCCAAATTTTATAAACCCGAATTCATCGTTTTGCATTACTGCATCGTTTGGCTTTACAAAGGTAACTATGCGCCTAGCTACAGCACCGGCTATTTGACGTAATAGGATTTCTGTTTTTTGATTTTTTATTACCACTGTACTTCGTTCGTTTTCAGTACTTGATTTAGGATGCCAAGCTACCAAGTATTTACCTTTATGATATTGTGTATAGGCAATGTTACCTTGCATTGGACAAGTGTTTACATGTACATTCAATGGCGACATAAAAATTGAAATTTGCAATCTCTTGTCTTTAAAATATTCGGGCTCAAAGGCCTCTTCTATAACAACCACCTTGCCATCGCAAGGAGCTATTAGTAAATTTTCATTGCTCGTTTTAGTACGATTAGGGATTCTGAAAAACCAAAATACCCAAACATATAATAGACTACCTAATATTAATAATGGATACATAAGCCAGGCATATTGACCAAGTATATATGTAAGAAAAGCTACAAATAATAAATATAATATGGTTGCTACTATGCAATAAATCCAACCCTCTTTATGTATCCTCATGAATTTTTTTTATTAAAATGCTAAATTAATCTATATGCACTATAAGCGTGTTATTTTTGTTTGAAATTGTAGTACAAATTGAGCTTATTTTCTGCTATATATAATAGTCCTCTTGGAGCTATAGGCATACAAGCCAGCGAAACGCATATACATCGTGTAACTTTTTTAGAAGAAGAACGTATAAGCATCCGTAATAATGGTCTTACCGATTTGTGTTGCGAGGCCCTATCGCTCTATTTTGAAGGCAAACAAAATCACTTTCCATTTCAATATCATTTGGAAGGCACTCTATTTCAAAATAGAGTTTGGGAGCTTTTGCAAAATATTCCATACGGCACACAAATTACTTATGCCGCTTTATCTAAACAAATAGGCAATCCTAAAGCTATACGAGCGGTTGGCACTGCCAATGGGAAAAATCCTATAGCTATCTTAATACCTTGCCATCGTGTAGTAGGAAGCCAAGGAAAACTTACTGGCTATGCAGGCAGATTAGAACGAAAAGCATTTTTATTGGCTTTGGAACAAAAAAATAGTCATCAACGATTGTTTTAAAAATACACATGCTATTATTGGCATGCCATCCATAATAAACAAAATATAAATGCAAAAGGAGCTGCAAAAATAAAAGAATCAAAACGGTCTAAAGCACCCCCATGCCCTGGCATCAAAACACCTGAATCTTTTATACTGGCCATTCGTTTTAATTTTGATTCCATCAAATCGCCTATGGTGCCAAAGAAAGATGCTATAAAAGCCAATACCATCCATTGCCATAATAGAAACCAATGGGTATAATAAGACCAAACTATTGCAAAAGCTACCGTAAATAATACTCCGCCTATAGTGCCTTCTAAAGTCTTCTTAGGAGAAATAGTCGGAAAAAATTTTGTTTTGCCAAATATAGATCCCGTTAGATATGCCATAGTATCATTCATCCAGATAAACAACATGAGCATAATTGGAATGATATAATGTTGAAAACGTATTATGCATAGCATAGCCAAAGCTAAAGTAATGTAGGAGATACCTGTTAATAAGAAAAAAGCTTTAGGGTTTTTCTTAAAACTAAAAAACAATATAAGAAAGCCTATACTTAAACCTAAAAAATAAAAAAAGTAATAATTAAAAAATCGTTGCACAATATTAGGACAAGGTAGCAAGGGTAATGATATTATCAGAAAAAAGATAGCTGTTCCCAAACTCAATACATTATACTTTTCTACTCGCGAAAAACGAGTTTGAAGTATATGCTCTATAATTTGAGTATATTCTCGCAAACACAATACATTGATGATGGCAAACAATACTATAAAAGACCATTCATTCCATAGCATACAGCCCAGCATGACCGCACTAAATACTATTGCACTGGCTAAGCGAGTAAAAAAAACTTGACTTTGTAATGCCATACAAATTAATCTTCTGTTGTAGATTGTTGATTTAATAGTTGAATGGCTGCCTGTGCATACTCTTCGGGTACATGCAACTCTACTAGGCCAAAATTCAAATAAGAACGATCTTGTTTATTGATAATAACACAAGGTATTTGCGCCGACTCTAAATTCCCCTTTACAACATCTCCATTAAAGCTATTATTTGTTTTATACACACAAACCCATTTTTGATTATTCATGATATTCTCCTTTTTCTTTTGATGACATGATAAGTGTAAAGGTAGCCCTATGTTTATAAAAATAAAAAAACAAAGCAGAGACTAACACCAAACTATATATAGCCATATACATAGGAACTTGATTTGATTCCATAGCATCCCATTGTATGCTATGTTTGTTTTTCAAAAATACAAGTACAACAGCCAGAAAATTGTTCAAAAAATGTAAACCAATCGACAACCATAAGTTTGCACTTAAATAATACACTAAGCCCAGCATAATACCTAAAAAAATCCTAGGCAGTAGCCCACTAACCTGACCATGTAGCATGCTAAAAACGATAGCTGTAATAATAATGCCCCAAAATGGATTTTTGCTTCCTTGCTGAGTTAATACATTTTGCAATACCCCTCTGAAAAATAATTCCTCTGACAATGGGGGTATGATGGCTATAGCAATGATAGATGTGATGAGAGACCAAGTACTTGTGCCACTTAACATGGCGGTAGATATTTTTTCATATTGTTTTTCCAATGTACTTAAATCAGTATTCATAGGAATTTTGGCACTCCAAAATTCGGTATATGCAATAAATGGCATAATTGAAAATAATATGGCTATAGCTAACATAATGTGTAGCCCATTTATAGGCATATCCAAATGCAAATACGCTTTGGGTTTTTCAAATGCCAGATAGGCAAAAAGCAATGCAGGCACTAAAAAAACAAAGCAATTAGTAATGGTGTTCACTATTTTTAAACCTTGAGCTTGCGCTTCTGATACATTGATTTGTGTAAGCAAGTTTTCATTGCTAACCCCAACAAAATAATCTTGTAAAGGTATCGATAGCATACCACCTAATGTAAGCCCCATTAAAAACAAACCCGATAATACTAATAATTGTACACCATAGGATGAAAACACTAAATAATTTCGAATTGAAAACATAGGCACAAAGATAGTTGAAATGCGTTGTCTACTTCAAATACAATGTTTTGAAAAAAATAATCTCTGTTTTCATTTTTATTAAAATAGTGGAATAGCAAAAAAAAACAGTATATTTGATAACAATTAAACCAAACATCCTATTTGATTCTTTTGTTTTAAAGGAATTTAATAGCCAGTCACTTTTTATAACCTTCCCTTACAAGATTTAAAATTTTTTAAGTCTTTAACCTCTATTATTTAAAATGGCTATACATATGCAAACAGCAAACAGTCCCCCCCAAAAATTCAGTTTAATTTTCTTTCTCTTTAAATTTCTAAACCATTAACCAAAAAAACTATGAACAAATTTTTTTACCTATTTGTTTTTCTGCTATGTCTTTTTTCTATACAAATACAAGCGCAGGAAACCAATGAACAATTATTAAAAATTGCAAAACCCAATTCCACAAATGAATGGATTTTGCTAAAAGATGATGTAAACATTTCCAAAGATGAATTTTTATCAAAACACATCAAGCTACTCCATTTAGCACCATCCAGTATCATGAAAATAGTTCGAACAGAAACTGATAAACTTGGTTTTACCAATTATCGTTATCAGCAGTATGTACACGGCGTGAAGGCAGTAGGCTGCGAAATGATTTTGCATCAAAAAAATGGCCGAATTACTGTTGTAAATGGTCGCTATCTGCAAGATAATGTAAGCAATCATACGGCTACATTTTCTGAACCCAATGGATTGCAAATTGCATTAAAACAAATTAATTCTAAGCAATACTTATGGCTTGATAAAGAAGCAGAAGCCGCTTACAAAAAAACTAAAAAAAATGCTCAAGCCACTTTATATCCTAAAGGCGAATTAGTATTTTTAAATACAGAACATAGAACGAATCAAAAAGCAAATTTTCAACTAGTATGGAAGTACGACATTAATGTATCGCCATTAACAGAGTCGTTTACAGTATTTATTAATGCCAATAATGGATTATTTGTAGAAAAAATACCGTTGACTTATGAATGTAGTGTGGGTAGTGGTGTCACATTATATAATGGCATAAGAAATATATCTACTCAACTTAACGGTGGCTCCTATAGAACAATAGATGATTGTCAAAGTACATTGATAGAAACACGAAATGGAAATGGCGCATCGAGTGGTGTTGGCTATACTTATTATAGCGATGCAGATAATAATTGGAATTTCACAGCTTTAGATCAATATATTACTTCAGCGCATTGGTCTGCCAAACAAACACACAATTATTTTTTCAATATTCATGGCCGAAATGGCTATGATAATGCAGGGCATAATTATATATCCTATCTTAATCCGGGATTTACGGGCAACGCATTTTGGTCTTCGAGTACAGAAGCAGCCGCATTTGGTGGCTCTAGTACGGGCTCAAGCCCTTATGTAACGTTAGATGTAGTTGGCCACGAACACACACATGGCCTAGTTACCTTTACCTCTAACTTAACTTATTCATACGAATCAGGAGCTCTCAATGAATCTTTTGCCGATTGTCTTGGCGAAGCAGTAGAAAAATATACCTTGGGCACTCCCGATTGGATACACCGAAATGAAATAGGAGGTGGCAATAGAAGTTTTATCAATCCTAATTCTAAAGGACACCCAGATACTTATTTGGGAACGAATTGGTACACGGGAACCGGCGATGCAGGAGGTGTGCATACTAATAGTGGTGTGCAAAATTTTTGGTTTTACTTATTATCGGTGGGAGGCTCTGGCACTAACGACAATGGGCATCCTTATAGTGTATCTGGAATAGGTATAGACAAAGCTGCTGCTATAGCCTATCGTACATTGACAGTGTATTTGGTTGCCAGCTCGCAATATGCCGATGCAAGAACAGCTTCAATACAAGCTGCATCAGATTTATATGGTGCCTGTAGCAATGAAGTGGTGCAAACTACCAATGCATGGCGTGCTGTAGGTGTGGGAGCTGCTTATGTGGCAACACCTTTGGCCATTACCATTTCATCACCACAAAATTTTGTCTGCAACAATGGCTCTGTTACGTTAACAGCATCGGGTGCTAGCACGTATGTTTGGAGTCCTGGAACTGTTAGTGGTAATTCGCAAACATTTAGTCCTACCAGTAGCACAACATATACCGTAGTTGGCACAGATGCCGATCAATGTACTGGCACTGCTACAAAAACTATACATTCTTATACTTCAGGAACAGTTAGCGCTAGCGCAAGCACAAACCCAGTATGCTTTGGCAATAGCAGTACTATGACAGCCTTAGCGAGTACTTTAAATGTTGGATTTACAACACCGCTACCAACTCCAGCTAATTTTGGTCAGAATTTTCTTTTGGGGGTTAAAATAACCATACCACAAGGAGGTCTTATTGAAGGCTTATCATTGTTGGGTTTAAATACAAATTCGAATGTTCAAATGGCACTATATACTGACCTAGCCGGTAGCCCCAATACTTTAGTAGCCCAATCCAATTTTGGAGTAGTGGGCAATGGTGTTACCACACTGGCAGTTTCGCCTGCAGTTCCTATTTCAGGTGGCGATTATTGGATTATGGCAGTATATGCTACTTCTGGTAATCATAGTAATAAATCAACTGCTTTTAATACTCCAGTATATTATACCAGTCTTCCATTTGGCAATTCAATACCAACTTCAGCTTCTGGTTTTATTTCTTATAGTGGAGATCCATTTAATTATTGGGTAAATATCAGATCTAATAATATTACTTGGTCAAATGGTATTATGAATGGAATACCCTATACACCAACATCCTCTGGTGTAAATACTTATTCTGTAACGGCAATAGATGCCTATGGCTGTACGTCTACCACTAGCTTAAACTTGAATGTAATTGATTTGAATACAATTCCTTTATCTGTAAGCACAAATCCAATTTGTTTAGGTCAAACTAGTGCAGTACAAATTACACAACAAACAATCTTTACCGAAGATTTTGCTAACAATAATCAAGGGTGGACATTGGGTACAGAATGGGGCATAGGACCAGCTACAGCAAGCACAGGTCAATCTTTTGGTCTAAACCCCGACCCAAGTATAGACCATACTGTATCTTCGGATAACGGTGTTGCTGGTGTAAATATTGGAGGTAATGCTTCTACCTCATTGCATAGCGCCTATTATTTAACAAGTCCTGTAATAAATCTCAGTAATTTAACCTCAGCCCATCTAAATTTTTGGCGTTGGCTAAATAGTGATTATACACCTTATATGCAAAATACTATTGAAGTTTATAATGGGGCTACTTGGGTTACTATTTGGTCTAGCGGCCCATCGCCTGGTATAATAGACAATGCATGGAAATACATTACTCACAATATAACGCCATATATAAACCCTAATTTTCAATTTAGAATTGGATTTAGTATAGGGAATATAGGTGTGTACACTGCGAGTTCATGGAATATAGATGATGTAAGTATTACAGGATTTAATAACGACCCTCTCACTTTAAATTGGACTGGAACTGGAGGGAATATTTCCACCCCCAATATTTACAAAACAGATGTAACACCAGTCAATGATGGTATAAACACATATACTATATCTGTAGCTGATGCAAATGGTTGTACTGGAACCAACACTATTGATTTAACCGTCAATCCACTTCCAGTATTTACCGTAAGTGCTACACCTACTACTTTGTGCCAAAATGCTACGGCTACTTTGACATCAAACAGCATTACCACAAAAGCTACTCTCTTTTCAGAAGATTTTTCGAGCAATGCACAAGGCTGGACTTTGGATACAGAATGGGGCATAGGAAGTGCTACTGCTAGCTCAGGGCAAATTAGCAATACCTATCCCGATCCGAGCATTGATCATACTCCTGGTTTAAACAATGGCGTTGCTGGAGTAAATATTGGAGGAAATGCGAGTACTGCTATTCATGCTCCTTATTATTTAACAAGTCCTGTTATAGACATTAGTAGTTTAACCACAGCTACACTAAATTTTTGGCGTTGGCTTAATAGTGATTATACACCTTATATGCAAAACTATATTGAAGTATTTGATGGGAGCACCTGGCAAACTATTTGGTCTTCGGGTGGGTCTCCTGTGATAGCCAGTAATAGTTGGAGTTATTTTTCATATGATATAAGCCCCTATATAAACACAAATTTCATGGTCCGCTTTGGACACGCAGTATTAAGCAGTGGAGCTTATACAGTGAGCTCTTGGAACATAGATGATATCAGCATTACAGGAACCTTGCCTTCAACACCAACTTGGTCTGGTCCTGCGTCTATCGTATCTCCCTCTTCGTTTATAACAGATGTATCGCCAACTGTATCAGGCACATTAATATATAGTATCAGTGCAAAAGATACTAATGGATGTGTAGGATCTACTCCTATTAACCTTAATGTAAATAGCTTACCGAATGTAACAGCAAATAGCACAAATCCACTTCCTTGTGATGGCACTACAACTACTTTGTTTGGTAGCGGCACGGCCAGTAGTTATACTTGGAATGGGCCAATAGCTGTTAGTGATAATGTAGCATTTAATGCAAGCGTTGCATCTATAGGTACATATACCGTTACTGGTACTGATGGATTCTCATGCTCAAATACGAATACTATTGATATTGATGTATTGCCATTACCAAACACACTTGTGCCAACTGCAACGCCAAACACTATTTGTTTAGGTGCATCTACTACATTAGCTGTAGAAGCATCTACAATATATTTTTCTGAAGACTTCTCGAGTAATGCTCAAGGGTGGGATTTGGGAACAGAATGGGCCATAGCACCTGCTACAGCTAGCACAGGCCAAAATGGTAGCACATACCCCGATCCTGGAACTGATCACACGCCAACAGCAGATAATGGCATAGCAGGTGTATCTATAGGAGGAAACGCTACTACTACTTTACATAGTGCTTATTATTTAACAAGTCCTGTGATTGATTTAAGCTCAGTTAATGTAGCCAAATTAAGTTTTTGGCGCTGGCTCAATAGTGATTATCTTCCTTATATGCAAAATTATATAGAGGTATATGATGGCTCTGCATGGGTTACTGTTTGGTCATCTGGTGGTTCACCTGTAATAGCTGATTCGAGTTGGAACTTTTTCTCATATGATATATCGCCATATGTCAATGCAAATTTCCAAGTTCGATTTGGGCATGCTGTATTAAATAGCGGAGCATACACTGTGAGCTCTTGGAATATAGACGATTTAAGCATAGTGGGCGACAATATACTTTGGACAGGTACAAGTACCATCCCGAACCCCACGAGTTTATCAAATACCATAACTCCTACTACGGATGGGCTACAATCATTTACTGTTTCTAATACAGATTTGAATGGATGTGTAAGTACTGGTAGTGTAAATGTATTAGTAAACCCATTGCCAAACCCAACCTTAACGGCAAGTCCATCTACCATTTGTGCTGGTCAAACTGCAACACTATCTTCTACACCAACATTTATTACTACTACTGTATTTACTGAAGATTTTGCAAGTAATGCACAAGGGTGGATATTAGGAACCGAATGGGGTATAGGAAGTGCCACATTGAGCTCTGGACAAAATGGCGGCACACTTCCTGATCCGGATACAGACCACACGGCGACAAGTGATAATGGTATAGCTGGAGTAGTTATAGGTGGCAATGCAACAACTAGCATACATGCACCCTATTATATAACAAGTCCGTCAATAAATATTAGTAGCTTAACAACAGCCAAATTGAATTTTTGGCGTTGGCTCAATAGTGATTACTATCCTTTTATGCAAAATTATATTGAAGTATATGATGGCTCTACATGGCATACGATTTGGTCTTCGGGTGGTGGTCCTGCAATTGTAGAAAATAGCTGGAACTTTTATTCCTATGACATAACTCCTTACATTAATACTAACTTCCAAGTTCGTTTTGGGCATGCAGTATTAAGCGGAGGAGTCTTTACAGTTAGCTCTTGGAATATAGACGATATTAGTATTTCTGGCACTACTCCTTTTGTTCCTACATGGACAGGTCCTGCTACTATTAATACACCTAATCTATTTACTACCGATGTAACTCCTACTACTTCTGGAACTTTGACTTATTCTATACATGTTACTGATACAAATGGTTGTAGTAATATCAAAGATGTAACGCTGATAGTGGACCCATGTAATAATGCTATGTTAGATGCAACCTATTATATACAAGGATATTATACTGGAGCGGGTACTATGCAATCTGTATTATTAAATCAAGGCGTAGCCATGGCTACAGCTACAGAAACGGATTACATAACTGTTGACCTAATGCATCCTACAAGCTATGCGTTGGTACATACGTTTACTGGAAAATTAAATACTGATGGAACTATAACATGCACCTACCCAGCTACTGCTGTTGGCAATAGCTATTATATACGTGTTACGCACCGAAATTCAGTAGAAACTTGGAGCTCTGCTCCTGTAGCTATCAGTACAAATACAATGTATAATTTTTCTACTTCGGCCACGCAAGCCTATGGAAATAATATGATTGATGTATTTACCGAAGGCATATGGTCTGGCTATAATGGCGATATCAATCAAGATGGCTTTATAGACATATTTGATTTCTTAGAATGGGATGCCGATAATCAAAATTTTGCTTCTGGCTTCTTTGCTTCTGATCTAAGTGGAGATGGTATAGTTGATATTTTTGATTTCTTAATTTGGGATCCAAACAATCAAAACTTCATAGGATATATAACACCTTAAGAGTTAGTGATTATTAAACCCGAATTATGCAAGTAGTTCACTCCTTTCAGCGGTTTCTATTACATAACTTGGGTTAAAAATCAAAAGAGGTTGCTTATATAAGCAGCCTCTTTTTTTATTTGTTATTTAGAAAAAAAATTATAAGTAGGGTTCTATATAGTTTTTTTGCAATTGACTGTCGTAGGCATATACATCTGCATAGTGTACAAGCATGCCGTTTCGTACGGCGCAAGTCATATAGGTGATATATACTGGGATCTTTTTTGACAATTCTAATTCATGATGACCACTATGATGAAACATATCTGAAACAGCATCTTGGTTATGTACTAAACTATCTTTTACAACATATTTGTACGTATAACTTGTATCTCCACTGCTTGATATTTTTTTAATCTTATCTTTTACTTTTTTATAATTTTTTTCAACCAATGGAGTCATACTACTTAAAAAATTAGCCAATGCTTCGTATGATTGTACTCTTACACAACCATGACTTAGTGCACGTTTAGATGCGCCAAATGCCCACTTCTCATTGGTATCGTGTAGATATATAGCATCGCTACTTTCAAAATTAAATTTACATTTTCCTAGTGCATTGCCAGGTCCTGATTTTTGAATTACACTTTTGCCTCTAACTATATAATTGGGATTTCTTCTTTTGCGCTCTATATATCCGGGCAGGCGCAAAATACTAGGTGGCACAAACCATTGAGGCATGATAATGATGTCTGATATTTCGCTTTCCATGATTGGGGTTTTGGTACCCACTCTTCCAACTACCACTTTGCTTTCTACTGCTACCTGATCTTGATTGTATGCTCGTAAAGCAAATGAAGGAATATTAACAAGAACATACTGCCCCTCGTGCGGTATAGATAATTGTCTAAACCTATCTAAACTGATTGCAATTTTTACAAAATTTGAATTGCCAGTTGCATTCATATTTTCGATAAGCTCTTTGCTCCAAATGCCATCTTCTTTGTAATGATGTTTTTGTTGATAGCTCTTTATAAGATTTTTTAGTTGTATAGAATCTATATCTTGTACATTCCCCATCGACAAACCTTCTTCTTGTATTCGCTGAATAAATTGCTTTAAAAACTGTACGCTATCTTTTATAGGATATGAAAGCTTTGTAAAGGAATTCGATTCAAATGCAACTTGATTTTCAAGAATATTTTTAAGATACATTTTTAAACTGTCGTAATCCGGAAATTGAGGTTCTAAAAGCGCTAATAAACTATCTAATTCTTCTGGATTTTCATTAAACTGCTGGAGGTTGGGAACAAGGTATTGATTGGTTAAAGTAGAATCATAATAAACATTGCTGCTATCTTTATAAAGTTGGCCATTTCTTATATGTTTTATAAGTTGAAAAAAAGCATCTGTCATCAACAATTCTGCTTTGGCCCACTGTACTGCATTGCTTTTTTCTATAGCATCGGATTCTAATTGATTTTGCAAAGCAGTTAGCTGTTCTTGATGATAGGCCTTAGGAAAAAGACCATAAAACTTACAAGTAGTATCAATAAATGTTTTGAGTTTGGATGCTGAATTTGTAAATGACTTTTTATTAGTAAATACAAGCTCGTGTTCTGTTTGCAGGTAAGCGTTTAAACTTTGTTTATTATACAAACCCAAACTATCAAACTTAGTAGTATCGGACAGGGATTGTAGTAATTCTTTCATTTGCACGTTTACAGCAGCATTCATATGACTGGACTTGTCAATAATTTTTTCATCCACTGTGGGTATGTATTCTGTACATGAAGAGAGAGAACAACATACAAATAAAAACAGGATTGAACATTCCTTTAGGGTATTCAAATTGAGGGGGGAAATGAACATGGGCAACAAAATTACACCATAAATCGAATTTATAATTTTCAGTATCTTATTCTAAGGTTATTTTTTATAGAAGCGTATCTATTAATGATAAAATCTATATTTAAATCTATAAAAATGAGGCAAAAGTATGTAAAATCATGATTAGAAACTACAATAGTAGAAATTTTATGAAGCTTATAGCTATTCATTATCTATCGCATATTTTGTTTTATCTACAACAGTAGAAATTTTATGAAGCTTATAGCTTGTCTTTAATTCAATTAAAAAAAAATCCCACACTCATACCAAAATGAAAACAAATAGTCTATCTTGCTTGGAAATAGATTAGAATGTTTAGTACAGCTACAGATATACTGAGAACGCCTTTTAAAAAAAATATTTTCTTATTAGGTTATATCACTCTGTTTTTAATTTTTTGGATTAGCACCTTTATAGGCACTCCAGACTATGCCAATTGGGTTATGGAAAATACGCTTGTAGTATTGTTTCTTGCTTTGTTAGCCTACACGTATAAATCTTTTAAGCTTAGCGATTTGAGTTATACTTTTTTATTTGTCTATTTATCTCTACACATTTATGGAGCCATGTATACCTATGCAGAAAATCCATTTGGATATTGGCTCAAAGATTATTTTCATTTTGAAAGAAATCATTATGACCGCATTGTACATTTTAGTTTTGGTTTTATGCTGGCCTACCCCATGCGTGATTTTTTTCTCAATAAAATGAAATTTCCAAACTGGGTTGCATGGATACTACCTATTGAAATTACATTATCCTTTAGTTGCATATACGAGCTAATAGAATGGGCTGTAGCTGATGTATTTTTTCCAGAGCAGGGTGTTGCCTATTTAGGCACACAAGGCGATGTGTGGGATGCCCAAAAAGATATGTTTATGGCTTTTTGTGGTGCAGTACTTATTACAATTATAGTGTTCAGTGTAAAAAAACTTTTTAGAAAAAATAATTAGCCCTTCTCAATTTTTTTTATACTAATTGCTATTTCTATCTTTTAATAATTCCCATCCACATCGCATCTCCTCCTTGTTCAAAACAGTCTATAGTATATGTTTCATCAAATGCAAATGCTTCTTCATTTTCTGCTGCAAATGCGCTACAGGTAAGATAATACAATGTAGCATTGGGTTTTAATGCATGCAATGTTTGTTCTAAAATTGCTTTTTGAGTGCCTACATATTGTTTAAGCTTTTCTTCTGAAAAGAAATAATATTGTTCGGGCGTACGAGCCCAAGTGCCTGAGCCACTACATGGTACATCACATAGCACGGTATCAAAAGCACCATATAGCTGAGGTGCCAATGCCTGAGAAGCATCTATTTGCTGTGCTGTATATTGATTATCGTATCCATAGGTGTGCATTCTTTTTTTCAAATTTTGCAAAATATTTTTTCTAATATCACTACACAACAATTGAATAGCAATGTTTTTATCGAGCAGCTGTATGGCTTTGCCACCGCTTGCACAGCAGGCATCCCAACAGTTTGCACCCGATTCTATGTGTATTTTATTGCCTATTTTTTGCGAAGCTATATCTTGTATTACATAGTGTGCAGGGTTTAAAACAGTTTCTAAGGCTGTTGTTCGCAACACGGAAATAATTTCTTCATCATGCTCTGTAAATAAAATATCATGTTTTTTTAATGTTTCAAGCACTTCCTTTTTTTGCCGTAGTCTTAAAAAAACACGAGGAATTGAGAACCTATTTTGTGTCCAAGCATCTATGCTTAATTCTTTACTCAGGCTAGTGGGCGCATTGAGTACAATACCATATTGTTTATGTAGCCATGCTCTATTTTCTGAAAATGACAAACCAAACTGTGGTAATAGGGCTGGAAAACATGTTTCAAAAAAACGAACAGGCGTTTGCTGCATCAACAATGCAGCACTCCCTATGGCATTGCGAATAGGTATATCTTTTTGTTTTCCTAATCGGTATATACCATATAGCAAATCTGAAATCAAACGCCGATCTCGTGAACCAAATTTTTTATGCTGTGCAAAATATTTTTTTAAAAAAAGATGCAAGGGTTCTTGTAGCTGATACTGCTGAAAAATTTTTTCGGCTTCGGCTATATAAGCTTCATAAAACATAGCTTACATATCTAGTAATAATGCAGCAGGGTCTTTTCCGGCAAGCATCCACATTGGGTTTTCCAATAGTTCTTTGACGCGTACCAAAAAGCCTACACTTTCTCTTCCATCTATTATTCTGTGGTCGTAGCTCAGTGCAAGGTACATCATTGGTTTAATAACAACCTGACCATTGATAGCCATAGGTCTTTCTTGTATTTTGTGCATACCCAAAATAGCACTTTGTGGAATATTAATAATAGGCGTGCTCATCAAGGAACCAAATACGCCTCCATTTGTAATTGTAAATGTGCCTCCTGTCATTTCTTCGATAGACAATTTATTATCGCGAGCTTTTGCTGCAAGCTTGCCTATTTCGGCTTCTATTTCTGCCATAGATAAACTCTCGGCATTGCGCACTACTGGCACTACCAAACCTTTGGGTGCACTTACGGCTATAGAAATATCGCAATAGTCGTGATATACTACTTCTTCGCCATCTATATAAGCATTGACAGCTTTCCATTCTTGCAAAGCAATACAACAAGCTTTAGTAAAAAAGCTCATAAAGCCTAAACCCACACCATGTTTTTCTTTAAAGGCATCTTTGTATTGTTTGCGCATATCCATAATGGCAGACATATCTACTTCATTAAACGTAGTCAACATGGCTGTTGCATTTTTGGCTTCTACTAAGCGTCGGCTCAAGGTTTTGCGTAGGTTGCTCATTTTTTCTCTTTTTTCTTCTCTCGAAAAAAGAATTTGGCTAGGCATAGTGCCTGGTTTTTGTATAGCAGAAAGCACATCCGATTTTGTTATTTTTCCCAATCGGCCGCTTGCATGTATTTGAGTGGGATCTATGTTCTTATCAGCTATCATATTTTGCGCTAAGGGAGTAGCCTTGATTTCTGTAGCTGGCTTGGTTTCTTGCTGTACTCTTTCTGGCTCGGCCTTTGTAACCTCTACGGGTTTATCTGCTTTTGGAGGAGCAGGAGCTGTTTCATCTATAGTGCAAGTAAGTGCGCCAATAGTTAGTGTGTCGCCTTCTTGTGCTTTGTGGTATAAAATACCGGCTTGTTCTGCATTGAGCTCAAAAGTGGCTTTCTCGCTTTCTAATTCGCAAATAACTTCATCGCGCTCAACATAATCGCCTTCTGCTTTATTCCATTTTACTAAAGTTACTTCGTTGATACTTTCACCTACTTGAGGCACATGAATTTCAATCATATTATTTTATTTGCCTTTTTATTTTAGCCTATGGGCAAATTTCCGACAAAATATTCAAATAATAAACCTTTATCATAATCCATTTTTCAGAAAGAAATAATTGCATATCCTGTAGAACCATTAAAGTAGCTGAAGGCAAGGTGTCTACTGTACAAATATTTATTAGGTATTATATTGACTTCAAAACAAACAATTTCAACACATACAAGCAAGTACTCTAATGAGCACTGCTGCAAATTTGCTTATATTTGTTAGCATGATGGTTCTTTATAAAAAAATTATTGTTTTACTCTTTTGCTTTTTTCCGTTTTATGCATTTGCTCAAAATATAAGTTTGGACTGGGTACATACATGGGGCACTACTAACGCAGAATCCAGCAAATTGCTTTGCCAAGATTCAGAAAACAATCTTTATTTAGTTGGTCAATTTGAAGGCACTGTAGACTTTGACCCAGGAATAGGTATATATAACAAAACCAGCAATGGAGGTTCTGATATATACATACTTAAATTAGATGCTAATGGAAACTTTATTTGGGTACAAACATTTGGCAATCCGAGCAATAACCTGTTTGAATATGACATAATAGAAAAAGCACAAGTTGATGCATCAGATAATATAATTATCACGGGTCGTTTTTTTAATACTGTAGATTTTGATCCTGGTAGCAATACCGACTTGAAAACTTCAAATGGTCTTTCGGACGCCTATATTCTAAAACTTGACGAATCTGGAAACTATTTATGGTCATATACTTTTGGTGGTGCGGGCCATGAAACATCTAGAGGCTTATCTATCAATTCGGATGATGAAATTTTTATAGCAGGTCGCTTTTTGAATACTGTAGATTTTGATGCGGGTTCAAGCATTGTAAATGAAACGGCTTTGGGAGTAGACATATATATATTAAAAGTCAGTGCAAATGGTGTTTTTAAATGGGTAAAGATTTTAAAAGGCCCTGCAAACAATTCAACACAAGTGAATGATTTGATTTGCGACAACAATAACAACATACTTTTAAATGCACACTTTAAAGACTCTATAGATGTAGATCCAAGTTTTAACACAAATTATTTAGTAGATACTAACGACCCTCTTCAATTTGATTTTTTTGTTTTAAAATTAAATCCAAACGGCGATTTTATATGGGCAAAACAAGTAAACAATATTAATGGAAACGCAATAGGAGTATCTATTTTTGAAAAAGATTCTTTAAACAATTATTACTTAGGTGGCACTTTTATGGGCACCGTTGACTTTGATTTGAGTTCTACCGTTTATCAAATGGCAGCATCAAAATTGTGCGCTTTTGTGTGCAAAATGGATTCGAATGCAAATCTCATATGGGCAAAACAAATGGGTGGCACCTCTGGTATAGCCCCCGAGTACGAAACCACGCTTGACATTGCTATAGATGCACAAGGCAATGTGAACCTTTGTGGAATATTTAAAGGTTATGAAGATTTTGACCCCGGACCAAGCACTTATTATTTAGGCTATATTGGTGATGTGCAAACTATTCATGGGTTTACCATGCAGTTGGACCAAGCCGGAAATTTTAATTGGGCAAAAAATTTGGGCAAGGACCCTTATGCTGCCACTTGCAACAATATCGTTGTAAATAGTCAAGGGGTTTTGTATATAACTGGCGAGTTTTTTGGCACCACCGATTTTGACTTCAATGCTGGTACACATAATTTAACAGCACAAGGCGGTTGGGATGCTTATTTATTAAAAACAAAAAACTGTGCATTGCAAAATAGTACAGATATTATCAATAGCTGTGAAGCTATTCAGTGGATAAATGGCAATACGTATAGTGTTAGCAATTTTTGGGCAACTGATACGTTTAGCACGGTAGATGGTTGCGATTCGGTAGTTACACTAAATCTTACCATTACACCAATGGATACAAGTATTAACAAGCTTGGCAATACGTTGACTGCAACTATTTCTGGTGCAGGCGTTTCGTATCAGTGGGTCGATTGTAACAGTAACTATACTGCTCTATTTGGAGAAACTAATCAAAGTTTTACACCGACTATTAATGGCTCCTATGCTGTAATAATCACCATTGGAAATTGTAAAGACACTTCGATGTGTTATGATCTAAAACCGCTTGCTGTACACAACTACAATCCGTTTAATATACATGTATTTCCAAACCCAAGCAAAGGAGATATTTTAATATCAAACGATGGCAAAGGTTATGAACTGAAATGTTTTAATACCATTGGTCAAAATGTTTATAGCTCAAGCATAGAAAAAGGCGAAAAAGAAAAAAAAATAAACTTGGGCGCATTAAGCACTGGACTATATACGTATATCATATTGCATAACGAACAGATTGTACTGCGTGATAAAATAGTATTGGAATAATGACTTGGTATAACTTGGGTTAAAGAATATTGCAATTCAGATTCGAATAAAAAAAAGGCTGCCCTCTACTTGTTGGACAGCCTCATATTAATATTATTTGCTTTTCTTATTTGATTATAAATGTTCCTGCCCTGTTTGTTCCATCTTTAGTTACTATCTGATACGCAAAAGCCCCTGCTTTCAATCTTGAAGAATCAAATATAAATTGACCACTACTACCAGACAAGTTTGATTTGTTTATCAGCTTGCCAGCTATATCTGTAATCAATAATGATATGACTTCATTATTATTTTCTAAATTATACTCAAATACAACATATTCTTTGGCTGGGTTTGGATATACACGAATTTCTGTGGTTTCAATATTTATTTTTTGTGATTCTAATTTTTGAGCTGTCCCACTTTCAAAATCATGAAGTGGCATCGGATAACAAATATTGTAGAAAAAACACAATGTGTTCCTAGCCATAGATCTTGCAAATGTATTTTGAGGTGCATCTGCAATTCCTTTTAAGCTTTGAATCTGATTGCTGTCTAAAGCATTTATTTCAATGCTATTTTCTAATAAATTCTTTTTGAAATTATAGAAATCCGTATAGGCTGCATATTCTTCTATATCCTTATCTGTCATACTAAATGTATTTGGAAGGTTAGTCAAAATAGCATTGGCACTAGCGTAATTTTGAATTGACAAATAGTATTCAATAAGCTCATATTGAGATTTTAAAGTAGGGATTTTTTGCATCCAAGCTACTAATTCTTCATCACTAAGAAAACCACCTTGTATTCGCTGAGCCATAATTATTTCAGATTTTTTTGTTTCCATAATTTCTTGATATTGCATAAGTGTTCTCTCTGTAATACTTCTTACGGTTGCCCCTGTCCAAGAGGTTTTAATCATGCTTATCATATAAGAAGGCATAGGATTGGGTTTATCATATTGTAGATATTTCAAAAACTCATCACTTTGTGACCCTTCAGGGTTGGCCAAAATAATTTCTAATAAAATAGACTGTGGTAATATATTTTCCTCTGCTAACTTTTGCAAAACTTCCAATGACAGATAGGGCGAATTAGAAAGCATTTCGGTTCTTAATTGCATTACTTCCTCTACAGTAGCTGTTTCAATTTCTTGTTCTGTAGCAGCGGTACTACCTCCGTCTATCAGTTGATAATAAAGTGCCATGATAGCATTATAATTTGCTTCTGCATTGTCATAATCTGTTATTAACCCATCAAATTCTGCTTCCGTAAGTATTCCTTGATTCGCTCTTTCTACCGTGCTATATCTAGCACAGTCAAGCGGTTCGCTTAGTATATTATTGGTAGAGATTGGATTTACGCCAAGTATATTTACTGGTGTTTCTATTGCTATTGAAGAATTATAATAATAATCTGCTGGTGAGTTGCCACCCGGCCAGTGCCACCAATCGGCTACACCACCTGAAAACGTATTACCGGTAGCCACATTGGTAGCTAAGTTGGCTGTTTGAACAGGTCGAATGATGGCATTACCTCCAAATACAAAATCATATTCTTGGTTATTAATATTTCTATTCCATCTAAAATTAATACCTGTTTTTGCACTTTGCGAACCGTTTATTTCGGCTACGCAAGTACCCACTTGCATGCCATCAAAAAAATTCTTTTCCACTACTACATCATCTGGACCACCATTGGTAATATCTACACCACAATTCCAAGTAGTAACATTGGGCGGTGTAGCATATGGCCAATAATGCTTGTTGCTGCAATACACATAGTCACCTACATTGGTTAGGCGGCTACCCCATGTAGGATAAAAATCGCCAGCAGGATTATAAGGATGCTGTATCATACCAGTATTAAAAATATTGTCTTTAATATATGGATACAATAAGTCTCTGTAGTCAATGCCTGTTTCATTTTTATCAAACAAGGCTCCTTCAACAATAATAGGGTATTGCCATTTATTGTCCCAAGAGTATGAAGCACTTTGCAATCCTATTTGCAGACCTTCAAATAAGGTGTTTTGATTAGCTGAGTTATGAATCCAATAGCTTGCATCTGTGGGTACTAATGCCATTTTCGGCGGGCTCTGATCTAAATTGGATGTGTTTAAGAAACGACATCCTTCAAACTCTACACCTCTTACAGCCCACATTGTAATTAATGGACTATTGTGATGGATCGTTTTATCTACAATAAAAGTGCAATCTAAGAATTTAGATTTATCTGGCGATAAGGCTCCGCCGGTTTGAATATTTTGATATTTCAAAAATTGGGCACATCTTCTTGCATTTCTAATTATAGCTTTGTTTGCGTAGATAACACCTCCGGTATTCAAAGGCCAATCATTACCTCCTGCATTGGTAAACGCTTCTTCAACATTTTCGAGTATGGCATTGTTTTTTAGTTCTACAAAACCCTGATTGGTATAGTAATTATTGGCTAAGGTTTGTGGGCTTGCACCATCGCCATAGGCTCTGATACCATACCACATAGCTCCGCATTCATTGGTTAGTTTAGCTCCATCAACCATCAGTTTTGCACCTTTTTCAATATTAATGGTACCATATTTTGGCATGTGTATGGTAGTAGTAGAAGTATAATCATTGGGGTTGGCAGTGCCTTGTATGGTTAGGGTTGCACCCGATTTAATAAGGATGGAGCCCTGGATAATTTTATTTTTATTCCATGTAGTATTGCTGGTAATTGTATTAGAAACGCCTGGTAGTGAAACATTTCCAGGTTTTAAGTTTATTAAATCACTTTCCCAAATACCTCTGCCATAGGTTGCCACCATCAACTTACCTCTGCAATAATCTATACGCAATCTTGTTATTAAACAATTAGGCATACCACCGCTCATTTTAATCCAACATTGTGTAGGCTTATGCCAAAAATACACGCCATCATCTGTACCTGCATAAATGATATCATCACTACCATTTTGATATACTAAACAGTTTACTGGTAGTTCTGTAAGCCCGTTACTCATATTATCCCAAGTAATACCTCCATCTACGCTTGTAATCACTCTATCTACCCCAGCATTACCCATGTTTACACCTGCAATTGCCATAAATAATCTGTTAGCATTTTTAGGATCCATTTCAAAATCATTGGCAGGGAAACTATTTGTTGTATTACTTACTATTGGTGGTGTTCTGTCTAATCTCCAATCCCAATGTCCCAAATTATTTGGTGTATTATATTCTCCCCTAGTAAATAAAAATGTTCCTGCATTACCTGCAAATAAATTATAAGCAATATTTGGGTCTGATTGGGCTACTTTAAATTGAACACATGTTGTAGATATATTTTTTGTGGTATTAAAAGTTGAAGCAAAGGTATTTGGAGCATCAAAATAATTTTTCCATTCTGTATTTCCATTACCATAGCCATTACTACTTATACTAGATAGTGACTCCCAAGCATTAGTAATACCTAAGTCCATAAACTCCTCTCTAAATTGCATAGGACTAAATCTGTATCCTTTATTGGGGTCTAAAGGATTTTCAGGTTGGGTGAATATTCCAGATGGATCTAATGTTATTGCACTTGTAGTTTTATTAAAATCTACTAAATCTAAAGATTCATTACCTCTCACTAAAATATTCTTACTACCTAAAAATCGGGTATCGTAGCGAGCATTAAATCCATCACCATTAATTTCTCCATTTACTTGCTGAGTAATTTTATTACTTATTTTATACCCCCCATGATATTGAGCAGAAGTGAGTATTTCATTTTGAAGATCGAAATCTACATCATACATATCACCAATATACAGATTATTACCATTTAAGTTATCGATGGAGCTAATATTTCCAATTCCCGTTTGGGTATAATCGTGATACGAAGTACTACTTAAGCCGCCATCGGTACCCCAATATACCTTATCCCAAAAACCATGTTTTCCAATATTTGGACTTGGAATATTTGCTGTGGGTGTGCTTTTACCGATAAATACTTTTCTTATATCCGCATGTATTGGCAAATAATTTCCACTTTCAGAATAATCAGATAAATACTTATAACTCCAGAGATTACTGATATTTTTATAAACAAAAACTGCTTGAGTTAACCCTACATACATAGCATCATTATTTATTGGGTCTATTTCAAAAAGTATTTGATTGTAAGCAAAAAGACTCGGAATATTACTCAATACAATGTTTTGTACCGTTGAGTTATTCATATCCCAAAAGAAAATTCTATTGTAACGCTGATTACCGCTTATCAAATTGTACATTATTCCAAAATTCCCATTTGTCAAATACTCTATTTGAATATTAAGTAAACTAGCATTTACTGGACCACTCCAACCTGTATTGTTATTCATAGCTTTTATAGAAGTAGCATCCATTAACAATTTAGGGTTAGGGTTTGATGTTGAATTGAGAATTAAACTACCATCTGTCAAATCAAACTTTATTTGATATACCTCTATATTATTAAAGGGGTTATTATCCCATTGATTACTAATAAAAAAAACACCTTGCATATCTGGTGCAAATTCTATATCGCCAAAACCATGACTAAATGGCCAGGTCTGGTAGTGAATTCCTCCCCAATTTGGCGTATAAAGCGTCCAAGGATTAGAACCCAATTTACTCAATACACTTCCATTGATTGTCATAATTAAAAAGCTTTGATTATTAACTTTATATGGGGAAAATTGTAAGCCGTTTGCTTTAATGTACTCAGGTTGAGGTATATCTACTGGTATTGAGGCAAAACCAGTAAGTCCATTAGTTTCTCTACTCCAAGTGGCTCCACCATTTGTAGTACGCCATACACCAATGCCATAACTATTAGGATTATAAAAATGAGGATAAATACTAGTTGAAATATAGACTTCATTTCGATCAAATGGATTTACTGCCATCTTGTTTATTCCAATTGTTCCTATACCATCTATATTATCAGAAATATTAGTCCAGTCTGTGCCTCCATTTGTACTTTTCCATAATCCTCCACCTTCTGTGGCAATATAAATAAATTGATCATCAGTTGGATCCACCCATATGTCAGTAACCATACCTTGGTTTTGATGTAATTCGGCTTTATCCTTTGGACCTATGCAAGTAAAATTACCAGTAAACCCGTCATAGGATTCTGAACAACTCCCATTCTTATTAGCAATACGAGCATTTTCAAATGCCTGTGCATAATATGCTAACATATTACCTCCAAAATTCTTTGTAGGCAATCTACTCTCAATAAAAGATCTATATCTAAAGTAGTTTTGTTTAGGTCCTCCTTCGGCACTATCATCTGGGTTGTTTATTATTTGGTAATTGATGCTATCTATCTGCTTAAGATAAGCCACATTTGTTAATGTAGTGTCAGTGTCTATACTATAAGGTATCGTAACACTTGCATTTTGTGCGCACAGGTATTGGAAAAATAAGCCAAATACCACTAATAATGTTGTTTTTTTCATTTTACTTATTTTTTGATTGTGATTGTTTTAGATACTTTTTTATTTTTATTTTGAATAATAGAAATATAATTACCAGATGGTAGATTTTCTACATTTATTTTAGATGATTTATAATGTAATTTTTGAGTGATTAATAATTTGCCATCCATTGTATATATTCCTAAATAATTTTCTGAATCATTCTCTTGCAACTCTATTATCAACTCAGAATTTGCAGGGTTAGGATAAATTTTTACACCATCTAATGTTTTGTCAATTTCTTGTACCTTATCTGGCCATTCTATAATTTTAAAGACATGTTGTGTTCCTTTACTTGGCAAAGTGTCTACAATACAATAATTCAATGGATTAATGTAATAAAATTCATTTCTTGCTGCAAATGGAAAATAAAAACAATTTTGTGAGTTTGATTTAATTAGTGGATTAAAAGAAGTAGTACTTACTTCTTTATTACCTATCCTTTGTTTACTCATCATTTTCCCAGTTGCCGTATCAAGTTTTATCAGCCAAAATCTAGCAGAGTCTGTGCCTAATTCTCGATTATCAGTACCTGATGCTTCATTTAATACCCATAAAAATCCATTAGCAAATAATCCATTATAGGGGCTAACAGATGGTTTTTTATTGATATTAGTATTAAAGCCACCATATATTCTACTCCATAATAAATTGCCTGCTGTATCTATTTTTTTTATCCACGTATAAACATAACCAAAATCATTTAAATAACTATAATTAGTATCTTGGCAATTATCTGTTTTACAATTAGTTGTACTAAAACTATAAATTGAATTGGATAGACTATCGTATAACATTGATAATTCGATATGAATACCGCAGCCATATCTTTTTTGCCACTTTGTTTGTAAATTACTATCAATTCCAACCATTACATTCCAACTATTTGGTATAGGGTTATTTATTGCGAAGTCACTATCGTGAGAACTTGTTGTAATAGATAAAATAATATTGTTGTTATTTACAATGCTCATAGATATATTTTCTTCTCCTTGCGAGCCTTGAAAAACCCTAAAAGTTTTTTTGTTGAGTTGAGCAGAATCTAGCTCTTCCAACGAATGCATTGTATGTAAGAAATTGATTATTCAATCCTGCAAAGTCTCCGTATTCTGCAACCGAGGCTCCAGTAATATATATGTCTCCTTTTGTAAAATCTATATCCTTTATACCCCCACTACTTCCGTAGCCATAAGTAACACTGTGTAGTAAATTACCATTGGTATCAATTATTGTAACCCAATAATTACGATAACCTAATGGCCAATTGGTATTTATTAAATCTCCATCACTACTGCTAGTATATCCATAAATTAATAGCTTGTTGTTTCTGTAATATTTGCGCCGCTAAAGAAATCTTCTTTACTGCCACCATAAAACTTTTGCCAAATAATATTCATACTAAGCATCCAATTTGTATATACAATTACTTAATGAGTCATTGTTTCCATTGTAAATACTACTTCCAACAGCATAAACCCTCCACTTTGGTATTTGTATTAAACTCCTAAATGCAATATTTGAATCGGGTATCGCATATCTATAACTCCAAATGACTGAGCATTTATTTGGTTTAGTTTTAAGAAAATAATATAGAATAAGAAGCAAATTAGTTTGTTTGCGAATCTTGTTTTTTGTCTCATGATAATTCATTATTAAATGTTAAATATTATTTTTAGAATTTCGAATTGTTGGGACTTATTTTACACTATGGTTACAGCTTGGCGAAGGCTGGGTATGACTAAAATAGATTTTATTTGGATTGAATGTACAAACTTCAATACTTTCCATTCCAAATTGAGGGTTGTTATTTGTATAAATGCTAATGTTTCGTACAAACCATTGAGAACTAGTAATATCATAAAAAAATAACTTATAAAAAATAGTATTGGTTATACCTGGCAATTCAACATTACCAGGTTCCAATGTTACCAAGTCACTCTCCCAAACTCCTCTACCATGGGTTGAACACATTAATTTACCAGAACAGTAATCTATTTCTAATTCTACTGGTGGTACTGAAGGAAAATCTCTTTGTACATTAAATTCATCTATTACTCCATTATTAAAACAGAACCAAAAAGAATTTTTAGGATTGCTTTCGTCAAAATGTAAGCAAAAAATACCTAAGTCTGTTGCCGCATATACCACACCCTTAGTACCTTTTTGATATACTAAATCAATAATTGGCAAACCTACTGGCAAACCATTTGAAATATCGTCCCATGTAAAGCCTGCATCACTTGTGTACCAAACCCTATTACTCGCCTGGCTTGCTTGTGTTTGTATTAAATCTCCAGCACCCAACCAGGCTCTTTTGGGATTGTCTGGGTCGGTAGTAATAGCAGTTAGTGTGTAGTTTTTAAAATCATTGTGAGTACGGTCGTTCCATTTTTTATTATAGCTATTTGAGTTATTTTCATCATAATAAAAAACATGCGATTGTTCTATCTTGTCTTTGTAAGCAATAATACTTTGCCAACACGCATCATTGGGGTTTGCATTGAAATAGCCTTTTCGAAAAACGACCCATTTGTATTCTGTATTTTTGCTACTCGCTGCAAAATCCATAATGGTTTTGCCGGTTTCTAATACACCACAGCCTGTAGGTTGAATAAAATCATAAGCAGGCAAATCATTTGATTGGCTGATCAATAATGGGGTACTTCTGTTTGTCCATACAGGAGGGTTTAGATTTAAAGGATTATTAATGTCTTTCAAATTATTGTGTGCCATTACTCTAATATTATTGGGGAAAGCAGCACGCGGGCTACGAACACTAATTTCACCAGGTTGAAGTGAAGATTGCCAATTTATTAAATTGGTAGATTCCAAAATAGCTGTCCATTCTTGGGTATATCCTTTATTTAAATTCACTTCATCAAAATAAGTTTCATATTCATCTGATATTCCTTTTGGCAAATTCCAAGCCCCATTGGAATATGTATATAACCCATCGTGAACGGCTCCTGTAAGAATTTTTTTTCCTGTTTTTGAAACTCCCATTCCCCAAAATGGCGTTATGTTTAATCCATATCCGTTAATGTTTGAGGTCGCATTACTATTATCAGGTAATGTTCCTGATGCTTTTTTACTAATACCTCCATCTGTTCCAAAAAACACAATATCATTTATACCGTTTGGTGCATTATCAGATGCAAATAAATGAATTGTTCTTATGTCGCCATGCGTTGGATTACCCCAATATTGTCCTATAGAGATTGGTGTTACTCCTCCATCATTTGAAAAATAAGGAAGGGTATGACAAAATGATTTATTTGGATTGATGTATTAGCCTCAATACTTTCCATTCCAAATTGAGGGTCGTTATTTGTATTAATGCTACTGTTTCGTACAGACCATTGAGAGTCGCAAAAATCGTAATAAAAAATTTTATACTTAATAATATTAGAAAGATTAGAAGAGATAGCGGCAATGACATACAAACTGTTATCGTTCAACGGAGACACATCCATAGAATATCTTTTTCCAATAGCTCCAACAGGTATATCCCAAGGCAAATTTGGGGTTAAATTAGTCCATACATCCATATTATTTACTATCTCGTGCTTCCATAGTTCTGAAGGTTGAAAATGAATCGTTTCCCAAAAACTGCTAATATAATAGGTATTAGGGTTAGCTTTATTAAATTTTAGCTTATGAAGGTTAGCACCATTCATTCCACTAGGTGTAATGTTTTCCCATATACCATTTTTTTTCCTATATAAACTATTTCCAGAAACAATGTATAAAATATTTGTGTTGGGTGCAAAATGGATTTCGTGGATTTCAGCATTCGGATTCAAACTATTTGCTGACAAGAAATTGTCAAAGGATACATCTTTTGTCCAATTAGTACCCAAATCGCTACTTGTATATAAACCAGAACCATACTGTACACCATCGGCCCAGGTAAACTTATTTCCTTTTTGAATATAACTAGATGCTACAATGTTTTGAGTATTTAATGGATTTACATCAAATACAGTATTAGACAACCCTTGTACAAATTCAGTATTATCTGATATATTTCTCCAATGAGCTGTAGCATTTTCGCGTAAAAACAATCCCCCAAGTGTCGAAACTATAATTTTATTTTCATTGTTTGGATCAGCCCATATTCCTAATACGACTCCTAAGGCTTGCATACCTTGAATATCTTCAAAAGGACCAAGACATTTCCAATTTCCTCTGAAAGGAATATTCGTATTTAAGTTACTGTTACATAGATTTTGTCTATCGAACAAAAAACTTTGCGCTCTTTTTTTATATTCCTGAAAAATGTTTTCATTGGGCTCAGGATTGCTACATGTTCTAGCTTCCCAAAAAGCAGACCATTCCTCCAATTTTTCATGTTGACCTTCTTCAAAACCTGTAGGTATGGGAGGGGGTTCTAAAGAGTCAATATATTGTTTTAGAGTAGCTTTTACTTTGGGAAAAGTATTACTGGGTTGACCAGTGATAGTAATTGAGCTAATTTGTGCACTTATTACAAATGGGATTAGCAAGGGCAATAAAATAAGGATTTTTTTCATGAGATTATATTTTTATTAATTTTAAGGAAATATTTTGTTTGCCATTTAGCAATGATAAAAAATACATACCACTACTTATATTGGGTATGGAAAATTGAGTTTTGTTTTGAAACAGCACTTTCTTGTATATGACATTACCACCTATACTTTGCATAACCATGATGACAGGTTCGTGCATATTGTAATTACCAAGATCTATGGTAATATTATCCGAATAGGGATTTGGAAAAACACTTGCAGTAAACAGGCTACTAGTATCTCTGTTCACAGGATCTACGCTTTCTATGCTGATTAATTCCTCAAATGAAGCAGGACTAAAATCAACATCTCTCCCTTCGCAGCTATCAACAACAAACTTTGATGAGTGACAAAAGACTACTTTATCATGAAAAACCGACATCCCCGATAAAGGGGTGTTATCAGGTAGTAATTTCTGTTTTGGTCTTTTCTGTAATATTCTATTTCCGTTGGTATCTATTAGTGTTATAGCTATATCGTAATAGTTGGTATTATATGGGTTTATTACATAAAAATCTCCCAAAACCGAACGTGTTTCTGTAGCCAACACATACATTCCTTTCCAATACACGATTCTTGTCCTAAGATCTAAATCGTCACCATTCATACAATATTGCCATCGAATATTACTGTTGGTATCTATTTGAACTACCCAGACACCTATAGCTCCACTTCCAACTAAACCAGGAGTGCAGGTTACTGATTCATTATAGTTTAGTGTATGATAAGGAATCGTCAATACTCCATTTACATAAATAGGCTGGGTAAGATTGTTGGGGTAAATAATTGACACTCCAGATCGCATTCTAGTCGTCCAAATAAAATTTCCATCTCCATCAATCTTTGCAATCCAATTGGATATGCCTAGCGTATCACTAGCCTTAACAAGAAAATTTCCATCTGTATTTGTACAATCCCCATCCAAAGATGTAGTCATTCCAGTCAACATATAAGTATCATTTCCAGTAGCTGTGATATAAATATCAGCATCATTATGCGAGCCTCCAATAAGTTTGCTCCATTTATAATTTCCATATTTATCTAATCGACAAAGCATCCAATCTAAATGATAGCCCGGAATACCTTTATGTCCAGTAAAGTGGCCATCATTACCAAAAGTAGAGCCAATAAGCAATAAATCTCCATTGGGTGCTTTTGCCATGCTTTGCGCCACATCACCATCACTAGTGCCAATAGTTTTCTCCCAAAGCAAATTGCCGTTGTTATCTATTTGAAATAACCAAACATCTTCCAAACCCAATGGTTTGCTCACTTGCCCGCTGGCTACGGTTGTATCCAATAACCACCCTACATAATTAATATGCGCTAATACTGTTATGGTTCCATCATCATTTTCGATAGCATCATACCCAGTGTCAAATGCGCTAGAACCATAGCGCTTTGCCCAAATTATATTATAATTAGAATCTAATTTGACCACTGAAACATCACCAAATCCCCATGAAGGTGAAGAAAAAATTGCATTCTCGTGAAAACAAGTTCCAACAACAAGCAGATTTCCATCCAATAAGCTTAGTACCTTGTTCCCTCCAAATCCCAAATGGCATTTTATTCTTTCTATCTCATAGGTTGTGGTTGCAGCGCTGAATAAAAATTGGAATGAAGTTAATATAGTTAATAGAAAATATTTCATAGTTTAATGGTGATTAATAATTATTTTTTTACTTGTTGTTTTATTGTTGTTTATTATTTGTATTATGTATTGACCATCAGGTAAATTTGTAGTATCTAACTGATAGGTAGTAAGGTTATTTTGGGTATTTATGTGTGATACTATTTTTCCGTTCATATCCAATAAATTTATTTTTCCTTTTGCAACTATATTTGATTGTAGTTTTACATCTATTGAGTTATTAGCAGGATTTGGATAAACTGTAAACTCTATATTGCTTTTTTCTATTTGTGAAATGCTTAAAGCTGTTTCAGTTGGTTCATAGAGTGAATAACCAGCACCTAAATTACCTATACTGCAATTGGTACCCCAGTTTCCAATAATTACATTGTTGTTTATTTTATTAATATTTATCGAATTAAAGGATTCTGTGTATTTGCCTCCATATCTCAGTTTATTCAAAATCTCACCATTTAGAGTCAACTTCAAAAGCCACATGTCTTTATGTTGCAAAGTATCAACTGCAAAGCCAGTAAAAGCACTATCGCTATACAGTACTTTGGAAAGGACAAAAATATTTGAGTCTTTTAATATTGCAACTGGTTCAAAAGCTCCAGGACTTTTATAACATGGAATGCTATGATTATTAGCGCTAAATGCCCCATAGCGTTTGCTATAAATTTTATTACCAACACTATCCATATTAATGATAAAAATAGATTCTGATGATGGACAAGGGTTTTTGTCATTCGTATCTAACATATCACCAGTTTTTTGATTAGAGAAGCCAACAATATATGTAGTATTGTTTACACTATCTTGTATGAGGTTCATAGGCCCACTATATAGCCCATTTCCATTAACTGCCCCGCCATAACACTTTTGCCAAATTAAGTTTTGGTTACTATCTATACAGCTAACATACATTTTGCCATTAGGTGTTGGGCTAGTTGCTGTAAAGTAACCTGCCTTTAAAGTAGAATTAGTAGAGGTACTTAATATAATTTGACTGAGATTATTAATGGCTATTAGAGGAATAATATCTTGGTCGCCGGGTGCATCAATAATTTTAAGCCACTTTAAGTTAAGAGAAGTGTCAAACCTTGCTAAAAAACAATTGGTTGTAAACCCACCACCTTCGGGGTTGTTTATAAAATCAAATAAGTTACCACTTGTATAACCAGCTATGTAAATATTATTGTATTTGTCAATCTTTATATCTGAGTAATTTGAATAGCCACTAGCTCGCAAACAATTAGATTTAATTATATTTCCATTAGTATCTAATTCTGCTAAAAATAAACTATTAGGTGCTTGTGATGTATCTATACCTGCAAAATCACCATCCTTGCTTTCGAGATTGCCAATTATTAATAGGTTATCGTTTGGTAAAGTAATTATTTTGGTAAAATGGTCTAAACGCATTGTATCTGCATCAAAACTTTTTCGCCAAATTAAATTATAGTCTTTATCGTACTTTATTAGATAAGGACTTTCTGGCACTAACCAATAATTATAATTGGCAACCATATAAAAATTACCATTATTTGTTTGTGTAAAATCGGTGTAAGCAAAATTATTAGTATCACATACTTTTTGGTTGAGCCAAAAAGTGTTTTGGGCAAAGCTCAATTGGCTACAAAAGAATGCTAGTACGAATGCTATGGGTGTATATTGGAATTTCATATGGCTACTTTTTTAGAAATTTATCAAGCTAGGCCAGTCTGTGAAACTCAATTTACTCTTTTTACTATCAACTCCATTTTCAAAAAACCTAATTCAACTAAAGCTTGAAAATACTTTACGTTAATTTTTACCGATGTGATATATATAATCCCGATTAATTGGGAAACATCTATCCTATCGGCATATACCACTGTAAGATTTGGTCTACGACACAAATCACATTAGTATTCTATAAAATTAATAGTATTTTTTAGTAAAAACAAACTTTTTTAAGCCATTTTGACAATGCTAATGCTCATCTAATACCAATCTTAAATTGGTTTCAGACCAATTTTTAGAGTGGTTTATGCCGATATTGCTAATGTTCAGACCATTTTTTTGGTCTGTTGCAGTAGTATAATCGGTATAATTTCAATTGATACCTTTTTATCATAATCCCATTTCAGCAAGAAATAATTGCATATCCTGTAGAGCCATTAAAGTAGCTGTTGGCAAGCTGCCTAATGTCCAAGGATGCTTTCTATCAAATACATGATTGGTTTCGTAGGATTTCAATACTGCTTTCGGATTCCAGCTATGCAACAATTGAGCTGTACTAAAAGGAACGGCTTCATCGAGAGTACCATGTTGTATTAGATGTGGTTTAGAAAAATCCTTTAAGGCTTTTTGTATGTCATACTCTTGCTGATGTGCCATATAATCTTCGTAGAGTTGATAATAAATAGGCATTTTTTGATGCGTCCTTTTATTGTGATAATAGAATACACCCTCCGCTTTCCACTGTTCTATTCGCTTGGGGTTCCACTGTCCAAAAGGTGTGTTGGCATGAGCTACAGAAGCCCATGTAATAAGCGCATCTACTTCGTGCATTTGCGAGGCTACCAAGGTGGCTACACCACCTCCTTTGCTATGCCCTAAAAGAGCTATACGAATAGGCTTTGAATTTGTAAAAAGCTCATTTTTTATATGCCAGATAATTGTTTTCGTATCGGCTATTTCTTTTGAATAATTATTATTTCCGTAGGCTTCTAAATCTACAAATTCTTCTGGATGGCTTAGGGTAGTGCCATTGTGTGAGGTGTTGAACTTCACAAAGTGATACCCGCTTTGCTGAAAATGCTTTCCAATCAAATCGAATGAGCCCCAATCCTTAAACCCATTAAAACCATGAATATATACTATGACTATATCTTTGACTTGCTGTGTTGCTTCAAAAACATCATACAATATAGCCCTATCATGTATGCCTTGTATAGAGCAATTTTTCTTTACCACTGGCCTAAAGGTCTTTACGTTAATAATTTACTCTACAACAATTTTTTGTACAAGTTGTTTACCATTTTGTTCTATTTGTATTATATACAAACCTTTAGAATAGGTACTTAGGTTCAATATTTCCGTATGATAAACTTTATCTTTTTTCAAAAGCACACGACCCGACAGATCCATTAAAGTATATTGAAAAACCAAGTTTGATGCTGATGATAGTGTTAGATGAGAATAAACTGGATTAGGGAAAATACGAAAATCGCTAGCTGCCAATTCGTTTTGAGTGGCTACAGGGTAGCTACAGCCTGTCCCAACCCATTGTGCATCTAACCAGTTCAAACGTCTTTTGATAAACTGTTTCATCGTATTTATTTCTTCGGTATAATTGACAGGCATAGGTGTAGGCTCATTATTGAGTGGCACAGCCCAAATAGGCCATTGTGCAAAGTTTCTATTGATAGCCCCATTAGCATTCAACACCGTGCTGACAGAATCTATAAAGTTAAATATGCTCGTTGTGTCTAATGATTTACCGGGATTTCTTTCGTAGTTATACGTGCATTTGAGCAAACGATAAAAGGCTGTATCTGTAGTCAATTTTTTCCACCAAAATGGTGCTAACTGGCCAAGACTAGAACAAGAAGCACCTATATTATATACATAACCCGTATCTGTACTTACCGAACAATCACTTGTATTATACCAAGCTTTGTCAAAACCCCAAAGTGGCCCTGGTCGCATTTTTTTGAGTTTGTCTTTATATAAAAAAGTATTTGTTCTATATGCATCGTAGTTTTTACTTATTTCTTGAATAAGCATAAAGTCCAAAAAACTATTTTCGGCACCAAATCTTCGCCAACCAGAAGTTGTATCTTGAAAATTGGAACCATTTAATACTATTTCAAAACTGTCTACATAGGTTTTTATATAATTTTTTTGTGCTGGTGTTATAACGCTGGCATCTGGTGTGTCATATTGAAAATCTATTTTTTGAGTACTTGCGGCATAAGGTGGATTATATTGACTTTGCCAGTCAGGAGTACCGTCGTCTATTTTAAAAATATAGCCACCAGTAATTTGATCGCCTGAATTATCGATAGGTCTAAGATTAGCCATATCCACACGTCCAGTATCTTGTTTTATTTTTTCTCCAAAAAGATAAATACCTTGATAGGCATTATTGAGGAAAACTTCGCAAGGTTTAAACCGAGGAGCATACCTGCCCATTTTTCTATGCAATTCAAAAGCCAGCATGGTTCTTAAGAATGAGCGGTCGTTGTATGAAGAAAGTAGTATCCAATCATTTTCGGGTGGCATGCCCATAAGCGATACATTAAGATTGACATTGGGGGCACTCCAGGTTTCAACACTATAAGAAGGTTTCACAACCGTGGAAGAGCCTTTGATTTTAACCCCTATCATGCTTGAAAAAGTAGCAGGGTCATTTTCATTATTGACACCCGATACATTGTCTATGATTGCGATATTAGCTTGCTGCTGTATGTCATTGATAGTTCCTGTAGTACTTATTTTTACTATGGGTAAATTGGTAGTAATTTGAGCTTTAAGATTCAAAGGCATAATAAAAGCAAAGGCGATTAAAAATCTCATTGTTATATTCATATTTATTATAATGTTAATTTTTACCTTGCAATTTAATATGTTAGTAGCTAAAAAAACGATTTTTTTAGACTAAAACGATAAATCTTACACTTAGTTTGTTAACTTTAAGCTCGTATTTTACGTCTTTATCTTATAATAATTCAGCAGATGAAAAAAATTCTAAGCGTACTAGCTTTATTGATTTTCTATTTTGACTCTCATTCACAGTTAGTCATAAACGAATACTCTTGTTCCAATACCAATACCGTTACTGATAGTTATGGACAATATGAAGATTGGGTAGAATTGTATAATAATGGTGCCAGTGCTGTAAACATTACAGGCTATTATCTTAGCGACGACCCAGCTGTCCCACTCAAATGGCAAGTGCCTGCAACTACACCCATCAATGCCAATAGCAAACGTATGGTTTTTTGTAGCGACAGAGGAGTAGTAGCAGCTAATGGTGCACTACATCCCAGTTTCAAACTAACACAAGCAAGATATAATGGTGAATGGTTTTTATTGAGTGATGCAACAGGTACATTAGTCGATTCTGTACACTTGAATAGAACACAAAACGGTCATTCAAGAGGTAGAACTACCGATGGTGCTGCTACCTTTAGCGTGTTTACCACACCTACACCTAATGCATCCAATGCAACGGCAACACCTTATACGGCCTATGCTACCAAACCCAGTATGAATGTGAATGCAGGTTTTTATGCTTCTGCTCAAAATATTGTCCTTTCTTCACCAGACCCTGGAGTGACTATTCGATATACAACCGATGGAAGCGCACCTACAGCTACTTCAACAGCATATACTAGTGCTATTAATGTAAGTACAACTACAGTAATCAGAGCACGAGCCTATAGTAGCAACCCTAACATAGCTCCAAGCTTTACCGAAAATAATACCTATCTCATCAATGTAAGCACTACTATGAATGTGATTTCTGTAGCAGGACCATTTACAACCACATTATTTTCTTGGGGTTCTCAACCTATTTTTTGTTCCTACGAATTTTTTGATAAAAACAAAAATTTTGTGGAAGAATTTGAAGGGCGTGCCAAACGTCATGGCCATGATTCTTGGGCTTATCCTCAAAAAGGATTTAAAGTATATGCTCAAGATGAACTTGGCTATAAAGCGAAAATGGAACATAAATATTTTCCAACAAGCTTACGTGACACATTTGATATGTTTATACTCAAAGCTGGTGCTTCGGACAATTACCCAGGAGGGCCAACTAAGAGTTGCCACCTTAGAGATATGTTTGCTCACACCTTAGCAGAAAAATATAATTTAGAAATGGACTTAAGAAAATATGATCCGACCATTGTATTTGTCAATGGACAATATTGGGGTGTGTACGAAATCAGAGAACGTGTTGACAAAGATTATTTTGAATATTACTATGGTAAAAAAGAAAAAAATGTAGATAATCTTCGCTATTGGGGAGGCATGATAGTAGGACCAGGCACCGCAACTCGCTGGAACTGGTTAACCAATTTTATTGACAACAATAGCATGACCATTCCTGCCAATTATCAAACCGTAAATGATAGTTTGAACCTAAAAAGTTTTATTCAATACTTTATATTTAATCAATACTTAGTCAATACAGACTGGCTCAATTGGAATACACATTGGTGGGGTGCAAGAAGCAATAATGGTAATAATATCAAGTGGCGATATGCCCTATGGGACGAAGATAATATTTTAGACCTTGGGCAAAACTACACAGGTGTTGGCAATACTACTTATAATAATGACCCATGTGACCCCTTTGATTTATTTCAATCGAGTAGTAGCATTAAGCATACTCAAATGCTGACTAAGTTGTTGCTCAATGATGATTTTAAAGCTTTGTATGAGCAACAATGGCTTGAAATGCTTACAGGGCCTCTTGAATGTACTAATATATTAGCTCACTTCGATTCTGTAACTGCCATTATCCAGCCCGAAATGCAAGACCAAATTAATAGGTGGGGTGGCACCTATGCTGATTGGCAAAGCAATATTCAATATATGCGAAATCAAATTGCCAACCGTTGTCAAATTATTACTTCCAAATTAGATACTTGCATGGAATTTAAACCCGCTTGGTTAAAACTCAATGTTAGCCCTGCCAATGCTGGCTATATTACCTTTGAAGGTGCATCTACAGGCCCATATGTATGGCAAAAACTTATTAAATCGGATTCAATATATACTCTCAAGGCTATTCCGACTGCTGGCCCTTATTGGACTTTTGATCATTGGGAAAAACAAAAAGCGGCCAATACTATTTCGCCAAATACCACAACTGATTTAATACAATATAATTTTAATGAAGAGGATTCTGTAATAGCCTTTTTTAAATATTTCAACAATGACTCTATAGACGTAACGTTTGATGTAAACCCCGCAGGCACAGGCACTATCAGTTTAGATGGATGGACTATTCCAAGCTATCCATACACTATAAAACTAAGCCGACTAAATACCTACCAATTAGTATCAACACCTATAGTAAATCATAAATTTATAAATTGGACTAAAAATAGTGCTACTACCTTTTTTACACCAAATGCCGACTCTAGCAAAGTGGATTTTAACTATACTGAAATGGATAATATAGTAGCCAACTTTGAATTTGTACCACCACCACCACCACCACCACCACTTCCAACCCTAACGCCTACAACTCGAAATGTCAATATACCTTCTGCTTTCTCACCAAATGGAGATGGCAAAAATGATGTATTTACTATCTATGCTGGCAAAGATGTGATTGGTACAGATATGACTATTTTTGATCGATGGGGCAATGAGCTATTCCACTCAAAAGATAAAAACAAGGGCTGGGATGGAACTTACAAAAATAGAGCCGTTGAAATGGGAACCTATCAGTATTTTATTCGTGTAAAATATAGAGATAATACCATTGAAGACTTTAAAGGCGACGTCACCGTCATTCGATAAAATATATGAATTTATGGCAACAAAAACTGTTGCCATTTTTTTTATACCACCACGCTATCTATCCAATTAGTTCCAAATGCATAAGGCAAATAAGCTATTGATGAAATTTCTTTGGTGATAATAAAACTTGCTTTTTTCCCTTTGCATATACTACCCATATGGTCTTGTATTTCCAAAGCTGCTGCGGCATTGATAGTGCTTGCATGAATAGCTTCTTCAGGAGTCATCTTCATCTGAGTACAAGCAAGCGATAGTATAAAATTCATGTTTCCGCTTGGGCAACTGCCTGGATTATAGTCGCTAGCAAGTGCTACAGCCACATTGGCATCTATTAATTTTCGAGCTGGCTGATAATGCATGGCTAAAAAAAATGCAGCCCCTGGCAAGAGCGTTGCTATGGTAGTGGAATTTTGTAAACATTTAATTTCATCTTCATCCATGGTTTCTAAATGATCTACACTAATAGCACCATGCTTAACCCCCACTTGCACTCCACCACTATTGTATAATTGATTGGCATGAATTTTTGGCTTCAATCCGTATTTAATTCCGGCCTCAAGTATTCGCTCTGTTTCTTCAGCACTAAAAAATCCTTTTTCACAAAACACATCAATATAATCTGCAAGCCCTTCGGCTGCTACTTGTGGTAGCATCTCTTCTATAATAAGTTGTATATAGGCATCATGGTTTTCGCGATATGCCAAAGGATACGCATGGGCACCTAAAAAACTGGCTTTAATTTCGATTGGTGATTTTTCCTTTAGGCGTTTAATAACTCGTAACATTTTTATTTCGCCCTCAGTACACAAACCATATCCACTTTTAATTTCAATAGCACCAGTACCCTGGTCTATTACCTCCTCTAAACGCTGCCACGACTGCTCAAATAATTCATCTTCGGACATGGCATTTAATTTAGCAGCTGAATTCAAAATACCACCACCACGTTTTGCAATTTCTTCATAGGTTAAACCATCTATCCTATCCACAAATTCTTGTTCGCGTGTTTGAGCAAATACCAAATGAGTATGCGAATCTATCCACGTTGGCAAAATACTTTTTCCATTTACATTTATTTCTTCAAACTGTCCTGTAGGTAACACATCCATAGTACCAAAATCTTCAATGCGCCCATTTTGAATTAGCAACCAAGCATTTTCAATCGTAGCCATATACTTCATATCATGCCCTTTAACTATTTTTTTGTAGTCATGACTATCCTCTGTTTGAATTAAATGTTTGATATTTGAATATAGTGTACGCATGTGCGCAAAGATATAAGCTTAATTGATGAATTGCTTTACTTGCTCAATGAGACTTTTTTCTACTTTATAGTTTTTTTTAAATCTAAAAAATACCTTTTACTAAATAAACTAATTTGAATACACTCGGCACTCTTTTTAAAGTAACATCCTTTGGCGAATCGCATGGCAGCCATGTTGGTTGTGTTATAGATGGATGCCCTGCTGGTATAGAATTAAATTTACAAGCCATACAACAACAAGTAGATAGACGAAAAACGGCACAACAAACATATGCTTCTGCGCGAAATGAAGAAGACCATGTACAAATAATTTCTGGATTACTTGATACTACTACATTGGGTAGCCCTATTTGCATTTTAATACAAAATAGAGATGCCAAAAGTGATGATTATAATCACTTGATAAATATTTTTAGACCCAACCATGCCGATTTTACTAACGAAAAAAAATATGGCATACGTGATATACGAGGAGGTGGTCGAAGTAGCATACGCATTACTGCGCCCTTAGTGGCAGCTGGCGATATAGCTAGGCAGTTGATACAAAAAACAAGCTCTATAGAATGCCTCGCTTTTGTAAAGCAAATTGGCCCACATGGAATTTCACCTAGTTTTTTAAATCATGGATTACATCAAGATGCTATAGACTTGAGTGCTGTAAGATGCCCGGAGAAAGAATGTAGCGATCGCATACTCCAATATTTATCTGAAATACAACAAGAAGGCGATACGGCAGGTGGCAATATTCAAGTAGTAGTAAAAAATGTACCTATAGGCTTAGGCGAACCATTATTTAATAAATTGCAAGCACAACTTGCACATGCTATGTTGAGTATAAATAGCGTAAAAGGTTTTAGCTATGGCGATGGCTTTGATAGTGTTTCACAAAAAGGAAGTGAACACAATGATGAATTGTTTGTAGAAGATAACAACATCAACACCAAAAGCAACCATAGTGGAGGCATACAAGGTGGCATAAGCAATGGTCAGGATATACTATTTCAAGTTGCTTTTAAACCCATATCAAGTATACAAAAAGAACAAAACACAATCACATCTCACGGTGTTCCAACAAAATTAAAAATAAAAGGCCGACACGATGTGTGTGCAGTACCCAGAGCTGTGCCTATAGTAGAAGCTTATACCTATCTTATTTTAGCTGATGCGATAATGCATCATAAATTATCAAAACTATAAACATGAGAATTTTTATTTTAACCTTATTATGCCTCCCTTTCATTTTGTTTGCGCAAGCAAAAAAGAAGAAAAAAAATAAAACTCAACAGACAAGTACACAAGCAAGTACTCCCAATTTTAGTGCTGCCTATGAAAAGCCATTTGCAGCACCTGGCTCTCCTATACTTAATTTTAGTGTTGTAACTTCTGACGAAAAGATTTTTGAGAGTAAAGATTTTAAAGCAAATAATCCTTTTGCCATTATACTCTTCAATCCAAGCTGCGGGCATTGCATGGATGTAGCAAAGAATTTAAGAACTCAAATTAATAACTATCCAGACTTTACATTTTTATTTATCACAGGTATGAATTTGCTTGACAAAACAAAATCATTTGCTCAGGAAGCAGGTATTGATACAATTGCTAATATCATAGTAAGTGCAGACCACAGCAATGTAACGGAAAAGCTCTTTGAATACAAGGGCATACCTCAATTTATGATTTATAATAATGAGCATTTTTTGTCCAAAACATTTTATATCAATATACCTGTAGATAGTATTAGACAATATATACATTAATAAGTATTTTTACGAAATACTAAAATTGAATTTATGTTTTTTCCAATTGGCGATACAAATGTTGAAAGAGGTTATAAACCATTCTTAACGTATGTATTTATATTTATTAATGTAGCTGTTTTTCTTTTTCAAGTAAGTTTAGGTGCCAATCAGCAAGTATCTTTTGTAACTGAATATGGTAGTATACCAGCCGAAATAACACATGGTGTAGATTTATACACGTTACTGACTTCCATGTTTTTGCATGGTGGATGGATGCATCTAATAGGCAATATGTTATTCCTTTGGGTTTTTGGCGACAATATTGAAGCAACAGTTGGCTACTTTCAATATTTCTTATTTTATATAGGAGGTGGCATTGTTGCAGCGTTTTCGCATAGTATATTGGCATCTTCAAGTACTGTACCATGTGTAGGAGCTTCTGGAGCCATATCGGCATGTTTGGGTGCCTATTTGGTAATGTTTCCAAAATCTCAAATCAAAGTATTGTTTATAGCCCTCTTTAGTACATTTAGAGTTTCTGCCATTTATTTTTTAGGATTTTGGATTTTGCAACAATTTATTTCTGGCATTGGATCAATAAGTGCTCCTATAGCAGATGCTGGAGTAGCTTATTGGGCACACATTGGTGGATTTGTATTTGGCGTTGGCATGGGCTTGCTTTTTAAGAAAAAAGTAAGAAGCTAACAGTTATTTTTTCAATTTTTTATTGTCTATATGCCTTTGTGCATCTCTTTTATTTTTTTTATCAAAATTTTTCTGCATAGCATCTTCTAAATTGACATGACACTGATTGGCCAAGGCGGTCAGTACCCATAGTATATCTGCCATTTCATCGGCTATATTATTTTCTTTGTCGCTTTCCTTGAAGCTCTGCTCACCATAAGTGCGCACCATAAGACGAGATAGTTCGCCAACTTCTTCCATGAGGATGCCTAAATTGGTAAGTGGATCAAAATAGCGAACGCCTTTGCTAAGTATCCAAGTGTCCACTTTAGATTGTAATTCTTGTAAATGCATTTTTCTTATTCTTTATTTTTTGTGTCTATCAATATAGTTACAGGTCCATCGTTACACAAATCTACTTGCATATCGGCCCCAAATTGTCCTGTTTGAATATTTTTTCCTAAATCTTTTTCAAGTTGTTTTTTTAACTGTTCATATAAGGGTATGGCTACATCGGGCTTTGCAGATTGGATAAAAGATGGTCTATTCCCTTTTTTGGTAGATGCATACAAAGTAAATTGACTAACCAAAAGTATATCGCCATGTATTTCAAGAATAGATTTATTCATCAGCAAGTGCTCATCGGCAAAAATTCTAAGATTGACTATCTTATTGGAAAGCCAAGTTATGTCTTCTTGCGTATCAGCTGCCTCTATGCCGATAAATAGTAATAGCCCATTTTCTATTTGACTATACAAATTATTATCTATTGTAACCGATGCGTTTTTTACACGCTGTATGACTACTCTCATTCTCTTTAGTATCCTTATTTGTAGATGTAAAAGTATATAGTTTATTTTATCCGCTCTATAGTAAAGGAGCTATTTATTCTTTGAAAAACTTGGAAAATAGAAATACAAAAAAATCATCATGGATTGTTTGTATTTTTGAAGTATGCTTATCAATAAGTTATTAAACGAGATTACAATTCAGACATCACGTAGTGGTGGCAAAGGCGGGCAACATGTCAATAAAGTAGAGACGCAAGTTGAAATTCGATGGCCTATTAAGCAATCAGCATTTTTTTCAGAAGAAGAGAAACGTGCATTGATAACAAAATTGTCTAATTTACTCAACAAAGACGGCTATATAATAGTTAGAGCTAATGAGGCAAGAACACAATTAGAAAACAAATCGATAGCTTTGAAAAAATTAGAAAAATGGATACACGTTGCTTTGAAAAAAGATAAAAAAAGAATTAAAACAAAAATACCGAATCGGGTACACGAAAAAAGAATAGAAAATAAAAAGAGATTGAGTGAGCGAAAATCACTTCGTCAAAAACCATTGTTTTAATAAGAATACACGATTTTTTTAACTTCTAATATCCTTTATAAAGTTTTAAAACATTTGTACGCATACAAAAGTATTATTCATTTGTTTTGGCTTCTTTATCTTTTTTTCGTTTTTCGTATTGCTCTCGCTGATAGTCGTCGAAAATAAGAAATTGTCTTTCAGACAAAACCTCTCTATAGGCTGCATCTCTATATTTAAAAATGTTTACCATAGCCCTTTTACGTGGTGCATCTTCTAAATTTTCTTTATAGAGGCTATCAAATTTTTGAGACACTATGATATTTATTGCATAAATTTTTTCAAACTGAGCCGAATCCAATTTGACTTGTTCACTCAGTTGTGCTGTATAATATTTCGCCTTTTCTTCGGGAGTTCTTTTTTTATATTGTGCTTGAGTCTGTACAAAAAAGAAAAGTATTAAAGTAGGTATAATGATCTTTTTCATTTGAATTAAACAGAAAAAAAAATCCCTATAAAATTAATTATAGGGATTTTGTATTTTAATTAGTTCATAAATCCTTTTAGCATATCTAATATGCCTCCGCCACCTTGTTGTTGGTTTTGTTGTTGAGCGCTACCAGAAGCTTGTGTAACCATGCCTACGATATCATCTAAACCCACATGACCATCATGATTGGCATCCAAAGCACCACCGCCTAATTGTTTTAATAGACCACCAAAATCTATACCACCACCAGACTGCGTGTTTTGTGAAGGAAAACTCACACCACTACCTTGTTGATGTTGACCACCAGTCAAAGCACCAATGATGCCATTGATGTCGAAACCATTATTAGCTGGGTCATTTGTTTTGCCAATAATTTTGTTTAAAATATTTGGCACCAATGAACCTGCAATAGAAGTTGCTATAGGATTATCAATACCAAATTTTTTCATTAAACTACCAACAAGATTATTCATGATGCCTCCTACTATAGGATTGTTGGTGCTAACTTGATTTTGGCCAGTAAACATACCTAATACATCTTTAAGTCCACCATTGGCTAATGCGCTTTGTAAACCAGAAAATATGGAATCAGTTGCCAAGCCTACTGCATGATTATTTTGCTCATTTGGTATAGCTGGGTTATTAATAATTTCGTGTTGAGATTCTGATTGAATCAGATTAAAAAGTTGTTCGAGCATTTTTTTTATTTTATAATGAGCAGTAAAAGTAACATTTTTTTTTATTCTACTTGCTAATGTGTTGATAACCATTTGTTACGTCGAATATATGCAACAAGTAAGGAAATAATGCCTGCATACTTTCTTCGGCACCCTTGGTAGAGCCTGGCAAGGTAATAATAAGTGTATCTCCTATCATGCCTGCTACACCTCTAGACAACATGGCATAGGGCGTTCTGGCTTGGCCAAAATTTCGGGCATGCTCCATTATGCCAGGTATCTCTACATCCAGCAGCGGCTGTATGGCCTGTGGCGTGCTATCTCTTTTGGACAATCCAGTACCTCCAGTAAGAATAATTAGATTCACTTTTTGCGCAACCAGTTTTTTTATTTCTTGTTGTATAGGCTCTATATCATCTGGTAAAATTGTATAGTGTTTTGCGTGTAGTTGCCACCGCTGTAATTGCGCAATGATACTTTTTCCAGCCTTATCTTCTTTTTTCTGTTGCGAAACAGAATCGCTACATACTATCACTGCAATTTGCAAATCGCGATTAGGCGTTGTTATAAAACTTGTTTTTCCGCCTTGCTTATTTAAAAGTTTAATGTTTTTTATTTCTACACCTTTATCTATAGGCTTAAGCATATCATATATAGTTAAAGCTACAATGGATGCTCCATGCATAGCCTCTACTTCTACGCCCGTTTTATAAATAGTAGCAACTTCTACGTATATAACAATTTCAGAATCTAATAACTCATACGAAATGCTCGCTTTTTCTATAGGTAATGGATGACAATCGGGTATCAAATCGGCTGTTTTTTTAATAGCCAATAAGCCGCTTGCTCTAGCAAACTCAAACACATTGCCTTTGGGCACTTCATTGTTCTTGATAGCGAGTATGGTTTCTTTTTTGCTAACACTAACTGTTGCACAGGCAGTGGCTATTCGCAAAGAAGAAATTTTATTTAATATATCAACCATAAGATTAAAGATATAGAAATCTTGAAATGTAACAAGGTATTTTTTTAGCAGATACTTTTTACATCTGTGAAAAGAAAATTAAGTGCATTTTTTTACACCCTAAATTATTAGTACATTTACTATCAATAAAAAAATCTCTATGATTAAAAAATTAATTGTCAGCCTATGCCTAGGATTCCTATTTCACACTGGATTTTCCCAACATATAGACAAAGAAAAATTGGATAGCTATTTTGAAGCCTTAGAAGGAAGTGATAAATTTTATGGCAGTGTAGCAGTTGTAAAAAATGGTCAAATTGTGTATACCAAATCCATAGGCTATGCCGATATAGAATCAAAAACAAAAGCAGATAAAGAATCAAAATACAGAATAGGCTCTATATCTAAAACATTTACAAGTGTTTTGATTTTAAAAGCTATTGAAGAAAAAAAAATAAACTTGGAAACAACATTAAATTCATTTTTTCCATCCATTAAAAATGCCGAAAAAATTACTATTAGTCATTTACTAAGCCATAGAAGTGGTATACACAATTTTACGAATGATGCTGAATACTTGGAGTGGTACACGCAAGCAAAAACAGAACAAGAGATGATAGAACTAATAGCTAAAGGTGGCAGCGATTTTGAACCCAATAGTAAAGCTGATTATAGTAATGCTAATTACGTTTTATTGAGTTATATTTTAGAAAAAGTATATAAAAAACCCTATGCGGATATACTTCAAGAAAAAATTATTCAGGTAGTTAATCTTAAAAATACCTATGTTGGAAAAAAAATTAACTTGAAGAACAAAGAATGCAATTCATATAGCTATAGTACTGCTTGGGAAAAAGAAAATGAAACAGACATGACTATACCTATGGGTGCTGGCAATATAGTTTCTACACCCAGTGACCTTGCAATATTTTCTTCAGCATTATTTCATCATAAAATTATTTCAGCACAAACTGTGGATGCGATGACTACTTTAAATGAACGATTTGGTTATGGTATTTTTCAAATGCCATTTGATGATAAAAAAAGTTTTGGACACACAGGAGGCATTGATGGTTTTAGCTCTGTTTTTGGTTTTTTTGCAAGCGATGACATTGGATTTAGTATTATTTCTAATGCAAACAATTATAATATCAATACGGTTACACTCGTAGTATTAAGTGCCATATTTGACAAAGCATATGAGATACCCAATTTTAAAAGTTATACGCTTAGCTCTGAAGACTTAGACCCCTATTTAGGTGTATATGCTGATGCTAGTTTCCCATTGAAAATAACGATTTCAAAAAATGGCAATGTATTAATGGCACAAGCAACTGGCCAAGGTGCTTTTAGCTTGGAAGCTTCTGAAAAAAACATTTTTAAATTTGATCAAGCTGGTATTGTATTAGAATTTAAGCCAGAGAATAAAACAATGACTCTAAAACAGGGAGGTGGAGTTTTCACACTTACTAAAGAGTAATATTGAAGGACTGTTATAAGCAATGAAGAGTACATATTTTAGTACACTATTTTGCCTTTCCTTCATCCATTTTTTTATACTATTTTTTTAAATATGAACGAAATTGAAAAACATAAGGAAGAATTTATTGCATTTAAACCTCAATTATTATCCTATTTATATCGTCTTACAACACACAAACAAGACGCAGAAGATTTGGCTCAAGATACTTTTGTAAAAGCTTTTGATAAAATAGCACTCTTCAACAAACAATCAACTTTCAAAACATGGGTATTTGCTATAGCCACTAATTTAGCCAAAGACCATAAGCGAGTGCAAATGCGATGGGGTGAACACTGGATGGATTTAGTTCGTGATGCTCACAAAGAGTCTCCAGAACTTTTTGCAAAAAAATCCTCAATTGTAGAAAACTCTCCGCATGGAAAATTTGTATTAATTGAACATTTAAATTATTGTTTTAATTGTACTATAAAAACATTATTGGTAACAGAACAAATTTGCCTTTGGCTCAAAGAAGTGTATGACTTCAAAATTTCAGAAATTATTATCATAACTGCCCTTAGCGAAGGAAAAGTAAAACATGCCTTGGCAAATGCCAGATTACATTTGAATAGAATATTTGAAAAAAAATGTGCTCTGATAAATAAACAAGGCACATGCAGTCAATGTACAGGGTTAAATAAAATATACAATCCTAAACAAGACCAACATATAGAAGCCAATAAAGTAAAAATGGTAAAAGAGCAAGGTGGTAAAAACATTGAAGAGTTGTTGAATCTTCGGCTTCAACTTATAAAAAATATAGACCCACTTCAAAGTGATGGCATAGACCTTCACAATTATCTTATAGAAAATTCGCCCGGCTGGGCCCAAGAACAAGAACAAAAAAAATAAGTAATCTTAATTATTTACTTTTTTCGTCCGTTTTTTAATCTCTATTCGTCTAAATATAAAAAATGATACAAACATGGCTGTAAACAACGATTATATTAAATACATAACCGAGCAACTATCTGGCGTTTCGCCATTTGAAACAAAAAAAATGTTTGGTGGTATAGGCTTTTTTAAAGATGATGTGATGTTTGCAATGATTGGCAATAACGCATTTCGACTTAAAGTAAATGAATCAAACCAAAGCGACTTTGAAAAGTATGGCATGAAGCCATACCAATCAGACAGCAAGAAAAAAGGCATGCCCTATTGGGAAGTACCCAAAGAAATTATTGATAATAAAAAACAACTTACACTATGGGCTAAAAAAGCAATAGACGTAGCTAAAAAAATAAAATAAATATGAAAAATGCAATTAACTGGTTTGAAATACCAGTCAAAAATTTCGATAACGCTAAAACATTTTATGAAAAAATATTAAACACTGAAATGAAACGAATTGACATGATGGGTATGGTATGTGCATTTTTTCCTGCAGACTTGCAACAAGGCGTAGGAGGCTGTATCATGCAAGGGCCAGGCTATGAACCGACAGACAAAGGCACAATTGTGTATTTGAATGGTGGCGATGACTTAAATTTGGTTTTAAATAAAGTAGAAGGTGCAGGCGGAAAAATTATTTTACCTAAAATGGCCATCGGTAAAAATGGATTCATGGCTCATTTTTTAGATACTGAAGGAAATAAAGTAGGGCTACTTTCGCATGCATAACATAACACTATGGAAAAAAATAAATTCCAAGATACACTTGCTATCTATAATAAAATTATTGCCAAGATAACTTTATTTGAAGTAAAAGGAAAATCAATGCCATACACTTCTTCAAATGGTCATATGTTTTCTCAAGTGAACAAAAATGGTGAACTTGGAATACGACTCTCAAAGTCAGACAGGGAGTCTTTTTATAAAGAGTATAATGATGACCCATTCCTATCATATGGTGCCATTATGAAAGAATATGTAAAAATTCCAAACGAATTGCTTAAACATCCTATTATAATTAAAAAATATTTATTGTTAGGATTTGACTACGTCAACACTTTAAAAACAAAATAATTATATACCTCCGTTTAAACGATATTATCATTCTTCATTCTCATTCAATCTAAAATAATAATCACTCACTATTGATAAAAGATAGAAAACATTTTGTATTCCTCTAATTTTATGCTCAAACTAATAATTTGACAATCTAAATTATATATTTGTGTCTGTATTGAACTATACCTACGCTAAGCATATGTGTGCCATATGCAAATATTTTAATTTAAAATAAAAACAAACCGCATATAAAATGTTCTTTAATTCTATAGATTTTGCCATTTTCTTGCCTTTAGTTTTTATACTCTATTGGTTTGTAACCAATAATAATTTAAAGTTGCAAAATTTTCTCATCGTTGTAGCAAGCTATATTTTTTATGGTTGGTGGGATTGGAAATTTTTATCGCTCATTTTGTTTAGTTCTATTGTAGATTATTTGGTGAGCAGACAATTGGGTATAGAAGAACACAAATCAAAACGAAAAGCTTTACTTTGGATTAGTATCATGATCAATCTTGGCTTGCTTGGTTTTTTTAAATACTTTAATTTTTTCTTAGCCAACTTCAAAGCTGCATTTTCGTTTTTCGGATCTGAAATCAATATCAATTCTCTGAATATTATCTTACCTGTTGGCATAAGTTTTTATACTTTTCAAACACTTAGCTATACAATAGATGTTTATAATAAAAAACTGAAGCCAACAAACGATTTTATTGCCTTTTCTGCCTTTGTTAGTTTCTTTCCGCAACTGGTTGCTGGCCCTATTGAGCGTGCCACACATTTGCTCCCTCAGTTTTATACCAAAAGAACATTTGATTATGCCAAAGCAGTTGATGGACTTCGACAAATACTTTGGGGTTTGTTTAAAAAAATAGTTATTGCTGATAATTGTGCAGAATATGCAAATCAAATATTTAATCACTCTAACCATCATAGCGGTGTCACCTTATTATTAGGTGCATTATTTTTTACATTTCAAATTTATGGCGATTTTTCGGGATACTCTGATATTGCCATTGGCACATCAAGGCTTTTTGGTTTTGACCTTATGCGCAATTTTAACTTCCCTTACTTTTCAAGAGACATTGCAGAGTTTTGGAGACGCTGGCATATCTCGCTATCTACATGGTTTAGAGATTATCTATACATACCGCTGGGTGGAAGTCAGGGAGGCACAGTAACAAAAATAAGAAACACGTTTATCATTTTTATTGTCAGTGGCTTTTGGCATGGTGCCAATTGGACGTTCATAGTTTGGGGCGCATTAAATGCAATTTATTTTTTACCTCTTTTGCTTACAAATAGCAATAGAAATAATATAGAAACTGTTGCCAAAGGAAAATTATTACCAAACCCAAAAGAATTTTTTGCTATGCTACTTACTTTTGGATTAACTGTGCTTGCTTGGATTTTTTTTCGTGCCGAAAATATAGCACATGCTTATCATTATATCCTTGGGATTTTTAAAAACCCTCATTCTTATATTCAAATAGGAATCTATTGGAAATACAAAATAGTATTATGCCTTATACTGCTTTTTATAATCATAGAATGGATAGGAAGAGATGGTCAATATGCCATTGAGCGTATAGGCTATACATGGAAAAGGCCTTTACGCTTTGCATTGTACTATGCTATCATTATAGCCATTATCTGGTTTACTGGCAAGGATCAACAATTTATTTATTTTCAATTTTAGTTTTACGTATGAATGCTTTTATTCTAAAAATAATTATTTTTCTAATTCCCATTACCTTGTTGTTATTGGCACTTTGTTTTTTTGCCAATGGCTATACCGACCCTTTTTATGTTCGCTTTACTACGCCTACACAACAAAATCTTATTGTGGGCACCTCACGAGCAGCACAAGGTTTACAGCCCGATATTTTTGAAAAAATATTAGGGATTAAGCTATATAATTATTCTTTTACAGTAGCACATAGTCCCTATGGAAAAAAATATTGGGAAAGTATCTTGAAAAAACACAACAAAAAAAAACACGGTGTTTTTATTGTAACTGTAGACCCATGGTCTATTTCTACTTGGTGCAAAAATCCAAATGACGAAACTCAGTTCAGAGAAAATACACTTGCTGTAGCAAATACGCATAACGTAAGTATGTATCCAAACATAGAATATTTATATAAAAATCTAAAAGGTCATTATAAAGATATTCTACTAGCCCCTACTAAAAAATTATTTCTACATGAAAATGGATGGCTTGAAGTAAAGGATATAAAAATGGATAGCGCATCTATGAATAAACGAATTGCCGAAAAGATAACTAAATATAGAACTGACCATCAACCTAAAACTAAATTTTCTAAAGTAAGATTAGATTACTTACTTCAAACCATAAAATATTTTAATAACTATGGCCAAGTATATTTAGTAAGGCTCCCAGTTCATAGCGAAATGATAAAAATAGAAAATGAAATTATGCCAAATTTTAATGATGTAATTAGCAATGCCATACACCTTTCCAAAGCTTATTTAGATATGACAAATGATAATGATAAATTTCTTTATACAGATGGTAATCACTTGTATCAAACATCTGGTAGAGAAGTGTCAGAAATCGTAGCTCAGTGGATAAAAAGTAATAATTAATAAACCAAACTCCGTGCTATTTTTAAATCTTATACTTTAATCACTTCTTGATTAATTTTTGGATTTTTTCTTTTCCTCGCAACTTCCCCATCTCGGGACATTGCGGTTCAATTACCCGATACACCTCCGTATTCACAGACTACGGATAGCTGCACATTTTACAAAACCGCCGATAGCAGCACGACATTACAAATGTCGAACAGCGTTACTTGTTACTTGGTACATCTCGAAGCGTTGGGTTAAAACCGCAGTGTCCCGAAACGGAGACACGGCGGAGAAGAAAGTTAATAATATTTTTCTATATGGGCACAGGAAGCCAACTCACTTACCTACGCCCCCACTGGCGCGAGAATGAGGCGTTGACTCTGTGTGATGGCTTCTCGTGCTTTTGCAGTTTCGTAAGTTAAGTAATACATTATACAAATACATTTAATCGTTTTATAGGCACTTTACCCCACTGGCGCGAGAATCCCGATGAGGCATACGGGACAGGTGAGGCGTTGACTCTGTGTGATGGCTTCTCGTGCTTTTGCAGTTTCGTAAGTTAAGTAATACATCATACAAATACATTTAATCGTTTTATAGGCACTTTACCCTCTTTATCATAAAAATAATCACTTGCACTTGAATAAACAAATTCTTCTGCTTTTTCTACATATCCACTTACAACTGGATTATTATGTATGTAATCTAAACGTTGCCAAGCAATTTCAATTGTGTCCAGAACGATTGGATGATTATCTTGAATCCAAAACTGAAAATTTGAATTATTATTATTTCGTTTACCAGCTCGTTCCATCATCCAAAGCATCCACTCTTTTCTACTTTCTTGTTTGTTATTTTCAATAGATTTCTTAAGTTCTGATGATGTATGCTTTTTCATATCTCTTACTAAATCCTGTAATTTATCTTGATGGCTACCAATAATCATATGTACATGACTACTCATAATACACCAACCATATATTTCCAAACCTTTATGTTCTATACAATATTTCCAACTCTTTATTAAAATTTCTTTATACTCATTTCTAATAAATACATCAATCCAATTTATAACAGTATAGGTAATAAAGTATATTTCATTTTGATCTCTAAATTTGTATTTTGAACTCATACGTAATTGCAATATAAGTATTTAAAATAATCTCAGCAAACAGCTTTAGCTCAGGAAGCTTTCGCACAAAGCCACGCCTCACCTGTCCCGTATGCCTCATCGGGATTCCTGCGCCAGTGTTTGTGCTTATTCTTAAGCGAGTGGAGGCGGAAAGCGAAGCAGGATAAGGGTTTGAGGTGGGAAAGGTGGAATGTTAATAACTTTTTTGATTTTACTCGATTTTAGAGGACGAAAACGGACAATTTGAACCCTAAAAAATGAAAAGCCCCTAATGTTCGGTACTAAAATTTCAAAAAGTGAACTAATTTAATTTGCGTGTTTCTTGGAATTAAATCCTAAATTCAGGGTTCATTATTAATGAAATAACTAATAGAATAATTAATACTAAACTTATAATAAAAAAGACATTGCTCGCCAAGTAAAAAAAATATTTATTACCCATTTGGTATTTGTCTAATTTCCAAATATTCAAGGGTAGAATTAATTTAGCAGTTACATAGTCGAAGGTTTCTTTTCTATAATGATACCGAAAATAAAGTACATAGTTAATTATAATGCGTAATATCATTAAAGTGATAATAGTTTTTGAGATAGTAATAAAATTGTTCAATATTATATCCATTGACTATTTGTCTTCGTTTTCCGCTTTTGTAGCTTCATTATGATAATTATCCGATTTCCAAATTCCGTCAGATACATACTTTTTCTTCTGGCTGTAGTAGGGTCTTCTTCTTCTACTACTTTGTCGCTTACTACGGCCATCACATTGACCAAGTGGTTGGTGAGCTCATATTCCTTTTTGTAATTTTTCATGCGCTTTCAGCATATTCCTTTTACGAAAGTAAATTTAATTAAAATTTACAACAATTTCAATAGATAAAGTTACCTATCTTATTATAAACCCAAATTATGCATAAATATTCGCTAAATTTTACACACTTTTTTGTGCAGTATCGAAGCTTTCGCACAAAGCCACGCCTCACCAGTCCCGTATGCCTCATCGGGATTCCTGCGGTAGTGTTTGTGGTTATACTTGCGCAAGTGAAGTAATAATTAATAAACGAAACTCCGTGCTATTTTTAAATCTTATATTTTTATCACTTCTTGAGCAATTTTTGGATTTTTTCTTTCCTATTCAAAGCCATCAACATCATGACTGGCACTATAATCAAGGTAATCAAAGTAGCAAAGCCAAGTCCAAAAATCATAGTCCATGAAAGAGGCCCCCAGAAGGCAACACTATCACCACCAAAGAAAATATTTGGATTGCCCGTTTGAAACAATTTGACAAAATCCATATTTAAACCTACCGCCAATGGTACTAATCCAAGCATAGTAGCTGTAGCTGTTAATAGCACCGGTGTCATACGCGTTTTTCCAGCTTCCATCAGTGCATCAAATGGTTTTAAACCTTCATTGAGTTTGATATCGGCAAATTCAATTAATAAGATACCATTTCGAACTACGATACCTGCCAAAGCTACTATACCAATTCCTGTCATGACGATTACAAAATCCATTTTGAAAATACCTATTCCTAATAGCACACCTATGATACTCAATATAATTTCGCTCATGATGATAATGGTTCTACTAAATGAATTGAACTGTGTAATCAACACTAAAAATATCAAAATCATAGAGATAAGCATAGCAGTACCTAAAAACGCACCAGTTTCTTTTTGTTCTTCTTGCTCACCACCCATCTTGATATTCACACCAGCCGGTGGATTGAAATTTGTTATTTCACTTTGTATTTGTGCTACCACTTCATTGGCATTAAATCCATTCAAAACATTAGATGATAAAGAAATAATTCTTTTTTCGTCTTTACGCTTTATGCCGCCGTATGTGTTTCCATATTTTAGATTGACAAAACTACCTATAGGTACTTGTCTGATTTGACCACCCATAGCCATATCTCTATATGTCATATTGATATTCTTAACGACATCAATATTGTTTTGCTGATCTTTGTTTAATCTAAGTGTAATTGGATAATCATCGTTAGCATCTTTGAATCTTGAAATTTCCATACCAAACATAGCGGTTCTTAAGTCGCTTGCTATCATACCCGTGCTAATACCTTCGCTATTCATTCTATTTCTATCTATATCAAAAATAATTTCTGGCTTATTAGCCTGAAAGTCTGATTTCAACTCTTCTATACCGCCAATTTGTTTATTTTCTAAATAATTTTTTAGTCGTTTACTTGTTACAATGATAGAATCTAAATGCTCGCCCGTAATTTCAATTAAGATAGGCTTAGCTGTAGGTGGGCCACTGCTTTCTTTATCTACAGTAATTCTTGTACCTGGAATATCTTTTACACTATTTCTAATTTTATCTAAAAGTTCTTGTGTGCTTTTTCCATGTCTTTTTTCAAAATTGACAAATGAAACGGTAATCTTACCACGATTAGGATAATCACCTATCTCGCCACTTTGCTGATCGGTAGCGCCCACTTTTACATTAGAAATTACGGAAGTGACTAATGGGTTCATTCTATTTGTAGCTAGGTCTATATCCAACGTTTCATATACTTTATGTTCTAATTGTTTTAGAACTTCATTGGTTTTATTTTGGTCTGTACCTTCTGGCATAGTGAGATATACATAAGCAAAGTTGGGCTCTGAGCTTGGAAAAAAGACTACTTTGGGCGATCGAACTGCTATTAATGCTATTGAAATAATTAATAACGATACCACAGTAATCATAGAAATAGTTCTATGATTTAAGCACCATCTTAAAATTCGCAAATAAAAATTTTGAACATTAGGCCATACTTTAGTTTGAAAGGCATGTATCCATTTTACAAATACAAATTTGTTGAGTAAAAAAAGAATAAATAATACAACTGCAAAATTTCCGAAACCAAAATTACCGAATATATAAGCCAACAAGGCAATCGCTGCAAAAATGATAGAGGTTATAGTAGTACCTATAGTCCATTTAATTTTTTCTTTGCCATCATATTCGTGCTCTTTCATAAAGTCTACAGCAAATACAGGATTTATTATATAAGCTACCAAAAGCGAGGCTAACAAAGTGATGATTAACGTTATAGGCAAGTAGAACATAAAACTACCAATCACACCTTTCCAAAATGCTAACGGTATAAATGGCAATAAAGTAGTAATAGTACCTGACAGTACAGGTAGGAAGACCTCACTGGTAGCCTTTCGAACGGCTTCTTTAATTGGTATTTTTTCTTCATGAAAAATTCGATGCGAATTTTCTATCACAACTATGGCATCATCAACTACTATACCCAAAGCCAATAAGAAGGAGAATAATACAATCATATTGAGTGTAAAACCAATACTAGGCAACACCATAAAAGCTATTGCACATGAAAGGGGTACACTAAGGGCAACAAAGATGGCATTGGTAGTGCCCATAAAGAACATGAGGATCACTGTAACTAAAATAAATCCTATGATGATAGTATTAATAAGGTCGTGCAAGGTAGTTCTGGTTTTTTCGCTTTGGTCGCCTGTAACTACTACATTCAAATCTTTTGGCAAATCGGCCTTTTTCATTTCTGTAATAAGCTCATCTATTTTATCCGAAGCGTCTATTAAGTTTTGCCCGCTGGCTTTAATTACGTTTAGGGTAATTACGTTTTTACCATTGAGCCTTGCAAAACTTTCTTGCTCCTTATAAGTATCTTGTACATCTGCTATATCTTTTAAATATACAGCTGCACCTGTAGGATTTTTAACTATGATATTTTTGATATCATCTGCACTTTTAAAAACCTTTTTTAAACTTATAATGCGCTGCTCACCTTCTACTTTTACTATACCTGGCGTGGCTTCTATATTTTCGTATGCTACTGCATTTTGTATATCTCTAAACGAAAGCTTTAATGATTGCATTTTGAATAAGTCCACATTGATTTGAATCTCTCTGTCCAAACCACCTACTTTATCTACTCGTTTTATTTCTTTAAAACTCTCTATTCTGTCTTTTATTTTATCGGCATATTTTTCTAATCGGTTTACATCATAGTTTCCATATATGTTTACATTTCGTATTGGAAATTCTGACACATCTATGTCCTTTACTTCGGGGTCGTTTGGCAAATTTTTTGGCAAGCCATTTTGATCACTTTTTGCTTTATCTACGGCATCCTTTACATCTTGTTTTGCTTTTTCAACTTTTACATCTGTATTGAATTCGGCTATCACTACGCTAAAGTCTTGAAATGAATTGCTAGTTACTTTTTTATTCCCGAAATATTTTTTACTTGTTTTTCTATGGGCTTCAGAACAAGTTTTCCATATTTTCTGGCGATGTACCTGGATATATGGTTTGAACAATAATCTGTGGAAATTTTACTTCTGGGAATTGCTCCTTGGGCAAATTCAAATAGCTAATCAAACCCACTAAGGTGATAATAATAGTTAACACATAAATACTTGTTCTATTATTGATGGGCCAGTTTGATGGATTAAATTTCATATTTTTTAATATGGTTATGTTATTTCTCTTATTACTTATTTATTTGAAGTATATCGCCTTCATTCAATTCTTCATAGCCTGTAGTGATTACTTGTGTGCCAAGGCTTAGGCCATCTAAAATTTCAACTTTACTTTGATAGGTATTTCCTGTTTGTACGGGCACCAGTTTAGCCTTGTTTTGTCCATCTACTATATACACATAGCTACCATTGTCTGTTTTTTGTATGACAGCTGCTGGCAAAACAAAAGCATGTGGGTTTTGATAAGTAACAATTTTTACTCTTGCTGACATATTGGGCTGATACTTTGATGAACTTGGTAATGGTATATAGGCAGCATACGTACGCGAAGCTGGATTAATCATTTTTTCTACATAATTTACTTTAGTTATTAAAGTATCTTGAATATCTGAGAATACAACCATACAAGCACTACCTGTTCTTACATTGCTCGAATAATTTTCTGGTATATCTGCAAGTACTTTCAACTTACCTGTATTGATAATTCGTATAACAGGCGCGCTCATAGGGTTTGCATAGCTTTGACCTACAGTGGCGTCTACTGCATCTACTAATCCACTGATGGGAGAATATACATTGTAAGAGCTTTTTTGAGACAAGGTGGTTTGTTTTTTCTTTACAAGCGACTCATAATTATTTTTAGCTTGTAGCAGTTGAATCTCTGTTCCTATTTCGTCATCCCACAATCTTTTTTGCTTATCAAGAATTGTTTTTGCAAACTGTATTTGTTGATCTAATTCTACAATACCTTTTTCAACTGTTTCACTTCTCAAGGTAGCTACTACTTGTCCTTTCTTTACATACTGCCCGGGTCTTACACGTATAGATTGTATAATGCCAGGTACTTCTGGTATAGCATTTACAACTTCGTCCAAGTCTATCTTGCCTTGTACATCTATATAATTATAAAACACAGATGGGGTCATAGACGTTGTAAGCACTGGTACTTTGCGAATTAAGCTATCGGGTCTTACTTGATTGACTTCTATTTTTGCAATTTTTTCTTGAATTTCTTTTTGCTGCTTTTTGAGTGCTGCTAATTCTGTTTTATCATCCTTTTTAGATGAATCGCCACAAGCGTTTAAAAATAATATGGTGGCTGATAATGAGCATATATAAAGTATAGTTTTCATAGTATATGTATCCTATTGTTTTGTTTTTAATTTTTAAATAAACCTAATGATTTTTGAAAATCAATTTTTGCTATCATGGCTTCGTAAAGCGAATTATAATAATTTGTCTGAGCTTCTTTAAGGGCTGTTTCTGCTTGAATAATTTCAATGTTAGTACCAACACCTTCTTTATATTTTTTTTGAGCTATGTTGTAAACTTTTGTAGCCAAGTCTATGTTAGCTTTTTGATTATCTAATGCTACAAATGTGTTTCTAAGTTGTGTGCGTGCATTATAGTGTTCTAAATCTACTGCTTGTTTCAAGGCCAACATATCATTTTCATTTTTCATGATACTCAACTTAGCTTGTTGCATTTTGGCTTTACGTGTACCCCCATCATACAGTGGCATACTCGCACTCAATACAAAAGCACCAGTAGGAAAATAAGGCAGTGTAAACAACTCTTTGAAGGCTATTGTTTGAGATGCGTAACTAGCATTTACTACTGCTGCTATAGTAGGCAAGTAGCCTTTGGCATATCGCTTGTAATCATACTCATTTAGCCTTTTTACAGTTTTGAGCATTTCCATTTCTACTCGATTGTCATAGTTTACAACACGATCTAATTCTAAATCATTCTTTACATCGTCTAATGTAATGTCGTCTGTAAGCATAATTGGAGTATCTAGCGGCATACCCATCTGAAACTTTAAAAGGGCGTAGCTAAGCTCTATTAAATTTTTTACTTTACTTTTTTCTGTTATTAAATTATTTTTTTGAACAGTTAGTCTATCTGCATCTATCTTCTCCGCAAAACCTTCTTCATATATACGCTTGGTCATATGTTCAATAGAAGTGAGCAGTTCTATATTATCATCCAATAGTTTCATCCGCTTTTCTGCTATTATACAATTGTAATAGGCCTTTGAAACGGACACATTGACTTCCTCTAAGGTTCGTTTGGTATTGATTTTTGTTAAATCTTCTAAACTTTTTCTTGCCTGAATGGCCACCAATACACCAGCATCAAATAAGATTTGAGAAGCTTGTACTCCTAAAGATGCATTGAGTGGTAAACCAAATTTTGCTTCACTATATTTTTGTTTTGGCTGATTTTGATAGGCTATATACGCGGGTGTATCTATTTGAAAAAAACTAAAAGCTGAGCCAAAATTAAATGCATTGGCATCCAACCTTGATTTGGGCACAATAAATAAATATTGAAATTGTCCAGTGGCTTTTACTTGTGGTCGGGCTATGCCAATAATTTCTTTATTTTTTTCGAGTTGCATTTCTTCATCTAAGAAAGCGGATTTCATTTTAGGCTGGTGCTCTTTGGCATAGCTCAAACACTGATCTAAACTATATGCTTGAGTGCCCTGCGCTATAGCCTTGCCGCTCAAAAGTATCCATACGAAATATAAAATAAATTTTTTCATATTGCTTTATATTATTTATTCTTTGCTTTTAAATATCGATCTATCAGTTTATGTCCTTTTATGGTGGCTATGCCGTATAAGTAATGATAAAAGATTTCAGCGTTTACTTTTTGCATATTAAATTTATTTTGTTCATAAAGACTAGATTGAAACACGAAATAGGCTGTTTCTACTCGAAACATACTTATGATATCAATATCCAAATTGTCTCTATACAAACCTTCACCAATGCCTTGTCTTAAGTTTTGTTGTATATCACAAAACACACATTGCTGTTTATGATTTTGCAAAAATTCATAGGCTTTAGGATAGTATCGTTGCAAATCTGAAAAGCATACAATATTCATGCCTTGAATTAAATTGTCTAAAAGTGTGATAATTTCAATTAAAATATAAATGGCATTTTTTTTGGAAAGAGCTATTTTATCAATTTCTTTTTGGTACGTATCCAACACATACTTTATTGTTTCTAAAACAATTTCATCTTTATCCTTAAAAAGTTCATACAGTGTTTTTTTAGAAATCCCTGCATGACGCGATAACTCATCTGTAGTTACGCTCTTAAACCCATATTGAAGAAATAAGGGCATTATTTTAATGATTATTTGCTGTTTGGCATCCATTTTCGGAAGCAAAACTATGGAAACTTTTTAAACCACAAAAGTTTTTTTATTTTTTTCTAAAAAATATTCGAATGGGAACCCCTGTAAAAGAGAAATGGCTTCGTAATTTATTCTCTAAAAAATTTCTATAGGGTTCCTTTATTTCGTCGGGATGATTGGCATAAAAGACAAAGGAAGGCACTACTACTGGCAATTGCTGTACAAATTTTATAGATACCGGATTGCCTCTATAAAATGGAGGTGGGTAGTATTGTATCTCTTTTTGCATTATGTCATTGAGCTTAGACGTTTGTATTTTTTGACTCCTTGATTCAAAGACTTTAATGGTAGTTTCTATAGCTTTATGAATTCGCTGCTTTTCGGTTGCAGAAATAAATAGGATAGGTATGTCGGTAAATGGCTTGGTTTTTTCTTTTATATATTCTTCCATTCTCACCGATGTCATGGTTTCTTTTTCAATCAAATCCCATTTATTGACTAATAAAACGATGCCTTTCCCTTTTCGAGCAGCTAAAGAAAAAATATTAATATCTTGTGAGGTTATACCTTTTACAGCATCTATCAATATCATACACACATCGGCTTCTTCTATGGCTTTTACTGCCCGTATGGTCGAATAGAATTCTAAATCATCCATTTCCTTACTTTTTTTGCGAAGCCCAGCAGTATCTATCAAAATAAATTCATGTCCATACATTTTATAATGCGTATGTATGCTATCGCGAGTGGTGCCCGCTATTTCAGATACAATATTTCTTTCTACACCTACAAAGGCATTTAGCAATGAAGATTTGCCAGCATTGGGCTGCCCTACTATGGCTATTTTGGGTAAGCTAGTATCTAATGGAGTGTTTTCTTCGGTCATATAAGAAGTAACCTTGTCTAACAAATCGCCACTACCACTACCTGACAATGAAGATATATTGTATAATTCTTCAAAACCCAAACTATAAAATTCGGCTGCATCAATAATTCGTTTATTATTATCTACTTTATTGACAACCAAAAGAACAGGCTTTGTTGTTTTTCTTAAATATATCGTGAATTCTTCATCAAGTGGCACTATTCCAGAGGTTACATCCACTACAAAAAGTACAACATCGGCCTCATCAACCGCTATTTTTACTTGTTTTCTAATTTCTTTTTCAAAAATATCATCGCTAAATTCTACATAGCCGCCTGTATCAATCACACTAAAGGATTTGCCATTCCATTCGCATTCTCCGTATTGCCTATCGCGAGTCACACCACTTATATCATCTACAATGGCTTTGCGCTCACCAATTAATCTATTAAAAAGGGTTGATTTTCCAACATTGGGTCTTCCTACTATGGCTACTGTGTACATGTTTAAAGATGGGGGTTAATAGATGTATAATGTTTATTGATTGAAAAGGATTGCTATATCAAGTTTATATGTTAACCTCTATAAATGATTATCATAGGTGTTGTTTTTGCAAAGTAAAATAAAAAAAGGCAGCTAATATCTGCCTTTTTCTAAGTTTTGTTGCGAGAATAGGGATCGAACCTATGACCTTCGGGTTATGAGCCCGACGAGCTACCGCTGCTCTATCTCGCAATGCGAAGGTAAGAATATTTACTTTATTTCCTAAAGCATCTTGTTATCTTTGTACTAATGAACAATTTTAAAAGCGGTTTTGTTGGCATTTTTGGCAAACCCAATGCTGGCAAATCCACTTTACTCAATGCTTTGCTTGGCGAAAAACTATCTATAGTATCGCATAAGGCGCAAACCACTCGAAATAAAATATTAGGATTTTTAAGCGAAAAAAATTATCAACTCATCTTTGCTGATACTCCTGGCATCATGGATGTAAAATACAAATTGCATCAGCGTATGATGAACGAAATAATTGATGCTAAACAAGGAATAGATGTATTATTATACTTAATAACACCAAAAGAAAATTGGGAAGATCATATTGAGCTCATTAAAAAAATTAAAACCAACGCCCCTATCATTCTTGTTATCAATAAAATTGATACTTCGACCAATGAACAAATAGCTATGCTACAACAACAAATAGCAACTCACGATTCAAGTATCGAAATTGTTGAAATATCTGCATTAAATAAAATAGGGCTACCTAATTTACTAGAAAAATTATTAGAAAAAATACCCTTTTCACCACCCTATTTTGATACGGATAGCCTAAGCGACAGACCCGTTCGTTTTTTTGTTTCAGAAATTATTCGTGAAAAACTTTTTCATTTGCTTGATGCTGAACTGCCTTATCATACTGCCGTTCTTATTCGAAGTTTTGAAGAAAAAAATACACTTACTAAAATAGAAGCTGACATTATTGTAAGCCGAGAAACCCAAAAAGGCATATTGCTTGGACAGCATGGCTCTATGATAAAAAAAATTGGTCAAGAAGCCAGAATGGACATTGAAAAATTTATTGATAGAAAAGTTTTTTTGGCCTTGCACGTAAAAGTTAGAAAAGACTGGAGAGATAATGATCTTTTTTTAAAGGAATATGGTTACTAATTTTTTAGATAGCTCCGAAATAAAAATTACAAGTATTCAGCATACCTTGTTGAACAAAAAACAAGTATCTGTTGATGTACTCCGCTTAGATCTTCTTCATCCACATATTTCAGGAAACAAGTGGTTCAAACTTAAATATAATATAATAGAAGCGCAAAAAAAGGGTTACAAAATGCTACTCTCTATAGGTGGTAATTATTCTAATCATTTGCATGCCTTGGCGTATTATGGATTTATGTCGCACATCAAAACCATAGGCCTTGTACGAGGCGAAGCGTCCTCTACAAACACACTTGAGGATTGCAAAAAATGGGGAATGGAGCTTCATTTTTTACCTCGACAAATATTTGACACGCTGTATCAATCAAATGATTACAGCTATTGGCAAACTCTCTTTCCAGAAGCCTATATAATACCCATGGGAGGCGACAATGAATTGGGTTTGAGAGGCTGCCAAGAAATTTTGAGCCCCAAATTAGCAAAACAATATGACACTATAGTATGCTCAGTAGGCACAGCTACAACACTCATTGGTATAAGCCAATCCATTGACAATAATTTGATAGGCTTTATGAGTACACAAGATAAAAACGCAGTATTAAAAAAAATTAAAGCCAATACTTCCCATCAACACATTAGGCTTTTGGATGATTATAAGTTTGGTGGCTTTGGCAAAAAAGATAATGAACTTAATGATTTTATACAGTATTTTCAGCAAGAACATGCTATAGAACTTGATTGTGTATACACGGCCAAAAGCATGTTTGGCTTATTGGATTTAATAGAAAATAATTATTTTCCTATTCAACATAAAATACTTTTTATACATACTGGTGGCTTACAAGGAAATCGATAAAGCAACTCTTCTTTAATTTTTTTTTATCTCTATTATACAAACTTCTTTTTTTTATATTTTGCTTCAACTTCGAATTGCTTGTATCTTCAAAAGACCTTATGTTTTTTCATTTTTTTACAATCCCTTTTTAAGTATTATTATTTACATTCGCAATTACTAATTTTTCTTTTACATGAAGCAATTGTTTGCTATTCTTATAAGTCTGTTTTGCTGCCACATACTTTTAGCTCAAAATTCGACTCTTGCTACTCTTCCTGCCTTACAACTTAATACCGAAAATGGACATAATATTATACAATGGTCTTCGCAATACGATGGCGTAAAAGCCATAGCCATACAACGCTCTCCAGATAGTGTATTTAACTTTGTTACTATCGAAACGCTTTCTTCGCCCAAAAAAGGAATTGGTAGATATGCCGACAAAAGCCCTATGTTAGGAAATAACTATTATCGCTTGTGTGTATTTTTCAATGGTGACTTAGAATGGTTTTCAAATACCTACAAAGTAGTACTTGATTCTGCTACTATTGCTAAGTCGCATGAGCAAAGTATAAAAACTGGAACAACAAATAGCAAACCACTAAATACTACTACTAAAGAAAATACTTCTACCAATAATGAAAATGATTTTTATTATACCCCTTCTACAAAAGTATTTACAAACCCTTATTCTGGTCATGTAGTCATTAGTTTAAATGATGCTATTTCTCAAAAATATAATCTTCGTTTTTATGATATGAAAAAAAATGAAGTGCTAAAAATTAGTAGAATTATGAAGCCATATTTAATATTAGACAAAAATAATTTTAATGCTAAAGGCAATTTTCAGTTTCAACTTTTTAATGGCACTTCCTTAGTCGAAACTGGCTACATTACTATCTTTTAAACAAAAAAAACTGCTCCAAAGAGCAGTTCACTATTTTTCCTAATTGTGTTAAATGACTTCACAGTACTCATGAAGATTGTATAATTCCATTACTTCATCTGCATAGTCTTTAGTAAAGAATACTTTAGGTGAATATTTTCCATAAACAGGATATTTCATGTTTTCATGTTCTTTTTTAACACCAAAGTTGTAACCCACCAAGTACAAACCTAAATCTCCTTTCATTTTTACACGGTAAATACGACGATGGGTTGCCGTTTTTAGCCATTCTACTATTGGTTCCATATCAAATACTTGATCTTTTTGAAGTTTTACTCTGTAAACTTCTTTTCCTTGATCGTAATGATCTGTAAAAATCAAATTGAAATTGTGAACATAACAAGCTAAACAATAATCATCCTTAATTACAGCTGGTGTTTCCATATCGCCGATTACTTCCACATCCAAACCCACTAATTCCCAAAATTTTGCTAGTCTGAAATTTCTTTTTTGGATTGTTTGTTTTAAGTCCTTATCCAATGGACGTTTCATTGTTGTTCGTGCAATAGCCATATCGTTTTTTTTGACTTTATATAATTATGCAAAGGTATTACTATTTAAATAATTCATATTCAATAGATTATTATTTTTTTCAATGGCTCATAATATAATATACAAAAAATGAAAATATGTAAGCTAATGTGCCAAAAAGTACAAATTGTAGTAGGGCATAATAGAAGGATTTGGTTTCGCGCCAAACTATGGCAAAAGTGCTCATACATTGCATAGCAATAGCATAAAAAATCAATAATGACATGGCTGTAGCCAAGCTATATACTAAGCTTCCATCATTTCTACGGGCATTTTTTAATTTTTGCATTAAAGTTCTTTCATTTTCATCTTCTACACTATAAAGCGTAGACATGGTACCTACAAATACTTCTCGAGCGGCAAAGGAAGTAATCAATGCAATTCCAATTTTCCAATCAAATCCTAGTGGTCTTATGGCTGGTTCTATTTTCTTTCCAATTATACCAGCATAACTATGTTCTAAACTTGTTTGAGCAAAAAACTGCGATGACTGATTCATTTCTTTTTTATATCCATAAGAAGATAGTATCCATAGCATTACAGAAATGATAATGATGATTTTTCCTGCATCAAAAACAAATACTTTTGATTTTTGAAGCATGGTCATGGCTACATTATTCCAACGAGGCCATCGATAAACAGGCATTTCCATCAAAAAAATACTTTTATCTTTTACTTTAATAAAAATAGCTAATGCAAACCCGACAATTAACGACATCATAAAACCAAAAAAATACATGGCCAATAAGGCTATACCTTGCCAAGTAAATATGCCCAATATTTTTGTTTCGGGCACCATAAGCCCTATCAAGATGGTATAAACTGGCAAGCGAGCACTACAGCTCATTAGTGGTGCAATGAGTATTGTTATTAATTTTTCTTTTTTGTTTTCAATGGTTCTTGCAGCCATAATAGCAGGCACTGCACAAGCCGTAGCACTAATCAAGGGCATCACACTTTTGCCGTTGAGGCCTACTCTGCGCATCAAGCGGTCCGAAAGAAAACTAATTCTTGACATGTATCCAGAATCTTCTAACAAACTTATAATACCAAACAAAATCATTATTTGAGGTACGAATACAACAATACCATTGATGCCAGCCAATAGGCCATCAATAAGTAATCGAGAAATAAAATGGTCAGGTAAACTATTTTTTAGCTGGCTTGTAATCCAAGAAAATATTGAATCTATCCATTCCATAGGGTATTGAGCAAGCCAATACACCATCTGAAACATTATAAAAAGTATTATCAATAAAAAAATATTGCCCCAAAGCGGATGCAATAAATAATTATCTATTTTACGACTCAATAATTCTTTTTGCAAAGGCGAATTTTCCATAACATGGCCTTGCATCATTTTTTTTATTTTGGCATAGCGTTGTATTGTTTCGGCTGCTTGAATTTTAGCCTTATTAAATTCTATGCTGGATAATTCTTCTTTCAACTGTTCTTTTTGCTGCTTGCTCAATAAACTAAGGCGTTCATAAGCCGATGCAAAGTGTATGGAAGCTGTATGGCTGCTTGTTTTTTGATATTTGTTGACAATATCATGCAACTCAGGTGCTAAACGCTTAAGGTTTATAAAATCTTCTACTGGTGGTATAAAATTGTGCTCAATAGTTGTTTCAATTTCTTTTTTAAGCGCTTGTATACCTTTGTTCTTTCTTGGGTTTATAGGTACTATTGGGCATCCCAACATTCTACTCATGCCATGCACATCAATATTGATTCCTTTTTGACTAGCTATATCAAGCATGGTGAGTGCAATCACAACAGGTTTTTTGATGTCTAAAAGCTGAGAACAGAATAGTAAATTTCTTTTTAAGCTTGATGCATCTACAACAGCTACTATAACATCAATACTTACAGATTCATCATCATCAAACAACACATCAAAAGCTACTATTTCGTCTTCGCTTTTGGGATACAAGCTATACGTACCAGGTAGGTCTACTATATTGACTGCAAGATTATTGGAAAGCTGGCTTCTGCCTGTTTTTTTTTCTACAGTTACTCCAGGAAAGTTGCCCACTCGCTGATGCAAACCCGTCAGCGCATTAAACAGGGATGTTTTGCCACAGTTGGGGTTGCCTACTAATGCTATGTTTTTAAATTTCTTCAATTTCAATGGCCTGTTGGCAAAAGTAACTTTATACGCTAATATTTACTTGTGAAATTGGGAAAAAGAATACATAATAAAGGTAAAACTTACTTAATGATTATGGTATCTGAAATACCAGTAGCTTCATTAATACGTACTATACGTTTTACTTTAGATTGGTCTATATTCGACAAATCTGTTTTCGTAGAAGTGATAGGCTTTTCTAACTTTATAGTTTTTACTTCAATATTGAAATTTGCTTGCTCTTCTGCGCTTACATATTTATTTATATCAAAATGTTCTTTTTGTTTAGTAGCAGATTTATCTGCTTCATATGGTGTTTCGTTGTCTTTTTCTGTATCTACTTCATCTTCTATTTTTTCTGTTTTGCTTGGCTTCTCTTCGTTCACCTCGCTACTTCTTGAGCTGTTGGTTTTCATTTTGAGGTCCATTAAGTTAGCCTCGTTTGGTAGCATTCTCAAAGGAGAGTTGAGCCATTGAGAACGTTTTAAATAATTGGAAGAAGTATGATAAATAAATAAACAACTACCAAATTTTATTTGGTCTATTATTTTGGGCGCTAGATCTACAGGCAAAGCTGGGCAGCCATGGCTACGCCCTAAACGCTGATTGGCTTTTGCAAATTCATCGCTTACATACGCAGCTCCGTGTATTACAATAGCTCTATCGTAGGCATTTGAGTTATACATACCATCTACACCATGAAGTTTTAATGAATATCCATTATTGCCTTGATAGGTTTCGCCAGTACAATAAAAGCCTAAACTACTTTGATGCGAATCGTTGATGTTTGAAAAAGAAGTAGCAAACTCTTCGCCAGTACCTGAACCATGAGCTACGAGGGTATGAAATAATACTCTTTTTTTATTGACATCAATTACCCACAAACGCTTTTTATTGCTTGAAAGTGTAAAATCGCAAATCGTAAGCAAAGCATCTTGCTTTATTTTGCGAGCTTCTTTCAAATTCATATAACCAAAAAATCCATTACGAAAAACCTCGTATCGTAATTTCCCATTTTTTGGAAATTTGATATTGTCATATACATAGTGTATATATCTTTCTGTTTTATTTTGTGTAATTGAGCTTTCATTTTCTGCCAAAAAAGTAGCATGCGCTTTTGGTATGGTAGTCAGTACCAAAAACAAACTGCATACAAGAATGAATAGCTGTTTCAACTGTGTAGTGTTTTTATTTGCAATAAAAGTATAAAATAAAAATGCAAATAATTTGCCAATAACTTGATTTTTAGAAAAATAGGTAAAAAAATAGGTAAAACTTCCTATTTACGCTTTCTGCTTAGCACTTTTTTTACAGAAAGGATAATATTTTCACTTGTCAGACCATATTTCTGGAGCAAATCCATTGGTTTGCCACTTTCGCCAAAGCTATCTTGAACCGCTACATATTCTTGAGGGCAAGGATGCATTTTAGATGCAATTTGTGCAATACTATCGCCTAAGCCACCATTTATCTGATGCTCCTCAGCAGTAACAATGCAATTTGTTTTGCTTATACTTTTTACCACGGCTTCTTGATCTATGGGCTTAATGGTGTGTATGTTTATTAAATCGCATGAGATACCTTCTTTTTCGAGTATTTTTACGGCTTTCATGGCTTCATAAACCATGTGTCCGCAAGCAAAAATACTTACATCATTTCCTTCGTTAATTTGCTGAGCCTTGCCAATTTCAAATGGGGTATCTAAGGGCGTAAAGTTGGGCCATTTTGGTCTGCCAAAGCGTAAATACACAGGTCCTATATGATCGGCTATAGCTATAGTGGCTGCTTTGGTTTGATTAAAATCGCAGGGAACAATTACAGTCATGCCGGGTAGCATTTTCATCATACCTATATCTTCCAATACTTGGTGTGTGGCTCCATCTTCTCCAAGAGTAAGACCAGCATGCGAGGCACATATTTTTACATTTTTTCCACTATAGGCTACACTTTGTCTTATTTGATCATAAACCCTAGAGGTAGAAAAATTAGCAAAAGTAGTAGTATAAGGTATTTTGCCTCCTATAGTAAGGCCTGCAGCTATGCCTATCATGTTAGCCTCTGCTATACCACATTGTATAAAGCGCTCTGGAAAATCTTTGATAAATGCCTGAAGCTTCAGGGAACCAGCCAAATCGGCTGTAAGAGCTACTACATGTTTATTTTTTTGGGCTACTTCGTAAATACCCTCACCAAATCCGGCTCGAGTTTCTTTTTCATTTTGGATAGGAAAATCTGAAAGCATATGCAAAGGTAATTTCAATGCTTGAATATTCCTATGAATAGCATTGTTTGATTTTTTCAACTTGTATGTTTTGACCAAAATCGCACTTTATACCGATTATACTATTGTAACAGATCAAAAAATTGGTCTGAACCAATTTAAGATTGGTATTACTTATTCTTTCCAATGTGAATTACTATTTTGAATCGCAATGTTTATTTACAATACTTTTGCGCAAGCATGCGCTACGCTATATTTTTTTTACTCTTTTTTTGTGTCATTTATACCAATGTGAAAGGACAATCTGCTTTTGTTTTTTCTACGGATAGCTCATTATTGCATCAGCAACACGAAATATCAATTGCTCAGGCAATATCGCATCATCCTACATTAAAAACATCTTCTTCTAAATCGGGTTTTGTAGAAAGACCTCATGTTTCTTTGAATAAATCAAAGATGTTTTTTTTAGTTTTATTAGGCTTATTATTTTTTGGTTTTATAAAAAATAGTGAACAAAAACACATTCAAAATGTACAAGATCTTTATAAATCTATTGATGTGATTAATAGACAAATGAAAGAGCAATTGCTCAATAATCGCTGGGGAAATATTTTGTTGCATATTCTTTTTTTTATGGGTTTTGCTACCGTTGTAACTTATCTACTGATGTGTTGGTCTTATATTCCAAAACAGACTTTTAGCTTTCAGACTTGGATTGTCGTTTTTGCAATATTAATTGGCTTGTATATACTTAAATCCCTTTTTATTCGATTGATAGCCTGGGTAGCTAATAAAAAAGATTTATCTGAAGCTGTTTTTTTACAACAACATGTAGCCAACGAGTTTATAGGTTTTTATTTATTTCCATTGAGCATGTTGTTGTTAATTGTTCAGGTTCAATATGGTTACATTTTTTCATGGTTTTTAATTGTTGCCATCTTGTTTTTTATATTAGTAAAATATATAAAGATTTTTATTAATATAAACAAAACACTTCAAATCGATTTTTTTCAATTTTTACTTTACCTTTGCTCCTTTGAAATTCTGCCTTTGATACTCATAGTTAAATGGGCAACTTGATAAAAAAAATGTAAATAGATTTTGCATGGCAAAAGCTACAAAGATTGTAAAAAAAGCAACTACTGTTAAAAAAGATAGCACGAAAATAAGAACTATCTTGATAGCGCAGCCTAAGCCCGAATCTCCAAAATCGCCATATTTTGAGCTTCAAAAAAAATATAATATTGAGATAGATTTTTGTCCATTTATAACTGTTATTGGCGAGAGTGGCAAAGAATTCAGAAAGCAAAAAGTTAATATAGAAGACTTTACTGCCATTATATTTAATAGTCGCAATGCGATTGACCATTTTTTTAGGATTGCAGAAGAATTAAAAATCAAGATTTCTACTGAATTAAAATATTTTTGTATTACCGAGGCTATAGCTTTATATCTTCAAAAATTTATTGTCTATAGAAAAAGAAAAATATTTTTTGGCGAAGATGGAACTGTTCAAAGCATGTTGGATGTTATTGCAAAACATAAGATTAAAGAAAAATATTTGGTTCCAGTTAATGATATATGCCGAACAGAAATTTTAGAATGTATGAAAGCTAACCATTTGATATATTCTGAAATAGTTTTGTACAAGACCGAATGTGCTGATGTAAAAGACATTTTGAAAAAAGAACACGACATGATTGTATTTTTTACTCCTGGTGGTGTCAAATCATTGTTTGTAAACAAGCCAAAATTTGTTCAAAATGGCACTAAGATTGGTGCTTTTGGCCCTATTACTACTAAGGCTGTAGAAAATGCAGGGCTTACACTTAGTTTGAAAGCGCCCATACCTAATGCGCCCTCTATAGTTGCTGCCCTCGACTTGTATTTGAGCCAAAGCAATAAGTAGTATTGTTTATAGTTTGGCTTTCAATTGCATCATTACATCTCGCAAGCGAGCAGCTTCCATAAAGTCTAAATCTTTTGCAGCTTTTTCCATTTGTTTTTTTACACTTGCTATTTCTTTTTCTATATCCTTTAATGTTTTATAAGTCATTTCTTCCTCTGCTGCTATAGGTGTTGTATCTTTTATAGCCAAAGCACTTTTGGTATCGTAACCCTTAATTTCTAAAACCGAGGTTTGTTTCATAATTTGATCTATAGATTTTGAAATGCTTTTTGGTGTAACCTTATGTTGTGTATTATATTGAATTTGTTTTTCTCTTCTTCTTGCTGTTTCATCCATCGTGAGTTGCATGCTTTTTGTGATTTTATCAGCATAAAATATTACAAAACCATTTACATTTCGAGCTGCTCTACCAGCAGTTTGCGTTAGCGAACGTGTATCGCGCAAAAAGCCCTCTTTGTCTGCATCTAAAATGGCAACTAAGGAAACCTCTGGAAGGTCTAAACCTTCTCGTAATAAATTTACACCTATCAACACATCTATATGACCAAGTCGCAAATCGCGTAGTATTTCTATTCTTTCCAATGCATCTATTTCGCTATGCAGATATTTACATTTAATATTTAATTTGAGCATATACTTTGCCAACTCTTCAGACAATCTTTTGGTCAATGTAGTTACCAAAACTCGCTCATTTCTATTGACACGTTCATCTATTTCATCTAACAAGTCATCAACTTGGTTTATAGTTGGTCTCACTTCTATAGGCGGGTCTAGCAAGCCTGTCGGTCTTACTACTTGATCTACTACTATCCCTTCACATTTTTCCAACTCAAAATTTCCTGGCGTAGCACTCACAAAAATAACTTGATTGATTTTGGACTGAAATTCTTGAAAATTTAAGGGCCTATTGTCTAAGGCAGATGGCAATCGAAATCCATAATTGACTAAGTTTAATTTTCGAGCTCTGTCTCCACCAAACATGCCACTTATTTGTGGCAGTGTTACATGGCTTTCGTCTAAAACTAATAAATAATCTTCAGGAAAATAATCAATCAAACAAAAAGGGCGCTCACCTGGCTGACGACGATCTAAAAAGCGAGAATAATTTTCGATGCCTTTACAATATCCCAATTCTTGAATCATTTCCAAATCGTATTCCACACGTTCTTTAATACGCTGTGCTTCTATGTATCGTTCTTGTTGTTTAAAATAGGCTTCTTGGGCTATCATTTCATCTTGTATCTCATGCACTATATTTTTCATTTGATCTTGGGGAGCCAAATACATGTTGGCAGGAAAAATGGCTGTGTCCATAACGGATTTTATTTTTTTTCCTGTACTTATTTCTATTTCGTGAAGATCCTCTATTTCGTCGCCAAAAAAAATAATGCGTAAGCCATGATCGGCATAAGGCAAATTCACATCTACAGTATCTCCCTTGACTCTAAACATGCCTCGTTCAAACTCTATATTATTTCTATTATAAAGGGCATTGACCAATTTGTGTAAGAGATTATTTCTTCCAAAATTTTTTCCTACAGAAAGCCTTATCACACCATTAGCATATTCTGTAGGATTGCCTATACCATAAATGCAAGATACTGATGCTACAACTATAATATCTCTACGCCCAGAAAGCAAACTGGATGTAGTACGCAAGCGCAATTTTTCTAATTCGGCATTTATAGATAAATCTTTTTCGATATATACGTTTGTTGATGGCAAATAAGCCTCTGGTTGATAATAATCATAATAAGAAACAAAATATTCAACCGCATTTTCAGGAAAAAAATTTTTGAATTCGCCATATAATTGAGCCACCAAGGTTTTATTGTGTGTCAATACTAAAGTAGGTTTTTCAACTTCTTTTATGACGTTGGCTATAGTATAGGTTTTTCCGGAGCCAGTAACGCCCAATAGAGTTTGATAGGCCTGATTGGAAAGAACGCCATCAACGAGTTGTTTTATGGCTTCTGGCTGATCGCCTTGAGGCTGATATGAAGATTCTAATGTAAACAAGTTATAAAAGTACATAAAAAAACACCGACATAAATCGGTGTTTTAATTATTTAAAAAATTTGTAACTAAAAGTCATCGTCATTATCAAAACCATCGTCAAATAAATCAAGATCTAAATCATCATCTATTTTAAAGAGGTCATCATCGTCATCATCTCCTTTTTTTCCGGGTTTTTTAGATTTTGATTTTGAAATGGGCATATCAAATTCTTCAAATTCATTATCGAATTCATCGTCCTTGTCAAAATCATCATCCATATCATCAAAGTCGTCATCTAAATCATCGTCATCATCAATGTATTTTTTTGATGTTGATTTCTTTACTGATTTTTTTAAACTCTTTTCCTCTTCTAAATCGTCATCGTCTTCTAATTCCTTTTTAGATTTTTTAGGTTTAGAGCTAGCCTTGCTTGTTTTGGCTACTGGAGTTTTGGGTGCTTTTTTTTCTGGTTTTGATTTCATAGTGAACCTATTTCAATTGTAAATTTTATAATTTTTTTTTAAATGAAAAAATTTTTTTTATTTCCATTCAATAAGTTGATTTCTACCAACCCCATTAGATATTATTGAAACTTTAGTTTGAGTAAATTCTTCTATAAACTGTATCATATTTTTAAATTCTTCGGATGTGTCAAGTTGTGTATTGCAATCTTGCAATTTTTTATTCCACTTTTTAAATGATTTTAATATTGGAGTAATAGCAATATCAGTAATATCAAAAGGGAAAGATGTTGTTGTTTGTGAATCTATTTGATAAGCATCGCATACATATACATGTTCCATTTCATCCAATATATCTGCTTTTGTGATAATTAAATCACTTACTCCATTTATCATACAGGCATATTTTAAAGCTACAAGGTCAATCCATCCGCAACGTCTTGGTCTGCCTGTAGTAGCGCCAAATTCATTACCAATTTTTCTTAATTTTTCTCCATCTTCATCATGGAGTTCTGTAGGAAAAGGTCCGCTCCCTACTCGAGTGCAATATGCTTTGGAAATACCATAAACTTTATTGACCCACTTGGGTGCTACCCCAAGCCCAGTACAAAGGCCTGCAGTTATTGTGTTGCTTGATGTAACAAATGGATAAGTTCCAAAATCTATATCTAACATTGTACCTTGAGCTCCTTCTGCCAAAATTTTTTTCCCTAACTTAAGTTGCTCGTCAAACCAATATGCTGTAGCTATTATTTTAAACTTTTTTAGATATTCTATAGCATCAAAAAAATCTTTTTCTTGCAAATCTATTTCTTCATCAAATCCCATTTGTTTTAATAACTGCAAATGTTTAGTCTTTAGTTTTTCATATTTTACAATAAAATCTTTTTCTAAAATATCTCCAACACGCAAACCATTACGGCCAATTTTATCCATATAAGTAGGCCCAATACCCTTAAGTGTAGAACCAATTTTTTCTTTCCCTTTTGCAAGCTCATTGGCTTTATCTAAAGCTTTGTGTGTAGGTATAATAAGATGGGCTCTATCGCTAATAAACACTTTTTGTTCGGGAATTACGCCTGCATCTTTTATTTCATTACATTCTATTAGATACGATACAGGATCAATTACAACACCATTGCCAATAATATTGATAATTTTTTCATGAAAAATACCAGAAGGTACGGTATGCAATACAATTTTTTTATCCTCTTTATAGAGTGTATGCCCTGCATTAGGACCTCCTTGAAATCGTGCAATGATTTCATAATCTTTTGCCAAGTAATCTACTATTTTACCCTTTCCTTCATCTCCCCACTGAAGACCCAATAAAACATCTATCATGAATTTTTTTTTTATACACTAGGAACTAAATATTCCATTAGTGTTTCGTTGTAAAGATATTTACCATATTGTTACTAAAAAAAATCCTGCATAAAAATATGCAGGATTTTTTTTGAATGTTTCATTTTTATTATCTCACTAATATCAAATCGCCTTTTTTAATATATTCTTTATTATCTAAAGTACAACGATATCGAAGTACGTAATAATAAGTATCCATTTCCATAGCTCTACCTTCGTATTCGCCATTCCATCCTTTTCGGTAATCGCCTGTAGACCATACTCGTTTACCCCAACGATCTCTAACTTCCAATTGTAGTAATTGTACGCCTGCTGTTGTTAAAACTCTAAATTCATCATTGTTGCCATCACCATTCGGAGAGAATGCATTTGGAATAAAGGCTATATCGCAACATGGTCCTTCATTAATAGTTACTGTATCTTTTTGGTAGCAACCATTAGCATCTATTACATCTACATAATAAGTACCATAATATAATGATATAGCAGTTTGTGTAATTTGAGGTGGAGATGTGGTCCACATGAAATTGTATGGTGGTGTACCACCGTTTACATTAACTGTAGCTTGTCCTTCATTTCCTTTTCCAGTACATGCTAAATCCACTTTAGAAATAGAAGTTGTTAATGGATTAGATGGCAGATTGATGGTGAAAATAGTTTCGTAATTACATCCTGACGTATCAACAACTGTTAATGTATAAGTACCTGCTTCCAGACCCGTAAAGTATCCTGATTTATTGATATGCAGGCCTGGCGTTATATAATACTTATAACCACCACGACCTCCAAAACCTTCAATTATTGCTTTTCCATCTTTTGAATCTATACATGTTGTTTCGAATACAGATATATTAGCACTTACTGGGTCAGGTTCTGTTACAAAAATGGTTGTTGAATTAGTACATCCTAAAATATCTTTAAATGTTATTTGGTGTGTACCACCTGTTACTGTATTAAATAAACCACTCGACTGATATGCTCCACCATCAAGTGAGTAAACAATTGGAGGTGTACCACCTGTAACATTAATAGATATGGTACCATTAGCTTCGCCAAAACAATTTGGTTCTGTAGTCGTTAAATCTGTTACTACCATTTGTGGATTTTGATTAACAAGCACAATTGTATTCACACTACAACCATTGGCATCTATAGCAGTTACTGTATAAGTATTTGCCGGAAGGCCTGTAAAGAATCCATTTGCAGAAGGAACAGCATTGTTTAATAAATATCCTATAGTACCAGTACCACCAAATGCAGTAGCCGTAATAGAGCCTGTACTTTCACCAAAACATGCAACATGCTGTATAGTTGGTGTATTAAATGTAATCTGGCTTGGCTGTCCTATAGCTGGTATAACTGTAGTATTTGTACAACCAGCAGCATCTGTAATTTGTACTTGGTAATTTCCAGCACTTACCGCATTAAATGTTCCTGTTGAATTAGGAGGATTGCCATTAGCAGGAATTAGATTAAAGGTATATGGCGTATTTACACCTGTACCGCTTACTACTATTACACCATTATTAGCTCCAAAGCATGTTGGGTCTTGTTTACTAATATAAGTTACTGAAGGTGGCGATAATGGCAACACAGTAACCGAAGATGTAACTGTACATCCGTTTGCATCCGCAGCAGTCACAGTATAAGTTGCAATGCCTACATTATCAAATACGCCAGGTCCAGTTTGGGAAATCGGACATGGTATATTCATATTAGCAATGCTATATGTATAAGGAGATGTTCCTCCAACTGCTGTTGAATTTATTGTACCATCACAACCAGGTACACAAGTAGGTGAAGTAACAAATAGTGGATTTAATTGCAATGCTGTAGGTTCAGTAATTTGAACATTTGTTGTAGCAGTGGCATTGTTTGCATCTATAGCTGTTATGACATAAACACCAGGGCACAATCCTGTGAAAATTGGATTAGGCTGAGGCACACCAGCTCCTATTTGGAAATTATAGGGTCCTACTCCGCCTCCTGCGGATGCTGTAATAGTACCATTACAAAGACCAAAGCAGGTAACATTTGTTTGCAATGTGCTTATTCCAAGTAATCCTGGTTGTTGTAAACAAACGATAGTACTTGCAGTACAAAGAGCAGCATCAGTTACTGTTACAACATAGCATGTATCTGGAGGTATTGCAGACAAGCCATTAAATGTGCCTGGAGTTGGTTGAGTACCTATATTTGGATTTATTGAATAAGTATATCCTGGTGTACCTAAAGATCCACTAACTACAATTTGGCCATTTGTGCCACCAAATGTTGTTGGGTTTGTTGTTGATACAAGGCTGATAGAAGGTCCATTCAATGTACCTACCTGCACTGTTGTTGTAGCTGTACAACCATTGGCATCTGTACCTGTTATTGTGTAAACTATACCAGCGCATAATCCATTAATCACATTTCCTACTGGAGGTATCAATGTAGCTGGTGTTACTGTATACGTTAAACCTATAGGAGTCATAGTAGCTGTACCATCGCAACCTGGACTACAACTGGCATCGGTAGTAGATGCCACTCCTATAACTGGTCCATTCAATGTACCTACTTGCACTGTTGTTGTAGCTGTACAACCATTGGCATCTGTACCTGTTATTGTGTAAACTATACCAGCACATAATCCATTAATCACATTTCCTACTGGTGGTATCAATGTAGCTGGTGTTACTGTATACGTTAAACCTATAGGAGTCATAGTAGCTGTACCATCGCAACCTGGACTACAACTGGCATCGGTAGTAGATGCCACTCCTATAACTGGTCCATTCAATGTACCTACTTGCACTGTTGTTGTAGCTGTACAACCATTGGCATCTGTACCTGTTATTGTGTAAACTATACCAGCGCATAATCCATTAATCACATTTCCTACTGGAGGTATTAATGTAGCTGGTGTTACTGTATACGTTAAACCTATAGGGGTCATAGTGGCTGTACCATCACAACCTGGATTACAACTAGATCTGCTGTACTTATAGTATCTATACTAAATATATTTGGTTGATTCAACATTACAGTAGTTGCAAAAGAACATGAATTGGCATCTGTTACTACTATAGTATATTGAACACCTGAACATAATCCAGAATAAGTATAATTAGCACCTACTACAGTGGGACCTGTTGGACCAGGGGTGTTATCGATGAGGTATAATTAGGTGTTCCATTTGTTATAGTATACGTTACAGTACCATCGCAGCCCGGTACACAAGTAGGATTAGTTGAATTTGTAATATTTATTGTCGGTGAATTTGGATTGCTCAAGCTAAGTATCATAGACACTACACAGCCTTTATCGTCCGTACTCGTAATAGTGTAAACCGTTCCAGCACACAATCCACTCAATACATTTCCTACTACTGTTATACCTGCTGATGGTGCTATCGTATATACATAGTTTCCGTTCCCTCCTGCACTCGTCATCGTTACCGTACCATCGCAGCCCGGTACACAAGTTGGTGCTGTACTACTTATCGTGTCTGTTGTTAATACATCTGGTTGTGCTATCGTAAAATTCACTGTTGCTGTACATCCTTTATCATCTGTTCCTGTTACTGTGTACAAGCCAGCTCCTAAGGTAGTGAATGTTCCTGGTGTTGCCTGTGTCGGTAAACAAGTACTTCCAACAGGGCCTGCTATCGTGTACGTAACACCTCCATTGCCTCCTATAAAACTTATCAAGGCCCCTCCATTACAATCTCCATTGCATAATACACTCGTCGTATCATCTACTGATAACACAAAAGGCATAGGTTCTACTATCGTAAAACTTGTTGTTGCTGTGCAAGTGCTTCCATCTGTTCCTGTTACCGTATAGGTATCAGCTCCTAAACCTGTAAAATTGCCCGGTGTTAATTGAACCGGTACGCAAGTACTCGCACCTGTGCCTACTATACTATAGGTAACGGCTGGTGTACCACCTGTAAAACCTATCACAGCTGCTCCTGTACAAGACCCTGCACAAGTTACACTCGTCGTGTCAACTACATTTAATGTCAATACTGCTGGCTGAGTTAACTGTACTGTTGTTGTACCAGTACATAAATTAGCATCTGTGCTCGTTATTACATATACTGTATCTCCACATAAACCTGATATAGTATTACCTACTATATTGATATTGCTCGTCATTGGAATAATACTATATGTGTAACCACCTAGGGTATTCCCTCCTATACTTGACATCGTTACACTAGCATCACACACGCCGTTACAACTTGGTGTAATTATACTACCAGGAACTACACTCGGTACTACTGGCGCTGGTTCTGTTAACGTAAATGTTATAGCGGCTGAACATGATAATGCATCACTAACACTAACATTATAAACCACATTGGCACATAAACCGCTAAACCCGCTTCCAGTCCATGTCGGTGTACCCGTTAATGGTGTTATCGTTGGTACACCATATGGTGTCGTGCCGCCTGTTATATTTAATACTACCGAACCATCACAATAACCTCCACAACTCGGTGGCGTTAATGTTGTTGTTGCTATTGTCGGTGAATTTGGATTGCTCAAGCTAAGTATCATAGACACTACACAGCCTTTATCGTCCGTACTCGTAATAGTGTAAACCGTTCCAGCACACAATCCACTCAATACATTTCCTACTACTGTTATACCTGCTGATGGTGCTATCGTATATACATAGTTTCCGTTCCCTCCTGCACTCGTCATCGTTACCGTACCATCGCAGCCCGGTACACAAGTTGGTGCTGTACTACTTATCGTGTCTGTTGTTAATACAGCTGGTTGTACTATCGTAAAATTCACTGTTGCTGTACATCCTTTATCATCTGTTCCTGTTACTGTGTACAAGCCAGCTCCTAAGGTAGTGAATGTTCCTGGTGTTGCCTGTGTCGGTAAACAAGTACTTCCAACAGGGCCTGCTATCGTGTACGTAACACCTCCATTGCCTCCTATAAAACTTATCAAGGCCCCTCCATTACAATCTCCATTGCATAATACACTCGTCGTATCATCTACTGATAACACAAAAGGCATAGGTTCTACTATCGTAAAACTTGTTGTTGCTGTGCAAGTGCTTCCATCTGTTCCTGTTACCGTATAGGTATCAGCTCCTAAACCTGTAAAATTGCCCGGTGTTAATTGAACCGGTACGCAAGTACTCGCACCTGTGCCTACTATACTATAGGTAACGGCTGGTGTACCACCTGTAAAACCTATCACAGCTGCTCCTGTACAAGACCCTGCACAAGTTACACTCGTTGTGTCAACTACATTTAATGTCAATACTGCTTGAAGCTGAGTTAACTGTACAAGTTGTTGTACCAGTACATAAATTAGCATCTGTGCTCGTTATTACATATACTGTATCTCCACATAAACCTGATATAGTATTACCTACTATATTGATATTGCTCGTCATTGGAATAATACTATATGTGTAACCACCCAGGTATTCTCCATACTTGACATCGTTACACTAGCATCACACACGCCGTTACAACTTGGTGTAATTTTATACTACCAGGAACTACACTCGGTACTACTGGCGCTGGTTCTGTTAACGTAAATGTTATAGCGGCTGAACATGATAATGCATCACTAACACTAACATTATAAACCACATTGGCAATACAAACCGCTAAACCCGCTTCCAGTCCATGTCGGTGTACCCGTTAATGGTGTTATCGTTGGTACACCATGGTGTCGTGCCGCCTGTTATATTTAATACTACCGAACCATCACAATAACCTCCACAACTCGGTGGCGTTAATGTTGTTGTTGCTATTGTCGGTGAATTTGGATTGCTCAAACTCAATATCTTAACCGCTGTACAGCCTTTGTCGTCTGTACTCGTTATAGTGTAAACCGTTCCAGCACACAATCCACTCAATACATTTCCTACTACTGTTATACCTGTTGATGGTGCTATCGTATATACATAGTTTCCGTTCCCTCCTGCACTCGTCATCGTTACCGTACCATCGCAGCCCGGTACACAAGTTGGAGAGGTGCTGCTTATTGTGTCTGTTGTTAATACAGTTGGTTGTACTATCGTAAAATTCACTGTTGCTGTACATCCTTTATCATCTGTTCCTGTTACTGTGTATAATCCAGCTCCTAAGGTAGTGAAAGTTCCAGGTGTTGCCTGTGTCGGTACACAAGTACTTCCAACAGGGCCTGCTATCGTGTACGTAACGCCTCCATTGCCACCTATAAAACTTATCAAAGCTCCACCATTACAATCTCCATTGCATAATACACTCGTCGTATCATCTACTGATAACACAAAAGGCATAGGCTCTACTATCGTAAAACTTGTTGTTGCTGTGCAAGTGCTTCCATCTGTTCCTGTTACCGTATAGGTATCAGCTCCTAAACCCGTAAAATTGCCCGGTGTTAATTGAACCGGTACGCAAGTACTCGCCCCTGTGCCTACTATACTATAGGTAACGGCTGGTGTACCACCTGTAAAACCTATCACAGCTGCTCCTGTACAAGACCCTGCACAAGTTACACTCGTTGTGTCAATTACATTTAATATAAATGGTAGAGGTTCTGTAATTGAAAAAGTATCAATAGCTTCGCAATCATTAGCATCTTGAGCGGTAATGGTATAGCTACCAGCACCCAAATTAGCAAATACACCAGACAAGGGTTGAGTAGGAATACAGTTGATATTAGTAGTTGTAATAGTATATATTACGGTTCCAGTTCCGCCAGAAGAGTTTGCATTTACGGAACCATTACATAAACCATTACATGAAACATTTTGAAGACCACTATGCGAAACAGTTAAGAGATTTGGTTGTGTTATACTGATTGAAGAAGTAGCCGTACAATTATTGGCATCTTTAACTGTGATGGTATAATTTCCAGCACATAAATCTTCGGCCTCACCTGTAACAGGATCTATTTGTGGGGTTCCAGGTCCTAGTATACTGATATATTGATAAGGGGGTGTTCCACCTGATGCAAGGGCATTGGCTTCTCCATCACAAAGTCCAAAACAAGATACATTATTATCTAAATTTATAGTAAGAGATAAGCTAGTTGAAGGTTGCGTTATTGTAAAAGTTACTGTATCCTTACAAAGGTTTTGGTCAGTACCGATTACAGTATAGGTGTTGGCACTTAAATTAGTTATAACACCTGAAGCAGAAATAAGTGGAGCTCCACATGGACCTGCATTGGGACTAATAGAATAAGACACAACACCCGTACCACCAGTATGGCTCAAAGTAACTTTACCATTACAAGCTCCAAAACAACTTACCATTGAATCTATATTAAATGAAACTGCTAACGCAGCTGGCTGTGAAATTGTGATAGTAGTGGCTATAGTACATGCATTTGCATCTGTAGCAGTTATGATATATGGCAAGCCTCCCGTAAGGTTAGTAAAGTTTCCAGACGTAGCCTGTGCAGGAATACAAGGAGGTGTGGCATTTGGCGTTATTCCATATGAAATTAGACCAGTTCCGCCTGAAGCAGAAATATTGATAGCTCCATCGCAAGTTCCGTTACATAATAATGCGGTTATTGCAGCAGGATTAAAGGTAAGAGGAGTGGGAGGCTGTGTTATGTTTACATTTAAAACAGAATCTTTACATTGATTAACATTACTTGTAACTACAATTTTATATGATCCAATTGGAAGGTTTTGATAATCACCGGTTCCAAACAATGTAGCATTGCCACAAGGCGCATTGGGATTTGGAGAAATTGTATAAGAGAATGGTGATGAGCCACCAGTAACAGTAGTATAAATTTTACCACTACAACCTCCATTGCATAGGACATTATTAGTACTATCCAATGCTAAGGTAGGTAAAGGTGGCATATTTATAGTAAATGTTGATGTCTGTGTACAGCCTGCTGCATCTTTTCCCAGAAGTGTATATGTGCCCGGGCATAAGTTTTGAAATTGCCCTCCTATAGAAGTTACGGAATCTATAAATGCTGTTTGGGTAGAATTATATAGATAGAATTTTTTTGAACCTATACCACCCGTAGCAAATGGTGTGGCAGCTCCAATACAGAGATTATTACACGACGTTGGATGAGTAGTGGATAAATATGAAATAATTATAGCTGGAGACGAAGGAATAATATTTGTTGCTGTATTAATACATCCATTATCATCAACAGCTGTTATTGTATATGTAATATTTGTAGATAAATTATTAAAAACTCCTGAATTTATCTGTGTTGGTGAGCAAGGTGTAGTTGGGCTAATAGAAAAACTTGTGGGTTGTGTCCCTAATGAACCTGAAACACTTATTTGTCCAGTACAACTTCCGAAACACTGTTGTCCATTATTGGATGTACTAATACTTAAAGAATTAAATGGATTAGTTAAAGTAACAACAGCGGTTTTGGTACAATTATAATTATCTGTAACTGTAACTGTATAATTTCCAACTGATGACAGATTAGCCCATCCAATACTTGGTGATGTAAAAAAAATTGCAGTTGAGGCGCCAAGTCCTGCTATAGAATAAGTATATGGGGGTACGCCGCCAAAAAGCGAAGCGACTTTGATTGTATCATGTGCCCAATCATTTATGCATGGTGGGTTTGTTTTTGCAGTTACTAAGCTAATAGGTATGACAACAGGAGGTGTAATAACTGAATCTACAGTACATCCTGAACTACTTTTTACATGAAAGGTATAGGTTTGTCCTCCTTGTATATTATTAAATGTATTGCAACCAGCAGTTGGGGCACCTAATACGCCAGGATTCACAACACTTGGTCCAATGGCATAATATTGATAAGGAGAGGTGCTATTTTGTCCGCAAATGGTATATGAAAATTTTTGCGTAGCGCAATCAAATGTTTTTGTTATAGTAGAAGACAAGCTTTGCGTTACCGTGACGGATATATTAGTTGCAGCAGAAGGATTTCCGCAAATATCTACAAAGGCATTTGCAGGAGCTGAAATATTGTAAACGCCAGCTGTGAGGGTGCTTGAAAAATTTAATGTTACAGAATCCGTCATATTACTATAGTTCAAACCAGCATATGTAGGCGTAGGGGCACTACAACCATTGCAACTAGTAGCGGTAGATACTGTAAAAGATGGTGCACCCGGTATAGTAAAATCCGATGCTTGTACACTGGCACAAGAAACGGGCTCAGAAAATTTTATTCCAATTTTATTAAAACTGGCACAAGTATCATAGGGCAATATAGAACCAAAAGTTGGGCCAGTAGCATCTGTTATATTAGCGGTAGTTCCAGTAAAATTGAGTGTAAAGCCTGCAGGGTTAGGAGCATTAAAGCGCGAAATGGCCAATATGTAAGAATTGCCTATTAAAAGGTTCACACTAGGCGAAAAAGCACCAGTTCCTGTTCCTCCAATTCCCGTATTACCTAATACACCTGAGCTATTACATGCCATTTGATTGACAGTAGAAAGATTGCTACAGCCTGTATTAGTTATGTTGTAAAAAGCCCAGTCAAAGTCTGCACCTGCACCTTGTGGCACAAGGGAAAAATTAAAAATACCACTGGCATAGCAATTAATTCTAAAATAAACCCAGTTATTTACCATACCCACACAAGTACTTGCTGGCGAAGCATAGGTATTTACATATTGTTCATTTACCACCAATGCATTGCTGCTACAAATTGGTCTAGCGTTGCAAGCAGATTGAGATTCACAAGCATTGACCAAATTTTGGGCTTGGGATGAAAAACTAATAAAACATAAAATAGATACTAATAGGGTATAAATTTGTTTCATATGATGAATTTATCTTAAAGAATTTGAATGTGTTCGGATTGCTAAAGTAGTTTGAAATGCTGACAAATAACATTTGTTATTGTCATTTTATTTCCATTTTTTTAACAGAAGGTCATTTCCATCAAATTCAGCAAACGTATCGAGTGAAATCCAGTCTCCGAGGTTGATTAATCGACTTGTAGTATTTAGTTGTGTGTCATAAGAAAGATGCCTATGCCCAAAGATAAAATAATCTATTTTTTCCTTTTGCAAGTATTCTGTTGCAAATTGCCATTGATATTCTTGTTCAAAAGGCTTAAGTTTTACTTCTAAATACTTATGCTTGGGACCCAAACGGCTAAAATAATCTGCTATACCAATACCCACATTGGGATGTAACTGTCTGTATAGAAATTGTGAAAAGGGGTGTTGTATCACACCTTTCATTAGTTTATACTTCTTTTCATGCTTGCTCAATCCATCTCCATGACCTATTAAAAATTTCTTATTGTGGATAGTCATGGTTTTAATTGTTTTGAACACCTTGATATTCAACTCTTTCTCAAAATATCCATGCATCCACAAGTCGTGATTGCCAGTAAAAACTTGGATTTCAATACCCGCATCGCTGAGTTCGGCCAATTTGCCCAGAAACCTTACAAAGCCTTTGGGCACAACACGTTTATATTCCATCCAAGCATCAAAAAGGTCACCAAGTAAATATATTTGAAAGGCATCTTTTCTGATTTCATCTAGCCAGTTACATACTTTTTTTTCTCGTTGCAGCGAAGTTTCATAATCGGGTATGCCAAAATGAAAATCAGAGGCAAAATATATTTTTTTATTAGGAGGTAAGGAAACAATTTCTTGCATGAGAGGTAAAAGTAGTCTATTCGGATTGCAGATTGAGACCTCTACTTATTTTTTTTGTATAGTCCAAATAATTGTATTTAATCCACATCTTTATTTCTAAATCCGATGCTGCTCGCGCATAGGCATATTCCATCGGATAGGCTTTCATAAATGGCGTAATCTGCTCTTCTTGCAGGCCAGTAAGCTGCTGCACCAATTCTGGATTGTAACGAGAATCTATAAACATATCTTTTTCCATTTGCTCTATTTGCGACTGAAAGTGTCGAATTTCTTTATGTTTTTTAGAAAATTTTTGATAGACAGCCGATATGGGTGAAAAAACTGATTTTTGTTGTTCGTAGTTATACACTTTGGCGTATAGGCTTGCTCGCTCTAAAGAATCTATCTGATAAGGCGTTTTATCTTGATGAATTTTTACTTCATTAAGATGTACTTGCTTCACATCCATTACAATTTGAATGATATTTTTTTCATCACCATATTTTACTTGTACTAACTTGTTTTTATAGCCTAATATTTTGCACAATAAAAAATCGCCATAGGATGCATGAATTTCAAAATATCCTTTTTGGTCTGATGATGTGCCTTGATGCGTTGTCATGTTTTCAATGCTAACTACCTTTAGGGCTTTTTGTGTAATGGTATCTTTAATAAAAGCTCTATAAAGAATCTGGCTTTGGGCTTTACAACTGATAAAAAGTACAATAATAAAGGCTATGCGTTTATACACCTTGTAAAGGTAGTATGCTTTCCTTGATGGCAATAAAGCACTGTGTTAAAAAATACTAATAGCCTAACTGATAACAACCTCGTAAAAAGTATTAGGGTCAAAATATTGTAAGGCCAACTGCTGCAGTTCTTTTGCACTTATATGTTTATACAAATTGATATTTTCATAAAATTTTTCCTTTGGAAAATTATTTAATATTAGGTTTTTCCAACGCTGAATGATATGAAAAGGACCATCCAGATCGCCTAATATAGAACCCAAAAGATAATTTTTGACCAACAACAATTCTTCATCATCTATTAATTGCTCACGAAGAAGATTCATTTCATAATAAATTTCTGTAACTGCTTGTTGTGCCACATCTCTGCCTACTTCTGTACTTATCATATAAGCACTATGCTTGACATGGTTGTACATATAACTATGTATGCCATAGGTATAGCCTTTATCTTCTCTGATATTGCTCATGAGTCTGGAACCAAAATAGCCTCCTAAAACTGTATTTAAGATGATTAATTTATAAAAATCAGGGTGCTGTTTGGAAATACAAGGAGCAGCTATACGAATAGCACTTTGTACGGACTTTTCGTCGTTGATGGCATGATACTTTAAGGTGTCTGATGGCCGAGGTTCATAACTTTTAGCCTGGGGGATTGGGGTTTCATTCCAATGTTTACTACCAAAAAGTATATCTATTTCATTTAATAAGCTTTCTGCAAATTTTCCGGCTAAAAAAATGGTACAATTGGAAGAGGTAAAATAGGTTTGGCGATAAGACTGTAGGCTTTTAGAATCTATTTGTTGATAATCTTGCGACTCCATAAAGCGGCCATAGGGGTGCTCAGCTCCAAAAAGCAATTCATCTATTTTTCTATTGGCTATAAAATCGCCTTTTAAGGCATAAACTGATAAACGTTGTAAGGCATTTTGAATGTAGATAGCCAATTCGGATGCTGGGTATTGCGTATCAGTCAGTAATTCAAAAATTAGTGGTAAGACCTTGGATGCATGTTTGCTTAAACACGATAAGGTAAGAGAGCTAAAATCTACACCACTTTGCGACTTAATAGAAGCCCCATACTGCTCTATTTCAGCGTTTATTTCAAAAGAGGTTTTTGATGAAGTGCCACTTTTGAGTAGCGCTGCTGTAGCCTGTGCTATTCCTTTTTGTGGCTCATACCAAAGCCCTGCTTTAAATACAAACTCTAATTGCATGACCTCTTGTGAACCTTGATTGATGTAATAAAGCGCTATGTCATTTTGCAATTTGCGTTGTTGGCAATCCAATAATTCGTATTCTAAATCTATAGCAGATTTTATAGCAGGCGTTTTGGTTCTATCTAAAAGCATATTTTTCTATGTTGTTATTTTTTTAATGGGCTGTTGGGTTCTTGTTGAAAATGTTGTAAAACTTTTTTATCCATAAATGAAGGAAAAAATTTGTTGAGCCATACTGTTAAAACACCTTGCGAAGTCATAATTAATGTGCGTTTTCTTTTTTTGATGGCTTTGATTATTAAGTCAGCACAGGTTTCAGCAGACATTAATTTATCTTCGTTCAACGGAGTTTCGCCTTGGCTATGGCCTGTTGCACCTAGCGCCACCTGACGAATATTGGAAGCCACAAAACCTGGAGACACCCACATCACATTGACTTTAGAAGGCAACATTTCGATACGAAGCGACTCTAAAAATCCTTGCAATGCAAATTTGGATGCGGAATAACCAGTACGACACGGCAAACCTTTGTAGCCGGCTATGGAACTTATGCCAATTACACTTCCTTTGTTTTTAATAATGCTTGGCAGTGCGTATTTAGTACAATAAACAGCACCCCAAAAATTGATATTCATGGATTGATGTAGCACGGATAAATCCAAATCTACAAACAATGCTCGCATACTGATGCCAGCATTGTTAATGAGTATATCTATAGCCCCTTTACTATCTATAGCAAACTGCACAAAGGCTTTGCACTCCTGTTCTTGGCTCACATCGGCTTTAAATGTGTAGAGATTAGCATGAGGATGCTGCTCAATCAGAGAATTCAGGTTGTCTTGATTGCGAGCACAAACAAATACATAGGCTCCATAGTCTAAAAGCTGTATGGCTAAAGCTTTTCCGATGCCAGAGGAGGCCCCCGTTATTAGAACTACTTTTTGCTGATAATAATCTTGCATATCGGAGCAAAAATAGTTTATGAAATTGGTTTGGTACTTAATAAAATTTTCCTACATTTGCACTCCTTTTGATAGAGAAATAACACTATTTCGACTTTAAAGGTAAGATTCCGTAGCTCAGTTGGTAGAGCAATACACTTTTAATGTATGGGCCCTGGGTTCGAGTCCCAGCGGGATCACAGGATGGGATTTTTCAAGTTTTTCTTGAAAAATCCCATTTTTAGTTGAAGCAAAACCCCTTGCCTGTGGGCTTATTAGCATAAGTACAGGCTTGATAAAAGTAAAGTTACTTTTATACATCTCCACTGTCAAGCTATAAAAAACCAGCACTAACACCCTACTATGAAGTCAACCACTTTTTAAATAATGATGATTTTTCTGTACTAATTACAATGTCATCAGAATAATTAGGATTTAGCTTAATTAGTATTTTAGATTTGTCTGTTGTTTTAATATCCACTATAGCATTTTTGTGTGCTATTAGTTGCCTGTTTATTCTAAAAAAAATTGTGGGGTTGAGCTCTTCTTGAATTTTATCTAAAGAGGTGTACGTTGGGAATACTTGTCCCTTTGTATTGCAGTAGTATGTTACTTTTTCTTTTGAATAGATGTAAGCAATTTCATCCATAGCCAATGGAATTATTTTTTGACCCAGTTTAATCACCATATGGCTTTTATACGTTTGAGAAAAATCACCTGTTGAATTTGCCACTTGATTAATATGAAATCTTTCAAATTTTTGAAAAGCCAATTCTAATAAATCTTTTTTGATAGGCTTTAATAAGTAATCTACACTATTTACTTTAAAAGCATCTATAGCAAATTGATCGTAGGCTGTTGTGAAAATTATGGGAGAGTCTATACTTATGTGTTTAAATATTTCAAAGCTATTCCCATCTGAAATTTCTATATCCAGAAAGAGCAAATCGGGCTGTTTATTTTCTTTAAACCACGCTATGGTAGAAGAAATACTATCGGTATGTTCAATACTGATTGGTTTAGGACTAATTTCTTCTACCATTTTTTTTAGCCTTATAAAAGCCAAAACCTCATCTTCTACTATTAGTATTTTCATTTTATTAATAAGGGTATTTTTACTATGAAATATTCTTTGTTGTTTTCTATTACCACCTGCTGATTCGTAATATTTAGATATCGTTTTTGTATATTTTGCAATCCAATTTTTTCGCTCTCTACAGTAGTCAACTTTTTATTGATATTATTTTTTACTATTAAATATTCGTTTTCTATCGTAACTTCTATACATAATTTGTTACTTTTATTAATAGTGTTATGCTTTATGGCATTTTCGGCCAAAAGTTGCAAAGTGAGCGGACATAGTAAATAATAATCTTTCTTAAAATTACCTACATGAATTTCAAGATTGTCACCAAGATTCACTTGATGAAGTTTTATAAAATCATGCATAGTATGTAGTTCATCTTCTAATAAAATAACATCTTTATCTTTTGTTGAAAGTATATTTCTGTATAAATTACTCAATAAATTTGTGTACTCTAATGCTTGCTCCTTATCGTTTTCTATTATTTGTAATAAAGAATTAAAACTATTAAATAAAAAATGAGGGTTTACTTGCGATTTTAATGCGTCAAACTCGGCTAATTGTTTCTGCTGCTCAATTTCGTTTAGCATAGTTGCTTGTTTTATTCTATATCTTATAATGCTACGTATTAAAATATACATTCCAACTCCAAACAACAACCAAAACCAGATATGCTTCCAAAATGGTTTTTTAATTTCAAAATCATAATGGACCTCATCCGGAAATTGGAATGATGGATTATTTGAAATCTGATACAATAATGTGTATTTACCATGCCCTAGCATATTAAATAATATTAAATTGTCTTTTGTTTCTACCCACTCATTATTATATCCTATCAATTTGTACCGAGCGTATATAGGAATGGTTGGATTGTTATATTGATAACTTAAACGAAACACAAAATTATTTTCTTGATGGTTGAATACATTTTGATTAGTATGTACAAGTTTATTATTACATAAGATTTTAGTAAGCTTTGCATGGGCAGCTATGTTTTTATTGTTGCTTATGTGAGGAATAGACAAGATTCCATTATCGCAGCCTATCAAAAATGTATTTTGCCAATTGGTTACAGAATTTAATTCCGTGTTGTAAGCAATGGGATAATTATAAAATGTAGTTTGAAAATTTTTTGAATTTAAAAGGGTACAACTACTATCGTGTAAAATAATTGCATAATCTAAATACGTACATATACCTAAAATATGATTGTGGTACAAGCCACTATTTTCATTTAAGTTAAAAAGTTTATTTTCTTTAAGTACATAAAGGCCTTCCTTATCTGACCCGAAAAACAAATTACCTTGATTGTCCTCATCTATAGAGTAAAAACTCTTTGATTTTATAAACTGGTTTGGATTGAATGATCTCAATTGGTTATTTTCTATAAGCATCAGCCCTTTGCCTTCGGTTGCAAGCCAAACTCTATTTTTAGTATCCATTTTTATTTGATATACATAACTTCTTTTAATGTTGTATTTATCTTCAATAGAAACAAATTTTATATCATTATCAAATGTAGAATCGGATTGCCAAGCACCATTAAGTGTACTTATATATAGTGCACTTTTATTTCCAGTTATAGACAAAATACCCGCACTACTTATACTATTATCTAATTTTATTTGTTTGTAGCCACCCGAGGGTATATGATATCGAAACAAGCCATCGCCCATAGTACCAATCCATAATATGGTATCATTTTGCAAAAAGAACGAAGTGATGTCTATGTGTTTATTAGCACTTGTTATATGCTTAAAATCAAATTTGTTAGTTTTATTAGTAGAAAGCAGGCCTCTATCTGGAGTTAGAAAAAGAGTTTCTCCGTTCGAAAAAATACTATGCACATTTTTAATATTAGGGAATCCTTGAATAGCATACTCACTCGCTTTTTGAGATGAAAACTCAAGCTCTTTTGATTTAAGAAACCAAATATTATTTTCTGAATCTGTAATAGAATTTATGTAATTTCCTTTTGAAAGCAGACTGCAATTTGTAATATCATATATACCTACAGCTGTAGCAACTTTACTTTTAGATATGTAATTGATATTCTCATGCAATGTACATCGCAAAATAGTTTTTAATAGTGCCAAATTACATTGGTACACATATCCTAATGATGTGCCAAACAAAAATTCTTCATTACTAATAACACATATAGAAGTTACAATAGGGTCTTCAATTTCATTTGCCAATACCACTGTACGTATGGCATTATCTTTAGGATTTAGCATATTGATACCATTATCCGTTGCTATTAAAAATTTATCATTTAGTTGCTTAATGTCATTTATATAATCATCCATTAAACTATTTGTAGTATTCAGCTTTATTTTTTTTCCATCTTGAATTATGTACAAACCACTACCCTTTGTTCCTATTATAATTTTTTTGTCAAAAGTTACTATAGACGAAATTTGTGTTTCGCATTTTGCTAAAAGTATTCGTTTATCATCAGCATACAAAAAAACTTCGCCTTGTTGAGTGCCAACATAGAGCTGGTTTTTTACTGAGAATAAAGAAGTGATATTTGTGCCATCAAATGAAGAAATTTTTTTCAATTCTCTTTCTTCATATTGTAGCAAGCCATTCACAGTGCCAATAAATATTGTATTTGAAGATGTACTTAAAAAACAAGTGGCTTTTGATTCAAATGTAAATGATTTTGCAAGTACATCTTTACAAATAAAAAGTAACAACGCAAAAAGTACTACATGCTTTTGGTGTATAATATGTTTTACGAAATGTGAAGGCATTATGATTTTAGGGTAGCATTGAATTTTACCTTTATGTTTTCTGCTATTTTTTTATTTACAATTTTTGGTATACTAATATTATACTCAGCAAGGTTCAATTCAAAGTCTGCATTTATAATAATTTCATTTTCGTTTAGCACCTGCACAATGCATAATATAGTTTTATCTTGTGTAATGCCATGCAGTGTGAATTTGCCTTTTGCTCTAACCGTATATCGTCCTTTAGTTAAACAATCTAGTGGTTCAATTATTTTTCCAACAAATTTTGCTTCGGGATATTTTTGAGTCTCTAAGTAATTTTCGTTGTAATGATCGGTTTGCAAATCACCATTAAAACCCACAAAAGTGTTCATCAATATTGTAACAGCAAATTGCTTTTTATTTGGTTCGTATATCGCCTTGAATGTTCTTGTACTCGCACTTATTATTTCTAAAGGAGCATCAGATACAAAGGAAATACTTCCCTTCTGTAATTTCAAAAATTGTGCATTTGTATAAACACTAAAAAAAAGAGAAAGAAAAAAAATTAATGCACGCATATCTATTAAAATTTAATTACATTTTCAAAAATACAGAATAAATTAACGTATTCATCCAATGTTTTTTCGGTTTCGTTTAACAGCAACATGCTAGTAATTAATATGCAAGCTATGTTTGTTTTGCAATTAGCTAATGCAACAAATAATTAATTTTTTTCACAAAAGCCCCATGCAGGTTATTGCATGATTTAAAAAAATGAGTACTAATAAAAAAACAATTATTAATTTTATCGCAGTTATCTGCATTGCTATCACAACAGTATCTTGTAGCAAAAATTCAAGTTTTTTAAATCCTTCTAGTGACGACTCTATTTCTATAGAAGATAACTTGAATAAAAATACTACGAGCTCAAACGTAGCTACTATAGCAGTAAATCCTTCCCTTTTACCTGGCACTTGGACAGTATCGTATTACTTTGATAAAACTAATAAAACCGCAAGATTTGCTGGCTACACTATCACTATGAATGCAAATGGTACTGTATCTGCTACCCAAGCATCTACAACTACAAATGGAACTTGGACTACAAATGCGTCAAAATCAAAATTGTATTTTGCATTTACTGGCGTTAAATTATTAGAAGAAATTAGCGAAGATTGGAAAATCATTTCTCAAACAAGCAGTAAACTAGAACTCGTAAATATAAGTGGTGGTAATGGAGGCACAGATTACCTTACTTTAATTAAGTAGTTCAATTTTATCAAAACAAAAGAGGCTGTCCAAAAAGCATTGGCAGCCTCTTTTTTATTCGGGTAGGTATCGGAAATAATTTTCAAATACTGAGACCTCAAGCAGTTCAAACCCCTTTTTAGACAGACTCTTTTTCTATACTCAAAGTTACACAATACAATCTACCTTAAACACTTTAAGAAAATATTCAATATGGACTGGGCATATTTTGTAGTAATCCCATTGTAGCAATAAAAATAAAAAAACTCCATTCTATATTAGAGATAGAATTGCTGGTTCATCCATTAAAATTTCGGTTTCATCCAAACTAATTTTGATAAAAAAACCTTAGATAATATGTTTGCTCTATGAAACAGTCACTTTTAATAATATTTGTCAGTTTATCTATCATGGCAAGTTGTATACATGAAACTATACAACCAAACAATAGTAATAATAACACTAACAATCCTATAGATACCACTAACAACAATCAAAATCCTTGTAGTCCTGACACCGTTTATTTTAAAAATGAAATACTTCCAATTATTCTTTCCAATTGCACTATGAGTGGATGCCACAATAGCAACGACAATGCAGATGGCGTGACACTTGTTGACTATAATTCTATTAAAAATGATGGTGATGTATCACCATTCAATCCTAACAGTAGCGAACTGTATGTAGTACTTATTGAAAATAATATTAGCAAACGTATGCCATACAATCTTCCTCCTTTGTCTGCTACTGACATAGCTAAAATAAAAAAATGGATAGAACAAGGTGCTCTTAATAACGAATGTACAGACTGTGACACATCTGGCACTATGACCTATACTAATCATATAGCACCCATACTACAAACAAATTGCAATGGATGCCATAATGCAAGCAATCCATCGGCTGGCATAGATGTTAGTACATACAATAGTTTATCTATTATAGTTAATAATGGGAAATTAAATGGTGCCATAAATCATCTTAGTGGCTTTTCGCCCATGCCTAAAAACGCTCAAAAAATGAGTGACTGCAATATTGCAAAAATTACAAAATGGATAAATAATGGCGCTCCAAACAATTAAAAAATACATTCTATTTAGTTTTATTGTTCTTTCATTTTCTTCGTGCTACTACGACAAAGCTGAAGCGCTAAAAAAATTAGACAATACCGTTTGTGACACTTCAAATGTTTCCTTTAGTGGCAAAATACATCCTATCATTTCTCAAAACTGTGTAAATGGTTGTCATACAGGAGCTAGTGCATCTGCTGGTATACCCTTAGACAATTACACGCAGATAGCAACCATAGCCAACAATGGTAAATTAGTTGGCGTAGTTTCACACGCCACAGGTTTTTCGCCTATGCCAAAAGGCGGAGCTAAACTTGGCGACTGCTCTATTTCGCTTATTCAAGCTTGGATACAACAAGGCACTAAAAATAATTAGATTTAAGAATCATTATTTTTTTAAAAAATCAATATAATATTCAATTTCACACGCGATCTTATTTACAATTAAAAAAATACATTCACATGAAAAAACTACTTTTAACCTTATCATTATTAAGCACTATTCATTTGGCAAATGCCGAAAAATTTTTTACAAAAAGCGCCAATATCACTTTTGATGCCAGTGGGCCACTGGAAAATATACATTCAAAAAATGGAAGTGTTGCCTTTTTATTGAATACCGAAACTGGCGATATACAAACCTCTGCAGCAGTAAAATCGTTTGTTTTTGACAAACAACTAATGCAAGAGCATTTTAATGAAAACTATATGGAAAGTGAAAAGTTTTCTAAATCAACTTTTAAAGGCACTATAACAAACAATAGCGATATCAACTATAAAAAAGATGGTACTTATACTGCAAAAGTTTCTGGCAAACTAACTATGCATGGCGTAACACAAGACATAACAACTACAGCCAAAATCATAGTAAGCGGTGGCCGTGTTCAAGTAGAAGCTCAATTTAATATTAATTGCTCAGACTATGGTATAAGTATTCCAGGAGCAGTAAAAGAAAAAGTTTCCAATAAAGTAAAAATTTCTTTAAAAGGAAATTTAGAAAAAATGTAATTTAAACCCTATGAATAAAATTCTATTAGCACTATGCCTTGCATTTTTTTTCCAAATAGCACAAGCGCAAACAGATAGCACAAAAGACTTCTTAAAAATCGAAAATGATGAACTCGATGATATTGAGAAACTCTTAGAAGATGAAGAAAATGAAAAGCCCAAAAAGGAGTTTGCACGATACGCTTTTAAGTCTACCCGTGTAGTGATGGGGCAGAGTATGGAAATGGTAGGCAAAGGTGTTCTTGATTTTAGAATACTACATCGATTTGGCATGCTAAAAGGTGGCGTATATGAACTATTTGGTTTAGACCAGGCGAGTATGCGCATGAGTTTTGATTATGGAATTGCAAAAAACCTGTCTATAGGAATAGGCAGAAGCACCTTTGGAAAAGAATTTGATGGACATTTTAAATGGCGCATAGCACATCAACATACCAACGTTAATCCTATTCCTTTTTCATTAATTTGGGTTAGTGGTATAACTATAAATACTATTAAAGCAGATCCACAATTGCACTATTTTTTCTCTAATCGTGTAGCCTATTTTAATCAACTGATTATAGGTCGAAAGTTCAGTGATGGCTTTACATTACAACTTTCGCCTACACTAGTACATCGAAACTTAGTAGAACTACGTAGCGACAATAATGATATGTATGCATTAGGAGTTGGCAGTAGAATTCGCATTACAAAGCGAACTTCTTTTATATTAGATGCGTATCCGCTATTGTATGGCTACAGACAAAATTATCATGTATTTCCTATGTCTATAGGATTTGATATAGAAACGGGAGGGCATGTATTTCAATTGCATGTTAGTAATGCAAGAGGTATGAATGAAAAAGCTTTTATTACAGAAACAACTCAAAAATGGGACAAAGGCGAAATCAATTTTGGATTTAATCTTTCAAGAGTTTTTACAATTAAGAAAAATACACAAGCTAATTTTTAGAGCGTTTTAAAAAAAGTCAAAAGACTGCATTTTATTTGCAGTCTTTTTTTTAAGCAAGATTTAAAACAAGTATGGAGTAGAAACAACCTAAAAAAGCGAACTACATCCACTACTTGCAATAAAGAAAGTGACCGCGGAAGGATTCGAACCCTCAACCCTCAGAGCCGAAATCTGATATTCTATCCAGTTGAACTACGCAGCCAAAAAAACAAAATTACTCTTTTTCACAGTATTAAAAAATCTTTGCTTTGCTAGATAGAGCCTGTTCGCCCACCATCTACACAAATGCTTTGGCCAGTTATATAAGATGCTGCTGGGCTTGCCAAAAAAGCCGCTAATGCCGCTATTTCTTCCGGCTCGCCAAAACGCTTCATGGGTATTTCATGGAGCATTTCTTCTTCAACCTCCGATTTATCTTTAGCACTTTTGTTTGATTTATTTTCTATAATAGCCGATAAACGTGCTGTAGCAGTAGCTCCAGGCAATACATTATTGACCGTGATACCCCAAGAGGCAACTTCATTAGCTAATGTTTTGGACCACGCTGCTACAGCAGCCCTTGTAGTATTGCTTACACCCAAATTGGCCAAAGGAATTTTTACAGAAGTAGAAATCACATTAATAATACGTCCAAATGCCGCTTTTTTCATAGCTGGCAAGCAGGCCATAGCCAATTGATGATTATTTATTAAATGAAGTTGATAAGCCGCTAAAAATTGGTTAGTTTCGGCATCACTAATTTTTCCTGCGGGCGGACCTCCTGTATTATTGATTAGTATATGAATTGTTTTTTCTTGAACTATTTTTTCAATAGCTTGTTTTACCATTGTAGTGTCCGAAAAATCGGCCACAGCATAGCTATGTTGTTGGTTTTGCTTTGTATCTAAAGTAGATAATGCTGTTTCTAAAGCCTCTTGGTTGCGTGCCATCAGTGTACAATTGGCTCCCAACAGAGCCAACTCTTTGGCTATTGCCAATCCTATACCCTGTGTGCTACCACATATCAGTGCATTTTTTTGAGTAAGAGATATATTCATAGTTTCTTATTCGTCAATTGCGTCATTCACACTTTCTACAGTGTCTTTGTTTACTTTTATTTTCGGTTTGCGCTTTCCTAAAGAAGAAAAATCCAATCCAAGTCCTAATGTAAAAAGACGAGCTTCGTAGTTATAATTGGCTGCATGATTAGGATTGAAAAAATTGCACCAATAGCTATTGGCTGTTATAGAAAATCCATTGATGTTTATACCCGCAAAATACGAGGGCATCCATATGTTTGTACGACTGCTAAAAAACTGATGGTCTTTAACTTTCGTGTCTCCTACAAATTTTTTCCATTTATAATCTACAGCAAAACTCATGTCTACACCTGTCTTAAACGACACTCTTCTATTGGCACTATGTATTTTTAATCCAAAAGGTGCGCCCACCGTATAAACTCTGTGTTTGTTTTTTACGCTATCATTGTATTTAACGATGAGTCCAATATTTTTTAAATTTAAGCCAGTAAAAACGGATGCGTGTTGGCCCAATTTATAATTAAAATCTACACCCATATTGAAATAATATGTATAGCGAGGAACGGTAGAATACTCCTTGTTTAAAATAGAAAATTTAGCAAATTGCAATAGGCTACCTTCTACTCCGGTACTGGTATAAAAATTAGGGTCTTTATAATACACTTTTTGTTTACGAAGCACTTGCGATTGGGCACTGCTAAAAAAAGCAACTAACAAGATAATAGATAAAAGATGTTTCATGCTGAATGTTTTTTATTTTGAAATGCAAAGTAAAATCAAAAAAAGAATATAAAGAGTAGATTGTCTTACTTGTTTTATTTTCAATACGCCTAGAATGAAGTATTTTTGCATCTCAATTCGATTTTTTTATGCTGCAATTACAAACTTTACGTACCCAAAAAGACCACGTTATAGAGCGACTACAAGTCAAAAATGTTTCTGCCGCTTCACTCGTTGAAGACATATTGGCTATAGATGAAGAAAGAAGAAAAGTTCAAAGCGAAAACGACGATTTTTTAGCAAAAATAAATGCAGCTTCTAAAGAAATTGGCAAGCTTATGGCTACTGGAAAAAATGACGAAGCCGAGCTTAAAAAAACCGAAGTAGCGCAATACAAAGAACAAAGCAGACTTCTACAAGAAAAATTAAATCTACTTGAAAGCAGACAACAAGAAGAATTAGTAAAATTGCCTAACCTACCTAGTGGCTTAGTGCCTCTAGGAAAAACGCCAGAAGACAATGAAATCATCAAACAAGTAGATCAACTGCCTACACTAATAGCAGGTGCACAAGCACACTGGGATTTGTGTACAAAATATCAATTAATAGACTTTGAATTGGGCACCAAGATTACAGGCGCTGGCTTCCCTGTGTATACAGGGCAAGGTGCCAAATTGCAACGCGCTCTTATACAATATTTTTTAGATTTCAATACGCAAGCTGGCTATCACGAAGTGCAAGTACCCTATATGGTCAATGCAGCCTCGGCCTATGCTACGGGTCAGCTTCCAGACAAAGAAGGCCAAATGTATCATGCCACACAAGATGATTTTTATTTAATACCTACGGCCGAAGTGCCTGTTACCAATATGTATAGAGATGAGTTGCTCAAAGAAGAAGACCTACCTATACAGCTTACTGCATATTCGGCCTGCTTTCGCAGAGAAGCTGGCAGCTATGGCAAAGACGTAAGAGGTCTTAACCGCTTACATCAATTTGACAAAGTAGAAATTGTACAATTTACTACTCCCGAAAATTCTTATACTGCCTTAAATAATATGGTAGCTCATGTAGAAAAACTTATACTTTCGCTTGGTCTACCCTACCGTATACTACGCTTATGCGGTGGCGACATGAGTTTTGCTTCTGCGCTAACCTATGATTTTGAAGTGTTTAGTGCTGCACAAGAGCGATGGTTAGAGGTAAGCTCCGTTTCCAATTTTGAAACCTTCCAAACCAATAGAATGAAATTGCGATATAAACCCAAAGATGGCAAAACCCAATTGGCTCATTCGCTCAATGGCTCATCGTTGGCCTTGCCTCGTATTGTAGCATGTCTGTTGGAAAACAATCAAACCGATCAAGGTATTAAAATACCAGAAGTGCTTGTTCCATATTTTGGCAAAGACTATATAGCTTAACTTTGATACATGCAAAACGAAGTCTTAGGCTATATTATTTTTATTGCTGCTTTAGTGATTTCTTTAATGCTGGATATTTTTATATTTAGTAAAAACAATCAAGAAACAAGTTTAACATCGGCTGTTAAACAGTATTTTTTTTGGGTTGCTATTGCATTAGGATATGCAATTTTTTTGTATCAACAATACGGTCCCAACAAATCGGTACTCTATATTTCCTCCTACCTCATGGAAATGTCGCTATCTATAGATAATATATTTGTCTTTGTCCTGGTATTTTCATCTTTAAAAATAAAAAAAGAGAATATTGGATTCTTACTCATGATAGGCATCGTCGTTGCCATTCTATTGCGCATTCTATTTATTAGTTTGGGTATCGCTTTAGTTAGAGAGTTTCATTGGGTCATGTATATTTTTGGTATTTTTTTAATCTATAGTGGATTCAAATTATTTTTTTACGACCATCAAGACGAACAAGATATTACCGAAGGCAAAACGTATAAACTCATACGAAAATATTTACGATATACAGATATTGAACCTGAAGGAAAATTTACAATTAAAAAAAACAATAAAGTCTATTTTACAAAACTCTCTCTTGTTATTTTACTTATTGGTTTTACCGACATTGTTTTTGCTCTGGATTCTATTCCTGCTGTTTTTGCTATCACCACAGATAACTTAATAGTTTACTCTTCAAATATTTTTGCAGTATTAGGACTAAGGGCTTTATTTTTTATTGTTCAAAACATGGCAAATAAATTTGACTATCTACAACAAGGCATAGCTGTAGTATTGCTTTATATAGGAGCCAAAATGTTTTTAGACTTGATTCATATAGAAATACCAACCTATATATCTTTACTAGTGATTATACTTTGTCTTAGTGGCGGTATTTTGTATTCAATAAAATACGATAAACCTATTAAACCAAACAAACATTGATAAACACCTTATTCCTTCAAGAAGTACTTACATCTCAGTTACTTGCCCGTGGTGAGGAATTTATCATTGATACGATTTTAACAGATAGCCGAAAAATAGTATTTCCACAAACTGCACTATTTGTTTGTTTGGTTACAAACAAGCGCAATGCTCATCAATTTATTCAGGAAGCATATGCAAAAGGTGTACGAAGTTTTATAGTTAGCGAAGCCGTAGACATTGAAAAACTTCATGGTGCATGGATATATCAAGTGTCAGATACCTTGATGGCTCTTCAACAACTTGCTATATATCATAGCAAACATTTTGACATACCCACTATAGGCATCACCGGTAGCAATGGAAAAACTATAGTCAAAGAACTTTTAAATCAATTATTAGAACCCGATTATCGTATAGTACGTAGTCCTAAAAGCTACAACTCACAATTGGGTGTGGCACTTAGTGTGTGGCAAAAAAATGCAGATCATAATTTAGCCTTATTTGAAGCTGGCATTTCTATGCCAGGCGAAATGGAACGATTAGAAAAAATGATACGACCTACAACAGGTATTTTTACTACTATAGGCGAAGCACACAATGATGGATTTTTGAATAATAAACATAAAATCACTGAAAAGCTTAAGCTATTTACAAACTGTAAAAGGCTCTTTTACAATAAAGATTTTCATGAATTGCATGAATGTATTTTACAATTTTCACACCATATCAATACAAACAATGAAAATCGAATTCAACTTTATACATGGAGTTATAAGTATGAATCTGATTTACAAATAACACGTATAGATAAACAAAAAACACATGCTAATGTTTATGCCATTTATCAACAAAAAGAAATACAAATATCATTGCCCTTTTTAGATAATGCCTACATTGAAGATGTAATTCCCTGTTGGCTACTTATGCTTACAGAGGGCTATGCCAATGAGGTGTTTGCACAGCGCTGCATGCAACTGAGCGCTATAGCTATGCGTCTGGAATTGAAAAAAGGCATTAACTACTGCACACTTATTAATGATAGTTATAGTGCAGACATATCTTCGCTTACTATAGCACTCGACTTTTTAACGCAACAAAAACAACATAGCGATTATTGCGTAATCCTCTCAGATATATTGCAAAGTGGAAGAGAAAATGAATTGTATGAAGAAATAGCGTCTTTGCTAGAGCAGAAAAAAATAAGACGTTTTATTGGTATAGGCGAAGCCATAACAAAAAATAAAAGTGCATTTAGAAAATACAGAAAAATCCAAACTACTTTTTTCCCAAGCACTGATGTGTTTTTAAAAAATATTGACACTTCTTCTTTTAACAATGAAACGATATTAATAAAAGGTGCTCGTAAATTTGAATTTGAAAAAATAGCCGCCCGACTTGAAGAGCGTATACATCAAACTGTACTTGAAATCAATCTAAACGCTTTACTCGAAAATTTATATACCTATAAAAAACACATCCAAGGAAAAACTAAAATTATGGCCATGGTAAAAGCTTTCTCTTATGGCAGTGGAAGTTTTGAAATAGCCAACAAACTACAATACGAAGGCATTAATTATTTGGCGGTGGCTTATACCGACGAAGGTATAGAACTTCGCAAAAAAAATATAAGCTTGCCTATCATGGTTATGAATCCGGATATCAATTCGTTTTCATACATGTCTGAATGGAATTTAGAACCTGAAATATATAATTTCAAAACTTTAGAGCGCATTATAGCAGTTATCAAAGAAAATAATTTATCTACTTGCGCTATACATCTTAAATTAGATACTGGCATGCACCGCTTAGGATTTGATGCCAGCGACATAGCTCAACTCATCCAAGTATTAAACCAAGAAAAAGCTATCAAAGTGCTTTCGGTTTTTTCGCACCTTTCGGGCAGTGAAGAAAAAGAGTTAGACCTTTTTACTATTCACCAAGCAAACGAATTTACTACGATGTGTACGGCATTAGAAAAAGGTCTTGGATATTCTTTTATCAAACATATCTGCAATTCCTCAGGCATCGTACGTCACCCCGATTTGCATTTTGATATGGTAAGACTTGGCTTAGGCTTGTACGGTATAGATAGTAGTGGCGAAATTCAACATCAACTTAAAAATGTATCTACACTTAAAAGTATAATAGCACAAATAAAACATGTGCCACAGCAAGAAACTGTTGGCTATAACCGCAAAGGTGTATTGGATCGCGATACTCGAATAGGCACCGTATGTATAGGCTATGCCGATGGCATTAGCCGACAGCTAGGCAATGGGCGTGGCAAAATGCTTATACATGGTCAGCTGGCACCCATAGTGGGCAATGTATGCATGGATATGTGTATGCTCGACATAACAGATATACCCGATTGTAAGGAAGGCGATGAAGTAATTATTTTTGGAAAAGAATTATCAGCTGAACAGCTTGCCAAATGGGCACATACTATACCTTATGAAATTTTAACCAATGTATCGCAACGTGTTAAACGTATTTATTATGAAGAATAAGCTATATACGAAAGCCAAGGGCTACTCTTTTTGAATAGTACTTTATGCCTATGCTTGGGTTTATTGTATAATGTTATAAAAAACTTTATTCTTCTATGAATCTATACTTTACATATATAGTACATTTGTTGCATGCTTGCAGTAACCCTTACCTCCGACTTTGGCGATCAGCACTATGCTATAGCCAGCATAAAGGGTACACTGTTGCGATCATTTCCGGGTGCTCAGATTATTGACATAGCTCACCACATTACACCATACCACACTCAACAAGCGGCTTATATTTTCAAACAAGCATATGACAGATTTCCGGCACAAACGATTCATTTTATTTTCAATAACATGTTTCAACAAAATGCAAAACAACTGCTCTATGTGTACATGCGAGAACAACATATTTTTTGTGCAGACAATGGTATTTTAACCTTATTATTTGATCACGAACCCGTACAATTATTTAGATTAAATTATACTTTTAAAACAGAAAATTATACTTTAAAAAATATTTTAACTCAATTTATTAATCACGCCCAAGCACTGTTAGAACACGATACCGAATTGCACTTTATACCCATTGATGTAAATGATATAGTAGTAAAACACAGAAGTAGAGCAAGCTATAACCAAAACGTATTGGATGCTGGAATACAATATATAGATCGCTATGGCAATGTGGTATTAAATGCCAGCAAAGAAGACTTTGATGAAGTAGCGCTCAATAGGCCATTTGAAATACGGTTTGTAGATGGTACCGTAATAAAAGCATTGAGCAAAGGATATATAGATTCTGCAAATGGCAGAGCTATTTGTTTTTTTAACGATGCTGGCTTTTTAGAAATAGCTGTTCGAAATGGCGATGCGTCCAAACTACTTGGGCTAAGAGAACAAGGAGAAGAATCTATTTTTTACCATAGCATAAAAATAAAATTTGAATGATACGTATAGTTCGCATGCACTTTAAAGAAGGATATATTGAGCATTTTCAACGTGAATTTGAACAACGATATAAAAAAATTCGACATGCCGATGGATGCCAATACTTGGCTCTTTGGCAAGATGAAAATGATAAACAAATATTTTATACGTATAGCATTTGGCAAAGCCCACAACATTTAGAAAATTATCGGCATTCAGCACTTTTTAATGAAACTTGGAGTATCGTCAAACCTTGGTTTGAGAGCAAAGCACAAGCTTTTTCTGCAAATGAAATTATGCATCTATCTTAATGGCTATGAGTACACTTTATTACCCTCATACAAGCCAAACTCTACTAGCAGAAACAGCTAAATTTCAACAAGTAATTATTATTAGCGATGCCAAAACCAATGGTTTTTGTTTACCTCAACTAAAAAAATGGCATCCTGAATTTTCACTTTTCCCATCCATTGTTTTGCCTGATGGCGAAAAAAACAAAACACTTGCTACATGCGAATACGTATGGGAAAATTTAATAAAACTACATGCTAACAAACAAACATTACTCATAGCTGTTGGAGGTGGTGCGCTTTGCGATCTTGTAGCATTTTGCGCCTCTACCTATATGCGTGGTATTGCAGTTATGCATATGCCAACAACTTTATTAGCTATGGTAGATGCATCTATTGGAGGCAAAACAGCCATTGATTTTTTAAATTTTAAAAACATAATTGGTAGCTTTTATCTGCCACATGCTATTTATATTAACCCTCTTTTTTTAGACACGCTACCGCAAAGAATATTAAAAAGCGGTATAGCAGAAATGCTCAAGCATGCTCTTTTAAAAGGTCAAGCTAATTGGGAAAAAATTTGCTCCTATCAAGAAAGTGATTTCTATACCATAGAAGCCATACAAGAAGCCGCGCACTTTAAAATACAGGTAGTAGAACAAGATGAAAAGGACGAACATACTCGACAACAATTAAATCTTGGACACACTATTGGCCATGCTATCGAAAGTTTTTCAATACAAAGCCCTAAACCCCTTTTGCATGGCGAAGCCATCATGCTTGGTATTTATTATGAACTCAAACTAAGCGAACTCGAGTTGGGCTTAGACCCATTGATAACGAATCAGTGGAAAGAAATAATGCAACGATTTTTTCCCACACTTACGTTTGTGTATTCTGTACAAGACCTTTTTCCTTTTTTAAAACGCGATAAGAAAAATGACAACAACATTAGAATGAGCTTATTAAGTGCTTTGGGGGAATGTCATATTCAAACATCTATTTCTATAGAACAAATAGCTACAGTATTTAGATGACAAGCATTCAATTCAATAAAACTAATTTGACGGGCCGTGTTTCTGTACCTAATAGCAAAAGCATCTTGCAGCGTATTATGCTACTACAGGCGCTTTACAAACAAACCATATATACACCTCAGCCACAAGATGCTAACGATGTGCACATACTATATAATGCACTCTTCAAAACTCAATCATCGTCAAACACTATTGTTATTGATGTGCAGGATAGTGGTACTGGTCTTCGCTTTTTGACGGCTTACTTAAGTATTCAAGAAGGGCAAAACTTTCTTTTGCAAGGCACCAAACGTTTGCATGAAAGACCTATCAGAGAGCTTGTAGAAGCATTACGAACAATAGGTGCATGCATTGAGTATGCCGACAAAGATGGATTTGCACCACTACGTATAAGTGGAAAAAAATTAATAGGCGGCTCAATAGAAATAGCTGCCAATATATCGAGTCAGTATCTATCTGCTCTATGCATGATAGCGCCTTTGTTAGAAAATGGCTTACGTATTCAACTCATGGGCACTATGGTATCGGCTAGCTATATTATGATGAGTTTAAACGTATTAAAAAAACAAGGTATAGCATCTACCTTTGAAAATAATATCATACAAATAGGAAAACAAGACACCCATGCGGATATACAACCCATAGAAGGCGATTGGAGCAGTGCTTGTTTTTTTTATGCAATGGCTATGCTTGTGCCGCAGTGCAGCCTTTTTATTGAAAATCTTAATATAGACAGTTACCAAGGTGATAAACAAATCGTTGTGCTGGCAGAAAACTTTGGGATTCAAACAAGCACAGAAAAAAACGGCATAAGATTAACAAAAAAGGTAGCACCATCTTCAATACAATCGGCTTGTATTTCATTGAAAGAATACCCTGATTTGGCCATTCCATTTATTGTTGCTTGCGCTATAGCTTATCCTCAAATATCGTTTTCAGGTTTACATCATTTACAGTATAAAGAAAGCAATCGGATAGAAGCATTACAAAGGCAATTAAAAAAAATAGGCATCGTGCTTCAGTATAAAGATGATGTATTGCACATTGTTCAACATAATATTGATAAAGAAGTTTGTCCTACTTTATGTAGCCACAACGACCATAGAATAGCTATGGCTATGAGCATGCTTGCTATAATACTAAAACGAGTAGAAATAGAAAACCCTCATTGTGTCAACAAATCATTTCCTAGCTTTTGGGAAGAATTGAAATTATTGGGGTTTGAGTTCGGTTATGCTGATGTATAATTTTGTTTACTTACAATTCATTAAACACTTTATAACTTGATTTACATAGTTATTTATACATCAGTAAAAAGTGTATGTTACTAAACCCAAGTTTATACTATAGAAGCAACTTGAATGTATTGAGTTACTTGCATTTGATGTATTAAAAAAGCTCCCCTTGTGTAGTATCTGTGTCATCGAGATCATTTATCAAATCAATCTCCAACAAATCTTTTTCGCAGAGCTTACTACCTATGGCTTTCCAACCCATTACATCAACAAATTGCTTTAAATTGATTGTTTCTTCGCTGGGCAAAAATTTCTTTTTGCCTTTTTTAATTTTCACTATAGGTTCAGGGTGTGTAGTAATCCATTCTACATAGTTGCCCTCACCTTCTTTAATAAATTGGAAATTGCTATTTAAGGTTAGCGTTTCAATCAGAAAGCGTTTTACATTGTATTGCTTCTTTTCACTATCAAAGTAAACAGCTGTCAAAATACCTTTGGGATTAAACTTTTGTATAAGTATTACTTTGTCATTGTCAAAGCGATTGGAAAGGTCTGTATTGCATAAGGTGTAGTAGCCATCCGAATACACACTTAATATTTTATCTTCTTCGCCAAAACTTCCTAAATAAATACCACGCTCTTCTAAATTAAGTCTTCCGACTACATCATCGTACCAAACTTTTTTTCCACCCAAACTCGAAGTGCCTTTTTGTTTTAGCTTAATATTTTTCACTGGATATTTTGTCACTTGATTTCCCATGCTGCTTCTACCCTTGATAGCTAATTCTTCAAAATCGAACGTGAAATTTTTTATTTTAGCCTTACAAGCTGCGCTCAAAGAGATACTCACTATTTCGCTTTCACCATTAGGATTGGAGGTAAAATACAATACTTTGCTTTTTGGCGTGCCTTTCGTTAGGTCGTATTCCTTATCGCGCGTTACGCCTGTCACGTTAAAACGCTTGGCGTAGCTTACACCCGATTTACCATCCATATATATCATGTTATATATAGTGCGTTCATCGTTTTTCTTAAATACTTCGGCATGCAAAATGCCTTTTCCTATAAAAGTCTTATCGGCTACTTTAATTACTTTCATTTTGCCTTCTTTGGTAAAGGCTATAATGGAATCTACATCGGCACACTCACATAGAAACTCATCTTTTTTGAGTGAAGTGCCTATAAAACCTTCTTCTTTATTGATATACAATTTGGTATTTGCTATAGCAATTTCAGTAGCTTGTATAGTATCAAATATTTTTATCTCGGTTTTGCGTTCTTTGCCTTTACCATATTTTTTTAATAAGTTTTCAAAATACTGTATAGCAAACTCTACAAGATGATCAATATGATGTTGTATTTCTTTTATGGCCTCTTCAACACCTTTGATATGCTCATCTGCTTTAAAGGCATCAAATTTTGAAATTCGTTTAATCTTTATTTCGGTTAAGCGTACAATGTCTTCTTCCGTAATTTCGCGTTTAAATAATTTTTTATAGGGTTTCAATCCTCTATCTATTGCTTGTATAACACCTTCCCATGTTTCTTCTTCTTCAATATCACGATAAATTCTTTTTTCTATAAATATTTTTTCTAAAGAACTATAATGCCAATCATCTTCGAGCTCTCTTAGTTTCAATCGCAGCTCTTTATCTAATAGCTCACTTGTTTTATCGGTAGAGATTTTTAATAATTCTGTAGCGCTGATAAACTGTGGCTTATCTTCAACTATTACGCAGATATTAGGCGATATAGACACCTCGCAATTGGTAAAGGCATACAAGGCATCGATAGTTTGATCGGCGGTGACGCCAGTAGCCAATTGAATTTCTATTTCTACATTGGCTGCTGTATTATCTGTTACTTTTTTAATTTTTATTTTTCCGTTATCATTAGCCTTTACTATATTTTCTATTAGAGCTGGCACCGTGATTCCAAAAGGTACATTACGAATAGCAATCGTTTTATTATCTACTTTATCTATTGCACATCGTACTCTTACTTTTCCACCTCGCTTGCCATCCATATAGTTTGTAACATCTATCATGCCACCAGTAAGAAAATCAGGAAACAGCTCAAACTTTTTCTTTTTTAAATATTTTATTGAAGCTTCTATGAGTTCGCAAAAATTGTGTGGAAGAATTTTAGTAGACAAACCTACAGCTATGCCTTCAGCTCCTTGTGCCAATAGCAAAGGAAACTTCATAGGCAATTGTATGGGTTCTTTTTTTCGACCATCATAGCTTAGTTGCCATTCTGTAATTTTATTATTAAATGCTACATCCAACGCAAATTTGGATAATCGTGTTTCTATATAACGAGGTGCTGCAGCACTATCACCAGTTCGTATATCACCCCAATTTCCCTGTGTATCTAGCAATAAATCTTTTTGTCCAATATTGATAATAGCTTCGCTAATGCTGGCATCTCCATGCGGATGATATTGCATTGTTTGCCCAATGACATTGGCAACTTTATTAAATCTACCATCGTCCATTTCTTTAAGCGCATGTAATATTCTTCTTTGCACTGGTTTCAAACCGTCATCGGCATCAGGCACTGCGCGTTCTAAAATAACATAACTGGCATAATCTAAAAACCAGTTTTTGTACATTTCATTTACATGGCTCTTATTATATTCCGGACTTCCTTGCGTATTATCTTCTGTCATAGTTTAAAGAAAAATATAGTCACAAATGTACTAAGCATTAGGCTGTGTTTTAGCCAAAAGATATTCAGACCCTGTATATTAATTCTAATTATTCTGGTTTCTCAAATAATTTTTCACCTGCCTCTATTGCTATTTTCAAATCGTTTTCGCGTGGTGGTATAGGACAAGCATATCCTTCCTTATAAGCACAATACGGATTGTATGCCTTATTAAAATCTAACAAAATATAGCCACCTTTAATATCTTTAATACTACAGTCTATATATCGACCTCCTCCAAAAGTGTTTTTATAGTTTGTTTCATCGGTAAATGGAATAAATAGATAATGACGATACTTTTTTTGTTGCCTTAGTTTTACACTTTGATATACAAATAGCTGATGCGATATTCCTTGTAACTGAAAATTCAATTTACCATATACCACATAGTGTTTTAGTAGGCCATTATGTGTTTGCATATCAAAACCCACTGTATCTGTAATATAATCAAACCTGGCCAATACTCGGTATTCTTCTTGTATAGGATAAAAGCGCAAAAAAGTAGTATCTTCTTTTGTGAGTGGACTATGGCTATCGCTCAGAAACTCTAAGATATATTTAGCTCTGTGGCGTTGCAAACTATCTGTATAGGTCTGCGACCAAGACAGTATACTAATACATAGACAAAGAACTACTTGTATAGCTATATTAAGAAATTTGTACTTCGTCTTTGAATTCATAGTTTATATGATTATATTTTTTTTAATAAATTATACTAATAAGATTTGTGTGCAGACTAAATTTTTATAAAAAGTATATAGTACTAGACAATGTAGTTAATGTCAATTAAAGAATTGAAAATTGTTCTGTTCTTTTTTTATTAGTCTGATTTTAAAGAAAATATGAATGAATCTTTATTGGACACAAAAAAATGTAGTTTTTTATCTATCTGTAAAGATTGTAATCCGAAGTAGCATTGCATATTCTATATTTTTTTTAGGTTGCTGTTATTTATAAAACCTTTCTGCTTACGTCTTAGCGCATCTTGTGCAAACTATTAAAATGTGACTTTTTGTTTTATAAATATTTCTACCTTTTTTAGCTTACTATGATATAGCTTCTTGCAACTTCTCATTGCGAAGCCATACACTAAACCACATTAAAACACCAAATACCACTGGCAAGCATTTAAAAAGTAGTGCATCTTGATGTATAAAGTGGGTAGCTACCGCTCCGCCAAGCCAAGCTGTTAAAAGTATAGCACCCATAACCATAGTACGAGGTATGATATACAAAATTGTTGATACCAAAAGTATAATACCAAGATATAAAACAGAAGATGCAGGATAACCTACGCCTTCTGCGCCTTTTATAGCAGATTCTGTTTGCAATATGTTGTTTATAGCGCCAGATAGAAATAATAAAGCTAATAAGCCTTGTAAAATGTAAGAGGTGTAAAGTTTAGTTTTTGAATTCATGTTTTTGTATTTTACTCAAATGTAAAAACTAATTTTCTTAAATCAAAGTAGTAAAAAACATCAATTTTATCGCTGTGCCTTGAAAGCAAAATAGGGCATTACTAAAAAGCCTATACTCGTCAATATACTATACCATGCTGGTTGTGGTATTGAAATAAAATATACGATACCACCTATCAAAAGAAAAAAACCTATGGCAAATGCCGATAGTTTTTTATAAACTTGTGGAGCTACTCGCGATGCTGCGTAGGCTCCAAAAAAAGTACTAAACATATAGCCTGCAAACATGAGCCAATAGGCTTTGGTGGGCAAGTTTTGTATATCGTCTATGAGTTCTTTTAGTGTGGGGTTTAATTTGTTTGAGGGAAAATAATGTTGATTTACTTTGTCAAATAAAGCTATACACATCATGGCTATTACAATACCTAAAATTATGGCAAAAGCTGTTTTTATTTTTTCATGCATAGCCTATGGGTTGATATTAAACTGTCGTAAATGATGCCAAGCATGCTTATGCAATAAGTGTATCCATTCTTCTTGATTAAGATTGCCAAAAAAAGGATTTAGAATACGCTTGTCTTTATCCTCTTTAAAAGTATTTATAAAAAATTGAATATCCTTTTGTAGTGTATGTATAGCTTCTTCTTTTGAGGCACTTTTTACTGCCAGTGGCTCTTCGGGCAAATTGGGGTTAGGTGTATTATCTTTAAATGGTTTATCACTCATCATAAACTGATACATTTTTTGTGTGATGGCTTCGTTATGTAATGCTTCTTGGGGTATCAATCCAGAAGCCTGTCTAAATGCATCGCTCATGTGTTCTATCATTTGCAAAACATTCATTTTGCCAAAAAGTGGTTTTGTATGTTCATCTAATTTTTGCAATAACGTGCTATATTCACTCTGCAAAAAATCTATTTTGTTTCTTTCCATATTTTATAATTTAAGTTCCTAGGAAATTGTTGTTCTATATATTCTCGTAGTGGTTCGCAAGGTATCAGTTCGTTGTGAGCATCTCTAGCTAATTGCTGATATACTTTTGTGCCTTCAGTTTTCCATTTTATCATATCATCACTCACCTCTTTAATAATTTTTGCTGGATTGCCAGCCACCAAACTTCTTGTTGGAATTTTTTCTTTTGCTTTTACAAAACTTAACGCGCCAATTATACATTCATCACCTATTTCTACATCATCCATAATAACTGCATTCATGCCTATCAAACAATTTTTGCCTATGTTAGCACCGTGTATGATAGCACCATGTCCGATATGTGCATTTTCTTGTAGAAGCACCGTGATGCCAGGAAACATATGTATCGTACAGTTTTCCTGAACATTACATCCATCTTCTATAATAATTTTTCCAAAATCTCCTCGTATAGCAGCTCCAGGTCCTATATATACATCTTTACCGATTATGACATGTCCAGTTACACTTGCTAAAGAATGTACAAATGCCGAAGGGTGCACTATGGGTTTGATACCTTTATATTCGTAAAACATTTTAAAAAAATTTTAAGTTGGCATCTGCCATTTTTCGTAATAATGGAGTGCAGCGATAGCGCTCCTCATGGTATAGATGATAAAGCTCATCTAATTTCTTCACACACTGAGCTATGCCTATTTCATCTGCCCATGCAAGCAATCCTTTGGGATAATTCACACCCTTAGTCATAGCAATTTCAATATCATGTGCCGAAGCAACTTGCATATAAACAGCGTGTGCAGCTTCGTGAATAAGCATAACAAGAATACGTTCTATTATGTTGCTTTGCAATTCGTCTTTTATTTCTATACTTGTTTCTGTTGTTGATGGATATTGATAAAAGCCTCTACCTGTTTTTCTTCCAAGCCAATTTGCTTCTACTAATCTTTTTTGGGTGTATGAAGGTGTATATTTTGTATCAAAATAAAAAGCTCGCCATACAGACTCTGTAACAGCATAATTTACATCATGGCCTATTAAATCCATCAATTCAAAGGGGCCCATTTTAAATCCCACACTTTTCATAGCCATATCTATAATAGGAATTGTTGCTATTCCCTCTTCATAAATACGTATAGCTTCACTATAAAACGGTCTGGCTATTCTATTGACTATAAATCCAGGTGTATCTTTTGCAATAACTGTTTTTTTATTCCAGCTATCTATAATTTGTTTTGCTTTTTGAACTACCTCTTCAGAAGTTTGTATAGCTGGTATTATTTCTACCAACTGCATGAGTGGTGCTGGATTAAAAAAATGAATTCCCAATACACGCTCAGCTTTTTTACACGATGCTGCAATTGAAGTAATCGACAAAGATGATGTATTGCTTGCTAAAATACATTCATCGGAAACCACTTTCTCTATAGAGGAAAACAAGGATTGCTTTATTTCTAAATTTTCAATTATCGCTTCTATAATTAAAGACGATGTAGCAAGTTCATTGATGTCTTGTGTCCAAGAAATACGATTTAATATATTAGTAGCATCTTCTTGAGTTAGCTTAGCTTTTTCAACCAATTTATGCAATGTAGCTACGAGGTTTTTTTTAGCTACTAGGAGTGCCTCTTCACTTTTATCTACAACAACTACGTTATGTAAAAAAGTTGAAGCAATTTGAGCTATACCTATGCCCATAGTGCCACAACCTATAATTCCAATATTCATATACAGCAAATGTAAAAAAAAGAGGTTGTAATGACTTACAACCTCTTTTTTTTATTCAAGTTTTTTTTCTATCTAAGTAAAGTAACATCTCCTTTGAACATTTTTGTAGATCCATCTGGATAAGCTACACGAATTAAGTAGAAATATGTACCAGGATCTTGTGGCTTGCCTTTAAAGCGACCATCCCAACCTTTATTATCTGAAGAAGAGTACATCTCTTGCCCCCATCTATTTAATACTTTGAATTCTTGTATATTTTGGAATGTCAAATTAGCAACTTTAAAAATATCGTTGTTTCCGTCACCATTTGGAGAGAAGGCATTAGGTACAAATAGATTATCTAAGTAGTCAATATTAACATAAATACTATCTGAATTTCTACATCCATCTTCGTTAAATCCATATACAGTATACAAGGTAGGTTCCGCAGGAGAAACTATCATATTTGGTATATTAGGATTGCTAGTTCCCCACACTGGAGTCCAGTTGTATATATATCCACCTGTAGCTATCAAATTTACTTCTTGTTGATATTTGATAATAATACTATCACCATTTAATATATTGATAGTCGGTTTAGGCAATACGTTTACATAAGATACCGCTGTATCCAAACAACCATATGAATCTGTACGTACGCAATAATATACATTATAAGAAGGATTAGGTGGTGTTATAGTAGGTGATGTGCAGTTTACACAACTTAATCCAGCACTACCTCCAAACTTATCAAACCATTGTAGGGTAGATGAAGGGGCATTACCACTTCCATATGCAAAGGCCTTGTAAGAATCTCCTTCACATATAGTTGTATCTACTGGAGTAACTTTAATATCATGTACTGAAATAGTAATTGTTACTGAATCTTCAACAACACATTTATTTCCACCTTTAGTAAATACATGGAATGTTGCTGTGCTATTCACATATGCAGTAGTAACACCGGCTGTAGAGTCGTATACAAAAGTACCTGGCTCCCATTTGAAAGGCCAAGGCTTATCTGTTACCTGACAAATTCCGAAAGTGATATCTGGTAAAGCAGCAGAAGCTACTGGTGCAGAAAGACCACCTACATCGGGAATTTCGCAACCACCAACAGTAGAATTTTGAGAATAATACGGTGTAGTACCTACAGTAGAAGGCGTATATACTACTTCATCTCCAGTTCCAATTGAGTTACCAGTTCCGTTAAAGTAACAAACTTCAACAACCACATTGTTCACGCCATCCCAAAGGAAAGGTGAGTTTAACATAAATAAATTAGGACCTAATACCGTATTGTAATTAGCATTTTGATAAACCGTTTTTAACTGGCTAGATGGAATAAATGCGTTGGTAAATGTGTTTAGTGGTGTACATCCCATCTTAATCATCATATTGTGACCAGCAGTACTTGTTTTATTTGAAATATTGAATGACAGTGACTCAATATTACCTTTTGTTATACCAAGCGCGTTAAGTTGTGCTACAGTATATATCATTTGTGTTTTAGCTCCAGGTGCGCCCACTGGTGTAAATGGAGTTAAGAATGGACTACCTAACACGGCTCCTGTACCTACTGTAAGAGGGCTATATGGAGATTGACATGGAACATTTTCTTCGCCACATTCATACACAGGCAATGGACCTACAGGAGTTCCAGTAAGAGTTACAAAACCTGGTTCGCAAAGTACAGCAGGAGAAGCAGTAGCAGTAACAGCATTCGAATTATCGACAGCTACTTGAACAACATCGGTAGAAGTACAGTTAGGATTTGATGAAGAAACAACAGTAACTGTAAAATCAGTTGTGCTGTATACACCAGAAGAATACGGGTCTTGAGCTAAACTATTATCTAAAGTTCCACTTGGTTGCCAGCTATAGTTAAAGTCACCCGTTTCGCAAACATTAAATCGCGTGTTAGGACGAATAGAATAAGCTAATGGCAAAGCTGCTAAATTACATGGATCTGCAATAGTAGTTGCCGTTTGAGTAGACATAAGTGTGGAAGTTGCTAATGTATTTGATGATTGTACAAAGTCATTAAGTGTTGTGTTTCCAGTATAGGTAAAACAAACATCCACAACAAGGTTAGATAATCCATCCCAGAAATATTTTTTCTCTAATTGGTGTACGTTCCAGCCAAAACTTGAATAGTATTTAATAGTATCTAAAACAACTGATGTGTTTCCAACATATGAATTATTAGAGTAATCAGTTTGCGAAGTACAACCCATACTAATTTTAAAATTTCTAAGTGTATCACTTTGTTTACTTGTAACATTCCAAGCTAAACTATTTATATTACCAGGCTTGATACCAACTTCTCTAAGCTCAACAGCTGTAAAAAGCATTTGAAAATGAACACCATCGGCAGATGTATGAGAATAATAAGGCGAGGCCTGATTTTGTGGAATATTTCCAGTGGCAACTGTAAGATTAGACACAGGTCCTGTACATTGGAATACGGATAATCCACATGGCATTGAAGCAGCATTAGAAAACAGTTGGAATGGATATCCTGGGCATACATTATTTTCAGAGGACATTGCATTTAAAACTGGTCGTGCTCCATTTACATCTACTTTCATTACATCTGAATATATGCAACCATCATCATCTACATAAGTCAACGTATAATTTTCAGTAGCCAAAGGCGACGCAACAGGGTTTAAGATAGTGGGATTATTTAAATCGGCTGTTGGTGACCAAGAAATCGTAGGATTAGTTTGTGGTACAGAAACCGTTGCCAAAATATTAGCCTGATCGTTGGCGCAGATTGTAATATCAGGTCCAGCACTTACTGTAATACCTGGTAAGATATTTACAGTTATAGTATCCTTACTTTTACACGCAGTTTGTGCATTGGTATTTAAAACATACGTTGTTGTTGTTGGCGGAAAAGCCATTGGATTATGAATGTTTGGATCCGATAAGCCTACTGCAGGACCGCCACCTATATCTGTCCAAGTCCATTGCGTAATATTACTTGGGCCAGTAGCAAACATTTGTACGGAATCGGCATTGGCACATGTTGTTAAATCCGGACCTGCATCTACGCCTGGATATACTTTTATTAATACTACTTGATAAGATTTCAATACAATAGGTTGCCCAGCATTACATGTAGAATCTGCAAAGGTCATAATTAGCGTGTGGTCGCCAATATCAGCACCAGTTGGTACCCATGAAAAAGAACCAGTTACAGGATTGCCACCAGCTACAGGGTTTGACGTGTATGTTGAACCAGGACAAGAAGAAGCATTATTTGCATATGTTTTTACATTATTTGATACTGATGTACTCGTAGCTTCTACATCAAAACATACTTGTGAACCTGGACATACACCAATAGTAACCGTTGGTGTAGTTCCTAATAATATGGAGGTAGGGCAAAGATTTTGAATAGGGTTGTTACTAATTGAAGTTATTTGTGGCGGGGCTGCATTACATGCTAATACATTCAACTGTACATCTCGCTGACTATATCCTACAATTTCACCCGTAACTTTGTCGTAGTCTGTAGCCTGAAAGGCCAATACATAAACACCTTGAGCAGTTGGGGTGTATATTACAGTTCCGGTACTAGGGTCTACAACATAACCTGTTGGTCCAACTGGTGTCACAGGCAATGGATTTATCAAAGTATTGGTTCCTGCATACGTTAAATTATTACATGTAGTTCCTTTAGGAACAATATTGGTAAATACTAAAGAATCAAGATCAGGGTCTATAGGTCCGTTTAGGTATGTGTTTATTTGATTGACACACACGTAAGGAATTGGATCAACTGTAAGCACAGGAGAAGAATTGGTTGGTCTAGCAACATTATTTAATCCTGCTTTAATACAAATTCCTTGAGAAGAAGCCGTTGCAATATTGGCAACAGCATTATTTCTACAGCAAGTAGTATAAGTAAATTCCCAATCTGTACAAGCTTGGGGTAATGTTATAGTATCAGAATAATGCCATTTTTCATATGCTGGAAATATACTATTTGGATTCTTGCACCAATTTTGCACATTGTCACATAAAGAGCTCAACGTATCAACAGGGCCATATCCAGTTGTGTCTACTATAAGATTAATATTGTAGCCACAAGATGCAGAAGAAACTTGTACTAATTCAGTTCCACCTAACAATAAAGAGGAAGTAGGTCCACAATCTTGATAAAGAATTAAGTGTACTCTATACTTTAATGGTGAAATGTATTCATAATAAATATCTCCTGCTGCAATATGAGCTGCTTGAATTTTATTTGATACTAAAAAAGAGCATAATAAAAGTAAAAAAAAGAGAATTTTCTTCATTTCTTATTTAGAGTTAATGGTAATTAATCTTGTGTATATATCCAAGACGCTAATATACATTGTTTTGGTTGGATACTTTTATATATTTATTTTATTCATACGTATTATTTTTGTTCTTCCAGGTTGTCATTTGCCTGATTTATACACCACCAATTACCATCTCCGATTTTTAGGCAAATTTTTATACAATCATTTCCAGGAAAAGGTGTCACCTCGACATCCATGTTAAAAGCTACTTTATCAAGCCCTTCTGGAGGTACTTGATTTGAAGTTTCTTTTAAAATCAAATCGACAAGAAGTCTTCCAAAAGATTCATAGTTGTGAATACTATGGCTATGATTGTCAATGTATTCTTTTGTTAATGTTCCCATTATATATATTTATTTTTTAAAATTTAATAAAAACTGCCAAGCGTGCTCTACTTGATTTTTAGATAAACACTTTTTTGCTTCCATCTCGTAATCAGTGTGAGGTTGAATAATGAAATTAGGGTCTATAGAAGGAATAGCAGAGATATTGGCTAACATACCTAAATCGTTACCTGACAACACTTTGCTATTTCTAATATAGCCTGGTAGGGCATCTATGCCGATACCTAACTGCATATTGGGTTTGGGTACTACAAAAACTGCATCACCACTAGCTCTACAGTAATAATCGCCTCCCATACGAGCTACTAAGTCTATCTTATGAGGGTCTATTTGATTTTCATTATTTAAAATTTCGTCTTTGACATGCATCATCAAGACATCGCAAATAATAAGATTGCCAGCACCGCCTTCTTGCCCAGTTTCTATTATTTCTCTCACCCTACACTCCATATTTACTGGGCTTTCTGCAACCAAAAAAGGTTTTACAGATTGTGCTTTTTGCGGTGTAAAACCTGCTTTCTCAAATTCAGAAACACCTTTAGGGTATTCGCAACTAGCTAAACTCATCTGCTGCACCATAGCATAATTGACCACGCTTATTACTACTTCTTTTTGTTGCATGCAATTTTCTAAGGTATGTTTTAAGCTATTATCTCTAACTTTTCTTGCAGGAGAAAATATAAGAGTAACTGGATTGCTTCCAAATACATTAAAAAAGCTAAAAGGCGATAAATTGGGGTTTCCGTTTTCATCAATTGTACTTGCAAAACAAATGGGTCTGGGAGAAATTGCACCTAAAAGATATTGATGCAATTTGGCAGTTGGTGTTTGTTGTGGAATGATAATCATGGTGGAATCTTGTAGCAAATATAAACCCAAATTAATCAATATACTGATGTAATATCTGTAATCACAATTAATCGGAAAACAGCTATCCAATTGGCATTTACCACAGTAATATTTGTCTTCGACAAAAATCTCTTTGGTATTATACTAATCTTAAATTGGTTTTAAGACCACATTTTAGAGTGGTTTATGCTGAATTGCTAATGTTCAGACGGTCTGTTACAGTAGTATAATCAGTATTACACTCTGGTAAACCTTTAAGGTAATTTTCTATATCGGGATAAACTTCTATGGTTTATACAAAAAAGTACGAGGCGGCCTTTGGCCGCCTCGTACACTATAAAAAATCAAGTTATAAACTTATTTTTTAGTCACTTTAGAAGTAGAAACTAATTTTTCATTAGCATATACTTGTAAAGTATAGATTCCAGTTGTAAACTCGTTCATTGATAATTGAACAGTGTTTATTCCCATATCTGATTGCACATGCATTTCTTTAATCATACGTCCGCTCATATCATATAGTTTTACTACATTGTTTTGAGAAGCATCAGCTATGATTTCTATGTTTAACATATCAGAAACTGGGTTTGGATAAATAGTAACTGCATTTTCAAAATTCTCTTCCATGCTGTTAGTAGCTGGATTTGCAAGTTTAGCAGCTCGTTCCTTGTAGTGAATGTACCAATAGTACTCCAATCACTTACATCTTTACCACCATTACATTTTGCTAATACTTGGAATTCATAATCTGTACCGGCTAATAAACCAGCTATATTTTTAGAATTTGTAGAAGCAGAACCATTAATCCAAGTTGTAGACAATACTTGTCTGTATCTTGTATTATACCAAGATGCGCCTACAGTAGGATCCCATGTAAGAGTAGCCGTAGTAGTAGCCAGATTTGTAACAGCTAAATTAGTAGGATCAGGACAGCCCGCAGCCGTTGTAAATGTATTGTTTGAACCATAAACACCAGCTGAAGTAGCAGAGCAATTAGTACGAATTTCTAATTCGTAATCGGCATTTTTAGCTAAACCAGTTAAGGTTTTTACATTTGTGTTGCTAGATACATATGTCCAAGATGTAGATCCTAATACTCTATATCTAAGTGTATACCAAGCAGCACCTGCTACTACATCCCATGTAATATCTGCAGTTGTACCTGTAATATTGCTTATTACGATACCCGTTACTGGATTTAATGCAGCAGTAGTAATATCAGCAACAGCTGAAGTATTAGAACAACCAGACATGTTAGTATAAGTATATGTATACGTTGTAGATGGACCTGTATATGGATTTGCCACACTAAATGTTCCACCAGCAGGAGTACCTACTAACGTAATCATAGAACCAGGGCAACCACTTACATCACTAGCTTCAACCACCGGAATAGCAGAAATTTCTGTAGTGATAGCTCCAGTATTCGTGTTATAACCTTCACTTACTGCATAGTAAGTACCAGGTGCTAATGTTTCAACTATAGAACTTCTACTAGTATTACACACTGGACCATTATCATCATTAGAAGTTATTGTATTTCCAGCACCATCTAATAAATGCAAATACGTATCAAATCCAGACGCACAATGGCTAATAGTTACGATACTATTTTCTACTACATCAAATTGGTAGTAAACCTCTGGTGATGCTTGGCCCATAGTACTTGAAAAGCAATTGGCAGCACTGTTTGTTTGCACATCAGAATATGGAGCTGTAGTACAAGGTGCTGTACCAACCATGATTGGATTAGCCAAAGAGCTTCCAGTAGGAGCTGGAGCCACACTTACTGTATAAGTTGTAGTTGGCGTAGTCATAGAACTATTTGTACATGTTACTTCGCAATAATACGTTTACTTCACCAGCTAAAGCTGGTGTAGTATAGCTATCACTTTCTGCACCTACTATTAGTCCATTGCCATCATACCATTGATAAGTAATACCAGCATCTATAGAAGGAACTCAACAGATACTGTAGTTGTTCCACCTGGGCATGGCAAAGCTGTGCTTAGATAAAGTAGCACCTGGAGCTGGAGCTCCCATACAAGGACAAGCAGTCGTAAAGATAGATACTGGTCCTACCCAAGTGCTAGAATCGCCCACAGCACAAAATGCTCTTACATATATATCCAAATCGCCACAAGGTAGCATTGATAATGTAGTAGCTGGTGTTGTACTAACTTGTGTACTTGTACCAGTACCAGTGTATAACCCATAGCACCATATTCTACTATCCATTCCGTTTCAAGACAACCAGCATTCCATGTTAAGTCTACAGAAGTTGCAGTAACATTAGAACTTGCAAGTACTGAAGGTGCAGGACATGATAAAGCTGGCAAAATAGTTACGATATAATCTTCTGTTTCACCATAGTTAGCAGTAGTCATAGCACATGGCAATATATTTAAACCAGTAGTTTGACCAAATGCACAACGTACACGCATTCTATGTTCGCCAGCAGCTGGTGAACAGCTTAACGTAACTGGGAAGGTAGCATGCCCACCTAAAACGCCTACAGAACCTGAACCTGATACTGTAGATGTTGTATAACCAATTCTTTCCGAAGCATCAAAGAAACCATCATCATTATAATCTATCCATGCGGTATAGTGCTCTGCCCATTGACCAGCATATACTTCAAATCCATAGGTATTTCCTGCAGTCATACTTACTACAGAACCTAGACCAGTATAATCAGAGTAACCAGCTGTACCACTTGGGCAACCCGTTCCTGAATTATTGGTATATAAATTAGTTGTTCCATCTAATACCGAAATCTGAGCGATAACGTCTCCTTCTGTACAACCATATGTTGTGGTTTGTAAAGTTGGAGTACAGTAACAACCTGAGGGAGCGTTTTGAGTTACTAAAACTTCTGTAGAAGTTCCTGTATTACCACTACATGTTACATGGCATCTATAGTATGAAGCTGAAGTTTGAGAGGCAATAGTTTGAGTAGCCGCTGTGCCTAAAGATTGTACATTGGTAGTAAAGGCAGCATCATCTGCGCTTTCCCATTGATAGGTAACACCCGACCCTGTCGTGGCATTTTGCAACGAAAGAGTAAATGGTTCTCCTACACAAGCACCTCCAGTTGATGAAATGGTATTGCCAGGTGTTGGGGTACCAGAACAAGGAGCTAAAGTTTCTGTTATAGAAACATTGTCAAAGTTGAGGTAGTAATCGCCAGCAACCCAAAATGCATCCCATTTTACGTATAAAGCACCTGCAGGTGGTGTAAAGGTTACAACTACTGTAGAGCATGTACCAGATACTACGTGATTTGTTTGGTCTATAGTATATACTGTAGTCCAAGGACCTGTAGCTGATGCACCATATTGTACATCAAAAGAGCCCCAAGTGTTTGGAGTACCTACTGTATTAGCACTCCAATTGGCCACTTTATAATCAAAGCTTAACGTCATCATACCGCCTGTAGAATTTCCTACAGAAGGCGATATCATATTGCCTGTAGTAGCGCCACTATATAAATTTCTTCTCATAGAAGCGGAGCCACAAGCTGAAGTAGCAGTAGTACGAGTAATATTTCCCGTCCAGCCTGTAGAATTGGCATTAAAATCATTTGAATAGGCTACTTGAGCCTGTGCATTAGTAAAACCTAATGCAAGTAAAGCTATCATCACTGAAATTGTTTGGATGAGCTTCGTTCGGGTTTTTAAAATTTGTTTTTTCATTTAAAATTGTTTAAAAGTTAATATTTAGTAGATGTGATTTTTTTCAGGACTCACCACCTGGAGTGTTTTTTTATTTAACCATAGGCAAAAAGTATTTTAAATATGTGAACATTTGTACTTGCAAGATAACAAAAACTTTTAAGAATTAATTAATAATTTTTTAAAAGTATATTACATAATTTTTTTGCTAATATATTAATAATCAATAATTTATTGATTTTTCGCATAGCTGTTTGAACAATTATTAATTCCAAGTTATAAATAAAAAAAGACTGTAAGGAGTAAACCTCTTGTATTGCTTAAATTTATCCCGGCTCAGTCATTAACGAAAATATATGCATAAATAGTTTGATAAAACATTGCCCAAATTGGCATCCGATATATATCATGGGCATTAACATCTTAATTCTACTTAAAAAAATAGATTTGTACGTTTTTAAGTACATATATTTACTACTGACATGAATACACTACAAAAAATACCCTTATTATTCCTTTGCCTTATACAAATGCAAGCTTTAGCGCAATTACCTACTTTTAATTGGGCCAAAGGCACTTCTTCCACTTCATTAATAGATGGTGCCAATATCGTTCAAGATAATAGTGGCAATGTCATTTGTATAGGCTCATTTTCTCAACCGACCGATTTTGATCCTAATGCTGGCGTCGTAACGCTTAGCCCTACCTTAAATGGATACCCAGATGTTTTTGTTTGTAAATATAACAGTTTAGGCAATTTACTATGGGCCAAAAAATTTGGTGGTAGCTTTGATGACAATGCTATAGATGCCATCACAGATGCTACTGGTAATATATATATAACAGGCAATTTCTTTGGCACTTGCGATTTTGACCCTGACCCTATTTTAACTTATAACCTAACCTCTGCTGGAGGCATGGATGGGTATATCTGTAAATTAAACACCAATGGCGATTTTCAATGGGTACAAAAAATAGGTGGTAGTAGCGACGACGAAGGACTTAGTCTTGGAGTAGATGCTACTAACATGTTATACGTAACTGGCTATTTTAGATCTATTGTAGACTTTGACCCCAGTGCTGCTACTTTTTCTCGCACATCTGCTGGTGTAGAAGATGCCTATATAGCTAAATTTTCAAGTACAGGCACATTTATTACAGCTTATACTTTTGGAGGCACCGGATACGATGTAGTTACAGATATAACATTTGACAATACTAATAATATTTATTGCACGGGCTCTTTTAATGCAACAGCAGATTTTGACCCTGCTACTACTACAACTTTCAATCTTACATCCGATGGTTCAAACAACGCGTTTATTCTAAAATTAAATAATATTGGCACTTTAGCTTGGGCTAAAAAAATTACTGCTTTTAATACTTCCAATGGTCTCTGTATAGAAGCGTCACCACTTGGAAATATTTTGGCTGCTGGAAATTTTACTGGTACTATAGACATTGACCCAGGAACAGCAACTCAGTATATTTCGACCAATGGAGGAAGCGATACATACTTAATAAATTTTGACCCCAATGGTAATGTGCTATACAATCAACGTATAGGTGGCACAAGCTCAGATGTTATTAATCAAATTAAATATGATTTACAAGGTAATTATTATATCACAGGAAGTTTTTCAAATACTGTAGATTACGACCCAGGACCCAATACCAATAATCTTACTTCTTATGGAAGCATTGATGCCTACTTTGCAAAATATGATGCTAATGGAAACTATCTATGGGCTATTCACATGGGTGGTACAGGTGTAGATTTTGGTCGAAGAATAGTATTAAATAGTGGTGGATACTATTATACGAGTGGTCGTTTTACTGGCACTGCCGATTTTGACCCTTCAGCAGCTGCGTCTAATACCTCAACTCAGGTTAGCAACGTATCGGGATCTTATGTAACCAAACACACCGACTTAGCATTGCTACCTCAAACTACTCAACTACATGTAACCTGTTTTATTCAAGGTTATTATCAAGGCGCAAGTACCTTGTCTAATGTTCTATTAAATCAAGGTGTGGCATCTGGCACCAGTTCAAATTGTGATTCTTTGACGGTAGAGCTGAGAAGTACAGTTGCGCCACATGCTACCTTATTTTCTCAAAAAGCAATGTTAGCTTCTAATGGAAGTGCAAGTTTTACGTTTCCTGCAGCTACCAATAATCAATCGTATTATATAGTATTAAAACACAGAAATACGATTGAAACTTGGAGTGCAAATCCCGTATTATTGACGACAAACACTTCTTATAATTTTTCTACTGCGGCTACTAAAGCGTATGGTGACAACCAAATAGATATTTTTAATGAAGGCATTTTTTCGCTTTACAATGGCGATGTCAATAATGATAATTTCATTGATATTTTTGACTTTTTAGATTGGGATATCGAAAATCAAAATTTCAGTTCTGGATATTATAATGCAGACATCAATGGAGATGGCTTTGTCGATATTTTTGATTTCCTACTTTGGGACAACAATAATCAATTTTTTATATCAAGCATTACGCCTTAGTATATTCTTGCAGTGTGCGTATAAACTGTACATTGATTTTTTCTGCAAAACGCTAGCAAACTAATTCCAGCTTTTTGTGCATATTCTATAGCCATAGAAGATGGTGCAGAAACAGATGCCAAAATAGGAATTTGAGCTCTATAACATTTACTCACAATTTCATACGACAAACGACCGCTTACTAACAACATCAACGACTGATTTAAGCTATGCTGATTAAGCAATAATCCAATTATTTTGTCTACAGCATTATGTCTTCCAATGTCTTCTTCTACGCCCAACAGTTTTAAATTTTTATCAAAAATTGCTGCTGCATGAGTACCTCCCGTAGCTTCAAATAATACCTGATGTTGCTTCATTTTTTCAAAAGCCAATTCAATGGCTTGCGATTGCACTTTATCGAGTATGTTTAAGGGCTCCATTGGGGTTTCTGTACTAAACGATTCTTTGCCACACATACCACAACTGCTAACTGATACAAGGTTTCGCTTGGTATGAATACCATCACTTATTTTATCTTCTTTTATCAAGGCATTGACATGGGTTATATAGCCTTTGTTATTTTTTTCAACAATTTGAATGATTGGATTTTCTTCCCAATTAGTATATACATCTTCACTCAACAATATTCCTCGTACCAGAGCCTCTTCACTACCTGGCGTACGCATAGTCATGGTGTATGGAACATGATTAACTGCTATATTCAATACTTCTTCAACAGCAACCTGATCTTGCACATCTTCTGCTATAGCTTGTGGCTTATATTTGAGCGCTGGTGTTTGAATATACGTCATATTAGTTTGATACAACTTCTATGACAAAGATACTATCTATTTTACCAAAGCAAGCTCAATGACTTCTTGCATGGTATCTACAAAATGAAACTTTAATCCTTTGATATACGAAGGAGTAATACCCAAAACATCTTTTTCATTTTGTGTACACAGAATGATTTCTTTCATACCACTACGTTTGGCAGCCAATATTTTTTCTTTAATACCACCTACTGGAAGTACTTGTCCTCGTAGTGTGATTTCGCCTGTCATAGCTAAATTATTTTTTACTCGAGTATGTGTAAGTGCACTAAGCATGGCCGTTAGCATGGTAATGCCAGCACTTGGCCCATCTTTTGGCACGGCACCTTCTGGAACGTGTATGTGTATATTGGTTGTTTCAAATATGCTTGGGTCTATATTAAATTCTTCTGTGTGGGCTTGTATAAAACTTAATGCAGTGCTTGCACTTTCTTTCATTACATTTCCCAAATTACCAGTAAGTGTTAATCCCCCTTTTCCCTTACTTAGGCTTGCCTCAATAAACAACATTTCTCCACCCACATAGGTCCAAGCCAATCCTATAGCCACACCTGGTTGATTTATTTTTTTAAATATTTCGTTAGAATACTTTGGTTTTCCGAGTACGTTTTCAACCACATCTTCTGTTACTTCAAAGTTTTTTAAGCTATCATCTAATGCTGCCTGCATTGCAATATTTCGCATGATGGAGGCTAATTGCCTATCTAGTTCTCTCACACCACTCTCGCGTGTATATTCTTGTATGAGTTTATTAAAAGAAGCATTGGGCATTTTGATACTATACTTTTTGAGTCCGTGTGCATCTTTTTGTTTTGGCAATAAATGTTTTTTGGCAATTTCCACTTTTTCTTCTACAGCGTATCCACTCAAATTAATAATTTCTAATCGGTCACGAAGGGCAGGCTGAATTTCGTTGATATTATTGGCTGTAGCTATAAATAATACTTTGCTCAAATCGTATTCTAGTTCAAGATAGTTGTCGTAGAATGTATGGTTTTGTTCTGGGTCTAAAATTTCTAAAAGTGCACTACTTGGATCGCCTCTAAAGTCTCTACCTATTTTATCTATTTCGTCTAATATAAAAACTGGATTGCTTGATTTTACTTTTCTCAGTGCCAATATTACTCGACCTGGCATAGCACCGATATATGTTTTTCTATGTCCACGCAATTCGCTCTCATCGTGTAAACCGCCTAAACTAAATCGAACATATTTTCGGCCTATGGCATTAGCTATAGACTTACCCAAACTTGTTTTTCCAATACCAGGAGGGCCTATAAAACAAAGTATAGGCGATTTCATATCGCCTTTTAATTTTAGCACGGCTAAATACTCCAATATACGATCTTTAATTTTGTCCATGCCATAGTGGTCATCATCAAGTATATGGCGAGCTTTTTTTATGTCGTATATATCTTGTGTGTATTCGTCCCAAGGTAGGTCTAACAGCAAGTCGGCATGATTATACACTATAGAATAATCGGGCGTAGAAGGGTGCATACGCTCTAATTTTTCTATATCTTTTTGAAACATTTCTTTGGCTGCTTCGCTCCACTTTTTTGTTTCGGCTCTTTTTTGAAGGTCTTTTATTTCCCTATCATTGCTATCGCCACCCAATTCATCTTTGATAGCTTTTAATTGCTGATTTAAAAAATACTCTCGCTGCTGCTTATCGAGCTCGCCTTTCGTTTTATTATTAATTTTATTTTTTAACTCTACATGCTGTAGTTCTACCTGAAGTAGTCTAAGTAGATGTTCGGTTCTGAGTTTAAAATCATTTTGTTCTAGCAAGAGTTGCTTTTCTTTATTTTCACAATTCAAATTGCTGGCAATAAAGTGATTTAAAAACGTAATATTTTCAATATTTTTCAATACTATAGAAGCCTCTGGTGCTACACTTCCCGATTTTTTCATGATTTGTTCGGCCATATCGCGAACTGAAGATATCATGGCGTTAAACTCTTTATTTACTTTGGGTTCCTCTTCGTGCAAGTAGTTTACTTGCACTTTGAAAAAAGGATCTTCTTGTATAAACTCTTGAATTTCAAATCGCACACGACCTCTCAAAAAAACTGTCAGACTATCATCTGGCATTTTGAGTTGTTTTATAATTTGTGCAGCTGTGCCTATGGTATACATATCCCCTATGCTGGGGTTTTCGTTTTTGGTATCCAACTGCGAAACAACTCCAATGTATTTACCATTTTTTTCTGCTTCTTGTATAGCCTTTATTGATTTTTCTCTTGAAACCGTTATAGGTATTACTACATTTGGAAACAGCACCATATTTCGTAGAGGTAGTAAGCATAGCTCTTTTGAAAGTGCATTTATTTCTTCATCACTTAGGTTATCTTCATTGAGCGGAACTATTGGCATGATTTCCATATCATCTTCTCCATTTCCGAAAATTTGTCTTATTATGTCCATTTTCATTGTTCTTTTTGTCAGTAAAAAATATTAAAACAGGGCTTTTTATACCAAAGCCTCTATATTATCAATAGCTATGCCAATAATAATTGAATTTGCCATTACTTTTACAAGGTGATTTCAAAAAACACGATACAAAAAGTCAATGATGCATCGGATATTATCGATGTAGTTGGCAGTTTTGTTAAATTGAAAAAACGTGGTGTCAATTATTTGGGCAATTGTCCATTTCACAACGAAAAAACCCCCTCCTTTACTGTATCTCCTTCCAAAAGTATTTATAAATGTTTTGGGTGTGGAAGAGCAGGCAATGTAATTACATTTTTGCAAGAACATGAAAAACTTAGCTATCCTGAAGCAATTACTTGGCTTGCCAAGCGCTACCATATAGAAATAGAGGAAACACATGTGACTGACGAGGTCAAAGAGCAAATGCAAGTTGAAGAAAGTCTTCGCATTGTCAATCAATTTGCAAGCACCTATTTTCATGAGCAACTTTTAGAAAGCGAAGAAGGCAAACTCATAGGTAAAAGCTATTTTGAAGAACGAGGTTTTAGATTAGAAACCATACAAAAGTTTCAATTGGGCTATTGCCCCGAAGATAAAAATCATTTTCCTGCACTGGCACAAACAAAAGGATATCAAGTAGACCTTTTACAAAAAGCGGGTTTAGTAAGCAATAGAAATCAACATGTACAAGCCTTGTATAGCGGTCGGGTTATATTTCCGATTCATAATCAAAGTGGCAAAGTGCTTGGTTTTGGAGCGCGTATATTAAAAACGAGCGAAAAAGCACCTAAATATATTAATACGCCCGAAAATGAATTGTATCATAAAAGCAAAACGCTTTATGGAATATATTTTGCTCGTCAAGCTATCAGCAAACTGGATGAATGCTTTTTGGTAGAGGGTTATACCGATGTGATTTCATTGCATCAAGCTGGAGTAGAAAATGTAGTAGCCAGCAGTGGCACATCGCTTACGGAAGATCAGCTTAGACTCATCAAAAGATATACTAAGGTTTTAACCATATTGTACGATGGCGATGCTGCTGGCATCAAAGCGGCACTAAGAGGATTGGATATGGCTATAGAACAGGGTATGCAAGTACAAGTGGTTTTATTACCACAAGACCACGACCCCGATTCTTTTATCAAAGCCAATGGTGCCGATGGCTTCACAAACTATGTAGCAGAAAACAAAAAAGATATTATTCTATTTAAATTAGAGGTATCGCTCAAAGATGCTCAAGATGATGCTGTAAAAAAATCGCAACTCATTAATGAAATTGCCGACACACTCTCTAAAATAAATAGACTCGAAGATTTTACTAAACAACAAGATTATATACGCCGATGCGCTCATTTGTTGCATATAGACGAAGCTGGTTTGGTATCGCTTGTCAACAAAAAAATACGTGAGCAGGTAGTCAAACAAAATTATCAACTCAAAGACGATGCCACATCTTTAGAACAACAAGCACAACCCGAAATTATTCATCAACAAGAAGAAGCTAATCAACTCTTGCTTACCGACTTTCTGCAAGAAAAAGGTCTTCTGCGTGTACTCTTAGAATATGGCAACAAACCTTTTGATGAACAACTTAGTGTGTCGGAATTTATACGATACAAAATTGGCGATGCCGATTTTGTACACTCTCAATGGCAAAAATTATACAAAGCATATTATACATATTACGATAAAAGTTTACAATACCCGGATCTTCATTTTTTTACCTATCACGATGAAGAGCCCATAAGAAAAGCAGCCATAGAGGCCCTATACTATCCTTACGAACTTAGCGAAAACTGGGAAAAAGAATATAATATCATTACACCTTCGAGAGATATGATTTATATAGATGATGTAAGACATACGGTAAATTATTTTTTGCTTCGCAAAATAAAAGCTACTTATCTACTCTTACTCGAAGAACTTAAAGACATTCAAGACCTACAAGAAGAACTTGTACTCCAACAAACTATTTTTGAACTAAAGAAAAACGAAAACGATTTATTACAAGCCTACAAAGTTGTTGCTGTTCGTTAATAATTAATACCCAAATGCAATTGAAGCATTTGATTATTTAAAACATTTTAGAAACCAAATTGTTGATATTAGTTACACCCAAATAAAACAGGCTTACCTGCATTAACTTTTAGTAAGGGTGTATTTTATTGCCAAACTGAAGCCACAAACCAGTAACTGAAAATCATAGAATTTTGGCTTCTAATTATTTTTTGTCTACTTCTCTTAATAAGGTTGTTTTTATCTAACACACTGATATGGCTACTATACTGCGGTCCTAATTGTATCCAAACAGATGGTAAAAGCTTTATATTAAGTAGTATTGGAATCGAAACAGTAGTAAAGCGAAACAAATTTCCTGCATTCACACTATCTGCAATATTGTTGTAGTACTGATGGTACAATCCATAAAAACTGGAATCCGTAATCATTTTGTTTTGTGAAAAAATAACTTCGCCATGCAAACCAATCTTGCGCTTGTTGAGATAAATAAAAAAGCCAGCATGGGGGTTAGTTTTATATGCATCTTTCCAGCCTTTTCCAAGTACTTTGTTAGCATTTAAGCCAGCTTTGACCCCTATGTTTAAATCCAAACCAAATTTTTGTTTGGCATTCAAACCTCTATACGATAAAAGTATTAGAATAATTAGAATGATTTTTTTCATGATAATATTTGTGTAAAAATAAGACCATATATTATTTATCATAGCTTATTCCAATGTTTACCCCAAAAAAATTAATGTACATCGAGAGGAGATAGCATATTACAATGTGAAAGACAGCTAAAGAAAACAATATCTATAGATGACACGCATTTAACCCCACTCGCTCAAGAATAAACAGAAACACTAGCGCAGTAAGGGAAAATTCATTATGAGATTACACATATAGTGCGGATGAAAGATAATAATTTTGATGTAATACCAATCTTAAATTGGTTTCAGACCAATTTTTTTAGAGTGGTTTATGCCGATATTGCTGATGTTCAGTTTTTTGGTTGTTACGATAGTATAATCGGTAAAAAAGAAAAAGCGAATGTTTTCAAATTATCATTCAAGAATCGAACCGCAGTGTCCCGAAACGGAGACACGGCGGGGGGCATACAATTTAAGATATATACCACTATTGGGACATAAAAGCAGTAAAACAACTGAAACACACTACATGTAAGTACCCGAGAAATGCAAAAAATTAAAAGTCCTTTTGATGATTTTGTAAAAAGCTATTTTAAATATCTTTGAAAAGAAATTAACAAACTATTATAGCCTCTTTACCATATTTGGTGTTTTTACAGAAGGTAAAGTAGCCTCTATAAGTAAGTTAGGCGTCAGTGTGGGAAATCGACACGTAAAATAACTGTTAATGAAAATAGAAGGACTTTGCATTATTAAGGAAACTGAAAATGGTTTGAAATTTTTAGAGCCGAAAACTAAAATTGACGGTTATTGACGGATTATTTTAATTCTATTCAGGTAATCGAAGATTATAAATACGAAATAGAAAATTTTAAAAAAATAGAGAAAGCTAATACTACAAAGGTTTAATGAAAAATGGAATTTTTGCGAATATGAATGTCTTGGTAGCAACGCAGATGACGATTTTTGTTGGATAGACGCCAAAGAATATGTACAAGAATGGTATTACAAAAACAGACAGGAAAACTATTTCTACATTATGTTTACGATGAATTTAACCCAACATTTGAAATAAATTTTAATAAATTAAAAAACTTGTTAGAGATTTGGAAGCTTCTAAAAAAATAATGTAAATAAAAAACACCGAACGCTAACACGGGTTTTGCGTCAGGCGGGCTGATGAATAAACTTGAAGTTTGTAGCTATTAAACTTTAGAAATAAATTATAGCTTTGTACTCCGAAAATCCGCCCAGACGCAAAGCCCGAAAACATTAAGTAACCTTTAAAGAAGGAGAACGACAATGGCATACCTGTAAAGCAAACTCGAAACGAATTTTAAGGGAAAATAAACCTTAACGACATTCCTGACATTGCAGGAGAAGTTTAAGAAACCTATTACTTTTTTTAAGCAAGTGGGAGACAAAGTATTTGTTATGTATGCAATCGTTACTGAAAGAACCAGAAAAATTTGCCATTGAAGTTTATCATCCAGTTGTCAACAGAGACACTTTTCAATATGTTTTTGAAAGTGAACAACCGCCCTCTTATCATTCAAATAAAAATTCACGAGAGATAACATCTAAATTCAAAAACTTTGAAATTCCATTTGAAATAAAAGCAAGAGTTAGAAAGAGCAGAAAAAAGAAGGTAAGACCGAGCAAGAAATTATCGAACTTGAAAAACAACAAGTCAAAATTTTGAAAGCAGTTTAAAGAGAATTTTGAACTATTTAATGCGGACACAGAAGAGGTTTTTGAAGAAACTCGACATAAGATGGAACATTCCAAAATGTAAACGAAATTGAGCGAGACAACTCTCAGGTGTTGAAAGTATTGACAATCTAAATTTGGCTGAACTTAGGCAAGAAATTGACCAAATTATTAGTGAAGCAGGACGATATTTTGTAAACAATAAGGACAAGCAACACATAATAAGACGATTTCAAAAATTGACATTTCTTGCTTACAGAAAAGGTAACATTGACATCAACGACACTGAACTTTCTGATGATGAATTAAGACAATTTTTATTGGAGTATGACGCAAATTTAAGAAACCGATAAAGGAACTTTTAATTCAATATTACAGAGTGAAGTATAGTAGATTTATCATTTGAAGGACAACTTTTAGGCGTTTAAACTTTAGGTCTTGTTCTGTTTTTGTGACGTGACAGACTTTGACTATGTAATCAATGCTGCACTTTCAGAGTGAAAATAAAAGAAGAAGAACACGATGACTTACCATTCTGACAAGAAAGGCAGCCACTAACAACTAAGTTTCGTGCGGTCTGGAAGATGGTATGAAAACGCTGTTGGCTAGTACAAGCTAAGCAGTAAATTTTATTATATGGAGATATCGAACTTTTTAATAGTTCTCGATTTAGCTGTAAGTGGTACAGCTTTATTGTAATTTTATTTTCATATTATTTCAAAACGGTTTCATTATTTCATTTTCTTCCTTACCTTCCCTACCATTATGCGAGGTTAGATTGTGTCGCAATAAATATTTTTGTATGAACAGACCCACGTTTACCAAAAACATCTATTGTGATCATGGTGCCGTTTTACAACATGGACATTTGTGCAGTTTTGTTGCCACTGTTTTTTTGTGTTTACAACATTAATTGCGCTTGAAGATTTTTTTAGTTTTTGTCTTTTCCACGTGCTACTCAAAAATCCATAATGACGAATGCGTACAAAGCGATGTGGTAAAATATGTTGTGCAAACCGACGTGTAAATTCTTTGAGCGTTAAGGTCATCTCTTTTTTTGAACCACCTTCACTCTTCGCAGTGTCTCCGTTTCCGGACACTGCGGAAAAATACCAACTTTTCAACTTCCATTTTTCCATGCTCGCTTAATTCGAATTTAAATGCATCTTATTTATGTATATTTGTGAAACAAATGGTAGTTTTTGGACAAACTGCCGTTATAGGCTATGGCATTACTCCCCCAACCGACAGGCAGAAGCCCGACCAAACGATACATACCGACACGAGAAGAATAAAAAAGCCGACCCGACCGCACAGGAAAAAATTTAGAAAGACAAAATGAACCAAGCCCACCCCACCACCCAAACTTATCAAAGAGCTAATTCAGCCCACGACAATTTGAATGTTGAACAAAAGCTATCAACGCCTTTTCATCACTTTGGCGGCTTGCATTCGTGAAGTTACGTGCAGCTTGTTGTAAATCTTAGTCACATTATTGCGGATAGTATTCGGGCTTAACCCTAATTTTTGTGCGATTTCTTTGTATTCCAATCCGTCCACTAACAGCGTTAAAATATCGGTTTCCCTGTTGGTAAGGTTGTATTCGTTTTCGGGTTGTGTCTGGTCTGATTTACTGAAATGTTGTTCTGTATTGGTGAGCAAATTCAACACTTTTCGGGCAATGCTTGGCGACATTGGTGCACCTTCATTTTTCAGCAAATTATCAATGGCTTCTTTTATTTTTTCAATGGGTTCGTCTTTTAGTAAATAACCGTCTGCACCCGCTTTTATGGCACTGAATATTTTTTCGTCCTCGTCAAAAATCGTCAGCATTAAATATCTGGTTTTCGGGAAACGTAGCTTCCCTTCTGTTACCGCTTCAATTCCGTCCATTATTGGCATATCAATATCCATAAGCACCACGTCAGGCTCTATGGATTGCCTTGCATCTCTCATAGCCTGCAAAAAGTCTTTTCCATTTTCTGCTGTAAACAGCACTTCGTACCCTGCAAAACGACTAAATTTTTCTTTTAGAGTACTGCATAAACTCTTTTTATCATCAACAATAGCAATATAAATCATTTCCTTTTTTAGCCAAAATTACGATTACAACAATTCCTTTAAAATAGTACATTTATACCGACAACAAATATCTTGCTCCTTTGCCTATTTCCGTTTCTAATGTAAGCGATATACCAAATTCGGCTGCCCGTTTTTTGATATTTTGCAAGCCGTATTGTTCCTTTTTTTGTTGCGTGATGTCAAAACCGATGCCGTTATCACCAATCACAATAATCAGTTTTTCTTCTTCGCATTGCACATCAATTTTTATTTCGGTGGCGTTGGCATACTTGAAAGCATTGTTTAAAATTTCCTGACAAATCCTATAAAGATTCAAGCCTAACAATGCATTCAATTCTCTTTTAGTTTTAATGTTTTCAGTAAAGTTTGTTTGTGTATTTCCGTGCTTAAACAAGGTTTTGGCAAATACTTTCAGCTTGTCCGAAAAATCTTGTACGTTGATATTGGCATCACTGATTGCCCATATTGTTTCACGCAGACTATTGATAACACTTCGTACCGATTGGTTAATGCTGTCTGTAACTTCCGTTCGTTTTTCTTCATTCTCATCGTTAATGCCGTCCAAAGAATAAATGATATAAGAAAGTTGTCCGCCTACATTGTCATGCAAATCCCGTGCAATGCGTTCTTTGTCATTTTGCAGCTTTTTTAGCATCAAAAGTTCGTTTTGTTTTTTCTTTAAATCATTTCGGTTGAAAAGCCACAAGCCCAATGCTATCATCAACAATAACACAGTAACAACAATCGTTAATAGCAAACGGTTTAATTCATTTTCCTGTTGCAGCAATTTATTTTCTTGTTCTTTTTTTTCGGTTTCATACAAGATTTCATACTTTGCAATGTTTACTGCTTTTTCTGCTCGCAAAACAGAATCTTTAAACTCAAACCATTGAAGCATATAGGTTCGGGCAGAAGTATCACTCAGCATAATCAAGCACTCTGCTTTGGCTCTGTAAGCATTTAAAATCGCTTCACGGTTTTCTGTTTCCAAATAAAGTTCTTCTTCTTTATTCACGTACTTCAACGCTTCTTCGTAATCTTTTTTCAGAAAGAAAGCATAATTGTAGCGTTTGCTTGCAGCGAAAGCCATCATTCCTTTGTCCTGCGACAGTTCGGCATACTTTTCGGCATTCGCAATCATACTTTCTATTTTCGCTGTATCTTTTGAAGTGTTTAAATGCAGTTCTGCCAATGTGGAGTATGTTTGTGACAGATGGGCATAGTCTTTTTCTTTCAGCATCAATTCAACGGCTTTGAAGCTGTATTTCTCAGCAGAATCAACTTTTTCATCTTCTATGTATAAAACGCCCAAAAAGTAGTACGCTTGTGAAAGCAAGGAATCGATATGGTGTTTTTGTATAATATGCAAGGCGTTGTAGCTCCATTTAAAAGAGGTAGTGTGGTCGTATAAAAAATAATGACATCGGGCAAGCGACAATGTAGCACTAGCCATAACAGTAGCGTTGTTTTCCGTTTCGGCTTGCTTTAATGCCTGTAAATATTTTTCTTGTGCAAGCGGATAGTTATTGTCTTCGTAAAACTGTTTTGCTTGTTTCAGTGTAGCTTCCAGTGATTGGGCATAGGCATTTACTACGCTAAAAACGCACAGACACAAACTAAAAATTATACGCCACTGTTTTGCCATATTCCGAGCTCACAAAGGTAACATCATATGCTATTAATGGGGTATGGTACATTCGTACTATTTCCCACCCAAAAGCGATTGTAGATTTTTGAGGCACTAAAACATAAGAAATATGAGAAAGAATTTAATAAAATTGTTGGCTATTGTTACAATTTTTGCTAAAACAACAAATTTATACGCACAAATTGCATTAACCAAAACGCTTCCTCCCATTGGAACAACGTACGAACTTTGGGGTAATACCTCATTACCCAATACTACCGCTATCCCTGATACTGGAGCAAATATAACATGGGACTACAGTGCGATAACTACCACTTATAACAATGACATTATTATTAGAGGGTTGTCTGAAGTTCCATCTTCTGAACAGACATTAGTTCCGAATGCAGTATACGTTGAAGAGCAAATATTGCCAGGTGCACCTAACACAGATTGGCTACCAAGAGTTTTTTATCAAGATAATGGAGATTTTCTTATTGAAATAGCCAAAAAGAATTTCGGAACAACTGCGCCTGTATTGAGTTCAGACACGGTATTTGAATTTAACTTACCTTATCAATCTTCTACATTAGTGAATCTTGGTGCTACTGGTGGTGGTGGTGGCAATTTTGAGTACGCGGGATATGGAACACTCATTATTGGAAGTGATACATACAATAATGTGGCTATGTTTACAAAGGTTTTTACTATAGGAAGCGTAAATGGAAGTATCTTTTACTTTTATACACTAACGCCTCATTATCACAGACTGGCACGTATTTTTTTCTATGACGGTAACGTAGTGGCACCTGGAATCAACTACTACAAGCCTGCTGTAACTCCGACTGCAACAGCAGACTTTGAAAATATATTTAGTTCGTTGACTGTTTACCCCAACCCTGCCAGCGAAATGGTAACAATCGGTAATCTGCCAATAGGTTCTACCCTAACTATTACAAACATTACGGGCAAAGTTGTTTATAACTCATTAATCGACAACGAACAGACTACAATCAATACCTCAAACTATGTAAACGGAGTTTATATTTTGCACGTAAGTAATAATGGGATTGTTGCAACAAAAAAATTAGTAATTAATTAATTATATAACTATGAGAAAGAATTTAATAAAACCCTTAGCAATCGCAGTATTTTTGGCAATTAATTACGGTGTTGCATTTTCACAAGCGCCAATTGAAGAAGCCAAAAAGTATATATCGGTTTTCTTCAAGGAACAGTACGACCAGTCTGCCCCTCAAAAAGCGGTTCAAGAAAAAGGAGAAAAAATTGGAATTTTCATGCCTTATTTGGCACTTAAATTTAGTACGGGTATTTCAGGCTACCCATATAAATTAGCGGGTTTGACTACGGAGTCTGCATTCGTAATGTTGGATATTGACACAACAGTATTTCAAGAGATAACGGACGAGTTTTATCTTCTTTTTTCTGAAAAACTTAAAGCTACAGGTATTAGAATAGTCACATTTGAGGAGGTACAAAAATCTGCTCTTTACCAAGACCTAATTGCAGATCCTATAACTTCACGAAGTCTCAGTGATGTTTGGGTCGGCAAGTCGAGGATATACACTCAAAACAATGCGCCCCTCTTATCTCTTCCCGGAATTGCTCCAAAAAGGAGCAAATGGATAAATGCTTTAAAAGCAACACCATCAATATTGAGATTAAATATTGATTTTTTTGAATTTGGAGAACTTTTAGACACAGCCAAGACTTACAAAGTTGAGGGAAGTTCAATTGTACCCACAATAAAAATTGCAGGTTCATCAGACCTTAATAATAATTGGATCAATTTTTTTGAAGGGACTAAAACTATTCTGGATTCAGAAAAGGCTGCATTGCAAGATGTGGCGACAGGATTTCAAATGGCTGGTTACATGAAATCTGATTTATACTTTACCAACAAGTCCATTTATGAGTCACTTCCATCCATAGAAGTTGCTAACTTGAAAGATGCCAATTTGCCTGATTGGGCAATTTCATTGAGAAATAAGTACAATGCAGAGATGAATAACCAATCATTCCAAGTTATAGGGGTTAAGATTGATAGGGAAATCTATAAAAAAGCTGTAATGAAGGCTCTTGAAAGATACAGCGATTATCTTGTTGCATTAATTAAATCCTATCAGCAATAATTCATACTTAGTAAGACCATTTTCAATAAATTAACAGTAAAGAATGAAAAAGTTTTTTATCCCCATCCTATTCATTCTCGGTTTCAATGCCCAAGCACAAGTAGAAGTTGATGACCCTTATGCTATGCGGAAACTCTGGGTAGATATTGACCCTGCAAATTTTGATTTTCATTTACAAAACCTTGTAAATGTAAATTTTGGACTAAGAGGCACTTACCACCTAAACCCCAAAACTTCTGTCTATTCAGATTTTTACATAAGTTATTTTGACATGAACAAAACCTTAATTAAAAGTCTTGATAATGTTAAAGTTAATCGTTTTTTTAGGTTCAGAACGCATTTATCCTACGACCTCATTAACCGAGTAAAAAGAAAAAAAAGTAAATGTGCTTATTAGACAAACATCAGATTATAATGACGCTTACTGGAGTAATTCAGATAAATATACGGTAACCTCTACATATATAACCGTTCCTGCGAAAATTCGAAAAACAGTCTCATTACATACCTCTTTGGAATTATTTAGAAGCAGTATTCAAGCTTCCTATGACTTTACTAAAAAAATTTATTACCAAAGAATAGGTGATATCCCTGATTCTTTAAGTTATTTTTCAAGCTCCAGTGTAAATGCAAATTACTTTCAACCAGTCCTTGCCGCTGGGGTGTCTTTTAAAAAGATTTTAAATGTTAAAGTGCGTTACGGGGGAGCATCCAGTTTATTCTTTAATAATATCTATAATTCCAAAAATTTTGATTTACTTTTTGCTCCGTTTCACACTATCACAAACGCAAATGGTGGGGATAAACTTTAGGCTGTCGATTTTAAAAATTTGGGTTGGCGCTTTTAGTATGAGTTGCGACCCTTTCAAAAAGGCAAAGACCTTAACTATACAAATCTAGCGAGAAAAGGAGGCTTGTTCTATAAATTCGAAATCGGTCAACGACCCGGAATTAAAGGATATAGAGCCTATTTTAATTTTGGAATGGGATGGAGGTTAATTGATAAATAATCGTTCTGTAATCTAGTTGTTAATTTGCTTTTTAAAATAACTTCATAATGTGCCGATCCTGTTTATATTGTATCACAGCATAAGGTACATCTGTACTATTTCCAGATTCAAAACGGGTGATGAATTTTGTACTAAAAAATAAAAAAATCATGAGAAAAAACATATTTAAAACAATGGTAATCGCAGTAGGTATTGCGGTTAGTCTAAATGTTAATGCGCAGGCACCAAATTGGCAATGGATAAGCTCAGGAGGAGATAGTAATCTGGGTGGAACAAATTATGCAACTGCATGTATCAATGATGGTCAAGGGAATACCCTACTTACAGGTTTTCAAGGTCAAACAATGGCTATACAAAAGTTTGATGGGAATGGCAATTTAATATGGACATCGAATATTACTCAGAAGTCAATTTTAAATAAAATAAGTGACATAGCAGCCGATTCGGACGGAAATATCTATGTCGTTGGAAATTTTCGCGACACCTGTTATTTTGGTTCAACGATGCTAGTAGCTGTGCCGGGATACAATTACATCAATGCCGGATTCATTGCAAAATTGGACGGAAGTGGAAATTTCTTGTGGGCGATCAAAGGGAATGAATCCAGCCGTTGCGAGTCCATTACTGTTGATCAAAACGATGATGTCCTGGTGGGGGGATATGTTGGAAACAATCTTGACTTGCAGATTGCCGGATTGACAGTTTCTAAATTATCGACAAGTAAGCACCTTTTTGTAGCCAAGATCAATTCCTCAGGAACAGGTGTTTGGGGGAAAGTTTATCAAGCTGCGTACACTGCAGCTCCTTCCGGATCGGATTGTTCTGTCAATGATATCGTTACAGACAATGCGGGAAATGTTTTATTCGCAGGAACGTTTAATGCAGGTGTTTCGGCCAACTTTGGAGGTACAACAGTTTCGACAAGCGGACCTGAATGCTATGTTGCGAAAACCAACTCCAGTGGTGATTTACAATGGGTTAGACTGAGTACATCGGCTCAATCGTACAATGAAGCCAGTGCTCAAGGTGTTGGTGTGGATGCTAGCGGTAATGTTTATCTCATTGGATGGATCGAAGAAAATACTGATTTTGGAAGCTTTACGGCTTTATATTCTGGAACGACAGGCATCAATACGCTGGTTTTGGTAAAATATAATTCGGATGGCACGGAACAGTGGCTTAAGGCTTTTGGAAAGGTGGAAAATGATTATGCCACTTCCAGAAACATAGGATTTGCGGCAACAGATTCAGGAGATAATTATATTGCTGCGCAAGCAGGTGCTTATCTTTCAGGGGGCATTGATTTCGGTGATGGTTTCTCATCCAGTTTACCTACCAACAATAAAATCGTCAACTATGTGGTTAAAGTGAATAATGCGGGAACAACCCAATGGGCGAAGATCAATAATTCTAATTTGGGAGATGAGTTTTTGAACATGTCTCTTGATGCTTCTGAGAATGTCTATGTCTGTGGTCGTTGGATTGAAGGTAGCGGATATGATCTTTTGTCACCCCCCTCTGGCACATCCGGAATATTGTTAGCAAAACTTGGCAATAACTCCCCTTCAACGAGCATTATAGAAAACACCACATACAACACATTTTCTGTTTTCCCCAACCCTACAATAGCATTTGTAACCCTTGCTAACATTCCTAATGGATCTGCCATAAACATTATAGACATTACGGGAAAAGTTGTTTACAATTCCGTTTCAAAAACAGAAAATCATACAATCAATACTTCGGACTTTGTAAACGGAGTTTATATCGTTCAGATAATGAACAAGGGTAACATTGCCACTCAAAAATTGGTGGTAAGTAAGTAAAAGACACATTTACAGACTTACATGCAAGGGCAAGCACATTTTGAGAAAAGAGCTTGCCCTTTTTCGTGCCCGACAATTTTTTCCATTTCCCTCTTTTTTGTTTTTTCAGTAGACACCCCAACCAGAAAACAACACAGCAGACGACAAAAAACCACAGCCTATAACAACTAAGTTTTCGTGCAACATGGGTTCTTATGTAAAGCTATTTATCTTTTTTTAACAAAGGGCGATATGTAATTTAGTGTTTACTTCATGTGTTTATGTTTTAAGTTTCGGTAAGTGTTTTCCACTGAAATTTTTAGGGGCGAAAAATCCCTTCAACGATTTTTCGAACCGTATAAAAAATTTATGTGGTAAACACGCTTGCATCGCAAACAAACTTAAGTTCGGGCTCTAAAACATACAAACCGTAGTCGATGCCGAACACAAAATTCCGATCGATTACCTTGTTACCAACACCAACGACAGCAAAGCCATGGGCGAAATGCTTGAGCGTACCAACGAAATTATCCCCATAAAAAACAAAACCATACTTTACGACAAAGGTTATCACACAGGTTCTGAAATCAAGAAAGCCTTCGACATGGATGTCAACATCATGGTAGCAATTCCGGCTGTATCATCGCATGCACCTGACACCAATTACGACATCGAACATTTCATTTATGATAAAGAAAATGACCTTTATAGATGTCCTCAAAATCAAACCTTACACACCAACGGAAAAGAATATACCAAACATCATAGCAAAAAAAATAGTGTGCAAGTAATACATTATAAAACCGCTGCATGTCTTACCTGTCCTGCTTTCGCAAAATGCACCACCAACAAAAAAGGTCGTCTCATTGAGCGAAGCGAATATGCAGATTACATTGCCATCAACAAACAAAACATTGAAGCCGATAAAGAAACATACAAACAACGGCAGTGCATCGTAGAACATCCTTATGGAATTATCAAGAGACAATGGGGATTTTATTACATCATGACCAAACGAGGAAAACAACGCGCCAGCGCTGATGTAGGACTCATGTTTACTGCATACAACCTACGCAGACTCTTCAACATCATTGACCAAAATGTGTTCAAAAAGTTCCTCAAAGAACTTGTTTATTTAGTTTTCAAAATATCGACTTCCACAAAATCATTCTTCTTCAAAATGCGACTTCATTTTTCAAACCAACTCTTCAACTTCCATTTTTTCAAGCTCGCTTAATTCGAATTTAAATGCATCTTATTTATGTATATTTGTGAAACAAATGGTAGTTTTTGGACAAACTGCCGTTACCAGCAACCCTAAAAGACGACACAACCGACAACAAACGAACATTAAAACGACAGACAAAATGCCAACGCTTCGCAAAATAAAAAGAGCTGCAACCCAACGCACAAACCAACGCTTGCAGCACATTTTATTTTGCCCAACCGCACCCAAGCCCACCCACCACCCTGACAACTGGACAAGTGGACTTTTAGACAAAAACGGACTGGACAACGGCATTAAATTTTAACTTTGACAAGCATTAATTAAGTGATAGAATTGAACGAAGAAATAAAACAAGACAAGCAAGTTAAATCTAAACAGCGTGTAGCAGACCACGGAGAAGTTTTTACAAACCAACGTGAAGTAAACGCTATGCTTGACCTTGTGAAACACGAAACCGAACGCATTGACAGCCGTTTTCTTGAACCTGCTTGCGGTAACGGCAACTTCCTTGCAGAAGTGCTGAACAGAAAACTAAACGTTGTAGAACACAAATATTCCCACACTCAAATTGAGTGGGAACGATACGCAGTGCTTGCAGTGTGCAATATTTACGGAGTGGACATTCTGGAAGACAATGCCGAAGAATGCCGCAAGCGGTTATTCAACATCTTTAAAGAACGATACAACGCTTTGTTTGCCGACAAATGCAAACCCGAAGTGTTGCGTAGTGTGGACTTTCTATTGCACCGAAACATTTTGTGGGGCGATGCTTTGGACTTTACCAATCCGCAAACAAAGCAGCCCATCATTTTTAGTGAGTGGAGTGCCGTAAACGGAACAATGCTGAAACGCAGAGATTACATGTTTAAATTTTTGGTGCAAAAAACACATCAATTCTCTTTCTTTAATGACGAAGGCGAAGCCAACGCTATTGATGAACCTGTAAAAGATTTTCCCTTAATTCATTTTATGAAACTTGGCGATGAAGACACTGCAAACTAACTATAACCCCGATGTGCTTTCTTGCTTGGCTAATCTGAGCAACGATGAGGTGTTAACGCCACCCACGTTAGTAAACAGCATTTTAGATTTATTGCCCAAAGAACTGTGGAGCAACCCTGATGCAAAATTTTTAGACCCTGTGTGTAAAAGCGGTGTGTTTTTGCGTGAAATAGCAAAACGACTGATGACAGGTTTAGAAAAGAAAATACCCAACAAACAGAAACGCATTAACCACATTTTTGAAAACCAATTGTATGGCATTGCCATTACCGAACTCACTGCATTACTAAGCCGCAGAAGTGTGTATTGCAGCAAAACCGCCAACGGCAAATACAGTATTTGCGAAACCTTTGATAATGAGCAGGGCAACATACGTTATGAACGACTGCAACACACTTGGGAAAATGGCAAATGCACACAATGCGGTGCCAGCCAAGAAGTGTATGACCGTGGCGATGAAGCCGAAAGCTACGCTTACAACTTTATACACACCGAAAACCCGGCAATGCTTTTTACAAATAAGAAATTAAAAAAAGGACAAGAAATGAACTCTGCCAAGAATCCATTTCACCAAAATAGAAAAATAAAACAAGACGAAATGAAATTTGATGTTATAATAGGCAACCCGCCATATCAATTGAGTGATGGGGGATTTGGGAAAAGCGCAACTCCTATTTATCATAAATTTGTTGAACAAGCAAAAAAGCTAAACCCAACCTATCTTTCAATGATTATCCCGGCAAGATGGTTTGGAGGGGGAAAGGGATTAGATGATTTCAGAAAAGAGATGCTAAATGATAAACGAGTAAGGAGAATTGTAGATTTTGAAAACGCAAATGAGTGTTTCCCTGGCGTTGATATTGCAGGCGGCATATGTTATTTCCTGTGGCAAAATGACTATAAGGGAGAATGCGAAATTGTAAATGTTGTAAACGGGAATGAAACACACTCTGTGAGGTCGTTAAGTGAATTCTCCACATTTATCAGAAACAGCAATGCTTTACCAATTATCCGAAAAGTTCTTTCTCAAAAGGAAAAAATGATGAACTCTGTTGTTTCAAGTAGAAAGCCATTTGGAATTGCAACGAATATTCGTCCACAAAAATCGGGAGATATTATTCTCCGCTGGCAAAACGGAGAAGGACCTTATAAAAGAACTGATATAGCTACGGGTATGGATATAATTGATGATTGGAAGGTAATTTCCTCTTACGTTGGCTATGACCACGCTGGCAATCCTGGGAAAGATGGAAAACGCAGGGTTTTTTCTAAAATCGATATACTTCCGCCTGGGACAATCTGCACAGAAACTTATTTGGTTATTGGCTCATTCAAAACTAAAAAAGAAGCAACTAACCTTATCATTTATATGAAGACAAGGTTCTTCCGGTTTTTAGTATCGCAATTTATGTATTCGCATCATATTACTAAGGAATCCTATCAATTCGTTCCAATCCAAGACTTTTCTGAACCTTGGACTGACGACAAACTTTATAAAAAATACGGTTTAACAAAAGACGAGATTGCTTTTATAGAAAGTATGATACGCCCAATGGACGTGAGCCAAACAGAAGAATAAACGATGAGTAAAAAAGAATTTTTTACGCAAGAACAGCAATTGGCTTTAGAAATAAAGCAGCTAATCGCTGAAAGCCGTCAGCAGGTGGCAGTGGCGGTAAACTCGGCAATTACTATGCTGTATTGGCAAATAGGTAAACGAATCAATGATAAAATACTTCATAACCAACGTGCTGAGTATGGAAAAGAAATTGTTGCTACACTGTCAGTGCAATTAACCGAAGAATATGGTAAAGGTTGGAGTGAAAAACAACTCCGCCACTGTACGAAATTTGCAGAAATATTTTCAGATATTGAGATTGTCTCTACACTGTGGAGACAATTCAGTTGGTCTCACATAAAAGAAATAATCTACTTAGAAGACCCCTTAAAACGTGCGTTTTATATTGAAATATGCCAACTTGAAAAATGGACTGTGCGCACCTTTAGAGAACGCATTAACTCTATGCTTTACGAACGCACAGCTATCAGCAAAAAGCCCGAACTTACCATTCAAAACGAGTTGGATATACTAAAAAATAGTCAGCAAATTACGCCCGATTTAATTTTTAGAGACCCCTATTTTCTTGATTTTTTAGGACTAAAAGATGCTTATTCCGAAAAAGATTTAGAGGACAGTATTTTGGCGGAACTGCAAAAATTCATTATCGAATTGGGCTCTGACTTTGCATTTATGGCAAGGCAAAAACGAATAAGTATTGATAATGAAGATTACTATTTGGATTTACTTTTTTATCACAGACGGTTAAAATGTTTAGTTGCCATTGAGTTAAAATTAGGCAAGTTTGAAGCAGCTCATAAGGGACAAATGGAATTGTATTTAAGATGGTTAGAGAAATTTGAAGTGGTAGAAGGCGAAAATCCACCCATTGGATTGATTTTGTGTGCCACCAAAAACCAAGAACACGTTGAATTGCTGCGATTAGAAAACAGCAACATCAAAGTAGCTGAATACTTAACCAAACTGCCCGACCTAAAATTAATAGAGCAAAAACTGCATCAGGCAATAGAAATAGCCCGAAATAAAACTACTGCCAATGAGTAAGAAAGAATTTTTTCCGCCACGCCCAAGCGTTAATCCTACTATTTACGCTTATGAATTGCCCAACGACAGCAAACGCAAAGGGCAAATAAAAATCGGTTTTACCGACCGTGATGCTCAAACACGCATCAAAGAACAAATTGGTGCCACCCGTGCCGATTTTAAAATAGTGTTTGAAGAAAGTGCCATGCGGGCAGATGGAAGCAGTTTTACCGACAAAACTGTTCACAATTTACTGCGTAAAAACAAAGTAAAAAATCCCGAAGGCGAATGGTTTGTTTGCACACTCAACCAATTACGCAAAGCTATTCACGAAATTAAAACAGGCGAACGCACCGAAGAAAATCGGGTGCTTAACTTTGGTATGCGGCCCGAGCAACAAGAAGCCGTAACCAAAACCATTGCTTATTTCAAGAGTTTCAAAAAGGAAAACTCAAACAAAACACCTCACTTTCTTTGGAACGCCAAAATGCGTTTTGGCAAAACCTTTACCACCTATCAGCTTGCCAAACAAATGAAATGGAAAAAGGTATTGGTTTTAACGTTTAAACCAGCTGTAGAAGATGCATGGCGTGAAGATTTAAATACACATACCGATTTTAAAGGTTGGACATTCTTATCAAAAAATGAAGCCGAAAACATTTTTAAGTTTGACCTGAGCAAGGCCGAAGGGAAAACCGATTTATCAAAAACCAATTTAGTTTGTTTCGGTTCTTTTCAGGATTATTTAGGCACACAAAAAGACGGAAGTATAAAAGTAAAAAACGAGTGGGTGCATAATACTGAATGGGATTGCATTGTGTTTGATGAATACCATTTTGGAGCTTGGCGTGAAAACGCCAAAGATTTGTTTGGCAAAGACAGCGAAGCAGAAAAAGAGATTGAAGCATTTAAGGAAATTGAACAAAAAGGGTTTTCTGACGAAAATAAAGTGGATGTGTTGGAAGACATTTTACCCATCACAGCCAATCACTTTTTGTATTTGTCGGGTACGCCATTTCGTGCCATCAATTCAGGAGAATTTATTGAAGAACAGATTTTCAATTGGACGTATTCAGACGAACAACGAGCCAAAGAAAACTGGAACTCCAAAAACGGAGTAAATCCTTATGCCAGTTTGCCGAGAATGGTAATGCTTACTTACCAACTTCCCGAAACCATTACAAAGGTTGCAGAGTTAGGCGAATTTGATGGTTTTGACTTAAACATATTTTTCAAAGCAGAAGGCGAAGGAAGCAAAGCCCATTTTAAATATGAAGATGATGTGCAAAAATGGTTGGACTTAATACGTGGTTCGTTCACCGAGCAAATTGTTGATACGCTAAAACTAAAAACCGAAAAGCCGCCTTTGCCTTATTCAGATGCACGACTGAAAAGCGTATTAAATCATACCTTTTGGTTTCTGCCTTCGGTGGCTGCTTGCCACGCAATGGCAAACTTGTTGAAAAAAAGGAACAACCAGTTTTATCACGATTACAAAGTCATCATTGCAGCAGGAACAGAAGCAGGAATTGGCGTAAAAGCACTTGAACCTGTTTTAAGCGGAATGGACGAACCGTTGCAATCAAAAACTATTACACTTTCTTGTGGCAAACTCACAACAGGTGTTTCGGTAAAACCGTGGACAGGAATTTTTATGCTTAGAAATTCATCAAGTCCTGAAACGTATTTTCAAGCAGCATTTCGTGTGCAAACACCTTGGGTAATCAAAAACCCCGACAGCAAATCGCCCAACAAAGAAGAAATATTAAAAGAAGAATGTTATGTGTTTGACTTTGCACCAAACCGAGCATTAAAACAAATTGCCGAATACGCTTGTAACTTAAACATCAACGAAAGCAACCCAGAAAAGAATGTTGAAGAATTTATAAACTTCTTGCCCGTGTTGGCTTATGACGGCAGTTCAATGAAACAAATTGATGCCGCTGGAATTTTGGATATTGCAATGAGCGGAACAACGGCTACATTGCTTGCCAGACGTTGGGAAAGTGCTTTGCTTGTAAACGTGGACAACAACACATTGCAGCGTTTAATGAACAACGAAGAAGCTATGAAAGCGTTGATGAACATTGAAGGTTTCCGAAACTTAAATCAAGATATTGAAACCATCATCAACAAGTCGGACAAGATTAAGAAAGCCAAAAAAGAAGGCACAGACAAACTAAGCGACAAGAAGAAAAAAGAACTTACCGAAGAAGAAAAGGAATACAAGAATTTGCGAAAACAAATTCAAGAAAAGTTAATCAAGTTTGCGACACGGGTTCCAATCTTTATGTATTTGACAGATTACCGTGAACGCAGTTTGAAAGATGTAATTACAAAATTGGAACCTAAACTTTTCCGCAAAGTGACAGGACTAAATGTGAAGGACTTTGAACTGCTGGTGAGTTTAGGTGTTTTCAATTCTGCTTTAATGAACGATGCAGTTTATAAGTTTAAACGCTACGAAGACGCAAGTTTGGAATACACTGGCATAAACAAACACGCAGACGAAGACATAGGACTTTACGACACGACAATAACACGAAATGAATATTTGACATTTAAAGAAACGAATTAAAACAGCCCACACATTTGGTGGCACATTTGCAAAACCGCACAAGCCAACGCTAAAGCCAAGTTTTGCAAAAGAGCCACCAAGCCAACGCACCAAGACAGACACGAAATGACAACGAACAAACACGAAAGAAAAGAAGGGCAGCTGGTAACAACTAAGTTTTCGTGCGGTCTGGAAGACCCAGCATGAAAACGCTGTTGAACCCCGAAAAACGGGGCAGGCTGAAACCGATTACAAGCTAAGCAGTAAATTTTTTATTACAAACCTATCGAGTGTTTACATTCTCACAATGAAGTTATAAAAGTTACAAATGGTTTTTTATTCGTAATAGGATTGTGAAAATGCGCCCTATTTGACCAAATTACCGATTGAGGATTTACATTTGCGCTCAAATAAATTTATTCAACTTAAAATCCCAATAACAATGAAAGTAACTGTAGTAGGAGCTGGAGCAGTAGGTGCTACTTGCGCTGACAATATAGCTCGCAAACAAATTTGCAACGAATTAGTTTTAGTAGATATTAAAGAAGGTGTAGCCGAAGGCAAGGCTATGGACCTTATGCAAACTGCACAATTAGAAGGCTTTGATACTACTATTATAGGCAGTACCAACGATTATACCAAAACAGCAGGAAGCGATGTGGCTGTTATAACTTCTGGCATTCCACGTAAGCCCGGCATGACTCGTGAAGAGCTTATCGGCATCAATGCGGGTATCGTAAAAACTGTTTCTGAAAATATTCTTAAACATTCACCCAACGTTATCATCATCGTTATTTCAAATCCGATGGATACCATGACCTATCTTGCTTTAAAAAGTACAGGACTTCCAAAAAACAGAATCATTGGTATGGGAGGCATTTTAGATAGCGCCCGCTTTAGATATTTCTTAAGCCAAGGTTTGCAATGCTCACCCAATGATATTCAAGCTAGCGTAATTGGCGGTCATGGCGATACAACTATGATACCATTAACTCGTTTGGCTACCTATATGGGCATGCCTGTATCGAACTTTGCCGACGATGAAACTTTATCTAAAATAGCAGCAAGCACTATGGTGGGTGGAGCTACCCTTACTGGACTTTTGGGCACAAGCGCTTGGTATGCTCCAGGAGCTGCAGGTGCTATGTTGGTAGAAAGCATATTGCGTGATGAAAAAAGATTAATGCCATGTTGTGTTTATCTTGAAGGTGAATATGGACAACAAGATATTTGCTTAGGGGTGCCTGTAGTAGTAGGCAGAAATGGTTGGGAAAAAATAGTTGACTACAAACTTAATGAAGAAGAAAAAGCGGCCTTTGCTAAAAGTGCAGATGCCGTTAGAAATATGAATAGTGTATTAAGCACTTTATAAACAAAACACTACTCTAAAAAAGCTATCTAAAAATTTAGATAGCTTTTTTTATGCTGAATTGTGTAGCTAAAGCATAGTATTTTTTTATATATTTATTTAGATTTAAGTATTTATTATAGAACTATTTAATGTTAATCAAATAAAATAATCATAAGTTTGATTTTTAAAAAACAATACAATATATGACACTGAATGAAACTTTATTAGCCGAATTAAAACAAGAAGCGCAAGCCACTCGCAAACTTTTAGAACGAGTGCCATTAGAAAAAGGCGAGTACAAACCTCACGAAAAATCCATGACCCTGCTACGCTTAGCTACCCATGTAGCTGAGATTTCAGGATGGTGGAAAGAATGCTTACTTCACGATGAATTGGATTTTGCGAAAGCCGATTTCACACCTAAAGCCATTAACTCTACTGAAGAATTGCTTGCTTACCATGACACCTTGTTGGCAAATGCCGAAAAAATATTAAATGAAACACCCGAAAGTGAATTTGAAAAACCATGGACTATGCGCCAAGGAGAAATGATATTTTTTACATTACCTAAAAAAGTAGTTGTTCGTACTTGGTGTCTAAATCATTTATATCACCATCGAGCACAGTTAGGTGTTTATCTTCGTATGCTGGACATTGCTCTGCCAGGCATTTATGGCCCAAGTGCAGACGAGCAATAGCATAAGCAGATAGCAAAACTAATTTAAAATCTAGACAGGCATTAAGAAGAAAGTTCTTCAAAATAACCTGTCTTTTTATTTTTCTGAACATTGCTGGCTAAAAAATATCTGCCGTTCATGGCAATATAAACACCATGCGGAAGGCTCTGCGAAAAGGCCAATGCACTACCCATATTAAACAAGCCATCGCTAGAGCCAAGCGAATACGGTATCAAAGCGCCTGTTAAAACTATTGTTTTTGGAAATTGATGTTTTTGGATTTCTAAGGCAGTTTCTACCATCGTATCGGTGCCATGAGTGATGACTATTTTATCTTCTTCACATTTTTCGCATTGCGAAATTATTAGTGCCCTGTCATCATCGGTCATGTCGAGGCTGTCTATCATCATGAGTGTTCTAATATGCACCTCTGTTGTATTTCTACCACGCTCCAAAATTTCGCCGACATTAGTATCGTTGAAAAATAATTTTCCATTGATTAAATCATATTCTTTGTCAAAAGTGCCGCCTGTTATAAATAGTCTGATAGCCATTTCCGATTAGATTTCTGTAAATATAAAAAAAGTTTGTGTATATTTTTTTTGAAATTAGAAAAGCAAACTATGGCTCTTTAAGGTACAGGATCATAACCATGCCCACCCCAAGGTGCACACCTTGAAATGCGTTTTATACCAAGCCAAAAACCTTTTAGAATACCATGTTTTAGCAATGCTTCTTTGGCATACTCAGAGCAGCTAGGTGTATATCTACATTTATTGGTACCTAAAAAAGGAGATAGGGCTAACTGATAAAATTTGATTAATCCAATGAGTATATGTAGTGTTATTTTTTTCAACGTGTTTCATCTATATAAAAAACGTACACTTCCTTTGGACCATGCACACCCACTACTAATGTTTTTTCTATATCTGCTGTTCTACTCGGACCCGTTGTCAAACTTATCATTGAAGGTAGATTGTCTTGGTATTTGTCTTGCAGTTTTTGGATAGCCTCATCTAAATTCCAAACTACCTGATTGGCAAATGCTACCGTAATATGAATAGGGGCATACACAGGCAGTGCTCTACCATAGGGTTGCGCTGCACTAAGCACTACACTACCAGTACGTGCTACTATGCACTCGCATGTTGAAATGCCAACTTGTATATCCTGCATGGTTTGGTCTGCTTTTTTTAATGGAAAAAGTGTATCATTAAATAAATCTAAAAGGTATGGGTCTTTACAATGTATTGTATTCCATCGTAAGGTATCCATAAGTGTAGTAAGCTGTTGTACTAACTCATTTTCGTTAGCACAATAAACAAATTTACCGCCCAATTTTTGAAATTCTTGTACAAAAACTTCTTCTATAGGCTGATTGCTTTGGGTGTAAATAGCGTGTTCTTGTTCGGCCTCAGGAAAAGGCATAGGGGCCGGATTGTTGGTCAGTGCCTTTCTAATTTTTTTTAATATATTTTCCTTTGCTGAATTCAAGGCGTATTAATTCGATTGGGTTTCTGCTGTTGTTGTTTCGTTGTTTGTTTCGGCTGGCTGAGTAGTTTTATCATCACTAATGATATAAGCCTCTTCGGGCATATCATAAGGTCTTTTGCCTATCAAAGATTCCAAATCATCTTTGTACAATACTTCTTTTTCCAAAAGGGCTTCTGCTATAATTTTTACTTCGTTTACTTTTTCGGCCAGTAGTTTTTTTACTCTCATATAGGCCTTATCTGATAATTGTCGCACTTCATCATCTATGAGTTTGCCTGTTTCTTCAGAATATGGTTTTTGAAATGAGCCTTCGCTCTGAGGATCATAAAAAGATATATTACCTATCTTATCATTCATACCATATATAGACACCATGGCATAGGCCATTTTGGTTACTTGTTGCAAGTCGGACAAGGCTCCAGTGCTTATACGCCCAAATACCATTTCTTCTACAGCGCGGCCGCCCAACGCCATAGCCATTCTATCTTCCAGCTCTTCTTTTAGGGTTAAGTATTTTTCTTTGGGTAGGTATTGAGCATAGCCCAAAGCTGCTTCGCCTCGTGGCACTATAGTTACTTTTACTAAAGGATAGGCATGTTCTAAGAACCAACCCGACACAGCATGTCCTGCTTCATGGTAAGCAATTACTTTTTTCTCATCGGGCGAAATGATTTTATTTTTCTTTTCCAAACCGCCAATTATTCTGTCTATTGCATCATTAAAATCATCAATATTGACTTCTGTTTTACCTTTTCGAGCAGCTATCAAAGCTGCTTCATTACATACATTCGCTATATCGGCACCGGCAAAGCCAGGTGTTTGAGCAGCTAATTTGTGTATATCTAAGTTGGGTGCTTTTTTTAATCCTTTAAGATGCACTTTGAAAATACTTTCTCTTCCTGCCAAATCCGGAATGTCTATTGAAATTTGTCTATCAAAACGACCTGGTCTAAGAAGCGCACTATCTAATACATCTGGGCGGTTGGTAGCTGCTAAGACTATAATGCCACTATCACCACTAAAACCATCCATTTCTACAAGCATTTGATTCAATGTATTTTCTCTTTCATCGTTGGCCATCATTTGGTTTTTGCCTCTGGCACGCCCTATGGCATCTATTTCATCAATAAAAATAATACAGGGCGACTTTTCTCTAGCTTGTTTAAACAAATCTCGTACACGACTAGCTCCAACGCCTACAAACATTTCTACAAAGTCTGAACCACTCATACTAAAAAAAGGCACTTGAGCTTCGCCAGCCATGGCTTTTGCCAAAAGAGTTTTGCCCGTGCCTGGAGGTCCTACTAACAAGCATCCTTTGGGAATTTTGCCACCCAATGCTGTGTATTTTTTAGGATTTTTTAAAAAATCTACTATTTCCATAACTTCTACTTTGGCCTCATCCAAACCTGCTACGTCATTAAACGTAATATTGACTTTGGTACCTTTGTCAAACAATTGTGCTTTAGATTTTCCGATATTAAATATACCTCCTGGGCCTCCACCACTAGCACCACCACCCATTTTTCGCATAAGTAATACCCAAAGCCCTATCATGAGTAAAATAGGAACTATAAATTGCAATAAAAAACTAAGTATGCCGCTTCGTGTGTCTTCGATATAGGATATTTTGATTTGCTGATTGATGCCAAAATCTTTTTGCGCATCTTTCATGTCTTCTCTAAATTGATCTATACTACCAATACTAAATTCGTATTGAGGGCCTTTGGTATTATTATTGAGCTGAGTCAATAAGTTTTTGAATTTAGGATGGCTCAAGCTATCCTTGTCTAAATACACTTCTACATTGCGCGAAATGACCACCATACTATCTACCAAACCGGTTTGAATAAAACGTTGGTTGATGGTTTGAAAACTTTCGGTTTGAGTATGTCTACCAAAGTCTTTGCCCCAAAACTGGAGTACTATAATAGCAACAAAAAACAAACCATATATCCAAAATAAATTGAATTTGGGTCCTTTGTTGTTCGGCTTTTTGGGAGTTTGAGGGGGTGTATTTAAAGGTATTTTATTTTCTTCCATGATAGTATTCTTATACGGTGTTAGCTAGGCCAACGTGTTGTTTTTTTTTAAAATTATTCATCTACATGCTGCTTCGACGTTGCATCTTGCCACATATCTTCCAGATTATAAAAGGCTCTGGCTTGTGGCATCATACAGTGTACAATGACATCTACATAGTCTAAAAGTACCCATTGGTCTCCTTGTTTTCCACTAAAACAGTAGGGATTTTCGCCACAGTTTTCTTTTACTCTTTTTTCTACATTGTCGGCTATGGCTTTGACCAGTGTGGGATTGCCTGCTTCGCAAATAATAAAAAAATCGGCTACGGCTTCGGGAATTTTTTTTAGGTTTAAACTAATAATTTCCTCTCCTTTTTTTTCCTGTATGGCACTTATTATGGTTTTAATAATTCGGCTATTGGTAGTCAATGTGGAGGATGTATTGGATGCTCTTGGTGTCGTTTCTTTCAAGTAATAAAAAAATATTTTTTTGAGTGAATGTATTTATGTATTATTTTACAAATCTAATGTAAACAGTTGAATGCGAAAAAAATCGATTTTTGGTGATCACATTATCGAATTGAATGAAATTGATAGTACCAACAACTATGCCATGCAACTTATTAATGAAGGAATGGCAGAAAATGGTATGATTATTCGTGCAGATATGCAAACGCATGGCAAAGGGCAGCATGGAAATAACTGGATTTCGGAAAGACGAAGCAACTTGCTAATGTCCGCTATTATAGAAATAGAGGGTCTTAGCATTGAAAAGCAGTTTTTGTTTAATGCTTTTACTAGTGTGGCTATAGCCGAAATGCTAATGCAACAATATGACATGAAGGAAGTAAGTATTAAGTGGCCTAATGACATATATGCAGATAAGCAAAAGATAGCAGGCATATTAATAGAAAATAGCATACGAGGCAACCAATGGACGCATGCCATTATTGGTATTGGTTTAAACATAAATCAAAAGGGATTTGAAGATATGAACCGAGCTACCTCGATGTATATGAAAACAAAACAGCTGTATAAAGTATCTCAGGTTATGAAAGTGTTGATTAAATATCTAAATCAATCGTTTCAACTTTTACTTCAAGAGCCCGAACAACTTTTGATAAATTTTAATCAGCTCTTATTGTATTACGAAAAAGAAATTCTTTATAAAAAGAAGTATGAGACTTATAAGGGCATTTTGCAAGGTGTAGATGAATGGGGGCATTTAAAAATCACTGGCGATGGCAAAACTCATTTGTTTAAGCACAAAGAAATAGAACTTATTATTTCATAAAAACGTTTACCCCGACTTAGAAAATCATCATTTTAGATTTTTTAAAAAATCCGAAGTGGACTGATTTTATTACCTGTACCGATCCAATTTCAAGGTATAGAGTTAAGCGAAATTATATTGTCATCGGTAATCGTTTATGCCATTGGCGAATGCCAATGCATAATTTGGGTTTACCAATCTTTTTGTTGTTTTACCCCTACACCTTTAGCCTTATCTTTTTTCTCTTTTAATTTTTTTTCTTCTTGGCTTAGAGCATTTAGCAATTGGTCTGCTTGTTGCTTGCTGAGTTTGCTTGGCATGGGTTGTGGCTTGTTTTGCTCTTGCTTGTCTTTGGGCTCTTTGTCAGATTGTTGCTCTTGATTTTTTTGATCTTGTTCTTGTTTATTCTTTTCTTCTTGTTCTTGCTTTTGTTTGTCTTGCTGTTTTTCTTTTTCTTTTGGATCTTGTTGATTTTGCTTAGGCTGTTGCTCCTGATTTTTGTCTTGGTTTTTATCTTTTTCTTTAGGGTCTTGGTTTTTATCTTTTTGATTGTTTTGTTTTTGTTCTTCTTCTTTTTTCTTTTTGGCGTAAGCTAAATTGTACTGAGCATTTGGGTTATTGGGTTTGTTTTTTAAGCTTTCTTTGTAAGACGCTATAGCCTCGTCCCATTTTTTTTCGTGTATAGCTATATTGCCCATATTATACATTGCATCTGCTTTCAAATTTTTGTCCAAGGTAGAAGCATAGGCTTGTTTATAATGGGTTTTGGCTTGTTCCATTTGCTTTAATGCGTATAGTGTATTGGCTTTGTTAAAATGGGCTATAGCATTATTTTTTCTTTGGCTAAGTGCCTTATCATACTGACTTAGGGCCTTTTGAAATTCACTTTTTTTGTAGTATGTATTGCCTGTATAGACTTGCTCATTACTTGTTTGTGCTTTTACAACAAGTTCACTTAAACACAATAAACTAATAATCCAATAGCGCATGGTTTTATATTTTTTGTTGAGCAGGAATACAATGTTCTATAAAAAGAAACAAGAAAGATAAGGCTAAAAAGTATTGAAAATAATGATTGTAATCGGTAAATAAACTTTCACCAAAACCCTTTTGTTCTTGCGAGTTGATTTCCAATGCCAAAGACTCGGCATTGTTTTCAGCATGGCTTAGCAATTGATATTTTCCGTTGCTGGCACTGGCTATTTCTTGCAGTATATCTTCGTTCAATTTAGAAACGATGATCTTGCCATCTTCATCTTTTTTTAGCTCACCACTATCTTCATCTATCAGTGTAGTACCCTCTACAGATCCTATGCCCACCGTGTGGATGATGATACCTTCTTCGTATGCTTTTTTGGCTTCTTGTAAGGCATCTTTGTCGTGATCTTCGCCATCGCTTATCAGTACTATGCACTTGTATTTGGTATCTTTGGTATTAAAAGATTGCTTTGCCATTTGTATAGCATCGTGCAACACTGTGCCCTGAGATGGTACCATATTGGGCGATGCCAAGCTTAAATTCATCTGCAAGGCATTCATATCGCTTGTAAGTGGCACCGAAACATAGGCCCTGCCTGCAAACAAGACAAGCCCCATTCTATTGTTACTTAATTTTTGTATAAGCTTATAAATAAATTGTTTTGATTTTTCGATACGACTAGGTGCTACATCCTTAGCCAACATGCTTTTACTCACATCTAATACTAGCATAATGTCCTGACCCTTGCGCTGAATTTTTTGTGTATTTCGGCCCGCTTGCAAATTGGCAAGACCTACTATACCAAAAAACAAGGCTGCCAACATTAGTACAAATTTTAGTAATTTTCTTTTGGAGCTATATTGTGGCATTAATTTTTCCACTAAATGCACATCACCAAGTCGCTCTATTTTTTTCTTTCTATTTTTTATATACGCCATATAAAGTAGAGCAAGCAAAGGCAATATAGCCAATAGGTAAAGATATTCTATATGTTGAAAGCGCAACATGAAGCACAAATGTACGGGTAAGCAAAAAGGCTTTTGCGATTTTTAATTCATTTTTAACACTCCCCCTCCTTTTCATCAATTTTATTGATATAGAATCTGATTTTTATTTGGCACTTGCCTATTTAAGACGCTATATTTGTATTGAATATTAAAAACTTTACATCATGGCATACTCTGAAAAAGTAATAGAACACTATAACAATCCTAAAAATGTTGGCACCTTAGACAAATCAAAAAACAATGTTGGCACAGGCTTAGTAGGAGCTCCAGAATGTGGCGATGTGATGCGTTTACAAATAGAGGTTGATGAAGCTGGCATTATACAAAATGCTAAATTCAAGACTTTTGGATGCGGATCGGCTATAGCTTCATCGAGTGTAGCCACAGAGTGGCTCAAAGGCAAAAACATAGATGACGCTGTAAAAATTGACAATATGGACATAGTAGAAGAGTTGAATTTGCCTCCGGTAAAAATTCACTGCTCTGTACTTGCCGAAGATGCTATTAAGGCTGCTATCAATGATTATAGAGTTAAAAATGGACTTCCTGCCTTAGAAAGCAAAGAAAAAATTGTTCACTAATCCGATTCTTTATTTTAAATATATCCAAAGGCTTGCTATACAGGTTTAATTTTTCTTTTCGATATAGTTTACAATAGATAGTTTTTGATTTTCTATCCCGATGAAAAATCGGGACTTATCCGTGCTTACCCTGACATATCCGTATAATCCCGACAAAAAAATTGGGAAAGATTTTGATGTAGTAGTTTAAGATATTGAGCTGAAACTCCGTGGTTTGTGTCCTCACAAACCTCTCTATTTTCATTATACTCTATCAAAATAATGTTTTATGAAAGTAAATCTACTAAAATTATTACAATAATCAAATGCTGAAGACCAAAAGTAATTCTCGGGTTCTGAAGCTAAATTCCAATGTTCTTGCAAAGGATTATTATGACAATAGGCTAATTTTTGTTGTGCCATTATTGGAATGGTTTGTGGGGACACAAACCAAGGGTGAAAATTAAAAGGTGTGGCGAAGCCACTTGTATTTTTTTTGCCCCTTTTTTCACAGCTTCGCTGTGTGTATATTTTTGCCCCTTTTTTGACTTGCTTTGCAAGGTTTGGAATAAGAAAACAAGAGCCACCAAATTTGGTGGCTCTGTTTTACTTTATCTTAAATGGAACAGCTTGTTTAAATTCCTTAAAAATATCTGTACTTCCACTATTCATATTTTTTAAGAGTTTTCCCGATGTGTCAATTTGATAAGCAAACTCTTTTTTTATATACATTTCATTTTTTGAGTTTAGGTTTATGTTTCCTTCTTTGTATGCAAACTGTTTTTCATATACATCTATTGTGTCATTATGGAACGAGTATTTGATTACAATTTGACCTGTCTCACCATAAATAGATATTTCACTTTTTGCAATTTTATTTCCTTTGTATAATGTTTTTGCTTCTGCACCTTCGGAACTTAAATCCTGTATAGTATAGATTATTGTTGTATCTATTACTTTTTTTTGTTCACTAAATGGCGTTTCAATATTTGTAGTATTGTCTTTGCTTTTGCAACTACTAAAACATAATATTAAACTTATATAAACGAGTATTTTCATTATTGCTGTGGAAATATTGGTAACCCTTTATCGTCTTTTGGTAATGCCTGTAATTGTTTTAATGTTCTTCCTTGCAAATTTTGGAAGTGTGGTAAATCTAAAATTGTTTTCCATTTCCCTCCCCACTCTAAACCTCTACTCATTCCAATTTGACCCAACAATGGATATTTTTTAGTATTCCAATCAGGTTGCCCATTAACAAAAGGAACAACATCTACTGCCAAACCAAAATTGTGATTACTTTGACCACCTCTTGCATTTGTAACCTTATTGCCAGGTGCTGTACGACCCTGTGCATAGAGTTTATCCTGCTCTGCAACTGTTCTAAAACCTTGTACTACTCTTAAATCAATGCCAAATCTAATCCTTGACATCAAAATAAAAGATTTCATTTGGTTTTGTACATCTGGATGTAAGGTGCTTAATTTTTTATCTGTTCCTTTATCGCCAGTACTTACATCACCATAAGCTACCCAGCCTTTATAACCTTCTCCTTTATCATTTGTCATACCAACAGTAATCCCTTTTTCTCCAAATGCAAAGGCAGTTGCGACTGTTCCAGCTTTAGCAGTTTTATTACCTTTGTCATCAACATCATATCCAGCCCATTTAAAACCAACTATTTTAGATTTATCTTCATCAGTTGTTTTATCATTTATATCAATTTGCTTATTATCACTTCCATAATATGCCCATTCCAATCCCTCTAAATCTTTACCATCTATTACTCTATTTTCTGCAAAAGCATAAGTGCTATTCCAAGGATAATCATCAGCTAAAGGGTCAACAGACCAAAATTTACCTATTCTTGGGTCATATTCTCTATACTTAAATTCATAGTGATTTCCTTCGCCACTTATTTCATTTGTCTTTTCAACTCCGTTAAAGCCGAAACGGTAATTATTTACCGATATTTATAGTCGTATGGGCTTGTTTTGGGCATACCAAAGGCGTAGTAGTTGTATATAGATTTGTCTTCGGTGGCAAAGTTAAAGAAAATTATGTTAGGACTGGTAGTTCCTGATTTACTACTTAGCCGCAAGTCGCTAATTATATTTCTTACATTGCCCAAATGGTCTGCCAATTCATAACTTTTGGAGCCTACATTTCTTCTACTTACATAGGAGCTTATGCTCGAAACTGGAATATAGTTGGAGGGTATGCCACTGGCTGGCCCATTATAATATTTTATGTTTTTGCCCAACACTCCAATGCGGGCATTACCATAAAGGGTAAGCTCATTGTTGTAAATGGTAATTTGGGTGCTGCCTGTACCTGCGGTGCGGGTATATTGTGCCATAGTATTGCCCTGCATGTCTTTGGCGTAGTATTCATAGGTTGGGAGTGCACTACCAATAGTAGTGCTTTTAGCTACTCTGTTTCCAAAGGCATCATAGGTGTATTGTAGGGTTGTAGTTTGGCCTCCTACCGCTTTATCTATTCGAGATACCTTGCCTTGCAAATTCCATTCTATGCTAAGTCCTTCATCGGTATCTTCTATCAAATTTCCAATCGGATCATAGGTATATATTTTGGGTGTAGTTGTATTTTTTATATCTGTGTAGCCGCTCAAATTGGTGCCATAATCTACTAATTGATCCAATCTATTGTTGAGTGTTGGTGTGTTATAGACATAGTTGAATGCATCTATCAAAACAGGCGCAGTTAAATTATAATCGTATCGCTTTAGGGAGGTAATATTTTTTCCCCGCCGTGTCTCCGTCTCGGGACACTGAGCTTCGATTCCTGATTGATAATTTGAAAACATTCGCTTTTCATTTTTACCGATTATACTACTGTAACAGACCAAAAAATTGGTCTGAACATCAGTAATATCGGCATAAACCACTCTAAAAATTGGTCTGAAACCAATTTAAGATTGGTATTACATCAAAATTAATACTTGTAATATTTAGCTCCTAAACCCAAAAAGGCTTCTTTTATTAGAAGAAGCCTTTAAATTAAGTTCTATTTAATTCTTATCGAATAAGAGTTACATTTCCTTTCTTTTGAACTCGCTTACCACTGATAGTTACAATGTCTAACATATATACATAGGTAGCCATGGGTTGAGGTTTGCCATTAAATTGTCCATTCCAACCTTTATTAATATCTGTAGAAGAAAAAACTTCTTGACCCCAACGGTTATAAATTTTGAAGTAGTTCATTTTGGCAATGCCTTTGATTATAGGTTTTAATTCATCATTGATACTAGTACCACTACCTGGACTAAAGGCGTTAGGAAGTTCTACCAAAGTTTCTTCTGATACATATACTACTATTGTGTCTATAGCTTTACAGCCTCCTTCTGTTTCGGCCGTCACTATATACTGTGTAGTAACTGAAGGTTGCGCTATAGGATTTTTGATATTTGAGGCTGATAATCCATTTGGTGGAAACCAGTTAAAATTCAAACTACAGTTGCCATTGGCTTCTATCATGACACTCTCGCCAGGATATATTGTTTTATCATCTCCCGTAAATATAATACCCTCAGGATTAACAACAACTGTAGCGTGTACTGTATCTCTACAACCTTTTATGTCAGTACCTGCTACATAATAATCGGTAGTATTGATAGGTTGCACAGTGATAGTGGATGATTGGTCATTGATAATGTATTCTTTTGGCCACCAATAATAATTGAAACCACCGACCACACTTAGTATAGTCGTGTCTCGTGGACATAAAGTACGGTTTCCATCTATAATTAAAAAGTCTACATCTCTTACTGTAACCTGCATAATATCTTCACCTTTACAACCCATAGGCGTAGTAGCCGAAAGGGTTAATGTGGTAGATGTTAAGCCATCAAATATTGGGTTAAGTACATCATTGACATTCAAATCAGCACCTGGAGTCCAAAGATAAGTATATAGATTACTAGGAGGGGTTACAGCACCCAAAAGATGCACCGTATCGCCTTTGCATATTTCTTCATCTACACCTGCATTCACTATAGGTAGTGGTTCTACTGTTATTGCTATATCATCTGACGTATCTGGACATCCTGGGAAGGAAGCTGTAACTGTATATGGATATACTCCTGAAGGTGTTGGCGCTATGATTGGTGTAATAGAAGCCGGATTTGAAACAAAAGTAGCTGGATTCCAACTATATGTATATTTTGGGTTTCCACCTATTACATTAATTTGTACATCATCTCCATCACAAATGGTAGTATCGCTATTGGCAAGTTTAAACCCTAACAACACATCTACATCTACGCTTGCAGTAGCCGGACAAGCCAATATTGTACTTGTTACGGTTACAGTATAGGATATAGGATTGGTTGGGTTATTGACAGTAGGATTTGGAATCGTTGTATTGTTTAAATAAGTAGCTGGCGCCCAATTGTACGAATATGAGCCTGTAGGCAATGGATTATTGACGGTAACGCCCAACTGTAAGGTGCTATTGATACAGGTTGTTGTGTCGGGTGTAATAGTGAGCGAAGGGGCTGGTATAATAGTGACCGTGACGGTATCCGTAAAATTACACATGGTATCGAGTACCACGTAGGTGGTAGTTACGTTTGGAGTAGCTATAGGATTAGGACAATTTGTACAGCTTAAAGAATTTGTACCAGATCCACCAGGTAGTGCTATCCAATTATAACTTCCATTACCAAAGGTTTGGAATTGAGTAGATTGTCCTTGGCATATAGTAGTATCATTGGATGTTCTAATATCTTTATTAACCCATAGTTTTAATTGCACAGTAGACGGTGCTGTTTGGCAGTTTAATGAATCTTTTACAGTTACAGAAAGTATATTAATTCCAGTGTCTGCTATAGCTGGCACCCAGGTCATACAGGCATGTAAAGTACTATCGTTTAGATTTGAATAGGTTATAGACGAACCAGGGAAATCAGCAACATGGTTGTCAAACAAGGGCAAGATATAAATTCCATTAGGAGAAAATATATCAAAGCAGAAATTGAGGTTTGCACCAGGGCAAGTACGTACGGTATCAAGTAAAGCAGTACCTCCTGTAATATTTAATGAGTCTAAAAGCGTATTGGCAGCCATAGGCACACAATTATCTACGACAAATTGCATATCACGCATTACAGTTCCAACTAAAACACCATTTCTGTATTCTGATATTTTTTGAGAAATAACCCATTGTCCAAGTGTAGTAGGGGTTAGTGTAAAAACACCATTATTAGGGTTTAAATTATAGGTATTTCCACATGCTATAGGATTACCTCCGGTATTTAATATATTATATGGCCCACCGGCAGCAACATTGTACAAAATATTTTGCGCTACTGCTTGTGTACAAGCAGTTTGATGTCGAGGGTCTATAGTTTCATACACCAAGGAATCGCCATCGGGATCCATACCACCACCATTGTGTACGTACGGAGAATTGACACAGATATATGGTATCGGAATAGAGGTAGGCGAGCCATTGTAAGTAAATCTGGCTGAGCTATTTAAATTACTATTTACAGATGCTTGAGAATTATCTAACGTAGCCTCTACGTATATATTAGCACCACCTGAATTGCCTGGTGTGCCTCCAAAAACAATGTTCTGAATACCGTTATTTCTACAACATAGCTGTACATAAAATTTCCAAAAATTACAAGTTGTAGGCAAGGTTACAGTACCTTGATACCACCATTCTTCGTAGCCCGGTTGTGTACCAGCTGGCGCACTGCTAGGCGGAGTATATGAACATAATGTAACTATACTATCGCAACCATTACCCATCACTGTACCATTTGGCACTGGAGGGTTGGGAGGTGTAGGAGTGATATTTCCTACTACTTTATTTAAAACTAAACTGTAAGTGGTAGGACTACAAGAGTTGAAATAGCACATGGTGAACGAGTTGGGCTCACCAGACGATGTGCTCCACTGTGTTCCAGTCCAATATGCACAGGCTCTATAAAATTTGAATGTAAATTGATACTGATTAGTAGTTCCTGGTACTAAATCATATATTAATTCGCCTCCTGCGGTATGTGTAGCAAAGGATTTTTGTGCAAAAAACGTGCTTATAATAGACAATATGAATATTATTTTTTTCATTATATGTAATTAAAGTTTAAAAGTACTATTTTATATTGATTTAAAGTCAACTTTTTAGCGTAAAAATGCTTCTGTAGCACCATATCCGTAGCGACTATCATAATCATAGACGTATCTTAGGATGTAATTGGTTTGCTGCAAAATGGAATGAATTTCATTTTTTAACTTTCCATTGCCAATTCCATGTATTAATACGATCCTTTCTTGATGCGTAGCATGTGCCATATCTAGGGCCTCTATGCACACTTTAAGTTGCAAAGCCAATTTTTCGCTATTGCTCATGGATTGGTGTTGGGCTGTTAGCTTTTCGATATGCAAATCCACTTCATATTTACTTTTTTTAACCGCATGTTCAAAATTAAAAAAATGGTGGGTTGGGTTTTCTTTTCGCACTATAGTATGATGATTCAATACTTCTTTTTTCTTTTTTTCTTCAATGCTATTACATATCTGTATCTTAAATGAAGCATGGTTTTGAAACTGCATTTGATGCAATAAGGCATGAAGGCGTTTGGGTTTTATTTGCAAATTATGTTCTAATTCCTTTTTTGCATCTTGAAGGTCTCTTAGATAAAAACTAAACTGTGGGGTAGTAGCCATATCTTCAAAAGTTATGGTGTGTAAAAGCATGTTTGTGTTTGATAGTAGTTCGGCTTGATGATTAAACAATTCTTGTTTTTTAAGCAAACATGTATACTGAAGATACACAGACTGGTAACTATCGTTGTAGAGATAAATGTTTATTTTATCAATAGTTTCATCAAAGCCGTCTATTTTGTATTTGGGAAAAAATACCAAAAATAATCCTCTTTCTTTTTCCTCCTCAAATTGCCTATTTCCTTTTTCTACAATGAGTTGATCGGCGTATATTTTACCTTGTTTCTTTTTTTTGTTAGCATCCAAAAACCATCTTAGATAGGGATGTTCTAAATCTGAAAGTGGCGCATGAAATTCGGTTTTATTCACTCTCACAAGTGCCGTTTCCTTATCTATAAATGCAATAATTTTGCCTTCTTCTTGGCTGCTTATAATATACACGGGATCATCTATCGAAAATTTCATGGAAAAGTAAAAATAGCCCTAATTAATATATATTAAATCAAAAAGGGCTGTAACTTATTTTGATGTAGGTTTGTAGCAAAGAATTTTTTTTATGGCTGGATTATGGCGTTGGAAGGCCGCTCAATTTGCTGAACGAAAATGGTGGCAGCAATATTTAAAAAACAAAGATGTTAGTGAGTATTTGGTATGGAAAAAAGCGTATTGGAATACCTTAATAGATAAAACAAAACCGTATTTACAAATAAAGCCAAGCGACGTATTGCTGGATGCTGGCTGTGGCCCTGCTGGTATTTTTATGGCCTTCCCCAATCATCAAATTACGGCTTTTGACCCCTTATTAGACCATTATGAGGAAGAGTTAAACCATTTTTCTAAAAGCCAATATCCTCAAGTAGAATTTGTGACTTCGAGTATAGAAGATTTTAAAGCCCATACGCAATATGATGTCATATTTTGTATGAATGCCATTAATCATGTACAACACATAGGCCAATCTATCGATATTTTAATACATGCACTAAAACCAAATGGCACTTTACTTATAACTATTGATGCTCACAACATGTCTTTTTTCAAAACACTCTTTAGATTATTGCCTGGCGATATATTGCACCCTCATCAATACGATTTGAATGAATATGAACTTATGATTCGTACAAGAAATTGCACGATGTTACATGCATTAAAATTAAAACATGAATTTTTCTTTGACCACTATATGCTTATAGCACGCAAAAATGCCTAGCAAGCCGCATACATACGTTCTATAATTTCAATAACTTGTTTACCTTCATTTCCACTTGTCATTATTTCTTGTTTGCCCAATAAGGTCTGAACAACATTGTCTATCATCTGATCGTGGTTACTCATACTACCCTGATAAAGCCCATAGTCATTACTTTTGGCTTGTATTTGTATGTCTGGCAAATGTACCTCTTGTATATGCTGATATTCGATAGTGTTTAAGTATTGACCACCAATTTTTAGTGTGCCTTTTTCGGCCAATAGGGTTATAGCCCCTTCCATATTTTTTTCAAAACTCGAAGTTGAAAAATTAAAATTCACAATAGCACCACTATTTTTTGCTCGCATTATAAATGAACCGGTATCTTCAATTTCAATATAGGGATGATTGCAATTTTTAATATTTCCAGCCAGCACATCCATGTCTCCAAATAGATAATAAAGTATATCTACAAAATGACTAAATTGGGTATAAAGACATCCGCCATCTTTTTGCTTTGTACCTCTCCAAGCACTTTGATGGTAGTAGTGTTGGTTTCTATTCCAAAAACAATTCACTTGTATAAAAAACAGCTTGCCCAACTTGTCTGAAGCCAATAATTGTTTTACGGCTTGCACAGGCGGATTGTATCTATTTTGTTTTACTACAAATATTTTTTTTTGTGCTTGTGCTGCTGTGTCTATCATATCCTGACTGTGCAAAGATGATAACGACATAGGTTTTTCGCAAATTACATGCAAGCCTGCTTTAAGGGCTTGTATAGTATGTGGATGGTGCAAAAAATTGGGCGTACATACTGACACTACATCTAAAGGGGTATGTTTTAAAAAATCTTCAATCTTAGTAAATGTTTTTATATCAGTATCTACAGTGCGTAATTGTTCGTTGTCTATATCGCATATAGCAGTAAGCTTTGCTTCAGTATGTTTTATTATATGCGCAGCATGTCTTTTTCCTATATGCCCGTATCCTATGATTCCAAAATGTATCATGTAAATTAGTTATAAAGTAAACCCAACTCGTTTATTTTTATTTGTCCATCATCTATCAAAAATCGAATAATTTTTTTTAACTCATCTTGCGACAAAGAACTATAATGTAACGAAAGGTCTTGTAATGTTATGGCTTGTTTTGTTTTAAGGAGTTGCAAAATAGTATTTTTTACTTCCTCAAAGACTAAAATGTTATGGTTTTTCTTTTTGCGCAAACAGATGTCGCACAAACCACAGGTTTTTTTTAATGTTTCGCCAAAAAATAATATCAATGAACTCGAACGACATTCTTTTGTGTTTTCTACCCATTGTTTTAAAAAAACAATGCGCTCAGTATATCGTTTTTTTAGTGTAGTTAAAAGCAAAGTGTCTAAACTAAAATCTATTCGCTTGACTCTATTTTTCAAAAAGGTAATTTGAGGTTTGTCTTTAGCTTGTACATAATCTATTAAATTTAAAGCATGCAATTTTTGCAACCCATCGTAAATATATTCCTTACTAATATTTAGTTTTTGAGACATTGCAAATTCATTTATTCGTACATAATGATTTAATATTCCTCCATACATTCTAAGTAATACTTTTAATATTTCATCCAATTCAGGAAATTGTTTTTCTATGTGCTCTATTTGTGTTTTAGTGCAAATAACACTAACAGTAGATGGCAAATAAATACTCTCGCTCAAACGCCAATAATCTTGAAGTTCTAAAATACGCATGCTACTCACTACTTCAATAGCATGAAATGAATGTAGTTTAATAAATTCAGCTATTTCAAAATCCCAACACTGCTCTTCGCCTTCATACCAAGGTATTTGCAAAAATTGGCAAATAGATTCATACACAGACCACAAGACATCGATCGAAGGATATTTTAAAGGAATAGAGTCAAAGAGTTGCGCTATGTCTTTCTGATTATGTAGTAGTACCGCATAACTCAACATGCCATCGCGTCCGGCCCGACCAATTTCTTGATAATAGGCTTCAGGCGTATCGGGCAAATCCATATGTATTACACAGCGTACATCGGGCTTGTCAATTCCCATGCCAAAGGCATTGGTACATACTATAATTCGAGTGCGATTTTCTATCCAATCTTGTTGACGCGCATTCCGAATATCATGTTGTAATCCTGCATGATAAAAATCGGCTTGTAGACCGTGTGCAAGCAACTGTTCTGCCAATTCTTTAGTTCTACGTCTATTTTTGCAATATACTATAGCTGTGCCATGTACTTTTTTCAAAATATCTATACACTTCACTATTTTATTTTCAACTTCAAATACAGAAATTGAAATATTTTCTCTAGCAAATGATGTAAAAAATATTTTGTGATTATGAAATTGCAAGCTTTCAATAATATCTTTTTGCACCAATGGAGTAGCACTTGCTGTTAGTGCCAAACATGGCACATTCGGTATTAGCTTTCGTATAGTAGCTATTTCTAAATAGGGAGGTCTAAAGTCATAACCCCATTGCGATATACAATGTGCTTCATCTATAGCTAATAATCGTATATCCCAATGATTCATTTGGTCTAGAAAAGAAACTGTTTTTAGTCTTTCTGGCGAAACAAATAAAAACGAATACTCCCCATCTTGAAGTTGCTCATAAATAGATTCTATTTCTGACTTTGACATGCCACTATAAAGAGCCTTGCATTTAATACCTCTTTTAGCCAAACCCAATGCCTGGTCTTTCATCAGCGCTATTAAAGGAGATACTACTATACAAAGACCGCCTAATGCCAAGGCTGGTATTTGATAGCAAATAGATTTGCCCCCACCCGTAGGCAAAATACCTAAGGTATCATAACCCTCAAGTACATGCTGAATAATTTCTTCTTGCTTGGGTCTAAAAGCATCGTAACCCCAGTATTTCTTTAAAATTTCATGTATAGACATTGCTTATGCTTAGTTACAAGATATATTTAATTATGAGCCCCTGTGTTCATTCATGATTCATGATATTACTTAGCTATAAGCAACTCACGACCGTTCAGTTTCACTACTACATTATGCTTGTTGAGCATGCAACAGTATTCCATATCGTATTCTAAACCATGCTTAGATAAACGGATAAAATGCGAACTATCTTGTATAAAAGCATACAAATTTGTTTTTGCGGCTTTGTATAAATGCAATGCTGCTCTTGTGCTATCGCAGTTCATAGCAAAATGTTGTTGAACTTGCTCGTAAACAGCACCTGCAAACAAACTATCCTCTAAATTGTATCTATCTTTCCATGATGCACAAGCTAATAGCACGTCTTTTTTTTGTGAAACAATGTAAGAACAGATAGCATCCAAATTTAAAAAAGAACCCGTCAGAATTTCGTCGGCAGCTAAACATTGATGTAATAATCTTGTGCCATTTGTAGTAGTTAATATCAGGGTTTTATCTTGAATAAAGGAATTGGGATACGACAAAGGAGAATTGCCATGCTGCAACCCTTCTACTACCATGCCGTTTCGTTCTCCTGCGGTTATGCTATTTGGAATTTCATTGCCCAAGGCTATACACTCTTCCACACTTGCCACCGGAATAACGGCTTTAGCTCCCTGATGCAGTGCTGTAGCAATAGTAGAAGTAGCTCTAAACACATCAATAATAATAACAATTTTTCCTTTTAAATCATATAAATGAAGTAGCGAAGGCGAAAAACAAGTTTCTATAGTTGGCAACATGAAAATTAAAATTTTAGCGATTGAAGTACAAAGTACGTTATTAACTGAGCAAGCATACCCAACACATAGCCACTATAAATTTCTTTTTTGCTATGTGCTCCCAAGTACAATCGTGCTGTGCCTACTATACCTGCCAATACAAGTATTATACTAAAGAAAACTAAGCCTCTTTCATATCCATTAAAAAGATAAATCAATGCATATAGACATGCAGCACCCCATGATGATGTATGCATACTAATTTTATAAAAAATAGATGCCAAGAAAACAAAAACGGTAGTAAGGAAAACACCTCCCAAAAGTGTTTGTATCATAATATGAGCATCCAATCGCTTATGAAAAACCCAAAATAGCCAAAAATAAAAAAGCATAGATGCTATTAAGGGGCCATAGCGCTCCTTAAGCCCACGCATATGTATACTCTCAATAAATTTTAATTTCCAAAGTAAAAAAACCGTAAGTAATGGAAATAAAATAGAAATATACATGACCATCACAAACCATAAGGTTTTTGTTTTAGGATCTAAACCATAAAAAATGGATGAACTAAAAAAATATAAAAACGCAAAGAGCCATGTAGGTACAAATACAGGATGAAAAACTACAGAGCAAATATTGGAGAAAATCTTTAATGGGTTTGACACTGTGCAAAAGTACTATTGAATGCTGTGTATAAAAGCAAGTAAGTAAAAAAAATATCTATATCAATTTCTGTGAAATGTTATCATGAATGATAATAGTATGAATACAAAGACTTATAATACTTTTGGAAAAAAAATAGCATGACAGCATCAGCCATACGTCGAGTATTTCCTTTGGGTTTTCAATGGGAAACAAAAGATCCTTTTTTATTTTGTGTACATCATGAGGATTTTTATCCCAAAGGGAATGAACAACTAGGACCCAATACACCTTTGACAGGCCGAAAACTTGGTGAAGATTTTATGATAAAAGATGGTTTTAGAATGTATCATGGAAAAACAGTGCCGGGGTTTCCTGCACATCCACACAAAGGTTTTGAAACGGTAACCATAGTGCGAAAAGGCTTTGTAGATCATACAGATTCTATGGGCGCATCTAGCAGATATGGTGAAGCCGATGTGCAATGGATGACCGCAGGAAAAGGCGTACAACATGCCGAAATGTTTCCATTAATTTATAGTGAAAGAGACAATCCTTTAGAGTTGTTTCAGATTTGGCTCAACTTGCCTGCACAAAGCAAACACGTAAATCCACACTTTGCAATTCGTTGGAATGAAGAAAAAATTTGCTTTCAAGAAGTTGATGAAGACAATTTAAGCAGTAGCATAGAAGTAATATGTGGCAACTTTAAGAATGTTCAAGCTCCTATACTTTCTCCCGATTCTTGGGCTGCCAATCCTAATAACGATGTAGCCATATGGCATATCCACATGCAAGCCCATGCTCAACTCGAATTGCCCAAGGCATCAAAAGACGTGCATAGAGTTATCTATTTTTATAAAGGTCAAAATCTATTAATCAATAACGAAAACATACAACACTATCATGGTATAGAAGTAAATCCTACTGAACATACCCATTTAAAAGCTGGCCAAGATGAAGTCCAGTTGCTAGTATTGCAAGGAAAACCTATTCAAGAACCAGTGGCACAATATGGCCCTTTTGTTATGAACAGCCAACTTGAAATACAACAAGCCTTTGAAGATTTTAGAAAAAATCAGTTTGGAGGATGGCCTTGGCCAAGTCATGATTATGTACACGATAAAAACAAAGGTCGCTTTGCCATACATGCCGATGGTAGGCAAGAAAATAAATAATAGGTATAGGTTTTTACTTAATATCTTTGACTTACTATGATGCGCAAACATATTCTTTTTATCCTTTTGTATTGTTCTATAGCCTCTTCCACTTTAGCTCAAAAAGATTATAGACTACAAAAAAACCAAGTTTTAATAACTGCCGGTTATGGCTTCCCTAGTGTATTGCGTTTTGTTTTGAAATTAAAAACTAATAGAGAAGATTTTTTTATTAAAGGCGCAGGGCCTTTTATTTTTAAAGCCGAGTACATGGCAAGCAAGCGCATTGGAGTGGGGTTAAATGCATCATACAATTACTCTGTTTTATATTGGTACGACACGGGCTATGATACTATCCAAAAAAATTATCATGATTTTGAATTTGGCATTCAAGGTAGAGAACTCTCTGGTGCCATTCGTGTCAATTATCATTTTTTACAAAAATCAAAATTTGATATGTATGGTGGTATAGGCATCGGTACAGGTATTATTAATCTACATTCCTATTCCAAAGCACATACCGTAAACATCAATCTTGATTATGAATTACCTCGACCTTATTATTTCGATGCTACTGTAGGGGCTAGGTATTTTTTTACAAAAAACATAGGCTTATATAGCGAACTTGGCTTAGGCAAAAGTTGGCTTTTGTATAAAAAGTATTTTGTTCCGGAGGCTATTATACAAGGTGGCCTCAGCCTTAGGTTATAGTTTATGGTATTAGAGTAACCTCAAACGTAAAGTTGAAACGAAATTTTGTATTGGCCAGTAAGCCTTCGTTTTCAGCAGTATAAAATTTCACCCAAATCTCCATATATTGTGCTCTAAAAAAGTCTTTAATATCAACTGTTTCTACCAACATATCCATTGACGTTATATTAGGAGCAATATCGTTAATATAAGCCACGCGCACCGGATTGGCACCACCAAAACTATCTACAAATATTTCTGCAGAAACATTAGGGCCTAAATTTTTAATGAAATTGAACGTCTGAGCTGTGTTTTCTAGTTTCATGGATAAATTTTTCAGATTAACCTTAGTAATCTTTTCCTTTGTTACTCCATAAGGCGATATAAACTCATCTACTTTAGTAGCAAAGGTATCTATCTTCACATTGACCAATGTGGATGTTGGAAATGGAGGTATAGCTATAGGCAACGATGTAGTATCGGTATAAGCAATAGGCACCGTTGTAGTATTATTATTGTTGTTGTTATTATTGTTGTTCGATTTGTCTTTACAACAAGAAGCTAAAAAAAATAATAATAACAATGTTGAATAAAGAAAAGAATACTTTTTCATGATTTAATTTTTTTAAAAGTGAAAATTACGTAAAATCAAATTAAGATAAAAAGAATTATTCTAATTGGATTAGGGTAATGACGAATATCATAGTATATTTGTTAGTCTTAATCCGTATTTTTTTAGTAAAATGAAAAAAATAGTAATCATCCTTGTCACTTTAATATGCTTTCAACGCATACAAGCACAAGAAGTATATACCATGGGCTACGAAAGTGCCATGATAGCGGTTGTTGACCCAAACTTTTTTAGTACACTTACATTTCCTGATCAACCTTCTGAATGTGGCTATTTTGATAAGGCATCTGAAACTTTTTATACCTGCAATCAGCGCACTTTTCGATATGTAGACGAAGAGTATGTAAGTTCTCATCAACAAGAACTTTGTTGCAACCTTTTGGATTTTGATCCACATGTATACTATGGCACTATGACCCTAAAAGGTATTATAGACACCGTAGAATGGGACAATTTAGTATTTTACTTCACTACAGATAAAGCTCGCTTAAAAATTCGAGTAGATGAAAGAGAAATTGATGCTCTCTATGAGCATTTTTATAAAGAAGGAAGATTAGGCAAAGTACATCTAATACTTCGCTTAAAAACATTTGACACACCAAATGAAAATGTACTTTCTTATAACAAAAACACAGAATGGGTTCGAAAACCGCAACGTAAGTTTATCAAACTATTGCGTTGGTAATCGGATAAAATTTTTATCATGTCTATAACCTTGTTGGCTATTGAGTCTTCTTGCGATGAAACCAGTGCCAGTATTTTGAAAGATGGAAATATCTATTCCAATGTAATATATACACAAAAAATTCATGAACAGTATGGTGGTGTCATTCCTGAGTCTGCTTCCCGCTTGCATAGTCAGCACATTTTACCCGTTGTAGAAGAAGCATACAAACAAAGTGGCATACTGAAACATCAAGTAGATGCAGTAGCCTATACACAATCGCCTGGACTGATTGGCTCATTGATGGTAGGTGCTTGCTTTGCCAAAAGCTATGCATATGCGCTAGGCATACCTACTATAGCAGTACACCATATGCAAGCCCATGTTTTAGCCAATCTTATAGAAGACCCCAAACCCTCATTCCCTTTTTTATGCCTAACAGTTTCTGGTGGTCATACGCAAATAGTACAAGTCAATAGCCCAATAGATATGAACGTACTTGGCGAGACTATAGATGATGCTGCTGGAGAAGCCTTTGACAAAGCAGCCAAAATGCTGAAACTTCCCTATCCTGGTGGCCCACAAATAGACCAGCTTGCAGCAAAAGGCAATCCTAATGCCTTTGCATTTGCAAAGCCACAAATACCCGACTTAAATTTTAGTTTTTCTGGTTTAAAAACCTCTATCCTTTATTTTTTACAAAAACAAGATGATGAATTTATATCCCAACATCTTGCTGATTTATGTGCATCTATACAAGCTACGATTATAGATATTTTGATGAAAAAATTAAAAAAAGCAGTTATTCAAACTGGCATTAAACAAGTATGTATAGCCGGAGGTGTGAGTGCTAATAAAGGATTGAGATTGGCCTTGCAAGACTTTTCCCAAAGACATGGATGGACTTACTATATTCCTTCTTTTGAATATTGTACAGACAATGCAGGCATGATAGCCATGGCTGCGTATTACAAATTTCTCAATCAAGATTTTGCCAATTGGGAAACAACGCCAAGTGCACGAAGTGCATTTTAATATTTCATGAAAAAAAAAGCTGAGAGTGTAATAGCTTTTTAATTCTTTATGCATCTATATAACTTTCGATTGGCTCACAGGTACAAACCAAATTTCTATCCCCATGAGTATTGTTTACACGGCTTACACTTGGCCAAAATTTTTGAGCATGAACCCAAGGTAATGCAAAAGCTGCTTGCTGACGTGTATAGGGTCTATCCCAGCTATCGCTAGTTAAAACAGCCTGAGTATGCGGTGCATTTTTGAGACAATTATTTTTAGCATCTGCACGACCTTGTATTATATCTTCTATTTCATTTCGGATTTGAAGAAGGGCATCGCAAAATCTATCTAACTCTGCTTGATCTTCACTTTCAGTAGGCTCTATCATGAGTGTGCCTGCAACTGGAAATGAAAGTGTTGGTGCATGAAAACCAAAATCCATCAATCGTTTTGCTACATCTTCGGCTTCGATTCCAGCTTGCTTAAAAGGTCTTAAGTCTACAATAAACTCATGTGCGCAAGTATTGTTTTTTCCGGTATATAAAATTTTATAAGCCGATTCTAAGCGAGATTTCATATAGTTTGCATTGAGTATTGCATACTCTGTGGATTGTCTCAATCCTTTTGCTCCTAACATTTTGATATAGGCATACGAAATCAATAATATACTGGCACTACCAAATGGTGCTGCACTTACTGCATGCGTAGGAGTACTACCACCAGTAGCATGTATAACATGGCTTGGCAAAAATGGAGCTAACTGAGATTTTACGCATATAGGCCCCATACCAGGACCACCACCACCATGCGGAATAGCAAATGTTTTATGCAAATTCAAATGACAAACATCAGCACCGATATATCCTGGACTTGTTAAGCCTACTTGTGCATTCATATTCGCACCATCCATATATACTTGGCCTCCATGTTCATGTATGCTATCGCATATTTCTTTTATTGTTTCTTCAAATACACCATGTGTGCTTGGGTATGTAACCATCAATCCAGCAAGGTTACTACTATGTGTTTGTGCTTTTTCTTTCAAGTCATTGACATCAATATTGCCTTTATCATCGCATGCTACTATGACTATTTTGTAATGGCACATAGCAGCACTTGCAGGGTTCGTACCATGTGCACTTATTGGAATAAGCATTACATTTCGATGGGCTTCGTTTCGGCTTTCATGATATGCTTTGATAACAAGTAAGCCAGCATATTCGCCCTGAGCACCTGAGTTGGGCTGTAGTGAGCAAGCATCAAAACCCGTTATGGTGCAAAGCTCTTTTTCTAAATCATTGAGCAATGCTTTATACCCTTGCCATTGTTTTTTAGGTGCAAAGGGATGTATAGAATTCCAATGTGGGTCCGATACGGGTATCATTTCGGTAGCAGCATTGAGCTTCATAGTACAGCTACCCAAAGAAATCATAGAACGATTAAGTGCCAAATCTTTATCTTCTAAAGATTTTAAATAACGCATCATTTTGCTTTCACTATGATAACGATTAAATACTTCATGTGTCAACACGTCACTTACTCTAACCGCATAATTAGGTATTGAAATAAGTGTATCTGAAAAATTAATATTTTCTATACCTAAAGCTTTGGCAAGAGCTTGAATGTCTTGCGGCAAAAAGGTTTCGTCTATACTAATTCCAATATGATTTTCATCTATAAAACGACAATTAAAGCCTGCTTCTGACAATTGTTCTTGTGTGCGATTAGCATCATCAACCTGAATTTTCAAGGTATCAAAAAATTGTTGATGTACACATTTTGAACCCAAAGCCTCTGCTATTGCTTGTGTATATACGGCTATGCGTTTTGCAATATTCTGAATACCTTGACTACCGTGATACACTGCATACATTGCAGCCATATTGGCCAGTAAAGCTTGAGCTGTACAAATATTGGAAGTAGCTTTTTCTCTACGAATATGTTGCTCGCGAGTTTGCAAAGCCATACGAAGACAGCGATTACCTTGTGCATCAATACTAACACCGATTATACGACCTGGAATATTTCGTTTATACTCGTCTTTAGTAGCAAAATAAGCTGCATGCGGACCGCCAAAGCCCATAGGCACGCCAAATCGCTGTGTATTTCCTATAGCTACATCGGCACCAAGCTCGCCTGGAGGCGTTAGTAAGGCCAAGGCCAAAATATCGCAAGCCATGATGACACCACATTGTTGCGCTTTTGCTTGCTGAATAAATGTATTATAGTTATTTATTTTTCCTTCAGCATTTGGGTATTGCACTATAGCACCAAAATAGGTATCGTCTATAACTGTTTCTTCAAAATGACCTATAACTAATTCAAAACCCAAAGGCGTTGAGCGAGTTTTTAATACATCTATCGTTTGTGGAAATACTTGCGCATCCACAAAAAATTTATTTTTTGATTCTTTACCATATGCACCATATAGCAAACTCATAGCTTCGGCTGCGGCAGTACCTTCATCTAATAGCGAGGCATTTGCAATAGGCAAAGCGGTCAACTCACTGACCATGGTTTGAAAGTTGAGTAGACTTTCCAATCTACCCTGTGCTATTTCGGCTTGGTATGGTGTATATTGAGTATACCATCCTGGATTTTCAAAAACATTTCGGAGTATTACACTGGGTGTAATAGTGCCATAATAGCCCAGCCCTATACAATCTTTTTTTAATTCATTTTTCTTACCCAAATCTGCTATAAATCTCAAATATTCATATTCACTCATAGGAGCATCCATGTCCATTTCTTTGGGCAAACGGATGGACGCTGGTACTGTTTTTTCGATTAATTCTTGGATTGATTTGACTCCAAGCGTATTCAACATAACTTTTGTTTCGCTTTCATTTGGGCCAATATGTCTGTTTACAAATTCATGGCGCTGTAATTCTTGTAAGTGCATAGTATTAAGATGAATTATTTGAACGATTTAAGGAAAATAAAGGGCACAAAGGTACTCGATTTTGAGAAATTGTATGTATCAAAAAAAGAAATAAAACAGAGAGGCATAGCACGCTAAAATATTTGCCATAGCGTACCTTTGAACTATGAAAATTGGGCTCTATTTTGGAAGTTTTAATCCCATACACCATGGACATCTTATTATAGCAAATCATGTACTCAATGAAGGAAAGGTAGATAAAATCTGGTTTGTGGTTTCGCCACACAATCCTTTAAAAGAGACGAGTAGTTTACTGAATGAAAAGCAACGTTACTTTTTGGTTCAAACTGCTATAGAACATGAACCTAAATTTAAAGCAAGCAATGTTGAGTTTTCGCTACCTCGCCCTTCGTATACTATAGACACGCTGATACATATGCGTGATAAATACCCACAACATGAATTTTCTGTAATCATGGGAGGCGATAGTTTTCAAAACATTAAAAAATGGAAAAACTACGAAAAAATACTGCAAGACTATTCTATTATCATTTATCAAAGACCTGGTTTTGAAATTGATACTTCTCTAAGCAAAAAAATACAACTTTTGCAGGCTCCTTTGTTAGATATTTCATCTACCATGATAAGGGCTTTAATAAAAAATAAAAAATCTATCCGATTTTTAGTGCCAGATGATGTATTGGAAGAAATAGAACGAAGTGGTTTTTATAAATAAATAAGCTTAGTAAAAAATATAGCTATAATACTACAACTCTATTCGGCCTCTAATTTGTTTTTATTGGAAAATAGTTTTTATCTATTTCGAAATTCATTAAGTTGATTAAAGATTTACGTTTAAAACTCAACCATGTGTCTTTAAAAGGTTTACAATTGGTGTCTTTTGTTTTTATAATATGCATTTTTGATGTAGAAAAATTTACTTCCGAAAGATTTCTGCCTGCACTTCCAACACCATCGTCGGGACAGTCTGCTGCATTATAATAGCTATCTTGACTTATGCCAATAAGCTCCCACCTTTTATTTTGAAATCGAAATGTATAATTATTGGTCCATCGCCAAGCGCTTCCGCCATAATGATTAATATTCAATACATTATTTTTAAGGGTAATACTCTCATATGGATCGCCAAATACGCCACCACAGTGCTTGCACAAAACACCATCTTTGGTATAGGCAGAAAGTATATATCCTGAGTTTGTACCTTGCAATATGATAAGGGGTCTATTGCAGTCATAATCTACTTTACTATCGTCCAATTCTTGGTTGTGAGCAATAAGGAGTACGGCATCTTGCAACTTATCTTGATTAAAATCGCCTTCTATAGAATCCTTGATAAACCAACCCTTAGGAACAAAGTCTTGTATCGTTTTTCCGGATTTTGGAATTATTGGATTGGGGCATTGTGCCAAAGAAAATAAATTACTCAACACAAGTAGCGCAAACATTAGGATTCTCATTGGTTCTGAATTTTTAATAGGTAAAACTACATTTTAATTTTTATTCCATGTTGGATGAAAATCTCCGAGTAAATTTTTGCCGCACGTTCCGCAATATTCTGCTTCATTTTTATTATTTCCACAATGCACACAACCCAAAGGATTTTTGTTTGGTAAAAATCGAAATAAGAAATATACACCAATTGGGGTAATAATAAAGCATAATAATATGGCAAGTAAAAATGGTAAAGGCTTTTGTTTACTTTCTTGCCAACACATAAGTATACCACATACCACATAAAGTATACAAAAAAGTATAATAAAAAAAGTCTGCATTAGTAATTAGCTTGTGTAAAAATTATTTTATCAAAATCGGACGTTCTGTTTTCAAAATCTGCTATAAGCCTTTCTCTATCTATGCCTTGTTTATCTACTAAATAATCTATAATATTCTTTTGACGAAGAGTATTCAGTTTATGATTAGTTGATTTGTAAAATAATACTTTTATTGGAAATGATGGATTAGCTCTTAATGATTGTGCAATATCATTTAAGTCTTCTATCATTTTTTTATGTAAAAAAGCTTTACCTTTCTCAAAAGACAAATTAGGATATGCAATATGTTGAAAAGAAAATGATGGAGCTCCTGCTAAATGTATTCCTCCTCCAATAAACTCTTTCTCACTCGTATCAAACGAATAACTCAAGTCTAAACTACCCATGTTTTTATTATAAGAGAATGTTTTAAAAACATGGTCGTTGTATTTTATAGTGATAATTACATTTTGATTACTAAAATTTGAATCAATAAGCATTTCAAAATAGCCTTGTTCGTTGGTAGTGGTTATTGTCTTTTTGTCTACAACAACAGCTACGTTATGCAAAGGTTTTTTATTTCTGTCATCAATATATCCACTTATTTTAGGTGTAGATGTAGTAGTATTTGTTTGCGCTTTAAATTCTATTTTGGTTGTGTATAACAATTGTGATTTTACAGTTTGAGAACCAAACATAAATGCCAAAAAAGCTGCCACTTTATAATAGTATAATGAAATTCTTTTTCTTAGTTGAGCTGGAATAGAAATTTCTCTATTCAACTGATCTGCTCTAAATCTACCACAAGTAGTAAAAGGATTTTTACGAATATAGGCTATTATTTCCGTATCGTTCATCGCTGTAAAATCTGCGACTTGATGTTGACATTTACTACAATAATAGCTTTGATTATTGTATGGCATTTCATTAAAATCCTCATTACATGGATTAGGAATTTCAATTTTCATTTTATAAAGATAATGAATGGAACACGGATTAGATAGATATATAGATTTTTACTGAAAAAATCTGTGATTATCTCATTATCTGTTCAATCAGTGTTCAAAAAAACTACAAACTCAATTGAGCATTCAAGTATTCTCTATTTAATCTTGCGATATTGGATAATGAAATTTCTTTAGGACATTCAGCTTCACAAGCACCGGTGTTAGTACAAGCGCCAAATCCTTCTTTATCCATTTGTGCCACCATGTTCAAAACACGAGTTTGTCTTTCAGCTTGACCTTGTGGTAACAGAGCATATTGTGATACTTTTGCAGATGTAAACAACATAGCACTTGAATTTTTGCAAGCTGCAACACAAGCACCACAACCAATACAAGCAGCAGCTGCAAATGAGGCATCGGCATTGTCTTTATTAATTGGCAAAGCATTTCCATCTTGTGCATTTCCTGTGTTTACACTAACAAAACCACCTGCTTGTTGAATACGATCAAACGCACTTCTATCTACTGTTAAGTCTTTTAATACTGGAAAAGCTTTAGCTCTCCAAGGTTCAACAGTTATGGTTTCACCGTCTTTAAAAGCTCTCATGTGTAATTGGCAAGTGGTAGTTCCATTCCATGGTCCATGTGCACGACCATTGATATGCATACTACACATACCACAAATACCTTCACGACAGTCGTGATCAAAGGCAATAGGGTCTTGTCCTTCATTAATTAATTTTTCATTGACCACGTCAAACATTTCAAGAAATGACATTTCGGTTGAAATATTTTCTGCTTTGTAAGTTTCAAATTTACCAGCTGAATTTGAGTTTGCTTGACGCCAAACTTTAAGGTTTAAGTTTATGTTGCTATGTTCCATGATATTTAATTAGCCAATTAGCAAATGTGCCAATTAGCAGATTTTTTTATTGTTTAATTAATATTGATTTTTTTGATGACGCAATAATTTTATTTAAAACTCGCAATACACTTTGTAATTCTTCGAGAATTTTTTCGGTATTCGGAAAATCTTCCAGGTCTTTACAAACTAAAAGCCAGTATTCTGTTTCTTCTGCTTCTTTTAAAGATATTTTTAATTTATGAATAAAGTCATTTTTACTTTCTGCATTTTGTGATTCCCAAACATTTGCACCAATTGAAGTGCCGCTTCTTATTAGTTGTTTAGAAATAGTATGTTTTTTTACCTTATCTAATTCACCACAATAAACAACAATGTTCTTTGCAAATTGCAAGGTTAGTTGAACGATTAAATTGTCTTTGTTTTTATTCACTTCTTTATTTTTTCAATATGCTAATCGGCACATTTGCAAATTGGCACATCTGCTAATTATTTATAATTTCTTTGACTCGGATGTATCACTTCATAATTCAAATCCTCTTTATGCATGTCCCAAGTGTTGTTGCCTTTGTTTTCCCAGCATGCTACATACATATATTTATCATCATGACGCATTGCTTCTCCATCTTCTGTTTGGTGTTCTTCACGGAAATGTCCTCCACAACTTTCTTCTCTATTCAAAGCATCCATACACATTAGTTCTCCTAATTCTAAAAAGTCGGCTACACGTCCTGCTTTGTCTAATTCAGGGTTTAAACTATCTGCCGTACCAGGCACTCTTACATCTTTCCAAAATTCTTCACGAAGTGTTCTAATTTCTTGAATAGCTTGTCTTAATCCTTCTGCATTACGAGCCATACCACATTTATCCCACATGATTTTACCAAGTTGTTTGTGAAAATAATCTACCGATTTTGTTCCTTTCACATTCATGAAATGATTAATTCTATCTTTTACTTCTTTTTCGGCATCGTCAAATGCTTTTTGATTAACATCTATTTTTGGTGTGCGAATTTCGTCTGCTAAATAATTTCCTATGGTATAAGGAATTACAAAATATCCATCCGCTAAGCCTTGCATTAATGCACTTGCTCCTAATCGGTTAGCACCATGATCGCTAAAGTTGGCTTCGCCTAAAGCATATAAGCCAGGCACCGATGTCATTAATTCATAATCTACCCAAAGTCCACCCATGGTGTAGTGTACTGCAGGATAAATTCTCATGGGAACAGTATAGGGATCTTCTCCTGTAATTTTTGCATACATATCAAACAAGTTTCCGTATTTTTCTTTTACTACTTGTTTGCCCATTTTTATTATTTCATCATCTGATGCATTAGCTAAACCTTGTTTGGTAGCTTCTATTTTTCCATATCTTTTTATAGCAGAAGCAAAATCTAAATATACAGCCATTTTACTTGAGCCTACGCCATAACCAGCATCGCAACGTTCTTTTGCAGCACGAGAAGCCACATCACGAGGTACTAAATTCCCAAAAGCAGGATAACGACGTTCTAAATAATAATCTCTTTCTTCTTCTGGAATATCAAATGCCTTGCGAGTATCATTTTGTTTTTTAGGAACCCAAATCCGCCCATCATTACGCAATGATTCAGACATTAAGGTTAATTTACTTTGATGGTCGCCACTTACAGGAATACAAGTAGGATGAATTTGTGTAAAGCATGGATTTCCAAAATAGGCTCCTTTTTTATGTGCTTTCCAAGCGGCTGTTACGTTTGACCCCATAGCATTTGTAGAAAGGAAAAATACATTTCCATATCCACCAGTACAAAGCAAAACGGCATGAGCACCATGACGTTCGATTTCTCCAGTAACTAAATTTCGAGCAATAATACCACGTGCTTTACCATCAATAGTAACTACATCTAACATTTCATGACGATTATATTCTTTGATAGCACCAATAGATACTTGTCGCATTTGAGCTGAATAAGCGCCTAATAAAAGTTGTTGGCCTGTTTGACCAGCAGCATAAAACGTACGTTGAACTTGTGTTCCACCAAACGAACGATTACTTAATAAACCACCATATTCACGTGCAAAAGGAACACCTTGAGCCACACATTGGTCAATAATATTACCACTTACTTCGGCTAAGCGATGCACGTTGGCTTCACGAGCACGATAATCGCCACCTTTTATGGTATCGTAGAATAATCGATACACACTATCGCCATCATTTTGATAATTTTTGGCGGCATTAATACCACCTTGTGCAGCAATGGAGTGAGCACGACGACCACTATCTTGAAAACAAAACGTTTTTACATTGTATCCTAATTCGGCTAATGTAGCTGCCGCAGAAGCACCTGCCAAACCTGTACCAACTACAATAATGTCAATTTGTCTTTTGTTTGCAGGATTTACTAATTTGCAAGTACTTTTATAAGTACTCCATTTTTGAGCTAATTCGCCTGAAGGTATTCTGTTGTTAATTGCCATATTAAAATTATTTAACTTGAGCTTTTGAAATGTTATAAAGTACTGTTGGATCAAAATCTAACTCACATGGTTTTATTTGTCCGTCATAGTCTTTTATTTGTGCTAAATTTTCCCAATAAATTGTTTTTGAAACTTTATCCAACTTTACTTGATTAAAAACTTTTTCATCTCTTAATTTTTGAATAAAAGGGTTTTTATTTTCATTCAAAATTTCATTAAAATCAATATTACGAATTTCTTTTCCATCAAACTCACATTGAATTTGAAAAGGAATTGTATCTATAATTTGTGTTATGTGATGATACATTAATCTAAAGGTTTTATTTTAAAAAATGCATTGTTTGTGCTGTTTGTTACAAGGATTTCCCAGTTTTGCATTAACTCTTCTCTATGTAATTCTATCCAAGCCTGTACTAATCTATGTTGTTTTTTAGGGAGTTCTCCGTGAAATGTTTCGCCAGTTTCTATTGAATAAAATGCTTCAAATTCATTGTAATAAGCATGAAAATGTGGTGGCACATGATCGCCAAAAAACATTTTAATGATTATTCCATAAAATCGGCTTATTTCAGGCATTGTGTTTATTGTATCCATTTAAAATGAAATGCTAAAGGCATCAATGCAAACAAAATAGAGATAATTATAGTATATGCATAGCCTACATTTTTTATTAGTTTATTATATTTTGGACTATTGATTCCTAATGTTTGAAATGCACTTGAAAAACCATGTATTAAATGCCAACACAAAGCTATAACGCCAAAAAGATAAATAGCAACTACAATTGGATTTTCAAATTCCTCTTTCATTTCTTCATATAAATTATGCGGAGCATCACCACTGTATAAGGCTATTTTGGTACCAACAAAAAAGTCTTTTAAATGTATCACTATAAATATTAATAAAAGGCTTCCTAAAATGCCCATGCTTCGGCTATACCATTTACTGGTAGCATTGCCAGGATTTACCGCATATTTTACTGGACGTTTGCTACTATTTTGCGACCATAGCATTAACCCTTGTATTATGTGTGCAAACAAGCCAACAAATAATCCAATTTCTAAAAATCGTACGATCCAATTATGACTAAGAAAACGGGCAACGGCATTATACGTTTCACCATTATCGTTTAGGAAAATACAGCTATTTGCTGCAGCATGAATAATTAAAAAGAGGATTAAAAAAATCCCTGTAAAAGCCATTACAAGCTTTTTTCCGATAGAAGAAGTAAAGTATTCTTTCCAAGTCATGTTTATAAAATTGAATTTTTCGTGGCGCAAAGATACTACGAGATGCCAACAATGTCAATAAAGTAGGAAAATACTCTGTTTGAAACTTTTACTTTTTGAAGGGAGGCTTACTAATTTTACAAAAATTTAATAAGAACTATTCTTTTGGCACGTAAGCTCTTAGTTTAAACATGGCAGTATATGTTATAGGCTCGTTTTCTACTTTTGCGGGTTTCCATTTTTTCATTTTTGCTATTGCAGTTTTAGCTATTAAAATACAGGATGCATCACAATTTTCAATATTGCTATCAACTACTACCCCCTCTTTATTGATAGTGATATACACTAGTGTAGGTTTGTTGTAATCTTTTGAATATAAACACGGTGCATACACATTAAAGTATTTATATACTGACGTTTTATACTGCGGGAAAACAAAAGCAGGAAAATATTTGAGTTTATTGCCCTCTTCATCGTACAAAGCACCTTTTGTCATCTTTCCATATTGGTATATTTCTTTTCTTTTTATTTTTCCAGAAGTAAAGTACTCTATTGCTTCTCCATGACGCTGGCCATGTTGATAAAAAATTGTTGATTTGATTGCTTGGCTTTTATAGTGGTACTTTTTCCAAAGGCCATGTTTTTGCTCTTTTAGCATGACTCCTTCTTCATCTACAAAATCATTTTTTTCGTCATATAGTGTACAACTATACTCTTCTTTTGTAAGATAATTTCGCTTTTCAGCAATGTTTTTACCATCTTTCTTAAACTGAATCCAATGCCCTGACAAGTTGCCCAAATGAAAATTTATTTGTTGAAAAATTTTACCATTGGGGTAGTAAAGCGTTTCCATACCCTCTTTAGAAAGCATAGCATATTCTGCATAATGTGTTTTGGACAGCAAAGTATCTGTAATTGTATATGTACATACTTCAAACAACCCTAAACTATCCTTTTTTAGTGTTTTGTATGTATTGGCTCCATGTTTGGACTGTAATTTGAGTTGATTCTGAAAATACAGAGTATCTTGTTGAGCCGACACTGCACTTGAAAAACATACGATAGTACTTACAAGTAAATTGCAAATGAAAAAAATTATTTTCATAATAAAGTAGGTTATAGCAAATCTATAAAAAAAATAAAAAATCGAATAAGTTCAAGTAGCTAATTTCGTAAACCATTATATTGCTTGTATCTTTGAGTTTATGAAAAAATGGGGTCTATTTTATATTCTTTTTTTCGTTGCTACACTTGCAAATGCGCAACAATTACGATTGGGGCTATTGGTCTATGGTGGTGGTGGCGATTGGTATGCCAATCCTACTGCTTTGAAAAACTTAGCTATGTTTTGTAATCAACAATTGGGTACTCAATTTGCACTGCAAGAAGCACAAATAGAAGTGGGAAGCAAAGAAATATATAACTATCCGGTTTTATTTGCCACAGGACATGGTCGTATAATGTTTAATGATGTAGAAGCTCAAAACTTGAGAAATTATTTGATAGCTGGAGGTTTTCTGCACATAGACGATAATTATGGTATGGATAAATATGTGAGACCAGCATTTAAGAAAGTATTTCCAGAATTAGATTTTGTAGAATTGCCTTTTTCGCACGATATCTATCACCAAACTTTTAATTTTGCCAATGGTCTGCCTAAAATCCACGAACATGACAATAAATCGCCTAAAGGCTATGCTTTAATTTATCAAGGACGTGTGGTTTGCTATTATACTTTTGAATGTGACTTGAACGACGGATGGGAAGACCCTGAAGTACACAAGGACTCTTATGAAAAAAGAAATCAGGCATTGAGAATGGGTGCCAATATTATCCAATACGCATTTATGGGGTATCGATAGTTTACATTTTTTTATGCGGCGCTTTTTTTGTAACTTTACTACTTAAATTTCTAATCATGAAGTATTATATTTTATTTTCAGTGGTATTCTTTAGCCTTTTTATTGCATGCAAAAAACCAACTGACAAAACTTTAAAAAGTGCAGATGTTATCTTGAAATTTACCAATGTAGCTAATGGCAAAGCCATAGTAAAAGATCAAATGGACTATAGCAACGCCTTTGGCTCAACGTTTAGCATTTCTTTATTGAAATACTATGTAACTAATGTAGTTTTAGTAAAAGATGATGGCAGCGAACATAAAGTTGCTAATTATGATTTGATAGATGCTTTTGACCCTGCTCAATTTTCTACGGTTGACCTTGCAGATGTTCCTGGTGGAAACTATAAAACTATTAGATTTTATTTAGGTGTTGACAAATCAAGAAATCATAATGGAGCTCAAGACGGCGATTTAGACCCTATCAATAATATGATTTGGACTTGGAACACAGGATACTTATTTTTTAAACATGAAGGTTCTTTTAAAGATATAAATGGTGCTACTCAAATGTTGCAATACCATTTAGGTACAGACGAGGCCTTGAATACTGTTACATTGCCCATAGACATGGAAGTAAATGGCACCAAAAGAACGGTTAATATCCAATTTGATTTAGCCAATATGTATGATGCCCCTATCATTGATTTTAACAATGGTGCCATCAGACATAGCACAAGCATAGATGATGTAAGCTGGATTCAAGATATGAAAAGCAATCAGATGAATGCTTTTACAATATTAGGAGTGCAATAAAAAGGTACACTAAGTATTTAAAAACGTTGGTGCATTAAATCAAAATTTGTTTTTTAAATAAAACAACTAATATTTCACTATTGGGATATTAATTTCCATATAAATTTGCGTTATGAATGCAACATTAAAAACAGTTTTATTAACTGTACTTACCCTTTCTATATTTACACTTACATTGATAGAACTTAGTGGCGTTAGCAACAAGGCTTTATTTAATAAATACGGAATTGGCAAAGCCGAACATGAACATGTCAAACCCGATGAAAAGATTGATGACCAAGCCGCAAGAGATGCGAAAGTAAAAGACTTACCAAAAACAACGATGGAAGTACTACAGGTAAAACACGATTTTGGTGCTATGACCGAAGGTGATATAGTGAGTCATACTTGGGTTGTAAAGAACACAGGAAAAAACCCTTTAATGATTTCAAATATTGAAACATCTTGTGGGTGCACTGCACCTACTTTTACCAAGGAACCAATATTGCCGGGCCAAGAAGGCAAAGTAACCTTGGAGTTTAACAGTGCAGGAAAGGCTGGCAATGTTCACAAAAATGCACTCATCATTTCCAATGCTGAAATTGATAGATTCTCTATCGGATTTACTGCTCAAGTGGCCAAAAAATAAAAAACATTGTCGGATAAAAACACTACCACTGATGTGCAAAAAGCTGAAATGAGTTTTGTAGACCATTTGGAAGCTTTGCGTTGGCACATAGTAAGGAGTGTGCTCGTACTATTTGTAGGTGCAGTATTTGCATTTATCTATATTACAGAAATCTTTGACCATATCATACTAGCACCAACCAAAAAAGAATTTGTTTCTTATAGATTATTATGTCAGCTAGGCAAGTGGCTACACACTGAAAAATTGTGCATGAATGATGTGGCTATTAGTTTTCAGAATACAGAATTATCTGGTCAATTCATGATGAGTTTTTCCTCTGCATTTGTTTTTGGCTTCATTATAGCATTTCCATACATTATCTGGGAAGTATGGCGCTTTATAAAGCCTGGACTAACTGCTCGAGAACAAAAATATTCAAAGGGCATGATAAGCTCAGTGAGTTTGTTATTTTTTATCGGTGTAGCATTTGGATATTATATTATCACGCCATACACTGTCAATTTTTTTGCAACATATAAGATTTCAAATTCCTTTCAAAATATCATAAAGATAGATGATTATTTATCTACTGTTATAAACTTAGTATTAGGCACTGGTCTCATTTTTGAGCTTCCTATATTTATTTATTTTCTGTCTAAGATAGGCGTTATTACGCCTGCATTTATGCGAGAGTATAGAAAATATGCAATTGTATTTATTTTGGTTTTGGCTGCCGTTATTACGCCTCCTGATGTATTCAGTCAGGTTATTGTTACTATACCTATTTGGATATTGTATGAATTGAGCATTATAATAAGTGCAAGAGTGCAAAAAGAAAGAAGAAAAAAAGAAATTGATTTTTTCTCTAATTAGTTATCGAAGCGAAGGTTTTTCTTTTTTTCGAATGTCTAATTTATTTTCCCAGTTGGGTTTAATATTAACTTCTTTACTAATTAATACCATTTTTTCAGGCTGCTTTTTAAGTTGAAATTGGCCACTATCCCAAACTTTATTTTCATTTTCATCTATCCAATACCGCAATAAATAGGTACCTGGTACAAGCAAAGGGAATGTAATAAGGGTGTCATTGGACTGCGAAAAAGTGCTTTTGTTTTTGCTGTCTATCAACTCAAATCGCTGTTGTTGATTTTTTTTATACTATTTTTAAAGAGCCATAATCGCTAATACGTTTTGTTCTAAAAAAAATTGTATCTGCTTTAATTTTGTTGTTGACAGAATCTGAAGCAAAGTTTTGCATTAATATCAATGAATAGACCACATCTTGCTCCCAGCTTGTATATATGGATATAGATTTTTTACTACTATCTAAGATTACATCTGATGATGCATCTAATTCTTCTTTTTGATACAATCGGATTTTACTTTTATCCCATGTAGATATGGTATGATTAAAGATAATGTGTAGGGTATCCTTAAAATCAAAGTTTCTTTTTGTGGTATCTTGATTGACTGAAATAGTGTATGAAAGTTTTTCTACATTTTTAGATGGCACTTCTTTTCGGAGCAATGATTTGGTGCTGGTATCAGAATTCTTTTTTTCCAAAAAGGTATATAAAACTATAGGCAGTGTATCGTTTGAAGGGTCTATAGCTTTATCATAAAATGCAAGTTTTTCGCCTTTGGCGTCATATATCAAATTTTTATTCAAATCTTTTAATGCAAATATTTTGAATGATTGATGAGGCATTTGATTCAATGTAAAAACACCTTGAGCGGTTTTGGAAACGTAGAGAGGTTTTTGATATTTGATAACACTATCTGGTTCTTGTGCCAAATAGACTAAAACCAAAGAGCTTGTATCCTTATCTCCGCTTTCTGCATCTATAATAGTGCCATGTATTGAAAGAGAATCGAAGTAAGAACCCGTACTAAATGTTCTTTTTAAATTTTGAATAGCATTGCCTTCGTGTACATCTTGAATGGCATTTCCAAAATGTATTTGATAGGTAGTGTTGGGTAGTAAAAGGCTATCTGGTATATACATAGTGAAAGTACGTTTGTGTACTTTATAAGTAGGATTGGCTTTTAATAGAGGGCTAATAATAATTTGATTATTGGGATCTTTAAGTTGTATCAGTTCATCAAATGTAAATTGTATAGTACCTGATTTAAAATTCAATACAGAGTCGGGTGTAGATAATGGAGAAAGTACGGGAGCCGTTTTGTCAATAGGGCCTCCTGTAGGCGACACAATATTGGCACAAGCACTAAAAAGGCTAACTAAGCATAGTAGTATGAATTTATTTTTATTGCCCATGATGTGGTGTGCAATAATAGAACTCATTTTGAGTTGATGAGCTATTCTGTATCTATTTATGTATTTTTTCACAGTATCTTTATCATCTATGAAAGTATAGAAACTAATCCATTTTCATATCGAAGTCTTTTTAATACTGGAATATCCAAAAGTAGTGGACCATCCATATCTACATAATCCAATAAAGGTAAAAACTGCGCTATAGCATAAGTCCCAATTTCAGTTTCATTCATACATCCCATCATAACTTTGAGATCACAAAATTTAGCTTCTTGTACCATTCGTAGTGCTGCAGTAATACCTCTACATTTGGTCAGTTTTATATTGACACCATCAAAATAAGCTGCACATTTTTTTACATCTTCCTCTCTTACACACGATTCGTCTGCTATAATTGGTATTGAAGATGCTTTTTTTAACGCAATCATACCTTCCCACTTTTCTTTTGCCAAAGGTTGTTCTATTAGTTCTATTTGAAGCTCTTTTAATATTGGCAAAAATGAAATGGCTTGTTCTGTAGTCCAAGCTGCATTAGCATCTATACGAAGAGTAGCTTGGGTGACTTTTCGGATTTGTTTTAATATTTCTATATGTTCTTCATTGGCTACTTTTATTTTATAAATCGGATACGGATTTTCTTTAATTTTTTTAATCATTACATCGGCTGTGTCTATACCTATTGTATAATCTGTCAAGGGAATATCTTCCCATTTTAGATTCCATAGTTCATACATATACTTTTTTTTCATTTTGGCATACAAATCCCAATAGGCCATATCTAAAGCACATACCAAAAATGGATTGTTTGGAAATAAATGATGACAAAAATGCCAAAAGCGTTCAGGTTCATTTAAAGAATAGTGGGCCAGTGCTTCAATTTTAGAAAGCAATGTTTCTTTCATGTTTTCAATAGTTTCGGTGTAGTAGTGTATGGCAGGTGCCTCACCAAAACCCGTGTATTGGTTATAAGTGATTGCTATGAGTAAGGCTGATTGTTCATTTTTGACTCCATGTGCCGTTTGAAAACTGTATTTGAAGGGCGTAGTGATTGTTTTGAATTGTATTTTGAGCATGTAGCAAAAATAAAACAATATTACTCTGTTTGGGTTTTAGTATTCCCAAATGTCATTCACTACTTAACATTAGATAATAATATGTTAAATATAGTACTATGTATTGCTAAGTACTAATTAAGATATTTAACTTTGAATTCGAAAAGAACGCCATGACGAATATCAATACCGATAATATACAAAGCCAAATGAAAAAAGGAGTGCTCGAATTTTGCATTCTAACGATAATAAGCCGCGAAGAATCTTACCCTAGCGATATTGCCACAGAGTTAAAAGAAGCAGGCATGCATGTATTAGAAGGCACCTTGTATCCACTACTAACTCGACTCAAAAATGCAGGACACTTAGATTATCGATGGGTAGAAAGCACCTCAGGACCACCCCGAAAATATTTTACGCTTACCGAATCAGGCAAAGAATTTTATTTATCGCTAAAAAATACGTGGCAAGAAATTAATCAAGCTGTATTAAACATAACTAAAACAAATAAAAAATTATAAAAAAAGATAACTAGTAAAACCATGAATACTATACATACTATAAACTATCAAGGGCGCACATTCCAAATTGAGGAAGATGCTTATAAAGCTTTTCAGGAGTACGAAAAAAGCTTAGAAGAACATTTTAAACAACAAGCAGACGGCGAGGAAATCCTGAATGACTTGAAAGGTAGAATGTCTGAAATTTTAGAACAAAAACATAAAGATGGTGTCATACACCTAGCGAGTATAGAGGAACTTATTGCTACCATAGGCAAACCCAACGATTTTGATGAAGCAACTACTCATACTACTCAAGATGATACTAAATCTAAAACAACTTTTAATACAGATAAAAAATTGTATAGAGACCGTAAGAATAAAATTATAGCGGGCGTATGCAGTGGTATTGCCAATTACTTTTCTATAGATCCTATAGCAGTGCGATTGCTCTTTGTATTATTTACTGTTTTCAATATTATCTCGCTATTTAGTTTCAATGTAGGCGTATTAGGATATATTGTTTTGTGGATAGTATTAACGCCTAAACATCTATCAGCTAATATTTCAAAACAATTATTTCGCAATCCAAAAGACAAAGTACTGGGTGGTGTATGTAGTGGATTGGCACAATTTTTTAATACAGAGGTTTGGATTGTGCGTATCATTTTTATTGCGCCTTTGTTGATAGGTTTTTTTTCCAATCATAATCATTTTATGAATGTAAAATTTTTAGGTTCATCTTTTGCTTCCATCTCCTTTCTTTCTTACTTCATACTTTGGTTTATCATTCCTCTGGCCAAAAGTGGCACAGACTATATGCTTCTTAAAGGTGAGCCGATTAATTTAAAAACTATTCAAAAAAAAACATCTATGAGCACAGTAACAAGCGATAGCAATGCAGGCCTAAATAAATTTCTAAAAATTATAGCTTATCTAATCATCGGAGCTTTTATAATAGTACTGATACCATTTCTATTTGGTTTGGGCTTTAGTAGTTTCATGATGTATGATATTGCCGATGTTATATTATTTTCTTCATTTAATAAAACCTTAGCGTTATTAGGTCTAATTTTTACGGTTGTATTGTTTGGTGTTGCTTTTCTTATTTGGATGTTTAGAAGAATTCTTAATATAAAAAAACAGAGTAAACCACTAAGAATAACTGTTGCAAGCTTATTTACACTTGGCATTTTATCATTACTTTTTTTAGTTGCATCGTTGGTAAGTAGAATGAATACTTTCTATAAAGTAGAATCAGCAAAAAATTATATTCCAATACAAAGTGATACACTTATAGTAGATGCGAGCCAAAATAGTCAAGAAGATGTAGAACAGTTGTTTTTAGAATTTAATCAATCTAAAAATATTTTAGAAAAAGGAAAAGATATTAATAAGATAAAAGCCTTTCGCTTTAAAACAAAATTCACTGATGATGATAATTTTTACTACGTAGAAGAAAAATCGGCTTTAGGTGCCAACAGAAGTATTGCAAAAAACAATGCCCAAGAAATACTTCTTGAAAATCATCTAAGCAACAATACTTTTTATATAAATCCTATTGTAGCATGGAAAAGCAACAAACCCTATAATGGTCAAAATGCAAAAATTACTTTGTACATACCCAAAAACAAAACCCTTATCATAAAAAGAAATTTACGGAAGCAACTTATCCATAATTTACAAATGGGCAAAAATGGATTTAATATTAACATTAAAGATGGTAGAAATATGGATGGCAAAGTAATAAGCCACTACGATGATAATATTGACGATATAGAGATTGTAGTAGACCATGATGTAGATACCAAAAAAGAAGCAATTGAAGAAGCTCAACAAAATCTAAAAGATGCTAAAGAACAACTTAGAGAAGCTCAACAACAATTGAAAGAAAATTTAAGAGACCTAAAAAGAAGTAAGAAAGTCAATAAGGTTCGAATACAAGTTGATACAACGGACTACTGATAGGAGTTAACAATTTCATAATTTAGTAATGAATAAGTAACAAAAATCAATCTCTACTTTTGCTTCTGAAGTATATATGGAAACAAAACTAGGAAAAATATTAGTAGTTGATGATGATTTGGATATTCGACAAATAGTAGAATACAATTTAAAATTGCACGGCTATGAAATCGAAACTGCTGAGAATGGTGTTGAAGCCTTAGAAAAATTAAAAAACTTTAATCCTGATTTAATACTCTTAGATATCATGATGCCAATCAAAGATGGCATACAAACTTGTATTGAAATTAGAGCCAATAGTGAATACGACAATACCTTAATCATTTTCCTTACAGCCCTTTCTGACGAATATTCTGAAATAAGAGGATTGGATTTGGGCGCTGATGATTATATAGCCAAACCCATCAAACCTAAATTGTTAGTTACGCGTATTCACTCTGCATTGCGTAGGGTACAACAAAATGATGATGCTAAGCCTATATTATTTCCCAATTTAGAAATCAATAGAGAGCAATTTTTAGTTAAACACAACGGAAAAACCATCGTATTACCACGCAAAGAATTTGAACTTTTTGCCTTATTGGCTTCCAAGCCAGGCAGAGTCTTTTTGCGACACGAAATATTGGACCGTGTGTGGGGAAATGAAGTCATTGTTGGCGATAGGACTATTGATGTACACGTTAGAAAAATTAGACAAAAATTAGATGCCGATTTTATACACACTGTAAAAGGTGTAGGATACAAATTTGAAATGTAATATCTTAGCGAATACAACAAATAAAACCTTGTTCAAAAAGAGAGAAAACATAACATCTTTTCAACTATCTTTTGCTATTTCATTCATTATTGCATGCATAATAGGGATTACACTACTCATTTTCACAAAAAACAATATTGCAAGCATTCTTATCTCATTGCTTATTTTAGCTATTACTTTTTTTCTTATACAATACGCTATATCACGCATCGTTTTTGACAAAGTAAGTTTACTTTACAAACTGATAAACAATACAAAAAACAAAGAAAAAGAAAGTTTTAGACTTCGTGATATGATGGCTGAGCAAAACCTTCATAAAATACAAAAGAAAACTAATGCTTGGGCCGAAGAAAAAAACAATCAAGTGGTGATACCACAAAACAACGAAAAATATAGACGAGAGTTTTTAATGAATCTGACGCATGAACTTAGAACGCCCATCTTTTCGACGCAGGGATATATTGAAACATTATTAGATGGTGCTATTGATGATAAAGAAACGGCCATAAATTTTTTAGAGCGCACTTCTAAAAACATAGACCGATTGGTAACACTGGTTGATGATGTTGATATTATTTCTCGTATAGAATCGAATCAATTACCAATCAATAAAGAAGTATTTGTAATACAACCTATCATACAAGATGTATTGTTGGAGCTAGGTCAAATGGCTCAAAAAAAGAATATTAAGTGTTATATAAAAAAAGGTTGTGAAAGCCCTGCAGTAAGTGTATTGGCCGATATTTCAAAGATTCGTCAAGTACTTGTAAACCTCATTCAAAATGCCATAAAGTATGGTGTAGAAAATGGAGAGGTTTCTATAGGTATTTATGCAATAGATGAGTTAACTACTTTAGTTGAAATTTCAGATAATGGCATCGGCATAGCCGAAGATCAAATAAAAAGAGTTTTTGAACGATTTTACAGAACCGATGCTGCTCGAAGTAGAGAATATGGTGGTACTGGCTTAGGCTTAGCTATTGTAAAACATATCATAGAATCACATGGGCATCATGTATATTGTAGAAGCACTATGCATATTGGCACAACTTTTGGTTTTACGCTTACACAAAGAAAAAATTATTAAAACGAAGTTTTTGTATATCGCAATGTTTTTAACGAAGGGTCCAATTCAAAAGCTCGATTAAAATATTGTTCTGCTTTATTTGTATTGCCTCCTTTATAGTATGTCATGCCATAGGTATATAAAATTTCACCATCCTCAGGTATATTTTCTAATAATTTATCAATCACATCTCTACTTTTTTTGTAATCTCCTTTTTGCATATAGGTTTCAGCAAGCGATAAATTCAAATTTTTGTCAAATGGCGATAAGGATAATGCGCTTTCATATTTTTCAATGGCCTTATCATAGTTTTTTACTTGTGTATAGGTCATAGCCCAATTTTCGTACATTGTTTTATTGACAAAACTGCCTTCTGATTCGCACATTTCATAGAGTTCGAGCGCCCGTTGATACTGATTTGCATCGTAACAGCTATTGGCTGTTTCATACATTTTAGTGGCGTTGTTGGGGTCTAAAGCAAGTGCTTTTTCAAAGTACAAAGTAGCATCACGATAGTTTGTTAGTTTTTGATAACAGTTGGCAATTTTAAAAGGCACATCTTTATTTTTAGCATCTATTTGCTCTGCTTGTTTATAGGCCTCTATTGCTTTAGGATAATGTTCTACTTCATAAAAGGCTCGAGCTATTCTAATTAAATCTGTAGCATTTTGAGGTTTTAATTTCATAGCTCGTTCAGCATATTCCATACCTTTACGTTTTTGACTACTCATGCTATACATTTCTGAAAGCCGAGTAAGATACACTAAGTTTTTACTATCTGAAGCCAACATTTTTTCATACAGAGGTATTGCTTCAAAGTATGCATGCCTATTGTATTGCAAATCCGCCATGAGTAGTTCATACTCTGTATTAGCGGGTTCCTGTTCCATAGCGCGCTTCAAAAGTGTAGCAGCGTAAGTATAATTATCGCTTTCTGCATACTTTTTAGCTTTTAAAAAATATTCTTCTGCGCTAAGGTTTTGGTCTTCTTTGCGCTGAGCATCGGCTTGTAAACAAAGCGCAGAAAGTAAGAAAATAAGTAGTATCTTGTTCATATCTAAAGTGTGATTTTTAAAAGTATCGAAAAAATACGATATTATATTATATAAAAAGTCTTTTATTCTTTTAAAAAGAAAAGAATTTCACTATAGTATTTGGCAATTATTATGCCAAAAAAAATGAACACTATTAATATCAAAACATAGTAATAAGCCGAATTAGCTATTTTTTCCATTTTACACCACATCCAATAGCCTTGGTTGTAGCCTGCCCTATTTCTCGTCCAGCTAAGATGTCGTTCAGAGCATTTTCTGCATATTTTGTTTTTACAGCATCTTCGTCATCGCTATTATCATCTATAGCTCCTATATAAGAAACTATATATTTGGATCCACTTTTTCTTAAAATAAATACGTGTGGCGTTTTAAGAGCACCATAGGTTTTTGCTATGTCTTGTGTTTCATCTATTAAATATGCAAAAGGAAATTTCTTTTCCTTTGCTCTTATCTGCATATTTTCGTACGAATCCGAAGGATAGCTAATGGGGTCATTAGGATTTATGGCCACTACAGGAAATCCTTTAGCTGCATAGGTTTTGTGCAAGGCTATAATTCTGTCTTCGTAAGCTACCGAAAAAGGGCAATGATTGCAAGTAAAGACAACTATTATGCCTTTTGCATCTTTATAATCTGCAAGCGATACAAAATTGCCGTCTACATTTTTAAGTTTAAAATCGCGAGCCTCATCGTTTATACTATATCCCGATGTAGTAGCTGGTGCAAACGAACTCCATACGAATGCACTTAGTATAGTAAGTGAAATCAAAAGTGTTTTCATAGTGTATATATTATTGTTTATGTATATGTTGATTGAGTATATCAAATGTAACACTATTTTCTATAAATACATATTGCTTTTTTTGATGATTAAAAATAACGGTAGCAGGTAGTGAGCCCTGCCAGCTGCTATTTACTTTATCAATCCAACTATTGTAATCGGGCTCATTGAGCAAAAGCACGGTTGATGCTATTTTTTTCATATTGATAAAAGGTTGCAATACACTCTCCTTTCGTTTGAGTGCATCCAAGCTTACAAGTATCACTTTTACTTTTTGATGTTTATATAATTCATTTATTTTTTCAAAATAGGGCAATTCTTCTACACAAGGTACACACCAAGTAGCCCAAAAATTAACAATGTAAGTTGTATCATTTTTTTGTTGTGTAAGATTTTCGTACCAATCAAAATGAACAACTTCTACAGGATGAGTCTGCGCTTCAAGACGACAGATATACATAAGTAAAATAAAGAAAATAATAACTCCTCTAAGCATATATCAAAGATACTTAGTAAAAGTTGTATAGCCTTATGATAGAATGTAGCTTATTGTTAAATACACATTATAAAGTAGATTTTACATGGGCTATGCTATCTATTCTAGCTTGTGCCAGTTGCATGGCTGCAGCTTGTGTAGTAATTTTTTCTTTTTCTGAAAGAGTAAAAATATCTAGCAATCTTTGATATATTTTTTCTACATCCTTATTTACTTTTTCACGATTGTAGGTACCATCAGCTTCAGCTGCTACATTAATAAGCCCGCCTGCATTGATTAAAAAGTCGGGAGCATATAGTATACCTTTTTCAATAAGTTGCTTGCCATGTGTAATTTCATCAGCCAATTGATTATTGGCCGCACCGGCTATGATAGGGCAAGTTAATTTTGGAATGCTATCGCTATTTACGGTTGCACCCAAAGCGCAAGGAGCATAAATATCTAAGTTCATATTCAACATATCTTCGGGTTTTACAAAGTCTACATTGAATTTTTGTTTGGTCTCTTTTATTCTTTCTTCGTTGATGTCTGTAATATAAACTTGTGCACCTTCTTGTACAAGATGACCTACAAGATACTGCCCTACATGGCCCACACCTTGCACCAATACTTTTTTGCCAGCCAAATTATCTTGGCCCCATTGTTTTTTTGCACAAGCTTTCATGCCTACAAATACACCATAAGCTGTAAAAGGCGAAGGGTCGCCACTACCACCCATATATTCTGGAATACCCGTTACGTGCTTAGTTTCTAAGTGAATATACTCCATGTCTGCGGCTGAAGTATTTACATCTTCTGCTGTAATATATTTGCCATTTAATGAATTGACAAATTTTCCATATCGACGCCAAAGTGCTTCGCTCTTTAAGGAAGGATTTCCAATTATGACCGCCTTACCACCTCCCAAATTGAGTCCAGATATGGCTGCTTTATACGTCATGCCACGAGATAAACGAAGGGCATCTATTACAGCATCATCGTCTGATGCATATTGCCACATACGTGTACCACCCAAAGCTGGACCCAGAGTAGTATTATGTATGGCTATTATAGCTTTTAAATTTGATTTTTGATCATGACAAAAAACAACTTGTTCATGATTCATTTCTTGTAGTAGTTCAAATACTTTATTTGACATAAAAAGTTTTTAAAAGAGTAAATGGAATTGTTATTTTTTAATTTGTTTCGGTATTATCGCTGGTGGTGTTTGTATCGCTTGTAGTGCTGTTGTCGGCATTAGGCGTTTCATTTGTTTCCTTTATTTCATCTGATACGGTTTTTTCTTTTTCTTCATGTACTATATCCGATGTGCCGCTTTCAACTTGTTCTTTGTCATTTGTTTTTTTGCGTTGCGGTCCTCGTATGATGTATCGTATTTCCTTTTCGTCTTTGTCAATTTTTTCTTTTATTTCTTTTACTTTTTCTTTTAGACTATTAATTTTTTCTTCTACATCTTCTTTCGTTTGTAAATATTGTTCTCTTTTTTCGTAAGAGCGCAATGTTGCTGGCAAATTGTTGATTCTATCATCTAAGTCAAACAGTAGTTCTTGTTCTTGCTCAAGTTCTCTCCGAATTTTATTATAAAACTTCTTGTTTCGTTGCAAGCGTTCTTCTATATCTTTTGCTAGTGTTTTTCTGAGTTCTGCTCTATTTTGATCTTTTCTATCAAAAAAGTCTTTTTTAGCTTTTATAAATCGCTCCCATGCCTCATCGCCATATTCTTTGGGCACTCTACCAATGGTTTTCCACTCGTCCATCATGTCCATAAATTCTTGTGTAGCACCTTCGAAATCATTCGAATTTTTTAATGTTTCGGCGTGTTGTACTATAGCCATTTTGCGAGCATGGTTATCTTCCAATTTAATTCGGATGTCAGAGTAATGGGCATCTTTTTTGTCAAAAAAGTATTTTTGTGCAGCTCTAAAGCGTTCCCAGATTTCATTGCTTTTTTCGTTGCTAACACGTCCACTTTGTTTCCATTCTTCCATCAGAGCGTTGAAGGCTTCACTTGTTTTTTTCCAATCGGTCGAGTCTTTAAGTGCTTCTGCTTTTTCACACAATGCTATTTTTACTTCAAGGTTTTTTTCGTGTTCAACTTTTATTTCTTCAAAATTTTCTCTTTTGCGATTAAAGAAATGGTCTTTGGCTGTATTGAATCGAAGCCAAAGTTCATCATTTCTATGTTTGGGCACGTGGCCTATTTGTTTCCAATTTTCATTGAGTGCTTGTATGCTCTCTGTTGTTTTTTTCCAATCAGAAGAGTCTTTGAGGGCTTCGGCCTGTTCACACAATTCGAGTTTTTTGGACAAATTGTCTAAGAGTGTTTGCTCATAGCTTTCAAAATTGGCCTGTTTTTGTTTAAAGAAGTCATCTTGTATTTTCTCAAATGTAGCTTTGAGTTCTTCGTTTTTCAAATCAGGAACTATTGGCAAGGCTTTAAATGCCTTTTGTAAATCTCTGAGTTTTTCGGTTGCTAATTTCCAATCGCTTGGGTTTAGGAGGGTTTCGGCTTCTTTACATAGTGCTTCTTTTTGTTTAAGAGTATCTATAACATTTTCTTTTATAGTCTCCTCCATAGCATCAATTGCAGTCAAAATGGGTTCGTAGTTTCCGATAGCTTTGGCATGGCATATATAGTTCTTAGTTCTCGATATTTTGCCGGCCAGTTTTATTTTATCATCGCTTGTATCAAACTCTGTTTTTAGGTCTTTAAACTTTTCTTCGATTTCTTTAAATCGCTCTATCATAGAGTCGATAGTATATTGTTGATTTGCTTCTTTGAGTTCAGCAATAAATCGTTCTTCATTCCACCACTTATTGGATGGAATAAATACTTTATCTTCTTTGATAATAAAATCTTGGTTAGCAGACATTATAAAACAATATTTAGGTTTGCAAAGGTAAGGTTTAAGATAGAATTGCTACAAGTAAAAATACAAAAATGAAACGGTATTATAGTTCTTTTCTCAATCGAGCTACGGGTATATTGAGCTGTTCTCTATATTTTGCTACCGTTCTTCGGGCTATATTATAGCCTTTTTCGTTGAGCATATCTGTTAGTTTTTCATCAGAATAAGGTTTTTTCTTATTTTCTTGTTGAATAAACTCGTTCAAGTGGTATTTGACTTCTTTGGTCGAAACTTCTTCGCCAGAATCGGTTTGCAGCGATTCTGAAAAAAAGTATTTTAAAATAAAAGTGCCAAATTCAGTCTGAACATATTTACTATTCACTACGCGAGATATGGTAGATATATCTAAACCAGTGCGGTCCGAAATATCTTTTAATATCATAGGTCTCAGATTGGTTTCGTCGCCTGTTAGGAAAAAATCTTCTTGTAGTTGTACTATTCTTTTCATAGTTAGCATCAAGGTTTGCTGACGCTGTTTTATGGCATCTATAAACCATTTGGCCGAATCTATTTTTTGTTTGATAAAAAAAACGGCCTCTTTTTGTCTGGAATCGGTTTTGTCTCCTTTGTCATAGTCTTTTAGCATATCTTTAAAGGAGCTATTGACCCTAAGGTCTGGTGCATTTCTATGATTCAAATGTACCTCTAATACTCCGTCTATATTGACTACTATAAAGTCGGGCATTATAGCTGCATCATTATTGTTTTGACTTTCAAAAAGATTGCCTGGGCGCGGGTTGAGCTTAACTATGAGTTGAAGTATTTCTTTTAATTCTTCATTTGTCAAATTCATAACTTTTTGAATTTTCTCAAAATGTTTTTTAGTAAATTCTTCAAAAAATTTTTCAATTAACTTCGTAGCATATAATACAATGGGAGTAGTTTATTTTTTCTTGAGTTGTAATAGAAGACATTGCTGTAAATCTTGTGCAGCTATACCCACGGGTTCAAATTCCTGTATTAAGGATAATATAGATTTGATTTCTTGACTATTCGTTTGAATATTGGCTCTAAAAGAAAGGTCGTCTGCAATAGACTGCAACTCCCGACGGAGATAGCCATCATCATCTAAGCTTCCAATGATAAATTCGGCTATGGTATATTGTTTTTCAGTAAGATTTAAGAGATTTAATTGGCTCACCAAATTTTCATGAAATGACGTGGATGAGCTTGGTTGAAAACGTATTTTTTCGTCTTGATCATTATACATTTCATTTTGAAAATTATAATCGGCATCTTCATCATCGCCTTCTTTTACATATTCTGATATATCAAAATTTTCATATTCATCATGTTCTGATTCTTTGATATAATCATCATCATCTTGTTTGTCAAATTCACTATTAATTTCTTCTTGTGTTTTTTCTTTTAGACTTAGATCATCTTCGTCATCTTTAGAAAGTTCGAGCGCGGGGTTTTCTTCTATTTCTTGTAACACTCGCTCTTCAAGCTGAAACGTAGGCACCTGTAACAACTTCATGAGCTGAATTTGTTGTGGCGAAAGTTTTTGTAGTAGTTTCTGTTGTTGAGCTAAACGTTGCATGCTTTGTAGCAAATTTAGTTGTTACATCAGTTAACTCAAAGCATTATCAAAAAAATAATTAATATATTTTAATTGAAAATGAATTGATTATTTAATTATCAACGGCTACTACTTCTTTTACTTCTGGAATCATTCTTTTCATCATACCTTCTATACCCGATTTTAGTGTAATCATAGAAGAAGGGCATCCACTACACGAGCCCTGCAAGGATAAGGATACAACACCTTGATGATAGCTATTAAACGCTATGGCACCACCGTCCATTTCAACTGCAGGCTTCACATAATTTTCTAATAACTCTTTGATGCGTTTTACAACATCACTATCATCTTCGTCACTTATAGCAGCCTTATTAATTACTATTTCATCTTCATTAATAATAGCCTTGCCTTCTTCTAGATACTCTCTCAAGAATTCTCTGATACTTGGTATCACTTCATTCCAATCAGTTTCAGAAGTTTTTGTAAGCGTCACAAAATTACTTGCAATAAATACACCTTTTATAAATGGAAAACCAAAAAGTTCTTTGGCTAATGGAGACGGATTGGCATCGACTTCCGACTGAAACTCTATGCTCTTGCTGGGGTATAATAATTTATTTGCAACAAATTTCATAGTTTCCGGATTGGGAGTCATTTCGGTGTAAATACTTACTATAGGATTGCCAGTTTGTAGCATATTCAAATTTTAGAGCAAAGGTAAACTAATTATTAGCTTTGAGCCCACATCCAACAATTGAATTTTTTTATACGTCTTTTAATCAAAATGAACATTTTTGTTCTAAATTTACGTAACAATAAAGCAAATCACTTTGAGAAATTATAGTTTTATACTCTTTTTGGCACTATTTCAATACGTTGTGCCTTTACATGCTCAAAACATCCCTCATGCTTTTTTACCTATCGAATTTATAGCCAACGAAGGACAATGGGCTGGCGACTTTTTGTTTAAAGGAAACAATCCTTATGCTGATATTTATATCAAAAAAAATGGATTACGCATTATACAATCAGCCGAACAAAATCATGAAATATTAGAAGCACACCATCACGGAAAAAAATTGCCAGGCAATACTTTAAAATTTCATGTTTATGACATGCAATTTGAAGGCTGCAATGAACATATTGAAGTAGAAAAAAACAAAATTCAAAAACACTATTATAATTATTTTTTGGGAAAAGATAGAAGCACATGGAAATCCAATATTCATCCTTGTCAAAATGTGGACCTAAAAAACATGTATAATGGTATAGACATTCACCTGTATTCAGAGGCTGGCAATGCCAAGTATGATATCATAGCAAAGCCTTTTGCTAACATGGCTCAGGTAAAAATTAAATACGACGGTGTAGAATCTCTTTCCTTAGAAAAGAAAAAATTATTAATTAAAACATCTATAGGCACCAACACCGAATTGGCACCTTATGCCTATCAACTTATCAATGATGAAAAAGTAGAAGTAGCCTGCGAATATCAATTGCATGCAGACCATACTGTTAGCTTTCAATTTCCTAATGGCTATGACAAAAAGCAAATACTATATGTGGATCCAGTTATGATTTTTGCTCGATTAACCAACTCACCAGCAGACAACTGGGGCTTTACAGCCACATTCGATGGCAATGGAAATTTCTACGCAGGAGGTATTTCGAACTCCATTGGATATATCACAACTGTAGGCGCTTTTGATGTCAATTTCAATGGTGGCTCTACTACAACAGGAGGTGGCTTTCCCTCAGATGCTGTCATTTCAAAATATGATGCTACGGGTAATACGCTAATATATGGCACGTATATAGGAGGTCTCAACAATGATCAACCACATAGTATTTTTTCGAGAGCTGATAGTGCATTAGTCATAGTAGGTAGAACCTATTCTACCGATTTCCCAATATCGGCAACTGGAAAATTTCAAACCTTATCTGGCGATGCTGATTTATTTGTTTTTGTGTTGAGCAACGATGGCACTACCAATCTAGGCTCTACCTATATGGGTGGTAGTGGCCAAGATGGCGTAAACATTACACCTATATACACTTCATTAATAAGTCTTAAACACAACTATGGAGATGATGCACGCTCTGAGGTCATCGCTGACAATTCAAACAATATTTATGTTGCAGCAAGTTCTTCTTCGGCTAACTTTCCCACCCAACAAGCAAATCAAGGAATCATAGGAGGACTTCAAGATGGTGTGATTTTTGAATTAAATCCAGACTGTTCTTCCTTACTTTGGAGCACTTTTATTGGTGGTACTAACGATGATGCTTGTTATGTTTTGTCATTTGACAAAACGAATAATAATATACTGTATGTAGCTGGAGGAACAGAAAGCAATACTGGTATTCCTACCAATGCCGGCACCATTAGTCAAAATTTTAATGGAGTCGTAGACGGATTTATATTAAAAATAGATGCCCCTACAAAAACCATAACAAAAGGAACTTATATAGGTACTAATTCCTATGATCAAATATACGGTATACAAACAGATGACTCAAACCACGTATATGTAATGGGTCAAACTCAAGGTGCATTTCCAGTAATTGGAAATCCATTTACAAATCCAGGCTCTTCACAGTTTGTAGCTAAAATCGATAATAACTTAAGTACATTCTTAGTTTCTACAGTATATGGTAGTGGCACTACAGCTTTTACCAACATATCTCCAGTAGCTTTTTTGGTTGACAAATGTCAAAATGTATATGTATCTGGATGGGGAGGTAACACTGGCGGAAATCCTGGCAATACACTAAATATGCCTCTTAGTACCAATGCATATCAATCTACAACAGATGGTCTAGACTTTTACTTTATTGTTTTTGATAAAAATCTTCAAAACCTATTATATGCTACTTACTATGGTCAAAATAGTACATTGGCTGGCGAACATGTAGATGGAGGCACTAGCCGCTTTGACCCCAATGGTATTATATATCAGGCAGTATGTGCTGCGTGTGGAGGTTCTACATTTCCTACTACTTTAGGTTCATCTACCAGTGGTAGCCCAAATTGCAATTTAGGCTGTATAAAATTGGATTTCCAATTACAAAACCCAAATGCAGTTGCTAATTTTCAAGGAGATAGTATAGGATGCTCTCCTTTTCAAGTCGATTTTTTAAATAATAGTACAAGCTCTACGGGTTATATATGGAATTTTGGAGATGGCTCTCCTACCACTACACAAACAAATCCATCGCATACGTACACTACACCCGGCACCTATGTAGTTACTCTCATAGCTTCTAACCCCAATGGCTGCACATCAACATTAGATACAGCAACCTTAGTAGTTAAAGTAAAAAATGATGCCATTAATGCCAGTTTTACTTCTGCTAAAGTAGATAGTTGCGGCCCTTTCACGGCTAATTTTAATAATAACAGTACGTATAATGGTGGCATACCACCCGCATCTTCTTCTTTCTTTTGGGACTTTGGCGATGGCTCTACCTACAATGGAATCAACCCTCCATTGCATTCATTTCCTGCTGTAGGCGTTTACAATGTAAAACTCGTAATGGTAGATACCAATGCGTGTCATAGCCCTGACTCTATGGTTGTAGTTATCAATTTTTCTTCATGCAATGTACTTGCAGAGTTTATAGGTCCAGACTCGGTATGTATGCCTCTATCCAATTTTGTAGATCAAAGTACCAATGCTACTACATGGAATTGGACCTTTGGCGATGGGGGTAATGCAACAGCCACTAACCCTTCGCATGCATATACTGCGCAAGGTACCTATCAAGTTATATTGATAGCAGGCAACCCTGCAAGTTGCAATAAATTAGATACGGCTCAACAAAGCGTAACCGTATTCCCTTCGCCCATTGCAGACTTTGATTGGAGCCCCGACCCTCCACAAGTTAATACTCCCACAACATTTACAAACACCTCTGTAGGAGCTACCTCCTATCTATGGGATTTTGGAGATGGCGCTACCTCTACTAAAAAAGACGAAGTCCATGCTTATAATAAAGATGGAGAATATAATGTTTGCTTAACTGCTTGGAACGTATATGGATGCCCTGATACGGTGTGTAAAAAAGTAAGAGGTCTTGTAGTACCTCTGGTAGATGTGCCAACCGGATTTTCGCCAAATGGTGATGGCATCAATGACTTTGTGTATGTAAAAGGCTATGGAATAGAAAAAATGACCTTTAGAATTTATAATAGATGGGGCCAAAAAGTGTTTGAATCTACCGATAAAGCTATAGGATGGGATGGAAGATATAAAGGTCAAATGCAAGAAATGGAAGTTTATGCCTATACATTATCTGTTGATTTTTTTGATGGTACTAGTACCTTTAAAAAAGGCAATATCACTTTATTAAAATAAAATATGAGCATGAAGAAACGATATATACTTATCATGTTTTCGATTTTTGCTGTCGCAAAAATCGCTATAGGACAAAGCATGCACTTTTCGCAGTTTTACAATGCCCCCTTTTTGCTGAGTCCTGCACAAACAGGTTTTCTTCAAGACAATCAATATCGTGTGGGATTTAATTTTAGAAATCAATGGGCTACCATACCAGTAAACTATAATACATTTAGTGTTTTTGCAGATGCTGCTCTCAACAAAGGACGATGGGAAAATAGCTGGCTTGGTACGGGTATAGCAGCATACAGGGATGTGGCAGGCGATGGCAAACTGGCCTTGACCAAACTACAAGGCAACATAGCCTATCATGTAATGCTTGGTGAAAAATCCCTCCTTTCTACTGGTTTGGGTGCTTCTTACAATCAACGTAGTGTAGATATATCTAAACTTACTTTTGACATGCAATGGAATGAAATTTCCTTTGATAGAAATATTCCTAATGGAGAAAATATCAGTGCCCAAAAAACACAGTTTGTCGATTTAAATGCAGGCATGAACTTTGCTTTTACTGGCGAAATTTTTTACCTCAATGTTGGCATTTCTGCTTTGCATATCAATCAACCAACCGAAACATTTTATGGCATGACAAACAAATTAGGGTTAAGACCCCAATTAAACTTAGACGTGGTGTACAAAGCGAGCGAAAAAATGATGATTCAACCTATGGTATATTATACCAGACAAAAAAAGGCCAGTATCTTGTTGGGCGGCAGCTTATTTAGATTTGCTGTGGGCGACTTATCACTTTCGCCCGACGAATTTGTTATAGGGGCTTTTTATAGAAACAAAGATGCTGCCATAGCTACTGTTGGATATAAACGCAAACGACATCAAGTAATGTTTAGCTACGATCATACTGTTTCTGACTTAAGTAATGGCAATAATGGTATAGGGGCTTTTGAAATTTCACTTATTTTACAAGGCATAAAAAATTCAGCAGAATCTCTTAATGCCTATGGTTGCCCACGTTTTTAGGCTTCATTTAGTATTTCATTTTTTGACTTTGATTTTTTAGCTTTTCTTTGCAAGAAGAAATTTTACTATGCAAAAAAAATCGACCATAGCACTACAAGTGGAGCTAGATGAAAACAAAGTTCCTGAAAAGATTTTTTGGGAAGCAGCTGAAGGTGGTGTGGCCACACCCAAAGAAGCTAAAGCATTTATGCTAAGTATTTGGGATGTCAATGAACAAGCAGCTATGCGCATAGATTTATGGACCAAAAAAATGATGCTCGACGAAATGGGTGATTTTGTTTTTCAAACTATGATGACCATGGCCGACACTTACCAACGAGCTACAAAACATGACCAAATAGCTGAAGACATGAAAACATATGCAAGAACACTTAAAAAGAAAATGCAAGAAGAACTAAATAAAAACCAATCCTAATTTTTTTTAATCCAAAACAAGAATTCATATGGCATTAGAACAACAAATCATGAGTGCGCTTAAAGAAGCCATGCTTTCAAAAAATGAAATTGCTTTAAGAGGCTTAAGAGCCATTAAATCGGCCATCTTATTGGCCAAAACAGCCGATGGGAAACAAGGCGAAATAAGCGAAGAAGATGAATTGAAACTACTTCAAAAATTAGCAAAGCAACGCAAAGATTCTATAGAAATATTTTTACAACAAAATAGAAACGACCTAGCCACTAAGGAGCAAGACGAATTAGCTATCATAGAACAATTTTTGCCAAAACAAATGGACGAATCTGAACTTAGAAGTGTACTCCAATCTATTATTCAAGATAGTGGTGCAAGCACTGCTGCCGATATGGGCAAAGTAATGGGTGTAGCCACCAAGCAATTAGCTGGGAAAGCCGATGGCAAAATGATATCTACTATAGTAAAAGAACTATTAGCCTAAACACATTATATGATACTCGATAGTGTTGTTTTCATACTCTTAATATTGGCATTTTATAGAGGCTGGAAAAAAGGTCTGCTTTGGGCTATAGGCTCCTTAGTAGCCGTATTAGTAGCCATTTTGTTCTCACTCAAAATAGCTCAAGTATTATCGGCTTATTGGTTTGAACAACATATTATGACCTCCTCTTATACCTTATTAATTTGTTTCATAATCGTTTTTGTAGCTATTATATGGCTTTTTAGATTGCTATTCAAATCTATGGAAAAACTATTAGACTCATTATTTTTAGGCTGGGTTAATCATGTATTGGGTGCTTTGCTATATAGTTTTTTTACTTCTTTGGTCATAAGTACTTTTATCTGGCTAACACAATCTATTGGCTTATTAAATAAAGAAATCAGTAAAGACTCAAAGACATATTCTTTTATTGAACCCATAGCTCCGTTTACAATACAACATGTATCCGAGTATGTCCCCATGCTAAAAAATAGTTGGGAAGAAGTAAAAAACTAAAGTGAGAAACTTAAAGAGAAAATAACAACAGGCAGTACGCCCATACACTAACTCACTTCTACCACTTCTGCATCTTCAATAATTTGTGAAGGCGTACTTTTTTTACTTTCTATAGTCTTAGTCAGTTTGTTTTGCAAAAACCAAGCTATTGTAAATGTGGGTATAATATCTGTAAAAGGTAAAATTTCTTCAATAAAAGAAAAGGCACCACCCAATATGCCTCCCACACCGCCAAACATATTATAAAATATATAGGCAGACAATGGCGCCCATACCACATCTTGCCACTCACCAATGCCTGGTATAGCAAAAGAAAGCATACCTAAAATATCTAAAATTATACATAACAATAGTGATGGCTTTCGAGAGAATAAAGATGAAATTATTTTTTCCATAATAGAATAGAATAAAATTGAGTAAGCAAGTTAAAATAAAATTGAAAAAAGCATCGGTAAGTTCTTGTTAATATTTATGATATTAGTAAAAATGAGTTTCAACAATATGATAAATGTATTGTTTCATTGACACGTATAAAAGTAGTGTGCCAATGCCTCTTTAGTTTTTTATCTTTAAAACAAGATACTTTATTTTATCTTTGAAACTGTGAAAAAAATTGTAGTTGATACGGAAAGCTTGGCAAAAGCATTTAGAGAAATGCCATTGTCTATATACAAACATGATGCAAACTATATCAGGCCTTTGGATAAAGACATAGAAGCAGTTTTTGACAAAAAACAAAACAAATTTTTTAGACAAGGCGAATGTGAGCGATGGCTTTTTGCCAATGAAAAGGGCGAGTATGTAGGTCGAATAGCCGTGTTTACAAATAAAAAATATATACAAGAACAACCAACGGGTGGTTTTGGTTTTTTTGAATGTGTAGAAGATCAATCTATTGCCAACACCATTTTTGATGAAGCTAAAACATGGTTACAAGCAAGAGGCATGGAAGCTATGGATGGCCCTATCAATTTTGGCGAGCGAGACAAATGGTGGGGTTTGCTTATAGATGGCTTTGAAGAGTCATTGTATTGCTTAAATTATAACCCTCCTTATTACAAAAATCTTTTTGAACAATATGGTTTTGAAATTTACTTCAATCAACTTTGTTTTGGTATGGATGTAAGCACACCTTTGAGCGAAAAAATGAAACGATGGCACGCTTTTTACTCCAATCATCCAGACTTTCATGTAGAGCATATTAAAAGAAAAGAGCTCAACAAATATGCCGAAGACTTTTGTGTTATATACAACAAGGCTTGGGCAAAACATGGAGGTGGCAAAACGATGGAACTTAAGCAAGCAAAAATTATTTTTAATTCCATGAAAGCAATTTTGGATGAAAAAATAGCTTGGTTTGTCTATCATAAAAATGAGCCTATAGGCATGTGGATTAATATGCCCGATTTGAATCAATATTTTAAACATTTCAATGGCAAACTAGGTTGGCTTCAGAAATTGTATTTTTTATATTTAAAATATACGGGTGCATGTAAACGATTTGTAGGCGTTGTATATGGCATAGTGCCCGAATGGCAAGGCAAAGGTACTGATGCCTACATGATAGGCGAATGCGCCAAATATGTGCAACCCAACAGGCGATATGATAAATTTGAAATGCAATGGCTTGGCGACTTTAATCCTAAAATGCTTAATCTAGCCAAAAACTTAGAAGCAAGCGAAGTTCGACGTTTGGCTACCTATCGCTACTTGTTTGATAGAAGCATACCGTTTAAAAGACACCCTATACTATCGGCATAAAAAAAACCACCTTTTGCAAGGTGGCTTGAATATGTTTTAAACAAATGTCACTATCGTTGTGGTGTGGTAGCTGTAGCTTTAATACCTAATTGTGCTTTTACTGCCTCAATTAAGTTATCGGCATCAGTAGCGTACACCAAACCGCCTGCACTTGAATCAAATACCATAGTATAGCCTTTGGATTTAGCAACCGCTTGAATAGCTTTGTCTGCTTTATCCGTTATAGGTTTTAAAAGCTCTTCTCTTTTCGCAGCTATTTTGTCCTGAGCAGTTTGCGAAGTAGATTCCATACGTTTTTGTAAATCTTGTAATTCTTTTTCTTTCACATCACGCATAGCTTCTGTCATGGTTTTTACGCCTGCTTCGTAAGCTTTGTATTTGGTTTCCATTTCTTTTTGCATGGCTACCAATTGGTCTTGGTATGATTTTGTCAATTTTTCTATCTCTTCAGAAGCTTTTTTGGCTTCGGGCATAGAGGCTATTAATTCATCAGAACTAATATAGCCAATCTTTTGTTGTGCTTGTGTGGCCCAAGAGCATAAAAACAAACAAGCCATTAAGAATACGTTTTTCATTTTTTTTGTAATAGATTTTGTGTTTTAAAAAATTGTGTGCAAATATAAGCAAAAATATGGCTTGCTTATCGTTTAGTTGGGTTTGAAATACCTAATTCTAAAAGGATTTCATCACTTTTGTCTATTTTGCTATTGGCAAAAAACACACTTAGATCTGAAGATTTATCAAGAATCAAGTCATAGCCTTTGCTATTGGCCATTTTTTGAACGGCATTGTAAACCTTATCTTGCACGGGTTTTACTAATTCTTGACGTTTTTTAAAGAGGTCGCCTTCATAGCCAAAACGCTTTTTTTGCAATTCTTTTGCTTCCTTTTCTTTTTTTGTGATTTCTTCTTCTCTTTTTTGCTGCATTTCGCTACTTAGCATCACCTTTTCAGCTACATAGGAACGATACATTTTGTCCACTTCTTGCATTTTGGCATCAATTTCTTTTTGCCATTGCATAGAGATTTCGTCTAATTTTTCTTGCGCTTTTTTATATTCTGGCAAATTCTCTAAAATATATTTAGAATCTATAACACAATAGCGCTGTGCAAAGCTTGAGGCTCCAACTAAAAGGAAAGCCAATAGGAAAAATAGTTTTTTCATGTTTTAGTTTTTTATTGTTTGATGGTTTTGACTACAAAAGAACGTTGAAAGTTTGAAAGGCTTTATGGCATTAACGTAATTTTATGGAATGAGCAATATGGTATAACTTAAAAAAAACCATTTTGTATCCAATTTGAGTACGATTGCAATATAGCAATAGTGGTTTGTGTTGAGTTTTTTTAAGCACCATTAGCACCCTAGTATAAAAAATCTTTTACATCTGTTACCCACTGAGTACTATATTTAAGTAAGTAATTTTCATGGCCAGCGTTTGGGTATGTTTTTAATATTTTTTCTCCTTTTAAATTTCCGAATATTTCATCAATCTCATGTCTACTTACAGTTTTATCTTTTTCGCCATAGAGCAATAGTGTAGGGCAATATATTTTGTTAGCATATACAACTGGCCTGTGAGCAAAAGCCCAAAAATTATTTTGAATGCCTCCCCAAAATACCAGCAAATATGCCATTGGAAAAGACGGAAGATTCATATTCTTAAAGCGAGCACAAGTGGTTTGATACATAGAGCCAAATGGACATTCCAAAATAAGACCTTTGGCCTCTAAATTATAATCTGCCATGGCTTTCATAATAGCTACAGACCCCATAGATGTGCCAAAAAGAAAAATATTTTTCTCTCCTTTTTGATTCAAATAATTATAGGCTGCCTTTACTTCTTGTGCTTCATGATAACCCAATGTAGTCTGATTGCCTTCGGATGCTCCACTACCCATAAAATCCACCAAGAGTACATCGTATTTTAATTTCACAAACTCATCTGCTTTGTCTAACATAGTAGATTTTTCACCACCATATCCATGAAATAAAATCACTGTGCCATAAATGGTATCTTGCGTGTTTACTACATTTTTTTTTCTATACCAACATGCTACTTTTTTATTACTTTGTAATAGCACTTCTTCATATGGGTCTGGTTTTAGTTTGTTCTTTGGTCTAGGATTGTTTATACCCATTACCAACGTCTTTACTTTTTCTAATACGCTTAATTTTTCAGGGGTTTGTGTTTTTTCAATATGTGCATTTGCAAAGTGTGTAAATTTATATGCATGAAAAAAAGCAATCAGATTCATACAAAGAAACCCAATTGCCAACACTCTTACTAAAATTGTAAGTAATTTTTTAGGCTTATTAAGCTTCACTGATTTTTAATTTGTGGTACGTCAAGCTGAGATTAGCAGGTTGCAACACAGTCTTGTATAGCCTGAAAATTGGGCAAATCTCCTGCACTTTCAAGTACTTCTTTGTATCTCACAATGCCCTCTTTGTCTATAACAAAGGATGCTCTTTTTGAAACGCCTTGCATATCGAAAGCAAAGGCTTCAAATAATGTATCATATTGTGCACATACTTCTTTATTAAAATCAGATAGCAATGTAAAATTCAATTGATGTGTTTTTTTGAATTCTCCCAATACAAATAATGAATCTACAGAAATACCAATAATTTCAGCGTCGAGCTGTTCATACATCGACATATTATCTCGCATTGTACACATTTCGCTAGTGCATACACCCGTAAATGCCAAAGGAAAAAACAATAAAACTATTTTTTTGCCTTTATAATCAGCTAGCGAGACTTTAGTTTTTTCTGTATTATAAAGTGAAAATTCAGGTGCAAGATTACCAACTTCTATAGCCATAGTGTGTAGTTTATTTTACCAAATGTATAATTCTATGTGATATTCCCAAAATATTCACAATGAAATATCTTTACTTTCTATTATGAATCTTTGTAAGTAGTATTGTAAATACATAAATGTAAATACTTTGACTGAAGAAATTATAAACTTAGAAACTGTAAACCCTATCGAATTTTTTGGTGTCAACAATAACAAATTTGACATCTTGAAAAAAAAATTTCCCCTCTTAAAAATTTTATCTCGAGGCTCGCTTATAAAACTTTCTGGCAAACCAGAAGATGTTCTCCACGCTAAAGAAAAGATTGGACTTATCGTGAATTACTTAGAACGCAATGGGCACTTATCAGAAAATTATTTTTCTAAAATACTTGGCGATGATGATGGTATTATAGATGAAAAAATAATAGAGGAATCTTCAAATGATATTATAGTATTTGGACATGCTGGCAAAATCATAAAAGCCAAAACACAAAACCAAAAAATATTAGTACAAGCAGCAGACTCAAACGATATTCTATTTGCGGTAGGCCCTGCTGGCACCGGCAAAACTTATACAGCCGTTGCTCTTGCTGTAAGAGCACTAAAAAATAAATCTGTAAAAAAAATAATTTTAACAAGGCCAGCCGTAGAAGCAGGAGAAAGCTTGGGTTTTTTGCCAGGCGACCTAAAAGAAAAAATAGACCCTTATTTGCGCCCCTTATACGATGCTTTAGACGATATGCTTCCGCCCGACAAGCTTAATTATTATATGACAAATAGAGTTATTGAAATAGCTCCTCTGGCATATATGCGTGGTCGTACACTAGACAATGCCTATATTATACTTGATGAAGCACAAAACACAACAGACTTGCAGCTAAAAATGTTTTTAACACGTATAGGCCCTTCAGCTAAAGCAATTATTACTGGAGACATGTCTCAAATAGATTTACCCAAAAATCAAACTAGTGGACTTAGTAAAGCCATACATATACTGCAAAAAATAAAAGGCATAGCCCATATAGAATTGAATGGCGATGATGTGGTAAGACATCGTTTGGTAAAAGAGATAATAAAAGCATACAACCACGCAGCAGATAAAGCTGAGGTAAAGAAATAATTTATTATATTATTTGCTTACTATATAAAATGAATTCATAGTTTCATTGTAGCTTTGCTTTATCATAAACAGCACGATTCTATGTATAAATCACTTTCCTATTTCTTTTTAGCACTTTTCACCTTTAGTTTTTCTAACTGCAAAACAGAAAGTGACCCTGTAGATGTAGCCACAAGCTATTTGAATGCCGTAGAAAAACTCGACTATGAAGGAGCAAAAAAATATGGCACTCCCGAGACTATAGAACTATTGTCCACATTTGCTACTATGAGTGGCGAACTACCAGATTCTATAAAAACACAAATAAAGGCTGCAAAAATTACGATCAAAAATTCTACCATAAGAGAAAATACTTGCGAGGTGCAATATGAACTAAGTAATAATCCTGGCAAAGAAGATGTGTTGAAATTAATTAAGAAAGATGACAAATGGCTTGTGCACATAGCTTACGACGACATGGGACCCGAGGCTACTATACCTGAATTTAATGAAACTACAGCAGACGAAACCCCACAAGAAGAAGCTGTGCCTCTTTCTAATTCTGACTCTGTACATATTCAAGAATAAGGATTTATTATACTAAATTCTACCCCTTTCTATTGAAGATAAGTTTATGTAAAAGTGAAAACTAATTTTTAATTAGCTCTTTCTTTACTATTAATAAATTATTTTTAAACAACTCAATGAAATAAATTCCTGTTGAAAGATCAATAGTAGAAATATTAAGATTGTTTAATTGACTTTTACCCTTTAGATTCTGCTTTAGCACAACCCTACCAAAAACATCTGTAATCTGTATATTCAATGAAGTTTCTTTCTCACAAAATATTTGTAGATTAATGTTGTTATTGAATGGATTTGGATAAATAGAAACTTCCTCTAATCTATCTCTAAATAGATTAATGATTTTACCAACAATGTGCTTATTTCCATCTATATCCACTTGCTCTAATCGATAATAATTATTTCCATTATTGATTTCAAAATTCTGAACGGTATATGAAAACTCACTCAACGTATTGTTATTTAAAGACTTAGAGGTTACAGTTTGTATGGGTTTAAAATTTACACCATCAATACTCTTTTGAAGTGTAAAATATGAACAATTAATCTCGTTTGATGTTGTCCAAGATAACAAATCATAATTAGAAAAGAGACTTCCTTTAAACTCCTTTAAAGTTACGGGAAGTGCAAATGGGTTTAATGTAGGATTGCCTACAATCTGGAAACTATTATTTATGCTATCAGTAAGGTTTATTGCAAGAGTATTTGAATTTACATATCCAACAATAGCTGTTCTATACTAAGGCAATGAGAATTTCCAACTAAAGTTTGGTTGCGAATTGGGTGTAAATGCAACCGAATTGACAATTTGAAAAGTTCCAATTCTAATAGAATCTGAAGATAATACAAAGGCTGAATTATAGAAAGCAACTTGAGAAGCACATTTAAATTCTTGATTAGAGATATCAATAGTAGTATTTAATGTTTGTTGATTAAGAGGCAAAAGATTTGAAGCGCTATTTGGCAAAAAAATAGAATTCATAATGCCCCCATTTTTTATACCATTCATGTTGAATTTTATACCCATTTGCAAACCTCCAAATCGAACTGTATCTGTACTAAAATTCTGAAGCCATATTTCAAATTGCAGAATATTTGTATCTATTTGCTGTATATTATTCATCTTACATATGTAAGAAATACCTGGAATATTTTGAGAAAACATTTGAATTGGCAAAAAAACAGACAACAATAAAACAAAAAATAGCTTTTTCATATTAAAAATTTTATATAAAAATAAGTACTTTTTTTCAAAAAAAAACATTCAAGTATATCTATATAAATGAAGCTATGCAATTGGACATATTGCTGTGAAGCATAAATTTTTAAACAAAAAAATGAAAGGTAATTTTTTATATAATTTTACCATCATGGTGTTGTATTCTTTTTCACAAACATTTGCCATGAAAAATTTAATTATAAGTTTTTTAGTATTTCTATGCCATCATTTGCTAACAATAAGTAAGCTATAAATAGCTATATGACTATTCGTTTTTTATTATTTTAATACTCAAATAATTTTTTTACCTTCGATACTTAAACCCTATTACATGTCATTCAATCTTAGTGAACTATCAGGAAGAAAAGGTCTAAAAGAAAACTTATTTGATAAGCTAGGTCAAATAGCCCAGCAAGAAGGTGCTGTATCTATTGAAGAAAGTGAGCGTCTGGCCAAAGAATTTTTGATGGGTACTGCTAATGTGTATGGTTCAAGCACCTTTTATGATTTTACTCGCGAAGAAAATAAAGAAAAAAAAGTATATGTATGTGAGGGAAGTGCTTGTATGTGTGCAGGCACACAAACGGATCTGAAAAATAAATTAAAAGAACAATTTAATGAAAACGAAATAGGAAGTATGTATTGTCTTGGTCGTTGCCATGAGAATCATGCTTTTTTTTATGCAGGCAAAAACTATTCTGGAAATGCCATAAACTCTATTAAAGAAATTAAAGAAAATAAGAGTGCAGTAAAAGACACGTATTACGTTGGTCACAGTGGCACACAAGTACTTACTAAGCCCTTCGAGTCTATTGACACGTATTATATATTATTAAAAAAATGTTTAGGCAAAACGCCAGAAGATGTATTAGAAGAATTAAAAAAATCTGGACTACGTGGACGAGGCGGTGCGGGGTTTCCAACTGCTTTCAAGCTTGAAAGTTGTAAAAACACAACTAGCGAATTGAAATTTGTAGTATGCAATGCAGACGAAGGTGACCCAGGTGCCTATAGCGATCGCTATCTTTTAGAACACCAACCTCACGCTGTTATACTCGGCATGATGCTGGCAGGCTATTGTATGGGTGCACAATGGGGTGTATTATATATTCGAGGTGAATATCCTGAAAGCATAGCAATATGTGAAGCAGAAATAAAAAAATTATATGATAAAAAACTCTTAGGCAATTCTATTTTGGGTACAACTTTTTCTTTTGATTTTAAAATTATACATGCTCAGGGCGCTTATATATGTGGCGAAGAAACAGCTTTGTTATCTTCCATTGAAGGTCAACGACCAGAGGTTAGAGTACGCCCTCCTTACCCAGCCCAAGTAGGTTTATTTAATAAACCCACCCTAGTCAATAATGTAGAAACACTCGCTTGTATACCATATATTTTAGAACATGGTGGTAATGCCTTTGCACAAATTGGAAATGGAAAATCTACAGGCACTAAGCTTATATCTTTGGATAGTTTTTTCAATAGACCAGGCATATATGAGGTCAACATGGGTACGCCTCTCCACTCCGTCATTGAAGATTTAGGACAAGGTTTTAAAACTGAAATAAAAGCCTTGCACATAGGTGGGCCACTAGGCGGATTGGTGCCCATATCTAAAATAAAAGACTTAAACATCACCTTTGAAAGCTATCAAGAACAAGGGTTTCTATTGGGACACGCTGGAGTTGTTTGCATACCACAAGCTTATTCTATAATCAAATATTTACATCACCTATTTGAATTTACAGCACACGAAAGTTGTGGCAAGTGCTTTCCTTGTCGTTTGGGTTCTACTCGAGGTGCCGAATTGATTGGCAAAGCAATACACGAAAATTACAAAATTGATAAGTCTCTTTTAGTAGACTTATTAGAAACTATGGAAATAGGTTCGTTATGTGCCTTAGGTGGCGGTTTACCATTACCTATCAAGAATGCTCTGCAATATTTTGATGATGAGCTAAAAAACTATTTTAAATAAATTGATATTTGATTTTATTGCTTTTTTATATTGATTCCTCCTTTTTTTTAACCGTTTATCACACAATTGATTCAGGTTTTGATTGAAAGTACTATTTTCGTTTCATGAAAAAAATAGTACTCTCCTTACTAGCATTCGCTACTATCAATAGCCATGCACAAGACAATTTGGTAAATGCATTAAAAGCAAATGCGTCAGATAGTGCAAAAGCAAAATATCAGTTCACAACAATTATAAACCTCGAAAATTCGCCAGTAAAAAATCAAGGCAGCTCTGGTACTTGTTGGAGCTATTCTGGCAATTCATTTTTAGAAAGTGAAATGATGCAAGCTGGCAAAGAGTTTGTAGATATTTCTGAAATATATACTGCTCGCTGTGCTTATATAGAACGTGCTAAAAACTATGTACGCATGCATGGCAATATTGGATGGGGCGATGGGGCTGAGCTACATGATGTGGTAGCTATTTACAAAAAATATGGTGCTATGCCATATGAGGCATATACAGGACTAAATTATGGCACAAACAAAAACCGCTTTGGCGAAATGCAAGCCGCACTTGAGGGATTCTTAAAAGGCATAGTAGAAAATAAAAATGGCAAACTGACAAAAAATTGGTTGCCTGCATTTACTGCCGCTTTAGATGCATACCTAGGTAAAGTACCCGAAACATTTACTTGGAAAGGAAAAAAATACACCCCTATCACATTTGCTCAAGATGTAGTTGGAATAGATGGAAATAATTATACAGAGTTTTCATCCTATACCTATGCCCCATATTACGAAGCTACACTCATGATGGTGCCAGATAACTGGAGCTTGCAAAGTGTTTACAATGTGCCTTTAGATGAAATGGAAGACATGGTGGACCATGCACTTGAAAATGGCTATACCGTAGCATGGGCTACCGATGTGAGTGAAAAATATTTTAGCTGGAAAAATGGAATAGCTGTAGTACCCGAAAAGGATTTGGAAGATATGAGTGCTGATGAATTCAAAGCAATGTTTGATGGACCTAAAGCCGAAAAAACTATTACTCCTGCTTTGCGTGAAGAAGCTTTTGACAACTATAGCACAACCGATGATCATGGTATGCATATCGTAGGCCTTGCTAAAGATCAAAATGGTAAAGAATATTACATGGTAAAAAATAGCTGGGGCGACGCCAACGATTACAAAGGATATTTATATGTTTCCAAAGCCTATTTTAAATATAAAACCACTGCTGTACTAATCAACAATCATGCAGTACCCAATGCTATCATGCGCAAACTCCATTAAGACTTGCGTCTTCTTTTCATAATTAAACTATCAGGAGGGTAATTCGTTTTTAATGTATTCATTATAGACTTTGCCCAATCTATTAGCACTGTACGTTGTTGTTCAGATAACTTAGCTTGACTATGCAATCCAAAATATGTATAGGATGCCAAGGGCATTTCTTTCTCTTCTACCATTTCAATTGTCTCTTCTAATTTATGATTCTGAACAGCTATTGGTAGTGAAGTGAATGTAGAAAAGTTTAAGTGTTTCTTACCCTCTTGTATATGATTGTTCAACATCCACGCTATAGGCTGAACATTGGCGTACCAAGGATATTCAGTCTTGTTTGAATGACAATCATAGCAAGCTGATTTCAAAATTTGATTCACATTTTCTGGAATTTCATATTTTGAAGCTAAATGATTGGTATTATCATCCGAAAGATTTCGCGCTGGTTTTATAAACTGAATACTAATAAAGACAACAAGTAATCCGAGAAGAAGTTTTTTTAGCATGGTTTTGGAAAATTTATTTCTATTGCAAAGATACTCTTTCAAATTGACCAAATTTATTTGAGAATATAAATAGATTCAATACAGAAATATCTGCACAATTGCAACTTAGTAACGATAGTAAAGAAGAATAAAAATAAAATGTTTTTTTTCAGGATTAAAGAATACTGACTGAACAGAACGACTAAATCATAAAAATCTGTGGGCTAATAAAATTAAAATTACTATTTTTATACCAACAAAAGGAAATCTCATGTTCGAAACTTCGCGACCGATAAAAGCTTTAGAAAAAAATATAGCAGTTGATACTAAAACGGCTTACATCAATGATGTGCCATTTCAGTTTATTCCTGGCGAAACCATTTTGAGCTTTGTACGCCGAAGTCTTGGAAACGAATTAGTACCAACCTTGTGCGATGCACCCAATTTGGATCCGTTTGGAAGTTGTCGTATTTGCAGTGTAGATGTGGCTTTGGTGCAAAACGGAAATGCAAAAGCAATGGCATCGTGCCATACGCCTGTGATGGAAAATTCATTTATTTATCCGACAAGCAAGCGTATTCAAAAGCTTCGAAAAAATATCATTGAATTGGTGCTAACCGACCATCCATTGGATTGTTTGACATGCGAAGTAAATAACAATTGCGAATTGCAAACAGTAGCCGCTCAGGTTGGTGTTCGTGATGTGCGATATCCTGAAGGAAAAACGCATATAGATAGACAAAAAGATTTAAGTCATCCTTACATGACAAGCGACATGAGCAAGTGCATCAATTGTTTTCGTTGTGTGCGTGCATGCGATGAAGTGCAAGGACAATTTGTGTTGAGTATGGCTGGTCGTGGATTTGATTCTCATATTGTGAAAGGTGCTGATCAAACATTTTTTGAAAGTGATTGTGTGAGTTGTGGTGCTTGTGCACAAGCTTGTCCTACAAGTGCGATTAGTGATGTATTTGAAAGTAAAAGCATAGTTGCAAAAGAAAAAACAAGAACAGTTTGTACATATTGTGGTGTTGGTTGCAACTTGGAAGTAGCAACAATTAATGGCGAAATAAAAAGCATACAAGCGCCTTATGATGCTGCAGTAAATAGTGGTCATACTTGCTTGAAAGGTCGATATGCTTTTCAGTTTTATAATCATAAAGAACGATTGACTTCGCCTTTGATAAAAAAAGATGGTGAGTTTGTGCCTGTCACTTGGGACGAAGCCTATACATTTATCGCAGATAAATTGACCGAAATAAAATCAAAATATGGTGCAGATGCCATTGGTGGCATTTCATCGGCACGATGCACCAATGAAGAAAATTATTTGATGCAAAAATTTATTCGTGCGGTAATAGGTACCAACAATATTGATAGTTGTGCGCGAGTTTGTCATTCGCCAACAGCTCTTGGTATGCAACGAGTTTTTGGAACTGGAGCTGCTACCAATTCTGTTATAGATTTAAAATATACGGATTGCATTATGGTTATTGGTGCAAACCCAACTGACGGTCATCCAGTTACAGGTGCAAAACTGAAACAGTTTGCTATGAAAGGAAAACCTTCCATAGTAATAGATCCTCGTAGGACCGAAATGGCAAAATATGCCACATATCATTTGCAATTAAAACCTGGTACAAATGTGGCGTTGTTGAATATGATATTTTACTTTATTCTTCAAGAAGGATTAGAAAATAAAAAATTTATCGAAGAGAGAACGGAAGGCTATGAAGATTTTAAACAACATGTTTTGAATTTTAATATCGATGAACTTTCTGCTATTTGTGGTGTTGAAAAAGAATTAGTACGTAAGGCTGCCATTGCGTATGCAACTGCGCCAAATGCAATGAGTTTTCATGGCTTAGGCGTTACCGAACATTCGCAAGGAACTTATACCGTAATGCTCATAGCGGATTTAGCATTAATAACTGGCAACATTGGACGACGTGGCGTAGGTGTGAATCCGCTTCGTGGACAAAACAATGTACAAGGAGCTGCGGACATGGGTTGTCAGCCACATCAGGGTGCTGGATATCTGGATGTTTCGTTGCCTGAAGTGCATGAACAATATGAAAAATTTTATGGTGTGAAATTGACGACAACACCTGGCTTAAAAATTCCAAAAATGTATGACGCAGCACATGAAGGAAAATTCAAAGCTTTGTGGTTGATGGGCGAAGACAATGTACAAACCGATCCTAACACAAACTACGTAAAAGAAGCGATGAATAGTTTGGAGCTGTTAGTAGTTCAAGAAATATTTATGACCGAAACCGCCAAGATGGCTCACGTGATTTTGCCAGCAGCAACGTTTTTAGAAAAAAGCGGAACCTTTACCAATGGCGAAAGAAGAATTCAACGCGTAAATAAAGTAGTAGAACCATTGGCAGGAACCAAAACAGATGGTCAAATGATAGTGGATATAATGAATAAGATGGGCTACAAACAAGCAGACTATGATCCTAAAACAATGTTGGAAGAAATCTCTCAGATAGTTCCATTTTTTGCTGGCGTAAAATGGGATGAATTAGGCGACAATGGCAAACAATGGCCTGTGAAACCCGATGGCAGTGATACAGAAATATTGCACGTTGATACTTTCAAAATTGGAAAAGGGCAATTTAAGAAAGCTACTTGGAAGGAGTCAACAGAACTGACAGATAATAAAAAAGATTTTCCGTACATCTTAACTACAAATCGCGAATTAGAACATTACAACTGTGGTGCACAAACACGAAGAACTGGAAATGCCGAAATTTTATTGACGGATTCCTTATTGATACATCCACATGATGCAGCTGATAACAGAATAGAAGATGGCGACATGGTTTGCATTGAAAGTGCACGTGGCAAAATAGATGTGAAAGCCAAAATTACCGACGAAGTAAATCCTGGTATTCTTTCATCCACATTTCATTTTCCGGAAGTGAGCATGAATATTCTCACAAGTTCTGTAACGGATAGCGATGCCTTATGTCCTGAATATAAGGTATGTGCTGTAAGAATCAGGAAGAGTAAAGGGAAGTATAAATTAAATTAATGAAGGAAATACTATGAAATATCTTAGTTCATTTTTTTTAATTTTTTTCTTGGTAGCTTGTCAATGTGAAAATCAAGATTTTACTTTTCAAGCAAAACTGATAAGTAGAACAGATTCTTCTTCGCCGCTTGCTAATCGAATTTTGAAGGTTAGGTATTTGAGTAATTTCAAAGGAGAATTGGGTAGTTGTAGCAAAAAAGATATTAATGAACTTATTCAAAGTAATTCTGGTGGAATTATACATACAAGTTTGAGTCGTGCAGCAGAAAATTCCACATTGACACTCTATGATTCTTTAGGCAATATTCTCTTTGATAGTATTCTCACTAATGATATAGGCAATATATATATGAATCCTTAATTTTTTACTTCAGCAGTTTATTCAACTTTTCTATTGCCATTTGTAATGTTTCCTCTTTTTTTCCAAAACAAAAGCGTACCATTTTATCATCTTTTTTATTTTGATAAAATGCACTAATTGGTATACAAGCCACTCCAATTTTTTGTGTAAGCCAATTTGAAAACTCTGTATCAGAGCTTTTGCTTATTTGCTCATACCCAAGTGTTTGAAAATAAGTTCCATGTGCTTTGTTGTAAATAGTAAATGGCAAATGATTTATAGAATTTATAAAAAGATCTCTTTTTTGTTGAAATAGCTTTGAAATACTAGTATATGCAGATTCATTTTTTAAATAATAGGACAAGGCTATTTGCATTGGTGTATTTGTTGTGAAGCTGATAAACTGATGCATTTTTCTAAACTCAGCACTTAATTTTTTTGGTGCTACGCAATAACCCATCTTCCATCCAGTTGTATGAAATACTTTGCCAAAGGAAAATAAAACAAAACTTCGCTCATACAATTCAGGATACATTATAATACTCATATGTTTTTTGTCATCAAAAATGATATGTTCATAAACTTCATCGCTAATTATATACATAGCTGTGTTTTGAACAAGCTCTATAAGTTGCAACATATCTTGATGTGTCCAAACATAGCCGCTTGGGTTGTGCGGTGAATTTATAATGATGGCTTTTGTTTTGGCCGTTATATGTTCTTTTACTAATTGCCAATCTACCGAAAAATCTGGGAATCGCAAAGGCACACATACTGCCTTTGCACCATTCATTTCTATATTTGGGATATAACTATCGTAGGCTGGTTCCAAAACTATTACTTCATCACCTGCTTCCAATATGGCTGTGAGGGCAGCATATATAGCATATGTAGCACCTGGCACTATTGTAATTTCATCGTTTGCATCACAATCTTTATTGTAGCATTTTTTTATTTTTTCAGACAAAGCGGTTCTCAATGCAGGCATGCCTATCATAGGAGCATACTGATTGTGCCCATCTTTCATAGCCTTATAAACATGTTCTATTAATACATCTGAAATTGGGAAATCTGGAAAGCCTTGTGATAAATTAATAGCCTTGTATTCATTGGCCATAGCACTCATGACAGTAAAAATATTGGTTGCTATGTTTGGTAATTTACTTTTCATGCTACTAAAAATACAAAAAAATTAAAGATTAAAATCACCAAACTCATATTCGCGCTCTACTTTACAAATATGAACTTTGTAGTATGTGTACCATTTTTGTTTTCCATATCGCTGTGCTAAGTAGTGCTCACTCTGATGCTTCCATGCTCGAATATCTTCTAAAGTCTCCCAAAAAGAAACTGAAACTCCAATTGTGTCTCTTGCAGATTCAAAACCCAAATAACCCTTTTGCGTTGTAGCCAAAGCTTCCATTTCTAATGCCATCTCATGATAGCCTTCTGTGTTGTTACTTAATTTTGATATGAAAATAACAGCATAATATGATTTATGTTCCATCGTAATTATTCTTTACTAAATGTGGTATGATACGTTTTACTATTTTGTAGTACTAAGATGTTATAGATACCTTGTGGCAAATTATCTGTAGCTATTTCTATATCTTGCTGAGCATTGCTATTCTGAATTATTTTTTTGAAAAGTTTGCCTTCAATATTATATACTCTTAGTTCTATAGGTTCATTTGTAACAAAATTATTTTGTATCCAAATTTTATTTTGACAAGGCACAGGATATAGTGTTAAGGTTTCGGATTTATCTACAAATGTATTTACTCCTACAGAGCTTGTGTAATAATAAAAATTTTGATAACTAGGCTTAAGCGTACCCATGCTTTCTATATTGGATATAGTATAGGTAAGAAGTTTATTGTTGTTGTATGTATAAAATGTATTTTCTATTTCTACCCAGGCGGTATTGATATTTTGATAATGCCGATAGGCAGATTTTAATTGGTTTAAGTATTCATAATTAAATTTTTCAGTTGACAGCCAACTACCGTTTTGATATAGCTGCAACAACATTTCGGCCAAACTATCTTGTGTGTCGTATTGTATATTATTTTTGGAAGTAGGAGTCCACATTCCGTTCCAAATTTCACTTTGAATTTCACTTACCTTACCACTACTTGTATGTAAAAAAGAAGTTCGATTTTTATGAATCCACGTTTGGTTAGTTATGTCATAAATCTGATTTAATGACTCAGTCATCACAAATGGTGAGCTTGAATAGGTATTTAATGTGCGCTTATCTAGCACCCAATTATTAGATGTGTCGGGTATAGAATAAGTAATGGAGGCTACTGAATCTTGATTATATTGAAAATATTTTCGATCCACTTTTTTCCAAACTTGCAAGGAATTATCCCAAATATAATTCTCAGAATATTGTATTTTATTTGCTGTTATCTGTCTATCTTCTTTTGAAATAGACTGCCAAGCATTATTTACCCAAACTTGATTTACTACTTGGCTACTCAAATTGCCCACATAGGCGTTTTGCAATATTCTACCTGTATTTACCCATTGCGCATTTTGCCATGACTGAAAAGTAATGCTAAGTGTATTGTGATTGTTATCGTATGTATAATTATATTGTTTATTGTTTAGCCAAGCCGTTCCATTCCATTTTTGTATAAGCAAATTAATTAAGTCTGCATTTACATCATAAGTATAAAGACTATTAGTATTCTGCTCCCACATACTATTGATACTATCATATGTGATGTATGTATTGAGTGCTATTTGGCCGTTTGTGGTATAAACGTATTGATGCGAGTCTTTACCAACCCAATTATTATTTTGAAAAAAATCTCTTTTTTGAGCTTGTAGATAATAGGTTTGTGAAAATGAATAGGTAGCAAAGAATATAAAAAGACTTAAACTTAAAAATAGTTTAGCCATAAAGCTCAAAGTGTATTTGTTTTTTATCATAGTTAAGTAATTGAAGTTTTTGCCTTGCCTCATCAATCATATTTTTCCAACCACACAGCATAAATTCGGCTGCTGGCTTATTAGCACTAAGTTCTTCATATACTGCATGTACGTAGCCTTGTCTTCCATTCCAAGTTTCTCTTGACAGCACAGGTATATATTCAAATCCTTCCATTTCATTCGATATGCTTTGCATTTCATCGTGATAGAGTAAATCCATTTTGGTACGAGTACCAAAAATAAGAAATATATTCCCGAATTCTTTATTATGATTTTTTATATCATGAATCATGCTTCTAAAAGGTGCTATGCCCGTACCTGTACATATCAAGAATAAATCTTCCGGTATTTTTTCGTGTAAAACAAAAACACCTACAGGGCCTCTAAAGGTTAGCTGGTCGCCTTCTTTCATTTCTTTAAACAAAAAATTAGTACCCAAACCATCTTCAACTAAAACAATTACTAATTCAAAAACAGGGCTGCCGTCGGGCGCCGAAGCTATAGAATAACTACGCCAACGCTTATTCTTTTTTTCATGAATAGGCAAGTCTAAGGTTACAAATTGTCCGGGTTTAAAATCGAATGCTAAGTTACTATCGCATGCAATAAAAAATCGGCGAGTACTTTCTGTTTCGTCGATAATTTTTACAATCGTTCCCGTTTGCCATTCTTGTTGCATAGTGAAACATAAAGATATGTTTTTTTTATTGAATACTCCTTCAGAATTTTATTTCCTTTTTTCGGCTATTGATAATATGGTGAAATCATTGCATATACCACAACCCCTGTAATGGCTACATATAACCAAATAGGAAAAGTATATCGAACTAATTTTTTATGTTTATCAAACTCTGAAGTTAATCCTCTATAGGCGCTGTACAACACAAAAGGCATAACCAAACCTGCCAGAGTAATGTGTGTGCTAATAATAAAATAATAAATATAGCGCAAAGAACCAGCTTGTAATTTTTCTGCTTCGCTCAATAAGCCATCGTGATTCAAATCGCCAAATTTTGTTTCGCCTGTAAATAAATGATGGGCTATATAAAACACCAAAAATAATATTGAGAATAACATGGTTGCAAGCATTACTTGTTTATGTTTTTGAATATTTTTTTGTTTTATAAAATACAAACCCACAAGGAGCAAAACACTTACTATGCTATTAACAATAGCACTTAACAAAGCAAAAATATGAGGGTCAAATGGCAATGTTATGGGCAGCGTGATGCGGTCTAAAATAGTGATAGCTAAAAAAACGATGATCGAAAATGACCAAATTAACACATGAGCTTTTTTGTTGTTTCTTTCTAATTGCATGCTTTACTTTTTCTTTTTTTCTACTATTAGTCGAGCTATATCTTCAGCGCACAATCGCACATTGTTTGAGTCAAGTCCGTTATAATAGCCTCTTATATTTCTGTATTTATCAATCAAGACAAATTTTTCTGGATGTATAAAATCATTCTCATCGCCACTGCCCTCATCCAAATTAAGTTGTAGCTCTTGCCGAGCAAAGGCATAAATTTCTTTTTTATTACCTGTAGCAAAAAACCACTTATCATGATTGGCATGATACTTATCTGCATACATACGCAATCTATTTACTGAATCTGTAATAGGATCTACAGAGATAGATACAAATCGAAGCGCTGTATCATTTTTTATAAAAGCCTTATTGAGCAAAGCCATATTTTTTGTCAGTGTTGGGCATATGGTTTGGCAAGTGGTAAAGAAAAAATTAACTACTAGTATTTTCCCTTCAAAATTTTGCACAAGACCTATACTATCTCCTAATTGATTCAGCAATTTCAAATTGCTTATTTGATGAAAGAAAGTATCTGGAACATTTTTATTGTCTCTAATATTTTGAGCTATACTATCTATTACATAATGCTTGGGCATTGCTATATGACCATCATGCCCTTTGTATTTTAGGTATAAAAACGCTAATAGAGGTACTAAGAAACTAAAAAAACTACCCAGCAACACACTTCTTATCTTTTTGGCCGATTGCATATGGGCAAAGGTAATTGCATTCTTTATATACTATCACTTTTATCATATCAAAAACATTTATCAAGCATTTTTATCCCTCATATTAATTGTACATTTGCGTTTTCATGAATATTTTAATAAATTATCTCTCACGATATAAAAAGCTAGTATTTTTATCTTTTCTTCTAGCTACTTTCAACACGGGTTTTTCGCTATGCGACCCCATAGTATATGGCTGGCTTATAGACAAAGTAAAATCTTTTGTAGATCAGGTGCCCCATGTGGTTTCTACAAGTGTTTACTTAACGGAGGTTATGAAATATATTGCCCTTCTGATAGGCGTTGCAATGCTTTCGAGAATTGCTAAAGCCTTTCAAGACTATACCGTCAATACCGTTATTCAGCGTTTTGGCGCCGATGTATATACAGATGGCTTAAAACACTCTTTACAACTTCCTTATCAGCAATTTGAGGACCAGCGTAGTGGCGAAACCCTTGCAATACTTGAAAAAGTACGTTCTGATAGTGAAAAATTTATGAATTTATTTGTTGGTATTGCTTTTACATCTATAGTCAGCATCGTATTTGTCATTGCAGCCGCTCTTATCATTTTTCCGCCTATTATATTGGTTTATCTAGCTGGTGCAGTTTTGCTTATTTTCTTAATGAGTTTTTTGAGTAGAAAAATAAAAGCTATTCAAAAAAATATTCTAAGAGAAACCACAGCCTTGGCTGGTGCCACTACCGAAAGTCTTAGAAATATTGAACTTATTCGAAGTTTAGGACTTACCAACCAAGAAATTAAAAGGCTTAATATTTCTACCTTTAAGATATTGTTACTTGAACTCAAAAAAGTAAAAAGTGTTCGTGCACTTAGTTTTATACAAGGTACTACCGTTAATTTTCTTCGTCAGTGTATTGTATTTACTCTTTTTTACATTTTATACAAAGGCAATATTTCACTTGGGCAAGTATTTACATTTCAGTTTTTTTCATTTTTTATTTTTGCACCATTGCAAGAGTTAGGCAACGTTATTTTATCGTATCGTGAAGCTCAATCTTCTTTGCAAAAATTTGAAACCCTTATGAATTCGCCTTTGGAAGAAAAGCCCAAAGACCCCATTGCGATACCACTTATAGAATCATTACGATTTGACCAAGTAAGTTTTAAACATAAAACTGCCAAAACACATGCCCTAAAACAAATAAATTTTGAAGTAAAAAAAGGCGAAACGATAGCATTTGTAGGCCCTTCGGGTTCTGGCAAAACCACCATGGTCAAGCTTTTGTTGGGACTTTATCAACCCGAAGAAGGCACTGTGCTTTACAACAATGTTCCATTTTCAAAATTAGATATGGATGGGTTTAGGCATCAAGTAGGATTTGTAACGCAAGACACGCAGCTTTTTGCTGGTACCATTAGAGATAATCTTCTTTTTGTGCAGCCCAACGCCAAAGACCATGAGATGATTAGCGCATTAGAAAATGCTGCAGCCCATACACTACTTAGTAGAGCCGACAATGGTTTGGACACTGTAATTGGAGAAGGGGGAATGAAAATTTCAGGTGGCGAAAAACAACGTTTATCTATAGCTAGGGCTTTGCTTAGAAATCCTCACCTATTAATTTTTGACGAAGCTACTTCAGCCTTAGATTCTATAACAGAAGAAGCCATTACGAATACACTTAAAAATATTTCTAATAATAAAAATCAAATCAATATTCTAATAGCACACAGATTGTCTACCATTATGCATGCCGATAAAATATATGTACTTGAAAAAGGAAGTATTATTGAAATAGGCAGCCATCAACAATTAGTAGAAGATAAAGGACTTTACTATGCCATGTGGCGTCAACAAATTGGCGAAAGACAATTTGAGCTAGCAGAATCTTAATATTATAAATATGAATAGTACTAAAACACCCAGCCGATTTTTGAGTTTATTAAAAATGCGTTGTCCTAATTGCCATAAAGGGAATTTGTTTACACATCAATCTGTATTTCCTCTCACAAAACTAAATGACATGCCAGAACATTGCCCCGTATGTGGTCAAAAATACGAATTGGAAGTTGGCTTTTGGTATGGAACTGGATATGTTAGCTATGCTATGAGTGTAGCCCTTATTGCAGTATTAGCAGTTGCTTATGCGGTTCTTATAGGCTTTTCATGGCGAGATAATTCTGTTTTTTATTTTATTGGCCTTATGGTAGGGCTTATCGTCATACTACAACCCTGGATTATGAGATACTCTCGCGTGTTGTATATCTACTTTTTTGTAAAATTCGGTAAAGGCTATAAATACAAAAGTGAATAACATACTTTAAGCTTAGTAGAATTCGTTTTAATACTAATAATAAAAATGAATTACTATGGCAGAACTTATTTCGCTTAAGCCCAAAAAACAAACTCCTCGTATAGACCTAACGCCTATGGTAGATTTAGGTTTTCTATTGATTACATTTTTCATTTTTACGACAACACTAATCGAAAAAAATACGCTTGAGATAAGCATGCCCAAAATAGCTGAACCTCCCACAGAAGTGGCAGACTTTGCTACCATGGTTTGTTATTTGGATGCCCAAAATACATGTTACTATTTTAGTGGTCAAGATGCTCTAAATAATAAGTTTGATAAACTAAAAAAAGGTGATTTTTCTAGTAATAAAATTCGAGAAATATTATTACAACATCAAGAATATGTTCGAAATGCATACAAAATGCAAGTAAAAGGAGCTAAACAAAATGACGAACCTTTTATTATCATCAAGCCTATGTCGAGTGCAAACTATGCTACACTTGTAGATATGCTAGACGAAATGCAAATACTCAATTTGAAAACTTATGCTGTGGTAGATATTGATGCTAGTGAAGAAAAAAAAGTGCTTACAATACCTAAAGCAGGCTAAATTGTTTTTATCCAAATTATGCATATTCATTCCCAAATGCCATAAATGATTACCGATGATAATATAATTTCTCCTAACTCTATACTTTGAAATTGAATCGGTATAATGCAAGTAGTTCACTCCTTTCAGTCGTTTCTATTGCATAACTTGGGGTTCTATTTCTTTGCCATTATCTTTGCGTATGCCTATTTCGGTCGTAATAATTACGTACAACGAAGAAAAAAACATATCTCGAACCTTGCAAAAATTAGCATGGTGCAAGGATATTGTAATCGTAGATAGTTTTAGCAACGACGATACTAAAAAAATAGCCATTTCCTTTCCTTGTCGTTTTTTTGAACAATCATGGTTGGGTTATGGCGCACAAAAAAATTGGGGAGCACAACAAGCTGCTCATGATTGGATTTTGAATTTGGATGCTGACGAAGTACTTACTGACGAATTGATTGAAGAATTACAAAAAATAGATTTAGTACATTCTAAACATGTTGCATATTATATTTCTCGTCGTATGGTTTTTTTAGGAAAAATTTTCAACTATGGAAGAGAAAGCAATGAGAAACTCCTACGCCTCTATCATAAAAAATATGCATCGTTTAATACTAAATTAGTACACGAACATCTAGAGGCTAATGGATCTACAGCAGTATTGAAAAACTATTTTTTTCATTTTAGCTATGCCTCTATTTCGCAATTTCATGAAAAAACAAGTCATTATAGCAACTTAGGTGCCCAACAACTTTTTGACAAAAATAAAAAAAGACCATTATGGCTAAACTCCATTTTATTTCCATTTTATTTTTTTCGCTATGCAATTGTTCATCTCAATATATTAAATGGTTATAGAGGCCTTCAATGGAGCTATGGGCAAGCTAAATATCATATAGATAAATACAAAAAGCTATATAAACTTCGACAACAGAATACTAATTTGGAATAAAGAATATTAATTTTTTTTATTTCTTTTTAAAGGCCGCAATGGCATTTCTTGTAAAATCGCTTAAAACTAATTTCCCACTCATACTTGCTCTATCATCTAAGAGGGCATCCCAATGTTCTGTACCTTGCCAAAAAACTTTTTTGAGCATAGCCATAGCCTCAGGATTGCTATGAGCCAACTTTTCTGCCAAGTGGTTCACAGCATCATCAAGCTCTTCAGCATCTTTATATACTTCAGCGTATAGCGCATGCTTTTGGCCCATTCTGCACTTCTCCATTCAGTAGCATCCATAGAAAGTTGAGAAAAACAGGAAGTTCCTAATTTTTCGTTCTACTGCTGGTCCTACTACAAATGGTCCTATGCCAACAGCTAATTCCGAAAGTTTTATAGATGCATAATCGGTTGCAAAAGTATAGTCGCAAGCGGCAGCCAAACCTACACCATCCTACTGCTTTGCCATGCACACGTCCTATTACAAACTTGTGGGCTTTGCGTATAGCATTGATTACATTAGCAAAACCCAAAAGAATTTTTTTCCATCTTTTTCATTTTCTATTGCTACTAATTCATCAAAACTGGCACCTGCACAAAAAGCACCCTGCCCTGCAGAACGCAAAACGATAACATGAATTCGCTCATCCTGACCTGCCTTATTGATAGCTGATGCCAATTGCGATAATATATTGGCTGGAAGCGAATTGCTGGCTGGATGAAAAAATTCAATGTGTGCAATATGCTGGCTAATCTTGGTTTCTACATATCCTTGTGTTGTGCTCATGATGACTATTTTTTACCAAATATAGTTTTTTTAGCTTTTCTAAAAAGCATTTGAAAGCCATTTTCTTTTTTCTTCTTCTACCCAATTTTTACGATGACTATAATCATCGATTTGCGTATCGTCTATTTTACCGACACCAAAATATTTACTTTCAGGATGAGCAAAATACCATCCACAAACCGATGATGCTGGATACATAGCTAAATTTTCGGTTAAGCTAATGCCCGTATTTTCCTCTCCACCGAGCAAATTAAAAAGTTTATATTTTTCAGTATGATCAGGACAAGCAGGATAGCCTGGTGCAGGCCTTATACCTCTGTACTTTTCTTTTATTAAATCTTCTTGGCTTAATGCCTCTTCATTGTCATAGGCCCAAAAATGTTTTCGAGTACGCTCGTGCAAAAATTCTGCGAGTGCCTCTACTAATCTATCTCCAAGTGCTTGCACCATAATTTTCTGATAGTCGTCGTGCTGTGATTCATACTCCTTTACATAAAAATCAATATTTTTGACACAAACACTAAAAGCACCAATATAGTCTGTTTTACCAACTTGTTTTGGCATAATAAAATCTGCCAAGGAAAGATTTGGTTGACCTGCAGCCTTTTTACTTTGCTGTCGCAAAAATTCTAAGGAAAGTGTTTCTTTCTCTTGTTGTACAAAAACGGTATCAGCATTATTGCTATTTGCTTCCCAAAACCCAACACAGGCTTGCAATTCTAATTTTTTATCTTCTACCAATTTATCTAACATGGCGTTGGCTTCTTGGTATAATTTACTTGCCTCTTGCCCTACATGCTCATCTTGCAATATATCTGGAAATTGTCCATGCAATTCCCAAGCAATAAAAAAGGGTTTCCAATCTATATATTCACGTATAGTTTTGAGTTCTATGTGCTCTATTTTTTTATTGCCTAAAAATTGTGGTTTATGAATTTGATAGTTACTAAAGTCAATTTGTTTTTTATTTTTGAGCGCATCTGTATATGCAAGAAATTCTTTTTGGTTTTTTTTGTCATCAAAATTTATTTTCAATTTTTCATACTCCGATTGTGTATCTGCTAACAAGGTTTTTTTGTTTTCAATATTAAGCAACTGACTTACGACAGCTACACATCTACTGGCATCTAATACATGTAGTACACCATTATCATACTGTGGATTGATTTTTACTGCCGTGTGCATACGACTGGTCGTAGCTCCGCCTATCAGCAAAGGTTGTTTCATTTCTCTTCGTTTCATTTCAGAAGCTACGTGTACCATTTCGTCTAATGAAGGCGTAATAAGACCCGATAAGCCTATGATGTCGGCTTTATTTTTTATAGCCTCATCTAGTATTTTATCACTAGACACCATGACACCCAAATCAATTATTTTATAGCCATTACAACCCAACACTACGCCTACTATATTTTTTCCTATATCATGTACATCGCCTTTGACGGTTGCTAACAAAACACAAGGTGCATTTTCATTTTCTTCTTTTTCAGCTTCAATATACGGCGTTAATACAGCTACAGATTTTTTCATTACTCTAGCACTTTTTACTACTTGTGGTAAAAACATTTTGCCACTTCCGAATAAATCGCCTACTACATTCATACCATCCATCAAAGGCCCTTCTATGACGTCTAATGGTTTTGCATATTTTAGCCTGGCCTCTTCTGTATCTGCATCAATAAAATCCGTAATACCCTTAACTAGCGCATAGGTTAAACGTTCCTCTACACTGGTGTTTCGCCAAGCATCATCTACTTTCTCAGTTTTTGTTTTGGCTACTACGGTCTCTGCAAATTGAATTAGTTTTTCAGTAGCTTCATTATTATCATTTTTTCTATTCAATACCACATCTTCACATAAGCTTTTTAGGTGAGGTTCTATCATGTCATAAACCGCTAGTTGGCCAGCATTGACTATACCCATATCCATGCCTGCTTTTATAGCATAATATAGAAATACACTATGCATTGCTTCTCGTACAGTTTCATTGCCTCTAAAAGAAAAAGACAAGTTACTTACGCCTCCACTAACCTTGCATAGAGGCATTTTTTGTTTGATAATTCTAGTAGCTTCTATAAAATCAACACCGTAATTATTGTGCTCTTCAATACCTGTGGCAACTGCAAAAATATTGGGGTCGAAAATAATATCTTGAGCATCGTAGCCAACTTGTTCTGTAAGAATCTTGAAAGCCCGCTCACAAATTTCTACTTTTCGTTCTTGATTATCGGCCTGACCCTTCTCGTCAAAAGCCATGATAACTACACTGGCTCCAAATCGTTTACAGATTGTAGCTTGTTCTTTAAATTTTTCTTCGCCTTCCTTTAGCGATATAGAATTGACAATACATTTTCCTTGCACACATTTTAAGCCAGCCTCTATAATTTCAAATTTGGAGCTATCTATCATGATAGGAATGCGAGCTATATCAGGTTCGCTTTGTAATAAGTTTAAGAAAGTAACCATAGCCTGCACTCCGTCTAGCAAGGCATCATCCATATTAATATCTAATATTTGAGCTCCATTTTCTACTTGTTGTCTTGCTACGCTCAACGCTTCGTCATAATTTTGTTCGCGTATAAGTCGTGCAAATTTTTTAGACCCGGTCACATTACATCGCTCGCCTATATTAACAAAATTGCTATCTTCTCGAAGCACTAAAGGCTCTAATCCGGCTAAGCGTGTATATTTTTCATGATTCATGTGTGTCTGCTTTAAAAAGTTTTTTTTAGAGAAATTATTCGTTTTTTAAATAGCTCTTGGTTTCAAAGTTTTGACAGCCTCTGCTATTTCTTTTATATGTGCAGGAGTGGTGCCACAGCATCCACCCACTATATTTACAAAACCCGATGTAGCCCATTCTTGTATGTGTGCTGCTGTTTCTGTTGGCTGTTCATCGTATTCGCCCATGGCATTGGGAAGCCCTGCATTGGGATAGGCCGATATTTTGCACGAGGCTAACTGTGCAAGCTCTTCAATATGTGGTCGCATTTCTTTTGCGCCCAAAGCACAATTAAAACCAATACTTATAGGCTTTGCATGCATAACTGAGGTGTAAAATGCTTCTAAGGTCTGACCACTAAGCGTTCTGCCGCTTGCATCTGTTATTGTTCCACTTATCATGATGGGTTTTTCTATTTGCGCATCGTCAAAATATTTTTTGGTAGCATATATTGCGGCTTTGGCATTTAAGGTATCAAAAATAGTTTCTATAATAATAATGTCAACGCCAGCTTCGCAAAGTGCTTTGATTTGTTCATAATATGCTTCCATACACTCATCAAACGTCATGGCTCTATAGCCAGGATTGTTGACATCAGGACTCAAAGACAACGTTTTATTCATAGGACCTACTGCACCAGCAATAAATTTTTGCGCAGCTCGTCCATGTTTTTCATAGTACGTTTCTACAGCTTTTTGAGCACATACTACAGCCGCTTTGTTTATTTCGCTTGCGAGAGATTGCATGGCATAGTCGGCAAGCGAAATAGCTTGTGCATTAAACGTATTGGTTTCTATAATATCGGCACCAGCTTCTAAATATTCAAGATGTATAGCTGTGATGATAGATGGATTTGTGATAGACAAAAGGTCATTGTTGCCTTTAAGGTCTATATGCCAATCTTTAAATTGCACGCCTCTATAGTCGGCCTCTTGTAGTTTGTAGCGCTGTATCATGGTACCCATAGCCCCGTCCATGATTAAAATTTTGTTTTGGAGAGATTGTTCTAAAGTATTCATATTCAGTTTTTTTTAGTTTACTGAACTTTACTTTTTTCCCAATAAATATAGTTATGGAGAATTGAGTATTAGTTCAGGTTTTTATTCAGGCTGAACAATAATCAAATCGGCCTGATAAGTGCAAAGCTATGTAAAGATTTTTAAAGTATTGAAAAATATATTTCTAAATTTGTAAGACATGAAATTTACGATAGGTTTTACTGTTATGTTTTTATATATGATAGCTGCCATAATCTTTTGGGGTATAAGCCTTCAAAGACAAAGCACAATTCTTTATAATTTAGAATTGGAAAATACAACCTTGAAACATGCCATATCGGATAGCACCCTACTCAAAGCTGACCTTGCTATGGTTAAAGAAAAAAGAGAGCGTAGAAAAAAACAATATTTAGGCGAAGGTACTTTTCTGCTATTGATGCTATTGGTAGCATCGGGCTTTGTATATAGATCTTACTTTAAACAACAAAAAATAGAACGCTTACAAAAAAACTTCATGCTAAGTATAACACATGAATTAAAAACACCTATAGCTGGAATTAAATTGAACTTACAGACTCTACAAAAACACAAACAAATTCCAGATGAAAAAAAAGACAAAATAGTAACTAATGCCATTATAGAAACCGATAGATTAAATGAGCTATCCGATAATATATTGCTGTCTACACAATTAGAAAGTACAAAACAAGTACTTTATGCTGACGATATAGACCTCATTGACATATTGAGAGAAACTATCCATATCATGCAATCCAGATACCCAACACATACTTTTAAAAGTGAATTTCATAAAGAAAGCTATTCTATGAAAGGAGAGATTCATTTATGGAATTTAGTGTTTAGTAACTTACTTGCAAATGCAAAAAAATATTCGCCAAAGCAATCCACAATTTTTATTGAAACTAATGCCTATAAACAGGGTATGGTAATAGCCATAAAAGACGAAGGCGATGGTATAGATGACAAGGAAAAAAAAGAAATATTTAAAAAATTTTATAGGATAGGCGATGAAAGCACTCGCAAAACCAAAGGCACAGGACTTGGCTTATATATTGTAAAAAAAATTCTTACTTTATACAAATATGACATAATTGTGAAAAACAATTATCCTAAAGGCTCTATTTTTGAAATCTATATTGCATAGCAAAATATATATGAACAAAACAGATACAACCAAAGGCAGCATACTGTTAGTAGAGGATGAAGAAAACCTAGTAGAAGTATTAAGCTACAATTTAATATTGGATGGGTATGAAGTGCGTAGCGAAAGTAATGGAAAAGATGCTCTTAAAGCTTTCAAAGAAGAATATTTTGATTGCATCGTATTAGACATCATGATTCCAGAATTAGATGGCATTGCGGTTTGCGAAACAATTAGACTTTCAAACAATCAAATACCTATATTATTCTTATCAGCAAAAAATACTTCAGAAGATAAAATTCAAGGTTTACGAAAAGGTGGTGATGATTATTTGACTAAACCTTTTAATCTTGAAGAATTATTATTGCGAATTGAAAAACTAATAGATAAGAATAAACGCATAGAACACATGCCTACACGAACAACTACATTTTCGTTTGGTGGTTGTAACATAGACTTTAATGCTAATGTTTGCACTGATATACATGGTGAAAAAAAGGCGTTGACAAAAAAAGAAATTCAATTTTTAAAATTATTGATTGAACATAAAAATGAAGTAATTACACGCGAACAAATTTTGAAAAGGGTGTGGGGATACAATGTATTTCCTACCACAAGGACTATTGATAATTTTATTTTGACTTTTAGAAAATATTTTGAACAAAACCCACGCGACCCAAAATACTTTATCAGTGTAAGAGGCTTAGGATATAAATTTACTATAGATTAATGGCAATGGCTTTTTATTATATTTCATAAAAGCCAGCAATGACATTAAGAAAATAAAAAAAACATTACTCGCTTGCGACTCTATCATATTTTCTACAAGACAACTTAAAGCAAAAAGTATCCATACCCAAATACTCCAAGGATACATTTTTATAGGCATAGCCCAAGCAAAATTATATAATAGCAAAACAAACAAAAAGATACCTATCAAACCCAATTCTATCCATGAAGTCATATACTGATTGTGCACAGCCATATTATCTTTTGCAAGTTTTACATAGCCTTCTTGATGGAGTTTTTTTCTTAGTTCGTAATTGGCATCGCCAGTTCCGTAGCCAAACAGAGGATTGGCAATAATAAGATGGGTGGCTGTTGTATAGGTTGCTACTCTTGAATTGGATGAATTAGAAACCCTTACTTCTTCTTTTTTTATAGATGTAATTTCGGTCATTTCTAACATTCTTAATTTGAAGGCAGGATGATTGGCTAGCACAAAAGACAGTATAATACAAGCAACTATAGTTGATACCAAGCGTATCCAAATGGATTTTATGTAGGGAAAAGAAAAAATAAAAGTGAGTACAAAAAATAGAGCTAAAACAAGCAAAGAAATTTTTGACATCAACAAAAAAGTGAATAAAATAAATAATGGTAGCGATATCAAATATAAAAACTGATTCCACCCTGAGTTATTTTTAAAATCCAACAAGTGGTAGCTAATAAAAAAAATAGCCACAACATAATAATTAGAAAAATAGCCTGGATGCCATATTGTATAAGCCAAATACATTCTATTCCATACTACTTCATACCCAAAATGTCTATATGAATATATACTATGCCCTATATTAAATAGCAAGGAAAATAAACATGAGATGACAAAAAAGTTCATGATACTCTTTATCTCCTTACCATAAAAATAATGTTCGGTAGAAAACAAAAATGGCAAAATCAAAAAGCTCAATCTAGATTCTATAGAATGCAATGCTGTGTGCTTATCATCTGACCAAAATAGCCAGAGTATATATGCTGCAAAAAAAGAAAGCATTGATATACTTAGTCTATTCCATTCAAAACTTCTTATTTTCTTTATTAAATCCTTATCAAAAAGCCAATGCAATACTAACAAGATAATGCCCCACGAACTCAACTTTTCGCTCCACGGAAAACTGCATAGAGTGGCAGTAACAATTAATAACCAAATAGATATTCTATTTAAATGTTGCAATACACGCATCTAACACGAAGATACAAGCCATGTTATAAAATCCAAGTAGTGAGCAAAATATAAAATACCTTTGCCTTATGCTTATCGATATACACCCTCAAAGCCCCGACGAACGTAAAATAAAAATGATAGTAGAAGCGCTATCCAAAGGTGCTGTCATTATATACCCTACCGATACGGTGTATGGTATAGGGTGTGATATAGAACAAGCAAATGCAATAGAAAGAATTTGTAGATTAAAAAAAATACAGCCTTCTAAGGCAAGGCTATCCTTTCTTTGTTCAGATTTGAGCCACTTGAGCGAATATACCAAGCCTATAAGCACTCCTCTATATAGATGGCTAAAACAATATGTACCAGGCCCCTACACCTTCATATTAGAAGCCAATAAGAAAGTGCCAAAACTATTAAAATCCAAACAAAATACAGTTGGTATTCGTGTTCCTAAAAATCCTATAAGTCATGCATTATTAAAGGCTTTGGGCAGACCAATACTAAGTTCTTCTTTGCCAATGACCGATGAGGGAGACATCTTATCAGATGCCGATGAAATTCATGATATTTTTCAAAACAATGTAGAGTATGTAATAAATGGTGGCGAAGGTGGCAAAATTCCATCTACTGTGGTTGATTGTATCTCCTTTCCTCCAGAAATTATTAGAGCAGGGAAAGGTGATATTTTCATTGAATAAGAAAAAAAAGACTTTGTATTTTAGCTTATTCAGTAGTTTTTGGTTTAATTTGTGCTCAAAATAACAGCGAATGCGAAATTGTTTTTTAGTATTAGTATTCCTTTTAGGATTTAACGTAGCTTCAAAAGCCCAATTATTCAAAATTCCTAAGTGGGACTATTTTTGGGATACCAAAGCACATGAAAAAGGTCAAATACATTTTTCTTATGGCTATGGATTGCCTCGTTTGGACAAAAAACTGTTTGATTATCATAAAGAAGAAACCAATTTTAGAGTAGTAGGTGTAGGGCCTTTTTTCTGGAAAGCAGAATTGGGCATGAGTAGAAAATTAAGCGTTGCGCTTTCGGCTTCTTATATCTTGTACAAATCTGACTGGACAAGACTTAGACCAGACATACGCTATGGTACCAATATGCCTTTTAAATATGGCAATACATTGCAAGACATTAGTGCCAACTTGCGTTTTAACTACCATTTTTATGTAGACAAAGAATGGGATGTATACGTTGGCGGTGGTGCTGGATACAATTATTTTAAATCCAAAGACTTTACTTATTATCCACCCGAAGACTCTCTATTCCAATCTTATTTCAAATTGCCCTACCCCGTTTCCTTTGAAATGAATTTTGGTGTGCGCTATTTTTTCTTAACACGTACTGCTATTTACCTCGAAGCTGGCTATGGAAAAGCTCTAGTACAAGGTGGCTTTGTATTTAAATTTAGACACCGCAAAAGAGGTTAAAAAGCACTATATTTGCAAAAAATAAAAGTATCAATACATGAAATCTGTCGTATTATCCATTTATGAATTAGGCAACCATTTTGGCTATTTTGCTTGTTGGGCCTATATTATTATTATGTTTGTTGGTTTGCTTTTTGTAATGAAAAATTACTTAAAAGAAGACTAATCCACAGCCTAATATTTCAATATCGATTCGCTACCTTTGCTCTATGAGCATAGATATAGCTGCCATAAGAACCGATTATACATTACAAACTCTTAGCGAACACGATGTTCACCAAGACCCCTTGATACAATTTGAACATTGGTTTCAAAATGCTGTACATAGTCAAATAGAAGATGTCAATGCTATGACGCTTTGCACTGTGGATAGCCAAGGCAAACCCCATGGCAGAATTGTATTATTGAAAGGATTAGAAGAAGAATCATTTATTTTTTTTACAAATTATTTAAGCCACAAAGGGCAAGAAATTCATGCTAACCCTTTTGTTTCACTAGTTTTTTATTGGAAAGAATTGCAACGCCAAGTGCGCATTGAAGGCTGTATACAAAAAATTTCGGAGCAAGCCTCAAACAACTATTTTCAATCAAGACCCCGAGAAAGCCAAGTAGGTGCCTGGGCATCCTTACAAAGCGAAACCCTCTCCGAAAGACAAATACTCGAAAAACGATTTGAAGAAATTTCAAATACTCATGCAAACAAAGAAATAGCTAGACCCGCACACTGGGGTGGCTATGCTGTAGCACCTTCTTGCATAGAATTTTGGCAAGGTCGTGCAAACCGTTTGCACGATAGGATTATGTATAAAAAGGTAAATGCCGACTGGCGTATAGAGAGGTTGTATCCATAAAATGTGTCTTGGACAGTTAACAACTTCAGGGGGAACAATAGTCTTACCAGTAGCAGGTACAATTGCTTGGGCTGTAGGTTGTGGTACTATTGGTGCACTTGGTGGAGGACTTGGAAATTCAGCAAAAAAAGCTGTAGAATTATTCATTGATTGGCTAACAGAAAAACCAAAAGGATAGACTTTTTATGAAAAAAGGAGTAGTATTTAAACTAGGAGCTGCGCTAATAAGTGCTATAGTATACTCACTGATTGAAATTCTATATTATAAAAGGGAATTTACAATTGGGACAATCATTTGGGGTGCTATTTTATGTTGGCCAATTTTGTTATGGGGTAAATTCAAAGAAGAAAACAATAAAGACGATAATAAAAAATAATATAAAGCTAAAAATATTTATTTTTGATAAGGTCAGATTCAAGACATTTTACAACAGTAGTTTGAACACAAGTCAGGCAGGACGAAGAGTTTAGCATTTTATAATGTACTCCAAATTTAATATCCTGTCATACATTTGAGATACGCCATATTCTTTCCTTATCCCTAAATTTTACCCTCCATCCTTTCTTTTCAATACGACTAAGGATATTATAGTACATTTGAACCCATAAAATTTCTATAATACACTATGCGAAAATTACTTTTCTCCATGCTGTCGCTGACTGCATTTCATACAATGCAAGCTCAAAGCGTAAACATCAAATTTACAGAATATGATTTGCCCAATGGACTCCATGTTATCCTACACGAAGATCATACCATTCCTACGGTTGCTATCTCTGTACTGTATCATGTAGGTTCTAAAAACGAAGACCCTACTCGTACTGGGTTTGCTCACTTTTTTGAGCACCTTTTATTTGAAGGCTCAGAAAATATTGAACGTGGCGAATACATGAAACTCATTCAAAACAATGGTGGCGTCATCAATGCTAATACATCTTTTGATAGAACTTTCTATTTTGAAACCCTACCTTCCAACAAATTAGAACAAGGACTTTGGATGGAAAGTGAACGCATGCTTCATGCCAAAATAGATGATATTGGATTGGAAACACAACGAAAAGTGGTAAAAGAAGAAAAAAAACAACGATATGAGAATACACCCTATGGTCGTCTTTTGGAACAAATATTTAAAAATGCATATACCAAACATCCGTATCAGTGGACACCTATAGGCGAAGCTCAATACATAGACCAAGCCAAGCTGCCAGAATTTATTGACTTTTACAAAACATTTTATGTGCCTAATAATGCTACGCTGAGCATAGGTGGCGATTTGAATATTGCTCAAACAAAAGCATGGATAGAAAAATATTTTGGTACTATACCTAAAGGCACTAAAGCCATACCAAGACCAAGCATAGTAGAGCCAGCACAAACTGAAGAAAGAAAAGTGACTTTTTATGACAAAGTACAATTACCAGCAGTTGTTTTTGCATATCATGCTCCTGCACAAGGCACAGAAGATGCTTATGCACTAGAAATGGTTGCCAAAATACTTTCGCAAGGCAAAAGCTCTCGACTACAAAAACAAATAGTAGATAAAGCACAAAAAGCAGTAGCTGCTGGCGCCTTTAATCTACCAACCGAAGATCCAGGACTGGCTATGATGTTTGGCATTGCCAACATGGGTGTAAACGAAGCCGACTTAGAAAAAGCGATGGACGAAGAAGTAGACAATATTGTAAAAAATGGTGTGACTGACGAAGAATTGGAAAAATGTAAAAACCAATTAGAAAACGAATTTGTGTCACAAAATCAAAAAGTATTAGGTATAGTCGAAAATTTAGCCAACTATCATGTTTACTATGGCGATGCCAATTTAATTAATACAGAATTGAATAGATACTCAAAAATTACTAAGGCCGATTTAAAAAGAGTAGCTGAAAAATATCTACAAAAAAACAATCGTACTGTACTTTATTATTTACCAGATAGTAGCAAAAATTAATTTCAAAAAAAACACAAGCATAAAAATAGTATACAATGAAAAAAATAATTATAAATACATTCTTCATCAGCTTGCTTTCATCTATAGCCCTTGCCCAACCCTTAGATAGAAGTATAAGACCCAAAGCAGGCCCAGCACCAAGCGTTCGCATGGGCGATGCGCAATCTTTTGTTACCAGCAATGGCATAAAAGTATATGTGGTAGAAAACCACAAATTGCCTGTAGTAAGCTATTCTATAGATTTTGATATCTATCCAGAATTGCAAGGTGATATGATAGGTTTTCAAGACATGATGGGTGATTTATTAACCGCAGGAACCAAAACAAAAAGCAAAGACGAGTTTAATGCTGCTTTAGACAAATTAGGTGCACGTCTTAGCATAGGAAGCGATGGAATTTTTGGTCAAAGCCTGAAAAAAAATTCCAATCAATTATTATCTCTTTTGAGTGAAGTGCTAACACAGCCAAAATTTTCGCAAGAAGAATTAGATAAATTAAAAAAACAATACAAATCGGGATTAGCTCAAGCGCAAGACGACCCTGAAGCTATGAGCAATAATATAACAGCAATACTAAACTTTGGCAAAAAACATCCCTATGGTGAAGTAGCTACTGAAAAAACAGTTGACAATATTACACTTGCTCGTTGTAAAGATTTTTTTGAAACTTACTTTAGACCCAATGTAGCCTACATGGCTATAGTAGGCGACATTACGCTTCCAGAAGCTAAAGCTCAACTCGAAAAATATTTTGCAACATGGCAAAAGAAAGAAGTGCCTGTAGCCAAATACCCTTCGCCAGTAAATGCAAAAAAAGGAGCTGCTGTAGCCGTGGTCAACAAATCTTCTGCTGTACAAAGTGTTATTGATGTTACATATCCTATCAACATGAAACCAGGCGATATAGACGAAATAAAATTAAAAGTTGCCAATGGAATACTTGGTGGCGGTAGCACAGGACGATTATTTCAAAACTTAAGAGAAACACATGCTTGGACCTATGGCTCCTACTCATCTTTTAGAACAGACCCATTGACTAATGCAGGCAACTTTTCGGCTACTGCCAAAGCCACTACCAGTGCAAGCGATAGCGCTGTGGCTGAAATTTTAAAAGAAATGAATAAACTTAGAACCGAACCCGTATCTAAAGAAGAGTTGGAAGGCTATAAAAATTATATGGCTGGCACTTTTGCATTGGGGCTTGAAGATCCACGTACACTTGCTCGCTACGCCATCAATGAGAAAAAATATAAAATGCCTAAAGACTATTATAAAAATTATTTGAAAAATATAGAAGCAGTAAGTGCTGAGGATGTAATGGCTGTTGCAAAAAAATACATTACACCAGGTGTAGCCAATATCACTGTAGCTGGCGACAAAAAACAAATAGCTGAAAAACTAAAACAATTTGGACCAGTTACTATATACGATTTGTATGGTAATGTAGAAGATGATAAACCAAGCAAAACAATTCCTACGCTATCGGCTTTGGAAGTTGTAAAAAAATATATAGCTGTAACTGGTGGCGAAAAGGCTTGGAATGCCATTTCAGACATGACCACTACCTACACAACAGACATGCAGGGCATGACCATAAATATTATTACTAAACGTAAAGCTCCTAACAAGATGCTTTTGGATGTTAATGCTATGGGACAATCTTTTCAGAAAGTGGTATTTGATGGCACAAAAGGTTATATGAGTATGCAAGGTCAGAAAAAAGATTTTACAGCTGAAGAAATAGAATCGTATAAGGAAAAAGCATCGCTACGCGACGATTTAGAATATTTAGAAAAAGGAGTGAAATTAGATATGAAAGGAGTAGAAAAAGTAAATGGCGAAGATGCCTATGCTGTAGAAGTAACACTAAATTCTGGAAGTAAAAAAATGGAATACTATTCTGTAGCTACTGGCTACAAAATAAAATCGGAAGAAGCAGAAGAGGGCAATACACAAACATCGTACTACGTAGATTATAAGCCTAACACTGGCGGCCTTGTAATGCCCAACATGATTAAACAAAATATGGGACCTCAAATGATGGAACTTAAATTGCAAAAAGTTGAAATCAATACAGGTCTTGCTGATGAAATTTTTGAATAAATAAAATGTTTATACCTTTTCAAAAACTCCCTTCTTGTTGAAAGGGAGTTTTTTTTATTTATACTTCAACCAATCTATTTTTCATTGCAAAAATAACTAAGCCCACTCGAGTATTAATGCCTAATTTTAGAAATAAGCTATCTCGGTATCCTTCTACTGTTCTACTACTAACAAACATTTTTTGCCCAATTTCTTTATAGGTAAGTTCCGAGCATGCCCACTGCAAAAATTCCAATTCTCGTTCGGATATCTGAAATTCCATGGTTATTTTTTTTGGCTCATCTTCTCCCAATGCAATAAACACTTTTGATGCAGCCCATTCTGGATAAAAATATCCCTTATTGACAACTTCATGCAAAGCGTTTAATAATTCTTTGGGTTCTACATTCTTTAATAGATATCCTTTTGCTCCATTTTTTATCATTCTGATAAGAGACTGGTCATCGTCTTGCATAGATAGTGTAAGCACGATAACATCGGGGTGATTTTTCTTAAGCCAAAGGGCCGTTTCGAATCCATCCATGATAGGCATTGATATATCTAATAAAACGATATCGGGTATTAATTTTTTATTCAAAAATTTTTCCTGTAGTTTTTTTCCGTTAGCTACTTCATAAAGAACTTTAAAGTTGATGTCTTCATTTATTATAGAAGCTATAGCTTTTGCAATTAAAATATGATCATCCACAATAGCAATGCTGTATTCCATGATTTTATATAATTAATTTAATGGTAATTGTATTTTGATAGCAGTGCCTTTCATTCGAGAAGAAGTTATAATATATTCTGCTCCTATTAATTCTGCTCTCTTTTGCATATTTCTTAACCCTATACCGCTCGATTTAGTATTTACCTCGAATCCAATACCATCATCATTCATATGAATGATGAGTTTTTCATCTGTTTCTTTTACCCCTATTTTAATATTCTTGCATGCTGCATGCTTTAAACTATTTTGAATAAACTCCTGAGCTATTCGAAATATAAATAAAGCCTTTTTGTAATCCAAAAATATTTCACACTGGTACTCCAATTCAACTGTACAAATTTCCAAAGCCTTTATTTTTTCTACTTCACTTTTGAGAAGCTTTATAAATTCAATAGTATATGTTTGTTCCTGGGTCAACTCTTTAGATAGCGCTCTTAATTGTGCCAGCGAGTCATTTAGAATAGCACCAATTTCTTTTAATTTATCTGTGAAACTTTCATTATCCTTTTTTGATAGTAATTGGGATGTATAAATGGATGCCAAGGTCAATCGCTGGCCCACGCCGTCATGTATTTCTCTGCCAATATCCTCCATAGTCAGCTTTTGCATTTTTAATGTTGCCTCTTTCATTTTATTGTTATGTAATAATTCCATTGATTTTTTTTCACTTTCATAAAGCAATTTTCTTTTTCTATATTGAATTATAAAAAGTATAATGCTTGCAATGAATACAAGCACCATACACGTAGTTAAAATTAACGCAATTAATATTTGGGTTTGTTCTTGCATAGATAGCTAATGGTAAACATACAATACATAATACAATTTAATGCAATGGCTACATACCAATAATTGTGGCCAATAAATTTATAGTTTTTCCATAGGTAGTTTTTTAATCCGTAAAATGGGAATGAGCCAATATAAAAAATCAACAAACCTATACTGATATAAAGCGTAGGATTATTTTTTACATCTATTAAATTCTCATTCTTTATTAATTCAAAAATATTATGTAAAACTATCAACAACAACCATAATGATCCCAACATGTAAGACAAGGATAAGAATGAGGAAATTTTAGTACTAAACGCCTCTAATACAACAAAGAAGATATATAAGATAGACTGACCTAAAATTAGCTTTTTATAAACCTTATTTTGTGTTTGAATAAAATAAAACCAATAGAAAAATAAATATTCAATAGGAATCACAACATATTGAAAATATTGTTGATTTATAGTGGTTAAATCAACAAGATGGGTAATCTTTCCAAATAACTCGGATAAAAATATAAAAACCAAATACACAGAAAAGTATTTTTGATACTTTTCTGTGTATGATTTGTATTTTAGTACAGCTATTAGTGCTGCCAAACCTTCGCATATCAATAACGCATTGAGAAAGTAAGAACTCATTTTAGATGAATTATTGACAAGAACAATAAGGTCCTTTATTATCTAAATAGTCTACGTAGTGCATAAATAATGCACCTGTACACTCCTTATCGGGTGGTGGAATTAAGGCACCATGATTCATAACGCCCATTTCAAGATTTTTAATTTCAGGTACTAAAACCATTAATTTAAGTTTTGTAGAATCTATGCATTGCGGTTGACACTTTGCTAAAAGAGCAGGGTCAAAGTCCAAATTTTCTTCAGGAGTATTCCATTTTTTTCTATCGCTATTTTTAATAGTGGGTACCATAACTAAGGTATGGTATCCAGCATATTGAGGATTCGTATTATCATATTCTCCAAAATAAAAACGAATGCCCAAATGTTGGTCACAATGCTGGCCTTCACAACTAGCGGATACTTTTGATTCTATATCATAAATAAACGCTTTTAATTGATTCAAATCGAACCAGACAGAACGAGAATCTACACCACCTCCTTGCCTATTGTTTAAGTGGGTATTTATTGTGGTCCAATGATTATCTCGATAGGCAGATATCAGAGATTTAAAATAATCAATAGATACGGGTTGTGGTGTTGGCGTGCTTTCACATGCATTACATGTATTCTCAATTGCCACTGGTGGGTCTTTTGGATCTTCGGGATTAGGACAGGCGCAAAGGCCAATTACAAAAATACTTAGCGTTAATGCAAGCTTTGCTGATAAAATACTCTTTTTCATTTTTTATATTTTTTTAGGTTAACGAAATAATTTTCAGTTCAAAGGTAAATAGTTAAGCAAAAAAAAGACTATTAGAATTATGAAGCCTATATGAAGAATGCCTGAAAATCCCATTAATACTAAGAAAAAGCTGCTTTTACTTAAAATAAAATCCGTTATTAAACCTAATCTACACCGTTAAAAAACGGGGGGTAAAATAAGGTTCTTTATACAAGTAGTTTGAGTGGATCAACGCTGTTTTAGGTTATGATGTATTCTCACTTTTGCATTGTAATTACAAAACTAAAAACAGGGAAGCCGAAAACTGAATAGAGTAGGCAAAAAAAATTAAAATAAAACAATATTATTATGCCAAACCCAGGAACAGAATTGTCTTCATTAGATTTTGGAAATCTTATAGGAGGCCCATTAAATGCAACAATTGATGCACAAGCAAGTGCAGCAAGATCCACAGCCGATTTTATCAAGACAGTAGGTTTTGATGAAAATAATGAACCCATTTACGTGGAATTTAAATACCCTAAAGAAATAAGCCCTTTTAGACCAGCAATTAATCCTAAAGTTGTAAAGGCAGAAATTTCGACAAAAGGAACAGGATATGCCCCTGATCAAGAATGCAATGTTACTTTTAGCGCTAGCACAGGCGAAATAGCTGCTACTGGCAAAATCAAAGCCAACACAAATGGAGAAATCAATATTGGAAACCTTGTTACTATCACTTTCGATGGAGATTATCCTACTAGTACATCGGTGACTGCCACGGTTGAAGGTCCTGCAGATGGAGGTACTACTGCTTTAATTAATACCGTTCAACTCTCTGCATTAGTACCCGCTCAACAAGCAGTTTTTCAGGACATGAAGTTTGAAGTGCCTATTTTAACTATGTTGCCAATTCCATTTATCAAAATTGACTTAGTTGATATCAATTTCAACGCAAAAATAAATTCAATGGAAATGCAAAGTCAAAATTCTGATTTCTCTGCTAGTGGAAATTTAGAGTTACGTCAAAGGTGGGGTACAGGTTCTGCAAAACTTAATGTATCATGTGCATACAAAAAATCAACAGCAACTAGTTCGAGTATAGAACGCACTTATTCAATGAATATTCATGTACAAGCTTCGCAGGATGAACAGCCAGCAGGAATAGAAAAATTACTAAATATTTTAGAAGGAGCAATGATTTCAACTCCAGGAGAATTAAGACAAGGAAATTAATAACCAAAATAAAGAATGGGAGTAATTACTCCCATTCTTTAAAAAAAAATTCAAGCAATGGCAAATTTAAAAACATTTTTAGGCGAACTAGTAACAAATATTAGCAAAGCTCGAGTTGAATCTGATATTCAATCTATTAGTATAGCTAAAGAATATGCAAAAGATGAGTTGTTAAAACATTTATCCATACCTCGAATGAAAGTAGATTCTGTGGAGATAAGTATTCCTCTGGGAATTACTGAAGTAAAATATAAAGAATCCGAAATTTTTGAGCCAATAGATAATAAAAAAATGACTTCAGTAACTTATCAAAATATATTAAAGTCAATACAACTAGAGAAGATGCCTTTGGAGTATTCTAAAGCCTATATATCAACAATTCAATCTCAGATTCAAATTTTAGAATCCCATGTAAAAGCTAATCAAAAAGAAAGAGCGTCACTTATTTTTCTGGATTCTATTTCATCTAAAATCGGTCAGGAAATTAATGCAATTTACAAATCATCAAAAAAGCAACCACTGAATTTAGAGCAAATAAAATTAATTCAGGATAATTTGAAAGAGCAACTTCAAAAAGAAGTAATTGATGCAATTAAAGTAGAAAATAAAGAAAAAAAAGTAGATGAGATTGATGTCATTATTGAGTCATCTAAACTTCAAGAGGTCAAGCCCGAAAACTTAATTGTTGTCAAGATGAAAATTTCTGAACAGGGGTTGGAATGGGTTAATTATGAAAATTTAAACGGAGAAGAAAAATCGAAATTAATACCTGAATAAAATATATAACATGAAAATTTCAAACCTCACTATAGTAGAAAAACTTAGAGAAAAAATATTAGTTTTTCCATCAATAGTTGATCAACTTCAACAGAAGGATAATCAATTTATTTTGAACTTAGAGCATTGGATGCGTGATATTGAAAATATTTTTAAAAATTTCAATATAACAGATGTTTCAGAAATAGCAGGATTAAGAAGCAAAATATTGTCATCATCTTTTGAAAGAGATAATAGACTTTCTTCAAGAAAAAAACAAATAAAGACAGCATCCGAAGTACTCTATGATGTTCAAAATCGCGTTCTTACTGTATATAAATTACACGAAATGAGAGTTGAAGAATCAAGAGTCCTTTTAGTTCAGTTAATAAGCATAATTAACCAAACAGGCACTTTACAATATTCTCAATGCGCAAATTTTAATGATTTTATTTCGAAACTTTGGAATTCCTTTTATACTCTTGAGCAATTGCGCCCAAGCATACATAAAGTTTTATCCCTAGTATCACAAGTTGATGCACTTAGAATCATTGCTGAAGAAGTACAGATTGAGATGTGGTAAGAATATCTATTAATAAACAGGGAAGCCGAAAACTGTATAGAGTAGGCAAAAAATAAAAACCTAAAAAAAAATGAAAACAATTAATTATCTATTCATATTATTCATGTTAAATATTTTAGCATTGTGTAATTCGAAAGATGCAAATTCACAAATCTGTCCAACATCATGTAAAGTACCTAGCTTAACATTTAATACTGGCACAGATATTAGTGGTACACTCTTACCACTACCAACATCAACTTCACCAAATGTTTTTGACCCCCTTTGGGTTGTTACTAACGCTCCTTCAAGCTCAGGCTTAACGTTACCTACCATACCAAAAGTAATAGTTCCTCTCTCGGTTTGGGGTGCTTCATCTACTACATATTCTACTATTGCTTCCAACGCAAGATGGATATCGCCTTTTCCAATTAGTAATTATGCTACCAACAATCCACCTCCAGACAACCCTTTTACATTTACAAGAAAATTCTGTGTCTGTGATGCAGACACATTTAACTTTAATGGACTAGTTAATGGCGATGATATTGTAAGTGTAGATGTAGATGGAATTGTACTCTTACCATGGACTATTTTTTCTTCATCACCTCCATATGCCTGGCAATTTGTAAACAACTATAATGTGAATCTATTTTTGTCAGCAGGCTATCATACGTTTAATATTCACCTCCGTAATCAAGGTGGCTCACTAATGGGCATTAACAATAATTGTACTGTAACTGCTTTATCTGGAGGAAATTTTGAAGCATACCCATGTTGCTATTCTACTGGATCTATCAATGGAAGAAAATATAATGATGTCAATCATAATGGTGCGATTGATTTATTTGATACACCTATGTCTGGAATTCAATTTAATTTGACAGGTCCAGGTGGAACATTTTCTTCAACAACAAATAGCTTTGGTTATTATAATTTTTCTGGTGTTCCTGCTGGTACATATACATTATCTGAAGTTATACCTACAGGGTGGATTCCAGTTATTCCCACATTGGGCACAATTCCTGTAACAGTTACAGTTGGAGGCATATTTACAATGGATTTTCTAAATGATACTGCTCCTTGTAATATTCAAGTTGCAGAATCTCATACAAATAACAGCTGTTATGGTGAGCTCAATGGAACTGCATCAGTTTCTGTATCGGGTGGAACTACTCCTTATACTTATAATTGGACCCCTGGAAATCCAATTGGAAATGGCACCCCTAATATATCAAATTTGAGTGCTGGTACATATATATGCACTGTTTCAGACGCAAACAATTGTACAAATACAATAACAGTTACAATAACTGAGCCTAGCTCAATGGTTGTAACTGCTGCTAATGTACAGGGTTGCACATCTTGTGCAATTCCTTTAGTAGGATCACCTACAGGTGGTACATTTAGTGTTCCAAATCCTTACACAGGAGCATCTACTTCGTATACATACACGTATACGGATCCTATTACAGGATGTACTGCTACTTCAGCTCCAGCGTCTATTACAGTGGCTAATAATCTAAATGTTACAGGTCTAACAGTAACTGGCACTACAGGTAGTTCGGCTACTTTAACTTGGGATAATATACCTTGTATAGCTTGGTACACGATTCGATATAGAGAAGTAGGTATATCAACTTGGACACTAGCTACTATCGGCACATCATCAAAAACAATTACAGGCCTGTCGTCCAATACAATGTATGAAGTGGAAATTAGTGCAAATTGCTCTGGAACAATTGCCAACAACTTCTCATCATCCATTTCGTTTACCACAGACGCACCTTGTCCAGAGCCATCTGGATTTGGCATATCCTATCATCCAACAGATAATGGAAGGGTTACTATTAGTTGGAGTGCTGGTGTTGGGATAGGTTTTAATTATCGTTATAGAATATTTGGCACAACTGCGTGGTTGCCATCCAGTGCAGGTGGAAGTGCATCTACCAATGCAAAGACTATTACTGGATTAACTCATTGCGAAACCTATGAAATTCAAGTAAAGCAAAAGTGTTCCTTATTAGATCATAGCGTTTGGAGCCCATCTTATATTTTTACTACCAATTGTCCTAAGCCATCTAACCAATCTTCAATTCAAGATGTACTAACGGAAGATATAAGTATATATCCTAATCCAGTAGACAATGTGCTAACTATTGAAATAGTTGAAACAGAAGAACATCAAACTCGTATTCTCGTAATGGACGCTATGGGTAAAATGCTGAAACAAGTTCAAACGACAACTGTAGTTGGAAGTAATAATACCTCTATCGATATGAGTGAGTATCCTCATGGTTTATATATCGTTCAAATATTTAGTAACAACGTTTTAAAGTCGACCCAAAAAGTAACCAAATAAGATCAACCCCATTTTGATACTTTCTTAAGAGGTTATCTAAAAATTGGATAACCTCTTTTTTTATTTATAGAAAATCTATTTGATTATTTTCACAAATCAACTACGCTTTCTATAATTCAATACTGCCCAAACATTAAAAATCAAGCCTATAACAAACATATATACAAGATGATGGCTTACATCTATCAGACTACTTCCACGCACCATAACCATACGCATGACTTTGATAAAATGGCTAACCGGAAAGCAATAGGTAACAAACTTTGCCCATTCGGGCATGCTATCCAAATTCGTAAATAAGCCACTCATCATATTTAATATGTTTAAAAAGAAAAATGCTAAGGACATAACTTGCTGTTGCGTTTCGCTATAGGTACTCAGCAACAAACCAAAACCTATAAGCGCAAATAAATAAACAAACACACCGGCAAATAATGTCCCAAAACTACCTACTGGAAATACACCGTAAAAAGCATAAGCAATAAATAAGCCTATAGTAAACACAACGATAGATAAAAGATAAAAAGGTACTAACTTCCCTATGATAAAATGATATTTTTTTATTGGTGTTACATTTATCTGTTCTATAGTTCCTATTTCTTTTCGTTGACCATATTAAAGGCCGCCTGCATAAGTCCAATACCTGTAATGAGATTGACCAATATGCCAGGCACAATAAAAATATAATAATTTAAAAATGGGTTATACCAATGTGTAGATATAACACGCACGGAAGCCAGGTTTAGTTGTGGCATCACATATTTTTCGGTCCATTCTTTGTTAAAGTCCGATATAATTTGCCCAAGATAAGAACCAGACAAACCTCCTTTTACACCCTCTATTGCATTTATTTGCAGGTCTATTTTTTCTCTTCCTTCTCGTATCAGATTTTTTTCAAAGTGATTGGGGATTTCGATGGCCACATCGGCCAAATCATGTTCTATGTAATTTAATGCTTCCTGATTATTTTTTGCTGTAGCATATAATTTAAAATGACCAGAAGCCGTAATTTTTTTTATAAGCTGTTGTGAAGTGCTTGAATAGTCATTATCTACTACAACCAATGAAATATTTTTTACAGAAAAATTAGCTGCCATAGGCAACAAAATAAGCTGAATAATAGGTGCTATCAAAAGCATTCTCACTAAGCCCTTACGTCTTTTTAGCTGATTAAATTCTTTTTCTAATATAAAATAAAGGCTTCTCATTATTCCTGCAATCTGATTTTAAATTTCTTGATACTAAGGGCCAACAATACTATCGTCATGAAAACTAAGATGGACATTTCTTTCCAAACGCTAAAAAAACCAAGCCCTTTAAGCATCACATCTTTTATGATAATAAAATACCACCTGCTAGGTACTATATTGGACAATAGTTGAAGCCCTATAGGCATATTTTCAATTGGAAACATAAATCCAGTAAGCAACAATGTTGGAAGCATCATGCCGAGCAAAGAAGTCATCATAGCTGCTTGTTGCGACTTTGCGGATGTACTGATAAGCAAGCCTATAGCCAATGATGTCAAAATAAATAATGTGCTTGCAAAAACAAGTAAAAGAATGCTCCCTTTTATTTCTAAACCCAACATGGTAACGCTTAATATCAATATCAATAATAAATTGAGAATACTAATAATAAGATAAGGCATAAGTTTTGAAATAATTATATATATAGGTTTAAATGGTGATACCAATAAAATTTCCATCGTACCCATTTCTTTTTCTTTGACAATCGAAACTGAACTCATCATAGTACATACTAGCATTAAAACCAAAGCTATAACACCAGGAACAAAATTGTAAGCACCTTTTAATTCTGGGTTATACAACATTCTTACTTCTGGTATGATTTGTATTGCATTTTCAGCATTTTTACTTGTACTCATAAGATAATCTTGTATACTATTTTGCAAATAGTTACTAATAGCTGTAGCCTCATTGGGATCAGTAGCATCTGTAATAATTTGTATTTGAGAATTTTTTTGTTTTAGAAGGTTATCTCCAAAATCATTTGGTATCACTATAGTTCCTTTTATGATATCCTTTCTAAATAATTCATCAGCTATTTTTGGATTTTTCACTATTTGGTACACATCAAAATATGTATTTGCATTGATTTTATCAATCATTAAGGCACTAGCTTCGTTTCTAGCATAATCTACTATAGCAATTTTTGAGTTTTTTATTTCATTGGTTAACGCAAAACCAAACAATACTATTTGGGCTATAGGCATTCCAAACAAGAGCAACAGAGATTTTCTATCTCTAAAGACATGTTTAAATTCTTTTCGTATAAATACTACCAATTGTTTCACTTCTATTCTGTTCTTTTTGCTTTTCTTGCCAAAGCATAAAATACGTCTTCCATGCTTTGCACTTGCATTTGTTTTTTTAAATTGTTTGGACTATCTAATGCTTCTATAACACCATCCACCATGATAGAAACACGATTACAATATTCAGCCTCATCCATATAATGTGTAGTTACAAACACAGTTACATATTGGCTTGCGGCATAATAAATTAAATCCCAAAATTGCCTACGAGTTACCGGGTCCACGCCTCCGGTAGGTTCATCCAGAAATACAATTTTGGGCTCATGGACTAATGCTACACTAAATGACAATTTTTGTTTCCAACCCAATGGCAACTCGGCAACCAATTTATTAGCTTCTTTGGTAAGTCCTAATTCAGATAGCAATTCGTCCGTTTTGGATTTTATTTTTTTTATACTTAGTCCATAGATGCCTGCATAAAAACGAATATTTTCTTTTATCGTCAAATCCTCATACAACGAAAATCGTTGGCTCATATAGCCAATATTTTTTTTAATCTTTTCGTTTTCTTTATATACATCAAAACCTGCCACAGTGGCTTCTCCCGAAGTGGGCATACTCAATCCACAAAGCATACGCATAGCGGTGGTTTTGCCTGCACCATTGGCTCCCAAAAATCCAAATATTTCTCCTTTGGCAACAGAAAACGTAAGCTCCCTTGCTGCTATAAAGTGGCCAAACGCCTTAGTTAAATTGTGTGTACTTATGACGGTTTCCATTCGTTTGTATTTAATAATTGGATAAAACAATCTTCGAGCGTTGGTGTAATTTTTTGTATCGTAAAGGATTCATCATCTAAAAATTGAGATTCTATATCCGACACTGTAGAATCTTCTTTTAAAGTAATATGAATATTATTTCCAAAGGCAAAACAAGATGCAGTAAGGGGATGTGCACGCAGTTTTAAAAGTGTTTTATAAGCATCTGCTCCATTTACACCATATAGGTTTTGTGTATATTGCTCAATAAATTGCTGGGGCTTGTTTTTTGATAATATAGTTCCATTTTGCATAAAAGCTACTTGATCACAAAGCGAAGCTTCATCCATATATGGTGTGCTAACTAAAATTGTTAAGCCTTGCTTTTGCAAATTTTTTAGCATGGTCCAAAATTCCTTTCTAGAAACCACATCAACACCTGTAGTAGGTTCGTCTAAAAAAAGTGCAAGTGGTTTATGAATTAAAGCGCAACAAAGTGCTAATTTTTGTTTCATACCACCACTTAACTTTCCCGCTTTTCTATTTTTAAATGGTTCTAATTGTTGATATATATCTTTTATCAAATGATAATTAGATTGTATACTCGTATTGAAAACCGTTGCAAAAAAGTTTAAATTTTCTTCTACTGTTAAATCGAGGTATAAGGAAAATTTTCCAGGCATATAACCTACATGTTTTCTTATTTCTTTAAACTGAGTTACTACATCAAAATTACTTACAGAGGCCTGACCCGTGTCTGGTAAAAGTAGGGTTGTCAGTATACGAAACAAGGTGCTTTTACCAGCACCATCAGGACCTATAAGCCCAACTATTTCGCCCTCATTTACATTTAAAGAAATATCCTTTAAGGCTTGTACAGTACCTTTATTATACGTTTTTGATATATTATTTATACTAATCAATTTGCTATTGAATTTCTATTTCACCATACATACCAATTTTCAAAAAGCCATCATTGGCAACTCTCACTTTCGTTGCATATACCAAATTGGCTCTCTCATTTTTTGTCAAAATCGTTTTAGGAGTAAATTCAGCTTTACTACTAACCCAGCTTATACGTCCATTGTATTCTTTTTGTGTTTCTGCTTGGTCTGTAAACACTTTTACCGTTTGTCCTAATTTGATTTGAGCCAGCTGATCGCCTGTTATATATACTCTTAGTGTCATGGTGTCCATATTGGCTATTTTAAAGATTGGCTTACCCAAAGTAAGCATTTCGCCTTTACTGGCATATTTAGACAACACAGTACCGCGTATTGGCGAAATAATTTCGCCTTTACTGATTTGGTTTCTTATCTGTGCTATAGATTTCTGAAGGGGTGCTTGCTCACTCAAAATGCTTCTATTTTGAGTTTGAACAGCTGTAACCTGAACATTTAATTGTTGCTTAGTTACAAGTACTTGTTTGTTCAGTTGGTCAATTTGTGCAAGAATATCATCTAACTGTTTTTGTGTAGCGGCATCAGCTTTTACTAAGTTGCTTACTCTTATTTTTTCTTTTTGAAGCTGCGAAAGCTGCGACTGCAAAACTTGCAATTGCTTTTGAATTAATTTGACTTGTTCATGAGGGCTTGACGTTTTTTGACTAAGTGCCTTTACACTTGCTTCTATTTGTTCTGCTTTCAACTTGTCATTACTCACATCAATTTGCCCTACAGTTTGGTTTTCTTGTAGTATGACACCCTCTTCCAAGGTTAGCATTAGGATTTTACCATTTACTTCGGAGGATACAATGACTTCGTCGGCTTCAAAAGAACCAGAAGCGTCGCGTGCTTTTTCGTTTCGGCAAGCATATAAAAAACTGGCTAAACAGATAATAGAAAATAAGTTTATTGATTTTGACATAATATATTTTTTAATTTTTTCCTGTATTAAATTGAATTGCATATTGCGTAGTTAGTAATTGAAGCGCATGCAGCAATTTGTTTTGCCGAGCCTGGTCTTCTGCATTTACTTCTTTTATATAGTCATTGGCGGTGATGACTCCACTGGCCAATTGTGCATTTGCGGTTTGTTTAATCTGATTTCTTAATGCAATAATTTTTTCATCACTTAGTAGTAACTGTTTTATTTTTTGTATATCCGAAATCATTTGCAGGCTATTGTTTTGAATGGCAAATTCAAACAACTCTTTCTGTATATCATTGCTTTTTTGATCCAGTTTCAACAATGACATTTCGTTTTTTCTGTTGATTATGTTGTTTATGCTCCAATTCATTCGCACACCACCTATAAGGAAAGGATTTAATTGGGTATTTAAAAAATTTAAAGGCGATGGCTGACCAAAACCGGTTTGCGCAAATAGACTTAGTTTGGGTAGCGATTTGTTTTTTACTAACACTGTTTGACTTTGCAAGGCTGCTTTTTTACTTTCAAAAAACCCAATTTCTGGTCTGCTTATGCTCAACTCAGGTTGTACTTCTTCGGGCATTTTCAACACGGCATGCTCCGACACAGGCTGATTAATATATTTTTCTAAAATAGAAAAATAGCCATTTCGCATAGATATTAACTCTACTTTTCTTTGTTCGTTTTGCAATATTTGTGCATCTATTTTATCTAAATTAGTACGGTATTCTACTCCATTTTTTATGGCGGCCTGTATTCTTTCACGTCCGCTTTGCAAATCCTTATCAACCAAATATGCCAAGGATAATTGTTCATTTACCAACAAGGCCCCAAAATATAATTGATTGATACGTTCTTTTATTTTGTATAGCTCTACTTCTACATTGGCATTTTGTACGGCATTATTTAGGGTAGCTGTTTGCTTCTGATTTTTGATAATAAATAAATCGGTCAGGGGCTGCGATATATCTGCCATCAGTTTCCATTGGAAATAACTGGGCGATTTAATATCTATTCCTTGTATGGGAATATTAATTTTTGTCACCTCACTCTGTCCTGTAGCCTGACCTTGTATATTGATTTGTGGCAATATCATATTTTCCAGACTTTGTAGATTTAATTGATTGCTCTGCTGCAGTAAATCTTGTTGTTTTATTAGAGGATAGTTTTCTTGAGCCAGCTTATAGCAGGCTTCTATGCTCAATATCTCCTGCGCTTTTGCTATGCTTGTACTGAAAAGAAATAAAAACGAAACTATTTTTTTGAAACTCATATATTGGGTTTTTCTGCGTTAAACATATTTTCCATCCACATTGGAATCAATTTGATTCTATCCTCAAGCAATTGATTATACTGCTTATCATTTAAGCCAACTCGCGTTTTAATAGCGGGCCCAACAATAAAAGGAAACATAATTAGTGACATTAGATTCAACATGATATGGGCATGATGAACCGGTTTTAATTTTTTATCTTTTATTAATTTATTAAGCTGGTCAAATAAGATATTTCTTGAGGATTGCATGTTTTCTTTATCCAAAAAAGAGGAAGGATCCTTAGCTATTTGATTCATAACAAAAAGTGGCAAGGAGGGATTTTTTGAAAATTCTTGAAAATACAAGTTCGTTACGTGTTGGAATTTTTCAAAAATATCCATTTCAGTATCCATAAATAAATGGGCTATACCCTCACGAAAACCCTTTGTGTTTTCAAGCATTATTTGTTTAAATAGTTGCTCCTTGCTTCTAAAGTAGTAGTTAAGCAAAGCCACATTGATTCCAGCTTCTTGAGCTATTTCGCGTGAGGTCACTGCATGAAAACCTTTTTCTGTAAACAATTTTCGTGCTGCATGTAGTATCTTTTCTTCTGCGTTAGCGTTCTTTTCTATTTTTTTATTTTTTACAGCCATAGTCTAATATGCAAATATGAATTTTTTATTTTATTTAAACAATTGTTTAAAACAATTGTTTAATGAAATTAATTTCAAATTTTAAGAAAAGAGGGGGCAATTCTTAACTCTCACACAAAAAATTATGCACCTGTATACGCAAAATGAGATAACGCTAAGTAATGCAAATAGTTTACTCCTTTTTATTACTTTTACTTATTAAAATAAAATTTCATTATGCCAGTTATATTACCCGTCAAAGGAGTAGGGCCTCAAATACCAGAATCTTGTTTTGTAGCCCCCAATGCCACCATAGTAGGCGATGTGGTAATGGGCGAAGCATGTAGTATATGGTTTAATGCTGTTTTACGAGGTGATGTCAATAGCATCCGATTGGGCAACAAGGTCAATGTGCAAGATGGTGCCATAATACACTGCACTTACGAAAAAACTAAAGCCATCATAGGCGACCATGTGTCTATTGGGCACAACGCTTTAGTGCATGGATGTGAAATAAAAAATAATGTCCTGATTGGTATGGGTGCTATAGTAATGGATAATGCAATAGTAGAAAGCAATACCATCATAGCAGCAGGAGCTGTAGTTTTAGAAAATATGAAGTGTGAAGGCGGCAGTATTTATGCCGGCGTGCCAGCCAAAAAGGTAAAAGATATTTCGGAAGAACTGATACATGGGGAAATAAATCGTATAGCAAATAAATACACCATGTATAGCAGTTGGTTTAAATAATTATTTGAGTACCACCAATTTTCTTTTTATGCGCAGTGTGCCACGTTGTATAACTATATGATACATACCATTGGGTATAGTTGCTAATGAAATGCGTTCTTGTTGTTTTATAGGCATATCAATCAAGATTCTTCCTTGCAAATCGTGCAACGACAATTTTGCACCATCTGCAAAAGGTGTATATATTTCAATAACATCTTGTGTAGGGTTTGGAAAAATAGTTACACTAGATTCATCCATTACTTCTTGTGTGCCAGAAAAAACTAAATTAGGGTTTACTACTATTGCGCCTACATCATTTAGAAGCCAATTGTTTGGGTCTATACTGATATTAGTAATGGCTCTATTCATTGGTAGCACCATATTATTTGTATTTTGAGTAATATTTACTTTGATAGTCGTATCACCACCTGAATAAAAACATTTTAATTCCAAGGGCGTTTTGAACAATGGGGTAGCCGTAGTAGAGGTAGTATGCGAAATTTTTAAATACAACTGAGATGCATCGCTAAAATATTCGAGCGAAAAAATGGGGTAGCCTTTTCCAAAAAGCCACTGATTAAAATAGTCATCTAAAGAAATGCCAGTAAAAGCCATTAGTGAATTTTTTAAATCAAGTATGCCTGCTGTAGAAAATGAATATTGTTGTTGAAAATTTTTTAGCCCTGCAAAAAACAAACTGTCACCCAATACAAAGCGTAAGGTATGCAACACAGCACTACCTTTGTTGTACGTAAGTCTAGAATCAAATATTCTGCTCACATTGTTTGTATCTGTAAAATAAACCATAGCTGTGGGGTCTAGCAATACATCATTGTGTACGGCAAGCATATCATTTTGCGCAGCCTGTTTTCCTCTAAATTTTTCGAGAGCCAAATATTCACCGTAGGAAGCAAATCCTTCATTTATAAAAATGTCGCTCCAGGTTTTACAAGTTACATGATCGCCCCACCACTGATGCATAAGTTCATGGGCATTGACACCAAAATTCCCCAAATTACCAATAGTAGTCATAGTTTGGTGCTCCATACCTCCGCCCAATGGAGCCATGCAATGCCCATATTTTTCTTGATAAAAAGGATATAGACCAAACAATTCTGAATAATATTCTAAAAACATGGGTATAGAATCTATTTTTGCCTTGAAAAAAGGAAGTGTATTCGGATTGTCATACACATAATTTTTGATAGGAATAGAATCTGAAGTCCCTATTGGGTGTGCATAGATAGTATAATCTACATATTTAGCTACTGCTACCGAAATCAAATAATAGTCAATCATATAATGTGTTTTCCAGCGATATCGCACTTTGTTGTTTGACATACTATCTATACCTTCTAACATTCCATTAGAGCCCACTTTATTTTGATTATCTGTAGTTACAAATACCCAAGCACTGTCTGCCTTGTCTTGCAAAAATTGCTTGCAAGGAAACCACTCATAAGCACTATAAGGCTCACTCAAACTCCAAGTAACAGCGTTGCCCCATGTGGGCGAATTATCATTGGTAAATCCATCGCCTAAAGCACTAGTGCCTACTATAGATGCATCACCATGATAGTGTATACGTATATTTAAATTAGAAGATGGTGTAGTCGGATTCGGCAATACTGTATAAACAATACTGGCACTTCGTGCAAAGGGAACTGATTGATTGTTTGAAAAAATACTATCTATTGTTAAGCCGGCATTTAATTCAAAACAAAAAGTATCGGTGGTAGCCAATATAGTAGCTCCTATAGTTGTAGCCCCACTTATGACAGTTGTATTTCTTTCTATATTGAGGTCTAAAAAATAAAAATGTACATCATAGCGGCTCATCAGCGTATTGGCATATAGACCAGCTCTATTTTTCTTTTTCATTTTTAGTTGTTGCTTATATTTAGCTTCGCTACATGTCAATTCGTTTTGCGAAAAAATAGAATTGGAATAGCCAAAAGCTATAAGAAAAATAAAGAATACATTTCTAAAAAAATGATATGTGTTCATATGATTACATTATGTGAAAGGTAAATGTATTTGAATTCCAACTTATTACTCCAACAATAGCACAAAATGAGATAAATATATATTTTTTCATTGTACTTTTACCGTCCGTTTATAAGCCGAATACGGTTTTTACTATTTCGAAATAAAAATAAATAAACATGTCCTCTTCTACTTGGTTTAAAAGAATAAAACAAAATATTTTAACTTCTACAAAAGAGAAGAAAAATACGCCCGATGGCTTATGGATAAAATGTCCTAGTTGTAAGAAAACATCAACCAACAATGAACTAAAGGTAAACCAATGGGTTTGTCATCACTGCAATTATCATTTCAGAATAGATGCACAAGAGTACTTTGATCTTCTTTTTGATGAAAATACACAAACGCTATTGTTTGAAGAAATAGTATCTAAAGATAAGTTGGGCTTTGTAGATATGAAACCTTATAAGGACCGGCTTATAGAGGCTAAAAACAAAACTCACCTAAAAGATGCCATGACCTGCGCTGTAGGCGAAATAAAAGGTAAAAAAATAGTCATTGCTGCCATGAATTTTAATTTTATTGGAGGTAGTATGGGCAGTGTAGTTGGCGAAAAAATTGCAAGAAGTATAGATTATGCCATCGAACATCATTTGCCTTTTATGATTATTTCCAAATCGGGCGGAGCACGTATGATGGAGAGTGCCTTTTCTTTGATGCAAATGGCCAAAACAGCTGCCAAACTAACTCAGCTCTCCAATGCCAAACTTCCTTATATATCTTTCCTAACCGACCCCACTACGGGTGGTGTAACTGCCTCTTATGCCATGCTAGGCGATTTGAATATTGCCGAGCCCGAAGCTCTCATTGGCTTTGCAGGTCCACGCGTTATTAAAGAAACCATAAAAAAAGATTTGCCCGAAGGCTTTCAACGTTCTGAATTTTTACTTGAACATGGCTTTTTAGATTTTATTGTAGATAGAAAAGAGCTTAAAGATAAGCTTGCCGACTTAATTGATTATTTTCAGAAGTAAACTCAGGCAATAGAATATAGATTTTACTATATCTATAGCAATAAAAATGTTTTTACCTTTGCAATATGATATTACCTGTAGTGGCATATGGCCATCCCATACTTAGAAAAGTAGCTCAAGCCATTGATTCTTCTTATCCCAATTTACAAGAACTTATTTCTAACATGTGGGAAACCATGTATAATAGCAATGGAGTTGGGCTTGCTGCACCACAAATAAACCATAGCATCCGACTTTTTTTGGTAGACAGTGTACAACTGGTTGAAAACGCTGACGATGAGGATAAAGATTATTTTAAACATGAAAAACCCATCAAACAAACATTTATCAATGCTCAAATTATTTCGTTGGAAGGCGAAGCATGGAAATACAATGAAGGCTGCTTGAGCATACCCAAAATACGAGAAGATGTAATGAGGTCAGAATCTGTAACACTATCTTATATGGATGAGCAATTTCAAAGTCATACTCAAACATTTCATGGCATTACAGCACGCATCATACTACATGAATATGACCATATAGAAGGCAAACTTTTTATAGATCATATTACTCCTTTTAAACGAAGAATGATAAAATCAAAATTAGATGATATAGCCAAAGGGAAAACACAAGTAAGCTATCGCATGCTATATGCTAAGTAAAAATTAAAGTACAAACTATGGAAGAAATCATTCAAAACAAGGTGGCTGAGAGTGGCATAATGACACTAAACTTAGAAAATTTTTTAGCAACAAATTATGTTGTATTAGACATACAACCTTTTTTGTTTATGGGATTGATTTTGAAAGAAAAAGATTTTAGAAAATCTCTTCAAGAACATGATTGGACTTTATATCAAGACAAAAATGTTATTATATCATGTAGTGCAGATGCAATAATACCTGTATGGGCTTATATGCTTTTGAGTAGTTATCTTCAAGGTATAGCCACACATATAGTGCAAGGCACTGAAGAAGAAGGCAAAACAAAACTATTGCTACACCAAATCAATTCGATGCAAGTAGATGAATATGAAGACAAAAGAGTAGTAATAAAAGGTTGTGGAGAAATTCCAATACCCGATGAAGTCTACACGGCTGTTACCTTTAAGCTAAAACCTGTAGTAAAAAGTTTGATGTATGGAGAGCCTTGTAGCACAGTACCTATTTATAAAAAGAAAAAAATATAACATACAATTAAAGTTTTACTAATCGCATTTTTATTTTTTTTATACTTCGAGAATTACTTTCGCTCCAGTCATAAAAAAAATTAATATGAAAATTGTATTCATCATTGCGAGTTTATTGATTAGTATTCAAAGTTTTGCACAACGTGGAAACCCACGCTACATCAAAGAAAATTTAGATCAAGAAGAAAATTCAAGAACATACACACAAAATCATTTACGTATAGTAGCCCCTAAAGTTCCCAGTACATATTCCCTTTTTGGCGAGCGAATACCATTGGAACTATGGGATGTGCGTGAGCGTTTTGATAGAGAATTATTAATCAACACGTATATGCAAGGCTCTACATGTTATATTATAAAACAAATGAGCAGATGGCTACCTATGATAGAAAAAGCATTGGCTAACAACGGCATTCCTGATGATTTTAAATATTTATGTATTGCAGAAAGTGCCTTACAAAACCAAACTTCACGTGTAGGTGCTACTGGCTTTTGGCAATTTATGAAAGGTACTGCTCCATCGTATGGCTTATATATAGATAGCGAAGTAGATGAACGATATGATGTAGAAAAAAGTACAGAAGCTGCTTGTAAATATCTACGTCAAGCATATAATAAATTTGGCAATTGGACTTCTGCTGCTGCATCCTACAACTGTGGTATGGGCGGCATGAATAGCGCTTTAAATTCGCAAGGCGAATCGAGTTTTTACAATGTATTGTTGCCCGAAGAAACGATGCGATATATTTTTAGAATAGCTGCCTTAAAATATATTTTAGAACATCAAAAAGAGTTAGGTTTTTCGCTGACTGACGATGATACCTACTTTCCACTTAAGCTAAGAAAAGAAACAATTAATGGAAGTCTTGGAAGTTTAGTAAGCTATGCCAAAAGCAAAGGCACAAATTATAAAACCATAAAAATGCTGAACCCTTGGATGCGCGACAAATCGCTTATGAATGCTAAAGGTAGAAGCTATACCATTTTACTTCCAACAAATTAATAGTCATACCCCAAAGGTCTTTTTAAATCTACCCTTGGCCCAATAGTTTTTTATATTTCGAAGCATCACTTAGAATTTGTATAGCCTCAGCTATATCTATATCTTCGTTGAGTTGATTTTGAATTCTCCCTTTCAGAAAATAATATCGTGTTACAATTTCGTCTTGTAGCAAGCGAAGTACTTCTGTTTTGTGTTTTAGTAAATCTTGTTTTTTATCTACCGACAATGCCTTTTGTAATTTTTCAAAATCATTTTTCACGCCTTCAAAATACGATTCCTTCTCGGCTGTTTCTTTGAATTTAAGCAATGCTTCCTCGGCTTTTGTATTATAAGAATAGTCTTTACCATCAAGCCAAGTTACAAAGTTATTAAAATCAGCATCACTTAGCTTAAATTCTTTAGGGTTGGCTATGCTTGGATTTTTGGCTACATACTGTGTAGCATAATCAAAGGCATAAGACTTGGTGATTAGTGTAGAAATAATTTGTAAATTTTCCTTGGCCTGGGTACTTATATCGGGCTCTATGCCTCCACCATCCATAACCACTCTACCCGCTTTGGTTTTGAATTTACTTTTTAAAGAATCGGCTACAGCTCCTACACTTCCATCTTCATTGCGGTGTGAATAATCTAGGGCTTGTATACAGCGTCCACTGGGTGTATAATATTTGGCTGTTGTTACTTTTAGCTTGGCATTAAAGGCTAGGTTTCGAGTAGTTTGTACGAGTCCTTTTCCAAAGCTACGTTGTCCTATCACAACACCTCTATCTAAATCTTGCAGCGTACCCGAAACAATTTCAGAAGCTGATGCAGAGTTTTTATTAATCAAAACTACCAAAGGCATTTTATCATCCCATGCCGAATTTTTTGTTACATAGGTCTTATCCCACTCCGTGTTTTTACCTCTTGTGCTAACTACAAGCTGACCCGTGTTTAAAAATAAATTACACATATTCACAGCTTCTTCCAACAAACCGCCAGGATTGTACCTAAGGTCTAACACTAACGAGCGCATGCCAGGATTTGCCTTTTTTAAACTATCCAAAGCGGCCTTAACATAATACGTGCAACGGTCTGTAAACTGTGTCATTTTTACATAGGCTATATCTTGCTGAGGACCCAACATACATGCATAGGGCACGCTACTTACTTGTATTTCTTCTCTGGTAATAGTTTTAAGCGACTCTGTATTTGTTATAGGGTCTTTAATTTTTAATTTAACGGTAGAACCCGGCGACCCTTTCAACAACGTACTAATGTCATCAACTTCTTTTCCTTTAGTAGATTTCCCGTCTATTTCCAAAATAAGATCGCCTGCTTTTAAGCCTGCTTTCACTACCGGACTATTCTCATAGGGTTCACTTATGGCTAAGTAGTCTTTTACTTTTCGAATGGTACTACCTATACCTCCGTATTTTCCAGTCATCTGAAAACGATAGTCTTCTATATCTTCTTCGGTAATATATGTTGTATAAGGGTCCAACTCTTTCAACATAGCATCAGTACCTGTTTTGAGCAGTTTTCCAGGTTGTATTTGATCTACATAATAAATATTTAATTCCTTAAACAAGGCATTAAATATTTCCATATTTTTTGAAATTTCAAAGTAATTATCTTGAACACTTTCTTGAGCATACGGTTGAAAAGAAAGTAAGCAAAAGAAAATAATTAAAAGTATATTCTTAAATGTGTACATAGTAGCTGCAAGATACTATAAATTGTAGCTGGCTCTATAGTAGAGCAAAATAAAATCTGTTAAAAAAAACTATACTGCTGTAGTATCTAAGCATATTTTTAATGCTTAATAACTTTAAATACTTGAGGTACCCCGTTGGCATAAAGTGTGACGTAATAAATACCACTTGCCAATTCACTCATGTGAATTGTTTCTATAGGTTGTATAGAAAGTATCGTTTTTAAAATTATTCCTGCTGTATTACTTACTACAACTTTGTTTATGGCATCAATGCTTAGAATATTGAATTGCCCATTGCTTACTGTTGGCACTATGATAGTGCTAGTATTTGTTCTATAAAAAAGATGCTTTGTTTCAGTATAAATAGCGTGCTTATCATGATATAGCAGTTTAATTCTATAATAATTACTTCCATTTGAAAGCATGCTATCTGTATAAGAATACGTATTGCTTTCATTATTATTTTTTTCAGGAAAAATATAGGCTATTGTTTCAAATTGACTCATATCTGTGCTTTTTTCTATTTCATAGTGTTGCACATAGTCATCTTGATTGGTAGTAAACTCCAAAAGACCTTTTTGATTTTTTAAAAACACATTTAATTCCACTTTCTCATTTCCTAAAACAAATACACATGGATAAACATTGAGATTATATACATTACTTGTGTCTTTACAGCCTACTGCATTTGAAACAATTACAGACAAAGCATGATTGCCTGTGCCAAGACTTGATAGCAATAAATTTGCTCCTGTACCAACACTTGTATAAGGTGGTGCATTATCGTACCAATTTATTGTATAAGCGCTTATATCGCCATTTATAGAACCCAATGGTATCCATATGGAACTTGTATCGCAAAGTGAATCGCAGCCAATAGGAAATAATGAGAGGTTGGGACTTTCAAACACTACCTGCTGATCTATAGCAGTACAACCAGTGATACCATCTGTAACTTGAACAATGTATGTACCTGCAGCCGAAGCAAGGCTTGTACTATTTGTAGAAATAACAAATCCATTATACGACCAAGACCATGAGGGAACATTGGCATTTGAAATTGCACTGATTGTATATGTATTATTTGAACACATCAAAGAAGGACTGCCAACTACAGTGGTTGATATACTTGGAATTGCGTAAAAATCTACTAATAGTGAATCGCTTGATATACATCCATTACTTCCCAAAACTTGCACTTGTATAGTATGTAAACCTACTGTAAAAGGAGGAATACCCACCGTTCCATTTAATATATAAGAAGTAGAAGGTTGTATCACATTGTCTACACTCCACATATAAAAACAAGTTGCACAGTTTGGAACCTCTATACTATATAAACTATTTTCACAAGTAGATCCCGTTTGAAAAAATGTAGTAGACGGTGATACCAATACATTTACTGACACAGTATCGCTAATGGCTAAACAGGTATTAGGGTCTTCGGCTATAAAATAATAATTTCCATTTTGCTTAGCTACATAACTTGAATTGATAGCAGACGGAATAGGCACACCATTATTATACCATTGGTAATTTGTAAGCCCTGCACATCCTTGCAAAACAATAGAATCTCCAAAACAGAAGGTACTTGGAGAAGCATACGAGATTATACATGTGCTATTGGGATTAATTAAAATAGAATTGGTAAAAGTATCTACACAACCTAAATTGTTTTGAACTATATGCACAATATTATACACACCATTGGCACTATATGCATGTGTAGTAGGGTCTGTATATGACGATGAAGCATCTCCAAAATCCCAGAAATGTGTTGGATAGCTATAGGTGCTTGTGAAGAGTACAGGAGTATTTATGCAAGCACTATTTGTTACAAAGTCTGCATCGGGCAAACTAATCACTATAGTATCTAAAAAACTTGCCACACAGGCGTTTGAAGATATGCAAAACTGATTTATGATATATGTGCCACTTTGAGAAAATGTAATTATAGGATTTGGTAATGATGGATTATTAATACTTGCAACTGTAGGTGACACGGTTATATTATTAGGATAATCGCCTACATAATAGGAATATGCATTTATTGTGTTGGGCGCAAATACATTTGACTGATCTGTAATACTTATAATACCACAACTATCAACATATATAAAACCCCCAATAACATCTACCAATGCACTTGTGTCTTTACAAACATTGCAAATGCTTGAATTGGGCAATAATACATCTGCACAGACCTTAAAAAGTTTATATCCAAGACTTGTGTATGTTTTTGTTGTTAGTCCACTTAGTACACTATTATCATCAAGATGTGTAATAGTTTCAGTACCTGATAAAATACTTGCTCCCAATGGAGCTGATGCCACTACAGATAAGCTAAATGGATTGCATTGTGACACATTCGTAATATTGATTGAAGCACCACAAGAATTATTTGTGCCAGTACCTCCGCCTGCCGATCCAGTACAGTTTAATATAGTAACAGTAATGGTATTTGAACTTACCGTGCAACCTAAATAAGAAACATCGCAATAAAAAACATAAGTTCCCAATGCATTGACAAAACAAGGCGCTGCGGCATTCACTGCAAGCGATGAGCCAGTTCCTACAGGTGTAGCATTCATATACCACTGATACGAATAGCCTGCGCCTGTCAAAGCAGACAAAGTCATATTGGGTAAATTTGAAATGCAATATTGCAAAATAGAAGAAGCCGTAATTTGTGCATTAGGCAATCCATTCGATGTAATCTGATAGCTTGCTTCAACTGTACAACCGGTGTTATTATAATTAGAAATTTGAACACTATAATGACCTGCTAAGTCCAAAGCTGTTAAACTTGATAAGACATTACTTTGACTTGGAGAAATTGGATGTTCTAAACATGACCACAAATAAGTGCCGGTGCCACTCACAGTTAAATTAACACCTCCTCCACACAAACTTCCTGAAGCAGTTATGTTTGGCGTGAGTGGTTCATTGATTTGTATAGCTATTGAATCCTTATTGCAAATTCCGTAATGAAGAAATACTGTTGTACTTGAACCCGGATTATTGCTACCATGCCATTTTATCTGTACGGTGTCAGTACCCTGTCCGCTTATTATAGTTGCTAAATTTGATGGAGTCACGTACCAATTAAAATTTCCTGAGTTAATATTTGAAATGGTATATGTTTCTATAGCATCTGCACATACATTTACATTGCCTAAAACGTTTGGTACAGGATATGAATATAGTGTTTTGCTCAATGTATTACTAACGCAATTGGAAGGTAAGGCTGTTTGAAAAACCGAAATTGAATAAGGTCCTGTATTATTCCAACTTATTTGAATCGAATCATTGTTGGGTGCTAAGGATATAAAACTCCCTCCTAATACTGTCCATGTATATACTCCAGAAGCATTTGAGTTTGCTGCATAAATTTGTATAGCACCAGGACAAATACTATCTGTTCCAGAAATACCAGCTAGTATTGGCGCAGCTAATACCTGTACTTCATAACTTGCTTCTTCGCATACCAAAGATGGGTTGACTGCATTAGCCGTAATTGTATATGTACCAGCACTAAGCCAAGATACACTAATATTACTTGTACCATTGCCCGTATTAATAGTATTTCCGCCTGGGCTTATAGACCATGATGATGCTATGGGTGTGTTAGCAGGGATGTTGAATGAAAAATAATTTTTTATAGTTCCTTCACATACAATTTTTGGTCCACTTATTTCTAAATTTGGCAAAACCTCTACAACAAGGGTCGCATTTCCACCACACTGCAACGTGGTGTCATAATATGATACTGAAATAGTATGGCTACCAAAATTAGTCCAATATACTCCTATAGAGCTTGTGTTCGTATTGTTACCTGTAATAGTACCACCACTGCTTAAACTCCAGGTGTAACTTGTGCCTGGCCATGTAGGCAAACTATAGGTAGCACTGGCATTGATACATACTGTATCCAAGCCAGAAATAGAATAACTACTTGGAATTATTGGTATATCGTATGTAGTACCTTGCGGGCAATAAGTTGTAGAGCAAGCACTCGCTATTAATTGCAAGCTACCCTGAGGGTTACCACTACCCCATGCCACTTGCACACACGAAGTATTGTTAGAGCCTATTATGGAACCTCCTACTACACTCCAATTATACGAAGAACAAATAGCAGCTGTGCAATAGGTATTCGTGTCTCCTGCACATACAGTGGCTATGCATTCAATATCAGGACCACTGAGTGGATCTATTGTAATAGTTTGACAAACCGAATCCATACAATTTAGACAAGGGCCTACCTGTCCTATTGGGATAGAACTTGGTGGCATATTGTTACTTACAAAAAGACAAACTGTATATGTACCTGGATTCTCATAAGCATGGCTAGGGTTGGAGCCTAATGCAGTATATCCGTCACCAAAATCCCAATAGTAGGTCAATGCACCTATAGTAGCATTCGAATTAAATTGTATCGTGGTTGGATTATTAAAACAGGCGGGCTGTGGCACTGCAAAAAAAGATGCAGTAGGATTATTTGTCAATGCAAATTTTAATAATATAGTATCTATACAAGGTGGCCCCATGGTGTTGCCCGGAATACTAAATGCTATGAGTACCGATCCTGTACTTGCAGCTCCCCACTGTACAGTTATGGTATTTCCAGCCGTGTTGACCAATGCACCACCCGATACTATTACAGAATCAATAGAAAAAACTGAATAGGTGCATAAATTTCCTTGAACAAAAACAGACTCCGGATTAATAACATATTTCATTGTGCTGTTTTTGCAGGCTGTAAATAAATCAGTTGCTGGATTTGTAAAGTAATTACTGACTGAATCTTTATCTATAACTTTATTATTACAATTGATGGTATCGTTAATTAGAATATGTATGGGGCAAGGCGGGCACTGCTGAGCTTGTAGTATTTGCAGCGCAAATAATAATGGAAAAAATAAAAAATGGAATTTCATAGTATAAGGTTTCCATAAAGATAGTAAAGCCTTATTCTAATGTCAAGTTTATAACAATACTATATCCATGAAATGTAATTTATACTCGTTAAAACCCGAATTATGTATGTTGAATTATTGTTCGAATAGGGAATGGTATTTCAATTCCTTCTTGGGCAAAACGGCTATGAATATTTTTTACCAACAAACTACGTATAGGCAAATTATTTGAATACGATATCACTTGATAATAAACTCTAACTTGTATACTACTATCTCCAAAATTTGTAAATACAATGCTTGGTTTATAATCTGCTACTGCTCCTTCAGTTTTTTGCATAATATTTTGAACAATGTCTTTACAAACTGTTTCTACATGTTCTAAATTGCTTGTATAGGCAACGCCTACTTCTATATAGTTTGTGATATAGTTATTCTGAATATCAAAATTTTCTATTATAGAACTATTCAATTTTTGATTGGGGATAACCACAATATTATTACTAAAGGTTTCTATCGTTGTATTGCGCCATGTAATATCACGAATAAACCCTTTCTTACCATTTTCTAATTCTATAAAATCGCCAATATTGGTTTTGCCACTACTCAATATTTGAATGCCTGCAAATAAGTTGCTCAATGTTTCTTGCAAGGCCAATGCAACTGCCAAACCTCCTACACCCAATGCTGTAAGAATAGGCGTTATTTTTATATCATATTCTTGCAAAATAAAGATGAGTCCTATTACATAGGTTATAAAAATTACAATATTGCTAAGTATAGAACTTTCTGGTATGGCTGAATCTTTTTGGGAAGCAGAAATTTTGGTCATTCCTCCAAAAATTTTACTTAGAGCCATACTAATTGTGAAAATAAATATGGCTTTCAATGTATTTTCTATCCACCAAAATTGTTTTTCGGCTATGCCCAATTGATCTATAAAAGAAAGTATAGCTATAAGCAAACACCAAAAAATAATCCAACGCTTAAAAACGTCTACTATAAGGTCATCACTTTTCCATTTAGTTTTTTTACTGAGCCTTGCCAATATTTTGGTCAAAATAAATTTTAAAGCTATCCCAACAAACAAGGCTATTCCTAATGGCAAAAGGATTTTATCTAATATAATTTCAGTATTCATGAAAGAAGTCGGTTTTGAAATAAAGAAATGGAAACAAAATTATAGAAAATATTTTTCTGCTTCTTTGAGTTTTTCTACACTCCCTATATCCATCAACAGATCTTGGGAATGGTCATATCCCATGAAGGTATGTTTTTTTGCCAACATAAGATACATATCTATCATAGAAAATTTACCACTTAAGGTGTTTATTTCAAATATGGCAGGTGATATTATGTGTATACCTGAAAAAGCATAGGGTGTAAGATGTATATTTTCTATACATTTTATCTCCTCCATAGTTTTATTATTTCGCCATCCACAAAGTTTCATCTCATCATCAAACAAAAGATTTCTACTACTTTCTCTTTGGCTAATAGCCAAGGTTGCTAAGGATTGTTTGGATTCGTGATAAGCAAACATTTGTTTCAGATCTAAAGTGGTTAAGATGTCCGCATTCATTAATACAAATGCTTTATTGTCATCAAAAAACCATGAGGCTTTTTGCAATCCACCTCCAGTCTCCAACACTTCATCTTCTTCATTTGAGATTTCAATTCGTATGTCAAAATTTTTTTGAAGATGAATAAAATCAATAATTTGCTGAGCAAAGTGATGTACATTAATAATTATTTCTTGTACACCAAATGATTTAAGGTATTCAATATTTCGCTGCAAAGCTGGCTTATTGTTGACAGGCACTAAGGCTTTGGGATGTTTTTCGGTAAAAGGTTTTAATCTGGTTCCGAGTCCTGCTGCCAATATCATAGCTTTCATAAATCGCTTTCTATTTTTAAGACGTATGTAATACTTTTAGCTTTACGGTTTCTATGATTTTTTCATTGCTTTGCATAATGGTAAATTCATGATTGCCAATAATAATTTTTTCGTTTATTGCAGGCACTGATTCATGATTTTCTATTATATAACCGGATAATGTTTCTGCATCTTCTATAGGCAAATCAAGTTTGTATTTTTCATTAATATATTCTACCTCTAATCGGCCTGAAAATAAAAAATCGGTAGCAGACAACTGTCTATCGACATATTGTTCATTATCATATTCATCTTCTATTTCACCAAAAATTTCTTCAAGCAAATCTTCCATAGTAACAATGCCAGCTGTGCCACCAAATTCATCTATAACCCATGCTATACTTTTGCGTTCTTTAGTAAATTGGTTTAGCAAGTCAACAGCATTCATCGTTTCTGGTATAGCTGCTATAGCATGCAAGGTAGATTTGATATTTTGTGGCGAACGAATAAAATCTAAGTGATGCAAATAGCCCACTATATTATCTATAGTGCCATCATATACCAGTATTTTAGATAGTCTAGATTCAATAAATTTCTTTTTACTTCTTCCAAAGGAGTTTCTATGCTTACTGCTTCTATTTCATTTCTTGGAATATGGCATTCTCTAATTTTTACTTGCGATAAGGATAATGCGTTTTCAAACAGTTCGGTATTTATATCTTGTTCATCTGTTTCGTTGCCTGTTCGCATTTGTTTGATATAATGCTCTAAATCAATTCGGGAATAAATTGTTTTTTCGGAATGAATTCTGACATTAAATAAATATTTTAATATGCCCGTTGAGATTTTTACAAAAAGTTGTGCTATTGGATATAGCAAAATATAAAATAGCTGTATTGGAATAGTAAAAAATGCCAATGACGATTCTGGCTTTGCATTAAAAAGTGCTTTAGGGATAAATTCGCCTATCACTAATACAATTATAGTAGCAATAATAGTATCTAAAAATAAACGAGCAAATTCATTGTGTAAACCGATGTATTCAAAAAGCTGATCGGTTAACTCGGTCATTAAAAAACCATAAATAACCAAAAATATATTGAGCCCTACCAAGCTAGTACCTATAAAAGTGGCAGGATTTTCCATAAACTTGGAAAGTACCTTGCCAGCATATGTGCCTTGTTTTTTTCGTAGTTCAATATTCAATTTATTGCTGGATACAAAGGCTATTTCAACCCCCGAAAAAAAACCAATAAATAATAAGCAAATTATTACGCCTGTTAAAATCATCATAGATTAAACAAAGATAAAAAAAAGAGGAGATATAATCTCCTCCTTTTTCATTTTAAAACACCCTTTTGCAATAAACCCTTTTAAAACAAAAAACAATTATATAGACGTATGCACTGTAATAAAAGTTAGTAAAAAAGATAAAAAAAAATTAGCTAAAGGTAAAAGATGTGATTTTTGCGGTAAATGTTCCACACATTGTTTGCAAAGCAAGCTAATTTCTAAGTGTATCTTTACAGCGTATGCTCTTCGATAATCATCAAAGAATTCACAATTATTTACGCATTTCGCTTACCGACGCTTGCAATTTGCGTTGCGTATATTGTATGCCCGATGGCCTGTTGCAAGCTACAGAACAAAAACACTTGTTGCAAACAAATGAAATTGAATCTTTTGCAAAAGTATTTTCTAAACTTGGTGTCACTAAAATACGATTGACTGGTGGTGAACCCTTAATTCGAAAAGAATTTGATGAAATTATACAAACCTTAGCGCCTCTTCCTATTCAGATTGCACTCACAACCAATGGCATACAATTGCATAAGCATTGGAAAGTGCTTTTAGACAATAATTGTATGTCAGTCAATATAAGCCTGGATACATTAAATGAATCGAAATTTGTAAGTCTTACCAAACGTGACCTCTTTAAACAAGTGTATCAAAATATTTTATTGTTATTAGAAAATGGTTTTTCGGTTAAGGTCAATGTGGTTGTCATGAATCATATCAACCATACTGAGCTTATAGATTTTGTTTCTTTAACCAAAGATCTTCCACTACACATACGTTTTATAGAATTTATGCCTTTTTCAAAAAATGCATGGCAAGTAGATAAGGTATTTCCTTACGAACAAATGTTGTCGGACATTAGCAATGCGTTTGATGTAATAAAATTAGAAGATGATAAACATGCCACTACTAAAAAATTTAAAGTGATACAGCATGTCGGCACGTTTGCATTTATTACTACCATGACCAGCCCTTTTTGTAGTACATGCAATCGTTTGCGATTGACTGCAGATGGCAAAATGAAAAATTGTTTGTTTTCTTCTAACGAAACAGATTTATTAACTCCTTTCCGAAATGGTCAAGATATTATTCCTCTCATTGTTCAAAATATTAAAGACAAAAAAGAAGCTTTGGGTGGACAATTAGTAGCTGATTATACAAAAATTGAAGAAGACAAACTCTATAATAGAAGTATGATACAAATAGGAGGTTAGCTTATTTTTTTTACAAAAAAAAGAAGCTACAAAAAATAGCCTCTTTTTTTAAAACGTAATATTAAAAAACTAATTCAATGTAATCGTAAATGTATTGCCATTGACTGTTACAGTTGCTTGATTGTCGCAATTACCATTGCCATAATCAATAGATCGGATAGATGCCCCTTGAGGTTGTATTTCCATGATACCTTCTTTAATCCATTGGCAATTCATAGCTTTGATTAAAGGCTGCACAATATTCATTGTATAGGGCACTCCATTGGCACGCTGGCCAGAACCACTACCTGTAATACTATATACATCATCATACTTAACTGTAGTGTTTTCGCCTTGTATCATAGTTCGCAGTCGGTTGTGATTCCATATAATAGAATCCAAGCTTGTAGCTTTTATAATAAGGCCATTAACAGTTACACTAAAGTTTAATTGATTAATGGAATTATGTCCATTATTTACTACTTGCTTAGTTCCCAATATCTGATTATCATTGACAAAATACTGATTGAATGTAATAGTATGCATGGATCCTGAATCTTTGTAAAAGCCCATATAGGAAACCAGTATTTGACCTCTTCTATATTTTCCATCATTGCAAAGACAATTTGTAGCTCCAAAATCTATAGTTATGGTTTTAGGAGTACTCAGTGTGTCGTGGGTTATGGTAGCACAATTACTTGCCGTTTTATAATTTTCCAACGAACCTCCTGTTTGTACTTCTGAAGCTTCGTCTGCAATGCTCTGTATATCATTATACATTATTTCAGCAAAGGCATTGTCTTTAGCTGCTTCCAAATTTTTTTCATCTGCTGTGTTTGTAGTGCGTTTGCACGATACGGTTATCATTAAAGCTGCAACACAAACAGCCATGATTGATTTTAATGCTATATTTTTCATGATTATTAATTTTGAAAACCTATGACGTGGCTTTTAACAATAGGTTTAATCATGTAAAAAAAATATTAATAAATTGCCTAAACCCTTGGTTATGGTTTATCAGATACTTTTTAAAGTATTTCTATATCTTTATTTTTCTAAGGCTTTTACGCTTCTAAACAGTCTGTTCCAGCGAATACCATGTTTTCCATAGCTCATCCATATAAACCAAGCTTTTCCTACTACATGGTCTTCTGGCACAAAACCCCAAAATCTGGAATCAGAAGACTGATGGCGGTTATCTCCCATGAGCCAATAATAATTCATTGAAAAGGTGTATGATTTAGCTTCCTTCCCATCTATAAAGATTTTATTATTTTTTTCTACCAAATCGTGACCTTCATAATTTTTTATAACACGTCTATAGAGTGCTATATTACTCGAATCTATCATTACAGTTACCCCTTTTTTAGGTATATATATAGGACCATAATTGTCTACATTCCATTTAAAATGTGTTGAGTCGTAAGGATAGGTCATGCCTGTATAGGGGCTTATCATATCTGGCTGTTCATATAAGGGCACTACTTCCAATACATTGCTAAATGTAGTTTTTAATAAATTGGCTTGCGTTTTGGTTAAATAAAAAAAGTACACATTGGGAGTGGTTAGTTTACCATCAGTTTCTGGGTCTATGCCTATTTCTTCTAGCATATCGGTATTAAATGGAATCGAATTGGTAACAACTCTATACGACTGTAGTTGATATTTAAAATCTGGTATGGTTTCGCCATTAATATGCAATACGCCTTGCTTTAAGTGTAAGGTATCGCCAGCAATAGCTACACATCGCTTTATATAATTTTCTTTCTTATCTACTGGATGCGTTGCAATTTGATCGTCGGGAATATTTTGTCTTCCAAGCTGCCTTGCATAGCTATAAAAATCTTGACTCGGGTCTGGAAGGTAAACTGTATCGCCATTGGGAAAATTAAAAACAACATCATCAAAACGTTGTATTTCGCTAAAGCCCCACAATCTTTTATAAGGCCATTTTACAGCAGTGCTATACGATTTGCCCCCAACAAATGGCATAGAATTATGTATAAAAGGAATAGCCAAAGGTGTCATAGGTAAGCGTGCGCCATAATGCATTTTACTTACAAATAAGTAATCATTGACTAATAATGATTTTTCCATAGAAGGCGAAGGAATAGTATAGGCCTCTATAAAAAAAGTACGTATAATAGTTGCAGCAACTATAGCAAATACTGCAGCATCGAGCCACTCACGCAAAAGCGACTTTTTTTTCTTTGACGTGTTTTCTTTTTTCTTTGTAGAAATAAATGGGATATTCATATTTACTATATTCGTTTTGGTAAAAATAGTATGATGAAATCTAAAAAAAGTGTCAAACAGACTTCAATTTTGATAAATATGTCTTTATACCTTATTAAGGGCTAAAAAATAGGATAAAAAGTATCAGATAGTAAAAAAAGTAGTCTTAATTACGAATCGTCATTTCGTCTATCAATCTTCTTCCGCCAAGCACTTTATCTATCACCCACATTATATATCGGGCATCTACACATATAGTTCGTTTATATCGTGTATCAAATGCAATATCGCCACTCATAGCCTCCCAGTTTCCATCAAAAGCGCATCCAATCAGTTCGCCATTGCCATTAATAACAGGACTCCCTGAATTGCCTCCAGTAATATCGTTGGTAGTGATAAAACAAGTAACTAAACCACCTTTATTGCGATCGGCATAATCGCCAAAATCTCTTTTGCGAAGTAAGTCTACTACTTTTGCACTCAAATCAAATTCCTTATCGCCTGGTTTATATTTTTCTAATAAACCATCGGCTAGTGTATAGTAGTTATACGATACTGCATCTTTAGGTGCATACGAGCTTACCTTGCCATATGATACACGCATCGTTGAGTTTGCATCTGGATACATTAGTTTTCCTTTATTTTTTTCAAGCATAGCACCTTGGTAGGCACGGTTTAATTCAAACATCTCATGATTAAAATCATCTATGATGGGTTCGTAATTGTTTTTGTAATTAGATATAACACTAATGGCATGCATTATAGCAGGGTCTTTTAGCATAAGCTCTACCTGATCGGCATTACACAGTCTATTAAAGTTTGCACTATCTAATAGAATCGTCCTACTATATAGGTTTTCAGTATAGTCATCAAAGGTTTTCTTCCAATTGTCATTACCATATTTCCCAAATACCTCGTTGGCAAAAATATCGGGATGCTGTCCCTTAGGCACATCCTGATAAAACATTAAATTAAGTGCTGAAAATAATTTTTGATCGAGTGGTAAATACACTTTGTCAAAAGCAACACTTCTGAACTTTCTGAGTCTACCACATAGTTTTTCGATAGAATCTTTGCTTACACGATTTGCCAAAGATTCTGATATAGTATAAAAGCCCGCAGCAAGCCTTGTAAGACTGGGAGCCATAAAAGCTTCACGATAATAGTATTGGTGTTTTACATAGGGTTTATAGCTAGCATAGGCTTTTTGAAAATCATTGAGTAATCGCTTATACTCTTTTGCATTGCTATTGACCCAACGCTGAAATTGTTCTTCTTCTTTTTCTTTTTGAGCTAAAATATTTAGATTTTTTAATTGCTCGGTTTGTCCAATAAAATATTTCCAATAATTGGCTATAGAAGCATAGGAAGAAGAGTAGTCTAAATCTACAGCAGGATTTTTTTCCATTTCTTCTCTCATTATAGCTAATCGTTTATCACGAATTTTTACAATAGAAGGATTCGATTCATTGATAGCTAAATCCACCCCGTAAGATGTAAGATAACGAGTAGTACGACCCGGATAACCCAATATCATAGCATAATCATTGTCTTGCACGCCTTTCATAGATACTGGCAGGTGGTGCTTAGGCTGATAAGGTCTGTTGTTTTTAGAATACGATGCAGGTTTATTATCATTGTTGCTATAAACTCTAAACATAGAAAAATCGCATGTATGTCTAGGCCACATCCAATTGTCTGTGTCGCCACCAAATTTTCCTAAGTTTTCAGGTGGTGTTCCTACCAATCGAATATCAGTAAATCGTTGGTATACAAATAAAAAATATTTATTTCCTGAATAAAACGATTTTACATCGCATTCATATACATTGCCTTCGCTATTAGCTGTGCTTATTTTCTTTGCGATTTCTTCAAAGCGAGTATCAACATCTTTGCCATAGGCATTGCCTATGTAGTTACTAACTTCATTGGTCACATCTTCAATTCGAACCAAAAATTTTACACTCAATCCTGGGCAAGGCAATTCCTGCTCTCTCGAAACTGCCATAAATCCATTCATTAAATAATTATTTTCTACTGTGCTTAAAGAGGCTATATTTCCATATCCGCAGTGATGATTTGTAAGTAAAAGTCCATCATTAGAAATGATTTCGCCAGTGCATCCACCTCCAAAATGCACAATGGCATCTTTTAAAGAGCTTTTATTGATACTATAAATTTGCTCAGGAGTCAGTTTTAAGCCCATACGCTGCATGGCTTCATAGTTTTGCGAAATCAGCAAGGGCATCCACATACCCTCATCGGCTTTTACAGTCCACTGTGCAAATAAAAATAGGAAAAGGAAAAAATACTTCTTCATAGAAATGTGATTTTTTATAATAAACGACAAATATACATGAAATGCCTTTTTATATTGTTCTTGACTTCGATTAGCATTAAAAAAAAATAAATAAGCAATAATTACAATAGTATAATGTGCAAATAGCATGTATTATGCACTATAATTTTAAGAAACAACCTAAAGGTCTAATCTATCTGCATTCCTGAAACGACTGGCAGAGGAGGAATAGAAGTAACTTGAATGCCTAATTTTTTCTTCCAAATACTCTTAGTAAACTCAAGAAAAGATTAATAAAATCGAGATAAAGAGTCAAAGCACCCATAACAGTTAGTTTTTTCATATCTGCATGCTCAATTTCATTGCCTTCGGCATCTATGCCACGCGAAATATTTTTTAGTTTTTGAACATCATAAGCTGTCAATCCGGTAAATACCATGATACCAATCAAACCTATGATATAATCTATTGCTTCGCTGTTCATAAAAAAATTAATGATGCTTACGACTATCATGCCGATTAAAGCCATAAAAAGTAATCGCCCAAAAGTTGTTAAATCTTGTTCTGTTTTATAGCCTGCTATAGCCATCACACCAAACATAACAGCTGCACCTGCAAAACATGAAATAACAGAACCAGAAGTATATACTAATAGTATAAAACTAAAGACTACACCATTGGCAATTGAATATAAGATAAAGAACGCAATAAGACCTGCTACAGATAAGCGTTTAAAAGCAAAGGACATAATTAATACAAACACAAGTGGTACAAAAAACAATATTCGCAACATGCCCGAGCCAACAATGGCGTTGAATATAGTTGGGACACTTAGGGTTAAAAAAGCAGCTGTGGCTGAAACGCCTAAAGCCAAAAACATCCATAAAAAAACATTTGCCATAAATTTTTTATTGACTGCTTTATAGTCTTGTAGTATTTGACCATCTATGGGTGTTTCGTATTGCGAAACTGATGTGTTTTCCATTTCTATATAAATTTAATACAGACAAAGATATATGATTTGCAAATCAAAAAAGCCATTCCTAAGGAATGGCTTTTGAAAATTAATGATGATTATAAAGCTTATGCAGATAAGCCAGGTATGCGCAATACTTGACCAGGATAAATTTCATCTGGATCTTTAATCATAGGCACATTAGCTTCAAAGATGACAGGATATTTAGATCCGTCGCCATAATTTTTTTCTGCAATTTTCCAAAGAGAATCGCCTTTTTCTACAGTATAATAGCTACTGTCTGGAGTTGCATCTTCGCCTGCAATAGTCATTTGGTTGTCTACTTCAGCTACTCCAGCTATGTTACCAGCTGTAAGCGACACTTTTTCAAAATCGGCTTTTGATTGGCAATCACCAGTCAATGTTAATTTACCATTGCTATCTAAGGTAAAATCAAGGTTTTGAATATTTAATCCAATACCATCAATATAGCTTTTTATAGCCGCTTTTTGCTTTGCTAAAATTTCGGCACCTTCTATGCCTGGGTTAGCTTTTTCTTCTTCATCTTTACTTTTGAAGATTTTTTTACCCATGTCTTTAATAAAAGAAAATAATCCCATTTGCTCTAGTTTTAAAAGTTAAAAAATAATTTTTCAAATATAAGTTTATTCATAAATTTTTATTCAAATAGTTAGGCTAATTTGTTGTTATAATATTATTGCAATGTGATATATATATGCCGATTAATTAGGAAACATCTATCCTATCGGGATATACTCCCCAAACTGCGCGATAAGATTTTGTCTACAACACAAATCGCATTGGTATTAGATGCTCATAGAATCTTTAAATCGAACAGATTGTCTTCTCGAAATTTCAATTTCTTCGCCTCCATCCAACAATACTTTGAGCCCACCGTTAAAATGCGAATCTATTTTTGTGATTTTTTGTAAATTGATAATGTGTTTTCTATTGGCTCTAAAAAACACTTTAGGATCTAAACGCTCCTCCAATGCATTGAGCGATTTTAGTATAAGTGGTTTATTTTTCCCAAAAAATACTTTGGCATAATTGCCTACACTTTCAAACAAGCGAACCTCGTCTAACTTTACAAACCAGCATCGCTCACCGTCTTTTACAAACACTTGATCATGAATACTTAATGTATTCTGGCTTTTTTTGTCGTCTAAAACAAGTTGTTTTTTTACCTTTTCTATCGCATCCGATAATCGCTGAGGGTCTATTGGTTTCAATAGATAATCGAGTGCATTGTATTCGAATGCTTTTAAGGCAAATTCGTTGTAGGCAGTTGTAAAAATAACCTTGGGTGTATGTTCTAATACTTCCAAAATATCAAAGCCTGTTTTATTACCTGGCAGTTGAATATCTAAAAAAATAAGTTGCGGCTCCATACTATCTATTTTTTGGATAGCTTCTTGTACTGTGCCTGCTTCGTCTATGATTTGAATTTCAGGATGAGCATTTACTATTTTTTTCAACTCATTGCGAGCTAAACGCTCATCGTCTATGATAATTGTTTTAATCATATGTGTTGGTTTTTTATTGGTAATGTAATAATGGCTAAAACCATATCTTGTTCTTGTTTTATTTCAAATGTTGCATCTTGCTGGTATAGATATTGTAGTCGGCGTATGGTAGAGTGAATGCCAAAACCCAAACTTTCTGGGTGCTGCATATTGTTTTCTAAAGACCCATGATTTTTTATACAAAGCTGTAATTTGTTTTTCAAAATATGAGCACTAATAAAAATAGAGCCGCCCAACTCTTGTTTGGCTATGCCATGCTTAATAGCATTTTCTACAATAGTTTGCAACATCATAGATGGTATAATGATTTTTTGTGTTTCGGGTGCTATATCAAAACTATATTCTAATCGGTTTTCGTATCTGATTTTTTCGAGGCTTAAATAATCTTGTACAAGGGCAAGCTCATTTTCTAAGCTATCTGTATGCACATCGTTTCGGATAGAGCTTCTTAAAATATTTGAAATTTGTGTAATAGCTCTACGTGCTTGCTCTGGGTTTTCATCTATCAATGCTCTAATGCTATTGAGTGCATTAAAAATAAAATGGGGTTGCAAATTGGAAAGCAAGGTTTTCATTTCCATATCTTTCAAATCTTTTTCTACTTGCAATTGTTTGATAGTATTTTTTCGGGTTGACTCGATGGATGTCCAGACAAAATAAATAATATTCCATACTAGCAATAGCATAAAAATGCTTACTAAACTACCAGCTACAGATTTGAATGAAATGTTTTTTAATGACACTGGATATAACAATCCAAAAAAAGCATGATAGATAAGTCCTAATAGGAGTGTTAATACAAAAAGTCCGATTAAAATATTTGGAAGTACTTTTTCGAGAGCTTGTTCGTGCCAACGATGTTTTAATACAAAATTTCTATAAATATGTGTTGTAAATAAGCCTCCAATACTCAAGCCAAAATTCATAATAAAAACTTTGAAATTGAATTCATCTACTAGGAGAGCTATATAAATACTAAAAATAAGAAATAGCCCCCACCCAACGGTCTGAAAAATCCAATATTTGGTTTGGTTGTTCACTAAACAAAAATACTAAGTATGCCTACTACAATAGTTTATTTTTTTGATAAAAGGACACACGGCATTCCCAATGGTACTATGTATATATAGAGAATTTTTTTTAACGCTTTGTTATAAGCCTATAGTCTATATTTGCGCTCTATGAATAAAGTAGCACTATTTTTTGGCGTTTTGCTTATGACATTGCAAGCCAATGCGCAATCTAAAAACAAATCTTCCTATGCTATGCCATCAAGGGATTATGTCATGCTTCAAGCAGGTTATGAAACTTGGACTAATGTGCCTGATTCTATTAAAATTACTGGTATAGGTAGAGCTTTTAATGCCTATTTGTGCTATGACTTTCCCATCATGAAATCAAATTTTAGTTTTGCTGCTGGTTTAGGCGTTGGCATAAGCAATGTGTATTTCAAAAATCAACAAATTATATTAAACGATACAGCAACTGCTATACAATTTATTCCAGAACAAGTAGATTATAAACGATTTAAGTTGACAACAACCTATGTAGAAGCGCCATTTGAGTTGCGATTTTTTGAAAATAAAGAAAACCGAAATATTGGCATCAAAGCGGCCATTGGGCTTAAGGTTGGTGCTTTGGTATCATCTCATACAAAAGGCAAACGCACACTCAACAATAAACCAATTATTGAAAAAGTAAGTACAAAACGCTATATAGAAACTTGGCGTTATGCACTAACAGGTCGTGTGGGTTGGGGTAATTTTTCTGTTTACGGCTCATACTATATCAGCAATTTGTTTAGAATTAATAATGGCCCAGAAAACATACATCCTATTCAATTAGGTATTTGTTTAAGCGGACTTTAGTCTGCCCTTATGAAATTGTATGGCAAAATAAACCAAGCCAATTTGCAATCCAATATACAATAAAATTAATGGTATATTCATTTCGCTATACCATGCACCTTTTCTAATTGCTTTCGCTCTATAGGTTTGATTATTCCATGTGTATGGATAATCGTTATACTCACTAATGTCCCAACCAGTATATTTTTCTAAATTTTTTAGTTCGTTTTTTCTTCTTTCATTGACCTCTTTTATATATGCCCCAGCATATGAGCAACTCAAATTACCTGTGGCTGGATGGTGTAAAATATATCGTACTTGCCAGTTTTTATTATTTGGTGTTATCTGAAACATTAAATCTTGCGGAAATGTTTTGCGCGCATATCGAACATGCAATCGTGTAAAAAATAATTTTTCATTGTATGCATTTTGCTCATCAGCTATCCACCAAACGCCAGCTTCCTTTAAGTCTCTACGGTCTGGTGGTGTAGATACACATGGGTCGCATTTTACATAATTACTCAAACTTATATCCCAGGCATACTCCAGAAAAACAGATTGTTCGGCCTCTCGCTTCCATTTTCTTTTAAAAAGATCTTTATAAAACCGCCCAAAATCTTGTTGTACAAATTCTGGTATATCAATTTCGCTGGGTATTTTTTGTGTTCTATAATTTGTACATTCTACTTGCCCTTTTTTAGTCAATGTATATATTATCAAATCTTGTGCTCCTTTACTATTAGCCATACCTAAGCGTATCGGCAACATAAATTTTGTACTGTTCATTGTTATTTGCAAAGGTCTTAGTTGATTGTATTCATTTTTATTATATGCATTTACATTCACTTTGGCTACAAAAAATTTCATATTGCTTCTAATATAAGGATCCAACACCTCGTCTGCATCTTTAGGTATTTTATATCCATTGTCAAGCAACCATTTTTTTAATCCATTGCTTTGTTTAGCACTCAATACTATAATATCATATTCGCCTACACTGTATTGTGCTTGAATTTTTACACCATACGATTTATCCTTACGACTTTCTTTTGTTAGCGTATAGGACATGTCAGCATTGGAAGATGGCATAAACAATACTTCCTCCCTCTCATAGGTTTGACACGGATTTTGATCGTAGTAATCAACTAATCGTGGTGCAGAATAAGATTCCAATTTAGTAAACAAAGATTGATCTGCCACTCGAATATTCTTTTTGAGAATCACTTCTGGTACTGGAATAACCATGGCAAAGTCTTTTACATTTCCCGAAAAGTCATTGCTCATTGTTATGATGGTTTTATCGCCATCTCTAACTAAAATAACTTGAGAAGTATTATTAAAAATTTTTGTATCGGCCTTTGCTACATAAAATCCGCAAAAAGCTTTTGCTTCAAAAAAACTGATAGCTAAAATGATGATGCTTAGCATTGATTTGTTCATGATATTTTATTTTTTAAGTGTAGATGAAAAAAATGCTGTATTCCATATAAATCGTTCATGAGTTATAAAGCGATTGATAAGCGGCGTTGTGAAGCCCATTATAAAAAGTGCCCAAATAGGTGCTATAGAAACTTGAAAATAAGTGGAAAGTAAAAATGATAGTATTGCTATACATATAGCCCAATATTTTCGAGCTTTAGGGTGGTTAGGAGAAGTCATAGGGTCTGTAATCATAAAAAAAGTAAATAAAAACAGACTACCACTATTAAACTGAAGCCAAACATAATCCATAGGCCAGTGCAAATACAATACATTTCTTATAAAATACAAGACAAACAAACTTATTATAAAATATAAGGCTACATCAACTCTTTTTACATGCGAAGTAACTATCATACCTAAGCCTCCTATAATCAAAATGAGCAATGCTCCATTTCCCCACTGACCCGGATTAATCCAAGCCGATTGGGTTAGCAATATGCTTGAGATGATGCCAAAAGTAGCCGGATTCATAAAATGCTTTTTTTGTATGCTTACAATAAATTTGGAAGCTATGGCAATACAAGCCGCTAAAGCAGCAACCCACCAACTTGTTGTTTGCAATAAAAGACACAAACCCAAACTTGTAATCCATGTACTTTTAAAGCTATGCAAGGGCAATTTTAATACATACCAAGCAATGGTATGTGTACTAAATGCCGCAAAAAATATAGCCGTATATTTTACTATATCAATATCCCAAGACAAATAAAAACATCCATAAAGAAGAAAAATACTTAGAAATATAATTTGAAAATTTCGGGCATCTCTAATCTTTAGCATAATAAACTTTTTTCTTAAGGATGCACACATTCATTTATTTCCATAAAAAAAATGAGCTTGAAACATATCTCCAAGCTCATTTTTATAAAACTAAAACCCCATTATAACAAAAACTATTCTCTTTTTTTGGCAGCCATATAGGCCATTTTAAATATGGTAGGATTGCTTAAACCCGCTTTTTCTTTAGCAAAATCATCGCTAACATTCAATTCTAATAAACCTTTGTAATAAAGATATAGCGAAGCTAATTCCATCAAAGCTTGCTTTTGATTATGATTTTCATGCAAAACAACTTGTTCAAAATCTTTGATATTTTTTCTAAGATTTTTAATTTGTTGAACATAGCTCAATGGTCTAACTTCTTCTGCGCTAAAACAAGAATCATCGTCGGCTATTAAATAGCTAAGTTGCAACGAACAAGCCGAAAATACTATTGGCTTCTGACCTAAATCGATAATATGTGGCGCTTCTTCTTTGCCCAAAAGCTTATTTGAAACCAAAAGCTGTACCTGCTCACCGCTTTGTCCACTATACCGAAGTAAATCATTAAATGCCGAAAATGTAAATAATAAAGATGTTTGCAAAAGTTCATCATGAATTCTGCATATTACGTTTAGACTAACCAAATCGCTATCATCAAAAATAATTCTGCTGGCGCTAAAAGCATCTACCGTAAAATCTGTTTGTACAAATGTTTTTTTCATGTCTATTGTATTTAGAATACAAAGATTTAGTAGTGCCTGCGCATTGAGTTTGCGTATTGAATCCTTATTTTTGTCTATCCATTCCATTTAATACTAAGACGATGAAAAACAAGAATGCTTTAACCAGATACCGATTAATTGACAATTTGATGACAAACAAGCAGCGTAAGCCACCAACTTTGAAAGAAATAGTGGATTATATATCAGAAAAACTTAATATTCCCGTATCCGAATCGAGCGTTCAAAAGGATATATATGCTATGCGCTATGATTCTTCTTTGGGATTTTTGGCTCCTATAGAATTTGACAGATTTGCCAGAGGCTATATTTATACAGACCAAGAATACTCAATAAATAAAATTCCTGTATCTGCCGAAGATTTACAAGGCTTGGAGCTGGCTGTAGATATTTTAGAACAATTCAAAGATATTCCTGCTATCAAAATGTTTGAAGACAGTATCAACAAATTGGCCTTAGCAGTCAAATTTAATCGTGAATCGGCCATGCGTTCAAACATCGTAATGCTGGATAGACCCAAACGATATGTAGGCATAGAATTTATGGCTGATATTGTAGATGCTATTCGTAATAAAAATATAATCAGTATATCCTATCAACCTTTTGGCAAAAAAGAACCAAAAAAACATACCGTACATCCCTATTTTATCAAAGAGTACCAAAACAGAATGTACTTAATAGGCAAAGATATACATGCTACCAAAGCCTCTAAATTTCTTACCTTTTCGTTTGATAGAATAAAAGATGCAATAAAAATGCACTCCACATTTGATGAAGAACATTTTGACAAAGAGCTTTACTATAGTAATACCATTGGGGTATCATATAGCGATAATAAACCTGAAAAATTAATACTGAGATTTGTACCAGAACAAGCAAATTATATTCAATCTCAACCAATACACACCACTCAAAAAATTATTAAGAATACAAAAAATGCCTTTGTTATATCTATTGAAGTTATTATCAATTATGAACTCATGACCTTATTGAATAGTTTTGGTGAAAAATTAATTGTAGAGAAACCCATTCATTTGGCAGAGAAAATGAAAAAGACTGCACAAACTATGCTATCTAATTACAAATCTGTAATCCCTAAAAATTAATTCGATTACGTACCTTTATACACTATCAAAAAACGAGTCATGATAAGCGAAAAAGATTTTTCTGATATTAAAAATTATATTGGCGGTGAATTAAAAGAACCTATACAAGGCCAATTTATAGACAACATAAACCCAGCTACTGGAGAAATATATGGCCGCATACCCTCTAGCACTCAAGCCGATATAGACCAAGCAGTTCTTGCTGCACAAGCCGCTTTTCCTGCTTGGAGTGTAAGCCCTTTAGAAGAGCGTTTTATGATACTCAATAAAATTGCAAACCTTATAGACCAATATCATGAAATCATGGCTTTGGCCGAAACAACTGATAATGGAAAGCCTCTTTGGCTAAGCAAGCGAGTAGATATACCGAGAGCTTCGAGCAATTTTCGATTTTTTGCAACTGCCATCATGCATTATGCTAGCGAAAGCCATAGCATGGAAGACCAGGCTATTAACTTTACACTTCGTCAGCCACTTGGTGTTGTAGCTTGTATATCGCCTTGGAATTTGCCTATATATTTATTTACTTGGAAAATAGCTCCCGCACTTGCAGCCGGAAACTGTGTGATAGCAAAACCCAGCGAAGTGACACCGCTAACTGCTTTTTTACTTAGTAAAATATGTATAGAAGCTGGCTTGCCAAAAGGTGTTTTAAATATTATACATGGGCAAGGAGAAGGATGCGGTACTGCTATGGTAGCTCATCCCGATATTAAGGCTATCTCTTTTACGGGTAGCACTAGGGCTGGAGCTCATATAGCTGCAATAGCTGCACCAAAGTTTAAGAAACTATCGCTTGAGTTGGGTGGCAAAAACCCAACCATCATTTTTGAAGATTGCCATTGGGAAAAAATGATGAAAACAGTAGTACAAAGTTCCTTTGCCAACCAAGGTCAAATATGTCTTTGTGGAAGTAGAATACTGATTCAAAAATCTATTTATGAAAAATTTAAAAATGAATTTATAGAACGAGTAGAAAAACTACACGTTGGCGACCCACTAGAAGAGCAAAGTAAGCAAGGTGCTGTAGTAAGCAAATTACACTTTGACAAGGTCATGCAATGTATACAAAATGCAAAAGATGAAGGTGGCACCATACTTAGTGGTGGCAAAGCTATACAGCCCGATGGTAGATGTAAAAATGGTTTATTTATTTTGCCTACCATTATTGAAAATTTGGGACCACAATGCAAAACCAATTTAGAAGAAATATTTGGACCAGTAGTAACCTTGCAAGCTTTTGAAACAGAAGAAGAAGCCTTATCACTTGCTAACTGCACAGACTATGGATTGGCTTCCAGTATTTGGACACAAGATATTAGCAGGGCTAACCTATTGGCCAACAAACTGCAAGCTGGTATAGTTTGGGTCAATTGTTGGCTTCGTAGAGATTTACGAACTCCATTTGGTGGTGTAAAAAATAGTGGTGTAGGTAGAGAAGGTGGTTGGGATGCCTTACGCTTCTTTACAGATGCCAAAAATGTATGTATAGAATATTAATAATATTTATTGCTTATACTTACTATCCGCCAAAAACTTTTCTCAATAAATCTGTAACACGTGCAGCAGGATTTTGACGAATATTTTGTTCCTCTTGTGCCACCGTTGTAAACAAACCACTAAGTGCTCTTTCGGTTACATAGCCTGTTAAGTCTGGATTTATTTTTTGCTTGCTTATAGGCAATGCATTATAAGTAGAAAATACGGTTCTCCAATATTTGGTAGCGTTTACTTTATCTAATGATTTTTGAATAACGGGTCTAAAAGCTTGTGTAAGTGCGTTGGTGGTAGTGCGCTGTAAGAAATTAGTTGCTGCATTATTTCCACCTTTCAAAATATTCATTCCATCTTGTATATTCATGCTCAAAATAGCATTTACAAATATTGGAACTGCTTTGCCAGCTGCATCTTCTGCTGCTCTATTTAAACTTAGTATAAGCTGATCGCATTGCTTACCAAAACCAAATTGTCTTAAGGTAGCTTCTACTTTTTTTACTTCTTGTGGCAAAGCTATACGTATCAACTGATTTCCAAAATAGCCATTTTGGCGATTTAGTTTTTGTGATGCATTTTGAGTACCTATTTTTAAAGCTTCTTTGAGTCCGCTTACAACTTCAGAATTGTTTAAGTTTTTAATATTGCCAGTATTTCCCTTGCCACCACCCAACAGTGTATTGGCTTGATTAATTAAATTTTGTAGAGTTTGTGCTTTTGACTCTTGTGAAAACAAAAGTGATACACATGCAGTAGTTAGAATAAGTAGTTTTTTCATCGTTCTTTTTTTCAAATATAAAGACCTTAAAAAGATATAATAGTTAAACGTAAACAAAAAAATAGTAGTTTAGCTATTAAAAAAAATTATGAAAACGCTTTTATTAGTAAGACATGCCAAGTCCGATTGGGGCTCCTTGACACAAGCAGATATAGAAAGACCCTTGAATACTAGAGGTATCAAAAATGCGCATGACATGGGAAGCCGATTGCTAAAAAGAAAAATAGAAATAGATTGCATAGTAGCCTCTAATGCTAAAAGAACTACACAAACAGCCCATATTATAGCATCCGAAATTCATTATCCACAAGAACAAATACAATTTTACAATGCGCTCTATCATGCCCCACAACAATGTTTGCTCGATACCGTTTTAACGTTGAATTCAAATTGGAACACGGTAATGCTTGTGGGTCACAACAATGGTATAACCGATTTTGTGAATTCCTTTGGCTTTTTTGTAACAGACAATATGCCAACGTGTAGTATGGCTTGCTTATCTATAGCATGTGAACATTGGTACGACTTTGCAAATGCAGCAAAGACATTATTATTTTTTGATTATCCCAAAAGAATGGATGCCTAAATAAACACACATGCTTAGCTATATACTTATATAGTGCATGAGCATGTCATAGTTTGATTTAATGTTTTTGTCTTGATCATCTGAGGCATATATTTCTGCTACATGATATTCGTAGCGTTCAAAAGTTGCCGCTAGTGCTTGCGTTTCGTTTTGATTGGTTTTGATGGTAACTTGTAACATGCCTGTTTCTTTAATAGTTTTAATAAAAGAGCTAAGAATGGTTACATTATTGCTTTCGCAAATGCGCGCTATTTCGGATAGGCTATAGTTTTTTTGCTCTATTTCCAATACAAGTATAGCACCTTGCTCGTGGGTTGCGTTATTATCTATTAGATAGGCAAACAATCCTTCTTTGGTAATAGTGCCCATAAAATGATTTTGAGAATCCACAACGGGCAACACACTAAGATTGAAATCGCTCACTGTTTTAAGCGCTTCGTAAGGATGGCTTTGTGCTTGTATAGCTGGCCTAAATGTAAGGAATTCGGCATAAGAAAGTGGCTGTTCAGGCGTATCCCAATCCATTATATCTTCTTCTGAAATAAGGGCTATGTAATCGTCTTTGTGTACCAATGGCAAATGACTTACTTGATACTCGCTCATCAAGCGCAAGGCTCTTTCGCCAGAGTCTTGGTAGGACAATTGAGGTAATTCGATAGATAGTAACAGCTGAATAGACATGGCATTAAGGTTTCGTATTCTTTTTGAATTCTACTTCTTAAGACGAATATTTGCTCAAAAAGTTGTTTAAGAGTACGTTAAACTCATCAGGCACTTCCATCATGGGAGCATGGCCACATTTATCTATCCAATGCAATTCGGAATTGGGCAAAAGTTTTTCAAATTCATGCGCTACCATAGGAGGTGTGATAGTATCATTTTTCCCCCATATCAGACACACAGGCATATGAAGATTTTGTAATTCTTCGCCTAAATGGTGTCGTATAGCAGATTTGGCTAAGTAAATAATTTTTACGGCTTTCAATCTGTTGTTTACTATATTATATACTTCATCTACTAATTCATCTGTGGCTGATGCCGGATTATAAAACGTAAGTTCTACTTTTTTTCGTATATAATCTTTATCGCCACGCTTAGGGTAAGTTTCGCCCATACCATTTTCAAATAGCCCTGAGCTGCCTGTTAGCGTTATAGTCTTTACTCGCTCTGGGTGCTTGAGAGCATAAACTAAAGCAATATGACCTCCTAGCGAATTGCCTAATAAATGCACATTGTTTAAATTTTTTGCTTCTATAAATTTGGAAACATGATTGGCCAAACCCGAAACGGAAGTGTCAAAATTGGTTAGGTCGTACAAGGGAAGCATGGGAATAAAAACAGTATATTTTGATTTGAATCCATCTATCAAGTCTTTGAAGTTGCTCAAAGCACCAAACAAACCATGAAGCAATACTAAATTTTCGCCACTACCTTCTTGCACATACTTAAATTTTCCGCTTTGTTTTATTTCGTACTGCATAATACTATTTTAGTGGTGCTAAAATAATGGATTAATATTAATAATCCAATGTTATTATTCCGATTTAGAAAATCGTAATGCCATTTGATTTGGACACCTGAATCGTAGATGAAACTTTTTGTGGGTATATTTGATTAATAAAAAAACGAATTCAACGTTTACAATATAATATGATAGGGTTAATAAAAAAAGTTTTTAAATCATTACCAATTGCATTTACAAAAAATCAGCAGTATGATAAACAAACAAAATCTGTATTAAAAAAAGTTTGTCGTCTGCAGAGCAATTGCATAGATGTAGGGTGCCACAAAGGGGAAATATTAGATATTTTTATTCAATACGCGCCCCTTGGCAAACACTATGGGTTTGAGCCCATCCCGACCTTGTTTGAAAATTTGCTAAAAAAATACAAAGGCTCTACATCTAATATATACAATATAGCTTTAAGCAATGCTATCGGCAAAGCTACTTTTAACTATGTCGTTTCTAATCCTGCCTATAGTGGTCTTATCAAAAGAAAGTATGATAATAGAAATGAAATAGATCAGGAAATAATGGTAGAAACCAATCGATTAGATACTATAATACCGTTGGACCTTCCTATTGATGTTATTAAGATTGATGTGGAGGGAGGCGAATTATTAGTATTGGAAGGTGCTATGCAGACTATCAAAAAATATAAGCCCATTATTATTTTTGAACATGGAAAGGGCGCATCAGAATTTTATGATTCTACACCCGAAAAGGTTTTTAACTTTTTTGCAAATTGCGAAATGAAAATTTCAACTATGAAAAATTGGTTGCATCAAAAGCCCGCGTTTACATTGCATGAGTTTCAATATCAATTCAATAATAAAGTCAATTATTATTTTATAGCCCATCCGTAGTGTTTACAGTAAAAATAGAGTATGTGATTATCGTGGAATGAGCATTGATGCAAACTCTGAAATATTGATTCAGTATGTGGAGAAGCACTTCCCTTATCACACAGTTCATGTTACTTATGAAGCATGTTGTTGAGGTTTTTTTCAGATCGTTCTTTTCTCAATTTAGGTTGGCAGCTCGTGGTAATAAATCCAGCTGATATAACTATGAACAATAAACAATATATCAAAAGACCAATAAGATAGACAGCCGTTAATTATTCGAACTATTTTTTCCACACCGTGTCTTCTTCTCAGGATTATGCTGTTCGATTACCGATTGCTAATTGGAAAAACATTAACTTTTAAACCCCAATTATGCAATACTATTCACTAATGGCATATTTGGGGTTCAACATTTATCAAAATCTATTTTTATCAATTGTATCAGTTGCCCCAAACTTTCCCATGGCAATGCAAACTATTATTTATTTAATGTTCACGTTCAAGATTGGTGGTTTAATACAGCAGTGCTCAGAGACAGTTACACTGCGAGGAACTATAATATAAGAAAATCAACACTCTCAGGCTACACCAACGTTAGGCTAAAGCCACAGCTATTTTTTCTTTTATTTTAGCTTCAATTTCTGCTGTCATTTCTGGATTATCTTGCAATAATTCTTTTACGGCATCTCTACCTTGACCCAATTTATTGCTGTCGTAGCTATACCACGAACCGCTTTTCTGAATAATATTGTGTTCTACGCCTAAATCTATGATTTCGCCCACTTTGCTTATGCCTTCGCCAAACACTATATCAAACTCTGTTTGTCTAAATGGTGGTGCCACTTTGTTTTTTATAACTTTGACACGTACTTTATTACCCACAGCCACATCGCCATCTTTTATTTGGCTTACTCTTCGTATATCCAAGCGAACAGAAGCATAAAACTTCAATGCATTACCTCCGGTTGTGGTTTCGGGGTTGCCAAACATAACGCCTATTTTTTCGCGAAGTTGATTGATAAAAATACAACAACAACCTGTGCGTGATATAGTAGCTGTTAGTTTTCTAAGTGCCTGACTCATCAAACGAGCTTGTAAGCCCATTTTGCTATCGCCCATTTCGCCCTCCAATTCTCCCTTGGGTACTAAAGCAGCTACAGAATCTATAACTACTAAGTCTACTGCTCCAGACGAAATTAATCGGTCTGCTATTTCTAAGGCTTGCTCGCCATAGTCGGGTTGCGATATTAAAAGATTATCTATATCCACTCCGAGTTTTTTGGCATAAGCCGCATCAAAGGCATGCTCTGCATCTATAAAGGCACATATACCACCTTTTTTTTGCGCTTCTGCTATGGCATGTGTAGCTACAGTAGTTTTACCAGAAGATTCTGGTCCGTATATTTCAATAACGCGCCCACGCGGAAAACCACCTATGCCCAACGCAATGTCTAAACCCAATGAGCCAGTAGAAATGCTATCCATGACAATTACTTCTTTATCGCCAAGCTTCATGACAGAGCCTTTTCCAAAGTCTTTGTCAATTTTTTCCATTGTTAGTTTTAATGCCTTTTGTTTTTCGTTGTCTACTGTATTTGCCATGATTGTTTTATTAAAAAATGTTTATGTATGTAAAAGTATAAATTAAATAGAATACGTGTCTATGTGTGAATAAGTTTTTGAGTTCTTAATTCTTGTAACTGATGCAAAGATAAATGACTCAGTACGCAAGGAGTTTGCGCAATCAAAAAAATATATATAACAGTTCAAAAGAATTATTTGCCCCAGCCAAACCAGTCATTGCCATTGGCAAACAGCATGAAGGCTAATAAAATAATCATACCAGCCATTTGTGCATATTCTAAAAATTTGTCGTGTGGCTTACGACCTGTAATCATTTCATAGAGTGTAAAAAGTACATGGCCACCATCGAGAGCTGGGATAGGCAAAAAATTCATAAAGGCTAAAATGATAGATATAAAAGCAGTAATGCTCCAAAAGTATTGCCAATCACCAAATTGCACAGGCATAGCTTTGCCCATAGATTTAAAACCTCCCATACCTTTGTAAGCCCCCGTTTTTCTATTTAGCATCAACTTAAATTGATCTATATAGCTTTCTAGTTTAGAAAAAGTCATTTTAAAGCCAGCAGGAATGCTGCTTAGCAGTCCATAGTTATGATGTACTACCGATAGCCAACCCAATTTTTCCATATCTTTTGTGTCTGTAACCGTAGTGAATCCTATTGTGCCTTCTGCTGAAACTGGCGTTTGGAAACTAATATCTTGTCCGTTTCTATTGACTGTGAGGAGTATTGTTTGACCTTTTTTAGCAAGTAGTACAGGTCTTAATTCATCAAAAAACTGCATCTGCTGACTATCTATAGCAACAATATAATCATTTTTTCGCAGGCCTGCTATAAATGCTTTACTAGTATCGGATACGCTATCTACCAACACCGGAATACGAGGCAATATGAAACCTCGCTTAATTTTATTTTCTACTAATTGCCCAATAAAATCTACGGGCAAATCAATATTCATCTTTTGGTCATTGCGTATAAGTTGTACATTTTTTCCAACTAAAAGTTGATTACGAAAGGTATTTAAATCGTCTATTTCTTTTCCATCTATACTGAGTAGTTTGTCGCCATTGCGTAGCCCTACTTTATAGAGTGTGCTATCTTGAATATCTACACCGTATTTTAGAGAAGCCAAAGGAATTTTATCTTCGCCCCATTTAAAAAGTACAAAGGCATATAAAATAATAGCTAAGAGTACATTTACAATAATACCTCCAAGCATGATAATAAGTCGCTGCCAGGCTGGCTTACTTCTAAACTCCCAAGGTTGTGCGGGTTGTTTCATGGCTTCGGTGTCCATGCTTTCGTCTATCATGCCAGCTATTTTTACATAGCCTCCAAGTGGCAACCAACCTATACCGTATTCTGTATCGCCTATTTTTTTCTTAAACAATGAAAACCAAGGGTCAAAAAATAAGTAGAATTTTTCGACTCTGCATCCAAACATTCTGGCTGTAATGTAGTGTCCAAATTCATGCAGGATAACTAAAATACTAAGCATCAAAATGAGATGTAAAATTTGTATTCCTACGTTTCCCCAGTGTATGGCTAATAAATGCATAAAATGATTTTTAGATAAATTATGGTTTGTAAAAAGTTTTAGTGTACTCTCTGGTTTCGGCATCACATGTTATATAATCATGCAATGTGGGTTTTTCTATAAATGGTATTGCATCCATGCATTTTTCTATGATATCGCTCATTTCCAAAAAGCCTACTTTGTTTTTTATAAATGCTTCTACTACCACTTCGTTGGCGGCATTGAGTATGCAAGGTGCATTGCCTCCTTTGTAAAGAGCATTTTTGGCTAATTCAAGATTACGAAAGGTTTTTATATCGGCTTGCTCAAATGTGAGAGAAGGGAAATTTTTTATTTCGTAGTGCTTATTTTTATTTAAAAGGCGGTGAGGGTAGCTCAATGCAAATTGAATAGGTAGTTTCATATCTGGCAAGCCCATTTGTGCTTTTACGCTACCATCTACAAAATGGACAAACGAATGAACTATGGATTGTGGATGTACTATAACTTCTATTTGTTCATTTTTTAATCCAAAAAGCCATTTCGCTTCTATCATTTCTAAGCCTTTGTTCATAAGGCTTGCAGAGTCTATCGTAATTTTGGCGCCCATGGTCCAGTTGGGATGCTGAAGGGCATGTTCTTTTTTTACATTGATTAAATAATTTGTTTTTTTGCCCAAAAAAGGACCGCCACTAGCTGTCAATGTAATTTTTTCGACTTCATTCCATTTTTCTCCCATGAGGCACTGAAAGATGGCAGAGTGTTCGCTATCTACAGGTATAAGTGTAGCTCCATGTGTTTTTACTTCGTTCATTACAATATCGCCAGCTACTACAAGGGTTTCTTTATTGGCTAGGGCTATCGTCTTGCTTTGTTGTATGGCCGCTAGTGTAGAGGAAAGACCTGCAAAGCCTACTATAGCCGAAACCATAATATCATACATATCTGTGGCAGCTACTTCTATCAAGGCGTTTGCACCAGCATACACTTTAATATTTTTAGAGCTCAATGCTTTTTTTACATCTTCATATTTTGATTCATCTACTATTATTACAGCATTTGGTACTATATCCAATGCTTGTGCAATGAGTAAATCGGCATTGGTATTGGCTACAAGTACTTCAATACTAAAGTGTTCTGGATAGGCTTTTACAACGTCAATGGTTTGTGTACCAATAGATCCTGTGCTTCCGTATATGGCAATTCGTTTTTGTGTCGTCACGTTTTTCGTCTCTCTAAATTATATTAAAATCTTGCAAAATTAACCTTTTATATGCTTCAAAATGGATAAATCTATTTTTTAAGAAAAAGTTTGTATTTTACTGCTTCAGCAGGAAAGCTAAAAAAACTGATAAATTATTTCGTGTGTATAGTATTTAGCGTGTACTTTTATGCATTCTATTACGTAATATATTTATATATGATGCGACTTTCGACTTTGAAGCCTTTATTTTTTTTATGTATACTATCTATCGTCATGACGACGGCTTGTGTACGTGAACGAGATCAAGATACAAGCACCGCTACAGATTATTTATTGGGCGACATGGCCTTTAATGATGCCATCAGCTTGGCCGAAGATGCTTATACCAAAGCCACAGGCGATAACCTTTCTAATTACAAAACAACTGGCTACTGTGCAAAAATTACACATGTTAAAACAAGTATTCCGCATACAATATTAGTCGATTTTGATACGCTTAATTGCCTTTGCAATGATGCTCGATATCGAAGAGGCAAGGTGATGATAAGCTATACGGGCAATTCATTATTTGAAGCTGGAAGTGATATTATGGTAACGTTTGACAATTATTATATTGATAATAATTTAGTGAAAGGTCTTGTTTTTGCTAAACAAAAAGGACTTAATGTAGACAACCAGCCCTATATGGATATACAAGTGGAAGGAAAAATACTAAAACCCACGTCTGTAGATACTATTTATTGGAATGCCAATCGAACACGCACAGTACTACAAGGCGGCACTACTGCTCAATGGGAAGATGATATTTATGAGTTTGTAGGTACTACCACTGGAAGAAATTCTTTATTGGGCTATTTTGCTGCTAACATTACAAAACCAGTTTTGAAAACAACTTTATGCCGCTATTTTTATCAAGGCGAGGTAGAAATACAGCCTCAAGGGCATACTATGCGTACCATTTTACTTGGCGAAGGCAACTGTGACAAAGAAACTGTAGTACAAATTGACAATAAGAATTTTTCTGTTAGTCAATTTTAGTCTTTTCTTGTTTATTATTTTTAAGAATACTTTTTCTATTTTTTTTCTTGTAATCAGATTTAAGAATTTACATTTGAATACATTCTTTTTATATGAAAAAGTCTTTTTTCCTACTTCTTATAGCAGTACTTGGTGTCTATAGCCAAAGCCATGCAAAGTATTCTACCAATAGCGCATACATGTCTTTGTATAGCCAAAAAATAGATTTGGACACAAAGGATACTGCCTTAGAAACCAGAATACAATATCAATTGATCTTTAAATTTAATGATGCAAAAGCCATTACATTGCATCATAATTATAGCATCTATTTTTCTTTTTTTGAAAAACTCGAAGAGATAGAAGTGATTACCAAAAACCCTCAGGCAGATGGCAAAATTAAAACTATAAAACAAAACAAATTCAAATCCGTAAATGCCAAATCGAGTAGTGTGTTTTATGATGATATGCAAGAAATCAATATTGACTTTTTAGGACTTACGGTGGGCTCAGAAGCTATCATTAATTATACAGTTTCTACGTTAGAACCTCATTTTACAGAGGCCATGACGTTTAAAAATTACTTGCCTGTAGAAAAAGTTTATTATGAATTGACTGTGCCTGATAATATTCAAGTGTCATTTATTGAAAAAAATATAGACGATAAATTAAAAATCATTAAAACCAAAGAAGAAAAAAAATCTAAGACGGTATACACCTGGACAGCCAACGAGGTAGACGAAGAAAAAGGATTTGATAGTGCGCCTGCTAGACTATACTACACACCTCATATTCTGTATAAAGTAGATGAATATACAAGAAAAAATAAAACCTATGAGGTTAGTAAAAACCCAAAAGCTCTTTATACTTGGTACACTCACAATATTAAAGACATTAATCTAAAAGAATCTTCTAGAATAAAAACCTTAGCCGATAGCATTACGATGGGTGCAAGCTCTGAAAAAGAAAAAGCAAAACGAGTATATGAATGGGTTCAAAAAAACATTCGATATGTAGCCTTTGAAGCTGGTATGGAAGGCCTTGTGCCTCGCGAAGCCGAAAATGTATGTAATAGACGCTATGGCGATTGCAAGGATATGAGCAATTTGCAATATGCTTTATTAAAAGCCGCAGGAGTAAAAGCACATCTAACGTGGATAGGCACTAGGCGCATACCCTATACGTATAGCGAAGTGCCTTTAAAAAATACCGACAATCATATGATAGCCTCATATAAAGATGGAAACGAATGGATTTTTATGGATGCTACAGACCCCAATGGAATCTTTGGCTTGCCAGCAGACCATATACAAGGCAAAGAAGCTATGATATATATTAGCCCTTCGGAATATGAACTCTATGTAGTACCTGTAATCAAATCTTCTAAAAATTATTCTACTGAAAAGGCTTTAATAAAACCTATAGAAAATGACATAGAGGTAAGTTCTAAAACATACTATGGAGGCGTTATCGCTGGCAATTTGGCCAATCATTTGTATTACCTAACCGATGAAGAAAAAAAGGACTATGCCAAAGGCACTGCTAAACGTGTAAGCAATAATGCAAAACTAAATACATTCACATTGCCCAAACAAGAAAACATTGAAGGCAAAGAATTTTTGCTATCGTATAGCATTCCTTCTTACATCAAAGAGGTAGGCAAGGAAAAATATATTAATCTATTTTTGGACAAACCCTTTCTGAGCGATGCCATAGATATTAACGACAGAAATGTACCTTATGCATTTAAGTTTAATGTAAAATCAGTATCTGATTATACACTCGAAATACCAGAAGGATACAAAGTAAGTTATATACCCGAAAATGTTTCTTACAAAAATGCACTTTTTGGTTTTGACATTTCGTATAAAAAAGAGAATAATCATTTGATTTGTACCCACCAACTCTATACCGAATTTCCTGATTTGATTATGCAGCCCGATAAATTTCCTGAATGGAATCAATTTATCAAAAAAATGACTCTTGCTTATAAAGAATCAGTCATATTAGAAAAAAATTAGCCTTCGCTATTGATAATTTTTTGCGGTAGAATCTGTGTAATACCCTTGCTGCTGTTCGCCATCTACTAATTTTTTAGCACTGCTTTTGCTTTTTTCCTCTTGGATTGTATAAAGCTCTTCATAATCTTTAGTGTATAATGCATCGGGTACTACATTAACATCAAACTGAAGCGTATGCATGCCAACTGGCTCTGTATTGGCTATAACCGTTGTAAACACTTCTGTATATCCTATGTTTTTTATACTATTAAACTTTAGCAGTATAGTGCCTTCTCCCCCTTCTTCTATAGGCCTCGTAGAAAACTCTGCCACCGTGCAACCGCAAGATGTTTGGCATTCTATGATGGTAAGCGGATTTTTTCCGGTGTTTATAAAAGTATATGGAATAGTGAGTTCGGAGCCTTGCAATATGGGGAAATAATGCCTAAGCGAATCCTTAAATTTTACTTTTGTTTTGGGCAAGGTATTTTTATCTACGCCTATACCACACTGTACCAATAGCCACATTGTGCAAAAAAGTAAAAAAGAATATGTACGGTTAGTCTTGGGCATTTAATAAATAAATTTCATCGCAGGCTATTGCTACTTTGGGTTGATTTGAATGGTTTCTAATTATACTGATAGTTAATTCTTTATTTGTATCAAAATTAGTGATGAAAAGGTTTTCTTTACGTTTTTCGGGAAGTTGTTTTTCGGTATTTTTTATTTTAATAGAAGCAATGATACGCTCTTCGTTATTTATTTTTTGAGAAATAATAATTTCGGATGGAAAATATATATGATGTTTGGGGTCGCTAAGAAACTGAAAGGATAGTAATGCCTTGGGCGTTAAAGCCACAGGCTTTATGTCAATAAGCATATCATGATTGGTTGCTATAAGCCAATTATTTTCATAATCTAAAAATCCTATAGCCCCATCGGTAAGCATGGTTTTGCATTTGGAAATAAACTCCTCATCGGGTGTAGAACGATATACATAAGGCTGATTAATCCATTTATTTTCATAAGGCTGTTCTATACTATATTGATGCCATTGGCGTATATACTCTTGAATAGAATATTGAGATTCATTTATCGTATTGATATTTAATACTGCTGCTAGCTCCGACAGTTGTGTCAATAAAATTTCTACTTCTTTGTTTATTTCAAAACCATTACTTGTTTTATTCAAATAGCCTCCTGCTGATGCGCCTTTTGTTCTTAGCTGTTCTAATGTAATATAAGACAAGGCTAATAATAATTTTTGTGTATGTGTTTTTTCAAAACCGTTCAGTGTTTTTACTTTTTCTATCATGTCATAAAAAAACAAATCGCTTTGCTCCATTTGTAAATATTGTGTTGCCTGCTCTGCGCCTCCATAAATGGATAGTGCTTTTCTATTTTGCACTACCGAATTTTCCATATTCTCATAGTATTCATTCATTTCTTCTACAGAACTAGGAAAATAAATCCCAAAGGCTTCGTAACGAAGCGAATCAATATTGGCATTGGTATTCCAAAGTAATGATGCTATGACGTGGGTTTTTATTTCCTCTAGCATACTATACTCGGTTTCGTTACCATGTATAAATACGCCCTCTACTCCCATTTTTTTATACCATTTTAAATCCTCTTGCAAGGTTTTTAAAACTGGAAAAAAAGAAAAATAATTTGCAAAGTTGACTGCATAATCCCAAACAAAAACATGTTCTGTCTTTCCTTTCCATTGTTTAAATAACGAAGCTGTTTGAGTTTTATTTTTTTGATTTGAAATGCTAATACCCTTGGGCAAATCAATAGTACTAAGTAGTACACCTGCATTGGCAGGCAATGCCGTTTGAGGTATTTTTTTTGTGCTTGCATAGTAGGATCCAAAAAATTGTTGCGAAGGGAAGGATACACACAAGTGTTTGATAAATTCCCATACAGCTGGCGTAGCATCTTCCGAGCTATTGCCTTTTGCAGTACAAGCTGCGCACACACAGGCCATACTATTATCTAAAGGCATTATAGAAAAGTACTTTGCCTGAGGATTTTCCTGAATTGAATTTTGAATTATCTGCTTGGTGTTTTCTAACAAAGAAGTACTTGAAAAACAAAGTTGATCATATGTTCTTTGATTATTTACTAAAGCATATATAGTCTCGTTTTGCTTTGTCTCGTCTGATATTTTTTTAAACAGATTATGCCCCCATATTCCCCATTCATTTTCTAATTGATGTGTGGAATGACATGTAGCAAAACTATCTAAGAGTGCATGGTTAAAATAAACTTCTCTATATGCAAAATCGGGTGAACTGCTTAATTGATAATCTGAAGGCAGTAATATTTCTTTTAATTTATTGGCCTGAAATTTGCCATCGATACAATAGAAATTTAAAAACTGTTTTGAAAAATAAATAACACTATTCAATATGCCACTTGCTGTTTGAGATTCAAAATATATATTATCCTGCTGGGCTATGATATGAAAACCATCAAAAACTATTTCTGATTTGTGTTGTAATAAACTTGCTTGCTTTGTATTGCCAATGCTGATAAATGTAGTATGTGTAAACGGCTTATTGTTTTCTCTTACTATATCTAACTGAAAATTAGTAGCCTGATGAATAGCATACTGAATCCATTGAGCAGCTTTTAGTTCACTTTCTGTTGCCTTTTGAGGAATTACTATAACTCTTTTTGAAAATTTTTCGTTTAAAAAGTCTATAGACTCGGGTTGAGTAGTGCATGAATAAAATAGTCCTTGTAGCACAAACAATAGACTTATATAGAGAGAACACATTTTCAAAATGGAAAGTTTAAAACATGGTTAGTAGTGTAACAAATAAATTATACTGATTTACATTATACTGATCACCAAATTTGAAACTAAACCAATTGCCTTGTATGCCTAAAGTGGTTCTATGTTTTAATTTATGCTGATAGCCAGCACCCACCATACGTGTAGTATAATTCAAGAAAGAGTTCAATTGATAATCTATGGTTTTTTCTTCTGGTGGTGTACCCAAGGAACCCATAATAGTAAAATAATCGTTTCTATAATTTAGATAATATCTAGATTGAAGAGTAATAGCTTGATATACTCTTCCAAAATCTGTCATACCAAAAAAACGAATATTGAGCCAAACATCTTCCCAGCTTTTTGCCGCACCAACAATCAAGGATAAAAAGCTTGCATTATCTTTTTGCAAAACATAACGCACACCGCCTTCAATTTCTAATTCTTTATCAAGTGTTCTAAATAAGGAGGCACTAACTCTAAATTTGGGAAAAGCTATGGGATTGGCAAACGCAAAATTAAATTGGGAGTATAGTTTTTTATCGAATTTGTGAAACCATTCTAACTCATTTTGCACACCGGTGCCTATAGGTCTTGCTGCATAATAAAATCGTGCAGTGTATGTATTCTTTATTCCAAAGCGTGTGTATTCTATTGTCGAAATGGCGGAGCGAAATTGAGTTGAATCAAAAAATGCTCTAGTAAAGGTGATGCCTATTTGATTTTTAAATTTTTTAGCGTAGAGATAATCTAAATAATTTTTGAAATGTTCATTGTATCCATAAGGAGGCTCGGCCAGTTTTAAATAGTGATAAGCAGAATCATATTGATTTTCTTTTTCGTATATAATACCTTTTTTTGTTAGCAATAATTTGTTGTCAGGATACATTGCCAACCCTTTATCGGTATAATATTTTGCTATTTCCAATGCATTATTATTTAGCTCTATATTGATAGTACGATATAGTGCAAATGTGTCTTCAGGATTTAGTTCTAATGCCTTTACGTAGTATGTAAAAGCAGAATCTATATTATCTTCTTTTTCGTATTGTTTTCCTTTTATCAAATAATTTTCTGCCAAAGACCCTTTGATATTTTCATTGTAAGGAAAATTTGTTCTAAGTAATTCTAATTCATTAATAGCACTGTTATAATCTTTTTTTTCTTGATAGAGTCCTGCTTTTTTCAAGCTAAAATTTTTACTGTCTGGGAAAATATTTAACGCTTTGTCGCACATATCAATAGCGGCATCATAATCTTTTTTATTGCTAAGTGCATTGATTCCGTATAAATAAGCTTGTTCATTGCTAGGGTCTGCTTCTATCATATTATCTATAGCTACCATAGCACTATCATATTTTTCGTTTTCTAAAAAAGTTTTTACATAGGGTATGGATTGCGATAAATACGCATTTTTATACTTTATATTGTTGGGATTTTTTAATGCCAAAGAATTTGTAATTTCTAAGGCTTCTTCAAATCTGCCCATCTCTTCGAGCAAGCCCGATTTTTTAAATTTATATTCATCTTTCCTTGGATTGCGTGCTATCAATTTATCAATTTGATTTAATGCCTTGGGATAATCCTTTTGTGACAAATAAATAGAATAGATATAATCGTTTGCTACACTTGTATAATCGCTATACCTAGTTAGTTTTTCAAAGGCCGGAAGTGCTTGTTCATATTGTTGATCTTGTGCATATTCTTTGGCCTGAGTATATAAGAGAGTTGCATATTTATCTCGCAAGTCTGGGTCCGATGGAAATTTTGTTGCCAGCTTTTCCAATAAGCGATTAGCCTCTAAGGTTCTATTTTGAGTTTCGTATAAACTAAGCTGTTTGAGTAAATATATTTTATTGTTAGGATTTCTTTTTAGTGCAGTTTTCAAATACATCATGGCTTCATCGTAGTAGCCTTTAGACAATGCATTGTTTAATAGATAATTAAAAGCTTCTTCGTTGCCAGGGTTTTCTTCATAAATTTTTTGATAAAGTACATAAGGGTCTGTATTGTTGTAAAAGCGTGCAGATTCGAGTTTGAGGTCTTTGAGAACATTTCTCAACGTGGCACTTGGATATTTTTTGAGTAGCTGCTCTGTATAGCTTATGGCCTCTGGATATTTATGAGCGTCTTGCAAAAGACCAATTTTTTTTATAATAAGTTTAGGATCGTAAGGGTAATAGGTCAATCCATTTTCTATTAACTCTAGTGCTTCTGTTTTTTTTCCAGCCTTTAATTCATTATTGATTTGTTTTTGCAAGGTCTGCATATCGGTCGGTTCTAATGAGAGCACCTGGCTATATAATTCTTTGGTGGCTTTATAGTCTCCTTTTTTATACATTCTATCGGCTTGTTCTTCCATTACATTTTTGTAATACCTTTTGACCATAGTATCTTCTGGAAAAATTTGATAAAGCCTTGTCAAGGATCGGCCTGCCTCTATCTTGTTTCCCATTTCATTATAAAGGGCTATTTTTTTTAGCCATAGTGTTTTACTATAGGGTTGTGCTTGCAAAAGTTCGTTTACATAGCATATGGCACTGGAGTATCGGCCAGTTTGTGTTTCTACATTGACTAAATAATGTCTTGATTCGGTATTGTTTGGATTTTGATCGGCTACTTTTTTTAATTCAAAGCGTGCGCTATCAAACTTTTTTAGCTCAAGGTAACATTTACCTAAATATTGTCTGATATCTAAATTGTATGGCGATTTTTCCAAGCCCAGCTTGCAATACTGTGCTGCTTTATTAAAGTTACCCTTTTGATTGCCTTCTATTCGTGCCAAGCGATAATATTCATCACTACTTAAGTTTGCATTGCGTTGTGCTTGTGCAAATTGTATACTTAGAATTAAGTATATACTATATATCAGTAAACCTTTATACATTGGCTGTTTTTGTTTTTGTCGTATCAAACCCTTGTCTTGTCATAGAGCCCCACTCAAATTCTTTTGAAGAAAAATAACTGATATAGCCCTTAATAGAAAAGAACATGATTAAAGGATGGTAAATAAAGGGTTCTAAAAATGCAAGGAAAATAAGCTTAAGCACTTCCCAAAATGTTCTGTAATATTTAAACGTGATTTGATCCCAAAGTACTACCATGGTAGTAATAGCAACTGAAAATGTATAGGCGTATAGTAGTATAATCCATGCCATTTCCCAATTGACTTGATTGGTAACTATAAGATAGATAAAAAACAACCAACCCACAGCTTCTATGATGGGTGCCAAAAGTTCATAAACAAAAGCATAGGGATAGACAATCAATCCCATTTTTTTGTACTTTTTATTAAATAATACTTTACGATGATCAAAAAATATTTGCATCAATCCCCTTGCCCATCTTGTCCGCTGCCTATTCAGTATTTGTAGTGTAGGAGGTCCTTCTGTCCAACAACATGAAAGTGGTATATAAGCAATTTTATAAGGCAAATTATTGTTGAGCATATACATGGTCATACGTGTTATAAGGTCCATATCTTCAGCGTGAGATAAAGGACTATAACCACCCGCACGTACCGAAACTTCTTTATTAAAAAGACCTAAGCCACCCGATACATTTGGAACGCTATTGACTAATGACCACCCCATTTTGCTCATTAAATAAGCTCTAATATATTCTAATTCTTGGAATCCTGGAATTAATTTTCTTGGTGGTCTTACTCGTGTAATTACCCCTTCATCTATATCGCAACTGTTGGACATGCGCAGGGTAGCGCCCACAGCAATTACTTGTTTGGATGCATTCAAGATAGGTTTTACCATTTTTAATAGTGTATTTCTATCCAAAATGCAATCTACGTCTGTACAGAGGTAGTAAGGAAAAGAGGAAGCATTAATGCCAGCATTGGAAGCATCTGCCTTGGTTCCTCCGTTTTCTTTGTCCACTACAGTTAATATAGAAAAGGCAGGGTTTCTTGATTTAAAAATTCTTTTTACGGGTTTTGTTTTGATTTTATCTACATACGCATAGGGTGTTTCTTCCAACTCAAATTCTTCGATTAGTAATTTTAGTGTATCATCTTTACTACCATCGTTGATGATAATAACTTCAAAAATCGGGTAATTGAGCGTCAATAAAGAACGAACATTCACGATAATCGTTTTTTCTTCGTTGAAGGCCGGTGCTATTACGGATATACCTGGTGTGAGTGGTGAAGACATTAATGTATTGTCGTCAAAGTCGCTATTGTAGCCTTTGTATCGCATGATAGCAATAAAAGAAAACATAGCCATGATGATATAACTCAAAAACAAGGAGGTCGTGTAGAAAAAAACAAAGTACTCGTAAAAAGTTCTTATTTGCTCAAACATATATTACTTGAATTTAATTAAAGGGTTAGCAATATGTTGTAAAATAAGTCTCGAAAAATCTTTTTCGGAATTCATTAATATGGAGAATGTTTCATTTCCTTTGTTTTCATAATTTAGGATAGATTCTGCTATTACTTTTTTAGTATCTGTTTCGTTGGAGAGGCTATATTGAGCAGATAAAAAATCGAGCGACAAACCCGAATTAAATTTTCCAATACTACGAATGATTTCTTTTTGACAATTTTCAGGTTGATTCGGATACATTTCTTTCATCATGTTTTCATACTCTCCTGCACCGAGTTCTCCAAGTGTTTTAAAAGCTTCAGCTCTTAAGTTATGATTTTCTGTTTTCAAAAATTCTATTATAGTCGGAATGCTTTCTTGTTGTTTAAAGAAAGCGCACATTTTTAACGAAAATGAAATGATAGAATCATTTTTAGAGTAGGCAATCCATTTACTAAAATTGGGTACTATGGTGTTTTCGATATTCATTAAATTCTTTAATAAATTTATTTGATCCCATTCATTTAATTGTTCATTGGAGTCTTCAAAATATTTAAATGGATCGTTTTTACTGAGTCTTACGTAAGAATTTCGAGCTTCTTTTTTTAATTGATTATTGCCACTATATGTATAAGGAATGATTTTAGATTCTGATGTAGAGATTGATAAGTTTGACAATTCTTGTATTCCTTTCATTTTATTAAAAGCGCTCGAAAAATCCAGTTTATTATCAATATGTTTTTCTAAACCAATGGCATTGATGATGGTTAAGAATCGCTGGTCTGATTTAAAGTTAAAACTATTTTTACATTTTATAAATCTATCTGTAATAAGATTAAGATTAGACTTACTGAGTTTGCCTATTTTGCTAGTAAACTCATTGTATATTTCAAATTCGCTATACTTGCTTTCTTCATCAAACAAAAATTTTACTAAAAGTTCATCTATAACTGGGCTTAATTTATTTTCTTTTCTAACTTTTTTGTTGAAAAGGTATCTGATATAACTGAGTGCAGCTAAAAATATAGAAAATGCTATAAAACACCCCAATATGAAAATAATACAAAGTTGTATTATAAAAGGAAAGGAGGTGATTTTAGCGTAATAGGTATAAAAAACATTAAATATTCCAAGTATCTGCAAGATCAATCAATTTGTGTATAACTTTATACAAAAATGATGCCTAAACGCTATAAAACACGAACAAAAGAGCTTGTATTTAATTGTAAATTGGAAATTGTAGTCAACATCAATTGAATATCAACGGGTTTGGTAAAAATAGCATCTGGTTCTATTTTTTCATATTCTTTTTTCATGGTAGGGTTATTGTTCCCAATAATAGAAATGTACGGAATATTTTTGCTTTTAGCTATACCCTTTACTAGGGTGGCCATTTCTAAACCGTTTTTGTGCTCTATTTGGTCGCTACAAATGATAAAATCATATTCTTTATTGTTCAAATAGTCTAACGCATGCATACCATCATGGCATATAATAGTGTCAATGTTTTTTTGGCTAAAAAATAATTTTACTGTGTTTGTAAAAAATAAATCGCTATCTATAATGAGTGCGGTATTCATGGAATGTAGGTTTGTTTATTACAAAAAAAACACTCTTTTGGCTATATACAAAGCCAAAATTGTTAAAAAACACATGATTTTTATCGAAATGTGTATAAGCATAGTAATATTGTCTTTAATATAGTAATTTTAATACATATTATAAATTTATCAATTTGTTTTGAACTATATTTTGCTCCATTTTGGGGAACATGAATACCAAAGGAACTCCATACAAACCACCTATTCAATATCTATGTTTAGATGAAAAAAGAAGACTTGGATTAGTTACCCGAATTAAAAAACAAATCACTAAATTTGAACTTACTAATGCAGAACTTGGTATTATAACTTGTTGATTTATAACTACAAGGCTTGACGTTAGTCAGAATAAAAAGACAACCCAGTGAAAAGCAATATCAACAGACGACAAGAAATATTTGATGGGGTTATACCTCCTACTGGCTCAAAAGCTTATGCCGAAACTGTTGAAAAATTGGGCAAAAGATTTGGGAATGATAAAAAACATCAAGAGTTTATAAATAAATGTTGGGAAAAAGCCATCAAATCGTTAGAAGCACAATATTTATCAAACTGCGACTTGATTACGGAAAATTCACTTCGTCGCTATCTGATTGAGTTTAATAACAGAGCTTGGAAATACGGTTTAAGAAGTATGCCTGTAATGTTCAACATTATGGAAGCATTTTTCAATTACAGGAAATCCGTAATTTATTTTGAACTTATAGAAGAAGAGAATTATTTGATATCATTTTTTGACTTCATTGACTATATCACTAGCAAAGAGTTTGAGGGCAATAAAACTCTAATTGAGGAAAACATAACATCTGACATTATTTACAACTTCAACGTTGGAAAAGATCTTGAAGAAATTAAATTCAAAAATGACGAAAATGAAGAATTTATTATTGCAGGGGTTTCAATAATTAGAAGAGAGAATGAAATAACTGTTCTAATGATTACAGGCAAGAAAAAGACTGATGAAATTTCCATTAATAAAAGCTCATTAAAATTTGACACCCAGAACCCAAACAAGACGGAACTTATTGATGAGATAAATGAAACTCTTAAAACAAATGAGATTGAGTATGAATATCTCGATGCTGACAAAAAATATATAAAGGTTTTAGTTGCAAGTAGAATTGATTTAGAAACAATGACAATTGACGCAAGGTATGTAGCAGAAGAAACTAACCTTATGTTTAATGTTGTAACCGATGAAATCGATGGTTTTTTGAACGGAAAAGGGAATTTTATATCCGAAGAATTGAAGGATGCTTATGAAAACAGCAGACATAAGGTAGAAGGCTTTAATGCCATCTTTGAAGTGATAATATTATCCTTGTATTTGCCCTATTTTTTTAATTCCAAAGAAGACGCAATTGTTGAAGAAGTATTAGAAACACAATTAAAAAAACAAATTAGTAGCCCAATTACAAAAAGAAAGTTTAGTAATGTTTTTGGTTATAAATCAGCAACTAAATCACTTTATTCAATTGACGCAAACAATATTTTTTCTCCAGACAAAATTAAATTACGGGACGACCTTTTTAAAGTTCAAAGTAGCGGATATTGGAAAAAAATTGGACTTGATGAAATTGGAATGGACAAAAAAGGAAATCCTATTCATGGACGGACATGGGTAAATCAAAGTTTAAGCTGGTTCGAAGCAAAGGAAGACGATTTAATTGTTGAAAAAGAAACGGAGTTATACAAAGACAAGAATGCAGGTTTCATATACATCTTGAGAAATCCAACAATGGAGAAAAACATTTTCAAAATTGGACTAACAAGATATGAAGTTGATGAACGAGTTGGACAACTTTCAAAAACTAGTGTTCCTGACAAATTTTACAAATCACAAGAATGGAATGTAAAAGATTGCATAAAGGCTGAAAAAGAAATTCATTTAAGACTTGATGCTTGCAGAGTTGACCCACGTAGAGAATTTTTCAAGACTGATTACGATAAAGCAATTAAAGTGATTAAAGAAGTTGTGGACGAAATAAATAAAGAATAACGAACGCCTAACAACTAAGTTTTCGTGCGGTCTGGAAGACCGAGCATGAAAACGCTGTTGAACCCCGAAAAACGGGGCAGGCTGGAACCGATTACAAGCTAAGCAGTAAAATTTTATTATGGAGATATCGAACTTTTAATTGTTCTCGATTTAGCTGTAAGTGGTACAGCTTTGTATGAATTTTATTTTCATAATGTTCAAAACG
>JAWKLF010000003.1:0-368368 GCA_041392835.1 Chitinophagaceae bacterium
CAAGGTATTAGGCGTATGCAATGGGTTTCAAATATTATGCGAAGCAGGTCTGCTTCCTGGGGCTTTATTATTAAACGAAAATCAAAACTTTATTTGTAAAAATGTGTATATAAAAAGTGAAAATAAGCTGGCAGCTATTTCAAAAAACTGTTTCCAAAAAACCTTAAAAATTCCAATTGCGCATGGCGAGGGTAGGTATTATGCTAACGAAGAAACACTAAATCAGTTGGAATCAAATAATCAAATTATTTTTAAATACTGTGACGAAGATGGACTAATAGGTCATGAAACGCCAAACGGTTCTACGAATCATATTGCAGGCATATGCAATACAAACAGAAACGTATTTGGTATGATGCCACACCCTGAAAGAGCATGTAGTTCGGAATTGGGCAATATGGATGGCCAAGAAATTTTTAAAAGTTTAATCTTGAATTAATGAAAATATTTATCTTCTTAGCGTTGCTATTTAGTACACAATTGCTTTTTGCGCAGCACAATCAAAGTCCTGTGCAATGGTCTTTTAGTAGTGAAAAAGTAGATAGTACTTCCTCGTATATCATAATGGCAAAGGCGCAAATAGAACCTGGATGGCATGTTTTTGCTACTGAGCCAGGTGGAGATGGGCTTTTGATTCCTACCACATTAACAATCAATCACGAAAACAAAAAAATAAAAATTGGGATTACACAAGAAAAAGGAAAAAAAATAACTGAAGAAATGGAAGCTGTTGGTCTTGTTCATTATTTCAAAGACGAAGTTATTTTTTATGTTGAAGTTTTTCCTATAGATCAAGATATTATTACTGGCCTTATTAGTTTTCAAGTTTGTAACGATAAAATGTGTTTGCCTCCAGAAGACGTAAACTTTTCTATAAATCTATAATACACAATATGAAAAAAATCATTTTTTTATTCATAGGAATATTCCTTTTTCAATTTACTCATGCACAAATAATCAAAGATGTAACAACTTGGTCAAACCATGTTACTAAAGTAAAAGACGGAGAGTATGACCTGGTTATAACATGCAAGTTGAAACCAGATTGGCATATATGGAGTATGAACCCTGGAGGTGATGGATTGCTTTACCCACCCTCCATATCGTTTGCCAAAAACAACGCATATACACTTGTAGGAAAAGTTAAAGAAAAAGGAAAATTAATTAATGAAGAATTTCCTGGAACCGATGGTATTACACATTATTACGAAAACGAAGTAATCTATACACAACGTATAAAAGCTAAAGAAAATACAGATATTACTTCTACAATTAAATACCAAACATGCGACCATGCCAATTGCTTAGCACCAGAAACCAAGAAATTTACATTTAAGATAGAAGATATAGAAAAAGTAAAAAAAGATACAGTTGCTGCAGCTCAAACTTCATCGGATATGCTTGCCAATCAATCATCATCTACTGATACTCTTGCAGCTACAGTACAGTCGACACAGAGAACAGACTCAAACATAAGCAGTGCTAACGAACAAAATAATACAGATGCTCAAGACAGCAACTTGCAAACAGCTGAAATCAATCCAGCCGCTGCAAAGAGCGATACCGATAAGCCACGTTCTAATTGGATGTTATTATTAGAAGGTATAGGTGGTGGACTATTATCCATTATCACACCATGTGTATTTGCTATGCTACCTATGACAGTAAGTTTCTTTTTAAAAAGAACCAAAGACAGGAAATCGGGAATCAAAGTAGCACTTCAATATTCTTTGAGTTTAATAATCATTTTTGCATTATTAGGATTGTTACTTACATTGGTAAATAACAAAAATGTATTGTATGAAATTTCATCACATTGGGTAACCAATCTTTTCTTCTTTATTATTTTTCTCATATTTGGTTTTTCTTTTTTAGGAGCTTTTGAAATTACGTTGCCTTCAAAATGGAGCACATTTACCGATTCAAAAGCAAATATGAACAGTATAAGCGGTATCTTTTTTATGGCACTTACATTAGCCATAGTTTCTTTCTCATGCACCGCGCCATTTATTGGCGGTCTAATATCTGAAATATCTAAAGGAGCTAAAATAGGCCCTCTCTTTGGGTTTACTGGCTATGGCATAGGTTTGGCATTGCCTTTTACTTTATTTGCCATATTTCCTCAACTTCTAAATGCCTTAAATAAGCAAGGCGGTTGGCTCAATGCTGTCAAAGTGGTTTTTGGATTTGTAGAATTGGCCTTAGCATTTAAGTTTTTAAGTAATTCTGATTTGCAGATGGGTTGGCGCTTACTCGATAGAGAAATATTTATTGCTATTTGGGTTGTTATAGCCATTGCTACTTCCTTGTACTTATTTGGAATTATACGTTTTTCACACGATAGCGATTTACCCAAAAATCATCATGAAGTAAAATACCTAACCGTAACAAGAACAGTTTTTGCTTTGATTTTTTTAGCCTTTGGCTTATATCTTTTGCCTGGCATGTGGGGTGCACCGCTAAATGGTATGGGAGCATTTGTTCCGCCTATGGGCACACAAGATTTTGTTTTAAGCGGGCAATCTAATAGTACTGTTGGTGCAAGCGAAAAACATGAAAATAAAAATCTGTATGCGAGTGCCTTTCAAATATACGAACCAGAAGTAGTGAAAAAATATGGTATGAATACCTATTTTGACTACCACGAGGCACTAAAAGCTGCCAAAGAACAACACAAACCCATAATGCTTGATTTTACAGGCATTACATGCGTTAATTGTCGTAAAATGGAAACACAAGTATGGAGCAATGAAGAAGTGTTCAAAAGAATGAAAGAAAAATTTATTGTTGTTTCACTTTTTTGTGATGCTACACAAATAGCCATTCCAGAAAACGAATATTATCAATCGAGCTTTTTAGGAACTATGGTCAAAAATCTTGGACAAAAAAATGCCGATATACAAGCCACAAAGTATAATTCAAATACGCAACCATACTATTTTTTCATAGACGAAAATGAAAAGCTTTTAGCTCCCAATGGTTATGGCTATAATCCAGATGCAAGTAAATTTGTATCTCATTTGGATCAGGTACTGGCGGCCTATAATCAGTAATGTTTATATTCTAATTTTTTTTCCATCCATTTTTATCTTGTACTTTTGTTTCTTATACAAACAAATAAAAATTAAATTCTAATTTTATTTTATTAAAAAATACATCATGAGAAAATTCACCTTTCTGACTATATTATTTCTACTGTTATTTGGCGCAGGATATATATATTGGTTTTACTACAACTCATTTAGCGATGGCACTCGCGAAGGTATATTATATAAATTTTCACGCAAGGGTAATGTATTCAAAACCTACGAAGGCGAAATGATTCAGCCGGGGCTTCGCTCCGTTCAAGGTGGTAGTATCAATACAAATAATTTTTTCTTTTCTGTAGCCGATATTTTTATTGCCGATAGCCTTAAAAATATAATAGGCAAAAGTGTCAAAGTACATTATGTGCAATATCGCAAAAGTTTGCCTTGGCGTGGCGAAAACTATAATGGCAAAAACCAAGAAAATGGACAGTACATTATAGACCGTATAGAGATGGTCAGCGAGCCTAATTTTAATACTGGTTTTTAACCTGCATAAAGAGCAAAAACACAGGGTTTTTTGTGTAAAAAATCAAAGGATACTTTTTTCCATTCAGCTATTGTTTTAGTTTTTATCCATTCATCTTTGGCAGTCAAATTGCATGCAATACATAGCTTTGTTTGTGAATGACATAGAGAGAGCAACTCAGCAATAAGCTGCTTATTACGATAGGGTGTTTCAATAAATAACTCCGTAAATTGTTGCATTCTACTATGAAGCTCAAGGCTCTTTATTTTTTCATTTAAGAATGGTTGTTTGTTTGGCAAATATCCATGAAAAATAAATTGTTGACCATTAAAACCTGACGCCATAAGGGTTAATAAAATAGCATTGGGTCCTACATGAGGTACAACATCAACTTGCAGTTGATGCGCTATTTCAACCAATTGCTGACCTGGATCTGCTACACATGGGCATCCTGCCTCGCTTATATATCCTATATCATTTGTTTTGATGTGATTGGCAAATTGTTGCAAGTCATTACTTTGATGCTCATTTAAGATATAAAAAGTCAAATCATCAATTTGAATTGCGCTATCTATTTTTTTTAAAAATCGTCGTGCACTTTTTATTTCCTCTACATAAAAAATTGAAATATTTTTTACAAGCTCATGTATATAAAATGGAATACTTTGTAAGCCATCTTCGCTCAAAATATTGGGTATTAAATGTAGCTTGCCTTTATTCATGGAGTGATTTTTTTGGGTAAATCTGATAAAAACTTAATGTGCCAGCTATAGCCGAAATGGGTGCCATCAGTACAACCCCAACAATTGGTATAGCAAGTGATAAATACATAACAAGACCATTGCCTATTGCAAGCCCTTTATGTTCGCTTATGAAAGCTCTGCTTTCACGACTATTCATTTTGTTTCTTTCGCAATTATAATCCAACATAGAGAATCCGTAGTAGTAACAGTCTAAAATGAGAATCAAAATGGTAAACACAAATCCAATAATAGGTATAAATGAAAGCACAATAAATAAGAGTGTGAGTCCAAGTTGTCTTAGCATGTTAGTCATACTTATGCGCACACCTCTATATATATCTTTTACAAATTGTGTTTTTGAAAAATGAAAAACTTTTTGATGCATAAGCTCATCTGTCTTTTCGGATATATAAGCAAAAAGAGGCGAGGCTAAAGCCAAAAAAATAAATTTGTAAAAAGATAAAAAAATAAAAAAAGACGAAATATAAAAGAGTATTCGAATTATATCTGCTAACCAATGCGTAGAATTTGAAATGTACTTTTTTAGAAAAGAAATTTCATAAATAGAATTTGTCAAGGATGAAATGCCAATCCATATAAAATACGCACAAGCAGCAATAATGATAAAATAAAAAATAAAGGAAAGAAATAATAATTTATACAGTTTGTGTTCCTTAAGAAAACGAAATGCCTTTGCATAATTTTCGAGGCCTGTCATAAAAGATTTAGCCAATGAAGTCATATAGCAAATATAGTACTATTCCGATAGTATAATCTAAAGGCTTTATAATAGCGGTATTTGCAAAAAACTATCACTTTTTTATACTAATTTTATAGTATAATATTGAATAAAAAGCTTTAAATTAGTACATTTGAAGTATTAAAACCGGAGCATGCAATTACAAGCTGGCGCTACATTAAGCAAAATAGAATTTCCTTCAGACCTTCGCAAATTGTCAAAAGATGATTTACAACAAGTTTGTAATGAGCTTCGACAATATATTATTGATGTAGTTAGCGTTCATGGTGGTCACTTTGGAGCTAGCTTAGGTGTAGTGGAGCTAACAGTGGCTCTTCATTATGTGTTTAATACACCCTATGACCAATTAGTATGGGATGTTGGTCATCAGGCCTATGGACATAAAATATTAACGGGTCGTAGAGTTGTTTTTCATACCAACAGAAAATACAAAGGTATTAGTGGTTTTCCAAAACGTAGCGAAAGCGAATACGATGCATTTGGAGTTGGACACTCGTCAACTTCTATTTCGGCAGCTTTGGGTATGGCTATAGCGAGCCATCTCAATGGTGAGCACAATCGGAAACATGTAGCCATTATAGGAGACGGTTCTATGACAGCTGGCTTACCTTTTGAAGCGTTACAACATGCAGGCACATGCCAAGAAGATATTCTTATTATACTCAATGATAATAATATGAGTATTGACCCCAATGTAGGCTCGCTCAAAGAATATCTTACTGACATTACAACATCAAAAACATATAATAAAGTGCGAGATGATGTATGGAAGATTCTTGGTAAATTGCCTTTTGGAAAAGAACAGCAAAAATTAGCTTCGCGTGTAGAAACTGGTATCAAAGGTGTGGTATCAAGAACCAGTAATCTTTTTGAATGCTTAGGATTAAGATATTTTGGACAGGTAGATGGGCACAATATCTTAAAACTGGTAGAAACATTACAAGATTTAAAACAAATAAAAGGCCCTAAAATACTACATATAAATACAATCAAAGGGAAAGGATACGACCTAGCCGAAAAAGATCAGACGCTGTGGCACGCACCAGGCACCTTTGATAAAGTAACAGGTAAAATAAATAAAGTCACTTATTCCGTACCACAAGCTCCAAAATATCAAGATGTATTTGGAAAAACAATCATTGAATTGGCCAAAGCCAATAAAAAAGTAATGGGTATAACGCCTGCTATGCCTTCTGGCTGTTCATTAAAATATATGATGGCAGAGATGCCAGATAGAGCTTTTGATGTTGGTATTTGTGAACAACATGCAGTTACACTAAGTGCAGGTCTTGCTACACAAGGCATGAAAGTGTTTTGTAATATTTATTCATCCTTTATGCAGCGAGCCTATGATATGGTTATACATGATGTAGCCATACAAAAATTGCCTGTTATATTTTGCCTTGATAGGGCTGGCCTAGTGGGAGATGACGGGCCTACTCACCATGGTGCTTATGATATAGCCTATATGCGATGTGTTCCAAACATGATTATTGCAGCACCTATGAATGAAGTAGAACTACGCAATATGATGTACACAGCTCAGTTAGATGAAAACAAACTTCCTTTTGTAATTCGATACCCAAGAGGAGAGGGTGTGATGCCAGATTGGATTAAACCTTTTAGTGAATTGGCCATTGGCAAAGGCGAGTTAGTACAAAAAGGAGAAGAGATTGCTATTTTATCTATTGGGCATCCAGGCAATTTTGTGGTTGAAGCCTGTAAAGAATTAGCTATGAAAGGGATACATCCTGCACACTTCAATATGCGTTTTGTAAAACCTTTAGACCATGCTATTTTGCACGAAGTGGCAGCACAATTTAAACATATTATTACCATAGAAGATGGTACCATAGTAGGTGGATTTGGTAGTGCATGTTTAGAATTTTTTGCCTCACATCAGTATCACCCTCAAGTACATATGCTTGGCATACCAGACACAATAATAGAACACGGAAAACCAGAAGAATTGCATAAGGAATGTGGCTACGATAAAACAAGTATATTGAATAAAGTGTTAGCCATCTTAGAATCAGATAAAGTCAATGTGTTGAGCTAACGATTTTTTAAAAAATTACGTCTTTAATATATATAAAAAATATATTTTTTATGAATAAACTTAGCATTATCATACTTCTTATTATTTACTTAGGAAATGCATTATATGCGAATCCGGGCCAAGTTCAATTTATAGAAAATAAAAAACAATGGGATGCTCAAATTTTGTATAAGGCAGATTTGCCAGGTGGGGCCTTGTTTTTAACAAAAAATCGCTTAGTTTATTCATTTCATTCGCTGTCCGATTTAGAAAAAGTACATGAACTTCGTCATAAAAATAAAAATCCTTATCAAGAAATTATACATCAACATGCTTACGAATTAAATTTTTTGAATGCCAATGCTAATCCAAGCATTATACCTGGTGACAAGTGTAGCGAATACCATAATTACTTTATTGGTAATGACCCGAGCAAATGGGCATCTTATGTGGCCTTGTATAAAAAGCGATTTACAAGAATTATATAAGGGAATAGACTTAATTTTTTATACTAAAGAAAATCAATTTAAATATGATTTTATTGTTAGCCCTCAAGCTAACCCTAAGCAAATTCAATTGCAATTTAATGGCGTAAGACCTAAATTACTTCCCAATGGAAACTTGTTTATTAAAACGACAGTCAATGAGTTTCAAGAATTAGCACCTTTTGCTTACCAAGAAATCAATGGCGTAATACAAAAAGTAAATTGTCATTTTCATTTACAAGATAATATTCTGAGTTATGAACTTCCAGATGCTTATGATCTTTCAAAACCATTAATAATAGACCCTGTATTAGTATTTGCTACGTATAGCGGATGCACTACTACAACCTATGGTTTTAGTGCTACTTACGACAATTCAGGTAGTTTATATGCAGGTGGTGAAGCTTTTGGAGGTGGATGGCCATCTACTGTTGGTGCATTTCAATCTACCTTTGGTGGCTCGGTAGATGCGGGTATTAATAAGTATAATCCTTCTGGCAGTGCACTTATTTATGCAACTTATTTTGGTGGAAGTTTAGGTGATGTGCCAAACAATATGGTTGTTAACGATAATAATGAACTGGTTGTATTTGGTACAACATCATCATCTAATATGCCAACGACAGCGGGTTGTTTTCAAAATATTTTAGGTGGAAACGATGATATGTATGTAGCTCATTTTAATAATACAGGTACTGCACTTATTGGGTCCACTTATATAGGTGGTAGTGCCGATGATGGTAGCAACACTTTTGCATTAAGCCCCAACTATGGTGATGGAAATAGAGGTGAAGTGTATATAGATAAATCTCAAAATATAGTTTGTGCTGGTAGTACAAGTTCTACCAATTTCCCGATTACTACGGGATGTTTTCAAAATACGCTAGGTGGTATGCAAGATGGCTGTATGTTTAAATTAAATGCTACTTGTACAAACCTATTGGCCAGTACCTATTTTGGTAGTGCTGAAAATGATGCTTGTTTTGCTATTGTTGAAAATAATAAAAAACAATATATCACCGTAGGGGGTACTAAAAGTACAGCATTTCCTGTTACGCCAGGTGTTTTAATTAATACATTTCAGGGTGTTACAGATGGTTTTGTAAGCATATTAGATTCTAATTTTTCAACAGTTGTATATAGCACCTTTTTGGGTGATGCTTCTTTTGATCACGCATTCAAAGTACAGGCAGATGAGCAAAATAATATTTATGTATGTGGGCAAACAAATGGAGGCACCTACCCAACTTCGCCAGGCTTATATCAAAATCCTGGTGCTAATATCTTTATAGATCATTTAGATTCTACCTTGTCTACAAGAATCAAATCTACGGTGGTAGGTAAGGCGGGAGTTAGTTTAGTGCCAACTGCATTTTTATATGATGTGTGTGGCAATATTTATTTTTCAGGGTTTAGTGCCAGTAGCGATATGCCTTTGACCACCAATGCTTATCAAAGTACAACAGGAGGATTTTGGCTTTGTGTTTTGTCGGGAGGTTTGCAAAATTTATTATATGCTACCTATATGGGAGCTTCTGGAGACCATGTAGATGGTGGTACAAGCCGATTTGATCCTCAAGGAATAGTATATCAATCAGTTTGTACAATAAGTAGTAATCAGTATCAATCGCCAGGCTCATATAGTCCTACAAATCAGGCCGCATCTTGGGATGTAGCAAGTTTTAAATTTGATTTTGAAGCGTTGGGTGTGCAAGCTGGCATAGACTTGGGTGTAGTAGGAAACGACTCTGTTTGTATGCCTACGAATATTGCATTTTTAAATACTTCTACCAATGCTACTGCATACCTTTGGGATTTTGGCGATGGCACTACAAGTACAGATCAATATCCTGCACCACATGTATATAATGCGCCTGGTACTTATACCGTAAAATTAAAAGCATTTAATCCTACAGCTTGTGTTACCGAAGATTCTTCTTCTCTTGAGGTTTTTGTGTTTAACCCTCAAGTGCCAAATGTACAAGTAAGTGATGTAATAGTCTGTGATCCCAATGTTCAAATTGAAATACCTTCTGTTGTTTCAAATTTGAATAGTAACATGATTTATCGTTGGGAACCAGCTTCTTTGTTGATAGGGCCTAATAACACTGCTTCTGCAGTTCTTGTACCTGGCGCTGCTACTACATTAACATTGACAGTAGTAGATTCGATTCCTAATATATGTTTTGAAAAAACAGTTGTAACCGTAGATATTGTAGTTGGAGATACCAGTCAAATGGATGTATTTCCTAAAGATACTACATTGTGTTGGGGACAGCATTTCGAGGCTTTAGCTGTTGGAGGGGTTTCGTATAATTGGACACCAGTCATAAATAATTCTGCACCTGATTTGCCCAATACTATCATAACCGTATTTTCCGATTTGAATTATCAAGTAGTTATTACAGATATATATGGCTGCAGTGCTACCAAACATATGCATGTTAAGGCTTTTCCAAGAGTAGTAGCCGATGCGGGCCCTGACGATATTATTCGAATTGGAGAACCTTATCAATTAAATGCAAGTGGTGGTTTGCAATATACATGGAGCTATGATCCAAGTTTGTCGGACTTAAATATCAAGAATCCACTTATTTTGCCTCAGCAAATAGAAACTACTTACTATGTAAAGGTTACCGATGAGAATGGATGCAAAGGAGATGACTCTGTAAAAATATATATTACTAATGGTGTTGTTCCCAATGCATTTAGCCCCAATGGTGATGGTAAAAATGATGTATTTAGATTTTTTCCAGCCAATCATCATATTAACATGAATAGTATGCAAGTATATAATAGATGGGGGCAAGAACTTTTTTACTCCGATGATATAGAAACCGGATGGGACGGCCAATTTAAAGGAGTTGCTTGTGAAACAGATACCTATTTTTACATAATAAATTATTCAATAGGCGGTAAATCATACGTGTACAAAGGCGATTTTATTTTATTGAGATAATGTTTTTTGCATTTTTGTTTCTGTATTTTTGACATAATGTACGTACCTAGATTATACCGAAATGAAAACATTGATGAAATAATTACACATATACACAACGCTAATTTTGGTATCATCATAAGCGTTGAAAATAATCAAGCAGTAGCTACTCACATACCGTTTGTAGTATTCAAGAAGGGAAATTATTTGCATTTGCAATTTCATGTTTCCAAAGCAAATCCACAAACTAAAAATTGGTCCTTAGCTAATGATGTTTTAGTAATTTTTCAGGGTGCACATAGTTATATTTCAGCATCATGGTACGATCATGAAAATGTATCTACTTGGAATTATATTGCCATACATGTGTATGGTAATATAAGACCTTTAGATGAGCTAGAAACACTTGCTCATTTGCAAGATTTAGTTCATCAGCATGAAAAGCACGAAACAAATCCTATAGATTTTAATCAATATAATAAGTCCTATATAGAACAAGAATCGAAAGGCCTACTAGCATACGAAATACAAGCTAAAAGCATATATAGTGCTTTTAAACTGTCTCAAAATAGAGATACCAAAAATTATGCAATAATTATAGAAGAGCTTGTGAAAAGAGGCGATGAAAACTCATTGGCCATAGCACAAGCCATGCGAATGCGTACATTGACTTAGCTCATATGCAAAGCCAATAAAGGAATATGAGTATGATAAGCCATTTCTTTAGAAGCACTTTTATGAAATAGTTGTTCAAAAAAAGAATATTTTTTTGGAATCGTAATCATCATGTCAATTTGCTCACTATCTATAAATTGATCTATGGCATGTTGGGTATCTTTATCTTCTATAAAATGAAATGTATGAGGAATATCTATAAATAATTCTTCAGCATTTTTTAGTTCGACTGGTGTTTGAGAGGTAAAGTTTTTATTGTGATAATCTATATGCAATACTTCAACATTGGCATTAAATAATTTTGAAAACGCTTTTAAAGGTGCAATAGGTATTGCATTTAATACATTTTTTAAATCACAAGCAAGGCCTATTTTTTGGATAGTATGATATTGGCCCTTTTTGGGTATTATAAGCACAGGGCAATTTAAAAATTTCATAGCATGTATGGCATTGCTGCCAATCATTTTATCAATGGTGCTTCCATCGCCCGAAATACCCATGATGACTAAAATAGGTTTCACTTCGTTGCAGAGTTCTTCCAAACTATTAAATACAGTGCCAAATTTTATACTGCTATGAAAATTAATTTCAGGATATTTTGATTGAAGAGCAGCAATTTTTTCATTCATTTTTTCTTGCGCTTTAAGCTCCAAATGTTCTGTAGAATCTTCCACATAAATAGAGTTTGCAGCTACACCTATAGTGCCCAACATGATAGTGTGTAATAAATGTATATCAAAAGTATAGTCTTTTGCAAATGATATAGCATAGTCGAGTGCATTGTCTGCCATGTTAGAAAAGTCGGTAGGAAGTAAAATAGAATTCATAGTCTGTTTATTTTTGTTTAATACAAATTTACATGCTATTTAATTTAAAATACAGAATGTAAATCATCAAAAAACATGATATATGTTTTTCTTTATTTCGTGCTAATGATGTATTTTGGCAAAAAAATAAGACCCCATGGCAAACGAAAATTACATGCTTGAAGATACTCGTCATATGTTTATAATAGATGATGACCCTGTGCAAACCGAAATGATTAAAGATTATTTGGGCGAGCGATATGTTTTTACATTAAAAGTTTTTGCTGACGGCGAAAGTGCTTTGACAGAAGTAAAAAATTTAAAACCAGAAATAGTTGTTTTGGATTATCATTTAAATGCTAATAATCCAAGTGCTAAAAATGGTATTGAAATTTTAAAAGAAATAAAATCTATAAACCCAAGTACTAAAGTTGTTATGTTTTCTGCTCAAGATAATATTAATATAGCCTTAGAAAGCATGCGCAATGGTGCTTATGATTATGTAATAAAAGGCGAAACTGCTTTTAATAAATTGGAAACTACAGTGAATAGATTAGGCGAAATGCATAAGCTGGAATCGGTAACTATAGCACAGCGCAGAACCATTTTGTTTTTAACAATAGTTATTACTGGCTTTATCGTTTTGGGTATTTTGTATTTCTTTTTTGGTGCACCATTCTTAGAAAAATAAAAATTTGTAGATACTATTTTGAAAGTAGCTTTTCTGCTTCGCTTTGGTATTCGGCAGTTTGTTTCAATTTTTCTAACAGCTTGGTCGCTTTTTTGTTTTTACCTTGTTTTAAATAGCATTTTGCCAAAAGCAGTTCTAATTCCAATTGATCTTTTGGGTTTGATTCGCGCAAAGCTTTTACCAAATATTTTTCGGCTTGGCTGTAGTTTTGTTCATCAAAAAATTGTTGACCAAGTTGTTTGTTGCTCAGACCTTGAATTTCATTGTAGCTTGAAGCATTATCATTATTACTAGCAATTTCTTGTGTGTAGCTAAGCTGATTGCTTGCAGGGCTTGTAGTTAATGCTTTCTTTGATTTATTACTCAATCCATACCCATTTGAACTTGATTTTTCAATAGGTTTTTTGGCCTCTACTTGTCTCACAACTTGCTCTTTTACTAGTTCCTCTTCTGCGCTCATTTCTTTTGCTTTGGGTTCGGGTATAGCTGCAATTTCGCTTTTGTCAGTTGGTGGGGCTGTGTATACGTCTTTTATTGGTTCGGAAATATCTCTTTGTGTGACTGAAGTTGTAACTTTTTCTGGGTTTGGTAACGTTGTAATATTTTTATTGCTTGTTAGCATAGGTGGAGCTATTTTGCTCTTTTCGATTTGTGTATTAGTAGCAATTTCAGCTTCTTTAGGCTTGCTTTCTGTTCCTCTTGCAAAAGAATCTATAGGCACTTGCAACGTACTTAATTCTTGAGATGAAGGTTCATCTTTTCTATTGTATTCTTTTTGTTCTATCGTGTTTTTTACTTGTGCTGTTTCATTTTTTGTTTGAGGAGTATATGCAGTATAATATATAGAATAGGCACCAAGTGCAAAAACGAATAGTGAAGCAGCAGCCCAAATCCATTTATAGTTTTTTTGTTTTTCTTTTTTTATGTTTTTACTCGTAACTGTTAAATGAGGTTTTACTTTTTTTTGTTCTTCTGCTTGGAGTGTTTTTACTTTTTTATCTATAGCATCATGAATGGATTCTACAAGTTGTGGCGAATCAGGAACAGCCATAAGTGCATCTATAGCATCGCTGCATAAAGGGCAATCAGTAATATGCATTTCAATCATACGCAATTCATCTTTATCAATCTGTTGATGAAGATATTGCTGAAGTTGTTTGTTGCTTAAACAGCTCCCAGGATTCCATATGATGCTTTGCTTATTCATTTAAAGAGGTTCTTTCCATAAGTATTTTTAGATTTCTTTTTCCATTTTGCAAGTGGCTTTTAACTTGTAAATAGGTATAGCCTGTTATTTCTATTATCTCTTGATAGCTTTTTTCTTCAATGTAGAATAAAGTTACACATTTTTTTTGTTCTGTGTTTAATGCGTCTAAGGCCTTTTCCATTTTATTGTATTGTAGCTCTTTTTCTTCTTTAGGATGTATTTGGTCATCAAATTCCATATTTATTTCATCCATTTCTATATCAGAATTTGTTAGGTGCTTGTTACTTCTTAAATACATTAAGCAATGATTTTGAGCTACTCTATAAAGCCATGCTTTAAAAAAGCTAATATCGTGTTTGTGTAAATCATTTAGTAATTTTTCAAAAATCTGCATGACCAAATCTTTAGCAAGGTCGGCATCTTTTACATATTTTATACAAACACCAAGTATTAAATGAGCATAGCGTTTATATAAAATGCCTATAATCTCAGGCGATTTTGATGCCCGATGCATTTTAACTAACTCTTCATCCAATAAGTTGTTTAGATTTTTTTGCACGCTGTATAGCTAACGAAAATAAAGTTTTTTTTGAATCCAATGGCTATTAGTTTTTTAATTCTTTTGTAAAAAAACATTCAGTGATTGCATTACAATGGATTTAGTATTTTTGTCAAAATATGTTTCTACGTTCTCAAGTTTCTTATGCTAATCTCCGATTGGCTCCTTCTCACAAAGGAGAGCTTTATACACAAGCGTTGTATAATGAAAAAATTATTATCTTAGATGAAGTGGATGCTACTTGATAAAAGTGAAGCTTCCGTATGATGATAGAGACCTTTTTGCCTTGAAAGAACAGTTCGTAAAAGGAAATTATCCAGATAATACACATATTATTTTTCAGTCGGGCTGCCTGTTAGAAGATACTATCAAAGGGATTCATTTACCTATTGGCTCACAACTTTCTCAAGCACAGTTAAAAGACGTCCGTTTGAATGGAGTCGAAGTGGATAAGGGTGCATTTGCAAGTCAAATTACCAGTAGGCTCTCTATGCAAGTTCTTCAAAAAATCCTTTTTGGGTTTATTGGCGTACCATATCATTGGGGTGCCTTATCTGTGTTTGGAATAGATTGTTCTGGCTTGGTAAAAATATTTTTTAAGTGTCTAAATATGCATTTACCCCATCAAGCTTCAAAACAATTTGAAATGGGAGACACTATTCATTTTATGCAAGAAGTGGAATTTGGTGATCTTGCTTTTTTTGAAAGCTCGGAGTACGATATCTATCATGTAGGAATTATGCTCAATGAAAACGAAATTATTCATGCTTCTGAAAGTAATGGCGAAGTGGCGGTTGATTATATAGATCAAGAAGGCATTATTTTAAAAAAATCGGGTAAACGTATATCAAAACTTAAAGTCATAAAACGTATTTTTTAGCTTTTTTTTCGTTTACTACAAAAAATATTTTTACACAATAATATATTATAGAATATTTAATGTATTATCATACCTTTGTTTATATGAAAAAATATAGTTAGATAAACATATAAAATATAAATATATAAAAAAATAGTTATGTAAAGTATTAAAATAGGTATGATTATTGCATGATTATGGTCTAAAATAAATTTTATCTATGAAGTACATTTATCTAAGTTTTTTGCTATTGTTTTTTAGTTTTAGTTCTTATTCGCAGATTTCGGGATTTGCCTATAGAGACTATAATGGAAATGGTGCAAGACAGACAACATCTCCTAATAATGAGCCGGGAGTACCAGGTATCATTGTTAATGCTTACGACGCATCAAATGCCTTGTTGACCACTACGGTAACAGGGGCCGATGGTTCCTATTCTATGCCTTTTACTACTCCTGTTAGGGTAGAGTTTGTCATACCAAGTGGCAATCAATGTGTCGATCAAAGTATAGATTATACCGGGTTTAGCGGAGATGGTAATAATATTCGTTTTGTGAATGCAAACATGAGTAATTTAAATTATGCTATTCATTTGCCCGATGATTATGTATCCAATACAAATCCGCAAGTATATGTACCTATTTTTACCAATGGAGATCCATTAGGAGGTGGTACCTCGGGTGCTCAGGCAGGTTTTATCGGTTACGATCATAATTCGGCAACAGTACCAAGTAATGTTAAGTCAATACCTCAATCAGCTATGGGTGCAGTATGGGGAGGCACCTATAGTAAACAAGCAAAAAAAATATTTACTTCAGCATTTCTAAAAAGACAAGTGGGTTTAGGCCCATTAGGTTCTGGAGGTATATATATGTTAGAGCCAACAGCTACTTCATTTAATGTTACATCATTTTATGATATGGATGCCAATGGACATAGAACAAGAGCAGCAGCTGGAGCTGTTGCTTATGGTAGTGGTTCTTCTTTTACAGTTGCTGGTGGAACAACTATTACTTACAATGGTCCCATTGATTCTGAATCAGGATTGCCAGAAGGTTTAGGTGTCATAGGCACAAACGTTCAAAGAGGGCTTCCGGCCGCAATGGATGCAGACTGTTATGACCCAGCGGCATTTGATCAAGTTGGCAAGGTAGGACTTGGTGATATTGAAATAAGTGATGATGGGAAGTTCTTATTTGTAATGAATTTGTATAATAAAAAATTATATCGTTTAGAATTAGATAATGCCTACAACCCTACATCAGTGATAGCTGTAAATAGCTATTCTATGCCTGCAGTAGCTGTTACCAATGGTGTATTAAGACCATTTGCTGTTACCTACCACAGAAATAAATTATATGTAGGTGCGGTAGCATCTGGCGAAAATGGTGGTGTAAATTCTATAGGAGGCGCAACAAATTTATATGGCTATGTATTTGAAATTGATAATCCATTAGGTTCATTAACTTTTAATGCAAGTCCTATATTAACTATACCATTAAATTATAGAAAAGGATATGCTATTACTACATTGGATGCAAATGTAAATGCACATATGTGGCATGCTTGGTCAAATAATTCATCAAATTTTATCGTAGATGGGTTTGGAGAGTTTGCATGGTCAAGTCCTATGCTTACAAATTTAGAATTTTCAGATAGAGGCGATTTGATTATTGACTTTATGGATAGAGGAGGGCATCAATATGGTTATAATAATTTTACACATCTAAACGCTTCTGCTTCAGCATTAGTTTCTCGATACGATGTGTCTGGTGATATATTGATAGCAGGCAAATCTTGTGCAACAGGCTCATTTCTATTAGAAAGTAACGGAGCGTATAGTTCAAACGGCATTCCTTTGGCATCGCCTGGTGTTGGCACTTTAGAAGGTCCAGGAAATGGCGAATTTTTTAACGGAGATATTGCACCCGATCATTATCACCATGAAACGAGTCAAGGTGCAGCAGCTACATTGCCAGGTAGCCGTTCATTGATTTTTACATTGATGGATCCTGTCACATCTTTTTCGGGCGGTACTGCAAGATTCAATTCTGATAATGGTGCTGCTACCAATAGAACTACATTGTATGGAAGTAACGATGGTGCTGCAGCCAAATCAAATGGCTTAGGAGATATTGAGATTGCGGGTATTGAACCACCTATAGAAGTAGGAAATCTTGTTTGGACTGATGCCAACATGAATGGTATTCAAGATGCAGGAGAAACCGGTATTTCTGGTGTTACTTTAGAATTGTTTTGTGATTTTGATAATGATATGATACCTGATGGCGCTGCTATAGCTTCAACTACTACAAATGGTTTTGGACAATGGTATTTCAACGTTTCTAACGTAATTGATGGCGATTGTAATACACTTGGAAATCAAGCTGGCTTACAACCTTTCAAAACATATTTAGTACAAGTAGCTGCATCAGATTGGTCAGGCGGTATTGGTATAGGCAATTTAGATTTGCATAGTTTAACAACTGCAAATGCACCTGTTACTGGTATCTTAGATGCAAGTGATAATGATGCAAGCTTAGTAGCAACTATTCCTCAAATACAATTTACCACTGGCAATTGGGGCGAAAATAATCACACCTTCGATTTAGGTTTTATACCTTGTAATGTAGATGCTGGTATTGCATTATTTTTAGATTGCAATACACCATCAGGTATGATAGGAACTCCCGCAATGCCAGGTGCTTCCTATGTATGGACTCCTGCTGCTGGTTTGGACAATGCAAATATTGCACAGCCAATTGCTACTCCTTCTTCTACTACTAATTATACATTAACCGTAAATGGTTTTTGTACAGATTCAGTATTGGTAACAGTAGATAATACTCCTCCAACAGCCGATGCAGGTCCTAATCAAACTATTTATTTAGGTAGTTCTGTACAAATTGGTACAGCTTCTATAGTTGGTACTACGTATTCTTGGAACCCAGCTACAGGTTTGGATAATGCTTCTATAGCACAACCAACAGCTACTCCTACAGTTCCTTCAACAACGTACACCGTTACTGCTACAGGCACTAATGGTTGTACAGAAACGTCTGTAGTAACTGTTGATGTATTATTACCTACACCTACTTTAGTTTCTTATCCTAATAGTCAATATTGCTTTGGCGATAATATTGTTTTGACAGCTTATGGAGAACCTGGAGCTACTTTTAATTGGACAACTCCTGGTACTTGTACAGCTACTATTGACAATTCAGTTTCTGGACAATCTAGTGTTATTATATCAGATTTAAATAGCGACTGTTTGGGTCTATATAGTGTTACACAAGATTTATCAACATTCCCAACTTCAGCTTCTGTAAGTGAAATGATAGATGGTGCTGCTAAACCAGTAATCAACTTCATAACTACTGCATGTGTAAGTAATATGGGTGAAGTTACTGTAAATGCATCGGGTACAAATTTAGAATATAATATCAATGGTGGGCCTTTCCAAACTTCAAATGTTTTGACAACATTACCAGGATCTGCATTTATAGTAGGAGTTAAAGAAGCTGGAAGTTCATGTATAGAATTTTATGAAGGGCATTGTGTAAATTGTAGTGCTTCGTTTGCTTGTACAAATCCGCCTAAAGATTCTATTGTTGCACCAGAAAAAACATGTGCTAATACACCAATTAATATAGTAGGTTATTTTGATAATGCAAGCAACGCTACTTGGACTACTTCTGGTACAGGGACTTTTGCTACAAATACTTCAAGTTCATCTCCTTTTGCTACTACCTATACGCCATCTGCAGCAGATATGCTGGCAGGCAATGTAGTAATTACGTTTACAACCGATGATCCAGATGGTGCTGGGCCTTGTATGGCTGCTATGTGTTCTCATAATATGGAATTATTTAATGGAACGGTAGCTCCAACATTAGCTTCTAATTCACCAGTTTGTGAAAACAGTTTACTGTATGTAACAGCAAGCGGTGCTGAAGGAACTATCACATGGAGTGGGGGCTATACAGGTACAGGCGATTCTATTGCTTATCCAAACGCTACGGTAGGTAATTCAGGAACATATACTGCTACGGCTTCTATATTGGGTTGTACTAATGTGGCCCCAAGTTCAACGAGTTCAATAGCAGTAACTGTAGTTCCAACGCCAACTTTAGCAGTAAATGTTATAGGTATTCCAGAGGCTTGTTTAGGCAATGCCAATGGTCAAATCAATGTAGATGTTTCTGGCGGATCAGGAAATTATACTATTTGTTATAATGGCAATTTATCAAACTGTGTAAATGCTTCTGTAGCCAACTTCCAATGGATAGCTCCTGGATCTTATACGGTAACCGTAGTAGATCAAATTTGTCCTAATAATGTATTTAGCTATCCCGTTGTTGTACCTGCTGGTGCAGTGATACCACCACCTACAGTATCATCTAACTATACTGCTTGCGCAGGTGAAGATTTAGTACTTAGTGGTTCCGTAGTGTCACCAGCCACTAATATCATTTGGGTAAATGCTGCAACTAATTTAAATGCAACAGGAAATCCTTTGGTTATACAAAATGCAACCTTGTCTATGAGTGGTAACTATTATGCAAAAGCTATAGATATAAACGGTTGTGCTTCATCGCAAGTAGGCTTTACAGTAGATGTATTTGAAAAACCAGTAATAACGCATGTACAAGTAAATTGTTTTGGAACTACAGCCAATGTTACTGTTTCTGCAACAACTGGCACAGGCTCTTTGACATACTCATTAGATGGTTCGGTTTATCAATCCTCAAATGAATTTACGGGTATTACACAAGGAAACTATGTAGTGCATGTAATGAATGGAACAAGCAATTGTGAAACAACGTTGCCTATATACGTTCCTAACTGTGCATGTCCTAATAGTCCAGAAATAACAATAGATGCTCCTCTTACTTCATGCGGATTAACTCCTATTCCAGTAAGTACTGCATTTACAAATGTAGGTAATGCTACTTGGAGCTCCACAGGAAGCGGTACATTCACCATTGCTTCTGGTGCAAGTCCGTTAGCTTCGGTTTATACGCCAAGTGCTTCTGATTTAGCTACTGGTCAAGTTAATCTTGTAGTTACAACAGATGATCCCGATGGAGCAGGTCCTTGTACCCCAGTTTCTGAATCAATACTTATTTATTTAGTAGATAGTTTAGAAACTCCAAGTATCACGTTGAATCAAGCTAGCTATTGTTGGGGAGATACATTAATTCTTACAAGTTCAAGTCCTACTCCGATTATTTGGACAGGAAAAGGAGCTTTCTATTCGGACAGTAGTGTAGGTGTTGTAAACGGTGTAACAGAATTTTTATCTGGGTACTATTTTGCTACAGCGACTGGAAATGGTTGTACCACAAAAATCGATAGCGTACTAGTAGATATTGCTCCAGCACCTATATTGACAGTAACCGCTTCTGTAGTAGATGAAAACTGCGAAGGGCACGCCAATGGTGAAATTACAATAGATGTAAGTGGAGGTAGTGGAAACTATACAGTATGTGATGGATTGTTTATTAATTGTGCTGCAAGTACTGGAAACAATACATTCAAATGGTTAGCTCCTGGTGTTTATACCATATTTGTAGCCGATCAAACTTGCCCTAATGCGCAAAATACAATTACAGAAACAGTACAGGCTGGATTGCATGTAGATCCACCAACAAGTGCTTCTTATAATAATCCAGTATGTGTAGGCGAAGATTTAGTTCTAACTGCAACTGGCACTTTGGGCAGTACCTATTTATGGACAGATATGACCAATAACTATACCGCTAATGGAGAAGTAATAATTCGTACACCTTCAGAATTGGGTATGAGTGGTACTTATAAAGTACAAAGACTCGATAACGGTTGTGCTTCGGAAGCTATACTATTAGATGTTCATATTTTTGATAATCCTATTATCGCCAGTATAGACACTGTTTGTATGGGTAGTATAGACTCTGGAAAAATTACTATCAATGCATTAGTTGGTTCTGGTGATGAGTTAGAATATGCCTTGAATGATGGTGCATTCCAAACAAGCAATGTGTTTGAATACCTTTCCAATGGTTTATATCAAATCAAGGTTAGACCAGTAGGTAGTGATTGCGAAGTTGTTGTAAATGATGTAGAACTTTATTGCGATTGTCATTGTGGTAAAGATGCAGACATCACTGTTTATCCTAATCCTAACAAAGGTAAGTTCACAGTGAAAGTACAAACAGCTTCAGAAAATGCTATAGTGGGTATTGCATTGTATGATCTACAAGGAAGATTAATCTATGATAAATCGCTCGAAGCAAGAGCTGGTCAAATGATACATGATATCAATATTCAAGGATTTGCTACAGGAGCTTACATGATTAAACTTAATATTGATGGAGAAATATATGTTCGCCCAGTATTGATAGATAGTAAATAATAAATTTCATAAAACGTGAAAGAGGCTGTCCAAAAAGCATTGGCAGCCTCTTTTTTTTTCGAGTAGGTATCGAAAATAATTATCGAATACATAAATCTCAAGCAGTTCAAAAGCCTTTTTAGACACACTCTTTTATTTGTATATATAAAATTCATCCACTGCATTTGCATTCGCAAAAATCATATTCGATTTAGTAAATCAAATCATATAGATTGAACAGATTTAAAAATATAAGAGATCGATTTTTGTATCTCAAATTGCTCAAAAAAGCTGTAGAGGTTTATACTCCCGCAAACTGCGTGATAAGAAATAGTCTACGACAAAAAATGCTGCGGTATTGCACTTTCATTGACCATTTTCCAATAGGCTAAAGTCTAAAATTTACTCTGTTCTTTTGTGCTATAAATACTTTATTACGGCATAGAGCATGCTAAAATTATTAGATATGTTGGTCTATGAGTATCATGTTGCCATCAGGGTCTACAAGAGTGATACTGGCAGGACCCGATGTAGTTGTATCTGCTTTTGATAATAATGTAACATCATCATCTAATAATTTTTTTTGTATTTCTCTTATATCATCAAATTCAGCTAACGTTTGTGCATTACTATCCCATCCTGGATTAAAAGTTATAATGTTGTTTGGGAACATGCCTTGAAAAAGACCGATCAAACTATCTCCATTTTTCATGATGAGATAATTTTTTGTAATGTCTCCTCCGAAAACAATAAAACCCATTTTTTCATAAAAGGTTTTTGAAGCATGAATGTCTTTAACTGACAAGCTCAATGAAAAAGCGCCTAATTTCATAGTATATTTTTTTTTAAAAATTAATGTATTATTTCAACCATTCCATAGCATTATTCCAAAGTATATCTACTTTTATTGCATCTGCATACGAAGCGTTTTCTACGAGTTCGCCGGGGATTTCTTCGCCAAGTGGGAAAGGGTAGTCGCTGCCACAACATATTTTTTTACTACCTATAGTATTCATTAATAAGTCTAATGCATGCATGTCATGCACAAGGCTATCTACCCAAAAATGACCTAAAAATTTTTTAGGATTTGTTTGAGAGTCTATGGCACATAAGTCGGGTCGTACTTTCCACCCATGCTCTACACGACCCACCGTTGCAGGAAAAGAGCCTCCACTATGAGCAAATGCAAATTTTAAAGTTGGAAATTTTCAAATATGCCAGCAAAAGTAAGCTACATATTGCTCTTGAGGTTTCGCCTGGCATGCCTACCAACCAAGGCAACCAATATTTCATCATGGTTTTTTCACCCATCATTTCCCAAGGGTGTATAAATATGCTACAATTTAGTTCTTCGGCCGCTTGCCAAAAAGGTAGAAATTGTTCATCGTTCAAATTGAGTTGATTGACATTGCTTCCGATTTCGATGCCAGGCATTTTTAAATCTTTTACTACTCTTTCCATTTCTTTGATGGCAAAATCAACATGCTGAAGAGGCACTGTACCCAAACCAATGAAATGATTAGGATGTTGCTCAACACAAGACGCAATATGGTCGTTCAAAAAACGTGATGTTTCATATCCATCTTTTGGTTTGGCCCAATAATTAAAAAGTACAGGTATAGTAGATAATACTTGAACATCAACATCCGTTTTTTGCATATCCAAAATTCGGTCTTTGGGCTCCCAACAATTACTTTCTATCTCTCTAAAAAATGTATCTCCTTTTATCATCTTGGCGCAGCAGGGTTTATGATGTTCTAAATGTATAAACTCGCCATAGCCAAATTTTTGAAACCAATTGGGCATATGTTCAGGCATGATGTGTGTGTGGATGTCAATTTTTTTCATTTTTAGGAATATTTATTTCAATTTATATCTTTTTTTTAAGTCCTTTTAAATCAAGGACCATGGTTTTCAAATGTAAGTTTTGTTTCAGGTTCTTGATACAAATTACAAAAATACTTTTTTTGCTTTTCTCAACGCGCTTCTTTGTAACTTGCATGATATGGGAAAAAATTTTAAGTTGGTTGCAAAAACCTTGTATGGTTTTGAAGATTTGTTAGCAACAGAGCTTGCAGGGCTTGGCGCTTTGCATATTGAAAAAGGTACACGCGTAGTGCGTTTTGAAGGAGATAATGGAATGATGTATAAAGCTAATTTGGGATGCAGAACAGCAATAAAAATTTTAAAACCCATACATACCTTTCTTGTCAGAAACGAACAAATGCTTTATGATGGTATTAAAAAAATTGATTGGACTTCCTATCTCAGTATCGAAAATACCTTTGCAATAGATGCTACGGTTTTTTCTGATTACTTTAATCATTCAAAATATGTAGCACTGAAATCTAAAGATGCAATTGCTGATTTTTTTGTTGAAAAAACAAAAGAAAGACCCAATGTAGATATTGAAAGGCCCGATATTCGAATCAATATACACATCGCACAAGAACAATGCACAGTATCTTTAGATAGCTCTGGCGAGAGTTTGCATCAGAGAGGGTATCGATTAGCCACTGGGCAAGCACCTATCAATGAAGTATTAGCTGCGGGCCTTTTAATGCATGCCGGTTGGCGTGGCCAATCGGATTTTTTGGACCCTATGTGTGGTAGTGCTACTATACTCATAGAAGCTGCTATGATAGCATGCCATATTCCTGCCAATATACACAGAAACTATTTTGCATGTATGGATTGGCCATGTTGGGATGAGACTTTGTTTGAAAAAATGAAAGAAATATTATTGAAAAAGACACGGGAGTTTGCTTTCAAAATGAATGGTTTTGAAATTAATAAGAAAGTGTTGGAATTTGCTAATCAAAATATTGAAAATGCTGGTTTGCATGAATTTATTAAATTAGAACAACAAGATTTTTTTGATAGTAAAAAAATAAGTGAAGAGCCATTATTTATGCTTTTTAATCCACCTTATGATGAACGTTTAGAAGTTGACACTGAAATTTTTTATGCAAGCATTGGAAATACATTAAAAAAAAACTACCCCAATTCTCACGCATGGCTCATCACAGCTAATTTGGATGCATTAAAGCATGTAGGCCTAAAGCCATCCAGAAAAATTATGTGTTATAATGGAGCTCTGGAAGCTCGCCTTGTAAAATATGAAATGTATACAGGCAGTAAGCGCACAAAATTTCAAGAAAAGGATAAGTAATGATAAGACAATTTTTTGTTTTAAATGATTTTAAAACAATAGATTATTATTGTCTATTTCTCCATGCATTTTGTGGTTTCTGTATAGCTTGCATAGGTTTAGTTTCTTCTTTATAAATAAAATAGGCGCTCAAAGCAGCCAATTCTTTTTCCTCTTCATTGGTATGCGATAAAGCATCTGTAGAAAAATAGTTAGCAATAAAATGAGTATCATAATTTCGTTTCGTAAAAGCTTCTTGATGTATAGCCCATTTGCCAAATGACAAGGTTGTTTCAATACCAATAATTTTAAATTTCAAAATAGCCTCATCCATACGAGCTATAGCTTCATCTCTGGTGGCTCCCCAAACAATTAATTTTCCTATCATAGGATCGTAATATATTGGAATTTCCAAGCCCTGTTCATAGCCGTCATCTATTCGTATCCATTCTGCTTGAGGTCTGTCATACACTTTGAGTGTGCCCATATCGGGCATAAAATTGTTCATGGGGTCTTCTGCGCAAATGCGTAGCTCTATAGCATGTCCATTGATTTTTAAATCATCTTGCGTAAAAGAAAGTTTCTCATTGTTAGCCACTCTAATTTGTTGTTCAACTAAATCAATGCCAGTTATCATTTCTGTAACACAATGTTCTACTTGCAGACGCGTATTCATTTCGAGAAAATAGTAATTCAATTGTTCATCTACAAGAAACTCTACAGTGCCAGCACCATAATAATCGCATGCCATAGCCACATTCACAGCGCATTCGCCCATAGCCTTACGAATAGATTCATTTAAGCACGATGATGGAGCTTCTTCGATAAGTTTTTGGTGTCTCCTTTGTATGGAGCATTCTCGTTCAAATAAGTAAACTGCATGACCTTGTTTATCGGCCAATATTTGTATTTCTATATGTTTGGGGCTGGCAATATATTTTTCAATAAATACACTATCGTCCCCAAAAGAATTCAACGCTTCGCTTTTTGCCATTGCTAGCTGTTCTTCTAATTCGCTGGCTTCATGTACTATGCGCATCCCTTTGCCACCACCACCAGCGCTTGCTTTAATTAACAATGGGAAACCTGTTTTGGCTGCTACCTCTTCTGCTTCTTTTAAATTGGCCAAAGGTTTATCAGTGCCAGGTACCATAGGTACATTAAATTTTTTAGCAGATTGTTTGGCTTCAATTTTACTGCCCATCATTCGGATAGACCGAGGCGATGGGCCTATAAATAGTATGTTTTCTTTTTCGCAAGCTTCGCTAAATGAAGCATTTTCGCTCAAAAATCCATAGCCTGGGTGTATGGCATCGGCACCACTTTTTTTGGCAACTTCCAAAATTTTATCGGCTAAAAGATATGACTGATTTGAAGGTGCAGGTCCTATACAGTATTTTTCATCGGCAAATTTTACAAATGGCATTTCGCTATCGGCTTCGCTATAAACTGCTACCGTTTTGATATTCATTTTTTTTGCAGTACGCATTACACGCAATGCAATCTCGCCTCTATTGGCTACTAATATTTTTTGAATAGACATACGATTTTTTGATATGTGCGAATATAATATTTATTTTGGCATTAGACCAAAGAGCACCTAAGTGCCAAATAGCTAGCACGCTGTTCTATAAAGAAAAAAGAAAAGTATTATTTTTTTAAGCTAAACAAGCTATCGACAAACTCGTATTTATTAAAAATTTGTAAGTCTTGCATTTGTTCACCCACTCCTATATACTTTACTGGTATATTAAATTGATGAGCTATAGCAAGTACTACACCGCCTTTGGCAGTGCCATCTAATTTTGTTATAGCCAGAGAGGTTACATCGGTAGCTTGCGTAAATTGCTTGGCTTGTTCAAGCGCATTTTGTCCTGTGCTACCATCCAATACTAACAGTACTTCATGTGGGGCATCTGGTATAGCTTTTTGAATGACGCGTTTTATTTTACTCAATTCATCCATTAAGTAAATTTTATTATGAAGTCTTCCTGCGGTATCTATAATAAGTACATCGGCTTGTTTGGCCAATGCACTATTGGTAGCATCAAAAGCTACTGATGCTGGGTCTGAGCCCATTTCTTTTTTTACAATATCTACACCTACACGCTCACTCCAAATAGTTAGTTGATCTACAGCAGCAGCTCTAAAGGTATCGGCTGCGCCCATAACTACATTTTTCCCAGCGTTTTTATAGTTGTAGGCCAATTTGCCTATGGTTGTAGTTTTGCCTACTCCATTGACACCTACTACTAATATAACATAGGGTTTTTTATTTTCTGGCAATTCAAATTTTTGATAATCTAAAAAGGGTGCATCTGTTAGGATATTCATCATCTCTTCTTGCAAAATTTGATTCAGGTCGGAGGTGCCTATATATTTATCTTTGGCTACTCGTTGTTCTATTTTAGTAATTATCTCAACGGTTGTTTTTACGCCTACATCACTCATGATAAGTGCTTCTTCTAGTTCATCGAGCACTTCGGCATCTACTGTAGATTTGCCAGCTATGGCTTTGGATATTTTTGTAAAAAAACCTGTTTTTGTTTTTTCTAAACCTTTATCTAATGTCTCTTTAGCTACTTCTTGCTCTTTATTACGTTTAAAAATTTTATCAAATAGACCCATTTTATTTAGCTGTTTTGAAGGGCAAAGCTACATATAAATGGCTATTTTATACGGATAAATTACAATTGAAAATGGTTTGATTAGAATTCTTTTTTTCCAGCCAATAAATACAGTACGGCCATGCGTATGGCTACTCCATTTTCTACTTGGTCAAGAATTATAGCATGTTGGCTATCGGCTACATCGGATGTGATTTCTACACCTCTATTTATAGGTCCTGGATGTAGTATTGTGATTTCTTTCTTTAGGCTTTGCAACATGGTTTTGTTTACTCCAAATTGCAAAGCATATTCTCTGAGTGTAGAAAAAAGAGGGACATTTTGACGTTCAAGTTGTATGCGGAGTATATTGGCTATATCGCACCATTGGAGTGCTTCTTGTGTATTGTATGAAGTATGTACACCAAGAGATTGAATGTGTTTTGGTATAAGAGTAGGAGGGCCTGCTACTAATATTTCGGCACCTAATTTTTTGAGACAATAGATATTGCTTAATGCTACTCTTGAATGCATGATGTCGCCAATGATGGCTACTTTTTTGCCTTTGAGCGAGCCCACTTTTTCTATCATAGAATAGGCATCTAATAGGGCTTGGGTAGGATGTTCGTTGGTGCCATCGCCTGCGTTGACTATAGGTACGTCTATATGCTGTGCTAAGAAGTGTGGTGCTCCACTAGCACTATGCCGCATCACTACTGCATCTACCTTCATAGATAATATATTTTTGACAGTATCTATTAGGGTTTCGCCTTTTGAAACACTAGAGCCTGAAGTACTAAAATTTATGGTGTCTGCACCCAATCGTTTTTCGGCTAATTCAAAAGAAATGCGTGTACGAGTAGAATTTTCATAAAATAAATTTACAATGGTAGTGTCTCTAAGAGATGGAACTTTTTTAATTGGACGGCTAAGTACTTCTTTAAATTGTTCTGCAGTTTTGCATATCAATAGTATATCTTCTTTGCTTATATTTTTTATTCCAAGAAGATGTTTCGTACTCAACGACATAATTTTTTTTTATTTTTTATCAAATAGTATGACTTCGTCTTTTTCAACTTGTTCTTGCCAATTTACTTTTACTTTTTGATGAATTAATGAGTCTATAGTAAGTCCTACATAGTCTGCCTGAATAGGAAATTCTCTTCTAAATCGTCTATCAATTAAAGTTAATAATTCTACTTTAGAAGGCCTTCCGAAATCGAGTAAGGCATCAAATGCACAGCGTATTGTGCGACCTGTAAATAATACATCATCTATCAAGATTACTTTTTTTTCGTTGAAAGAAAAATTAATCTGAGTTTCCATTGGTATGGGTAGCTGGTCTGAAGATTTATGAAAATCATCGCGATAAAATGTTATATCAAGCTGACCGTATGGGATAGTTTTATTGAGTATAGATTCTATATGAGTAACTATACGCTGAGCTAATAAGACCCCTCTTGGCTGTATGCCAATGATAACAGAATCTGAAAAATCGATGTGGTTTTCAATTAATTGATGAGCAAGTCTTTCTATTACTATTTGGAATTTTTGCTTATCAAGGATAGTCTTCAACGTGCTATTTGTTTGTGGCAAATATAGTGGAATTATAGATTTAAAAAAAGAGCTTGTCTGAAGACGTTAGGGCAACTCATTAAATTCTTTAGGTTCTATTCTGGTAAGCACATCAGAATTACTTTCAGTCTGATGTGCTTGTGGCAAATTTTGATAAGGTGTTTCTAACTCTTTTTTAATTGTAGTTAAAGCTTGTCTTGAAGTAGTGAGTATGTCTTTAAGTTTTCGAGCTTTTTGGTATGAAAAACCTAACATAATAAATAATATGCCTATAAGCCCTACCATAGCTTTTACAGCAAAACAAAACAATTCTACATCTCCTTGATTACTAAACGTTGAAATTACATGTTTGGATAGCTCTATTTCGGACAATACATAAAAGGGAAATATACGAGTCATTAAAAACATAAATACAAAACAGGCTAAACCACACAGATAAAAAAGGTATTCAAAAACAAAATCAAGGCTTTTACTAAGGAATAAGTTTTTATGTTTGGAAAGCGCTTGTTCGCTTGTTTCAAATAATAATTTTATTTTTAATGTGTCGTCTATCTTTTGATTTTGTTGCTTATTAAATAAATTCATTTTGAAAGCTTGTTTTATCCATTATTTTTGTGACTTATTTATTTTTACAATGCAAATTAGAACCTTACTTATTTATGTATTTGTTGCATCACTTTTAATCTCATGCAAAGATACCCCAAATTCTACAGTCCAAATAGCTTCTGAAGATATTCTTGAAAATCATATTGATACAACAGTACATCCTGGCAATGATTTTTTTGCTTTTGCCAATGGTGCTTGGATTAAGAAAAATCCGATACCTGGCAATGAAACAGGTTGGGGCATTTTTAATTTAGTAGATGATGAAAATTATGCTCGAATTTTGACTATCAGTGAGGCTGCTACCAAATCAAATGCAAACAAGGGAACTCCTATGCAGCTAATTGGAGATTTTTTTTCTGCTGGTATGGATTCTATGTCTATAGAAAAACAAGGTATAGCACCTATTCAAATTATTTTAGATTCAATACATGCTATAAAAAATTCAAATGATATTATGCATTGCATAGCATGGTTACAACAAATTGGTGTAAACTCATTATTTAGTATGTATGTGGGTCAGGATATGAAGAATAGTGAAAAAAACAGATTGTATATTTCACAGGGCGGTTTAGGCTTGCCAGATAGAGATTATTATTTTAATACAGATTCTAATACAAACAATATTAGAAATCAGTATCAACAACATATACAAAAGATGTTTTACTTGCTGCACCAAGACAGTAGTCATGCTATAAGCCAAGCCAAAGGTGTATATGCTTTTGAAAAGCTATTAGCATCATCGCATAAACAACTTGCTGCGCTTAGAGACCCCTATGCAAATTATAATAAATGGCACGTTAATAAAACAGAAGCTGAGTATCCCAAAATGCAATGGAGGGATATGTTAAAACAATGGAATGTATCTGCTGACTCTATTATTATTTGTCAACCCAAATTTTTAGAAACGGCTCAACAATTACTTGCTACAAGTTCTGTAGAAGTATGGAAGGACTATTTAACATGGCATGTTATTTCTACTTTTTCTAACTATTTGAATGAAGCCTACAATAAAGAAAATTTTAATTTTTATAGTCGTATATTAAATGGACAAAAAGAACAAAAGCCACGTTGGAAACGAGTATTGAATACTCAAGAAAATGCCTTGGGTGATGCCTTGGGTCAGCTTTTTGTAAAAGAATATTTTCCTGAAAAAACAAAAAAAAGATATGAGAAACTTACCGAAGAAATTGTAGAGAGTTATCGCAATCATATACAACAACTTAGTTGGATGAGTGATTCAACAAAACAAAAAGCTATTAAAAAATTAAATGCTATTACAAAAAAAGTAGGTTACCCAAATACTTGGAAAGATTATTCTGCAATGGATATTTCAAGAGCTTCATACTGTCAAAATGTAATAGCATCTTCTACGTGGCACTTTAATTATGAAATCAATAAGCTAAACAAACCTGTAGATAGAACAGAGTGGGGTATGACACCACAAACATATAATGCCTACTATAACCCTTCAAACAACGAAATTGTATTGCCAGCAGCCATTTTTACATGTCCTGGTTATGCCGATGATGAAGTAGATGATGCTGTAATATATGGCTATGTGGGAGCATCTACAATTGGGCATGAGCTTACACATGGCTTTGACGACGAAGGAAGACAATTTGATGATAAAGGTAATTTAGAAAATTGGTGGAGTATGGAAGATGAAAAAAAGTTTAAAGAGAGAGCAGATAAATTGGTGAAACAATTTAATTCATATACGGTGTTAGGCAATTTGCACCCCAATGGTGAGGCTACCTTAGGCGAAAATATTGCAGATTTGGGTGGACTTGTGATTGCTTTGGATGCATTTAAAAAGACAAAACAATTTCAAGAAGGAAAAAAGATAGCTGGCTACACGCCTTTGCAGCGCTACTTTATGGGATTTGCTTATGGATGGATGCAAACAAGAACCGATGAAAAGTTAAAAGCACAATTATTGACCGATGTGCATGCTCCTATATTTTTGAGGGTTAATTCACCGATGAGTAATTGCGATGAATGGTATAATGCCTTTCAAGTAACGCCTTCTCATGCTTTGTATGTAGATTCAATGAATCGAGTACGTATTTGGTAAATAAGAGATATGAAGATAGTTTTTTTTGGAACGCCCGATTTTGCTGTAGCTAGTTTAGAAGCCTTATTGGCTAATCAACACAAAGTGTTGGCGGTGGTAACAGCTCCAGATAAACCCGCTGGTAGAGGTATGCAATTGCAAATATCGGATGTAAAAAAATGTGCTATAGAGCATCAATTACTCGTACTTCAGCCTGAAAAATTGCGTGATCCATTATTTATTTCATCTTTAAATCAGTTGCAGGCGGATTTGTTTGTAGTAGTGGCATTTAGAATGCTTCCTGAAGTGGTATGGAATATGCCACCTCTTGGAAGTATCAATGTGCATGCATCCTTATTGCCCAATTATAGAGGTGCAGCCCCAATACATTGGGCCATCATACATGGAGAGAAAATAACAGGCGTCACAACTTTTAAATTACAACATGAAATAGATACAGGTCATATATTGAAACAAAAAGAAGTTGCCATATTGCCTGAAGACAATGTGGGTTCTATGTATACTAAACTAATGTACGAAGGCGCTAATTTGTTGATAGAAACCTTAAAAGAAATTGAAGCAAACACGATAACCGAAATTCCTCAGCTAGCACTTGAAAATACACACCATGCTCCCAAAATAACTAAAGCTATATCAGAGATAAATTGGAATCAGCCTGCTTTGAAAATTCTTAATTTAATAAGAGGCCTTTCTCCTATGCCAGCAGCTTTTACTTTTTTGCAACAAAAAAGATTAAAAATATATAGTGCTTCTATACTAGAAAGTAACACAATGGCATCTCCTGGCACAGTAAATAGTGATCAAAAAACATTCATCAAAATTGCATGTCAAGATGCATGGTTATTGCTCGGCGAGGTGCAACTTGAAGGTAAAAAAAGAATGTCTGTAGAAGATTTCCTAAAAGGTAATACTATTGAACTAATATAGGTCGGTTTCGCTTATATATTTTCTTACTTTAGCCAATTCTTGATATCGTGCTTTATCTTCTTCTGAAAATTTAGGGCATAGTTTTCGAGCTGTATCGTAAACACTTTTTGTAATTGGAGCCAATTTGCTTTGTATACCTCTATAGTCTATAGCCTGACAAATAGCAATAAGGTGCACAGCAAAAACATCGAAAGTATTTTCAATAACTTTATTACAAAGTATAGCTGCATTGCTTCCCATACTTACTATGTCTTGATTGTCATTGTTGTTAGGAATACTATGTATATACATAGGGTTGCTTAAGGTTTGGTTTTCGGCAGTAGTAGAAGTAGCGGTATATTGCATGCCTTGCATGCCAAAGTTTAAACCAAGTCTTCCAAGATTAATAAATGGAGATAATTTACCATTCAAATTATGATTCAATAAATAATTTAACTGTCGTTCGGCCAACATAGATAATTTGGTAATAGCAATTTTTAATTTATCCATTTCTAAACCAACATAGTCTCCATGAAAATTGCCACCATGATATATATTGCCATTTTGATAATCTATAATAGGATTATCATTGACAGAATTTATTTCTTCTGTTAATATTTTTTCTGTAAAAGCTATAGTATCCCATATAGGACCAACTATTTGTGGAATACATCTTGAGCTATAATATTCTTGTACTTTTTCATCTAATACTTTAGCTAGCACTTCTTTATCATAAAGGTGTTCGTGTCTGTTTTTAAGCATTTTACTACCACGCAATATTTTGCGCATAGCAGTTGCAACTTGTTGCTGTCCATGATGCGGTTTTACTTGATTCAATTCTTTTGAAATATGATCATCGTAGGCTTCTGAAATTTCGTTTACCATAGCACTCATTAATAAGCACCACTTAGTAGCACGATAGGCTAATACTGTATTAATCATACCAATACCCGTCATGCAAGAAGTGCCATTCATGAGTGAAATACCTTCACGTAAATAAATAGTAAGTGGTTTTAATTTGGCAGCTTGCAAAACTTTTTTGGTTGCTTGTAATTTTCCTTTATAAACTACCTCACCATCGCCTATAAGACAAAGTGCTACATGAGCCAATTGCACTAAATCACCGCTGGCACCTACACCACCGTGCGTAAATATTTGAGGTAAAATGTTGTGGTTGATAAAGTCGCGTAATAATTCGACTGTATCTCTATGTATTCCTGATTTTGCTTTCATAAGACTTGAAAGCCGTGCTAATAAAGTAGCTCTCAAAAAATGCTCGGGTAGTATTTCGCCACATCCACTAGCATGACTCCTGATTAAATTAAATTGCAATTTTAAACGGTCTTCATTCATTATACGGTATTGTGCCATAGGACCAAAGCCCGTATTGATACCATAAATTAATTTTTTATTGCTGTAGTCAACTAAAAATTTGTGACACTTGTCTATTTCAGATAATGCATTTTTATTAAGTTGTACTTCATTATATTCATAAACTATATTGTAAAATTCCCTTAGCGTCAGGTCACCTCCTGTGATTTCTATTTTCATATAAAATGTATAATGGGCAAATGTATCAAAATATTTTTAGCTATATAATTTTTATCAATTCACTCAACAATATTTAAAAAATTATATGTATTATTTGTTTAAACAAGTAATATGTATTAATTTGCTTTAAAATCCTTTCTCATGAAACAAAAATTACTTTCTTTATTCTTTATTTCGTCTCTTTTGGGAATTATCTATGTTACTAATTCTTCTTATAGCACAGGTCCGCCAACTTCGGCTGCTACTGGTGGCTGTACTTGTCATGGTGCCTCAAGCGGTAATACAGTTGTATCCATAGATTTTAATTCAGGCAATTTAAACTATGTAAATGGACAGACCTATCCTATCAAAGTATCTGTATATAGTTTTACTAATATGCCTGCTGCTGGTTTTATCATCAACTCTAACATTGGAGCCTTGTCTTTAAACTCATCGGGCGTACAAATTGCAGGAAACTATGCAATGCATACTACGCCTAAAGCTTCAAGCGGTACAGGTCCGGCTGTAACAGAGTGGTTTGTGAATTGGACGGCACCTGCATCCGGGAATACGCCTTTACAATTAGTAGGGGCAGGCAATGCGGTAAATCTACTTAATGGTAATTCGGGCGATCAGTGGAATTTTGCTTCTTCGGTTTCGGTTGTATTGCCACTTCAAGATTTTGTTTTTGATGTTTTGAGTTCTAAAACAGGAAACACAATCACTTGGAAAAATGAAAATCAAAAAGATATTTCTTCATATGTTATAGAAGTAAGTAAAGACGGAAAATCTTTTGAAAAATTAGCTCAATTAGAAGCAAATCAGTCGGGGTATGAATACCTTGATGCTACTAAATATACTTCCCATTTTATTTACTATAGAATATATGCTCAATATCAAAATGATACAAAAGAGTATACCAATGTAAAAAGAATTATTAATACGCAATATGCAAATACATATTCTTTATTCCCATCTATAACTAAACAAAATGCAACTGTTACTCTACTTGGATTAGAGAGCCAAGCCTCTCAAGTAATTTTGTATAATCAATTTGGGAAAATAGTGCATGAAGCAACTTTGCAAAATAATCAATTTCAAATTCCAGATGTAGCTAGTGGTATCTATTTTGTAGCTGTTAAAATTAATAATCAAGTCTATTTTGTAGACAAGATGATGGTACAATAAATAGATAGTAAACAAATATTTAGTGAGGCTGTTCATATTCTTTGAACAGCCTCTTTTTTTATCTTTTATCCCGATTATACTATTGTAACAGACCCAAAAAATGCTCTAAATCCCGTATGCGTTAGGAGAATATCGGGTTATACCACTCTAAAAATTGGTCTGAACCCAATTTAAGATTGGTATAATACCAAAAAAATATATGTAATCTCCATACAATGGAAAACATCTATCGAATGGGCATATACTCCCGTAAACTACAGGATAGGATTTTGTCTCCGACACAAATCATAATGGCATAATAACGCCATATATCATTGTGAGGTTATTAAATAGCGTTGGACTTGTTTAAAATTGCAAATAGTGTGAATGCTAAAAAACAATCAATAGAAAATGAATAAACACATCAGATGAAGTATTCATCGATTATATTTACAGTAAACTGAATCGCCACTATCCATGAGACCAATAATGTTTGTTTTGCTAATGTGCTTATGCCTTGTAAAAATTGGGCTAACACAAACAATTATGGATAAACGAAGCTATTCCATTCAAGATGGCTACAAGATATCAAACATGCATGGTATGGTGTACGATGATGATGGGTGGTTATGGATGGTGGGAATAGCCTCTAATGCAGAAGAGTTCAAACTTTCAACGCGACGCTTTGTTATGCAGCGATACGATGGACAATCTTTACACGATGTCAAATTGCCATTTACTAATCATAAAGGACCGCTACATTTCTTATTTCTAAAAACGAATCAAAATAAATTGATTTTGGGTGGATATTGTAATGATCAATTTACGATATACGAACTGAATCCCAAAAATTTGAAGATCAGTAAGCTATCTCAAGCACAAGAAGTAGTTCGCGACTGTAGCGTGCTACAAGTTTTTAATATGGGGAATGATATTCTCTTTTTCTCTCAAAAAAGAGATCAAGTCATTATATATAAAATGTCACCCGATGCCAAGATAACTCCTTATGGAAATGTGGCTTATGAAGGTGAAAAAACACTACATTTTAAAAATTTGGTAGAATATAAAAATCATTTTTTAATTAATAATTCTCGCAGTGGGATCTTATGCTTTAATAAAAATGGACAATTCGTTAAGCAATTAGCTTTGAAAAGTAGTCCCAATAAAAAGCTGCTAATAAATAGTTGGTATCGTAGTGAAAAGATTCTGATATTAAACCTAGCAGACCTTCCGTCGCAATACACTTTTGATGAAGAAATTTTGGAATTGGTTCCAATACCAAAGTCTAACGCCTTGAATTATGATTTCTTTGTTCAAGATAATAAGGGCAATCGTTTCGAATACTTTAGTAAGAATCAGAATATAATAGCCAGACGTATTTTAAATAATAATCCCACTCCCATTTATGATTCACTACATTTACAACTCGATGCTTCTGTTGCCTCGCGCAATCTAAATAGGGAACTAGTTATAGCAAATGGTGACCAATTAGAACATCTATTTTTTGCAAATAACAATGTTAAAACCTATCTCGAAAACTATAGCATTCGAGGCATTCTTCAAGAGTCTAAGCACGGTTTATTGGTGGCTACAGAAGCGAATGGTTGGTATCGTATTAATACACTCACAGATGAAGTTATACCTTTTAATACATGGCTAAATGGTAAGCCAATAATTTTATCATCCAACAGGGCTATTTTTAATGATGGTCAATTTTATTGGAGCAATTATGAAGATGGTATTGTTAAAATAAACAAACAAAATGGTTCTGTTTTCCCTACTATTTATTACCCTGTTGAGTGTATGACCAGTGATGATAAATACATTTATTACGGTACAAATTTACACAATCTTATGCGCTTTGATAAGAAAGTGATGCAAAATAAAATTTTGTCAGCTACTGATACTTTATATGTTTTGGATATTACTCGTGATAATCATACACTATATGCTGCGTGCAATAAAGGTTTACTTATATATAAAAATGATAAGCTAAATATGATAGCTCCAAACAACGATGAGGATTTATTATCGGTTGATTTTACCTCGGATTATGGGTTGTTGGTTGGTTCCAAAAATGGAAACCTATATCAGTACAACGAAGAAAATGGGTCGTTTAGGCTATTGTATCGAGATGAAAAGAAGGCAAGCATAGCAAGTGTCCTCATTGATAGGCAAAAACAAATTTGGCTCAATACCTTTGCGGGTATAGTATGTTTTAATCCTTTCTATAAACAAGCTACACGCTTTGGACAAGAAGATGGTTTATCCCATTATGAATGTAATAGACATAGTGCTTTCCAGACCAATGAAGGTGATTTTGTGGTTGGCACTATCAAAGGCCTCAATATTTTTACCCCTCAACTACTTTCTAAAAACAATCAGGATTTATATCCACGAATTCTTGCAATTACTTCATACAAAAAAAAAGCAAAACAAGTACAAACAATTTATTCTTTAAATGCATTAGACAGTACTAAAAAAGTTGTTCTTCCATCCTTACACAACAGCTTGCGGATACATGTTGGTATGTTAGAAATTGTAAACCATAATGAAATCAAATTTCAATATAGACTAAACAAAAAAGAGTGGCTACAACCATCGCATCAAAATGAAATTCAATTAATTAATCTTTCTCCAGGTACGTATGAATTGGAAATTGAAGCAATGAATGTACTTCGAGGAAAATTAGGTAAAACTATTAGACTAGAAATAATTGCAGAACGAATATTTTATAAGCAGTGGTGGTTTCTGTGTTTACTGCTTGGCGGATTAGGTTCACTACTTTACTACATGTATTATCAACTAAAACAAAAAAATAAATTGCAATCGCAGTTATCCAAAAACTTAATTCTTGGTCAAGAAGAAGAGCGTAAGCGATTGGCGAAAGATTTACATGATGGCATAGGCCAACAACTTATTTTATTAAAACGAAAGGCACAAAATGAACGGATTGAGTCTTTTTCGCAAATGACAGGAGAATTGCTAGAAGAAATGCGAAACATAACTCGTGCTTTGCATCCAGTAGCTTTAAAAAACGTTGGTCTCACACAAGCTTTGCAAGATTTGGTAAATAGAGCAGATGGCTTAACAAATATACTATTTACCGTAGAAATAGAATCCATTGATGGTATTCTTTCTTCAGACAATGAGTTAAATCTTTATCGCTTCGTACAAGAAAGTTTAAATAATATTATCAAGCATGCTAACTGCACCGCAGCAGAAGTGGACATTTTTTGCATGCAAAATTTTATCACACTCCGAATAGCGGATAATGGAAAAGGATTTGACACAACAAGGAATACAAACAGCCTAGGTATCGATACCCTAAAAGAACGTATTAATATATTAAATGGTACATTTGAACTAAAATCTTCAGAGGGCGAAGGAACAATTGTACGAGCAACAATTCCAATAATCAATGAATAAAAACGTTTCCATACTTATTGCCGATGACCATCCTCTTTTACTAAACGGACTAGAACAAGAGCTAAGCGAATTTGGCTATAATATTATTGAAAAAGTAGACAATGGAGCAATTGCCTTAGAACGAATTGTAAGTCAACAACCAGATATAGCCATATTGGATTTGGAAATGCCCTTATTATGGGGTTTTGATATTATACAAAAAGCTCGAGCCGAAGGCGTGAAAACAAAATTCATTGCACTTACCTACCACAAAGAACGAAGTTTTATTTTACAAGCTTCCAAACTAAATATTGATGGCTATCTACTAAAAGACGAACCTTTTAGTGAAATACATGCTGCTATTCGAGCTTTGTTAAAGGGGGAGCAATATTTTAGTGAAACATTTAAAAGTATTTACAAAAACAATGTATCGCCCGAAATAAAAAAAGTAAACTTGTTAACACCATCCGAAAGAACTATTATTCGTATGATAGCTCAAGGAAAATCATCACAAGATATTGCAGAAGATTTAACTGTTTCGGTGCGTACTGTACAAAAGCATCGTAGTAATATTATATACAAATTAGACCTTAAATCTTCAGTAGATCCTTTAGCTGACTGGGTCAATGAGTACCGAGAATTTATTTTGAGTCTATAAACCAAATGTAAACTTTAAATTATAGGTGCTTAGTCAATGGAGCATTTCTAATGTGAAATGTAAGATAAAACCGATGCAATATATATAACCCCAACGAATCAGGAAACTTCTATCCTATCAACATAAACTCAAACAAACTGCGGCATAAGATTTGGTCTTCGACACTAATTACATTGAAATGATATAATATACACCTACGTATCCCTACGTATTATTTGTTACAGATACGTATTTTTTAGCAGCAGCGGCATAGATAGTTTTGTGTGTAGAAAAAAGCCAATATATCATGAACCAAATTATTTCAAAAATTGTATTTATTGTACTATTCACTATTTCATTTACTTGGTCAGTAAAAGCTACTGTGTTTTATGTAGATTCGGCCATGGTAGATAACAGCGGCGCAGGAACTACCTGGGCTACTGCCAAAAAAGATATTCAAAATGCTATTAATGCAGCTAACTATGGCGACGAAGTCTGGGTAAAGGCTGGCACGTATATTCCTACACTATATCCACCATTTGATTTTCCAACACCTCCAACGAATTTACGCAATAGAACCATTCATCTAAAAGATGGAGTGGCTCTGTATGGCGGTTTTATGGGTACTGAAACGCTGCGCTCACAACGCGACTTTTTGAGTAATGAAACCATCATTAATGGCAATGCTGTCAATCATGTAATACTCTCTGTACATGGTAGCCTGCTCACCATTGTGGATGGGTTTACCATCACTGGAGCATCATCTCAGCAAACACTTTATAGTATAACAGTGGAAGGAGAATCTATTTCAAATTATCGAGGCGGTGGTTTTAGTTGTAATAACTCGGATATTCAGATAAGCAACTGTTTGATACGTGATAATAATGCTAGTTATGGTGGCGGTATAAATTTAGAGTATTCTTCACCCAAAATTACGAGCTGTTATTTTTATAACAACTCGGCATTAAATACGAATTTATTTGGCTTCGGTGGTGGTATTTACGCTCGCTTATCGAGCTCCCCAATTATCACCAATTGTGTGTTTACAGAGAATGAAGCTTTTTATAGCGGTGCCTGTGAATTTTCAGGCGGTGCTGGTCAAATTATCAATTGCACCTTTGCAAAAAATAACGCTTGGTCTGCCTATGGAGGTTTGTATTTTAATAATACCCCTAGTTTTACAGTTACCAATTCAATTTCGTTTGGCAATACCCAAGCAAGCACTGCGCCAGGGGATGATCCAAATTATGACGGCTTTCCATCGTTCCCTTCTGTTTCATATTCATTTTTAAATCAAAACCCAATTCCAAATCCGCTGTTTATTGATATTAATAACCCTGCCGGACCCGATGGCATTTTTCGAACTCCAGACGATGGATTAAACTTACAACGCACAAGCCTTTGCGTAGAGGCGGGTAATCCAAATATTACATCACCCCTTACCGATATTGCTCAGGCACCTCGTATGGGTAGAATTGATATAGGCGCTTATGAGGTAGTAAATCCTTGTTACCGTTATGTGCGTTATGTTGATAGTAGTGTAGTAGGTGGATTAAATGATGGTAGCTCATGGGCCAATGCATTTCCGAATATGGACTCTATCTACGCTACTCACCTCGACTGTGGTACTGTAACCGAAGTATGGGTTGCAAAAGGAACCTATAAACCAACATTGGATGCCAATTACAATATTCCTACTGACCCTAGAGATAAAACATTTCGACTATTTGATAATATGAAATTGTATGGCGGTTTTGACGGTACAGAAACAAATAAAAACCAACGCAATATTGAAGCAAACCCTACCATATTTAGTGGAGACATTGGTGTTGTAAATGATAGCAGCGATAACTGCTACCATGTACTTACGGCTGCACAAGAAAATGTTACCTTGGACGGTATAACGGTAGTTGGGGGCAATGCAAACGGCACGGGCAGTGTACTAGTGAATACTCAGGATATAAACAGAAATCAAGGAGGTGGTATCAATGCAACAGTAGCAGCCTTGCAAATCAACAATTCATATTTTGATAAAAATGTAGCATCTGAAGGTGGTGCTATGTTTTTAAAAAAATCAGTAGCATCGGCTAACATGAATAACTTTTTGTATAACCAAGCAAATGATGGAGCAGCTATTTTTAGCGATAGCTCACAAAGCACCATAAATAATTCAACTTTTAACTATAATAAGGCATTTCAAAAGGGCGGTGCTATGCATGTTCAAAAAGGGACTGGCAATTTTACGGATTGTACTTTTTTTGGAAACCTGTCTTTGCATGGCGGTGCGATGTGGATAGACCAAACGCAAGGCGTGATGAATAATTGCCTCTTAGATAGTAATCATGCCATTAATGGTGCAGGTGTATTTTTTAAAAGTTCCAACTATGGTCAAATGTCGAAAAATATTTTTTATCGCAATGTGGCAGACTCAATAGGTGGTGCAGTATATTGTATGGATAGTTCAATAGCTTATTTTGAAAATAATCTTATAGTGGCCAATGAAGCTATTATTGGCGGTGGTGTAGCGGATAATTCTAATTCGCCAATCCGTTTTCGTAACTGTACTATGGCAAAAAATATTGCGTTTAGCGATGGTGGTGCATTGGCTGGAAACGATTCTACAGACATGATAAATTGTATTGTTTACAATAATTCTGGTTCGGGTGTACAAGGCGTGGCCAATGTTTGGGGAAACCCTTCTGTCAACTATTCCATTGTGCAAGGTATAAGTATATATCCAGGCACTGGAAACTTAAATTCGGATCCTTTATTTAAAAATGATTTATCAATTTTTGGAAGTGATAATTTAGCTCGTACATCAGATGATGGTTTTGGTATTCAATACACAAGTCCTGCACTCAATGCTGGTAATCCCTTGAGTGGTACGCCCACTTTTGACATAATCAGTTTTAATCGGGTAGGTGTAGTAGATATTGGTGCTTACGAATTTTACCCATGCAGTAACTACACTAGCAATATCATTTATGTAGATTCCGCTGCAACGGGCGATAACAGCGGAACCTCTTGGGCCAATGCGCATAATGATTTACAACACGCTTTGGAAATTGTAAATAACTGTGGTGGCAATTATGAAATTTGGGTTGCAAAAGGAACGTATTATCCCACAACAAGTACCAACAGAAATTCACGCTTTAACATCCCAAATGGTTCAAAACTTTTTGGTGGATTTAATGGAACAGAAACACAACGAGAACAACGAGATTGGACATTGAACGAAACCATTTTGAGTGGCGACATTGGCACGCCGGGTGTAAATACCGACAATTCGTACCATGTGGTTTATCATACTGGGTTAGATACAAATTCAAGAATAGATGGATTTACCATACGCGACGGTTATTCGAATAGTACGCCCGGCACTACTTCGTCAGACCTGAATATATTCGCTAATAATAAAGGAGCAGGAGTATATGCCCAGACTTCTGTGATAAGGATAGAAAACTGTCTTGTAAAAAACAACTATGTCAGCTATTGTGGTGCAGGCGTTTTTGTGGTTGATTTCGGTAATCCTGATTCTAATGGAGCCATAATTAGGAATACAATTTTTGCTAATAATACTTCAGGTGATAAAGGGGGAGCCTTGGGCGCACGCCAAGTAAGATTAAAAGTCCAAAAATGCGAAATAGCCAATAACTCGGCGACTAACGAAGGCGGTGGTTTTTATTTTAACTTATCCAGAGGTGAAATTGATTCTACTCATATTGATAATAACACATCGCAAAACTATGGTGGTGGTGGTTTTGGAATATTTGGGTATGATTTTATAATAAAAAATTCACTTTTCGAAAATAACAGCTCTGATAAAGGTGGTGCATTAGTGAATTCATTAACCACGGCGGAATTGATGAATACCACGTTCAAAAATAATTCGGCTACTACATTTGGCGGGGCAGTCAGTAGCAAAGATTATAGTTATGCAACAGAGGTAACATATACAAAATGTAATTTCATAAATAATTCTGCCGGAGTGTTTGGAGGGGCTATTTATGATTCGTCATTAAATATTTACGATTATTATCAATGTGTCTTTGATTCGAACACAGCCTTAAGTGGTGCGGCACTATATAAGGGTGATCGAATTGCGACATCAACACCATCGACTTTTAGATTTTATAGAAATATATTTCATAAAAATTTAGCAACTGGTGGTGTTCCATTAGGTGGTGCTGTGCACATCGTTAATGATTCATCTTACTTTGGAAATTGTGTATTCGCCAAAAATCAAGGGCACGTCACAGGAGGTATAATAATAGAAAGTGCTAGCTGGCTAAAGGGTATTGAAAATTGTATTTTCTTTGACAATCAAGGCATCAATAGTGGCCCAAGTTTCATAATCAGCATGGCCAAACCATATGTAAACACAATTTTCTATGCCAATAGTTCCAATCCGTTTCCAAACGGCCCCAACAATGCACAATATTGCGTTGGTCCTGGTGGTTTAAATGGAGTAGGAAATCTAAATGTTGACCCACTTTTTGTAGATACCAGTAATCTTATCGGTCCGGATAATATATGGGGCACGGCCGATGATGGTTTGCGTTTGCGTGCCTGTTCACCATTAATTGATGCGGGGTCTAACGCTTGGCTTACTATGCGCGATACCCTAGATCTTTTACTGAATAGCAGAATACAAGGCGATAGCGTGGACATTGGAGCTTACGAAGGGGGTAAACTGCCAGCGCAAATCCTTGCTTCTGCCAATACTACCGATACCGCTAATTTTGAAATGACGGATGCCCAAGGTTGGACACACTATTGCCATTGTGATACAAGCAATATGAACAATAGCCGTTGGCTACTATCATTAAAAAAGAATGGCAATAATATTGGAAAAGTAAAGGATACCAATTTTGTAGTTTCCACCACCACCACTCCATTGTATGGCACAAATAGCGCAACCGATTTAAGCACCGCGTCTTATGTGACGACTGATACTTTTTTTGCCTTTAACCGATACTGGAATGTCGTCCCAACCAATCAACCCACAAGTGCTGTAGCCGTTCGGTTTCCGTATTCGGCTACAGACTTTTCGGATTTGCAATCAAGCCAGCCCAACCTGAGCAATCATACGGATATGGTTTTTTTCAAGATGGATGGTACGAATAACCCTCATAGTCTAAGTATTCCGAGTAGTGCATATAACGAATATGTACATAGTAATTTGGCAAGCTCTACTACATGGAAATACACAGATTTTGGTTCAGAGATTCCGAATGTGCATGTAGCAGAGTATGTTGTAAATAGTTTTAGTGGAGGTGGGGGAGGCTTTGGAAATGGCACCAATAATGGACCTTTGCCAGTACATTTTTTGGATTTCTCAGTATATAAACAAGCTACTAGCAATTTGGTAAATTGGACAACTGCATCTGAAATTCATAATAGCCATTTTAATGTACAGCGATCAAAAGATGCAATACATTTTGAAAACATTGGGATAGTTAACTCAAAAGCAATAAATGGAAATTCGAGTAATGCAATAGATTATTCTTTTATGGATACAAATCCACAATTCGGTAATAATTACTACCGATTAGAACAAGTGGATATAGATGGAAAAAATATGTGCAGTAAAATTATCAATATAATATGGACGCAAAAAGGAAGTATTTCGATATTTCCCAATCCTACTCAAAATATTTTGAATGTTGTATTATAGTCTGATTCAATATCGGATATAGAGATAAGGATTGCCGATATGGCAGGGCAAATATTAAAATCTGTTCTTAGTAAATCAGCACTTGGAAAAAATGTTTATTCTTTACATTTTGATTCCTTACCCAATGCTATTTATTCGCTACAATTATATCAAAATCGTGTTCAGGTGTTTAGTGCCAATGTGCAGAAAGAGTAGTATGTGTAATTGTTTAATACCAAAGTTTTTTTTGGCTATTACAGTTGTCAATTCGGTATAAATGTTTATCCCAGATTATGCATTTGAAATATTTGGTGCCGTTATTTTAGCCTGAAACCCTTACTGCATAAGGGTTTTGTAATTTGAATTTTCTAATGCGTTGCATTAGAAATGGTGTGACCTAATTTTGGCTGTAACGCTTATCTGTATTAGGTTTCATAAATATTTAAGGAGCTAATGCATAATTTGGGTTAATCTTTAGACAAGTACTTTACATAGGATACCTTATTATGCCTCGTTCTTCTTGTCATTCGTTGTTTTGTCTGTTCGTTTAGTGTCTGTCGTACATTGGCAAGCAAGCTCTTTTGCATTTTTTGTTTGGCTTGGTGCGAGCGGCAAAAATGCAAAAGAGCTACGAAATGAGTGGGCTGTCCTTGTTGTTTGCCCTACATTTTCCCAACCGTTGCCCCACTTTCCCCACTATTGCCCCACTATTCTGTATGAAATGCTCGAGCCAGAAGTACCTATTTTTGTCAGGACTTTGAATTTACCCGCCAATTCAGTTAGTTCCGTTGTCGCCGTTCGTTTTGAGATTTCGTTTAATGTTTGGTAATCGCTGTTCGTAATTTTTCCTTTGTCTTTGACGTACAAAACAGCTTTTATTTGTCTGTCGTTAAGCCCAAGTGATTGCAAGTATTTCATATGATAAATGTCTTTTCTAAATTCTACCCAAAAGTCTGACTTACGTCAGCCCGTCCAAAAACTACCATTGCTTTCACAAATATACTTGAACAAAAAGCAATTATACCGAAAACATCTATCTAATCGACATAATTGCTTTCCCGAATTGCTGGACAGGTTCGTTCAATAGCTCGGCATTGTTTTCCGCTGCGAGGAACAGGCTGTCATACGGATGCAAGGAAATCTTAGTTGTTGTTAGCATTAATTTTATTCCCAATCACACCAACAACCAGCTGTAGGCTCCCCATTTTTAGTACACTTCAAAAGTAGAATTTCTTATTCATATTTTGATATTTTGGTTTAGGTCTTTTGGGGCGTAGTGAAGCGAAGGGGAGCCGAAGCTGAACGGAGCCCCAAAGGAAGGTGTTTGATTTCTTTCATTTTTTTCGATACTGCTGAGGGCCATACCCCTAAGGCATCATGTGGTCTATGTTGATTATAGTCGCTAATCCACTCCTCGGTCACTTCTCGGACTTCTTCTATATCCTTGAATAGATGAGCATCCAATATAGCCTCGATAGCTTCTATTGAATCGCTCAATAAACGCGTTCTGAGTGGGTTTGCCGGCTCTATATATTTAAACTCTATATCGTACATCTGACTAAATTCACTCGCCAATTTGGCTATAAATTCAGGCCCATTGTCCATACGGATTTTTGTGGTTTACCATATCTGTTGATTAAATGACGTAGCACCCATATCACTCTACTCGATTTAAGTGAGTAATCAATTTCTATAAATAGTACCTCGCGGTTAAAATCATCAATCACATTAAATGAACGAAACTTACTGCCATTACTCAAGGCATCACTCATAAAATCAATACTCCAAGTATGCGTAAAAAATGAGAGTCTCCAAACTTTCCTTTATTCGCTGTGGCAAACGCTTCTTTGCCTTTCTGCGTAGGGATAGACCCATCTGCTTATATACTCTATGCATGCGCTTATGATTTGTTGTATCTCCTTGATTTCTCAACCTAAAATAATACTTCCAAAACCCTTCTCGAGGATGAGCAGAACTTAATTCCAATAATTGATTTTCCAAATAGCTATCATCCTTCACCGATTGGTAAATAAATGCACTCTTACTTGTCTTGAGTATGCGACACGCCTTGCTGATGTCTTTGGGCCGTTCCTTCTTTAGCTCAGTAAGTATACTGCGCTTCATGCAAGGCTTTAAAGCTTTTTTTCAATAATGTATTTAGCTACATCTAACTCCATCGCTAAATTGGCATACATACGCTTTAAACGAGCATTCTCCTCTTCCAACTCTTTGACCCGTTTAAGTTCGCTTGCATCCATACCTCCATAGCGCTGACGCCATTTGTAAAACGTTGCCTTACTTACGCCATGTTCTCTGGATATATCCTCTACTGACTTGCCAGTATCAAATTCCTTTAGAATAGAGGCAATCTGATTGTGATTAAATTTACTTTTCTTCATTGTATTACGATTTTAAAATTAACAAATTTTGTCTACTTTTAAAACGTACTATTTTTGGGGAGCTTACACAGCTATCACAGGTTTTTTACTTTTCTCGAATTGATTGCCTGCAAATTCAATTAGAGAATCATTAATTACCAAGAATAACTCCTTTTTCTTAAAGCGCTTCACGAATACACTATCTCCAACTTTAACGTGTCCAATTCGACGACATATATTATCATACCCGTTTTCTTCATTCACATGAATAGTATCATTATCTAAAGTCAAAGTGCCTGGAAAAATTATTCCCCAGATAGAATCTTTGCTTTTAAGAATCATTTCATTTTGGCAAAACTTTACATTATCATAAGCGATTTCCCATTGCGTATTTTTCATTGTCCAATATTCGTTACACTGAAAAGTATTCGCCAATGATTGCTTCTTAATTTGTGTGCTACATGAATAAAAAAGAAATGAAAGAATTAAAACGTGAAGAATTCGAAGTCGATATTTTTGTGTCATAATGAATTTTGTTATTGCACTCAACCTCTAAAGAAGTATCCGTCGGCTCATTCATTATTTCCATCGGGCTTTAAACGTTTTTGAGTACTGATCCCAAGGAATTGTTTTTTGTTTGTTTTCTCCAAGATAGGTCAATATCATTTCCATGTTGGCCAATTCTAAGTAGCCAGGCACTGGCTGTCTATTGGCAAAATTTTCTTCAAAAAATATACTTGTCGGATAGCTCAATTGGTCGTTCATCCATTGAGCAGCCAAGTCATTGACTTTGCTATTGGGTACTCTACCATATTTTTTTCCTTGAAAATAAATTGAGTCGGCACTTTCGGCATTGATACGAACACAATAAAAATTTTTATTAAGATAATCAATAACTTGTTTGTTAGCAAAGGTTTTTTTCTCCATCACTTTGCACCAATAGCACCAGTCTGTATATATATCTACATACACTTTGCGAGGCTCGGTTTTCATTTTGGCTTCTACTTCACTAAGGGTAAGCCATTGTATGCCGGCAGAGTTTGTTTTTTTGTTTTGTGCATTCAAAAACAGTGCGCTACACGTAAGCATAAAAATAATAAGGTATTGGTAAATCAGATTGTACTTCATATTGTATCGTATATATTTGTAGTATTAGAAGAAAAAGTAAGTTGCAAGTTTACTTTTTTTTTGTTAAAAATAAAGCCATGAAGAGAAAAATAGCTATAGGCATATCGGGTGCATCGGGTGCTATCTATGCCAAGTTGCTTTTGGCCAAACTGAATACATGTCAGGATATAGAGTTTTCTGTAGTCATGTCTAAACAAGCCATGGACATATGGGAACATGAACTTCAAGATGCATCTTATAATATCTACTCCGAAAAAATGGTAGATGAAAAAAATTATTATGTGCCTTTTGCCAGTGGCAGTAGTAGCTACGAAGCCTTGGTAATATGTCCTTGTAGTATGGGTACTATAGGTCGCATAGCATCTGGTATAAGCGATAATCTAATTACAAGAGCAGCCGATGTGATGCTCAAAGAAAAAAGAAAATTAATATGTGTAGTACGTGAAACACCCTATAATTTAATTCATTTGCAAAACATGAAATTAATTACAGAATCGGGCGGTATTATTTGCCCAGCTTCGCCTTCTTATTATAGCTTGCCAAAAAGCATTGAAGAATTGGCATCTACCGTGGTAGAAAGAGTTGTTTCTTTATTAGGTATAGATAGCTCCAGATATAAATGGAAAGAAGATTAAGATCTTATTTTTTCTATAGTTTCTGTTGAAGAAAAACCTTCTAAAAAAGGAATAATTTCTACAGAACCACCATAACTCAATACTTCTTTTGCACCTACTATAGTTTCTAAAGTATAATCGCCACCTTTTACAAGTACATCGGGTTGTAATGTAGTAATTAGGTTTAAAGGCGTTTCTTCATCAAATAAAATAACAGCATCTATATAGGTATGGCATGCCAAATTAAAAGCTCTTGAATATTCGTCTACTATAGGTCGGTTTTCGCCTTTTAGTTTTTTTACCGAGGCATCTGTATTGACAGCTACAACTAATTTATTAGCAAATTCAGCTGCTTGCAGTAAATAATAATTATGCCCTTGATGTATAATATCAAAACAGCCATTTGTAAAAACTACTTTTTTAGAAAGCAATTTCCATTGATTGACTTTTAGTTTTAGTGCATCTAAGGTATATATTTTAGATTGTATGTGTTCAATTTTGCTATTGTTCATGTTTTTTTCGATTGTAAATAGGTAATATAATAAGGGCTATAAGTCCACCAAAAAGAATGATAAAGGTAGGCACTAACCAAATTATCCAACTGATGGCAATACTGATTATTTTTTCTATGCCATATAAAGACACTATTTCTTCTACTAAAATAGTGTATGCGCCTATGCCTCCTGGTGTTACTATCATACCTACACTGCCAAAAGAAAGCACCGATAATGCAGTGGGGAAATGTAAATGTGCCGTTTCTTGTATACTTTGAAAACCTATCAGTATCATACCAAGATACATGCACCATATGAGTATTGTATGAAACACAAAACCTTTTTTGTTTTTCATGGTTCTAAAGCTTAGTATGCCTTGTATGATATGCTGAAACACAGATTTGATTTTTTTAAAAAAGCTAAGGGTAGCAATTTTTTTTCTACCAAAATATAATGCAAATGATAGTGCAAGTATAGCACCCAAAACTATATAGGTTTTAGCATGATCGCCATTGGACTGGCTTTGGTAGCGAAGGAGTAAAGAGGATAAATAATTTTGTGCTAAGTTTATTTGTACTATAAAAGCCAAAAAGAAGACTATAATTAAGCATAGCAAGTCAAAAGCTCGTTCGGCTACTATGGTTCCTACTAATTTATCAGCTGGTACTTTTTCATAGCGAGCTAGTATAGTGCATTTAAGCACTTCGCCCAAACGAGGAAAAGCCAAATTGGCCAAGTAGCCTATTAGCACAGCTAACAAGGTATTGCCAGTAGATGGGTACATATGCAAGGGTTCCATTAAATATTTCCAACGCTTGGCCCTACTCCAATGGCTAATAAAGCCCATAATGACTATTGGAATTAAATATATAAAATTAGCCTGCTTGAGAGCATGTTTTATTTTTTGTACGTCGTCTGCACTTAAATCTTTTACCGAATACCATATTAAAAAAATACCTAAACCTAAGGTGACGATATAGGTTATGCTACTGAGTATTTTTTTATTCATAAGTGTATAAACTTATAGTTTATTACTATCGTTTGGAAAGACTATGGATGGCTTAAACTTTTTAGCTTCTTCAAAATCCATAAGAGCATATGATATAATAATAACGATATCGCCAGGTTCTACTTTGCGAGCTGCAGGCCCATTTAAACAGATAGTGCCACTACCTCTGCGACCTTTGATAATGTATGTTTCCAAACGTTCTCCATTGTTTACATTCACAATTTGAACTTTTTCGTGTTCTATCATGCCAGCAGCATCCATCAGATTTTGATCGATGGTTACACTGCCTACATAGTTTAGATTGGCTTGTGTAACTCTAGCACGATGAATTTTAGATTTTAAGACTTGTATTTGCATGTGGGGCAAATATAGTTAAATATTTAAGGATTGAACTTTATTGCTTTGTGAGTCTAAGATTATCGATAAGGCGCACCCCTTCAAAATATGACGCTACTAAAAGAACCATGTTTGCAGAAAAATTAAAATTGTCCAATATTTCTAATGTATCGGCATGAGCCAAAAGCAAATATTCGGTTTCAAATCCATTTTCTTGAAGTGTTTTTATAGCTTTTTCTTGCAAGTGTGCAAAAGTATCATGGTGTTGCTCTTCATTTATATACTGTAATTGAGCATACAATAAACCTGCTTTTTTTCTGCCATCCTGCGACAAACGTTGATTTCGGGAGCTCATAGCAAGTCCGTTTTCCATACGCAGGGTAGGGCAGCTTACTACATCTACTGGCAGTTGTTCTTGCGCTATCATTTGTCTGATCACTAGGCACTGTTGAAAATCTTTTTCGCCTAGATATAGAGTTTGAGGCTCTACAGCAAGCAGTAGCCTGTGTACTATAATACATACACCATTAAAATGCCCTTTTCTGAATTTTCCGTCCAAAATGGTATCCAAATAGCCTATGGCATAGTTTGGAAGATTTTCCATGCCATCAGGATACATATCTTGTATTTCGGGCAAAAAAAGCACATCACAATGGGCTTCTAAAAGCAATTCGATGTCACTTTCAATAGTTATTGGATATTTCTTAAAATCGGCAGGGTCATTAAACTGGGTCGGGTTAACAAAAATGGAACACACGGTAAGCTCATTGTTTTTTTTTGCTTCGCAAATCAGTGATATATGCCCTTGGTGCAATGCACCCATGGTTGGCACAAAACCAATGTTTTTGTATGATTTAAGATGATTTTTTAAATCATGTATGTGTTTAATTACCAACATGCTATGAATCTATTTCGTTTAAATAAGGATTTGAGCTACAATAATCGTAAAAAAAAACGTATCTTTGCCTACCTTTTAAAATAATTCCTTAAAAAATAGATTGAAAATGGCAGTATTGCAAAAGAAAAAAGTTCTTTTTATTTCTCATGAAATGGCCCCTTATAACGAAGAGACAGATTTTGCGAAATTATTGAATGATTTGGCAGTTAAATCAAACGAGTCAGGCTATGAAGTACGAGCTATAATGCCTCGATTTGGAACTATCAATGAAAGACGCCATCGTTTACACGAAGTGGTAAGATTGTCTGGAATTAATATTTCAGTCGATAAAGAAGATTATCCGTTAATTATCAAAGTAGCTTCATTGCCCAATGCACGTTTGCAAGTATATTTTATGGATAATGAGGATATGTTTAAGCGCAAACAAACTTTCCACGACGAAAATCAAAATTTCTTTGATGATAATGCTTTGCGAACTATATTTTTCTGCAAAGGAGCATTAGAAACCGTGAAAAAATTTGGCTGGCCACCCGATATTATACATGCACATGGATGGATGAGTTCTTTGATTCCAATGTATATTAAAACATTTTACAAAAAGGAGCCCGTTTTTGCTAATGCAAAAATTATTTATTCGGCTACCAAAAATATATTTGATGAGGAGTTGGGAGAAAAATTCTCTAAACAAATCATGAATAGCACCCCAATCAAAGAAAAAGATGTTGAAATATATGGCTCTGGAGCCAATGTAGATATGCATATGGGTGGTGCAAAAAATGCAGATGTTGCTATTTTTTCTGCTAATGATGTAGACAAAAAAATATCTTCAGCCATTAAATCAACAAGAAGTAAAAAAGTGTTAAATTTTGCTCCAGAAACAAATGATGTAGCAGATATTATGGAGTTATATCATAACTTGGCAGGCAAATAAAACAATTGAAATACCTTATTCTTTTCAAAAAAAAATTCATGAAATTTAATAACCATAAAGCACTCGCTATACTTGTAGCAGTGCTTTTTACTTTTAGTCTCTATAGCTGTAAAGAAAATACAATACTCCCCTCAGATTTAATACCTGAGGTCGATAATATTTATACCTTTAGATCAGATACCAATACACTCAAAACCTATAATATCATTCAGGATTCCTTACAAACGGGCGGTACTAAAGATGCTACTTCTATTGGCTCTTTATCTACTTTTTATCATGCTATAGGAACTATTTTGGCCGATCCTGTATTTGGAAAAACTGTAGCGTACTCTCATGTAGAAGTTTTGCCACCTAATACAAATTTTAGTTTCAAAACAAACTTTGCAGGTACAAGCCGAACCATAGACTCTATCATTCTTTCGATTCCGTATAGAACTGCCTATGGCGATACCTTTTCAAACACAACTCAAAGTTTTTCTGTATTTCGTTCTTTAAAAAGATTTCCTCGAGATTCTACACAGTATGATTTTACAAGAGATGTATATGATGCCGCTATGCCTTTAGCTACTCGTCAGGTCAATTTTTCCACTATAAGTTTTGATACCACTTATGGCACTGCAAAGCAGTTGCCTACCATACATTTTAAAATGCCAGCTTGGTTTATTGATAGCGTACAAGCTCAAGTAGACTCTGGAGCCAATGGGGCTGCTTCCAATTATTCCAATTTCTTAAACTGGTGGAATGGTTTTGTCATTATACCCGATAGCAACAATGGCAATGCTATGGGCTATTTTGATACCTATAATACTAAAATGAAAATACATTATCGCTATACGAATACATTAAACAAATTGGATACCGTGGTAGATGTGTTTGGCTTTGATCCCAGCAATTGTAATCGTTTTAATGCCATCAGCAGAAATACGCAAGGCAGTATTTCAAGTCAGTTTTTACTCAATGGAGAAAATACACCCGACTCAATACTTGGAGTACAAGCTGAACCTGGGTTTGCAACACTATTAAAATTCCCATATTTATACCAATTTAATAATGTCTTAGTCAATAAAGCCGATTTAATTTTTACAGCGGTTTCGCCTTATTATAACTGGACAGATACTACAAATTTTGGACTTACTCCACAATTGCAAATATTAAAAACTATAAATGGGGTTGATAAGCTTGTAGAAGACTATGCTTTGTTTGGTCTAACCTATGTAAACGGGAATAAAAAAGTATATACCTTGGGTGGCTTTAATTATATTCAATATAAATTTTCCATTACGCAATCAATACAGCAATTAATATCGCAAAAAGATAGTACATTTAACTTTAAAATTATTGGTGTAAAGAGTGGTTTGCCAGCATCTTCTAGAGTGTTACTGCTAGGTAGCGAAAGCCAGATTGGTGCTCTAAAACCACGACTGGATATGATTTACACCAGAATTGATAAATAATACTAAACATTTTAAAACATGTGTGGAATAGTAGGATATATAGGCAATAAAGAGGCCTATCCAATATTAGTCAAAGGACTAAAAAGATTAGAATACAGAGGATATGATAGTGCAGGCGTAGCCTTATTAAATGGGGATATAAACATTTATAAAAAAGAAGGAAAGGTATCTAAATTAGAAGAGTTTACGGTCAATGAAACTAAACATGGATCTATCGGTATAGGTCATACACGTTGGGCTACACATGGTGAACCGTGTGATAGAAATGCACATCCACATTTATCAAACTCTGGAAATTTAGCCATTATTCATAATGGAATTATTGAAAACTATGCTTCTATAAAAGAAGAATTATCGCAGCGTGGATACTCCTTTGAAAGCGATACAGATACTGAAATTTTAGTAAACTTAATAGAAGATATACAAAAAGAAGAAAAATTACCCATTGACGAGGCTGTTCGTGTGGCCCTCAATGAAGTTATTGGTGCTTATGCCATAGCTGTAATAGACAAATCGAATCCAGATATATTGGTAGCTGCGCGAAAAGGGAGCCCTTTGGTAGTAGGAATTGGCAAAGATGAATTTTTCTTAGCTTCCGATGCTTCGCCTATCATAGAGTATACCAAAAATGTAGTGTACTTAAACGATGAAGAATTTGTGGTTTTGCATAGAAATGGTACTATAGATGTCAAAACCTTAGGTAATATTACAAAGACACCTTATATACAAAAGTTAGAATTAGACTTAGAAAAAATTGAAAAAGGCGGTTATGAGCACTTTATGCTTAAAGAAATATTTGAGCAACCACAAGTTATTATAGATTGTATGCGAGGTAGAATGAATGCCGAACAAGGTTGGATTAAATTAGGTGGAATTAATGAATTTGCTTCAAGAATCAACAATGCCAAAAGAATAGTAATAACTGCTTGTGGTACATCTTGGCATAGTGGTTTAGTAGCCGAATACTTAATAGAAGAATTGGCTCGCATACCAGTAGAAGTAGAGTATGCTTCTGAATTTAGATACCGCAATCCAATAATCAATGAGAGCGATGTATTGATAGCTATTTCGCAGTCTGGAGAAACGGCTGACACTCTAGCGGCTATTGATTTGGCTAAAGAGCGACAAGCTCTTATATATGGTATTTGCAATGTGATAGGTTCTTCCATAGCACGAAATTCGCATGCAGGTTCTTATACACATGCTGGTCCCGAAATAGGCGTTGCTTCTACAAAAGCATTTACAGCACAACTTACTATATTAACTTTAATAGCACTACAGTTAGCACAAACCAAAGGCACTATTTCTCAATCGAGATTGAGACAAATTTTGTACGAAATGGAATTGCTACCTAAAAAAATTGAGGAAGCTTTAAAATCTGATGAAAAAATAAAAGCTATTTCAGAAAAATATAAGGATGCTAATAACTTTTTATATTTAGGTAGAGGTGCCAATTTTCCAATAGCATTAGAAGGAGCCTTAAAGCTAAAAGAAATTTCGTATATACATGCAGAAGGCTATCCGGCTGCTGAAATGAAACATGGCCCTATAGCCTTGATAGATGAAAATATGCCAGTCGTATTTATTGCCACTAACGCATCGGCACATGAAAAAATAGTCTCTAATATTCAGGAGGTAAAAGCAAGAAAAGGTAAAATTATAGCCATCGTAAACGAGGGCGACAAGGTAATAAGTAAATTGGCTGACGAAGTTATAGAAGTGCCTGAATGCGATGAAATATTGTCTCCTTTAGTTTCTATTATACCTCTTCAATTGCTATCTTATCATATTGCTTTGCTTCGTGGATGCAATGTAGATATGCCGAGAAATTTAGCAAAAAGTGTTACGGTAGAATAAATAGTGTACTATCCATCCCAGAGGGTTTCTGTTCCTTTTTCGCTGTGTAAAATAAAACGGCTGAGAACAAATAAGTAATCTGATAAGCGATTTAAATAAAGTAGTATTTGGGAATCTACTTCTACTTCATGATTTTGTAAAGAAACACAAATTCTTTCTGCTCTTCTACATACACATCGGGCTATGTGGCACGATGAAGCAATTTTATGACCTCCAGGTAGCACAAAGTTTTTCAAAGCAGGAAGTGTTTTTTCCATTTCGTCTATTGCATTTTCAAGTTTTTTGCTTTCGTCAGCAGTAAGTATAGGAAGCGGAGTGGATGTTTTTTTGCTATGGTCGGTGGCCAGCATAGATCCAATTACAAAAAGTGTATTTTGAATAGTTATGAGTTGATCAAGTATAGAAGGCATGCCTAAAGAATCTCTTAAAAAACCTAACCAAGAATTTAGTTCATCAACAGTGCCATAGGCATCTATACGTAAGTCAGCTTTGGAAACACGCGTACCACCTATTAGACCTGTTAAGCCTTTATCGCCTGTTTTAGTATATATTTTAAATGACATGGTTTTAAAATATTATTGCATTTTTTGTTCAGTCAATTCTACAAGTCGTTTTTCGAATATGATGGCTTCTTGTAAAAATTGTTCCGCTTTTTGAATATACTCTTGTGCAAGATTTTTATCGCTAAGACCTAGTGCATTTACTTTTACATTTAGATAGGCCCCATATACTGCGCTTCGAGCACAAAGCGCACCTACACAAGCATCTGTTACAGATGCTGGGTTGCCTTCCTTTATCATTTCTTCTGCTATTTCAAAAACAGGCATAGTTTCAATTATAGTTCGCAAAGGTATTTCTGTAGCATATACAGTAGCATCTTGTATGGCTTGTTTTCTATTGTTTTTTTCTTCTTCATTGCTTTTTGGCAATGAAAAGGCTTGCATAATTTTATTAAAAGCCTGTGTATCTTCATCGACCAATAGCAATAACTTTTCTTTGATTAACTGACCTTTTTCGGCCCAATTGCTATAGTATGAACATTTATCATCCCAACCTTTTTTGTGGCTACTTAAATTTGCTACCATAGTAGCAAGACTGGCGCCTAAACTACCAAGATAAGCTGCTATGCTACCACCACCAGGGGCTGGGCTTTCGCTTGCGGTTTCATCGGCAAATGCAATCAAAGACATGTCAACCAATTTTTTTTGATGCTTATCTTTTAACACATATTCTATGATTTTTTTATTTGGATCAAAAGGGCCAAGTTCATCAAGTCCCATGCTTTTGATAGCTATTTTAATAATTTCCTTTTCGCTTATTCCTGTACTACGATTTTGCTTTTGTAAAAAATATTTTCCGGCATCCAGCATCGCTTTAAGTGGTACTAAGCCTACTAATTCACTTCCTGTAACCCGCATACCTCTTGCATGTGCTCGTTCTACTGCTTTGTCAAATGCAATATGCAACGGTGTTATAGATATGTTTGTTAGGTTCATAGATATTTGTGCTATGCCATATTCTTCAATAAACCACCCTATTGCTTTTACACTTTTTAGTAAACCAGGAATTCGGACATCCTCCCCATTTTCATCTTTTATTTTTTTGCCATTTTCTTCTTTCACTCGTCCATTTTCTCTTAGGTCAAAAGCAATGGCATTGGCCCTTCGTGTTGAAGTAGTATTTAAATTGATATTGTATGCAATTAGAAAATCTCGAGCACCTATAGCAGTAGCACCCGAAAAATTATTCATGATAGCTTGACCATAATCTGGTTTCCAATTGGGGTCTTGTAATTTTTTGACTAATCCTTCATACTCTCCAGCTCGTATGGTAGCTAAATTTTTTCGTTCTTCTTTTTGAGCTGCACTTTCATATAGATAAACTGGTATATTTAATTCGGAGCCTACCCTTGCGCCTAATTTTTTTGCATAAATAACTGTTTCTTCCATACTAATATTGCTAATGGGTATGAGCGGGCACACATCTGTAGCACCCATACGTGGGTGTTCGCCTTTATGTTTACTCATATCAATAAGCTCCGAAGCTTTTTTGATAGACATGAAGGCAGCCTCTATAACAGCTTCAGGATTTCCAACAAAGGTTACAACGGTTCGATTAGTGGCCTTGCCCGGATCTACATCCAACAATTTCACACCATCTATTTTTTCAATTTCATCTGTAATTTGTTTTATAATGTTCAAATCATTTCCTTCACTAAAGTTTGGAACACATTCAATTAATTGTTGCATATTTTTATATTCTAATTTTTAGATACTATACTTTCTATTTTTTGAGCAGTTTGAGGATGATAGTTTTGTTTAGCATGTTCAAAAATATCTTTGGCTTTGCTTTTTGTATTTGGGTTTTTTAGTAATTCTGAATAAAGTGGTTCAAGAAATTTTTTGCGCCCTACTGTATTTAAAAATAGAGCAAGATTGGCATAGGCTACTTCATAGTCAGATGCTATACTTAGTTTAAACCATTCCATTGCAATTTCACTATTGTTAGTTTCGGACAAGTTGAAATAAGTATCCAGTTTTTTCATTTTTTCTTGTGGTAGAGGATGCGGTAGTTTTCTTAAAAAGTGTAGCCATTCATGCGTACTCCAATAGATTGTTTTTAGAGCAGTAGGGTTTCCCGTATTTTCAAATTCAGTACGTTGTTTGTCTACTTCTTCAAATCGAATAGGTGTTTGATGAATACAATTTTGTGGTAGGCCGGGTTGGTAAATCCATTCTTTGACTAAGAGTTTATTGCGTTTAGTTGTATCATTTTGAAATAAATATTTATCCATGAAAGCAATACAATCTTCTGTTGTTGTAGGTTTAAAAGCGTGCGTGTTAAAATAATGGGTCATAAATGCATCAAATTGATCTCTACCCATATTTTCTTCTAACATTTTTAAAAAATAGGCACCTTTTTCATACGGAATATTTGAAAAGGCATCGCCTGGATGGCGAACCGTTAAATTAACTTTTAATCGAGTGTCTTCGTGCTCTTTGCCTAAGTCTGTAAAATCAGATTGCATATCTTGATAACCAATTTCCCATAACATATTAGTATAAGATTTGTCAGTAATTTCTTCCATGATTCTTCTTTCAAAATAAGTGGTAAACCCCTCATTAAGCCAAAGGTCATCCCAAGTAGCATTTGTAACTAAGTTGCCACTCCAGCTATGGGCCATTTCGTGTGCTATTAATGAAACTAAACTTTTGTCGCCAGCTATGATAGTTGGAGTTGCAAAAGTAAGTCTTGGATTTTCCATTCCCCCAATAGGAAATGAAGGAGGTGCAATAAGCACATCATATTTTCCCCATCTATAGGGTCCGCCCAATTTTTCGGCTGCAGCCATCATTTTCGGCATGTCTTTTAATTCGTTTGACGCCTTTTTGAGCATAGACGGTTCAGTATAAACACCACATCTATAGTCTATAGCCTGATAGGCTATATCGCCAACTGCCAATGCTATGAGATACGTTGGTATGGGAATTTCCATATTGAAAGTATAGATGCCACTCTCATTTTTTTGTGTTGGGTTTTTGGCACTCATGATAGCAAGCATACCTTTAGGTACTTGTACTTGAGCTTGATATGTGATTCTGTTTGATGGTAAATCTTGACACGGAATAATAGATCGAGCGTGTATGCTTTCGCATTGTGTAAATAAATAAGGCATTTTTTTGCCAGCTGTTTGTTCGGGTGCCAACCATTGTAGCGCTGTTGCATCTGTACTTGTGGTATATTTTATAGACACTATACTATCCCCATCTTGTACGGGTATAGAAAGTCCAGAGCCATATTCATCTATGTGAGGTGTTAGATTATAAGTAACTTCTTTGTCATTTACTTTTATTTTTTCTATTGTCAGTTTATAGGTATCAAGGTGTAGATATTTAGCTTTTTGATTATTTTTAAAATTCCAAGTGGCAGTTGCTGCAATATGTTTTCTGTCAAAATCTACTTGTGCATCCCAATTTAAGTGTGTGCAAATAATTTCTTTTGAATTTGAAAAAGAGTGTAAGCTCTTGTCAAAAGTGACCGTGTTATCGCTTGAAGATGGTTTGCAGGCTTGAAAAAGTAAAAAAATACTAAAAGTGATTAGAAATAAACGATTAAAATACATAGTAAAGACAGGTTTTAAAATACAATGTTAAGTTTTTTTACTTAGCAATAAAAATATTATAAGCAGCTTCTGCTTGTTTGATAAGCATTTCCATGCCATTTTTTATACTTGCTCCTTCGGCTTCGCAAAAACGAAGAAATTTTGTTTTTTCAGGATTATAAATCAAATCAAAAGCTATGTGATGAGGTGTAACATATTCATAAGGTAAGTGTAAAGTCTGTTCTATATCTGGATACATACCTACAGGAGTAGTTTGTATCAATACATTATGGGTATTAAAAATAGCTTCAGTTAACTCATCATAAGTAATAGCATTTTTTATATCATTTCTAGAAACCAGAGTAAAAGGGATGTGCAATTTTCTTAATACAAATTGAACTGCTGCCGATGCTCCACCATTACCAAAAATTAGTGCTTTTAGTTTTGAATAAGGTTTGAAATCTTGCATTGAACTTTCTATGCCAATACAATCTGTGTTATAACCAATCCATTTATTTTGCATATTTATTTTTACAGTATTGACAGATCCTATAATGCTGGCAGTAGGGTCTATTTCGTCGAGGTAGGGAATGATAGTTTTTTTAAAAGGAATAGTTACATTGAATCCTTGTAAATTTTTAGAGCTTATATGCTCTTTTACATTATCTAAAGACGACATGGAAATTAATTCATATGCCCCTTCTATGTTCTTTTGTGTGAACATGTTTTTAAATAGAGAAGCAGAATATGAATGAGAAAGTGGGTATCCTAATAAACCGAGTTTGAGCACCATTAGGGTTCTAAGTAAAAATTGAATGTATCGCCTCTAAGGCCTATTCGAGTAGCTTCTAAAGGTATGATTTCATTGGGTGCTATATTGCCCAAATTGACATTGCAACCACATAATTCAAGAAAATAAACTTGTTGTGCTTTTTGAGGTGCTTCCCAAATAATTCTTTCTTGTTTGATTTGAGTAAGAATTTCTTGAACTAAGCCTTCACGTACTTCACCACTACTTCTATAAATTCCAACATTGCCAGCTTCTCTTGCCTCTGCTATCACATAGGTGCTACCTGCTTCAAGTTCGGCTTTCATAAGTTCTATCCATTTGTATGGAGGTATGATATGTGCCGCATCCTTACTTCCAACCTCACTAAGTACGGTAACTTCTTTTGCTAACTTTTCAATATAACCACATTTTTCTGCATGAGGTATAGTGATAGATCCATCTGATATTTCTACGTAGCTCAAATTGAATTCTTTTATGATATCAATGTACTGATTAAAACAATTTCGAATCAAAAAAGCTTCAAATAAGGTGCCACCAAAATATACTGGTATATTGGCATCTTGATATATTTTTATTTTTTCTTTTAATTTTGGAGTTACAAAGGAAGTCCCAAATCCTAATTTTACTATATCAATGTATGGTTCAGCAATATCAATAAGGTCTCTTACCTGTTGTAAACTCAAGCCTTTGTCCATAATCATGGTCAATCCATCCACACGAGGCTTACTTGTTCTAGTCGGTATTTGTGGTATTTGAAAATTCATATTTGCAAAAATAGCATTTTTGAATTCTTTATCATAGAAAAAAAATGGCATAAAAAACTAAAATTTCTGCGATTATTTTAATAAATTCGTAGGTCAAACAAACATACACATGAAAAAAAGTAAACTTTTCCTATTTTTCGTAGCCTTTTTAACGCTATTCACTGTTTATTCAAATGCCCAAGTAATTTCTTTTAGTACTCACCCTACACCTTATATAAACAATAATGGTCAGAATGGAATTACGTTTGCTATACAGAATACGAATGGATTTCCGGCAATTTTAACTTCCTTGTCTAATTATTATACTACTGGTGGGTCATCTACAGTAGAGTTGTGGTCTTCTACTACTAATTTAGGTGGTTCACCAGGTGTAATTAGTACGGCTACAGGATGGACATTAGAAGCAACAAATACAGTTACTATTACGGGTGCTTCTATGAATGTTTTATTTCCGACCTTAAATGTAAATATAGCTGGTGGTACGACTAAGCGATTTCATATCAACTCTTCAGTAGGTTTGCAATATAATTGCACAGGATCTACAGCATGTAATACCATAAACTCCTTCACACAAAACGGCGTTAATTTACTTTGTGGTGATTATACTATAGGAGGTGGTTGGGTAGGATGGGGAGGCCCTGCTAGCGGTCCTACTTTTAATCCACGCTATTTTACTGGAGAAATGACTTTAAATTTGTTAAGCACTCCATGTACTGGTATTCCAAATGTAGATAGTGCCATAGTTTCATCATTAAACCCTTGTGCAGGAAGTGCTGTTACTTTAAATTTGACTGGTATAAACCAATCTGGTTTGGGGTATCAGTGGCAACGATCTACCTCTGCTACTGGACCTTGGCTTCCATTACCAGGAGCGAATACGCAAAATTATAATTATGTACCGCCTGCAGGAAATTGTTTCTATTTTAGATGTCAAGTAACTTGTAATGTAAGTGGAGGTATAGCCTATTCTACGGTTGTAGGCCCTGTGTGTGCCCAGGCCTTCGATCCATGTTCTCTATGTTTTTGTCCTTCAACCGCCACTAGTGCTACGGGTAGCGACATAACAAATTTTACTATGGGGGCTATAAATAATACCACTGACTGTGCTACCCCTTTGAATGGCTCTCAAGGTACAGGAACAGGTACTGCCAATCAATATTCAAATTTCACTTGCACCTCAGTGCCTACTCAAGTTTTATTAAAAGGGGCCCCTCAATCGTTCTCTTCTATTCATAGTTCTTGTAATACAACAAACTATAGTAGTGGTATGAAAATTTATATTGATTATAATCACAATAGTACATTTGACGCTAATGAAGAAGTTTATTTTTCTGGCACAACAGCTTTTACAACCAATCCTCCTAGCACGGTTACGGGTTCTGTAACGGTACCTCCAACTGCTTTAGATGGGTTGACGCGTATGAGAGTCATTACTCAATCGGGAGGTGCTGCCACAGCAACTACTATACAACCTTGTGCTACCTATACTACGGGTGAAACAGAAGACTATACAGTCAATATTATTACACCTGGACCTACTGATCCTGCAGTTTTCAGTATTACACCGCCTACTGGAAATTGTTATTCTACTTGCGATACGGTAAGTGCTTTAATTACGAATTATGGTTCTCAAAATATCAATGGTTTAACGAATCCAATTACAGTTACATTGCATGTAACGGGTCCTAATGGTGTACAGACTTATACTACTAATGTGCCTCCAAGCACTTTGTTAGCTTATGGTGGAAACACAGTATCTGTTACTTTTCCGTGTGTAGATTTATACGCTGGGGGTACTTATAGTTTAAATACTTCATTAACAATTTCAGGAGCAGGTAATGCCTATGCATGGAATGATTCTTTGGTTACTCCTATTACATTATTAAATTATAGACCAACACCAGGCCCTAACTATATACTATGTCAGTATGACGTAATTCCGTTTGGACAGGGTTTAACTGCGACCGGATGTGCTACGCCGATTAATGATTCTATCGTTATTCCATTTACTATAAATCCACAATTAAGTTCTACAAATCCTTCTTCAAATAATATTTATGGTTCTTTGTTATTTGCTACTGGTATAGTACCTACTTTATCTTTACCTACAACGGGTGTTACAGTTACAGGGGCTATACAGCAGGTTACAAATTTATCTACTACAGCGGGTGGTTGGGCTAATGAAGCAAGGTTCCCAATTTTTAGTGGAATAATACCACCAGTAAATGCTGGAAATATTCTTTATTCTTCAGCCGTTGGAAATCCTGCAACAAGTTCTTCTAATTATACTTGGACTAATTTGCCTTCATTAAATAGTACAAACTCTTTATTGAATTTAACGAATTTGTGGAATTATATTATTAATCCATTGAATGCTGGAAATACCTTGAGTATGGGTTATCATAGTACATGGTCTGGCAATGCCTCTTCAAAAGGCTTTAATATTAATGCTGGAAGCAATACAACGACTGCAGTTCTTAAGATTTATTATACTTATGTGCCTTCAAACTTTGAGTGGTATGCAGTTCCTACTGGCGGTACTGTCTTAAGTACCAGTGTGCCATTTAATCCTGTTGGCGTGCCGGGTTCGGGTGTGCCTAATTCTAATACTACGGGTACGTATCCATTCTATGTTTCGTGCCAAGGTTCTTCTGATTGTAGAGTAGAGGTTGATTTAATTATACCGGCTGCACCTATCACTATACAAGATACTTTAACACTTTGTGAGTTTCCTTCTGGTAGCAATGGAGCCGTTTTTAACGTAACTACAAAAATACCTTATGTGGGCCCTCAATCAGTAATTGATACCAATGTACAAGTTACTTTTTATCAAGATCAAGCATTGTTTAGTCCTGTAACTCCTGATACGGCCTATTTGACAAGCTCAAACTTTGTGTACACCAAAGTTCAAGATACATTGAATGGATGCTTTACCAGCGATAGTTTGTATTTGAGTGTGTTCTCAACTCCTGATTTTGGTAGTGCCTTCTTAAATGGTAATGCATGTGCTCCATCATATATAGATGTAGCTTCATTAATTACAGTACCATTGCCTACAGGCAGCGATACCTTATATTATGAAGATCCATTATTTATGACACCACATCCCAATCCACACAATATAACCACTGTAGATACAGTGTATATAGTAGTAGAAACGAATACGACACCAGCTTGTGGTGATACCGCAACAGCGATTATTAATATATTGCCTCAATCCAATTATATCAGTAATCAGGTAGTACCATTTAACTATTCAGATTGCTCATCGATACCATTGGGTGTATTTAGTTTGACCGATGGCTTATCCGATACACTTCGAACGACAACCGATTGTAGAAAAATAGTAGCCGTAACCGATGAACCCGATGGAACAGATTTGGGTAGTATAACAGCGCAAGTAGATATAGCCTGTAGCACCCCTGTATACCAAGGTCAGCCATATGTGAATAGGGTATATCAGATAACACCAACGAATAATGATAGTGCAACCGTATGCTTATACTATTTAGATGAAGACTTTAACTCATTTAGTGCCGATGCCTTTGTGATGGGCTGGGATGTGATGATACCAACGAGCAATCTATGTATTACCAAAGTACATAATGGCCCTGCTGGAAATCCTGGTAGTACATTTACAGTAATACCCAATAGTGCAATGAATATCAGCTATGATCCAAGTACAACAGTATGGCAGGTATGTTTCCCAGTGAGTGATTTTTCATATTTTTATTGTCATACCTGCAATCCAGTCAATGCAGCTTTACCGATTACCTTGGTTAAGTTTGAAGGTAAGCGTGTAGGGGATGTAAGTGAGTTGACGTGGTCAACCTCACATGAGCAAAACAATAGCCACTTTATAGTAGAAAGAAGTAAAGACGGCAATAACTTTATATCGATATCCGACAAGATAGCCACACAGGCTATAGGAGGCAATAGCAATAGTATATTGCAATATGGCTATACCGATGCAAGCCCTATGCAAGGACATAACTACTACAGACTACGTCAAGTAGATATAGATGGTAGAGAGAGTGAGAGCAAGGTAGTAGATGTGTACTATGGCAATGAAGTGATGGTGAGTTTGTATCCGAATCCAGTATCAAATATGCTGTATGTAGATGTGAATACACCTAAGGCGGCCAAAGCCACGATGCGCATATTGGATGCTACTGGCAGAGTGGTATTGGAGGAAGCTATAGAATTGGGCGTAGGCAATAGCAAGGCAAGTATGAATATGAGTAGCCTAAGCGATGGCATGTATATGTTTGTCATCAGTAATGATAAAGACATAAACTATACACAAACGATACGCAAACAATAAAACTAAAAAACAAAAAACAAAGATTCAAAACAGAGGTCATCGAATAGATGACCTCTGTTTTTTTATAGTAGATGGATTTTTTTAATCTGAATAAATCCTATTAATACAAGTAGATCATTTTTTTTAATCTATTCAATAGCATCAATTAGTTTAAATCAAGAGTATCTTTTACAGCACGAAGTATTTCATGTACTTCTTCTTCTGTATTGCCTTCGGCATATATGCGTAAAAGTGGTTCTGTGCCAGAAGCTCTAATCATGGTCCAATTTGAATTTGCTAATTCATACTTATACCCATCAATGGTATTAGTATCAATAATTTCAAATTTTCCAAACGAATTGAAACCCTTTTTGCAGAGTTCTATAACTTTCATTTTTTCACTTTCTTCTAAATGCAAATCAAGTCGGTGATAATAAAATTTACCAACTATTTTATATATTTCTTCACATAATTCGCTCAAACTCTTTTGGGTTTTATTCATAAATTCATAGATAACCAAACCATCATAAATACCATCTCGTTCTGGTATATGACCTTTTACACTAATACCTCCACTTTCTTCGCCACCAACCAATACATCGTCATGCATCATAATTTGACTTATGTACTTAAATCCTATAGGGGTAACTTCACATGGTAGCCCATAGTAATCACAAAGTTTATTGACACGTAGCGTTGTAGAAGCTGCAATGGCAACTTTACCATTTAGGTTTTTATAATGGTGTAAATAATGAATCAATAATAAAATGATATGGTGAGAATCTACATAATTTCCATGTTCATCATATAAGGCAATTCGATCGGCATCACCATCATTTGCTAATCCAAATTTTAACTCAGGCGTATTTTTTATTGTTTCAGAAAGCTGTAGTAAATTTTTATGTAGTGGTTCGGGTGGGGTATTATTAAAAGAAGGGTTTTGCTCGGCATGTAATAGAACTGCGTTTGGGAATATTTTTTTTATTACACGTTGTCCTGCTCCATACATAGCATCATAGGCAATTCTAAAAGGAGATTCTTGCATAGATTTTAAATCAAACTTAGTATGCAAGTAATCAATATACGATGTTTCAATATCTTGATATATTAATAGGCCTTTTTGCTCATAGTCCACTAATAGACCTTTGGCCTCAACTACAAAATCTGGGATTAGTTCTTCCACTTCTAATATTTGTTCTGGAGGTGTAGGTCCACCATGTGCACCTTTTAGCTTGTAGCCATTGTATGCAGGTGGGTTATGGCTTGCTGTTATGACTACGCCTTGTTGTGCTTGATTTTGAAGCACAGCATACGATATCATGGGTGTACTTACAAATCCTTTATGTGTAATAACTTTTACACCCATAGAACAAAAGACTTGTATACAGGTTTCAGTAAATAACTCACCCCCAAATCGGCAATCGTGCCCGATTACAATTGTCGGTTTGTCATTTGATTTTAATAACCATGTTGCAACAGCATAGCTAACTCTCGCTACGTTTTCTACGGTGTATTCCTTTGCTATAATAGCTCTCCAGCCATCCGTTCCAAATTTTATTTTTAACATAAACTTTATTTTGTGGCAACAAATATATTTCAATAGAATTTAATTAATTGATTTCAAAAGAAGAATAAAATTTGACTCTGATTAGAGCCTTATAAAACTTATATTTGTAACCTAATAAATATACATGCATCACAAACCCATTATAGGCATTACAAGCGGAGATTTAAACGGAGTAGGAATAGAATTAGTAATAAAATCTTTTACTGATCATAAACTTATGGAATATTTTACACCCGTTTTGTTTTGCTCAAATAAAGTATTAAATTTTTATAAAAACTTATTAAAGGAAAATCAATTTCAATATTTTGGAACAAAAGAATTTTCTAATCTGAATTCAAAACAATTGAACGTTTTTAATTGTTGGGATGAGGATGTAGCTATTACCCCAGGTGAATTAAATGATATAGGTGGAAAATATGCAGTACGCTCTTTGGAAGTAGCTACACAATGTTTAAAGGATGGTCAAATACATGGATTAGTAACTAACCCTTTGCATAAAAAAAATGTGCAACAGGGCGGATTTAATTATACCGGACACACACCTTTTCTAAAAGATAAATTTGCCGTTCAAGATGTAGCTATGATGCTTTGTAGTGACAATTTGAGAGTAGCATTGTTAACTGAGCATGTTCCCATAGCTGACATTTCAAAACATATTACCATAGATGCAATTGTTTCAAAAACTAGATTGATTCATAATAGTTTAATAAAAGATTTTGGGATAGATAAACCCAAAATAGCTGTATTGGGTTTGAACCCACATGCTGGCGATGAAGGGCTAGTGGGCGAAGAAGAAAAAACAATAATTGGACCAGCAATTGAAAAATTAAAAAATGAAAATATTTTAGCGTTTGGCCCTTATAGTTCTGATGGTTTTTTTGCAAGACAGCACGATAAGCAATTTGATTGTGTATTAGCAATGTATCATGATCAAGGGCTGATACCATTTAAAAGCTTTGATAATGGCATGGGTGTAAACTATACTGCTGGTTTGCCAGTAGTTCGTACCTCGCCCGACCACGGAACCGCTTTTGATATTGCTGGAAAAAATTTAGTTGACAAAAGTTCTTTTTTACATTCTTTATTTTTATGCGTAGATGTTTTAAATCAGCGTATGGGATATGCAGAGGCTATAAAAAACAAATTGAAAAAAGGAATTAGCAAGTCGATAAAAAAATCGAAAGAAGATATAGAAGAATAAACCTAATTTTTTCCTTCTAACATTGGTACAAAAGAAAAATCACCAAAATTTTCTATTTGAAGGTCTTCATGTTCTAATTTAGTAATACGGGTCATAATTTGTTTTCCTTCTTGGCCTAGGGGCAAAACCATTATCCCATTCAGTTTTAGTTGTTCTATCAATACAGGAGGAATAATAGCAGTTGCAGCAGTGATAAGTATTTTATCAAAGGGAGCTTCGGTTATTAAGCCCTGATAGCCATCTTTAAAATAAAATTTAATATTTTTATATTGTTCTTTTAAAGGATATGATTTAATATTTTTTTCAAATAGTTTTCGTTGTCTTTCTATCGTATATACTTTTGCATTAAGTGCAGCTAATACACTAGCCTGGTATGCACTTCCTGTTCCTATTTCTAATACTTTTTCATTAGATTTTACATTCAATAGCATGGTCTGATAAGCAACTGTATAAGGTTGCGAAATAGTTTGCCCTTCATCTATAGGGAATGCTCTATCTTGATAAGCTATTTTATCAAATGCAGGGTCTAGAAAAAAGTGTCGTGGTATTTTCATAATAGCACTTAGCACTTCCTCATTCGAAATGCCTTTTTTTCTTAACTCGTCTATTAGCTTGGCGCGCATGCCTTTGTGTTTGTATGTATCTTCTTGCTTTAAAAAAATCATTTTTTTTCTTTCTTTCTAATAAAGTTCACATAGTCTTTAGATGTACTTAGACTATTTCGTAATGAAAGTGTGTCTTCTCCAATAAATTTATAATCCAAATAATATGTTTCGTCTTTTTGTTTTGTATAGATAGATAAATGGTTTTTCTCTTCATCTATAACATATGTTTGCTTGGATACAAAGTGTATAATGTCTTTTCCACTATCGTAAGTATTGTTATTATAAAATGTAAACCAATCATTTTCATTTTCCCAAGTTCCAAGCAGTAATTTTTTATCGCTTGGTTTGCAAGCTCCCAATAATAGTAAACTCAAAAAAAGAATATTTTTTTTCATGGATTAAAAATACGGCTACTTTAAAAATGGATGAATAATTTATTTATTAAGCCATTACTCTGCCATCATTTGCTTTACAATTTCTGCTACATCTTCTGCTTGTGGTTTTGAAAAGTAATCACCGTCACTTCCATATGCAGGTCTATGAGCTTGTGCAGACAAGGTTCTCGGTGCTACATCGAGCCAACGATATCCATTTTGGTTTTCCATGACTTGTTGATACATATAAGCTGTAGCGCCTCCAGGCACATCTTCATCTACAAACAATATTCGATTTGTTTTTTTCAATGACTCAATAATGCTATGGTTGATATCGAATGGGAGTAGCGTTTGTACATCAATAAGCTCTACACTAATATTGGCTGGTTCTAAATACTCTTTGATGGCTTCTTGTATTATCCTTAAGGTAGAACCGTAGGAGACTATAGTAATGTCATCGCCTTGTTGTAAAATGTCAGGTATTCCTAAAGGTGTTTTGATTGTAAAAAGATTGGAAGGAACCTGTTCTTTGAGTCTGTATCCATTAAGGCATTCTACTAAGATGGCAGGTTCGTCGGATTCGAGAAGTGTGTTGTACATGCCAACTGCTTGCACCATATTGCGTGGAACGCAAACATGCATACCTCGTACAGCATGTATAATCATACCCATGGGTGAGCCACTATGCCAAATACCTTCTAAGCGATGCCCACGTGTACGCACAATTAATGGGCATTTTTGTCCTCCATTGGTTCTGTATTGTAGTGTAGCTACATCATCGCTCAAGGGTTGTAAGCCATATAATAAATAATCCAAATATTGAATTTCAGCTATAGGACGCAGACCTCGCATGGCCATACCAATGCCTTGCCCCATAATAGTGGCTTCTCGTATGCCTGCATCAAATACTCGCCATTTACCATGTTTTTCTTGCAATCCTGCAAAACCTTGATTGACATCGCCGATGTTTCCGACATCTTCACCAAAAGCAATTACTTTGGGATTAGTTGCTAATACATGATCAAAAAAGGTATTTAGTATTTCAAATCCATTTAGATATTTTTCGTCATTATAAATTGGTTTTTCTACTTTGCAATTTTGTATAGATAATGCTGAGCTACTATATAGTTTAGCATTATATTTTTCTTTGTTTTCTAATTTAAGTTGATCAAAATAATTTGCGAGTTGCTGCCTTGCTCCTGATGGTTTTGTAAGGTGCAAAAGTTTAGCTATGGTTTTCATAACATCCCTTCTAAGAGGTTCTCTAATAGCGCTAAGTTCTTTTAAAATACTTGCAAGTTGTGAAGCTTGTTCTCCACCTTCATATACCAGTTGATTTCCTAAGGCAATAGTCTGCTCTATTTGTTGTTTTATTGGGCTTAGAAATTTTTCCCAAGCTACTTTTTTAGCATCTTGTATTTTTTGTTTTGCTTCAGCTTCTATTTGAAGAATTTCTTCTTCTGTAGAAAAATTATTTTCTAAAATAAATTTTCGCATTTGCTTTATACAATCCATTTCTCTTTCCCATTCCAATCGTTCTTTTGATTTGTATCGCTCGTGTGAACCTGAGGTAGAGTGTCCTTGTGGCTGTGTAATTTCTTGCACATGAAATATAGCTGGAATATGTGTTTCTCTCATAAGCTCTATACCTTTTTTGAATGTATCGCACATGCCAGCATAGTCCCAACCTTTTACTTTGTATATACGCACACCACCAAGGTCTTCGTCGTATTGAAACCCTGATAAAACTTCTGAAATAGAGTTTTTTGTTGTTTGGAAATGTCTAGGAACAGAAATGCCATAGCCATCATCCCAACAGAATATTGCTAATGGCACTTTGAGTACACCAGCAGCATTTACAGTTTCCCAAAATAAGCCTTCGCTTGTAGATGCATCGCCAATGGTAGTAAAACATATTTCATTGCCATTGTTCGAAAAATCTTTTTCGTTTTTTAATCCATCTAATTTTCGATACATTTTAGAAGCAAAAGCCAAGCCTAAGCCTCTAACCATCTGACCTGCGGTAGGTGATATATCAGCACTACAATTTTTTGTATGTGTTTGTGGTTTCCACATGCCTGCATCATCGAGCATTCGAGTTGCGTAGTGTCCATTCATTTGTCGGCCTGCACTACTTGGCTCTTCTTGCACATCGGGGTTGGCATATAATTGAGCAAAAAATTGTTCGACATTGCTCATTTCGGAAGCAAACATAAATGTTTGGTCGCGATAATATCCTGAACGAAAATCGCCTTTTTGAAACACTTTAGCCATAGCTATTTGAGCTACTTCTTTTCCATCTCCAAAAATTCCAAATTTGGCTTTGCCTGTTAATACTTCTTTTCTGCCCAGTAAACTTGCTTCTCTACTTTCTACTGCAAGACGATAATCTTTTAATACATCTTTTATAAAATCAGCGTAGGATATTTTTTCTTGTTGAATATCTTGCGTCATATCATTCAAACTTTTTTATCTATTTAATTTTAGTTCGCTAATATACATTAGGAATCAATTTTTTTATTCACTAAAAATTTATGTTCCAAAAGCCAATGTTAATCGTGATGGACTTAACTTGGACTTAACTTCATTGTGAAGATAAGAAAATAAATTTGGATAAAATATACAAAACATGAAAAGATCAATTTTATTTTTTACAGCCATTGCATTATTCACAGTGAATGTAAATGCACAATCTAAGAGTAAGAAGAGTAAAAAAAGTAAAACCGTTTCTGAAGCACCAGCTCCAGTAAAAGCGGCTCCGGCACCCGTTGCACCAGCAACACCGCCAACACCTCGTCAAAATCCTGTAACCCATGCTCCTGCAGCTCCTGCATCTCCAGCACAGAACCCAGATAAAAGTATGAAATTTACAAATGAAGATCACAACTTTGGTACTATACCAGAAGGTCCTGCTGTAAGTTTTGATTTTGAATTCAAAAACATAAGTTCTGAACCTGTAGTGTTAAGCAGTGTTAACGCTTCTTGTGGTTGTACTACACCTACATGGACTAAAGATCCAGTATTGCCTGGAAAAACTGGTAAAATAACAGCTACTTATAATACTCAAGGTCGTCCGGGTAGTTTTACAAAAACAATAACTGTAAACTCAAACGCTGGTACTAAAGTATTAAAAATATCGGGCTTAGTAGAAAAAGCACCTGATGCTTCTGTACCTGCTAATAATAACTCAATGATTAAACATTAATTTTTTTTTAAACAAATAAAAATAAAACAACATGAAATATTTATTTTCCATTTTAGCCATTTTTGCTTTTACTTTTACAGCTTTAGCTCAAGAAAAGAAAGACAATCCTAATGCTCCAATTTTTAGATTCAACGAAGAGACACATGATTTTGGTACTTTGAAAGAAGGACCTGTAGCAGAATATGTTTTTGAATTTACAAACGTTGGTAAAGAACCATTAATTATTCAAAATTGCTCAGCATCTTGCGGTTGCACAACCCCAGACTGGACTAAAGATCCTATTATGCCAGGTAAAAAAGGAAAAATTACAGTAAAATATAATACACAAGGTCGTCCTGGTGGGTTTAATAAAACAGTTTATATCCAATCTAATGCAAAAAGCGAAAAAGATAGATATGAATTGCATATTAAAGGTACTGTAACTGCTGCTCCTAAACCAGCTACTACACAGGATCCAACTCCTGATGTTAAACATTAAAAATATAATATAATAATTTATAAATGGCTATCAGAAATGGTAGCCATTTTTTTTATTCACTTCTTTTAGTCCTACTATTTTATTATTTAGACTTAAAAATAGAATAGCAATATTTAATGTAAGAAAGAAATTCATAGTCACTGCTATTTCTTATAAATTCATAGCTGGGTCTAAACATGTCTTGAAAGCGTTGAAGTTCTTTGCCTTCTAAATAAGTAATACGTTGTATAAGCTTTTTGTTGAAAACAAAATCTATATATTTTTCTTGCTCTAATTGTTCAAACATTTCTTGAAAAGCCCATTCTTGTCTATTTTTTTTACTAAGCATGGCCAAAGGCATATTTTTAAAATCAATATCTTCTTTGCGTTCTTTTCGAAGTACTATATCATAGGTTTGTCTGTATCGGATACTATCCGATTTGAAATCTAAAGGTTTTCCTTTGATGTCAACTTCTTTAAGATAAATGGGCGCTTTTTCAAGTATAAGTTTATAATAAGAAGGCTCATTTGGATTTTGGATTCTAATACGAATGGTAGTATAGCCTACTTTACTTATTTCAATCAAATCATTTTTCTTTACTTCTAATGTGAAAGTGCCATCGCTAGTAGTGGTCATACCTTTTAGTGTATTTATGTTTCTACAATTAGCGTGGGCTATAGTACTATCATTTTGACGATCAATCAATACGCCATGTATTATACTTTGCGCAAGGGCTATATGAGTGCCTAGTAATATAAAAAGAGTAAATACATATTTCATGAAGTGTGAAATTACAACAGCAAAAGTATGTTTGTTTTATTTCACAAAGGTTTAGCAGTTATTATACTACTATGTTTATCATTTTGCCCTTTACAAAAATAAATTTCTTTAACTCTTTTTCTCCCATCCATTTCAACACAATGTCATTTTCTAAAACTATTTTTTGTACTTCTTCTTGAGACAGGGTAAGCGAAAGCGAAAGTTCTGTTCGGGTTTTACCTTGAATAGCCACAGGATAAGTATAAGTATTTTCTACTAAATAGGTTTCATTAAGAATAGGAAAAGTTGCTTGTGTTATTGATTGCTTATGTCCGAGTAGTTGCCAAAGTTCTTCAGCAGTATGAGGAGCAAATGGAGCAAGAGTAATCAATAGGGGTTCTAATATTTCTTGTTTATGACAAGCAATTTGTGAAAGCTCATTTGTCGTTATCATGAATTGACTTACTGAAGTATTAAAAGCAAAATTTTCAATATTATGTTGTATTTTTTTGATATGTCTGTGCAAAATTTTTAACTCGTCATCTGTAGCTGTTTCATTAGTAATTATGCTTCCTTTTTCTTCATCAACATATAATTTCCAAAGTTTTTTAATAAATCTGTGTACCCCTTCTATACCTTTGGTATCCCATGGCTTACTCATTTCTAAAGGGCCTAAAAACATTTCATACATCCGAAAAGTATCTGCGCCATACAATCCAATAATATCATCGGGGTTCACTACATTAAATAAACGCTTACTCATTTTTTCTACTAATGAACCGCATATGTATTGACCGTCTTCTAATACAAAAGTAGCATCTTGGTATTCTTTTTTCCAAGATTTAAATTTTTCTATATCTAATGTAAGTCCGTCGCAAAAACGATATTCCGTATATAAAGTATCTACATCGTATTGATCTTTGAGATTATAAGAAACAAATTTATTTTCTCCTTTGATACGATACACCAATCTAGAATTGCCCTGTATCATACCTTGGTTGATCAATTTTTTATAGGGCTCATCAAAATCAATATACCCTAAATCATAAAGTGCTTTGCACCACATACGAGAATATAAAAGATGCCCAACAGCATGTTCGGCACCACCTACATAAACATCAACTTGATTCCAATAAGAACTTATTTTTTTATCACAAAAAACGTCATTATTATTTGGATCCATATAGCGTAGATAATACCAACTGGAGCCTGCATATCCTGGCATCGTGTCTGTCTCACGGATTCCTTTAGCACTCTTCATCCATTCTGTTGCATTGGCAAGAGGGCCTTTGCCATTAGGGCCTGCTTTGTAAGTTTGCAAATATGGCAACTCTAAAGGCAATTCGTCTTCATTCAGTGCTTTCGCATTTCCTCCTTCATCATACACAATAGGAAATGGCTCTCCCCAATAACGCTGTCTGCTAAAACCAGCATCTCGCATTCTATAATTTATTCTTCTTGAGCCTAAGTTTTGGGATTCTATTTTTTCAATTATCTTTTTGCTAGCCTCTTGAACGCTTAAATCTGTAATGAAATCAGAATTAGCTATGATTACATTTTTATCGCTGCATGCTTGTTCTGAAATGTCACAATTTTTAAAAATATTAGGTATAGCCAATTGAAAGTGTTTTGCAAATGCGTAATCTCTTTCATCGCCACATGGCACAGCCATAATGGCTCCAGTGCCATAGCCTGCTAAAACATACTCAGCTATCCATATTGGTAATTCTTGTCCAGTTAAAGGATGAATGGCATATGCGCCTGTAAAGCATCCGCTAATTTGTTTTGTTTCTGCAAGTCGTTCTCTTTCGCTTCTGGATGCAGTTGTTTTTTGATATTCTTCTACTAATGCTATTTGTTCTGCACTAGTAATTTGAGACACTAATTCATGTTCGGGTGCTAATACAATAAAAGAAACACCATAGATGGTATCGGGTCTTGTAGTAAATACATTGATGTTGGCTTGGTGTTGGCTAACAGCAAAATTAATTTCGGCGCCTTCACTTTTGCCTATCCAATTTCGTTGCATTTCTTTTAATGAAATTGGAAAATCTACTTGATTCAATCCTTCTAATAATCTATCTGCGTATTCTGTTATTCTTAAAAACCATTGACTCATTAATTTTCGCTCTACTGGATGTCCTCCACGTTCACTTACACCATTTATAACTTCATCATTGGCTAATACGGTACCTAAGTTTTCGCACCAGTTTACATAGCTTTCTTTTTTATAAGCTAAGCGATGTTCCATAAGTACATCTTGAAGCTCTTTTTCATTCCACGAAGGTTTATTGGATAGTAGTTCTTTTTTTAGATTCTCTATAGGTTCTGCCTTGTTTGTTTTAGGATTATACCAAGCATTAAAAAGTTGTAAAAATATCCATTGTGTCCATCGGTAGTAGTTGGGCGAAGCCGTCTGTACTTCTCTACTCCAATCAAAGCAAAAACCAATTTGTTCTAATTGTTCTTTATAGCGTGCAATATTTTGTTCAGTTGTCAAAGCTGGATGTTGACCGGTTTCTATAGCGTATTGTTCGGCTGGTAAACCAAAAGAATCAAAACCCATGGGGTGCAAAACATTGAAGCCCTTTAATTTTTTATAGCGTGAGTATATATCAGAGGCAATATATCCTAATGGATGTCCTACATGTAGGCCTGTACCAGAAGGATAAGGAAACATATCCAATACATAGCATTTGGGTTTTGAAAAATCGTTTTCTACTTGGTATGTATTATTTTCTTTCCAAAATGTTTGCCATTTTTTATCTATATACCTAAAATCGTATTGCATGAATTTGTCTTTTGAGTTGAAGTAGGCAAATATACTGTTTCTTATAAAATAGTTTTTTGGGAGAATTGCTATACCAGTATAGATACATGAGTTCTTAGCATATTTTTTTTTAATGAATGATAAAAAAAATGTAAAAATGATGCCTATGCCAAAAAAACTATTTAACAAGAAGAACTAAAAGCTGATGCCTCTTAATCCATAATATAAGGGTAATCTTCTTGAACGTAAATATCTTTATAGACTTCACTGTCGTCAGGATAGGGTGAATTTTCCGAAAATTCAACAGCATCATCAACTATAGATTTTACATTTTGATTGATTTCTTCAATTTTGGCCTCATCGGCTAAATTGTTTTCTTTTATTACTCTTAATACATATTCTATAGGGTCTCTATCTTTAAACTGTTCCAACTCTTCTTTGGAGCGATACTTAGCAGGGTCGCTCATACTATGCCCTTTGTATCGATAGGTTTTAATTTCTAATAGGGTAGGGCCATCTCCATTGCGAGCACGCTTAGCTGCTCTTTCAATAGCATAGTGTACATTTTCGGGTAGCATGCCGTCTACACTGTCTCCAGGCATATCGTATGCATCGGCCAGTTTATAAATGTCCAAAACATTACTCGTTCGTTCTACTGAAGTGCCCATTGCATAAAAGTTATTTTCACAAATAAAAATTACAGGGAGTTTCCAGAGCATAGCCATATTAAATGTTTCGTGCAATATGCCTTGACGCGCAGCACCATCTCCAAAGAAGCAGAGAGTTACAGCATCTGAACCTTTATATTTTTCGGCAAAAGCTATACCTGCACCAAGACCTATTTGACCACCTACTATACCATGCCCTCCAAAAAAACGTTTTTCTTTAGAAAAAAAGTGCATGCTGCCTCCTTTGCCTTTGGTGCAACCAGTGGCTTTGCCATACATTTCGGCCATGCATTCTCGTGGACTAATTCCTTTTGCTATAGCTAATCCATGATCTCTATAGGCTGTAATCATATTGTCATCATCTCTGATGGCACTCATGCAACCAGCAGACACTGCTTCTTGACCAATATATAAATGGCAAAATCCTCTAATTTTTTGTTGTCCATAGAGTTGCCCTGTTTTTTCTTCAAAACGTCTTTGCAAAAGCATGATTTCGTACCAATATAAATAGATTTCTTTGCTAAAATAATTGTCCACTTTTTTTGTATTTGATTACAGCGAAGATAGTTTGATTTAATGTGTAACATAAAAAAATCCCGCATTTTTTTAATGCGGGATTTTTTCTATAAAAAAGGTATTATTATAGTTTGTAACTAAAACCTACATTAAGAGTTTGTTTAAGTTGAGTCCAACCTAAAGGTCCGTAAGTAGGAATGCCATTGCTATCCAATTTGTTTTTTTGACCTGGTTGGTCATTGTCATAAAGGACAGTAAAGCCTAAACCAGCACCAATGAATTTGCTAATTTTCATAGCAAAAAAGTTATCCCAAAGTATATCGATATTGCCAGGATTGTCTTTTCTTAAAATACCGTTTACAGTAGTATTTTTTGCTAAGTAATTAGAGTATAAATCTAAACGCGTGTTATAGATTATGTTTTTAGTTAAATTTGTTTTGTATCGTGCTGTTAAATAAGCTCCAAGTTCAAGACGGTTAGTTTTGCCTTGTTGTACACCAAAAGCAGGACCAAAGGTGGTGTATTTAGATTTTACGGTAGTATACTTAGCAGCAAGAGGAGAAAAGAAAACAGAAAAATTTTCGTTTGGTCTATATTGAGCTCCAAGGGCTAATGTGAAATAGCCAGGCGACAAGAATTCGGAAATTGGGTTGTTCTGCCAGCCAGCATTTTCGTAGTTATAACCAGCAGTAAATTGAGATTGAAAACGGAATAAAGCTGTTAAATATGTATAGCGTTTTAGCTTGTTAGCAGAAGATGTCCATTTTGCAGGCTGCCATCCGTATCGAGATGAAAAGTCTATACGATCGTCTAATTTTCTTGGTACAAAATTGTTAGATTGAACGTAGTTTAAGCCATAAAATAAGTCTAAAGTATTTTCCCAAATTTTGTTTTGGTGTACTCTTGCTAAGGCACCATTAAATTGTCCGTTTACGGCTAGAGAAAGGCGTTCACCCCCAGCAGCCCAGTTTTCAAGTATAGCTTGGTTGATACCAATGTTTATTAATCCAGAACGAGACCAACCTTCGTTTTTTCCTTCTGTTTTGTGATCCATGTTTTTTTGCAAATCGTCTGATTCTTTATCGCGCTGTGCAAAAACGGCACTCGATAAAAGTGTAAGTAAGCTTAAAGTAATGATTTTCTTCATATATTTTTTTTTAGAATGCAAAAATGCCACCAAATTTTTGGTGGCATTTTGAAAACTATTGATTTAACAAAAAGTTATTTTTTCAAAGCGTCTCTTATTTCCATCAATAATGCATCTGTGCTAGATGGTCCTTCAGGCGCAGCGGCTTCTTCTTTCTTTTTCATTTTATTGGCAGCTTTAATAACCATAAATAAAAAGAGGGCTACAGCTAAAAATTTTATAATTGCAGATATAGCCAATCCGTATTTTAATTCGGCTTCGCCTACCTTAAGTGCTAGTGAATCAAAGTTGACTCCTCCTGTGAGTATCCCAATTAATGGCATAATGATATTGTCTACAACTGCACCAACAATACTATTAAAAGCAACGCCTAATACAGTAGCAACAGCTAAATCAAGTACATTTCCCTTGATAGCAAATTCTTTAAATTCTTTTATGAAACTCATGTTTTATTTTTTTTAGTTCATCACAAACATATTTCATTTTTTTTATTTTTTCAAACCCGGATAGGACATTTTGAGTTCCAAAAGGGTTTGCACTATCTTAGAAGCTACGAGATAGTTTTTGTACCAGTTCTGGTCTGATGGGATAATGTGCCAAGGAATTTGATTGCATGTTGCAAAAGCTTCTTGATAGTATTTCATATAGGTGCCCCAGTGTTTGGCTTCTAAGAAGTCATTTTCGTTGTATTTCCACATTTTTCTGGGTATGTGCATACGCTCTTCCAAGCGACTTTGTTGTTCTTCGGGCGAAATGTGTAAATAGAATTTTAATAAGATGGTATTGTTGTGTTGCGTCAACAATTCTTCAAAATCATTGATAGCCTTGTATCGCTGTGCAGCTGTTTTAGTATCTATACACTTATGCACACGGGTTATGAGAACATCTTCATAGTGCGAACGATTGTGTATGTGTATCATGCCTTTGGCAGGGGTATGATGGTGTATGCGCCACAAAAAATCGTGAGATAATTCTTCTGCAGTGGGTGCTTTCCATGATTTTACTTGAACACCTAAAGGGTTTACAGCAGAAAATACATCACGCACCAAACCATCTTTTCCTGAGGCATCCATACCTTGTATTAATATTAAAAGGGAATATTTGGATTGTGCAAAAAGCAAATTTTGGAGCTCGTCTAATTCTTCAAGCAAAGCCTTGGTTTTTTCTTTAGTCTTTTCTTTATCTATGGATTTGGGTGCTCTTGTATCAAGAGATAGTAAATTGATTTTTTTTGACATGTTCAAAAATAAAAAAAACCACTTGAAAAAGTGGTTTTTGAATAGTGTTTAAAAATGGATTATTATTTATCTCCACCAAAAAGACCTTTAAGCTTGCCTAGCGCATCTTTGGCCAATTCTTCTGCTTTGTCTGCTGCATCGCCAAGTTTGTCTTTTGCTACATCAGCAAGGTCTTCTAATTTGTCTTTTGCTGCTTCGGCAAAGTCTTCGGCTTTGTCCATTAAGCCTTCTTCTTTTTCAGCACCAGTTTCTACTTTGTTTCCTGAAAACATAGACTCAATGTTAGCCGCTAAAGGACCAGGCACTTTTGATTTTACAAATTCTACTACGGTAGAAACCGTTTTGCTTGCTTGTTCTGAAGATAAGCCCACTTCGCTCATAATTTTGTTGATTAATTCTTGCATGATTATTTATATTTTTTGTTTTACATGACAAATTTATACTATTGTTGTTTCTATAAATGTTATTTTTTTAAAAACAAATATTCCTAAGTCAAAGTTTTACATTTTTTTTAATCCTATACTTTTTCAACTAAATTTGCCAGTATGGATGCATATAAAAATTTATTGCCAAATATCATTTCTCATTGCAAAGAGTATGGTTTTATTTTTCCTTCGAGCGAAATATATGATGGATTGAGTGCGGTGTACGACTATGGCCAATGGGGTGTAGAATTGAAAAAAAATATACGTGATTTTTGGTGGAAAAGCATGGTGTATGCGCATGAAAATATTGTGGGTATAGATGCTGCCATTTTTATGCATCCAAATACATGGAAAGCTAGTGGTCATGTTGATAATTTTAGCGACCCTATGATAGATAATAAAGATAGTAAAAAACGCTATAGGGTAGATCATTTAATAGAAAGTTTTGCTGAAACGATAGATGCGGAGAAAGCTAAGCAGCTTTTGAGCGATATGGATAGCCTTTTGGCAAAAGATGATTTTGAAGGATTAAAAAAACTTATAGAAGAAAATAAAATAGTTTGTACGGTAAGTGCTACTTGCAATTGGACAGAAGTAAGACAATTTAATTTGATGTTTTCGACTCAGTTGGGCTCAGTAGCAGAAGATTCAGATACTATATATTTAAGACCAGAAACGGCACAAGGTATTTTTGTAAATTTTTTGAATGTTCAAAAAACTGGTCGTATGAAAATACCATTTGGTATAGCACAGGTAGGAAAAGCGTTTAGAAATGAAATAGTAGCTCGTGGTTTTATTTTTAGAATGCGCGAATTTGAACAAATGGAAATGCAGTTTTTTGTTCGGCCTGGCACACAACAGCATTGGTACGAATATTGGAAAGATGTGAGAATGAAATGGCATTTGGCTTTGGGTATTCCAGGCGATAAATATCGTTTTCACGATCATGTTAAGTTAGCACATTATGCCGATGCTGCTTGCGATATAGAGTTTGATTTCCCGATGGGTTTTAAAGAGGTAGAGGGTATACATTCACGAACAGATTTTGATTTAACACAGCATCAGCTGTTGAGTAAGAAAAAGCAAGTTTACTTTGATAATGATATTGACCCCAATACCAATAAGCCTTATGGAAATTATATACCATATGTAATTGAAACGTCTATAGGATTGGACAGAGCAGTTTTGATGCTCTTGTGTCATGCCTATCAGGAAGAGGATTTAAGTACAGAAGAAAAACAAGATGCAAGAGTAGTATTGAAGTTTCCTTATAAAATAGCTCCTATAAAATTAGCGATATTGCCACTTATGAAAAAAGATGGCTTGCCCGAAATAGCAAGAACCTTGATGCAAGAATGTAGTGAACATTTTTATTGCTTTTATGAAGAAAAAGATAGTATAGGAAAAAGATATAGAAGAATGGATGCTTTAGGTACTCCTTTTTGTGTTACCATAGATCATCAAACAAAAGAAGACCAAACTGTAACTATACGACATCGAGATAGTATGCTTCAAGAACGTATAGCACTTAGTGAAGTAAAGCAAATGGTATTGAACCTTATTAAATAAAAAAAGCTTTATTTTTTTAAATGTATCAGCTCTTCCAATTTTTTTTCAAGCGCATTACCTCTTAAATCTGTGGCAATAATTTTTCCATTAGGATCTAATAAAAGAGTTTTGGGTATAGACGGCACATGATACAGATTGCTAACTACACTCTGAAAACCTTTGATATCGGATATGTGTATCCAAGGCATTCCTAAGGTGCGTAGTGCGTATTTCCAATCGCTTTCTTTTCTGTCAAAAGACACACTTACAATTTCAAAACCTTTATCATGAAAAAACTGATAGGCTTGTTTGAGATGAGGTATTTCTGCCTTACAAGGTCCACACCAGCTTGCCCAAAAATCTAATAGTACATATTGACCTCTAAAGTCTGAGAGTTTATGTTTAACGGTTCCGGTACTATCATAGAGTTCAAAGTCAGGTGCTATATAACCTACGCTTACTGCTTTTAATTTAGAAATATGTTTAAGAGATTCTTTTCCAAAATAAGAAGCTTTGGCTTTGCTTCCTAACGAGTTAAAAAGTGTATCTGCTTTGGGTCCATCTATATTTCCTCGGTCATTGACTAAAGTGCTAAATATAAGAAATGAAGCAATGTTAGTATTATTGTTTTGTTTTATAAAGTTTTCAAAATTTGTTTTCATGCCTTCGTTGATATATTGCATCACAGCATTCAAACTATCTTTATTGGATTTTGGGTCGGAGTATGCTCTCTGTATTTGCTGAGCTGCTTGGTTGTAAGGGTCTTGCATGATGAGCAAACTCCTAAATGTTTCATGCGAAGCTGAACCACTTATTTCCAAAACCGTCAAAGGGAATCTTTTAATATTCATTTTGATTTGACTTTCTGGGTCAGCAAAGAATAATTGGTATTGTCTTCTTTCATCCATGATAGCAAAAGGCGTAGTTTCATTGAGCAAATAATTTTTTTTGAATTTACCATTAGAAATAATTACAGTGTCTATAGTGCTTTTGCTCAAATCTTGTAGATATACAACGCCACTTAGGGTGTCGCTTACAGCGCCACTTATAGTGCATGGTTTTATAGCAGCCTTAGCATAGTTGGCTATTAAAAAAACGAAAGAGTATAAAAATATTTTTTTATTCATTAATATAGAATTAAGGTAAGATTTCTTGTAGTTTTTCTAATAATAAATCACTACGTAGATTTTTGGCAATAATTTTTCCGTCCTTGTCTAATAAGAAATTGGATGGTATGGATTCAATGCCATATAAGCTTGCAGCTTGAGACTGCCATCCTTTTAGGTCACTAACATGAATCCAAGTAAGATTATCTTTTTGTATAGCTTTCATCCATTTTTCTTTATTATCATCTAAGGATACTCCCAATATTTCAAATCCTTTGGCATGATAGCGTTGATATGCTTTTACTACATTGGGATTTTCTTCGCGACAAGGGCCGCACCAGCTTGCCCAAAAATCTACTAATACATATTTTCCTTTAAAAGAAGATAATGATATGGGTTTGTCATTTACATCATTGAGTGTAAAGTCTTGTGCTTGCTCACCTATTGAAGTTTTTCTAAGTTGAGCTATCATTTGATTAAGCTGTTTGCCAAAATAGCTGTTTTTAGCTTTGTCCGAAAAATGACTATAAACGTCATTCATTTCTTCTACATTTTTGTCTTGTTTTTCAGCAAAATAATTCATTGCTATAAAAGCACCAGCCACGTATTTGCCATTGCGTGTTGCAAAATCTTTTTGCAATACTTCCATCGTATTCATAATAGGGCCTACTTCATTTTGTAGAGCCATTATGGTAGCTTCGTCTTCTTGGCTCATCATGGCTATTTTGCCCAATGAGTCTAATTTAGTTAAAATAGGTTTGCTTTCTGCTATAAATTTGTTGTAAACGTTTTGTTCTTCGCCACCTTGTATAGAAATACTATTCAATGAATCTAAGTGATAGCTCAGTGTAAAATTTGTATTTTCTAATATAACAAATGCTGGTTGCTGACCTTCGCCAAATTGCAACATAGCTACTGTAGGGTCAGCTACTTTTCCTTCATATGTAAATTGGTTATTTTTTACTTTTATAGTATCTATTTTTTCTTTTTCGCTGGCTTGAATTATATAAATTTCGCCTTCTTCCATTTCGTGAATAGTGCCCTTGATTTTGAATCCTTTTTGACAAGAAGAAAATAGTAAAGCTATTACGCCTAGAGAAAATAATAATTGTTTTGTATACATAGTTTGTATGGGATATGATTAAATGACGGGTAAAGATACTTTAAGGTTTGTAAATAAGGGGTTATGTATTCAAAGTTGGTCGTATAAATTTGTTGTATTGTTCTATACTTTCTTCAATAATACCATATGCATCTGATTTAGGAAGATACTCTTCGACTACTACGTCACTGTTTTCCAACTCTTTGTATCGTTGAAAAAAGTGTTTTATTTCTTGTTTTAGATGAGGAGGTAGTTCTTCTAATGTACTAATATGTTGAACAGCAATATCATTGGCACATACGCTAATAATTTTATCGTCTACACCTTTATCCTTCATACGTAAAACGCCAATAACTTTTGCATTTACCAAAGCAAGAGGTTCGATGTCAATTTGCGAAAGTACTAAAATGTCCAAGGGGTCTTGGTCGCCAGCATATGTTTGAGGTATGAATCCATAATTGATAGGGTAATAAAAAGAGCTATGTAAAACTCTATCGAGTTTTAGCAATCCCGACTGCTTATCTACCTCGTATTTTGCTTTACTACCTCTACTTATTTCTATAATAGCCTGCACTTCTTGTGGGGCATTGTTTCCATAACTTACTTGATGCCATGGGTGCATATTCATATAATTTTTTTTTTAAAATGAAAATAAAAAGTATCCCAATACACAACATCCGATGCCTAATAGAATGCTCAGCAAGATGTATAAAATGGCTATGAGATATTGTTGTTGTTGAAAAAGTTGTAGCGTTTCAAAACTAAATGCCGAGAATGTAGTAAAACCACCACAAAAACCGGTTGCTAATAAAAGTTTCCATGTGTTTGATTGAAGTGCTTGGAAATAATACATCAATACTCCAATGAAGAAACTGCCTATACAATTAATAAAAAATGTTTTGTATGGAAAAAGTGATGAAGTCGAAATTGGCAAAAGACTTATCGCATAGCGTAATAGGCTTCCTAAGCCACCTCCTAAAAAAACAAGTAAAAAAGATTTCAATAGAAAATGTTGAAAATAATTAAATCAAAGATAATCCTTTTACCTTTGTTGAGTATGTTAAAACCAGAATTATTATTATCGATTGCTAAAGAATATGGCACTCCTACCTATGTGTATCATAGAGAAAAAATAGAAAGTCAATATAAAAAATTGACACAAGGATTTAAAGGTTATCCTGTTCGTTTTTTTTATGCTTGTAAGGCCTTGTCTAATATTAATATTTTAAGGATTTTAAAGCAATTAGGAGCAGGTATAGATACTGTTTCTATCAATGAAGTACACTTGGCTTTGAAAGCGGGTTTTAAACCCAAAGAGATTTTATATACGCCTAATTGCGTTCATTTTTCAGAAATTGAAATTGCTAAGGACTTAGGCGTGCATATCAATATAGACAATTTATCTATTTTGGAGCAGTTTGGCAATACATATGGCAATCAGTATCCGATTATGATACGCCTCAATCCTCACATTATGGCTGGAGGCAACATGAAAATTTCTACTGGGCATATAGATAGTAAGTTTGGTATTTCTATACATCAACTTAGACACATTGAACGCGTAGTGAAAACTACGAAATTGCAAGTAGAAGGCCTTCATATGCATACTGGTAGCGAAATCAAGGATATGGATGTTTTTTTACGTAGTTTGGATGTATTGTTAGAAGCAGCTGCACATTTTCCGGGTATCAAATACTTAGATTTAGGTAGCGGCTTTAAGGTGCCATACCAAGCCAGTGAAAAATCTACTCCTATTGATTTGTTGGGCAAAACCTTGATTAAACGTATAAAGGAGCATCAAAAATCTACTGGCCAAAAACTGGAAATTTGGTTTGAACCTGGGAAATACTTAGTTAGCGAAGCCGGATTTTTTTTAACTTCGGTTAATGTAATCAAACAAACTCCATCCGCTCTTTTTGCAGGGCTTAATACAGGTTTCAATCATTTAATAAGACCCATGTTTTATGATGCCTATCACGAAATAAAAAATATTTCCAATCCAAAAGGTGTAGAAAGAATTTATACAATAGTTGGAAATTTGTGCGAGACGGATACCTTTGGATGGGATCGTGTGTTGAATGAGATTAGAGAAAATGATGTACTTGTCTTTTTAAACGCAGGTGCCTACGGTTTTGAAATGTCTTCGCACTTTAATGCAAGAAATAAACCGGCAGAAGTGTTGGTGCAAAAAGGCAAATCAACATTAATACGAAAACGCACTACGTTTGAAGATTTGCTTTATACTCAAATTGAGGCCATAAAGTAATATTTTGATTTTAGTACTCCTTGTTATACATTTACTATAATTTAGTAGAAACGCAAAATAGATCCATAACCCATGACCCTTTTTGAAAAACATAGTAAATTGTTTGAAAAATATCTTTCTAAAAGGAAAGAGAGTTTTTTATTGTTCGATGAGGTTTTAATTTTGCAAGTGGCTATATAGATGTGCTACAACTTTTCCCTGATATAAAAAACGATATTGGATTAAACGCACATGAACTAATAAAAATATAGTTTGCTCAAAGAAATGTTTACGCATTTGGTTTCGGAGCATAAAAAGAATAACGCTGATCGATGTGAACTTTTTTTTCAAGAAAAAAAGTACGAAATAGAAATAATACAGCTGGAAGAAAAAAACCGAACTCTTTTTGCTATAAAAGAAAAAGAACAACAAGAAAACAAAATTTATAAAGAAACTCTTTTTGATTTATATACCAAATCGCTTAGAAGCTATGGAGGCTATGATGAAGCTAAGAAAAATATTGCTCGAGTGGTATCAGATACATTGGCATGCAATATGGTTAGTATATGGGAATTTAAAGAAGAAGGTATTGCATGTGTGTATAAATGTAAAGATTTAGAAACAGTTTCGGAGGATTTGTATTTATTTGAAAAAGATTTCCCCGAGTATTTTGCAGAGCTAAAAAAAGCCATTGACGTCGTAATAAACAATGTATATGAAAGTGAGTTTGTAGGCAATTTGTTGCAAGCCTATTTTATTCCAAATAAGATATACTCAACAATGGATATACCTATACACTTGAATGGAAAATTGTATGGAATTATATGTTGCGAAAAAACAGATTCTATAAAAATATGGTCTGACCAGGAAATCTATTTTTCGAGAGTAGTTGCAGATATTTTGTCCATGTTATTAGAACATCATGTGTTGGAGCTTACAGAAAAAAAACTATTAAAATCGCAGGCATTTATAAACGATTGTAATGCCTTGGTAGAAATAGGCGCATTTGAATTAGATTGGGATACCCTTGAGGTTTGTGTTTCGGATTTTTTTAAAAAAATTGTTGAGTTAGATGAGCATGAAGTCATGACGCTTGACATGGTTAAAAAATTAATCTTAAACGCAGAAGAATATGATCGATTAAATGAATTAGCTACCAAATATAATGAAGGATATAATAGAGATTTTGAATCTACTATTCCCATTCAAACATTTAAGAAAAACGAACGTTGGCTCAAGGTAATCTCCCATACGGAGTTTGAACAGGGTATAAAAAAAAGAACCTATGGTTCTATACAAAATATAACGCAGCAAAAACATACTGAAGATAGATTGCGAAAGGTTAGTAAAATGGAAGAAATTGATAAAATAAAAACTTCTATTTTGGCCAATGTAACGCATGAATTAAGGACTCCCTTAAATGGTATTATCGGTATGGCTGATATATTAATTGGTACTAATTTGGATAATGTGCAAACTCAGTATGTACAAACTATTTCGCATTCGGCCGATTCATTGCTACAAATTATAAATAATGTTCTTGATTTTTCAAAAATAAACTCTGAAATTATCCCTGCTATAATAGAAGAAACTAACTTGAAAGTATTTTTTGATGATATCAAAACCCTATTAAAATATCATGTAGAAAGGAAGAGTCTTTCTTTTCAAATGGATATAGATAAAGATTTTCCAAGTGTAATTTTGTTTGAAAAAGTAAAGATTAAGCAAGTTCTTATGAATCTTCTGTACAATGCGGTTAAGTTTACACAACAGGGAGAAATTGCATGTAGCGTAAAATTGCTCAAAGAAGTAGGAGATAACCTCTATCTTTTATTTGAGGTTAGCGATACAGGCAAGGGCATACATCCAGATTATTTAGAAACTATTTTTGAACCCTTTACGCAAGAAGATATATCTACTACAAGAGAATACAGTGGCACAGGCTTGGGTTTGAGTATTAGCAATCAATTATTGAAATCTATAGGTAGTACACTCGAAGTAAAAAGTGAAGTGTCAAAGGGTAGTACTTTTTATTTTGAAATAAAAGCAGAAAAAAGTATTTCTGCTGAGGCAGATGCTCCACCTGTAGTATTGGAACAAAAAGTAGTAGAAAGACTAAATGAAAGTCTGCCTGAATTAATAATGATAGTAGAAGATAACTTAGTAAATATGTTTCTTATGAAATCTATTTTGCAAGTACTATCGCCTCAGGCTACTATTTTAGAAGCAGAAAATGGTGAAGTGGCTGTAGAGTTATATAAAAAACATCAACCCCAACTCATATTTATGGATTTGCAAATGCCTGTTATGAGCGGCTTTGATGCTACAAGAAGTATTCGTAAACTACCACATTCAGAACAAGTCATAATAATAGCAGTTACTGCAGGAACGACAGAGGGCGATGAAGAAAAGTGCAAAGAAGCTGGTATGAATGACTTTGTGTTGAAACCTATAATCAAACGAACCATTGAAGATTTATTTTTTAAATGGTATAAAAAAGTTAGTAGTATACAAGAACCTATTTTAAAAACTGAAGATAAAAATGTTCATGTGGACTATGATAAATTGGAAAATAGTTTGCAACACAATCATGCCTTCATGAAATCATTTTTGCCCTATGTAAAAGAATCGTTAGAAGAAGGGTTGAAAGAGCTATATATACACTTTTTTAAACACGATATGAATAATATTTCTATCGTAGCGCACCGTATTAAAGGCACAGCAGTTACTGCATGTTTGCCTCACTTAGAAAGAAAACTAAGCGAACTCGAAAATATGAAACAATTTACCGAACAAGAAATCGGCAAACTACTTTCAGAGATAGATATGGAAATTGATGTAGTGCTTACAGATATTATTCCCAAACTAAAAATCGGTTAAAACTATTTTAGTGTTTGATATGGTTTTATGACATGCCAATGCCTAAACAATTTACTCAACATGTCTAAAGTATAGGGGTCATTTAAATCGTTTGGGTCCCAGGTTCCCAAATTGCAATTTCTTGGTACATTTATTACAGTATCCTTTGTTTGATGCAGAGTATACATATTTTGTTGCTGACATTCGTTCAGGTTGCGTTCAATATCTAAATCAATACTTGAAAATGCAATTACAAAAATACCCAAGAGCGCATAGTAGTTTCTTTTTTCATTGTCCTTAAATGAATAATGCTTTAGAACCAAAATGCAAGAGTAAATAAAACAAAAAATAAAAAATAGGGTAATAGGCTGTAAAGTATCATATCGAATAATATAAGGTCTATAAGAGCGATAGCCCCCTAAAGGCAATAGGCTTAAATAAATTATCGAAAAGAAAATAAAAATTTTAATGAGTTGTTCAAATTGATTTTTGAAATTGGTTTTCTTCCTTATTAGATATGTATTTAGAATAAGAATTGCAGTAATAAAGAATATAACAATATGATGTTTGATAACAACTATTAAACCCCAAAGCATAAGAACATAGCGCCTAACAAGCGATATGCTTTCATTTTTTTCACTATTATGACGGCTTACCCAAAAAGCGTATATGCACAATCCTAAAAAAACAAGCGCATGAAAAAGCACTTCTTTTTTGAAAAAAAAGCGTTTAATATTTTGATTTTTTAAAATAAACGAAAGTCCTATCATAAAAAAGAAAATAAATAAGATAGGTTGAATTAATGGTCCACTAAAAGCCAAGTATATTGAAAGTAACAGAAGTGTTATATGTGTAAGAAGTGAAATAGGATGTGCTTTGTGATAGTATTTATAAAACACATAAAAATAATAGGCTAACAACTGTAATGGCAAAATATAAAAAAAAATATAGCTTGCCGATCGGTCTATAAGTCCTATGCTATCATACCCGCTATTTAGTTGTATACACGCTGCGCTTAGAATAAAAATGATTATTTTTTGCCATGTTTGAACTTGTAGTGTAACACTGATAAATCGAAACATTAAAAAAAGAAAACTAATATAAAGGCAAGCACATAAAACAGCGTTGCTTAAAAAAACACTAACTATTGGATCTTTGACAACAAATTGTATGGCATTGGGAATTATATGATAATACAAATAAATACTTATATGACACATATATCTACCTGCGCCACCATACTCTATATGTTCTGTAATAGCCTTGGTGCCAAAGGGGTCTTTTATTACATCTTCATACCACAAAATTGGAGTTGCTATTTTAGGAAGGTCGCCATCTAAGGGTAAATGATAATAATGAAAGGTTGTACTCAAAAAATCAAAACTCAAGAAAAGAATTGCTATGCCATAGAAAAGGGTACTATATTTTTTAGCTATACTGTTCACTTTTCTAATCTTCGAGGTTCGATTCGTCAATAATATAAAGAGGCCTATTTAAAATATTTTTATTCATACGGCTAATGTATAAGCCTATTATTCCAATAGATACCAATTGTATGCCACCTATAAACATGGTACTAATAATTAAAGATGTCCAGCCCGTCACTGTTTTGCCAATCACAAAGTGAGAGTAGAGCGCATAGAAAATAATACAGACTGCCAATATAGAAATAATAAGTCCGAGTTTACTTACAAATATTAAAGGTTTGTCAGAAAAACTTGTGATGCCATCGAGCGCAAATCGCAACATTTTCTTTAGTGGATAGCCTGTTGAACCATATTTTCGTTTATCTCTGTCAAAAAGTACAGCTGTTTGTTTAAAACCCAACCATGTTATTTGCCCTCTAAGAAATTTATTTTGTTCTGGCATTTTTTTCAAATAATCTACAACTTTTCTTTTCATAATTCTAAAATCGCCAGTATCTAAAGGAATATCTATGTCTGTAATATTTCTTAATAATCTATAAAAAAGTTTAGCGGTAGCTTTCTTAAAAAAGGACTCTCCTTTTCTTTTATTTCTCTTTGCATACACCACATCATACCCTTCTTGCATTTTATCATACATGTCTTTGATAAGTTCAGGCGGGTCTTGCATGTCGCCATCTATAATGGCTACAAAGTGGCCTCTACATTTGTCTAAGCCTGCTGTAACTGCTATTTGATGACCAAAATTTCTACTAAAATTTATATAAAATACATGTTTATCTTTTTCAGCTAAATTTATAATTTCCAAAAAAGTGTGATCTCGGCTTCCATCATTTACAAATATCAATTCATAATCGTCAGTTATGTTTGATGCTACATCTGAAACACGTTGGTATAATTCTGGAATAATTTTTTCTTCATTATACACAGGAATTATAATAGATAATAGCTTTGGCATATAGCGAAAATATGGAATTGTTTTGAAACTAATTTATTGTTCTTTCCACCCAAACACCATTTTCTTTCAATAAATTAATTAATTCATCAACGGCTATTTGGCTATCTATATTGCGTTTTACAATTTCTTTGTTTTTATACAACGTAATTTTATTGACTCCGCTACCAACATATCCAAAATCAGCATCAGCCATTTCGCCGGGTCCATTTACAATGCAGCCCATAATCGCTATTTTTACTCCTTTCAAATGATTGGTTACAGCCCTGATTTTAGCTGTTGTTTCTTGCAAATCAAAAAGTGTTCTTCCACAGCTTGGGCACGAAATGTATTCAGTTTTGGATATTCTTGTTCTGGTAGCTTGTAGTATTGAAAAAGATATAGAATGTAATTGTTTTATTTGCGCATCTTTTTCTGTTTCAGAAATTGCTCTATTCTCAAATTGAAAACCTAAGCACAAACCATGAAGTTTGTGGTCCAATAGCATGCCTCCAGCCTGCACCGAATAGCTTATAAGTGCTTTATCTATCGTGTCTTCATTGCTATCGCAAATTAAAATATAAGGGCACTTTATTTGTTCCTTCACAAGCGTATCATGTAGTGTGTTTAATTCGTATATAGCATCCTTAGCTTGACTACTTATACAGAGCACAACGCTTCGGTCTGATTTTAATTTTTGTATTATATCTTGTTGTACGCTTTGTTGATAGGCATTAATATTGGCATCTATCATGACAAAATTAAGCGATTCGTGTTTTATATAACTTCCTTCTATATACTGTAAAATATCAAAAAGAGGGTAGCAATGTTTATTGGCACAATATGGCAACCATTGCTGATAATACGTTAGTATGCCTACTGTAGCTGGCAATGCAAAACGAGGCACCTGATTGCAAAAAATATAATCGGCTGCTTGGTCTGCTATATGCCACTTATTGGTAGGTTCATCATAGTAATAGCCAAACAAAGCAAAATCGGTTCTACTCAATTCGTTTTTCTTAGAGGTATCTATTACTACTCGAGGCGTATTGAAATATTGAAAGTTGGAAGCTGTAAAAGGTTTTTGAAAAACATCGTGACGTAATTGTAATTTTTCAGTAGATGGTGTATCAGTTTGTTGAGCACATAGAGCTACTATGTTTTTACATACTGGCAGTTCCAGTTCGGGTTCTTCGGTAAGCGAAACGCGTATGGTATCGCCTATGCCTTCAGACAAAAGTGTGCCAATACCAATGGCGCTTTTGATTCTGCCATCTTCTCCATCTCCTGCCTCTGTTACACCTAAGTGAAGAGGGTAGCATTCGCCAAATTCTTCTTGCATAGTATGTACCAGAAGTCGATAGGCCTCTATCATCACTTGCGGATTACTACTTTTCATGCTCAACACTATTTGATGAAAATCTAATGAGCGAGCTATGCGAAGAAATTCCATGGCACTTTCCACCATGCCCATAGGGGTATCACCATAACGACTCATGATTCTATCACTTAGCGAACCATGATTGGTGCCAATGCGAATAGCAGTTTCATGTTTTTTGCAAATAGCTATCAATGGCGAAAAGCGTTTTTTAATTCGTTCTATTTCTTCTTGATACGCTTGATCTGTATATTCTATTTGCTCAAATTTTTTCTTATCGATATAATTGCCTGGATTTATTCTTACTTTCTCAACTATGGTAGCAGCTATTTCGGCTGCATTAGGAGTAAAATGTATATCAGCAATTAGTGGTGTTTGAATATTTCTATTTCTTAATTCATTTTTGATGAGTAATAAATTTTCAGCTTCGTTTTTGCTAGGCGCTGTAATACGTACAAAATCGGCTCCATGCTCTACGCAACGAATGGTTTGAGCTACTGTGGCTTCAGTATCCATTGTGTCGGTAGTTGTCATGGTTTGTATGGCTATAGGATTATTGCCACCAATAGTGATATGACCAATTTTTACTTCACGTGTTTTGAGTCGTTGCATGAAGCAAAAATAAAACGTTTAGAATAGAAAGAAAGGATAAAAAAATTAAACGATGCTTGGTATTTCGTTTGGATAGAGTTTGTTGTCCAGTTTGTGTTTTACAGCTTTGAAAGCATCTATAGTTTTTACTATATCTTCTTCGGTATGTACAGCTGTAGGTATAAGTCTTAATATAATGTGACCTTTAGGTATTACAGGATAAACTACAATAGAACAAAATATATTATAGTTTTCGCGCATGTCCAATGTAAGCTGAGCGGCTTCTAATACGCCGCCATGCATGTATACAGGCGTTACCGGCGAGTTAGTGTTCCCAATATCAAAGCCACTTTCTACAAGTTTAGATTGCAACGAAAGTACATTTTTCCATAGTGTCTCTTTTAAAGCAGGATTTTGTTGCAAAAGTTCTAAGCGCTTTAAGTTGCCTATTACCAATGGCATAGGAAGAGTTTTGGCAAATATTTGAGAACGTAGATTGTATCTCAAGTAATTAATGATATTTTTTTCGCCAGCTACAAATCCACCAATACTAGCCATACTTTTAGCAAATGTAGAAAAGTAAACGTCAATTTTGTCTTGGCATCCTTGTTCTTCTCCTACACCACCACCTGTAGCACCCATTGTACCAAACCCATGTGCATCATCTACCAAAAGTCTAAATTGATATTTTGATTTTAGTGCACCAATTTCAGCAAGCTTGCCTTGATCACCAGCCATTCCAAATACACCTTCTGTAATTACTAATATACCACCTCCAGTTTCTTGTATCATTTTGGTGGCACGTTGCAATTGTTTTTCACAATCTTCAACATCATTATGTCTATAAACATAGCGATGCGCTGGGGACATGCGTAAGCCATCTAATATGCAAGCATGGCTTTCTGCATCATACACTACTACATCTCTACGTCCACAAAGCGAATCAACAATACTTGCCATACCTTGATATCCGTAGTTGAGTAAGAAGGCATCTTCTTTTTGTACAAAATCAGCTAATTTTTGCTCTAATTCTTCATGAAGCACACTATTACCACTCATCATACGAGCTCCCATAGGGTAAGCAAGACCGTATTTGGCAGCAGCTTCAGCATCAGTTTTGCGCACTTCAGGATGATTGGCAAGGCCTAAATAATTATTTAAACTCCAAATAACTCTTTCTTTTCCTTGGAAAATCATACGATTACTGATTTCGCCTTCCAATCTTGGAAATGCAAAATAGCCATGTGCTTTCTCTTGATATTGGCCTAGAGAACCTTTGTTGTTGATAAACTTATCAAAAATATCTGCCATAAATAATAGTGGTAATGTTTAAAATTAAACGCAAATTTAATCAAAAAAGATGTGGTATTTCATCCTTTATGTATCATTTTTACAAATACTTTGTGATTGAAGTCTATTTTAATCCGTTTTTTATTTTAATTGAATACTTATTTATATGAAAAGCAAATTTTTTCTATTCCTAATCCTCACATTGCAGACTGGCGTATCTTTTTCAAAGGTCAAAAAAACAAACAAGCCCAAACTGATTATTGGCTTGGTAGTAGATCAGATGCGAGCCGATTTTTTAACACGCTTTGCCTATCAATATGGTGCAGATGGTTTTTTAAAACTCATGCAACAAGGGCATGTATGTAGCCACGCTATGATTAATTATTTGCCATCTTATACAGCACCCGGACATACTTGTATTTATACAGGTACCGTGCCAGCCATACATGGTATAGCCAGCAACGATTGGTTTCAAAAAGAAACCCTAAAGCCTATGTATTGCACCTACGACCCTAGTGTACATAATATTGGTGGTACACGGCGAGCAGGTACTATGAGCCCCCGAAATTTATGGACTACAACAATAACCGATGAGCTTAGATTGGCTTCCAATTTTAAATCAAAGGTTATAGCCATCTCTGTCAAAGACCGAGCTTCTATATTGCCAGGAGGCCATACTGCCAATGCAGCTTATTGGATGGATGATAGTATGGGTGTATTTATGTCGAGTAATTTTTATGCACAACAATTGCCAGCTTGGGTCGATTCTTTTAATCGTCAAGATTATGCTGGGGCCTATATGGCCAAAAATTGGGATTTAGTTTATCCTAAAGAAAAGTATCTACAAAGCACAGCAGATAATAATACCTATGAAGGAAAATTCCCAAATGAGGTAGGTACAGCATTTCCTCATCAGTTGGCTACTTTGCGAAGAGCAGACATAAAAAAGACTCCCTATGGCAATGATATGGTTTTTGATTTTGCAAAAGCAACCATAGAAAATGAACATTTGGGTCAGGATAGTGAAACCGATTTCTTGGCTTTGAGTTTTTCCTCTACGGACTATGTAGGGCATATGTATGGACCTAACTCATTAGAAATAGAAGATACTTATGTGCGTTTTGATAAACGTTTAGCATCCTTTATGCAATACTTAGATGAAACCATAGGTCCAGACGAATATACCCTTTTTCTAACAGCAGACCATGGCGTAGCACACAATCCTTCTTTTTTGCAAGATCAAAAAATTCCCGCTGGTTTTTTTGTGGATAGTGTTTATAAAAAGAAACTGAATGAGCAGTTGAAAAAACAATTCAATATACAAGATGCCATATTTTCTATAAGCGAAAATTATATTTGGCTTCATGATAGTTTGATAAAAAACAAGCAACTCAACCGTCAAGAAATTATAAACGAAATTATACAAGAGTGTAGCTCTTGGCCCGAAGTGCATTTTGCATTAGATATGAAAAATATACAAGCGGCGGTATTGCCTTCACAAATAAAAGAAATGGCTATACATGGTTTTGTGCAAAATAGAAGTGGCGATATTTTGCTACTGCTCAAACCCGGCTGGATAGACGCTTATGCACTTACAGGCACTACACATGGCACTTGGAACCCTTATGATACACATATTCCTTTGATATGGTATGGCAAAGGCATACAGACTGGAGAAACTATACGACAAGTGCACATGACCGATATTGCAGCTACTATTGCTTCTTTATTACAAATACAAATGCCCAATGGATGTATAGGTGTGCCCATACCAGAAGTAATAAGTAGATAATTCTTACATTCTTTCTGGCACTTGAATACCTAATAGTTGCATACCATGTTGTATAATGTTTTTGCAAACTATACTCATCATCATTCTATTATTTTGAAGAGCTTTGTTTTCTGCTTTGAGTATGGAATGGTTTACCAAAAAGCTATTATAATGTTGTGATAATTCATATAAATAATTACATACTAATGCGGGATTAAAAGTATGAGCTGCATGATGTAATGTATCTACATATTGATCAAAAAATTGAATCAGTTGAATTTCTTGTTTTGAAAATTCAGCTGGCATCATATGTTGTATAGGTTCTGAATTTTTGCGAAGTATAGAACAAATACGAGCATGGGTATATTGTACAAAAGGAGCTGTATAACCATGAAAATCTATACTCTCTTTTGGGTCAAAAATCATTCTCTTTTTGGGGTCTACACGGAGCAAATAAAATTTTAATGCACCCAATCCCAAAGTAGCGTATAGGCTTGTCAATTCTTCTTGTGTAAAGCCATCTACTTTGCCAAGCTCTTCCGTATTTTTTTGAGCTATTTGTATCATTTCTTCTACCATGTCGTCGGCATCTACTACGGTGCCTTCACGGCTTTTCATTTTTCCGCTAGGAAGCTCCACCATACCATATGATAAATGATAGATGCCATCAGCACCAGCTTGTTTCATTTTTTGAAGCGTAAGTTTCAACACTTGCATATGATAGTTTTGTTCATCGCCAATTACATATACAGATTGGTCCATGTGGCAATCTTCATATTTTAATATAGCGGTTCCTATATCTTGGGTCATATATACCGATGTGCCATCTTTTCGCAATAGTAGTTTTTCGTCTAAACCGTGATCTGTTAGGTCTACCCATACCGATTGGTCTTCTTTTTGTATCATGGTACCTTCTTGTAGGCCTTTTAATACCACATCTTTTCCGAGTAGATAGGTATTGCTTTCATAATACATTTTGTCAAATGTGATACCTAATTTTTTATACGACACATCAAAACCTTCATATACCCAGCCATTCATTTTTTTCCAGAGGGCTATGGTTTCTTCATCATGCGCTTCCCACTTTAGTAAAAGCTCTTGAGCTGCTTTTAATATCGGCGTATTTTTTTCAGCTACTTCTTTGCTTTCGCCATTGGCTATGGCTTCTTGAATTTGTTTATTGTGTTCGTCATTAAATTTTACGTAGTAATCGCCTACAAAATGATCGCCTTTGGTATGTGTGCTTTGTGGTGTAGCACCTTGAGCAAAGAGTTGCCAGGCTATCATGCTTTTGCATATGTGTATGCCTCTATCGTTGATTAAATTGGCTTTTATGACCTCATAACCATTGGCTTTTAAAATAGATGATATAGCATCGCCTAAAAATATATTTCGTAAGTGACCAAAGTGCAAGGGTTTGTTTGTATTTGGAGATGAGAACTCAACCATGATTCTTTTTCCATTGTTTTGGGAAGTGCCATAATTTTTTTGAGAAAAAATAGCTTCTAATTGATTGGAGAAAAGGGTAGTTTGAAAACTTAGATTTAAAAAACCTTTAATAACCGAATAGGCCTCAATATCTTCTTGATTTGCTACTAAATAGTGCCCCATTTCTTCCCCTATCTCTTCCGGTTTTTTGCGTAGTGTTTTGCTCAAGCCAAATGTTACAAAGGTGTATTGCCCTTCAAATTCATCCTTGGTATTATTAATCGTTAATTGTTCTGTATCTATGTTTACTCCATACAATTCTTGTATGGCAGTCTGTATCAGCAATTTTATTTTTACAGCTAAAGTCATGAAGATTTTTTTGTTTAAAGTGCGAAAATACAATTTCATCTCATTGCAAAAGGAATTGTCTTTGAAAATGTGTTAGTTTTGTCAGAGAAAAAAAAATAGAAGTTCATGCAAATAAAATATGGTCTGTTTTCGCTGTTTATCATGTTGTTTTTGATGAATGCCTGTAAAAGTGATTTTAAAGTAGGCGCAGATTATAAAGATGTAACGGTAGTATATGGTTTATTGTCTATTTCGGATACAGCTCAATATATAAAAGTAACCAAAGGCTATTACGATGAAACTAAGGATAACTTGCTGTTGGCTCAAATAGCAGATTCGATTTATTATCAAGACCTGCAAGCCAAATTAGAGCGTATAAAAAACGGACAGGTTATACAAACAATAAATTTGGCTCGGGTAGATGCCAATTTAGAAGGTTTTGCTAAGGATAGTGGTGTATTTGCAAACACACCAAACTATGTATATAAAACAAAAGAAACCTTAGACCCAAGCAGTACCTATAAATTAGTGATGACCAATATGGCCAATGGCAAAGTAATCAGTGCCGAAACGGGTATAATAGATGTGGCAGCTCCTGCCTTTAGTGTAGAAAGTCCTATTAGTAAATTTAGTATATTGTTTGTTGATCAAATCAATAGTTTCAACACTTTTTCGTGGTTTACGCCACCCAACGCTGCCTTTTTTGATGTCAATATTCGTTTTTGGTATCAGGAAAAAAATAGCGTTACAGGCGCTTCCTATCATTTATATAAAGACTTGCCAGTTATTAAAAATGTCTATTCATCGGGCGGAAAAGTGACTGCTAAAATGGATAATGATGAATTTTTTAGAGCTTTAAATTCGGCCTTAGGAACGCCACCAACTGGTTTTAAAAGATATGTAGATACACCAGATGTGCTATTTTTGGCTGGCGGTTTAGAATTGAGAAATTATATTGATGTGATCAATGCACAAGGGGGTATTACCAACGATCAGTTGAAACCTGTCTATACCAATATTGCATCCAATGGTGTGATAGGTAAAGAAGCCTTTGGTGTTTTTTCTACAAGAGCTATTAAACCTGTATTGAGCGTTCGATTTTCAAATACTTCAATAGATAGTATTTTATATGGTTCCTATACCAAAAACTTAGGTTTTGTAGGTATTTCGAGTCAATAATATTTTAAATTATTAAAATATGTCCAATAGAACTATAGAACGTTTGCTCATAATAGCTATAAGCACCACATTCTTTTTTCATTACTTAGCATGGGGGCAGGACCAAAAAGCCTATGTATATGAAATTGTCCAGACATTATTTAAAAAAGGATTTTCGCAATCTGAAAGCTTTACGCATCCACTCATTCTCATGCCATTATTGGGCATTATCATTTTAGCTATTCAGCTTTTTGTAAAACTGCCTCGTGCTATACTGTATATTGGTATAGGCTTGATGAGTGTATTGGTTGCATTTATCTTGCTGGCAGGCATTTTAAGCCTTCAGCCCAAAATGGTATTACCTCCTATCTTTTTTATAGCTTTGGTAATCGTTTATATAGCGTTTGGGAACAGGAAGTTATATAATTAGATTTTAAAGTCACAACCAAGGTTTTTTAAGTAGCAATAGTTTTAGATCGGTTGACACGAGTAAACATTAAACTATTCTGTATTTTCCACAGTAAGATTTGCTCAACGATGATACAGTACAAACAAAAGAGTATTTGTGTTTATCGAATTTCTTGTATTTTTTAGAATAAAAAATACGTAAAGAAACTATATTTAATAAAAATTACATTCTATGAAAAAAATATGTACGCTGCTTTTTGTATTGATATCTGCTACTAGCCATTTATTTGCATCGCATATTATAGGTGCTGAAATATCCTATACGCACATAAATGGGTTGAATTATAAGGTTAGATTAAAGCTTTATAGAGATTGTACAATAAATACTAACCAATTATTAAATCTGCAAATTATTGATGTATACTCATTAAGCCAATCACAATCCCTGAATTTTGTAGTGGATTCAATTGCTAAAGAAAAGGTTCATAATTATTGCGATTCAACTCTTACGAGTTGCGATGTACTTAGTGCACAATATCCTGGATCCTAAGCTTGGACCTATGAAGGAATTATCAATTTGCCAACGGCAGCTTCAGATTGGGTATTTGCATATAGTAACTGTTGTCGTACCAATGCGCTTGCTAATATTGTATTAGCTTCTACAATGGATTTATACGTGGAAACAAAATTGGATAATTTGGCTTCGGGTTTCAATAATACAGTTCAATACATAAATAGTTCTCTATTAGTTTTCGAAACCAATAAAAATTATGTTATTAATTCTGGTATTATTGACCCCGATGGCGATTCGTTGCATATAGAAATGATAACTCCATTAAGTTATAACGCCAACCCCATAACTTTTTTATCGGGATTTTCAAATACAAATCCATTTGGAATTCTTGAATCCGTTTATTATTGACAACCAAAATGGCACTATAAATTTTATTGCTACTTCAATGGGAGTATATGCCTTTTGCAATTCAAATTGATGAGTATAGAAATGGGGTAAAAATTGAAAGTAGTATGAGAGATTTAACATATACATTTTTACCCGGATCAAATAATACACTGCCTACCTTATCGGGTGTAAATGGTACTAACAATTACTACGAAAATGTATTCTATTGCACACCTAATACTCCTGTTTCATTTACTGTAAATAGCGCAGATGCTGATGTGAACGACTCTACATTTATTGAAGTAGTTTCTCCAATTGCAAATGCTACTTTCACTACCAATACAGCTCAAAATCAAACTGGTAGCTTTATGTGGACTCCAACAATAAATGATATTCGCCCTCAACCATATATATTGACTTTGGAAGTAAAGGATAATAAATGTCCATTTCCAGGTATTCAGAATAGAGCCTATTTGATTTATGTGAATCAATGTTATTCAGATAGTGTTTGGGCAGGGGATGCTAACAATGATTACATAGTAAACATGTATGACGTACTAAATATAGGTATTGGCAATGGCACAAGTGGTTTTGTACGTCCTAATGCTTCCACGAATTGGCAAGCAGAATATTGCCAGGCTTGGCCTAATACATTCCTTAGTGGAATAAATTACAAGCATGCTGATTGTAATGGTGATGGTACAATTAATAGTGCTGATTTGGCTGCAGTTAGTTTAAATTACGGATTAACCCATTTAAAAAATGGACAAAATGCACAGCAAAAAACACTCGGATTCCCTGATTTGTATTTTGATGTATCAGGAGTTAATGCCAATCAAGGGTCAACCGTTACAATTCAGTTATTTGCCAGTAATGCTGGCGCACCATTAGATAATATATATGGAATTGCGGGTACACTTGTGGCCAAAAATTCAAATACAACTATACCAATAACCCTAAACACCACATTAAATTGGATGGGAACGGCTTCTAATACATTGTCATTTACAAAAAATACAAGCCCTAATAAATTAGACTTTACCCTAGTAAAAACTGATCATCTGAATGTAAGTGGTTATGGTCTAATGGGACAAATGATGCTACCAATTTCCATGAATGATGCAATTGGAAACTATATTACGTTAGAATTTGAAAATGTAAGAATTGTGAATTATTATGGTGATGATATTACGAATTTTAATTTACTAAGCGACTCTGTTTTAGTTCAGGCTCCTGTAGCGGTGAATGATGTTCATCAATTGGGCTTCAAAATATATCCGAACCCAGCTTCAACGACGGTGACGGTAGAATTTACGCCCAAGTCGGAAACTTCCTATTTGTATTTATTTGATATTATAGGCAAAAAGGTAAAAGAAATCGTATTGCCTGCTGGGGCAAGCAAAGTAGAATTTAAGGTTGCAGACTTAGTCACCGGCGTATATACTTACAAACAAATAAACCATGATATATCTATCCAAACTGGCAAACTACTTATTCAATAAAATGGGACTTGCAGTAGGCTTAGTACTAAGCCTACTGCTTTTTTCTAATATGTTATGTGCACAAAAAGAAGGAGATATTTGGGTATCGGGTGGAGGTTTAACTTTTTTAACAACTTTTCATCAGGATACCGTTGTGAATACAATGCATATTGATTCCGTTATATTGCCCTATTATTTAGGTATGGGTCATGGTAATTCTTGTATAAGTGATAGTGCTGGCAATTTACTCTTTTACTCCAACGGGATGCGTGTTTTTCGTAGGGATTATACTCTAATGGAGGGTGGAGTGCAATTGGCACCGGATTATTATTTTTTAAAAAAAGATGGCTGGAGTGCTTACTCCCAAACATCTATCATATTGCCAGTAGGCAAGGGCATCTATTATTTGTTTACGCCTACTTGCTCAGATGAACAGTATCATATATGGGAAACGCAAAGTGGGAATGATAGCACATTTTTTGATTTGTTTTGGTATCATATTATCGATATGAATGCTAATGGTGGTATGGGCAAGGTAGTGCAAAGCAAAATACCGCTAATTGAAAATGGTTATTTAGGAAATACTGAAATGATGGCAGTACGCCATGCCAATGGCAGAGACTGGTGGCTCTTAAAAGGACGATATAATAAAGGTACGGATAATGTAATAGGGTATCATACCTATTTGGTATCGGGAAATGGTGTAAAAGAATACGGCATTCAGTACTTTCCACGAATTGGTCAGGATTATGACTGCCGACGGTCAATGTGTGTTTAGCCCCGATGGGAGCATGTTTGCCACAGTTACGGGTCATAGAGGTACCATTAATTTGTTCGATTTTGACCGATGCAGTGGTATCTTAAGCAATCAGCGGGCTATCCATGTGCCTCGCTTGCCAGTAGATAGTGGACTTGGAGTGGCTCAACACAGTGGGTATAGCCTTTTCGCCCAATCAAAAATATATCTATGTGAATGGCTATACCAATATCATGCAATATGAATTGGCGAATCTGATAGCAGTGGTACGGTATTGGGTAAATGAAAACAATCAGCAAGGTGCTAATTTTAGCAATTGCTATTTAGGTCCTAATGGTAAATTGTATATGGGCAACTGGCATGGCGTAGGAACTTCATGGTGCGTAATCAATGAGCCAGACAAAAAGGGTATAGCATGCAACTATGGTAATCATAGCTTTCAGTTTCCTTATTTTGGAGCAACTACACCGCCTTGTATGCCCAACTTTCGCTTAGGTGCTTTGGCAGGTAGTGCTTGCGATACACTCCATGCGGTGGAGCCACCGCCCAACTTAGCGTTTATGGTATATCCAAATCCGGCCAGTACAACGATAACGATTCAGTATAGCAATGCAAGTAATACTATATTTGCATTGTATGATATGGCAGGTAGAATACTGTTCCGTACCGAATTGCCCGCTACAGAAAATAAAGTTAGTATAGATGTAAGAAGTTTAGCTTCTGGGCTTTATACTTACAAACAAATAAACCATGATATATCTATCCAAACCGGCAAACTACTTATTAAATAATACCAATGTGATTGGTGTTGAAGACCAAATCTTATACCACTCTAAAAATTAGTCTGAAACCAATTTAAGATTGGTATTAAGACTATTTTATTGCTTTGTTCCAGCAGCAGAAAACGGTATTAGTTCTTAATAATCTTTTGTAGATATTCTCTACCATCAACTTTGATTTTCAAAATATAGATGCCTAAAGGGGCCTCAAAATAAATGGTTTCAATTTGATTGCTTATTCCTTTTTGCATATAAATTTTCTTGCCAACTATGTCAACAATTTCCAATGTAGCCTCTGGAAATTTTGTGTTAGATTGAATTGAAAACGTACCGTGAGAAGGGTTAGGATAGATGGACATATGTAAAGTTGATAGATTCTCAATTTGATCGGGGTATACCAAGGGTACAAAAACGGAATCTTCTGTTTGACAAAAGTTCGAATCAGTAATGGCAACATAATACATACCGGTAGGTAAATTAGCAATAGAGTCACTAGTTGAACCATTAGTCCACAAATATTGGTAAGGAGGAGTGCCACCAAGAGCTACACATTTTGCAGCTCCATTATTTGTACCACTGTCTGCATAACCAAAAGTTGAGATAAGGATAGGAGATGGTGAGCTTATATTTATTGTAGTATCTATTGTACAATTATTACTGTCCGATATTGTAAAATAATGATTACCAGAAGAAATTATATGGAAGCCAATACCCATGTAAGGCATAGTCCCACCTATGGCATTTATTTGTATAGTTGCCGAATCTCCATAGCACAAAATAGGGTTTGATTGAACAATGCTAATTTCAAAATTAGGAGGTTGTGATATTTGAAAATATGAAGTAGCCGAATTGCAACCATTACTATCTGTAACATAACCATAATAGTAATCGTTGCATAAGGAGTCAAATGTATTATTTAATTGCGAAATATAACTAGTATTAGTACCATACAAATGGTATGTATAAGGTTGAGTTCCTCCAAATACGCTGTTAAATTGAACAGTTCCATTGCAATAGCCATAACAAGATATATTTGTTTTACTTGTAAGGGTAGCAGGTTGATTGTTCGAGCCAATATTAATAATTGTTGCTTGAGTATTTCCCAAGGCATCCACTGCAGTTACTGTATAAGTGGTATTTGAACACAGTGAGCCACACAATCCCGCTGGTGATATATACCCATAAACGATAGGTAATAAAGTATACATATTGTTCGAGGGAAGAATAATACTTCCATCACAAACTCCCGGACAAGATGCATTTATTGTAACAAATTGAGTAGAATAGGTTGATGAATTGCAAGTATTATAAGCACCTCCGTAGCTAGGCTGTATCCAGGCCAATTCATCTACCGTAAAGCCAAATTCTTTCGCCCAAGTATTAATTTCTGCATATTTATTTTTTAATTCATATATATATCCATAGTTATTTTCTTTATGTATTTTTTGTGCCAATTGTTCATATCCAGTTTCTTTGATTAAATAACCTACAGCACAATAGGTACCAAAAATATCTATAAAATAAGGTGTGCGTTTCGCGTGAAAGGTGTTTTTAGGAAAAACTCCTCTTGTCCAATATTGGTGTAAAAGCGATAGGCAGTTATTTCTATTGATAAGTTGTTTTGATGATAAGTTGCTTGGTACATTTTTTCGTAAACTTTGTTCAACTAATTGAAGATGAAGTTGAATTAAGTTAACCTCATTAATATCATGGGTGTATAGTTTGTCAATGTTATTTCCAAACGATTTTCCATTCCAGTTTTCATTTATCGCTATTAACTGCTCTTGTAATTTTAATTTTGAATTGTTTTGGGCAAAAACGTATTGTGGGAATAGGACGAATATTAAGAATATCTTTTTCATAGCAAGCATTTATACTATAAAGATAAACGACATAAAAAGTAATATCTTGATTTTCTAAACAAAACGAAAAAATATGACGCAATAATTACAAATGGAATAAATCAGAATAATGCATGTAGTACAACCCTTTCAGTCGTTTTTAAAGTAAAAAAGTGTTCAAAAGCAAACAAATGAATTCTTATACCAATTTCTGGATATATCGGAAAAGTGCATCCAATATGTATTTACCAAAGTAAGATATGGACAATAGTCCAAATCACTAAGGTATTATTTAATTAATGTAAGATCGCCTTTTAAGAATTCGGTTTTGCCCCATGGATATGAAACACGTATCATGTAGTAATAAACGCCATTGTCTTGCAATTTGCCTTTGTAGCGTCCATCCCAACCTTTTCTTATGTCATTGGTATAAAATAATTCCTGACCCCAACGATTGAAGATTCTAAATTCTTGTACATTGATAAGGTTTCGTGCCGTAATTCTAAATTCATCATTTTTGCCATCACCATTGGGTGAAAAGGCATTGGGCACAAATACATCTTGTGTGATAACTCTAATTTTTACTGAATCCATTTGAGGGCATCCTTGTAATTGGCTTACTCCAGTTACATAGTACGTTATATCATGTAGTGGAGTGGCTACAGGGTCATTGCTTTGCGAAAAACCAAGATATTCGGTAGGTGTCCAATAATAATAAGGTGCACCTGATGCATACATTTGTACACTCTCACCCAAATAGATAGTGGTATCATTGTTATGAAGTACTAAATTAAAAGGAGGATGATTTTCTATCGTTACATCCAGTGTGTCTTGACAGCCATGCGAATCTAATAAAATAGCATAATAGGTTGTAGTACCCAAACCAGTTGCTATAGGGTTAGGGCAAAATTCGCAACTCAAATTCAAGGCTGGATACCATTGGTATAAATTATTACCACCCGAAACCCATAGTTGTACAGGATCACCATCGCAAACAAGGGTATCTTCTTTTATAGTACCTACTGCAAATGGCCATACTTGCATATGAAACTGTGTGGTGTCGGCACACAAAGCATTGGGCGAAGTAACTGTAAATACGATGTCTTGTGAGCTAGTGCCTACAAAAGTAGGATTATACCCATTGGCGTTGATCAGACCAGAGGATGGATTCCACGAAATATTATAATTAAAAGGTGGAGATACTATTGCTTGTATATCGGCGGTTTCACCTTCGCAAAGCTCTGCATCGGATATAGGCTGTATAATGGGTACCGGGTCTGTAGTGATGGTAACATTCCTAGTAACGGGTGCGCAAGAACCAAATGAACCAGTTGCAGTATAGAGTTGAGTTCCATAGTTGCTAGGCGTAATGACCGTGTTTAGTGTATTTGGGTCCAATACATCGGTAGCAGGAGTCCACAGAATATTTATTCCATTGTCTTGAACACCATCAAGAGTTACAGAGTTTCCTAAACATATTGCAGTATCTGAGTTGAAAAGTGCAAAGGATAGTGAATCTTTAATTTCTATAATCAAACTATCGGTAATTAATTGGCTGCAACCACTTAATATATATATTTTCAAATATTCGGTGCCTTCTAATAAGCCATCATCTATGGCATATAAATTGATTTCTTTTATGGTGTCAGTTAAACTGGCTCCAAAAATTATTTGTGTAGGCAAAGTCGTATAATCAATACCATTAACACTATTGCCTTGATATTGTACATTGATAGTATCGGCATAAGGAGTGCCTAATACAATTTTTCTTGTGACATGTAATTTGGCTGTATCGCAGCCTTCTACCAATATGGGGTCTCCACCAATGGTAGTAAGTCCTGTATTTAATTTTACATCAATGACATTAGATGAAAAACTACCCGCTTTTAAAAACACGCCCGAATCTAAAACTTGGTCACTTTTATCTGCTATAGCCAATTTGATATGATAAGTAGAGCATGGAATAACTTCCGAAATAGCAGTTAGAACGGTTGTGAAGCCTTTGTAATTAACGGTAGTGCCATTGGCATTACAAACAAAATAAGAACAAGTATTGTTGGTAGCATTAAATGCAGAGCAACCTGGTGTTAGTCCAAAACAATTGGTATTGGTCGTATTGCAGCAGCCAGGGTTATTAGGGCAATATATAGTACTTACCCCCACAGGACAAGTAGTAGAACCTGGTACTAAGGCTATATTTTTAGAACTATTTGAGTAAGGGCCAACTATACCTGGTCCGCTCAAGAAAAACCCAAATACATCATTAAAAGAACTGCAAGTAAAACTTGGATATTCGGAAGAAGCAAAAATATAATCAAACTTTACGGTATCGCCTATGGTAACAAAGTCAAACTCCAAAACGCATTTGTCAAACGTAGTGCCATTTACCGCTTGGTTTAAATCTAAGTCGGCTCCATTGCCTGTAACGCTAGATGGCGTTACATTAGTACCTGTTATCACATTGGCACCGTTATTAGAAGTAGTAGAAGCAGCTCTACCCGAAGTCAAGATGATACCACTATCAAGACCCAAGTTTGAGCTAGTAACAGAAAAAGTACCACTTCCATATTCTCCAGTTGCCGCTTCACCACAGTTTAGGGTTTCATTGCTTGTGGTTACTCCATATCCTACCAACACTTGGGCTAGCTGGGTAGCTACATTATTGCCAGTTATTTGCAATTGTGCTGTGCTAGAACCATATATAATTAAAAACAATAAAGATAAAAATGCGTTTTTCATTGTAAAAGATGTTAGTATATATACTTAAGACGTTAATAAAGGTTAATTAGTTTGGATAAAGAAAGTATAAAGATACAAGATTCCATGCTAATTTTAAAGCTATTCTATAGTATTTTTACAGTCTTTAAAAACAAAATATGTTTTCAATTTTTAAAAAAGAAATCAATGCTTTTCTTAGTTCGCTAGTAGGGTATATAGCTATAGGCACTTTTCTGGTCGTGATGGGCTTTTTCTTGTGGTTTATACCCGAACAAAATATTTTAGACTTTGGCTATGCCAATTTAGATAAATTTTTTGCATTAGCACCTTGGGTATTGATGTTTTTACTCCCTTCTATAACGATGAGAAGCTTTGCCGATGAGTTTAAGAGTGGAACTATAGAGCTTTTATCTACGATGCCGATTAAAGAAAATCAGCTCATTTTAGGGAAATTTTGGGCATCTTTTGTATTGGTCATTTTTTCTTTATTACCAACTTTTGTTTATATCATTACGTTATCATCGCTATCCATCATTGAAAACAACTTGGATACTGGAGGCATCATTGGTTCTTATTTGGGATTGTTTTTGCTTAGTGCCGTTTTTACAAGTATAGGTCTCTTTTGTTCGGCATTAACCTCAAATCAGGTTATTGCATTTTTATTAGCCGTGATATTAAACTTTTTTATTTTTATGGGATTTGAGTATCTCAGCCAGTTTCCTATATTTAATAATGGAATAGATTATATATTATCCTATCTTGGTTTGCATAGTCACTATCAGAATATTAGTAGAGGATTAATAGATTCAAGAGATGTGTTATATTTTTTGTCAATCATATTATTGTTTATCATGGCTACCAAACATATACTAAACAAAAGAAAAAATTAATTTAAATAAGGACAAGAAAGTAAGTATCAATTTATGAAGCTATCGCAAAAATCATTAAGCATTCGATTCGTCATCTTATCAGCCATTTTAGTTCTATTAAATTTGATAGCGCAAAAAGTGAATTTTAGATTGGATGTCACAAAGGAAAAACGCTTTTCACTGAGTCAGCCTACAAAAAAATTATTAAAAAATGTAAAGGAACCTATAATCGTTGAAATATACTTACAAGGCAAATTTCCTGCTGGATTTCAAAAGTTGGCTGAAACCACTAAGGATGTTCTAAATGAATTTAAGGCAATTAGTAATAATCAACTTCGCTTTAAGTTTATAAACCCATTGGAAGGAAAAAGTGATGAAGAAAAAAAGCAGATGATACAGAAGCTCTACGATCAGGGTATAGCGCCTGTCAATTTGCAAGTACAGCAAGATGAAGATGAAGGCTATAGCCAAAAAATAATATTTCCTGCTGCCAAAGTTAGTTATTTACATAAAGATATAGCTGTCAACTTATTAGAAAGCCATATTAGTATGTCGCCAGCAGAAAAGCTGAATTATGCTGAAAATATGGTAGAGTACAAATTTGCGAATGCCATAAAACAGCTTATGCAGCCTGATAAACGAAAAATTGCTTATGCCGTAGGAAATGGCGAACTGCTTGGAGATAATACCTACGATATGTTGACTACACTTGGAAATATATATGATGTAGATACTATTGATTTGAATAAAAATATAGAAATAAGTCCTGTTTATAAGGCTTTGATGATAGCCAAACCAAGTATTGAAATAGACGAAAAAGTAAAATTCAAAATAGATCAATATGTAATGCAAGGAGGCAACGTACTTTGGTGCATAGACCCTATGCACTTTGCTATGGATAGCCTTATTCAAAGAGATGCCAGCATGGCTATGCCTATCCATTTGAATTTAGATGATATGCTATTCAACTTTGGCGTAAGAATCAATTCCGATTTAATTGAAGATTATTTACATGCCAATCCTATACCGGTTACGGTAGGCTATGTAGGCAACAACCCAGATATCCGATTACTACCTTGGCTCTATAATACGTTTAGTATTGCTACATCCAAACATCCTATTGTCAATAATTTGGACGCAGTAATGTTTGTGATGAGTAGCAGTATAGACACCATTAAAAACAATGCAATAAAGAAAACAGTCTTGCTACATACATCCAATAGAGCACGAACCTTGCCAGCACCAGTTCGTATTAGTATGTCCAATTTAAGATTTAAACCTGATGCAGTCCTTTATAAACAAAAAGATATACCTCAAGCTGTATTATTGGAGGGCAAGTTCAGCTCAATTTATGCCAACCGATTAGATCCTGTATTTATAAAAATTTATGAAGATTCTTTAAAGAAAAAATATTTGCCAACAGCTCAAAAAGCATCTAAGCAAATCGTTATTTCGGATGGTGATGTGGTAATGAATGATTTCATAAAATCTCGTGGCCCATTGGAATGCGGATATTATAAATACACAGAACAACTCTTTGCGAACAAAACATTTTTATTAAATTGTTTAGAATACCTCACAGACGATTTTAATATTTTGGAAGCACGAAATAAAAATTTAACGCTTCGACTTTTGGACACAGAAAGAATAAAAAATGAAAAAATAAAATGGCAGTTATTTAATATCTTATCGCCATTAGTATTGTTAATCATCTTTGCAAGTGCTTATTTCTTTTTTAGAAAGAAAAAGTATGAAGGCAAGGTTTAAAAAAAATGAAATATGAGTTTAATAGCTTTAGAAAATTATGCAGAAGGGAAATGGGTAGCATCTAACAATCCATCCGATATATTATACGATGCAGTACATGGTACTGCCTTATACACTGCAGGGTCTGATGGTTTGGATTTTGATGCTATGATGAAATATGCTAGAAAAAAATCAGGCGCTTTGCGAAAAATGACTTTTCATGAGCGAGGAAGAATGCTTAAGGCATTAGCTATGCACCTTCTTTCTAAAAAAGAATCTTTTTATAAAGTTAGTGCACACACAGGTGCTACTCGTATAGATTCGTGGGTAGATATAGAGGGGGGTATAGGGAATCTCTTTGCCAATGCCAGCCTCAGAAGACAATTTCCTGATCAGCCATTTTATGTAGATGGCGATATTGCTAAATTGTCTAAACAAAATACTTTTATCGGTCATCATATTATGGTGCCTAAGGAAGGTGTAGCCATACATATTAATGCATTTAATTTTCCTGTTTGGGGTATGCTCGAAAAAATTGCAGTAAATCTTTTAGCTGGTGTGCCAGCTATAGTAAAGCCAGCTACTATTACATCCTTTCTTACCGAAGCAGTTGTAAAAGAAATAATAGCGTCTAATATATTGCCAGAGGGCGCATTGCAGCTGATTTGTGGAAGCGCAAGAGGTATTTTAGATTTTGTGCAAACGCAAGATACTGTTACGTTTACTGGGAGTGCCGAAACTGGAAAAAAATTGAAAGCTCATCCTACATTGATTGAGCAAGCCGTGCCTTTCAATATGGAAGCTGATTCACTTAATAGTTCTGTACTGGGCTTGGATGTAAGCCCTGAAAAACCCGAATTTGATATTTTTATTAAAGAAGTTGTAAGAGAAATTACGTCAAAGGCGGGTCAAAAGTGCACTGCGATTAGACGAATTTTAGTACCTTCAAAGTATATAGACGAAGTGCAAACAGCATTGAAGAAGCGTTTGCTTTCTACTGTGATTGGCGACCCAGCTGTGGAGGGTGTACGCATGGGACCTTTGGCTGGACAGAGTCAGCGTGAAGATGTTTTAGAAAAAGTAAAGGAATTAAGTAAAAATCAATCTATTGTTATCGGCGATTTAGACCAATTTGAGGTGACAGGTGCTGATAAGCATAAAGGAGCTTTTATGAGCCCTATTGTTTTCATGAATGAAAAGCCTTTTGAACAAGTTGCTTGTCATGATATAGAATGTTTTGGTCCTGTTTCTACATTGATGCCTTATCAAGATTTGGACGAAGCAATTTCATTGGTTAGAATGGGAAGAGGTTCTTTGGTTAGTAGTATTATTACTGCAGATAAAAATATAGCACGAGATTATACGTTGGGTACAGCCAGTATGCATGGTCGGGTGTTGGTATTAGACAGCGAATGTGCAAAAGAGAGCACGGGTCATGGGTCTCCTATGCCTATGCTTGTACACGGAGGGCCAGGTAGAGCAGGAGGTGGCGAAGAGATGGGCGGCAAACGAGGTGTTTTTCATTATTTGCAGCGCACTGCTATACAAGGTAGCCCTACTATGATTACTTCTATAACTAATCAATTTCAGCAGGGAGCTAAAGGGCAAATAGATGATATACATCCATTTAAAAAGTATTTTGATGATTTGCAAGTGGGCGATCAGCTGCTGTCTGAAAAAAGAGTCGTTACAAGTGCCGATATTGATGCTTTTGCAGATTTGAGTGGCGATCATTTTTATGCTCATATGAAAGATACCAATTTTGATGGTACCATGTTTACACATCAGGTTGCTCATGGTTATTTATTAATGAGTTTGGCTGCTGGCTTATTTGTTGATGGTTATTCTTTGAACCCAGTATTACTCAATTATGGCATTGATGAACTTCGTTTTACGAAACCTGTATATCCAGATACCGCCATATATGTTAGATTTACATGTAAAGAAAAAACAGATCAGGAACTTCGAAGCGCAGATGATATTCCAAAGGGTATTGTGAAGTGGTTGGTAGAAATTTTTGATGAAAGTGATGAACCTCTAGTTGGAATAGCTACTATATTGACTATGGTAAAAAAGAAATAAAAGAGATTTTTTTGGATTGCTTTGACAATTGTCGTATATTTGTAGTGCAAATGTCAAAAATCATGAATACGAAAGACCCCAAATTGCCCTTTGAAAGAAATCCATATCCTACATTTGAGGTACAAGAACCGCCTACACCCTACTATAGAGCACCCCAAAAAATATTACCCGGTGTGCTCACTAAAGTGTTTCGTTATAAGCATTTTAAACAAATAGCAGATAAGGCACCATTTTCGCTTTTGGAATGGGCCAATTTGTTGTATATGAGTGAGCGCACATTGCAGCGTTATGCCAAAGACAATTCTGAATTTAATGGAATGCAAATTGAGCGCATTTTATTAATGGAGCGTTTGATAGATTTAGGTAATGATTTTTTTGGAAAAGAAAATTTCAAATCGTGGTTGCATACTCCAGTATTATTTTTTAATCAAAAACCACCCATCCATTTTTTAGTTACATATGATGGTACATTGGATGTTATTAATCTTATTGGGCGCATGCAGCATGGCATTCCTTCATAATTATAGTTTTTATGGACTTATTTCGATTAACTTCTTCTGTTTATAAAGACGACTTAAGTGGTTATGGTGCTTTTTTATATGGAGGTCGCTGGAATAGCAAAGGCAATGTAGCCTTGTATGCTGCATCAAGTATTTCGCTGGCTCTTTTAGAAATCTTAGTCAATATGAAAGGTATCAAGATGTTTACAGATTTATCGTATCATTTAATGCAATTGCGCTTAGATGAAGATGAAATAATTGAATTAAAACTTAGTCAGTTGAAGAAAGGATGGGAAAAAGATAAGGCCTATACACAGTTTATAGGAGATCAATTTTTGATGACAAATCAAAAAGTTGCTTTGAAAATTCCATCTGTTATTATTCCTCAAGAAAATAATTATTTGCTAAATCCCAATCATCCTTTTTTTAAAAAAAGGATTAAATTAGTAAAGACAGAAAAATATGAATTGGATAAGCGGCTACTTATTTAGTTTAGGGTTTATCTCCTTCATATGCTACAATAGCAATTTTAGTATTATCATTCGAAATACTAATTCGATAAAATTTATGTATGCCTAGCTTACTTAGGTCTGCTATTTCTTGCCATGTATTTTGGTTGTTTCTAAAAGGGTTGCTTAATATATATAGTTTTCCATCATGCCCCATCAGTATAGATCCATTTTGTAAAAAACAATAATCTTCTTCGTGAGGAAGTGTTTCTGCTAGTGTTTCATATTCTTGTTGAGGAAGTGAATTGCTTTGTGCTAATTGCTTGCCACTAATAGTTTTTATATACCATTTGTTGCTATCAGATTTATCAACATAGCTTGCTAAATTTTTAGTTTTTAAATAATAAAAAGTTCTGCCAATATGGGTGGCTAATGTGTCTGCATGGTGTGAAGAGAGATTGTGTTTTACTAAATAGAAAGGTTCGGGTAATTCAAAAGAAAGAAATTCATTTTGTTTTATCCATTCATAGTAGCCAATACTTTTCAAATCGGGTAAAATACAGATGGGCTTTTTGCCACGTTTATTGTATATATAAAAATGTTGTGTTGTTTTATCTTTTTCAACTCTTACACAGGAAATGTTTTCCATGTCTGGAGTAAACTTTGGTGAATACTCTGGCTCTTTGGTACGAGTAAGTCTTTTACTTTTTTTGTTTTTAAATTTATAAAAAAAGAGCTCTGTATTTGAAGTGTCGATGGAGCTTGTATAGTATATACCATCGCCATCTGGCGAAAAATACGGTTGGTTATTGTATCCCTTTTTTTTATTAATTTTTTGAGGGTTTTGAACAAGATACTTTTTTCCTTGTTTTTGAAAAGTCAATAAATATATATTGGTAGTTGGTAATTGTGCAATGGCATGACTCGCCAAAAAAAGACTACAAATAAGTAAATACGTTTTCATTTTTTATTCGCTTATTAAATTTACAAATTGAAATTTTTCTCCATCAAAAAGACCCTTGTCGCTGAGTTTTAATTGAGGTATAACAAGTAGGGCCATAAAGGAAAGTGTCATAAAAGGAGATTTGAGTTGGCAGCCTAATTCTTTGGCTTTTTTATCAAGAGTAGAATAGCCTTCAGCTACATCTTCGGCTTTTTTATTACTCATAATGCCAGCAATAGGCATTGGTAAAATATTTGTTTCAGTGCTAACTACTACAATTCCTCCTTGGTTTTCTATAAGTGTATTAACAGCTTGGCATATACTCTCGTCATCTGTGCCTACTACAATTATATTGTGGCTATCATGTGCAATAGTGCTACCAATAGCTCCTTTTTTAAGATTAAAGTTTTTAATAAACCCTATGGCAACTTTTTCATTTTTGTATCTATTTACTACTACTATTTTTAATATATCGTTTTCGGTATCTGATACAATATAACCATTTTCAATTTTCCCTTTTTGTATATGTGTTTGGGTTATTAGTTGTGTGTCTATGGCTTCTATTACTCTAATTGTACATTCCGTTTTATTCTGTGCAGATAATTGAAAGTCGCTTATTGATTTTTTATCACAAGAAAAATTATTAATGGCTTGTTCTTCTATATAAGGAATTGCAGACTTGCCATTTCGGTAAGTTTCAATACCGTTTATATAAGTAGCTTCAATTTTAAATTCAGATGGATTATTGATAAGTATAAAATCAGCCGGATCTCCTATTTTCAGTAGCCCTACAGGTAATTTGTAGTGTAAAACAGGGTTTATACATGCAGCTTGTAGTATGTCATAAAGATTTATTTTTTTCTCTAATGCTTTTTTTACATGAAAATTTATATGATGCAATACCAACTCATCAGGATGTTTATCATCGCAACAAAACATCATCTGATGGGGATGCTCAGCTAGTAGCGGAATAAGCGCTTCCATATTTTTTGCTGCGCTGCCCTCGCGTATCAATATATGCATTCCATGTTTTAGTTTGTGCAAGGCTTCTTCTGCCGTATAGCATTCATGGTCTGTGCTGATGCCAGCCTGTATATATTGTATGGCTTTATCGCCCATAAGGCCAGGTGCATGGCCATCAATTGGTTTATTTACTTGTTTGGCAAATTCAATTTTTTTCAAAACTTCTTCATCATTAAAAAGGACTCCTGGGTAATTCATCATTTCGGATAAATAATAAATATCATCTCTTTTTAAAAGTGAATAAACTGCTTCTGAATCAATTGTGGCACCTGCCGATTCAAAAAGAGTGGCAGGAACACATGATGGGGCACCAAAGAAAAATTTGAATGGTACTTTTTTTGCATTTTGTAACATAAACTCTATGCCTTTTATACCACACACGTTTGCTATTTCGTGAGGATCAGAAACGGTAGCCACGGTACCATGTTGCACTGCTATACGAGCAAACTCGCTGGGTACCAACATGGAGCTTTCTATATGTATATGGGCATCTATAAATCCTGGTAAAATATATTGTTCGCAAGGTTTTTCGGTAGGGCTTATGCTTTTTATAAATCCATTTTCTACAATGATTTGAGCAGGGTATGTGTTGCGATTAGTAATATCTATATGATGCGCATATAATACAAAATTTTCCATAAAGTAAAAGTATTATGTAAGTATGAAAAAGTAAATTCTAAAATTTAAAAAGCATAGTTTCCAGACTCATCATACATGACGGGTAAAATTTTGTGAGTAGCCTCAAAATAATCGTAAGACCGTTTTATATTTACCCAAAATTCGTGTTTTACTTTTTCATTTTTATATTCTTTACCTAAAAAGTCTAAGCCTTTTTGTGTATAGCGAAGTGGAAATACATGAATTGGAATATTCATTTGTCCGTTGATACGTGCTTGCAGTGCAAAAATGTATATTTCTTCAATCCATTCATTGGTCATAGGTAAACATCCAACTGTCATGCATGCACCGTGTACATATATGTCGCCACCAGGATGTTGTTTGTTGCCTGCTATCAAATCGGAATAATTTGGATAGTTTACTAACATGGAAAGATGATATTCACTGTTTGGTTTAAACTCGTTCAAGAAGTAAAATCCTTCAGGCACTTGTCTATCGCCTTCCCATCTTTTGGGTCCAAGTATTCCCGAAAGCGCACAAATTTTGTAATTTTTTATTAGTACAAAGGTGTCTTGTATAGTGTTTCTTCCCCATAGTTCTAATTCGTTAGAGCCTTTAAATGCTCTAAAGAGCAAATTGGTACAAGGATATTTTAATCCTTTTTTTTCTATTTGATTTTTTATTTCTTTTTCAAAACGCTGAGATGCGGCTTGTACCCTATCAAACGAGTATTGATAATTTTTAAAGGTGTAGTCAGGATTTTGAGGTGAAAAATGCTGAGCAAAAACTCCAAAAAATGTTACATTTAAAAAAATAATTAAAAAAAGGTATTTCATGCTGAAAAAATAATATGTACACAAATATAATTCTAAAACAAGGATAATTTTAATATCACATGGCAAAGAAATGTTATCTTTATTTTTCATAAATGTGACTATCGAATGAACTATGCAATAATATTGGCGGGAGGTAAAGGACAACGAATGGAATCGGATAGACCCAAGCAGTTTATGCTTTTACAAGGCAGACCTGTTATTGTTTATAGCATAGATTGTTTTTTAAGGTTTCAAAAAGATATTCAATTAATTATTGTGCATCCATCGGAATTTGAACAAGAGATAAGGTTAATGTTAAATAAATATTTTCCTTCCAATAATTTTAAGTTTATAGAAGGTGGTGATACTCGTTTTCAGTCTGTGAAGCAAGGTTTAAAATGTGTAGAAAAAGAAGGAATCGTTTTTATTCATGATGCAGCCCGACCTTTTATTGATAGTCATTTATTAAATAGATGTTTAGAACAAGCCTTGCATCATGGTAATGCTATACCTGCCATAAGGGTCAAAGATTCTTTGCGAAAGACGCATAGAAAGGGTAGTGAAGCAGTGGACAGAAATTTATTTTTAGTTATTCAGACACCTCAAACTTTTCAATATAATATACTCCAAAAAAGTTTTGAGCAAACAGAAAGTACAAGTTTTACGGATGATGCATCTGTAATTGAAAAAGCAGGATATACCATACATATAGTAGAAGGATTAGAAAAGAATATTAAAATCACAACGCCATTTGATTGGTTATTAGCAGCATGTATTGTACACGAGAATTAATTACAAAGTTTGTTGATTCCTATTTTCTAAAAAAAATTATACCGATTATACTACTGTAACAGACTAAAAAAATAGTCTGAACATCAGTAATATCGGCATAAATCGCTCTAAAAATTGGTCTGAAACCAATTTAAGATTGGTATTATTCTTGTAGCAAAAGCCATCCATTGGCACTTGAATGTCTGTAATTTTTTTGAGTTGTTTTTTTCTGATTTGTTTTGTATTCAGTAGTTAATGTTTTTGTTTGTTTGTCTATTTTGCTTGGAAATAAACTCATGCTTTCAGACAAAAATGAATTGTAACAAAAAGTGTGGTCGTTTTGTTGTATGTAAAAATGATAGTTGACATTAGAGTCTGTACTTCGAAATTGCCTTACGGCAATATCATCTTTATTGTCAAAATTAAAATCAGCAACAATAATGTCTCCAGTGTTATATTCTCTATTTTCTTTATTTACATTGTAATTTGTACAGAAGGATTGTGTATTCTGAAAATAAAATAAATCGTTTCTGTAAGTATTGTCAGTATTGATTATAAAGCTATCCAATAAGGCATTCGATTTCTTATCGTAAATACCTAAACTCATATTTTGTATATGTTCTTGATTTTTTTCTACATGCACTTTGATATTAAATTGATTTGAAAGTTGTGGATGTAAAAAATTAGTATAAGATAGTTTTTCGTTTGAAGCTAAATTTTGAAATTTATTTTTTGGAGACATCGTGCAGCTGTATGCAAATAAAATAATTAAGATAAAGTAGTTTTTCATATAGATTTATTTGAATAAAAATAAAAGATTTCCTAAGCATAGTAGTTATGCAAAATAAATTTTAGGATAAATTTATGGTTTCTATCCTAGAGTAGATGGTAAATACTTTTTATTGAAATTGCTAGTAAATTAAGCTTGCATTGTCATGTAGCATGCCATGTTCTGTACGTATAATGCGCGAGCGAAATTTTTGAAGAATACTATAATCATGAGTAGCCATGATGATGGCTGTGCCATAGTCTGCACAAATAGAATGCAACAAAGTCATAATTTCGTCTGAGGTATCGGGATCTAAATTTCCCGTAGGCTCATCGGCTAGTATTAGTTTAGGATTATTGAGCAAGGCTCTTGCAATGTCTACCCGTTGTTGTTCGCCTCCACTCATTTCGTAAGTCATTTTATTTCCTTTGCCTTTTAATCCCACCTTGGCTAAAACGCTTTCTATTTTTTCACTCATCATGTTTTTATCTTTCCAACCTGTAGCTTGCAATACAAATAGTAAATTATTATAGACTGTTCTATCGGTTAGCAATTGAAAATCCTGAAAGACTATTCCTAAATTTCTTCTCAGAAATGGTACATTTTTCCATGTTAAATCTCGTAGGTTAAAGCCACATACTATTCCTTTACCTTGTAGTAATGGAATATTGCCATAGAGTGTTTTTAGTAAACTCGATTTTCCAGTTCCTGTTTTACCTATAAGATATACAAACTCTCCTTTGCGAATTTGCAAGTTCACATCATTTAGTATCAATACTCCTCCTTGATATATATTTGCATGTTCTAATTCTACTACTTCTGGAAATTCGATCATAATGTATAATTTCTGTTTTGTATATTAAGGTTAAAAATTAAAAAGTTACAGAAGCATAATGGATAGCATTATCTCTAAGGTATTCTACAGTGGTTGTTTCGCCTTTTTCAAATTGTCCAAGTGCTTTCATATAGTCTTGCATGGTCAGTGTTTCGAAAGAGCCTAATTTTAGTATTACATCGCCTTTTTCAAGTCCAGCTCTGTGAGCAGGTTTGTTTTCAGTTACACCGTCTAAATGCACGCCTTTACCATCGTATGCATAATCTGGCATAATACCCAATGTCACTTTAAAAGACATTTTAGTGTCTACCGATTTGGTTTTATAAAAATGTAGTTTGGATTCAGTATCCAATGCGTATATTAAATCTATGATATGCTCCAATACATATACTTCACCTTGTGCATTGACTTTGTCTAGGTCATCGGTAGGTTTGTGATAATCGCTATGCTGACCTGTAAAATAGTGTAGCACAGGAATATCTTTTAGATAAAATGAAGTATGATCGCTTGGACCTACTCCAGAGCTATCATATTTGAATGTAAAAAAAGTATTTATTTTTTCTAATGTTGGTATCCATACATCAGAGGTGCCTACACCGTATACAAGTAATTTTTTTGTTTTATCATTCAATCTTCCAATCATGTCCAAATTAATCATATAATTAATTTTCTTTAAAGGGTAGCTTGGGTATTCACACCATTTTTTGGAACCTAGCAATCCCAATTCTTCACCTGAAAAAGCTATAAATAAAAAATTGTTTTTTTCTTTGATACCATTACTTCTAAAATAGCGTGCTAATTCCAAAAGACCAGCTACTCCACTAGCATTATCATCAGCTCCATTATGTATTTTTCCTTCTGGGTTAGCATCCAAGCTATTGTGATCGTGTCCTAATCCTAAGTGGTCGTAGTGGGCGCCTATAACTACAGTATAGGGTGCACCATTATCAATAAAACCTACTACATTTTTACTTTTCATAGTCACACCAGTACTACTTTCTGTAGTTCCATGAGGGTCGTTTTGATTACTTTTTTTATATGTAAAATAATGAAAATAGCCTCTATTTCCTTTTGGAGCTATATCCATTCTTTTAAATGCATCAGCTATATAAGCAGCTGCTTTTCCTTCATCTTCGCTAGAGGTTGCTCTTCCTAATAATGCATCAGATGCTAAGAATGAAACATGATCAATTATTTTATCCTTGCGAATACGTTGTCCATTCGATTGCTGATATAGGAGGGTAAAACTTAATAAAAGGAATGCAATTTGCTTCATAGATGAATATTTTAAAAGCTGTGGCTAAACAAACAAATTTATTGAGAAATGCACAGAATGAAAAATTTATTCTACCCAATCGGCTATAAATATGTTGGTATCATGGTTTCCTCCATTATTTCTATTCGAAGAAAAAACAAGGTGTTTACCATCGGGCGAAAACATAGGAAAGGCATTGAAATAACTATCAAATGTTATTTGTTTTAAATTTTTCCCATCTAAGTCTATTAAATATAGATGAAAGTCGAAACCTTTTTTACTGGCATGATTGCTCGAAAAAATAATTTTTTTGCCTGAAGGATGAAAATATGGAGCCCAATTTGCTTTGCCAAGATGTGTTATTTGTTTTAAGTCCGAACCATCTACATGGCACGTAAATATTTCCATTTCGGTGGGCTGCACTAATCCTTTTTTTAGATTTTCTTTGTATGATTTTATTTCTTCTTGAGTCTTAGGACGCGATGCTCTAAAAACAAGTTCATGGCCATCTGGCGAAAAAAATGCACCTCCGTCATATCCCAAATCATGTGTTATTTGTTTTTGATTTTTGCCATCTATATCCATGGTCCATAATTCTAAATCACCACTACGTGTACTCGTAAATACAATTTTATCACCTCGAGGCGATACCGTAGCTTCTGCATCATAACCTTTTGAGTTAGTTAGTTTGCTTTTTATCTTGCCATTGGGGTTGGCTACATATATATCGTAGTCATCATAAATAGACCAAAAGTACTTGCCATTTTCGCGTGGAGCTTCTAAAGGACAACTTTTTGTGCCTCTATGTGTAGAGGCATATAATATATCTTTGCCATTGGGCATAAAATAGCTACAGGTAGTTCTTCCATGACCAGTACTTATTTTTTTGGGCTTATATGTTTTGTTGTTGCTTGCCTTTTTTATATCCATACAAAAAATTTGATCGCATTCAAGTCCCCAATTCTTGTTATTTGTTTGAAATGTTAGAAAACGACCATTCGGACTAAAATAGGCTTCGGCATTATCATACCCAAATGTAAGTTGTCGTATATTTTGAAGATGACTTTCTTGCTGATTTGAAAATGAACAAAAGAGAAATAAAATAAATACTTGGAGCCAAATTTTCATGCTTGCAAATGTAAGGGGTTCGGTATAAAACTAAAGACATAAAAAAAACTTCTTACATTGTAAGAAGTCTTTTGTCTTGGAAGGGAGAATGATGGGTCTCGAACCCACGACCCTCAGAACCACAATCTGATGCTCTAACCAACTGAGCTACACTCTCCATTTTGGGACTGCAAATATATACATAGTTTTTATCTAAAAAAACTAATTTCGTTCCACTCCCCAATATTCCATTAGTGAATCTTGTTCTTGTGTATCAAGTTTCATTTTTTGGTAATGTCCATGCATATTTTTTTGTCTAAAAGCCTCGTATAGCGTTACCGCACAGGCTACCGATATATTTAGAGATTGTATCATGCCTACCTGTGGAATAACGATATTGCCAGTGCATTTTTTTAAAACATCTTCACTAACTCCAATAGACTCATTGCCAAAAACTAATGCTACGGATTCCGAAGCAAAGTCCGATTCATATATAGAACTTGCATCATGCGCTAAATGCGTGGCAAGAATATGCTTATATTTAGATTGTATCTGTTCAAAACAGGTTCCAATATCTGTATATTGTTTTACCTGAAGCCACTTTAAAGCACTGGAGCTGCTCTTGCTGCCAAATTTTTTATGTCGGGGTATAGTTGTATTTAAAACATATATCTCTTTTACTCCTACCGCATCGCATGTTCTCATCACAGCAGAGATATTGTGAGGGTCATGTACATTTTCAAGTAGTACAGTGAGGTCATTTTGGCGATGACTAAGTACATGGTTTATTTTTTGTCTTCGTTCTTCTGTCATGACATTTATCAGGAGTTATTTTTATTTTTAGCAGCTTATTTTTGCAATAATAATGAGATTCATACTTGTACTAATACTTAGTGCCCTTTTTTTTAGTGCTTTTGAACAAGAAAAAATAGAAGACGAAGTGGCATTAGGCAAAAAACTCTTTTTTGATACCATCTTATCCGAAGACTATTCTATTAGTTGTGCCTCTTGTCATAAACCAGCTTTTGCATTTGCCGACAATGTGGCATTTAGTAAGGGTGTACAAAACAGATTGGCTACAAGAAATACACCTTCTGTTATGAATATGAAATTTCGAGAATCATTTTTTTGGGATGGACGAGCAACAACTCTCGAAGAGCAAGTGATAGGACCAATTGAAAATCCAAATGAAATGAATTTGCCTTTTGCAATAGCCGTTAAAAGAATACAAGAAAACAAAGAATATAAAATTTTATTCAAAAAAATAATAGGGCACGAGCCAGACAGTACAAGCATAGTGCGTGTCATATCTAATTACGAACGCAGTCTTGAAACTGAAAATACGCCCAACGATCGATGGTTGGATGATAAACCTAATGGCTTGACACCTCAACAAGAACGAGGCAGAGAGCTTTTTATAAGTGATAGAACAAAATGTTTTGAATGCCATTTTACTCCAGATTTCACATCGGATGAGTTTAAAAATATTGGACTCTTTGATGGCGCAAAATTGAATGATAGTGGTCGATATAAAATAACCAAACAAATTGAAGATATTGGTAAATTTAAAATTCCTGGGTTACGAAATGTAGCTCTTACAGCACCTTACATGCACAATGGTATGTTCGCAACTTTAAGAGAGGTAATAGACTATTACGACAATCCTGAAAAAATATTGAAGAAAAAAACAGATAGAGATACGATATTGCCAGCAAGGTTAAATTTGTCTGAACAAGAAAAAGAAGATTTAGAATCCTTTCTTATGGCGTTGACTGATGATTCTTTTACAGGCAAAAAATAATTTTGCATATTCAATAAATGCGTTGTAATCTTGCAGAGAAATAAATGTTACTTTTAAAAGAGGTCCTCTCTGTATAAAGGTTTTTATTTGATTTAAAAATTTAATAATCCATTATTACTTATTACCAAACATCGTTTTACAAGAAAAACGATTAATTCAAAATTTATGTACGATATACTAAAACTAAATGAGATGATAGTGCCTGAGCTACTTGAAATAGCAGAAAAACTATCTATAGAGGGAGCTTCTACTTTTGACAAAAAAGATTTGATATATAAAATATTAGACGCTCAAGCGCTTAACCCAAGTGTAGTAGCAGATATAAGCGAAAAACCTAAAAAGAAAACAGCAAAGAAAGCAGCCAAAAAAGTAGCCAAAAAAGATGATACGGATACTACTGCTGAAAAATCAATCCTTGCAAGTGATAACAATACGCAAGAAAAGATTATTGAAACAAAAGAAGATGCTAAGCCCAAAAAGAAAGTAATAGCCAAGAAAAAAGTAGCGGAGAAAACGTTGCCTGAAAATACTAAAATAGAAGCAAAACCTTCTGAACCCATTGAAAAAAAGCCGAATACACAGGTTGGACAACTTAATTTAGAAGAAGTATTTGCACAAAGACCCTATACAAAACAAGAACCTAAATCAGAGCCCGTTATCAATACTCCTGTAGCTCCTAAACAAGAAAATAGAAAACCAGAACAAGCCACTGCAAATCATACACAAGAACCCAAAAGCAGAGATACAAATCCTAATCAACAACAAAACCAAGAAATTAAATTCAAAAAAATACCAAAATTCAATATAGAATTTGATGGACAAATTGATACTGAAGGTGTTTTAGAATTAATGCCAGATGGTTTTGGTTTTTTGCGTTCAAGCGACTATAACTATTTATCATCTCCAGATGATGTGTATGTATCGCATTCGCAAATAAAACTGTTTGGTTTAAAAACTGGAGACACCGTAACAGGAACCGTAAGACCTCCAAAAGAGGGTGAAAAATATTTTGCTTTAGTAAAAGTAAGTACCATAAACGGTAAACTTCCAGAACAAGTGAGAGATCGGGTTCCCTTTGATTATTTAACACCATTATTCCCTTACGAAAAATTAAACCTTTTTACAACACAAAATAATTATAGTACTCGTATTATGGATTTATTTGCCCCTATAGGCAAAGGCCAACGTGGACTTATAGTAGCTCAGCCCAAGACCGGTAAAACCATGTTGCTTAAAGAAGTAGCCAATGCTATTGCCGAAAATCACCCGGAGTGCTACCTCATGATAGTACTTGTAGATGAAAGACCAGAAGAGGTAACCGATATGGAACGTAGCGTAAAAGCAGAAGTAATATCTTCAACTTTTGATGAGCCAGCTGATAAACATGTGAAAGTATCTACCATGGCTTTGCAAAAAGCAAAGCGCCTTGTAGAAGTTGGACATGATGTGGTTATCTTACTTGATAGTATTACTCGTTTAGCTCGTGCACATAATACAGTAGCACCAGCGTCTGGTAAAGTGTTAAGTGGTGGAGTAGAAGCCAACGCCATGCAAAAACCTAAACAATTTTTTGGTGCTGCCCGAAAAATAGAACATGGAGGTTCTTTAACTATACTTGCCACTGCATTAATAGACACAGGTAGTAAAATGGATGAAGTGATCTTTGAAGAATTTAAAGGCACTGGTAATATGGAATTACAACTAGACCGTCGATTAGCCAATAAACGCATTTATCCAGCTATAGATATTATGGCTTCTTCTACACGTAGAGACGATTTGTTATTATCCAAAGATGTAATGAATAAGATGTATATACTTCGTAAATATATTGCTGATATGAATGTTGAAGAATCCATGAACTTTATACTTTCTCAAATGAAAAGTACTAAAGACAACAATGAATTTTTAGCTACTATGAATAAGTAGAGTATTCTAAAAGAGCCTAATTATTTTATTTTTTCAATAGTATTTTAAATTTATATTTGAGTAATAATTAATATACTAAATGAAATACTTACTACTTATTTTGCCAGTTATTGTTATTTTTAGCTCTTGCAAAAAGACAAAAATTACTAGTGTTAATACTAATAACTCGGTAGACTCTTTGACCTATCAACCATCGGTAGCAGGCTCCAAATGGACCTATCAACTGATAGTATCAGGAATACCTACTTCTACTTACAATACAACCTGTACTGAAAAGGATTCCGTTATCAATGCTAAAACATACAAAGTTTTTAATAGCGATAATGACGGCTTGCAGTTTTTTAGAAGAAATGGCGATGAATATTATACCGTATTAACCACTTCCACTAATAAAACCGAATTACTAGTTTTGGATGCTTCCAAAAACATCAATGACACTTGGGTAGGCGGTGTAAATGGCTCAGATACATATACTTATACCTTAACAGAAAAGCATCCAACCTTTGCTTTAGATGGCTTTAATTTCAAAAATGTGTTGGTAGTGCATCAAGTACGAAAAGATGGAGGTGGAAATACAACTCTTGAAGCAGATACTTGGTATGCGCAAGGAATAGGGCAAATAAAGTCTGAAGGTACCCTTTTGGGTAATAGTTTGGTAGCCAAGTTAATAGCTGTAGAATTAAAGTAAATGTAAACAGCTTTTCAACATTTCTTTATTTAATTTGACTTATTCATTAAAAAATATATTTTTGCAATCTAAATATTTTATAAAATGTCAGAAATAGCATCTCGAGTAAAAAAAATAATCGTCGACAAATTAGGCGTAGACGAAGCTGAGGTAATTAACGAAGCAAGCTTCACAAACGATTTAGGAGCCGACTCTTTGGATACGGTTGAATTAATCATGGAATTTGAAAAAGAATTTAATATTTCTATTCCAGATGAACAAGCAGAAACAATATCTACAGTTGGACAAGCAATATCTTATTTAGAAGATAATGCAAAATAAACTGCAACAATTTTAGCATTAAACATACAACATGGCTTTAAAAAGAGTAGTTGTAACAGGACTCGGTGCCCTCACACCCATTGGTAATACTATTTCAGATTATTGGAATAATCTATGCAATGGTGTATCGGGTGCCGATTTTATTACTTTGTTTGATGCAGAAAAATTCAAAACCCGTTTTGCATGCGAAGTTAAAAACTTCAATCCCGAAGATTTCTTAGATCGCAAAGAAGCTCGAAAGTTGGATCGCTTTTCTCAATTAGCTATTGTTTGTAGCGATGAGGCTATAGCCGATGCCAACCTTGTAAACAATACCGAACTCAATAAAGATAGAATAGGTGTCATATGGGCATCTGGTATTGGTGGTATAGGTACATTTTTTGAAGAAATGAAAGGCTTTTTTGCTGGGGATGGAACACCTCGATTCAATCCATTTTTTATTCCTAAAATGATATCAGATATCGCATCTGGTCATATCTCAATGAAATATGGTTTTAGAGGTCCTAATTATTGTACTGTAAGTGCATGTGCCTCTTCTTCTCATGCTTTAATAGATGCTTCCCATTTTATACGATTGGGCAAAGCAGATATCATAGTATGTGGTGGATCAGAAGCAGCAGTAACTCCTCCTGGTGTAGGTGGATTCAATGCTATGAAAGCACTTAGTGAACGCAATGACGACCCTAAAACAGCTTCGAGACCTTTTGATAAAAACCGTGATGGATTTGTTTTAGGCGAAGGTGCTGGTGCTATTGTTTTAGAAGAATATGAGCATGCTAAAGCACGAGGTGCAAAAATTTATGCAGAACTTACAGGATCTGCTTGTAGTGCTGATGCACATCATATTACGGCACCTCATCCTGAGGGTCTTGGTGTAATTTTAGTAATGAACAATGCACTGGAAGATGCTCAAATGGCTCCACAAGCAATTGATTATGTTAACGTGCATGGTACATCTACCCCTTTGGGAGATATAGCCGAAACTACTGCCATACAAAAAGTATTTGGCGAACATGCTTATCAGCTCAATATTAGTTCTACTAAATCCATGACCGGTCATTTATTAGGGGCTGCAGGAGCAATAGAGGCAATAGCATCTATATTGGCCGTACAGCATGATATAGTGCCACCTACAATCAATCATTTTACTGATGATGAATTGCTTGACCCTAAATTAAATTTTACATTTCATAAAGCTGAAAAAAGAACCGTGCGAGCTGCTTTAAGCAATACATTTGGTTTTGGTGGGCACAATGCTTCTGTAATTTTTAGCAAAATATAATTTTCATTTTTACTCTTTTCATTTTATTCAATTCTTACATGTTTAACAGCAAAAAAGCCAATGCTTTTAAGAATAAACATTGGCTTCGCATTTTGATATTCAAAAATTAATTCTACTCGGGTTTAATATTGTAATAATAAAATCCTTGATAATTAGGGTATATACCACCTAATTGAAAATCGCTACTTGATTTTGAAAATGATTTCTCAAAATCTATTATAGATTTTATTTCAGAATCGTTTATTTCTGTGACAATATAATTTCTTTTCATTCTTGTTTGCTTGGCTATGATACCATTGGGTTTGATTTCAGAAATTAAAACTCCAGATTTAATTCCTAAGCTTTTAAGTTCTTGTGCTGTTAAATCGCGAATTACTACACCCAATTTTTCAGTATTACTTTGTTTAACAACATCTGTATTGCCTAAGCTGTTTTTTAATTTTACAGAGGTAGTATATTCTTTATTGTTTCTTAAAAAGTTTACAGTTACTACGTCACCAGGTCTATGTAGTGCTATTTCTTCTATCATCTGAGGGCCAGTTTTTATTTTTTTGTCATTGATTTTAGTAATATAGTCTCCTTCTTTGATACCAGCATCTTTTGCACTACTATTTTCTAAAACACTGTTGATATATATACCTTCAATTTTATCTAACTGATAAGCACTTATTTGTTCAGCACTTGCATTTTTAGTATCTATATAATTTACTCCTAAATACGCTCTTTGCACATTGCCAAACTTCATCATATCAGTGGTAACTTTTTTTACGATATTAGAAGGTATGGCAAAAGAATAGCCGGCATAAGAACCCGTTGGTGAAGCTATAGCAGAATTAATCCCAATCAATTCGCCTTTTGCGTTGACTAATGCACCACCACTATTTCCTGGATTTACAGCAGCATCAGTTTGTATAAAGCTTTCAATAGCATTTTGCCCACTTTTAGTTTGGTTAATGCCAATATTGCGATATTTGGCACTTACTATGCCTGCAGTAACAGTGGTTTCTAATGTCAATGGATAGCCTATGGCTAATACCCATTGTCCTAATTTTACATCGTCGCTGTTGCCAAAGCGTATAAAGGGCAATTTATTTTCGTCTATTTTGAGTAATGCTAAGTCTGTTGAAGCATCATGACCAACAACTTTTGCTGTATACGATTTTTTATATTCAAAATAACACTTACTTGGTCAGCACCATCTACTACATGATTATTGGTTACTATATATCCATCTTCAGTTATTAAAACGCCTGAGCCACTTGCTTGTTGAGGTTGAGGTGTGTAATAGCCACCGCCACCGCCTCCACCAAAAAAGCGTTCAAAAAAATCATCTCCAAAAGGGCTTCTATATTGTACCATTCGAGCTTTGGTTTCTGTTTTTATATGTACTACAGCATTACTCGATTTTTCGGCTGCATCTTCTAAATTGATATAGCCGCCTTCTGGGCTATCGCTATACGATGCAAAATGAACATCACTAGGGTTTGTACTATTATCACTTTTGCTGACAGGCACAGGTACTATCGTACTCATAAATTTTCGTCCTAATACAAATGTTGTGATAGAGGTAAGAAAAGCTATTAGAATGATACTTGCGATATTTTTCATACAAATTATTTTTTTTATTGATTACAAAAATATAATAGCGTATGATTTCAAAAATGAATTTGATATTTTTTTAACAGCAAATAATGTTAAGAAAAATCTATATCGAATTTAAAAATTCTACTGTGTTAATACCATCTGCAAAGTCTGTAAGAGAAGGGTTTTGTGCCATGCCAAATGGAGTAAAATTGTGACCAACTATAGTTTGTAAATGCGTTTTTTGTTGAAGGCTTTGAATGAGTGTTTGCTTGTCTTCATAAAAACTATAGTGCAATACAGAAACAGGGGAGTAGTCACTTTCATTTTCAACCAACAATACATTTTCGTTACACATGTATTGAATGTTATTCAGTAAGTAAAGTGCTAATTGGTAATCGTAGTTGTTTCTATATTTATTGTGATTTTTTAAATCATCATATTTTTTAAATTGTAAAATAAGGTTCTCAAAATTATAACTTTGAGGCACATAGATTTTAGTTACGTTTCGACAGCCTAATCCATAATACATAAAAATATCATCAGCTAATGCAAGTAATTCTTCATTGCTTTCAGTGCCATCCAATAAGGCTATACTTGTTTTATTTTCTCTAATAATATGAGGGTATTTTTCAAAATACTGTTTGAAATAAAGCGAGCTTGCATGGCTACCAGTGGCAATATAGGCATCGCAATTTTTCAGAAGGCTTTGTATACTAATTTTTTTAGACAAAGTTGCATCCCAATCAATTAGTTTTGAAATTAAATGAGGTAGTAATATATCATCTTTTTGAGAAAGTTTTATAGAGATTCGAAATGGACTTAAGAACACTGATAAAAAATCATGAAAGCCTACCAAAGGAATATTGCCAGCCATAGTAATGCCAACTATTTTGTCCTCTTGTTGCTGTGTAGAAAATAAAGTTGCATAGCTCTCTAAAGATTTTTTATCAAGATAGTGATTGGTAATAGCTTGAATGGCTGCATGAATAAATGGTTTTGTAAACCAAGGATTTTTGTATTCAGCAAATGCTATAGTTTTTTGCCATGTCTCATCTTCGCTAAGCATGTAATTGCGTAATTTTTCTAATATAAATAATTTGTTGTCTTGCATCTTAATCGGTTCTTATTTAATTTTGTGGCTTACATTTGAAAAACGAAATTCAACATTACTTTTCAATTTAAAAAATAAAATAATCATGGCTATAAAAATTACAGACGAGTGTATAAACTGTGGAGCATGCGAACCAGAATGTCCTAATAATGCAATTTATGAAGGCGGTGTAGAGTGGGCTATAAGCGACGGAACAAGCGTAAAAGGAGATTATGAACTCACAGATGGTAGAAGTATTGATGCTAATGCAAAACAAACACCCATTTCAGATGATGTATATTATATATCACCCGATAAGTGTACAGAGTGTCAAGGCTTTCATGAAGAACCACAGTGCGCAGCTTGTTTGCCCAGTAGATTGTTGTGTGCCAGACGAAGATCGCGTAGAATCGCCAGATTTGCTTTTAGCAAGAAAAGAGCGATTGCATTTGTAATCTATCTAAACACAAAAAATGATTCGTAATAATTTAATACTAATACTTTTTTTGTTGTTAATAGTTTTGCTCCTATGCACAATTAGATACTGTTATAACAGAGTATCCTCAATATGAACAAGTGCAAATAAAAAACGAAAAAGGTCAGATAGTAGAAGAAGGCTATTTAGTTGACCATCTTTTGGATGGACAGTGGACTACATTCCATGACAATGGTTTTCCTGCCATTATTACATCATATAGAAAAGGTAAGAAAACGGAATACAATTTGAATTAGCAAAAGATGGCTATATGGACAAGAGTACTGTATTTGCTAACGATAAAAAACATGGATTGTATCGAGAGTATTTTAAGGGTGCCCGTATAATTAAAGAAATACAGTATAAAAATGATATAGAAGATGGGCATAGAATTATTTATTTTAAAAATGCAGGCTTGCAAGAAGAGGGCGATTTTAAAGACGGACTTCGCGAGGGTATTTCAGTTTGGTATTATCAGAATGGGAAAAAGGCGGTAACTTATACTTACAAAAATGGCGAAATGCATGGTCAGGCTATTTTTTATAACGACAAAGAGCAGATAACCGAAATGGGAAATTATAAAAATGGAGAAAAAGATGGCTTATGGAAGGAATACGACGAAAATGGTAATCTAATAGCAGAAGGAAACTATAATATAGGTAAAAAAAATGGACTTTGGAAATATTTTGAAGCCGATGGAAAAATCAAACAAAAGATAAGCTATAAAGAAGATGTAGCACAATAAAATAAACTATGTTAGAACTATTTAAGAATATACGGCATTTCATATTTGACATAGATGGTGTATTAACAGATGGAAGTTTGATAATTCATCCGGATGGCACACTACTACGCACCATGAATATCAAAGATGGCTATGCACTTCAATTAGCTGTTAAAAAGGGATATTCAGTATCTATCATTTCGGGTGCCAAGGGGCAAGCAATACAGCAGAGGTTGACTGGCTTAGGTGTTTCTGAAATCTATTTAGGTATCGAAAAAAAAATAAACGTTTTAAACCAACTTGTAGAAAATAAAAAATTAAGCTTAGACCAAACCTTATATATGGGCGATGATATGCCTGATTTAGTAGTTATGAAAGAGGTTTATTTAGCATGTTGTCCATCTGATGCCATTACTGAAATTCAGGAGATTGCAAATTATATTTCACCATACGCAGGCGGAAAAGGTTGTGTGAGAGATGTAATTGAAAAAGTATTGAAACTAAATCAAGATTGGGAGTAGCTTTCAGGAAGTTAATCCCTTGATCTATTCATAAAAAGTAGAATATAATAAATGAGCATCGCTATTGAACTTATAGCAGCTACTATATAGGTACGAGCAGCCCATTTTAATGCATCAGAAGCAGCATCATGCTCATCAGCCGTGGTTAAATTTGTTTGTTCTAACCAAGCCAATGCTCGGTTGCTTGCATCAAACTCTACAGGTAAGGTTACCAGAGCAAATATGGTAGATAACGAAAATAACGCTATCCCTATTAAAAATATAGTTTGATTTCCGCCACCAAATCCCATCATGCCAACGCCAATGGCTATTAGCCATTGGGATAGCGATGTTCCAATTTTTACGGCTGGTACCATTTTACTTCTCATCATAAGCATGTTATATTGAGTAGCATGTTGTACGGCGTGGCCACATTCGTGCGCAGCTACTGCTGCAGCACTCACACTTCTACCCTCAAATACATCTTGACTCAGATTTACAGTTTTGGTGGATGGATTATAGTGGTCCGATAAAAAGCCAGGTGTGCTTACTACTTGTACATCATAAATATTGTTGTCGTGTAGCATCTTTTCGGCTATTTCTTTGCCCGACATGCCGTTTTGTAATCCAAATTTGGAATAGGTATTAAATTTTGATTTCAATCTGTTGCTTACTATCATACCAACAAAAAACATGATGCCAGCTATGATATAATATCCCATGAAAGCCATAATATATAATTTTTGTTTTAATGTGTTTAACAAATATAAGCCCAATCTATATTTGAGAGTCAATAAATGCCAATATGGCTTGTTAAATATATAATAATACGCCATAAAGGCATTAATTTTTATTATATATGTATATCTAATCGTTAATTTTTATAAAGTTTACTCATTTATTTTTTGAAATCATAAATCAAGTATGTACTTTAGCAATGAATTTTATGGGTTAGTAAGATAAGGGTTGTCGAGAAATTGACAGCCCTTTCTTCTTTAATAGCATAATATTTATCATAAAAAATAAAATTCAATTTTAGTATAAAAAACAAAAGTGGCTAAAGAAAAAACTATTTTTATTTGTCAATCATGTGGTAATGAATCTCCCAAGTGGCAAGGCAAATGTCCGAGTTGTCAGGCTTGGAATACTTTAGTAGAAGAAATAAAAACAAAAGATACTTCCAAACAAACACAAAGAAGTTTTGAGGAAAATATTTCAGATCAGTATGCTATTCCTATACAAGATATTGAAACACACAAAACGCAAAGAATCGTTACGCCAGATTTGGAACTAAATAATGTGCTAGGAGGCGGTATTGTATCGGGCTCTGTAGTATTAGTTTCGGGCGAGCCAGGCATAGGCAAAAGTACTTTATTCTTGCAGTTGGCTTTGTCTTTGCAAAATATGCGAGTATTATATATTAGTGGCGAAGAAAGTTTGCAACAAATAAAACTCAGGGCAAATCGATTAAACATAAAACATAATGAATTATTGGTATATACCAATACCAATACAACAGCTATATATAATGAAATAAAAAAAGTGCAGCCTCAACTTGTCATCGTAGATTCTATACAAACCTTAGAATCTTCATATATAGAAAGCGCACCTGGAAGTGTGAGTCAGGTGAGAGAATGCACAGCAGAAATAGTTCGGATAGCCAAAAAAAATAGAATACCAATTTTTATCATAGGACATATTACAAAAGATGGGGCAGTAGCAGGACCAAAAGTACTAGAGCACATGGTTGACACTGTGTTGTATTTTGAAGGCGATCAGCATTATACCTATAGAATATTAAGAACCACTAAAAATAGATTTGGTAATGCTAGCGAATTGGGTATTTATGAAATGAGAGAAGATGGATTGAAGGGTATTCAAAACCCTTCTGAAATATTAATTTCACAACGAGATGAAAACTTAAGTGGCATAGCTATAGCTGCTACATTAGAGGGCGCAAGACCCCTTTTGATAGAAACCCAGGCCTTGGTAACACAAGCGGTGTATGGCACACCACAAAGAACAATTTCTGGTTTTGATAGTAAGCGAACACAATTATTACTGGCAGTTTTAGAAAAAAAAGGAGGATTCCATTTTGGCGTCAAAGATGTCTTTATAAATTTAGCTGGAGGCATACGAATCGAAGATCCAGCTATAGATTTGGCTATCATAAGCGCTTTATTATCCTCATACGAAGAAAGACCCATAGCAGACAAAATTTGTTTTGCAGGTGAAGTTGGGCTTAGCGGCGAAGTACGTGCTGTCCATAGAGTAGAACAACGTATTTCTGAAGCAGAAAAATTAGGTTTTGAAAAAATATATGTGTCATCGTACAATAAAATTTCATTACAAAATAAAAATATCGAAATCGTGAGCTTAAGTAATATTGAGCAGCTCTATCATTTATTATTTTAATATGAAAAGCATAGTTGCTATATCTCAAAATATTGTAGATCTCTTCTTTCCAAATATGTGTGCTGCATGCCATGCACATTTGTCAAACTCAGAAAAAGATTTGTGTTTTGCTTGTCTTCAATTATTACCTAAAACATCTTTTCATCTTCAGAAAAACAACCCAGTAGAACAAAAACTTTTTGGACGAGTAGATATTCAAAGAGGAACTGCGCTTTTTTATTTTTCTAAAGAAAGTCGTATGCAAGAAATTTTGCATGCCATTAAATACAAAAAACAATTTTCTTTAGCTGAAAAAATGGGATGGCTGATGGCAAACGAATTTCAAAATTCAGATTGGCTTCATGACATAGATTGTATTATACCTATTCCCCTTTCATTCCAAAAAGAAAAAGTAAGGGGCTATAATCAAAGCGCACTTTTAGCTAAAGCCTTTGCCGAAAAAGTCAATATTCCAATATTGCAACATGCTATCAAAAGAATTAAAAACACCGAGACACAAACAAAGAAGTCAAAACTTGAACGATTGCAAAATGTGCAAGATGCTTTTGAATGGCAAAAGAATCAAACTATTCAAAACAAACACATCTTACTTATAGACGATGTGATAACCACTGGAGCTACATTAGAATCTTGTATTCAAGCCATTCAAAAAAGCACGTCAAACAAAGTCAGTATATTAGCTTTGGCTTATGCAATAGAATAGAGTTTTTTACGTTATTTTTGCACACGGTTTTTATGAAGAAATCCTTATTTATTTTTATTCTTTTTTTGTTTTCGGTAATCCTGATGCAAGGCATAATTTCTTGTAAAAAGACTACATTTTTAACACAAGGCGGCAATCTTTCCTTTTCGGTAGACACCTTGCGTTTTGATACACTATTTACTACTATGGGTAGCGTAACAAGAAGTTTTAAAATATATAATGACAATAAACAAGCAGTCAGAATAAATCAAATCCGATTGGAAAACGGACAGCAATCAGCTTATAGAATGAATATTGATGGAGTGGCTACGCAGGCTATTCAAAACGTGGAAATTGCTCCCAATGATAGTATTTATGTTTTTGTGGCTATTACCATAGACCCCACAAGTGCTACTAATCCTTTTATAGTACAAGACAAAGTGTTGATTACACTTAATGAAAATACAAGTGAAATTCCTTTAGAAGCATTTGGGCAAGATGCACATTATATCGTTGGCGAAATTTTAGATTCTCAAACATGGATAAATGATAAGCCTTATGTCATAATACACAGTGCATTAGTAGACACTAATGCTGTTTTGACCATACAAAAAGGCTGTAGAATATATATGCATCAAGATTCTAAACTCTATGTGGCTGGTACATTGAATGTATTTGGCACTAAAACAGATAGCGTTATATTTCAGGGCGACCGTTTGGATAGAGACTATTTTGGATACAAAGATTATCCAGGCGAATGGAGAGGCATAGACTTCTTGAATACTGGCTGGCAATCTATCATGAATTATTGTATAGTAAAAAATGCAGGTATATCTGATGCAGCTATCCTAGTAAGACCACCAGATAAAAATTTGGGAGTTGCCAATATGTTAGAAATGAATAATTGCACTATAGCCAATTCAGCTAGCTACGGTGTACTATGCATCAATTCTAAAGTATTAATGAATAATTGCTTAGTGCACACATGCGGATTGCAATCTGTAGCAATGATAGAAGGTGGAGATTATAGAATGAATTTTTGTACTATAGCAACATATGGCGGTATAGGTATCAATCATGCGCAGCAACCATCTGTTGCTATATTGAATTATAGAGATACAAGTCTTACTGGCTATACTGGTGCCAACCTCAACCTAATTATGAATAATTGTGTTGTAGATGGCTCTTTAGAAGATGAAATTGTATTGGCAAAGAAAAATAATTGGACTTTTTCAGTAAGTATCAATCATTGTGCCTTTAAACGCAAGACTGCTTTAGATAATGCGCTTGTAAGCCCAGTAAATACTCTTTTTAATGTACAACCACAATTTAAGGATTATGCTAAATGGGATTTTCATATTGAAGCTACATCTGCCCTGAAAGGAGCTGGTATAAGTGTGCCCATAGTAATAGAAGATATGGATGGAATACCAAGACCCAATCCGCCCTCCATTGGTTGCTATGAAGCACTTTAAAAAAAACAATAAAAATGAATAAAAATATACTCATCACGGGAGGTGCTGGATTTATAGGTTCACACGTTGTAAGACTTTTTGTAAACAAATATCCTAATTACAATATCATCAATATTGATAAACTGACCTACGCAGGCAATTTAGAAAACATTAAAGATATAGAATCAGCTACAAACTATCATTTTGTCAAAGCCGATATTTGTGATGAAGAAATAGTAAAAGAAGTATTTGAAAAATATCAAATCCAAGCGGTCATACATCTGGCTGCAGAATCTCATGTAGATCGCTCAATATCAGATCCACTCGCATTTGTAAAAACAAATATTATGGGCACAGCTGTATTACTCAATGCTGCTAAATCGTATTGGCAAAACCAGTGGGATGAGAAACTATTTTATCATGTTTCTACTGATGAAGTATATGGTACTCTTGGTGATGAAGGTTTTTTTTATGAAAATACCCCTTACGATCCAAGAAGCCCTTATAGTGCAAGCAAAGCAGCAAGCGATCATTTGGCTATGTCTTTTTTTCATACTTATAATTTCCCAATTATAATTAGCAACTGCTCAAATAACTATGGACCCAATCATTTTCCTGAAAAATTAATTCCTTTATCTATTCACAATATCATTCAAAACAAACCCTTGCCCATCTATGGTAAAGGTGAAAATGTTAGAGATTGGCTTTATGTAAAAGACCATGCCAATGCAATCGATTTGATTTTTCATGAAGGAAAAAAAGGAGAAACCTATAATATTGGAGGACACAATGAATGGAAAAATATTGATTTAATTCGTTTGTTGTGTGATAAGATGGATGAAAAATTGGGAAGAGAAATAGGAAGTTCTCAACAATTAATAAGCTTTGTAAAAGACAGAAGTGGGCACGATTTGAGATATGCTATAGATGCAACAAAACTTCAGCAGGAGCTTGGCTGGAAACCGTCTTTGCAATTTGAAGAAGGGCTATCGCTAACTATAGATTGGTATTTGGAAAACAAAGAATGGCTTGAACATGTTACAAGTGGCTCCTATCAATCCTATTACGAAAAACAATATTCAACAGCATAATAAATGAAAGGAATAATACTAGCAGGCGGATCAGGTACTAGACTCTATCCCATTACCAAAGGCATTTCAAAACAGCTAATGCCAATTTATGATAAACCCATGATATATTATCCATTGTCTGTATTACTCATGTCAGGAATCAGTGAGATATTAATCATTACTACGGCAGAAGATCAAGAACAATTTAAACGATTATTAGGAAATGGCGATGATATTGGGTGTAAAATACAATATGCCATACAACATATACCAAATGGTTTGGCACAAGCATTTGTAATTGGCGAAGAATTTATTGGAAAAGACTCTGTTGCTTTGGTTTTAGGAGATAATATTTTTTATGGAAGTGGCTTAGGGCGGCAGCTACAAGCTTTGAAAAACATTGAAGGCGGTTATGTATTTGCATACCCAGTTTCGGATCCCGAGCGTTATGGCGTTGTATCTTTTGATGCACAAATGAAGGCCATTTCGATAGAAGAAAAACCTCATAATCCACGTTCAAATTACGCAGTGCCAGGTTTGTATTTTTATGATAATAGTGTAGTAGAAATAGCCAAAAATTTACAGCCATCTCCAAGGGGAGAGTACGAAATAACAGATGTGAATAAAGTGTATTTGCAACAAGGTCGCTTGCATGTATCCGTTTTGGAACGCACTACAGCTTGGCTCGATACGGGCACGTTTGAAAGTTTGCACGATGCATCAGAGTTTGTACGTGTAATAGAAAAAAGACAAGGTACAAAAATTGGTTGCATAGAAGAGATAGCTTATAAAATGGGATTTATAGATAAGGAGCAACTAAAGAATTTGGCCAAAAATCTAAGCAAAAGTGGATATGGAGAATATTTAATGCATATAATAGAATAGTCTCTTATTTTGATTTAATTTCGTTGTTTGATATACGATATGGAATCCAAATTTTTTGCTCATCCTACAGCTATTATTGATGAAGATTGCAGTATTGCAAACCATGTTAAAATATGGCATTTTAGCCATATCATGTCTAAATGTGTGATAGGTGAGGGCTGTAACATAGGGCAGAATGTAGTAATTTCTCCCGAAGTAGTGCTTGGAAAAAATGTGAAGATTCAAAATAATGTTTCTGTATATACTGGCGTGACCTGTGATGATGATGTTTTTTTAGGACCTTCTTGTGTATTTACTAATGTAATCAATCCACGCAGTGGAGTAAATAGGCGAGGACAATACGACAAAACACATGTAGGAAAAGGAGCAAGTATAGGAGCCAATGCCACCATAGTGTGTGGACACAATATTGGCCAATATGCATTCGTAGGTGCTGGAGCAGTGGTGACTAAAGAGGTAGCGGATTTTGCATTGGTGGTAGGCAACCCTGCCAAACAGATAGGCTGGATTAGTGAATATGGACACAGACTTGTTTTTGATGAAAACAATCAAGCTGTATGTCAAGAAAGTGGACAAGTCTATCGTTTAGAAAAAAATTTTGTAAAACGAATAAAGTAAATAATGGGAAAAATAAAATTTGCAGTTGTAGGATGCGGACACATTGGAAAACGACATGCAGAAATGATATCTCGAAATGAAGATTGTGAGCTTGTAGCTTTAATAGATGTAAAACCTAAAAAGAGTTTAGGTATTGAAGAATACAATGCACAGTTTTTTAATTCGTTAGAAGAATTTTTAGTCAATGAAATAGCTTCTCAAGTAGATGTGGTCAATATTGCATCGCCCAATGGATTGCATGCAAAACAAGCCATACAGGTGTTGAACGCACAAAAACATGTTGTAGTAGAAAAACCAATGGCACTTGCTAAGCGAGATGCAGAAGAAGTTATCTATAAAGCATTACAAGTACATAAATATGTTTTTGCGGTCATGCAAAATCGATATAGCCCGCCCAGTATTTGGATTCAGAACATATTAAATGAGAAGAAACTTGGGGAAATTTATATGGTACAACTTAACTGTTACTGGAATCGCGATGAGCGATACTATCAAAAAGAAAGTTGGCATGGAAAAAAAGAATTAGATGGTGGCGTTTTATTTACACAGTTTTCGCATTTTATCGATTTGATGTATTGGCTATTTGGCGACATAAAAAATATACATTCCAGATTGCAGAATTTTAATCACCGCCATTTAACAGATTTTGTAGAAGACAGCGGTATTGTACAGTTCGAATTTGTTAATGAGGGCATAGGATGTATTAATTTTTCAACGTCAATATGGGATAGAAACTTAGAAAGTTCAATGACTATTATAGGAGAAAAAGGAAGTGTAAAAATTGGAGGTCAATACATGGATAAAATAGAGCAGTGTCATATCAAAGATTATGAAATGCCCGAACTGCCACCTACCAACCCTGGCAACGACTACGGATTATACAAGGGTAGCGCAGCTAACCACCACTTTGTAATAGAAAATGTAGTAGATGTATTAAAAAATAAAGCGCCTATTTCAACCAATTCGTTAGAGGGTTTGAAAGTGGTAGATATTATTGAGAGAATTTATGAATCGTACAAAATATGAGTTTAAAAAAGCATATTAATGTAACAGTACTTTCTCAAATTGTAGTAGTTAGTTTTACTTTTCTCACATCGGTTTTATTATCTCGTATACTTGGTGCAGACGTTAGAGGAGACTATGCACTTTTTACTTCCTCAGTAGCATTAGTAGTAGTGTGGCTTGGTTTTAGTTTTCCAGCATCAATTATTTATTTTGTATCTTCTAATAAATTAAAACCTAATAGTATTTTTTATACGCTGTTACTCTTTTCTGGTATTACAGCTATTTTTTTATTTTTTTTTGTGAGCGGGTTGGGCTTTTTTGAAAAACAAACATTAATTTTTCCAAAAGAGCATTATAGCCTTACATGGAAAATTAGTTTTGCCATTGCATTTCTTATAACAGCAATGAACAATATTGTAATAGCATTTCTCAATACTCAAAAGAAGTTTTACCATTTATCTGTTTTGCAAATAATTTTTAGCATTATTACCTTTTCAATTTATTTATTCGTTTTTATTTCAAAAACTCGAGTTGGGAGTGCATTTTTTTCATGGGCTGTAATTATTACATATGGTGTTGTTGTACTTCAATTTCTTGTCAATTTATTTTATTATTTTAAATATGTTCCACACGCTGGGCATTTAGAATGGCTACCCCGTAAAGCTTTTGTAGCCTTGTTCAAATTTTCTACCATTGCTTGGCTGTGTAATGCTTTTCAATTTCTAAGTTATAAAATTGATTTTTGGATTATATCGGCCTATCATGGCAATGCTGATTTGGGTATCTATTCTGTGGGCGTTTCATTAGTACAAATGTTGTGGCTATTGCCCAATGCCGTAACTACAGTATTGTATACATACATGAGTGGTTATAATGAAAAAAAATCAGAAGAGTTAACAGTGATGATCTCAGGAGTTATCTTTTGGATAGCATTACTTGGGGGCATTTTATTTGCCGCTCTATTATACTTTTTGATTCCTATTATATATGGAGTTGAATTCAAAAATGCAGTTTGGGTTGTATTCCTTACAATGCCAGGTGTTATCCTTATGGCTTACCCTATTATATTAAGTACCTTTTTTGCAAGCAAAGGAAAAATTATATATAACTTATATAGTACTCTTATTTGTTTTATTGTCATTATTCTATTCGATTTCATATTAATTCCTACTTATTCTATGTATGGAGCAGCTATTGCAAGCGCATTTGCATATGCTTCATATATTATTACGCATACTTTCTTATTTTTGAAGAAATTTGACAAAGAGCAGCGATATAGCTTTTTAAGTTTTTTTAAAATTGACATTAAAAAATTGATTCATGAGTTTAACATATCAAAATAAGACATATTGGAATGATTTAGTAGGCAATGAGATGTCTCTACGTGAAGTAGGCTGGCCAGAATGGACAGAGGCTTATAATTACTATCGTTATAAACTTACTTCCCATTTAACCGAAAAAGCATTTGACAAATATATTCAAGCTCCAAAACGTATCTTAGAAATTGGTTGTGGTGTTGGCTTTTGGTCTAACTTAATTACCAAGAAGTACCCAGATGCGCAATATACCGGTGTAGATATTAGTGCCTCTACGATACAAAAACTTAAACAAAAATTCACATCACCCAATATACAATTTATCAACACCGATTTTGGAGTAGATTTTAAAAATTTACCTCCAGAGGTCACCTCTCAAAAGTATGATTTGATAGTTTGTTTTGAAGTTTTGCTCCATATAGTAGATGATACTGCTTGGCAACATGCTGTGAGCAATTTTAATAATCTTCTTAGCGAAAATGGAGTTGCTATTATAAGCGAACCATTTTTTATGTTTGATAAACCACCTGTATATAAGGATACTATGAATTGCAAAGTAAGGCGTTTTGAAGACTATAAGGACATTATTGAATCTAATAAGAAATCAATTCTTGAAATACAAGCAAGAACATTTTTGTTAGATAATAATTTTGATTTTAAACATAAATTATCAAGAAAGGCTTGGAATTTTTTTAGAATATTTTATTTCAAACTCTTAATGATAAAAAATGAAACTTTAGGAAAACTATTAGGAAAAATAGCATACGCTTTTGATTTGTTTTTTGTCAAAAAATCAAAATATGGCAATACTTGTCGTTTGTTAGTTATTAAATAATGCTAAACGTTTTATTTTATACTCCATGGTGGCCTAATAATGCATCCATGACTGGCATATTTATTAAAGAACATGCTATTGCAATTGCAAAACATTGCAACTTGTTTGTCATGCATGTACATGTAGAAAAATCTTGGCGTAAGCCATTTTTTTTTATTGAAAAAAAAGAAACTAAAGAACTTAATTATTACTTGTTTGAATATACATTATATATTCCGCCTGTGCCCAAGTCTCATTTATTTTTTAAAAGCAAAATGAAGAACCTCTTACAAAGGGAAGTTCATATATTGAATGAAAAATATCATTTTGGAATTGTGCATGTTAATGTGATGAGCGAACAAGCACAATGGGTTTGTCAAACAGAACAAGTTAGTAGCTTGCCACATGTATTAACAGAGCACAATGGTTTTTTACTAAGAGATCAGAACAGATTGGATCAAAATCATTTTGATTCATTTAAAAATAAATACGCAAATTGGATTGAAAAAGCCAATATTCAGTGTATCATGCCAGTGTCAAGCTATTTAGAGCAAGTATTAAAAAAGGAATATGAGATAAAGAATAACATAAAAACTATTCCTAATGTAATTAATGTTTCGCAACGAGATATTTCAAACAGAGTATCTTCACAAAATAAAATTCGACTTTGTTTATTGGCCAATTGGGAATATCCAAAATGTCCAGAACTTTTTGTAAAAGCGCTAAAACAAATTCCGAAGGAATGGTTAGCGCATATTCAAATTACTTGGGCTGGATTTGGAAGTCAATACAATAAGTTGCAGACGGATGATATATGGAATCATGTAGAAGTAAATTTTGTAGGGAAATTAGAAAAAAATGAAGTGTATGATATGCTAAACAATCAAGATATATTGATACACCCTACATATTCCGAAACATTTTCTGTGGTTGTAGTAGAGGCATTAACTTTTGGCTTAGCAGTATTGTCAACACCTACAGGCATTATGCCTGAGTATGTCAATAGCTCTAATGGAGTATTAGTACAAGATTTTACAATAGATTCCTTTATAAAGGGATTGGAAAAGATACTATCAAATTTCAAGAATGGCATGTATATTCGTAACGTTATATCAGATCAGGTAAAAGATGTTTTTTCAACAAATACAGTTGGTCTGCAAATTTTTGATGTATATACAAACGTATTAGAAAATAGATGAAAAGGATAATTAGATTTTTGCCCAATTTTATAAAAGTGTTCTTATTGAAAAGAAAAGGGACAGTAGGGCCAAATTGCAAAATGGGTTTTGGTAGCTTTGTTTTTAGTAAAAAAGTTTCTATAGGTGAAAATTTTACACTTCTCAAATTTTCTTATATACATTCAAACGAAGTTGTAATTGGAGATGATGTAAGAATAGCTGAAAACACTACGATACTAGCTACCAAGAGAGTAAAAATTGGAGATGAAAGTTTTATTGGGAAAAATATTACAGTTGGTGGTGGCCAATTCAAAAATTCAGAATTAGACATGGGCAGAAAGGTTCATGTGTATGAATATTCATATCTCAATACTACTGAAAAATTAACGATAGAAGATGAAGTTGGTATAGGTGGTGGTTGTTATATTTTTACACATGGTTCTTGGCAGAATGCGTATGATGGCTTTCCTTATGCCTATGCGCCAGTTACTATCAAGCGAAATGCATGGTTACCTTGGCGAGTATTTGTAATGCCTGGTGTTACTATAGGTGAGCAAGCTACAATTGGTTCTGATGCTATGGTAGGTCGAGACATTCCGGATAGAAGTTTTGCGGTAGGTGTACCTGCAAAGGTCTTGAAGTCTGGTAGTGACTTTATAAAGGAAATGACAGCTAAGGATAAATTTGAATTAATGCAAACTATTTTCAATGGATTTAGTGAGCATGAAAATTATTTTTTGAATCAGAAAACGGAAGTGAAAATAGCAGATAAATATAGTTCTATTGTGTATCCGAATGGCTATACAATTGCATATGCTATAGATCAAAATGAAATTTCAAATGCACATACTATTTTAGCTGAAATAGACAAAGAAAAAAGCTTGAAAAAGGGCGAATTGGATTTAAAAAATAGACGCTGTTTTAAAGAATTGACTGAGATTGAAAAAAGACTTTGTTCTTATATTAGTAATTATGGTATTCGTTTTTATAAAGAAAAATAAATGAGAGAAATTGTATTAGATTATTTATCGCTATTTGTCGAAAATTCAAACGACATGCAAATTTTTTCAGATTCAGATGTTCAGTTTATTGGAAAGCGTTTAACACATCATGAGGAGCGTGAAGAGACTATTCGAGATTTATGGGGCAATTGGGAGCACACATTTACGCAGTATAATTATCAAATACCATATGTAGATCAGTTTGTATTAGAAAAACTAAAGACACATCAAATAAAACAAAAATCAATTTGGCCAAAAGGAAAAAAATTTGCCGTGCATATTTCGCACGATGTGGATTTTGTAAATGATTACTCTTTTAAAGAAGCTTTAAGGAATTATACTAAGCTATTAAAGTATGGCAAACTAAATCCTAAAACACATCTTAGCCTCGTCTATGCAATGCGTTTTTTGGTTCAATCTAAGCGAAGTTTATTTAATTATAATCGATGGTTAGAAACCATAGCGCAATATGGGTTTACATCTACTTTCTATTATTTTATTCGGCCATCGCTTAAAGATGTCAACCAATTTGATGTAAACTACCATATGACCGATAAAGTAGTTTACAAATCGCAAAAAATGACTGTGGCTGAAATGGCTATGGATATGCAAAAAGATGGATTTGGAATCGGTCTTCATACTGCATACCACGCCTATGATAATGCAACTTTGACGAAGCAACTCAAAGAAACCTTAGAGCACGATACGAATTTAAAAATACATGCTAATCGGCAGCATTTTTTACATTTTGATATGCAAAAAACACCAAGCGTTTTAAGCGAAAGCGAAATACGTACTGATAGTACATTGGGTTTTAATAGAAATATTGGTTTTAGAGCTGGCACAGCTTTCCCATATTTTTTGGCCGATAAAGAATTAAACAAGTTGAATGTATTAGAAATACCCATGCACATTATGGATGGAGCATTGTTTACTACTAACGCCCTTGAATTAGATGAAAAAATGGCTACAAGAAAAGCGATTCAATTAATTGATGAAGTAGAAAATGTTGGCGGCTGCATAACCCTCAATTTTCATCCTCATGTTATGCTTTTGCCCACTTGGTGGAATGTGTTTTGTAATATTTTGAAAGAATTGTCGAACAGAGATGTAGCATGTATAGATACACAACAGCTATATAGTATAGCAAATTACAAAGAATAGCGTTATTTTTGTGGTGGATGAAATTGTCTGTCTATTTTTTATTTCTTACAATAATTGCTTTTAACAACCTAAGTGCTCAAACTATTTCATTTAGTTCGAATTATAATTTCAATAAAGATACGAGTGTCAATATTACATTGGGTGGGAAGCATGATGGAAACACACTCCAAAAATCGCATATGTATTATGCCGGAGGCCTTCCAGATTTTAAGCGCATACCCGTTATAGAACCATTGGACTCTATTGTATTGTGGAACAATGATACCATTGGGATTGAAAAGCTAACAATTCGGTCTGCAACAAACAATATTTATACTATAGATAGTTTATCAAAATCAGCCCTACAAGGAATTTGTGAAACCAGTGAAGATAGTTTGGCAAAAATATATGAGTATGTTGCTAATCATCATTATTACTATTATGTTCCTGAAGTAGAATCAAAAGAATTTAAAGAAGTAACAAGACATTTTGGTATTTATGGATATGGACACTGTGGTTCAATTGGTAATTGTGCTTCACTAATCAATCAAAAGTTAACGTCAGACACGCAAAGACTATGGTATATAGCCAATGGTGCTCATGGAATTTCTGAGTTGAAAACTAATAATCGCTGGGCCTATATAGATGCTGATGAAGAAATGATAGTAAAGAATGCATACAATCAGTACGCTTCTTTTGGCGAGGCCTATGAGGATTTATATTTAATATATAGAACTAAAATATTTGGCGATGCTTTAAAATATAATTATGTGTCTTCTGCTAATTATGCTATTTCAAAATATTTTAATAAAACTTCTCACGAAAGTGCAACAAGCTATTTAATAAGTACAGATCCCTGTTATACAAATGATACAGTTGGAAATTATGGGCCAGATTTATATATGGATATTAATCCGGGTCAAAAAATAAAATGGGTAGGGAATGATAGTGCAGTTTCTCAACATTTTTTAGTCAATAATATATGCTATGGTCCCTATGGCTATGTGCCTAGTAATGATGATGTCAAGGTGGGAATTAATAATGGATATTCTTCAAGAAATTTTTTGCTTACTAATGAAATGCTTTCAAAGAAATTCAAATCATTTAGTAATATCACCATTCAAAATGGGGTATTGCAAAAAATAGATACTTCCTTAAATTCTTTTTTCATATTGGAAGAAAAAATGACTTTCCCAATATTGGCTTCTACTTTAGATTTAGCATTTAGCTTGTCTATTGGGAATACTTTACAAATTAGTTATTCTACTGACGAGTCAAATTGGATACCCATAAGTGTGCAGACCACTTCAAACACAATTACTGTTGTTTTAGATAGTTTGATTGGCGCTTTAACTAAAGTAGCAGTTTATAAATATTATATAAAAATTGAGTTGCTTGGAACACAACAGTTTTTTTTAAATACCATTCAACTACATAGTCGATTTCAATTTACTAAATACCTGTATCCTTCTATTTTTTTGGGTTCCAATGATATTCATATTAATAGTAGTACGCCTAACTATAATTTACAAACATCGCTGTATTGGAGTGAGTATCATGACAATAATAGACCAATGGCACCTTCTATGCCTATTTATCCAGCCTTAGGAGATACTATTCAAGATGTCAATGTACGGTTTCATTGGCAGCAAATTCAAAATGATATAGATGGAGATTCTATTATTGAATGGCATTTTCAATTAAGCGAGTTCCCAGATTTTAGACATGTTTTGGCTAATAATTTTGATTATTTTTCACTTGGATTAGAGAGCAATGACCCCTATTTTATAAATTATTATGACACGCTAAGAACCTCTAATACATTCTTTCATCACAATACTACGTATTATTGGCGTGTAAGGATTAGAGATCAACATCAAGCCTGGAGTACATGGAGCAGTCCTTGGTCTTTTACTGTTCAAATACCTGAAAGACCTCTTAATGTTCATTTCAAGATAGTGAATAATACTATAGTAAAATTGGTATGGGATGATAACCCTGCTGGCAAAACACCATCTTCATTTATGGTTTTAAACGGACCTACAAAACAGTCTTTACCGTTCGACACCTTGTCTTTTCCTTATGAATATACAAATCTACATGAGGTCAATAAGCCACTTAATATAAATTTTAAGAACTTTAGAGTTATTGCTATGGATAGTGATAGTAATAAAAGTATGCCTAGTAGTGTAGTCACTATACCAGAAAAAATATTTTTACAATTTGGCACATCTATAGATTTGAATTCAACAATTGAGCTTTTGCAACATCCCTTTCCAAATTATCCAAGTTTAGAGCGCAATTATTTTGTAGTATTTGATACAACATTCTTTGATCAATTATCTTCTAATATTTTTGTAAATAAAAAAACTGGCTATACACTAGTAAGCATTGTTTATTTATCGCCTTTAGGAGATACAATCTATCAAAAGCAAATAGGTTATGATTTCAAAAAATATTTACAAATCGTAAAAAACTGTGAGCATACCGCATTAGATGTATCTTTTTCGGCACCTATTAATTTCCCTTTTTCTTTATTTTTTAAAAGAGGTTTGGATACGTTGAATAAAACTATTCTATCTGTAACAGATACTGTTTATATAGCAAAAGATGAAAGTGTACATTTTTTATATGTTGTAAAAGGAATAGACACATTCTTTTATGAAACTGAAGTAAAAAATAATTTAGATTCTATACACTATACAATAAATAGTTTTAATTATGATTGTTCAGATCATCTTACAAAGACAAATTTATTTGTTGAACTAAAAGTGCCTTCCAAGTTATTTTTTTCAAAAGATAATGTTTTAGACAGTATTAATATAGTAAATGGAAATAACAATTTAATATTTGAAAATGGCGATTATACATGGTTGTCTTTAAAAGATTCTAATCAATGTTCCAAAAGTATCAATCAGAGTTTTGCATTGAACTACGACACCTTAAAAGTATTAAATACACAAGAATATTTTGATTGTGCGACAGTACAAAATATATATGCTTTACAAGTGTCAGGCAATTATCCTATCACATTAAATTATACAGAGAATGGTGTTTCAAAGACAGAAACATTGACTTCGATGAATAGCTTGTTGAGCTTGGATAGCGGTATACATTATATTTCACATATCAATGACCAGACAGGATGCCAATACACAATCAATGAAACAAAACAATACGATACAGATACCTTGCAATTTGCTATGTCTACGCCAGTATATGATTGCGATTCAAATCGTACAAAATTTGTATTTGAAACACATGGCAATTTTCCTTGTACAGTATTTTATAGCAAAAACAATATAGCGCAGACACTTGTGTTGAACACTTCACAAGAAATAATTTTTGCAGACAATGGCATTTATCAGTTTGATTCAATACAAGATAGCAAATGGTGTACCATGCCTATCAATCAAAGTTTTGCATTGAACTACGACACCTTAAAAGTATTAAATACACAAGAATATTTTGATTGTGCAACAGTGCAAAATATGTATGCCATGCAAGTGTCAGGCAATTATCCTATCACATTAAATTATACAGAGAATGGTGTTTCAAAAACAGAAACATTGACCTCAATGAATGGCTTGTTGAGTTTGGATAGTGGTGTACATTATATTTCACACATGAATGACCAGACAGGATGCCAATACAATATAAGCGACACAAAAATATACGATACAGATACGTTATCATATAAACTGAATGTTGCTCAGTATATCTGTGATTCTGATTATACAAAAATTAGTTTGACGCTGCATGGTACATTTCCAATCCAATTATATTATACACACAACTCGAATCAAATTGTACAAGTATGTACAGCAAGTGCTACCGATGTTATTGTACAGAATGGATTTGTTTCTTTAGATTCAATAATAGATGCCAATGGATGTGTATTATATATGACAGATACATTTACATTTTCTAACAATCCTATTCAATTTAGTTTTGCTGATACATATTTTGATTGCAGTACTTTACTCTATAATGTAAGTTTTGCAATGGATGGGAATAGTCCTTGGAATCTTCAAGTTTATAATATCAGCAAAAACCAGACAGATACTTTCAAAATTTTTACTGCAAAGGATACACTAACTTTTCAAAATGGCGATTATTATTTTTTATCATTGAGCGATACAACAAAGTGTATATATAATATTCAAGATACCATTAAAATACATGAAGAAGAAATTGGGTTTTCTATAGGCGATTTAGAAACCGATTGTATTAATTATACATATCAAGCGCCTATCGTGTTGCATGGTAAGTCTCCTTGGCATATGAGCTATTGGAAAGATTCTTTGGCAGCAGATGCATACTTTACTGAGTATAACGAAGCTTTGCAATTGCATTCAGGGCACTATGTTTGGGGGCAACTTGAAGATGCCAATGGATGCACAATAATCCAAACTACAGAAATGCATATATCTCCTTTCTATGAAGCGCCTTTGCAATTAGATTTTAATCAATACGAATTTCACGCTTCATATGTGCCTTATTTATATCATTGGGTTAAGGACGGCAAGTTAATTACTGTGTCACCCAATCCTATTTTACAATTAAAAGGTTTAGGTGCTTATTATTATTATATTATTGACAGCGCGGGCTGTGAAAGAAAATCAAATACTATTTCTATTTTAGATGGTGAGCAAGTTTCTATTTTTCCCAATCCATTTACTGAAAAAGTTAATATAGTTTTGAATGATAGTTTTGAAAGTTATTGGATTATAAAACTATATGACTATAGTGGTAAAATTATTTTAGAAAAAGCAATATCAGATAATTATAATGCTCAAATAGATACTAAGAATATATCAGATGGCATATATTTTATTGAAGTGTCCTACAGCAATGATACAGGCACTAAGAAATTAAATAGAAAAATACTCAAGACAAAATAAAATGATAAAACACTAAAACTGTTTTACTTTTTCAACTAATTGCTTAGGATTTATGACGCCGCTATGTCGCCATAGTTCTTGACCATTTTTAAATAGCACCATAGTAGGTATGCTTTGTATGCCATAATCGCCTGATAAACCTTGGTTTTTATCTACATCAATTTTTACTATATCAATATCATCCTTCATCATACCCTTTACTTCTTTTAGTATTGGAGCCATCACCTTGCAAGGGCCACACCATTCTGCAAAGAAATCAATTAAGACATATTTATCTTTATTTATTATTTCGTCAAAAGTCATTGTAATTATTTTTTTGTTTTACAAGTATTTATTCCCAAAAGAGTATAAATCGGGCAGAAATTTAAAAATGAAGTCAGCAAAAAGATAATAGCTACTGCCAACAATACAATGCCCAATGTACCTTCAATAACGTGAGTTAAATGCAAAATAGCTATAATAACTGCTATTGCAATACGTATGTATCGGTCTGTGTTTCCCATGTTTTTTTTCATAGTAAATAATTTTAATATGACACAAAGATACTATTTATAAAGACATTCATAAATGAGAAAAATCAATAATAAATAGATTAATTAAGTAATAAAAGTAACAAAGTATTTACTTTGCATTTCTTATATGCTTTTAGCTCAATACAATAAATTAAAAATAGTACGAAGTACAAGCGTAGGCATGTACCTTACGGATCGCTCTGGCAACGAAGTATTGTTGCCCAACAAATATATCAAACCACACTTCAAAGTTGATGATATAATTGAAGTATTTGTGTATAAAGATTATGAGCATCGCTGGATAGCTACTACGCTAAAACCCTATATCACTCTACATCACTTTGCTTCTTTAAAAGTAAAATCTGTTACCGATATTGGAGCTTTTTTAGATTGGGGTTTGGAAAAAGATTTATTTATTCCTTTTAAAGAACAAAATCAAAAAATGCAAGTAGACTTTAGATATATTGTGTATTTGTATATAGACGAACAAACGGAGCGTTTGGTATGTACGTCCAAACTCAATCGATACTTGGATAATACGGATGTGCAATTAGCATTTAATGAAGAAGTAAAAGGAATAGTATTTGAAACAACTGCATTGGGTTATAATGTGATTATCAATCAAAAACATAAAGGTTTACTCTATCATTCTGAAATTTTGAAACCATTAAAAATTGGAGATAGAATAGTGGCATATGTAAAACAAGTACGCGAAGATGGTGGAATAGATTTAATGCAACAACCTATGGGCATGCAGCGATTGGAAGCAGCTTCCGAAAAAATACTCGAACTACTCGAAAACCATCCTAAACATTTTTTGCCTTTAACCGATTTAAGTACACCCGAAGAAATAAAACAACTTACAGGACAAAGTAAAAAAACATTTAAACGTTCAATAGGGATTTTATGGAAGTTGAAAAAAATAGACATTACAACCGACGGTATACAACTACAAGGAGCTAAATAATTGTTTGATTTTTTCTTTAGGTAATATTCGTTGTCCTTGTTGTCCTTCTGCTAATAATCTTTGATTAGCAAAGACCTTGAAAGAAGTAATAACTTCTCCTTTTGCAGTAACTTCTTCAAATGAAGAAACTATTTGTATTTCAGTGCCAACAAGTGCAGGACTTTTATGATGAATATGCAAAAAAGTACCGATACCTTCTTCGTGTTCTTCTTTCATCTCTAAAACAAAAAGACGTCCACTCCATTCAGCATCGCGAGCCAATGCAAATGTTGAATATACAGGATGCACGATGCCACTATCAAAGGAGGCAATATCTTCAGCAGTAATTTTTTTAGAAAATGTTTTTATATCGTTTTTGGAAAATAAATATAGCATGTAGCGAATTATGTAATTGTAAAAATAGTATGATTTTCAGCACTTTTATTTATCTTGCATGAGTTTTAAAAAATAAAATAGATTACACTTGATTTACTACAAAACAAAAGAGGAAATTGAACAAATTAGGAAAAGTAATTTAATGGTTTCAGCTACTTTGGCTATGATAGCTTTAGAACTAAAACCTGGTATGAACACCTTGCAGTTAGACAATCTAATTGATACTTTTATTCGAGATCAAAAAGCAATACCCGCCTTTAAAGGGTATAATGGATTTCCCGCATCAAGTTGTATAAGTGTCAATGAGCAAGTAGTGCATGGTATTCCCAATGACAAAACTGTTTTAAAAAGTGGCGATTTAATTAGTATAGACGTAGGTGTCAATCTCAATAATTTTATTGGCGATAGCGCTTATACTTTTGCCATTGGCGAAATTGACGAAGAGTTACAAAAATTGCTACGTATCACAAAAGAATCACTATACAAAGGTATTGAAAAAGCTGTGGCTAATAACAGACTTGGCGATATTAGTTATGCTATTCAAGAACATACAGAAATAAAAAATGGATATGGAGTAGTACGAGAATTGACTGGCCACGGTGTAGGCAAAAAATTGCACGAAGATCCTGAAGTGCCTAATTATGGTAGGAGAGGCTACGGACCTAAATTAAAAGAAGGACTTGTTATAGCCATTGAGCCCATGATAAATTTAGGCAAAAAAGATATTTTCTGTGAAGATGATGATTGGACTATAGTAACAAAAGATCGTAAACCTTCAGCTCATTTTGAACATTCTATTGCTATAGGGCAAAAAGAAGCAGATATTTTATCTAGCTTTGATGAAATTGAAATCAATGAAATCAAAAATACTAATTTATTTTCCCTAACCTAATTATCTATGAAAAAACTATTTACGCTCTTTATTATTTTAATTGCTTTTAATGCTACCCATGCTCAAAATTCGTTTTCAATTTGTGGAACAGACAAAATGCATGAGGAATGTATGAAAAATGATGCCAATTATCGTTTACGATACGAACAAACACAAGCATTTTTAAAAAGTCTTCCTCCCAATAGTTATAAAACAGTTAGTGGAACAAGTGGAACAGAATACCATATAGCCGTTGTAGTTCATGTTATGCATACAGGTGGTGCTGTGGGTACTAATTATAACCCAACAGATGCAAACATTCAATCATTTATAGACCATATAAATGATGGCTTTGCAAACACAAACGATGTGTCTAATGTTGCAGGTATTTTCAATAGTGTGAATACGCCACTACGATTTTATTTGGCCAAAAGAAATGAGTTGGCTAGTTGTTCTGCTACTACAGGTATCAATAGATTTGATATGTCTGGCAATGCAACATATGTAGCAAATGGTGTGGGCTCTCCAGGTATATCGGATGCAACACTTAAAAATGTAGTTCACTGGAATGATTTAGACTATTACAATATTTATATTGTAAACAAGATAGATGGCAAAGATGGCTATACTACTACAGGTACCTATACAGCAGGCTATGCCTATTTTCCAAATTTGGGCGGAAACGAGCAAGATGGAATGGTTGTACTTGCTCAACAAGTGGGATTTACTAATTCTGTTTTTATACATGAGTTAGGTCATGCTTTTAATTTGAAACATACGTTTGAAGGTGGAAATCAAACAACTTGCCCTGACAATTTAAATTGTGCAACAGATAATGATGAGGTCTGTGATACCGATCCTATGCAACTTGTATTTTCATGCAATCCTACAGGACCTAACTCATGCACGGGTTCGACATGGGCATCATCTACTGTGCAATATAATTATATGTCTTACAATTCTTGTACAGATCGTTTTACACCCGGACAGCTTACAAGAATTGAAAATGTAATAGATAATATTCGAGTAGGATATAAAAACTCTGCGGCTATAGATGCACCACCATCCTCATTGCCTGTATTTATTACAACACCAACATTTGGTTCTACTTATGTCAATAATTCATTTGATATGGGCCCCGTTTTAGTCAATTTTAATACTATCAATTATACTTCAAATGGCTATAGTTTTGAAGGAGCTGGAAGTGTACACTATGTAGATCATACTTGCAATCAGGCTACAGACTTAGTTGCAAACAATACTTATCCTATACAGATAAAAACCAAACTAAACGCTCAAAAAGTAGCAGTATATATTGATTACGACAATTCAGGAACATTTTCTACTACATCAGAGCTTGTTTTCTCAAGCACAGGTACTGCTGGTAATTTTACTCATTCGGGTAATATAACGATTCCCAATATTGTAACTTTTAATACACCCCTTCGTATGAGAGTGATAGCAGATTTGTCTTCAAGTTCTATCACTCCAACCATGACTTTGGCAACAGGCCAGGCCGAAGATTATACTATTAATATTACTCAATTTAGTTTGCCTGTAGTATGGAAAAGTTTTAATGCAAATTTAGTAAGTACTGGAGAGGTTTTACTTTCATGGAAGACTGAAGCAGAAAAAGATAATACATATTTTGAGGTTGAAAAAAGTACCGATGGTTTTACTTTTTATACTATAGATAAAGTATTTCCCTATCAAGATAATGAATTACTACATGCCTATATAAGTAAAGATAAATCGCCCAACCATGGCATAAACTATTATCGAATTAAACAAGTAGATGTAAACGGGGAAGCCACTTATTCTAAAACAGAAACTATCTTGATAGACCAATATCAATTTTCATTGAGTTCTTATCCAAATCCATTTCATAATCAATTAAATATTACGTTGAATACGGATAATAATGAAATGATAGAGTTGGAAATTGTAGATTTAAGTGGAAGACGCGTGTATTATTCTAAACAGTTGTTTGCTAAAGGAGAATCACATATTGTAGTTCCAACAGAAAATCTATCTTCATCGTATTATATTTTAAAAGCTAAAAGTAGCAAGCAAACACAAATACAAAAAATAGTCAAATAACTTTTTTTAATTGTGATAATCAACCAAAATAAATTGAAGCATATTGACATTAAAAGCTGGAAATAATAAAGAAGCTTTGTCGAGCTGTTTGGCCGCTTTTGTTAAAATATTTAAACGAGTTAATGCTTCAGTTTTAGGAACCTCGCTCATACTATAGTCTCCTAAAGAATTGACATACGAAACAAAGGTTCTTTCATTATGCTTATTTACATCGTTAAAAAAGAATATCTTACCTTTTTCGTTTTCGAGTATACAAAATGAAGAATAGAGGCCGTAGTCATCAATACTCAATTGCTCTTTCATTACATTTTGAGTCCAAGAAATTGTAAAGTCTGGTTTGATATTAAAAATAAATATATCATCAAAATAATATTCTGATACATTTCGTACATTTTGATTCATACTCATCATGTTTATATCCAAATTAGGATTATATCCACTAATAGTTCTATTGTTTTGATAAACACGTTCAGCTATTATTTCTATGCTTGCATTATTTTTTATTGAAATATTCCTAATGTTTAAATCATCCATATCGGCCTTTTCTCCAAAATTATTTTTTCTTATTTGCATAAAGTGCTTGCTCGGAGTTTGTGTCAATTGCAAATCGCAAGTAGAAATAAATATTCCTTTGGAATCATGAAATTTTCCATCCCCATACCATGAAGTTAAATACAAAATCTGTTGAATTTCGTCAATGGAAATATGAAAGTCATGTATAGTATGATTACTTAATGAAATAGGAAATAGTATCATTTCCGACTTACTTTCATTGGGCGATAGCCAAAAAATCTCTTCAACGAGATTGTCTTTATAAGACGGAACATCCGTTACCAATAGATAGGGGATGCCAATATTTGAAACTGCCATCTCTTTATTTAAAAAAGCATTCTCTTTACTCATTTCATGATGTAGAGATAAAGAAGCACTAAAACGATTGTCAAAAACAACTACATCAATATTTTGTTTATGATTTTCTTTATAGAGTAATGTCAATAAATGATGCATTTTATTTTTGCTATGTACAATATTGAAAATAGGTTTATTGATTTCACTTGCATCTTTTTGAATTATTGTATTAGGTGTACTCCAAATATTATTTTCATATTTACGAGTATAAAAAGTATAGATTTTCTTTTTTTCTACTTCATAAAAAGCATAAATAATATTGTCCAATACTATAAAATCTAGTTGAACTATATGGCCATCTTGGTTAGGAAACGGTATTTTTTCTATTGTTGAAAGTTGCTTAGAAAAACTATACAACTCATATTGCTTTTCTTGCTGAATAAAAACCAGAGGATTATTGTGCCATAAGCCAATGATAACAAAATCATCTTTTGAAATATTAAACGGTATTGGATTGGATGAAACAACTTTTTGGGCTGTACTTGTATAGAATACACTAAATAAAAGTAGTATAGAAAAATAAATGTGTTTTTGCATGGTTTATACAAAATTACAAACTTTATAGTTTGTATAAGCATATGTAAGCTCCCCCAAAAATAGTACGTTTTAAAAGTAGACAAAATTTGTTAATTTTAAAATCGTAATACAATGAAGAAAAGTAAATTTAATCACAATCAGATTGCCTCTATTCTAAAGGAATTTGATACTGGCAAGTCAGTAGAGGATATATCCAGAGAACATGGCGTAAGTAAGGCAACGTTTTACAAATGGCGTCAGCGCTATGGAGGTATGGATGCAAGCGAACTTAAACGGGTCAAAGAGTTGGAAGAGGAGAATGCTCGTTTAAAGCGTATGTATGCCAATTTAGCGATGGAGTTAGATGTAGCTAAATACATTATTGAAAAAAAGCTTTAAAGCCTTGCATGAAGCGCAGTATACTTACTGAGCTAAAGAAGGAACGGCCCAAAGACATCAGCAAGGCGTGTCGCATACTCAAGACAAGTAAGAGTGCATTTATTTACCAATCGGTGAAGGATGATAGCTATTTGGAAAATCAATTATTGGAATTAAGTTCTGCTCATCCTCGAGAAGGGTTTTGGAAGTATTATTTTAGGTTGAGAAATCAAGGAGATACAACAAATCATAAGCGCAGCATAGAGTATATAAGAATGGGTCTATCCCTACGCAGAAAGGCAAAGAAGCGTTTGCCACAGCGAATAAAGGAAAGTTTGGAGACTCCCTCATTTTTTACGCATACTTGGAGTATTGATTTTATGAGTGATGCCTGAGTAATGGCAGTAAGTTTCGTTCATTTAATGTGATTGATGATTTTAACCGCGAGGTACTATTTATAGAAATTGATTACTCACTTAAATCGAGTAGAGTGATATGGGTGCTACGTCATTTAATCAACAGATATGGTAAACCACAAAAAATCCGTATGGACAATGGGCCTGAATTTATAGCCAAATTGGCGAGTGAATTTAGTCAGATGTACGATATAGAGTTTAAATATATAGAGCCGTGCAAACCCACTCAGAACGCGTTTATTGAGCGATTCAATAGAAGCTATCGGGAGGCTATATTGGATGCTCATCTATTCAAGGATATAGAAGAAGTCCGAGAAGTGACCGAGGAGTGGATTAGCGACTATAATCAACATAGACCACATGATGCCTTAGGGGTATGCCCCTCAGCAGTATCGAAAAAAATGAAAGAAATCAAACACCTTCCTTTGGCTCGTTCAGCTTCGGCTCCGCCTTCGCTTCACTACGCCCCAAAAGACCTAAACCAAAATATCAAAATATGAATAAGAAATTCTACTTTGAAGTGTACTAAAAATGGGGAGCCTACACATATGTAAACAAAAGTAAGTGCGTTTGTTTTTGATTGTTTTTGTTGGAAAAAAGATGTTTAAATACTATATTCACAAACGTATTAAGTACAAATAACGTCTTTTTAATATACTTTAAATCTTCTTTGTATGAAGTTATTATTTTTTTCTTTTCTTAATCTTTTTTTGATTTTTTCAAACGCTCACGCCCAAATTTCAGGAACAGTTTTCAGAGATTTTAATTTTGATGGTACTTGGCAAACTGCACAAGAGCCAGGTATAGAGGGTATCATTATCAACGCATACGATGCCAGCAATACGGTTGTTGCTACAACTACTTCTGGCGCCAGTGGGGCCTATACGCTTCCTTTTACGGTGCCCGTACGGGTAGAATTTGAAATACCATCTACAATTTGTATTAATCCAGATGTGGATTTTTTTACTGTGGCTGCAGATGGAAATAATGTGCGTTTTATTCAAAATTCAAGTTCCAATATCAATTTTGCTATACAAGACCCCTCAGAGTTTGCAAACAATCCAAACCCCATGGTATGGGTTGCTCGTTTTAATAGAGGCGATCCATTATTAGCTGGTACTGCAGCTACTGCAATATCATTTTTAGGGCATCCATACTTAAGCAGCGGCTCTGTGGTTTCACAAAATGAGTTGCAAGCTTCGTTTATTGGTTCTGTTTGGGGTGTGGCTTATAGTAAGCAAGCCAAAAAAATATTTACATCTGCTTTTCTCAAAAGGCATTCTGGTCTTGGGCCTATGGGGAGTGGTGGGATTTATTTATTAGACCCCACAGGCGCTACCTTTAATGTTACAAATTTTTATGATATGGATGCCAATGGTTTCAGAACTCGAGCAGCAGCCTCAGCTCCTGCATATGGCGTAGGTAGCTCCTTTAATTTAAATGCAACGTTTACTACTGCTACTTATTTGGGTGCTATAGATCCTGCAAGTGGCTTGCCCGAAGGTTTAGGCGTTATAGGTTCTAATGGTCCGGTGGTAGAGATTTGTTGCCAAGTACTACTGGGCAGTGGAATGACCCAGCTGCATTTGATCAGGTTTGCAAAGTGGGTCTTGGAGATATAGACATAAGTGATGATGGTAAGTTTCTATTTGTAACAAATTTATATGACAGAAAATTATATCGTTTAGAATTAGACAATGTCTTTAATCCCCAAAATGTTATCAATGTTACATCCTACGATTTGCCTAATATCACAGTTACCAATGGTTTGCTAAGAGGTTTTGGTATTGGATTCCGAAAAGGTAAATTATACTTAGGCGCAGTAAGCACTGGTGAGTTAGGAGGAAGCATTACGATAAATGGACCTACAGATGTAAACGCTTATGTATTTGAAATGAATGACCCCTTAGGTACTGCTACATTTAACCCAACGCCAGTAGTAACTATACCTTTAAACTATATAAAAGGAGAAGCTATAACCTTTAACCCTGGATCAGATCGATGGTATCCTTGGAATAGAACAACAGACAGCCTTTTAGATCAAGGAGAAGAAACATTGCCAACACCAGTTTTAAGTGATATTGCTTTTACCAATACGGGCGATATTATTTTAGATTTTATGGATCGTTCAGGTCATCAATATGCAGGCAATAGCAGAAGGCATTTGTCTGGAACCCTCATGGTAGGTAGCTATGATGTTGGCGGCGATTTATTGATAGCCGGCTTTGATTGCAACACTGGAAATTTTGTTGTTGAAAGCAATGGTTCTTATACCTCTCAAGGTACTAATGTACTGAATGGTCAAACCGGAAATGGGCAAGGTATAGGAGGTGGTGAATTTTTTAATGATGATTGGTTTGGTGGAGGGAGTTTGCATGAAGAGACAAGTGTAGGCTCTTTGGCCAAAATACCTGGACTCAATGAAATTATTGCCACTATGATGGATCCTGTAAATGCTTTTTCAAACGGAACAGGTCGTTTTTCCACCATAAATGGAACTTGTACTGGGCAAGCAGATCTTGCTAATATGACTCAGTTTGGTAAGGCAAACTCCATGGGCGATATTGAAGCTAGTGGTCAGTATCCCGGTTTGCAAATAGGCAATAGAGTTTGGAAAGATGATGATGGCGATGGCATTCAAGATCCTACAGAAGTTGGTATTGATGGTATTACGCTCAATCTTTATGCCGATTTTAATAATGATGATATACCTGATGGAGGTTCTTTGGCTAGTTTCGTAACTGCAAACAATGGTCTTTATTTTTTTGACGCAAGCAATGTGCCCGATGGAGACCCAACACAAAGTGGTAATCAGCCAGGTCCTAATCCGTATAAAAAATATTTAATTGCTTTAACTCCAGCCGATTGGAATGGCACAGTGGGTATCAACCTTATACCCGGATATTCTATTTCGCCTGCTCATATAGGAGGTGCAGGACAACCAGATGTAAGAGATAATGATGCTGAATTGAAAAATGGTTTTCCGACCGTTGCCGTTTTTTTAACAAGTAGCGGTAAAAATACACACAATGAAGATTTTGGCTTTGCACCTTGCATTCCACTTTCTATGCAAGACCAAACTTTAACTTGCGAAGTTACTGAAGCTCAAATAGGCACACCACCAGAGCCCAATACTACCTATGCTTGGCAGCCTCCAACAGGATTAAGCAATCCTAATATTGCACAGCCTATGGCATCTCCAAGTATGACAACAACCTATACGCTTACCATCAATGATGCATGCACCCAAACTGTCAATGTTTTTGTAGATAATATACTTCCAACATTAAACCCAGGACCTGATCAAGAGATTGATTGCTCAAAAAATGGAGTAAAATTAGGCACTCCTGCTATACCAGGCTACACCTATAAGTGGGAACCTGCATCTAGTTTAGATGATCCCAATATAGCTGAACCAACTGCCTTTCCTGTAGTAACAACTACTTACACACTTACTGTTACGGGACCTAACAAGTGTGTGAGCCAAGGTGTAGTTATAGTGAGTGTATCAGAATGTTGTACTAAATTGGTAATACCAAATTCTTTTTCACCAAATGATGATGGAAAAAATGATTATTTTGGAATTATAGAAATTGAAAATGTAACTAATTTTAATTTGAAAGTATTCAATCGCTATGGCGAAATGCTCTTTGAAACTGAAGATAAAGATTATAAATGGGATGGAAAATATAAAGAAAAGGTAAGTGATGTGGGAACCTATTTTTATTTACTTACGTATTCATGCGGGCTAACGGGTGCCAAAAAGCAACTACAAGGCGATGTGACTTTGTTAAGGTAAAAAAAATTAAATAATTTTTCTTTGCTTTGCAAAATCTACAAGGGCTAAAGCGCTATGCATATTTGTTTTTCTGAAAATATTTTTTCTGTGTGTTTCTACGGTGCGTTCACTAATAAAAAGCTGTTCTGCTATTTCCTTATTTGATAAATTTTTAGCTATGCATTGTATAATTTCTATTTCACGATTTGTAAGATGTAAAATTTCATTTTCTTTTTGAGTTTTGGTAAAGAGCTGCAACTGCTCGCTTACTTCAGCGCAGTAATACGTTTTACCTTTATATACTTCATTTATACAATTAAATAATTCATTTCGATCGGTTGTTTTGAGAATATAGCCTTCAATTTGTATGTCATGAATGAGTTTGTATGCCAAATCTCCTTCTCCATTCATTGATAGTGCTATGACTGCTATATGTGGGAAGTGTTCTTTAATATGTTTGGCTACTTCATATCCACTTTTTATTGGCATCATGATATCAGTCAATACAATGTCTGGCGTGCTTGTTTTTAATTGTTCTAAAAAGTACAATGCATGGGTGTCTTCTAATATAATATCATATCGCTGGTCTGTAGAGAGAAGTAATTTTAAGCCATCCAAAACAATTTGGTGGTCATCAAGTAGTGCTATTTTTATAGTACTCATTTTACAAAACTACATATTGTATTTTTCAAAAATAAATTTTCTTTTTTTTGAAAAAAATAAGTAGTCTAGGGTAGAGGCATTTGATTTTTTTGTATACCTATAATGCCTTTTACATTCATTATTTTATAGGATGTAAATGTTTGATTGGATTCTAAGCCATCGCCATAGATTATCTGTGTGGGGGTTGTAATTTTTACAAACTTATCGGTAAAAAAACGTTGCAGTTTTTCATTCCATATTAATTCTTCTGTTTCCAGTTTTTCATTTTTTATATTACTCACAACTACGCTGTCTCGTACTAATACATTATTGGTTTGCTCATATAAAAGCCCATATTTAGCAGTAAGCTTTGTTGTTGGGTTTTTATTTTCGTCATAAAAATGTGCTACTAAGCCTTTTGGCATTTCTACATAAGTAGGGTTGGCTTTGAGCATATGCTTAAACACAGGAGTAGCTAGTTTAGCTTTGGTGTCGCCATCTTTACTATAAAAGATGGTTACATCTTTAGCTATATCAGTATTCAGCTCATTCGTATTTAAAATGCCTTTTGCTTTTTCTATATCACGATTACAAGCAGCCAACAATAAAATACTGCCTAATATGTGTAAGCTACGCATGATGTTGATACTAATCGTAGCGACGTTTTACAAACCATTTGTCATTGAGCAATAGCCCAATGCTAAACGAGTATAGTTTTCTTTTACCAAACCCGAATTGATAGTACCTCTTTTGCCAATATCAAAAACGGCATTGATTTGCCCTATGCTGAGGTTGGTACGACGTATAGGGAAGCCCGCACCAACAGTGATGCCAGTTTGTGTAATTTTATTCTGATTTAGTTTTACTATATCTGTTCCTGTATAGAATCCTGCTCTATAATTTACTCTTTTCCAATAATCGTTTGTAGCATTGGTGTTTGGTGTAATTGCACCTCCCACTTTTATCATATACGCATTGCCAAATGAGTCTGCCGAGCCATAGCTTCTATATTGACTCCAATTGCTTGCTGTATAGTCAATACCAACTTTCCAATAATCGCCATTTACAAGCATAAGGCCTGCTGCATATCTGCTCGGAAGTTGTATAGTTCCTTTTTTTTCTAAAACACTATCTACTCTGTTTACAGTATTGGTAGATGTGCCAATAAATGATTCCCAATATGATTCTTTTTTGGCACGCAAATTTTCGCTTCCACTATACGTAAAACCTAAATTTAAAGCATAGTCATCTTTAAGTTTGTGAGAATATAATAATCCGCCTTGCCAAAAGAAACCTCCTATAACTGTTCTACTCGAAACATTATTGGCCAGTATTTGTAGGGTGTCTGTAAAAGTAGTCTCAGTTGTGTTTGTTAAGTTTCCAAATGTGTAACCCGTGTTGATGCCAATAGATAAATTTTTATAAGCATAAGCACCACCAATATAAATTTTTTGTAAGCCACCACCTCCAAACCAAGTTGTGTATACATTACTATCTATACCATCGTAGCTACTATATTTTTCAAAATTATAGCGTGAGCGTGTAATAGGGAGTAAGCCGAAACTTAGACCCGCATTTTTTGCGAGTGGAAATGCAACATTGACATATGATAAATTACTTGCACCTACTCGGTTTGATGTAGAACTATTTTTTATAGTTACCAATGAACCTTCTATTGCTGCTTGCAAAGCGGTCATTTTTAAAAATGAATACGATGCCGGATTGAGTGGATTTATATATAAAGGATTTTGGTCGGCGGTATTGACACCACCCATGCCTTTATTTTGAAGCATTTCATTCGATTTTAGATTGCCCACACCATATCGAGAGTAAGGTGAATTTTCTTGCGAAAAAACTGTTTGAGATATGAGTAGAAAGAAAAAGGCGAAGGAAATTTTATTTTTGATATTCAAGTATTGCATATAAACCTTTAAAAAGGAAATTAGTGTCTGCAAATATCTTGTTTTTCAAACGGGATTCAAAGAAAGGAGAATCACCACCAGTTAAAACTGCGTTAATTTTATGATATTGACTTTGATACATATCAATAATTCCATCTATTTCGGCACTAATGCCGTTTATAACGCCACTGCGAATAGAAGTTTCTGTATCAAAACCAACCATAGATGTTAAACCTTCTCGTTGTACTAATGGTAGTTTTTGTGTAAATTCATTTAGACTTCGTAAACGTATTTCTACACCCGGCGAAATAGCACCACCTCTAAAGGCATTATTTTTTGCTAAAAAATTATAGGTAATACAGGTGCCAATAGATATTACTAAGCTGTCTTCATAGGGATAAAATTTACTAAGACCTGCTACCAATGCTAATCGGTCATGACCTAAGGATTCTGGTGTGCCATAAGCATTTAGGAAAGGTAGATTGATAGTGTTATGATTCAATAAAAAAAAAGTAGTATGCTCACTAAGAAGTTCTTCTACTTCTTTTGGATAATTGACTACTGAAGTTAAAATTGATTTTTGAGGATTATAAAGTTGAATTATTTTTTTTAATGTACTAAGAACCTCATCTTTTTTAATCATAAATTTTTCGGCCATTCTATCTCCTTGAAATAAAGCAGCTTTCCAATTGGTATTTCCAAAATCAATACAAAGTGATACTGGTAGCATAAGTATAAAAATAATCCCCCCCCCGATGTTAAAGATAACACTACAAATTAAAAACATTCTGAATAAAATGCTTTAGCATTTTGAATCAAAAAAAAAAAATGCGATAAATCTTTAATTTGTGAGTCTTATTTTAAATTAAAATCATTTATTGTTCCATGAAGTCATCCAAATCCCTTCTTTGCTGTTTTGTAGGCCTTCCTACTTTGCTCAACCTTTTCCCGGTATAAAAACTGGAAGCCATTGGTTTCTCATGGATTTTTTCTTCTTCGGGAGTCATGTCTAAATAATTTTTTATAGCTTCTGCATAGGCTACTCTTTTTTGTATTATACCAAGCACTTTAATAATTATTTTATGGTCTTCTTTTTTGATTTCATAAATATCATCAAGTTGTACAGCCTTAGCTGGTTTCACACTTTTGCCAAGCAATTTTACCTTGCCAGCCGAACATGCCAAGGAAGCTTGCTCTCTGGTTTTAAAAATTCGGATGCTCCATAAGTACTTATCTAATCTTACTTTATCCATTTTTCTTTAATTGCTGTTTTTGTGTACTCGATGATCAATTAGTTTTTGCACTTTGCGTGCTCCTTCTGGATTTTGAATTTGATTTATTTCAGACAATGGGCAATCTATAATAATTGGTGTAACACGCAATTTTGATTTCAAAATATTGGGCAATTTTTCCAGTACTTCTTTTGTATGTGAAGTGGAAGTTGTTATGTATATTTTTATCAAATCATTTTCATGTTCGTCGTGTAATAGTTCTATAGCATAATCTTGAATATGAGATTGTTCATTAAGTACTTCAAAAATGGCATTTGGAAATAGTGTAGTGCCTTTATATTTAATCATATGATTTTTTCTGCCTTGTATTGGGCTTAGGCGTTTTGTTTTTCGACCACATGAACACGGTTCTGTATAGTAGCACGCTATATCACCTGTTCTATAGCGAATTAGTGGCATAGCCGAAACCCCCAATGTGCTTATAACTATTTCGCCGTATTCACCTTCTTGGCATAGTTTATTTTGTTCATCCAATACTTCAAAATAAATTAATGCTGGATGATGGTGACCGCCTTGACCGTGTTCGCATTCTGTAAATGCTGTTTGCATTTCGGTAGAAGCATATGTATTATACAATTGGATATTCCATTTTGAATGTATGGCTTCACCTAATTTGTTTAAAGAAAAATCTGACAAGCGAACTCCTTCGCCTATACACAGTGCTTTAGTGATAGGGATTTTAGTAAAATCTATTTGTTCTTCAATAGCAAATTTTAGTAGTTTATAGATAAAAGAAGGCACTGCTACTATAGCAGTTGTTTGTAGTGTTTGTGCCATTTGCCATTGATATGAAATAGCACCTATACCGCTTCTAATGGTAGCTGCGCCAATAGCTTGTGCGCCTAAATAATAGGCCAAGCCTGCCATAAATTGTTTGTCTATAGTTAGCATTAGTTGCACTACATCTTGAGTGGTGATACCCATAAGTTCAAAAGATAATTTTTCGTTTATTTTTAAACGCTCGATATCTTTTTTTGAGAGTGGTACTATGATAGGTTTTCCTAAAGTTCCAGAAGTAGTTGTGTATTCTGCTATTTCGTGTTTTGGGATACAAAAAAATGCTTCGTTTTGTAGTTGTATATCTTCTTTGTTTGTAGTCGGTATATGGCTAAAATCATCAAGCGTTTTTAGGTGTTCAATTTGAATTTTATTTTTTTTAAATAGATTTTGATAATACAAGGAATGTTGTCCACAATAATGAAGTAATTGTTTTAGCAAATCCAATTGAAACATGGATTGTTCTGCGAGGTTTTTATATTCAATGTCTATATAGTTTTTCATTTTTCTACTATTACATATGCTATAGCATGATGCTCTGTATGCGAAAGGCTTACATGTATATGTGTAATGCCAAGTTGGTCGGCATTTGTTTTTTCTATTCCCGTAAGCTCAATATATGGTTTGCCATGTTCGCTATGGCACACCTCTATTTGAGATAGTTTGTGATTGCCAATAAATTGAACATGTATAGCTTTAAGAAAAGCTTCTTTTGCAGCCCATCGGGCAGCAAAATGCATAGCAGCTTTTTTTTGCTTCTGACAATAAATAATTTCATTTTCTGAAAAAACATGTTGCAAAAAAGATGGGTTGTTTTCCACTTTTTTTTCAATACGATGTATTTCTACTATATCAGTTCCTATGCCAAGTATCATGCGATGTCAAATATAATGCAGAAGAGTTTAAAGATTCTTAATGAGTTAAATCAATAGCTTTAATTTTTTTGTGAATCGAATTTTCTTCGTTTTTAGTTGCTATTTCGTATTGCAATGCCTTTTTATACATATACCTTGCACTATCTTTTTGACTGAGCAGCATATATGTATCGCCAGCTAAGCGGTAAGCATCGTAATAGTTTGGGTTGCTATTGATAAAATCAGAAGGCATCACTGGTTTATGATACTTTGCATTATTTTCGGATTCTAAATATTTTTTTAATTGTTGGTATTGACTGCTTTGTAAAAAAGTATCAGCAGGTATATCCTTATTGGCTATTCTATATGAGCTCGTTTTAGAAAAAATAGCTTGTAAGTCGTAACAAATATATTTTCCTTCTTGCCAAGGTGTAGTACTAATCCAAACATATTGTTTGTATGGTTGGAAAATAATAGAATGATGTGCAATAAATTGATTAATGGCTTTTTCATTTGTAAGACCAATATCTTGGTCTTGTATGCCTTTGTAGTCACGTAATATAGCAGCAGTTTTAGTCACATTATTCTTCCCATTTTTTATTAAAAGTTCATGCAGTCTTTGCGAACGATAAAGAGACGCACTATTTTGAATTTGTATTTTATTGAGCTCTTGTTTAGATAATAGTTTGCTTTGGTAATGATTTGTACACGTTATATAGCTACTATCGGATTCATAGATATCAATTTCTTCTGGTGTTTTTTCTATTACAATTGCTTTATGATCATGTGCTGAGCTTATCAAAAAGCTTTCGCTGACAAACATTTTTCTTTTTTTTGCAATGGCAATAGCCTCTTGCAGATTACTTGCATATTGAACAATTTCTCGAGCTACTAATGATACAGGAGTAGCTGAGCCAAAGGGAATAGAAGATTTATTGGCATTGATTGTTACTGTTACTCCTTGATTATTCATACCACTCACTACACCAGTAAAACCTCCCCAAATAATAGACATAAATGGATAGCCATGTGTAGGTTTATAGAAACAAATAATTTTGTGTTTTGCAAATTCATCGCCAACATAAAAATCAAAATTTCTTCCAACAATGAGTGTGCTATCGGCTGATGCTTGCCCCCATGTGGCAAAGGAGGTACAACCAACCAGCATCATATTGGCAAGTGCATGCCCAATATCATGTGCAGCATGGTAGTTAAGTTGTCTTGAATATTTACTGCCTATCCAATCAAACTCAGATGAAGCAGCCTTAGAAATACCAGCAATTTCTTCTTGATATTCGGGTAGTACATAATTCGATAGATTTTTATTCATAAATCGAATCATATATTTCAGAAATTTTAAATATTTTTCTGAAGGAATCATATGTTTGATTTCGCTTGTGAATGCTTTTTCTTGTTCATAAATAAGTGATTTAGCAAGGTGACCATAGGCGTTTCCAATTTCGTATGGGTTGCCTTCCAAATACATTTCATATAGACTATCATTATTTTGTCTTATCCAGTTTGGCCCATAATTAATCTTGTTACTATCAGCAGTTTGAAGTGTGTAGTTTTTGCTTTCGTATTCTATTGTAGGCTCTTTGCATTCTGGTATGCTCAGCACATATAAAAAAATGATGAGTAAAGAAGCTATTAAAACGCTTATAAAAATAAGTATCAATTGACCGATTCGTTTTAAAATCTTCATGTAGCAAAGATAGGAGTTAGTCTATGAGCATGTATTTATTTTTTTCAATAGTTGTTCTAATGGTATAAAATTAGATGCTGTTAAAATAGCGCTAAGAGAAACTCCTAATACGCCGTGTAAATTCATATTTTGACCTGTAAGAAATAAATTTGGAATTTTTGTTTTGGTAGAAATACTGCTATTAATAAAGTCATTAATGTTTTTTTCGATGCCATAGAAAGAGCCTTGAGGTGTGTGCAAATAATCTCTATAACTAAGCGGTGTGCAAGCATCTGCTTTGACTATATTTTGCGATAAGTTTGGGAACCAATCTTCAATTTGACGAATAATATTTTGCACTAATGTTGTTTTAAAAATTTCGTATTCATCATTTCTTTGTTTAGGAAAACTTGTAGTTCTATAAGTCGATTCCCATTTTTCAAAATAGGAAAAAGGCATATAGATTAAAATGGTCATCGAGTCGCAATAACCTTTGTTTTTTTCATCTTCATTATAATACACGGCAAACGAGTTGATATCTTCAATATCATACATTTTTGTATCTCGCCATACATCCTGTGTTTTATGAAAATAGGAATTTGTATTTTGAAATACTATTAATTTTTCTTTCAAAACAAGGTTTATCATAAAGCACGAAATAGTGTTTTGTGCTTCCTCAAATCGTTTAGTTGTAATTTTTTTTAGTAATGGGGAAGTTGTGATTTTATATGTTTCTAAAGGATGAAAATTTGAAATATAATTTTGAGCTTTATACTGTGTGCCATTTTGATCTTCGATATAGACAACTTGATCTTTGGGTGCTACTATTTTTTTTATTTCTATATTTCTCTTTATCAATCCACGGTGCGTTACAATTGTTTTTTCAATTGCTTTTATCAAAGAAGCCGATCCTTGTGAAAATTTATAACTACCTTCAATATAACTACAGCTTATAAGGGCATGTACATAAAAAGGTAAAGTGTCATAATGGCCAGCATAAAGTATATTGTTGCCCATCAATATATTTCTTAAAAGTTCATCTTGAATAAAATTTTCAACAACTGTTTTAAGCGAAATACTTACATGTTTTGATTTGTTTGCTTGTGCAAAGCTCAGCGAGTATAGTGGAAAATCTTGAACCGTTTGTTGCATGTATTGTATAAAAGCTATGATACCTTGTTCTTCATGCGGAAACTTTTCTATTAATTGTTTTTGATAAAGTTCAAAACCTTGGGCTAATGCAAATCGCTTTTGTCCTATTACTATTTCATCAAATGCAAACTGGTTTAATTTGTATTTTTGGACTTGATCAAGATGTAGATATTTAAAAATTTTGTTTAGTGTTTTTCCTTCATCTAGGCTACCTAAATAATGAACAGCAGCATCAAATAATTTTTTTTCAATACCAAAAGATTGCAATGCCCCACCCAGTTGTTTGTTTTTTTCTAATACACACACCGTATAGCCTTCTTTTGCAAGCAAAGCTGCACAGACCAAACCACCAAAGCCAGAACCCATCACAATATAATCAAATACTTCTTTTTTTTCTTGTAGCATATACTATATACTTTCTTCATTGCTTTTTTCGCCTGCTCTTTGCAAACGGTCCATGGATAGTATACAATATGTATACCCATTTTGATAAGCAGATTCATCTGTGAAGGTATTTTCGCCTGTTATACCAATAAGTTGGATTGGATTATTGAAATCTAAAGATTCATTTTTTCGATGTTTATATATAGCAAATACTATATAACTATTGGTTTTGGTAGTGCTTTCCCAAGCTAATTTATTTCCACTACCAGATTTGATAATTGGTTTTAGTGTTACCGATGGTACTGGCAATTTTGTTTGCAGCCAAGGCATATCTGGCATAAGTGCTGGGTGAGTATATACCTCCTTCTGAAAACATTCATTGATGTTGCATGCATTTTTCATAATTGAGGATGCATTATAATAAGCACTCCCATGTATGTTAGGTTCATTTCGTAATAAGTTTATTTGCTCTTTAATTTCATCATTATTTCTCCAACATAGTTTTTTGGCTGTATTGCTTAATTGATAAGTTGCATGACCTATATATACGTGTTTGTTGTATCCATGTTTGGACCACCAAGTAAGCAGGGTATTGTAATCGGCTGCTTTATGTCCTTGTTCCCAATACAGTTGAGGTAAGATATAATCAATCCATCCTTTTTTTTGCCAAAGCAATACGTCTGCAAATAAGTCGTCATAGTTTGTTTGTCCTGCAGTAGTGGCACTTCCCATAGGGTCTTTATTGCTATTTCGCCATACACCAAATGGGCTGATACCAAATTTTACATACGATTTTTCACTTTTTATTTGTTTGCTTAATGTTTGAATTAATTCATTTACATTGTTTCTACGCCAATCATCTTTGGAAATAAAATTATAACCATATTTGATAAACGCTTTTTGGTCAGGAAATTCAGAACCAGCAATTCGATATGGATAAAAGTAATCATCAAAATGAACAGCATCTATATCATATCGTTTTACTACATCTAAAACTATTTTTGTAAAATATTGTTGTACTTCGGGTATGCCTGGATTGAAATATTTTTTACCACCATAGTTCACAAACCACTCGGGATGCAAGTAAGTAATATGTTGTGAGGTATGCACATTATTTTTAGCATCTACTAAGGCTCTATAAGGGTTAAACCATGCATGAAATTCGATGGCCTGTTTATGACAAGCTTCTATCATAAAAAGCAAGGGGTCGTAATATGGAGAAGGGGCTTCGCCTTGTTTGCCACTCAAATATCGACTCCAATTTTCATACGGCGATGCATAAAAGGCATCGGCTGCAGGTCGTATTTGAACAATGAGAGCATTGAAATTATTTTTTTTTGCCTTGGCTACAATGTCCAAAAATTCTCTTTGTTGGGTTTGTGCATCTAATCCTTTTTGACTTGGCCAATCTATATTTCCTACGGTGGCTACCCACAGGCCTCTAAACTCACGAATGGGTTGTGAGTGCATAGTTTGTAAAATAAAAACAAAAAGAATAGAAATAAAAAGGGATTTGTATGGCATGTTGTAAAAGTAATTATTACAATGTGTTAATTCAATAGATTATAAAACTTTTGTATACTTTTTCTTTTTTTATTTAAAAACTTCCTAAAAAGAAAATATAGAATGGAAAAAAAATTAGCGTTAAGGTTGTATTTTTATGAACTGTGAAAAGGACTTTTCTTATACTCTTAGCATGTATGTCAACTAGCTTGTATTCGCAGCAAAATTTAAGTGCTTGGCAATGCAACTATATGGGTGGAAAAATTTTTAAACATTCACCCAAAATACATATAGCAGTCCCTCCTTATAGCCAGGCTTTAGAGTTATCTTATACTATGCAAACCTTAGGAAAAAAAGAATGGCATCAGCGATATGGATTTCCAGAAATAGGCATGTCTGTTACTGCTGCAAACTATGGTAGTAGTGCTTTGGGGTATGCTATTGGCGTATATCCGACTATTCAAACTCGGTTGATAAAAATAAGAAGTGGTAATCTCTATTTAAAGGTTGGAGCAGGTTTGGGCTATGTTTCCAAAAAGTGGAATCGATTGCCTAATGAGGATACGTTGAATAATATTATTGGAAGCCATATTAATAATTTTACTATGTTTCAATTGGGTGTAAAACAGCCTATCAATAAACATTGGGTAGCACATGCTGGGTTTCATTTTTTTCATACCTCTAATGCATCTGCTAAGCAGCCCAATTTGGGAATTAACGCATATGGACTTTTTATTGGGGCTAGTTATTATCCTAATACCTATGTCAATGTTTTTGAAAAAAAGGTATGGGGTGCAAGCAAAAATCCATTAGAATTTTATTGGAAAAATTCGATTGCATATGCAGAAGATAAAGTAGTAGACGGACCCATGTATTCGTTTTTTTCAAACGCTATGATGCTTTCTAAGAAGTATAGAAACAAAAGCAAAATTCAGGTAGGTTTGGAAGCTACATATAGTAGTAAGTTGTATGCACTTTTTGTCAATAATCATATATATCCCGGTCAGGAAAGAAAAAAGGCATGGATATACAGTGCTTTTTTATCGCATGAATTTATATTTGGTAGCGTAGGTGTGCCATTGCAAATGGGCACTTATATACGAAGAGAATTAGGCGGTATTCCAGTTTATCAGAAATTAGGATTTAATGTATATATGCTAAAAAAGCCTTATGGTTTTTTGAAAAATATATACGCAAGTGCATTATTAAAAACACATTTTTTGCAGGCCGAATATGCCGAATTTGGTTTGGGATTTGTACTTTAAATGATACCTTAGAAACTCCAATAATTAAGGGTTTTAATTTTATCGCGGAGTATGCCTTTTAAATCAACTATAAGGCCACCTTTAACTAAAAGCCCTTCAAAATAGGTTTCATCCAATACTTCAAATTCTTTATGGTTTACGGCTACTATGATAGCATGATAAGGACCATTAATATCACTTAAGCCATAGCCATATTCATGCTTTAGTTCTTCTGCATCTACATGCGGATCAGATACATCTACTTGAATACTATATCCTTGTAGTTCTTTTACTAAATCTGCAACTTTAGAATTTCTAATATCCGTTACATTTTCTTTGAAGGTAGTGCCTAATATTAAAATTTTAGATTGTGTAATATCAAAGCCCGATTTAATAATAGTCTGTATCGTTTTTTTCGCCGCATAGCTTGCCATCTCATCATTAATTGTTCTGCCCGAAAGGATAACTTTAGATTTGTAACCTAACTGTTCAGATTTATACGTAAGATAATATGGGTCTACTCCAATACAATGACCGCCAACTAAACCAGGGAAGAATTTTAAGAAATTCCATTTAGTACCCGCAGCTTCTAATACTTCGTATGTATTAATGCCCAATTTGTCAAAAATGATAGATAGCTCATTCATTAAAGCGATATTTAAATCGCGTTGTGTATTTTCTATAATTTTTGCAGCTTCGGCTACTTTTATACTAGAAGCCCTATGCACACCAGCACCCACTACTAATTCATATGTTTTGGCTATTTCTTCTAAACTTTCTGCATCACATCCAGAAACTACTTTGATTACATTTTGAAGTGTATGCTCTTTGTCGCCTGGGTTTATACGTTCGGGTGAATAACCAATTTTAAAATCTGTAATCGCTTTTAATCCCGATAATTTTTCTATTATTGGCAAGCAGTCTTCTTCTGTGCAGCCAGGATAAACTGTAGATTCAAATACCACATAGTCGCCTTTTTTGAGAACTTTTCCTATGGTTTCAGAGGCTTTAGTTACGGGTGTTAGATCAGGCACATTATGTTTATCTACAGGTGTAGGTACTGCTACAACATAAAATTTTGCTTCTTTTAATTTTTCTATCGAGTCAGTAAATTCAATACTTGTATTTTCAAATGCTTGTTTTTCTAATTCATTGCTTGGGTCTATGCCATTCTTCATCATTTCTACACGTTTGGCATTGATATCAAAGCCAATGACATCAATTTTTCTGGCAAATTCTAATGCTATTGGTAATCCTACGTAGCCAAGCCCAATGACAGCTAATTTTTCCTTTTTATCAATAAGTTGTTGATACATGGTGTTTTTTTATTAGTGAGAAAGTGTGCAAAGCTAATAAAAAAATAATACTTATGGCTTGATTTGCGTCTCTTTTCGAGAATAAACAAAGTAAAACACCGTATAGCAAAAAATAAAGCTAAATGCAAGTAGCATCAGCAATTCAGTGTTTCTATAGCTCACTACTGCTAATAGATTTAACAGCATGATAATAGGTAAAATAAAGAGTACAGTTGCCGAATTTCTATTTTTTGTAAAATTTCTAAAAATTAGTTGGTGTACATGCTTAGAATCTGGATAGAGGGGGGATAGTTTATGTACAAAAGTTCTTCGTGTAAATGAAAAAATGACTTCCCATACGGGGTATATAAGACATACTAAAACAAACCATGGCGATATGTCTTCATTTCTTTTTACTAACATTATAGAAATTACTGCTAATAAAAACCCTAAGCTATAAGCTCCTCCATCTCCTAAAAATATTTTGCCAGCAGGATAATTAAATATTAAAAATCCGCTCAAGGCTGCAACACATATAAGTGATATATAAAAAATTTGAAAATCCTTTACGATATAAGCAATAAACGCATATGTAAGAAAAATAATCAGGCCCACGCCTGATGATAAACCATTAAATCCATCTATCATGTTGGCACCATTGATAAGACCAATAATAGCCACCATAGTTATCAAAATGCCTATAAAGTAAGGCACTTCAAATAGTGCAAAATTGGTAACTACAGAGTTAATTAAGTAAATGGCCATGCCTCCCGATATGCTCATAATGAGTAAGCGACGCCAAGGTGATATTTTGGCAAATAAATCTTCTAAAAAGCCAGCTAAGAAAGCTGGTATAATACACAATATAATATACAAGCCAATTTCTTTTTCGGGAACCATAAAAAGAATAGCTACAAATATACCTAAGCCTCCTATGCGTGGTGTGGGTTCTTCATGGAGTTTTTGTGGTAGTAGACTGTTGTGATCATCAATAAATATGCCTTTTTTGTGCGATAAATCGATCACTAAGTAATTAGTTAATAAAGAAGCAATAAATGCTACGCCAACATATATAAGTAAACTAAATGACACAGCACAAAGATAGCATTTCAAAAATCATTTTTTAAGATTATTTAGAAGTAACTGTTTTTGCCATATTACACCATGTGCATTCCTTTTTATCGCAGCCAGTATAAAAATCATGTTGTTGAATTTTTTCCCAAACATCTTTAATTTCTTTTTTTACTATTTCTATATCATTATCACTGACATTAAAAACAAAACTAGGTGGTAACAAATTTGTTTCTTTGTCGGGTTCCAAAAAATCAAATCGTGTGCCTATGTTTTTATATTTTCTGGGTTGCTGTTTATCTAACAAGATTTTATAAAAAACACTTTGTCTCCAATAATCTCCACCTATCTTATCCTCTTTGGGTGCTTTAAGTTTATCCTTAGTATATGGGCTATTATAATTTCCGGTTTTATAATCTACTACGATGTCGCCCGATTCTAACTTTTCAATTTTATCAATTTTTCCAGTCAATGGTATGCCATCCATAAGCACATTGATTTTCATTTCTAAGTCTACATTTTTTGAGGACTCAGGGATTAGATTGTTGTTCAAAATTTGGTTTATGTATTTTCCATATTCAGATAGTTTCCCATAGCCATTTTTAGAAAACTTTTCTTTATTTTTTTGCATAAAGTAATAAAGAATAGCGTCTAAGCGCTCTGTAGCAATATGATCTTGTTTTTGTTCTTTCATTTCTTCAAAGGCTTTTTCTAATACGTAGTGCATAGCACTACCAAAAGTCATGTTTTCAGAAACGCCACTAGGTATAGATACAATTTTGTTATAATAAAACTTGATAGGGCATTCTAAATATTGGTTTAGTGAGGTTACATTCATCGTAAAGTTCTCTAATTGTCTATCCACATATGCTTTTTCCAATTGTAAGGCTTCTGTTGTTGTATCTATATTTAAAGCGGTTTCAAATAATATTAAATTTTCACGAGAAAGTTCTGGTTTGATAATGTCTGGTTCGTCACCTAAAATTTCGTGAATAAAACGAGATTTCTCAATATCCTTACCGTCTAAATCTTTTTCATAGTAAGAAAGATAAACTTGTTTTTTTGCTCTTGTAATACCAACATAGAGCAATCTTCTTAATTCTTCTTCGTCTTTATCATCTTGTATATGTCCAAATAAGTTAGGCGGAAATTTAGTCGTATTGGAGTTGCCTTTTTTAGATTCCCATTCTTTTGCCACACAGCCTCCTAAAAATACGTATTCGAACTCTCTTCCTTTGGAACCATGATATGTAAAGAGTTTTACAGCTTTGTCACTTCCATAAACATTGATAAGTGGTATTTCTAATTTATTATTTTCAAGTATAGTAAGTCCTTGAACAAAATCGTGAAGTTCCATGTCTTTATGGCCTTGGCAGGTTTTCTTTATATAGTCACTAAAACTTGTGAGTGCTTCAAAATGAGTAAATTTCTCTATTGGATTTGATAAAATAGTTGGAATAACGGAGCATGATTCGATCATAAAATCAAACCATTGCAATAAAGACAAATTGGCTGAAGCTTGTATTAAATTCTCGAGTATAGCAGCCGTGGCTACAAGCTTATCCGAAGCTTTTTCTAAAAAAAGTAAAGGCTTTTCGTGCTGTATAAGTTCTTGCAGATAGGCTCTAAAACTTGAGTTGCTTTTTTGATTTTTTCTATACGTAGAAGCTGTAATGGAAGCTTTGGCAATTTCAATGGGGTCTATACCAAAAAAGTTGAAGTGTAAAATGTGAAATAAATCTTCGTCGCCACTATAGGGTACTTGAGTTTCACGTTGCACATAGGTCATAATAGTTACGAGTTGTTTAATAAGAATATGTTTCAGCAAGTCGCTTTCTTTTTTTGCGTAAAACGGAATGTCAAGTTTTTTTAGATATTCTGTTAGTTCAATGAGATCTACATTTTTAGTATATAATACTGCTATTTCATCCATTGGTACACCTTGCGCTATAAGTTTTTTTATTTCTTGGGCTATAAAAACTTTTTCATATCGTGGTGTATGAAAACTGCATAATTTTAGTTGACTGTTTTGTTTTGTACTATTTGTACTTTCAGATAGTAAATTTTTATCCAGATGAGGCATAAAATTTATCATTCTATTGTTATTTCTTTTTATCAATAGAGCGGCCTCATCGAGTATGCCTTGATAAGAGCGGTAGTTTATTTTTAAACATATTTCTTTTAACCCAAAGTCTTTATATTGTTTTCTAAATGAAATTAAATTTTCAATATTAGCTCCTTGAAAACGATATATGGATTGGTCATCATCGCCAACAATAAATAGATTTGGTGAGGCATCATAAGCACTTAAAAGGTTGATAATAGCAAGCTGCGAGCCATTAGTATCTTGAAATTCATCTACTAATAAATACTGATATTTTTCGTGCATATAGCTCAGTATGCTTTCATCCGTTTCAAAAAGACGAATTACCCAATTAATCATATCGCTATATTCAAAGCGATTTATCTGATTCATTTTATTGTCATAGATTTCAAAAAGGGCTACTCGTTTTTTTAATTTTTCTAAACGATTTAGTTTCTCAAGAATGTCTGCTTTTAAGTTTCCTTTAGTTGGCCCTCTCGACGAAATATTTTGAGGGTCTTCAGATAATTCTTTGATATATTCATCTATTTTATTTAGTACTTCACGACTATCCCAATTTTCTAATTTTATTCTTTCAAAAGCAGATTTAAGACTCTTAATTTCCGAGTCTACATATTTAGGATTGTGTAAGGGATGCTCTATGGGAAGTTCATGTAAAATTTCACTTAGTAGTTGTATATGCTCTAAGTCTGATATAAGATCTACTTCATTTTTTTTAAACCAAGAAGGAAACTGATTTATAATTTCATTGCAAAAAGAATGAAAGGTGTGAACTGCAATTTTTGAAGCACTTTCAATGCCTATTATACGAATGAGCCTTTCATTCATGTTTTTTTTCCCTTCGTCTGTAAATGTTAGGCAAAGAATATTTTGAGGCAATATCTGTGCTTCGCTTCTTAACAAATTGGCAATGCGCATTGCTAAAATTTCTGTTTTGCCAGTGCCCGGACCAGCCAGTACCATCACAGGGCCATATATAGTATCTACGGCTTCTTTTTGCTCATTGTTTAATTTTTCATATCGCTTTACGTATCTTTCTTCAAATGTTTGCATAGAAATTAAGGTTTTAACTAAAAAGTAAAGGTATGTGTAACAAAACATACTGAGTTTGCGTAGTGAAGATTATTTTCCTATTTTTTAACAACTACCATTTATTTGCATAGTAATTTTACAAATACATATGAACAATAACATGAAACAATTTCTTTTTTTATTAGGCTTAGTAATTTTAAGCGCATGCTCTTTTTCTCAGAAAGGCTCGGGCACTATAGATGTAAATACGTATTTTGAATTATTGTCAAAAGACAATAATAAAATCATATTAGATGTAAGAACCCCCGGTGAGTTTGCACAAGAGCATTTGAACAATGCTATCAATATTAATTTTAATAGTAGCGATTTTGAAGCACAAGTAGCCCAATTGGATAAGAAAAAAACTATTTACTTATATTGTCTTTCGGGTGGTAGAAGTGGTAGCGCTTTGGGTGTGCTTACCAAATTGGGTTTTGAAAATGTATATAATTTAAAAGGAGGTATATTGCAATGGAAGGCCAAAAATTTTCCTTTAAACAATAGCGATGCTGGGGCTCAAACATGGAAAGGAATGAGCGAAGCAGATTATCAACAAATGGTTCAGGGCGATGTGCCCGTATTGGTTGATTTTAAAGCCTCTTGGTGCGGCCCATGCAAACAATTAAAACCTATTTTGACTGAATTGCAAGAGGAATATAAAGGAAAATTAAAAGTACTTTTTGTAGATGTAGATGAAAATAAATCGTTGGCAGACGCTATGAAAATTAGAAGCATACCTTTAATGATTTATTATAAAAATGGAAAAATTGCTATGAATATAGAAGGCTTTGCCGATAAAGCGTCTATAATTCAATCCTTAGGTTTGTAATACTTATTGGCCTTTTATACGAGTCCATAATTCTTCTATACCTTTTTTAAAATTGCTTTTATCGCGTGGTGGTTCTTTAAATCCAAAAAAGTATCCATCTGGTTTTTTGTAGAGTACATAATGAAATACAAAAGATTTTTCAAGACTAGTATCTATAAAACTGTTTTTTCCGAACTTGACACAATAATAATTCAAGGTGTCGCCTTTTTGAGCACAAATATCATAACCTCTGCTAAACCATTTTAGAGCTTTAATATCTTCTTGATTAGAATATTGTGCCGCCCATTCCGTATGACGAGGATAAGCAACCCAATGAAGTTTTTTCGTGTTGTCAAAAAGTGAATATTCTGCAGTATAAAGGACACTATCGTTTACTGCATTGGCATACCATAGTACATTGTTTAGAATACTGGGATTTGTCATATAGGCCGAATACGGAATTTTTTCTTGTTCTAAAGACTTTTTAAATAACTGATTCATGAATCCTTTATTGATTAATATCAAAAACAAGTAGCTCATGGCATATACTAAAATTCCCTTATTGAAACGAAAACGTAAATTTTTCTTATTCGAAAAAAATAAACTAATAATACAAGCTAATAACATGGGAACTGTAAACACTAAATCTACTATAGAAATAGTATTGATAGCATAACTTTCGTTTGTAAATGGCAAGAGTAGCCTTGTGCCATAATTTGTAAAAGTATCTAATATTGAATGTCCCCAAAGACAAGCCAGCCAAGCAAAAAGTACAGCTTTAAAAGAAACTTTTTTTCTGAAAATAAGATAGGTAAGAAACGCTAATGGAATGGCATAGAGCGATTCCCATATTAAAGAATGTGTATGACCTCTATGGTGGCACATATACATTTTGGCATCTTTGAGGCCTGTATAGAGTAAATCAAAATCGGGAAAGGTTTTGGCAAATGCTCCAATAAGCATGCCCCATCTTCCAATTTTTTTACCTAGCGTTATTTCGCCAATGGCTGCACCAAGAATAATATGGGAAACGGAATCCAACTGAAATTATTTTTTGTTTGAATTTCGCATTCTTGCTTCATTTTGTTTCTGAATTTCAGCCATCCGTTTCATGAGTTTATTTTCTTTTGGAGCTTCATTCTTTTTGGCTTGTATTTGCGCATGAATTTTATCTGGATCAATAATCCAGTTTTGAATTACAAATTGCAAGCCTAAGGTAATCACGTTAGAAACAAAATAATAAAAAGTCAATGAGGCTGGAAGCTTATTAAAGATACCTAAGAACATGACAGGCATGATGAATGGCATGTATTTCATCATAGGGTTGCTTTGATCCATATTGGTCATGTTCATGGAGTATACAGCCATCAATAAACTTGTTATTACAAATAAAATAGTAAATAAGCTGACATGGTCGCCATAGAATGGTATAGTAAATGGTAAATTGATAATAGAATCGTAAGTAGACAAGTCTTTAGCCCACAAAAACTTGTGTTGCCTTAATTCTATAGCATGCGGAAAGAAGGATAATAGAGCAAAGAAAACAGGTAATTGAAGAAGTGCTGGAAGGCAGCCTCCCAAAGGGTTTACGCCTGCTTGTCTATAGAGTTTCATCTGTTCTACACCAAAAGTCTGTTTATCTTCACCGTATTTTTCTTTTAGAGCATCTAACTCTGGTTTTAGTGCTTTCATTTTGGCACTCGAAACATAACTTTTATATGTAAATGGCGACATTAACAATCGTAGTATAAAAGTAAGTATTAAAATAACGATACCATAGCTCGAAAATACTTTGGACAAGCCATTGAATATGGGCAATATAATCCATTTATTAATATATTTTACAAAACCAAAAATGCCATAGCTCAAGGGTATAATCTCTTCAAATTCTATTTTGTAGCTTTTTAATAATTTATAATCATTGGGTCCATAAAAGAGTTTAAAGGGGATGTTGTTGCTATGTGCCAAACTCATATTGGCTGTAAAATCCGAAAGCGCATGAGCAGCGGTGTCTGCCTTGGTAGGGAGCGCATGTACAGTACCTTTTTCTATTATTTTAGTATCAGTAATAAGGCACGCATTAAAATAATGTTGTTTAAAACAAAGCCATTTAATGGCTTCATTAAAATCTTGTTTTTTATCTTCTTTTATAGTAAAATAATCATAACCATCTTTTTCTAAATTGTAGCATACTTGCGTATACATCTTTTGGCTTTCCATATCTCGCTCTGTAAGCAATGATCTATTTTGCCATTCAAAATCTATATTGTTATTACTAATGTTTTGAGAAGGTAAAACATTCATGCCAGCCATAAAGCCAGTATCTGGAAGCGTATACTCTATTTGGAGATGAGGATTGCTAAAAGTAATTTTATTTTTTGCTATTTGCGCATTGAAAAATAAATCTCTACTATGTATTTTGCTTCCTAGAGTAGTGTTGAAGCTAAAATCAAAATGATTAAAATCGCCATCAAACAATATCAGAGGATTGCCTTGATAGGTTTTGAATTTTTTTAACCATACTTTGGTTGGGTAGGCACCCTTATTTGAAAAGCTAATTTCAACTTCGTTATTACTCAGTGTAAAAGTTTCTTTGGCAATGCTATCAACTGCTGGTACTTGTGTAGAGGCATTCGAAAGGTTTTGTGTGCTGGTATCGGCTACTACAGGTTTGGGGTGAGCCTTAGCATTTTCTATAGAATCTTTACGTTTTTGCTGTTGATACTTAATTTCTCCTTGTTGATTGTAAAAAATGTAACCGATTAATAAGAGCATTAATAGGCCAAATCCAAGCAATGTGTTTTTGTCCATGGGTGTGTTGAAAAATGAAGCGCAAATATACGTTGTTCCATATTCTATTGCAGACATTCCACCGTATTATTCTTTAATTATCCATTTATAAATTTATCAAATAAGGAGTATAAAGTACTATTGCATGGTCTGGCACTTAAAATAGGTCAATTTTGAACTGAATTTAACCCCTTATCCTTGATGGTTTTGCTGAAAAATTTATTACCTTTGCAAACTATTTTTACAAAATGAAGTTATCTCAATATATTTACGACTTACCTCAAAATCTTATAGCGCAATATCCTGCTAAGAACCGCGAAGACAGCAAATTGATGGTTATCCATAAGGATAGCGGAAAAATAGAACATAAGCACTTTAGAGATATTTTAGAATATTTTGACGAAAAAGACCTTATGGTAGCCAATAATACGAAAGTATTTAATGCTCGTTTGTTTGGTAGAAAAGAAAAAACAGGTGCCAAAATTGAAGTATTCTTATTAAGAGAATTAAATAAACAAAATCGTCTTTGGGATGTCATTGTTGAGCCAGCACGTAAAATTCGTGTAGGAAACAAGCTTTATTTTGGAGAAGATAATTCCTTAGTAGCAGAAGTGGTAGATAATACTACATCCAGAGGTAGAACTATTCGTTTTTTATTTGATGGTACCAATGAAGAGTTAAAAACGATTTTGGATAATATGGGCGAACCACCTTTGCCTAAATATATCAAACGCTTGCCTGAAGAATCAGACAAAGAGCGCTATCAAACGGTATATGCCAAAGTAGAAGGAGCTGTGGCAGCACCTACAGCCGGCTTGCATTTTAGTAAAGAACTTATCAAAAGAGCTGAGATAAAAGGAATACGATTTGCAGAAGTAACCTTGCATACAAGCTTAAGTACCTTTAGACCTATAGAAGTAGAGGATTTGACTAAGCACAAAATGGATGCAGAGTATTACAAAATAGATGATTATGCTGGCAAGCTAATAAATACTGCCAAGGAAAATGGCAAACGTATTTGTGCTATAGGCACTACTACCATGCGTGTATTAGAATCTTCTATTACCACCACAGGAAATCAAAAACCAAGCGAAGGTTGGACTAATATTTTTATTTATCCGCCTTATGAATTTAACATAGCCGATTCATTAATTACAAACTTTCATTTGCCTAAATCAAGTTTATTGATATTAGTAACAGCATTTATGGGATACGATTTGACTATGGAAGCATACAAACTCGCTATCAAAAATAAATATCGCTTCTTTAGCTATGGCGATGCGATGTTGGTTATATAAATGTAGGCTGTACTATTACTAATATATTTGATACAAATTGCTTGGAACTTATTTCAATATTGATAAGTGGGTATAGAATGTAAACCTTTATTAATTGTTTTACTCTTACACATAGAATTTTATTTGTCAGGTATAAGTGTAGGTTGACAAATGCTATTCGCTTTCTTTGTTATTATCTATATCTTATATAGTTGTGGTGTATGACGTCTTATTCGTGAATGTCTGATCCAAATTACAAGTCCGAATAAAATTGCTAAAATCCATAAACTCGGTTCGCTCATTTGTTGTGTGTCTTCGTCAAGGTCTAAAGATTTGTTACCCGACAAAACTTGTTCTTGCTTCTTTCTCAAAATCGCTTTTTGTGCTTCGTTTTCAACAACCAAATAGGATGTTACAGGTGTCATTACTTTTGAAATGAAACTGTATTTTACCATATTCAGCCATTCTTTATCTGATGTTTCAGGGTGTAAAATCTGCGATGTCCATTTTGCTTGCATTGTCAAAGCAGAGTGCCAATTCTTCTCTTTGATTTCCGTTTCAGTTGTATGAAAAATGTCTTTTTTTAAAATGATACTTGGTTTGTTGTCGTTTGGTAAGTAGGCGATAGAATTGTCGGAAAGTTTAAATTCAAAAACAGCTTGGTCAAACGAATAATTTGTGCTGTCAGAAAGTTGTTTTGTTGGATTGTCAATTAGTGAATGTACCTGTAAGACTCCCTTGTCGCTAAGGTTATAAAACAAATCACTTTCTGGAAAAGCAAATTTGAAGTCGGAAAAATCTTTGTCCAAAACTGCATTCTGAAAACTATCCGTAACTACTACGATAACAGGATAGGATTTATTTTTGTCTTTATAAGTTTTAAACAATGTTGTGTTTATAGCTCTTTCCAAATAAAAACCCCCTTCAAATGTTTGCGATTGAAAATTCTGTTTCCAATCATTTGCTAATAGGAAAGTATTTACATAGCTGTTTACAAAACTAATTTGTGCATTTTCTGCAAGCGGTTTATTGCTTTCTAAAATTTGTTCTATTCGTTTAGTAAAGTCGTCTGAATACTTGTTTTTGTTTTTTGAAACATCAACTAAAAAATGAAAATATGGTTTGCGTTGAACTGTTTTGAGCGTTTGTTTTTGTTGAGTTGAAATATAAACTATGTTTTCATTTTCAATTTTTTCGTTCTTTGTTTCTTCTGCATTTCCCAACTCAACTTGGATATTATCAATCGTCAGTTGAAGCGGTTCTTTATGCAAAAAATCAATTCCTGTTTTACGAACTTCGTTTTTTGAAAACGGGAATACTCTAAAAGCAACTTTTTTGCCCGTGAGATAATGCAAAATTCCGGGGTCTTTGTTTTCGTTTCTGATATTTGAAAACACCCACATTGCTGATTTTTTCTCTGCTAAAATTCCAAACTCTTTTTTATTTCCTACATATAAATAATAGTCGCTAATCCAACAGCCTTCTGGCAAATCAATTGTAGTAGCATATTCCGAAAACCAAGTGTTTTCGCTTTTGTTGGTTATTTCCAAATCAACCCAAGTTTTCCAGGCGTTTTGTGATTTATCATAAGTGCTGTTGCTTGAAAAGTTTGTGATTTTTACATTGTTATTTCTAATGTTTTCAGAACTTACTTTAATTGAAGGATTGCCGAAAAATATTTTTTCAATATAGTTGATTTTCGTATCGGACAATGTAAGATTATCCAATACTAACCAATTGAAATAAGACGATAAATATGGAATTTGAATACCAAAAATTACGTCATTGTTTTTGTCTTTATGATGCTTGACAACATTTAGCGTTTTTTGAAGCGATGTTTTGTCAATGTCGTATTTCTTTGAATAATCAGGACTGTATAAATAAGCCAATGTTTCGTTTAAAACGCTTTTGTCTTTCAGGTAAGTTGCCGTAATAAATACAGGAAATACCAAAAATCCAAACAACGAAATTCCAATAATTATTTTCTTTGAGAATAAAGTTTTCAGATATCGAAAATCCTTTGAAAGTTCGTTTGTGTGAATAACGAAAAGCAACAAAGGAGTAAGCATTAAAAACCCTGTTCCGATTGCAATAATGGCAACAACAGACAAAGGCAAAAAAGGCAAGAACACCAAAAAGAAATAGAATGTGTAAGCAAAAGTTATGCTTCGTCCGATGAACAAAAACAGTCGGTAAATTTTGTTGTCAAGATTGGGCAAACAAATCAAAACACCATTGATAACGGCAAGAATATAAAACCAAACATTATTGAAATCCCCAAAAATTCCCGAATTGGTTTCACTAAAGCCTCTAAATCCGTTGAATAAATGTCCATTGTTTACTGATAATCCAATTAGCGGAAGCACAATCGCAATCGGGATTTTCCAAGCCAGCTGATACTTTTGCCAAACATCTGCTTTTTTAGTTGCAAGAATAAAGATGCTTTTGACTAAGAAAAAGAGAAATACTAATGTGGCTACAATTACAAGTATCAATATAGCGTGAACGCTAAATTCACTGTAAATAGGTTGCCATAACGGAAGTATGATTTGCGAAAACAAGTAACCCACAATAGGAATACTAATTGCAATTAGAAAACTTACCCATGCCTTGTGTTCTTTGGTTTCAGGTGTGAAATGTGTAACCAAAATAAACAACGAATAAGCAAGCGTCGGCATTAAAAATGTGCCAACGTATATGAAAATATTTCCCGAAATCATCCATTGCGGAATACTAAACGGAATGATTTTGTCTAAATGAAAACCGTATAGATAAACAAACGGAATGTAGCAAAGTAAGGCAAGAACGCCATACCAAACGGAAACATTTTGCTTTTTGAAAGTCAGATAAACCGTATAAGTGAAATTCAGCAATCCTAAAATACCTAACGTCAAACCAAAAGATTTCCAAAGTCGGATATTATTTTCGTCCAATAGTGTTTTGATGATATTAAACTGTCCGAAAAAAAGTATAAACAGCACTACAATCGGTAGTGTGTTGATGATAAAAAGCCATTTGGGATTAAGCAAGTTTCGCATTATGCTGTCTGTGTATTAAAAGTTTTTCTATCAAGTAATAAGCCAAAACAAGGAATGACAAATTTGTAATTATCCCAACGGCTTCGTGTATTAAATGTTGTTGGTTCGCAAAAAAAATCTTTGTTTGATTTTGCACAATAACAGAAGCAAAAATCCGAGAGGCATTTACAAAAATTGTCAGTAGATAAGCACAAAATAAAACTGTCGGAATAGACAACATTTTGTGAAAAGGTTTGTCCAGATATTTTATTGTCAGATATGTAAAAATAAGAAAACACAGAATCGAAAAATTAAATCCCGAACAGGATTTGTCAATAAGTATGTTCAATTTGCGGTGATAAAATCCTTTGTCTGCATAGTAAACAGAATTTGAACCTGTCAAAAGTCCGACAAGTTTGTCTGTCGGTTTGAGTAAGAAAGTCAAATAGTTGTTGTCGGCAAATGTAAAACTGAATTTCAGCAATATGAAAAGCCCTACTGCCGTCAAATAATATGGTATGTTTTTGTTTAACTGCACGGGCTCTGTAATATAGGTGATTACATTAGACTGTCTTTCGAATTTCTTTTTCAAAACAAATCTACTTTAATTCGATTTAATTCACACTAATTATGTTTAAAGAAAAACTAAAATTTGAAAAATGCATATTTATTTTACGCATCAGGAATATTCGGTTCAACTAATTTTTTTAGTTTTTCTAAGCTTTCTTGCCAGCCTAAATAGCACATTTCAATCGGTATCATATCTGGGATACCTTCTTGTGTCGCAATCAGTTCTGTACCACAGGATACACTTTTTAACGTTATAGTTGTTATCATTTGTCCAGGCAAATTGGGGTCATCAAATTCGTCTGTATATTTAAGAAATTCATTGGGTATAATTTCTAAATATTTACCACCAAATGAATGGCTACTTCCAGTTCCAAAATTTGTAAAGCTCATTTTGTATGTACCTCCAATGTGTGGGTCCATACTATGTACTTTGCAAACAAAACCATAGGGCGGAATCCAAGAAGCTATAGCATCCGCATCAGTAAATGCTTTGAAAACCTTTTCGCGACTTGCAGAAAATACTCTGTGAAGCGTAATTTTATTATTTTTCATATTCATATTATGTTCTTAAAATTTTTTCGATTTTTTTTTCCTTAGGCTAATTCATCAATAATTTTATCTAAATTTCTCACTTTTTTAGTCAAAGGATTTTCAATGTCTACAATTCTATAACCACAAATCATTCCTGTGATAAGTTTTGCATTTGGATGTAATGTAGCTCTTTCAAAAAAAGTTTCAAATGTTATGTTTTCATCCATTAGTTCTTGAAGTATAGTTTGGTTAAAACCTGTCAACCATTCTATAACTTGGTACAATTCATCCTTTGTTCTCCCTTTACTTTCAACTTTTGTAACGTAATGTGGGAAAACAGAAGCAAACGTCATTTTTGCAATTCGTTCATTATGTTTTTCTGTTTGTTTCATTGTTGAATATTTTTTGAATCCTGTTTAATACTATAAAGATACTTACTAAGTATGGAAACAATTGCATGTTAATAAAGTAAATACGTTTTCTTTCAGTATTAATACTGTGGTACTTTTTCATTCCATTTGTAGTCAATTATACCAATCTTAAATTGTGTTCAGACCAATTTTTTGGTCTGTTGCAGTAGTATAATCGGTATTAGCACTCCGCTATTCTCTTTTTAACCTAAGTTAGGCAATAGCAACTATTGAAAAGAATGAACTGCTTACATTATACAGATTCCATATCTGTAATAGCCCAATTACATTGGACTAAACTGCTATTGTCTCCGTATTATTCTTATAAAATGGGATTATTTTATAATCCATATAGTATAATTCGGGTTTATTTTGTCGTTTATGTCATTTGTGAATGCAAATACAAAATTTGAATAAAATCGCATAAAAAAAGCGGTACCAATTCATACCGCCCATTTCAATTTTGTTTTCGTAATTATTATTTGCCACAAGCATTGTATTCAGCCATAATTTTAAAGAAGACATCTATATTGGCTGCTCCTTTAAACATGTTGTACTTGTAGTCTTCTACTTTTTCTTTTATTTTTTGCGATAGCTCAGGACAGTCTTCCACATAAGAGGCCATTTTTTTGGCAAAAGGCATAAATTTTAAATCTTCCAAGCCATAGGCCATAGGAAAATCAGGAAGTATAGCAAAATAACTTCGAGAAACAGTTGTACTCATATTATCTACACTGAGTAATCGCATCACATACATTTTAAATTTGGCATCGTTTGCATCATGAAGTTTTTCCATCAAGATAACTTCATTGCCAATTTTGTCACTGCTTACTTTTGTTTTTACAGCTTCAAAGGTTCTACCATTTACCACAAAATTTTGTATGTTTTTGATACGAACATATTTTTCTTTCATTTCGCCTTCAGGAATAAAACCAACTCCTTTTAGACTATTAATATTGTTGCTGATATTCAAAATTATTGTTCCTCTTTGTTTAAGTCCATCGGTGCTGGTAAGTTCACCATCGCCCGAAATAGAGTAGTATCCATTTTTAATTATTCCAGCGTCGTCTGGTTGACCGGCAAATTTTTGAAGTTTTTCCAAAAATGTTTGAGCTTGCGAAGTGCTTGCAATACTTAACGAAGCAATAAGCACCATTATCCATTTTTTCATTAATATAATTTTACTTTTGCCATCGAAATTAAATGAACATGAAACGACAATTTGGATTGCTATTACTTTTAACTGGACTTTCACTTGCTGGCTTTTCACAACAAATAGAATTTAATAAAAAATCGGGCGAGTTTTCTTGTGAAGGAAAACCCGTAGCCAAACTGATTAGTGAAAAACTAAAAGGCGCAGTTGGAAAAAATTATATAGTAACCAACATGGATCAGTCTAAGGAATTAATAAGATATAATATTTATAATTTTGTAGATACCTTTGGAGGTACCAATGAGTGGTACTATACTAGCGAACTAAAAACCGAAGGTTTAAACTTTTACCACGACAATTTTAATAGTATGCTCAATACCTTTAGAGAAGTAGGCGAGCATGTAGTAGCCATAAATGTCTTGAATTGTGATGGGAGTATCAATGCTGAAGTCGCTAATGTATATGCTCAAAATAGCATGCAAGAATATGGCGATTTAGGAGAAAAATATAAAAGCATCAATGATTCCTTGATTATTCAAACCACGGGAGATATGAGTGTGGTATCAAGAAATAAAAAGGCATCTATAGAGCTTAATGATTTTGGAAAAATTGGTCAGGACAATAAAGTAATTGGTAGTTGGCAATTGTTGGTAAAAACAATACCGGGCGTGGGTAGTGGCACAAAAGAATATACTTTTCTTTTAAAAAATGCGAATAATGTTATTGTAGCAGTTTCCAAAATTGAATTAGGCGGAGCCACTACGTATTATTTTAATAATGGTGCCAGTAGTAAACCTGATAAAAAAGTATTGGATATAATAAACAACAATCCTATATCGAACGAAACAGCAAAAAAGGCGTATATCCAAAATTTGGCTTATAACTTAATAAAGAAAGAGTTATTGTAAATTTTATACTTATATCTATAATTTGATTTTTTCAAAACTTACTCCATTATTATATATATACACTCCATTTTTGTGCGTGCCAAGCCATAGCTTGCCATTGTTGTCTTTATAAATGCTGTATAGGGTTATATCTTTTGCATTTTCTTGAACATTAATGTGTGTAATTTTTGCACCATCGTATTTCCAAGCACCATCGCGATAGGTTATGCCAAAGTGATTTGTGTCGCTGACCAAATCTCTTACCGTTTATACTGCCGTTACATCTCAAAAAATTGCTCTTAAACCAATTAAGAAGTTTGCTATTACAATAAATACATCTATTTAAGAAAATTAAAATATACTATATTTGAAATATAAACTAAACATATAATAAACCATTTAAAACTTATAAATACAATGTACAAACTACAAACGATTATTTTTATTCGCCTTTTGTTTTGTACTTACCTTATGTTTTTATAAACAAAGTGCGGCACAATCTACACAGCCTATTACACTCAAACAAACAGATGCTGAAATGGAAAGCATACAACCTGATTCATTAGAAAAGCCAATAATAAATCAAGAATTAGACAAAGATAAAATTTTTGAGTTTGTTGAAGAAATGTCAGAATTTCCTGGTGGCTAAAATGCACTCTTGAAATACCTTGTTCAAAATATGGTTTATCCAACACAATGTGAACAAAAAAACATTCAAGGAAGAGTTATTGTTAATTTTACTATTGATACAGTAGGTCAAATATCTAATATCAAAGTTATACAGTGCCCTAAAGAATGTACAGAATTTGGAGAGGTAGCTGTGCGTATAATAAAAAATATGCCAAGGTGGCGACCAGGATACCAAAATGGAAAACCAGTTATTGTGATCTATAATATGCCATTTCAATGGGAAATGCATTAGTTATTGAAAAATAGTAATTGTACAATGATTGGGTGCTATACGTAGATAATTCTATTATTTTGATGTTCTTCATCCAGCTGTTTGAAGTGTTTTTGTAGCAAGCAATACCAATCTAAAAATTAGTCTGAAACCAATTTAAGATTGGTATAAGATAGTATATCACAATTACCTACATTAGTAAAAACAATTAATCTTTGATTCGTTGCCATAGCCAACTTTTGTTGAGTGGCACTATCCATTCGTTGAGCAAGCTGGCTTTTGTCTGTACAGTATTATTAAACAACAAAGTATCCGTTTCTATAAATCCTTTGCTGAGTGCATATTTGACTTGCTGCATAGGTAAGGGTTCTGCTTTTTCATCAACTAAGAAAGTAATAGTAAGTCTATCAAATAAATCCACTTGATATTGTCTTTCTATACTTTTCATAATTCGCATCATACTATCGGTACTACAACCACTTACTCCAGAATATCGCTCATCGGCAAGGACAACTATAAACTGCTTAAAAAAAAGTTTGGCCCATCCTTTTACATCTTTTCCATGCGATTGCCATTGCATATAGAATTGCAATAGCTGTTCATTTATTTCAAGTTGTTCTTGTTCCTGAAAAGGTCTTGAGCTTTGAAATATCCATACTCTGGAATCGTCTGCAAAATCGCTTGGAACAAGAGCTGATAGTTTATTTGTCATTTTTTTTAATTATTTTTTTAAAAAAAGAGCTTTGCGAGTCGTCCCAGATGGTTATAAGCATACTGCTGGCAGCCCCTATTAATAAACTTTTAGATAGGATATATATAAAAGAAACATTTTCATCAAATAGGAATCGAAAGCATAATAGTAATAAAACATTGATACCAAAAAAGAATATAAAAGTACTTCCAAAGCGTTTCCAGCTCCAATTTCTAAAAATGTTGCTATTATTATTTTTCATATTAGCTTAATTGTTTTGCAATTATTTCGGCTAAATCAAGTACTTGAATTTCATTTTCTTTTTCAATATTTTTTATACCATCGCTTAGCATGGTAATACAAAATGGACAATTAGCAACAATTGCATTAGCTTGACTATCTACTACATCTTTAGTTCGTTCATAATTAATGCGTGTTTTGCCAGCTTCGTCTTCTTTAAACATTTGAGCACCACCGGCACCGCAGCATAACCCATTCGTTTTGCAACGCTTAAGTTCTACCAAATCGGCATCCAAAGTTTGTAGTACTTCTCTTGGTGCTTCATACACACCATTGGCTCTGCCGAGGTAGCAACTATCGTGGTAAGTAATTTTTTTTCCTTTAAAGTCGCCACCTCCTTTCAATTTTAGTTTTCCTTGTTGTATAAGTTGTTGTAAAAACACAGCATGCGATATCACTTCGTATTGACCTCCCAATTCGGGATATTCATTTTTTAAAACATTGAAGCAATGTGGGCATGTAGTAACTATTTTTTTTACTTCATACATGTTTAGGGTTTGAATATTGTTATAGGCCATCATTTGAAATAAAAATTCATTTCCTGCCCTTCGAGCTGGATCGCCAGTACACATTTCTTCTTTGCCCAAAATGGCAAAAGAAACACCAACATGGTTTAGTATTTCTACAAACGCTTTAGTGATTTTTTGTGCTCGTTGATCAAAGCTACCAGCACAACCAACCCAAAAGAGTATTTCGGGAGTAGTGCCTTCGGCCATATAGGTTGCATATGTTTTTACAGTCATTGTATTGTATTTGTATTTTAGTTAGTTACCCATGCGTCTCTATCGTCTGGGCTAAATTTCCAAGGTGCCATATTGTTTTCAATATTACTAAACATCATGTTCCATTCTTGAGGTGCATTGCTTTCTTCCATGATTAAATTTCTACGAAGTTGAATGATAATATCTAATGGAGAAATATTGACAGGGCATTCTTCAACGCATGCATTGCAAGTAGTACAGGCTCTTAGTTCTACTACCGATATATAATCGTGCAAAAGACTTTTGCCATCATCTTTGAATTCTTTGTTTGTATCAATATTTTTCCCAATTTCTTCCAAACGGTCTCGTGTTGCCATCATTATTTTTCGTGGCGACAATAATTTGCCTGTGGTATTGGCAGGGCAGGCCGAAGTACATCTTCCACACTCAGTACAGCTGTATGCATCCATCAAATTTTTCCAAGTAAGGTCTTGTACATCTCTTGCACCAAATTTTTGCATTTCTGTATTTGTTTCGCTTGGCGCCAATTCGGGTTGCATCATATACAAAACTTCTTTTTGTATTTCAGGCATATTACTCATCTTTCCTTTGGCTTGCAAAGGAGCATAATAGGCATTGGGAAATGCTAAAAGTATATGTAGATGTTTGGAATAAGTTAGATAAATCATAAAAACAAATATGCCGGCTATATGGAGCCACCAACACATCCTTTCTAATGTTATAAGCGCTTGTTCGCTCCATCCAGCAAAAAGAGGTGCTATGTGCTGTGATATAAAAAATGAATCTGTAGATGGATAATGCGAGCTGTGTAAGACTTGTAAATTTAGGTCGCAAGCATTCATAATGAGGAATAGTGACATGAGTACTATTTCAAACGTCAATATCAAATTAGCATCTGTTTTGGGCCATCCGCTACTCAATTCTTGAGTACTTAGTCTTTTTACTTTGACAATATTTCTTCGGATTAAGAAAATAGTACAGGCTATTAAAACCAATAGGGCTAATACTTCAAAGATGCCTATAAGTATGCTATATAAGCTACCCAAAAAAGGTAAAAAAATGCGGTGTTGACCACTTAATCCGTCTACAATAATTTCTAATATTTCAATATTGATAATGATAAAGCCAGCATATACGGCTAAATGTAAAAAAGCTACAAGCGGTTTCTTAAACATTTTCTTTTGTCCAAGTGCATTTAAGAACATGTTTTTCCACCGCAAATTTGCTTGGTCATTGAGGTCAATATCTTTGCCTAATAAAATATTTCGTCTAATGGTTTTAATTTTTTTTATAAAAAAGAAAATGGCAGTAGCCGAAAGAATTAAAAATAAAAGCTGTTGAAATAGTTGCATACGCTTACAAAAGTAATTGTTAAGCGTTAAAAAAATAAGTATAATTTACTAAAACCTTTGGATAAGCTTGTTCGGTAATAATAAAGCACTAATTTGGGTATTCTGTTTTGTTCAAAACATTTTTTTATGGTAGATAATAATAGAAGTTTTTGTTGATTGCTTATTTATTTTTTGTTTTCCATGAGCTAATCATAAAATGTAAAATTGGAATAAAAAGAAGAGCTATAGTGAAAATTAAAAACCAAACACCAAGACCATTGGCTTTTTTATTAGCGATTTGGATAGTTTGAAAGCTTATAAATCCAAATATAATTGCAATGTTTAATTTTATATATCTCAACAGTTTTGTTGCAAGTGTATATTGTCTCAAAGAGTTTTCTTGAGTAATTTTGACTGGGTAATTAAAGCGATGAGGAAATTTGTTTAATATGGAAAGCACTACCACCAATATACTGGCTATTAGTGGTAAAATGAAAATGCTTTTTTTGGTGCCAAAATCATCGGCATGGCCAACACTATTGTAGTGGGTAGGAATAATTTCGGGTAATTTAGGATAGTTTACGCATGTTATAATCCAAGTGATTAGTAAGATTGCCCATGCTAATATTTCTAATATCGTATCTGTATTTGTCCAATTTATTTTTGCTTTCATAGCCATCTTTATCAGCGTATTTATCAATTGTAAAGTATTTTCTACTTCATAAAAAAAGCCTCACCTATGTGAAGCTTTTGTAGTGCCCAGAACAGGAATCGAACCTGCACTCCCTTGCGAGAACAAGATTTTGAGTCTAGCGCGTCTACCAATTCCGCCATCTGGGCTCGGGTTGCAATATTACAATGTTTTATACGTATTTAAAAAAAAATATTTAGACTTTTCTTAATCGTTTATGTCTTTTGCCAATGCAAATGCATAATCCAGACCATGCTATTTTATTGTATTCACATAATCTATCAGCAATTGCGCTACATTTTCATAATTCGTTAGTTGCACTGATTGGGCATCGTCTAATACATCGTGGTAGTATCCCGGGCCTCCCATAGAATAGATAAAAATTGCAGGAACACCTTTTTCTGAAAAATAGTAATGGTCACTATTGTGTGCCTTGCCTCGTATCTTAATTTCAGGCACATAGTTTTTTTGGGTATTGATAGTACTCAATGCTTCAAATATTTTGGGGAAGGTTTCTCCATTGACAATGGTTATGCCATTTTCTGCATTGCCCATTATATCTATATTAACGAGTGTATGAATGTTGTTTAAATTAAAGACTGGGTTTTCTGTATATACTTGAGAGCCTATCAGTCCGGCTTCTTCGCCACTAAAAAGAATAAAAGCGATATCGTGTTTAGGTCTATGTTTTTTGAAATAAGCTGCTAAATAGCATATCATACTCACACCACTGGCATTGTCGCTGGCGCCTGGGAAAAAAGCTTGCGTACCCAAAGCACCCAAATGATCATAGTGAGCTGTAAACACTATTGTTTGATTGCTTTTTTTGCCTTTTATTTTTCCAATAATATTCTTATTTGGAAATGATTTTATAAAATCATTTGTCAATTCAATTTGAATCTGATCTTTATTATTTATCAAACTATCAAAAAAGATTAAAGAGGGTATTGCATCTACTTCAGTGCTAATAGTGTGTGTTAGTTTCTTATCTTCTGTGTATATAAGCAGTCGTGGTTGGGTATGATATAATGAAAAGCTATCAGTAAAATGCGTATTCCTTTCGTTGGCATGATGTATGACAAGTGCTTCATCTTTTTCAAAACCTTTTTCCAATTTTAGATGTAGCAACTCATTTTCTATACTATCATGGGGATTTACGTGTATGAGTTTAAAAGTGCCACTAATACGAGGCGAAGAAGCGGCTACTATAAAATCATAGCCAGCTCTCATTTCTTGTTCATCTATTTCACAACGAATAGGAAAGGGGTGTGTATTTACCGAAAAAGTATATTCTTGAAAGTAAGACGAGCCAATAGGTTGCAAACCTATCTGTTTAAATTCTTTAGCCAAAAAATGAGCTGCTTTGTTTACGCCATCATCTACATATCCTCTGCCTGCATATTCGGAACTGCATAAGGTTTCAATTATTTTCCTTGCATATTTTAAATCTTGTGCATATGTACTCAGCGAAATAAATAAACTCAATATCCAAAATAGATTTTTCATAAGTCTAAAAATAAGACCTTTTTTGGCAAGCCCAATCATAAAGTTTAAATAATTCCTTCTTTTTTTAAAGTCGATAAAAATTGTTCATAGATTGTCTTCCAACCCTTCCAATGTCCCATATCCGAAAAAGAAAAATTGTGCCATATGCATATCATTGTACCTTGAGTAGCTTGTATATGTTTTAAAAAGAGTAAGAGTTCTTGCTGTGTTTTTTCAATATTATCTTTTTGTTCATAATATGAATTGCACTCCATAAAACAAAAAGGGTGTATGCGCATAGTGCTTGTACTATTTTTTGATAAATCAAACCAATAAAAAGAATGGGAGGTGGAAGCTCTAAATCCATTAATCGATCCATAACCCATACTATACTCATCTTGTATGCCCAGCTTTATTAAATTTTGATAGGTTTCTGGAATTTGAAATCGAATAAAGTGCTGCCGACTTTTTGAAACTTTTGGCAAGTAAGAGAATTCTTTTTTTAAATAAGAAATATCATCATGACTTTTATAAGAAGGGTGTATGCCAACTTCGTATTTGTCTTTTATATACGATATGAAATGTTGCATAGAAGGATGTTCGGGATGTATGTTTTTGTCAAACTTTCCGCCTTGGCTTAGCAATAAAAAATAAATAGGCTTTAATGCATAATATTGATGTAGGCTATCTAAATAATCAAAAGTATCGAATGGGTCTTTTTGATTTAAAAAGCGTGTAGAGATTCTTTTTTTAATAGATGAAAATTGACCTTCTAAAAGGTCTCTAATAGTACCGCCTATTTGTTTATACATACTTTTCCCTGTATAACTATAGATGCTATCAATATCATAAGTGGCTATAAATTGCGCTTTTCCTTTTGGGAAAATATGCGCCGGATTTTGCTCTTGAATTCTTTTTTTTAATTCTAAAATCCAATAGTCTATCAGGGGTGTTTTGATAAAGCGATGTTTGAATGCTACACTTTGTGTGTGTGGAAATCGCTGATAGATATCTTTTTCGTAAGGCAAGTATTCTTCGTAGCGTGAAATTAAATAGAATGTAGCCGCAAATAAATCAAATGGGATAGTGGCATTGGATGTAGTAAAAAATGTTTTTAATCCACACCACTCTTGTATATGAATATCTTGTTCTTGTATATCTTTTTCAAAGAGTAAAGAACAAGGTATAATTTGTATTTGATTGGCTGTTGGCTTTTTGCTACCATCATATAGGATATGGCAAGCCACATTTGGGTCGCTTACTATTTTATACTGTATTTGCAATACCTCTTGAAATATAAAATCTAACACATAGACCAAACGCGAAGAGGTACGAGCAGTATAAATGAGCAGTAAAGACACGATTATTTTTTATTGTTTTCGGCCCACCACTGATGAAATGATTTCTTAAATACAAGTTGATCTCTACGCTTATTCCACGAATTTTTAAATAGCGTATGCACAACTTTGGTTTTTAAATTAGCATGAGATATGTCTACTAATTTTCTATTATTCATAGCCATCTTCCACATTTTCCAAGCCGTTTTTTCAGACAAAGGAGCCACGCCTTTGTCAACAGCTAGCGTTCTGTTATGGTGTAGCATACCATGTATATTTATTTTCAATGGGCAAACTTCTGTACAATTTCCACACAGTGAAGATGCATAACTGAGATGATTGTATTTTTCAAACGATTTAAGATGGGGTGTGATTACTGAGCCAATCGGTCCACTATAGGTAGCTCCATAGGTGTGACCACCTATGTTTTTATATACAGGACAGGCATTTAAACAAGAACCACATCGAATACAATAAGCACTTTCTCTAAGTTGTATGTCAGACAATAAGTTTGTTCTGCCATTGTCAAGAAGAATTACATACATTTCTTCAGGTCCATCTACTTCATTCATTTTTTTACCACCTGTAAAGATGCTATTATAAACCGTAACCAATTGACCAGTGCCATAGGTGGCTAACAATGGCCAAAAAAGATGCAAATCGTGTATGCTTGGAATAATTTTTTCTATACCAACTATAGCTATGTGTACATTGGGAAAAGATGTAGTTAGTCTGGCATTGCCTTCATTTTCTGTAACGCAAACAGCACCAATGTCGGCCAATAAAAAATTACCACCCGTAATGCCTACTTCAGAGCTTGTGTATTTTTCTCTAAGTTTTCTGCGCGATACTAAGGTTAACTCGCTCGGCGATAAATGGGGTTCTACCCCTAATTTTTCATGAAAAAGTTTGGCTACATCTTCTTTGCTTTTATGCATTGCCGGTGTTACAATATGATAGGGGGCTTCGCCGTCTAATTGTTGTATATATTCTCCAAGGTCCGTTTCTACACTGTTTATATTATGTTTTGCTAAGAAATCGTTTAAGTGAATTTCTTCTGTAACCATGCTTTTGCTTTTAACCACTTGTTTGGCACGGTATTGTTTGCATATTTCAAGAATGGCTTCATTGGCTTCAGTATCGGTGTTAGCCCATATAACCTTGCCACCTCGTTTTGTAAAGTTTTTTTCAAATTCAAGTAAGTAATCGTCTAAATGTTCTATGGTCTTCCACTTAATGTTTTTGGCTTTTTTTCTGGCCATTTCTAAATCGCTAAATTGCAATTTGCCCTTTACTACAGTTTCATTGTATTTATCTATATTAAAAGAAAGCTTTCTTTTATGTTCTGCATCTAACGCTTTGATTTCGCTTTTTGTAATAAATACTTTTTTTATTTCTTTCTTATTCATGGGCATTGATGTAAAAGTACAAAATTATTAGTTTTATAATTTAGCATGACTTATTGAATATATTTTCCAATAATTGGAAACTTTGAAAATTCTTCTTTTTCTAATCTGAAAATAATAATATATGCATACAATAGCAATAGCACAAAGCCAGATACTAAATGTAAAAGTGTACTATGGATAAATTGTCCAAGTGCAACATGTATAAAATATACAAGCAACATAAAGCCCAAATAGCCTATAATTTTTTTAACCTGATAAGGTATAGGATAGTTTTTTTGACCTAAAATAAAACTTGCAATAACCATAAATAAATTGCAAAATAATGAAGCCCAAGCGCAGGCTATATAACTATAAGTCGGTATAAATAAAAAATTAATAGTCAGTGTAATGGCTGTGCCACCCAATGTAATCCAAGCACCTATCAGTGTTTTATTTGTAATTTTGTACCATATAGAAAGGTTATAATATATACCTACGAGCAATTTGGCCATAAGTAAAATAGGAACTACTACAAGACCTGCAGCGTACTCAGGTTTGATGTCAACCCGCATAAAATATTTCCAAATATCTAAAAACAGCGTTACGCCAAGAAAACAAAAAGTACATACTACTATAAAAAGATTCATGATACGTGCATAAGTTTTGGGAGCATCTTTTTCGGCAGATGATTTTAGAAAATAGGGTTCGGCACCCATTCTAAATGCTTGAATAAACAATACTATTAAAATGGCCAATTTATAATTTGCACCATAAATGCCATTTTGAGAATTTTTGAATTCAAGGCTGCCTGGTAGTAGTTTTGGTAACATGGCACGGTCAATAGTTTCATTAATCATACCACCAAAGCCTACTATGATTAAAGGCAAGGCATAAAGCATCATTTTTTTCCATAATTCTTTGTCGAAAGAAAGTTTAAAGCTAAATACTTCTTTGTACAACAAAAATAAAGTGCTTATGGAAGCAATAGTATTGGCCACAAATGCATACCCTATTCCATAGTTAGGATCAAAATGCTCTGTTATAAAGGGCAATGCATGTTGACTTTTTAATTTGGGTAACCAATGTATAAAAAGCAAAACAAAAAAGACATTGAGCAAAATATTAGTAATCTTAATGATGGCAAACTTCATGGGTCTTTGTTCAAAACGCAACTTGGAAAATGGAATAACAGCTAAGGTGTCAAAAGAAACAATTAAAGCAAAAAAGATTACATATTCAGGATGATTAGGTACTGACCACAATATACTTAAAGGCTTTTGCAATAAAAGCATCAGCAAGCATAAGGGTAGTGTAGTCATTAATAATGAAGTAGAAGCCGTATTGAAAACCTTTTTTTCATCTACATCTCTTACAAAACGGAAATAGGCCGTTTCCATGCCATATGTAAATATTATATTAAAAAAAGTAATATACGCATACACTGTAGTGTATTCTCCATATTGTGCGGTGCCTAAAACAGTCAATAAAGGGGTTAATCCGTAGTTGATAAAACGACCTACTATACTGCTCAAACCATACCAAATGGTTTGGTTTGCTAAACTTTTAATACTCAAAGTCTATTGTAATTTAATGCTGTAAAAATACATGTTTGAATTACTATTCAATGCCCTTTGGCAATAAATTAAATTAAAAACTTGTAAAACAATTTGAAAAATCATAAAACCATATTCAAAAAACTATCTTTGAACTTTAAAAATATTTTAAACATGAAAAAGTTTACATTAACACTATTTACTCTCTTTTTAGCTTTTGCTTCTTTTGCTCAACAGGCTAAGGTAGGAAGCACAGAAATTACTAAAGTTAGCCGCCCATGTATTATTGCAGACTATGGCATGAGCTATGATGTCATAGAAGGCGCATTAAAGAAAAAATTTGAAGAATTAAATTTAAAATCGCCAGATAAAACAAAAGACGGATATAAAGTTTTTAAAGGTGTCAATATCAATGATATAAGCACTGACAAAGTAGATTTATACTACCGAGTAGAAAACAGAAAACCTAACACTACCGTGTATATGCTGATTTCGAGAGGTTATGATAACTTTATGTTGCCAGAATCGGATTCTGCTGTATATCAAAATGCTATAGCATTTTTAGACAAATTTGTTAAAGATGCAACCCTTTTTCAACTCAATTTAGACGTGAAAAATCAGGAAGAAAGCATTAAAAGTGCTGAAAAAAATCTAAAGAAAATCATTGACAATGAAGATGATTTGAATAAAGATAAAGCCAAAGTAGAATCTAAGATTTCTCAAAAAATAGTAGAACAAAACGCATTAAAAACCGAAATGGATAATCAACAATCTATTTTAGAAGGCTTGAAAAAGAAAACAGCCACCTTAGATCAAATGGATGCTTTAAAAAAAGAAGTTAGCAAACAAGAAAAAGCAGTTGAGAAAGCTACAAGCAATTACAATTCTTCATTAAAAAAGCAAGATGCTTATAAAGGCGATTTGGATAAAGTTGAAAACAAAATAGCTGAAAACAAAGTAGAAATAGAAAAGGCCAAGAATGCGCTTGAAATGGAAAAAACTAAATTAGAAGAAATAAAGAAAAAAATCAGCGATTTGAACTAAGCTCAAGAAATATGACTCCATATAGCATGGTCTTTTCTTGATAAAAGAATTTCTTTTAATAGTTGATGTTCATTCAAATCTAAATTAGGGTCTATACTCAAAATTTTTAAAGCCGCATTGCGGCTTTTTTCCATTATAGCCACATCCTTTACGATATCCGCTAACTTTAATTCTACCACACCACTTTGGCGAGTGCCATCTATATCACCAGGTCCACGTAGTGTCAAGTCTTTTTCGGCTATGGCAAATCCGCTACTTTCGTGCACCATCGTGTGCATTCGCTCTTTGCCTGTCTGGCTTAGTTTATTGCCTGTAAGCAAAATACAATACGATTTTTCGGCTCCACGACCCACACGGCCTCTTAACTGATGTAGTTGTGATAAACCAAATCGTTCAGCGCTTTCTATAAGCATAATGCTGGCATTGGGCACATTTACACCCACCTCTATTACCGTAGTAGCCACCATGATGTGTGCTTTGCCTTTCACAAAGGCATTCATATTTTGATCTTTTTCATCTGCCTTCATTTTGCCATGCACCATACAAATATTGTAAGTATGAGACGGAAAAAATTGTTTTACTTGTTCATAGCCATTTATTAAATTTTCAAAATCCAATTTTTCGCTTTCTTCTATTAATGGATAAACAATGTAAGCTTGTCTTCCTTGCTGAATTTCTTGTTTTATAAAATCCATTACCTTGGCTCTAAAGATTTCGGTTCGATGAAAAGTGGTAATCGGTTTTCGGCCAGGTGGTAAATGAGCTATGACAGATACATCCAAATCGCCATAGCTTGTCATGGCCAATGTGCGAGGTATAGGTGTTGCAGTCATTACCAAAATATGAGGAGGTAATGTGTTTTTATTCCAAAGCTTGGCTCTTTGTGCTACACCAAATCGGTGTTGCTCATCTATTATACTTATGCCCAGATTTTTAAAAACTACTTTATCTTCAATGAGAGCATGAGTGCCAATGATAATTTGAATATCACCTTGTGCAAGTTGTTTTAATATATCTTTTCGTTCCTTGCCTTTGATAGATCCACTCAAAAAAGATATAGAAATATGCATGTCTTTTAATAAGTGGCTGATACTTTCATAATGCTGCTGTGCCAAAATTTCTGTAGGTGCCATAAGGCAGGCCTGAAAACCATTGTCAATAGCCAATAGCATACAAAGTAAGGCTACAATAGTTTTGCCACTTCCTACATCGCCCTGTAGTAGTCTGTTCATTTGTATACCTCGTTGTGTATCTTGACGTATTTCTCGTAAAACCTTTTTTTGATCTTCTGTTAAAGAAAATGGTAAGTATTGATTATAAAATGTATTAAAATGTTCGCCAACAATTTCAAAATAATAGCCCTTTACTTTTTGTAAGTTGAGTTTTAATTTACATATACCTATTTGATGCAACAATAATTCTTCAAACTTGAGTCTAAAGATTGCTTGAGAAAGCAAAAGCCCATTGGAAGGGAAATGGATTTCCTTAAAGGCTTGAGACCTATTCATTAACTGTTCAGTATGAATGAGCTCTTTGGGGAAGATTTCTTGTATGTCGTTTTCTTTTAGATGCAAAAAAAGTGCACTGGTCAATTTTGCCATGGCTCTTCCATGTAGCCCAGCTGCTTTTAGTTTTTCAGTGGTGCTATATACAGGAAGCAATCCAGTATATAGTTTAGTAGCATCTTCCACTTTTTCCATTTCAGGATGCGATATATTCCACATACCATTAAAAATATTGGCCTTGCCCCAAATAATATAAGTACCTCCTTGTGCTGCAATTTTTTCCATCCATGAAATGCCTTGAAACCACACTAACTCTACACTCCCTGTGGGATCTTTAAATTGTACTACTAAGCGCTTGCTACGTCCTGAGCCTATTATTTCATAAAAAAGGAGTTGCCCTTTTAGTTGCACAAATTGTCCATCAAAACGAATATCCTGAACGCTTTGCAATTGACTTCTATCAATATATCGAAAAGGAAAATGATGCAATAAATCTTTAAAACAATCTATCTGTAATTCTTTTCTAAGCAAATGGGCTTTGCTAGGGCCTACGCCCTTAAGGTATTCAATAGGAGTATCCAAAATATGATTTTGTCGAAATGCCATGAATGCTTAAAAATACAAAAATTCGTAGAGCACAAACATACTACTATATTTGCAACATGAATTTTCAGCAAGGTCATGAAACGACTCAGGAATTAATTTCTATTTATAAAGAAATTTTATTACCTAGAATGATTGAAGAAAAAATGCTTATTTTACTACGTCAAGGTAAGATAAGTAAATGGTTTAGTGGCATAGGTCAAGAAGCCATTGCTGTTGGTTGCACATGGGCTTTGGCTCCAGATGAATATATTATGCCCATGCATAGAAATTTAGGAGTTTTTACAGGTAGGCATATGCCTTTTGATAAATTATTCATGCAGTTTCAAGGAAGTTCTGAAGGCTATAGCAAAGGTAGAGAACGAAGCTTTCATTTTGGTAGCAATGAACATCATATATGTGGTATGATATCGCATTTGGGTCCACAATTAGCTATTGCCGATGGCATAGCCTTGGCACATAAACTGAAAAAAGAACAAAAAGTGTCGTTGGCATTTACTGGCGATGGGGCTACTAGCGAGGGCGATTTTCATGAGGCACTCAATGTGGCAGCCGTGTGGCAATTGCCTGTTATATTTATTATAGAAAACAATGGTTATGGATTAAGCACACCTAATCATGAACAATTTATCTGTACACAATTAGCCGATAAAGGTATTGGTTATGGAATCAGAGCCGATGTGATAGATGGAAATAATATTTTGGAAGTTATAAGAAAAATTAAAGAGGCAAAGAGCTATTGCATCAATGAGCAAAAGCCCATCATTATAGAATGCATGACTTTTAGAATGAGAGGTCATGAAGAAGCAAGCGGTGTAAAATATGTGCCCAAAGAGTTATTTGAAATTTGGGAAAAGAAAGATCCTGTTCGGAACTATGAAGATTACTTAATTGAGCGTGGCATACTTTCTAGACATGAAATAGAAACGATTAAAGCTGAAATTAAGTCATATATCGAACAGTCAGTTCAAAAAGGATTAGCAGCTCCGGCTGTAGTACCAAATACAGTTTTTGAATTGTCTGAAGTATATAAACCACATCAACCTGAAATAAAAGCACCTAGTGCCAATACCAAGCCATTAAAATTTGTTCAGGCCATATCGGAGGCAATGCATGAAGCCATGCAAAAACACAACAATCTCATACTTATGGGACAAGATATAGCCGAATATGGCGGGGCCTTTAAAGTAACAGAAGGCTTTGTAGAAAAGTATGGAAAAGAGCGTGTGCGAAATACACCTTTGTGCGAAAGTGCTATAGTAGGCTCAGCACTGGGTCTTTCTATAAAAGGGTTTAAAAGCATGATGGAAATGCAATTTTCGGACTTTGTAACTGTTGGGTTTAATCAAATTGTCAATAATCTGGCTAAAATATATTACCGTTGGGGTCAGCATGCCGATGTAGTGATTCGCATGCCAACGGGTGGTGGCGTTGGTGCTGGTCCATTTCATTCACAAAGTACTGAGGCATGGTTTACACATACACCGGGTCTTAAGGTGGTGTATCCTTCTTCGCCCGAAGATGCCAAAGGGCTATTATTAGCTTCGTTCGATGATCCCAATCCTATTATGTTTTTTGAGCATAAGGCTTTATATAGAAGCATACAGAGCGAAGTGCCAGAGGGCTATTACCTTACAGAAATAGGCAAAGCAAATTGGATACAAAAAGGAGAAGATATTTCTATTATTACCTATGGTATGGGTGTGCATTGGGCCAAAGAGTACGCCATACAGCATCCTGAAATTTCTATTGGAATTTTAGATTTACGAACACTGATACCTTTGGACTATGATGTATTAATAGAGGCTACAATGCAAACAGGTAGAGTCCTGATATTGCATGAGGATACTTATTTTGGAGGCATAGGCGGAGAAATTGCGGCATGGATACAAGAAAATGTTTTTCAGCATTTAGATGCGCCAATTGTAAGATGTGCAAGTTTGGATACGCCGGTTCCTTTTGCTATACCACTCGAAGAAAATTTTATGGCCAAAACAAGATTGCACGAAAGGGTTCAAATGCTCATTAATTACTAAGAACTGAATTGTAAATTATCTATATTTGTTCCTTAAAATATGTATATGAAACTAAAATTAACTTTTACTACCCTACTTTTATTCTTCTTATATTCAAACCTTTTTTCGCAAGGCAATCCAGTAAAGATGACTACAGGAATGGGCTTAGGAACAAATGCAAGTGGGAGTGCTAAGAAAAAATCTAGTTTGGCTGCTCTGAGAGAAATGCCTTTTAAGTCAGAGTTTGAGAACATTACAGTTCCAGGGAAAGGGATTTTCAATTTTAAAATTGAACATACACCAAAAGGTCAACTCAAAAAAATGACAGTTCAACAATATTCAGAAGATTTAAAAAGAATAGCCAATAAAACATACAATTTTAGTCCCAAGGTCAATGCTTTATTTAACATAAATTCAATTATTGTTTTAAAAGATAATTTATATTTTCTTATGCGAGAAACCGATAGAAGTGAGCATAAAGAAAAATTAAAGTGGATTAAATTTGATTACGAAACGTTTGAATTTGAAAAAACAGAACATGAATTATTTCAATCAGAAGGAAAAGTGGCAAGCTCAGACCCGTCGGGAATGTGGGGAGTAAGTACTGATTATTATCAGCTTGAATTTTCAGAAGATAGTACCAAACTATTAGCTTGGTACGAAAGAGTACCTGAAAAGAAAAATAATAAAATCAATAAAGCTATTATAGGATTACATGTGTTTGATGAAAATTTACAAAAAATTTGGGGTGGAGAATATGAAATGCCTTATACCGAATCTATAATGAAAGAATCGAGTTACTTTTTGAGCAACAAAGGGAATGCTTATCTTATGGCTAAAATTAAAGATGGTAATAAAGGTATATTTTCTAAAGATGCCAATTGGAAAGTTAATTATTACTTTGAGGTTTTAAAATTTGATAAAAATTCCAAATCACCCAAAACAATGGAAGTTCCTTTAGGTGAAGGCAAGGCCATAGACGCTTATATTAATGAGAATAAATATGGTAAGATTCAAATGGCTGGCACTTATACTAAGAAACGTGAATTAAATGTTGAGGGGGTGTATCTTCTAGAATTGAATGAAACTGAAGAAAAATTTACGCCATATGGCAAAAATGGACTTTTTGAAATCCCAGATAATATTTTTTTAGAATATAGTAGTAAAAGTGAAAAGAGAAAAATTAAAAGGAAAATGGCATAAGGTAAAGATGTAAACTCAAAATCTTTGGTGCTAAATAGAATTATTCCTTTTGATAATAATGATGTATTATTACTGGCAGAATACTATTTTGTTCATGTTGAAACAACAACGAGTAGAAATTCTATTATAAGTCATAGTACTTGGTATTATAATGCTGAAAATATTTATGCTTTTTTTGTCAGCCCAAATGGAGATTGTAAAATAAAAGTCGTTGAGAAAAAGCAACATTCTACTAATAATGATGGTGTAAATCTTTCCTACAATACTGTATGGGATAAGGATAATGTATATGTATTGTATGTTGATAATATTAAAAACAAGAAAGGCGGAAAGAAAAAATATAACTACGATAATAGGAATAAAGGAGTGTTAGCTTGTGTTAAGCTAAATAAAAATGAAGATGTAAAGAAATTTTATATGAATGATTTAAGTGAGTACAATCAAGATTTTTACCTTAGAAAATTTCGCCGTTTTAATGAGAAAGTTGTTATTGGTATAGCCTATAAAAATCGAAAGCAGCAGTTAGTAAAAATTGCCATCAATTAAAACAAACGTATTCTAAATTATAGTTCAATTTTTTTCATTCCTAAACTTTATTTTTTAGGCTGATTTAAATTTATCGTATCTCTTTTTATCGGTACATATTCTTTCTATTCCAAAATATGCTATACATTAGCTTTAAAATACATTAATACATGGATACAAATCAAAAAGCTATTCCAACCAATTATGGTGCCTTAGGCACATTGGTAACTGTTTTTTTCTTTTGGGGGTTTATTGCAGCAGGCAATGGTGTTTTTATTCCTTTTTGTAAACACTATTTCAACTTAGATCAATTTCAGTCGCAGCTTATTGACTTTGCCTTTTACTTGGCCTATTATCTAGGCGCACTCCTTTTATTTTTTTATGCCAATTTTAAACAAAATGATTTGGTAGCCAAGTGGGGTTACAAAAAAAGTATAGTTTATGGTTTATTGTTTTCGGCTTTAGGAGCTATAGCTATGATATTGGCAGTCAATGGAAATACATTTCCAGGTATGTTGGTAGGATTATTTATAGTTGCTCTTGGTTTTTCGTTGCAACAAACTGCTGCCAACCCCTTTGCTTTAAGCCTTGGGGACCCCGCTACTGGAAGCAATAGAATCAACCTAGGAGGAAGTATAAATTCTTTTGGTACATCCATCGGCCCTATCATAGTGGCCTTGGCACTATTCGGTGTTACCAAAGCTACCGATGACCAAATTAATAGTTTAAAACTAGATAAAGTATCTATATTATATGGTTTTGTTTGCGCTTTGTTTATAGGTGCCGCGGCATTATTTTATTTTTCAAAAAAAGTGCCTACTGGCATTAGCCTCGAAAAAACCGAAAAAGCCAATAAAGCATTGATCGCTTTGAGTGTCATGACCTTATTATTAGTCATAGTATATATACCAATATTTAATAGTTATACCATTTCAAATGCCGATGAAGCAGCTACCAAAGCTATAGAGCTTACTCGTATGAAATGGTTGCTTGGAGGTTTACTTATCATAGTATCTACTTTACTTATTTCATATATCAGTGCCAAAAAGAATAACGAAGGGTGGGGTGCCATGCGATACCCTCAATTGGTGCTGGGTATGCTGGCCATATTTGTCTATGTAGGTGTAGAGGTGGCAATAGGAAGCAATCTTAGTGAATTATTAAAACAACCTCAATTTGGAAGTATTGATGCTTCTGCTGCGGCACCATATGTATCTATGTATTGGGGAAGCCTTATGATAGGTCGTTGGGCAGGTGCTATCAACGTGTTTAAACCATCTAAGAGCTTGAAAAATATTTTACTATTTATAGTGCCTGTTATTGCATTTGGTGTAGTCATTTTTGTAAATGCAATAGCCCAAAACGATATGAGTGGTTGTTATTGGTATATTATATGTGTATTCGTGTTAGTATTGGCTTTTTATATTACCAACGATAAACCAGCCAAAACACTTTTGGTCTTTAGTATATTAGGTGCCATAGCCATGTGTATAGGCATATTTACCGAAGGCACTATAGCCACCTATGCATTTTTGAGTGGGGGTTTATTTTGCAGTGTCATGTGGCCTTGTATTTTTTCTTTGGCTACAGCAGGATTAGGAAAGTATACTACGCAAGGCTCAGCCTTTTTAATCATGATGATTTTGGGTGGTGCTATCATACCTCCTATACAAGGAAAACTGGCCGATTTGTTACAAGCTGGTAATGCTGAGATTGGAAGTGGAATACACAATTCTTATTGGATAGCTGTAATTTGCTTTATTTATTTAGCACTATTTGCATATGTTGTAAAAGGTATTTTACATAAGCAAGGCATAGACTACGACGCTTAGTTGTATCTTCGCACTTCAAATAAATTGTATATATTTTGCATTTAGCCTCTATCGAAAATATTTCAAAGTCATTTGGAGTAAGAACTCTTTTTAAAGACATATCATTTCATATTTCCGAAGGAGATAAAATAGCCCTGATAGCTCGAAATGGATTTGGTAAATCTACCTTAATGAATATCATCAGAGGTGCTGACACAGCTGATAAAGGTGAGGTATGGATACACAAAGATTATAAAATTGTAACACTCAATCAGGAACAACATTTTGATGCCTCTAAATCCATTTGGGACACCATGTTGGCTATGGACAATGCTATAGTGCAAGTAGTTAAAAAATATGAAACCTTTATCAAGCAAGAAGATCAGGATGAGCATATACTACAAGATTTATTGACACAGATGGATGAACTAAATGCTTGGAATTTTGAAAGTAAATTTTCGCAAATACTTTCAAAGCTAAATATTCATCATGTAGAGCAAAAAGTAGGCTCATTGAGTGGTGGTCAAAAAAAACGTGTAGCACTTGCTCAAGCACTTATTGAGGCTGATATTTATGCTGGCCAATGTATTTTATTATTAGATGAACCAACCAATCATTTGGATGTAGAAATGATTGAATGGTTGGAGGATTATTTATCCTCACAGCGTATTACCTTACTCATGGTAACGCATGACCGATATTTTTTAGACGAAGTTTGTAATACCATATTAGAAATAGAAGATGAGAAAGTGTATACACACAAAGGCAACTATGCATACTACTTAGCACAAAAAGCTCATCGGATAGAAGTAGCTGCAAGCGAGTTGCAAAAAGATAAAAACATATTTAGAAAAGAACTTGAATGGATACGAAAACAACCTAAAGCTCGTACTACAAAATCCAAATCGAGACAAGATGCATTTGAAGAAATAGAAGAAAGAGTTTCGCAAAAAAAAGAAGATACAGATGTGCAATTGCAAGTTAAGATGACTCGGCTTGGTGGAAAGATTTTGGAAATGAAAAAGGTGTATAAGCAATACGAAAATCTTGTATTGCTAAAAGGATTTGATTATACCTTTAAAAAAGGCGAACGCATTGGTATAGTTGGCAAAAATGGTGTAGGTAAAAGTACTTTTATTAATATTGCTATGCAAAAAACGGAGCCAGATAGTGGTAAAATTAATCATGGAGATACAGTTGTATTTGGCTATTTTTCGCAAGAAGGTCTACAGTTTAAAGAAGATAAGAGAGTTATAGAATGGGTTAAAGATATAGCTGAATTTTTTCCACTTGCCGATGGTACTAAGTTAGGAGCTTCAAAGTTTTTAGAACGTTTTGCTTTTTCGCCCGAACAGCAATATACCTATTTGAGTTTGCTTAGTGGAGGCGAAAAAAGAAGACTTCAGCTTTTAGGAATATTATTTAAAAATCCAAATTTTTTAGTTTTGGATGAGCCCACTAATGATTTGGATTTACAGACCTTACAAATTTTAGAAAGTTTCCTATATGAATATCAGGGATGTATATTATTAGTAAGTCACGATCGGTATTTTATGGATAAGTTAGTTGATCATTTGTTTGTTTTTGAAGGCAATGGCAATATTCAGGATTTTCCTGGAAATTATACGCAATATCGTATAGCTCAGCTCAATGAGCAGGCACAAAACAAGGATAAAGAAGAGCAAAAACAAAAATTGGATACACCGCAGACTGAAAAGAAAAAGGAACTTACTAAAGAAGCCAAATTAACATTTAATGAGAAACGTGAAATGGAGCTCTTGGAAAAAGAAATACCCCTTTTAGAGGATGAACGAAAACGCAACGAAACTATACTAATGGACGCTCATGCTACGTATGAAACAATACAACAAGCAAGCCAAGAAATAGCAACTCTAATAGCCAAGATTGAAGAAAAGGAATTAAGATGGTTGGAACTTAGTGAGAAAGTGAGTATATAGTGGATTACTATTTTTATATTTTTCCTAAATATGTCTAAACCATATTTAGCTTTACAGCTATGCAACAGTATTTACATTTACTTCAACATATTTTAGATAATGGCATTCAAAAAAATGATAGGACAGGCACAGGCACGATAAGTACTTTTGGTTATCAGATGCGATTTAACTTGCAAGATGGATTTCCAATGGTGACTACTAAAAAATTGCATTTAAAATCTATTATTTATGAATTGCTATGGTTTATTAAAGGCGATACAAATATTCACTATTTAAATGAGCACGGAGTAAAAATTTGGGATGAGTGGGCCGACCCCAATGGAAATCTGGGACCCGTTTATGGAAAGCAGTGGCGAGCATGGCAAGGTGCTAATGGAAAAACCTATGATCAGTTGATGGATGTTATCCATCAATTGAAAACAAATCCCGATAGTAGACGCATGATAATAAGTGCTTGGAATGTAGGCGATTTACAAGATATGGCTCTCATGCCATGCCATACCATGTTTCAATTTTATGTTGCAAATAATACCTTAAGCTGTCAACTGTATCAGCGAAGTGCTGATGTTTTCTTGGGAGTACCATTTAATATTGCGTCCTATGCACTACTAACTATGATGATAGCACAGGTATGCAATTTAGAACCTGGCGAGTTTGTGCATTCGTTTGGCGATGTTCATATTTATACCAATCACTTAGAACAAGTAAAACTACAATTATCAAGAGAGCCTTTTACATTGCCTACTATAAAAATAAATAAAGCTGTTCAATATATTGATGAGTTTGTATTTGAAGATTTTACCTTAGAAAACTACCAATCGCATCCACATATCAAAGGAGAAGTAGCCGTGTAGATTTAGTTTGGATGTTTGTATTATTCAAATTCATTATATTTACAATATGAGAGTGATTATTATAGATGATGAACATGCAAGTACACAGGTAATGGAAAAGCTTTTGACAGAGTATTTTCCTGAATTAGAAATCATATCTATTTGTCATACTTTTCAAACCGCTGTTGACAGTATTAAATTACTATCACCCGACTTACTTTTTTTGGATATAGAACTCCCAAGTGGCACTGGTTTTGATATTTTAGAACAAATTGAAAATAAAAACTTAAACGTTATTTTTACTACTGCACATTCTCAGTATGGAATAAAAGCTATACAGTATAGTGCTGTAGACTATTTGCTAAAACCAATAGATATTGATGAATTGGTTTCGGCGGTAACTCGTGTAAAAAGGCTACATAAAAACGATGATGCCTTACAACGAATAAAATTGTTGTTGGAAAACATTCAACATATAAATGAAAACCAACCCGTAAAGAAAATTGCTCTTCCTACTTTTGATGGTATTATATTTTTAAACCCAGAAGATATTGTTCGCTGCATGTCGTCTAACAATTATACCTATGTATATCAGAAGCAAAATAAAGAACTCTTGGTTTCAAAAACTTTAAAAGAAATAGAAAGCATCTTATCGACTTCTAATTTTTATCGAGTGCATAATTCGCATTTAGTCAATCTAAATTATGTATCTAAAATACAAAAAGGTACATCGCCCATGATAATCATGTCGGATAACACCCAAGTAGAAGTTAGTAGAAGAAAAAAAGATGAATTGTTTACTAAATTAAATTTACAATAAACATGATAAAATCTATTCAAACATTTGTATTGCTTTTACTTTGTTTTGGTGCTAGTGCTCAGAAAATATTTTCTGAAGGTGTTATTAAGTACAATGTCTATATAAATGGCGAAAAAAAGCCTTCGGGGGTATATATCATTTGGGTTAAAAATGGAAATTTAAGAAGAGAATTATCCATGCAAAATGGCTATAGCAATGTGACCCTTTACAATCATAAAGATGCTAAAACATATTCCTTAAATATTCACGCAGAAAATAAATATGTGCTGGCTCTGACAAAAGAAGAAATAGAAGAATCAAATAAGCAATTTGAAAATGCTCAATATATTTTGATGGATAAGAAGTTAAAGATAGCCTCCTATAGTTGTGTTGGCAATCAAATTGTGTATCAGAATCAAGATACTATTGAAGTATTTTATACCGACGAAATGGTTTTGCAATATAAAAATATGAATGCAATGTTTCCTGAGATAAATGGTTTGCCTTTGATGTACGAGCTTAAAAAAAATGCAACAATCACAATGTTATTCAAAGCAGATGTAATAGAAGAGAAACCATTAGAAGATTTATTATTCACTGTTCCTTCAGAATATAAAATAGTTAGCAAGAAGGAATTAAATGAAATAGAATAGATTAATTTCTTTTATACCTGGGGTGAAACGTATTTAATGTTTCTTTTAAATATTCTCTGTCTAAGTGTGTATAAATTTCGGTTGTGCTTATGCTTGCATGGCCCAGCATATCCTGCACTGCACGAAGATCAGCTCCGCCTTCTAATAAATGTGTAGCAAAGGAATGCCTAAGAGTATGTGGATGTACATTTTTTTGAATGCCAGCTGTTTGACTCAATTTTTTAATAATATTAAAAATCATTACTCTCGAAAGCCTTTTTGCACGTTTATTTAAAAAAAGAATATCACTATTTGTGTCATCCGTTTTCATGCTTAATCTATAGGCATTTAGATAAATAGTTATGAAGTGCAAGGCACTATCACCAATTGGGATTAGTCGTTCTTTATTGCCTTTGCCAATTACACGTATAATTTCGTCTGTAAAAAGAATATTTGTGATTTTTAAATCTAATACTTCCGAAACACGTAGTCCACAACTATACATAGTTTCTAAAATTGCTTTGTTTCGTGTACCTTCGGCAGTACTTACATCTATGCAATCAAGTATGTTTTGGATTTCGGTGTAGGAGAGTGTATCGGGTAGTTTTCTTATAGACTTAGGAGCTTGCAATAGTTCAGCTGGGTTTTTGCTTATTATGTCTTCTAAAAGCAAATATTTAAAGAATGCCTTGATTCCTGAAATAGTTCGAGCTTGAGAGTTGGCTTCCATGCCTAAATCATGAAGGTTTGTAATAAAGTTTTGTAATTCTTTTAGTGTTATTTTTTCTATTTTTAGTTCACTATTTTTTTGATTTAAAAATAGTAAGAGACTATTTACATCACGTATATACGCTTCAATAGAATGTTTGCTCAACGATTTTTCGAGTTGTAGAAAAACTTTAAAAGACTTTACATAGTGGTGCATCTATTAAAATTAATGAAAGAAAATATAAGCAATAATAATAGCTGATATGATGCCAAGAAAATCGGCCAATAACCCTGCCCATACTGCATAGCGTACATTTTTTATGCCTACCGAACCAAAGTATAGTGCTATGATATAAAAAGTAGTATCAGCACTTCCTTGAAATATACTTGCTAATTTTCCTGGAAAAGAATCGGGTCCTAAGGTTGGATTTTTGGTCACATCATAAATGTCTAATAGTAAACCCCTTGCTCCACTACCACTAAATGGTTTCATAATGGCCACTGGTAGAGCTTCTACAAAATCGCTATTGATACCCAATGCTAATACAAGTGTTTTAATAGCATGAGTAATATCACCAAGTGCTCCACACTCCCGAAAGGCCGCTATAGCTACTAACATGCCTACTAAATATGGCATAATTTTAATAACAACATCCCAGCCTTCTTTTGCACCATCTATAAACGTATCAAAGACATTTAATTTTTTATATAAGCCACCCATCAAAATAGCTACCACCAAACTAAGCATAATTATATTGCCACTGTGTTTGGTAACTATATTTTTGGTTTCAAAAGGTAAGTTTTGTATTAATACCAAAATGCCAATTATTAAAACTAATAGCGAGCCTAACCATGTTAGAAGTACTCTGTCAAATTTTAGTTTTTGTTTTATGCCTACTATTAAAATGGAAGCCAAGGTAGCTGAAAGCGTAGCCAGCACACAAGGAATAAAAATGCTTGAAGGTTCTAAACTTTTTGCAGCTACACGGTAACTTATTATTGATAATGGAATTAAAGTAAGTCCGCTGGTGTGCATTACCAAGAACATAATTTGAGCATTAGAAGCTGTGCCTTTAACAGGGTTTAGGTTTTCTAAGCTTTGCATTGCTTTTAAGCCAAATGGAGTAGCTGCATTATCTAAGCCGAGCATGTTTGCCGAAAAGTTCATAACCATCTCTCCCATGGCAGGATGTTTTTCGGGTATATCTGGGAAAAGTCTTTTTAATAATGGATTGAGTTTTCTTGCTATAACATTGATGGCTCCTGCTTGTTCTGCAATTTTCATTAAACCTAAAAAAAATATCATAGCACCTGCCAAGGGTATTCCAATATCAACAACTGCTACTTTTGCAGTGTTGAGCATGGATTCTACAATGGTTGTAAATATTTCAATATTGCCATGCATTATAGACTTTACTAAAGCCACGATAAATGCTACTATAAAAAATGAAATCCATACATAATTGAGAACCATAAAGTACTATTTGATGTAATAATACAACAAATTAAAAAAAAGCTTTAATCACTTTTTAAAAAAGATATTATTTTTTTTAAAAGTACTAAAGGTGGTGTTGGATTATATCCTTTTTTTAGATTTTCTTTTGCTATTTCGTAGCAATACTTACAATGTTTGACTTGTGTAAAAAATACATCACGGAGTCTTGTATGAGGATCGAATAAATGTGCCACATCCGATGTAAGACCATTGAGTTCTAAAATTTTTATAGCATTTCCTTGGTATAAATCAGAAATATTAAACACTTTTAAATCAAAGCGACCATAAAAGAAACCATCTATTTCTTGGCTTATGGTGTTAAATGTTTGATGCATTTGTTCATTTATCAAATCATTTCGATTCACAAATTGTGTACCTCTACAATGATTTCCTATAGGCTCTATAATTTTTTGTACGCCTTTGTCAAGAATTCTTTGCATATTGATATAAGGTCTTAGACGTTCAATTTGTAATTGAGCTCTGTAATCCATATTCATTAGCTCTTCTATGTTATGTACACCATCGCCAACAAGTTCTAAGAATTTTTTTTGTGCTACCGATACTACTTTACCTTGTTTCATGCTTGGTGTTTTTACATAGAAAATGCCAAATTCCAAATTGCTTTCAACAAATTCTTGAATCAAATAATTCTCCGATATGCTTGCGTGATAATTATTTAATTCTGTATCACTATGAATGATTTCAATTTTTCTACCTCTACCACCTATGTCTGGTTTAGCTATTAATGGAAATTCTATCTGTATTAGTGGTAAGGGTTTTTCAAAGTCGATAAAATAGGTTTTGGGTAAATAAGTTGCAGGAATATTTTTTAAAATTTCCATTTTGCTCTCTTGTACAAAACCGCTGTCTTCAATATTTGTATTGACTGCTGTAAACCATGTCATTTTTCGTAGTAGCAATCCATACCAAAACCAAAGCGGCCATATTGGTATGACTAATAGCCACCATGGCCAATATTCATGATGTTTGATTCCAAAATATTGTAATAATCCTTTTCTATTCGCCATGAAACAGAAATAACTCGTTTTTCTTTTGCTTAAAATCTTCGTAGTAAAAGTATTCTTTATCTTGTACTGAGATAAAACTTAAACTGACTGTACTCAAAATATTTTCTCTATTTATTTTTATACCTTCATGAGGCATTTGTTCATACTTATTCGTGTGAAATTTTATGATATTTTCCTTTGTAAATACATTTTCTTCAACAAAACGACTAAAATATTTCTTTCTTATTTGTCTTTGAGTTTCTGAATATAATGTTGTAGAGCTCCAAATATGTGCTTCTTTGTCATTTAAAATTTCATAATGCAATTTTTCATTATCTAAGGTAATTTGATATAAAAATCTATTTTTCTTTTCTACAACAAGAAGCGTAAAAGGTTCTATCTGGTCGATATTGTATTGATATAAAAAGTCACTAATATCCTTATATCTTAAAAAATCTAAAATCACATGACCTCGAGAATGTCTATAGGGTGGTTTTGAAACATGTTTTTGAAAACCGCCATTGAGTAAGCATATAGCATAGTTTTCGTGCAATGCTATCCATGTTCCCAATGCTTTTGTATCAGTTGGATAAATGGTTTTTTTATTTTCAATCGTTTTGTATTCAGGAAACGATGCTATTGCACGTTCATTCTTTTCATCGCGATTGTGTGTCAGTAAGAAATGTTTATTAGGAAGAGGCAGATACGTTACTGTGCACACTATTTCTAAAGTTTATAGTTGAAAAGGCAACACCAAAGTCATTTGGAAAACCAATATGTAAAAAATTTTCTTTACAAGCCATTTTTAAAATGGCCATATGATGAATGGAGTGTTCGATGACGTATAGGAGTTCTCTTTTTATTGTAGTTTGAATTGCAGTTTTTTGATTCTTAAATAAATTAAGATGTAAATTTATTTTTTTATCTTCTTGAAATAAATTGAAATCTTGTAAACAATTTTCTATGCTTTGTATAGCAAAATTTAAGTTAGTTTCTGTAAGCGTATTTCGCTCTCGCTCATCATAATTAATATTTCCTTGTAACATACCGTTTACTATACACTGATAAAATTCTATTATATGTCTGGTATGCATACCTATAGTGCTATCTGATAGAATAGGCAAGGGCTTAATAAATTCATCAGTAGATAAAAGGTTTAAAAAATCTTTTAATTGATGTAAATTATGTTTTGCAGATTGAACAAGTATATCCATATATTAATTAGCAGTAGCTGTAGTGGAAATAGTAATAGTTACAATATCATTCATTGTCATACTTTTTCCGCCTACATTCCAATCATTTCGGTTGATTTTAAAATTGGTTGATAATAATAATTCTTTATTTTGAACTTTAGAAGTCAGCGTTGTTTTAAATCGTTTAGTAATGCCTTTGATAGTTAGGTTCCATGTAACTTCATATGTGTTTGCATCTTTTTTTTCTATGTTCACAGATTTCATTGTGATGGTTGGAAAATTTGCTACATCAAAGAATTCCTTTTTTTCTGTAAGATGTTTATCTCTAAGATTAATGCCAGTATTTATTGAGCTTGCTTGTATAATGCCAATAAAATTGGAGTGTTCGAGGTCATTAGGATTAAATTGAATTTTTGCATCTATTTTAGAGAAGTTCCCATTTACTTTTACACCTAAATTTTTTAATGTAAATCCTACACTTGTATTTTTGGCAACATGGTATTGGCTATGCGATAGCATAGAGCTACTTATAATAAGAAGCGTGATTAGTATATATTTCATAGTATTTAGAATTTTTGTGGACAAAAAAGTTTAGTTTTTCTTATTAAAAACATAGTTAAAACCTATGCCAAACATAAAAGCTTTTTTTCTATATCTATCAGTATTGATAAGTGTACTTTTTGTATTTGTGTAGCTCACAGGATTTTCTACTGTATATTCGTTGAACAAAAACACTGGGCCTGCTTTAAGTTTTATGTTATCTTTTAGCTGATACGAAATCATAAATTCAGAGTTTAAAGATCCTTTATCGTTGTCGCTTATTAAAAGCACATTAGGCGAAGTGGGTTTAGCAGTTGTTGTTTTAGTGCCATATATACCATCCCCATAGTTTATTGTAGCTGTTTTATTGCCACCAAAAGATGCGCCAATTAAGTCTATATTAAATTCTACTGCCCATTTTTTATATGCTTTATAGTGCAGAGCTAAGAATAGATTGAAAGCGTTAACTTGTGTATTATTGAGAAAAACGGTATCAATGTTTTCAACTACTTGATCAGAGAAAAATACACCAGGTCCAGTTTTGCCGCTTGTTAGATTTGCTGGAGCTGTAATATAGTTTAAATTACTACTTCCAAAACTACTCGTTAGGCGTATGCCTAATCCTATATTCATTTTTCTTTGTTTTTTTCCTAAGCCCCAATATTGGTGTATGTCTAAACCTACTGCACTCATGCAACCATTACTTGATAAAGTAAGTCCTCCTTCTAAAGGTGTTCGTTTAAAAAAGGGATTGGATTGTGCATAATTTTGAAATGAAGAGATTGCAAAGAGTACAAAGAGAATTTTTTTCATATTACTTTTTTATTTTTTCTTTAAATATAGTTTTAAATTTTTCTAATTTAGGTGCTATCACATATTGGCAGTAGCCCTGTGTTGCATTTTCGTTATAATAGTTTTGATGATAATCTTCAGCTGGATAAAATTGTTTTAAAGGACTAATTTCTGTTACAACTTCTGTATTATATATACGCTCTGTATTAAGTTTTTGTTTGTATTGCTCAGCTATTTGTTTTTGATATGCATTTCTATAAAAAATAACAGAACGATATTGTGTGCCTACGTCATTTCCTTGTCGATTATGTTGTGTTGGATCGTGCGCTTGCCAAAACGCATACAAAATTTCTTCGTAGCTAATCATGTTAGGTTTATAAATCAGTTGTATTACTTCAGCATGACCGCTTGTTCCGTTGCAAACATCTTTATAGGATGGTTTTTTTGTATGTCCCCCTGCATATCCTGATTGCACATGTATTACACCTTCAAGTTGTTGTAGTTGGGCCTCTATACACCAAAAACAACCACCTCCCAAAACAATAGTATCAATTTCTAATGATGGGTTTACTATATGTTGAATTGTATTCTCAGCTTGTTCGCTATTCTGATTTTGATGCGTTGTTTGAGCCCCACAGGCTACAAACATCAGAGATAATACGGTCAATATATAAATGGTTTTTGTCATTTTTGTTCAAAATCAAGTATTACAGAATTTATACAATATCGTTTGTAGGTGGGTGGTGGTCCATCATCAAAGACGTGTCCAAGGTGTGCTTCACATCGACCGCATTGTACTTCGGTTCTATTCATACCATGCGAATGGTCTTCTTTATAAAGCAAACTCTCTTTGTGTATGGGTTCAAAAAATGAAGGCCAACCACAACTGCTTTCAAATTTCCCGTCCGATAAAAAAAGAGCATTTCCACACGCTTTGCATCTGTACATACCATTTTCAAAGTGGTTCCAATATTGTCCCGAAAAGGGTCTTTCAGTTCCTTTTTGTCGAGCAATATTGTAAGTTGTTTCGTCTAAATTATTTTTCCATTCTTCGTCATTCACATTGATTTTTGTAGTGTCTGTTTTATCGAAAAATTTGTTGTTCATGTTTGTCTGTTGTTTTTGAGCAGTGCTACATTGGGTTAAAGATAGTGCTAAACTAAGCATGAAAAGAAATGAAAATTTATATCTGTTATAGATAAATTCATTTTTAATTTTTTTTCTTTCTATAAAAAGGTATAGTATGCAAGCGATAAAAACAATATTGGCATAATAAAATAAGACGGCATCACCATCTACCATAATACCTAAACTTGTAAGATGAAAAAATAGAGCCCCCATTATTATGAATAAGCTTAATACAACACCTTTCAGACTAAATCTCGGTATCAGTATAAGTATAGAAGCTATCAATTCTGCAATGCCTGTAGCTATTCTTCCATAGGGTTCTAAGCCTATTTTGCTAAATATATAAACTGATTGAGGATGAGCAGAAAATTTAAAATATAAGGTTTGAAGTAATATCAATGCTATTACTAATTTTAAAATCCATTTAATAATTACTATGCTATTCATTATTACTGGTAGTAAGGTTTTATCCAAGTCAAAAATTCTGTTTTAGACATACCACCACTACGTTTAGCCAATTCTACTCCTTGATTGTTAATAATTATAAATGTTGGAAAACTTTGACCACCATACTCATTAAAATAAGGTTTTCCATAGTCTTTATCGCCATCTATAAGACTTATGATAAGTTGACTATTGATTTCGGATTCTACATTGGCATCTGTTAATACTGTAGATAAAAATGTGTTGCAGATGTTACACCAGCTTGCATGAAAAATAACACATACATTTTTTTGATTTGAGGTTGCTTTCAATAGTGCCGCATTCCAATCTTCATGTATAATACTGACTTTATAGTCTGATAGCGATGGCTCTTTTACCTTTTTTTGGCATGATGTAAACGCAATAAAAATAGTAGCAATGAGGACTAAGTGTTTTTTCATATGTAATTTTTTAGAGAAAAGAATCAATAATTAATTAGCATAGTCGAAAAAACTATCGATTACTTACAAGTTGATTAATTTTTTCTTGCAATGAATGTTTTTCAGCGTTAGACATCGAAATGTTTGAATATTTAAACATGTTTTTTAACGATTCATGTAATATGCCAATTTGCTTATAGAATGCGTAGCAAACAGGGCATAGTTTAATGTGTAAAAACAATTTGAATCGCTCTGAAAATTTTAGTTTATTATCTTGAGATTTACTTGTCAATAGGCTTGCTTCTTGACATGTAATCATTAAACTTTGTATAATTTTCTTCATTTTTTAAACCAATTTAACTCTATACATTTTCTAAGTAATAGATTAATTCTGTGTAGGATTACCCAATAGTTAGACTTAGAAATGTTAAATTCCTTACAAATTTTTTCTGTACTATTTTCTTCAAAATATTTTTCTTGCAATAGGCCCTGTTGTGTAGGATTAAGTTTCTCTACACATTGTCGCAAAACTTGGTAGTATTCTTTTTCTTCTATTTTATCCAAGGCATTCTTTTCCCATGCCTGGGGTAATTCATTTTCTTTCCATTGGCCTATTTCTCCTTCAGTGTTTTTGAAAAAAAGAAAACTATTGTCTTCATATAATTCTTGTTCTTCTATATAATTTTTTCTTCCTTTTTTTCTGTATTCGTCAATTATTTTATTTTTAAGAATACTAGTTAGCCACGTTTTTTCAGAGCTGTTTCCTTTAAATTGTTGTTTGGATTTAATGGCTGAAAAAAAAGTTTCCTGAACTAAATCTTGTGCCAACTCCAATTGATTAATACGCATCATAGCAAAACGCAATAAATAATCAGCATAGTTATCTGCCCATTTCTCTGGATTTAATACATATTCCATGAAAAGCAAATATATAAGATAAAAGTCTAAAAAACACTTAGCCAAAGGGCTTCCCATGAGAAAGTCGAATGAGTGTCTTACGAAGCCATGCACTGCGTTTGGCTATATAAAAAAATAAAATCGTAAGTATAGGGATACAAAAAAAAATTTGTAATAAACTCCCAAAATATATTCTATGTTTAAACATGATATTCCAAATTTTGACGTATTTGTGTTTTGCTTGTGCTATTGAAATTTGCTTATTCAAGTACATACTTAAAATTTTATTTAGTTCATAGGCGCTCCTTAATGCATTACTCATGCCATTGCCAGTCAAAGGTGCAATACTACCTGCACTATCGCCAAGATAAAAAACGCCATCAAAAACTGCTTTTTTGGGTTTGAACACAATATTGGAAATAGTAATTGGTTTTTCAAATTGTGATTGGCTATTTTCAAAAATATTTTTCAAAAATTTATTTTTGTAAAGAACATTTTTTTCTAAGTTTGAAATATTGTTTTGATAAGCTTGTAATTGATTTGAAGTGGTCATGTAACAAAGGCAATAATTATCTTTTTCGATTTTTGAAAATCCACAGTAGCCTTCTTTAAAGGCATGTAGCGAGATATTGGATGCATCAAAATTTCCTTTTACATGGTATTTAACAGCCAACCATTTTGATTTTTTACTTTTGTTTGGATAAAAAGTATTAAAGGAATATCTGCCAAAAGAAGCACATAGTATTTCACTTTGAAAGTTTTCATTATTAGTTTTAACAATAAAACAGTTTTCTTTTTTTTCATAACCCATGCATGTTGTTCCTTCTAAAAGATGTACGCCGTTTTGCTTGGCTTGTTTAGCAAGTTGAGCATCTATGTTGTAGCGACTAATGCCGATACCGCCTAAATCTAAATTTTCTTTTATTTGAGTTTTGTTATGACTTAAAACAAGTTTATTTATTGGAACGGCTTCAGCCAAATCGATGCCTAATGTCTGAAGAAAAGCAAAACTTTCATTTGAAATATATTCACCACAAACTTTATGAAAAGGGTATGTTTTTTTTTCAAGGACTAAAACGGAGTATCCTTGTTTTGCAAGTAATATGCTTAGGCTTAATCCGGCTAATCCTCCTCCAATTATTATACTATCATATGTTTTCATGCGAATAGCTTATTAAATATCTAAATGCCCATTTCCATTGAATTCTAAAAGGAATATGACTTTGTTGGCTAATGTAAATCCAGTCTTGCTTCTTAAATGATCTGGCTACAGATAATGGGGCATCATTTTTTACTAAATACGAAGTAGAAAAAAGTGAAGTAAGTAATTTGATGCTATAATATGCAAGCGTGGAGCGATGCAAATCATTGATAAAAAAACCAAGCACACTGTTTTGATACATCCATTTTAATTGTTCTATCAATTCTTCTGTTGAAAAATGATGACAAAATAATGAACTAAAAATAATGTCAGGTTTTTGTTCAAACTCATAGGTTTTATAATCATGATGAATAATATGAAAAGTTGGATTTTGAATTTGAGCATACTCACAAATAGATTTTTGAATGTCTAGGCCCGTCAATTTTGTTTCTATATTTATTTTTTTGCAATACATCTGAATGGCTTTCAAATTGTCGCCACCTCCACAGCCTATTTCTACTATGTGCAATTTGGTTTTTTGTTTTCTTATTTTGTTTAGTCCAGCTATACTTATAGCATGACCACCTAAGTATGTATTAATAGTGTTTAATTCATACATATTTTGAACAATATCTTCATAACCCAAATTTTCTCCATCAAGAAGTTCTAATTGTGTACTACGTTTCGAAAAGTCTAACATGATTGTAAGAGGTAAGTTTCAATGGTTAGGCCTGGCCCAAAAGCGGCCGCAAAAACAAGCTTTTCCTTCTCAATTTTTTTGTGCATTTCTTCTAATAAAAATCCTATAGTAACAGATGACATATTACCATAGTCATTTAAAATCTGATATGAAAATTTTAAATCTTCATCACTTAAATTTTCGGCTTTTTGTATTTCGCTTAAAATTTTTTTGCCACCTGGGTGTATGGCCCAATAAACAATATCACTTTTTGTAAACCTTGTTTTAGATAACAGTTTTTCTATAGCTGGCTCCATACATGGAGCAATTAAATTGGGCACTAAATTAGAAAGCGACATCTGAAATCCAGAATTGCTAAGTTGCCATGTCATATCTTGATGCCCTTGATAAGACAAATAAGATTGTGATTCTTTTAATTCATATAATCCTTTTTGATTGGAAATCAATAAGGCGCAAGCACCATCTCCAAAGAGCAAAGAAGAAGCTACATTTTCAAGCGTATAGGTGTCTTGAAAATGAAGTGTACATAATTCTACATCTGCTATTAAAACCTTGCTCGAAACATTAGCTTTACATATTGCATCAGCCATTTTAAGCGCATGAAGTAGTGCATAGCACCCCATAAAATTTACTGAAGTCCTTTCTATATACGTACTTAATCCAAGCCTATGGGCAATGCTAATATCCAAACCTGGTGCCGCTAAGCCTGTGCAACTTACAGTAATCAAATGTGTAATATTGTTTAAATCTTCTTGTTGTATACAGTTCTCAATGGCTTCAATAGCTAATGCAGGAGCATGTTCAAAAAAAGCACGCATTCTTTCATTTGTATCTGGCATATTATTTTTTTTATAAAAACCAGTTGAAGCCTCGTGTTGAAACTCATCGATGCACGAATATCTTTTTTCTATTTTACAATTTTCATATAGTCGATGAATTTTTGGAATATCCTCTGCAGGTGCATTATACATGGCTAACATGTAGTGTACAGTTTCTTTTTGTAAAAAAGGGTATTTTGCTTTTGCTGTTCCGATTGATTGAATATATGCCAAGGTCTTTATTTATTCTGTTTGTCGAATGTAGTATAAAAAACTTACGTTTTTAAAACAATTAATAAAGAAAAAATACTAATCATACAGACAGCAGAAATAATATTCATGAACATGGTGTGTTTAAAATCAGCTTGGGAATTGTTTTTTTCTACTTGATAAAACCAATAAAAGAAATAAACTATAACGGGGATTTGCCCAAAGCTATAAACAATACAGGTTATCAAATGATGATGCAAACCATGATAAAACAAAAAGATACTACTTGCTATAAAAAATAACATTCCAGAAAATAGAAAAGTGCCTTTGTATCCAAGGATATAGCTAAGTGTGATGACATCATCCTGTTGGTCTTGTTCATGCTGATAAATTTGACTTAGTGGATACATGCTGCCAATAAAAAAAGAAGCATTGAAGGCGAGTAAAAGTAAAATGTCTTTTAGCGCAATCCCCATTGCCAACTGTACCAATATAAATATCCAAAGTCCTTGAAAAATAAAAACAGTTAGGAAGCCTACGTATGGATATTTTTTTAACCGGATTTTTCTATAGCTATACAATCTTGAAAATACGATATAAATAAATATCCCAATAGAAATTAATATACCTAAATACAAGGCACTAATAGCTATAGCTAAAAAGTCAAAAAGCAATGTAATCCAGTATAAATGTTTTGATGGGGGTAATGGTTTTTTAATTAAACCTATACTTTCCAAATCTCTATCTTGCAAAGAGTTGTATGCATTGCTTGATGGATAAACAAGCATATGTAAAATAAAAAATAGCGTGTAAATATTAGAATTTAGGTTTTGAAAATTTGCTTGGCTTTCAAACAGTGCATATAAAAATACAGGCATCAACAACACAGAAAAAGGAAAACGAAGATGTTGTATGATTGATTTCATGTTAAGATAATAAAAGGCCCTGCTTACAAATGTATATTTGATTTAGTCAAGTTGTATTCTATTTTATTCAATTGAATCGATAATTGAATATGTTTTTTTAAAATGAATAAACATTAAATAAAATAAATACGTCTATATATATTACTTAGTATGCCAATAATGCACCAATGGCAACACTTACTTTGGAGGCATTGGGCAACATGGCTTCTTCAAGATGAATATTCATGGGTACAGCAGGTACATTGAGTGCGCCTATGGTTTTTACTGGTGCATCCAGCTGATAAAAACAAGCCTGTTGTATTCTACATGCCAATGCTTCAGCAAAAGAATTTCGCAAAGACTCCTCAGTCAAGACTAAACATTTTCCATGGCGTTTTACTGTTTCAAATACAAGCTCTTCATCTAAAGGATATATTGTTCTCAAATCAATAATTTCCACTTGATTTGGAAAAGTTGTGGCAGCATTTTTTGCCCAATGCACTCCCATGCCGTAAGTTATAATACATATAGAATTACCCTCATCAATATGGTCTTGCGAAGCTTGTAAAATACTCAAACCTTTGCCGAATGGCAAAATATAATCTTTGTCTGGTTCTGTAGTTTTGGCCTCTTCAGTACCTGGTACTTTACTCCAATAGAGTCCTTTGTGTTCTAACATAACTACAGGATTTGGATCATAAAAAGCTGCTTTTAGTAAACCTTTCAAGTCGGCTGCATTACTCGGATAGGCTACCTTTATTCCTTTTATGTGTGCCAAAAGGCTTTCTACACTTCCGCTATGATAAGGCCCGCCACCTCCATAAGCACCTATTGGCACTCTTAATATCATGTTGATAGGAAATTTACCGCAACTTAAATAGCATGATTTTGAAATTTCAGTTACTAACTGATTGATGCCAGGATAAATATAATCGGCAAATTGAACTTCTACGATAGGCTTAAGACCTACTGCACTCATGCCTATGGTACTACCAATGATATATGCTTCTTGAATAGCAGTATTAAAAACTCTATTGTCGCCAAATTTATCGGCAAGTGTAGCTGCTTCTCTAAATACACCCCCTAAACGTTTGCCTACATCTTGTCCATAAAATATACATTCAGGATGCTCGCGCATAATTTCTTCTATAGCATGCAAGGCGGCATCTACCATTACTACTTTTTCGCCTTGTGCAGGCACTCTTATACCTTTTTCTTCTTGAATAGGAGTTTCTACAAAAACAAAATCTTCAACGCTAGATGGTAAAGGTTCTGCTGCTGCTACTGCTTCTTCAAATTCTCGTTTTATGAATGCTCTTTCTTCTTTTTCTATATTTTCTAATTCATCTATGCTAATACCAATACTGATTAGTTTTTCTTTTAGTTTTCGTACAGGATTGTTTTGTTCGTGTTTTGCTAAATCTTCTTCTCCTCTATACCATTCTTTTCGTACACCACTCGTATGGTGTCCTAAAAGTGGCACTATAGCATGTACTAAAATTGGTTTTCTTTCATTTCGAACATAATGTATGGCATTTTCAATGCATTCATAACTTTTTTCAAAATCGCTTCCATCTACTTGTAGTCGTTCTATACCTTTGAAGCCTTCAATAAATTCGTAGGCATTCATAGTACGAGCTTCATAGCTACTAACACTTATACCCCAATCATTGTCTTCAACGAGATAAATAATTGGCAATTGTTTGAGTGCTGCAAATTGAAAGGCTTCGCTTACTTCGCCTTCAGTTACACTGCTATCGCCAAAACAGCAAACAACTACTGGTTTTTCATCTTCGGAGTTCCAGCCTGCTTGCTCTTTATATTGTATGCCTTGTGCTATGCCTGTGGTAGGTACAGCTTGCATGCCAGTAGCGCTACTTTGGTGTATAATTTTAGGATATTGTTCTCGTTTGCTATTTGGATGATTGTAATACTCTCTACCTCCAGTAAAAGGATCATCAGCTTTTGCTAATAATTGCAACATCATTTCATAGGGTCGCCAGCCCATGCCCAACATAATGCTTTCATCGCGATAATAAGGGCTAACATAATCTTGTGGTTTTAATTGAAATCCTAAGGCTAACTGTATGGCTTCATGACCTCTTGAAGTACTATGTACATACTTGCATAGGGGTCTATTTTCTTCATAAATATCAGCCATTGCATTGGCAGTCATCATACATCTATAAGCCCTTGTGAGTAGTTTTTTATCCATTTTTTGTAAAGTGCCAAAGATAGTATAAACAAACTAAATGCACTTTGAAGTGAGCATGCAACTTGAACCTATTTTTTGATAGTATAAATCAAATGATTTATCGAAATTCGTGAACATATAGAATAAAAAAATTATTTTTACTACATGAAGAAATTTTTTATCCCAGCACTTTTTATTGTTATGTGTACTATTTTGGCGTGTGAACCTAACAAGGTAGATACTAATACTGGAAGATTGAGAGTTATAAATGCTTCTTACCTTTCGGGAGGAGTCAATATTTTTGCAGATTATGAGCAGGTTTACAATACCGCTATTCAATATTTGAATTATAGTTTGTATAGAGATTATATAACTGGAAAACATTTGATAGATATACGCGATGTCAACAATAATATTTTGGACACTGTCACGCTACAAATTGATTTTGAAAAATCCTATTCATTAATTGTATATGATTCGGCCAATACAATACAGCATAAAATTATTGATGATAATTATATAACCCCAAATGGCTCTATGGCAAAAGTTCGTTTTTTGCATTTATCAAATAATATGCCCAGTATTCATGTTTTAAGTTCTGGTTCTTTAGCTCCATTGGCTTCCAATTTGAATAATGGCGATTATACCTCATTTCAAGATATTCTTGCAGGTTTTCAAAACTTTAGCATTCAAGATGCTTCTACATCTCAAATAGTTTATACGCAGCCAAGTATAGAGTTGCATGCAGGTAAGTTTTATACAATGTATCTAAAAGGCAATTTAGGGTCTCTATCAGATGATAGTTTGGGCGTTTTTGTAATAGAAAACAATGCTGATTATTAATAGACAACTATACCTCCCCAATTTTCGCCACATTCATTCACTATTTTTCCACGCTCTGTCAGTACTACTTGATTTTTGTCTTTGACATATATTTTTTTTCCTTTGGCCATGTGTAATACACAATCTATCGTGAGTGTTTTACAGTTTTTTATTTTTATATCTTCATGACAAGTCATTTCGTCTATTTTTTTTGATAGCCTATATGTAGTATTTTTTTTAATGAGAATTTGTTTTGGTTTTTTTATTAAAGGTAAGTCGCTTTCCCAAAGTCCTCTGCCATAAGAAGATACTATTATTTTTCCTCTACAATAATTAATGTCAATTTCAGTTATAATAGATTTTGGTAAATTATTTCCCCATAAAACCCAAGGTGTAAATTCATTTTCTTTAAAAAAAATACCCATAGGGCTTGCAGCTAAGAGCGATCCAGAACTACCTTCAATATATTTAATATCAGCTATCGCAAAAGGAGATAGGCCAGCAGATTGGTTAGTCCATGTTTTGCCTCCATCGCTACTATAAATAATTCGTAAGCCACTATGGCAAAAACTATTATAATTACTCATATAGCCAAACCCAAGCCACACTTCGTTTTCATTGTATGGAGATATACAAATAGAATGGATTCTATTGAGCTCAGTAGATTGTCCATCTACTAAAATATTTTTTGGAAAATGTTCAAATGTTCTACCTCCATCGCTACTTTTTGCTAATCCGCTCCACAAACCAGATATATATATAAGCTGACTATTAGTAGGCGCTACTGCCATGGCTAATATATCGTGTTCAAAAACAGTTTGTGAAGTTATCCAACGGCTACTATCTCTATAGAGAATATTTACTTTATTATCTGCAAAGTAAAAGTGTCCTTCATGATGCGCATACAGATTACTCGTATTGACACCTTTGTGCGAAACGCTCAAATTGCTACTTTTAGTAAATGGTACTTTGTCGTTAAATGTATATTGATTTGTCAAAAAGTTATATTGCCCTATAGCCCAGCCAGGTGTGGTTTGTGAATATGCTACATCATATCCATCGCCTTGATTTTCAAAATACCATTTCTTTATTTTGGGGTCATAACTCATAATAGAATTGTCTTGTGCACCAGCACTTATGATGCCCGAAAAAGGAGAAGAGCCTAAACCATAAAATTGTGTAATGGATAGCGATTGCCCGTTTAAACTTACAAATGATTCGCCCCCATTCTTACTATAAGACAAGCCTCCGTCGGTACATAGATAGAGCTCATCATGTTCGCCATTTTTGCTTGCTTTGCTTATTTGCATATATCGAATATCAGCGTGTGGCACATGGTTAGCACCATAACTATAGCTATACATAGCACGAAATGTTTTGCCACTATCTAAAGATTTATATAATAGATTGCCAGCAAAATAAACAATGGCAGGGTTTGCCGGATTGACGCAAAGTCCATGACGCCAAAAAATACTTTCCTGACTAACAGCACTACCTCGTTGCTGTATGACATGAGTAATTTGTTCGGTCGCAAAATCCAAAGTATAAAAATTAGTATGTGAACTGTTTTGATAGCTACGTTGAATAATTCCTTGAGTCTTATTGAAACCGACCAATTTAAATACAGAAGTATTAGTTTGTGTCATTGCATCATCGCTCTTTTTAACCTGAGTTGTTATTTTATTTATTTCTGGATTGCTTTCAAAATTTGTAATTCTTATGATGTCGCACTCATTTTTATAACTATTTTTATTAGCGATTTTGGTGTCGTGCGTAAGTGTTGTAAAGTATAATGATTTAGTAATCTCATTGTATAAGATGGAATTGATTTTATAGTCATTGTTTTCATAAAAATCAGGATAAAGTTTTATTGAAAATAATTTAGACCAATGTTCGCCATCATCTTGTGAGTAGAGAATGTCTTTGGGCGTATGTGCAAACCATAGCGAGCTATCAGCAGACAAAGAAAAATGTTGAACTTCTTCATACAAAATACTTTTTTCATCTTCTATTGGTAAACTATTTTTCCATGTTAAGCCGCCATCATAGCTTCTAAATATACCAAGCGTAGGAAAGTCAAACCAAATTTCTGAAGCGCCTGTTGCTATTGTAATCGTATATGGTTTTTTTGAATAATCTACAATTAAATCATTTACACCTATGATGGGATAATCTATAGCATCTGTTAAACATGACCAATGCTGACCTCTATCTATAGTGTGGAACAACCCGCCAGTAAAAGACCCAATAAAAATTTCAGAAGAATTGTTAGGATTTACAGATACACATTTGAGTGCGCCTTGATATTGATTGCCAATTTCTTCTTCAGTATTTGTAGGACCTAAATAATCCCATTGAACATCTTGATTGATTTGTAAACACGATGATACTTTTTGAGCATTCGATAAAAAAGGTATCAATAACAAGTATACTATAAAGTACTTCATTCGTAAAATTACTTTATTCGAGCAAGATATTAAATTCATTCGTTTAGTTTTTTTCTAATATTTTTGATTTTTTTACAACGCAATGAATACAATACCCAAATGGCTTGAACGAACAGCTTTATTAGTAAGTGATAAAGGCATCGATACCTTAAAAAATAAACATGTACTCATAGTAGGCTTAGGTGGTGTTGGGAGTTTTGCTGCCGAATTTATAGCACGCTCAGGTGTTGGTCATATGACAATAGTAGATGGTGATACTGTAGATATTACAAATACCAACAGGCAATTGCAAGCTATGCATAGTACAGTAGGAGTTAGTAAAGCCGAGTGGTTGGAAAAAAGAATAAGAGATATAAACCCTGAAATCAATTTAATAAGCATTAATCAATTTATAAATCCAGAAGAAACAATAGCCTTAGTCAACAGTCAGCCATTTGAATATGTTTTGGATTGTATAGATTCTATAACGCCCAAACTTTTATTGATAAAAGCTGCCAAAGCCAAAGGTTGTAAAATTATTAGTAGCATGGGTGCCGGTGGCAAAGTAGATCCGACACGTATTCAATATGCTGATTTGTCCAAAACACACATGTGTCCATTTGCTTTTTATATTCGTAAGCGATTGCGAAAAGAAGAAGTTTTTGATAATGTTATGACAGTATTTTCGGATGAACCTCCAGCAAGAGAATCCATAAAAGAAACAGATGGTACTAATTATAAACGTTCTTTTTATGGTACCATATCTTATATTCCTGCATTGTTTGGTTTGTATATGGCTAGTTGGGTTATACAGGATGCTTTGGGAATTTTTAAGTACACGGCTGCTTGTAAACCCAAACCTCGAAAAAAATAATCATATAACGTGTACCAAAAAGAGGGATTCATTTTCTATAAATCCTTGCAATACATCGCCTTTGGCTATAGGGCCTACACCGTGTGGCGTACCAGTAAAAAGTATATCATCTTTTTGTAATGTAAAATAAACAGACAATTCGCATATCATTTGTTCAAATGAATAAATCATCAATTCACTGTTACCTTCTTGTTTGAGTATATCATTTTGATAAAAAGAAAAAGCAAATGGTTTCTTTTTATCTTCAAATGTTTTCCAATCTCCTAATATAGCAGCACCATCAAAACCTTTAGCAATATCCCAAGGGAGTCCTTTTTCTTTTAATCTTTGCTGCAAATCTCGAGCTGTAAAGTCTATGCCTAAGGTATAGGCATCATAAAAAGTGTTGGCTTCTTCTAAGGTAGTAGCCTTGCCACTTTTTCCTATGCGAAGTACTAACTCACATTCATAGTGTATATCCTTAGTAAATGTGGGGTATTCAAATGCTTGTCCTTTGGGTAAAATACTCGATATTGGTTTTGAAAAAATAACGGGAGATGAAGGTATCTCATTTTTTAGTTCTTCAATATGCGCTACATAATTTCGACCTATACAATAAATGCTCATAAACTATATTTTTTTTGATTGTATAAATTCATTGTGCGACTTAAACCTATGGTGCAAAAAGATTCTATAATTTCTACACAAGCTTGCACTTTAATATTGACTAAGGGTATTTCATCGTCTTTCCATTTTCCTAAAACATAGTCAACTTGTTTGCCTTTGGCAAAGCGATTGCCTATTCCAAATCTTAGTTTTGGATATGCTTTAGTTCCTATAGATTCTTCTATGCTTTTAAGACCATTGTGCCCTCCACTGCTTCCGCTTTCTCTTATTTTTAGTGTGTCTAAGTCAAAGGCCAAATCATCAACTATCGTTAATGTATTTACTATAGATATTTTTTCTTTATCCATCCAATATTTAAAAGCTCTGCCGCTCAAATTCATATAAGTAGATGGTTTGATTAAGAGAAGTGTTCTCCCTTTGTATTTCATTTCGCATACATCGGCTAAGCGGTCAGTTCTAAAATGGGCTTCATGTTTATTGGCCAACACATCAACTACATCAAAGCCAATATTATGCCGTGTTTCTACATATTCAAATCCTATATTACCAAGTCCTACAATCAGATATTTCATGTGTTAGCATTCATCTTGTTTAGTTGTCTATGATTTCACCACGCAGCGTGCCCGATGTACAAGAGTTAATCTGAACTCGTATATATTGATTTTTTTCAGCATGTTTTTTTGGAAATATAACCATCTTATTGTTATCAGAACGACCACACCATTCATCTTCATTTTTCTTAGAAGGCCCTTCTACCAATACATCTAAAATTTTTCCAATTTCTTTAATATTACTCTCATTGCTATGTTCTCTATGTATAGCAATAATTTCATTGAGCCTGCTCATTTTTACTTCTTGAGGTATATCATCTTTATAGCGACGGGCTGCCAATGTGCCTGGGCGTTCGCTATAGCCAAACATATAAGCCAAGTCAAATTTTACTTCCTGCATTACAGCTATCGTTTCTTGATGATCGTCTTCCGTTTCGCCACAAAATCCGGTTATAATATCAGTACTAATACCACAATCAGGAATAATTTCTCGAATGCGTTTTACTTTGTGTAAATACCATTCTTTTGTATAAGTACGATTCATTTGTTGTAATATACGAGTACTACCACTTTGCAAAGGCAGATGAATATAATTGCAAATATTTTTATACTTTGCCATGGTGTATAACACATCGTCTGTTATATCTTTTGGATGTGATGTGCTAAACCGTATTCTTAAAAGCGGACTAATTAAAGCTACTTTTTCCAACAACTGCGCAAAAGTTACTATCTCATTTCCATCTTCACGTTGCCATCTGTAGCTGTCTACATTTTGACCCAATAAGGTAATTTCTCTGTAGCCATCTTCAAACAATTGTTTTGATTCGGCTACTATAGAATAGGCATCTCTGCTTCGTTCTCTCCCTCTAGTAAATGGTACAACACAAAAACTGCACATATTATTACAACCTCGCATAATACTTACAAAGCTGCTAACACCATTTGCATCCAAACGTATAGGGCTTATATCGCCATAGGTTTCTTCTCTACTAAGCAATACATTTACCGCTTTTTGCCCACCATGTGCTTCGGCTATTAAATTGGGTAAGGAGCGGTATGCATCTGGGCCTATTACTATATCTACCAGTTGTTCTTCTTCTAACAAATTTTCTTTAAGGCGTTCAGCCATGCAACCTAATATGCCTATTAGGAGTTTTTTATTTCTTCGTTTTATACCTTTAAAATGCTTTAGTCTATGTCGTATCGTTTGTTCTGCTTTTTCGCGAATAGAACATGTATTGATTAAAATCAAATCGGCATTTTCAGGATTTGTCGTAGAGCCATAATTATTTTCATGCAAAATAGAAGCAACAATTTCACTATCATTAAAATTCATAGCGCAACCATAGCTTTCTATATAATATTTTTGATCTGCATCGTCATTGATAAATGATTGTACAGATTGGCCTTGTTTACTTTCGTCAATATGTTTTTGAGGTATATCTAACATGTTTTTTGAAATGTTTGCAAATTTACACAATAAATTTGTCTATATTACTAACTATGCGTTGGCTCTATTTTTGTTTATTCTTATTTTTTTTGATATTGCTTATTTTGGGTAGTAAGCAAGCTTTATTGCCAGCCCATAGTTACCAAGAAATTTATGATATTCAAGATCAATATACAATACACTGGCAACATGCAGATAGCATTTACAATATATCCGATGTGCTATGGGCTAAGCAAATAGCCAATGATAGTATGGGAATAGTGGCGCAAGATTCGGAATTAGAAAAAATAAATAAGATAGGTTCTTTTTTATTAAACGCATTTTATCATCGACTTGGAAACCCTCCTGATACCTTATTTAAAATGCAGGCTTGTCAACAATATCAATATTTATTGCACCATGATGCAGAACTATATTGTACACAATTTAGTAGCCTTTTTGCATTTTTTGCTCGCTCACAAGGACTTATCACTCGCGAAATAGAATGCAAGAATAAGTACGATAGACATGTGTTTAATGAAACTTACATACCTTCTATTAAGCATTGGGTCTATACCGATTTAACACATCGTATCAATTATGTAGAAAAAAATGGGAAAGCATTATCGCAGCACGATGTACAGCAAATACTTCCTAAGAAAAATCAAAATGCATTCATTCACAATGACATTCATAGTAATAGTTGGGCCGAATACCGACTTAAATTGTCTAAAAATTTTGATTACGAAACGGATTATTATATTTACTTAAATCCCAATTTGGCTTCATACCATACTATTTCTTTTTTAGAAAAAACAAAACGATTATTTCTAAAAAAATTAAACTATCAAGTATATCGTAGCAATCCAAATAAACACAGCTGGCATATAGCAAGAAGTGGTATCTTGATTGTTCTGATTTTATTTAGCTTAGTAAAAATACTTCGTTTCAAAAGCAAAAAGTCATAATATAATCTTAGGTTTGCCAGAATTTTTTAAGAAAATGAATCGTCCGATACGGGTATTAATTGCAAAAATTGGTCTTGATGGTCACGATAGAGGTGCTAAAGTAATAGCCTCGGCTTTGCGCGATGCTGGCATGGAGGTAATCTATACTGGACTAAGACAAACACCAGAAATGGTAGTACAAGCAGCTTTGCAAGAAGATGTAGATGCCATAGGTGTTAGTATATTGTCGGGTGCCCATATGACTGTTTTTACAAAACTGATGGATTTACTTAAAGAAAAAGAATTATCTCATATTTTGGTTACAGGTGGTGGTATAATTCCTGAAGAAGATCAACAAAAATTAAATCAGTTGGGAGTAGGGCAGTTGTTTAATCCTGGCACTTCTACAGCTGATATAGCCAATTATATTAAAGAAAACATTAAACAATCTAAATAATAAACAACATGAATTTCGACACCTTACTTTTTTCGATAGAAGAGCAAATAGCAACTATTACAATTAATAGACCAGACAAAATGAATGCGCTAAACAAAGACGTTATCAATGATTTGAGCAAAGCTATTGATGAAGTAATACAAAATAATGAAATCAAATCGGCAATTATAACAGGTGCAGGTGCCAAAGCATTTGTAGCTGGTGCCGACATCACAGAATTTATTTCGCTTTCAAAAGAACAAGGTGCAGCCTTAGCTCAAAAAGGACAACAAGAGGTTTTTGATAAAATAGAAAATTGTCCTAAACCAATAGTAGCTGCTGTCAACGGTTTTGCTTTGGGCGGTGGATGTGAATTGGCAATGAGCTGTCATTTTAGAGTTGCAGCCGAAAATGCGAAATTTGGACAACCCGAAGTCAACTTAGGCCTTATACCAGGCTATGGTGGTACACAGCGTTTAACCGCCTTAGTAGGCAAGGGCAAGGCTATGGAATTGTGTATGACCACACATATGCCAGATGCCAATGAAGCCTTGCAAATAGGACTTGTCAATCATGTTACTACTGCAGAAACTTTATTAGAACATACCAAAAAGATACTAAGTATTATCAATACAAAATCGCCAATGGCTATTGGTAAATTAATTAAAAGTATTAATGCTGCCGGACGTGCTGATGGTTATAATGTAGAAATACAAGCCTTTGGAGAGTGCTTCGATACAGCCGATATGAAAGAAGGTGTAAGTGCTTTTTTAGAAAAAAGAAAAGCCAACTTTTCGACAAATAATTAAAAATTTGTTTAATATTCTTTTTTGATTCAACAATGCTTGTTGAATTTACTCAAGAAATGCTATAGAACAACCGAAAAGGAGTAATTTACTTACATAACTTGGGTTTATTATTTATATGATTCTCATCCTTGGCAAGTGTTCCTACAAACAATTCAAATAATGAAAATAGTGAGTTTTGAGAGGACACAACCTGCGGAGTAAAGATTAAACAACAATATTATTTGTAGTAAGAAATTTGATTATAATGAATTCATAAATTCAATAATCCTGATATGAATTTGAATACTATTCAAGGCTTTTTTTGTAAATTCGCACCACATTCAAAAAAAGTAACTATAAACTATAAAATAATACTTGTATGGCATTCGATATTCAAATGATTAAAAAGGTATATGCATCAATACCTGAAAAAGTAAAAGCTGCTAAAGAAAAACTTGGTAGGCCCTTAACCTTGGCAGAAAAAATACTCTATAGTCATTTGGATGAGCATGTAAACTTAAGCGATTTTCCTCGTTTAAAATCGTATGTAGATTTTAATCCAGATAGGGTAGCTATGCAAGATGCTACAGCACAAATGGCTCTTTTACAATTTATGCAGGCTGGCAGAAGCCAAGTAGCCGTGCCTTCTACAGTTCACTGCGACCATTTGATTATGGCCAAAAACGATGCTAAAACTGATTTGGCATTTGCCCACGAAGAAAGTAAAGAGGTATTTGATTTTTTATCATCAGTAAGTAATAAATATGGTATCGGTTTTTGGAAACCCGGTGCTGGTATCATACATCAAATAGTATTAGAAAATTATGCATTTCCTGGTGGCATGATGATAGGTACCGATTCGCATACGGTTAATGCAGGTGGTTTGGGCATGGTGGCCATTGGTGTAGGTGGTGCCGACGCATGCGATGTAATGGCAGGACTACCATGGGAATTGATGATGCCTAAGCTTATAGGAATAAAACTAACTGGGAAATTAAATGCGTGGGCTTCGGCCAAAGATGTGATACTCAAAGTAGCCGGTATATTGACGGTAAAAGGGGGTACCAATGCCATAGTAGAATACTTTGGCGAGGGTGCTCAATCATTGAGTTGCACAGGTAAAGGAACTATTTGTAATATGGGTGCCGAAATAGGAGCTACTACTTCTACTTTTGGATATGATGAAAGTATGGAAAGATATTTGAGAGCAACTGGCAGAGCTGATGTAGCTGATGCAGCCAATGAAATAAAAGAATATCTCACAGGCGATGCCGCATGCTATGCCGAACCCGAAAAATATTTTGATGAAGTTTATGAAATCAATTTAGATACCTTAGAACCCCATATCAATGGGCCTTTCACACCCGATTTGGCTACACCAATAAGCAAAATGAAAGAGGCATTGCAAGCAAACAATTGGCCCGAAAAAATATCTGTAGGCTTGATAGGAAGCTGTACAAACAGTAGCTACGAAGATTTGTCGAGGGCCGTTAGCATAGCAAAACAAGTAGGCGAAAAAGGATTAACCGTAAATGCAGAATTTAATATAAACCCAGGTTCTGAACAAATTCGATATACAACAGCACGAGATGGTATTTTGGGCGTATATGAAAATATTGGAGCCAATATATTTGCTAATGCATGTGGACCTTGTATTGGTATGTGGAATAGAATGGGTGCCGAAAAACAAGAAAAAAATACTATTATACATTCGTTCAATCGAAATTTTGCAAAGCGAGCAGATGGTAATCCCAATACCTATGCTTTTGTAGCAAGCCCTGAAATAGTAACCGCATTGGCTATAGCAGGCGACTTAGGATTTAATCCTTTAGAAGATACTCTTACAAATAATAAGGGAGAACAAGTCAAATTGGATGCGCCAAGCGGCGATGACTTGCCCAAAAACGGATTTGCGGTGGAAGATGCTGGTTTTATAGCACCAGCTGAAGATGGCACTTCTGTACAAGTAAAAGTAAGCCCCGATAGCAAACGCCTGCAACTTTTAGATCCATTTGCACCTTGGGAAGGTAGCGATTTGAAAGGACTAAAATTATTAATCAAAGCAAAAGGGAAATGCACAACCGACCATATTTCTATGGCAGGCCCATGGTTAAAATTTAGAGGACATTTGGATAATATAAGTAATAATATGCTCATAGGTGCTGTCAATTTTTTTAATGAAAAAACAGATAGTGTCAAAAATCAATTGACTGGAGAATATGCTAGTGTTCCATTAGTACAACGAGCATACAAAGCTAATCAAATTGGAAGTATAGTAGTTGGCGATGAAAACTATGGAGAAGGTAGTAGTAGAGAGCACGCCGCTATGGAACCAAGACATTTGGGTGTTAGAGCAGTGCTTGTAAAATCATTTGCAAGAATACATGAAACCAATTTGAAAAAACAAGGTATGTTGGCATTGACCTTTAATGACAAAGCCGATTATGATAAGATACAAGAAGATGATACTATTGATATAGATGGTCTTGTAGCTATGGAGCCAGGAAAGGCTTTGCAAATGCAACTTCATCATGCCGACGGTAGTAGCGAAACCATACAAGTAAATCATTCTTACAATCAACAACAAATAGAATGGTTTAAAGCAGGAGGCGCACTCAATATCATCAGACAAAATTTGACAGCTTAGGAATAAAGCATTCTTCATTTAGGGCTATTGTTTAAATCGTCTTTGAATTCCTTGTGAAAAGGTTTCAAAATGTATCTTTGACTTAGTCTTACACAACTGGACTACGGGAATAGGTCATTTAATACAAGTTGTGAAAAGGTTTCAAAATGTATCTTTGACTTAGTCTTACACAACATGTGTTCCCATACATTGCTGATAAAAGCGTTGTGAAAAGGTTTCAAAATGTATCTTTGACTTAGTCTTACACAACTCGGAGTCTATAACATACGAACCAATAACAGTTGTGAAAAGGTTTCAAAATGTATCTTTGACTTAGTCTTACACAACCGAGATTGAAAGCGTAGAAGATTTCTCTAGTTGTGAAAAGGTTTCAAAATGTATCTTTGACTTAGTCTTACACAACTACGGAAAATCGAGATTTTAACGATTCTGAAGTTGTGAAAAGGTTTCAAAATGTATCTTTGACTTAGTCTTACACAACAACGGTGCTAAACTTCAATGCACAGAAGGAGTTGTGAAAAGGTTTCAAAATGTATCTTTGACTTAGTCTTACACAACCTGTTTGCACATACTCAGAATCAGCAGCCCGTTGTGAAAAGGTTTCAAAATGTATCTTTGACTTAGTCTTACACAACTTTCAACTCTTTTTACGTGTTGGTTTTCAGTTGTGAAAAGGTTTCAAAATGTATCTTTGACTTAGTCTTACACAACATATCAACGCCAGCGATGAAGCATGGTCAAGTTGTGAAAAGGTTTCAAAATGTATCTTTGACTTAGTCTTACACAACACCCAATCTCTTAAATGAGTAGCAACCTCAGTTGTGAAAAGGTTTCAAAATGTATCTTTGACTTAGTCTTACACAACTACTTACAACTTCATTGCCTGTAAAATTTAGTTGTGAAAAGGTTTCAAAATGTATCTTTGACTTAGTCTTACACAACATATGTGATAGATAATGAATAATACAATAGTTGTGAAAAGGTTTCAAAATGTATCTTTGACTTAGTCTTACACAACGGAAATCGCTTGCTCCCTATTGCTGTCTTGGTTGTGAAAAGGTTTCAAAATGTATCTTTGACTTAGTCTTACACAACCTGTCAATGCAACCCGTAATCTTAGCCTGGTTGTGAAAAGGTTTCAAAATGTATCTTTGACTTAGTCTTACACAACTTACGTGATATACATAATCTCATGCTTGAAGTTGTGAAAAGGTTTCAAAATGTATCTTTGACTTAGTCTTACACAACCGTTGTCGGAATCAATGTTATTTCGTGTTAGTTGTGAAAAGGTTTCAAAATGTATCTTTGACTTAGTCTTACACAACTTCGGGTAATGCGCACCGAAATTATGAGCTGTTGTGAAAAGGTTTCAAAATGTATCTTTGACTTAGTCTTACACAACAACTAAACGCTGACACATTTACGTATATTAGTTGTGAAAAGGTTTCAAAATGTATCTTTGACTTAGTCTTACACAACTTATAAATTGAAGGTAATTTTGTAAAGATAGTTGTGAAAAGGTTTCAAAATGTATCTTTGACTTAGTCTTACACAACAAGATAAATATAACAGTGATAGCCAAGATAGTTGTGAAAAGGTTTCAAAATGTATCTTTGACTTAGTCTTACACAACGCAAAGTCAAAAACAGCTATCCTTGATAGGTTGTGAAAAGGTTTCAAAATGTATCTTTGACTTAGTCTTACACAACGATGTTAAATCAGCCCCATCACTTGTTACAGTTGTGAAAAGGTTTCAAAATGTATCTTTGACTTAGTCTTACACAACGGATAAAGCAGAACCGACAATGCTAACAAAGTTGTGAAAAGGTTTCAAAATGTATCTTTGACTTAGTCTTACACAACGTGCTTTAATTATGAGTAACCCTAAAATGTGTTGTGAAAAGGTTTCAAAATGTATCTTTGACTTAGTCTTACACAACATATGCTCAAAAATACCAATGTAGATTTTCGTTGTGAAAAGGTTTCAAAATGTATCTTTGACTTAGTCTTACACAACAGAAGCCTAAATCACTACAACAAATGGCTAGTTGTGAAAAGGTTTCAAAATGTATCTTTGACTTAGTCTTACACAACCATGTACTTGCATTAAGAGCATAGGATCCAGTTGTGAAAGGTTTCAAAATGTATCTTTGGCTTAGTCTTACACAACTGATGAAATCAAAGAATGGTTTCTCAAGAAGTTGTGAAAAAGGTTTCAAAATGTATCTTTGACTTAGTCTTACACAACGCTGAAAGTTACAATTAAATGAACTTGAAACAAGTTGTGAAAAGGTTTAAAAAATGTATCTTTGACTTAGTCTTACACAACAGTTTAGTTGAAAGTTATAACCAGAAGAGTTGTGAAAAGGTTTCAAAATGTATCTTTGACTTAGTCTTACACAACCTTGGATTGCAAGAAATTGATAGAAAGTAGTTGTGAAAAGGTTTCAAAATGTATCTTTGACTTAGTCTTACACAACTGATGAAATCAAAGAATGGTTTCTCAAAGAGTTGTGAAAAGGTTTCAAAATGTATCTTTGACTTAGTCTTACACAACGAAAGTTACAATTAAATGAACAAGAAACAAGTTGTGAAAAGGTTTCAAAATGTATCTTTGACTTAGTCTTACACAACATTACATTCAACGAGTTCATAACCAGTAAGTTGTGAAAAGGTTTCAAAATGTATCTTTGACTTAGTCTTACACAACATTACATTCAACGAGTTCATAACCAGTAAGTTGTGAAAAGGTTTCAAAATGTATCTTTGACTTAGTCTTACACAACTTGGAAAACGCAGGTGAAAAATTTCTTACAGGTTGTGAAAAGGTTTCAAAATGTATCTTTGACTTAGTCTTACACAACTTCGTTGAAGTTTATACACTTGTATTGGGAGTTGTGAAAAGGTTTCAAAATGTATCTTTGACTTAGTCTTACACAACCAACAAAAACAACACTTCAAACAATTTGCAGTTGTGAAAAGGTTTCAAAATGTATCTTTGACTTAGTCTTACACAACCTGACAAAGAAACAATCATCAACCTCAAAGGTTGTGAAAAGGTTTCAAAATGTATCTTTGACTTAGTCTTACACAACTAACCGTAAGCACACAATACGGTTGCCCAAGTTGTGAAAAGGTTTCAAAATGTATCTTTGACTTAGTCTTACACAACAGAATGTATGCAAGTCATTGAAAATCAAAGAATTGAAAAGGAATTAGAAAATAAAATCTAATTCCTTTTTTTATGCATTCTTGCAAAGCAGATATTATTTATTGTTCCTAAAACATTTCTAATTGTTGACTAGGAGGGTTTGCGCTGATAGCTTTTCTACCAAAATAAATCTCCATATCTCCAAATTGTTTATCAGTAATACTAATAATGCCTATATGACCTTTTTCAGGTAATATTTTTTTTACTCTTTTTATATGAACTTCAGCATTTTCTCTGCTTGGGCAATGCCTCAAATAAATACTAAATTGAAACATCGTAAATCCATCTTTGAGTATCCTTTTTCGAAAATCGCTCGCAATTTTTCTATCAGATTTTGTTTCGGTTGGTAAGTCAAAAAACACTAGTACCCACATGATTCTATATTGATTAAAACGTTCTTGCATAGTTTATAATGCACTGCTATTAAATTTTATTGTTCGAAATGAAATTTCTTTTAATTAGTTAATATTGGATAAAGGATTTTTCTTGATTCCTTTTCAAAGCATTTGGATAAACTAGCTGTAGTACGCTGTACGGCTATCATCAGAGGGCTTGATTGACCGTCTATCTTCACATCGAGAGTAGGAATCTGCAATAGCTCTTTTTTCATGGAAGTACCTAATTCTAAAAAAAGCCCATTCTTATCAATAATATTCACAACTAATTTATCTACAAATGGTCTGTAAGGTTCCATAATATCATCTGCCAAACAATATGCATTGTATTGATTTCGGTGGTGTATGCCTAAAGTTGGTAATAAGCCACTCCCAACTATACTTCTGGCCACTATGGCGCGTAAGATAGCGTAGCCATAATTGAGAAGGTTATTAGGCGCCTCACCATAGCGGTCACGTATGAAATTAGGGAATTGAGAAAAAATATTTTTCCAATAATAAACTGCAGCTCGTGCTTCTCTATTTGTTGAATCGCCACTTTTTACTTCATTTATCCAACGTCTCATATTTTTAGTTTCTAAACCAAGATTTTGTAGCAATGCAGATTGGTTTTCAATTTTTGCTACTATAGTCTGTTGCCATAATTGTTTAAGTAGGGGTTTGCTTGCTTCTATCTGTGCTTTAAATTTCTGACTTTGGAGTGTGTGTCCATCTAAATTGAGTAATAAGCCTGTTGGATGATGACTTGTATCACAGGTAATGAGTGCCACATTGTTTTCAAGCAATTTGGCTATGAGTGCTTGGCTAATAGTGATTTGTTGATGATCGAGAATTACAACTCCAATGTCTTCAATGGGAAGCGTTTTCTTTTCATCATCATCAATTAGTTTTACTACTATTTGTTCTAAGTGGGTGCTTAAATAGGTAGGATTTCCAAAATAAAGCGTGCGCTTAATCATGGTAAAGTTGATTTGGTTGAATAAATATACAAAAAAATCAAAAAAAAAGAATAGTTGAGTTTCTGTTTTATGAATAGAGTATTGATTGTTTATTCCAGTAGATTTGCAAAGGAGAGGTCATAATTCATTTTGTGGGCCAACTTAAACTCTTCAATATTTCCAAACCAATCAACTACATCTTTTTTGTTTAGTTGTGTTTTTTTTGCGCTAAAAAAACTTGAATATGAAGACCATTTCCAATCTTCTATTTTAGTAACAAAATTATGATGTATTGGGTTTGCATGTATGTAATGTATTATTCTGGTATAATAGTTTTCATTATCTATTAGTTTGAATTTAAACCTTGGTATAAATAATGAACCTTTTCTATTATACATTTTATTATACGATTTTGAATATGAATTGAATAAATTACTAAATTGTTGCGAAAGGAATTTCGCAAAAAGTTCTTCTTTTGGCATACTTTCAAGACGTTGAATATTTTTATTTAATTGAAACTTCTCCCATGTTGAATTTTGAATAATATCTTTTACGGGTTTTATTTTTATTAATAGATGAAAATGATTTGGCATAAGACAATAACAATAGGTGTATGCAATAGGAGAGATGTAAAAGTTGTATTTTTCTAAAAAATAACGATAATTTTCATCAATTCTAAATAAGTTTTCATTTCCATTGGCATGATTATAAATATGGTAGATAAACTCTGCTTGTAACATTGGATTCGTTTTATTAGCTATAAGAAGTAAAAATAGTAATATTATCTAAAAGGGACCCAGACCTTCAAGGTTTTTAAAACCTTGAAGGTCTGGTTGTTTTAAAGGTATACAAGTATATTAATTTAATCTATAAAGTTCATTGCTGAGCTATAGAGCACATAATATTTTAGTTTCTGCATTTATCAGACCTTCAAGGTTTTTAAAACCTTGAAGGTCTGATGAAATAATAAATTCGTTTTGTTATTTAATTACTTTAGTAATATGACCTAATCTATCCATTTCTATTTTCCAACAGCATGATTTTATTTGTATGCCTTCAATTGAATTTTCTAATTTATTTAATGCAGAATATTCAACCTTATTTACAATAGAAGTCGCTACATCGTTTTTTACATAAAAACATTGATTGCCACTAAAACTTACACATTTATAAATCCTATTCACTTGCTCTTTATTCAAATTTCTAAAATCTATTAAAGTTGCATCTTCTATTTCATCTTTAGTTGGCACATATACTAAATCGTTGGGCGAAAGATGGAAAATTAAATCATCTCCTTTTTCATTTTTTAATGGAACGCTTTGTGGTTTTTCTTTTCTTTCGGCGCTTTGCTTTTGTATTTCCACTACTTCGTTAAATGGAATAGTTGTGTAATTTCGTTTGCCTTTTTCATCTTTGTATATAGCAAAGAAGAGATTTGTTCCTTTAGCACCTTCAACATATTTTTTATTTTTATTTCCTATGCTTCCAATACTAAATTTAGTTCCTTGTTCATATATCCTTACTTTCACAATTGGCTGATGTTTTTTACCATCATTGTATTGAGAAATGTTTTTATTCATTTCTTCAATTCCTTCTTGCGTAAACACAATTTCTGGATTCCCTCCTTTTATTTCCAAATAGTTTTTAAGAATTTTCTGTATGCCTGTATCTGTTATACTTGCAATGGTTTTTAAATTAAATGAAGTATCTATGTTTTTTCGTGTAGCAGTTAATATTCTATCCTTTGCTAGTTTTACATGTTGCAATACAACTTTGCCAGAAACGGTATCTTTATGTAATGGTTTTCGTATTGCCCAGCTGTCGCCTTTGGTTTGTGTAGCTATTACTTTTTCCATTGTTCCGTTTACGTTTTCCCAACGTTGATATTTATTGACGGTTTTGTTTATTACACGGAGATTTTGTTTAAAACTAATTACTATTGTTTCTAATTTTTCTTTTGCATCTTTTGTAAAACTTTCCCAAGGTTTTTTAAATTCAGTAAACTTATCTTTTATATTTCCATTTTTATCAGTCCATTTTTCAGTGTGTCGTAATTTGTGCTGTAGGTCATATCGTTTTGTATCAGATTTTGCGGATTGGTTATTTAAAAGATTTACATGATCTCTGGTGGCACATGCTATCACTAAAGCGTCCAAGGCATGATGTCTATGGTCAATACGTTTTTTTCTAAATCCTTTGCTCAGTTCAATAGGTACAGTAGGTAAAAATTTATTAGTTTTGGGGTTTATATCACCAAAGTTTTTAGAATTTGTCATAGCATTCAGGCGTTCGAATCGAGGTGCTATAAGTTCATTCCAAATATCATTCAAGCCCCAATCCTGCTTCAGTGTTGCTGTGATTTGTCCATTGGTGCTTAACAAATTATTGGCCGTAATTCCTTGGTCTTTATCATTTTGTTGTCGAACGACTTTTGATAATATGTTTTTCACTTCCTTACTGATGTATCTGGTGTCATTCATTTGACGCTCAATCATTTTTTCAGGAATATCAAGCAATAAGAGTTTTTTACTTTTATTATGATTTTTTACATAATTGGTTTTAATAAATTCTTGGAACTGTTCTGTAGTAAAAAGTGTTACAAACTTTCCACCACTCAATTCTATTTTTTTTCCTTCGTTATTAGAAATATATTCAAAAGCCAGTAAATTATCTTTATCTTTATTTACTTCACTTTCGCAAATTACTTTATTGCTATACGAATCGTCGAAATATCTGCTTTGTGGAATAATGTGTTCTATTTCATAGTCAGGAGTAAATAGTTTATTAAGGGGAATAATATCACCCGTATAAGGCGAACGATATTTTTGTTCTAACCATAATTTATAACGTAATAAATCCGCTTTACTCGGTTGAGCCGATTTGCTAATTTTTAAGATATCATCATCAATTTCTATTCCTGAATTTAATACCCCTTCTTCATAAATTTTTAATATTTCTTGCTGCATAGGCGAATAAGGTCTTACATTTTCAACTTCTTTGTAATTCATCATTTCAGCCAATAAAGCTTTAATACGAAGATTTGTATTTTCATTTTCAGTTACAACTTTTGTTAGTCTTTCCCTTTCTTTCTTGTCATTCTTCATTTCTCTGCCTAACTCAATGTGAATCTCATCAAAGAAATTTTCTTTGCTATTTCCGTAGTGATTCCAAATATCTTTAACTACTCTCAAGGTCTCGGTAATTACTTGCTCAACAATCGGATTTCGAAGTGAGTGTTGTTTGAATGATTTTAAATAATCTTCAATATCTTGAGGTGTTTTCCAAATTTCAAGATTACTTTCTTCCGCATGTTGATCATAAACTATGTAGCTTACTAACCATAATGGTAATCCTTTAAACTGGTTTAAATTAGAAAAATGTAAGGCTTTTTCTCTAACTCTGCTTTTTATAGTTTCATCATATTCGCCAGTAATTATTTTATCAATTCTATTTTTTGTTTTTATGTGAATATTTTCTTCCTTCCAATATTTTCCCATCCGCATCAAGGGTAAAAGTTTTTTAATAGCTTTGTATGAATAACTGCCATACTCATTTTTAAGAGGAGGAAACTTATTAAATTGCTCAACAAAATTATTTTCAAGTCCATGTTTGTTTGCAAATTTTTTTAATGCATGATCTATTTCTTCATTATTGTTTACAGAATATAAAATATGCCAAAGTTGTTCTTCGTTTTCTTTTGTCAAAAAGTTAGCTGAAATATTTTTACATTTATCTAATTTAGTAAGCATTAGATATCTTGTGGTGTTGCATGGATAGGATTTGTCTTGCACATAATTCCAGCGATATTTTTCAATTTCTTGCTTTAATTCTTTTTGTTTTAATTTTAATGGAGTTAATAAAAACTTTATAAGTATATCTTGTTCAATTTCTTTTTTGTCATTCAAAAAATCAAAAAGTTGTACATAATCTTCCTCAGATTTTAAGAACTGTTCCGTAATTGGAAATTCATCATTTTCAATTTCAAAAATGTGCAAGTTTTTTATCCATTGCCATAATCTAAATTCTTGAAATAAGGGATGTGATTTAGCGATGCATTTTAAAGGTTCGTGTTGCTCAACACCATTTTTTATATACTTTCTACTTTCAAATTTACAATCGCTTATCAACGATTTTTTACTTTTTAATGGTCGTTGATAAAAAATAATATCGTTTAAAAATAGATGTACAAAATTTCGGTTTGAAATATTTTTCCGGTGAGATTCATTGTATGTGTACAATTCCTCGATACAATCTCTATAGAGTTTTTCATCTTGCAATTCTGCATGAAAAGTTTGTTGAGTTTTTAATATTTTTTCTAATTCTTTTTTATAAAACTTTCGTTCTATTACACGAACCAATTTGCCATTTATTTTTTGAGTAGGATTCTGTAATAATGTGTCATAAATATATTGACCAACTGTTTTGCCTGATTTGTCTATTGTTTGTTCTGTTTTAGTTTTTACCAGTGTCCAATCAGTTTCAGCCGGAGCCCTAAAACTTCTTTTTATTTTCCCATCTTTATCAAATTTTTCTGAACCATCATCATTCAAGTCAGTACTTACAACAAATTCTTTTGTCTTGTTTTTCCAATCAAACAATGGTAATTTACTAGCACGTCTATAAATCCATCCATTTTCTAAAGTGATGTTATACCAAATATCCGTTTTCCCTTTTTGCTGTCCATCTGCAGTTACGTCAACCACTTTCAATGAATGAAACTCAACTTTTTTGTTTGGTAGTTCTTCTTCTCCCTCACCTCTCAACTGAAAATAGCCTCGCTTTTGATTATAATTCAATAGCAACCATGCCAATTCTTCTTTTTCAATTTTTTGGATTAGTGCTTTTTTACGTAAATAATAAATAGTCCAATCATAAGGAATAAGAGTTTCTTTTCCATTAGCTTTGGTGTAGAACAATTGAGGTTGGCTTTTTTTAAATTCAGCTACCATTTCCTCAAATGATGTTTTAAAGATGAATAGGTTGTTCTCATCATAAACCAATTTAGGTTCAGTATTGGTTTTATACTGTCCTAATTTTTTTTCAAAATCAATTTGATTTCTATAATGTTCAGGTAAGAAATTTAAAATATTTAATACTCTATGTAATCTTTCTCGTCTCAACAAATGTCTTTCTCTTAATCGTCTTACACCCCTAAATCCTGTACGTTCTGCTGTTTGAGAAATAGATACTCCGCTATCAAATTTCCCCAAAATATCTTGGCTCATTGGAATTATGCGGCTTCCCATTCCATAAATAAATCCAAGTTTATTTTCAAAGTCTTGGTCAATTAACGCCCATCCAATTGAGTTAGTACCTAGGTCTAATCCTAAAATTTTCTTTTTCATAGTGTATGTTTTTAATAATAGTAAATGTAAAATTATTTTTTTACTACGTAACCAGTGTACGCATCAATATTTAAAAAAAAGGTTTTGTAAATTCAAATAATGCGCTATACATTTGTATCACATTTTGAACCTTTTCACAATAAGGATTATTCCGCTGTGAAAACATTTAAGTTTCCTCGTCTTACAATACGGGGATTTTTTTTTTAACTAATAATTTTACTTTAAAAATCAATTACCCTTTTTCACTCGTATTGTTTTTTCTTAAAACAGAATTTTTTTTGCTATAAACAAAATAAATAAGAATACCGATTCCCATCCATACTATCAATCGTATCCACGTATCTAAAGGCAAAAAAACCATCATAAATAAACATGTGATAATTCCTAGTATAGGCACTAAAGGCACTAATGGTGTTCTGAAAGCACGTGGTGCATTAGGCATATTTTTTCTAAGTACTATGACTCCTACACAAACCAAAATAAATGCAAACAAGGTTCCTATACTCGTCATTTCGCCTACAACATGGCCAGGTACAAATGCCGCAAAAAGGCTTACAAATAGCATAAACAATAAATTGTTTCTATAAGGTGTTCGATGTTTAGTATGTATTTCACTAAATACTTTAGGAACTAAACCATCTCTACTCATGGAGAAAAACACACGACTTTGTCCCATCAATAATACCATTATCACAGATGAGTACCCTGCCAATATAGCGATTATGATAGCTCTATTAAGCCAAGGGAAATCTGGAATAATAGCACCATCAGGTCCTATTTTACCCATATGGTCTATAGCTACGGCTACAGGAGCTATACCGTCTTTGCCAGCAAACGATTGATAATTGGCAACCCCAGTCATGACATGGGCAAATAATATATAGAGTACTGTACATATAGCCAAAGAGCCTAATATGCCAATAGGCATGCTTTTGCGAGGATTTTTAGTTTCTTGTGCAGCTGTGCTCACTGCGTCAAATCCGATATATGCAAAAAACACAATTGCAGCAGCACGTATGATACCACTAAATCCAAATTCGCCAAATACACCACTGTTGTCTGGAATATATGGATTGTAATTTTCTTGACGAATATAGCTCCAACCTAAAATGATAAAAATAAGTACTACTGAAATTTTAAGTGCTACTATAAAAGCATTGAAACGAGCACTTTCTTTGCTTCCTTTTATGAGTAATAGGCTCATGAGTACTACAATACATACTGCCGGTAGGTTAATATAGCCACCATCCCATGGGCCAGACATAAATTTTTCGGAAAGATGAATATCAAAGCCTTCTAAAAATTTTTTAAAATATCGACTCCAACTAATACTCACGGTAGCTGCTCCTACAGCATATTCCAAAACCAAATCCCAACCAATTATCCATGCTATAAATTCGCCCATGGTAGCATAGCTATAGGTATATGCCGAACCAGCTATGGGTATCATACTTGCAAACTCAGCATAGCACAAGCCTGCAAAGGCGCATCCCAATGCAGCTATAATAAATGAAATAGTAATGGCCGGGCCTGCGTTGGTTGCGGCTGCAGTGCCTGTAATAGAAAATAAACCAGCACCTATAATGGCGCCTATCCCTAATGCTATTAGAGAACCGCTACCCAATGTTTTTTTTAATCCTTTTTCAGAATCTTCGGCTTCTTGCAATAGCAAATTCAAAGGTTTCTTTAGAAACAAACTCATATGTGAAATTTTAGTGTTGAAAAATATAGTTAATTTCTTAAAGCAAAAAATATTTTCGTTAAGTTATATATCTACTTCTTTTAAAAGTTTTGAAAAAAAATAACCACAAAAAATCTAATCACAAATCCGTTCAATAATAAAAGCTCATGTAGTGTTTTCTATATCTATCTTTGATATAGAAACATGAAGGGTATCTTCAAAACATATATAATAAATTACTTAATTGCAAAATGACTTCCAAAGTATCTTTTATTGCCTTGTCTTTTTGTTATGCATTAATGTTATACACGGCTTTTTGTTTTTATCCAAGATGGAAACAAACAAAAACTGAAGCTACAATAAGTTGGGATGTTTCGGGCTACTATATGTATCTGCCAGCACTTTTTATTTACAAAGACATTAAGCATTGTTCTTTTAAAGATAGCATACTTACTACTTATGCTCCAACTCCCGACTTTCAGCAGGCATTTCTTCATCAAGCTTCTGGCAACTATGTAATGAAGTATTCAAGTGGTCAAGCTATCATGATGCTTCCTTATTTTCTTATAGCACATAGTTATTGTCTTTTAAATTCATCTTTTCCTGCCGATGGATTTTCTGCACCGTATCAGATGGCAATAGGCATAGGTATGCTTCTTTATGCCTTTTTAGGTCTTTTTGTGTTAAGGAAAGTGCTACTAACTTTTTTTAAAGACTGTACTGTTGCTTTATTATTACTGTGCTATGTTGTAGGAAGTAATTATTTAAATTACTCCAGCATAGATCAGGCTATGACGCATAATGTTTTATTTACCATTTATAGTTTCATATTGTATTGTACTATTCGATTTCATAAAAATCCTAATTTTTATTTAGCTATTGTTTTAGGTATTTTAGTAGGCTTGGCTACTCTTATACGCCCTACAGATATTCTGTCTATCCTTATCCCTCTTTGTTGGAATATTAGATCACTTAAAAACCTAAGAGGCCCATTCGGATTTATTCAAGAGCATGTTTTGAAATATCTCCTCATGCTGTTATTTGTGTTCTTAATCTTTTTTATTCAAATGCTTTATTGGAAGTATGTGGCACATGAGTGGTTTGTATATAGTTATGAAAAGCAAGGTTTTAGTTGGTTTAAACCTCATGTTTATAATTACACTATGAGCTATGCATGCGGTTGGTTGCGTTATAGTCCTATGATGATACTGCCTATATTAGGTATTATTTATTATCTTATCAAAGGGCAACATGCTGTAGCTATCGTATTTTTTATACTTATTAATGCATATATTGTTATGGCTTGGGATATATGGGATTATGGTGGCACAGCGGGTAGAGCTATGGTGCAATCTTATCCCATAATGGCTTTTCCTTTTTGTTTACTGATAGAATATTTGCAAAAAATCAAATGGACATCTATTTTATTGTATTTAACCATGCTGCTTTTTGCCTATCTCAATATTTGGTGGACCTACCATGCCCATGCAGGCAATATTCAAGTATCAGGAATAACGAAAGAATACTTTTGGAAAGTAGTAGGTACTTGGAATGGAACTGATGAGGACAAAAAACTACTCGATAATCCTCATGTTTTTTATGGTATTCCCAAACATAAGACCCTGCTTTATACCAATCATTTTGAAAAAGATACATCTCTAAATACTTTTAGTGATGGTGCGAATAAGCTCATAAGAATAAACAAAGAATTACAAAGCTCAGCATCTTATAATATACCCTATAACCCAACGGTGAAAAAATGGATACGAGCTACTGCAACGTTTCATTGTATTATTAAAGAATGGAATACATGGAAGCAAGCACACTTTCGGATTGTTTTTTTTGAGCATGAAAAAGAAATTCAAAACAATTTTATCAAAATTCATCGCCTTATCAATAATGGAGAAACCCAAAATATTTATATAGATGCCAAAGCTCCTGCAAGCCATTGGACTCGTATGTCTATTTCATTTTTTCATATAGATGGAGAGCAAGAGCTCTGGGTGGATGATTTGAAAGTGGAAAGTTTTGTGGATTAGTGTTTGTGTAGCTTTCCGTATTCAGAAAATATGCATATTGTTTTTTTTTAATATGATAATATTTTCATTATTGGGGTCTATTTTCGCAAATAGCTTAGTTATGCAATAGTAAAGGCTGAAAGGAGTGAAGTGCACACAAAATTTGAGTAAAAATACCTTTTTTTTGAAGCATAAATAACAAAGAAATTAAGAATATTTCATATTAAGGATGATTTTATTCAAAAAGTTGTTTAACTTCGCACCCGATTAAGAAAATTAAAAAAATAATACTTTAAAGATGTCAGTATTAACAGCAGAAAGAAAAAAAGAAATTTTTAAAACACATGGAGGCAACGAAAAGAACACAGGTTCTATAGAAGCCCAAATTGCAGCCCTTACAGAGCGTATCAAACACATATCTGGGCATATGCAAAAAAACAAAAAAGACTTTAGTTCTAATCGAGGGCTAATACAACTTGTAGGTCAACGCAAAAGCTTGTTGGCTTATTTAGCTAAAACAAATCTTGAAGGTTATAGAGCATTGCTTGTAACTTTAGGACTAAGAAAATAATATTTTAATGTTTAACATCCCAACTCCAAAGGTTGGGATGTTATTTTTTGTTTATACATTTTCAAGTTGTTTTTAGGTCGTAGTAAGTTTATCCTTTTTAATTTTATTGGTCAATAAAAAATAAAGTAATTAAGCCTTTGGCTTACATATTTTAGTTTACAATATAAGTTGATAAATCATTGAAAATCAATTTTGTTTTTGATTTTCTATACAAATAAAAAAATAAAAATATGTTCAATTTAAAACAAAAAACTTTTGATATTGGCGATGGCAGAATGATTACCTTAGAAACAGGTAAATTGGCTCGTCAGGCAGATGGAAGCGTATTAGTTCGTATGGGCAAATGCGCCATTTTAGCAACCGTTGTTGCAAACAAAGAACCCAAACCCGGGCAATCTTTTTTTCCATTATCTGTAGATTATCAAGAAAAATTTGCTGCGGCAGGTCGTATACCAGGTTCTTTTTTCAAAAGAGAAGGTCGCTTAAGCGATTATGAAATACTTATTTCAAGATTAATAGATAGAGCTTTGCGTCCATTGTTTCCAAGCGATTACTTATGCGATGTGCAGGTTTTAGTTACCTTAGTTTCTTCCGATCCAGATATAATGCCTGATGCCTTAGCTTGTTTGGCTGCCTCAGCAGCCTTGGCGGTATCTGATGTACCGATCGAAGAAATAATTTCTGAAGTAAGAGTATCACGAATAGATGGCAATTTTGTTATTAATCCTACACGTGCACAAATGGAAGTGTCTGATATGGATTTTATAGTAGCAGCTACCGAAAAAAATATTATGATGGTAGAAGGCGAAAGTAAAGAGTGTAGTGAAGAAGACTTAATAGGCGCTATAGAAGCAGCACACGAGGCTATCAAAATTCAAGTGCAGGCACAAAAAGAATTGTGGGCTATGGTTGGTTCTCCAAGCAAAAGAGATTATACCAAACCCTATAGAAATGAAGAATTAAACGCAAGAATAGCGGCTTTTGCTACACCAAAAGTATATGAAGTAGCCAAGGGCGCTTTAGGCAAAAACGAGCGTTCTACTTCGTTTAAAGAAATTGAAAGCGAGCTTATAGAGCATTTGGGTGAGCTGAGCGAAGAAGATGCACCATTGGTAGGCTACTATTATCATAAACTACAAAAAGAAGTGGTTAGAAATATGATGATAGATGAAAAAGTAAGATTGGATGGAAGAAAACCAGAAATAGTAAGACCATTGGCTATGGAAGTTGACTTCTTGCCTTCACCACATGGTACAGCACTATTTACAAGAGGCGAAACTCAATCATTGAGTACCGTAACTTTAGGAACACCCGATGATGAAAAATTAATAGAAGATGCAGAAAAAGCAGAATACATTAATTTTTATTTACACTATAATTTTCCTCCGTTCTCTACGGGTGAAATAAAACCTATGCGTGGGCCAGGTCGTCGTGAAGTAGGGCATGGTAATTTAGCACAGCGTTCTATAAAACAAATATTGCCAAGCAAAGAAGATTTTCCATATACTATACGTATTATATCAGATATTTTAGAAAGTAATGGTTCCTCTTCAATGGCTACTGTATGTGCTGGTTCATTAGCATTAATGGATGCTGGGGCACCCGTACAAAAACATATAGCAGGTGTGGCTATGGGATTAATATCTCGAGAAGATGGAAAATGGGTTGTATTGACAGATATTTTGGGCGACGAAGATCATTTAGGTGATATGGATTTTAAAGTAACAGGTACTCGCGATGGTATTTGTGGAATCCAAATGGATATAAAAGTAGATGGTCTAAGCATGGATGTAATGCGCAAAGCATTGGCACAAGCTAATCAAGGTAGAATGGATATTTTAGATGCTATGTACGAATGCATTCCTCAGCGTAGAGAAGATTTAAAACCTCATGCGCCACGTATGGAATTTTTAATGATAGACAAAGAATTTATCGGAGCTGTAATAGGTACTGGAGGAAAAGTAATACAAGAAATTCAACGTGAAACTGGAACGACTATTACGATAGAAGAAGTTGGCGATAAAGGACATGTAAGTATTTTCTCTAAAGAAAAAGCAGGCTTAGTAAAAGCATTGGATTGGATAAAAGGTCTTATAGAAGTACCTGAAATTGGTAAAGTGTATAATTCGACTGTTAAGTCAATCAAAGAATTTGGTGCATTTGTAGAATTTTTGCCTGGCAAACAAGGTTTATTACATATATCTGAAATAAGTTGGAAACGCTTAGAAAATATGGATGGAATATTTAAAGAAGGCGATCAGGTAGAAGTAAAACTTACAGGTACAGATCCTAAAACGGGCAAATTTAAATTCTCACGAAAAGTACTTTTGCCACGGGAAGAAAAACAAGCATAAATAATAGTACTCAGACTATGGTAGATGCTACATGTATACTAACTGCACAACAATCGGCTATGAAAATAAATCGAATGGCCTATGAAATTGTTGAAAATACATTGCAAGAAAAAAAAATAATTTTGGCAGCTATACCAGACCGCGGTGTAGATATAGCACAAAAATTAAAAGCAATTATAGAGCAAATAAGTTCCTTGCAGGTACATATCATTAGCATTGAAATAGATAAACAAAATCCAATAGATGCACGCATAGATCCTTCCTTTGATCCTAATAATCAGTATATCATTTTGGTAGATGATGTAGCTGACTCTGGAAGAACAGCTATGTATGCTTTAAAACCTTTTTTAAATGCCTTGCCAAAAAAAATTCAATTGGCAGTTTTAGTAGACCGAAAACACAAAAAGTTTCCTGTTACTTCAGATTATATTGGAATACAAGTATCATCGAGTTTGCAAGAAAATATTCGAGTGGACATAGATAAAAAAGGACATATACAAGCATTTATTAATTAATCAAACAATAAAAAAAAATAATATGGCTCAAGATTTATTTCAACATCCCGATTATTACGCAATTGATGAATTACTTAGCGAGGAGCATAAACTCATTCGTGATACCACAAGAGCTTGGATAAAAAAAGAAGTAAGTCCTAGTATAGAAGAATGGGCTCAAAATAATTATTTTCCAAAACATTTGGTGCCTCAAATGGGAGAATTGGGTTTGTTTGGCCCTACTATTCCTACAGAATATGGTGGCGGCGGTATGGATTATATATCCTACGGACTCATGATGCAAGAAGTAGAACGCTGCGATAGCGGTATGCGTAGTACTGCAAGTGTGCAAGGAAGTTTGGTTATGTATCCTATATATGCATATGGAAGTGAGGAGCAACGAAAAAAATACTTACCTAAACTGGCAAGTGGAGAATGGCTTGGTTGCTTTGGTTTGACAGAGCCAGACAGTGGTAGCGATCCTGGAAGTATGATAACACATATCAAAGAAGATGGCGACCACGTCATATTGAACGGTTCTAAAATGTGGATTAGCAATGCACCCTTTGCAGATATAGCAGTAGTTTGGGCTAAGGATGAGCAAGGAGAGATAAGAGGCTTGGTCGTAGAGCGCGGTATGGAAGGATTTACTACACCCGAAATTCATAACAAATGGAGCTTACGAGCTAGTTGCACTGGAGAATTAGTTTTTGACAATGTACGAGTGCCAAAAGAAAATATTTTTCCAAATGTAAAAGGTCTAAAAGGGCCATTAGGGTGCTTGAGCAAGGCTCGATACGGTATAGCTTGGGGGGCTTTGGGTGCTGCTATGGATTGTTATGATAGTGCATTGCGATATACCAAAGAAAGAATTCAATTTGGAAAACCAATAGCATCTTTTCAGTTACAACAAAAAAAATTGGCTGAAATGATAACTGAAATTACAAAGGGGCAATTATTAGTATGGCGTTTGGGCGTGTTGATGTCTGAAAATAAAGCTACACCAGCACAAATATCTATGGCCAAAAGAAATAGCTGCGATATAGCTCTGCGTATAGCAAGAGAAGCCAGACAAATGCATGGTGGCATGGGTATTACTGGTGAGTATTCTATCATGCGCCATATGATGAATTTAGAAAGTGTAATTACCTATGAAGGTACGCATGATATTCACTTGCTGATTACTGGCTTAGATGTTACTGGTATCAATGCTTTTAAATAATGCTAAGCATCTTGGCTTATTTTAAATGAAAGTGAAAAAGTAGTTCCTTCGCCAAGTTCACTTTGTACTGCAATTTTACCTTTGTGTGCTTCTGTAATATTTTTTACATAGGTAAGTCCTAAACCAAAACCTTTTACATTGTGAAGGTTGCCAGTATGTGCTCTAAAGAACTTCTCAAATATGTGATTTAAAGTTTCTTTGTCCATACCTATACCATTGTCGGCTATGGTAATTAATATTTGATTATTGGCATTTTTAGTTTTAATATGAATGACAGGGTCTTCTTTGGCATATTTGATAGCATTGTCCACCAAGTTAAAAATAATATTAGTAAAATGGACTTCATCGGCATCAATGATAGATTGAGTAGCTTGTATATCTAAAATTAATTTTGCATTTGCTTCTTCCATTTGAAGCTTGGTGTTTTGCGCTACTTTATCAATAATTTCATGCACATTTATTTTTTTAATTTGCAAATTGATTTCTTCTTTTTCTAATTGCGCAGCTTGCAGTATTTTTTCAACTTGCTTATTCATTCTTCTGTTTTCTTCTTTAATGATACTGCTATAATATTTTATTTGTTCTGTATTTGATATTACCCGAGTATTGTTTAGGGCATCACTTGCAAGTTGTATAGTGGCTATAGGTGTTTTAAATTCATGCGTCATGTTGTTTATAAAATCAGACTTAATTTCTGATAATCTTTTTTGACTAAGCATCGTTCTTATTGTCAATACAAAAGCAGCTATGATAACTGAGGTAAACAGCACTGCAAAAAGTAATAAGGTAGCCAAATGCTTTTTAAAATAATTTTGAGGTTCGGCTATATATAAATTAAGCGTTTCGTTGTTCATAATACTTTCACCTGAAAGTATAGTTTTATGCACATTTTCGCTTTTGGATGGGTCTAAATAATCGTCTTTAAAGCCCGTGCTGAATAGTATTGGCGACTGGACTTCATTGGTAATACAAAATTCAAAAGGTTGTTTTATACTTTTTTTTCTTAGCTCATGTTTTATAATTTCTTTCACTTGGTAATTGCTAAGTATGCTTGCAGTAGAAATATAATTATTAAACGATAGGGGTTGAAACTGAAATGAAAATCCAAAGGTTTCTTTATCTTTTCTTTTATTGATACTGTCTTTTATATTTTGCAAACAAAAATAAATATCGCTATCGTATTGTTCTCTTTTTAGTTTCATAGCACCTTGAATCCACTCTACTTGTAAATAAATAAGCCCCAAAAGAGAGATGCCTACCAAGGTAAATATGATATAAAAAATTCTTTTCACGTTGTAAAAGTAGTAAAGAGATAAAAGCTATTTAGATTTTTAGACAAGAATTAACTTATCGTATATTGGAAGGACATTTGTATGTTGGTAAACGAAATGAAATGCCAAGTTGCATAGTCATATATTTATCTCGAGTAGTATTGACACCACGTTGGCGACCTTTTATGCCTATAGGATTATTTGTTACTTCATACGAGCGGTCTTGCAATTGCTCTACTGGCAAAGGATAGGGCGATGGAAGCGGATCTATAAAGTTTTCTTTTCCTATATAAGTGGTGCTTACATCATCTAAATAATCAGTTGTGGTACTACGATTTGCCACTTCTAAGTAAATGGTAACGCCTTTTGCAAACCAAAATTTTATGCCAGCTCCAATTGGAAAGGCTACAGCTGTTTTTCCATAACGTCTATTTTTATACTCTTCAAAATTTTGTCCTTCAGTACCTAAAGGTCTTAAAAAATATTTTTTGCCATTTAAAAAAGTATAGGGGTTGTAATAAAAAATGCCAGCACCGACAGTTACATAAGGTGTAAAACGATAATCAAATTCGCCAATCTCATATCTAAAAAAATGAAACTCTGCCGATACAGCTCCTTCATAAATATCAGATTGAAAATCTAAATTCCTCATTTTCTGATAAAAGTTGTTTGAAAATTTATCGCTATATCCTATATGAGCATAGGTGCCTCCAAGCTTGATTGCTATATAGGGTGATGCATTGTATTTATAAAAAATGCCACCGCTATATCGAGGAAATTTAAATCCATAATTATCATTAAGGTCGCCAAAATAAGCTGAGCTTCCACCAGAAATTCCAAACTCAGAAAGTCGGTAGAATATTTGACTTGTAGCGCAATGACAAGTAATAGATACTAATAAAGTACAAAGGATAATTCTTAGTTGCATGCTTAATTAATACGTAAAACTACATTAAATATTGTATATGTAGTGGATTAAACAAATCGGGGGTCACTTTCCATCACATGGCCACACTTTTTGCATGTACGCATCTCTTCTGATGAATAGTATTCTTTAAAACGAGGTAAAAAATCAGTTTCGATATTTTTGAGTTCAAAAAAAGTTTCATGTAGCTTTTCGTTGCATTGTTCACAAAACCACATTAACCCATCTGTAAATCCTTTGCCTTCTCGTACACGTTCTATAACTAAACCTATAGAGTTTTCGCTACGGCCTGGTGAGTGTGGCACTTTGGCGGGCAATAAATACATATCGCCTGCGCTTAATGGCACTTCAACAACTTTGCCATCTTGTTGTGTCTTAACACATATGTCACCTTCTATTTGATAAAACAATTCCTCCGTTTCATTATAGTGGTAATCTTTTCGTGCGTTGGGTCCAGCTACTATCATAACAATATAGTCACTTCCTTCTGGATACAAATTTTTGTTTGCAACAGGTGGTTTTAATAAGTGTCTATTTTCTTCTATCCATTTATGCAAATTAAAAGGGGCTCTTGCTGCCATATTTTATATGTTTTAATTGTTTTAACAGTTTGATGGATTCAAACTGTATTCAAATATACAATTATGATAAATTAAAAACTTAATTTTGGACTTCAATTTATTTCAGCTAATGATTAAATTTATTTTTAACTTAATTTTTGTTTACATAGCTTTTAAAATCATTGCTATGTTTTTAGATCCTTTTTTTACAAAAAAGAAAAAAGACATACAAGATATCAATGATGAACCAAATACTACAAAATCCAAACCTAAGTTAGGCGATTATATCGAATATGAAGAAGTTAGAAAATAAGTAATTTATTGTATAGCCCTATTCTAAGGTGAGCAGGCATTTACTATACATTCATTGTTATTTATAAACTATATTTGCGATTCAAAATTTCTCTATGCCCACTATATCTAATAGAGGTGTTCATATGCCTCCATCGCCCATACGAAAGTTAGTACCTTTTGCAGATGCTGCCAAAGCAAAAGGGATAAAGGTGTATCATCTCAATATTGGACAACCCGATATTGAAACACCCAAAATGGTTTTAGATGCAGTAAGAAATTCCGATATTAAAGTGCTTGAGTATAGCCATAGTGCTGGTTTTTTATCTTATCGTAAAAAGTTAGTAGCCTATTATGCGCAATTTGGTATATCCTTAACGCCAGACGAAATATTAGTTACCACAGGGGGAAGCGAAGCTATTTTATTTGCCATCATGAGTTGTTTAGACCCTGGCGATGAGATTATTATTCCTGAGCCATTTTATGCAAACTATAACAGCTTTGCTATTGCTTCTCAAGCTAAAGTTGTGCCGGTTACCTCCTATATTGAAAATGATTTTAAACTACCTCCTATAGAAGAGTTTGAAAAAAAGATTACGAGTAAAACAAAGGCAATTATGATATGTAATCCAAACAATCCTACAGGCTATGTGTATTCCGCAGCGGAAATGAATACCTTACGAGATATTTGCTTGAAGTATAATTTGTTTTTATTTTCAGACGAAGCCTATAGAGAATTTTGTTATGATGACAATGTACACATTTCGGCAATGACCTTAGAAGGATTAGAAAATAATGTAATTTTATTAGATACTATTTCAAAAAGATATAGTGCTTGTGGAGGTAGATTGGGGGCATTCATTACTAAAAACAAAGAAGTTTATGAAGCCGCCTTAAAATTTGCTCAGGCCCGTTTAAGCCCGCCAACCTTTGCACAGATAGCTGGCGAGGCAGCTGTAGACTTGCCAAAAGATTATTTTAACGAGATTAAAAAGGAATATGAATTAAGAAAAAACACCTTGGTAACAAGATTGCAAAAAATGGATGGTGTTGTATGCCCTATGCCCAAAGGCGCATTTTATGCAATAGCCAAATTGCCTGTAGAGGACGCAGAAGACTTTTGCAAATGGCTACTCTCGTCTTTTTCTTATCAAAATCAAACTATCATGATGGCTCCAGCTGCAGGGTTTTATTCTTCGAGTTTAGGAAAAAATGAAGTTCGTTTTGCCTATGTATTAAACACAGATGATATAAACAATGCTATGGATTGTTTAGAACATGGCTTGAAAGAGTATCAAAAACAAAAAGCATGATTACTTACATCATTATTGCAATAACAGTTATTTGCTCTTATGCTGCTTTTCAAAATGAATCTCTGATTAGTAAATGCATCTTTTACCCCGTTGGCATACAACAATATAATCAGTGGTGGCGTTTCATAACGCATGGTTTTGTACATGCCGATATGCATCATTTAGTTTTTAATATGCTTTCTCTGTTTTTCTTTGGTAGAATGGTAGAGAATTATTTTCAAACCATTTTTGAAAATCAAATGGTCTTTCCTTTGTTTTATATTTCAGCCCTTATATTTTCTTCTATACCATCTTTTTTCAAGCATAAGTCCAACCAACATTACAGAAGCTTAGGAGCAAGTGGTGCTGTTTCGGCTGTGTTGATGGCTTCTGTATTGTTCGATCCTTGGGCTACTATATTATTAAAATTTATTATTCCTATTCCAGCCATACTTTTTGCTATTGGCTACATAGCGTATTCTGCTTATATGGATAAACGCAATATGGACAATATAGGCCATGATGCACATTTATATGGTGCCTTGTATGGTTTTTTATTTCCTTTATTGTTTAAATCTGGTTTATTTATGTATTTTATACATCAGCTTTCATCGCCTCGATTTTTATCGTAAAAGATATTAAGTATCCAATAACGATATAAATATATTTTCTAAACTATTTTTGATACACATTAAAAGTGTTGCAAACATGAAGTCTATACTAAGTTTCTTATTCTTGTTTTTCCCAATTGCGCTGATGGCTCAAACCGAATCCGAATTGATTACAAATATCATACAGACTATGGGTGGCGAAAAAAACTGGCAAGAAATACATAGTTCTATTGTTACCTATACTATGGAGGGCGAAGATTTTGGAAAAGCTACCATCGTTAAGTATAACAGCAAAGGAAAATTCTTTAGAGCCGATTTTCAGTTTGAATCTCGAGACGAAAAAATAAAAAACACAAAATATTTTATGTTGGCCTCACCACTTTCTAATAAAAAGTTTATGCCAGATAGTAGAGACACATCTGTGCTTTCAGGAGCCGAAATAGAGGATCTCAAGAAAAATCCATTTTTGTTTAATCCTTTTATTAACGCTGAAAGCCAAAACACAGAAATTGTTTTTATGGACATGGTTGAAGAAGAAGGTAAAAATTATTTTGTTTTTTTTGTCAATCTACAAAATGAAATTCAATATAAATATTATGTAGATGCTCAAACATATTTTATTCATAAATCTGTATTGTATAACTCAGAGGTTGATGAAGTGAATATTTTTACTGATTATGAAAAATTGCAAGAAGGAATCTGGGTGCCTAAAACAATAACCACAAGAGCAGGGGTATTAAAGCTTACAAATATTAAGATAAATCAACCCTTCAATTCTAAAACATTTATTATTAAATAGTCTTTCTATCGCATGCCAAGATACTTATGTATCTGAAGCGATAGTTGCCATTTGGGATTGGCCAAAATATATTCTTCAATTAAAGGTAGCATCTCTTTTTCTTTGCCCCATTCGGGTTGCAAATACAATAGACAAGTAGGGCTTACTTGCTCAGCATGTTTTTCGGCAAAACTAAAATCTGATTTATTAAATATAATAACTTTAAGCTCGTGAGCTTGTTTAAGAACTTCTTGTAGTGGTTGCTTAAATTTTTTTGGAGATATACAAATCCAATTCCATTTGCCACTAAGCGAGTAGGAGCCACTTGTTTCGATATGTGTTTTTATATTTTTTTCTTGTAGAAGTGCTGTAAGTGCTTCACAATCATACATAAGGGGTTCTCCTCCGGTAATAATTACAATAGGACATTTGCTTTCAATAACTTGTGTTGTCAATTCATCAATAGATATGTGTTTATGCATTTTTGCATCCCAACTCTCTTTTACATCGCACCATACACAACCCACATCGCAGCCAGCTAGGCGAATAAAAAAAGCAGCATGCCCTTGATAAAAACCTTCTCCCTGTATAGAATAAAAGGTTTCCATGACAGGATATGTAATTTGTTGTTTTTGCATTATTGTTCAGCTTTCATTCTTGCCAATAGCGTATTTTTCATCAAGGCGCAAATAGTCATCAATCCTACACCTCCAGGTACTGGTGTTATATAGCTACATTTTTCTGCTACTGCGTCAAAATCTACATCGCCAACCAATCGAAAACCCGATTTGGTTTCTGTGCTTTCAATTCTATTAATGCCTACATCAATAAGTATTGCACCTTCTTTGACCATGTCTGGGGTTACAAATTTTGCTTTGCCTATAGCCGCAATTATTATATCTGCTTGTTGGCAAAGTTCTTTCATGTTTTTAGATTTAGAATGGCAAATCGTTACAGTACAATTACCTGGATTAGTATTTCTACTTAGCAATAGGCTCATTGGAGTGCCAACTATATTACTTCTCCCAATAACTACACAATGCAAGCCCTCTGTATTGATATTATAATGTTGAAGCATTAGCATTATACCATAGGGGGTTGCAGGTACAAATGTAGCTTCGCTAAGCATCATTTTTCCGAGGTTTACAGGATGGAAACCATCAACATCTTTTTCTGGTGATATTGCATTAATGATTTTTTGTTCTGAAATGTGAGCAGGCAAAGGTAGTTGTACCAGGATACCATCTACTAATTTGTTTGCGTTAAACTCATTAATTTTACTTAATACAGTTTCTTCAGAAACATCGGCTGCATATGATACCAAGGTAGATTCAAAACCCAGTTCAGCACATGTTTTTACTTTAGAATTTACATAGGCTTTGCTGGCAGGATTTTCGCCAATTAAAATAGCTACTAAGTGTGGTGCTCGTTTGCCAGCCCAAGTAAGCTCTTGTACCTGTTTTTTGATTTCTTCCTTAATGTGTGCGGAAACGTATTTCCCATCTAATAATTTCATAGCTTACAAATATAAGAAGGGCAAGTAGATTTTAACTTAAAGTATCGCAATCTTGAATTGTATTTTTTATTTTTTTGAAAAAAGACAACTACATAGATAAATAATATTCTGAAACGGATAAGGGATCTTCGCAATTAGAAAGTAATTTTTCTATCGTTAGTTTAAATACGGGGTGTATAAATTGCGGAGCTATTTCTGCCAAAGGCCTTAGTACAAATCTCCTTTTTGCAAGGTATGGATGTGGTATGGTAAGCTTTTTTGTATGTATAATTCTGTCATTGTAAAACAAAATATCGATATCCATTTCACGCGGCTCCCATTTTTTTTGTCTTAATCTTCCCATTTTTTTCTCAATATGCAGACATTTTTCTAACACCTCATCAGGCTCAAGATCACTTTTTATAAAAAGCACACAATTTAAAAATGCAGCTTGTTCTTCAAGACCCCAAGCGCTAGTTTCATAGACTTTAGACATTTTTTGCACTAGCCCTATTTCTGCTTCTATATGTTGAATAGCGCTTTGTATATATTGCCATCTATCACCTTTATTGCCACCTATAATGAGATAAATACCATTCATACTTATTTTATTATCCATCATTTTTATTAAACTGTAAATTTGGTAAAAATACTTTGAAACTATGCGACAATTTTTTAAAATGCTATTTGCCTGTTTTTTAGCCATATTTTTATTTATTGGCTTATTCTTTATGTTTTTTATGGGCATAGCGGCTGTAAGTTCTTCTGGAAGCGATGTGGATATTGAAAAAAATAGTGTTTTGTTGTTAGATGCCACAGACCCAATTACCGAACAAGGTCAAGAAAATCCCTTGGGCGAGTTGACAGGTGACCCATCGAGTGTGCTTGGTCTCAATGATGTTTTAGCATCAATAGAAGATGCCAAAACAAATGACAAGATAAAAGGAATATATATAAAAATGGGGCAGAGTACTAATGGCTGGGCCAGTCTTCAAGAAATAAGAAATGCACTTTTGGATTTTAAAGCATCTAAAAAATTTATTTATGCCTATGGTGAATTGGCGGACCAAAAATCATACTATCTGGCTTCGGCAGGTGATAAAGTTTTTATGAACCCTGTTGGTATGTTTGAATTTTTGGGGCTTAGTATTAAGAGCATGTTTTTTAAAAATGCCTTGGATAAATTAGAAATTAAAGCCGAAACATTTCATTGTGGCAAATACAAAGGTGCTCATGAACCCTTTAGTCGTTCAGATTTTAGTGATAGCAATCGATATCAAATGACGGCTTTACTCAACGATTTTCAATCAGAGTTGATGAAGGCTGCTATATTAAAATCTGGCAAAGATTCTCAAACTCTTTATACAGCTATGCAAACTGGTGCTATTAAGTTTCCTTCTGATGCATTAAAACTCAATTTGATAGATGCAACAATTTATGGAGATTCTGTAGAACACATTATCAAAAATCAATTGAGCTTAGACGAAGATGAAAAAATAAGTTTTGTAACACCATCTACTTATGCTGAATCTATTTCAAAAAAGAGTAATAAAAATCAAATTGCCATATTATATGCCGAAGGTAGTATCAATGATGGAAGTGGCGATGGAAATATATATTCGAAAGATATAACCAAACAAATACGAAAAATAGCTAAAAATGACAAAATAAAGGCTGTTGTATTGCGTGTAAATAGCCCTGGAGGCAGTGCCTTGGCAAGTGAAATTATATATCATGAATTGATGGAACTCAAAAAGAAAAAGAAAATAGTGGTTAGTATGGGCAATTATGCTGCAAGTGGAGGATACTATATTTCGTGCGCTGCCGATAGCATTTTTGCTGATCCCAACACGCTTACAGGTTCTATTGGTGTAGTGGGCGTTTTGTTTAACGTAGGCGATATGATGAATCATAAACTGGGTGTAACTACAGATGAAATTAAAACTGGGCCTTATGCTGGTTTTCCAAATATGACAAGACCTATGACAGATGGCGAAAGACAATGGATACAAGCATATTTGGATACTACGTACACTTTATTTAAAAGTCGAGTAGCGCAAGCCAGAAAATTGACAATGGATGATGTAGAAAATTTAGCACAAGGACATGTTTATTCTGGTACTACTGCCAAAAAGATAAAGCTGGTAGATGAAATGGGCAATACCCAAAGAGCTATTCAATCGGCTGCAAAACTGGCCGGATTGACAGAATATAGCTTGGTAGAATATCCTCAAAAAAGAGACCAAATTCAGGAACTTATATCTATGATTTCTGGCAAGAAGAATGATGATGTGTTGATGAAAAAAGTGTTGGGAGATGATTATAAAGTGTATAGTGAGTTAAGTAAACTTCGTCAACAAAAAAGTTATATTCAAACACTAATGCCTTGGGTATTAGATATACGATAGAAGTATTTATTGATTACTCTGATTGGGTTCTTTGTTAATGCTTTTTTTCATCTCATCTACTATATGTAGTAATGAGCCTATGGCTCGTCCTTTTTTTAGCCACGAAATGGCAAAAGCAATAATGGAAATACATTCTAAGAGAAATACTATTTTTATTTTTTCAAGACTTCCTAAGTATTTGCCCTGCAAAAAGTCTTTATCTAAGAAATATAAAATCAAAATACCAATACTCGAAAAAATAGTAATACCGCAGATTTGATAAATACGTTTATTATCGGAGTTGTATTGTCCGGTTTTCCAATCGCGAGGAAAATAAAATAAAGAAATATAGCCAAATATGAGTAGCATAATGCCAGCCGCTGGCAAATGCAAATAAGATAAGTATCCAAAAGTTTCCTTGTAAGGATATGCCAAGGTTATATAATAACAGTCTCCGCCTTCTGGGTCGGTGGGTATAAATGCAACTATCATAGCCATGATGCCTGAAAAGTTTGTAAGAAAATTTTCTTGTCTTCTCAATCGTTCGCAATGCTCCCCATTAAAAACAGATTTATACAACACAAGAAAAAGTCCCAATGCAAATAATACCCCTACAAACATATCGCCTATGGCAGTGTAATAATAATGACTTATAGAAGGTAAAATAGTTTCTACGCAATCGCCTGCAATAGACATAGCAATACAAAGTAGTGGAATGGCAATGCCGCAATAGCCTATTGTTTTACGTATTCTGGCATAGGCTTGACTTCCCGAGTCAACGTCGGATAAATAATAATCTAAAATTTTCATGGTATTTCATTTGGTTGTCTAAAGATACCATATATTATTAAATAAAGAAATAGTAAGCTTATCTATGATCTTCCCAAATAAGGGTACTTTGCATAGAATCTATAAAAGAAGGACAATTTCCATCTCCTTGACCTGTAAGGCCACCATCAGGTGCGCAAATGGTATTGCAATCCTTATCACAGATGAAACTATATTGATCGCAACAATCGCTCGATATGTAATAATATGTATAATCTTTATACGTAAGTCGATATACTTTGGCTGGTGGATTATACACTTTATGTTTTGCTATTTTTATAATCTGTTTTTTAATGCAAGATGGTGTGTTGGCTGGAACATCTACTTTTGTGCAAGAAAATAAAAAAGTTGTAGTTACAAATAGCAAAATAATAGAAAAGTATGCTTTCATAGTAAAACGAATTTAATGAATAAAACGGATTAAAGCAATAAATAATTGTGTAATAAGATATTCTTTATTGGTGAGTCTGTTGACTGGCAAATTTATTTTTTTAGTTACAGTATTAGTATCACTGTGAATGCAAATCCAAGCATAGGGTTGCTCGGTATCTGGTTCCAAATTGCCAGTAACCGAAACAGAAATGTGGCTGGGTACGTGTAATCTACATTGTTTTGCCATTTCGATAGCTGTAGCTTCGCTAATAGCTCCATGTGTTTGGAGAATTTCTTTAGAAATGCCTAAAACGTGTTCTTTGGCAGAAATAGCATACACAATATAGCCACCTTTAAAAAATAGGGATGCATTTTTTATATCACAAAGTCTGCCAGAAAAACTACCGCCTGTGCAACTCTCAGCTACAGACAAGGTTAGATTTTTTTCTATACAATAGCGATTAATGATGTCTTCTAAAGGTAAATCTTGTTCAAAAAAGACAATATCATTTAAAATCGTTTTGAGCTCTTGAAAAAATAGATTCGCTTTATCTTCATACTTATTTTCTGTACTCAAACGCAGTTTTACTATGCCATAATGTGGCAAGTAAGCTAATTTAATATAGGGAGGTAATTTTTGTTCAAAGTTTTGTAAACGCTGCGCTACAAAGCTTTCTCCTAAACCGTGTGTTTGCAATGTTTTATGTACACGTGGTGCTAATTGTATTTTTTTCTGAATAGCATCCAAGCCGCCATGTTGCATGATGTGCTTCATCTCAAATGGAACACCAGGCAGCGAAATCAACATAAAATTGGGTTCATCAAAAAGCATGCCCGGGGCTGTGCCAACCTGATTGAATAATACCTTGCATGAAGCTGGTACTAAAGCCTGTTTGATATTGACATCTAATAATGGAACATTTCTTTTTGTAAATAGTTGCATGACGTGTTCTTTAACGTCTTTGTTTTCTATCAACGTTGTATTAAAATATTCACATAGTAGTGGTTTTGTTATATCATCAGAGGTGGGTCCCAATCCACCTGTCAATATTATAAGCTTAGCATTTTTTTTTGCATCATCTATTGCCTGAGTAATGGCCAATTTTGTATCGCCAACAGCCACCCGTGATAATACTTCTATGCCCAAAGTATTTAACTCCTGAGCAAGCCAAGCCGAATTGGTGTCTATAGTTTGTCCGATAAGCAGTTCGTCGCCAATAGTGATAATGATACAAGAGGATGGATTCATTAATTATATTTTTTTAAAAAAGGGTTCAATTCGTTTTCTAAGTGTATCAGGCATGGCCACACGTTGTTGTTTTTTGGGGTCAAAAAAAGTCAAAGTAACTTGACCAACATGGAGTAATTCATTTTGTTCATTAAACAATTTGTGATTAAAAGTAATAAAAGGTATGTCGAGATGTTCTTTGAGTGTTGTTTCTATACGAATATATTCGTCATACAAAACAGGTTTAATGTATTTGCATTGCATTTTTACTACAGGCATCACCACACCATCTTTTTCCATTTGAGCATATGTATAGTCTAATTCTCGAATCATTTCGGCTCTTGCCACTTCAAAATAGAGGGCATAATTGCCATAATATAAAAAGCCCATTTGATCTACTTCGCCATATCGAACCCGAATATGAGTATTTGAAACTATCATGGCACGAATGTAGCTAAACACAAGGCAAAATACTTAGAAAATGAAATGAATTTTAATTATTTTTTCAAAAAAAAGAAATTAAAAATAGTATCAAAATGTTAGTAACTAAATGCCTACAAAAAGGCACTTTTTCAGTATATTTGTAGGCCTAAAAATATATATGGAAAACGAAATTTTAGACCCCAATTCTGATAATCAATCAAACGATAAAATTATACAAATTAATATTGAGGAGCAAATGAAAGCAAGCTATATCGACTACTCTATGTCGGTTATAGTTGGTCGTGCGCTTCCTGATGTAAGAGATGGATTAAAGCCAGTGCATCGAAGAGTACTTTTTGGAATGAATGAACTTGGCAATACGTTTAATAAACCCTATAAAAAATCAGCTCGTATAGTAGGAGAGGTATTAGGTAAATATCATCCACATGGAGATAGTAGTGTGTACGATACTATGGTGCGTATGGCACAGCCTTGGAGTCTTCGCTATATGATGATAGATGGACAAGGAAACTTTGGTTCGGTAGATGGCGATAGTCCGGCAGCTATGCGTTATACAGAGGTGCGATTACAAAGAATTGCTGAGGCAATGCTCGAAGATTTGGATAAAGATACCGTGGACTTTCAAAATAATTTTGATGATACCTTAAAGGAGCCCACAGTAATGCCTACGCGCATACCACAGCTCATCGTTAATGGTGCTACAGGTATTGCAGTTGGTATGGCTACAAACATGATGCCTCACAACTTGAGTGAAACGGTAGATGCAATAAACGCTTATATAGACAATAGAGATATTACTATTCCTGAGCTCATGCAACATATCAAAGCACCCGATTTTCCAACCGGAGGTTTTATTTATGGCATGGAAGGTGTAAAACAAGGCTTTGAAACTGGTAGAGGACGTGTAGTTGTTAGAGGGCGTGTCAATGTAGAAACACACAAAAGTGGAAAAGAAAGTATAGTCATTTATGAATTGCCCTATCAGGTCAATAAAGCTATGTTGCACCAAAAAATTGCACAATTAGTTTCAGACAAAGTTATTGAAGGGATTAGCGATGTAAGAGATGAAAGTGATAGAGATGGCATGCGTTTAGTAGTAGACTTAAAAAAAGATGCTATAGCTCAAGTATTAATCAATCAGCTATATAAATATACTGAATTACAAACTTCATATGGTATTAATAATGTGGCTCTGGTAAATGGAAGACCACGTTTGTTAAATATGAAAGACTTGATAGTAGAGTTTGTCAAATTTAGACATGAAGTAGTTGTTAGAAGAGCCAACTTTGAATTGCGAAAAGCCGAAGAGCGTGCCCATATTTTGCAAGGGTATTTGATTGCTTTAGATAACTTAGATGCAGTCATTAAACTCATACGCGAATCTAAAACTCCAGAAATAGCAAAAGATGGATTAATGGCCAATTTCGCATTATCAGAAATTCAGGCCAAAGCAATTTTAGAAATGCGTTTGCAACGTCTTACGGGTATGGAGCGCTTAAAGATTCAAGAGGAATACGATGAAGTAATGAAAACGATTACTTATCTAAAAAATCTTTTGGGCAATGAAACCATGCGATACGATTTGATAAAAGAAGAATTGGCAGAAGTAAAGAAAAAATTTGGCGATGAGCGTCGTTCAGAAATTGAATACTTAGCCGATGAAATTAGCATAGAAGATTTAATAGAACAAGAAGATGTGGTTATAACCGTATCGCACTTAGGCTATATCAAAAGAACTTCTGCTACGGAATACAGAGCACAACGTAGAGGTGGTAGAGGTGCTATAGGTGGCCGCACTCGTGAAGAAGATTATATAGACCAATTATTTGTAGCTTCTACACACGATACCTTATTGTTTTTTACCGACAAAGGGCGTTGTTATTGGCTCAAAGTATATGAAATACCAGAAGGTGAAAAAAATAGCAAAGGAAGAGCTATACAAAATTTGCTCCAACTACCTCCAGATGAAAAAATAAAAACTATTCTTAATGTCAAAAATTTAAAAGACGAAGAATACATCAATAATCATTTTATAGTGTTGTGTACCAAACGTGGTGTGATAAAAAAATCGTATTTAAAGGATTTTTCACGTCCAAGACAAAATGGTATCAATGCCATAACGATAGTAGAAGGAGATACGCTATTAGAAGCAGCCTTGACGGATGGGCAGTCTCATATTATGATGGCTGTGCGCTCTGGTAGAGCTATACGATTTGAAGAGAAAAAAGTTAGACCAACGGGTCGTGGTGCTCAGGGTGTAAATGGTATAGAAGTAAACGACGAAACAGATGAAGTTGTAGGCATGGCTTGCATCAACTCAGAAGATCGATCAAAATCTATTTTAGTAGTAAGCGAAAAAGGAATTGGGAAACGTACCAAGCTCGATGAATGGAACGAAGAAACCAAGGTATGGGAAGAAAATTATAGAATTACTAATCGCGGAGGTAAAGGTGTAAAAACCATCAACGTGACTTCCAAAACAGGTAAGTTGATTGGCTTTATAGCAGTAGAGGATACAGACGATTTATTTATAACATGTATTTCGGGAGTTACTATTCGCACACATGTAAAAAATATACGTGAGGCGGGTCGGGCTACTCAAGGTGTAAGATTGATAAATTTAGATGAAGGTGACGAAATAGCTGCAATAGCAAAAATAGCAGAACAAGAAGAAGATGAAGAAACAGTATTAGATGAAACTAATATGGATGCTACTGAATCAAAAACAGATGACAATGATTCCACATCTGAAAATAATAATTTAAACGATAATAATAAAACAATAACAGAAAACGACAGCGAAAACGATAATTTCGTAGTCAAAGCATAAAAATAAATTTAGTCCATGAAAAAGTTTTCATTTTTAATTTTCGCTTTGCTCATTCATGCAAGTGTTTTTTCTCAAAAAGCTAATATCTTAAGCGCAAGCAACTATCTAAAAGATAATGATTTTGCGAATGCCAAAAAAATGATAGATAAAGCCACAGCCGATGGATCTTCTACAGCTGATAATGCTAAGGCTTGGCTTATGAAAGCTATTGTTTACGAGGCAATTGCTATTCCAAGCGAAATGATGCCACAGCTACAATTTTTGTATAATGATAATCTTTTTAATTTAGATTTGACTCAAGCAAAAGAATTACGAGCTGCCACACCAGATGCTTTTCAAACTTCTGTACAAGCATTTTCAAAAGCAATGAGCTTAGATAAAAAGTATGATAAAAACGAATTAACGTCATTAGTTACAACCTTAATTGGTTTTCAATATAATGAAGGAGTCACATCATTAAATAGCAATAAATTGGCTGATGCACAAAAAAGTTTTAGCATGGTGAATCAGTTGGTGAATTTAGACAATGGCAACTTATTTAAAGGTGTTAGTCAATTTGATACATTAGCTGCCAATGCTGCAATGTATGAAGGATATGCTGCACTACAACAAGATAAAACTAAAGAGGCATTACCTTTAATAGAACAATCTATGAATAGTCCGTATTTATCTTCAGTAGATGTATTTGCTTGGGCTATGGAAGTTTATGAAAAAGAAAAAAATGAAGCTAAGTTTATAGAAACAGTAGCAAAGGCAAAAGCTAAATTTCCAAACAATAAAAAAATTATCAATAATGAAATCAATTATTATTTATCAAATAATAAAACAAACGAGCTGGCCAGTAAATTGAAAGAAGGCATAGCAGCAGACCCCAATAATGATTATTTATACATCAATCTTGGACAAGTACAATACAACATTGCTAACCCAACAGACGCTAAAGGCAATGCTTTGCCAAAGCCTGCCAATGCTAAAGATTTAGAAAAAGAAGCCATTGCAAACTATACAAAAGCAGCAGAAATAAAACCTTCAAATCCATACAGCCAGTTTTATTTGGGTTTGGTGCCGTTTAATGAAGCTAAATTAAAAACAGATGAAATGAATAAGGCCGACGATAAAAAATATGCAGCTATAAAACCTGAGCGTGATGCGTTAATCCAAAAATCAATTCCTTTCTTAGAAAAAGCAAAACAGCTAATTGAGTCTGAAGGCATTAACGACTCTAATAAAGAGATGTATAACCAAACTTTGATGGGCTTATCACAGTCTTATAATATTTTGGGTCAAACTACAAAAGCCCAAGACATGGAAAAATTGATAAAAAAATAAACAAGCTATTCTTAATAAAAAAGAGACTATCGTATAGGAAGTCTCTTTTTTTATTCATTGTGTATAAAACCCAAGATGAGAGAGAAACAATTAAAAGTTGTGAACAATTAGTTTGCTATGCGAAAAAAATATTCAGTTTCAAATTACAACAAAATATAGTTTATGCTTCTATACCTTCTACTACTTGATCATTTTTGTATTTAGAAGGGCACTTCATTAATATTTTAGAACATTTAAAAACACCATTTTCCATTTTACCTGTCATAGTTAATTTTTCACTTCGTTCAAAATCTTGGGGCTTTGTACCAGAAAAAATTACTTTTTTACTCACACCTGATTCGTCTTTAGCATAAAAAATAAATTTATTTGGATCCACCATGGGGTCATATTGCATAGGTGATGTGAGTGTATCTAATTTGCCGATAATTTGTATGGTTTTACCAGCTTTTTCTTCGGCTGTTGCAAAAGTTTGATAGCTACTAAAATCGCCAACCATGCTGACAATAAAGGCAAGTGCAATGGCTATTAGAACTAATGCAAATATGTTTGATTTTTTCATTGGGCTACTGTTTTTTTGTAATGCAAAATTACAACAAATTTTGACAATACTTTTTCATGGCTAATCCTTAACAGTATAGACAATAAAAAAATGCTAACAGTAATCATTTGAAATGTAGATTGCTGTTAGCATCATAATATCTAACTTGAAATTTATTTTACCAGTATAGAAATAGTTTTTGTGTTTGAGTTGCCAGTCAATACTAATTGATACTTACCAGAGGATAGGTGGTTTGGTAATTGAACGGTCTGATTGGACATTTTAGCCAAAACCATTTGACCTTGTGTATTCATAATAGAAACATGTTCAACCCATGATGCATTCTCAAGCTTAATAATTTCATTTGGATAGAGAATTGTAGGATATACCTTGGTTTTATCTGTGATAGAAAAATCTTGTACACCAACATTGACACTGCTTTTCAAACGGCCTAATAAAGTTGAAATCGCTGTAAAAGTAGCATCTGTTTCTATACCTCCAAATACCAATTTCCCATCATTTTGTAAATCCATAGCATAGCTTTCTGCAAAAGGAATTTCATCGAGTATTCTATAATTAGAAGTGCCATTAAATGTATTGTCAGCTGTTCCATTGCTATTGAATCGTAAAAAGATAATAGAAGGATTTCCATTTATATCTGAATTAGAAGTAATGGCAGTAACTTTATTATTAGCATCTATTTTAAAGTCCTCTATATAACTTTCGGTATTAGGTATACTAAAATTTACATATCCCTGGCCACTATTATACGATGCATCTAAAGAACCATTTGCATTGAAGCGAACTAAAAGTGGAGCAGACAAAGTAGAGCCATTGCTTGCATAACTGGAGCCACCATATATTATTTTGCCATCGGTTTGAATATCCATATAACCCGAAAATTCGGAATAGTTTGGAATGTCAAAAGTAGCTATACCGTTTTGACCAAAGGTATTATCGAGTGTACCATTGCTTGAAAACTTATATAAAACCAAATAAGTAGTATCTACAATGCCACCTATATTTCTATAACCACCACCTATGATACTACCATCGCTCAATACTTTGATTTGATTAAAGAAAAGCCCTTGTTTTGATTCAGGCTGAACCACACTATTGGTACCAAAACTCATATCAGCACTACCATCTGTATTGAGTCTAGTAAATATAGAAGAATCTGAAAGCGATTCTATAGCTATAAGTATTTTGCCATCTGGTTGAATACTCAGCGATTCTGGAGTTTTGACTAACATATTCCAGTTGGTTAAAATAATTGCTTTACCACCAGTGCCAAATGTATTATCCAACGCTCCACTACTTGTCAATCGAGCAGCCAACGCAGTGGGATTACCTTGTGTGATATAGTTATATGACTCGCCAATTACAACTATTTTGCCATCGGTTTGAATAGCCATTTTATACATGGTTGTGTATTCATTTGTCAATGCAATTGCAGCAGAAATACCATTGCTACCATACGTATTATCTAAGGTGCCGTCTGCATTAAATTTTGCTACAAAACTTTCAGCCATATCTACTCCAGTTTCTTTAATGCATAGTGCATATATTTTTTGATTGGGAGCTACTTGCACATCAAGAATTCCAGAAGTAGTATTGGGAACTAAATTTTTGTGAAACCCATTGGTAGCAAATGTGCTATCCATAATTAAAGATTGTGCTTGTGAGCTTATGCCGAAAAGCAGAAGTAAAACGCTGTAAATTAATTTTTTCATTGCAAAGTATTTTGGTAAAAATAAAGGACAAAAACGTTTATTAAATTTAAAAATTGTATAAAGACCTAAAAAATAGCTCTTAGACTGGCTCTCCCTGTATGTACTACTGTATTGGTGCTACTTTTTCTTCCATCGTATTCTATGCCCATTTCTATGCTATTGCTAAGTCGTCTATCAAAACGAAGTTGCCAAACCCAGTTTTGACCTGGCAATAATGCATCGAGCATACTATAAGCAATAGTAGTATTGGCTAGTCCATTATAATTTATATTGGCATAGGTCATTAAAGCATTCAACGAACCTTTGTTGAGTAAATTGTATTTAAAATCAACATTGAGTTGATGCGATTTTGCTTTTTCATTTCCATATCGTACATCGTTATTTCTTTCGTCATATTTATATGAGATGGTATAGCGTAAATTGTTTTTTAGCATGATAAACTGTACTGAAGGCTCTATATTTTGAATTTTAATTCTATAGTTTCTATTTTCAAGATACTTTGACGTATAAGCCCTATATCCATGTCTTCCACTTAAGGATATAGTTATGTTCTTGCCTGCATTAACTCGTGCTCTTACTTGATGTTCCAGATTCTTTTTGCCATCCACACCATAGTTTAATAAGGTTTTGTTGCTGCCAAAATTTTGAATATAATCGAGGCCCCATATAGGACTGATACGATTGATGAAAATGGAATTTACGATATTGCTATTTTGACTTACTAATAGACTATCATCAAATGAATTTATAAAGGGGTTATATTGACTTATACCTTGTTGACCAATAAAGCGGTTATTAAGCTGTATAACTGATTGTGCATAAAGCATAGACAGTACTTTTTTAATCCCTTTTTCATTAGAACGATTAAAAAGTATTCTTGGGTTGATAGTAATACTCTGATTGAATAATGAATATTTTGCTTTTACGTATTGATTCGTTGGCGTAAAAATTTTAATATACTTTTTTTCATCTTGGAAAACTGCAATTTCAAATTCATTGAGTTGTTTAAGGCCATCTTGATTATAATCGCGCCATACATAAATGCCTTGGCCTGTAGGCACTTCTACATAAGTAAATTCCCTTTTTTGTTCCTGTCCCGATCCAAACTCATATAGCCAATGTCCATTGATAATTTGTTTCAAAAAATTGACATCATATTCTATTCTTCCCAACAAACTTTCATCGCCTTGCAGTGTAGTAATTGTGGTATCTGAAATGGCCAAAGTTCTATAAGTACATGTGATAAGTAGTTGTTGATTTTTTAATGTATTGATTTGACTGATCAACGAAAAAGTATTGCCAACTGTACTTTGTTTAAATTCATTTTGTTTTTTTGCTCTATCATGTCTCAACGTATAACTAAAGTTGAATGAATTTTTTTCTTGCTGGTTTGTTTTCGCAAAAAGTGTTAAGGCATCAAAAGAAAAAGCTTGTGGAAGTAAAGAGTCTGTGGTAGCATCTTGGATGTGATTGTGTTCTAAAAGGAAATTTAATCCAAATAATAGTTTGTTGTTTTTTAAGGCCGATTTGCTTAGAGTTAGGCTTGGACGATAAAATTCGCTTTTAAACAATTGGCTTTTTTGTTTAAGTATATTGCCTGTAGCTGCTATTTCATAGCCTTTATATAATGTATGCAAATTAATTAAGTGTCTTAGCCCACTATATTCTTGGGTTCTGATAAACGTTCCTAATTCATAGTGTATAGAAGATTGTTTATGTTGAAGATTTAATCCTATATGAGCTAGATGCTCATGATTGGGTTTCAAAGAATTAGTATTGATATTCCAATCTCTTGCAAACTCTACATTTCGATAGCGTTCCAAAACCTTAAAATTATTCTGAACAAATTCATAATCTGCATTGCTATTAAGTGCTATATCATGCTTTTTAGATAAAATTCTTTTTTCTTGGTATATCAGTTTTGTGGCTATACCTATATGTGTGTTATTGTCAATACTCGAAAATGTATTTGGGTCATATTGGCTCACAGCAATTTCGGTTTGAAAATTTTTATTTGAATCCAATTCATGTTGCACATTTAAAATGCTCATTTGAATTTTTTTTGGAGTAACTAAAAGTATGACGGGTTCAAAGTCGCCTTGTTTTTGCTGATTGACAGGCGAAACCCAAGCATATACTCTGCCATTGGCGCTGCTTATACTTTGTACATAATTGCCCTTTCCACTTCCTACATAGCTATAATTGACTATAAAATTAGCACTATCTTTATTTGTAGAAAACACATATACATTAGGATATAATATGCCATTGACAAGAGTATCTATTTTTTTATAACGTATTTGGTTTGTGCTAAATGTATCTTGAAAGATAGCACTTTGTATATAGGCCTGTTGAATACTATCACCAACTGTACTTAAAAAGTAGCGTTGTGTGGAGTCTAATGTTTGATTAACGGATTGATTTTTTGCATCTTGATTGGAATAAATTGCAAAATTTATATTTGTTTTTTTATTCATTTGCAGACCATGTTCAAAATAAAACAACGAATTAATATAGTTTCTATCAGAAAATTCAAACTCAACTACCAAGCGCAAATCTTTAGTAATTATTCGTCTTGGCATAAAGGTAATTTCGGCTGTGTTATAATCAATCACATAATCAAGTTGTTCGCCTCTTTGCATTTGTATGCCATCAATATATACTCTTTCGGTACCTGCTAATACAATAAAGAATTGTTCGCCATTGGGCCCACTTAGTTTATATGGTCCTTGATTGCCTTCTAATGCAGTTAGTGTATTTCTTACAAATTTTCCTTTGGCCAGTGAAGCACCGAATTTGAATTGAGCCTGTGCATTTTTAGTAATATTGTATTGTTGCGAAAACTGAGCACCTTGTACTCGTTTATAAAACTGCATGAAATAACTTTGTGGTTTCTTGATTTCTATATCGCCAACCCAGATGGCTGTTCTTTTGCGCTGTATGCCTATAAATACTTTATCAAACTCTTGAATTTGTTGTGTGTTGCCTTGTGGTTGAAAGGGTACATTATTGTCCGTTATTACACCTGTCAGTTTTATGCTATCGCCTAAATCGCCATCGAGTTGCAAATTAAATTGAGAATTTAAAACTACATCTTGATTATTGCCAAAAGATAAAATACGACCAAAGCTGCCGGAGTAATTCAAATCGCTTTTTTCAATAAATTTTGTGTGGTTTTGTGCAGCACATATTCCATCATAATAATAGGTGTTACTACTTAAATTAGGCTCTATACTTTTTACATCTTTGTGAAAGTATTTTTTACTAAATAGAAATGGTAGCGTTCGATAACTTATTTGCACACTATCTTGATTAGGCTTTTTTAACCATATCAATTTAGATGTGTGGGCATGTATTGTATAATAACTGCTATCAAAGTCGAGAATATTCCATGAGTTATCTACTAGTGAAAGGCTATCAATTTGAATTGTATCCTGACTTACTGGTATTGTTTTAGTCTTATATTACTTTGAATAGAAGTTTGAGAGCAAACAACTGAGTGTTTTGAGCAAACAAATAAATAGTATCGAAAATATTTTATTCAAGTAATAAATAGTAGCATTTAAACGTTTAAAATTAACTATATTGTATAGATTTAGCTTCAAAAGGATACGTATAAAAAAATAATCTACAAAATTGCTTTCCTTACCGATACTAACTTCTATTAGCCTTTAAAAAATTTAAAACTATCTCTTATATTTTTTTTTACATATTGAAACTTGTAGATTTATCTTGAAAATAAAAAAGTAATATGAATAAGTGGATAGTCTTGTTAGTTCATAGTGTAGCATGTGTATTATTTTTATTGTCGCCTATCTATATTGCACCGCACCCTGGCGCTTCTCAAAATACTTGGAGCGATTCGCTTACTCAAAAAGGATTTTTACAAAACATAATTTTAGTTATTTTTTTCTATATCAATTTTTTCTATTTTATTCCTAAATTTTTTTATGCCAAAAAGTACGCCGATTATATCACAATAGCTATTGTGTCATTTATTATTTTAGCTACTATTCCGTTTGCTATGTTTCCTACGCCTTATAATCCTCAGAGTCATCATGGAGGCATACATTCCACAAGTGGTTTCTCATTTCCTATGTTTTTGTTTGAAACAAGGCATTTGCTAATTTTATTTTTTGCCGTTTTTTTTGGCTCCATGACATTAGCCATAAATTATAAAAGACAGCAATTGCAAATTGAAAAAAAAGAAACAGAGCTTTCGTATTTGAAAGCTCAGATAAATCCTCATTTTTTATTCAATACACTCAATAGTATCTATGCATTGGCTATAGAAAAATCAAGTAAAACGCCCGAAGCCATTGTGAAGCTATCGGGTTTAATGCGCTATTTGTTTAGTGATACTTCAATGCGATTTGCTCCATTAGAAAAAGAAATTAATTACATAAACAGTTATATAGATTTGCAAAAAATCCGTTTAGACAATACCGCTAATATTCATTATGAAGTAAACGGCGATCTAAAAAACAAAGTTATTGCTCCTTTAATACTTATTCCATTTATCGAAAATGCGTTTAAGCATGGTGTTAACCCTGAAGAGTCTTCTCATATAGAAGTTCAAATAAGTATTACCGAAAACAATTTATATTTGAATGTTTTTAATCTTAAAGTAGATCATATACAAGATGAGGAGTCAAAAAGCGGATATGGAATAGATAACGGTCGCCGACAATTAAGTTTGTTATATCCAGATAAGCATGAATTAAAAATTGAAAACAATAAATTTACTTTTTCAGTCAACATTAAAATTGAATTATCATGATAAAAGCAATAGCCATCGATGATGAACCATTAGCACTCAAAGTCATAGAGTCGCTATGTAAAGAAAACACGTTGGTGAGTTTAGAAAAAACGTTTTCTAAGCCCAACGATGCCTTGAAGTATATTAATAATTTTCCCGTCGATTTAATTTTTTTAGATATTCATATGCCTTCTATTTCGGGCATAGATTTTTATAAAAATTTAGATAAAAATATTATGGTCATTTTTACCACAGCCTTTAGTGAGTACGCTGTAGAAGGTTTTAACCTAAACGCTGTAGACTATTTAGTAAAGCCAATTACTGAAGACCGCTTTCAACAGGCTGTAAGCAAGGCACATGACTTTTTTTCTTATAATGCTCAAACCGAATCGCCCAAGCACAACTTTATCTATATACGAGCAGATTACAGTTTGTTAAAAATAAATTATACGGATATAATTTATGTTGAAGGTTTAAATGATTATGTAAAATTTCACTTGCAAGACCTAAAACCCATAGTAGCGCGCATGACGTTGAAAAACTTGGCCGACCGCTTACCAGACAGCGAGTTTGTTCGTGTGCATAGGTCTTACATAGTTCCTACAAGTCGTATAAATGCCATCAGAAACAAACACATTTTTATTTACAATGAAGGTAAGTCGATCGAAATACCTATAGGTAAAAGCTATGAAGAGGATGTATATAAAATTTGTAAATAAATTAGAATAACAAACCACCTTGTTTGTTTTTCCAATGTTGGTCTAGGTGTAAGTGTTTATATGCTTTTTCTGTAGCCTCTCTACCTCGAGGTGTTCGCACGATATAGCCCTCTTGTATTAAAAATGGTTCATATACTTCTTCTATCGTACCACTTTCTTCGCCTACGGCAGTGGCTATATTATTAATACCCACAGGGCCGCCTTTAAATTTTTCTATCAAAGTAGATAAAATCTTATTATCCATTTCATCAAGTCCATGGGCATCTACTTTAAGAGCCTTTAGCCCATGTTCTGCTATGCCCATATCAATTGTGCCATTGCCTAATATTTGAGCAAAATCTCGCATTCTTCTTAGTAGTCCATTGGCTATACGAGGTGTGCCTCTGCTTCTGCTTGCTATTTCTTGTGCAGCATTTGATGTAATTTTTACACCTAATATTTGAGCACTGCGTATTACAATTTTTATTAAGGTTTCTGCGGTATAATATTCTAATCGAGATTTGATGCCAAATCTAGAAAGAAGAGGGGCGGTCAATAAACCTGATCGGGTAGTAGCACCCACTAAAGTAAAAGGATGAATAGCCAATTGTACACTTCGCGCATTGGGACCAGTATCAATCATAATGTCTATCTTATAATCTTCCATTGCAGCATATAAATATTCTTCTACCACGGTGCTAAGTCGGTGTATTTCATCAATAAATAATACATCTCGGTGTTCGAGTGAAGTAAGTAGTCCGGCTAAATCAGCTGGTTTTTCTATTACTGGGCCACTGGTTTCTTTGATGTTGACTCCTAACTCATTGGCTACTATTCTCGACAAGGTTGTTTTGCCTAAGCCAGGAGGTCCATGAAAAAGTATGTGATCTAAGGCATCGCCACGTTGATTGGCTGCTTTAATAAATATTTTAATATTTTCAATGAGCTCTGCTTGACCCGTAAAGTCTTCAATACTATGAGGTCTAATAGTATTTTCAAATTCTTTTTCTTGGGGGTTTATAGACTCTTCAGGGTCTAAATTGGGATTACTCATTGATACAAATGTAGTGAATAAATAAAAATTAGTATTTTACATTTTTACTTAATAAAGTTTTTGCTAATTTTTGCGATTCTTTATTTTTTTCTTTACCATGTAGCATTTCAGACAAGGTTTCTATACGTTCTTCATCGTTTAATTGTTTAATGTGAGTTTGTATAGTTCCCGATTTGCTTTGGGATTTATACACAAATAAATGTGTAGCAGCTTTTGCTGCAATTTGTGGTAAATGCGTTATGCTAATTATTTGATGCGAAGTACTTAATTGTTGCATTAATAGTGCAACTTGAACTGCAGTTTCGCCGCTTATGCCAGTATCTATTTCGTCAAATACAAGTGTAGACACACCTACAGCACTAGCTGTCAACGATTTTATACAAAGCATTAAACGGCTAAGTTCTCCACCCGATATGGCTTTATATATAGGTTTGTATTTTCCTGTTTTGTTAGCATCTAAAATAAAGAGTAATTTGTCTGCACCATAGCTATGGTATGGAGTAGCTGAATGTTCTATTTTAAATTGCGCATTAGGCATACCTACCTGAGCTAGTAGCGAAGTAACTTTATGCTCGATATTCGAAATTTCTTTTTTTCTTTTTTGTGTAAGTGTGTTTGCTAAATCTTGTATTTGTATAAATAAATCATCGCATATTCTTTTGAGTCGTTGCTCTTCTTCGTCAGCAATGGTTACTTTTTGAAGTTTTATTTCAAGTTCTTCTTGAATTTTTATTAAAGAGGCCGTATCCTGAACGTGATGTTTCTTTAATAGATGGTTACATGTATTTAATCGATCGCTTAATACTTGTATTTTTTCTTCGTCATAATGTGTATTAGAAAATATATGTTGAATGTCTACAACACTTTCTTTTATTTCTACTAAAGCGCTCTGCAAGTTTTCTAAAAGGCTTGTATGATGTTGTTTGATGGCTGCCTGTTGTTCAAGGGTTTGAATAGCTTGTTTGAGTTGCGAAGTAATGGGGTTTTCATTTTCATCTAAAAGTTGCAAAGCCAGTTGTAAAGCACTTTTGGTTTGCTCGCTTTGCGATAGCAAAAAAAGATCTTTTTCTATATTTTCGATTTCGTTTTCTTGCAATTGGAGCGAAGAAATTTCATCGTACATAAATTGATGATAATCTTGTTCTTTTTTCAAAACAATATTTTCTGCGCAAATATTTTCATATTCTTTTAAAGCAGCTTTCCATTCAACATATTTTTTTGTATAAAAATTTACATCATCGCTTAGTTGAATGATTTTATCATAAATATTTAATTGAGTTTCTTCTTGTTTTAGTTCGAGTGTATCAAACTGCTTATGCATATCTACAAGGTAAGCGCCGAGCAATTGAAGATTGCTAAGCGAAACGGGCGTATCATTGATAAAATTTCTACTTTTACCATTAGGGTTGATTTCTTTTCTAATAATAAGCTCATCTTCAAAATCTATATCCCAAGGAGCAATAAGTTCTATGATATCTTGTTTATTTTCAATATTGAATTGTGCTTCTATTATAGCTTTTTCATCTTCTCTAAGCAATGACTTATTGTCAACTCGGTCGCCAAGTAGTAAAGATAAGGCACCTAAAATTACAGATTTGCCTGCTCCTGTTTCTCCCGTAATGGTCGTAAATCCATTTTGAAAACGAATGGTCGTTTCTTCTATTAAGATGTAATTTTTAATATAAAGATGAGCAAGCATAAAACAAAATTACTCTAAATAGTCATCAATACATTTTCTTATTGAAGAATAATTTTTTTATAAACTTAAAGGATTTTTTATACTGTTTGAAACTGCTTTATGGTATCAAAAAATTGGTCAAATAAATAGCGTGAATCGTGAGGGCCAGGGGTAGATTCGGGGTGGTATTGTACACTAAAAACGGGTTTACTTTTTAGTTGTATACCTTCTAATGTTTGATCATTGAGATTAACATGGGTAATTTCTACATCAGCTAGAGGTTCTATAGAGTTTTTGTCAATTGCAAAGCCATGATTTTGTGTAGTGATTTCGCTTTTTTGTGTTTTAATATTGAATACTGGGTGGTTTAGTCCTCGGTGGCCATAGTGCATTTTAAATGAAGTAGCTCCTTGTGATAAGCAAATGAGTTGATGACCTAAGCATATACCAAAGCAAGGTTTCTCAGTTTGAATAATGGCTTTTACAGTATTAATGGCATGGTGCATTGAGGCGGGGTCGCCAGGACCATTCGATATAAAATAGGCATCCGGTTCAAAGGCATTGAGCTCTTCTATAGTAGAAGTATTTGGAAATACGTTGAGGTAAGCACCTTTTTGTTCCAATAAGCGAAGCATGCTTTTTTTGATACCAAAGTCAAGTACAGCTATACGAATTGGGCTATTTTCTTGACCTACAAAATAACTTTCTTTTGTACTCACAAAGTTCGTTAGGTCTGAGCCTTCTATATTTGGTGCAGCTTGTAGTTTTTCTTTCAATATATCTAAATCAAATTCGGTTGAAGAAAGAATACAATTCATAGATCCAGCTTTTCGAATATGTGTTACTAATGCTCTGGTATCTATACCATGTATTGCTATTATGTTATTGTCTATAAGGTATTGCTCTAAATCTGAAGTTGCTAAGGTTCGTGAAAAGGAATCGGATAAATTTTTTGCAACCAAGCCAGCAATTTTTACACTATTACTTTCTATGTCTGTAGTATTTATACCATAGTTGCCTATATGAGCAGTATTCATTACGAGAACTTGGCCATAATAAGAAGGGTCTGTAAACACTTCTTGGTATCCAGTCATGCCAGTATTAAAGCATATTTCACCATAGCTGATGCCTTTTTTTCCAAAGGAATAGCCTTTAAAAAGGGTTCCATCTGCCAATAACAATAATGCGTTTTGGGAATTCTTCATTAAATGGCAAAGCTAATCTATGCCAACGAAAACAAAAATAGTTGTTGATAAAATATTAGGAAATTGCCCTTTAGAATCTAATTCCTAAATTGTAATTCAATTGTATGATAGGTGAACCATTGCCAAAAGGAAAATCGTATATATCGGTAGTGTAATAATTGTATTGGTCATATTTTTTGAAACTATCATAATAATTAAATCCGATACCAATATCAGCACCTGTATAAAAATGCTTTCCAAACGTAAAATTTATACTATTATTAATCAAAAAAGAAAATTGATTTCTTGTTTCAACTCTATAAAATTGTGAGCTAGAAATGTAATTGTAATATCTATCGTCGCCTACAGAAATAAGAAATTGAGGACCTACAGCATATTTCGCAACGCCCTGTTTTTTGGGATAAAATTTTATTGTAGGAGCTATATAAACAGCGTTTTGTTGATAAATGGAAAAGCTAACTGGTATTTTTATACCAATGATAGGGTTGGCAATGTATTCATAGCTAAAATTAACAGCCAAATCGGGTTCGCCATCGTAGGCTCTTGTAGAAATAACTTGAACCGGTGAAAATGAAATGATGTGATTGCCTAAGCTTGTATTATGACGTTTTGTTTTTCCTTTTCCTAAAAACATGCCTTGTTCGCCTTGAGCGAAAGCACTAATACTAATTACTGTTAAAAAAATAAATGATATATATTTCATGTGAATATGTTTGAACTACGAAAATACTTCAAAATTCTAAATCAACCACTTTTTACATTGATTTAAAAGTGCCTTTAATTCCTTAGGTAGAGGAGCTTCGGTATGTATAGGAGTATTGTTTATATCTTTTAAAGATAAAGTATGTGCATGCAATGCCAAATGGTTTAGAATAGGCTTTTCTTCCTCATCGTTTTTAGATAATTTATATCTTTTCTTGATGTTGGAAATATATATTTCTTCGCTTTTGCCATATAAACTATCGCATAGTATAGGGCAACCCGCATTGGCCATATGTACTCTAATTTGGTGTGTTCGGCCTGTAAGTAATGTGCAGGCTACATGGCTATATAATCCATAGGTTTCTAATACTTTGTATGCAGTTATAGATTCTTTGCCTTGTTTGTGATTGACTACCATTTTGCCTTTAATGGTAGGGTGTTCCATAATGGCTTCTTGTATTGTGCCTTCTTCTTTGGGGAGTTTGCCGTGTACTATGCAATGATAAATTTTAGTTACTTCTCTGTGTTCAAATTGTAAGGAAGCATGTCTGTGTGCTTCTTTGTTTTTGGCCAAACATATACAACCACTCGTTTCTTTGTCAAGTCGGTGTATGATGAATAAGTCTATATTGTATTTATTCATTAGCTCTCTATGAAGCGAGGGAATTTCTTCATTGTGCCTATCTGCTATGCTCAATAAGCCTGATGGTTTGTTGGCAAAAACATAATTTTCATTTTCAAACAAGATGGGTATATTCATACAGTTGGGATATTTGCTCTAAAGTATTTTTTTTAAAAGGCTAAATTAATATTTTCTTTTGCTACAAATAGTAATAAATGCCTTGATAAATAATATCCAATAACAAGTTAGGCAATCAGCAGTGTAAACTTTACTTTTGCGTTTCATGGAAAATGTACAAAGCATACAAGAACGTGTGAGCAAACTCATAGAACTAGATGCTTGGGGCGAGTTAAAAGAACTTATCAATGACCTCAATATATCTGATGTTGTTGAGATGATAGATGCATTTCCAGAACACAGTTTAAGTTTTTTTACTCAACTAGATTTTCAGCGTGCATTGGCTACATTTAGAATATTGGATGCGCACATACAAGAAGACTTTTTGACAAAATTGCCTTCGCATCAATTGGTTCAAATTCTAAATGATTTGCCACCCGATGATAGGACTTCATTATTGAGCGAGCTTTCCAATCAGGCTGTAAAAGAAATTATAAAACATCTTAATCCTGAAGAAAGAAAAGTAACCTTATCACTTTTGGGCTATCCAGAAGAAAGTGTTGGGCGCCTCATGACTCCAGATTATATAGACGTAGAACCTGATTGGACTGTAGAGCAAGTACTTACTTATATTAGAGATTATGGTAAAAATAGTGAAACTATAGATGTAATTTATGTGACAGACAAACATGGTGCTTTAATAGATGATATACGAATTAGAGACTTTTTGTTAGTAGACCCTAAAGGCACAAAGGTGGAAGATTTAATAGATGGCAGATATATTTCATTGCATGTCAATGATGACCAAAAAGACACGGTGAGTATCTTTCAGATGAATAATAGAGTGGCATTGCCAGTAGTTGATGATAAAAATATTTTGTTGGGTATTGTTACTATAGATGATGTGCTGTGGGTAGCAGAAGAAGAATATTCAGAAGATATACAACGTATCGGAGGAACTGAAGTATTAGATGATCCTTACTTAGAAGTACCACTATTTCATTTATACCAAAAAAGAGTTGTATGGTTAATTGTTTTATTTTTTGGCGAACTGCTAACCATAGCGGCCATGTCTAATTTTGAACAGCAAATAGCAAAAGTTGTCATCTTGGCCACTTTTGTACCATTAATTATTTCGAGTGGTGGTAATAGTGGCTCGCAAGCAGCTACATTAATTATTCAAGCAATGGCTTTGGGAGAAGTGACCATAAAAGATTGGTGGAATGTAATGAAAAGAGAATTGTATTCTGGTATCACCTTAGGACTTACGCTTTGTCTTCTAAGTTTTATTGTCATCACTGGATGGAATTTTTTTTCACCCGTATTTGGTGGACAATATTTTCGCATAGCTGCTGTAGTAGGCTTTTCGCTTATAGGAGTGGTATTGTGGGGTACACTGATGGGCTCTATGTTGCCATTGTTATTAAAAAAACTGGGTATTGATCCTGCTACATCATCTACACCATTTGTAGCTACATTGGTAGATGTAACAGGCTTATTAATTTATTTTAGTTTTGCTATATTATTTCTAAAAGGAATTATACTTTAACAAAATGCCATACCAAAATTAGCTTCATGAAGACAAAAAAAATTAAGAATAGTAAAATCAATATTACAACTTTAGGATGTAGTAAAAACCTAGTAGATAGCGAAGTGCTTAGTGGTCAGCTACTTGCAAATGGTATGGAAGTAAGCCACGAAAGCGAAAAGCCCGACTATTCTATTTCTATTATCAATACTTGTGGTTTTATAGACAAAGCCAAAGAGGAATCTATCAATACTATATTGGAGCATGTGGCATTAAAAGAAGATGGAAAGTTAGAAAAAGTATATGTAACGGGCTGTTTGAGTGAGCGATACAAAGAAGATTTGGCAAGCGAAATTGAAGGAGTAGATGCCTGGTTTGGCACATTGGAACTTCCTCAAATATTACATACTTTACAAGCTGATTATAAAGAAGAATTGTTAGGTGAACGATTACTGAGTACACCATCTCATTATGCATATGTAAAAATTTCGGAAGGATGCAATAGAACATGTTCCTTTTGCGCTATACCCTTGATGCGTGGTAAGCATGTTTCCAAAAAAATAGAAACCCTTATACAAGAAGTAACTGATTTGGTGAGCAAAGGTGTCAAGGAAATAATGCTCATAGCTCAAGAGCTTACGTATTATGGATTGGATATTTATAAAGAGAGAAAACTGGCTTATTTATTAGAAGAATTAGTTAAAATAGAAGGTTTGAAATGGATACGATTACATTATGCCTATCCACATAAATTTCCTATGGATATAATAAGCGTAATGAAGAAACATGAAAAAATATGTAATTATTTAGACATACCACTTCAGCATTGTTCAGATGCCATGCTTACTGCAATGAAACGCCAAATTACGCGTAAAGAAATGATTGACTTAATACAGGCCATCCGAAAAGAAATTCCAAACATCTGTTTGCGTTCTACTTTTATAGTAGGATTTCCTGGTGAGACACAAGACGATATAGAAGATTTAAAAGAGTTTTTAGAAGAAATACAATTTGATAGAGTAGGTGTGTTTACGTATTCTCACGAAGAAGATACAAGTGCATACGCTCTTCAAGATGTGCTTACTCAAGAAGAAAAAGAAGAACGTGCTCAAGAAATAATGGCTGTGCAGCAAGATATTTCTTTAGTTAAAAATGAAGCTTTAGTTGGTAATACAATGACAGTTTTGATAGACAAAAAAGAGGCAGGAAGATATATCGGTAGAACTGAATATGACAGCGTAGAAGTGGATAATGAAGTGATAATTAATACCAAAAAGAAACTTCCAATTGGAGAATTTGTACAAGTGAAAATTACAAAAGCCTATGATTATGATTTGGAAGGCGAACTGATATAAACTACCTGAATTCCACTTACCTTTGAAGCATGGAGCCTATTATTACTGTTAAAAATTTAGTAAAAAAATATCAAGATTTTGTTGCTGTTCGTGATATATCATTTCAAGTATTTGAAAATGAAATTTTTGGTTTGCTCGGCACCAATGGAGCTGGCAAAACCACTACATTGGAAATTATAGAAACCCTGCGTGATAAAACATCTGGGCATATTGCTGTAGGCGGATTTGATATAGAAAAGCAAGCCGATGAAATAAAGAAAATTATAGGTGTTCAATTGCAAGCAGCTGGCTATTATCCTAATTTGAATTTAAAACAAATCATGCAAGTTTTTGCAGGGCTTTATAATATGAATGTGGATATTGATGCTTTACTTAAAAAAGTAAACTTGGTAGATAAAGCAAAAAGTAAATACAAGGAACTTAGTGGTGGTCAAAAACAACGATTTTCTATTGCAACGACCTTAATAAATAAACCCAAAATCATTTTTTTAGATGAGCCTACAACTGGTTTAGATCCTCAAGCAAGGAGAAATCTTTGGGATTTAATAAAGCAGCTCAAAGACGAAGGAACTACCATTATACTTACTACTCATTATATGGATGAGGCTGAAGAGCTTTGTGATAGGGTAGCTATAATAGACAGTGGTCAGATAATGGCTATAGAAACACCAACTACCTTGATAGAAAATTTGTTAGCCAGTGGTTTTGAAAGAACTAAAAAAGTGCAATTGGCAAATTTAGAAGATGTCTTTTTACATATGACTGGCAAAGAACTAAGAGAAAATAATTAAATTATTTACTAACATTAATTTTAAGTACTTCTTTTTGGATTTTGTTTTCAATAAAAACAAAGTAAATACCATTACTTATATCGATTGGCAAATGTATAGTCGCAGTTGCATTAGCAATTTCTTCTCTTTCTATAGGAATAACTTGTCCATTTAATGAATACATTGTGATTTTATCTTCTTTTGAAACGGGGTTCAGGCTTAGTTCCGAGCTAACGGGGTTTGGAAATGCTTTAATAGTATTTGAAACATTATTTTCATTTATTGATAAAGGTGATGTTCCTTTCCAACTATATCGGTATACTGCACTGTTTATATAGCCAGTGGCATTATAGGGTTGATGTGGACAAATAGCATATATTTTAGTTTCTGTTTTATCCCAAATGGCATGTTTAAACCAAGATGGGTTTACATAAGTATCTGGATTTAAAATTTGAGTAGAATGTGTGCCATTGATTCCAAAACTTTGATCCAAAACGCCTTGAGCATTATAGTATTTGAATTCTACTTTTTGATTTGAATTTTGAGGAAACATTTTTTTGTAGTAGATCAACATAAAACTGTTGTTGGATTTGAAAGCAAGTATAGGATATTGTGCAGATAGGTAATAATCATGCAAAAGACCTGCATTGCCAAACGTATTATCAATATTACCATTCACATTTGTTTTTAATATTCGAAGATCTGAAGAGTCAAACCCAGCACTTGAGCCAGCACTATACGTTAGTATAGAATGAAAAACACAACTACCATCTTTTAACACTTGAGCATTGGTCAATTCGTTTGTTGGTACTATATAATTGACTGGATAATATTTTGTTCCAATATTATTAAAACTTGAATCAAAATGACCATTGGGCAAAATACGCATTGCAAAATACGAAGCATCTACATTGTTTAGCGAACCGGCGATTTGTAAATATCCGCTTGGCATAAAACGCATATCATTGATTATCGCCATAGGAGATTGTGAATTAGGTTTTATAGCATTCGAACTAGATAGCAAATAACCATTTGTATTGAAGCTTATATCTTTAGCGCCATTTGCTTTGTATTTACTTATACACCATTTTCCAAAACCTATAGGACATGTAAAGTGATTGTTTTCATAAACAAAACTGCCTACATAAATTTCATTTTTATTTTCTCTTTTATCTATAGCTAATGCCATAGATTTAAATTGATAAGCAGTATCTGGTCTTGTAATTAAATATCCTATAGAATTAAATGAATAGTCAACACTACCATCGGGCATAAAGGAAACTAAAGTTATCTTATTGAGTGTATTGTCCAAGGGACTTTGAAATAATTCATTTTTTACTAATAAAATAATTCTATTGTCTGTTAATATATCAATGTCTTGCACATTATTCAATGTGCCATCTTCATTGTCTAATAGAGCATTGGTGGCTATACCATTTGTGCCAAACGTCATATCAATATTGCCGTTAGGCAATAGTTTATACAGTTGCAATTTATTGTTTTCGCCACTAGTAAGAAGAGTGCTACCATCACTTAATTCATATATTCGAGTAGAATTTTTTAAAACACTAAACGAAGGTGCAATAAACTTGTAGCCTGTATTTTGGAATGTAGAGTCGGGCGTTAGCTGAGCGAAAATAAGAGATGGGCTACAAAAAAGAAGAGCCAAAAAAATTAAATAAAATTTCATAGTGCATAGGGTTTTAAAATAGTACTTATTATAGACGAATGAATAAGAGCTACAGTTAGATTTTAATGCAAAACTTTGATTTTCTCTGTTTTATATCTCGATTTTAAGAAATAGATTCCATTGGGTAGTGTAGATGTGTTTATACTACCATTTTGCCGAATCTGTACTGATTTTAGTAGTTGACCTTCAATAGTATATAATGAAAAAAGCGCTTCATGTTCACACTGTATATTTATTTTTTCATCACATGGATTTGGGTAAATATTGATTTTGCTTGAAATGACAGATGGTGTATTCAAAGGATAATTATTATTTTCTGCACCATAGGTTCGATTCATAAAAATAAAATTGCCAGTTCCATTCGGATATCGTCCATAACTATAATTGCTTTGTTGTGCTCCATAATGCAAAGAGTCAAGCAGCGTGTTTTGAACATACAAAGAAATAAAACCAGTATCCTTATTTAAACTAAAATTAGTATGTAAAATAAGCTCTGCAGAATCATCATCTATCCAAACGGTAAGATAGCTATGCGGAGCAATGGCTGTAGTATTTGGAAACTTCCATTTTAAAGGATTTCCAGTATTGTCACTCAAATAGCAATTGCTCAAATCTAAAACATTAGAGCTTGTATTATACAATTCAAGCCAGTCTTCTGTATTGTTATATTCATCTCGTTCCATGCCTACATTGTCTGCTAAAAATTCATTGATAACAATATCGCCAGGAGTGGGTTGCGAGCTATTGGCTTGTAAAGTATAAAATTCATGTTCTGCTCTTTCGGGCGAAAATTTTCCAGCATTTGTATTTTCAGCATAAAAATAATATTCCATATGTGTGCCATTCAATACTACGCTGTTCTTATATTTGATCATTAGCCAGACCATCATTATGATTGCCACGTCATATAAAGTTAGATACGAAAATTTATCTGTTGGATTAAAACGATATCCTATGTATGCTGTATTGGCATTATTAATGGTGACTTGTATAGGTAAGGTAGATCCCCAGTTTAGAGCTCCTAAAATAGCTATATTAGAGATGCTTGGTTGTACAGGCCCAAATTCGTTGAGGGTGTTTAAGTAGGTTTTTCTTCCTTCCATTAGGTTGTATATACCAGGTACAGTATAGCTACCAAAAGGTATATCGGTATTCATAGCATTTGTAAAGTCGGTATAAGAAAAAAGCCTATTGCTGTCAGCTTGAATTTTTGCATCTATAGCATTTTGATATTGCGTTGCAAGAGATTGATACAAGCCATTAGAAATAAATTCATCCAACATGGTTTTCATGTGAGCTATATATTTCTTTTTAAAACTTTGGTTTGAAAGTATAGCTTGAATAAGTGGCCAATAGCTATCGTTGGCATGTAGATATGGCGATAAGTTTTTGCTTGAAGCTACAGTTTGAGTTCCCATAGAATTCAAATTTGCTCCTGCAAAAGGAAATGCACCAAAACACATATTCAAATCCCAAACTATAGGATTAAAATGTTGTGTGTGGTCTAAATACGTATAATGATTTTGTGCAAAAACGCCTGAATAGCTATCTAAGTTTACAAATAGATTATTGAAGGCAAGCATCCATATGGCTCGGTCTATATCCAATTTGGAAGGAAGGTATATAGTATCATAGGTTATTTTTTGACAAAGCTCCAATAAGCTATTCCAACCAGTATCTGATTTTAGTTCATAAAAAAGAGAATAGCCTACAATGTTAGCACTTACAAATTTGAAATTACTTTTGGTAGTAGGCCCAGGCACTACTGTCGGGTTGCATTTAATAAAGGTATTTCCACTACTATAAAAATGATCACCTAAAAACTTTTTATTAATATCTTCTGCACTGGAGTACATGCCTATATAAGAGCCATTTATATATACTTCAGCAAAGTTGGCTTTGGGGCAGTGCATATAATTTTGTAAAATTTGATACCCCAATACTTCTCTTATTTCTGAGGGGTCGCCATAGCCATTGCTTAGTTTTATATCTTCGTGGCCGTCATATTTTTGAGATTTGAATTTATCCAAGCGAATATGCAAAGGGTTTTTTTTATAAGTAGAATCAAAGGAGCTATTGCCTTTGTACTTAATGCCAACACTATCGTATTGTATATTATTGATCTTTACCCAATCGGCCATGAGGTAGTTGCCATTGCCATGCTTAGCCGTATCCATTTGATAATCCCAATTGGACATTGAAAATTGAATTTCAATTTTTGTAATAGTATTGATATCATATAAAGATTGAGCCCATGTAGTGCAGGCAAAAAATATAAACACTATAGGCAATAGTAATTTGAACATATTCTTCATATAATTTAGTCCACACTTATATTCATACTCCAACGTTGGTTTTTATCATTCATTATTTTCAACACATAGTTTCCACTTGCTAAAGTGCCTTTTTCTATTGGGAACATTGTTTCTTTAACATTCAAATATTTTCTTAATATTCTTCCTTGCATATCGAATATTGCAATATGATGATAATTGGAAAGGTCTTCAAATTGTATCCATGAAGTTTGACGAATTGGGTTTCCTTTAAACGTAATTTTGTTTTGCCAGCTTATATCATTAATGCCAACTGAAATACAAGAGTCACAACTGGCATAACAAACTTTAGATAAAACAATGTCATTATTTAGAGTTACCATTCTATAGCTACCCATAGTACAAGCTCCACTTATAGTTTCCACATCGGCATTAGAATTTCCATTTACAAAATTAAAGTGTTGCATGCCTGTATTCATATAGCCGATTACTTCGTATATATCATTTCCAAAGCTGTAAAGTCTTGTTGCATTGGGATCATTACCCTGAAAGTCTCCTTTTACATGTATGCCATTTGCATTGATACTCTCTTTGCTCATATCTACCAAAAAGCGTATCATGGTTTGCCCTGATGCACAATTTTCATTAAATCTAAGTGGAGGCAATTTAAGGGTGTCGTTATCCAATGAGTCTATATATATCCATCTATTATCATCGAAGTTATATCCAACTTGAGATTCTTCAGGAACTATTTCTACTTCATAGGATTGGTCGCCATTTATAAACTTATATTCATATTTGGCAAAAGCAGGTATGTCAACCGTAAAGTAATATATATTTGTATCCATACTACTTTGTGTCATTAAGCAAGTATAAGAAGTCCAATCTGGGCCATAGCCCGCTACTTGTTGAAAATCGCCAAATACATGAACACCTGTTGCTAATATTGTGTACTGACTCATGTCTACTGCAAAACGCACCTTTTTGGCTTGACTTTGTTGTATGCATATTATATAAAATAGAAATAGAACTATCTTTTTCATGATATAATTGATTTTTAATTTTAGTGAGCTAAATTGATTTTATGGATTTGTTTTTTGTCTTTTGATTGAATGTGAATAAAATAAACGCCATTCGCTTGATTAGAAATATCAAGTATATTTTCATTTTTTGATTGATAAACACAAGTGCCATAAATTGTATAAATGGAAATTGTGAAATCACTTCACAATGCATTGCTATTTAATAGATGTATAATGCCTGATGTAGGATTAGGAGTAATTTGAATTAGATTACTTAAATCTATTTGAGAAGTTGCATCAGGAATGTAAGTAAACATTTTTCCTTTTGCATAGCGGTACACACATCCATTAGCATCTGTAATACGTACTGTGTATATGCCACTTTGTGTAGGAGTATATTGTTGAGAAGTGGCTCCTGCAATCAATACACCATTCAAATACCACTGATACGTGTTGGCAGTGGTTGATACTAATTGATTACCGCTTTGATTGATTTGAGGTATAGCAGGGGCTTGATTTTGGATATAGCACAAACTATATTTATGCGATTGTGCAATAGAACCACCAGTAAATGTTTTTGACCAAAGTTGTGTGCCATTGGCATCTATTTCATATACTTTGCCAGATGTTGCTACGCAAATAATTTGATTGCCGTTAGACAGTTGTTGAGTACTACCCATATTGCTACTATATCCATTTATAGCGTGTCTTGTAGTATATGATGCAGGCAAAAATGCTTGTCCGCTTGTAATGGTATAATTATAACCATTGATAGGGACATCTATTGCATCAGCAGCGGAGGCAGAATTAGAAACACCTTTGTTGTTAAAGCCTGCAAGCCTGCCTGCATTGGGTGAGCCTTCTGGTATCCAGTGAGCATCATGAGTTACATTTAGTATGGTAGTACCACTTGCATTGTATGCAGCAGGGTTCCCCCATCTGTATAGTATATCGCCTCCTTTGCCGCTATTTCCTCCGCTATGCGAAGCTGCTTCGGCTGTAGTAGTGCTATGATCTATAATATACCATTCATTATGGTTGTGCGAACTAAATGCAATTTGGTCCAAAATAGGATTATAGTCAACACCATTCATATGTTGCCAATCTTTGGCTTGTTTATAATTTATATTTAGCAATTGAGGATTAGTTTCCAATGTGCTAACATAGTTTGCTTTGCTGGCATCCACATTTTGCATGAGGTGATCCCAAGATTTCCATTCCCATACTATATTGCCTGTAGTAGCTCCTGTGGGCTCAATTTCTACAATTTTGTCTGGCCACATTTCAATATTATTTTGGCCGCCGGCAGCACTTACATCGCTTGCGCTTTTTCTTTCATAGGCTATAACTAGCACATTTCCGTTTGGCATAGGGCATATATCGTGGTGTGTTACATAGTCTGTTGTAGAATAGGTGTAGTCCCATGTTTTATTGCCATTATAATCGTATTTTTCTATTTTTCCACATATAGGGCCTCCCGTAAAGGATACACCAGAGGCTTTTGCTGCTCGAACTATGGTGCCTCCTGGTTCCATGTGCGTTGAGTAGCCTGTTTGGCTTGTAAATCCCGACCATGTATGATATGGAGTAGTAACGGTTCCAGTTGTTTTTACTTGATTGGTGTCTAAAAGCATAGCAGAAGAACCATTTTGCTGTGCTACTAATAAATAGCCATTCCACTGCTGTGAAAAAAGTTGGTTACAATAAAATAATAATATTGTAATACAAAATAGACGCATAGTATTTTTTTTTAACTATCAAAAATAACTTTTTTATTCAGAAAAGTTGTTATTGTCGATAAACATATACTACTAATCGATAAAAAGGAGCTAAGTAAGTTGTTTTGTTAATTTGATATGTGGAATATTGACTTCCATAAACTCTTGTCCTTGTTTTTGATAACCTTGTTTTAAATAAAATTCTTCAACTACGCATCGAGCATGTAGTTCTACTGTAGTATAGTTATTGAGTAGGCAAAAATTTTCTGCAAAGTGAATGATATGTCTTCCTAATCCTTTTTTTTGGAAGTTATTTTTTACTGCCATTTGCCTAAATTTTACTCGGTCTTTATCTACTATTTTAATCATTAAACAGCCAACCAAGGTATTCTGATCTGTAGCAATAACGATATATTGGTCTTTGTCTTCAGCTATATCTGCTTGGTTTATATCCAAGCCAAGTGGTTTGCGCAACTCTTCATTTCGCAATGAAATGACATCCAAATAAAGAGGTGATTGGTAATTAATAATGCTGTATTCTATTTCCATTTTTTATAGTCAATGTATTATTTCAAAAATGATGCCAGCAACAGATTTAATTTGAATAAATTGATTTTTTAAATTCAGTACATTAGGGTGGGTATTTGTGGTTATTACTTTTGTAAACAAACCTGACTTTTCTATTTTTTCTAAAGCACCATTATTAAATAATCCATGAGTAGTCATAGCAATTATTTCTTTTGCACCCGCATCATGATAGGCTTGAGCTGCTTTAATTAAAGAGCCTCCTGTGCGTATCATATCATCATATATATATACGGTTTTGTTTTGTACATTAGCATTAACACCTGTTATTACTGTCTCATCGCCCTGTAGCCTATGTTTGTATACAAATGCAGAACCAATGTTCATTTCAAACGCCAAAGATTCCACCCATTTTGCTCGGCCAGCATCCGTAGCTGCTAATACTACATTTACTAGTGTATTGTTTTTTATTTCGTTTATAAAAATGTCTTTACAATATATATGGTGAGTTCTTACATGATGGTCAAAATAATGAGGTATGCCTTCTGAGTGTAGATCCATTAGATATAGCACATTATTTTCTGTACACATTGGAATAGCCGAAAGCAAAGTGGCTCTATTTTTTGCTTTTACTATTTCACCTTTTTTTACGGCACGCTCCATTGTACTGTAGCCAAAATAAGGTATTATAATTTGTAGTGAGCGAGCCCCTAATTGTACTATCCCCATAGCCAAATCATATAGTTCCAAGGTGTTCATATCATCTATGGTACCACCTATCAGTATCACATCTTTATTTTCAACATCGTTTAAAATTTGCAAATACAATTCGCCATCTGGAAAAAAATGGCGTTCTATTTGACCTTTTTCAAAAGATGAAATAGCCAAAAGTTCTTCCATTAAATAGCTATAAGAAGTAGTAGAAAAAATAATGTATTTTTTCATATTCGAGTATAATTTGAGTAAATGTAAATGAATCTTTTTGAATTGTTTTTTGGCATTCAACCTAGTCAAAAGATTATTTCCAATAGATGTGGAAAAGTATTTGATAAAAAACTGCAAAAACCCTCATTTTACAGCATTAAAAGCTAAATAATAATTCAAAAATTGATTGTCATTTTGCTTAAAAAAAAGTACCTTTGAGCACCTTTTTAAAATAAGGTTATTGAAAAAAAATACTATGACAGACGATAAGAATTTACCATCGCAAAAAGCAGGATATGGTGCTGATAGCATTCAGGTTTTGGAAGGTTTAGAAGCGGTCAGAAAAAGACCCGCCATGTATATTGGCGATGTGAGTGTAAAAGGTTTACATCACTTAGTTTATGAAGTTGTAGACAATTCTATAGATGAAGCTTTGGCAGGCTACTGCAAAAACATTTCCGTTAAAATATTAGAAGGCAATGCCATATCTGTAGAAGATGATGGACGCGGTATTCCTACTGCTATGCACACAAAAGAGAAACGAAGTGCATTAGAAGTCGTTATGACGGTTTTGCATGCTGGCGGAAAATTTGATAAAGATACTTACAAAGTATCTGGAGGTTTGCATGGGGTAGGGGTAAGCTGTGTAAATGCATTAAGTACTCATTTGCATGTAACCGTAAATCGTGAAGGAAAAATATTTGAACAAGAATATGAAAAGGGTATTCCTCAGTATCCAGTGCGAGAAATTGGCACTTCCGAAAAAACAGGTACCAAAGTAGTATTTATGCCTGATAATACCATTTTTAATGTATCAGAATATCACTACGAAATATTGGCAGCTCGTCTCAGAGAATTATCTTTTTTAAATAAAGGCATAAAAATTACGCTCATTGACGAAAGAGAAAAAGATGAAGATGGCAACTTTACTCAAGATGTATTCTATAGCGAAGGCGGTATAGTAGAGTTTGTAACTATGCTCGACAAAGTAGCAAAACGAGATAGTTTGTTGCCTAATCCTATCTATGTAGAAGATTTAGAACATGCCAGCCATGTAAGTGTGGAGCTGGCTATGATATATAACACATCATATAGCGAAAATATTTTTTCGTATGTAAATAATATCAATACCATAGAAGGGGGTACTCATGTTGCAGGATTTAGACGCGCTATAACCAGAGTATTCAAATCGTATGGCGATAAGAATAAATTGTTTGAAAAAGCAAAAGTAGATATCACTGGTGATGACTTTAGAGAAGGTTTGTCTGTTGTAGTTTCTGTAAAAGTTCCAGAACCGCAGTTTGAAGGGCAAACTAAAACTAAGCTAGGCAATTCTGAAGTGATGGGTATAGTAGATAGTGCTGTTTCTAAAGTATTAGACACTTATTTAGAAGAACATCCCAAAGAAGCTAAAATTATTATAGACAAAGTAATTATAGCAGCGCAGGCTCGTCAGGCAGCAAGAAAGGCAAGAGAATTAGTGCAACGAAAAAATGTTCTTACAGGAAGTGGTTTGCCAGGCAAACTGGCTGATTGTTCGGATAATGATCCTACCAAATGTGAATTATATCTTGTAGAAGGAGACTCGGCTGGTGGTACTGCAAAACAAGGTCGAAATAGACAGTATCAAGCAATATTACCATTGCGTGGTAAGATACTGAATGTAGAAAAAGCCATGCCGCACAAAGTTTTTGAAAATGAAGAAATCAGAAACATTTTTACTGGACTTGGCGTTTCTATTGGTACGCAAGAAGATGCAAAAGCATTGAATCTTACAAAACTACGTTATCACAAATTAATCATCATGACCGATGCCGACGTAGATGGTTCACATATCTCTACTTTAATATTGACTTTTGTATATCGATATATGAAAGAATTAGTAGAACAAGGTTATTTATACATTGCGCAGCCACCTTTATATCTTATCAAAAAAGGAAAAGAGCAAGAATATGCCTACAATGAAGACCAAAGAAAAGAAGTAATTACTAAAATAGCAGATGGCAAAGAAGATGCCGTCCATATACAACGTTATAAAGGTCTAGGTGAAATGAATGCAGAGCAACTTTGGGAAACTACAATGAACCCCGCTACACGAACATTAAAACAAGTTACTATAGAAAGTGCTGCAGAAGCTGACAGAGTTTTTTCTATGTTGATGGGTGAAGAAGTGCCTCCAAGAAGAGAATTTATTGAAAAGCATGCAAAGTATGCTAAAATAGATGTGTAGTCTAAAAATCAATTTCAGTTTCTGAAACGGTTTTCCAAGCTTTATCTTTTTCAGATATAATATGTTTATCTGAAGGTATTTGCCAATCTATATTGAACAAGGGATCGCAATACAATAGCCCACTTTCGGCTTGTTTATGATATACATTGTCACATTTATATGCAACTACAGTATTTTGTTCTAACACACTATATCCATGTGCAAATCCTCTTGGTACAAAAAGTTGTAATTGATTTTTTTCATTTAATTCTACCGCTATATGTTTTAGATAACTTGGCGAATTTTTTCGCAAATCAATGGCTACATCCAATATGCTACCTTGCAATACTCTAACTAATTTTGCTTGCGCATATTCGCCTCGTTGAAAATGAAGTCCACGTATAGTACCATAATCAGACATGGCCTGATTATCTTGTATGAATTGTAAAGACTTGCCACTAAGTTTTTGAAATGTTGTAGCATTGTAACTTTCAAAAAAATAGCCTCTATCATCTCTATGAATAGTAGGTTTTAGAATAAAGCAATCTTGCAGTTCGGTTTGAATGAGTTCCATTATAAAATATCTTTAAGCATAGACAAACAGTGTATTTCGTAGGTAGGATTATCGCTGTGTGCAACCTTATTAGGATTGAAAAATATTTGATCCATTGCCACATTTTTAGCCCCCAAAATATCTATATCAAGGGCATCGCCTATCATGATACTTTGATTGGCCTCTGCCTTGGTTTTTTTCATAGCATACTCAAAAATTTCTTTTTGAGGTTTGATGCTCATTGCCATTTCAGAAGTAATAATTTCTTTGAAATAGGGTTGGAGTTTAGCATTTTTTAATTTTTGAATTTGTGTTTTTTCAAAACCATTAGTAATAATGTGCATTTCATAGGATTGAGATTGACAATAAGCTAAGGCTTCAATAGCATATGGAAAAAGGTGATTTTGTGTAGGTAACACATCGAGGTATAATTCACTCATTTGCTCGGCCAATGCTTTATCCAAAATTCTGAAGTGTATAAGAGTTTGCCACATTCTTTTCCATCTTAATTCTTCACGTTTAATATATCCATTCCTAAAGCGTGCCCATAGTCTATGATTGATATCTTGATATATTTCGTTGAATTCTTGAAAGCTATTAATACCTTTTGTAGCCAGCTCACACTGTTCATACACTACTTGAAGACTATGCAATGAGTTTTTTTCAAAATCCCAAAGGGTATGATCTAAATCGAAAAATAAATGCGTGTATTTGCTATTCAAACTATCTTAATTCAAATTTTCCTTTTCAAAAGTAAGCTTTTTGTTTTGCTGATGAGCTATACCTGCTTTTACTAAACCAACAAAAAGTGGATGTGGATTTTCTACAGTCGATTTGTATTCTGGATGATATTGTGTACCTATAAAAAATGGATGAGTCGGTATTTCTACAACCTCTACCAAGCCAGTTTTAGGGTTTTTGCCTACTGCTCGCATGCCATTTTTTTCAAACACATCTAAATAATCATTGTTAAACTCCCAACGATGTCTATGGCGCTCTGCAATAAAAGTTTTGTCATATACTTTGCTTGCCAAACTATCTTCTTCCAGCTTGCATTCAAATGAGCCTAAGCGCATAGTGCCGCCCATTTGTACTATGCTTTTTTGGTTTTCCATTATATCAATTACAGGATAGGGGGTGTGTTTGTCCATTTCTGTAGAGTTGGCTGCATTTAGTTGCAATACATTTCTTGCAAATTCTATTACACTACATTGCATGCCCAAGCATATGCCCAAAAAGGGTAAATTATTTTCTCGTGCGTACTGAATGCTCAGAATTTTACCTTCTATGCCTCTACTGCCAAATCCAGGTGCCACTAATATGGCATCTACGCCACTAAGCATGGTTTTTACATTGTCTTTTTGTATGGTTTCTGAATGAATATTTTGGACATCTACCTCGCATTCAGATATGGCTCCAGCGTGTATGAGGCCTTCTAAGATAGATTTATAAGCATCTTGCAATTCTACATATTTGCCTACTAGTGCTAATTTTATTTTTGTAGTTGGGTTTTTTAGTTTACTTAAAAATTCTTTCCAAAGCGACAAGTCGGGTTCATTTCGCAAAGGCAACTTAAGTTGTTCTAAACATATAGCATCCAATTTTTCTCTTAACATTGATAGTGGTACTTCATATATAGTATTGGCATCAGCTGCTTCAATAACTGCATCTGCTTGTACATTACAAAACAATGCAATTTTTCGTTTAATATCAGCACTTAGGGGTTCTTCAGTTCTACAAACAATTACATCGGGCTGTAAGCCATTTTCACTCATCATTTTTACTGAGTGTTGTGTTGGTTTTGTTTTTAGTTCTTTGGCTGCTTTCAAATAAGGTACAAGTGTAAGATGCACTATTATACAATGATCTTTGCCAAGCTCCCATTGTAGCTGTCTAATAGATTCTATATAAGGTAAACTTTCTATATCACCAACGGTGCCGCCAATTTCAGTAATAATAATATCATATTCTCCTTTGAGTGAAAGTAATGTTATCCTACGTTTTATTTCGTCTGTAATATGCGGTATTACTTGCACGGTTTTTCCCAAAAAAGCACCCTCTCTTTCTTTTTCAATTACATATTGATATATACGACCTGTAGTAACATTATTCGCTTGAGAAGTAGCACTATTTAAAAAACGCTCATAGTGCCCTAGGTCTAAATCGGTTTCTGCGCCATCGTCGGTCACGTAGCATTCGCCATGTTCGTATGGGTTCAGCGTGCCAGGGTCCACATTGATATAGGGGTCTAATTTTTGTATAGTCACTTTAAAACCTCTAGCTTGAAGAAGTTTTGCCAAAGAAGCCGCTATAATTCCTTTGCCCAATGAAGATGTTACGCCACCTGTAACGAAAATGTACTTTGCCATGTTAAATCGTTTAAACTGACCTTAATTTGAAATAATATAAAAAAAGGAAAAAGGTCAAACAAAGGTAGTAGAATTTTCAAAAACTATGGTGTTTGAAAGCTGTAATTATACACAATTTTGATTTGATAATATTTTGATAAAAAAAACGTTTACAAGTGTGATTTTTGTTTAATTGCTCATTAAAGGTAATATTTGTAAAAAATTTCTTAGTAGAAGATGAAATTTAAATCTCCTGTAAATGTTAAGTGGCTTGCCGAATTTGTTGAGGCAAGGTTAGTCGGTGATACATCAATAGATGCATTAGGTTTAAACGAAGTGCACAAAATAGAGCCAGGAGATATTTCTTTTGTAGATATTGAAAAATACTATCAGCGCACTTTGGAGAGTGATGCAACTGTTGTAATAATTAATAAAGAAGTAGAATGTCCTGATGGTAAGGCTTTACTCATAACGAAAGATCCTGTAGGTGCTTATGTAAGATTGGTAAATCATTTTAGACCATTTGAACCTGCAACTAAAATGATAAGCGATACGGCCGAAATTGGCGAGGGAACTATCATTCAACCCAATGTTTTTATAGGAAATCACTGCAAAATTGGCAAAAATTGTATCATACACCCAGGTGTTGTAATATATGACCATAGTTATATAGGTGACCATGTAATTATTCATAGTAATACAGTGATTGGGGCAGATGCGTTTTATTTTAATAAAAGGCAAAATGAAAAATTATTGTATAAAAAATTAGAGAGTTGTGGAAGGACATTTATACATGATCATGTAGAAATAGGCGCCAGTTGTACTATTGACAAAGGTGTTAGCGGCGATACTATAATTGGTGAAGGAACAAAATTTGATAATTTTATACATATTGGTCATGGTACTATTGTTGGCAAAAATTGTTTGTTTGCAGCTCAAGTAGGTATAGCCGGAAAAGTTACCATTGGCGATAATGTTTTGCTCTATGGTCAAGTTGGTGTATCAAAAGATTTAGTGATAGAAAGCGATACCGTAGTATTGGCCAAATCGGGTGTAGGCAAGTCTTTGCCAGGTGGCAAAGTATGGTTTGGAATTCCTGTTCAGGATGCAAAAGACAAAATGGAAGAATTGGTTTGGGTAAAACGTATTCCAGAACTTTGGGATAAATTGAAGCCAGGTTTTTAGTATTTATAGTACCTTGCATGGTATTTTATATATCATGAAGCCATTTATACCACTCTTAATTATTGTTGTATTCTTTTATTCATCTTGTAAAGAAGACAAAAAAGAAGAAACCCCTGTTAAACTCGATTACCATGAAATAGTAGAAGAAGCATTGCATGATAGCACTACACTTGGCCTATCTGATTCTGCTAATCTTTTAGATAAAAATTTTTATGACCCAGCCAAAGACTCTATTTCTATGTATTTAGATTCTTTAGAATCTATTCTTGAAAAAGATAGCTTGATGGTAAAAAAAATGGGTGTGAATGATTCGGGTATTTTGGCTACGAATACTATTATTGATAGCCTTCCTTCTAATCCCAAAGACTCTTTTTCAAATAATATTAAAAAAATAAATACTGATGAGGTTAAGGCTCTCAAATACAATTTGAAACAAATCAGAAATTCAGATAGTATGACTGTAGCAAAAAATACATGCAGCCAAATACAATGTAGGGTTTGGGCACGTATTAATAAAACCGACCAGCGATTATATTTATATATAGATGGGCACATTGTAGATACCTTTAAAGTATCTACTGGTGATAAAAAACACGAAACGCCTTTGTTCAATAAAAGACCATCGGGTCCTATGTTTCAAAAATATACCTCTAAAAAATATCCTGGAGGAAATTATAATGGTTTGGGTAATATGCCCTATGTAGTATTTATACACGGTGGCTATGGTGTACATGGCACTACCAAAGGAAATATACCCAAACTTGGCAAAAAGGCATCGCACGGTTGCGTAAGAGTGCATCCAGATAACGCAAAAATATTTTTTGAATTAGTCAAAAAGGCGGGTATTCAAAATACTTGGGTTACTATTGAGAATTAGCAAGGTATTGGCATTCGCCAATGGCACAAACGACAAATACTACCAATCTTAAATTGGTCTGCTACCAAAATAAGTTTGGTAGTATTTGGAATTCCATTCTAAAACTGATAACCAAAGTGAAACCCTGCATCGTATTGCATTTGAGGCATACCAAACATTTTGCGAGCTTTTAGGTGTACACCAAGTATTATTCGTTCCTTCCATAAAAAATAATCGTAGTTAATAGTAGGGCATATACCAAAATAGCGGGCAGCATGATGAGAATACTTGATATCATAGGCATCGAAAGGCTCTACTTGAGGACGTAATACAGTATCTACTACGCTATTCCTACCCCAAGTATAGCTTATACCCATGCCTGCGCATAGCATACCTCGTTTTGCTTTATCGAAAATAATGCGGTTACCTTCTAAGCCCACGTGCCTGTAATATTGCCTATTACTTATTAATCCTTCAATATCGCCGTCCCAATCGTAGAGCCATCTTTTATGTATAAGGTTCCCTTCTTTTTCAGGTAAGAAATTATCGTTTTCCGTAGTCCATTTATGGTAGGTTAAGCCTAAATAATATTTTTTACAAACCTGCCTCTGATAGGTTAAGCCCCACTGGGCAAAATCTTTTGAATAAATATGGTCTGCTACTTGCATCATATCTATATCCATGCGAAGTTTATTTTTTTTACCAGCTTGGCAAAACAAGGGTAGTAGTATAACAGCCACTAATACATATCTCATTTTCATATTTTTTTCATTAAAAGTGTAAAAAAATAAGGCGCTTGGATAGTGCAATATAAAGCTATTTGTTTAAACTTTTTTGATGTTTCTATTTCATTACTTGGGTAAAACAAAAGGTTTAAAAAGAAAAGAGGCAGCCAATTAGACTGCCTCTTTCATTAATTATTTTTAAAAAAATTATTTTAAACCAAATGCTTTTTTAACTACAGGTACAAAATCTAATTTTTCCCAAGTGAAAAGTTCTACACTTACTTTTTTCTCATTGGCTTTGCCTTTATTGAAAATTTTAGTTACGGTTTCGCTTTTTCTACCCATATGGCCATAGGATGCTGTTTCTGAATATATAGGGTTTCTTAATTTCAAACGTTGTTCTATAGCATAAGGACGCATATCAAATATTTTTTCTACCATACGAGCTATCTCACCATCAGACTTATTGACTTTGGCAGTGCCATAGGTGTTGATAAAAAGTCCACAAGGCTTAGCCACACCAATAGCATAAGAAACTTGAACAAGAACCTCGTCGCAAAGCCCTGCTGCTACTAAGTTTTTAGCTATATGGCGAGTAGCATAAGCAGCACTTCTATCTACTTTGCTTGGGTCTTTTCCGCTAAAGGCACCACCACCATGAGCACCTTTGCCACCATATGTGTCTACAATAATTTTTCTGCCAGTAAGACCCGTATCGCCATGAGGACCACCTATTACAAATTTGCCTGTAGGGTTTATATGGTATGTGATTTTATCGTTGAATAATTTTTGTAAGGCTGGTTTGAGCTGTTTCTTAACTGCCGGAATGATAGTGCTGATTACATCACTTTTTATTTTGGCCAACATTTTAGCATCTTTATCAAAATCATCGTGTTGAGTAGAAACCACAATAGTATCTATTCGTACAGGCTGATTATTGTCATCGTACTCAATAGTAACTTGGCTTTTGGCATCTGGTCTTAGATATTTCATTTGTTTGCCAGCTCTACGTACTTTAGAAAGTTCTTGTAAAATTTTGTGTGCCAAATCCAATGCCAAAGGCATGTAGTTTTCTGTTTCTTTAGTAGCGTAGCCAAACATCATACCTTGGTCGCCAGCACCTTGTGCATTCGCTTTAGTTTCAAAATTTGTATTTTTTGTTTTTCTATCTACACCTTGATTAATATCTGAGCTTTGTTCGTGTATAGCAGACAAAATACCGCATGAATTAGCTTCAAACATGTATTCAGATTTGGTATATCCAATTTTTTTGATGACCTGACGTGCTATGTCTTGAACATCCAAATAAGCTTCGGACTTTACTTCTCCAGCCAATACCACTTGACCGGTGGTCACTAAGGTTTCGCAAGCTACTTTAGAAGAAGCATCATAAGCTAAGAAATGATCAATTAAAGCATCTGAAATTTGATCGGCTACTTTATCAGGATGACCTTCTGAAACCGATTCGGATGTAAATAAATAAGGCATATATAGTTTTATTAAGAATTTTAAAAATGTGAGCAAAGGTAATAAAAATAACTATAAAATGAATAAGACTTCCATTTAAACAATATAACAGTCTATAATCCCAATACCTTCTATATAATTATGTCTTAAGATACACTATATGGTAGAAGAGAAGTGTTGTTAACTATATTTGTTTTGGAAAATTATTTTTAAAAAGATAGTAAAAATTGTAAAATCAAATTATAGTAGATATATGAAAAATAAAAACTATAAATGGACTGTAGGCATATTTTTATTCCAGTTAATTTTAATATCTGTATTCTATAGAAATCACTGGAAACTACTGATTTTTGTTTCAGTTTTCTTTATAATTAGTCTTTTGATAAAATCCAATTTATGTGCTTGGATTATCATTTTTTCATCATTTTTTTTCATTTTTATACCGACATTGTATTATCGTATTCCTATTTTAAATACTAAACATAGAATAGAATCTAAAATAATATATCAAATGATAGATTTTGGGCAAGGTGATATGAACAGATGTTTATTTGAATCTATTTTAGATAATAGAAGATTTTTTATAGTAGATGAAAATACTCATTGGTTATATATTGACAACAAATATAAAAAACTACTATGGCCTGAATCTCCTTGGGAAATGAAGAAAAAGAATTACACCGTGAAGGCAAGATTTACTTTTTCAGACCTGATGCTTGGAGGATATACAATTGCAACTGTTGATTCAGTTTGGACTATTAATGAACTTCCAACAATATCAAAGTAGTACCTAAACCCGCCTAAACTTTTCATTCTTTAACTTTCATAGTATGATTTTGAAAGTACTCTCGAATAAATTTATAATTATTTTGTGTTTATAAACTATTTTATACTTTACAAATTCAATTTCCAATTTCTTTAAACAAGCTCAATTAATTGGCATATATACAGTTGTTTTAAAAATTATATTGAGATTAATAAAAAAATTTGAAATATCACTTTGTTGAAATATATATAGTTAAATAGAATTGAGTATAAACAATAGGCAACACATTCAATTATTATTTTTGTTTATAACAATCGCAACATACACCGTTTTGTATTTACAAATAATACATAGACAAACTTTTTGGGCATATTAAATTTATGTTCATACATTCGCAAACATCAAAAAGCTTATTTTAAGTAAATTTAGGTAAGCTTAATCCAGAAAATTTAACTTTAATAAATAAAATGAAAGAAGTATATATCGTTTCGGCAGTTCGTACTCCAGTTGGTTCATTTGGAGGTGTATTAAAAGATTTTTCTGCTACCCAATTGGGAGCATTCGCTATTAAAGAAGCAGTCAAAAGAGCAGGCATAAAACCTGAAGATGTTCAAGAAGTTATGATGGGCTGTGTAATGCAAGGAGGCTTAGGACAAGCACCTGCACGGCAAGCAAGCAAATTTGCTGGTTTACCCGATAGTGTAATTTGTACTACTATCAATAAAGTGTGTGCAAGTGGTATGAAGTCTGTGTCTGCAGCTGCACAAGCTATCATGTTGGGCGATGCAGATATAGTTGTAGCAGGTGGTATGGAAAGCATGAGCAATGTACCGTTTTATAATAAAAGTCAGCGATGGGGAAATAAATACGGAAATGTAAGCTTAGAAGATGGTATTTTGAAAGATGGTTTATTAGATGTCTATCACAATTACCCTATGGGCAATGCTGCCGAATTGTGTGCTGCAGAATATAAAATTACACGCGAAATGCAAGATGAATTTGCCATACAAAGCTATCAAAGAAGCCAAAAAGCGTGGGAAGATGGTAAATTTTCGAATGAAGTAATGGATATTGAAATACCTCAGCGAAAAGGAGATCCAATAGTTGTAAATAAAGATGAAGAACCTTGGAATGTAAAATTCGATAAAATTCCTTCGCTTAAACCTGTATTTACAAAAGAAGGAACAGTAACTGCTGCTAATGCAAGTACCATGAATGATGGTGCTTCTGCCTTAGTTTTAATGAGTAAAGAAAAAATGGAAGCTATGGGCCTTAAACCTATTGCAAAAATTATTAGCTATGCCGATGCAGAACAAGCCCCTGAGTGGTTTACTACATCACCAAGTCTGGTAATACCTAAAGCATTAGCAAAAGCTAATTTGACTATAGACAATATTGACTATTTTGAAATCAATGAAGCCTTTGCTGTTGTTAGTTTGGCTAATAATCAAATTCTAAAATTAGATCCTAATAAAGTCAACATACATGGTGGCGCTGTATCGTTAGGACATCCTTTGGGAAGTAGTGGTTCCAGAATATTAGTTACATTGATACATATATTGCAAAGTCAAAAAGCAAAATATGGTGTAGCAGGCATATGCAATGGTGGTGGCGGTGGTTCCGCTATGCTAATAGAAGCTTGTTAGCCTTTTGTCCTTGGAAATTCTATCACTTCCAAGTTTCTTATTCTATCTAAGTCAACATCAAATTTAAGTATGGTGCAAACTTTATGCCATCCTTGTAGTCCACAGGCACCTGGATTGATATGTAGTATATTTCTTTTTGCATCTGGCATTACTTTTAGTATGTGCGAATGACCGCAAATAAATACATTGGGTTTTATACTATCTATAAGTTCCATCGACTGGTGATTGTATTTAGGCGGATAGCCACCAATGTGCATCATTAAGAATTTTACATCATTTATTTTAAATTCTAAATATTCAGGGTAGCGATTTCGCAATTCATGGCCATCTATATTGCCATATACTGCGCGTAGTGGTTTGAAATCCTCAATACAATCAGCAAGGTCTATAGTGCCTATATCGCCAGCATGCCATATCTCGTCCACATCTTTAAAATGGGTAAAAACTTGTTCTGGCAGAATGCTATGTGTATCAGATAATAAACCAATTTTTTTCATATCAGGATTCTATAAAATTCAAATCGTGGCCAAAAGTTTCTTTTAGTTGTGTCGTAGACCATAAGGCAATAACACAGCAGATTACACCTGTTAATAGTGCACTGTGAAGTTTTTCTACCCCTATATTTTGAATAAATAAGTATAGAAAAGAAATAGGAACTAAAGAGCCTCGTATAAAATTAGGTACAGATGTAGTAACGGTAGCTCTCATATTTGTGCCAAATTGCTCAGACGATGAGGTGATAAGCACGGCCCAATATCCAGCAGCAAAGCCCAATACACACATAAGCCAATACATACTTTGTGCTTCCGCATTTTGAAGTTGAAAATAAGCAATTACACAAAGCAATGTCGCTAAAACAAAAATGAGTAATATTTTTTTTCTGCTTTTAAAAAGTTGACTCAATACACCCGAAGCCAAATCGCCCAAGGTAACACCAGCATAGCAGTACATAACTGCGGTCCCTGCTTTTATTTCGCCTTTTAGGTGTAGCGCTTTGCCTAGTTCGGGGCTAAGGGTTATCAATATGCCAATGGCATACCAGATAGGCAATCCAATTAATATACAATGTACGTATCGTATTAGTCTTGATTTGTTTAAGAATAGTAATTTTATATCACCTAAAGCATGTGAAGATTTTTTTGCATCTTGATACATTCCAGATTCAAAAACTCCCATACGAAGAAAAAGCAGTAAAAAACCTAACACACCACCTATGATATAACAAATTTTCCAAGAATAATAATGGCCTATGAGCCCTGCAAATATGGCACCAGATACTCCTATGGTAGCTACTATAGTGGTGCCCCAACCCCTTTGTTTTTTGTCGAGGAGTTCGCAAACGAGTGTGATGCCAGCACCGAGTTCGCCAGCTAAACCCACACCCGCCAAAAAACGTAGTGCACTATATTGCCACAAATCGCTTACAAAAGCATTCAAAATATTCGTCAAAGAATATAAAATGATAGAGCCAAATAATACTGATAATCTTCCTTTTTTGTCGCCCAATATACCCCAAAAAAGACCACCTATGAGCATGCCTATCATTTGTATATTTAATAGCATTAATCCATTTTTTTCAGATGCTTCGCCAATAATTCCTATGGCTTCTAAACTGGGCTTTCGTATAATACTGAATAAAACTAAATCATATATGTCGACAAAATAACCTAAGGCTGCTACTAGCACAGGTATGCTAAAAATGTTTACCGTTTTGTTCATATAGTTTCAAATGAAACATTGAAAATAATGACATCTGTAGGATAATAAAAATAAATATGCAAAAAAAGTGATTCGGCTATACTTCAGATGACTTTTGTTTTCGACCACTTAGAATAAATTTGGCTATAACTGGTAGGGTAGTTACCAGAATTATGCCGATAACAATTACCTCTAAATGATCTTTTAAATCAAATTGAAATTTGTTTAAAATAAATTGTTGTAAAAATTTTCCAGCCAGCATCATAGAAAATACCCACGATACAGAGCCTACTATATTATACAACGTAAATTTTTTAAAATCCATATTTACAATGCCAGCTACTATAGGAGCAAATGTTCTTATGATTGGTAAAAAGCGAGCACCAATTATGGATAGAGCTCCATTTTTTTCATAAAATTCTTTAGCAGTGTTTAAATGTTTTTTCTTGAAGAAAAAAGTGTCTTTGCGTTGATACAGAAAAGGCCCCGACTTTTTGCCAAACCAATAACCTACATAGTTGCCCAATATGCCTGCTAAGGCAATTAATATCATTATGAAAAAGTAGTGAACGCCAAAAAAATCTTTAGCTAAATCTTCGGCATATATGCCCGCTACAAAAAGCAACGAATCGCCTGGTAAAAAAAATCCAACAAATAAACCAGTTTCGGCAAAAATAACAAACAGAAGCATGTATAAGCCTCCCATTTTTATATACCATTCTGGGTTGAGAAGTGTTTCTTTTAGTGTTTCTAACATATGTTGTTTTGTGAAATTGCGTGCTAAGGTAAATGCAAACGAATAAAAATCAAAAAGACTGTTTTATAAACAGTCTTTGAAATTGGAAGTTGTTGAATAAGTTGTAAAAGAATTAATATTCATCTTCGTTAAAGAAAAAATCTTCTTGAGTAGGGTAATCCGGCCAAATATCTTCTATACCTTCATACGCTTCACCCTCATCATCTAATTCCTGTAGGTTTTCTACAACTTCAATTGGAGAGCCTGAACGAATTGCAAAATCAATCAATTCGTCTTTTGTGGCAGGCCATGGCGCATCTTCTAAATGTGATGCTAATTCGAGACTCCAGAACATATTTATTTTTTTTTAAATTGTTTTTACTATTTTGCGCAAATGTAACATTAATTTTATTACTGCCAAATGTTTATGTTTGCACCATGTTATTAACGGAAAACATAACAAAAAGTTATAACAATTTGTGCATTTTAAATAATGCCAGTCTTTCTATCCAAAAAGGTGAAATAGTAAGTATTGTTGGTGCATCGGGCGCAGGCAAAAGTACGCTGCTACATATTTTAGGCACTTTAGAAAAACCCGATTCCGGAAAATTATTTTTAAATAATCAAGATATGTTAGCGCTCAAAGGAAAACAATTGGCGGCATTTAGAAATAAACACATTGGTTTTGTTTTTCAGTTTCATCATTTATTGCCCGAATTTTCGGCTTTAGAAAATATGATTATGCCAGCTTTGATTACTGGCGAAAACCAAAGCAATGCTAAGCAAAAGGCACTAAAATTATTGGATCGTTTAAACCTTAGCAATAGAGCATCGCATAAACCCAATGCTATGTCGGGAGGAGAACAACAACGTGTGGCTATAGGAAGAGCGTTAATCAATAATCCTGATATTATATTGGCAGATGAACCCACCGGAAATTTGGATACACAAAATGCGATGGCTATTTTTAATTTGCTATTAGAACTACGAGACGAAATCAATCAAACTTTTGTAGTCGTTACGCACAATGATAGTTTGGTAAAAAAGACGGATAGAATCATTCACATGAAAGATGGTAAAACAACGTAAATGAAAGTAATTGCAGATAAAATTCCTTATGCTGAAACTCGGTTTTTTTCAAACTTAGTTTTGGATTATCTAAAACAAAAAGAAGAACTACTACCGTTTATTCAAGCGTTTCCATCCTTAGATAGTTTAAAACATCAAATACTTTTAAAAGAAAAAGAAAATACAGATAGAGCTGTATTAGTTGAGGTTTTGAATGAGCAATATCAGTCTATCTCGAATAAGGCCTTGGTATCGGAGCAGATTGCAACGCTCAATGATACTAATACGATGGCTATCGTTACAGCTCACCAACCATTAATTTTTACAGGACATTTATATTTTATTTATAAAATTGTGCATGCAATAGTGTTGAGTCGATTTTGTAAAAAATATTTTCCCAATTATCATTTTGTTCCCATTTTCTTTATCGGTAGCGAAGATGATGATATCGAAGAGATAGGTACTTTAGATTTGGGAACACGGTCTTTCAAATGGCAAGCTACCCAAAAAGGGCCTTGTGGAAGTATGACATTAGAATCTTTGCAGCCTATACTTAAAGAAGTTTTGTCTTACTTTAATACCAATGATGATGAGATAAAAAAAATGCATGATTTAATTCAACGTGCATATCAAGCCAATCATACCCTTAGCGAAGCCACCCGACTTGTATTGCACGAGTTATTTGGTCAGGAAGGGCTTGTAGTTCTTGATGCTAATCATATTAAATTAAAAAAATCATTTTCGCATGTTATTAAAAATGAGTTGCTACACTTTGAATCGCATAAAATAGTTAGTCATACTATATCGCAAATGCCTTCAAATTATAGCATTCAAGCGCATTCCAGAGAAATAAATTTTTTTTATATGAAGGATGGACTTCGAGAACGAATAGTTTTTGAAGAAAGTGTATGGAAGGTATTAAACACCACTATAGTATTTACAAAAGAGGCGTTGTTGCAGGAAATTTCTGAGTCGCCTAATCATTTTTCACCCAATGTTATACTGAGACCCTTATATCAAGAAACTATATTGCCTTCCATTGCATTTGTTGGAGGTGGTGCTGAAGTGGCCTATTGGATGTTATTGAAAAATGTGTTTGAATACTATCAAGTTCAATTTCCAATTCTTTTTTTACGAAATTCTGTTGCCGTGAGTTTGCCACAATCAAGCAAACGAGTTGATAAATATCAATTTACTTTACAGGATATTTTTACACCAATAGAGCAATTAAAATCAGCTTGGAGCCAAGAGCAAGAAGAATATAAGACCTTAGAAAAATCTCTAAAAGCTATACAGGTTGAATATCAAAAAATAATTTCTGAAGCAGGCCTTGTCAATAAAAATTTGCGTGAAAGTACATTGGCTCAGGTAAAAAAAATTGAAAAATTGCATGCACGTATTTTAGAAAAAAATAGGTTTCATATCAAACAAAAAAATCAAACTCGTTTTGAACAAATAGAAAAAATACAAAGGGAGTTTTTCCCGAATCGAAAGCTGCAAGAAAGAGACAGAAACTTTATAGAATTGTTTTTGGAATTAAAAACAAATTTTATAAAGGCTTGTTTTGAACATCAACAAGCTATGAATACCAATTTTTTAGTATTATCTTTTTTTACTGAAGAAAAATAAGAGTAGGGTAGTGATCGCTATAGCCATCATTCCATTTGCCATTGCTATAGGAGCGTTTTGGATATCCTTTATATTGTCCAAATTTTTCTACCATAAATGATTTTGAAAATACTTCTGCTTCTTGATAATGTAAGCCAGTAGTATTTTTTTTCAGAAAACCATATGAAATAATTATTTGGTCAAACAGCCCCCATGTATCTTGATAAGCTATAGTACCCAATCCTTTTCTATAAAAAGATGTCCAAGGGTTATAAAGTCCTCCTGGTTTTACTTCTTCTTTTTTCCATTTGCTCGCTAATATTTTTGTAACACTTTCATTGATAGGGTCGTCATTCAAATCGCCCATCACAACTACTTTGGTCATCGGGTCTATAGCCATAAGGGAGTCTATAATATGCTTGCTTACTCCTGCAGCTATTTTTCTTTTTTCTCTTGTGGCTGCTTCTCCGCCTCTACGGGATGGCCAGTGATTGACAAAAATGTGTATAGGGTCGTTGGCTAATTTGCCATATACATATAATACATCGCGAGTCGGTCTATCGCCTTCTTCTACAGGAACCGTTAAAGATGAAGCTGAAAGTACTTTGAAAACATCGCTATTATATAGTAAGCCGCAATCTATTCCTCTCACATCGGGTCCATCAAAATGGACTACTTTCCAGTGCAAACTTTTTAATGGTTCTTGGTTACAAAGCACTTGTAATACATCTCTATTTTCTATTTCGGCTACGCCTAAAATAGCAAGCCCTATGTCGCTTTGATCTTTTCCCATTTTGCTTATTACACTCACAAGATTTGCTACCTTTTTTTCAAAAACTGCTGGTGTGTATGCATTAGCACCATTGGGAGTAAACTCATCATCATTTATATTGGGATCGTTGAGTGTATCATAATAGTTTTCGAGATTATAAAATCCTATAGCATAGCTCGGCTTTTTTTGAGCTGTGCTACTAACGTGGATGAAGAAAACAGAAATACATAAAAAGAATAAATGCTTGTAAGACATAAAGTATATGAATTGATAATGTTTAAACTGATTTTTTAGGAATGGGTTTAATTGAAAGTGTAAATGTACAAGATATTATTGACCATAAATGGCAACTTCGTTTATTCCCATGTTATTTTTTACACCTCTATACATGCCAGGGCTATTAAAGCACAATGAAAAATTTCCCATCGTATCTACAGCTATAAGCCCACCTTCGCCGCCCATAGGCAATAACTTTTTGTGAACAACCTTATCGCAAGCTTCTTGGAGCGAAAGTTGTTGATATTCCATAAGACATGAAACATCATATGCTACTACAGCTCTTAAAAAATATTCGCCATGTCCTGTACAGCTTACTGCACAGGTTTTATTATTAGCATATGTACCGCTTCCTATAACTGGTGTGTCGCCTATTCGTCCATATTTCTTGTTGGTCATACCACCTGTAGAGGTCGCAGCCGCCAAATTGCCAAAACTATCCAATGCTACCGCACCTACTGTGCCCATTTTTTTTTCACTTTCAGAATATTGATGTTCTTGTTTAGCTTGGTGGTCCAATTGATAAGTAGAAGTATTTTTTATTTCTTGCCATTGCTCATAGCGATAAGTACTATAAAAATAGTCATCTGGAACTATTTCAATACCTTGCTGTATTGCAAATGCTTTAGCACCTTCAGAAGCTAACATGACATGCCCAGAATGGTGCAAGATAGCCTTGGCTAACGAAATTGGATTTTTAATATTAGAAACTCCTGCTACTGCTCCAGCTTCTAGTGTATTGCCATTCATGATAGAAGCATCCAATTCGTGTTTTCCTTGATGAGTAAAAACTGCACCTTTGCCTGCATTAAATAATGGATTGTCTTCTAAGGCTATTACTGCCATTTCTACTGCACTCATGGCGTCGCCACCTTGGTTCAATATCGTATAGCCTTGTTCAAGTGCATAGCGCAAGCCATCTAAATATGATTTTTCAAGTTCGGGGCTTAGCATAGATTTTTCAATGGTACCAGCACCTCCATGTATAGCTATCGTAATTTGAGACATAGTATAATAAAATAAATTGTAAGTTTACCAAAGGTAAGCCACATGAATGAAAAGTATTTCCTTTAGTAAAAAAGGTGCTGATATGAATAGAAAGTTAAACTTTTATTTATTTAGCTATCTTTGAAATTCTATATGAATATATTGATTATTTATTATTCGCAGAGTGGTCAGCTAAAATCTATATTAGATTCCATAAGTGAGGGTTTCCCCACAGAAGTGAGTATAGACTATGCTGAAATTGTACCCGAAAAAGGCTTTTCGCTACCATGGAGTACCGATACTTTTTTTGATTGTATGCCAGAATGCGTTTTGGAAATACCAGAGCCTATAAAGCCAATGAAAATAGCTAATAAAAATTATGATTTGATAATAGTCGGATATCAACCATGGTTTCTTTCTCCTTCATTGCCTATAACCAGTTTTTTAAAAAGTGAGTATGCTTCAATTTTGAAAAATAAAAATATTGTAACTGTGGTGGGTAGTAGAAACATGTGGCTCAATGCACAAGAGAAAATAAAAGCTTCATTGAAAAAACATAGTGCAAACTTGTTAGGCAATATTGTTTTATTTGATAGGCACCCCAATGTAATTTCATTATTAACAGTAATGAGATGGACTTTTAAAGGTCAAAAAGAAGCCAGTAAATGGTTGCCTGAAGCTGGCATAAGCCAAAAAGATATATTGGAGGCTAAGAAATATGGTAAAATCATCTTTGATTTTTTAAACAAAAAAGAAAGCCATTCACTTCAAAAGCAATTGCTGGAAGCACATGCTGTAGAAATGAAGCCGTCCTTAATTATTTTAGAAAAGAGAGGTATTAAAAATTTTAGAAAATTTGCAAGATATATTCATGAAAAAGGAAGTAGAGGAAGTCTTGACAGATTGCCCAGAGTGCGCCTTTTTAAGCGTTTATTGACTACAATCGTTTTTATTTTATCCCCAATTTCAAATCTTACAGCCCAAATACAACTTTTATTACAAAACCGCAGGTTGAGAGAGGAAACAAATTATTTTAAAGAGGTGTCTTATAAAGAAAATGCTATATAAAGAACACATTATTTGAAATAAACTATTTATTTTGCACCCAAATTAAAGTTGAATGAGTGAGGTTTACATTACAAGAGTTTCTAAATTTTTACCGAATAACCCAATTTCAAACGATGAAATGGAGTTATATCTTGGTAAAGTAAATGGTAAACCTTCTAAGGCTCGCTCTATAATTTTGCGCAATAATCAAATCAAGACTCGCTATTATGCAATTGATAAAGAAACGGGCAAAAGCTCTCATACAAATTACCAATTGGCTGCAAGAGCTATTGAATCTCTTTTAGACGAAAATTTTACTAAAAACGACATCGAACTACTTGCTTGTGGATGCGTAGCACCAGATCAACTGTTACCAAGTCATGCTGCTATGGTGCATGGCGAACTCAAATGCCAGCCTACAGAAATTGTTTCTATAAGTACAGCCTGTTGTGCAGGTATTCAGGCATTCAAATATGCCTTTATGAGTGTTAAGAGTGGTAATAGTCAAAATGCAATAGCAAGCGGATCCGAAAAATGCTCGGGTTGGCTAAAAGCCGATAAATTTGATGCTGAAGCAGAAGATTTAAAGCATTTAGTAGAAAACCCTATGATAGCTTTTGAAAAAGATTTTCTTAGATGGATGCTAAGCGATGGTGCAGGAGCAGTGCTAATGCAAAATAAACCCAATGAGAGTAGTGTTTCGTTGCGCGTAGATTGGGTAGATATAATTTCCTATGCAAATCAGATAGAGCCTTGTATGTATGCTGGATGCGAAAAAAATACAGATGGTAGTTTGACTGGTTGGGCAGAGCTTACACCTCATGAATGGGGCGCAAAAAGTATATTTGCTTTTAAACAAGATACACGATTACTTGGAGAAAATATAGTAAAGTGGGGTGGTGTAATGTGGAAGCAAGTCTGCGAAAAACACCAGATCAACATGGATGAAGTTACTTATTTCTTGCCTCATCTATCGTCCGAATTTTTTAGATCCAAAATCATGGAAGAACTTGCTCATATAGGCTATCCCATACCAGCCGAAAAGTGGTTTACAAATCTAACTTCAGTAGGCAATATTGGAAGCGCTTCACCCTATGTAATGTTAGAAGAATTATTTAATAATGGAAAAATAAAGAAAGGCGATAAGCTAATTTTCATGGTGCCCGAAAGCGCACGATTTAGTTATGGCTATATGCAATTAACAGCTGTTTAGTAAATAAGCCCTTTTACTACACTTTATTTTAAGTTTATTTCATAAATACGACATATTTATTGCTAAATATTCTTGTTTTTTAAAAAAATAAAGATACTTTTGCAGTCCAAAAAAAAATAAGGTAGAATGCCTACAATACAACAATTAGTAAGAAAAGGAAGAACAATTATCCGTGCTAAATCTAAATCTCGTGCTTTAGATGCATGTCCACAACGTAGAGGAGTATGTACTCGTGTATATACAACCACACCTAAAAAACCAAACTCAGCTTTGCGTAAAGTTGCCAAAGTGCGTTTAACGAATAAAATAGAAGTTATTGCTTATATACCAGGTGAAGGACACAATTTGCAAGAGCACTCTATCGTATTGATACGTGGAGGTCGTGTTAAGGATTTACCGGGTGTACGTTATCACATCGTAAGAGGTAGTTTAGATACTGCAGGTGTAAAAGATCGTAAACAGAGCCGTTCTAAATACGGTACTAAACGCGAAAAAGTTAAAAAATAATTCCTTTTCAATAAGAACTGATGTGTTTGAGTAAAGTAGTAATCTTGAATTCACAAGCACCAAGGTTTTAAAAATAAAAATTACAAACAATGAGAAAGCAACAAGCAAAAAAAATCCCTTTAGCTCCCGATCCTAAATTTGGTGATACATTAGTAACCCGATTTGTAAACTGTATGATGTGGGACGGTAAAAAAAGTATCACACTTGGCATTTTCTATGATGCCTTAGATAAAGTAGAAAAAAATCTTGGTGAACCAGGCTATGAAGTATGGAAAAGAGCTATGGCCAATGTTACTCCTTCTGTAGAAGTACGTAGTCGTCGTATTGGTGGTGCTACTTTTCAAATTCCATCTGAGGTAAGAGCAGATAGAAAAATTTCTTTGTGCATCAAATGGATTATTCGTTATGCTCGTGAGCGAAACGGTAAAACGATGGCCGATAAATTATCAAACGAAATCATTGCAGCATCTAAAGGAGAAGGCAATGCCGTGAAAAAGAAAGACGATACACATCGTATGGCAGAAGCTAATAAAGCATTTGCGCACTTTAAAGTTTAATTTAATTTTTTTACTATAGTCGAAAGCCTCCTTTATTGGAGGCTTTTTCTTTTTCTTTGATTCTATAATTTTTGTTAAAAAAGTTTTGAATTTAAACATCACAATGCGTGCAAAGTCATAGTAGTATAAAAATTATATATCATGAAAAAGAACATTTTTTTAAAAGTAAGCTTGATAGTATTCGGTTTATTTTTTGCTTCACAAACAATTTCTGCGCAAGGATATTCTCATAACAGAGATAATAAGTATCAAAAAAATCAACATCATAAAAAGTATAAACATGGTCGTAATGCCAATCAAAATCGTGGACGTTCATATTATGCACCACCACCACCGCCAGTAAGAATGCGCAGAGCTGCTCCTCAAAGATGTGGTGTATTTTTACCAAATCCCTTTAGAGTAGTAAGAAGAGCTGCGTGCCATCATCATCATAGAGAATATGGATATGCGTGGAAGAGGATACAGAAGAAGATCTTGCAGATAATAATTAAATAAAATAGCTGAGTTTTTGCTCAGCTATTTTTTTATATCCTTTGATATTGTTTGAATAAATTTTTTCAAAAGCAATAAATTGTCCTTCTTGATTATAATATGATAGTGTCCGGGTATGCTTTCATTTGCTATTTGATATTTTGTTATACATAATTACATTTTCGCGTATATTTTGAAATGAGTTTCGGGTTTTACTTGAATGCCGCCATATATCTTTGATTCAAGTTTTAGAATTAAATCTATTCTAAGTTCTTCGTCAAGATAGCCTTCGGCTTCTTCTACTGAAAATGGTAGTTGGGATTGTTGAAGCTTTAAGAGTGCTTGTTGTTCCATTAAATTTCCTTTGAGAGATTGTGTCACAAACAAATCATATTCCCATTGTATACAAGTTTGCAAAGAGAATTTTTCATGTCCCCAAATTTTTTTTTGCGCATTAAAAAGATTTTTTCCAAATTGTTCTACAGTTCCTTTACTAATTATACCGCAAGGACATTTTTCTTTAGCATGATTTGCTATTAGTTGTACAAGCTCATCTTTGCTTTTGGGTTTATGCTGTCTAATAAGTTTCATAATTGGCACACTATGATGTGGTGTAGAAATGCCCATTTTGCCATTTAATTCATTTAGCAACTCGCCAGTATATCCTTTTTCATTCATACTATAATTCAAATATATATTATAGTTGATAAAATGGATATGAGGATATATTAAATAATATTGTAAAAAAATAAAGGCTAACTCATGATTAAGTTAGCCCTATTTTTTATAAAGATTAAAAGCTTATTGTAGAATTACTTTTTGGAAATACGTATCAGCATCATTTTCTTTTTTAATAATTAGCTGATAAATACCTTTCGGTAAGTAACCAAATTCATACGATAAAGGATTCGTGCCTTCATTTAGGTCTTCTTGTTTTTCAAATTGCACTCGACCCGTTACGTCAAGTAGTTTTATAGTACATGATGTGCTATGAGTAGACTGTATATCTAAATAAACAATTCCATTTGTAGGGTTAGGGTATATAGACAAGTTATTTGTAAAAGTTGTATGAGCCATTCTATTACCCGCTCCAAGTGTAAATGTTTGAGGTGTTGACCAGGCGCTTTCGTCTATAGTAGTAGAGCTACATTTTGCTTTTACACTAAATTCATATGTAGTACTTGGGGAAAGATTAATTAATTTTTTAAGATTGGTATTCGTTGACTTTATTATCCATGTAGAAGTCCCTACTTCTCTGTATTGAATTAGATACCATAGTGCACTAGTACTTGCATCCCATGTTATGGTTGCTTCTGTAGCAGAAATTAATGCTACTGCAATATTACTAGGAGTCGTGCATGTGCTTGAAGTAGTAGCTGAAACTGTAGTCCATGCACTAACTTCTGGATAGGTACAAACAGTGGCTACTTGAAACTCAAAATTCGTATTAGGATTCAGATTAGTAAATAACTTGCTTATTCCGTTTGTAGTTGTAATAGTAGACCAAGCACCCGAAGGCAATTCTCTATATCGAGTTCTATACCACTGTGCATTAGCGACACTTGACCAAGATAATTCAACAGCATTATAAGAAATGCTTGAAATAGAAACACTAGGCGAAGCGCATAAGGATGGAGTCGTAAAATTCAAACTTGAACTCCATGCGCCTGTAGATTGGCTTGAACAAGCTCTACGAATTTGTACATTATAATTTTTACCTGGCAATAAATTGATAATAGTCTTTGAAGTGGCCGTATTGCTTGCTGTGCCTGCTGAAGTAAATACGCCAGGATTGTCAGTTACATTTTCAATTTGTAAATCGTACCAACCGCTTACAAGATTTGAAACAGCATCCCAAGTTAAAGACACAGATGTGCCATTTACAGCACCTGTAGCTAAATTGTTGACTACAACACCATTACAAGAAGGCATTGTATAAAAATAATAAGTGCCACTTACATCTGTAGTAGTCATAGTTACTTCCCAACGTAATGATGTGCTATTCCAAGATAGAGATTGTAAAGAGCCCGCAAAAGTGCTCCCATTTTTCTTAGCAATTCTAAAGTAAGAGATATTAGGGTCCGAATTACTTCCACTTGTAGGCAGGGGCAAATAGAAATTGCTTAGTGTATTCGTATTGTAGTCATTATATTCATCAAAGTCTGCTTGAGTATAATATAGGGTAACAGATGCTGGACCAGTAGATGTTGGTGTTACTGTTACATATCTTTTGCCAAGCATACGACCATTTAATGAACTTAAATCAAAAGCTGAAGCTACATAGTGATCTACCGTAGTAGAACCCATTGCATTACCTCCACTAGCATCGGCTATGCTTGCTAACAAATGACAACCAACATCTGTATAGTCTATGCTAGTTCCATCGGCTTGTGTACTTGTTTTTGAACTCGTGCCTACTGTAGAGCTTGCATTGTTTGTAGTAGCCAATGTAATATCGTTTTCTATAACTGGGCATAGTGGGCCAGTAGCATTAAACTGTATATTGTCTAATCGATTGTTTCCACCAGCACCAGAAGCTCCATCGAGAGTTAAACGGAGAAAGGCAGTAGACTGGAAATCCAATCCAGTGATAGTTGGTACAGTTTTGAGCCCAAATGAACTTGGAATTGAAGTAATGCTAGTTACATTGACCCAATTCGTTCCATCTACACTATAGTCCCATACTTGTGAAGTAAATCCAGTGCCAGTTCCTTGCGTAGCATAGGTAATATTAAGGTCTTTGTAGCTTGACATGTTAATCTGGAATGTTATAGCAAATCCATTCGCAGAGGAATTAGCTACAGCTAAAGCGCCAACTGTAACAATAGTTGAAAAGCCAGCACCTGCGTTTACAGAAGCAGTGCCATTAAAAGCAGTTACTTGAGGACTTGGAGTAATCGATGTCCAAGTAGACGATCCATTTGTGCCATTTAAATACATAGTGCCTGAGCCAAAGTTGGCATTATACAATAGAGGAGAGCCTGGTGCAGCTGCTGCAGCTGTTCCACCAGTAGTAGTAGTTTGAAAGTCCCAGCCAGCAATTAATTGCGTTTGAGCTTGAGGTTTTAGTTGAAAAATAAAACATGGGACAAGGTAAGTAAGTAGTGTTATTAATTTTTTCATTTTAAAATTTTTATCAAAGAAAAAATAATTCTACGAGTAAAATTGTTAGCAAAGTATAAATAACGAAAATGTAATATTCTAAAATAATATATTTAATGTGATGAATCAAGACGCTTTATGAAGTAATTTTGCTTCATGCTAAATACCATAGAAAGTGCAATAGAAGATATCAAACAAGGTAAATTAATTATCGTAGTTGATGATGAAGATAGAGAAAATGAAGGAGATTTTTTAACAGCTGCAAGAAATATTACTCCTGAGCTTATTAATTTTATGACCATACATGGGCGAGGATTAATTTGCGCACCATTGATAGAAGACAGATGTGATGAATTAGAATTGGATTTAATGGTAAGTAATAATACAGAATTGCATAAGACACCCTTTACTGTTTCTGTAGATTTACTTGGACATGGTTGCACAACTGGTATATCAGCACATGATAGAGCAAAAACTATTCAAGCTTTAATCAATAAAGATACTTTGACTTCTGATTTGGCAAAGCCAGGTCATATATTTCCGTTGAAAGCAAGGAGGGAAGGCGTTTTGAGAAGGGCTGGGCATACAGAAGCCGCCATAGATTTTGCTCGTTTAGCTGGCTTTGAACCAGCAGGTGTAATAGTAGAAATTATTGATGAAGATGGTAGTATGGCCCGTTTACCAAGACTAAAAGAGATAGCTAAACAACATGATTTAAAAATTGTTTCAATTGCAGATTTAATAGCTTATCGTATTAAACACGAAAAACAAGTAACCAAAGAAATCAGTATCAACTTGCCTACCAAACATGGAGAATTTGAAATGGTTACATTTAGTAATAATCAAACTGGCGAATTGCATCATGCAATTAAGAAGGGTGAATGGAAAAAAGATGAAGCAATATTAGTAAGAGTTCATAGCTCATGTTTTACAGGCGATATTTTACATTCTTTGCGATGCGATTGTGGCGAACAATTAACTAATTCACTACAAATGATACAAGATGAAGGCAAGGGTTTAGTATTATATATGAATCAAGAGGGTAGAGGTATAGGACTTTTAAATAAATTAAAAGCCTATAAACTACAAGAGCAAGGAAAAGATACGGTAGAAGCTAATTTAGAATTAGGTTTTAAAATGGATGAAAGAGACTATGGAATAGGCGCACAAATACTTCGAGAGATGGGTGTAACTAAAATAAAACTTATTTCAAACAATCCTCGCAAACGTGTCGGATTAACCAGTTATGGTTTAGAAATTATAGAGGTTGTTCCAATAGAAATTTGTCCTAATCCTCACAATGAAAAATACTTGACTACCAAAAGAGATAAATTGGGTCACGAAATATTGAAATGAGCAAAAGAGTTTCAAAACTTGTAATAGACAACGCTTCCTTAATAGAAGAATTTTTTGAAGATACCTTATTATGGAGTATCGTTTCTCCAGAGCCATTGTATCATGTGGCTTGGGAAATAAATAAAAAAAGCACATTTAACTTTTTTAGAAACCCTTCTGCGGATTTCAATTTGAACAAACAACTTTTTGCTTCCTATACCGATTTTATAGAAGAAAAAAATATGGCACATTATTTATTTCAAAATAAAGTTGATGGTCATTATTTATTGAGCGATTTGAAAAATGTAGATTTTTTTTGGATGCAGCAAGGAAGTCTTTATAAAAAAGAACAAAGTGAACTCATTTCTATTTTATTAAAAAAAATGAAAAGTGTTCAAGCTGTTTTATCTGTTAATCCACTTTTATTGAAAGACAAACACCATCTTATGATGTAGCGTTATGCTAATGCTTCCTTAAAATAGTCCAACGTAATTTTCAATCCTTCTCTACGATTTATTTTAGGTTCCCATCCTAGTATTTCTTTGGCTTTTGAAATATCAGGTTGGCGTTGTTTGGGATCGTCTTGTGGTAGAGGTTGATATATAATTTCGGACCGACTGCCTACCAATTCTTTTATTTCCTCAGCAAAATCTTTTAAAGAAATCTCCACGGGGTTACCAATATTTACGGGTAAATGATAGTCGCTAAGAAGCAATCTGTAAATACCTTCAATCAGGTCATCTACAAAACAAAAAGAACGTGTTTGGCTGCCATCTCCAAAAACAGTTATGGGTTCGCCATGTAAAGCTTGGCTCATAAAAGCGGGTAAAGCCCTGCCATCGTTCAATCTCATACGTGGGCCATAGGTATTAAATATTCGTACTATACGAGTTTCTAAATGATGAAAAGAATGATAAGCCATAGTAATTGCTTCTTGAAATCGTTTAGCTTCATCATATACTCCACGAGGTCCTATAGGGTTTACATTACCCCAATAATCTTCGGGTTGTGGATGTACAAGTGGGTCACCATATACTTCGGAAGTAGAAGCAATAAGCATACGAGCTTTTTTTTCTTTTGCTAGGCCCAATAAATTGTGTGTACCTAAAGAGCCTACTTTAAGCGTTTGTATAGGCATTTTTAAATAATCAATTGGACTGGCAGGCGAAGCAAAATGTAAGATATAATCTAAGGTGCCGGGTACGTGCACAAACTTGCTTACATCATGATGATAAAATTCAAAATCTGGATGACCGAATAAATGTTCTATATTTTTTTTAGAACCTGTAATTAAGTTGTCCATAGCCAATACCCGATATCCTTCTTTTATAAAACGATCGCATAAGTGTGAACCTAAAAATCCAGCACCACCTGTGATTAGAATGTTTTTTTTAGCCATGTTGTGTGTTTCTTCCTATTGAATAATAAATATAACCTCTCTGCTTCATTTCCATTGTGTCAAATAAATTTCTACCATCAAAAATTATTTTTTCTTTGAGCAATGTGTTCATTTTGTCAAACTCAGGAGCTCTAAAAATACCCCATTCGGTACAAATAGCTAAAGCATCTGCTTCGTGTATTGCCTCGTATGCATTGTCTGCATAGGTTATAGCATTTTTTAGTTGAGGTTTAAATGTTTCTATATATTGTTGTGTATTTGGCATAGCTTCGGGGTCATAGCAATGTACTTGAGCGCCTGCTTGAATTAATTCTTCAATTACATATAATGCAGGAGCTTCTCTCACATCATCTGTATTGGGTTTAAAAGCAAGGCCCCATACAGCAATTTTTTTTCCACTAATTTGTTTGCCAAAATGTTCTATGATTTTGTGAGCTAAAATTTTTCGTTGATGATTATTAACTTGAAGTACAGATTTTAAAATAGAAAAATCAAATTTTTCTTTATCACCCATTTGCACTAAGGCCATCACATCTTTAGGGAAACAACTACCTCCATAGCCTATGCCTGGAAATAAAAATCGTTTTCCAATTCTTGAATCGCTCCCCATACCTACACGAACAGTTTCTATATCAGCTCCTACTTTCTCGCAGTAATTAGCTAATTCATTCATGAAGGTAATGCGTAGAGCCAAATAGGCATTGGAAGCATATTTCGTAATCTCGGCACTTCGCACATCCATTACATATACAGGATTGCCTTGACGCACAAAGGGCTGGTATAGTTTTGTCATTAAGGCAATCGCTTTTTCGCTTTCGCTTCCAATCACGACACGGTCTGGCTTCATAAAATCTTCTACTGCTGCACCTTCTCTTAAAAACTCTGGGTTACTTACAACATCAAATTCTCCTTGATAGTGTGTAGCTATTACATTGTGCACTTTTTCGGCTGTGCCCACAGGTACAGTGCTTTTATTGACAATTACTTTGTATTTTTTTATTGAAGATAATATCTTTCCTACTTCTTCAGCAACGCCCAGTACATATTTTAAATCAGCTTGTCCGTCTTCGCCGGGTGGTGTAGGCAATGCAAAAAAGATAATATCACCATGTTCAACACCATACTTTAAATCGCTTGTAAAATGAATTCTATTTTCTTTATTATTTCTATGAAAAAGAGTTTCTAATCCGGGTTCATAAATTACCATCTCGCCATTTTTCAAACGTTCTACTTTGTTGATATTATTATCAACACAAACAACATGATTGCCCGATTCGGCAAAACAAATGCCAGATACTAATCCTACATATCCTGTTCCTACTACTGTTATATTCATTTTAGACTGTTTATTATTTGTAAGAATGTATTTGCAATGTGTTCTACATCACTTGCTTGCATTTCTGTATGAATAGGCAATGAAAGTACTTGTTTAGTCAATGCTTCTGTTAAGGGCATTTCAATTTGATGGTCATAAAGACTTTGAATTACTTTTTGTTTGTGTGTAGGAATTGGATAATATATCATAGATGGTATGCCTACATTAGCTAAGGCTTCTTTAACGCGATCTCTGTCTACACCTACAAGTTTCATAGTATATTGATGATATACATGATAGGAATAGTCTGCTTCTTTGGGTGTTATGATATTTTCGTTTGAAGCAAAAAAAGCATTATACTGTTCTGCTACTTTTCTTCTTCGTTGGCAAAAATCATCAAGGTGAGGAAGTTTTACATTTAAGATAGCTGCTTGTAATGTATCCAATCGAGAGTTGCAACCAACTAATTCATGAATGTATTTTTTCTTTTGGCCATGATTGGCTATCATGCGAAGTTTTTCTGCCAAATCATCTTGATTGGTAAAAATAGCTCCGCCATCGCCATAGCAGCCTAGATTTTTTGAGGGGAAAAAAGACGTACAACCAATATCTCCAATGGTGCCATTATGTTTAGATTCTCCATTTTTTGAAGTGTATTTTCCACCAATAGCTTGTGCATCATCTTCTATTACATATAATTGATGTTTTGTAGCAATTGCCATTATTTCATCCATTTGAGCACTTTGTCCATATAAATGTACGGGTACTATTGCTTTTGTTTTGGGTGTTATCAAAGATTCTATTTGAGAAGGATCGATGGTAAAGGTATCTTCATTGACTTCGCAAAAAACTGGCTTTAAGCCTAACAAAGCTAATACCTCTACCGTTGCAAAATACGTAAAAGAAGGTGTAATAATTTCATCGCCTGCTTTTAGGCCTAAGCCCATAAGAGCTATTTGAAGTGCATCTGTGCCATTGGCACAGGGTATAACATGTTTTACATTTAAGTACGTTGACAGTGCTTTAGTAAAATCACGAACAGGTTGACCTTGTATAAAGTCTGTAGATTCAATGACTTCAAATATGGCTTTGTCTATATCAGGCTTTAACCTATTATATTGCGTTTTTAAATCAACCATTTGTATGTTGGACATATGTAAAAAATTGACCGCAAAGATAAGTTTTAAACCCAAATTATACATTTGCATTCGCAAATGATATAAGCGATTAAGAAAATCAAGCCTTTCAGGTTATACTCTGGTAAGCCTTCAAGGTGATTTTCTATATCGGGATAAACCCAAGTAATGCAAGTAGTTCACTCTTTTCAGTCGTTTTCTATTGCATAACTTGGGTTAAACTGATGTAAGACAAGAGCCCTTTTGAGTCGAATAAGACTCCTTCAACTTGAATGAAAAGTGATAACTGACTTTACTTCTCATCTTATTATTATTTTAGCTAAATAAATATGGCTTTTAACAATTATGATTGCAACTTTACACCTATCAAAACTCAAATCCGTGCGTATACTTATTCATACTTTAACAGCTTCTTTTTTAATACTTCTTTGTAGCTATTCTAATCAAGCTCTTGCTCAAACTGATGATAATAATGAAGTGGAAGTGAAAACCAAAGGTGATGCGAATAAAGTCTGGACTTTTGACTTGCATTTAATGGCCGACTTTCCGAAGGCAGATATGGCAACTCGATTTGGAACAAACTATCGAATAGGATTTGGTATAAAATATAAAACCGATAGAAATTGGATGATAGGAGCAAAACTTGATTTTTTGATTGGTAATAAAATCAAAGAAGATAGCTTACTAATTAATGTTAAAACCTATCAAGGAAGTATCATTGATCAAAATGGCGATTTGTTGAATGTTGGAATTTTTGAAAGAGGCTATCTGGCTGGTATACAAGTAGGCAAAGTATTTAATGTATTGGCTCTGAATAATAATAGCGGTTTGATGTGGATGAGTACTATTGGTTTTATGCAACATAAAATTAAATTTTTTGATAAAAACAATGCCTTTCCGCAATTAAACAATGAATATAAAAAAGGATATGATAGATTGACGAATGGCGCATTTTTAGAAACATTTTTAGGCTATAACTATATGTCTAAAGACCGTTATTTGAATTTTTATACTGGACTCAATTTGACTTGGGGTTTTACACAGGGAAGAAGAACGTACTTATATGATGTAGCACGAACAGATCAATCTAAACGAAAGGATGTGTTGATAGGGCTAAAATTGGGTTGGATGCTTCCTATATACAAAAAGACCGAAGAAGAACTCTATTATTAGTAAGTCCATGGGCGTTTTAGTTTACAATATAAGTATAGCTATATTTATTTTTTTAATAAAAGGAATAGCACTTTTCAATCCTAAAGTAAAAAAGTGGTTGAAGCAACGAGCTGAAACAAAAGATGACTATAAGAAATGGAATTTAGCACATAAAAAAACAATTTTATTTCATTGCTCTTCTGTAGGCGAGTTGGAACAATGTATACCACTTATAGAAAAATACGAAGCCGACTCCTATTCACCTATTATTAGCTTTTTTTCCATTTCAGGTTATCAATATGCTTTAAAAAAATATCCGCACTATATAATTTGTTATTTGCCATTTGATCAAAAAAAGAATATTCAAGAATTTATAAAATGTATACATCCAACATTTTGTGTTATAGTTAAGTATGAACTCTGGCATCATTTAATTCAAGAACTAAAGAGAAGTAATATTCCAGTATTTTTGGTATGTGCTCGATTCGATAAAAATCATGTCTATTTTAAGTGGTATGCCTCTTTTTTAAAAAAAATACTACATCGTATTACTTTTATTCTTGTGCAAGATCAAACGAGTTTTGAATTGCTAAAAAAACAAGGTATAACGCATACAGATATTACAGGCGATATGCGTTTTGATAGAAATTTGACTTTAAGCCAACAACCTTTTCATGATGCAATTATTGAAGACTTTATTGCTGGGCATCCCGTTTTTATAGCAGGTAGTATATGGGCAAAAGATTTGGAGTGGTTGCAAGCTATAATGTCTGAAATACCCAAAAACTATAAAATTATTTTAGCTCCGCATGAAGTCAATCATTTTAATACTGATTGGATACAGGAACCTTTTACAACCTATACTCATTATAAAAAAGACACTGCAACAATTTTAATATTGAACACAGTCGGTTTATTGGCAAAAACATATCGCTTTGCCAGTTTGACCTATATAGGTGGCGGATTTAGAGATAAAGGTTTACATAATACCTTAGAAGCTGCGATATATGGGAATCCCATTTTGATAGGCAACAAATATGATACATTTAACGAAGTAGTTGAAATGGTGGATCAGGGTATTATTATTTCGATACATGATGCTGAAGAGGGGCGTAAAAAAACAAGAGAACTTGTACAAAATCCTCAAAAAATTGAAGAAATAAAGGCTAAAATGAGCGCTTTTATGCATTCAAAAACTAACTCTACGAGTAAAAATTACGTCTATATAAACAAGCTATTATCAAGTATTTGATAGTATTTTTACAAACATATTTTTTCTATTAAAATGTATGAATTATATTAGCGAATTAAAATCAAGGATATTGAAGCCGAACATGAAATTTATTTACAAATTTATATTTTTAGTAACCCTACTATATTGTCATCTTTCTTCATCAGCCCAATCGCTAATTTCTGGCCCAGATACGCTGTGTATAGAAAATAATATTCAACTTAGTACTTCTGTTACCAATGCAAGTACCTATTATTGGGGTTTTTGTTCTGCATACTTAGAAAATATTCCAAGTGGGAGCAGTATAGTAGCTGGCACGGGTTTGAATACACCTACAAGTATCAATATGGCCAAAGACGGAAATATATACTACGTATTTGTAATAAATTCGGGTGGTAATAACGAAATGATTCGTTATGAATTTGGCACACTATTGTCTAATGTGCCTACAGCTGTCAATCTTGGCGATTTTGGAGGCAGTTTGCCTAAAAATGCAAAAGGTTTTGAATTGATTCAAGATGGTGCAAATTGGTATGGATTTGTGACAGGTGGTAATAGCGTAGCAGAATCAGAAATAGTTCGTTTGGATTTTGGAAATTCTCTAGCCAATACACCTACCGTTACATCTTTTGGAGATATGGGAGGAAATTTGATTCAACCACAAGATTTATATGTATTTAAAGAAGCTGGCAACTGGTATGCTATCACTATGAATCTTTTGAGTGGAGATATAATACGTTTGGATTTTGCAAATACAATTACTAATAGCCCAAGTGTAACCGTAATTACCAATCCAGGTTCATTAAGTTTCCCTACTGGCTTATGGCCTGTATTTGATGGTACTAATTGGTTTTTGTTTGTAGTAAATAGAGTAAGCCAATCCATCACAAGACTTGACTTTGGTACATCCTTGCTAAATGTTCCGGCAGATAATAATTTAGGAAATTTTGGAGGCGCATTCAATGGCCCAAGAGATATAGTGACAATTAGAGATTGTGATAATTACTATGGATATGTAACGAATATCAACGATAATTCTGTGACGCTATTAGAATTTAATGGTAGCATAAGCGCTGTTCCTGTAGCTACTAATTTAGGCAATTTTGCAAGTTTTAATCAGCCTACTTTCTTGACCCGTTTTTTAAGAGATAAGGACAATGTATTTTGCTTTACAGCCAATAGAAATTCAAATTCTATTTCTCGTTTAGATTATACAAGTTGCACACAATCGTCTATTGCTACTTCTACTTTGCAAACACCTCCATTGTATACATACAACGCACCTGGCACATATAATGTGTATTTCGTAGCCGATGAGGGTTTGCCTACCATGCAAGTAGATTGTAAAACTATTACCGTATTGCCAAGACCATACTTTGAAATCAATAGTGATACCTTAATTTGTCAGCGAGATACATTACTCTTAGTGTGTAATGGTCCTAGCTTGTATAGTATGCTATGGGAACCAGTGTACAATGCCATACCTCCATATGATACTACTTCTATTTATATTTACCCCAATGAAGATTATAGGTATCATGCCCATTTAGAATTTACTCAGGGTGGAGGTTGTGCTTTTGATACATCGGTTTTAATAAAAGTAAGTCGAGTTACTGCCGATGCAGGACCCGATCGTTTTGTAGCAGATGGTGCTATAACTGTTTTAGGAGGGCCTATGACATCTTATGGTCAGGAGTATAGTTACACATGGACTCCAAGTACTTATTTAAATAAATCTACTATAGCAGAGCCTACTTCTACTCCTTTAGATGTGCAAGCTTATTATTTAACAGTAAAAAATGATAGCTCTGGTTGTAGAGATAAGGATACGGTGTGGGTATTTACTGAGTGCACTGAAATCAATATGCCTAATGTGTTTAATCCAGTAAGTGATATACCTTCCAATAGAAGTTTCGGATTGCTTAATCATCAAATAGTAAAATTAGAATATTTCAAAATATTTAATAGATGGGGTCAGCTCATATTTGAAACCACAGACCCAGCAAAAAAATGGGATGGAAGACAAAATAATATAGAACTTCCTCCTGATAATTATGTTTGGATTATAGATGGCTATTGTAATAATGGTAAGCGAATTAGAAAGCAAGGTACCGTGCTTCTGGCAAGGTAATTTTATTTAATAATTTTCAAGTACAGTTACTTTCACTTCGTTGAAGTAAGAATTTTCATCATTATAAATAAGCATGTCATATTGTGGCATTATATTTTCGCAAGGAATATGATTGCGTTCCAGTTTTTTAATTATATAATCCATATGTTCTTGAGCTATTTGTAGATAGGGAAAATAAGTACTGTCGCCAAGTGTATCGCCATAGTAATAGTTAGTGTTTAAAAATATTTTTACAATGGCACTATCTTCATTCCATGATTTCCATTTTTTAATAACTTCTTCTAAAAGAAAATCTGATTCGCTTTCCAAATTAGAATGCACAGTGTCAAATTGCAATACTTCATGAAAAAGCGTATCTCTATAGCCTGGTTGTTTTAGTTTGAAGTCAACTAAATAATTTTCGGGCAATCTACTATCTTGCAAAGAAATCCATTTGTAAAAGGGTCTATAACCGGGCTCGAGTATAGTAATATAGTAAGAATACCCTGCATGCAAAGCACATGCAAAACTACCATCGCCCGCATTAGATTCAATACGAATGCTTTGAGTGTCTTTCAATGATTTGCGTATTTCTATCAACCTATCTGACAAATTGTTTTTATAATATTTATCTTTTACAAAGCCTTTTAAACATATAGTTTGTATAGGTTTTATAGCATCATGCAATGAAAACTGATATAAATCCAAACCACCCAATGTGCCTTGTCTGTCAGAAGCGCTAATGCCTATATCGCCTTTTGCGTTAACTATAATAGATCCATCAAATTCTTTAGTATTGATAGGAGCATCTAAATTGATTGGTTTGCTCCAAAGTGATTTGTAATTTTTTCGGGATAAAAATAAATCCATATTGCCAAGTCCAGGATGCCCATTGCTGGCAAAGTATAAGCTCTCATTATCGGGATGTATAAACGGTGCTATTTCATCTTTTTCAGTATTTATTTTAGGACCTAAATTTTCTGGTTGAGTCCACATATTATTAATAAAATGAGTTACCCATATATCCATACCGCCATATCCGCCTGGGCGATTGCTTACAAAATATAAGTCTTTATTATCGCTACTTAAACAAGGTTGTCCTTCATAAGCTGTTGTGTTAATAGTGTAGCCAAAATATTGAGGAGAACTCCATCCTCCTTTTTCTTTATAACAAAAGGCAATATCGCAACCACCACCTTCATAGCCATTGGGGCTTCGCATATCGCAACGCGTAAAAAATAGATAATTGCCATCGGCACTCAGTTTAGCACCACCATCTGGAAGTCCAGTGTTTGGCGGATAACCCATATTGGTGCTTGGTAGCCATTGCCCTAAGCTATCTTTTTGTGCAATAAAAAAATCTTCATTGCCTCCTACATTTCTTGTAAATACTAAAGTGTTCCCATCCATACTCATAGTAGGTAAAAACTCATTTTCTTTTGTATTGATATGCTCTCCCAAATTTTTAAATGTATTGTTGACTTCAAAATAGAATTTAGAATTTGTTATTTGTTTACTTGTATTTATTTTTTTACTTACATCAACACGCTGTATAGAATCGTTGGAGAGCGCGGAAGCTAATTTGTTTAGAATTTTTGAAGCTAATTCAATGTCGTTGTTAGTAATTAATTGATTACTTAAAAATTTAATAGAAGCATAAGAAGCTTGAACATCTTCATCAATAGCCATAAAGGCATTGCTTGCAACTTTATCTAATTCTTTTTGTTGATAGTAAAGCTCAGCAAGGCGCACATACGATTTTGCTACATTCGGTTTTTTTAATTTTAGAGCCTCATAACATGCTATGCATTTTTCAATTTTATTTTCAAGCAAAAAAGATTCACAAGTAGATATTTCACGTATAGTAGTAAGGTCTGTTTGTTGGGCTTGTATATTTGATACAAAACAAAACACATAAAAAAATAAAAAAAATAATTTGTTTTTTAGGTTCACTCTATAAAATGAATTGAATAAAATTGATTAAAAATTTCAAGGTCTTAAAATTAAGCATTAGATTAGTAAATTCTTAAATAAAATGCTATCTATGTTTAAAAAAGTTGCTGCGCTATTCTTTCTATTATTAGTAAAAATTCAACCTTTGTTTGCTCAGAAAATTGATGAAAAGATAGATCAAGTATTTGCAAAAAATACAAAAGGATTTGTTGAATTTGTATTTTACGAAATACCTTTTAGTGATACTGTAAGTATTCCTTGGGTGCTGATTGTACTTGTTTTGAGTGCATTGTTTTTTACTATCTATTTTAAATTTATCAATATCTTAGGTTTTAGGACGGCTGTTCAGATAGTACAAGGAAAACATGATAATTTGGAAAAAGGACATCAAGTAAAATCTTCTGATTCTGTATTTTTAGTAGATGGTGATAATCCAGATACTATACGTGTTGAAGGACATACAGGAGAGGTGTCGCATTTTCAGGCACTTACCGCAGCGTTATCTGCTACAGTAGGTTTGGGTAATATAGCAGGAGTGGCAGTTGCTATTTCAATAGGAGGCCCAGGTGCTACATTTTGGATGATAATAGCAGGTTTGATAGGAATGAGTTCCAAGTTTGTAGAGTGTACGCTTGGTGTAAAATATAGAGAAATTGGAGATGATGGAACTGTATATGGCGGCCCTATGTATTATTTATCCAAAGGATTAAAAGAATTAAAAGCTGGTACCATAGGTAAATTTTTGGCTATTGTATTCGCTGTCATGTGTGTAGGGGGAAGTTTTGGTGGTGGCAATATGTTTCAGGCCAATCAGGCATATAAGATGTTTGAAAATCAAATGGCTGTTTTAGATATTAATGTTTCAGGGTATGCTTGGGTATTTGGATTAGTTATGTCTATATTAGTTGGTATTGTAATTATTGGAGGAATAAAATCTATTGCAAGAGTGACAGATAAAATAGTTCCATTTATGGTGGGCATTTATGTTTTAGCAGCAGTTGTTATTTTGTTTATACATGCCAAACATATTCCATGGGCTTTTGGAGAAATTATGAGTGGTGCATTTACACCCACTGGCATTACAGGAGGTTTGATAGGTGTATTGATACAAGGTTTTAGACGTGCAGCATTTAGCAACGAAGCTGGAATAGGTTCCGCATCTATTGCACACTCTGCGGTTATTACTAAATATCCAGCAAGTGAGGGTTTGGTTGCATTGCTTGAACCGTTTATAGACACAGTCATTGTTTGTACTATGACAGCTTTGGTACTAATTATTAGCAGTGCCAATCCTAATGATTTTACAATGGTGTATGGACAAAAGATACCTGATGGGGTGGTGGCTACCTCACAAGCATTTGCCAGCAATATTTCTTGGTTTCCTTGGATATTGGCAATAGCTGTTATACTCTTTGCATTTTCTACTATGATTTCGTGGAGCTACTACGGTTTTCAGGCTTGGACATATTTATTTGGACGTTCTAAATGGAAAGAATATACGTATAAGATTTTGTTTTGTTTATTTGTGATAGTTGGTTCTGCGGCTTCGTTGGGTGCTGTTATTGATTTTTCAGATGCTATGATTTTTGCTATGATGATTCCCAATATGGTTGGTCTAATTGCTTTAGCTCCAAAAGTGAAGGAGGAACTACATAAATACAAAAAGCTGATTCATAAAAAATAGATTTGAATTCTAATTTAAATTTATTAGCTAAACTCAAATCCATTTTCTTGCAAAGGTGTGGGAAATCAACTGTGTTTAATGTTTGGCACTTTACGCAACAAGAAAGCTTAGTTTTTAGGGATAGTTTTATTCTGCGTCAAGTCAATTTTTCAAAAATATGTAAGCATTCAATGATGTCGCAATTAATAGCCAAATAAGATATGGAGCAATTAATAGTGATTTTAGTTTCAACGTCTGCCAATAAAAGAGAAGGAAAAATCCAATTAGAACTGTAAGAGCACTAATTAGAAATAGAGCAGTCAACACTTTGTTATAGTAAAAGAATGTTGGATTCCATCCAATATTTAATATCCATTGAACTGAGTATAATAGTATAAGCAATCTTTTGTTTTCTATAGCTGTCCAAACCTTGGCCATATAAAGACTAAAACAAATCATGATAGCAGTCCATGCGACTCCAAATACCCAGCCTGAAGGTGTCCATGGTGCCTTAGATAACTTGATATACCAATCTGAAGCAACCCCTCTGCCAGTAAAAAGTCCTCCTAGCGCTATCGCACCAAAATTGAGAATTAGAAAGATTATGAGTTTATAAATCATTGTTTCAAAGATAGAATATTTAATGATAGTAAATTCACTATTATTTTTTCATAATTTTTCTAATAATCAATTCATATTCACCAAATCTATGTTTTCTTATAGGTCTTATTTTGGGGTCTGTAGAAAAATACAATAGTAGGCAAGGGCTTATTGAATTATATGCTTCCACATATTCATATTTAATAAGTTCATTGTTGTTTATTCTTTGTTTAATTTTATTGTGATATGGATACATTTTCACTTCAATTAGATTCTGTTGACTTGATATCTTGTTGTTATAAATAAATTTGTTACAATTCCAAATTCTTGATTAGCACGTTCAAATTTAGTGTTTATTATCTTGATATAAAGTCAAGTTGCTATGTACTAATATGTGCTAGATTACTATATTAGCAAAATGATACCAGAAGATTATAATATTTTTTTATTACATAGCCATCTTAGTTTAGCATTTTTATCGAAATGCATTTGTCAATGTTTGATTCAACACATTATTTTTGGAGTCTAATCAGAATTTAGATAAGGAAACATGAAGGGGGGGATACAATTTTGTTAAAGAAAAATTTAAAGATTGATTTTTACCTCAAGTGATTTATTGCCAAATTGGTTAAGAAATCTTCCCACTGTTTTATTTACCATTTTAGTACTTGGAAACTTATTCATAGCTCCAAATTTTCCTGTTGCATGTAAAATTCTATAAAAGTAGAAGAGGGTAGTACTTCTATAAACAAATGGGGCAATGTAGAATCCCTTTCTATTGTGATAATCATCATTGATTTTTCTAAGTGTTTCATCAATTTGCTTTAATACTTCATTTTTATCTACTTCCTGATCACAACCAATATACCATTTGTGAGCAAATTTTTTATCATGAGTATAGCCAGCTACTGTAAATTCTTTAATCGTAATTTTAAGTTTTCGTTGTACTTCATCTATAGCTTTATTCATATTATCTACACTCAAATGCTCTCCACACAAACTCAAAAATTGTTTAGTACGTCCAACAATTACAAATTCGCCAAGTTTTACATTCGTAAATCGTATTACATCGCCTATCAAATATCGCCAGGCTCCGGCACAAGTGCTGATAACAATAGCATAATCAGTTTTTTCTACTACCTCATTTATTAAATATGCTTTAGAACCTTGTTTTATTTCTCCATCTTCTGTAAAGTTGGTTAAATTAAATGGTACAAACTCATAGAAAATTCCATTGTTTAGTATCAGTTTAATGCCACTGGTATTGGGTCTGGCTTGGAAACCAAAACTTCCTTCAGAAGCCATATAGGTTTCTATGTATTTGATATTATTGCCAAACAATGTTTTAAATTGTTCTCTATAGGGCTCTATAGATACACCACCATGTATATACAAAGCCAAATTAGGCCATATATCATGTATGGAATCTAATTTGTGATATCGGATAATTTCTTCCATCACTATTTGAACCCAAGAGGGTACACCACATATAGTGCCTACATTCCATGTTGGTGCTTTGCGTACTATAAGTTTTATTCTATCTTCCCATCGGGGTCTTTTAGAAATACTTTGGCCTGGTTTGTAAAATAAAAAAGATAGCCAGCGAGGCATTTTCTTAGCACTAATGCCACTCATATCGCCTTCATAGTAATCGCCTTTTTCATAGAGCGATGTAGAGCCTCCCAACATTAATATACCTTTCCCAAAAACATCGGCTGGTAAATCAAAATTTTGCATGGAGAAAAATTGTTTGAATCCAGCCTTCTTTACCGATTTTATCATGTCATCTGTTACAGGTATATGCTTGCTTGCACTTTCAGATGTGCCAGAGCTGAGTGCAAAATATTTTACCTTACCTGGCCAGCATACATTGCTTTCTCCTTCTTGGCAATAGCGCCACCATTGATTATACATTTGATTATAATTATGGAAAGGAACTTTTTTGGCAAATGCATCATAAAAGTCATTTTCACTTAAAATGCTTTTAAACTGATAGTATTTCCCAAAGTTTGATTTGGATGCTTTATTTAATAAGTGTTTCAACACATTAATCTGATAGGCTCTGGGTGTGCCTAAGTTAATGCTAATGCGTTTGCGCAGGCGTAGTGAACGGTTTATGATATGACCTAATAGTGCCATTTTATATAATCAAATGTATTAAAGGGTTTTATTTAAAAGATTTCATGAACTCATCGATACTATCCATCATATGGCTTATTTGTACATCGCTCAAGCCATGATGGCAAGCCATCAACATGCCACCACGCATTACATGGTCTGCATTTACATAGCCATCTGAAGAGGCGCTATGTTGACAGTTTTTAAAGCCTGGTTGTCTTAGTATGTTTCCAGTAAAGATAGTTCGAGTTTGAATGTTTCTTTTTTCTAAAAAAATCTGAAGTTCTTTTCGTTTAAAAGGTGCTTCATCGCGTATTGTAACTGCAAATGCCAACCAACCTGTGCGTGAATCAGGAAGTTGTTTTGGTAATATAAAATACTCCTCATATTGCTCCATAAAAGAGCGTATTTGTTTAAAATGTTTTGTTCTTAAATCAATATTGTTATTCAATTTGTCGAGCTGTACCAAGCCAAAAGCGGCTCCTATTTCAGATGGTTCTATATTAAAACCTGGTTCTTCAAAAACAAATTTTGCATCATACGGTATGCCGTCCACTTCTACATTAAAGCGATTTTCTATTTTTTCGCTTTCTACAAATAAAGAAGAAGACCGTCCCCAACTTCTCAACAACTTACCTCTTCTAAGATACTCATCATTATTAACACAAAGCATACCTCCATTGCCTGCGCAATTCATGATATGCGAGCCATAAAAACTTGTTGTGCTCATATCTGTAAAGCGGCCTGAGCTTTTGCCCTGTATTTCAGCTCCTATCGTATCTGCACTATCTTCTAACAAAAACAATTGATAGCGATCCGCCAATTGTTTGATTTGTTCCCATTGAGGTAAATTTCCTATTAGGTTTGGAATAATCATAGCCTTCGTTTTAGGCGTAATCATTTCTTCTATTTTATTGGCATCTATATTATAGGTTCCTTCTTCTACATCTACAAAAGCAGGAATCCACTTCTTTTTTACAATCGGAGCTACTGTTGTAGAAAAAGTAAGAGCAGGAGTAATGATTTCTGTGCCTTCTTCATAGTTGAGCAATTCGGCAGCAAGATATAGCGCACTTGATCCAGAGTTGACACCTATGCCATATTTTTTATTATAGAGTTGAGCTACTCGCTCTTCTAATGTTCTTACATGATAACCCATTTGGGTAGATGTTTTTAAAACATGAACGACTGCATCTATTTCTTCTTGTCCATGAACAGTGCTACCATAAGGTACATGAGGGAATTGACTCATTGTAAAGTGTATTTTAAGTTGCAAATGTATTTATTTAAGAATAAAAAAGAGATTATATAATCTTAAGAATGATGTAAAATATAGAAATAGGGATTAGACTTATTTTTTGTCAATAAAAAGCATTTTAAAAGCAATAATAATCATTAAAATGGCAAAAAAGCGCTTGATCATCAAAGGTTGAATAGTAACAGCCACACGACTTCCAAAAAAACCGCCTATTATAAACCCAACACAAAGTAACAAAGCATATTTCCACTCCACCATGCCTTTTTGATGATAAGTATAAGCCGCTACAAAACTAACAGGAAACGAAAGCATAGCCAACGTAGTACCCTGCGCTGTATGCTGGCTCAAACCTATAAAAAGTACTAACCCTGGCACTATCACAATACCACCACCTATACCGACCATACTACTTAGTATGCCGGCAAAAAGACCGATTAGAATAATACCAATGATTGAGGTTAAAGTCATATTTACTGCGTTTTGTAGTACAATATTAGTCAAGTTTTCACGTCTTCAATTAAATGTTTATTACTTTTTTATACATTTCTTGGTAAATTCATGGCTAAAATTATCTTTGTAATCTTAAATATTTAAAACTCAAAAAAACTGATTTATGGCAGACGCAAAAAAAAACGTATCAAATTCGGCAAGCACAGCAAAAACAAGTGGAAATTCTATGATGATGAATCTTATCATTGTAGTTGTGTGTATTGCAGTTGCTCATCTTATTTTCCATGGTGTATTTAGTAGCACTTCAAACTTTTCAGATGGAGCTGCAAGACATCAGCCCAAAAATTTAATGGGAACTATGTACCTTGGAGGTTGGGTTGTACCTATCCTAATGTCAACATTCTTTGTCATGTTGTCTTTTCTATTTGAAAGAGCGTTTACTATTTTCAAATCAAGAGGTAAAATGTCTAATGCTGATTTTATCAAAAAAGTAAATTTTCATTTAGCTTCTAAAAATGTTGATGCTGCAATAAGCGAATGCGACAAGCAAGCGGGTAGCGTTGGTAATGTAATGAAAGCAGGATTATTGAAATACAAAGAAATGACTACCAATTCTGAATTAGATACAGACCAAAAAGTAGAACAAATTAAAAAAGAATTGGAAGAAACCACAGCATTGGAATTGCCAATTATGGAGAAAAATTTAGTATTCCTTTCTACTATTACTTCTGGAGCTACTTTATTAGGGTTGTTCGGAACGGTAATGGGTATGATTAGAGCCTTTGCTGCTATGGCCAATGCCGGTGCACCCGATGCTAATGCCTTAGCCGCTGGTATCTCAGAAGCACTTGTAAATACTGCATTAGGTATTGGTACTTCTTTCCTTGCTATGCTTGCTTACAACTTCTTTACTACTATTATTGACAATGTAACTTTTGGCATAGAAGAAAGTGGTTTTACTTTAGAACAAAACTTTAAAGCAAACTATAAATAATTTATTATTTTTTGTATCACATATATAAGTGATAGAAATCATTTTTCAATTTAAAAAAATAATAAACGATGTCAAAACATAAACTGCCAAGAAAAAGTACGCATATCGACATGACTGCCATGTGTGATGTGGCCTTCCTTTTGCTTACTTTCTTCATGTTGGCAACAAAATTCAAACCCGACGAACCTGTTGTCGTAACAACTCCTTCATCCATATCCGAAATCATAGTACCTGAAAACTCTATCTTGCTTACAGTAGATAAAGATGGAAAAGTGTATTTTGACTATGATAACAAAAAAGCCAAACGCTCTTTAATAGATAATATAAATGAAGCCAAAGGCTTAAACTTGTCAGAAGCAGAAAAGCAATCATTTGTCAACGGAGCATCTTTTGGATTGCCACTCAATCAAATGAAATCCTATTTGGCAATACCGCCTATGGAGCAAAAACAATATGCCTTTACAGGAATCCCTATAGATACTGCATATTTAGCTTCGGTAAATGAGTTAGGTTTCTGGGTACAAGAAGCACGCCGTGCAGGTCAAGAAGAAGGGCATCCACCAAGAATTTGTATAAAATGCGATGCTACTACTGTGTACCCCAAAGTGAAGGACGTAATCAAAACATTAACCAAAAACGATATTGACCGTTTTAATCTATTGACATCTGTAGAAGCCGTTCCACCAGGCACTGCTGCTTATACCGAAAGAAATAAAAAATAGTCAATTAAAATAATTAAAATAAAATGGCTGAAATACAAGAAAAAGGGGACTCCGGGAAAAAGGGAGGAGTCAAAAAAGGGAAGAAACTTTCTACAAGGGTTGACTTAACGCCTATGGTAGATCTTGGTTTCTTGCTTATCACCTTCTTTATTTTTACTACTACCATGAGCAAACCCAAAAGCATGGAGATTAACATGCCAGTAGATAAAGATGAAATAAAAGAAGAAGATAAAAATAAGGTAAAAGATTATACAACTATGACGGTACTCCTTAGTAAGGAACATCGTGTATATTATTATCTTGGCTTGGCCAATGACCCTATGAATCCACCTGATATGAAAGTAGTAGATTTTGCTCCTAAAGGTGGTATTCGAGATGCTATTATAGACTTAGTAAAGAAGGTAAATGATGAAAAAGGAAATGGCATGCCTGGGCACGATCCAGAAAAAGATAAACCTGTAGTTTTAATCAAACCAGACACTAATTGTGCTTACGATGATGTTGTAAATATATTAGATGAAATGAATATTAATGGTATAGAAACCTATGCTTTGATTGATATTTCGTCTGTAGATAGAGAATTTATCAAAGCAACTGAAAACGCTAATCAATAATTTGTGGAATTTTAATAAAAACTGCATCATAGTATTAAACTAAAAAATATTTAAAAAATGGATATCAAAGACATATTAAAATCAGACGTGCTTGATATAATTTTTGAAGGTCGTAACAAAAAATATGGTGCTTACGAACTCCGAAAAAATTATAATGTGCGTGCTCGAAATGCTTTGTTTATTTGTTTAGGCTGTGCATTTTTGTTAGGAGCCATACCTGTTATTGCTTCTATCATTAATAAAAACTTAAATAAAAAACCTAAACCAATTACCAAAGTAACTGAGCTTATTGCACCACCACCGGTAGATGAAAATAAACCGCCGCCACCACCACCACCGCCACCACCACCGCCTCCTGCTAAACCTCAAGTGAAGTTTACTCCACCAGTTATTAAAAAGGCAGAAGAAGTGCGTGAAGAAGATAAGCCACCACCCAAAGAAAAATTGGAAAAGGCCCAAGCAAGTACGGTAACACAAGAAGGTGACCCCAATGCTAAAATTGATTTTACCGAAGCACCTCCTTCAAAAGGTCCAGAAATAGTAGAACCTCCTAAGCCAGAGCCTCCAAAAAAAGCAGAGATATTTGAATTCGTAGAGCAAATGCCTGAATTTCCGGGAGGAGAAGATGCCCTTAATGCTTTTTTAAATAAGAACACAAAATACACTGAAGCCGCTCGTAGTGCTGGTATTTCTGGAAAAGTTGTAGTATCTTTTGTGGTAAACGAAGATGGAGAAATAACCGATGAAAAAGTTGTAAGAGGACTTGGATATGGCCTTGACCAAAACTGCTTAAAAGTAGTGAAGTCTATGCCTAAATGGAAAGCGGGAAAACAAAATGGAAAGGCTGTTCGCGTATCATATAGTTTACCATTTTCTTTTGAGTTAGAAGAATAAATATTTCATTTTAAGCGATTGTATAACCAAGCAGTAGTCATAGACTACTGCTTTTTTTTAGCATTACTATTCGTAAACTACTACATTTGTATTTGATAACTCTAAAAAAAATCGCATGTCATTAATTGTTGTAAGTGGTGTAGGCTTAATAAGTGCAATGGGAGCAAATTATAAGCAAAATTTTGAACATTTATCTAGCTCCAAGCACGCATTGAAAAGCATACAACATGTAGATACAATTTATGCTGAACAGTTTCCTTTTGGCGAAATAAGTTACTCTACCGAAGAACTTTTATCTCTTTGCAAGCTCAAAGCTGGTAAAGGCTACACACGTACTATACTACTCGGCATACTTGCGCTAAAGGAAGCTTTAACACAATCGGGTTTGCACAATTTAGAACAAAAACGAGTCGCTTTTATCAATGCTACAAGTGTAGGAGGTATGTGTGAGGTAGAAAAAAATACTATTTTATATTTTGAAAAAGTTAGTAACTATATGCAATATGCCAATACAATAGATTGGTGCAGATTGTACGCAAAAAATAGCATCTATAGTTTTAATATAAAGAATAATTTTTTTACAATAAGCACTGCCTGTTCTTCGTCGGCTAATGCATTACAATTGGGAGCTCGTTTGATAGAGCAAAACAAAGTAGATATAGCAATATGTGGAGGCACAGATGCACTAACTCGTTTTACTATAAATGGTTTTAATAGCCTGAAAAATATTGATAAAAATTTTTGTAGGCCTTTTGATAATGATCGCAATGGACTAAACTTAGGAGAGGGCGCAGCTTATTTGATATTAGAAAAAGATTCAGCTTGTAAGGCTCGACAAGCAGTACCATTGGCTCATTTGGCTGGATATGCAAATTACAATGAATCTTACCATGCTACTGCACCCAATCCTGAAGGTGTAGGTGCATACCAAGCTATGAAACTTGCTTTGGAAAAAGCATCTTTAAGTAGCTCAGATATTTCGTATATCAATGCACATGGCACCGCTACTCTTACTAATGATGAGTCAGAAGCAAACGCCATTATTCGTTTATTTCAGAAACTACCTTCTGTAAGCTCCACCAAATGCTATACTGGCCACACATTGGCTGCTGCAGCAGCCATAGAAGCATGTTATAGCATTATGGCTTTAGAACATCAGGTTGTTTTTGCTAATTTGAATTTTGAAACGCCAATGCAGGGCATAGGTCTTATACCGCAAACGATATATGAAAAGAAAAGAGTTAAACATGTAATGTCTAACTCTTTTGCTTTTGGTGGAAATAATGCTAGTTTAATTTTTAGTCTTTTGTAATCTGCTTGGTGCTTACCAAGTCATATCTTCCACTGTAAATTTTTGCATAGAACCAACTTTTTTATTACTTGGTTTTTTTCCTTTAGAATAGGATGGCTTACTATTGTTTGAAAAGCGTTCAGTTTTGGATTCAAAATTTCGTTTTGAAGGTCTTCCGAATTTTTGTTCTTCAGCACGTTGTATTCTTACTTCTCTACCTTTATAATTGACTTGTTGAAATTTAGCATCTATATCAGAGGCACTTTTTTCGTCGGTTTGAAAGAAAGAGTATACGCCTTTCATTTCTATATCTTTGATACGATGGCCACTTACACTTGAGTTTTTATAAATTAATTCTCTCATTTCGTCATATCTAAGATTGTCTTTTTTGCCAAGATTAATAAACATTCTTACGCCAGCATCTCCTGCGTCTCTTCGGCTACCACCTCGAGTTCCTCTATCACTTGTATCACTTTGTCTTGTGCCTCTTGTAGATTCGTTTACATTCAAATCATCATGTTGTTGATAGTCTTGAATGTTTATTTTAGAAAAAGCATGACCAAGCAACTTTGCAACTAATTCTTCATGACTCAATGCTTCCAAACGCTCTTTCCATTCAGCTTTTATAGAAAATTCGGCCGGAAGCGAGTTGTTTTCATTTAATAATTGATCTATAGTATTGGCTATTCGTTTTTCAATAATATCTTGTCCTTTTGGAATGATGTATTTTTCGAACTTAAGAGAGGCCAATTTTTCTATTTGATGAAGTTTGTAAGCTTCTCTCGTATGAAGTAATGCTATTGAAATTCCTGATTTTCCTGCTCTTGCCGTACGACCACTACGATGTGTATAATTTTCTATATCGTCGGGCAAATGGTAGTGAATAACATGTGTAATATCATTGACGTCGATGCCACGAGCGGCTACGTCTGTTGCACATAATATTTTTATAGTGTGTTTTCTAAATTTTGCCATGACTTTGTCACGTTGTTGTTGTGAAAGGTCGCCATGAATACATTCTGCATTATAACCATTTTTTACTAAAGCATCACTTATTTCTTGTGTTTCTATACGAGTAGTACAAAACACTATTCCAAAAAAATCTTCTTGAAAATCTATGATTCGTTTTAATGCTTGTAATTTGTCTTTTGCATGCACTACTGCATATTGGTGTGTAATATTTTTAGATGCAGTGTTTTTTTTGCCAACGGATACTTCTGCTGGTTCTTTTAAATAGTTATTGGCTATTTTACGAATTTCTTTTGGCATAGTTGCGCTAAAAAGACCCGTTATTTTTTCTTCAGGAGTAAACGATAAAATAGTTTCCATATCTTCTTGAAAGCCCATGTTGAGCATTTCATCAGCTTCATCCAAAACAACCATTTTTACAGCATCTATTTTTACAGCTTTTCGGTCTAATAGGTCTATAAGTCTGCCTGGTGTAGCTACTATAATATGGGCACCTCTTCTTATATCTTTAATTTGATTGCTGATACTGGTGCCACCATATACTGCTACCATTTTTACTTGTGGTAAAAACTTACTGAAGTTTTTTAAGTCATTTGTAATTTGAAGACATAATTCACGCGTAGGCGCTATGACAAGTGCTTGTGTTTGATTTAGCTGTGTGTCGATATGCTGTAATAAGGGCAGACCAAATGCAGCTGTTTTGCCAGTTCCTGTTTGCGCAAGTGCTATTAGATCTGTTTGTTGTTCTAAAAAAATTGGAATAGCCTTAGCTTGTATTTCCGTTGGGGTTTCAAATCCTAATGCTAATACAGCATCAAGTATGGGTTGTTCTAAACCCAATTCATTAAATGTCATGTGTGTTAAATTTTAAAAAGTTTATAAATTAATGTCCTTAAGCCTTTATATAAAAAAGTGCTCTTGAACATAATTTATAAAAAGCACAAAATTTTGCTGTGCTTGACCCGCTGTTCTGAATACTCCTTTATACCAAAATGTAAGAACTGATTCTGTGATGCAAAGGTATGTTTAAAATATTAATATAATACTTCTACTCCCTTAATAACATCTTAATATCTATAAGTGCTGATTAAAAATGCTTTATCTTGCATTCATTAAAAGACAAAAAGATATGGTAGCGGTGATTAGCGGAGCTAGCAAGGGTATTGGTTTTGCGATAGCTCAAAAATTTGTTTCATTGGGCATGCATGTAGCCATTTGTGCCAGAAACCTTGCTGAGTTGCAGGTGGCAAAGGAGCGTTTGCAAACATTCCATGCGGACTCATGTATTCTTATAGGGGCTTATGATTTAACCAAACAATCAGAGTCTGAAGAATTTGCAAGGCAAGTCTTAGATACTTTTGGAGCTATTGATATATTAGTCAATAATGCAGGTAAGTTTATTCCTGGTGATATCATTTCAGAGCCCGATGGTGTTTTAGAATCTTTAGTTGAAACCAATTTATATTCTGCTTATTATCTTACAAGAGCATTGCTCCCTTCTATGTTAAAAAGAAAAAAAGGTCATATTTTTAATATAAGTTCTGTAGCTGCCTTAAAGGAATACGAACATGGTGGTTCTTATAGTATTAGCAAATATGCTTTGCAGGGTTTTTCAAAAAATCTTCGACATGAATTGATGAGTTACGACATTAAAGTTACCACTATTAATCCTGGAGCTACCTATTCTGATTCTTGGAAAGGGAGTGGTGTGGCTGAGGATAGAATTATGAAAGTAGAAGATATAGCAGATACTATATGGGGAGTATATCAGTTGTCGCCACAAGCTGTAGTAGAAGATATCGTATTGCGACCTTTAAAGGGAGATGTTTAATCTATTATCGAAGACCTCTTTGTTGGGGAGTTCCTACATTACGTCCACTATTTCTTGGAGCTTGTATTGCTTCTCTTTGTTGCATTTGTTGTCTATTCATCATGGGTCTTTCAGATCGAGGACTTTGTTGACTTCTTCTAATGACCATGCGTCTAAACTCTTTTTCGGCACTATACATAGTACTTAATTGATTATTGCTCAATACTTTAAGGAAAATGGCATTGTATTTTCGTTTGATGTCAAGAGCTTTTTGTTCGGTATCTAAAATGTCGTCTACACTTCGTTTATCGCTATTGCTTTGTCTTTCTCTGATTAGGTTTTCTAACTCTGCTTCATATTGGTGATAGATAGGCCAAAATCGCTCTGCGGTTGCAGGGTCAAGATTGAGTTTGTCATTTAAGTATGCTATTTTTAAACTTTCAATTCGCTCACCTTTTTTATTTTGCGCAAAGGATAGCTGAGTACTTAAGCAGATGAATAAAAGTATAAAAAGTTGTTTCATGGTTTTGTATTTAAGATATCTATAAAATAAAATTATCAAATTCTTCTATGGGAACTTCATTAAGTTGTTTTTGAAAAAGCTCATCTTCCAATTGGTCTATGACTTCATTGGGCAAAGTAAGTGGCTCTGAATTGTTGGCAAGTTCAAATTCAAATTCATGTTTATTTAAAAAAGATTGAATTTCGTCGTTGCTTATGGTAGCCAATTTTTGTTCTATACTAGCTTGATGTTTGCTTTGCAATAAGGTGAAGCTAAGTTGCAGAATTAATAAAATACTAGCTGCAATAGACAAGGTACGTTTGATATAGTTAACATTACGGATAGGTCTTAATGCAGGTGTATTTTTTTCATCATCTATTTTTTTGGCGAGTTCCACTTCAAAATTCTCAAAATACCCAGCAGGCATTTCGTAAGGGTTTGCCTTGGATAAGGCAGCGGTGAGTTCTATTTCTTGTATTTTATTCTGAAGTTCAGAAGAAAAATTTTCAAAGTAAGTGGAAGGAGCCTGAAATGGATTTTCTTTTGATAAGTTTTCTATAAATGATTGATTTTTAGCAATTTGTAACATATTGCTCGATAAATCATTGAAATAATTGACAGGCGTATCAAAAGGTGCTTGCTGTATTTTAGGAAGATGTATTCCTAAGTCTTGCAATTCTATTTGTATTTGATTTTTGTTTTGCATGTCGTATGATAGACTATTTTCTATGATTAAAGTTTAATGATTTCGAATGTATTCTTCAATTTTTTTTGCTGCATGATGATATGATGCTTTGAGTGAGCCTACTGAGGTTTCCAGTACTTCTGACATTTTTTCGTAAGGCATTTCGTCATAATATCGAAGGTTAAATACAGCACGTTGTTTTTCGGGAAGCGATTGAATGGCCAATTGGAGTTTCCATTCTAATTTATTCACATCAAAGCCTTTTTCAGATTTGAGCATGTTGCCCAATGCATTTTCGTGGTCAGAAAGGCTCAAGGAGCTTCTTTTCTTTTGTTGTTCCAAAAAAGTAAGACATTCGTTGGTGGCTATTCTATAGAGCCAAGTATAGAGGGCGGCATCTTGTCGAAATTTATCCAAATTGCGCCAAACTTTTACAAATACATTTTGTAACACATCATTGGCATCTTCGTGGTGCACCACCATTCTACGAATATGCCAGTATAGTCTTTCTTGAAATCGTTTTACTAGTACATTATATGCCCTTTCTTTGGTGTTTTCGGACATAAATTGGGCTACAATTTCTTCATCGGACCACTTATCATATTGTTCTGCCATGTATCTCTTTGTTTAAGACGCTAAAAATAATTGATTCAACAGTTATATTCAATAAAATCAGCCATTAATTTATGTTTTGAGACATTCGTATTTCATCGGAGTTTAAGAATCACAAAATAAACTTAAGTAAATAAAATCTACATTTGCATTTCGAATCTATTTATGAGAACGAAATCTGATTATTTATATACTATTTGTTTGCTTTTAAACATTTTTTTTGACTCTTGTCAAAATGTGTTTGGACCTCACAATAAAGAAGGAAATGATATAGTACATGAAAAGAAAATAGAATTAGAGCCTATTCAAACAGCATTACAATCTTTTTTTAGTGCCTCAGAAAATAAGTCGAAACTGCTTTTTGGAGATTCTTTATTTTCTATAAGTGAATACAACAACCTATACGCTTCGAAAAATTATGAGCCCATATGGTTACAAGATGATGGCCTACCAGCCTATACTATACAAATGCTTCAAGCTGTACAAGCATTGCATTATGATGGTATTGATACATCAAATTATGCAATAGCTTCCTTGCAAAGTCAGTTTCAATTTCTTAATACATCAGATTATGATAGTTTGGCATATTTTGATATGGCCTTAACCCATACATATTTTAAGGCTTTGCACGATGTACTCATTGGTAGTGCTTTTGAAAGCAAAACAAATAAAGAATGGAAAAATAAAAATGACACTGCATTTGTACCTTCTCAATTATTGGCATCTGCATTAGAAACATATCAATTTGGGCCTCTTTTAGACTCCCTAAAACCCCAGCATCCTTGGTACAAGATATTTAGAAATGAATATGCTAAACTAGATACCGCCAACAATAGTATACGGATAGAAAAATCTATGATAGACATTCAAGATTCTGTAAAAGATGGATATAGTGCACCATGGATACAACAACTTAGAAAAAAATTGTTTGTAGAAAATAATATTCAAATAGATACTACTCGAATGCTTTGGGATTCAGAAATTTCAGAAACTATAAAAACAATACAAGCAAAAAATTTACTAAAACAAACAGGCAAATTAGATAGCCTAACATGGTATAGACTGCATGAAAGCTCAGAAACCAAAAAGGAAAAATTGGCTTTAAACATGGAACGATTTAGATGGTTGAAACAAACTTGGAAAGAGCCCTATATATGGATAAATATTCCACATATGGAATTGAAATACTATGATCAGGACTCTATTCAATTTGCTATGCGTACTGTAGTAGGGAGAACCTCGAGACCTACGCCAACGCTCGAAGCTGCATTGGAAAATATAGTATTGAGCCCGCCATGGACAGTGCCACCCACCATCATGGAGCAAGAAATAGTGCCCGGAATAGCTAGGAAAGGGGGGCGCTATTTGGCTAGAAGAGGCCTAAAGGCGTATGATAGAAGAGGGCGAATTGTAGATGCAAGTAGAATAAATGCTAAAAACTACAAATCATTTAGCATAGGGCAGGCTCCAGGCTATAGAAGCTCATTGGGCGAAGTAAAGTTTAATTTGCCCAATCCTTGGGCCATTTACCTTCACGATACCCCCCATAGAGAAGATTTTGTAAAAACCTATAGAGCATATAGCTCGGGCTGTATTCGTGTACATAAACCAAAAGAATTTGCCACATTTTTATTGAATGACAGCGTTAAATATTCTTATCAAAAAATAGATTCCATTTGTAAACTACGGAAAACCATTTTTATTCCTATCAAAAAAGATATAGAAGTCTTTATCGTATATCTTACTACAACAGTAGATAGCAGCGGTCAGGTGATTTATATAAAAGATATATATAACTGGGACAAACCCGATTTGGAGGCCCTGAAATCTGGAGTAAAAACATCTCGAAAAATGTAGTTTTAGCATAAAAATAATTATATATAATTTTTTGTGCTATCTTAGTGGCTTGTAAAAAACACATATGTATAAATTATCATCTGTAATTGTCATTTTAGTTGCTATCACATCTTTTGTAGCTTGTAGAAAATACGAAGAAGGTCCTAATATATCTTTTAGAACTAAAAATGCGCGAATTACTAATAATTGGAGAATTGAAAGTGCTTTGGTGCAAGGCGTAGAAAAATCATTAGATCCATACTATGCCAAACAAAAGCATTATTTTTATAGCAATGGAGATTATGTCGTTACTATAATAGATGCTGTGACATTAGAAGCAGAAAATCTTCAAGGTAATTGGACTTTTTTTGATAATGACAAAAAAGTAGCTTTGACTATACGTAAACCTATTACTCAAAAAGATAGCACAACTGAATACCATATATTAAAACTATATAATAAACAGTTGTGGCTGCGCAAAACAGATAACACAGAGGAGTTACACTTTGTGCCTTTTGAATAAACAATAAAAACGTAAACTGTTTTGCGACGTTTTTTAAACGCATTTATTTCTTTTTTTTATTTTGATTTTATATCAAAGTGGCTTTCGTTTAGAACATTTAAATATCTTTATTGTGGTTCATTAACCGCTTTTACCGACTTAGTAGTTTATTATATAGCCTATAATTTTATTTTAGAAAAACAAGAAGTTAAGTGGGCTTCGGCTACCTTATCTGCACCCATTGCTGCTTTTATTATTTCGTTTAGCGTTAGCTTTCCTATGGGTTTTTTTTTAAATAAATATATTGTTTTTACGGAGTCGGAATTAAAGGGACGGATACAGCTGTTTAGATATGGTGTTAGCGTATTAGTATCAATAGCACTAAGCTATTTAAGCTTGAAAGTACTTATAGAGTTTTTTGGAGTATATCCAACCATTTCAAAATTTTTGACGACAGTATTTGTTGCTTTGTGTAGTTATTTTTTACAACAGTATTATTCATTTAAAGTAAAATCTATAGGTCAGAAACTATAGAGCTTGCAAGGAAAACTTTATGACCTTAACTATTTTAGGAAACAATTCGGCTTTACCAGCATTTGGAAGGCATCCAACAGCACAGTATTTGGAACATCAAAATCATGCTTATCTTATAGATTGTGGAGAAGGCACTCAGATGCAATTGCAACTTTACAAGAAAAAAAGAGGTGCTATACATTATATATTTATAAGCCATATACATGGTGACCATTATTTAGGTTTGGTGGGCTTGTTGAGTAGTTTTGCATTATTGGGTCGTACTCAAGATTTATATATTTTTTGTCCCAAAGAAATAAAAAATTATATTGAAGTACAACTAACGTGGGATTTAGGATACACAATACATTATGATTTTTTAGACACACAAGAAGAACGGATTTTGGTCGATAATAAAACTATGCAAGTAAAGTGTTTCCCGGTTTCGCATAGTGTACCAACCCATGGATTTCTATTCGTAGAGAAAAAGAAAAAAAGAAAATTGGTACCTCAAAAAATTCAATCATTTGAGATACCCAAATACTTCTATAATCAATTGAGCGAAGGTGCAGATTATATAAAAAAAGATGGAACCATTATTAAAAATTCGGAACTAACAACCGAAGGTTCAAAACCGAGAATATATGCCTATGCAGCTGATACATGTTATGATGAAAAAATAATTGAATACGTACAACACGCCCACGTACTTTATCATGAAACTACTTACATGCAAGCCGATATAGAAAAGGCAAAATTGCGCATGCATAGTACTACCGAACAGGCTGCTACTTTGGCACTAAAGGCTCAAGTAGATACCTTGCTTATTGGACATTTTTCTTCAAAATACAAGAAGCTGGAACCCTTACTGGAGGAATGTAAAAGTGTATTTGAAAATACTCAATTAGCTATAGAAGGCTTTGAAATTACTATATAGTATTTTCTATTTTTTTTAAATTGCGATTTAAGATATAAAGGCCCAATTGGCTGACTTTTTTCATTGTACTAAGGCTGCTATTGTCTCGGTATTATACTTGAAAAATTGGATTATTAATGATTCGTTTAGCATAACTTGGGTTTGTTCTGATTTGGAAAATATTTTTTGGTATGAAAATTGTTATAAGCTACGTATGAATACACTACTCATTTTTTGTTTACCCATTGTAGCATATACTCTTTATGGATTTGGAAGTATGTTTATCATGTACTTTGAACATGTAAAAACACAACGATATTTTAGAAGTTTGATAAAAAATAAATCAAATTAGTTCAACTAATTTCTTTATTTGAACATGAGGAAAATAATCCTTTATGAATGCGTTTCTTTCATTTAAAGTTGATTGAACTAAGGGCTCTTTTATATATGCTTGTATTAATTGTTTACAATCCTTTTCATTTTCAAAAACATGAACTGCTTTATCCAGAGTAGTACCTATTATCATATTTTTATTAACGAGTATGTGTCTTCCCAGACAAAGGCTTTCAACTAATTTTAGTTTCATGCCTGTAGTTTGAAAAGTTGGTAGTACTATTATTTGAGCATTTTGAATCAGATTTTTCATTTCTATTTCAGATGGGTCAGCAATGATGTGAATAGTATCCGAAACGAAATTTTTGAGAGTGTGATGTGGACTTTTGCCAGCAATAACAAGTGGCGTTGAAAGTGTATTAAACACTTTAGTACATAAAAATTTTACAGCATCTATATTTTCTTGCACTCTCAGATTGCCATGATATAGACAATAAGCACCCAATCCTGATACAGTTTGTATATCTTGATAAGGATGAAATGCGTGTAGCAACACAATTGTATGCCGTGGATATAGCGATTTGAAAAATGCAAAATCGTGAGCTGCTATTGGCAAAAAAGCTTGTGCTCTATGTAATTTTTTTTCATAGCACCTTAATTTTAATGATTCTATTGCAAAAAATATTTTTTTCAGTATTGAAGATTCACTTTTGTACAAGGCTTTATAATAGTGCTGTTCTACATTGTGTAATCTTACAATTTTATATCGATTTTCTAAGAGACTATGATTTAAATAATAGGTAGTATGTATACCCTCAAAAAGGATAGGGGCTTTGTTCCTTAAAAGATTTTTTAGCAATGTTTTATTTCTTCGGCTATAAACAATAAACGGTTTGATTGAAATTATACTAAGTATATTTTTTTTTCGAGGATAGTAGGTAACACTTTTGCAATACTGATTTAGCTCGCTTTGCTCACTCTTACTATCATATTGAAAACAGTGTAAGTGTATATCATATCCTTCGAGATGTAGTGCTTTTATTTTATAAAAAATATCAATTACGCCACCATAGTTGGCGGGGTAGGGAATGTCTAACGATACTATGTTAATTATTTTATTCAAGTATTTTTTTATAAACGGATAAAAGTGTTTTTTCTTGTTCTTGCCAATTGTATTTTTTTCTGGCAACCATACAATTTTGTTGGAGCCTTAAATAGTACTCTACATCAGATAGCAATTTTTGAAGACCTTTTACAATATAATCTGGCTCGGGTTTGTCTATTAAATAGGCAATCTCAACTTCGTTATTGATGCTGGCATATTCAGGAAAATTCATTGCCAATTGAGGTACTGCACTATGCATATAATCAAAAAAACGATTTGCCAAAGACAAATAATTACTTTGACATGTATTGGAAAATATCGAAATGCCGATATATGCATTTTGAGTAAATTCAATTAATTGATTTGGGGGCACATAACCTTTAAATTCTATTTTATCACTTACTTGATAAGTTTTGGCCATAGCAATAGCTTGTTCAAAAAAATTGCCATCGCCACAAACTATAAGTTTAGCATGTATATGTTGCATAGCAGGTATTAGTTGTTCAAAGCACCTTCCTTCGTTAACAGCTCCTTGATATAAAATATATTTTTCTTTATGTGACTTTATTTCATAGGGTCTTAATACTGTTGCATTTCTAACTACAGGATACTGACGCTGATACATTCTGAAAAATTCGGCTGCATATTGGCTTCCTATAGTATAACCAAATTCAAATTGGGGTACAGCTTTTTTTTCGATGGCTTTCCAAATAGCATATATAGAAGGTCTGGAAATAATTTCTTCCATTTCGCAAAAAAGTTCATGCGCATCATATACTCTCGCTTTTCTTTTCAGTTTGGAAGCATAAAGACATGGTAATATGGTATCTAAATCCGTTGCATTGACAACATCAAAGGATTGAAACAACAAAAAGAAAAATAAACGAATATTATATTCTATATAAAGAAATTTTCCTTTTTCAAAAAAGCAATAAATACGTTTTTGTTGAAAAGCTTTTTGATTGAGTGGTTTGGATTTTGTTCTTTTCCTACCTACCAAAAGAACTTCATAATTTGCTTCAGCCAGCGAAGTACAAATACGTATCATACGCTGGTCATACGTTAAATCATTCGTAACAGCACAAATTATTTTTTTTCCTTTTGCCATGTTTTTGAAAAAAATAGTTTTTGATTATTTACAAATGCATAGGGTGGTTCAAAGCCTGGCATAAAGGTAGCTCTTATATGTCTTTGAATTTTTTCACTATCCCAGTTTAAATCAATTTCTTTTATAGCATTTATTTCATTTCTATAATGTAAAGAAGAGCCTCGAGTATTGATAAGGCTTTCTTGAGAAATACGTTGAAAGGTATTTGTGACTATTGAAGTCAAACTTTCTTTAAATAAAATACAAGACTGTTCAAATGTGATTTTATAAAGGTCTTCTACCCAGCAATTTTCTGGTATTGAAAATCGTTTTTCAGCAACAATGTCTCCATGATCAATTTGTGTATCCATAATATGTATAGTGGTGCCAAATTCCTTTTTTTGATCTAAGAGCGCAAAAGAAAACTGATTACAACCTCGGTATTCTGGAAGTGGTGCCATATGTAAATTAAAAGCTGTTTGAGCTCTTGAAATATGTTCAGGCTTTAATATCTCGTGATGTTGTACTGAAATTAGTATATCACAGGGCGGTATATCATGGATTGAGTTTAATAATGGGATATTATTTTTTTTTGCCAAATCGGAAATGTCATATTCACCATCAAAGGCTGCATTAAACTTTGTTAAAACGCCTATTATATCTATGTTTAAAGCACTTTTTTGGGCTATTAAATGTTGCAAGCAATAATATCCTATAGGCTTTGAGCCCAAGAAAATTATTTTTTGATTTTTCATTGCGCAAAAATAGTTTTTATTTTGAGCATTATATGCCAATTAAAATTTTAATTCTTACACCACGAATACCATTTCCACTACGAGATGGTGGTGCTATTGCTATGCATCAAACTATTGAAGCATTGGTGCAGCAGGGTTGCGAGGTGAGTTTGTTGGCTATGAATACCAAAAGACATTGGATCGATACTTCACTTTTACCACCCTTGTATCAGCAATTGGCGTTTTTTGAATCAGCCTACATCAATAATTCAATCAATCCGTTTTCTGCTTTTTTAAATATGTTTACGGATAAGTCCTATAATGTTTCTCGATTTCAGGATAAAAAATTTCAACAAAAACTCATTGCTATTCTTCAGAGTAAACATTTTGATTTTATTCTTTTTGAAAGTATTTATACAACACCTTATTTTGAAACAGTAAAAAATCACTCAAAGGCAGTGACTCTTTGTAGAATGCATAATATAGAATTTCAGATTTGGGAAAAACTATATTTGAATGAAAATAATATTTTTAAACGAGCGTATTTAAAAATGCTGACAAATCGATTAAAAAATTATGAGTTGGACATGCTAAGAAACTTCGATTTGTTGTTACCTATTTCAAAAGATGAACTTAGTATATTGAATGATTTAAAATATGAAAAAACATTTTATTTACCTTTTGCAGTTAGTGTAGATTCAATCGAAATGCAGGAATCATACGAAAAAGATAGTTGTTATCATATTGGAAGTATGGATTGGCAGCCTAATATAGAAGGTGTCAATTGGTTTGTAAAAAATGTATGGAGTGAAATTTCGGCATCTTTAAATGGAGTTACCCTCTATTTAGCAGGCAAAAATATGCCTCAAAAATTTCTTCATGCTTTTAAAGATTTACCGATTAAAGTAGTTGGCGAAGTAGAAGATTTTATTTCATTTAGTATGTCAAAAAATATCATGATAGTGCCTTTGCTATCTGGAGCTGGTGTACGAATAAAAATACTTGAAGCAATGGCTTTAGGAAAAACAATAATTTCTACAAGCGTTGGTGTATCAGGTATTGACGTAGTTAATGAAAAAAATATTTTAATTGCAAATACAGCAAATGAATTTGAAAAGTATTTGGCAAAGTGTTTTTATGACGCTTCTTTTTCAAAAAAGATTGGTCAAGAGGCTAAAGTTTTTATTCAAAAAAATTATGATAGAAATGAGATATATAATTCATTTTTGACCGTTTTAAAAACTATGATTTCCGTTGAGTAGAAAAAAAATTGTTGTTTTGTTGTCTCGTTTTCCATTTCCTTTATATAAAGGAGACAAGCTGCGTGCATATCATCAAATAACTACATTAAGCAAGCATGCAGATGTTTATTTAATAGCTTTGAGCGATGAAAATATAACTGAGAATTCTTTATTGGCTTTACAACCATTCTGCAAGGATATAAAAATTTTTAGATTGTCTTTGCTTTCAAGATTGTATCATTCTCTCTTTGCTTTAATAAAAATGTGGCCTTTGCAGCTTGGTTATTTTTACAATCATAAAATTCAGAAAGCCATACACCATGATATACAAAGGATAGAGCCTGATGTGGTTTATGCACAATTAGCAAGAACATACTTTTATATAAAGGATATAAAGTTTAAAAAAGTTTTAGATTTTCAAGATTGCTTTTCTGAAAATTATAGAAGACTAAGTATGACAAGCAATTGGTTTAAAGCCAATTTTTATAGAGTTGAAAGCAAGCGTTTGTCTAAAATAGAAAAAGAAATTTTAGATACTTTTGATAATACAACCATTATTTCTAAACGTGATCAATTGATGTTGCCACCATCTGAAAAAAGTTGTACTATAGTTAGTAATGGCGTAGACGAATCTTTTTTTACATCGCCTCAATTAGATAAAAAATATGATATACTCTTTGTAGGTAATCTTTCTTACGAGCCTAATATTCAAGCAGTATCGTATTTAGCTCAGCATATAGTGCCCCTCTTGCTTGTTGAGTTTCCCTTATTAAAAGTAGCAATAGTTGGTGCTTCGCCCTCACAAAAGATTATTTCTTTAGCAAATAAAAATGTTCAGATTGTTGGCTTTGTGGAAGATGTAAAAATGTATTATGCAGCGTCAAAAGTATTTGTTGCCCCTATATTTTCTGGTGGCGGTTTGCAAAATAAAATCTTAGAGGCCATGGCTATTGGGCTTCCATGCGTTACCACACCTCTTGTCAATGAGTCCTTACATGCACAGGAAGGTAAGGAAATATTGGTAGCTGACACTGCATTAGATTTTTGTAATAAAATAAAACTATTGTTAGTAGATACTGCTATTTCTGATGCTATTAGCAAGCAAGCAAAGCAAAAGATGATGCATGAATACAGATGGGAAGAGGTCAATAAAACTTTGCTTGAAGTATTACTCAATTAATGCCAAGTATTTTTATGTTTGTCATAAAAATCAAGACCAAATTTTATTTGTATAGGTTTTGTTTGTTGATTGGATAAGCTCGAAACTACATATACACCAAACTTAATTTGTTCATTAAAAATATGTACAATTTTTTCCAAGCCAGCATATGCCTCAATATATTTCACATTAGATGATGGTATGTAAAGCATGCCAGCTCCAGCCACTTCTAATATGTTTATTTTTTTTATGATTGGTATTTTATTTATGATAGCACCATTAAAATCATGTTTAAAATGGCCTTCATAAAATCGTTTAAAAATAGGAAAGGTGCTGTCTAATAATTGAAAACTGAGTAATGGATTATTAAAAAGGTATGGGTTGCCCCTACTAATAAATTTATAATCAATATATTCTAACTTTTTTTGATTATGAAACATACCACTATAAAGACGATAATTAGAAATGCCTGCTAAACCCAATTTTATTTTTTGGTATAGCCCAAACTCTACATAGTCAAAATTTATTTTACTATTGAATAAGCCTGGAACACCTTTTCGCCATGTAAGATAGGCAGTAGGGTATTTGGAACCTAAAATGGTTTTCTCATAGGGCTCTCTTAAATACTTTTGAAAAGGAGTATATTCAAATGTTGTAGTAAAATAAAAAGCGTTGTACGGTTCAAAGTCTATAGGCTTAGTAAAAAAGGGACTATCATTAAACAAGCTATCATATTGATAAGTAAGTTTTAAATAGGTTAATGGCTCTCTTCTTGAAAATTCAATTTTATTAATAATATTAAATCCATTGAATAGTTCTACTCCATGCTCTGATTCAATTTTTTTGTTTAAGTAAAAATTGTTTCGTCTAAAAAGATTGACATAAGAATCGCCTGAGAAAATAAATTCAAAGTTTTTTCCGATATTATTTCTCACATAACCCTGACTAAAAGGATTATATCGATAATATGTTCTAACGTTTCCTAAGAAGTCTTTATTCTTTAGTCCATAGCTTATGTCGGCCGATATAATATATTTCTTTTTGTTCTTTTGTGTTTTACTTAAATCTCCACCATAAGCAATTCGAGTGCCTCCAGGCAATAACAACCTAACAGTTCCCAACGCAGGATAGATATTCCAACTAATATCTTTTTCACGGTTATAAAAACCAGGTCCTGTAAACAATACCTCTTGCCATTGAATTTTATTGTATTGTTTATCTACTGAATCAAAATAGGCTTTTGAATGAGTAGCTTTATATGTACTATCAGTGTATTGAATGTATTTTATTTCATTTTCGGTAAGTGGAATTTTTCTTGTAGTATTCCAAAAACTGCTATCTTTTTCATAAGCACTTATTGTTGTTGTGCTAAGTTCATTGTTGAAGTATTTTTTATTAAAAACAGTATCTAAAATATAGTTATCATAATTTACAATTGTTTTTCCACTTGCTTTGGTTTTGTTGCCATATGTGGTATATGAAAAAGATTGATCCACAAGCATCCATGCTTTATGTTGCACAAAATCATACTCCTGATGTACACTAAAAGTTTTATATTCAGGCATGTGATAGGATGGTAAATTGTATTCGGCTTCTAATATTGCCCAAGATGTATCTATTATACTAAGTTGGCCATCTAAAAGAGAATTTCCCATTCGAGATGGCGAAAATCTAATAGTATAAATTTTGTAGTTGTTTTTTTTAATTATTTGAAGTGTCTTGTATTTGTATGCTATAAGCCCACTATAGCTTATAGGTGATAAGAATGGCATTTCAGACACTGAGGGAACTTGCAATAAGTTTTCATACAAATTAAAATCTCCATCGGTTGTTGTTAAATAAAAAAGAGTTTCTTTCTCACCTCTATTTTTCACAGCATTTCTTGTTTCTTTTATTTTATTGGGGTATTGATAGTCTACATGGAGGAGTATTTCACTCAAACTATTCATTTTGTTTTCTATGCTATCCTTCTTTTTCTGTTTGTTTTTTTCTTCACTTGCTTTGATATATAAATCAACAGCATAGCTTTTAATAGCATGTAGTTTGTTGCTTTTATTTTCTATTACATTCCTAATAATATCTTCTGCATTGTCTTTTTTACTACTTGTTATTTTAATTTCATTCAAACTTTTTTTATTTTCAAGAAGTAATATGTGTTGAAGCTTCGTTGTTTTGTCTAATATTAATTTTACTTTTTTGGTTTCATATCCTAATAAGCTAATGACCAATTCATATTCATTTTCGTAAAGTTTAAATTTAAAATAACCACTTTCATCTGTTCGAGTGCCTATTTGGTTTCCTTTTATTTGTACTGTAGCAAAAGCTAAGGGCTCCAGTTTGCTATTCGTTACTACACCTTCTAAAATTAGCTGCTGAGCCAAAGACTTTTCGGCTATAAATAGGAAAAAAGAACAAAAAAATATTTTCAGTAATCGAAACATAGTTATATCAAATCCTTATTAACCATCATTGCCTTCTCCTTCATCTTTTTTCAAATTTTCATCCCTATTTTTCATTTCTTTTTTCTCCTGTTTTTTAGTTCGTGACGATTTTGGCGAAGTCGTTGATTTTGGGTTTTTATTGTTTTTGTCTTTTCTGTTTCCAAACATTACTTGAAGGTTTAATCCTACTGTTTGAGTTAGATTTTTTCTATATAATTCTTGATAATACAATTCATTTCTGTTGTAAATAGTAGTAGTACCTAAGGTATTGAATACATCATTGACATTCAGTGTTAGATTGACCAAATTTTTGTACAAGGATTTCTTGATAGCTAAATCTGTGTACCAATAGGGTAGTATTTCGCCTTGCGATGTTACAGTTTTAGCAAAAAAGTTACCACTGAGTTGCACATTAAAATCATGAGGGAGTTTGTAATTTGTAATTAATTTTAAGAAGCCTCCATAGCCTGTGTTTGAAATACTTTTGTCAATGTTATTGCCATTAATTTTATTTCTAAAAATATTTAAATTAATGGTGGCATCCCATGTTGGCAATATGAAAATTTTATTCATAACTTCTACTCCGTAGGTAGTGCCATAGGATAAATTTTGAGTTTGAGTAAAGGTAGTTCCATCAGTATTAAATCGTCTGTAACGTTGTATTAATCCGTTGGTATATTGATAATAGGCACTAACCAGAAAAAGGTTATTATTCATGTATTGATTGCTATAAGAAGCTTCTAAAGCATGAATAAATTCAGGCTTCAAATTTGGATTTCCTACATTGGTATCTTGCGGATTGCTAACATTGATATAGGGTATTAATTGAAAAAAATTGGGCCTATCATATCTTCTTGTATAGCTCAATGTAATATCTTCTTTGTTTGTCAATTTATGATTTATAAACAATGTTGGAAAAAGATTGAAATAGCTATTTTTTGCTCCTACATTATATTGATATATAAACCCTTCATAAGCAAAATACTCACCTCTTAAACCTACTTGTAACGAAGTCTTTTTAAACTGATTTGAATAGGTTGCATAAACGCCATGTACTTGTTGTGTAAAATTAAATTTGTTTTTTAGTATAGTTTCAGGCACTTCAGCTTGATTGGCATATTGTATTGTTGGCTGATTTTCTGATTGAAAATTAAAGTAGTTTGTTTTTTCACCAAATTCAATTTTTGCTTTTTCACTTAGTGGTTTTACATAATCTATTTGAAAAGTTATATTATAGTTTCCTCCATCTATAGGGTTATGTTGGTCAAAATAGCTTGTTTCATTTCTGTTTCCGTCAAAAATTGAGGTAGTAAAGTCGCTTCTTCGTTTGTAAAATCTTCTACTCAGATTGGTTTCTATATTTAAGGTTTCTTTCGGATTTTTTCCTGTGTGAGCAAATTTTATGTTTGAGGTAAGTCCAAGTGGTTGACCATTATAATCGTTTACTCTTTTCATGCCGTTCAAAAGAGAGTCTTTTTCATTTCTATTTTCTATTTGCACAGTTTCTACACCTTTGCCACTTGCATTAAAAATACTTTCTGTAAATGTGATGCTATTTTTTGAATTGAAATTATATTCTACTCCAAAGTTTGCAAAGACACTTGTGTGGTTTCTATCTTTAAAAGAAGTTGAATTGTATGTGTAATCGTTTGCAAAATTTGTTCGATAGTTTTCACCCTTTTCCCAAGTACAGTTTTTTCTGTAATTACTATTTAAGAAAATATTCCACTTTTTGATATTTGCATTGAGATTAATGCCTGCATTTAATTTTAATGGATATGTAGCACCAAGATTAATAGAGCCATTGTAGCCTTTTTTTCTATCTTTTTTTAATATTATATTTAATATACCATTTGCGCCCTGCGATTCATATTTTGATGAAGGGTTTGTAATCACTTCTATACTTTCTATACTTGCTGCAGGTATGGCTTTTAAGGCTTCTTGAGGGTCGTCGCCAAACATGGCAGAAGGTTTTCCATCTATGAAAATCATAATACTTTCTTTGCCTCGTATGCTTACACCTCCATCAGCATCAACATTGACGCTAGGTACATTTCGTAATAAATCTTCAGCACTTCCTCCAGCGCTTGTAATGTTTTTGTCTACGTTAAACACTTTTTTATCTGGATGTATTTCAATAGTATTTTTTTCTCCTTTTACTGTAACGCCTTCTAGTGTTGAAGTTAATTTATCTAATAAAACATCTCCTATATTTTTTTCTTGGTTTTCGATTACAACATCACTTTCATATGCTTGATAGCCCAAGGAAGAAATAATAAGATGATAATTTCCAGGGTTAATATTTTTGATTTCAAACTTGCCATTTTCGTTGCTGTGTGCACCTATAGTTTTAGCGTTTTCTGTTTTTGATTTTAAAACAATTGTAGCATAATATAAAGGTTTTTTAGAACTTGTATTTTCTTTTACAAATCCTTTAAGTGAGCCATTTTGAGCTAAGGCATTTATGGTACTCAACAATAGTATAATGGAAATAAAGATGCGCATTTTACAAATGTAAATCTTAGCGTTCTTTCTATAGCTTAATATTGTGTGTAAATACTGTTAATTGTATTTGAACTATATTATTTCATTCAACAATATTTTTAGAATACTTGTTTAATTGTCATAAATATTTTAATATTACTAAATTAAATTACTAACTATGAGAATTAAAACAATCAAAAGTCTATTATTCGTATTGTCTCTTTCTGCTTTTACTTTCGCAAGTTGTAGCGAAGAAGCTAAACCAGAAGCCAATACGGAATCTGAAAACACAGAAGAAGTAGCTCCTAAGGAAGCAGTCAATAGTGATGACATGCCTGTAGAAACAAATGTTGCTGAGCCTACAGAAACTATGGATTCGGCAGATACTAGACCAACAAAACCATCTATAAAACAATAGATTTTTTTTAATTTTAAAGGAATAGGCTACTAAATTTGTCTATTCCTTTCTTTACTTATTGATCTTTTAATGAGTAACTCAATGAGCCAGTGCTCTATACGATGATGTGTAGGTATGATAATACCTGCAATGGCCACAAATATTAATATTTCTAAAAAAGGGGTATGATGAGTAAGTTCTTCTACTAATGGATGAAGTAGTAGAGTTATAAACTCAAAGAAAAATAATAAGGAAATAATTCCTAAAAATTTTATCAACGATGTTTTGATTCTTCTGCGTGATAGGAGTATAGTTAAGATAAAAAGTAAAGGAATAAATAGTGCTATTAGAATTAATTGTAGCTGTTGTCTTCTTGTTTCCTTTTGTAGAATAGCTTCTTCAATTTGTTGTTGTTGTCTAATATTTTCGTTGAATTTTATTTGTTCAGAAAACCGTGTTTTCTCTTCACCAAGCAATGTATCTTTTAGTATATTAGCTTTGGATAAATAATAGTAAGCACTATCCATCTTCTTTTGATTTGAATACATTGAAGCTAAAAAAACGGATGCATTGAGTTCACGGGATAAAAAATTATCTTTTTGAGATAGAAATAGTGCTTCCTTGGCATAAAAGGATGCAGAATCTTTCATTTGTACACTTTGAAATACTCTTGCCATCCCTAAATTGATTTCGCATAATAAATCTTCATCGTTTGCTTCTAACATATACTCTTTTGCTAGTCGATAATTTAAAAGTGCGCTATCAAAGTTTTTTAAATAGTAATGCACGTTGCCCAAGCCTATCATAGAAAAACCAATATTGTAG
>JAWKLF010000004.1:0-207240 GCA_041392835.1 Chitinophagaceae bacterium
ATATAAAAAACTATATGTCCAAAAACCAACACGAACCAAACGCAAATGAACTTTGGCTATATTTTCAAGCAGTTATCAATTGGGTAAAAGCTACATTCCCAAAATATCGTAGAGAAATGAAAGGTATAGAATGGGGATTTCTTTACAACGATTTTAATGAGAAAAAATTAGATCCAAAAAAATTGGAAAATGAAGTTTCTATGCTTATGGAAGACGAAGACGTAGGAAATAAGAAAGGAATTTACACCTATGTTTTAACTCATAAAGAAAAGCACTTAAATATTCGTGCTTTTAGTCCAAATCAGAAACGTGAAGCATACGAAAGACAAAAAGGAATTTGTATAGTGTGCAAAGAACATTTTGAAATTGAAGAAATGGAAGCAGACCACATTACTCCGTGGCACGAAGGCGGAAAAACATCTGCTGACAATTGCCAAATGTTATGTAAAGAAGACAACAGAAGAAAAAGCGGAAAATGAAACATCCAAAACATAAATCATTTGTTGACAAATCAATTGGTGCAGCACTATCCGCAATTGAAGTTTATAACAAACCTGATTTTAAATATAGAGAAGAGACATTTTCAATCTTAATGATTAACTCTTGGGAACTTTTGCTAAAGGCGAAAATTATTAAAGAAAATAACGGAGACCTAAAATCTATCTATATACTGATTAATAAGGTTGGCAAAAGAGGGAATAAACTTAGTAGCCTAACGCCAGACTTGAATAGAAGTTTAAACCCCAAAACAATTGGACTTCCTAAATGCTTAAATATTTGCGAACAAGCTCCTATCAACCTTAACCCAACAGTAAAAGAGAACATTTTTTTACTCATGGAAATAAGAGACACAGCTATTCACTTCCAGCATGCAGATTTGTATTTAAGTAAGAAAGTATTTGAAATTGGAACGGCATCTTTAAAAAACTACTTGACATTAATTACAGAATGGTTTAAATATGATTTATCTGTATATAATTTTTTCTTAATGCCAATGACTTTCTTTCACGAGTTTGAAGCCATTAAAAGTTTCTCTGTTAATAGTAACAAAGACCAAATTGAAAACTTATTGAAATATATTTCTGAGAAGGAAAAAGAAGCTCCATCTGACGAAAATAAGGACTTCAATATTTCGCTTAAACTTGAAACAAAATTTGTAAAGTCAACTTCTACTGAAAGTTTGCTTGTAAATTATTCAACCGACCCTGACGCAATTAAAATTAATGTGCAGGAAGAAGATGCCTTGAAAAACTATCCATATGACTATGATAAATTAACCAATGCACTTAACAAAAGATATAGTGACTTCAAAGCAAACAAACAATATCACGACATTCGGAAACCATTAATGAAAAATAAAAAATACTGTAAGACAAGACTTCTTGACCCGAACAATTCAAAAAGCCCTAAAAAGGACTGGTATGGTACAGAAATATTTAAAGAGTTTGACAAACATTACACAAAGAAAACATAGACCGACAAGAACGCCAGCAGGTAACAGCACCTACCCAAAAGGCGGGGTTTCGTGTTCCAAAGACAGTTTTGTGGTTAGTAGAACATTAGTTTTTCAAATCAAGTTTTGTGCTAAAATTCCCGCCCTTCGGGTAGCTGCCAAACGTTGTGCGTCAGTTTAGACAAACAGAACTCTAAAACAAAAATTATTAGAAAATGGCATTCAGATACACCGTAACACATTATTCATTCAGAGAACCTAAAGCAATATCTGAATATGAATATTTGGACTTAAAACAGAAACTTCAAAATGACCCAAATTTTTCGCTTATAGACCCAAACGACACAATAACGAATAATTACAGCCGTCTTTTTAAATTTTTGACAGGTGCGTTGATTTCATTTCCTATTTGCTTGATTTTAATGTTAAACGAAGAGCTAACAAAAGACAATGGCTTTCTTGTTTTTATTATGGCAGTAACAATGCTTTGGTCAATTGGTGGATTGTTTGCTTTTTTAATGAGTGCAACAGATTTAAGAACTTATGCAGGTTATCTTAAAAAGAAAAGAGCTTATTTTGGAGAGATGGAGGCTCAAATAAGAAAAAGCAAAAATTACGATGATTTTTTTGATAATTTTTATAAATGATTAAAGATTACTATAAAATTCTTGACGTTCAATTAACCTCAACGCAAAAAGAAATAAAAAGTTCATTCCGAAAACTTGCAGTGTTTTGGCATCCGGACAGAAACTCAAATCCACTTGCTTTGCAAAAAATGCAAGAGATAAATGAAGCATATGAAATACTATCAAATTTTCATAGAAAAGAAACCTATGACAAAATTTATAAAGACTATTTTAACCTAAATTTTGACATTACTGTCTTTACTGACAAAGAAAACAACAATAACTATTCTGAAAAACAAAATTCAGAAAGTACTAAACAAAAAGAAGAAGATTTTAGGAAGAAGTACGAAAAAGAAATTAACGACCTAAATAATTGGATTAGAAATATAAAATTTTCTCTCGGTTCTTTTGATAGATTTTTAGACAAATCTTTGGCAAAAGCCGACAAACTAATTGAAAATTTTGTTTATTACTTTCCAGTTGTTTTAGGAATAATATTTATAATATTAATTTTACTTGTAAACTTATCAAAATGAATTACCAAATAAATCAAAGAGTACATTGGGCAAACAAAAAAGTTTTAATAATTGGGACAAAAGATGAACCATACAAACCAACCATTGACCCATATAATAGAGCCGAAATTAAACCTGAAAAAGACTATCTTATTTTTATTCTTGACAAAATCGAAAATGAAATTTGTCACTATTCTGGACAAACAGATGTTTACGAAAATGAAATTGAAAATATTGAATGGTAAAAAACCGAACGCACAACAACTAAGTTTTCGTGCGGTCTGGAAGACCGAGCATGAAAACGCTGTTGGCTGAACCGATTACAAGCTAAGCAGTAAAATTTTATTATGGAGATATCGAACTTTTAATTGTTCTCGATTTAGCTGTAAGTGTACAGCTTTGTATGAATTTTATTTTCATATTGTTCAAAACGGTTTCATTATTTCATTTCTTCATACACCTTCCCCTACCCACCATTATGCAGGATTAGATTGTAAGTCACCAATAAATATTTTTGTGGTGGACCGCGTTTACCAAAACATCTATTGTGATCATGGTGCCTGTTTTACAACATTAGACATTTGTGCAGTTTTGTTGCCACTGTTTTTGTGTTTACAACTTGCATTAATTGCGCTTGAAGATTTTTTAGTTTTTGTCTTTTCCACGTGCTACTCAAAAATCCATAATGACGAATGCGTACAAAGCGATGTGGTAAAATATGTTGTGCAAAAACCGACGTGTAAATTTTTTTGAGCGTTATGGTCATCTTTTTTTGAACCACCTTGTTTGTAATCTTTATAAGTAAATGTGACGCTTTCTGGTTTACATTTTTTATTCTGCTATTGCCAATGGCCACCTTGTGCGTATATCGCCCCAGATATTCTATCACGCTGGAAGTATTGCCAAATGGGCGTTTGGCATACACTACCCAATTTTTGTTGAACAGTTTATCAAATAACAATTTGTCGTTTATGTCTCGCTTGCGCAAACTCGCTATCATCTTAGCACGAAAACTTTACTCAAGGCTTTTACACTAAATAGATATTTACCATCAGCCGTATCTTTTCAAATTTGCCTTTTGCGTTTATGCCGCTCCTCCCGGAATAATGCAATGTACATGTGGATGCAAGGATAAGTTTTGCCCCCAAGTGTGCAGTATCGTTATCATACCCATGTGTAGATTTTTAGTTTTGCCAAATTGCGCAATGCTTTGCCATGCACTTTCAAACAAACTATCATAAAGCTCTTTGGGTTTGTACATGCACAGATTATTCAACTCCGAAGGCAATGTAAAAACGACGTGGAAGTACGGCACAGGTAACAGTTCTTGCTCTCGTTTTTGTACCTAAGCTTCTGCGCTTATGCCCTTGGCATTTCGGGCAATGTCTGTTTCTCACGAGTTATATGAAATATGAATGGTACCACAACTTGTACAAGCATTCATGTGTCCGCCAAGTTCTTTGGTTCGACAAATTTTTATAGCACGAATGGTTTTGAGCTGATGCACATTCAAATCCATTTTTCTACCCTTGCCTAAATTGCGAAACACATCCGCTACTTCATATTTTGGCGAAGCGTGCATACAAAGTATCTAATGGACTAAAACTTTTTCGGTCTTCGAGCTGGCACAGGAGCAAATATTCCATGGTGGTTTCTATGTTTTCATGGCCCAATAAATTTTTGAGTGTAACAATATTTAAACCATCTTCCAATAAATGCACGGCATAGGAATGGCGCATGCTGTGGGTATGAACGTCTTTTAAAATGCCGGCATCTTTGGCAATTTGTTTTACCACCCATTGCACACCACGTTGCGAATAGCGAGAGTCAAAATCGCCACCTGCTCTGCCATTGGGTTGACCGTTGAAAAGATATTCTTCTGGTTTTTCACTGGCAATATATTGTTTTAAACCACGTATTAAATGTTCGCTCAATGGTACATAGCGATCTTTTTTTCCTTTGCTTTGTACAATGTGTAATTGTTTTCTATTAAAATCAAGATGAGCAATTTTTAAGTTTCGTACTTCCATACATCGTAATCCACAACCATACAATAAGCCAATGAGTATTTTGTGTTTTAATAATTTGGGTGTGCAAAGCATTTTCCAAACCTCTTCTTTGCTTAACACCACTGGGAGTTTTTTATCTTTTTTTATGGCAGGCAAATGCAAAAATGAATAAGGCAATCCTTCGGCTTTTAGTAAAAACGCAGTCCATACACCGTGTGTTTGAAATAAGTTTGTGATGGTGTTTTGCTTCGTTGTTGCAATTGGAATAAATATTCACGAACCTGTTCTTCATCCAACTCAGTCGGCAAACAATGAAAATGCAAAGCCATAGCAGCCACATGTCGTGAATAATTTTCAAACGTTTTTTCGCTTCGACCAAGCACGCTAATGTGTTGTTGAAACCTGAGAAGCAAGGCTTCAAATCCTTCTACTTCTCTACAAGCTTGATTCAAAATTTTATTGAATCGTAATTCTGTTACTGATTTTTTTTAGTCATCATTATATATTTTTAAACACTAAATTTATTACCTATATTTGATTAATGATTAACACAGGCTACCGAAGGTTTAGTTCAACAAGGGTTTGGCAAAATGGCTGTTCAGTAATTCTATCAATCATTCGTTTTTAATTTTAAAGTTTAGTAATTCTGTTGAGCATCGGGTTCAGCCACTTCGCCAAGCCCGAAACCGTTAGCAGAAACCCTACGACCGACTGTGCAGACACCACCTGACGAGCGTTGACCAAGCTTTTCGTTGACAACTTACTGGAAATACAAAGCCGACCCTAAAATAAATTTGTAAAAAAGCCCACCCACCCCAACGCAAAAACACACTTTCATTTTTTTTTGCCGACACACAAAGCCAACCCAAAAAAATGAAAGAGTGTTTTCCCAACCGTTTTAGAAAATTCAGTTGTTAATAATCCTATCTTTGAAAATTAAATAAAAATAAGAATATTGGTAAAATATGGAGCTTAAATTTATAGGACAAGGTTTAGACCCAACAAGTGATTCCACAGCAGGAAATTTAATTATTGATTCATTGACCGATGAGCAATTTAATTCTTTCAATGCATTTGTTGCATTCGTTAGCATTGGCGGTATTAACAATATTATTGACCAACTAACAGCTTTTAAAGCAAGAGGTGGAGCAATTCGTTTGTATGTAGGAGTTGACTTGAACGGAACTTCCAAAGAGGCTTTGGAGAAACTTATTGAACTTGAAATTGAAACCTACATTGTATTCTCACCAAATAATATAATTTACCATCCAAAAATTTACGCTTTTGAAGGGGATACTTTTTCAAGAGCAGTTGTAGGTTCTTCCAACTTGACCGAAAGAGGACTTTTCCAAAGTATTGAATCTTCCGTATGCGTCAATTTCAACAATGAAGAAGATGAAATGGGGATTGAATTTTTGGCTGATATTTATGAGCACTACAATAAGATAATAAATAATGACCACCCAAGTTGTCAAAGACTTACTTCTGAAGTTTTGGAAATTCTTGTCAACAGCAAAATCGTTTTGCCTGAAATAGTTAATAGGGCTAAGTTCAATAAAATTAACCGAGAGTTTGGCGAAAAAGATTCTGCTGCTTATGATGCGTTATTAAAAAGTTTCGGAAAACTAAAACCGAAAAGACCGCCAAGAGGATTTAAGAAAGTTGTTTCCAAAGAGGAAATACTTGTAGAGGAAAACAAAGAACTAAATGTTGTAAACGAAACTATTGAATTACCCGAAGGCTCAATGTGGATTGAAACAGGGAGAATGACAGGCGGTTCAAAAAATCAACTTGATATGTCTAAGAAGGGAAAGCATAACGGAGAACTTCTTCAAGGCAGTGTAGTCTATTTCGGCTTAGACCCTGATGATGTTGATGCTTCAAAGAATATTGATATTCACTTAGGAGGAAAGGTTTATAAAGTAAACCCTGTTTTTTACACCCCAGGAAACAGCAATTGGAGAATGCAATTGAAAGGAGTAACAGATGATGATGAGAAATTAACCGCAATTTCAAGAATGCAATTAGGACAAGATGGAGGATTTGTAAACAAAATACTTTTGTTTACAAGGATTGACGACACAAACTATAAACTTGAAATACTTGATACTGACGATAGAGATAAACTAATTGAAAACTCTTCAACTTGGGGAAAGATGGGCAACGAGACTACTGGCAGGGCTTATGGTTTCATTTAGTTGTATTGCCTCTAACTCACTTTTAAACCAACTCAAATCTTCTTTTGAATATTGCTTGCTGAATTCAGCAAGCACCAATTCAATTTCTGAATCAGTCAACTTGTAAAGAGCCATAAAAAGCAAATCAATTTTTCTGACTGTTTCAAATTTGCTTTCGCTTCTGATCTCATTTTTCAATTCCAAATTTTGAAATAGAGAATTCAAACGAACATCATTTCTCAAAAGAGAAAACACAAGCAAAGAAATATGATGTTTAATGGTGGCTTCGCCACCATTAAAATTTATTTTGCTTGTGGTTTGCTCAATGTTCGGAACAGGCATTTGGTTTATTACCGACTGAGTTAAATCAATCCCACTCAGTTTTTTCTTCAAGATAAAATCAAACACCACTGAATTAAAAAGCCCTGACAAATACAGCAAGTCGTTTTGATTTGTAGTTAAGAACTGAACAGATTGAGATGCAGGGATAAAAGGCAACACGGTTGCAATACAGGTTCGTGTGTTAGTTGCAGAAGTCAAACTTCTCCAAGCCAACATAAATTTTTCAGAATGATTTTTTGAAAGTTGAATCCACTTTTCAGCATTGATAAAAAATCTTGATTCAGGAAAATAATCTGCAATCTCCTTTTTTGATTCATCAATATTCACTGAAGATGATTTGTTGCCGTATCTCAATTCATCTGCTACTCCATTGAATCCTGAAAACTTTCCGTCAAACTGGTTGAAGAATTTTCCTTCATAAATCGGAATATTATCTTCTGATTTTTTCTTTGTGATAAACTCAGCATGACTTGTAAAGTGAACGATTCTTCCGAATCTCACATGCTCATAAACATTTTTAAAAAATGGAAAGTCATAAGAAACTCTTAAAAGAAAATCCGCTTCTCTTTTGTTTGAGAAGTTTGGAAGCATTCCAGTAAATGGATTTAGCAACTTCAAACTTTCGTAAGACAATTCAATTTCTGATTTGGCTTTTTCGATTTCTGAAACTTCGCTGAGGTTCATTGAAACATGAAACTTATCACTCTTGGAATAACCCAATAACAAAAAGCAAAACCTTTCTCTACTATCAATATTGAAAATCTTTTTGCGGTTGATGAAATCATAAATCGCAACAACAAAATTTTCCTTTGTCAGATACTTGAAAAGATTTTGATTCACTTGGCTTGTTACAATTGCACTTTTCAAAACCAAACCGACAACACCTCTTTTCGTTTTCAACTTCACAGCAGCATCAGTAAACAAAGCATAAGTGTTCAACTCACCATTGTTTGACAAAGTGAAAAAAGAATTCTTTTTTAAATCCGATTTAGCTTTTTCAATTTCAAGTTTGAACTCTTTTGAATATTCAGCTAATTGAACATTGTTCAATTCTGTTTCTGCAATCTCATTTGTTCTACTTGACTTGAAATGATTATCAGCAATTGCATTTGAGTAGAGAGCATAAAACTTTTTTTCCTCAAACCTTATTTTCTCCCAAGGTGGATTTCCTAAAACAACATCAAAGTTTTTCAGTTTGTCTTTGCTCAAACTGAGTTGCTCATGATAAATAAATCCACTTGAAAATATTTCAACTTTTTTTGATTCATCAATTGCAAAATCGGTCTGCAATAAAAAGTTTGCATGAATGAATTTTTCATTCAGTGATTTGTAGAGTGACGGTTGCTTAATCTTCAAAAGCAAGTTCAGTTTTGCAACTTCCAAAGCCAAACAATCCACATCAAAGGCAGAAATATTTAAAGCAATTGCTTTCAGCAATTCCAATTGTTTTTCTTCCTCAATGTTCCATTTCGCAAACAGGTTTTCAAAGTAGTCAATGACTGCAATTATAAAATTGCCACCACCACAAGAGAAGTCAGCAAAACTTATTGAAGTAATTTCTTTCAGAAATTCTTTGCCAACATTTCCAAAATTCAATTCAAAAAAAGTATCAATAGTTTTTCCAGTAACTGACTTTGCAAAGTTTGCAGGCGTGTAGTAGCTACCTAACTTGTTTCTGTAATTCTTTGCCGTTGAAATTTCCGTTCCGTTACTTTCATTTCCAGTTTCAATACCCAACAGCGTTTCGTAAAGCGTAGGAACATCAATTGATTCAACACCTATCAAATTGCAAAGGCTATCATCAAGTAACTTTGTTAATTCTTCACTTGCATTATCAATGATTAATGAAAATAAATTTTCAGCAGCGAATGAATTTTTAAGCCAGTTATTAGTTGCAGAAACAATTTTGCAATCTCCTCTTTTGGAATTGTTCTTCAAGAAAATGATTGAAGCGGTAAATACCGCTTTCACTTTAAACCTTTCTTTGTTGAGTTCAACAGGGTTAATGCTTTGCTGATTTGCAAAGCACTTTGAAAGATGTTCTTTCAGAATATAGCCGTATATCTCTAACACCTTATCCATTGTGAGCTTGTCCGACTGTTAAAGATTCTTTTGAATAAGAGACCAGAGGTTTGTTGAAGAAACTACTCTTATGATGTGTTTGAATAATTGAAATAATGTGTTCAGTCAAATTAGTTTGCTCATTCAAGAACGAATATTTTGACTTAATTGACTCAATCAACTTTGACAAATCAAAAACCTCAAACTTGTAAATTGAAATTTGCTTTACACCCAACTCATTCAAAATAATTTTGTGCAACAAGTCATTGAAATATTTTGTCTTTGTGATTTTGAAATCAGCAACATTATTTTTAATAAAATCAAAAAGCGGCTTAGGGTTCACATCAAGTTTGTAAGACAAATCTTCAAACACACTTTCACTACCAACCGAATAACCATTGATTGCCCTACTTGTTGACAAGCAATTCAAATCAACACTTCCAGAGAGAAGCAAATCCAATTGTTCTGAATTTACTTTCAAAGTTTTTTTCTTGTTGAAGAAAGGAGATTCACCAACAACGCTTTTCACTTCATGCAATTCCTTTGAATTGAAATTGTATTGCTTTCTAATTTCTGATTCAATTTGCGATTCCAAGAAAAGTCGCTGATAATCGCTTTCAATATCTTCAAGAATTATCTTTTCAAGAAACGAATCAAGATTTTTGATTGCTGAATAATTGAAGTGTTGAAACTCAAAGTTTGGCAATTTCTTTTGCAGATATTTTTCTTTCAACTCTAAACATTCTTTGCTTTTCTCTGAAATGAATTTTGAATCCAAAATATTTTGAGCAACAGGAATTTTAGAAATATAACCTGCACTGATTGTAAACTTTGGATTGATAAGTTTTAAAAGGAAAGTTGCAATCTTTGAATTCAGAAAAGCAAGGTGAGCATATTTATCACCTTTCAAAACTTGAATTCCTGGACCCGATGCAATGAAAACTTGATTCTCTTTTAGCACTCTGACATTCAAACCCAATGTTCCAGTATCACTGTAAACAAGTTGAGTTGTAGGAATTCTATCAATGTTTCTTAATGCACTTCCCTTATTCGCTTTTATGATTTCTGCATTTTCACCCCAATGCACTTTGTAATAATTTAAGCCAGCCCATTTGCTGAAACCACCACCTTTGCTAACCAATTTCCAGTCAGGACTTCCGTTAACTTCCCAAGCAAATTTTACAAACTCATTGTTGTTTCCAGTTGAAGTTCCTTGCATTGGGTTTGCAAACTCTGAGTAAAGTTGAAGTCCTTGAATGTTTTCAAAACGATGTTCTAACTGATAGTTGAATTCAAGATGACTGTTTTTCAAAAACTGATTTTGGTTTAACTCAAATGTCAGTTCAGCAGAAATGTTTTTGTGTGATACCAAACTTTTTTTCTCCGCAATATTTTTGAATTTCAAATTGTAAAACCTTGTAGTTTTTATTTCAGAATTCCCAATAACACACAAGGCAACATTTGTTTTCTCTCCGTTAATATCTTCAAAAGCATTGCTTCCTAAATCAATGCACTCTTTCAAAGTCTGCTTTGCTAAAAATATTTTTCTGAAATCTTTAAGTGAAGACAAATACATCCAGTTGTTTTGTGAAACAACACCCAACACATCTTTCTCATTCATCAACTGAATAGTTCGCTGAATGAATGACACACACAAATCTCCTTTGCTTTCGGGATAGTTTGCAAGCAAATAATTTTTCAGTGAAGTATCCATATCCCGTTTACCCATGAATGGAGGATTGGTAACAAACACTTTTATCTTTTTCTCTTTATCGAGTTTCTCAATTTGAGTTTTGAAAGTTGTTCTGCTAATTGAGTTTGATGTAACATGAGGATTTAGGAAACCCAATTTGTCATTTGCAATTCCACCGAAAATTTTAATTGTAGTTGATTTGTTTGGAACTGCATAACCGCAAGCTTTCACAAACAAAGACAGAGAAGCAATTTTCGAAAGGTTTGAATCCAAATCGTAACCGACAATTGAACTATTCAAAATCGTGTCAACAATCGTTTGGTTTGACCAATTCGGTTTTGATTTTTTGTAAAGTTTGTAAAGGCATTCAAAAGAATAGTTTAAGAAATTACCACCACCAGAAGCGGAATCAATGACAACTACTTTTTGAATATTCGTTTTATCAAAACCCGACAAAGATTCATTCACTAAGTATTTCACCATGTATTTATCAGTGAAAAACTGAGTGGTGAAAAGCAAATCAGAATCTTCAATTTTTGCGTTGTCTTTTCCAATCCTTTTGAAAGCAGATTTCTCCAAATCCTTTTTCAAAAACTGATACGACCAAGAAATAATATCGTCAATATCATCATCAGTTTTTTCAAAAGCATCCTTCAGTTTTTTAAAGACAGAAGAAAAGAGTTCGGTTTTAAGTTGAGATTCTGTTGCAAAAAATGTTTTAATCAATTCGGGGAATCTTTGTTTGACAAGTTGAATTTCTGTTTTGAATTCAGAATGATAATCAGCGAAAGCGATTTTCACTTTGCCAGTTTTGCTTTGCTTCTTTCTCAACGTGAAAGTTGCAATCAGGACAGAAAAAAAGATGCTCAAGTCCTGCACAGAAATTTTCTTTTCCACCGGACTTAAACTTCCAATGAAGTATGCAATAAGACTTTTGATTTTCTGTTTCACAATTATTTCTCTTTTGACTTTTTAGCGTAAATCGTTAATTGTTCATTGACAAGTTGAATAGCATCATAAGTAGTTTCGTTTGCACCATATTCTTTCAAAATTTTTTCAGCAGTGTGTTTTACTTTCAAACTTGCTTCCGACACATTGTAAAACTTAGCTAATCGTTTCAACTGTTCACTTGTGGGCAATCGTTCCCCTCTTTCAATTTTACTGAGCATCGGAGAATCAATATCAGTTCCCTTTGACACCTGATGAAGTGTTTCCTCTCTTTCTTTTCTTAGCTCTCTGAGGTATTGCCCTAATTCTGATTTTAAAATATTCATTTGGGAAATTGGCGACTTGTCATTTTTTGACAAATTTATAGATATTGTCTTGATAAAATCAAGTTGAAATCAAAATACTTTTCAACAAAGAAGAAAGAAAAGCCACCCACAAAAAAATACACTCTTAAAAACCACTACAAGCCCACGCTACAACCAAAGTTTTAAGAGAGTATTTTTTTCGCCACTCAAAACTTCACCCTTCCCTTTTTTTACAAATTTATTTTTCCCACCGCACAGACAGACAGCAAAATGAGCTGGACTGCACTTCGGACTGACAGAAGGGCATCTGCTAACAACTAAGTTTTCGTGCGGTCTGGAAGACCGAGCATGAAAACGCTGTTGAACCCCGAAAAACGGGGCAGGCTGAACCGATTACAAGCTAAGCAGTAAAATTTTGTTATGGAGATAACGAACTCTTAATTGTTCCAACTTCCATTTCTTCAAGCTCGCTTAATTCGAATTTAAATGCATCTTATTTATGTATATTTGTGAATGGAACGGTAGTTTTTGACGAACTGCCGTTATGCCCAATGCTATCGTGTAGGCTCCCCATTTTTAGTACACTTCAAAAGTAGAATTTCTTATTCATATTTTGATATTTTGGTTTAGGTCTTTTGGGGCGTAGTGAAGCGAAGGCGGAGCCGAAGCTGAACGGAGCCCCAAAGGAAGGTGTTTGATTTCTTTCATTTTTTTTCGATACTGCTGAGGGGCCATACCCCCTAAGGCATCATGTGGTCTATGTTGGTTATAGTCGCTAATCCACTCCTCGGTCACTTCTCGGACTTCTTCTATATCCTTGAATAGATGAGCATCCAATATAGCCTCCCGATAGCTTCTATTGAATCGCTCAATAAACGCGTTCTGAGTGGGTTTGCCTGGCTCTATATATTTAAACTCTATATCGTACATCTGACTAAATTCACTCGCCAATTTGGCTATAAATTCAGGCCCATTGTCCATACGGATTTTTTGTGGTTTACCATATCTGTTGATTAAATGACGTAGCACCCATATCACTCTACTCGATTTAAGTGAGTAATCAATTTCTATAAATAGTACCTCGCGGTTAAAATCATCAATCACATTAAATGAACGAAACTTACTGCCATTACTCAAGGCATCACTCATAAAATCAATACTCCAAGTATGCGTAAAAAATGAGGAGTCTCCAAACTTTCCTTTATTCGCTGTGGCAAACGCTTCTTTGCCTTTCTGCGTAGGGATAGACCCATCCGCTTATATACTCTATGCATGCGCTTATGATTTGTTGTATCTCCTTGATTTCTCAACCTAAAATAATACTTCCAAACCCTTCTCGAGGATGAGCAGAACTTAATTCCAATAATTGATTTTCCAAATAGCTATCATCCTTCACCGATTGGTAAATAAATGCACTCTTACTTGTCTTGAGTATGCGACACGCCTTGATGATGTCTTTGGGCCGTTCCTTCTTTAGCTCAGTAAGTATACTGCGCTTCATGCAAGGCTTTAAAGCTTTTTTCAATAATGTATTTAGCTACATCTAACTCCATCGCTAAATTGGCATACATACGCTTTAAACGAGCATTCTCCTCTTCCAACTCTTTGACCCGTTTAAGTTCGCTTGCATCCATACCAACATAGCGCTGACGCCATTTGTAAAACGTTGCCTTACTTACGCCATGTTCTCTGGATATATCCTCTACTGACTTGCCAGTATCAAATTCCTTTAGAATAGAGGCAATCTGATTGTGATTAAATTTACTTTTCTTCATTGTATTACGATTTTAAAATTAACAAATTTTGTCTACTTTTAAAACGTACTATTTTTGGAGAAGCTTACAGTTTCATCTACTGCAAGCTGCATAATCCTGAAATAGGTTGTCCTAAAAAAGTGGATGAGTCAACTTATTTCAGGAGAATGTACCATTAACGCATTAATATTTTGTACAGGTTAAAAGTTAAATTTCAAACTACCAAAAATACCCAAAGGAGTAGCATTTGAAGAAGAATTTGTAATTGGTATTGCTCTCCATACAAAATCTACTCGCAGTACTTTAAAAATATTTTCTACGCCTGCACCCAGTTCGGCATAAGGCACATTTGATAATGATTGAAAAGGGTATCCTTTGTTTAGGTTAAGATTTTTATTTTGCTGACTCAAAGAACCATATACCGATTTAAAATTCCAAAATGTTCGTAATTTCATTTTCTTTATCAATGGAATATATCGGAAAAACAAAGGCCCTGTACTATGCTCCATCATAACTCCAACATATTGATCGCTCAAATACTCATATCGTTGCATTAAATTAAATGCTCTGGTATTGTAGTAATAGTACTCATTACCAGGATGAATTTCGAGAAGTGGATAAGGCAGCTCGCCCCAAATTTTTCCTGCAAAAATTGTATAAAATATACTTCCTAAATATCTCGACTTTAATCTATCAGTAACGCTGAATCTAATTTTTTGAAAATCATGCTGACCCTCTAAAACATTTTTAAACCCAGCACTAAGCGTTAGATTTAATATAGGCTTAGAAGTACCTAAACTGGTTCTATAGTAGTTTCCTTCTACAAACTGTTCTTTATATGCAAATCTAAAATTGACTCCGAATTCATTATTTTTTAATACACTGGTAGTGGCACCCAAATCATTTAAAAAAATATGTTCGTATGGCAAAGGTGTATAGGGTGTATAAGTTCTTTTTTCGGCAAATACTTGATAACTAAATCCATTGAAGTAGCTATTGTAATATTCTATTCGGATTCTATCCAAAAAAGATAATTTCCAAGGAATGCTTTTTTTTCGACCTATGGTTGAAAAAATATTATCGACTGATGCAGAATTATCATATTGATTAAGATTGTTATCCAAATCATGTTTATATTCTGCATAAATATATTGACGAGGGTGTCTTTTTAACAACCACAACATGCTACCCATATACTTAAAACGTTCATCCTGGAAACCATAAGCTATATAAGAGCGCAAATAAATATTTTTAAACAATTTAGGTGTGGTACCCATGTTAAAACGAATTCTACTTCCTTCAATTACATTTTTACTATACAAATTGTATAATGAACCAATTTCAAGCGGACCTAATTCTTTGATTCCTGTTCCAATAAAATAGGCCGCATTATAGTATTTTTTATATACAGGCAAATTTTGTATCGTATCGATTAAATGATAAATAGCTTTTTCATTTTTTGATAAAGAATCATGACGAACACTATTCCAATAATCTTCATTTCTTTCTAATGCCAAAGGGTCTAAATCAGAATCTCCCTTCTTTTTCTTTTGATTCAACAAATTTGCAATTGACTCCTGATTTACTTGAATATTTTTATAGGTCGTTGTTTTTCTACCTAAAAAACCAGCCACCTTGTTGCCATGTGGTGGTAAAAAATCTACATAAAATTTATCCTTTGTCAAAAACCAAAGCGTATCTTCAAAACAAGAAAACTCCTGCAGCAAATCAATTTTATTGACCCAGTTTACTTGTTGATCCTTTGAAATAATCATAGATACTTTTTGTATCGCAAAGTCTGTATCATGTATCCACATGTCGCCATAAAAAGTATGCTCTGCCTGACGCTTAGGCACAAACATTACTTGATAGCAAAGCTTCCCTTTGATTTCCTGAGTATCAACTAAGTGGTACGTATAAAAGGAAGGTGCATCATTGGCTATTGGGCTAATAAAATTGATGTCAAAGACTAAAATTTTATTTTCATAAACATTAATATTTTGATACATAGACCCCAGCATCTTTGACATACTTGCATTTTTGTATCCTGACACACGCGAACCTTTTATGTATTCTTTAGAAAGTTTTGGTTTTTGCTGATAGTAATAGTCTGAAATGGTTTCTGTCAAAAACAATGGCAAAAATGGTTTATCCTCACTGGTTGAATCAATATATTGCTCTACAAAATCAAACTTTTTAAGTATGGGCGATTTTTTAAAAGCTGTTTTAGGTATTTTATTAATATCAACCTCAATTTTGTTATACACCTCATAACTATAGTTATTGGCTTTGTCATAATTATTGTGAGGCTTATTGGCAATAACTTGTTTCACCAATTTCAAAGCCGGATTTCTGGAAACCTTTATTACCATATCTTTAATTTGCACTGCTGTACGCGGCATTTCTATTTTGTATGACTGATAGGAATCATTGGGATTGATATAGATTTTCTTTTTGGCATAGCCTATGGCACTTATCAAAATGGTATCATAAGGTACTATAATATTTTCAAAAATCACTTGTCCATCTATATCTGCTCTTTTGCCTATGCCTGTATTTAAAAAAGATACAGTAGCAAAAGACAAACCCTCGTCCGTAGTAAAATCTCTAATATTGAGCTGAATAGTGCAAGGTTTATTTGTTGGAATAAAGGTATTAGCTGTCTGATTTTCTTGACTTATACTATCAGCAGAAATATTATTAATTGAATCTTTAAATTCTATTTGAGCAAACATTTGTTTGTGAAGAAAAAAACTAAATAAGAAGAAACAATAAAAAATAATACCTTGAAGTAGCTTTCTCATCATGCCCAGAAACTATTAAAAATCATATGCCATAGACACATGCAACATGGGTCTTTTTTTGCGCTCGGCACTCCATGCCAAATCAGTACGAATGAAATAGCCCAAAAGAGTAGATCGTATTCCAAATCCATAACCTACTGCAATATCTTGTTTGGTATCGTTTAAATACAAAGTCACGTTTCCACTTTGTAGTATAACGGGCGAATGCATATTTTCTGAGTTAGGAATAACACCACGCCATGCACTTCCCAAATCGGTAAAAGCTACAAGCTGCAAGCTATTTAAAAAATTTGATTTGGATTTTTTATTAAACAAGGTATTCAAAATAGGCATTCTTAGTTCTTCATTAAAAAGAATATAGCTATTACCATTTCGAGTGCCTTGTAAATAGCCTCTCACATTGGTAGCCAATGTTTGAAAGGCATAGTTTTGAGAATAGTCTATCAAAGTGGTAGAATCGAATCGAGGATAAAAATCATTGTCAACACCACCTAAAAAATATAAAATTTTAGCATTTCCAAAACTGTGAGCACCAGCAAGGCGTGAAGCAAAAATGACATTTTTATAAATTGTAATATACTTTCGAGCATCGTAGCCAAGAGTATAAAAACCTTCTGTTTTTCCTGTCAATTTTAAAAAGTATTCAAAAAATATTTTAGCCTTTCCACCTTTAGAAATATTCAAATAGGGTTTTGACGTATTATCAAATACATATTCGGCTTTGCTAAATGCCCAATATTTTTTGTCGCTCTCAATGCCTATGCTATAGTGCTCTTGTGCTTTAAACAAAATTTTATCTAATCGAGCTCCTAAATACAAACTTACACGCTGTGCGGTGCTAAATGGATAGGTCCAAGTGCCTTGCAAATAGTCAAAAGTTACTTTTCCCAAAACAGGATATGGCGAAAAGTTTGGTGCTATGCCTCTTGAAAAGTTATAATTATTGCTGTTTACAGAATGATAGTAAAGGATACTAAAGTCTGAACGATGTTTATAATTATTATACTGTAAAAAATAATCTAATGATCTAAAATTGGGTGCCAACCTAACGCCAGCTTCTAATTTATAATCTTCCATAATGTCAATTAATGAAGAGGATAAGAAGCCTGAAAGACTTTGATTTTGAAACTGTGTTCCATAATAACCAAATGGCTGATAGCGATTAAAAAACAAGGTATTATCTATTGAAGTCTGTATAAAATCAGGATAGAAATTGGTAATATATTTTTTGGGTTTAATTTTTAAAATAGTATCTGTAAAAAGTTGATAGCGTTCTTTCTTCTTATGTTTTAAGGCAAATGCATTTTCAAAAAAAGAAATTGTTGATGTATCCTCATCAAAGGGAGTTTGATAAGTAATCAGATTTTTTTTAGTATCATTCACATTTTCTTCTTGTATTGTACTTGCCTGCAATGTATCTTCTTCCAGTAAATATTTTTCATTTTCTTCTTTTAAAACGATGTGTGGTGTTGCATATACTAAAATCTCTTTAGGAGTATATTGCAATTCCAATACTTTACTATTGATAGAAGTATATTCTTGTTTTAAGGTTACAAAAGGCAAAGGTTTTGTTTTGAGTATTTCAAAAGTATCTGTCAATGGGGCTCTCTTAGAAATTTTTACTTGTTCTCTACGTATATTTTTACCATCGTGTATTAAATATGCAAATCCATCCTGTCCCCACTGCATTGGGTATTCGATAACTGTTTTTGCGCTGCTCAATGGCACTAAATTGGTTCCAGTAGAAAACTGATACAAGAATAAATTAAAGTAAGGTGTAAAATCATTGCTTTTAGCATTTTCGCCTATATATGGAGAGTTTCTATTGGAAAGAAATAATATACCCGTTTCAGTTCCATTTTGTATATACATGGGTGATTTGTCGTCAAATAAGTCATTTGTAATATTAGTAACTCGTGTAGTTTTAATATTCATTTGAAACAAATCGCTTTGACCTTTTTTGATGCCTGTTATGGCCAAATTAGTTTCATCACCCATAAAACAAAGACCCGTTATTCGTTCTATATATCGAAATCGTATCATTTTGTTTTCTTGTTTTCGTCTATGGCTATAAAGTACTTTTAGTTTTAGTTTATTATTTACTTGATAAACGATAGCTAATAAATTGCCTGAAGGGCTCCAAGCCAAATGTGGATAATCGGGATCTTTATTATCTATCAAGCCCTCGTTTCCTCCATCTATAATTTCTTCTCTACGTTCGGTTTTAGTGTCCTGCACATACACATGATATTTGCCATCTCTGTGCTCTACATAAGCAATGTCTTTGCCTGTAGGCGACATAGTAATTTTAGAATAGGTGCCCTGTGGTTTTTGCTTGATTTTTGTAAGCAAAGTTCTATTATTTTTTTTCGATAGCGTATCAAACAAGAAGTTAGATTCACTTTGATTATAATATTGTTCCCATTCTCTAAATACTTCTTTACTGTTTTTTTTCAAGATAGATTCTAACGATGCATTTACTGTTTTTCTAAATCGTGTTAGATACAAAATATTAGAGATATCATTTTCACCGTATTGGTCCGCTATGTATTTCCAAAATGAAAAGCCAACTAACTTTGGGTTCAATAGGCTTACTTCTTCAAAACGTTGATGTTTTGAATTTTTCAAAAGTGTTTCTAATTCAATTTGATTTTGAGCTGTCCACTCGTCTGATAAGTACTGAATATAGCCAATAGTAAACCATTCTGGCAAATTCATTTTCACAGAATTCTTTACAACCTCTTTTATATTGGTTCCAAACAACATCCTATTTTTCATTAATTCCGAAACACCTTTCCTGATTTGTTTTTTTAAATCATTGTGGTCGCCACTAAAATAGATTGGAATATTTTCTCCTAAAATTTCTACTTTACCTCCTCCGGCTTCGTTAATTTCATTATTCTTTCTACCTAAATTAGTTTGCTTAAATTCTGTAAAGGAATTGTAGAGAACCAAATTAATTTTTCGGGGCAAATGCCCACCCATCATATTGACAATATGATTTATTTCTTGCTCTGCAATATGCAATGCATAAATTGCATTTTCTTTTCCTTTGTCGTAATAAAAACATCTGAAATGTGTGCTATCAAAATAGTTCCAATTAAATACATTGTATTGTACCCTATTTTGCCCAAATTGTTCCCATGAAGCTTGGGCACTTACTTTTTGAGAAATAAAAAGTAAAATGCTAAATATAAAAATAGGAATATGATGTATTTTCAATGCGCGCATTATGTTGGATTATAAAAATACATAATATATTTATTATTAAACGTTTTTTTAGATATGAAAATTGTCTCAAGGTTTAATAGAAGTGCTTATTTTATCAAAATATCTTTAATAAACTCTTCTTCTAAATAGGTATTTATTTTTTCTATCAATAAATGCTTATTATAACTTAGTTCTTGTTTGAGTGGTGCTATATCTGTGTAGATTATCAATTTCCTATCGGAAATAACAAGATCTTTGGTATGTTTTGCAACAGCTTTGCCTACTATACTCTCCCAATCATTCAATAGTTTAGTAGCCATATAAGAAGGTTTCCAATGGCTTTCCTGAATCATTTTTTTTATTGCATCTTTGATAGAGTATTCAGCCATAGGTTTTGTTTATTTCGAATCAAATGTAACATAACGCTTAATATCATCTAAGGTAATAGTTTTTTCACACATAATGACTAATCGTTCTATGACATTTCTAAGTTCTCTTATATTGCCCGACCATATATGATTCTCTAATTCTTGATATGCTTCTTCATCAAGTGTTTTAGGCTTCATTTTGTTATCGCCACAAATTTGCTTCATAAAATAATCGGCCAACACTCGTATATCTTTTTTACGCTCTCGCAAAGGAGGTACAGTAATATTTATAACACTCAAACGGTGAAATAAATCCATTCTAAATGTTCCTTTGCTAATCTCTTCGGTTAAATTTTTATTGGTAGCAGCTAGCACTCTTACATTTACCGAAATATCTTTTTCGCCCCCTACACGAGTAATCTTACCTTCTTGCAGTGCTCTTAATACTTTGGCTTGGGCATCCAAACTCATGTCGCCTATTTCGTCTAAAAACAAAGTTCCTCCATCGGCCAATTCGAACTTTCCTATACGCTGTTTAATAGCACTGGTAAAAGAACCTTTTTCGTGTCCAAACATTTCGCTATCGATAAGTTCCGATGGAATTGCAGCGCAGTTTACTTCTACAAAAGGCATATTATAACGTTTACTGCGTTCGTGTACCCAACGAGCTACTAATTCTTTACCGCTTCCATTTTCACCTGTTATAAGTACACGCGCTTCGGTTGGTGCTACTTTATCTATAGTTTGGTGTATGGTAGATATAGCTTCGCTCGAACCTATTATTTCTTGTATGCCAGATACCTTTCTTTTGAGGGTTGTGGTTTCTTCTTCTAAAGCCCCTTTATCAATGGCATTGCGTATAGTAATAAGTAAACGATTTAAATCGGGTGGCTTGGAAATAAAATCAAAAGCTCCCTTCTTTACTGCCTCTACTGCATCATCTGTAGAGCCATGACCCGATATCATGATGATTGGAGTATGTATACCCTGTTGCTTTAATTTATCTAGCATTCCCAAACCGTCCAAGGAAGGCATTTTGATGTCGCTTAAAACACAATCAAATTTTTTAGACTTAATTAAATTATATCCTTCTACACCATCTACTGCTTCTACTACCTTATATCCTTCCATACTAAGGGTTTCAGCCAGTGCCTTACGTATACTTTTTTCGTCATCTATGATTAATATTGTCTGCATAGTTTTGAATTATTTTTTTTGATTATCGCGCCATTCATACACCCAGCTACTTTGTATCATTTCCAAATGCCCTTCATTGCTTTCTTCTCGCTTTCCAACAAAGCCTTCAATTTGCAATACCCACTCTAACAAATCTGTAAATCGGATACGGTAAATTTTAGATTCTGAAAAATCATCACCAAAACGCTCATAGAGTTTGAGTGCTATATCTTCGTAGTCATTCCAGTGTATAGGTGGTTCGTAATTCATATTCATATCATTTTTTGGTTTTTATTATTCACCATGTATAAGTGTTTGATCGGGTATAGTTACTTCTAATGCCCCTTCTCCTTTTAATAATATGCATTGGCAACTTAAGCGAGAACTAAGCTTGGGATTGCGTGCTCTATCTATAAAATCTTCTTCTTTATCGCTCAACTCTTCTACAAATTGTTCGCCTTGCTCCAAATAAATATGGCAAGTACTACAAGCACAAACCCCTCCACAGTTATGATGTAAATGAATATTGTTTTTTAGAGCGGTTTCCAAAATACTTTCATCTTCAGGAACGTCTTTTATTAATATGGGTTCAAGGTCTTTTTGTTCAAATTTAAATTGGATGGAATACATTGCTTAGTAAAATATATATTTTTGTTTTTGTAGTGCAAATGTAATTGTTTTTAATGCTTAATCCTTTGAAGAAGGGTAAAAAAAAAGCAGCCTTTGGAAAGACTGCTTTACATTATAGTTTAAGAATAAAATTTATATAGTAGCTACTACTTTAGGGGCTGATTGTAAAATTTCGTCATTGGCTTGTGCAGCATATTTTTCGAAATTTTTTATAAACATAGATGCTAAATCATTTGCTTTTGCCATATAAGCTGCTTTGTCATCCCAAGTGTTTTGTGGAATTAAAATTTCATCTGGCACATTTGGGCAAGTAGTTGGCATAGCATATCCAAATACTGGATGGTTTTCGTAAGTTACATTATCTAATTCGCCACGCATTGCAGCAGTTATCATAGCTCGAGTATAACTTAGTTTCATTCGGCTTCCAACTCCGTAGGAGCCACCACTCCACCCTGTATTGATAAGCCAAACATTCACATCGGGATTTTCTTCTAATTTTTTTCCTAATAATTCTGCATATTTTGTAGGATGCAATGGTAAAAAAGCTCTACCAAAACAAGCACTAAATGTAGCTTGAGGCTCAGTAACACCAACTTCCGTACCAGCTACTTTGGCTGTGTAACCACTTATAAAACTATACATTGCCTGACCTTTATTGAGCTTCGATATTGGAGGTAAAATGCCATAGGCATCGCATGTCAAGAAGAAAATATTTTTAGGATTGCCTCCCACACTTGGTTCTTTTACATTTGCAATGTGATCTATTGGATAAGCTACTCTTGTGTTTTCGGTAATGCTTCCATCTTCAAAGTTTACAGTGTTTGTTCCTTCGTAAAAAGTAATATTTTCTACCAATGCACCAGGCTTGATTGCATTAAATATTTGAGGTTCTTTTTCTTCGCTCAAATCAATGCATTTTGCATAGCACCCTCCTTCAAAATTAAAAATTGAGCCCTTATCCCATCCATGTTCATCATCACCTATTAATTTTCTGTTTGGATCTGCACTTAATGTCGTTTTGCCAGTTCCACTAAGTCCAAAAAACAATGCTACATCGCCATTAGCTCCTTCGTTGGCAGAGCAATGCATACTTAAAACCCCTTTATCGTGTGGTAAAATATAATTGAGCACACCAAAAATTCCTTTTTTCATTTCACCTGTATATCCACTACCGCCAATCAAAATAATCTTTTTAGTAAAATTTACTACCGTAAAATTAGCTTGTCTGGTACCGTGCTTATCAGGTATAGCTTCAAAGCTTGGTGCTTGAATGATATGCCAGTCAGGATTTTGAGTTTTTATTTCATCTTGGGTTGGTCTTTAAAAACAAATCATTGCAAAACAAATTAGCCCAAGGTGTTTCGTTGACAACTCTTATATTCAATCTATGATTAGGATCAGCACAAGCATAAGCATCGCGAACCCAAAGTTCTTTATTGTTTAAATGAGCCGCTACATCGTTATACAATACTTCAAAATGTTCAGGAGACATGGGAATATTGATGTCACTCCAATCTACACTTTGCTCGGTGTTTTGATCTTTGACAGTAAATTTATCTTTTGGAGATCGGCCTGTAAATTTTCCAGTATGGACAGACAATGCCCCCCTATCTGTAATTGTTCCCTGACCTAATGTAACTGTTTGTTCCGTTAGGGTTTCTGAATTCAAATTCCAATGAATAGTTGACGCGTTGATACCTAAGCTATTAATAGAAGCGTTAGGATTTTTTAGTCCATTTTCTTGCATTTGTTAAATTAGATTTTAAGAGCGCAAAGATAGTCAAGCAATCCTTTTTTAAGGTTGATTTTGGTCATAATTTCTTAATATAATTATCAATAGTTTAAATTGATTAAAAATTGATAAAATATATGTTTAAACATATGAAATTAATTATCTTTGCAAAAATTTTAAAAAATGAAAAAAACAATTTATTTATTGGCATGTATAGCATTTATGGCATCTTGTCAATCAGCACCAGAAGGAACTGAAGCTACAACATCAAACTCTAAAGAAGTAGCTAACAGCAACTGGTAACACGTATCAAGTTGACTTAGCGAGTAGTAAAGTTGCTTTTGTGGGGTCCAAGCCAGTGGGTACTCATTCAGGAGAATTTATGCTTAGTAGTGGCAACCTAAATATGGAAAATAACAAAATCACTTCTGGCCAATTTGTAATTGATATAAACAGTTTAAAAATTACAGATCAAGACACTAATTATATGAGCAAATTATACGGTCACTTATTAAGTGCTGATTTTTTTGATGCGGCAAAATACGGTACCGCTAAATTTGAAGTAACTGGATGCGATGCTTTAGAAAATAAATCTGAAGGTACTCATACTCACACAATCAGTGGCAACTTAACATTGAAAGATAGCTCACAAAATGTAAGTTTCCCAGCTACCATTGCTATGACAGATAATGGTTTAACAGCAACTGCAGAATTTATAATTGACAGAACCAAATGGGGACTATTTTATGGTAATGACAAATCATTAGGAGATAAATTTATTTACCCTGAAGTAAAAATCAACTTAAATATTTCGGCTAATAAATAATACATAATAGTTTATTGAAAACGAAAAGGCTGTTCTATGAACGGCCTTTTTTGTTTTATTTGCAAAAAATCTCAATTCAGGCAACATGGATGTACTTCCTATATAGTACTTCTTCATTTGTAACGAATAAAGGATATAGAGATAATACATCTAATAAAAATATTAAAAAAAAGACAGCCTTTTTATGACTGCCTTTGTATGGTGACCGCGTAAGGATTCAAACCTTAAACCTTCCCGACACCAGTGTCGGGATGCTCTATTCAGTTGAGCTGCGTGTAATAAGTTGCTGTATTCGTAAACTGCTTTTCCATCTTTTTATTTGAAATTCTCGGCTTCGTGCATCCTCTATTGATGTATATGTTTCTCTATATACTATCTCCCAATCCTTGGCCTTGGATGTAAAGCCTTTGTGATTTAATAAATGTTGTTTCAATCTCAATTCAGGCAACATGGATGTACTTCCTATATAGTACTTCTTCATTTGTAACGAATAAAGGATATAGAGATAATACATCTAATAAAAATATTAAAAAAAAGACAGCCTTTTTATGACTGCCTTTGTATGGTGATCTCGCGTAAGGATTCAAACCTTAAACCTTCCCGACACCAGTGTCGGGATGCTCTATTCAGTTGAGCTGCGTGTAATAAGTTGCTGTATTCGTAAACTGCTTTTCCATCTTTTTATTTGAAATTCTCGGCTTCGTGCATCCTCTATTGATGTATATGTTTCTCTATATACTATCTCCCAATCCTTGGCCTTGGATGTAAAGCCTTTGTGATTTAATAAATGTTGTTTCAATCTCAATTCAGGCAACATGGATGTACTTCCTATATAGTACTTCTTCATTTGTAACGAATAAAGGATATAGAGATAATACATCTAATAAAAATATTAAAAAAAGACAGCCTTTTTATGACTGCCTTTTGTGGTGACCGCGTAAGGATTCAAACCTTAAACCTTCCTGACACCAGTGTCGGGATGCTCTATTCAGTTGGAGCTGCGTGTAATAAGTTGCTGTATTCGTAAACTGCTTTTCCATCTTTTTATTTGAAATTCTCGGCTTCGTGCATCCTCTATTGATGTATATGTTTCTCTATATACTATCTCCCAATCCTTGGCCTTGGATGTAAGCCTTTGTGATTTAATAAATGTTGTTTCAATCTCAATTCAGGCAACATGGATGTACTTCCTATATAGTACTTCTTCATTTGTAACGAATAAAGGATATAGAGATAATACATCTAATAAAAATATTAAAAAAAAGACAGCCTTTTTATGACTGCCTTTTGTAGTGACCGCGTAAGGATTCAAACCTTAAACCTTCCCGACACCAGTGTCGGGATGCTCTATTCAGTTGAGCTGCGTGTAATAAGTTGCTGTATTCGTAAACTGCTTTTCCATCTTTTTATTTGAAATTCTCGGCTTCGTGCATCCTCTATTGATGTATATGTTTCTCTATATACTATCTCCCAATCCTTGGCCTTGGATGTAAAGCCTTTGTGATTTAATAAATGTTGTTTCAATCTCAATTCAGGCAACATGGATGTACTTCCTATATAGTACTTCTTCATTTGTAACGAATAAAGGATATAGAGATAATACATCTAATAAAAATATTAAAAAAAAGACAGCCTTTTTATGACTGCCTTTTGTAGTGACCGCGTAAGGATTCAAACCTTAAACCTTCCCGACACCAGTGTCGGGATGCTCTATTCAGTTGAGCTGCGTGTAATAAGTTGCTGTATTCGTAAACTGCTTTTCCATCTTTTTATTTGAAATTCTCGGCTTCGTGCATCCTCTATTGATGTATATGTTTCTCTATATACTATCTCCCAATCCTTGGCCTTGGATGTAAAGCCTTTGTGATTTAATAAATGTTGTTTCAATCTCAATTCAGGCAACATGGATGTACTTCCTATATAGTACTTCTTCATTTGTAACGAATAAAGGGATATAGAGATAATACATCTAATAAAAATATTAAAAAAAAGACAGCCTTTTTATGACTGCCTTTTGTGGTGACCGCGTAAGGATTCAAACCTTAAACCTTCCGACACCAGTGTCAGGATGCTCTATTCAGTTGAGCTGCGTGTAATAAGTTGCTGTATTCGTAAACTGCTTTTCCATCTTTTTATTTGAAATTCTCGGCTTCGTGTGCATCCTCTATTGATGTATATGTTTCTCTATATACTATCTCCCAATCCTTGGCCTTGGATGTAAAGCCTTTGTGATTTAATAAATGTTGTTTCAATCTCAATTCAGGCAACATGGATGTACTTCCTATATAGTACTTCTTCATTTGTAACGAATAAAGGATATAGAGATAATACATCTAATAAAAATATTAAAAAAAGACAGCCTTTTTATGACTGCCTTTTGTAGTGACCGCGTAAGGATTCAAACCTTAAACCTTCCCGACACCAGTGTCGGGATGCTCTTATTCAGTTGAGCTGCGTGTAATAAGTTGCTGTATTCGTAAACTGCTTTTCCATCTTTTTATTTGAAATTCTGCTTTCGTGCATCCTCTATTGATGTATATGTTTCTCTATATACTATCTCCCAATCCTTGGCCTTGGATGTAAAGCCTTTGTGATTTAATAAATGTTGTTTCAATCTCAATTCAGGCAACATGGATGTACTTCCTATATAGTACTTCTTCATTTGTAACGAATAAAGGATATAGAGATAATACATCTAATAAAAATATTAAAAAAAGACAGCCTTTTTATGACTGCCTTTTGTGGTCGACCGCGTAAGGATTCAAACCTTAAACCTTCCCGACACCAGTGTCGGAATGCTCTATTCAGTTGAGCTGCGTGTAATAAGTTGCTGTATTCGTAAACTGCTTTTCCATCTTTTTATTTGAAATTCTCGGCTTCGTCATCTCTATTGATGTACTATATTTCTCTATATACTATCTCCCAATCCCTTCCTTGGATGTAAAGCCTTTGTGATTTAATAAATGTTGTTTCAATCTCAATTCAGGCAACATGGATATACTTCCTATATAGTACTTCTTCATTTGTAACGAATAAAGGATATAGAGATAATACATCTAATAAAAATATTAAAAAAAAGACAGCCTTTTTATGACTGCCTTTTGTAGTGACCGCGTAAGGATTCAAACCTTAAAGCCTTCCCGACACAGTGTCGGGATGCTCATCATTGAGCTGCGTGAATAAGTTGCTGTATTCGTAAACTGCTTTTCCATCTTTTTATTTGAAATTCTCGGCTTCGTGCATCCTCTATTGATGTATATGTTTCTCTATATACTATCTCCCAACTTGGCCTTGGATGTAAAGCTTTTGTGATTTAATAAATGTTGTTTCAATCTCAATTCAGGCAACATGGATGTACTTCCTATATAGTACTTCTTCATTTGTAACGAATAAAGGATATAGAGATAATACATCTAATAAAAATATTAAAAAAAGACAGCCTTTTATGACTGCCTTTTGTGGTGACCTGCGTAAGGATTCAAACCTAAACCTTCCCTGACACCAGTGTCGGGATGCTCTATTCAGTTGAGCTGCGTGTAATAAGTTGCTGTATTCGTAAACTGCTTTTCCATCTTTTTATTTGAAATTCTCGGCTTCGTGCATCCTCTATTGATGTATGTTTCTCTATATACTATCTCCCCCAATCCCTTTTGATGTAAAGCCTTTGTGATTTAATAAATGTTGTTTCAATCTCAATTCAGGCAACATGGATGTACTTCCTATATAGTACTTCTTCATTTGTAACGAATAAAGGATATAAGATAATACATCTAATAAAAATATTAAAAAAAGACAGCCTTTTTATGACTGCCTTTTGTAGTGACCGCGTAAGGATTCAAACCTTTAAACCTTCCCGACACCAGTGTCGGGATGCTCTATTCAGTTGAGCTGCGTGTAATAAGTTGCTGTATTCGTAAACTGCTTTTCCATCTTTTTATTTGAAATTCTCGGCTTCGTGCATCCTCTATTGATGTATATGTTTCTCTATATACTATCTCCCAATCCTTGGCCTTGGATGTAAAGCCTTTGTGATTTAATAAATGTTGTTTCAATCTCAATTCAGGCAACATGGATGTACTTCCTATATAGTACTTCTTCATTTGTAACGAATAAAGGATATAGAGATAATACATCTAATAAAAATATTAAAAAAAAGACAGCCTTTTTATGACTGCCTTTTGTAGTGACCGCGTAAGGATTCAAACCTTAAACCTTCTGATCCGTAGTCAGATGCTCTATTCAGTTGAGCTACGCAGCTTCTTTATTTCAATTTGCGTTAGGATTCTTACCCTAAACCTTCCCGACACCAGTGTCGGGATGCTCTATTCAGTTGAGCTACGCAGCCTTTATTTCAATTTGCGTTAGGATTCTTTAAACCTTCCCGACACCAGTGTCGGGATGCTCTATTCAGTTGAGCTACGCAGCCTTTATTTCAATTTGCGTTAGGATTCTTACCTAAACCTTCCCGACACCAGTGTCGGGATGCTCTATTCAGTTGAACTACGCAGCCTTTATTTTAAAGGATGCAAATATAAACCTTACTTTTGTCTTCTCAAAGAATTTATTAAATATGACTATAGAATTATGGACATTGGGAAAAGAGCATACCAAATTGCTCGACGATGGCATCCATGAATATGTAAAGAGAATTAACAGATACCACGCTTTTTCTTTGATTAATATTGACAACTCAAAAATTAATAAAAAACTTAGCAAAGAGCTTGTTTTGGAAAAAGAAGCTACTCTGATATTAAGCAAATTGCACGAAAAAGATATTTTGATAACTTTAGATGAAAGAGGACAATCATTTACATCTATTCAGTTTGCTGAAAAACTAAACAACTTAATGACTATTTCATCTACTAAAATTATTTTTTTAATTGGTGGTAGCTATGGTATAGCTGAAAGTGTAAAGAAAAAATCGAAACTCATTATGAAGCTTTCATCTTTCACTTTTCCGCACCAAATAGTACGTCTATTATTTACGGAACAACTCTATAGAGCATTTTCTATCTTGAAAAATGAAAAATATCATCATGAATAAGGAAAATAGTTTTTTTTATCTATTTTTGCACTCCTTTCAAAGTACCCAAATTCTAAACCACACTTTGATAATATGGCGAGGTAGCTCAGGTGGTTAGAGCGCAGGATTCATAACCCTGAGGTGATGGGTTCAACTCCCATCCTCGCTACTTAAAAATCCCGATTCATTCGGGATTTTTATTTTTTTACAGCTACTACAATTCTATACTCCCAATATTTTTCTTGCAAAGACCTATATTGAAAATAGCCTGATTGATAATGCTTTTTACCATATCGAGACGTGTTGTGAAATAAATTGTATAGCTTAGAAGGTATAGCGCCCCACAAATAAGCATAATACATTTTTCTTGCAGAAGGCATAACATGTTCACTTACATTGTCGTTTTCTATTAGTTCAAACCCACTTTGAAGTAGTATGTTGATGAAATTTTCTTCACTATGAAACTCTTCAATAGCCCACAAGTCACCCCAATTTTTCATATATTGTTTTTCATCAAGTAGTCCTTTGGGAGTTAAAAAATAATCTGCTACTACCAAGCGTCCGCCTTTTTTAAGCAAACGATATGCTTCTTTAATAAAATCAGTTTTGGGACTGGCATGGCAACTGCTTTCGCAAGCCCAAATTACATCAAAGGTTTCAGAGATAAAGTCAGTATGGTTAAAGTTTTGGAGTGAAAATTGTATAGCGTCTTTTTTTTTGAATGTATCTAAAAATGAATTTGCAATTGCTAATTGTTTTTCACTCAAAGAAACTCCCTTTATAGAGCAATTAAATTCATTAGCCAAATAAAATGCACTTCCCCCTACGCCACAACCAGCATCTAATACATGGCTTTTGTGTTGTATGTGTGCTCGCTTAGCCATCTGTATATTCGTATTGTGCAGTGCATCTGCAAAAGTCTTTGTGTATTCATCCCAATAACCAAAATGTACAGCTTTGTTTTTATTTAGTTTCCACCAAATTGTATAATGGTCTATGGTTTGATTGTAATAATCAGCAATATTTTTTTCTGCAGTATTCATTTAATGCAAATCGGCTGCTACAAGTCTTAAAAATTCAGATCTTGTCTTATCATTTTCAAATACACCCGAAAACGCTGATGTGGTTGTAGAAGAGTTTTGTTTTTGTACTCCACGCATCATCATACATAAGTGTTTAGCTTCAATTACTACTGCTACCCCTACAGGGTTTAGTGCCTCATTTACAGCATCCAATATCTGATGTGTCATTCGTTCTTGTACTTGTAAGCGGCGTGCAAAACAATCCACTACCCTTGCTAATTTGCTGAGCCCAGTTATGTAACCATCGGGTATATATGCTATATGGGCTTTGCCAAAAAAAGGCAACATATGATGCTCGCACATCGAAAACAATTCTATATCCTTTACGATAACCATTTCGCTATAGCTTTCTTTAAACTTTGCACTATTGATGATTGACACGGCATCCATTTCATAACCCTGAGTCATATACATCATAGCTTTGGCTACTCTGCTGGGTGTTTTTTCTAACCCTTCCCTTGTTGTATCTTCTCCAAGTTCTTCAATGATGGCTTTATACGACGCAGAAAGATTGTTTAGTTTTTCTTCGTTAAAAAAATCTGCTTTTTTATAATGAATAACTGACATAATTTATTTTTTTTTAATGGCCAAAGTATGATACATAAATGCTTCGCGTTTCTATGAGTTTTACTTCATGCAAGTTTGCCCCCAATTGTTTTATATCTGCATCTAACTCATCCCAAATAGCTATCGCTAAATTTTCGGCTGAGGTAAATTTGCCTTGCATAAAAGGCACATCAATATTAAGATTTTTATGATCTATGGCTTCTACAATTTTTGCCTTAATCAAAGTGCCTAAGGTTTTAGCATTTACTACAAATCCTGTATCTGGATTAGGCATACCTTTTACGGTTACATGCAACTCATAATTGTGTCCATGAAAATTTTGGTTAGAACATTTCCCAAATACTTCTTTGTTCTTTTCTTCCGACCATTGTTCGTTCCAAAGTTTGTGGGCAGCATTAAAATACTCAACCCTTGTAACATAAACCATCCCTAAATATTTTTTTTACAAAACTACAACGCAACTATCACAAAATCTATATTAGGCTGTATTTATCATTCTATAGCTTATTGAAATACTTGAAACAAAAAGCTGAACAATTTAAAATAATTCTGTGCAACTTTGCACTATGGATATTGCCATAAGTGCTGCAACTGATTTTGAATTGACCTTTCTTAAAAAGGGTTTAATAAATAGCCATCATAACATAAGATTTCATGTTAGTGGTGTTGGGCTTTTAGCGGCCACATATGCTATCACAGAATTATGCCACACAACACCTGACTTAATTATACAAACTGGCTTAGCTGGCACTTACAGGGCAGATTTGAATCTTGGTGAGTGTGTAATTGTAGAACAAGAAATATTGGGCGACACAGGAGCAGAGCATTTTGATGAGCATATTGACTTATTTGACATGGAATTGTTGTCAAAAAACAATTTTCCTTTTCAGGATAAAAAATTAAACAATCCTTATTTACAATCTGAATTTAAACTCCCCGAAAAACATATAATAGGCTGTACAGTTTGTAATTCATCAGGAAATGAAACAACAGCCTATAAAAGAAAAACTAAATTTAATGCCGATATAGAATCTATGGAGGGTGCTGCCCTACATTATACTTGTCTTATCAAACAGATTCCTTTTGTACAATTTAGAGGTATTTCTAATATAGCTGGGCAACGCGATAAGTCGTTTTGGAAAATTAGTGAAGCAATGTATGCTTTTACAGATAGTATTTGTAGATTCGTTTCAAATATAAAAACTTTACAATGATTATTAAAATTGGAATTTCTCCGTGTCCAAACGACACGTATATTTTCGACGCTATTTATCATAGACACATCAAAGACAACAATTATGATTTTGAATTTATTTTTGAAGATGTAGAAACTTTAAACAAAATGGCTTTGAATGCTGAGCTGGACATGGTAAAAATTAGTATTGCAAACTACCATCAAATAGCAAAAAGCTATCAACTGATGAAAACTGGTAATGCTTTAGGTACTGATGTGGGTCCTCTAATAATTGCAAAAGAAGCATTTCCAACTACAGAACTTGCACATAAAAAAATAGCTGTACCAGGGCTTCATACTACAGCTTATTTTTTATTAAAAAACGCTTTTCCCGAAGTACGTGATATAAAAGAATATCCATTTCACGAAATAGAACAAGCTATACTTAATACGGAGGTTGACTGTGGGGTTATCATCCACGAAAATAGATTTACCTACGAAAAAAAGGGCTTGGTAAAAATTGAAGATTTGGGCGAACTATGGGGTCGAAAATACGACTTGCCTGTACCCTTAGGTGGTATAGCCATTAAGCGTAGTTTTTCCAAATTGGACATACTTAAAATCAACGAAATGATTAAAAAGGCTATATTTCATTCTAATACTCGTTTCCCAAATATTAGCCCCTTTGTCCGAAACCATGCTCAAGATATGCAAGATGAAGTCATTCATCAACATATTAACCTATATGTAAATAAACATACTATGGATTTGAAAGCCAAAGGCAAACAGGCTATAGAAACAATGATTAATGAATCAAGCCCTATTCCTATAGAAGCAATTTTTGGATAAAACATATGCTACATTTTAAAATAAAATCTTTTGATGAATTGTCTGCAAAAGTTCTCTACGAGCTTCTTCAACTTCGAGAAGAGGTATTTGTAATAGAGCAAAACTGTATCTATCAAGATATGGATAATAAAGATTATAAAAGTGTGCACGTAATGGGCTTTCTAAACAATAACTTAGTAGCTTATTGTAGAATAGTGCCTCAAGGTATCAGTTATATTGACTATCCAAGTATTGGTCGTGTAGTAACTTCGCCAGCAGTTAGAGGGCAAGAAATAGGCAAAAAACTAATGCAATGTGCAATAGAAGAAACTATAAAACTGTATAATAAATCAATAAAAATTAGTGCTCAAGCACATTTACAAAAATTCTATCAATCTTTTGGCTTTCAAACCGTTTCGGAAGAATATCTGGAAGATGATATACCACATGTAGCGATGGTACTATCTATCTAAGTATGTTCGTTTTGGGAAATAAACACTTTTCCAATTATTAGAAACAGTACACCCGTTATAGTCAAAATGATAATTGGCATTATCCACTCAAAATTAGTTTGGGTGCGTAATAATAAATGATTGACAGCTTCCAAGCTCCATCTTAATGGTGAAATAACAGAAATGGTTTTTAAACTTTCTGGCAAAACTTCCAAAGGAACCCATATGCCACCTAAAGCAGACAAAATAACTACAGAAATAGCAGCTACTGGCAAAGCCTGAGATGTAGTTCTAAATAAACTACCCAAAAAGACACCATAGGCCGAAGCGCAAAACGCAATAACTAATACTACTATAAAAAGGGCTAATGGATGCGCACCCCAAGATAAAGAAGGTAATCCTAAAACTGGCATTAGATATTTTCCCAATATCATCATAAAATAAAATTGCACTAAGCCAAAAAACATATAGGCTACCATTTTACCTATGAGTATATGAGCAAAGCTACCTGGTATTAATTTTAATCTTGTCCAACTACCTGAATTTCTTTCACTTATCATCTTTTCCGAAATGGTTACTACAATAAAAAACATGCCAAAAATAGCCCAAGCTGGAACATTATGTTGTACCGAATTTTTGTTTATATGAGCTTGTTTACTTGAATAATTTCGCTCTGAAACTTTTATAGATTGAAATAAATCTTGGATATTGGTATTGGATTTTTCGGTATTGGATTTTCCTAAGGCCGCAATTCGTTCTAATACAATTTGAGATTGAATTTTGGTAGCCATTCTCTCTACCATATTCTGCATAGCCAATTTAAAGGCGGGTTTGCTTACAGGGTCAAAAAGAAGCTGAATTCGTAAAGAGTCTCGCTGCTGTCTGTGTGGTAAACTTCCCAATATGCCAACTTGTTTGCCTATTTCGTTAGCTAACAAATTAGAGCTATTGACCAGTTCATTACTAATCCCCTTGGGCAAATAAATTCCAAAATGAAAGTATCCCTTTTGTATTTGCTGTTCGGCTTCGGCTAAAGAGTTAGCGTTAAAATGATTATTTTTATTAATAATAAATTGATTGGAATGCTCTAATGCTTTTAAAATTGAATCACTTAATCGTCCTTGATCTTGGTTGATAATAACAACTTGGTATTGTACATGCTGAAAATCTTTAAAAGGGCCGTCTTGTACTAATGCCATGATAATAGTTAGTAAAGCTGGCATAAGAAATAGAATTAATAAGCCTCCTAAATCTCTCTGATTGAGTTTCCATTCTTTAAAAATTGTAGCTACTATTCTTTTCATAAATTAATGATCTCGTAGTGAATTTCCTGTTAGTTTAAGAAAAAGCTGCTGCAAATTTTCGCAAGCGTGCATAGTACATATTTCTTTTGGGTTGCCTTGTATTATTTTTTTACCTAAATCTATAATTAATACTTCATCGCAAATTCGTTCTGCTTCTTCTAATAAATGAGAAGTATAAATTATAGAATGTCCTGCTTTGTTATAGGATAATAAAAAATCAATAATCATATTTCTTGAATGTACATCTACGCCTGCTGTAGGTTCATCCAAGATTAGTAATTGTGGATTATGCAAAAGCGAAGCAATAATATTAGCTCTACGCATCATGCCGCCAGAATAATGTTTTATTAATTTATTTTGATGCTCCTGTAGCCCAAAGATGCTTAAATAATGGTCAATACTTTGTTTTAATGCTGTTTGTTCAAGCTGATAGAGCTTTCCAAAGTATATAAGGTTTTCGTAACAGGTTAAAGTAGGAAAAAGAGCAAATTGTTGCGGCACTATGCCTATTAGCGATAGTATATCTTTCTTATTTTTTGCTAAATCATAACCCATCACTTTGACTTCGCCTGTATATTGCTCTATCAAACCACTTATAATAGAAATTGTTGTTGTTTTTCCGGCTCCATTAGGACCCAACAAGCCAAATATTTTACCTTTGGATATAGAAAAGCTTAAATGGTCAATAGATGGCACTATAGCTTTTGAATATTTTTTATTTAAATCCTGAATGGCTAACATATTGGGCAAAAAATTAAATCGATTGTAAGTCATTTAAAATACGATAATCTGTCAAATCGTATTGTACAGGCACTACTGATGCATATTTGTTGTCCAAAGCCCATACATCGGTGTCCTTGCCTTTATCTTTATTTAAAAATTCGCCCGTAAGCCAATAATATTTTTTACCATGCGGATCTTTTCTTTCTATAAAGTTTTCGTCCCATTTTGCATTGGCTTGCCTACAAAACTTGATGCCTTTAAATTCTTTTTTAGAGACCTTAGGAATATTTACATTATAAAGCGCTTTTTGAGGTATAGATTTTGTAAAAAATAGTTCTAACATAGTTCTTACAACACTTTTGGCTAATTCAAAATCGGCTTCAAAACTATAATCTAAATACGAAAAGCCAAATGCGGGAATACTTTCTATAGAAGCCTCCATCGCGGCACTCATAGTGCCAGAATAAATAACATTGATAGAGTTATTTGCTCCATGATTAATGCCACTAAGACAAATATCGGGTTTGCGATGCAATACTTTATCTACAGCCAATTTAACACAATCTACGGGAGTGCCACTACATTGAAACGCCTGCACATTTTCAAACATATGTACTGCATGTAAGCGCAAAGGTTTCCCAATAGTAATGGCATGCCCCATGCCAGACTGTGGAGAATCTGGTGCTACTACCACTACATCGCCAAATTCCTTGGCTACTTCTATAAGTGCATGTATGCCTGGTGCCGTAATGCCATCATCATTAGTAATCAATATAATAGGCTTGGTAGAAAGATTTTTTTTCTTTGTTTTATTGGTATTTTTAGACATAGCCTTGCAAAACTACTTTTTAAAAAATGATTTTTCATTAAAATGGGTCTATCTATCATGATGAATAGTCCTTTTTTCTAACTCTAATGACCTTTTGGCAATTTATCCACATTTTATTTCATAACAATTATATAGTATCCTGCTATTAATAAATCCATTTACCTTTGATAGCTGAAATTTCATATGAATAAAATTTATACGTTCCTCACCATTATTGCTTGCACACTATTAGGCTTTACTAGTACTGCTCAAAGCTCATTATTGAAAGGTAAAATAGTACATGAAGACACTATGCTACCCTATGCCGATGTACAAGTGACTATTCCATCATTAAAAACATTTGCTATCACCAACGGTGATGGTGAATATACCTTTAGTAATATTCCTACAGGTTCCTACGAAATCATCTTATCTGCAGATGGCATAACCGAAAAAAAGGTAAACATTCAGGTTAATGAAAGCCTTACACAGTTGGAAGATATAGTTTTAGAAAGTAGCAATAAAAACCAAAATAATTTTACCATAGAAAACTCTGGAGCAAGCTTACAAGATGGCACTTCGGACGATAATAATACTGAAAATACCTCTGGTCAAAATATAGCTAGCGTACTCAATGCAGCAAGAGACCCTTATTTGTCTGCAGCTACATTTGGTTGGGGTCAATATTTTTATAAAATACGTGGCTACGAAAATGATAATAGCTATATGTATTTGAATGGAGTTCCCATGAATGATTTGGAAGAAGGCGGAATCTTCTATAATAGTTTTAGCGGATTAAACGATGTATTTAGAGGGCGAAGTGTTAGTTTGGGCTTAGCCCCTATTGATAATACATTTGGCGCTTTAGGGCTCAATACCAATTTAGATGCCACAGCATCTAATCAAAGAAAAGGCACAAGACTTACTTATACACTTACTAATCGTTCATACCGAAACAGATTAATGCTGACACACAATTCTGGATTGATGAAAAGTGGTTGGGCCTATTCTTTTTCAGTTTCAAAAAGATGGGCTAATGAAGGACAAATAAAAGGTACTTACTATAATGCCTATGGCTACTTTGCAGCTGTAGAAAAAAGATTTAAAAAACATGGATTTAATATTAGCCTAATAGGTGCTCCAGTAGAACGTGGTAAAAATGGACCTGCTACAGATGAAACTTTTGACTTAGCTGGCACACATTACTACAATCCGTATTGGGGATATCAGGATGGAAAAATTAGAAATTCGAGAGTTTTAAAAAGCCATTCACCATTAGTTATTTTAACACACGATGCACGTTTAAACGAAAACACACAAATAACTACAGCTATCTCATATCAAGCTGGCGAAACATCTACTTCTACATTGGATTGGTATAATGCTGCTGACCCAAGACCCGATTACTATAGATATTTGCCAAGCTACCAAGACTCTATTGATTTGACAAATAGTGTAGCTAATCAAATAAAAAATGACCCTGAAAAATATTTACAAGTAAATTGGGATGGTTTATACGAAGCAAACTATTTAAATAAAAAGGCTGGCTATAACCGTTCTGTATATATTCTTGGAGCTGATGTAGAAAAAAGTAAAAAACTAAATGCTGCAGTGAATTTACAAAGCATCGTTACAGACCACATTACTGTACATTCAGGCATAAGCTATCAAACACAAAACAACCATGATTTTAGACGCGTAGAAGACCTTTTAGGAGGAGATTATTGGGTCAATATTAACCAATTTGCAGAAGATGGTATACAAGGAGTAACTGTATCTACAAAGTTGAACGAAGATGAAAGCGATTTGACTCGAAAAGTAGGCGACACCTATGGCTATGACTACAATATACACTTCAATAAAGCGGCTTGGTATGCACAAGGAGTATTTGTTTACAACAAATTTGATTTTTTCCTTGGTGGCGAATTGGGTTATACAAACTTTTATAGAACAGGCAATTATCGTCATGGATTATATCAAAATGATTCCAAAGGTAACTCAGATGCTACAACCTTTTTTACTTATAAAACAAAAGGAGGCATTACTTATAAATTGAATGGCAGGAATTATATTTATGCAAATGGTAGCATCGGCACAAGAGCACCTTATATAGATAATATTTTTATATCGCCTCGAACTCGAAATACGATGGTTGAAAATCCAAGAGTAGAAAAAATTAGTAGTGGTGAGCTTGGTTATTTATTACGTTCTCCATTTATCAAAGGCAGATTAACGTTTTTTGCTACCGAAGTAAAAAATGCTGTTGATATCAAACGTTTTTACAACGATTTTGGAGCTTCTTTCTCAAATTATGTTATTCAAAACATCAATAAAAGATATACGGGCTTGGAAGCTGGTTTAGAGATAAAAATGTCTCCAAGTTTAACATTAAATCTTGCTGGAGCACTTACGCAAGCTTTTTATACATCCAGAGCTACTGCTAGAACATTTAACGATAATGATGCAGCTATAGGTTCTACAACTGCTAGCGATAAAGTAGATACCTTGTATATCAAAAACTACTATGTACCTTCTGGTCCTCAGACAGCCTTTCAAACTGCACTCAATTATCGTTCTAAACGATTTTGGTTTGCCTCTATAACGTTTAATTACTTAGCCAATAATTGGATAGATTTTGCACCAGCCAGAAGGACTACAGAAGGCGTAGATTTACTTGCCTACGATTCCAAAGAATGGCATGATGTGATTGATCAACAAAAACTTCCATCTTTTTATACTATAGACTTATTTGGAGGCAAATCATTTAAAGTAGATAAATACATAAAAAAAGCTGGCTATAACACGTATTTTAATATACAACTTGGTATTACTAATTTGCTCAATAATCAAAACATAAAATTATATGGATTTGAAAATCTACGTGTAGGTTCAGCTACTTCGCAACCCGATTGGTTTGTTCCCAAATCGGCCTACGCACTTGGTATTCAATATTTCATCAACATGAATTTAAGATTTTAAATAAAATAAAAATAAAAAAATAGCAACATGAAACAACTTCGCTATGCCACCCTACTTTTAAGCATCACAGTCCTTTTGGCCTCTTGTTTAAAAAAGAAATTTGATAATCCACCGGATACTACAACAATAGATCCTAATTTACCTGTTACTCATTCAATTTGGAATTTTAAAAGCTTATACAAAGGCTCTCCATTATTGATAGAAGATGATATCACTATAGCTGGGGTTGTTGTTGCAGACGATAGAAGTGGTAATTTATACAAACAAATAATCCTTCAAGATACGTCAAGTGGGATTGCTGTTTTAATAGGTCGTTCGGGCTTATACACAGATTACCCTATTGGAAGAAAAATATATATAAAATGTAAAGGTCTATATTTAGGCGAATACAATGGCTTTATTCAACTTGGAGCCAAACCAGACAATTCTGGAAGTTTATCCGATATTCCATCAGCATTAATAAGCCAATACTTAGTAAAAGGAAAATTTGATTTAAATCAAGTAACAGCTCGAAAAGTGAGCATCAGTGATATTGCTACTCAAAATCAAATTAATGTGAAGTGGATAGGCACTCTTTTAGAATTGGATAGTGTACAATTTACTGGAGCCTATGCCAATGCACCATATTCTGAACCCAATTCGGGCACTAGTATAGACCTCGAAGATTGCTCTGGCCTCTTGATGATAGTTCGCACTAGCAATTTTGCTAATTTTAGAGCTGCTAACACGCCTTTAGGTAGAGGTGGCATGAAAGCTGTTTTAACAGTATATAATTCTGATATGCAACTATTACTTCGTGATACGAATGATGTGGCTAATATGAAAGGTCAGCGTTGTGGTTTTGGTACAGGTTCTGAACCTGTATTAACAATAGCAGAAGTAAGAGACCTTTTTTCTACTGGCACTACGACACTTACTAATGTAAGAGTTAGAGGTACTGTAATTAGCGATTACGATAATGACAATGTAAGCTCAAACAGAAACATGTTTATGCAACAAGGAGATAGAGGTATTGTTATTCGATTCAAATCGTCGAGCGATAACTATGTAAGACTTGGAGATAGCATAGAAATTTTTATTGCCAATTCTACCCTTTCAGAATTTTCTGGTTTATTACAAATCGGTGATCAAGTTACTTCTTCGAGTGTGCTACGTGTAGGAAAAGGCACTGTAGTGCCTCGCTTGGCTACTCTGGCCGATATAGAAACAAATTTTGAAGCATGGGAAAGCACCTTAGTTACTGTACAAAACGTAACAATGACACCTGCTAATCTTACTTACTATTCTGTAGGAGCAAGTTATATGCCTATAGATGATGGTAGTACCCAAGGCACATTAGACCACTATACCTCTTCCTATGCTTCATTCAAAGATGAAATAGTGCCTACAACACCAAAAACTTTAACCGGAATTTTGTTTGAAAATGGCACCGCTGCTAAAAGACATATTGCTATACGCAACTTAAACGACGTAAAATAAAATGTAAACAATTTAAAATAATAAACATGAAAAAATTAGTATTCCTTCTCTTCACAATTTTTAGCCTAGTTACAACAAGCTATGCACAAACTCCTTATACACTTAGTGGCACATCGTATATGCAAGATTTTGATGGACTTGCCAATGGACTACCACAAGGATGGCGAGTTGATACTTTAGTTAAACCAACGGGAGGTTTAGGTAATGATGCAAGTTCAAAATTTTCAAGCACCACTTCAGCATGGTCGAACACAGGTCGAGGTTTCAAAAATTTATGCTCTGCTGATGGTCAAGTATCTACTGCAACTAGTGCTGACCAAAATGCAAGTACTGATAGAGCTTTAGGTGTACGCCAAGTAAGCTCAGCCGGTTGGGATGATATGGATAGTTTAGTATCAATGAGCTTTTATATAACTAATACAGCTACACTCAATTCATTTGCTTTAACTTTTAAAATACAATCTCTACATACAACTGCTAAGCGATATAACAATTGGATAGTACAATATGGTATAGGCACTAACCCAAGTTCATTTACAACAGTTGTTACTAATCCAAGCGTACTTACAATGGATAGTAACTTTACAAACACAACAGTAAATGTAAACTTTGGTTCTGCACTAGACAATCAATCACAACCTGTTTGGATACGTATATGCCCTCAAGATACAACTATGGGAAGTGGTAGTCGTCCTCATGTAGCAATAGACGATTTTAACTTAACATGGTCTGGCACAGCCGTAAATAATACTCCAAATGTACTTACGTATACTCCTGCAAATAATGCAATGAATGTACCAGTATCTAATAGTAACCTAATGATAGACTTTGATAAAAATATTACAATTGGAACTGGCAACGTAACTATCAATAATATCACAGATGCTACTAACCAAACTATAGCAGCTTCTGCATGTACTGCTACAGGTATGAATGTTACAATTCCAGGTGTAAGCTTGTTAGCTGGCAAACAATATGCAGTACAATATGATTCTACTTGCTTTATGTGGACTACATATAATTGTGCTGGTGTATATAATAATAATACTTGGGTATTCACTACAGAACCTCCAATATTACCTCCTGCTACTTCACTCAACGAAAATTTCTTTGGATGTGCACCTCCTACCTTAGGTGTATTTAAAGAATTTAGTGTGGTAGGGTCTCAAACTTGGCGTTGTTCTAATTTTGGACACAATGATACTGATGCTGTATATATGAACGGCTATTCAGGTGGTTCATTAGACAATGAAGACTATTTAGTATCTGGTCCATTAGATTTTGCAGGCATGACTAATCCTTATTTACATTTTTGGAGCAAAAAACGTTTTACTGGTACTAATACTAAAGAAGTAATGGTGTCTAATAATTTTGCAGGCGACCCAACTACAAGTACTTGGAATTTATTAAGCCCTAATTTAAGCATATTAGATACTACTTGGAAAGCGTTTAATAATTTAAACATCACCGCTTATAAAGGATCCATTATGAATATTGCTTTCAAATATGTTTCATCAAGTGCGGGTAGCTCAGACGAATGGAGTATAGACGATGTATATGTAACCGATGGTCCTGTAGGTATTTATCAATTGCAGAACTTAGACTTACAAGTATATGTTTTAGGTCAGGTTACTACTCAAGCCAATATATCTATAATAGATCAAGAAGCAAATAATTACAATGTATCTATAATTGATATGTTTGGAAAAAAATTGGCTGCATACCAAATCCAAACAACAGCAGGTAAAAACTTTTATCAAATACCTACTTCTGCCTTGGCATCTGGAACTTATATAGTACAAATCCAAAATGCAAAAGGAACAAATCAAATTAAATTTAGTAAAAACTAATACTTTCTAACATTTATAGTAGAGGCTAAAGGAATACCTTTAGCCTCTTTTTTTGTTTTCACAGTTAGGATACTTATATTTATACCAGATTATGCATTAGCATTTGCATATGATATATACGATTAATAAAATCAAATAATTTAGACTACAATTCGTTAAGTCTACAAAGTGATTTTTTAAACCGTGATAATTCTTTACATGCAAGTAGTTCACAGCTTTTTAATTGTTGCTATTGCACAACTTAGATTTATCGAAAGACAAACTGTATTAAATGAAAAAATTTGTTCGTTGGAAATTTATTTTAACTTTTATAGCAATACTCATTACCGTATTATCTCTATACTTTGCCAATGAACTAACTAAAAAATTAGCAAAAGAAGAACGCAAAAAAATCATCCAAATGGGTATGGCCTTTGAAGAAATACTTCAATCAAAGGAAGGCGATATTTTTAAATTAGCATCTACAATTATATCTGAAAACACTACTATACCCGTCATTTTTGTAGATAAAAATGGAATGATATTAGATGCTAAGAATATAGACTCTACAAACAATGAAGAAGGAATAAAAAATCAACTTATTGAACTCAAAAAAACACATCCTCCTATAGAATACAATGTGGCCGAAAATGAAAAACAATTTATTTATTATGGGGAATCTGAACTATTAAAACAACTACGCTATTTTCCCTTTATACTCCTTTTTATTTTATTCTTATTTCTGCTTATAGTAGCTTTTTATATTAATTCATCGGGCAAGCAAATGCAGGATAGAGTGTGGGTAGGTATGAGCAAGGAGACAGCACACCAACTCGGCACACCACTAAATTCTTTGGTGGCTTGGATAGAATATTTAAAAGAAAAAAATGTAGAGCACAATGTTTTATCTGAAATGGAAAATGATATTAATAGACTACAGTTGATAGCTGATCGTTTTTCAAAGATTGGGAGTAAGCCCAATTTAGAAGAAGAACAACTGATAGAACGTTTGAAAAATATTATTCAATACATGCAACGTAGAGCATCTAAGCAAATTACGTTTGATATGGAATATGACAAAGAAGATATATTAGTCGTTATATCGGGTCCATTATTTGATTGGGTTATTGAAAATTTAATTCGCAATGCCTTAGATGCCATGGAAGGAAAAGGAAAAATTACTGTGAAGATTAAAGATGAAATTACGCAAACTATTATTGATGTATGTGATACTGGCAAAGGCATTAGTAAAAACAATATCAATAAAGTTTTTAACCCAGGATTTTCTACAAAAAAAAGAGGTTGGGGTTTGGGTCTGTCGCTTTCTAAACGAATTATTTCAGAATATCACTATGGAGATATTTTTGTAAAAAAATCTGAATATGGCAAAGGCACTACTTTTAGAATTGTATTAAAAAGATAAAATTACTATTAAACAATTTCGGTATTCATCATTTTCCACAACTCATCTTTTAATACTTCTAAACCTTGTTGAGCAACAGACGAAATAAAAATTAGCTTAACATCTAAAGGGAACTCTTTTTTAATTTCCGTTTTCAATTCATCGTCCAACATGTCACTTTTACTAATGGCCAATAGCATTTGTTTATCCAATAAATCTTTATTGTATTTTTCTAACTCACGGAGCAAAATAGTATATTCTTCAAAATGATTTTTACTATCAGCTGGTATTAAAAATAGTAAAACAGGATTGCGTTCTATATGACGTAAAAAACGATAACCCAACCCTTTACCTTCGGCTGCGCCCTCGATAATGCCAGGCAAATCGGCTACACAAAATGAAGTATTTTCTTTATAGGGTACCATACCCAAATTGGGGGTGATAGTAGTAAATGCATAGTCGGCAATTTTGGGTTTAGCTGCGCTTATAACAGATAATAAAGTAGACTTCCCAGCATTCGGGAAACCAACCATACCCACATCGGCCAATATTTTTAGTTCCACTATTTTCCATCCTTCGTGCCCGCTTTCTCCAGGCTGAGCATAGTCGGGTGCCTGATTGGTTGGCGTAGCAAAATGTGCATTACCCAAACCACCTCTACCACCTGGCAACCACACAACTTCTTGTCCGTGTTCCAGTATTTCTATTTCTACCTCTCCAGTATCTTCATCTTTTCCTATAGTTCCAAGTGGCACTTCTATGATAATGTCTTTACCACTTTTTCCAAAACAATTACTTTTGCCGCCTTTTTGACCATCCTCGGCAATAATATTTTTGTGGTATCGAAGATGTAATAAAGTCCAAAGATTTTTATTTCCTTTTAAAATAATATGACCACCTCGTCCTCCATCGCCACCATCAGGGCCTCCATTGGGTCTAAATTTTTCTCTTAAAAAATGTACATTTCCTGCACCTCCTTTTCCTGAATGACAAAACACTCGGATGTAGTCGATAAAATTATCTGTCTGCATGCTATTTATTTTCAGCCATGCTTATTGCATAGTGGCTTCTATTTCTTCTGATATAGCATCGAAAATATTTTCAATACTACCCTCTCCTTTTACTTCAATCAACTTGTTTCTTTCTTTATAGTAATCTGCAACAGGAGAAGTTTTTGCATGGTATTCGTGTATTCTATTAACAATAATTTCTTCGTTGTCATCGCTACGACCACTTACTTGCCCTCTAGCGAGCAATCTGTTTTTTAATTCCTCTTCTGAAACCGTTAAGCTAATAACAAGGCGAATAGGTTGCTCTTTAAAAGCTAATAAATTATCTAATGCCTCTGCTTGTGCAACTGTACGAGGAAAGCCATCAAAAATAAAACCGTGAACATTTTGATTTTCATCTAAACGGCTACTGATCATTCCGATTACTATTTCATCTGGCACCAATGCGCCCTGATCCATATACTTTTTGGCTTCTAAACCAAGAGGTGTTTCATTAGCGACCTCATTTCTCAACAAGTCGCCTGTAGATAAATGAGATAAATTAAATTTTTCGATGATTAAATCCGATTGCGTTCCTTTTCCACTTCCGGGTGGACCAAATAATATAAGATTAAACATTGTTTTTTTTGCTAATTGTGTTTTAAGTTGGCAAATATACGTTGAAATATTTTGTCCTCAAGTTAAGATTATTTCTTTTGATATTTTTAAATATAAATATATTACATTTATTTTTATATATTTATTTTTTCTGTAAAATATAGTAAAACTCAATTTTTTTAGGTACTACAAGAAATTATTATACTTATTACATATTTTTATAATGTTATATATTTTAAAAATAATTGATACTTTTTCTTACAAAATAAAATATTTTTATACATTCGCATAAAATTATATATAAATGGAAAATTTACGCTTTAAAGCCATCCACAATCTCAACAACAGCAATAAAGATGTTAGAGACTACGATCAAAAGAAAATTACTGAATTTTTTGGAATCAATGTATTTAGTGGCAAAGTGCAACGTGAATATCTTAGTGATGAGGCCTACAAAAGCCTTACCAATTCCATTAAAACAGGTAGTAAAATAGACCGTCGCATGGCCGATCAAATAGCAAGTGCTATGAAAGCTTGGGCTATGGACCGAGGAGTAACACACTTTACACACTGGTTTCAACCGCTTACTGGTGCTACCGCCGAAAAGCATGACTCTTTTTTTACTATCAAAAGCGATGGTTCTGCTTTAGAACTTTTTGATGGTGATGCATTGGTACAACAAGAGCCTGATGCTTCGAGTTTTCCAAATGGAGGAATCCGGGCTACTTTTGAAGCTCGCGGCTATACTGCTTGGGATCCTACTTCGCCAGCATTTATTATAGATCAAGCAAGAGGCAAAACCTTGTGTATTCCTACTATATTTATTTCGTACAGTGGAGAAAGTTTAGATACAAAAACACCTTTACTTCGATCTTTAGATGCAGTAAACAAAGCAGCCTTAGATGTATGCCATTTTTTTGACAAAAATGTAAATCGAGTAACTCCAACTTTAGGTTGGGAACAAGAGTATTTTGTTATTGAAGAATCTATGGCCAATGCTCGACCCGATTTATTAGCTTGCGGTAGAACCTTATTTGGTCATACTCCGGCCAAAGGACAACAATTAGAAGACCACTATTTTGGTGCAATACCTGAAAAAGTATTTGCTTTTATGCAAGATTTTGAACAAGAATCTTATAAATTAGGTATTCCGCTCCGAACAAGACACAATGAGGTTGCACCTTCTCAATTTGAGTGTGCCCCTATATTTGAAGAAGTCAATATTGCCGTAGACCACAATTCATTATTAATGGATGTGATGCAACGAGTAGCCAAACGACATCAACTAAAAGTGCTTCTGCACGAAAAACCATTTGCTGGTGTAAATGGAAGTGGGAAACACAACAACTGGAGTTTATCTACCGATACAGGAGTTAATCTATTAGCTCCAGGTAAGACACCAAGAACCAATCTCATGTTTCTAACTTTTTTTGTCAATGTAGTTAAAGCAGTATCTAATCATGCCGATTTGTTGAGAGCTTCTATAGCCTCTTCTACCAACGATCACAGACTGGGTGCTAACGAGGCTCCTCCAGCAATTATTTCTGTTTTTATAGGAAAATATTTATCCGAAGTGCTAGATGAAATTGAAGAACGAGTAACTGGTAAATTTACAGAGCAAGATGAAGTTATTCTGAAAATGGATATACACAAACACATCCCCGATTTGTTGATGGATAATACAGACCGAAATAGAACAAGTCCATTTGCATTTACGGGAAACAAATTTGAGTTTAGAGCGGTTGGTTCATCAGCAAACTGTGCATGGCCTATGACTATTTTAAACACCATTATGGCCGATACGCTTATTGCATTTAAAAAAGAAGTAGATGAGAAAATAGAATCTGGTGAGAAAAAAGAAATTGCTCTTTTGCAAGTCATCAGAAAATATATTTCTGAAAGCAAACAAATTCGTTTTGAAGGCGATAACTATAGCGATGCATGGGCCGAAGAAGCTGCCAAAAGAGGATTAAGCAATTTTAAAGACACCCCTTCTGCTTTAGATATTTTTGAAAAAGAAGAAGTAAAAAAACTCTTTGAAACACACGGCATTTTCTTCAATAAAGAATTGGAAGCAAGACATGAAATCATGTTGGAAGAATACGTGAAAAAAATACAAATTGAAGCACGTATGATAGGCTATTTAGCCAGCAACTCCATATTACCAGCAGCAATTAATTATCAAAATAAATTAATTACGAATATCAAAGGATTAAAAGAAATAGGCTTAGATAAAGAAACCTATAGATCTCAAATTGAAATAGTTGAAGTGATTTCTAAGCATATTAATAAAATAAGTGATTTGGTAGAAGCTATGATAAATGAACGTAAGAAAGCCAATGAAATAGAAAATACACATCAAAAAGCTTTGGCATACTGCGAAAAAATTAAAGTATTTTTTGATGAAATTCGTTATCATGCTGACAAGCTTGAACTTATTGTAGAAGATAGTCTTTGGGTATTACCAAAATACCGAGAAATGCTATTTCTGAGATAGACATAGCACTTTTTTGTTTTTTTATTATACCACTGACTCTTGTTTTTTTGTATTCGTGTATTTAATATTACTTTTATGTACAATACACATATCCAATGAAATCTATACTTGACCTTTTATTACCTTCTATCATAAGTAGTAGTGTTGTAGGCCTCTTGATAGGCACTATACTAAAACGCAAAACAGAAACCATAACTGCCGAAGTAAAAAAACAGTTTGAGAAAAACATGACTGTTTTTAAGTCAACCTATTTATGGAAAGAAAAAGCAATATCCGAATTATTTGGCCCTGTCAATATTCAATTAAATAGAACAAAGAATGCCTTTGCAAGGTATCGGGCAACAAATCTTTTTTTGGAAGCCAAAGTATTAAAGGTAGGAAACGAAAAAATTAGAGACCTGCTTTTAGAAAAAGCATATTTAATACCCAATGAATTAATCCAAGATGCCGAAAAACTCATAGAGCACTATGATGTATGGTTAGAAGAATTTGACAGAATACGTGCGGAAGAAAATCCTAATTTGGATCAGAAATTTGTTTATGCTGGACCAAAAGGCTTTCCATTTCCTACAAATTCAGAAAATAATTTTAAGGCTTACTATCAAAAAATATGGAATGAATTATATGGAGATAAGGCAATAAGTTAATGTGAATTACCAAGTACATTACGTGGGCAACGTGTTTTTTTGTAGCGCATTAAGTTGCCAAACGATTCAAAATAAATAGCCACATTAATGCCTCCAAACCAATACCAATCTTTTTTCATGTTATCGCCTCGTACAAACTGGTCATTAGGGTAGTTTCCATCCCAATAAGACAACTCATCAGTACGATAAGAAAGATCTACACTTTGTTTTCCTTTGTATCTAAATAATGTATCTAAGTTCACATAAGACTTGCTTACATCGTCTAAATAATCTGTAGCTGTATATCTGAAGCCTAATTCTGCACTTACAAATACCTTTTTCCCAATTAACACTTTTAGACCACCACCCAAAGGCACACCGACATTGACTAAGCTATAAATTCTTCTATCGGGATATTGTCTCAAACCTTGCCCCTCGGTGCTCAAAGGTCTTAGATATACTTTTTCATCGTCTATTTGAGTATAGGGATTGTAATAAAACAAACTTAGTCCTACAAAAACATAGGGAGAAAACTTAAATTCATCAAAATCAACGGGTAACATGTTGGCTTCTATAGCTCCATGAGCTTCAAACAAATTTGTTTGAAAATCTAAATTTCTTGCTTTTACTGCGGGCGATTCGGACAAACTGTCGGCCCCAAATAAGCTGGCATAGGTAGCACCAAAACGAAATCCTACACTTGGATGTACAAAATATTTATAGGTAATACCTCCACAAGAACGATAGCCTTCATTTGGAAAAAGTCTTTCTTGCAAATCTCCATAGTAACTTGATGTACCGCCAAATACACCCACCTCGTGGTGCTTTTGAGCTTGCATGATAGCCGGTAACAATAGAAATAAAAGTATCTTTTTAATCATATTTAGATTAACTATTTTATTACAATGTAATATTACAACAAGAATATGAAAAAATTAAATATTTAGTTAGTCAATTTTCTATTTGTTGTAAATAAAGAACGGTCTTCATAGAAGACCGCTCTTAAAGGAGAAATAATAACGGTTTTATTCTTTGATGATACTACTCATCATAGTACCTTGATTGGTTTTCATTTTAATATAATAAAGACCTTTTGATAAAGCATCAGTATTCAAAAGAACCTCTTTTGATTGTGTAGTTTCTTTTATGTCTTGTTGTAATACAACTCTACCCGCTGGGTCAATTATAGAAACAAGAGATGGTTTTACCGATTGAGGCAATAGTATATGTAGCTCATTTTGAGTTGGATTCGGATAGATGTTCAATTTTTGAGTTGATACATCGTTGATACCAGATAATATAACTGTTATTTGCTGACAAGTAGTATCGAAACAAGGCGATGCCGAGTTGATATTACCAATTGCAACTAAACAAACATTATAAGTTCCATTGGCAGTATATGTATGCGAAGGGCTTGACACATTATTGGCAGTTGCACCATCTCCAAAGTTCCAAGCATACAAGGTAGATGAACAACCCGTACATGTGGTGTTATTCGTAAAAGTATAAACACTTCCATTTAGTGTAGTTGGAGTAAAACTTGCTGTTAAATTACAAGGTAATGTACCTGAGCTTACTGTTACTGTATGACAAGAAGAATCAACACAAGTTAGAGAAGTCAAGGTATCCACACTATAAGCAGTTAAACAAACAGTATATGCACCAGCACTAGTATAACTATGTGTTGGATTTACAGCATTTGAAATAGGCGAAGCATCACCAAAATCCCAAGAATAGCTTGTAATAACGGATGTTGGAGTGCTTGGAGTAGATGAATTTGAAAATAATACATTTAAGCCAGCGGCTGTTTGAGAAAAATTCACATTGGCACCACAGCCTGTTGTAGAATTACCAACAGTAATAGTAGCACAAGCACTATCAACACAAATAGAAGTAGGGTTAGAGCCCGTAGAGGTTGCTAATACACATACAGTATATACACCTGGGTTGGCATAAGTATGTGTAGGCGAAGCAGCTGTAGATGAATTACCATCTCCAAAATCCCAAGAATAGTTTATACCTGTAGCACAACCTGAACACGTGGTATTATTAGTAAACGAAGCAGTAAGACCACTAACACTTGGCACAAAGCCAGCGTTTAAGTTGCATCCTCCTACTTGAGTAATATATACTGAATCGCAATAGGTACATGATATGACATTTGTAGAACCTACTTGGCTTAAATAACGAGTTAAACATACCAAATATTGACCTGGTGCTGTATACATATGTGTATTGATATTGATGGGTCTGGTATAGTAGTCGAACTACCATCGCCATAATCAAAATGGACACTGTCTAGTTGAATAAATAAGTGGTAATACCCAGTTGTAAGTAAATGTAGCATTGAAACCCAATCGTTTACAAAATTGCAAGCTGATTGTCCTTTTACTTGGCTAAAAGCCAAAAAGAACGATAAAAGCGGTATAGCCTTTTCATGTTTAAAAATTATTTTGTTATTAGTAATACGTATTATGTAATCTCTTTGTTAGTGTTTTGAATAGAAATTCTAAAAATTTTTTTCAAATTGCTTTTAAAACGATTTTGAACCTCATCCATAGGTATTTTATGTCCTAATTCTTTTTTCCATACTGGTTACTTTTTTATGCTGTATACCACAAGGTATGATCATATCAAAATAACTCAAATCGGTGTTGATATTTAGAGCAAATCCATGCATTGTCATCCAACGGCTGGTGCGGTACACCCATAGCGCATATTTTTCGCGCTCTATGAGGAATATCGGTATCTATCCATACGCCAGTTTCGCCTTGGCTTCTTTCTGTTTTAATACCAAAAGTCATCATAGTTTGAATTATGACTTCTTCTAAATTTCTCATATATAATACAATGTCAGGTTTGATTCTTTCTAAATCAAAAATTGGATACGCCACCAATTGCTCTGGACCATGAAATGTAATATCACCACCTCTATTCGTTTTATAATATTCTATTCCTTTTTGTTTTAAAAACTGATTATTTACCAAAAGGTGTTCCTCCAATCCACTTTTTCCGAGTGTAAAAACAGGAGGATGTTCACAAAATAACAAATAACTTTCGGTCTCTTCTTGATTTCCTAATACTTGATTTAACTCTCTATCTCTATTTGCTTTTTTGATAGCTAAATTTTTTGCCAACAAATTTTCTTGATATTCCCATGCATCTTTATAGGGTATAAGCCCTAGCTTTTCAAAGCTAACATTCATAAAGCAAAAATACTTTTATTTTTTGGAAAAGAAGAAAGCAATACACCAATACCTATCAAAAAAGAAAGTATATATATTATAATGGCATAAAAAACTGGAATACTACTACTTTTGTTTTATGGCAAATGAAAATATAAATCCTGACTGGCAAGACGAAATAGAAGAAGACGATGAACAAGATGAGAAAAAAATAGCTTTAGAACTTACTGTTGATGCAGGACAAGAAGCAACACGGATTGATAAATTTATTATGATGCGTATGGTTGGCGTAACACGAACTAAAGTTCAAGATGCTATAGAAAAAGAAATGGTATTAGTCAATGATAATGCAGTAAAAGCTAATTACAAAGTAAGACCTCTTGACCATATTATAGTGTATTCAAGCAAGCCTACACATAGCAACGAAATCATTCCAGAAGACATTGCACTTGATATAGTATATGAAGATGAAGATGTATTGGTAATAAACAAGCCCTATAATATGGTGGTACACCCTGGACATGGAAATTGGACAGGTACAGTATTGAATGCAGTGGCTTTTCACTTTCAAAAAAACAACTTGAATGCTGCATTACCACCTCGCTTAGGCATGGTGCATCGTATAGATAAAGACACTTCGGGTTTGCTGGTTTTAGGAAAAACTGAACAGGCATGCTCACACTTAGGAAAACAATTTTTTGATCACACAGTCAAAAGATTATACAATGCACTGGTGTGGGGTGATGTTGAAGATGAGCAAGGTACTATAGATACCTATATAGCAAGGCACGAGAGGGAACGAAAAATATTTACGGTATATGATGCCAGCGATGAAAAAGGTAAACATGCTATAACACATTATAAAATTCTGGAGCGATTTAATTATGTTACACTTATTGAATGCCGATTAGAAACAGGACGCACACATCAGATACGTGTGCATATGAAACACCTAAAACATACCTTATTCAATGATAAAATGTATGGTGGAGATAAAATTTTAAAAGGCACAGTTTACGCCAAATACAAACAATTTGTAGATAATTGTTTTACTATATTGCCACGTCAGGCATTGCATGCCAAAACACTTGGATTTATACATCCTACTACACAAAAAGAAATGCTATTTGAAGTACCATTAGCAAAAGACATGGAGCTTGTAATAGAAAAATGGCGAACCTATGTTAAAGCTAAAAAGATTTTAGAAGAATAAATCTATTTAAATAAAATCGTTCTGATACTGTTTTACTGTTGATTTTGTATTTTTTATCGCAATACCTTCTTTCAATATAATAGCAAGAGATAAAGAGATGTTTATAATATAACTGTAAACACATTTATACTATGTCTTGATATATACTTTTCATCAAATATATATATATAATGAGAATCTCCAAAAAAAACCAAACAGACATGCTTGACATTGTATTTGCACAAAGAAATAAAGCCTATGGTGCATACGAACTTCGCAAAAACTATAACCAAAGATTAAAAAAAGCAACTTTATTGCACTCACAACATGCCTTTCCCTTTTTACGCTCCCTTTGATAGCCGATATGTCTTCAAGAGAAGTGATAGAATCCAGAAAATTAGAAGAAAAGGTATATGTCATTAAAGATATTAAGATACCTAAAAAAAATCAATATGAGGCTAAAACAAATAGCAAAGAAAGACAAGCTAAACAAGTAGTAAAAAGTGTAAAAAAAACTCCTCAGATAAAAAACCCTTTGATAAAAAATTTTAAAATAGTAAAAGACGATGAGCTACAAGAAATCAAAAAAAGTGATGTATTACCACTTATAAAAACACCTCAAGCGAATGCTATCGATAACCCCAGCACAGATGGAAAGGATATGAATGCCCTACCCAAAAGTACGCTATTGAATGACAGAGAAATCAAGGACGAAAAAGTTAATGACGCAAATATAATTCCTGATGTAGTGAGCAAAATGCCAGAATTTCCAGGAGGCGAAAATGAACTCATGCATTATTTAAGCTCCAATATAAAATATCCTAAACAAGCTTTAGAAGAAAATAAAGAAGGAAAAATTGTCGTAGGATTCGTTGTAAACAAAGAAGGCAAGATAGACAATATCAGTATAGTACAAGGCGTTGGATATGGTTTTAATGAAGAAGCCATTCGAGTTATACGCAATATGCCCACATGGACACCAGGCGAACAAAATGGAGAGAAAGTAAGTGTTTACTATACCCTACCTATCTATTTTAATTTGATAGATAAATAAAACCTTTAAAATTCAAGAAAGTCTTATTTTACTTCTTGCATTAATTTTCTCACCAAAGGCGAAATAACGATAAGCACTACACCTGCTACGATTGCATACCAAGCAAATTGATAATAGCCTTCCGTATAGGTATTAATTTTTTCGATTGGTGAAGCAGCATTGTCGGGTGAAATACTTGCTCCAAACAAACCACCAACATATTGGCCATAGGCACTCGCCAAAAACCACATACCCATCATTAATCCTTGCAATTTGGCTGGTGCTAATTTGGTCATGATAGACAACCCAATAGGCGACAAACACAATTCACCTAGTGTAACTACAAAGTATGCAATAGTAAAAATATCTAAAGACGACTTGGCATCAGCATCTGCTGAAAAACGTAATGCATAAAATATAAAATAAGCTATACCTAAGAAAAGAAACCCAATGCCAAATTTTACTACCGTGTTGGGTTCCATTTTTCTTTTGGACAGTGCTACCCATACAACACCTACTATAGCTGCAAAAACTATAACAAACAACGAATTTGCTGAATTGTTAACGCCATTAGGGTCTGTTGTCATTAATCCACCAAGTAGTTTATTATTTAAGTGTTCTGCAGCAAACAAACTCAAGGAACCTCCAGCTTGCTCAAAAATTGCCCAGAATACAACAGAAAAAATAATAAAAAACAATGCTGCAATTAATTTACGATTTTCTGCTTTTGTAAAATTTCTCATTTCAAAAAACAAATACAATAAACTAAAAGGACCAATAATAGCCATAAAGATGTCAGTATAGTGCGTGTTTTTTACCATCACCATAACCAAAGGAATACACAGAGCAGCTCCTATATAAACAAGGTATTCATACCATTTTTTACTAGCATTATTTTTAATGCTCAAAGGCATTTGACCAATAGTGCCCATTTGTTTTTGAGTAAATAAATAAGTAATTAATCCTATTGTCATAACCACTGCTACGCAACCAAATGCTACATTCCAACGCATATTTTCAGGAATAATAGAAGAAAAATATTCGCCCTTTCCTATATTGATACATAATAATCCTCCTAAAAAAGCTCCTAAATTTATACCTGCATAAAACAATGAAAACCCTGCATCTCTTCGGCTATCGCCTTCGCTATATAACTGGCCTACCATACTGGAAATATTAGGTTTAAAAAAACCAGTTCCTACTACATTAAATGCAATACCTAAAAAGAAAAAATCATGCGGATTAACTGCCAATATGATACTTCCTATAATCATCAATATACCACCCCAAAACAGTGATTTTTTGAATCCCAAAATTTTATCGGCAAACAAACCTCCAATAAACGTAAAAGCGTAAACCCAAGCTTGTGTAGCACCATACTGTAGATTGGCAGTTTTGCTTTCCATAAACAGCTGATACACCATAAAAAATGTAAGCATGCCACGCATACCATAAAAGCTAAAACGCTCCCACATTTCAGTAAAAAATAAGCCCCATATTTGTTTTGGGTAGGTACCTTTAAAATTGCGTATTTGTTCTAATTGTGTGTCTTGTTCTTGATGCATGCTTTTAATATTTTTACTAATATAATATGTATAAATGACAAACTAGTTGGCTTATCAAATTAATTTTATTTGCTACTTATTTTTTTATAAATTTCTGTTGGTACTCAGCTCCTTCTTGATTCCATACCTTCAAAAAATAGACTCCAGCACTAAGACCCTCCAAGGAAATTTTTATCTCTCTATCATTTTGGCTAAGCCCACTTACTAAAGTTTTGCCTGTCAAATCTATTATCGCATATTGATGTTCGAATAAAGAATATTCTTTTCCTTGTATCGTCAAAACATCGTTGGCTGGGTTTGGATAAATGTTTACTTGGTTTGAAGAAATATTTGGTATTGCTGCTGCCGCAGATTTTATACTAAAATATTTATCATTCAAGTCAAAAAAGACATTGTCTGATGCTTTAACTTTTACTCTACAAGCTGATGAGTTTAATAAATTAGGAACACCAACTATTTCACTTCCATCGTTTGGTGTATTACCTTTCAATAAAATCCAATTTTTTCCACTATCTACGGTTAGAAAAATATCTACATTCAAAGCATTGATTGGTGTTGAATTTGTACCAGCCACATCCCATGTAACCGTTTCAGTACCATAGGCATTCCATGTAATGCCATTTGTATTTTGACTTGTAACTCGATATAAATTACTTCCTGTATTAACTACATTTAATCGTAGGGTATCTGTTGCTGTAAAAAATGTGCCATAGCCATTGCGTATATCTCTAACCGTGCATTTAAATTTTAGTTCACGAGCATTGTCTGGCAATAGTTCACCAAGATAACTTTCTTGATTGAGTAGCACATATTTAAGAGCAGGGAATATACGAGTATTCGATGCTATGGGCTTAAACGATCTAAAAATTGGAGCTATAGTTGTAGTAGCATCCCATGCATTACCGCTACCACCTCTATCCCATTCTTCCCAACAAAAAGTCATAGGGTCGCCTTCCGGATCAGTAGCTGAAGTTGTTAGTTCAAAATTTGTTCTATAGGGTATTGTATATGTTTGCCCTATCGCTGATAAAGTTGGATTTATATTATTAGAAGCCACTGTAGTAGCACAAGTACTTACATTATTTCCAGTCATTTGTTCTAAACTTCTTATGTGATAATAATCATCGCTATGAGGTTGTATATCATCGCTACCGCATATGCCTGCATAAGCCATAATGGTAGTTCCACTGCCAATTTCATAGGCACTGGAATTGCTTCTATTTCCGCTACAAGAACCTGTAACAGAGTTAAAAGTATGGCTACCGCCAAATTGATGCCCCATTTCGTGTGCTACATAATCTATATCAAAGGGGTCGCCTGTTGGGTTAGAAGAGCCTGTCACTCCTTGTGCTTTGCTACTGTTAGAACATACACTACCAAGTGAGGCTATACCACCGCCACCAGTACTAAATACATGACCATAATCATAGTTTGCACTGCCAATACGAGATGTGCAAGTAGTTTGGTTTTGACCGAGCATAGCGCTTCCACTTCCATTTGTATATGGATCAGTGCCTGAAAGAAAAATAAGGGTATCATTATTAGCAACTAAGTTGGCATGCATACTAAATTCTCGTTCAAATACACCATTTACTCTGTTCATAGTGGTAGTCATAGCGCTCAACACACTGGCTTTAGTGGGTGTAGTGCCTCCAACGGCTTGCGAATATTCTATAGTACATGCCAATGCCAAACGGTAAGTTTTCTTGACACTACCATTTATTTTTTCTGCACTATAAGTACTTGGCAAAATATTATCTTCTAATACTAATATGTTTTGCGACAAATCACTAACGATAGAGGATTCATCAAAATCGCATTGCATTCTTTGTGTCAATGCTTTTTTAAAATCTTTTTTATAATAAACCATATACCATTTAGTATCCATATTTTTATAGGGGTCTATATAAAACGTATTTTCACCATCAAACACCATGGCATGAAAACCAAAAACAGTAAAATCAATTTTTGCTGTAATCCAAGAGTTTTCAATATGAACAGCCGTATAGGTTTTTATTTGAGGATATTTTTGTGCTAATGCAGGCTCCATCATAGACTCTTCAAATATTCTAAAATGCATAAAAGAGCCATCGGGTGCTGGTAAGTCAATAAATGTTTGTGCAGATGCATCATCATGTGCTATTAATACTTGAAACTGTGTGAACGAAGCCACGTCTAACTGCGCAAGTTGATAATGGTTAGGGAATATAGTTTGTTCACCTTCTGCATTGACATATTGATTGGTAGCAAAGGTAAAAAATGAATCAGCATAGTTTTTAATTGAAAACAAACTGCTCATGACTATGAGAAATAGAATTCTAAATTTCATTGGATTTTATATATTTTTTAAAAAAAAATTACTTTTCAAAATTGTCTTTTGAAAAATTGGGATCATTTTTAGAGTAGCACGCATAGTATGTTTTACCCTGAAAAACATAAGGATGTATATAGCTAACTTCGCCATCGTAGGTTATCATAAACTTAGTTTGTGTGCCATCGCAATCTATACGAATTGTATTATAGGGGTTGCCTACTTCTTGCCCTGCAAAAGACATAATATTGGGATATTTATCTTGCAATGCTTGATCCATAGTTTGTACACGATGTATAGCAAATGTTTTGCAAGGAATCATTCTGTTTAGATATACAGGTAGTATTATATTTTTCGATAAAGAATCTTCAAAAGGTATAGACTTTAGATATTCATCCATTTGACTTTGGTTAAATGTAGTCAAGCGATAGGAAGAAGGAGCCTGAAAATTGTTTGGAAAAACGAAACCCTTCACAATGGCTAAATACCATTTTGGCAAACCCAACTCTTGACACAACGCCAAGGTATTCATAGTATTAGGCTGGTATGTTTTTATAGTACCTTGTTGCACAGTGCTTTTTTGGGTTGTTGTCGTTTTTGCTTTCCTTTTTTTATATCGTTTTTTCCTTTTATCTATTCCTTGACTTTGAAATGTCAAGATACATAAAATAGAAAAAATACTTATTACACGTATATACATGCGTTAAAAATAAAAATTATCCTTCAAAATCAGTAAAAATTGCGGTAAAATTTGCTTTTTCTCTTTGTTTCAATATCATATGCCAATTCCCTTGATACCTTATTTCATAAGGTACTAAATATGAATTTATTTTTTTCAATTTAACCTTCATGTTGACATCAAAATCATAAAACCAAGTTTTGTAGGATAAAGAATAATTTCTTGCAATGATACTAAAGTCTTGCTCTGAAAACCAAGTAGTCAATTCATTTATAACAAGATGCTCCTTAAATTCTTTTTTGGGAAAAGCGGTAAAAACATAACACATGATTCCATTTAATTCTTCTTTTCGCAATCTAAAAGTATATTTTGATTTGGTTGGCTCTTCAAATATAGCTACATTATCTCCAATGCCAGGAATACCATGTATAGGCTGTCCTGGATTAAATATCAAAATGCGAAGTTGTTCTTCATATTTTTCTGTACCACTATAAGGTTTGTCTTTGGCTACTATATTATTTTCATTGCACACTTCGCCATTGGGAAAAAATAAATGTGCATACAACTTGGCTGTATAGTAATTATAGTTGCCCTTTTTATCAAAAAAATCTCCTTTAGTTTTTACATGTTGAAATGTCATACTACGACAAGATTTTTTACGAACTTGGTAAGCAATACTATTATAAGAAGCCTTCGTTTCTTCCTTTTTATTTAAAATATCAATATCATTGTATAATGTATAAGGCAGTAAATGTAAATTTTTAAATGCCTTGTAGAAAGTAGTATCTTGACGAATTTTATTAATAAAAGCTTGAACGTCAAAACCACTTTGTACTTCTCTAATCATCACTTCATCTAATTGTACACCATGCAAGACCACTAGAGTATCTTTTTGGGCCAGTAATACTTTGCTTTCAAAAAGAATTAAGAAACCTAATAAAATGTGTATTTTTAAGCCAAAATGTATAGCACATGAAATTCTTCTTATCACTCGTATTTAGTATTTGTTTATTGTCAAGCCATACACTTTGGAGCGCCAACGCTTCTCGAAGTGATAGCATAGATATACGCAAAACTATAATAGAAATGGATATATTAGATTTTAGTTCAAAAAATATTAATGCCAAAGCCACCATATCTATTCGTAGTAAACAAAATAATATCAATCAGGTGTTATTTGATTTAGAGGGCCTTACCGTAGATAGCGTATGGATGAATGGCACATCAGCAAGCTTTAATCATATTGGTCAGACTTTGACAGTAATAAATAATATCACACTTCAAAACAACGACACCGCACTGTATACTATTTTTTATCATGGTGTACCTATAAGTGATGCCACTTGGGGAGGTTTTAGTTTTGTAGGCAATTATGCTTTTCAGATGGGTGTTGGCTTTAATGCACAACCTCATAGTTTTGGCAGAACCTGGCATCCCTGTTTTGATAATTTTGTGGAACGCACTCCTTATGAATTTTTTATAACAACTCAAAACGATAAGATGGCTGTCTGCAATGGCTTATTTATAGACTCATCAACTACACAAAACAATGAAAAAATATGGCATTGGAAATTGGATGAAGAAATTCCAAGTTATTTAGCCTCTGTATCAGTAAGTCAATATGTATGGGTTACTCAAACGCTCAATGGTATGCAAGGAAGCAAACAAGCCTTACTTGCCTGTCAAGCAAGTGATACAAGCAATGTTAAAGGCTCTTTTGCAAATTTACAAGACTCCTACACAATGCTCGAATCTCGTTTTGGTCCTTACCAATGGAGTCGTGTAGGATTTACTTTAGTACCCTTCAATGCAGGAGCCATGGAACATGCTACTAATATACATATTGGCATTCCATATATTGATGGCACTTTATCCTACCAAACTTTAATAGCACATGAGCTTTCACACCATTGGTGGGGCGATCTAGTTACTTGTAGCAGTGCTGAAGATATGTGGCTCAATGAAGGTTTTGCTTCATACTGCGAAATGTTACACACCGAACAAGTAAGCGGCTATAACAGCTATATAGATGATTACAAATCAAATCACTATCAAGTTCTCTCTTCTGCACATATAAACGATGATGGCTATAAGGCTGTATCACCAATAGATTCATTACATACATACGGCACCACAGTTTATAACAAAGGTGCAGATATGCTACATACACTTCGCAGCTATCTCGGTGAAAATTTATTTTTTGCCAGCCTTAAAGCTTTTATTGACAGCAATAAATTTAAGTCTATTTCTACTCAACAGTTAAGTACTTTTTTGACTTCATATACTGGAAAAAATATGCAACCATTTTTTGACGATTGGATATTATCGCCTGGTTTCCCTCATTTTTCTATTGATTCTCAACAAGTGAAGTTGAATAACAACCTTTATGAAGTGCATACTTTTTTGAGACAACGAAAACATCACAACACACATTATTTTCAACAAGTACCAATGGAAATTGGCTTTTATGATGCACAATGGAATCTTCATATTTACACGTTGCACTTTATTAATCAGTGTATGGACTTCTTTGTCAAACTGCCTTTTGAACCTGTGCTAACTGTATTAGACCCCAACTATAAACTAAGCGATGCCATAAGCGACGAAGAACAAGTAATAAAAAGTGTGGGCACAAAAAGCTTTTCACAAGCAAAATGCAATGCCATAATTAAAACCGTAACAGATTCTTCATTTTTACGAATTGAACACCATTGGGTAGCTCCTGACCGTTTTAAACAAAATGCCAATGGATATGTATTGCACAATAATCGTTATTGGAATATACAAACAATTGATGAACAAAACATAGAAGGCCTACTTCAATTTAGATATGATGCTTTTGCTCCAAATCAATTTTTAGATAGCAATTGGCTCAAAAATACAGAAGATAGCATACATATTTTTTATAGAAAAAACAGCAAAGAAGATTGGGCTCCCATTGCAGATAGCTTACAACCTGGTAGCATTACAGATAGACGTGGCAATATATATGCTAAAACAATTAAAGCTGGCGAATATTGTTTGGGCATCAAGCGAAGCTTATACACAGATATCATGCAATCTGAAATAGCATTAGGTGCTTGTACATTAGTAACACAAACTCAGCAAATACAATTAGAAGATGCAAAACCTTCTTACTCAATTTTCCCTAATCCAACGCATACTTATTTTAAAGTGCTTTCTACTGACAACTCGAATCAGGATAGCTATATTAGTTTAAAAAATCAATTTGGGGTCACTATTTGGGAAAAAAAATTAGAACTAAACCAGGCCTATAACACTGCCAATTTGCCATCGGGTTTTTATTTTATAGAAATAAAAAATCAAACAAATAAACTGTACACAAACAAATTGTGCATAATGAATTAATTTTGCCCTTCATTAAAAAAATAACATTACATGTCGTATCAACATACCCAAATAAAAGCACCAACAGGTAACCAGTTGCACTGTAAAAATTGGATAGCAGAAGCTGCTTATAGAATGATTCAAAACAATCTTGACCCCGAAGTAGCCGAAAGACCCGATGAGTTAATTGTCTATGGTGGTTTGGGCAAAGCAGCTCGAAATTGGGATAGCTACGACAAAATTTTATCTTCCTTAGAAAAATTAGAAGAAAATGAAACCCTTATGGTACAAAGTGGCAAGCCAGTGGGCATATTGAGAAGCCACAAAGATGCACCTCGAGTACTCATTGCGAATAGCAACTTGGTGGGCCAATGGGCTAACTGGGACCACTTTAGAGAACTAGATGCTAAAGGACTTATGATGTATGGTCAAATGACAGCAGGAAGTTGGATATATATAGGCAGTCAGGGAATTGTTCAAGGCACGTATGAAACGTATTTGAGCTTGGCCGAAAAACATTTTAAAGGCACTTTAAAAGGCACACTTAATGTAACCTCTGGTTTGGGCGGCATGGGTGGTGCTCAACCATTGGCTATCACAATGAACGAAGGCGTTTGCTTAGCAGCCGATGTAGAAGCATGGCGTATTAAAAAAAGAATTGAAACCAAATACATTGATAAATATTACGAAAATATAGACGAGGCTATAGACGAAGCACTTCGTGCAAAAGAACTACAAGAAGCCATTTCTATAGGTGTAGTGTGCAATGCAGTAGAATTACTTTCTCGCTTAGTAGAACGAAATATAATCCCTGATACTCTTACTGACCAAACATCTGCTCACGACGAACTGATAGGTTACTACCCTGTAGGCTATAGCGTAGAAAATGCCAATACACTCAGAGAAAAAGACCCTAAAGCCTATATTGAAAAAAGTTTAGATACCATGGCAGAGCATGTAAAACTCATGTTAGCACTACAACAAAAAGGCAGTATCACATTTGACTATGGAAATAATTTAAGAGGGCAAGCACATGATAAACGGGATATAAAAAATGCGTTTGATTTTCCTGGGTTTGTACCAGCCTATATAAGACCTTTATTTTGTGAAGGCAAAGGACCATTTAGATGGGTAGCACTCAGTGGCGACCCCGAAGATATTTACAAAACTGACGAGGCCCTAAAAAAATTATTTCCAGAAAACAAAGGACTCATTCGTTGGCTCAACATGGCTAAAGAAAAAATAGCGTTTCAAGGACTACCTGCACGTATATGTTGGCTTGGCATGGGAGAGCGCGAAAAAGCAGGATTGCTTTTTAATGAAATGGTAAGAAATGGAGAATTAAAAGCCCCTATCGTTATTGGAAGAGATCACTTAGATTGTGGCAGTGTGGCATCGCCCAACAGAGAAACAGAAGCTATGAAAGATGGCAGCGATGCTGTAGCAGACTGGCCTATTTTGAATGCCTTGATAAATACTGCTGGTGGTGCTAGTTGGGTTAGTTTTCATCATGGTGGTGGTGTAGGCATGGGCTATAGCCTACATGCTGGCATGGTAATAGTAGCTGATGGCACAAGCGATGCAGACGAAAGATTAAAACGAGTACTACACAATGACCCTGCTATGGGTGTACTTAGACACACAGATGCTGGCTATGACGAAGCAATAAATTGTGGAATTGGTCATGGATTAAATTTATAAAAAAACTTGCCTATACATTCCGAAAAATATATGGCACATGCTATACAGTTAGCAACGTTGGGTGCTCAACGTGTAGCTCCCAATCCTATGGTAGGCGCAGTACTTGTGCACGAAGATAGATTGTTGAGCGAAGGGTATCATAGTGCCTATGGTCTTGCGCATGCAGAGGTAGCTTGCATAAATGCAGTGAAAAAAGAAGATGAAGTTCTATTGACAAAAGCAACGTTATACGTAACCCTTGAACCATGTCATCATTATGGCAAAACACCACCTTGTACAGATTTGATTATAAAAAAGGGAATACCTCATGTGGTTGTAGGATGTATAGATCAAAATCCTATAGTGGCTGGCAAAGGTATTCAACGCTTAAAAGAACATGGCGTACAAGTATCTTTTTCTGCTTTAGAAAAAGAATGTCTAGCATTAAATAAAAAATTCAACACCTTTCATATAAAAAAAAGACCCTATATCATATTAAAATATGCAGAAAGTGCAGATGGCTTTATATCGCAAAAGAATAAAAGCTCTAAAATTACAAATGCAATAACAGACAGATGGTCGCACAAAAATCGTTCAGAAGTAATGGGTATTTGGGCTGGATATAATACCTACGCAATCGACAATCCAAAACTTGATTGCAGACTTTATGATGAAACTATAAAACCCTTTAATATAGTTTTCGACACTGATGCTACTTTGTCAACCGAATTATATTTTTTTCAAAAACCCCATCCTTTTCAATTTTATTTTCATAAAAATAAAAAGAAAAAAGAAGGCATCTTTGTCGATATCGAAAACGAAATTGAATTTATAATTCAATACTTATACAAACAGCAAGTTCAATCTGTTTTGATAGAAGGTGGTACAGCACTATTAGAAAAATGCATTGCACAAAATAAATATGATGAAATAATCCGAATCCAATCTCCTATACGACTTGGTGATGGCATCAAATCTCCAAAGTTGAATCCTGATATAGTTTTAAAAAAATCATTCTCCATTCTTGACGACACAATACATATTTTTGAAAACCCAAGTAGTCTATGATATACTTATTTCTGTCAATTTTATTAAATGCTTATTTAGGTATCGCTTTTGTTGTTTTAAATAAACTCAAAATAGATTTATTTCAATGTATTGTTTATAACTATTGGACTTGTGTTATCACAGGTAGCTTCTTTTTAGGCTATTTTCCATTATCCATAAACACCTTGTCTTCTCCTTGGTTTTTGTGGGCCATTATGATGGGAGCATTGTTTATTTCCGTTTTCAATATTATTGCTATTTCCTCCGTAAAGGCAGGTGTTACAGTCACTCAAACGGCCAACAAATTATCTATGGTTATCCCTGTTTTATTTTCATTTTTTCTATATAGAGAGCCCATCAGCTATTTAAAAATGTTTGGTATTCTCATTGCATTGCTTGCTGTGGTATTTATAACTTATAAAAAGCAAGATGAAAATTTACAAACTTCTGCTACCCAGTGGCTTTTACCCATCATTCTTTTTATTAGTAGTGGCATCATAGATACACTTACGAAATATGTAGAACGTAATTTCTTAATCACAAATAATATTGCCAATAGCTATTTAATAGCAGGCTTTTTTGTTGCAGCCAGTTTTGGAACTATTTATTTAGTATATACTTTTATTGTTGGCAAACGTACTTTTCAGTGGAAGTACCTCTTATCTGGCATTATATTAGGTATTCCAAATTACTTTTCAATTTATTTTTTAGTGAAAGCTTTGCAACATAAAGGTCTTAATAGCTGTGCCACTATTCCTATCAACAATATTGGGGTTGTATTTTTAGTTAGTCTTGTTGGCATTTTTTTCTTTAAAGAAAAATTGACCAAACTAAATTATTTAGGACTTATTTTATCCATATTATCAATACTCGTTATTTACTTGGGAGATCGTGCATGAGTTTACAACATACATACTATACAATAGACAAAGTATCAGAAGCACTTTTTAAAGACAGAGGTAGCAAATTTTTGGCTTATGCCTATCCTATTGCAAATAAAGATGATGTAAAAAAACGACTACAAAATTTAAAAAACCAACACCCTAAAGCAGTGCATTTTTGCTACGCATATCGATTAGGCATTGACAAAAACGATTTTAGAGCCAACGATGATGGAGAGCCATCGGGCAGTGCTGGCAAACCTATATTAGGCCAACTAGATAGTTTTAATTTGACAAACTGCTTAGTTGTAGTAGTTCGATATTTTGGTGGTACTCTTTTGGGTGTACCAGGCCTTATACATGCATATAAAACCTCTACACAACTTGCTTTAGAACAAGTAGCAATTATTGAAAAGGAAATAAAAGTAACTTATAAGTTTACGCTTGCTTATGAAAATATGAATATCATAATGCGAGTAATAAAACAATTTCAAGCAGAAATTATTACACAGGACATGGCCCTTTTTTGCACCATCCAGGTTGACATTCCATATTTACAACATGAAAAATTTCTTCAAACTCTTCTTGAGCTACAAGCTATGAATACTATAGAGCTTGTGGACTAATTTTTTTTCACTACTAATGTGCAAAACCATGTTCAAAGTCTGCCATACGTTCCTTAGGAGGATTAAAATAGCCAAATTTTAAATTCGGAAATTCCTCTCGTATCATTTTTATCATTTGGCTTACACCATAATGTGGCGACGACTCATGAATATTGATTTTTCCTAAATACCAATCGGGGTCTATATTAAAATTTCTCCATTGTATCATATCCAATTGTGTATCTCTAATCAGATTTATAAGAGCTTCGGTTTCTGCTACACTATCTGTCATGCCAGGAAAAACAAAATAATTAATAGAAGTCCACCCACCATATTTTTTTACGATACGCAAAGACTCAATAATGTCTTCAAAAGCGTAATTGTTGGGTCTGTAATAGGCTTCATATATAGGTTTCAAAAACGAATTGGTGCTAACACGTATACTATTCAACCCGACTTTCATTAGTTCTTCTACAGCTTTAGGATCACTACCATTTGTATTGATATTAATACTCCCTCTATCAGTATGTTTTCTAATTTCTATGATAGCCTCTCGAATAGTTTGCCACATCAATAAGGGTTCACCTTCGCATCCTTGTCCAAAACTGATAATAGGAAACGGTGCAGTTTTTAAATGCGGCACTGTATATTCTACTACTTCTTCTGCTGTTGGTTTAAACACTAATCTATTTTGTGTAGATATAATATCTTCTTCTTCGGACTGAAACGAAATACAACCTATACAATTTGCATTGCATGCTGGTGATATAGGTACTGGGCACTCCCATCTTCCCATAAAGTAATTTCGTGAAGCAGGACAATGATAGGTCATACAACAATTTTCGGCCAAATGCTTGACTAAACGATTATGACTATAGGCATTTAATTGATTCACAACTCCTTCTTGAATTTTCACATCATCAAAACCACTACACTCTTGTCGAATATCTTGTTCTATACGCACAGCTGGTACATAAAAAGTATCATTGAGCCAAGCTACTGCTGTATAACAAAATAGAGGCAAGGTAGGAGCTTCGGGCAATGTTTCATAGGCCGCTATATAAAACCCAGTATAGGCAGGGGGAATAAAAGCAGCAGTTGCCCACCCTTTTTCACAAATGCGCAACTCACCTGTAAGTACATCTTTGCCAATGCCTCTACGTTGTGGCAAATGATATAAATTTCCACCATCAGGAAGTTCTATCCAATCTTGCACATCAATTTCAACAGCATCCCAGGCTGTTCTTCCCAAAGCATATAAAGAGGTATCTTCAAATATCTGACCTTCGTCGTCGGCATAGAGCAAAAAAGGCGATTGCATTAATGACATAGTAGCAAAAATAGGCTAAGTTGCAAACAATTTAGCTAATTTGTATTCGAGTAACTTTTGTTTATGTTTGTAAAAAAAATAATGCACTTAGCTCCATACTCAACATTTATTAAATATTGGTCTTTAAATTCTTCTATATGTTTTTTAAATCATGGTTCTTTTGGTGCTACACCTAAAGTAGTTATTGAAAAACAAAAAACTTTACATACTCGTATGGAAGAAGAACCCATACGACATATGGTATATGAATTGCCAAACTTACTAATGGAATCTAAAGAAAAACTGGCAACATTTCTTCACTGCAATGCCGCTGATATTGTGTTTATGTCCAATACTACAAGTGGTGTAAATACGGTATTGAATGCAATTGAAAAACATGAACAAACTGAATGGTTAATTACAAACCACACCTATGAAGCGTGCAAACATGCCATTAATGTATATGCAAAGAAATATAATATCAAACTAAACATCGTCACAATACGCTTTCCTATTCAATCGCAAGAAGAAGTTATACATGCTATAGAAGAAGCTATTAATCCCAATACTTCATTTGCTATGATAGATCATGTTACATCCTCTACCGGCATTATTTTTCCTGTAAAAGAAATTGTGCAACTCTTGCATAAGCACTCTATTAAAGTTTTATTAGATGGCGCTCATGCACCTGGCATGTTGAATTTAAGATTAGAAGAAATAGATGCAGATTTTTATGTAGGCAATTGCCATAAGTGGATTTGTTCTCCCAAGGGAAGCGCTTTTTTATATGTAAAAAAATCTTTGCAGGCAGGCATACAAGCTCTTGTAATAAGTCATTATAATGCTGCTTTTGAAAATACAGAATATCACTGGTCGTCTCAGTTTCTTTGGGATGGCACACATGATTATTCGGCCTATGTATGTATTAAAGATGCAATCACTTTTTTTGAACATATTATTCCAGATTCGTGGGCTGGAATTCAAAAACATAATCACCAGTTGGCTTGGGAATATGGAAATAAAATAGTTACTATATTAGATACAGAACCTTCGGCTCCTGAAAATATGATTGGTAATCTTTATACATTTTCAATAAGAAATTTAAAAAGGCTAATTGACAAATACCCAACTACAATGGCTTTGAATACCTATTTTTATGAACAATACAAGATTGAAATGCCATTTTTTGCATTTCCAGATGACAACAATATCTATGGAAGAATTTCGGCTCAGCTATATAATAGTCCTGAGCAATACGAATACTTAATATCTTGCCTTAAGAAAGAAATGCAATAATTTTCTTACAGACCCACCGTTAAGGTGTATTCAATATTGGCTTTGCAATGAATTTCTTTTGTAGTCGTTTTTCGAGCTGTTCCAGAAAAACGATAAGTAAATTCTGTAGCATTAAAATAATCTTTAAAGTCAATATCAGTATTGATCGGCAAACTTAAATTATAAGATTCTACATCTGGATTATTCTCTACATTAGCCAGCGTAATATCTGTTGTATTTGTATTAGCATGAAAAGAAACATTGCATGCTTCCAATGCAGAAAAATTATTGTTAGCATCGCCATCTACCATAGAAATAGTACAACTTTTTAAATGCACAGATTTAATATTGTTTACCGCATATTCGGCATTGTTTGCTTTTAGTAAACTATCAATATTAACCAACACATTTTCTTCGCCACCTGAAACCGTACCTGTGCTCGAAATAATAGGAATTGTAAATTCAATATCAGCATTTTTCATTGTGATATTAGTTTGTAATTTGTCTTTTATCTTGCTACAAGAAGATAATAAGAATAATGAAGCAAGGCTAAGCATGCTAATGGAATAGAAGAATAATTTTTTCATGGTTTATAAATTTTACTCAAAAATACAAACTTTTTATGATACTAAAAACCTTTAAGACTCTAATGACAATAACTGCTCAAATAAATTTTCATAAACATGTTGGAGTTTTTTTACTTCATCACTCATAGCAGTATACTCTTTTTCAGTTTTTATAAACAAATCTTTATCAGCATAGGTTTCTGGGCTACTTAACAATGCTTCTAACTGTTTCAATTTTTCCTGATGCATTTTTAAATTTTCTTCAGCCTTTGCAAAAGCATTTTTTATTTTTTTTTCTTCCTTTTGTTGCTGCTTGTATGCACTGGTATTTTCTTTTACTGCTTTAGCTTCTTGAATAGCCTGTACTATCTCTATTTTAGTTTCGGATTGCTGTTGCTGTTTTTTTTGCAATGTGGCAGTATGTATAATATATTCATCATAAGGACCATTAAATTCTTTTATTTTCCCGTCTATGATTTCCCAAATTTTAGTAGCTGCTTGTTTGATAAAATGTCTATCATGCGAAACAAATATAACGGTGCCATCGTATTGTTGTATTGCCTCTATAAGCATATTGACCGAAGCGATATCCAGATGATTGGTAGGCTCATCCAATAATAAAAAATTGGCTTTACTAATTATAGTTTTGGCTAAAGCTACCCTTGCTTTTTCGCCACCTGAAAGTATTTTTATTTTTTTAAATACATCATCGCCTCTAAATAAAAAACATCCCATTAAGGCTCGAAGTTCCATTTCAGTTTTTCCACTTCCACAAGCATTGAGCTCATCGAGAATAGTATTTTCGCCATGCAATGCTTCTAACTGATGCTGCGCATAAAAAGCCGGCTGCACCTGATGTCCGCCTTGTATATGTCCTTCAAATTGTTCTGATTGTGCTATCAATCGCAATACGGTAGATTTTCCTTTTCCATTAGCGCCTATAAGCGCAATTTTTTCTTGTCTATTTATTTCTGCATCTGCTTCGTTTAAGATCATTATATCTCCATACGCCTTACTGACTTTAGCAAATGTGCTAATAACTTTGCCTGGCTGCTGTGCTATTCCAAATCTAAAATGTATGGCTGCCGTTTCGCTTATAGGTGCTTCTATACGATCTAAGCGATCTAATCTTTTTACTAAACTCTGTGCTTGAGTAGCTTTAGAAGCTTTGGCTTTAAAGCGCTCTATAAAGCGTTCTTGCTGTTTGATATAATCCTGCTGGTTTTCAAATTCGCGTTGCTGAAATTCCAAGCGCATCGCTTTTTCTTTTTCATAAAAAGAATAATTGCCTGTATAGTGGTGCAAAGTTTGCTGAGCTATCTCTACGACCTTAGTAACCATTTTATCTATAAAATACCGATCGTGTGAGATAATAACGATAGTACCTTCATATCCCTGTAAATATTTTTCTATCCATTCTATAGACGGCAAATCCAAGTGGTTTGTAGGCTCATCGAGCAGTAAAATTTCAGGATGCTGTAAAATCATTTTGGCAAGCAATACACGCATACGCCAACCACCAGAAAACTCTTTAAAACTTCTACTCAAATCTATAGTCTTAAAACCTAAACCTTCCAATACCTCAGCACTTTTATAGTCCATTTCATAGCCTCCTGCAATCTCAAATTCATGTATTAAATCTGCTAAGCGATGTGCTTCCTTTTCATTGTATTCTTCTTGCAAATCTTGTTCGCACTGCTTTATTTCGGCTTCTAATGCTAAAGCCTTTGCAAAAGCACCTTTGGCTACTTGCAAGATACTTTCGTCGCTTTCTAAACTTTGAAGATCCTGATGAAAATAGCCAATTTGTAGATTTTTACTTCTTATTACTTCTCCAGACGAAACACTATACTCGCCTATTAAAATTTTTAATAATGTAGACTTTCCAGTGCCGTTAGGACCTATAAGACCTATACGTTCGTTTTCGTATATATGCCATGAGGCATTTTCTAATAAAATGCGGGAACCAAATTCAAATGTGATTCCATTGAGTGATAGTAACATATTGCAATGCAAAAATGCTGTATTCTGTTTAAAAGTTTACATATAAATTTGTAACTTTAAAAATTCATGCGTTATACCTTTTTCATTTGGATTCTATCATTCCTCTTTTTTTCGTGCAACCGCACAAATCCTTTTGTACCCAAAAACAATGTTTTAGAGGTAGTCCCCAGTTTTTTTGTTCAAAATATATTATTAGAAAATGTACAAGCTGAATGGAGCAATGCTACAGTATCAACTACTCAATTATTAGATTCTATACAAAAACAATATCCTCATCGAATAAAAATCAGCACTTTTCACTTAAATGATTGGTTGAGTAATAGCACCACACAAGATATTAGTGATTATTTAGGCGGTTATATAAATATTCCTGTGGGTGCAGCAAATAGACATTTGACTTTTAATACTATAAATCAAGAAGACAATCGTATTTGGATGACCCCTATCAATTGGTTTCAATCTATAGATCAACAAATTAACCAAGAATCCTCTGCAGCTTTAGCAATGCAATCAGGCATCAATGAACGACAAGAAGCTTATGCAACTGTTTATATTGCATATAAAAAACCTTTTGCAAGCAATACTCGTCTTAGCCTCTATGTAGTTAGAGATAGTATTAAACATATTTTTCAAGTTGATGCATCCCCTTCTTTTTTTCACAAAAATATTTTTACAAATATTTATCCAGATTCTATTGTTGGAGTGCCAATCTCGTTGCATGAATCTAACGATTTGGGGACTATAGCATCTTATACCTTTAGTCCTTTAGATATTCAATCTATAGATATATACAATTATAAACTTGTTGCAGTTTTGCATGAAGCAAATACCGATTTTAGAAAAAGAAGAATTATAAATGTTCAGGATGCTTTGTTTGGAGGCATCAAGTATTGGGACGAAAAATAATAATGCAGTTATTCTTCTTTTTTATATTGCACTAATCGTTCTATAGTAAGTCCTTGTGTTAATATACTAAACAATACACAAAAATAAGTTGCTATCAACAGCAGTTCTTGATTTTCGCTATCGGGCAAAGACAATACAAGAGCCAATGACAAACCACCTCTTAGCCCACCCCATGAAATGATACGAGCATCTGCATTTGTTAATTTTAATAATTTTGGCCAAAGCATATGTGGCAAATACACTATTGCAATTCGAGAAAGTAATACTATAATCACAGATACTAAGGATAGTAAAATATAGCTTGGCTTAAATTCGATTACAATTAAAACAAAAGCAATCAGAATAAATAATAACGCATTCAAAATTACATCTATCAATTCCCAAAATTTATGTAAATATTCTTGCGTCACATCGCTCATGGCAACATTTTGTTTAAAATTCCCAACCATTAAACCCATAACTACCATGGCCAAAGCACCCGATATATGTATGAAATTACATAGAGCATAACCACCCATAACGAAAGCTAAAGTGAGCAAAATTTCAGTTTCGTAGTGATCTATAGATTTTAATAAAAGATGTAAAACATATCCCATGAGCAAACCTGCCAACACACCTCCTACCGCTTCTACTAAAAACAAATTGAGAACATGCTGCATGCTAAAACCTCCTGAATGCAATGTCTCTAATAACGCTATAAAAATAACAACACCAATACCATCATTAAAAAGACTTTCGCCTACTATGATAGATTCAGTACGTTTTGGCACTTTGGCCTTGGTTAAAATACCTAAAACAGCTATTGGATCTGTAGGCGATATGAGTGCTCCAAATAGCAAACAATATATAAATTGAATGTCTATATGTATAGCTTGAGCAATAAAATAAAACAAAGATGCAATCATCAATGTAGATAGTATAACTCCAAAAATGGCAAAAATGGCTATAGGTCGTATTTGACTTTTTAATCCATTCCATTCGGTATGCATTGCACCTGCAAATAGTAGAAATCCTAAAAGGATATCTAAAATAATTTTATTTAAAGGCATCGTTTCAATACTACTCTTTACCTCTTCATATGGCAAATTGTGCCAATACTTAAAACTCAAAACAAACAAAGAAAGTAGCGTGGATAAAAAAAATAAACCTATGACAAAGGGTAGCTTTAAAAAACGATGATTGATATAAGCAAAGCCAGCCGATAAACAAATAAGTATAATTAAAGAAAAATAAATATGCATATACTATTGTACTTCTAAAAGGTCTATATTGTTGAGTTGTAGTTTTGCTTCTAACCAATGTGCCAAGGAAGTAGATTCTTTACTATTCAAAGGCTTTTCACTTTGGTACAATAAAATTGTTTTTTCAAATACACTATCTGTACTTTTCATAGATTGAGTAGAAAGCGAAATGCTTTTTATGGTTGGAAATAGAACATTAATTTCGGTCAAGAGTTGGGAATTATCAAACGTATAGTGATTCAGCTTATTTTGCAAATCGGCTATCATTTGATCTTTTACATTTAATTCATTGTCTTGCTTATTTATTTCATTCAATATATCATCTTTGAAAACTTGCAAATTATCTTGCGAATTTTTGCGAATAATAATTTTAGTATTTTCTAAGCCATTTTGCAATGCTTTTGTTTGTATAGCCTCTAATTCCTGTTCAGAATAAGATTTGTCCAAAAAAGCCAATTCTATAGTTTTGGGTTCTGACTTTGAATTTATTTTTTTATAAACCAGCGTTTTGCCATCTATAGCACACTCTTTTTCAATAAAATCGTTTGCTTTTTCAAGAAATTTTTGTTCGCCATATAGTACAAACGCAAAATATGCGCTTGGCAATAAAACAATAAGTATGAGTGAAGAAATGATTATACGGACTCTTCTTTGGATGTGAGCGTCCAATTGCTTTACGGTAGGATAATTTAAGTATTTAACAATAAGAAAAGTGGCTATGCCAATAAAAACACAATTGATACTGTATAAAAATAATGCACCAAAAAAATAAGTCCATTTTGCGGTAGCCAAGGCATAGCCTGCTGTACATAGTGGTGGCATCAAAGCTGTAGCAATAGCCACACCGGGTATGGGGTTGCCTTTTTCTACACGAGTAATAGCTATAACGCCTACCAAACCACCAAAGAATGCAATAAGTACATCGTAAATATTGGGTGAGGTGCGAGATAACAATTCAGACTGCGCTTGCTTAAAAGGACTAATATAAAAATAAAAAAATGAGAACAACAAACTTACCAAAGTAGCGGTAAGAAGATTATAAATTGATTTTTTTAGCAACGCAAAATCATAAATACCCAATGCAAAGCCAGCTCCTACTATAGGACCCATCAAAGGTGATATCAACATAGCACCTATCACTACTGCTGTAGAATTAACATTGAGTCCCACAGAAGCAATTATAATAGCACAAGCTAATATCCATAAGGTAGAGCCCGAAAAATGTATATTTTCTTTTACATACTCAAGCGTGGCTTGCTTGTCAGCCTCGCCCTTGTGTAGATACAATATGTCAAAAAAGAATTTTCTCATGTATATGAATATAGATTACTCTTCAAAACAAACAAATATAACAAGTAAAAAATAATCGCCATTTTACTCATTATGCTATCCGCTATTCATACATTTCTTCCGCCTATACAATATGTGTATCTTTTATAGAGCAATTTTCAGAATCTATTCAATCTATATGTAACTTGCAGCCTTATATAAACACGCACTCACAGCATGAAATATTTATTACTAGTTATATTCCTTTTTATATCCATTTTTTCGTTTGCACAATCTTCTAAGGTAACGCTGAGTGGATACATCAAAGATGCACAAAGCGGAGAAAATTTAGTGGCAGCTAATATTGGCATTTTGGAACTCAAAAAAGGAGTTAATGCCAATAGCTATGGTTTTTATTCCATTTCGGTTGCTCCTGGCACTTACACAATCAAAGTTTCTTATTTGGGCTATGAACCACAAATTTTAACTATCAATTTGGAAGCAGATAAAAAATTAAATATTGAATTATATCCAAAAGGTGTTACCGCAAAAGAAATAGTCATAAAAGATACTCGCAAAGATGAAAATGTAAAGAGTACAGAAATGGGAATGCATCAATTGTCGATGTCTGATATAAAAAAATTACCCGTAATTATGGGCGAAGTGGATGTTTTAAAGTCATTGCAGTTGCTACCTGGCGTGAGCTCTGCTGGCGAAGGACAAAGTGGCTTCTATGTACGAGGTGGTGGCCCCGACCAAAATTTAATCCTTTTAGACGATGCCGTAGTATATAATACTGGGCATCTTTTTGGCTTCTTTTCAGTTTTCAATGGCGATGCCATTAAGAGTGTAACACTTATCAAAGGCACTGCACCAGCCAACTACGGAAGCAGACTATCTTCTGTAGTAGACATCACCATGAAAGAAGGCAATAATAAAAAATATCAAGTAGAAGGTGGAATAGGCCTAATAGCCTCACGACTTTCTATACAAGGCCCTATTATCAAAAATAAAGCTTCCTTTATGCTGAGTGCTCGACGCACGTATATAGATGCATTAGTAAAACCTTTTGTAAAAAGCACAAGCTCACTCAAGGGTTCTGGCTATTATTTTTATGACCTCAATGCCAAAATGAATTATATCATCAATAAAAAAGATAGAATTTATCTCAGTGGCTATTTAGGTAAAGATGTATTTACATTCAAAAACAAAGAACGAAGTTTTAACCTCGATGTGCCTTGGGGCAATGCCACTGGAAGTTTTCGATGGAACCATGAATTTAATAATAAATTATTCATGAATACAACCCTAAATTACAACGATTATAAATTCACATTCAATGGCGAACAACGCAATTTTAAATTTCAACTCTTTTCGGGTGTAAAAGATTGGAGTGGCAAGGTAGATTTAGATTACTATAGCAAATTTAATCACAAGTTTAAAGGAGGTGCCAATTATATTTACCACACCTTTACACCAAGCACCATACGAGGTGAAGTAGATGGTCAAGAAATAAGTCCGATTACGACATATAAAAAGTATGCTCATGAAATTGGCATTTATGTATTAGATTAATTTTATTTATGAATCCGAATTAAAATCAATGCTGGATTGCGCTACTCTCAATTTTTTCAAGTAGGACCATACAAACGCTATAGCTTTAATGCATTAGACAAACCGATAGATAGTGTAGAATATAAAGCCGGACAAATAGCAAAATCCTATGGTGGCTTTGAACCTCGTTTCAATGCTCGATTTCAGATAGACGATAAATCATCATTAAAATTAGGTATAGCAAAAACGTATCAATATCTACACCTGGTTACCAACAATGGCTCTACCCTTCCTACCGATTTATGGAGTCCAAGTTCTTATTTTGTCAGACCACAAAATGCGTGGCAATATAGTTTGGGCTATTTTAAAAATTTCTTAGACAATAAATTAGAAACCTCAGTAGAAGTCTATTACAAAGACATGCGTAACCTCATCGAATTTAGAGAAGGATATGTACCCTCTTCACTTCGTGATGTAGATTACGATTTTGTATTTGGAAAAGGACATGCCTATGGTGCTGAATTTTTTATAAACAAAACCAAAGGCCGATGGACAGGCTGGATTGCATATACCTTGGCTTGGACTTATAGAAACTTTCCCAAACTCAACAATGGTGAAGACTATTTGGCCAAATACGACCAACGACATAATATATCTGTTACTTCTACCTATGAGCTCAATAAAAAATGGAGCATTTCGGGTGTGTTTGTTTTTGGATCGGGCAATCGAATTACATTACCTACATCGCTATATACAATAGATAATGGCATATATCAGAACTACGAAAAACTCAACAACTATCCATTACCTCCCTATCACAGACTGGATTTAGCAGCCATATATACGCCCAAGCCAAAATCTACAAAGAAACTAAAGGGCAGTTGGACTTTTTCAATTTACAATGTTTACAGCAGACAAAATCCCTACATCATCTATCTTGATACCGATGGCGGCTTAAACAATAGCAATGGTATACAACTAAAAGTAAAACAAATATCCATTTTCCCTATCCTACCGAGCATAACGTATAACTTTAAATTTAACTAAGCTCAATTATTATTTTTTTTCAAAAAAAGATTTAAAATAAAACCCCAAAAAAATAGCAAACATCAACATTAAATTTACTTTTAAATTTAATAAATTTGAGATTTATTATTCATAATATATTCGTGAAAAACCGACTCCTAACCTTAACATTTTTACTTACAAGTTTTTTCACATATGCACAACGATATACCGAAACCTTCTTTAAAGATTTTGAACTGACAAAAAAAACAACTGAAAAAAATGCAAAGTATAAAGAAATATATTCTGAAGATGAAGACAGTGTTGTATTTATTCAAGCTATAAATCTGAAAAAAAACTGTCTTATCAGTGAAAAATATTTCAAAAACAAAACACCTATAGGCATATGGACTTATTATAATAAAAATTGTACTATTATAAATAAAAAAGACTTTTCAAAATTAGTTTACTCAGATAAAATTATTGATACTATTTTTTACAATAACAATCTAAAGTACGATGAACACTATCAAGTTGCAGAATTCCCAGGTGGCAAATTAGCATTAGATGAATTTTTGCATACGAAAATGAAGTTTCCTATTGAACTCGTAGATGAAAGGTTTATAGGAGGAGTTTCACTTCAATATATGATTAAAGCAGATGGAACCATTAAAATGGTTTCTATTAGAACGTCTATGCACCCTTTGTTTGATTTAGAAGCTTGGGAACTTTTTGAAAGAATGCCCAAATGGATTCCTGCCAAAAAAGATGGAAAGCCTATTGATTCTATGGGAACTTATATTCTTATATATGACTTTGATTGAGTAGTGGCTTATCCTAAATAGGTTTATACAAATAAGTAAACGAAGCCAGTACAAGAACTATTAATTGCTATAAGAATATACTCACTTTCTTTATTCTATCCATGTTATAGCATTGAGAAAATTGATAGCAATTTGATAATAAGAATATTGCTTCAAAGTGTTGATTTTATTAATATCGACATCAAACACATGATTATTTTCATAGTGCAACGTTGAGTATGTATCAAAAGTAGATTTACTTCTAAATGATAATAATTATCTTTGAGTATTCATGTATCATCTATAAAAATGACAACAGCATATATACGAGAACAACTTAAAACAAAAGGCCTAAAAAATCACACTCAACGAGTTGCTATATACGAGGCTATTGCTAAACTTAAAACTCATCCCACAGCGGAAAATATTATTGATTATATTAAAAAGAATCATCCTAATATATCAGTAGGCACGGTGTATAAAGTGCTAGACTCATTGATAGAAAACCAACTAATAAAGAAGGTAAAAAATGAAAAGGATGTTATGCGATACGATGCCATTATGCATACACATCATCATTTATACTGCACCGAGACAGATAAGATTGAAGATTTTGAAGACCCTGAACTAGACAAATTAGTTTCGCAATATTTTGCAAAGAAAAAAATTAAAGGATTTAAAGTAAAAGAAATAACACTACAAATAACTGGCAAATTCAAAAACAATTAAAACAAATAAATACTATGGACACAACAAAAGGAAAATGCCCTTTTCATCATGGGGCCAACACAGAAACCACTCATTCTGTAATGGATTGGTGGCCCAAAGCACTCAACCTTGATATCTTACATCAGCACGACACCAAAACAACGCCTACGGATGTCAATTTTAACTACAAAGAAGAATTTAAAAAACTGGATCTCGAAGCTCTAAAAAATGACTTGAAAAAATTGATGACAGAAAGTCAAGATTGGTGGCCTGCCGATTGGGGGCATTATGGAGGCTTAATGATACGTATGGCTTGGCATGCAGCTGGCACCTATAGAGTTATGGATGGTAGAGGTGGTGCAAACACTGGCAATCAGCGTTTTGCTCCATTAAATAGTTGGCCAGACAATGGCAATTTAGACAAAGCACGACGTTTGCTTTGGCCTATTAAAAAGAAGTATGGCAACAAAATTTCTTGGGCCGATATGTTTATACTGGCGGGCAACATGGCCTATGAATCTATGGGTTTCAAAACTTTTGGGTTTGCAGGTGGCCGTGAAGACATTTGGCATCCCGAAAAAGATATTCATTGGGGTACTGAAAAAGAATGGCTTGGCAAAGCACGATATACTGAAAATGGCAATAGCGAATCTTTAGAAAATCCTTTAGCAGCTGTGCAGATGGGATTGATATACGTAAACCCAGAAGGTGTAGATGGCGATCCGGATCCGCTAAAAACTGCTCAGGATGTACGCACCACATTTAATAGAATGGCTATGAACGATGAGGAAACCGTAGCTCTTACTGCTGGCGGACACACCGTAGGCAAAGCACATGGAAATGGCGATGCTTCCAAACTGGGCAATAATCCTGAGGGTTCTGATGTGCAAGATCAAGGTTTTGGATGGATAAATCCTCATGGCAAAGGTCATGCTGAAGATACAGTTACTAGTGGTCTTGAGGGAGCTTGGACTACCACACCAGACAAATGGAATCATAGCTATTTTCATTTACTACTCAATTATGAATGGGAATTGAAAAAAAGTCCAGCTGGTGCTTGGCAATGGGAACCTATAAATTGCAAAGAAGAAGATAAACCTTTTGATGCGCATATAAAAGGTGTAAAAAGAAATCCCATCATGACGGATGCAGATATGGCCATGAAGATGGATCCTGAATACAGAAAAATAGCTGATAAATTTTACAAAGACCCTACGTATTTTGAAGAAACTTTTGCGAAAGCCTGGTTTAAACTCACACATAGAGACTTAGGTCCTAAAAGTCGCTACTTAGGTGCAGATGCTCCTACAGAAGATTTAATATGGCAAGACCCCATTCCACGTGTTGAGTATACACTAAGCAATACCGAAATAGAAGACTTGAAAACACAAATACTCAATAGTGGCTTAAGCTCATCCGAATTGATTACTACAGCATGGGATAGTGCTCGCACTTTTCGTAGTTCCGACTTTAGAGGTGGAGCCAATGGCGCAAGAATTCGCTTAGAACCTCAAATAAATTGGGAAGGAAATGAACCCGAAAAACTAAAACAAGTTTTGAAAAAATTAGAAGCTATTCAAGCCTCCATGCATAAAAAAGTAAGCATGGCGGATTTAATTGTTTTGGGTGGATGTGCCGCTATAGAAAAAGCAGCAAAGCAAGCTGGATATGATGTTAAAGTACCTTTTACGCCTGGCAGAGGCGACGCTATTCAAGAAATGACCGATAGTGATTCTTTCCAATACCTAGAGCCACTACATGATGGTTTTAGAAATTGGCTTAAGAAAAACTATGCAGTAAAACCCGAAGAGTTACTTATAGACAGATCACAGTTGATGGGATTGACTGCTCCCGAAATGACTGTACTACTAGGTGGAATGCGTGTATTAGGCACTAATCATAATGCTACACAGCATGGTGTGTTTACAGACAATGTTGGGTCTTTAAGTAATGATTTTTTTGTGAACCTAACCGACATGAATTACAAATGGCAACCTATTGAAGAAAATCTATATCACATAATTGATAGAAAAACGAATCAAACAAAATGGACTGCTACTCGCGTAGATTTAATTTTTGGCTCTAACTCCATCTTACGAGCTTACTCTGAATTTTATGCCCAAGACGACAATAAAGAACGCTTTGTACAAGATTTTATACAAGCTTGGAACAAAGTAATGCAAGCAGACCGCTTTGATTTGAAGTAGAAACAGATTACTAAAAATCAAAACAAAAACTTTAATCACCTATGCTTATACCATAGGTGATTTTTTTTAAACACAATTTGCAGTTTACAAAAGCGCCGATATCAGTACTACATTGCAAATGTCGAACAGTGCTACTTGCTACTTGGTACATCTCGAACCGTTGGGTTAAAACCGCAGTGTCCCGAAACGGAGACACGGCGGAGAATAAAGGTAAAAATCCTGCATTGGTGAAGGTGATAAAAAACGTTCCACTTTTATATGGTATTTGTTTACGAACTGACATTTGACAAAATTAAAAGAGAATTCTTTATACTCAAATTCTTGATTCTGCCTTAAAACCGCAGTGTCCCGAGACGGAGACACGGCGGAGAAGAAATCGGGGGCCAGCCTAACTGCTTTAAATAAACTCGCGCTAGCAAGGAATATTTATTTCTTTTTATAATAATCAATTGTAATGAAGCCGAAACCGACAAGAGGCCCCCCTTCACAATAAATTGTAATAAATCCCTTCTTACTATTTCTTCTTCTTAGAGACAAATAAAATTCGATATAATCACAAATATCTAACATACTCCCAATTATTAAGGTAGAAAATTTATTAGTTTTAATTAGCAATTTTTCAACCTTAATACTATCCGGTACTATAAACTCAGATTCAGAAATTCTATGTAAGAAAAAGGTATCCATACCGTTTATTGCATAAATATTTGAATATGTTAAATCTATTCTTTTTTTATCGCTTGTATGTCTAAGAACCACCTTTTTAAATTGCCCATAAGTATGAGTGGATAATATTAAAAAAAATACCAATTTATTCAAAAAACACAAACACTTCATTACTGCTTACTTTGATAATTTTTTAAAATTTGACTTGCGTCTTCGGATGGGATAGAAAGCATCGGGTCATCCTAATGATCTTTTTTTCCCCGCCGTGTCTCCGTCTCGGGACACTGCGCTTCGATTCCTGATTGATAATTTGAAAACATTCACTTTTCATTTTACATCAAAATTAATATCTTTCATCCGCATTATATGTGTAATCTCATAATGAATTTTCCTTTTCCTACGCCAGTGTTTGTGCTTATTCTTGAGCGAGTAGAATTTATATTTTGTGCTCATTAAAATGCAAGTTAATAATATTTTTCTATATGGGCACAGGAAGCCAACGCACTTACCTACGCCTCATTCCTGCGCCAGTGTTTGTGCTTATTCTTAAGCGAGTGGAGTAATGGATGGGTCATTTCTCATTTCTACTTTTCCTGCCGTTGTTGCATACATATTAACGTTAACACTATTGCTATTACTTGCCTGCAACAGGGTAAAATCAGCTTGCGTTAATGGAAGGCCTGTAACCATAACCTGATTTGTAAGAACATTTAATTCAACTTTCATGGTCGTTCCCTGCTGTAATTGAGCAACAAACTTAAAAACATCGGACGCTTGCCCAAATGTAAAAATTTGACGCCCATCCTTGTCAACATAAAGAACTGGATTATTTGCACCAAAATGATAAGTACTAAGAGAAGGGTATTTAGCTTGTAATGGGTCAACACTTAACCATTTACCTAACCTGCTATCATAAATCCTTGCCTCATAGGCAAGGCTATTGCCTGTCCCTTTAATTTCATTATCCTTCTCTTGACCGTTAAAGCCATAGCGGTAATTATTTATAATATTTCCAAATACTGTTTGCATTCGAAACATAAATTTACAAAAAAATCCCAAACTCTTCCGAATTTGGGATTTGAAATAAATACTATCAAAAATTTTACTTCGTAAAACGAATACTCATTTTTCTATCTTTTGCTCTTTCTGCATCGCTAGCTTCTGCAGCTACTGTAGCAAATTGACTACCATAACCTTCAGCACCACTTACTTGTGCAGATTTCAAATAATCCTTTATAGTATTCGCTCTTTGTGTTGACAATTTCACATTAGCATCTTCATTACCAGTTTTATCGGTGTATCCACCAATTTTTATTTTCATGGCTGGATATGCTTTTAATATAGCTGCTAAATTATCTAATTGCGTTTTTGAATCTGCTGTTAAAGTAGCCGATCCCACTTCAAAATTTACATTGTTGAAATCAAACCATTTTGTCTTTAATTGTTCTTCTGTCATGTTTGCAAATTCTGGAGCACTAAAGAATGTCATCACTTGATCTTCTAAACTTCCTTTGCTTACAGCTATTGATGTATTGTCTGGCAATGCCACAGAAGTTGCTGTAGCATCACCTTCTCTTGCACTTGCACAACATGGTTTTTCGCAAGTAGCCTTATCGCAAGTTCCACCGCAAGTTTCTTTACATTCTTCTGATTCGGTGCATGAAGATTTATCTTTTCCTGCACAACACGATTTTCCCTCTGAACCAGAAGCGATAGATGAACCAGCACTCATTACATTAGCACATTGCTCATCAGTACAGCCAGCAGCTTTGCAAGCAGCCATCATCGTACCCATTTTTTGAATTCTATGTTGTTGTATATTATCATGGAACATACCGCTTAATGTTGGAGCAATTACCAAGGATACGATAGACATCAATTTAATCAAGATATTCATAGAAGGTCCAGATGTATCTTTAAATGGATCACCAACTGTATCCCCTGTTACTGATGCTTTGTGTGGTTCCGATTTTTTGTAATAAGTTTCACCGTTAATGTCCACACCTTTTTCAAAAGATTTTTTTGCATTATCCCAAGCTCCACCTGCATTGTTTTGGAACATTCCCATCAATACACCACTTACTGTAGCACCTGCTAAAAATCCTCCCAATACTTCTGGTCCTAACAAGAAACCTATAATCAATGGAGATACGATAGCTATAGCACCAGGCAACATCATTTTCTTAATAGAAGCTTCAGTAGAAATGGCTACACATTTATCATATTGTGGTTTTCCTGTTCCTTCCATAATACCTGGAATATCACGAAACTGACGACGAACTTCCTCTACCATTGCCATAGCGGCTTGACCAACCGCACGAATCGCTAATGACGAGAATATGAAAGGTATCATAGCTCCAACAAATAAACCAGCCAATACATCGGCTCTGTAAATATCAATTCCATCAATGCCAGCAATACCAACAAATGCAGCAAACAAGGCAAGTGCAGTTAAGGCTGCAGATGCAATTGCAAATCCCTTGCCTGTAGCAGCAGTTGTATTTCCTACAGCATCCAAAATATCTGTTTTTTCACGAACTCCTTCAGGCAATTCACTCATTTCGGCAATTCCACCTGCATTATCTGCAATTGGTCCGAAAGCATCTATTGCTAATTGCATAGCAGTAGTTGCCATCATACCTGCAGCTGCAATAGCCACACCATATAAACCTGCAAAATGATATGAACCAAATATACCACCTGCTAATACCAATATAGGTAAGAAAGTAGATTCCATTCCGATAGCCAAACCACCAATAATATTAGTAGCATGTCCTGTAGCAGATTGTTTTACGATACTCATTACTGGACGTTTGCCCATTGCAGTATAATATTCTGTAATAACACTCATCAATGTACCTACCACTAATCCTACTAATATTGAGTAGAATACATCCATATTCGTGAAGTTGAATCCACGTAAAGACATTTCAGCAGGTAAAATATTGGTAACTAAAAAGAAACACGCAATAGCTGTTAATACAATAGAACCATAGTTACCCATGTTCAATGCATTTTGAACTTTAGTAGTGCTTAAACCAGCGCTTTCAGAAATTCGAACGAAGAATGTACCTACTATAGAAAGGATAATGCCTACACCAGCGATTAACATTGGTAATAAGATTGGAGCAAGACCACCAAACATATCAGTTCCAGCTGCAGAAGTTGTTTCACGTCCTAAAACCATTGTAGCTAATACAGTAGCAACATAGGAACCAAATAAGTCAGCACCCATACCTGCCACGTCACCTACATTGTCACCAACATTATCTGCAATAGTTGCAGGATTACGAGGATCATCTTCTGGAATTCCAGCTTCTACTTTTCCTACCAAGTCAGCCCCTACGTCGGCAGCTTTGGTATAAATACCACCGCCTACACGAGCAAATAAAGCTATAGACTCAGCTCCCAAAGAGAAACCCGTCAAAACTTCAATTGCGCGCTTCATTTCTTCACTATCAACAGAAGCATCTGGTGCAAAAACCATTTTTAAAATAATAAATAAACTACCTAATCCTAAAACCGCCAAACCAGCAACTCCCATACCCATTACAGAACCACCTGTGAAAGATACTTTTAACGCTTTTGAAAGTGAAGTACGAGCAGCTTCTGCTGTACGAACGTTGGATTTGGTAGCAATACGCATTCCAAGAAAACCTGCCAAAGCAGAAAAGAAAGCACCTACAATAAATGCCAAGGCAATAGACCAGTGACTATTACTGTCGCTAAAACCCATAATGCCCAACAATAAGGCTGCAATGATAACAAAATAGCTCATCACTTTGTATTCGGCTTTTAAGAATGCCATAGCACCATCGGCTATATAACTGGCAATTTCTTTCATGCGGTCGTTGCCAGCAGATTGCTTGCTAACCCAAGCACTTTGGATGAAGGTGTATAAAAGAGCCACCGCACCAAAAATAGGAACTAAGTAAAATAATGAATTCATAGTTTAAATATACATTTTTTGAGGGCGCAAAAGTACTACACATATCCTAAAAATACAACAAAGTAGCCTTACTAATTATAAGAAGCTTTTTTGTAGCTTTTTACAAATTAAATGGCTTATTTAATGCTTATGTTATATTATTTTACGAGCCGAACTGGCGCCTTATATAGTATGTAAACCTCTATACTTGTTATAGACCGAATCTTTGTGTAAAAGGCAAAAAAAAACTCCTTGATGAACAAGGAGTTTTGAGATTTTTTTAAAAGCGCATTATGGAAATACTATTCCATTGTATTGGCTTACATCAACTAATGAAATAGTGGCCTTGAATTTATTATTGATAGATTTAATAAATTCATTTGCAATCAATGCATACCCTCTTGGATTAGGATGAATACCATCTAAACTAAAAGCACCACCCGTTATGTATTTTGCATTCATAGAAATTCCATTGTAAATAATACCTGGTACAAATGATTTGATATATGAATTCATATCTACATGAGCTAAATTATAAGCATTTGCTATTGTTTTGATTATATCATTGTATTGTGCTATACGTTCTTGAATTTCTATTTTTTCATTTTTATCCAATACATACTGGTCTCTCAATGCTTTGTATGGATTTACACCCCATTGGCCACAAGTCAATGAATCGCCTGGTGTTGTTATCAATATCAAATCTTCGGCAGTAGCATGACGCATAAAACCATTTATTGCACCTTCGCTTGAATCTACAATTAACAAGCCATTGGGTCCTGCATTCCAAGTAATATTAGTAAGATTAGCTCCTGCAAAAATTGCGTTTAAGGTATCTGCCTTTCCTTGTGTCAACACAACGGCATTCCAAGGAATGGTAGTAAAGTATGGAACCGAGGTAACATCAGGAATATTGGCTATAGCCCCTTTTGCACCTGTTTTGCTTAAACTATCTATCATCAAACGCATAGCTAAACCAAAAGTAGTAGTATCTGTAAGACTTGGGCTTAAAAAACCTGTAGGAGCTACAGCACCGCCTGTGGCATACAATAAAGCATCATTATTACCTAACCACATGGTATAAAAAGTGGGATTAGAACGCAATGCTTCACTTAGCATAGTACTTACTCCTGGTGTTTTACAAAAACGATTTAAGAACGGATTACCAAAAGAAGAACTATAGATGCTTAGGATAGCATCGTAGCTGCGTGCTCCTGGCACACCTACTAAATTATATGGTCCATTGGCTGCTACATTGTTTAATGGAGTTGCTGTGCCATTTGCCAGTTTGGGCCCTATGGTAGGCGAGCTGCTATTGCAAGGTATCACATATCCTAATACACGTTTTGGATGTCCTTGACCATCGTTGCCATTGCCGGCATCCATATAAGGGATTTTAAATTCTCCACCACCCGCTTCTGCAAATTTTTCTGCCAGCATTTTTGGAAATGAATTTTCTTGTCCATAAAGGCTCAACGCACCATCGGCATAGCCTGATGTCAATGAATTGCCTATAGCCACATAGCGACTAAAATCGGCATCGCCACTTGAAGCAGTATCGGCCTTGAGATTGGGCGAACAAGATGAAAATAAATAAGCACCAAGACCTATATATGTAGTTAATTTAAGTATGTTCATTTTTTTAATTTTTGTTTTTTAATTAATACTTTTTTTTGTTGCAACAACTTTTGCAGCTACAACCGTGTAATTTATAATTTAATCCAAAGCCTACTGAAAGTGCTTTTGTCTTAAAAGTGCCATCTAAACCTGTTTCAATATTTGTTTGTGCTCTTTCTTTAACGCTTTCATACAATGCCGACAAATCCACGCTAAATCGGTTGGACAAACGACCTGAAAAACCAGCAGTAATACCTGTTTTATTATTATCTGGTAATTCTGGATTTACATATCCATCTTTGATTGGCGTTTGATCGTAAAATGCACCTGCACGCAACGCTATATCATCGCATACTCTCCATTGCGCTCCAATTCGAATAGCTGAAGCATTTTCGTAGAGTCTTGGTGATTTAGCATCGGTCAAAGAAGCTGTATTGTATTTATAATCAAATCCTAAAGAATCAAATGATTTCCAAAATGTATAATTATAATCAATTGCTACCACAAATTTTTCGTGCAGCTTATAGGAAAGCCCAAATCCTAATTCAGACGGTAAGGGCAAGCTTGTAGTAAATGTGTTATCTAACGGAAAACTTGATGCAGCCGCTTGAGGTATATTATTGAAAGTAGCTAAACCATTATGTACCTTCATATTGACTTTGCTATGATATACAGCACCCAAACCTAAACGACAACCTTTGTAGTAAGCACCCAAATTATATCCTATTCCATTGGCTTTGCCATTGAGCTCAGCATTGGCCACTTGTCCATTTGCATTTTGCAATGGAATATCTTTTTGCAAAAGCATATTGCCTTGAGAAAAAACAAATCCTCCTCCGATAGAAAATCGCTCTGCCAAACGAATAGAAAGTGTAGGTTGTATATAAACACTTTGCAAATCGATACGATTTAAAATATAGCGACCTGTCCAACCTGAAGGATACATCATACCGCTACCAAAAGGTGTATAGACCCCAAGTCCGAAATTTAGGTGTTTACTCAATTTTACTTGACCATACAATGAAAAAGGAGTAAAAGCTTGATTAACTGCATTGATAACTTGTCCTGAACCTTTTTGCAAAAAAGAAGTTGATGGAAATAATAAATTGACACTACCATTTAATTGAGATTTTACAAAACTCATACCGGCAGGGTTAAAATAGATAGTAGCGGCATCCTGAGCAAATCCAATGCCTGTGTGCCCCATACCAATTTGTTTTTGACCTTGAAGACCAATTTTAAAGCCTCCAGCCCAAGCTGTAGTTCCCAAACAGCAAAGGAGTAGCATACTTAGAATATATTTTTGTTTCATATTAAAAAATTAAGTGGCAAAAGTATAGTAATGTGAAGTTATATCGTACAATTAGTACACATAAATATTCCTATATTTGTGTAAAACTTTTTGATGCTTACATTAAAAACATACTGTGAACATTGTCAAATAATTTTAGCCTCAGACAGTGATGAAGCCATGATATGTTCCTATGAATGTACTTTTTGCAAAACATGTGTTGAAGAAATACTTAATCATATCTGCCCAAACTGTGGAGGCAATTTTGAAAAAAGACCTAAACGTATCCAAAAAGAATCTATCGAGTAATTATTTAGTATTTAGCCTTTTAATTTGAATAATCAACTCAAATAAGAAGTTTAAAATTAGGTAGGTTTGAGAATGGTATTGGGAAAGTTTCTTTTAGCTATCAAATAACTTTATGATTGTGGAGGATAACGGATTCGAACCGATGACCTCTTGCATGCCATGCAAGCGCTCTACCAACTGAGCTAATCCCCCTTTTTGTATTAAAGAACTTAATTACACGTTTAATTATTCAAAAATAACTCGACTTACTAATACACCCGATGAAGGAATTTCCTTATCCATCATTTTTGTTATTGATTTTAATTGTGTTGTTTCATTGAATGTTTTTACTAAGCCAGTCGTAATATCTACAGTTATATCGCCTTCTGACATATTATCCAATTCTGTATTCATACTCATACCATTCATTTCACTTACTGTAACCCCTTTTGTTTTTCTTTTAAATGAAACCTTTGCGATGTTACCATTTAATTCGTCTAAAAAATAAATTACTTGCGATTTAATATCGTCTTTGGAGTTGTCTACTTTCCAACCTTTGCCCACCACAACTTCAGAAGGAATAAGCAAAAAGGCATTTTCCAAATTAGCACCACTCATTTTACTCATCATTCGCATCATTCCTTTTTGTTTCTTTTCGCTATCGTTATTTTCTTTGTCCGCAAATTTTCCTTGCGTTGTTATTTTAGCTTCTTCACTCATTCCTATTTTATCTTTAAACTGCTGTGCTATAGGACTACTTTGCTTGTTTTTATCTTCACTGTCATAATCCATTTTTTGCCCCCATCCTTCAAATAGTATTTTGGCTTTTTGGAGCACTTGTTGTATAGAGTATATATTTTCTTTTGTAGTAAGTACTTCATTGCTCAAGGTCATTTCAGAAATCGTAAGCATAGGATTTTCTTCATCACCTTGTTTTTGAATTAAAGCAGTACTATCAAAAGATTTTATAGTAATTTTTTGACCAGGCTGCAACGTAATTTCAGTAGCGTGTTCTTGTGCCAATATCAAATTGGAGAAACAAATACATGCTACAAGTAAAGAAAAATATTTCATTGTTTCTTAAAAAATTTTTCCAAAGATATTAATTAAAGTTTGTTTTCTTTTAATTCTTTTCTTAATTCATGACTTGTTTTTGTACTTCCATCATGGCTCCAACCGGGAGGATAGAGAATATATTTTATTTTTTCTACGACGTTTGTTTTTTTATTCCACACATCTTTCCCTAATTGTATCCACTCATGAAAAATTATCATGAGAGGATGATGTGGCTTATCTGGATTTTTGGTAAGTCCATAAACTACTTTTTCATTGTGCAGCTCTTGCTGAAACGTATTAAATATGCGATCCCATACAATGAGTACCATACCCATATTTTTATCCAAATACAATATATTGCTCGCATGATGTACTCTATGATGCGATGGTGTTACAAAAATAGCCTCAAACCATTTGGGCATTTTAATGATATATTGGGTATGCACAATAATGCCATATATTTGGCATAGGGCATCCATAAATAAAATATCGAGAGGATTAAACCCTAAAAAAGCCAAAGGAATAAAAAAGAAAAAGGAAACAAATGGTCTAAACACCGAACTCCGGAAACCAGTAGTAAGATTAAACTCTTGCGATGAATGATGCGTAACATGTATAGCCCATAATATACGAGAAAAATGGGCAGCACGATGTTCAAAATAAAAACAAATATCGACACCCAAAAACAGCACAAACCAGTATAGATAGGGATTGGGAATATGTACAAAGCTGAATTTAAAAAAAAAGCCCAATACCATAAGTATAAAAAACTTAATAGAAAGTCCCAACGCTGTGTTGGCTATATTCAACCACAAATTAATGGCTGTTTCTTTTACAGAATAGAGTTTGATTTTTCTATAATTGCTCCATAGCACTTCGGCTGCAATTAAGATGATATAAAATGGAGTTGAGATAGCAAGGAGCCAATTATTGTCTAAATAAGCTTGAATAGATTGCCACATTATACGGTCATTAATTCTTTCTCTTTAGCAGCACAATGCACATCAACCTCACTTACTTTTTTATCGGTTATACCTTGCACTTGTGCTTCTGCACCTTTAGCTTCATCTTCGCTCAAACCTTCTTTTTGTAATTTTTTAATATGCTCTATGGCATCTCTGCGAATATTACGTATGGCTATTTTGGCATCTTCGCCTTCGGCCATTACTTTTTTTACAAATTCTTTTCTACGTTCTTCTGTAAGTGGTGGTAAAAATAATTTTATTATGGCACCGTCATTTTGAGGTGTAATTCCAATATTTCCTTGCATGATAGATTTTTCTATTGGGCCTATCATATTTTTTTCCCAAGGTTGTATTGTCAAGGTACGAGCATCTACTACTGATATGTTGGCTACCTGTGCCAATGGTGTAGGAGCCCCATAGTAATCTACTACGAGTCCATCCAACATTTGAGGATTGGCTTTTCCAGCTCTAATTTTTGTTATATTGATTTCTAAATGATTAAGCGCTTTGGCCATGTTTTCTTTGGTATGTTCTAAAATAGCCGATATTGAATCAAACATAATTTCTATATTTATTTTTATCTATGCAAAGTTAAACGAAATGGATTTATAATGTATTTATCTAAAAGATTAAATACTAACAACTTCTTTTTTAGTTCCAAATGATTTTGCTTTTGCATCGTCAAACTCGTTTTCCCAACGAGCTACTACTACAGATGCTAAACAATTACCAATTACATTGACAGAGGTTCTTGCCATATCCATCAATTCGTCTATTCCTAATATGGCCATAATAGGCCAAACCGGTAAATTGAAACTGGCTGCAGTGCCTAATAAAATAACTAAAGAAGCTCGTGGCACACCTGCAACGCCTTTGCTAGTGAGCATAAGCGTAAAGACCATTAATATTTGTTGTCCAAAGCTTAGATGTATGCCTGCTGCTTGTGCTACAAAAACTGAGGCCAAAGCCAAATACAAGGTAGTGCCATCTAAATTAAAACTATAGCCTGTCGGCAATACAAAAGAAACTACTTTGCGAGGCACTCCAAATTTTTCCATATTCTCAAAAGCTTTAGGCAAAGCACTTTCGGAAGATGTAGTAGCAAAAGCAATAGTAACCGGCTCCGAAACTGCTTTGATAAATTGTTTTATTGGAATTTTAGCAATAAGAGCTACAGGAATAAAAACGAGTAGTATAAAAACAAACAAAGCGATATATAATGTAGCTAATAACATAAATAATGGTTTTATAAAACCAATACCCATATGCCCAACTGTATAGGCCATGGCAGCACCTACACCTATAGGTGCAAAATACATTATGATCTCTGTAAATTTAAACATGGTTTCGGCTAAGCCTTCCATGAAATTCATAACATGAACTTTCTTTTCTGATTTGACTAAAGCCAAGGCAATGCCAAAAATAACGCTAAACAATACTATTGGCAGCACATCGCCATGATATATACTTTTAATTATATTTTCTGGAAAAATATGAATAATAATTTCTTGCCAAGTCTTAGGTTCGGTAGCAGGCAAATCGTTGGACAATCCTTCTGGAATGGTAACTCCCACACCCGCCTTACTAATATTGATTGCAAACAAACCGATAAACAAAGCAATAGTTGTAACAATCTCAAAATACAATAATGATTTCCAACCCATGCGTCCAAGTTGCTTCATATTGGAGTGCCCAGCTATACCAATAACTAAAGTGGAAATAATGATAGGAGCTATTATAGTTTTAATAAGATTAATAAATATTTTACTCAAAAAACGAAGATTCTTGGCTACTTCTGGTAGGTCCATGCCTATCTCCATACCTATGAGCATACTGAGTAGTATCCAAACGGTAAGAGTACGCTTATAAAAACCATATACCAAAAAACTAATAATCACAATCCAACGCATAAAGGTTAATACTGCAGATGGTATATGAAATAGAGAATCTTGAGCAAGATGAAAAATACTGCTAATAGTAAATAGCGCTAAACTAATTATAGCCCATAGTTTATTATTGTTTCTTTCTTCTGATGAAAATAATTTCATGGCGTTGTTTAAGTGAGTAAAAATAGTTTTTAGCTCTTATAAAAAAACGAAGTAAATGCTATAGGATTTGCGCCTACTGTTTTTCGTTTTATTTTTCTGGCTTCCTGTCTTTTTTCCAATTCAAATTTTATAGACTGAAAGCATTTTTTATCTTCAAAAATACAAGACATAAATTGTACTATAGTATCGTGCAGTGTATTAGAAGGACTAAGTACTTTTACATCCTTAACTGTGTTTTTTTCAATATCTATTATTTGATATTTTAGTTTTTCTACATCAATTTGAATAAAAGTTTGATCGGTAACAAGTCGAATATCATGCTGTTTATTCTCTACATTCAAGGTACAATTTATATAGACCTGCAAACCATTTTGATATTCAAATATCACGTAAGCCAACATTTGATTGTTTGCCAAAGTAAGCAAATTGTAGTGAATAATATTTTTCATTTGACTATCTACAAACAAAGAAGTTACACCTGCACTTTCTATTAAAAACTGATTTAATACATCGTGTGTGGAATCGGTTGTAAGGGGTAGCTGTGCTTTTATTTCTATGCTTTTGATATCGCTTGTTATATCTTGCAATTGGCCCAATGTAATAATATTATGTATTGCCTGCATATACAAAACTTCTACATGTGCTTCTTGAGCCAAGCTAAGAATTTCGTATAGATTTTCATCGGACAAAGAGAGGCTATGATGGAGTATGCAATGCTTGCCATTTTTGATTAAAGAAATAAGTTGTTCAAAAGTATTTTCGGAATCTTGAAAAAAAATAAAGAGGTCTGATTGCTTAAAAAGAAATTTTTCTATGTCTTCGTCAAAAAAAGCAACGTCATGTATAATGCCATAGTTTTTTTCAATATCAAAAAAACCGACAATTTTAAATTCGGTACTTTGGGGTATGGCTTGAAGTATGTTTTCAAATATCTCTTTATTTCCTACTACACAGGCATTAAACATAGTTTCGATTCTTATCGAGTCGCAAGATATAAAACATACATAAAGTATATAGGTAAGCTATTTTAATATTACCATCAATCTTTCCACATTTCCAAAACCTTAGCAGCTATCAAATCTATATTTTGATTTTTCATGCACTTAAAATGACCTTTAGGGCATTTTTTATAACCGATTTTGCTACAGGGATGGCATTTTAATTGTGGCACTTCGGCAAAATAAGACATTGGCGATGGATGTGACTTATAATTATTGTGACCATAATATGGAAACATACCTAAAGGAGGAGCTGTATTGCCCCAAATAGCAATAATTTTTTTCTTAAAAGCAGCAGCAATATGCATAATAGCTGTATCGTGCGAAATAACCATTTTAGCATGCTGTACTATATCTGCACTTTCTGCTAAAGAAAATTTACCGCAAGCGTTATATATACGAATAGGATCTATAGATGCCATTTGTTCGGCTTGAGCTTTATCCTCTTGTCCGCCTAATAAAATTACAGGATATGGTATTTTAGATAACAAAGCTTGCCATTTATCTAAAGGCATTTTTTTAGTTTCATGCTGTCCACCGATACCACAAGCAACAAAACCCTGCGAATGCGACATAGGTAAATCTGAATCTTTTATTTTTTGGTCATTGGCTATATAAAAATCTAAACCCTTGCCATCATTTTTGATATTAAGTTTTTTGATACCTTCAAAATAGCGATCAACTATGCTTTTATCTGGCAAAAAATTGAGATGAAATTTGGTATATAAAAATTTCTGAACATGAAGTTTATTGAATTGAAACGATATTACTTGGCTATTAAATGCTTGTTTTAAAATGCCTTTTACATATCGTGTTCTTATGTTTTTGTGTAAATCTATGATGTAATCATACTTTTCTTTTAGCAATTCTAACATCACGGGTTGCAAATCGTATTGCAAGTAATAGAACTTTGAAATATGAGGATTGGCAGCTAAAATATCTTTGTATTTTTCCTTGCACAAAAAATGTATTTCAGCATTAGGTATTTGCTCCTTAATACAACGAATGATTGGTGTAGTTAACACCATATCACCTATGGAAGAAAATCGAATAATTAAAAATTTCATTTTATATAATGAATCTTACACGTAAAGGTTTTTTTGCTTACACCTAAAGGCAATTTAGTATTGTCGCTTACTTTTAGCAACAAACCATCATTGCTATCAGCACTTGGCATTTTAGATATTACTTCTGCCATAATATATTTTCCATTAGCTGTGTTTTGAACTTTAATAATGTCGCCAACCTGTGCAATATTGGTTACAGCATAAAACTTACCGCCAATAGGACCGCTAAAAAAGAAAGAACTTTTACCATTAGAAGTAGCATTAAACTTAAGCGGTATCAATTCATTTTTAACTACAGTTTCTTCATTATTTTCTTCCTCATTTCTTTTTTCTTCTTTTGCTATAGCTTCTGCTGCTTCTTTTGCTCCTTGTTTTAATTGTGCTTCTGCTTTTAATTTTTCTTGTTTTACCAGGGTGTTATTTTCTTTCTTTTTTATTTCTTTTTTGGGTTTTGCCTCAACTGGCTTTTCATTTTTAGCTGTTTTTTGAACAGCTTGTAATGGTTTAGTTTCTTTGGCTACAACTTGCACTTTGGTTTTATCGTTTTCTATAGTTGTCTGTTTAGTTTGGCTTGGTTTAGCCTTGCTTTTTCGTCCATACTTTTTATCTGTTCCCGTATAAGACTTTGTTTCTTTCTTTTTAATCGTAGCATTATTATCAACTGGAGTTTGTACTTTCTTTACTATTGGACGTTTTATCTCTACTTGTTTTTCTTCTGCTGTTTTGTTGTTTGTATTGTTTTCATTTTTTGCTTTGGCATATTTTTTATCTTCACCGGTATAGTTTGTTGGATGAAAAATTGAATGCCACAATTTTTCTACCTTTGCCCCTAAGCCAACTTTTTCTTTATTTGTAATTTCCTTTTTTTCCTTAATAGGAGTAGCCTTTACAATTTTAGTTTGTTTTTCTTTTATAGTTCTTTTGGTATTATTGGAGGGCAAGAGCTTGCTTTTGGAAACAGTTTTATTTTGTGTTTTGTTTTGTACCACCGTGTTCATAAGTGTAGATGTAGCATCCAATATTTTTATCCACCCTACTATTACTTTTTCTCCATTTTCAAATAGCTGATTAGCATTCCATTGTTTGAGTATGGATTCATCTACATTGAAAAGTTTTGATAAATCGTGTGCGTTTTCGCCAAAGTGTATGGCATAATAAACTGGTTTATACCCTTTTTGTTTTGAAATATATACAGACTTGTAAAAATTAGTTTCAGTTAATGGAATTTTTATTTTTTGTTTTAATTGAATTTTAGAGGATTCATCTAATTGATTAAAATTGAGCAAGGTGGCAATAAATACATAGTATTTATTAGAAATACTTTGCAAAGACTCATTGGCTTCTACTTCGTGAAGAATATAATACATGCCATTGTTAGCTTGCAAAATATAATCGCTACTCGCATAATTTTTCAATGAGCAAAAAACGAATAATAAAATAAGGCTAAAATACTTTGACATGTGGCAAAACAACTATTAAATACTAAGATGTCAAAATGTTTTTACTTACAATTCTATAATTTGTTGGATAGTAATTATTGATTCGATTGCCCAAATGCTTTATCCAACCTAATGGAATGTCATTGTAAGTTATTAAAAACCAGCCCTTTTCAGCACTTTCAATCTCTATAGTTTCTTTTTTTAAATATCGCAAAGCGGTATTGAGATTTACAGAAATTTTCTTTTCATAATTAATATAAGCAAACATAGCCAAATCATGACTTGGTATCAATTCTTGTTTTTGCCACTTCCCTATTTGTATGCCAGAGTGTATTATTTTCAATTTTGCCTTATAGGCCTCTACTATAGGCATCATATTGTAAGGAACAATTTTCAACATATCTTGAAATAAAAAAGTTTCATAATCCTTACTTGAATAAAATAAATCAGCATTAAAATTAACATTAGGCTTTGCTACTTTAGCAAAAGGTGTTTGTATGGCTTTGCCATCTTTTTTTCTAAAACAAGCTATAAAAAATCCTTCGCCTTTTAATACATGTGGCATAAGCCGATACGAGCTTGCACCCGTATTAGAAATGGAATGATGGATGTTCCATTCTGAAGGTATTTTTAATGAAAGATTTTCTAATGCAAAATGCGACATCAAATAATCTACCATATCTTCATTTTCCTCCTGACTAAGCGAACAGGTCATATAAACCAACAGACCATCTTGCGCTAAGGTATGATAACTATCATGCAAAATTCTTTTTTGACGCTCCGCACACAAATGAACCAAGGATTCATTCCAGTCATCTATATATTCATTTTTTTTTCTAAACAAACCCGAACCAGAACAGGGAGCATCTATTAATAAGGCCGAAAAACTATGTGGCAGTTTTGAAAAATGGCTGGGGTCATTGTTTGCAATAAGCACATGAGGCATGCCCCATTTTACACAGTTTTCTTTTAGTATAGAAGCTCTACTTTGAATAACTTCATTGCTTACTAACAATGATTCTTTATTTAATAAAGATGCTATCAAGGTGGTTTTACCTCCAGGTGCAGCACACAAGTCCAATACAAATTGTGGTTTTGAAATATCTAAACATTGCCTAATAGCCTGCTCTAAAAACATAGATGATGCCTCTTGTACGTAATAAGTACCTGCATGAAAAAGTGGATCTGCTGTATAGAGCGGTCTTTCGGTTAAGTAATATGCATTGGAGCACCAGGGTACTGGCTCATTGGCTTCAAAAGCTGTAGTGAACTTGTATGGATTTTTTCTGATAGAATGTACTGGCAATTGAGTATGGCATGCTTCTAAAGCACTCCATTGTTCTTGCAATGAAGTTGGCAATGTAAACTGTAATTCTTTAGGCAACATCCTTTTCATTAGTTAAAAAAAATTGTATATTAGCATCGAAACAAACACTACAAATATGCGATTTTTCTTGATAGGTTACATGGGATCTGGCAAATCTTATTGGACCAAAAGCCTTTCAAAGACACTAAATTTCCCTGAGGTAGATATGGACCAAGAAATTGAACATATAGAAAAGATGAAAATAAAGGATATTTTTAGTACAAAAGGCGAACCATACTTTAGAAATTTAGAAACTAAAATTTTAAAAGACATTGTAGAAAAATATAAACACATTATCATTTCTACAGGTGGAGGCCTACCCTGCCATTCGGACAATATGGATTACATGAATGAACATGGTATAACCATATATTTAAAAGTACCTGAAGAAGAAATATATAACCGCCTGATAGAAGCCAAACAACAAAGACCTTTATTAAAAAACATGAGCGATGAAGAAATAAAAACATTTATTTCTAAAAGTATTAAAGAACGAACCAATTATTATGAGCAAGCCAGAATATCTTTAGATGTCAACAATATTAGCGAACACAATTTTTCAGATATACTAAAATCCTATGCATAGAATTTCATTTGTTACGGGTTGCACTTTAGCTTTTCTTGCTATTGTTTTGGGTGCATTTGGAGCGCATTATTTAAAAACAATTTTTACTCCCGATATCTTGAACAGTTTTGAAACTGGTGTTCGATATCAAATGTATCATGCTTTTGTTTTAATCATTTTGGGCATCTACAATCGTTTAAGAAGCCAAGAACTCAAGATTATTTATACACTATTTTTTTCTGGAACGGTTCTATTTTCTGGCTCAATATATTTATTAAGTTATTTTAAATCTACTGAAACCGTAGGGCTCACTGGTTTAGGAATACTCACACCAATAGGTGGTATCCTAATGTTATTGGGTTGGCTTTTGCTAATTATTTATGCAATAAAACATGCTCATTTTTTTAAATAGCGCCATTCTGTCATTAATATAATTTTAAATCGGTCATTTAGTCATTGTTTTTTTCTTTTTCCGCCAATATTTCTTTAAAAAATGCGTTGGTACACAAGTTGATTAGTAATTATCAAACAATTATTAATAACTAAAAAAAATAAAAAATCATGAACACCAACGTAAAATTCAGAAATGAAAATGTATTTCCAAGTTTGTTTAATCTAATGGACAATTTCTTATTAGAAGACTTTACACCTTCGCATCGCAAAACGCCAGCAGTAAATATTGAAGAAAATGAAGACCATTATTTATTGCAAGTTTTGGCACCTGGCTTAAGCAAAAATGATTTTTCTATCGGAATCGAAAAAGATATTTTGACGGTTTCGTATGAAAAAAATGAAGAAAAAGTAGAAGAAAAGAAAACATTTATCCGTAGAGAGTTTTCTTCCAATTCATTCTCTCGTTCCTTTACCTTAGGCGAAAAAATAGATGCAGAAAACATAGAAGCAAACTATGAAAATGGCATTTTAAAAATCACCTTAGCAAAATCAAAAAAAGAAGTACCTCAATCTAAAATAATTGAAGTAAAATAAGTGCAGTTTTTCATGTTTAATTAAAAAAGGCTACTTTAATAGTAGCCTCTTTTTATTTATATGAAAAGCATATTAATTGCTTTTAGAATAGTTTTTTATTGATTCCATTTTTTGTTAGAAAAACGCTCACTTACAATAAGCTCTTTGCTACCGGGTGTGTGTTTGTAAAAACCTTCGCCCGACTTAACTCCCAAAAACCCTGCCTGAACCATATTGGCCAACAAGGTAGCTGGGGCATATTTTTGATTTCCAAAGCCCATGTGCAACACATTCATAATACTATAACAAGTATCTAAGCCAATAAAATCGGCTAATTGAAGAGGCCCCATAGGATGAGCCATACCCAATTTCATTATTGTATCTATTTCTTCTACACCAGCTACACTTTCCTGCAAAGACAAGATGGCTTCATTTATCATTGGCATCAAAATTCTATTGGAAATAAAACCTGGATAATCATTAACCACACAGGGTACTTTGCCTAAATTTTTTGATAGGTCTATGATTAATTGTGTAGTTTCTTTATCTGTTGCATATCCATTAATAATTTCTACCAATTTCATAACTGGCACTGGATTCATAAAATGCATACCTATCACTTTTTCCATACGTTTGGTATGAGAAGCTATTCGCGTAATAGAAATAGACGAAGTATTAGTAGCCAAAATACTTTTTGAAGGAGCTAATTCATCTAATTCTTTAAAAATTTTAATTTTCAAATCAATATTTTCGGTAGCTGCTTCTATAATTAAATCAGCATCCGCAACAGCTTCTTTAATAGTAGTAAATGTTTTAATATTACCTAAGGCTTTTGCTTTAGCTTCTTCTGTAAGTACTTGTTTTGCCATCTGACGGTCCAAATTTTTACCAATAGTGGCCAAAGCCTTATCCAAAGCTACTTGTTGTACGTCCATTAGGCTAACTTGGTAACCACTTTGAGCAAAAACATGGCAAATACCATTTCCCATGGTGCCAGCACCGATAACAGTAACTTGTTTTATTCCTTTTATTGAAGTTGTATCATTCATATCTAATTTTTCTATTTTAGGTTCTAAAGTTGTTGTACTCATGTAAGTGTTTTTTTTAATGAGCGCAAAGGTATGGATAAGTGATATGAATTTGCTGAAATTATTCCGCTATTTTTGCACCATGAATATTTTCAAACGTCATTTTGAATACATATGCACAGGTTTTCTACTTTGCTTGCTTTTTTCGTGCCAATCGGACAAGAATGCCCATTTGTATAAGAAATGGACGATGCATCAGGTAGAAAATAAGGCTATGAAAAAAGAAATAGACCTCATGAATGCTTATGTAGATTCTATAAGGCATGTATGATCAGGAATTAAAAGGCATAATCAATGTGGATAGTCTAAAATTTTTGATTCAAGAGGAAATGCAACATTCCATAGAAGAGCAAAAAATAGCTCAAAACAATGCCACTATGGGTTTTGAATAACCATGTAGTTTACAACACATCTCTGAAGGTATGGATTCAGCTTATTACGAAGTAATAAACGATGAAATAAAAATAGACGAAGCCAAACTTAAAGGCTATGGCGAAACCATGACTTTTACAATACTTTCGCTTACAAAAGATACTTTAAAACTACGCATGGTAGATTATGGCGATACCAGCTTTATTGTCATGGTGCCTACTTTATAAAAATCAATTATGGATATAGCAATTATAGTAGCTCACGGTAGAAATTTAGAAATTGGGAAAAACAATGCTTTGCCTTGGCATCTTTCGAGCGATTTAAAATATTTCAAAAAACTAACTACAGGGCATAGCATCGTAATGGGTAGAAAAACATTTGAATCGATTGGAAGAACTTTGCCTAATCGAGAAAATATTATTCTAACTCGAAATAAAAATTTCAAACCAGACGGAACACTTGTATTTCATTCAAAGCAAGAATTGTTAGACTATGCCAAATTAAAATCGCAACTATTTATTATTGGTGGCGAAACAATATACAAACAATTTTTGGATACAGCAGACACACTTTATATAACAAAAGTAGAAACAAACATAGCTGATGCAGATGCCTTCTTTCCTTCATATGACAAATCTGAGTGGACATTAGTTTCGGAAGAAAAACACATAAAAGATGAAAAAAATGATGCTGACTTTTCGTTTTTGATCTATAAAAAAAATAATACGTGATTCAAAAAAGATTTTTTTTAGCCTATCAATATATAAAGTACTTCATAACAGCAAAAACTGCTCATGGTGTTCATTCTCCCTTTGTATATCAATTTATTGAAAACGTTTTGAAACAAATACCTGATAAACATGTGTTTGAAAACATTTTTAAACTACGAAAAACATTAGCATCTCAAAACAATAACATTACGTTTAAAGATATGGGTGCTGGCTCAGTTGTGTCCAAAACAAATACAAGAAGTATTTCCTCTATAGCAAAGTATGCAGCCAGAACACATAAATATGGCAAAGTCCTCTACTCAATAATACAATACTATAAACCAAGCAAAATAATAGAATTGGGTACATCCTTAGGCATAGGTAGCTCTTACTTAGCGTTGGCTAATAAAGAAGCCACCATACACACCATAGAAGGTAGCCCTGAAATAGCAAAACTGGCTTATCAACATTGGAAAGAAATAGGCATAGAAAATATAGTGAGCCATGTGGGTCACTTTGACAATACATTGCAAACATTGCTATCTGATCTGAAACAAATTGATTGCATAGTAATAGATGGTAATCACAGTTACGAGCCAACCATTCAATATACAAAATGGGCCTTACAACATGCTCACGAAAAAAGCATATTCATTTATGATGATATTCATTGGAGCAAAGGCATGCAAAAAGCTTGGAATGAAATAATCTCCTACCCTGAGGTTACTCTCAGTATTGACATTTTTCAGCTTGGTATCGTTTTTTTCAACCCAGACTTTAAAGAAAAACAACATTTTATATTAAAGTACTAAATGTTACTTGATATTTCCATCAGCATCTAATTCCACTAGCGTGTATCCCAACTTTTGTAACTTAGGCCACAAGCTTTCTTTATCGCCTACTAGTAAATTTAGAAATTGGTCTGTTTGAATCCATTTTTTTGATAACTTATTAATTTTTTCCGCACTCATATTTTTTAATATGGCATATTGTTTAGTAACAAAATCTTCTGACAGGTTATAATAAATAATTTCAGACAGAAATCTTGCTTTTTGAAACAAGGTTTCATAATTGCGAGCCTCACTTTGGCCAATGGCACTCTTTAAAAAATTCAATTCATCTTTAGTTATACCGCCTTGTGCATAGTTTTTCATTTCTTTTAAAACTTCCACTAAAGCACTATCAGAAGCAGTCGCTTTGATACCCGAACTAAATAAATAAGTGCCCGTATATTTATTGGCACTAAATCGGCTTCTGGCACCGTAAGTCCAACCTTTATCTTCGCGTAAATTGATATTGATACGACTATTAAAAGCACCGCCCAATGGAAAATTCATTAAAGTAGATTCATAATATTCTCCAAGTACATCGTATTTTAAATTTGTGACATTGCCAATTCTAAACTCTGTTTGTGCCGATTTTGGTATATCTACAAAATATAATGTATTCTTAGTTTCCATACTTTGTTGAGTAGACTGGTCGTGGGGAATAATAGTTTCTCGTTTAGGAAGTTTAGCCAATTTTGAAAAAATTTTCGAAGCTTCGGCATTTTCAATATCTCCCACACAAACTAATTCTAATTGATTACTTTTGATATGTGTGTTATAATATTGCTGTATATCCTGTAATGTAATATTGGATACACTATTAACATTACCCATACTTGGGCTTCCCAAAATAGATTGATTAGAATAACAAATGGTATTAAATACCTGAGATGCAACATTAGTACCTCTGGTCTTACTATTTTTTATATTTTCTATCGTTTGGTTTTTAACTCGGCTCAAGGCTTCCTCTGTAAACTGAGGTTCAAAAAGTCTTTCATAAAGCAAATCCAAAGAAGCATTCAGATTTTTTTTCAAACATCTCATGGTCAAATTCAATTGATCATAGCTTGGGCTTATAGAAATACTTGTTCCTAATTTATCCAATGCTGTTTGAAATTCTTCAGCAGTATGCTTCTTAGTATCTTCATCCATAAGGTTTGCAAAAAGCTCTGTAATGCCTAATTTATCTTTCATTTTAGATTCTACTTTTCTACCCCCTTCAATGTCTATAGATACCACAACCACAGGTGTTTCATGAGTTGTATGTACTATACCTTTCATGCCATCAGCATTCATTTTGGTATATTCTGGAACTTTTATAACAGGATTTGAGCCTGTTGCTGGCATTATACTTCTATCAAATTTATCTTTTGCTTTTGTATAGTTAAGTTTTTCATAGCCATAATCGGGAGCTATATATTGCTTGTCTTCTTGTGCCGAAAAATTGGGAGCGTTTACCTCAATATCACTTTGATTTTTGCCTTTAGGCACTACACTAAGCACAAGCATAGCTTTATTTTTTATATAGTTATTAAACACTCGTATTATATCCGCTTTTGTAATACTGACATATCGTTTTAGCTCATTTTGAATATAATTAGCATTGCCAGTAAAGGTTTGGTACGAAGCCAAGCTTGAAACTTTTCCTGACACACTTTCTAAACCATAAATAATAGAGGCTTCTTGCGATTGCTTAAACTTATCAATCTGTTCTTGGCTTATAGCATTGGGATCAAAGTTGTCAATTATTTCTTTTAAAACACTATAGGCTTGCTTCAAGTCGTCTTTACTAACAAAGCTAAATTGCAGATTACCTGCCAACTCACTTGTAGGATGTGAAGCATTAGCTCTCAATACAATTTGTTTTTTTACCAGAGCCTGATATAAAAGAGATGTATTGCCACCTCCTAATATATCTGCAAGACAATCTAAAGCTGCTTCATCTTTGTGTCTTGCCTCAACTGTTGGCAGAGCGCATAGCAACATTGGCAACTTAGCATAATCGTCCGTCATGGTTACAAAGCGATTTGTATTAAGAACTGGGGCTGGCAAAACAGTTTTTTCAACTTCGGGGCCACGTGGTATAGAACCAAAATATTTATCTATCCATTGCAGCGTTTTCTTAATATTAATATCACCGCCTACAGTTAGTACAGCATTATTTGGGCCATACCATCTTAAAAAAAAGTTTTTTAAATCTTGTACATCCACTCGGTTCAAATCTTCAATATAACCAATAGTAAGCCAAGAATAAGGATGCCCATAGGGATATAAGTTTTTAGATAATACTTCTTGCACAAGACCATAAGGTTGGTTGTCATAGCGTTGACCTCTTTCATTTTTAACAGTAGCACGCTGAATTTCAAATTTTTGCTGTGTCACAGCATCCAATAAAAAGCCCATTCTATCAGCCTCAAGCCAAAGCATTTTTTCTAATTGATTATTGGGAACTGTTTCAAAATAATTGGTTCTATCGCGATTAGTAGTACCGTTTAAAGTACCACCAGCTTCTGTAATAATTTTAAAGTGCTGTTCGTCGGCTACATTATCACTCCCCTGAAACATCATATGTTCAAAAAAATGTGCAAAACCCGATTTGCCAATTTGCTCTCTTGCAGATCCTACATGATATGTAACATCTACATGACACAATGGATCGCTATGATCTTCATGCAATATAACTGTCAAACCATTGCTTAACTGATATTTTTCATAGGGAATAGAAACAGCTCCTGGCTGAGCCTTTACTTTTTCGATAAGTTTAGGCTGTGCCATTACACTTTGAAAACTAACCACAATTAAAAAGGCACTAATAGATGTTTTAAACATAATTGATATTTTTAGATTGGCTAAAATACTACAATCCAAAAGTAATTTTTTTTATCTTTTCCTTTATTTTTATAAACATTCTTAAAAAAAAGTTTTAGTTAATATTATTTCATATAATATTGATAGACAGTAAAACAAACTTTTGAATATAAAAATAATATAAATAGTAAATTTGAAACACAAATAATATAAAAATGAAAAAACTTCAATTTGTTAAAGAAATCAATGCGACTGCACAAAAAGTATATGAAAGCATGTTAGGTTTAAAAGAAAAAAGTACATATGAGAATTGGACTTCAGCTTTTAATCCAACTTCTACCTATGAAGGTAGTTGGGACAAAGGCAGTAAAATTTATTTTGTTGGAGTAGATGAAAATGGCAAAAAAGGTGGCATGGTTTCTGAAATCGTAGAAAACAAAATAGCACAATTTGTTTCTATCAGACATTACGGTTTTTTAGATGGCGATACAGAAATAACAAGTGGCGAACAGGTTGAAAAATGGTCTGGTGGACACGAGAAATATTCATTTAAAGAGCAAGATGGTATAACTACATTAATAGTAGATATGGATACTATAGAAGACTATACAGAATATTTTGAAAAGACCTATCCCGTAGCTTTAGAAAAATTAAAAACTCAGGTAGAACTTTAAGAACTAAAGACTATAAAAATAATTTAAGTATCAAGTACTAACTTAGCCATTTACTAAATGAGAAGTAAAGAACTATGCAAGAACAAAAAAATATTATTGATTGTTATAATAAAACAGCAACAGAATATGCTGAAAAATTTATAAACGAACTTTGCTATAAACATCTGGACTGTATATTATTAAATTCCTTTGCTACGAAAAATAATAATAAAGGAATGCTAATAGATTTAGGTTGTGGGCCTGGACAAACAACTAAGTTTATATACGAATGCGGTTTAACTCAATGTATAGGAACAGACCTATGCGAAGAAATGGTTTTGGTTGCAAAAAAACTAAATCCACAAATTAATTTTGAAATGGCTGATATGCTTAAATTACATTTCAAGGACAACACATTTGGCTCTGCAATAGCATTTTATTCAATTGTACATTTTTGATTACACACAAATAAAAATAGCACTCAAAGAGATAAAAAGAATTTTAGTAGATAAGGGTGAATTTTTATTTTCATTTCATATAGGCAATGAAATAGTGCATCTTGACACCTTTCTGGATCATCCAGTAAATATTGATTTTTATTATTTTGAAATTGATAAAATTACAGCACTATTAAAAGAAACTGGCTTTGATATTATAGATTGTATCCAAAGACTACCCTATGAAAATGCCGAATACCCAAGTAAACGAGCCTATATTTGGGTTAAAAACAACAAATAATAAAAGTTAGATTTTTAATGTAATTTTTGACACACAAAATTTTATATCTTTATTTTTAAAGGTAATAAATAGAATGTGATAAATTAATCATCTAATAAATATAACAAAAAGTAGTAGAGAAAATGCAAGAAATAAAACAACCAACACCGCCTTTCACATTAGAAACGGCAAAACAAAAAATTCAAATGGCTGAAGATGGATGGAACAGTCAAGACCCAGTAAAAGTTTCAATGGCTTATACTATTGATAGCGAATGGCGAAACAGAAATCAGTTTATTAATGGACGAGAAGAAATACAAGCTTTTCTAAAAAACATATGGGAAAATGAATTGGATTATAAATTGAAAAAAGAATATTGGGCTCATACCGATGATAGAATCGCAGTGCGATTTGAATATGAATACCGAAACAAAGAAGGACAATGGTTTAGAGCCTATGGCAATGAAAATTGGGAATTCAATGAAAATGGATTGATGAAAAGACGCTTTGCTTCTATCAACGATTTGGCAATTGATGCATCGGAAAGAAAATTATAAAAATCAAAAACAGTCCGATGAATAAAAGCCAACTAATAGAAATGAATAATGAGGGCATTGTTGTTGAAAATTTGGACAATGCCATTTCTTTTTTTCAAGAAATTGGATTGTCGCTTGAAGGTCGTACTATGGTTGAAGGCGAATGGTCGGGTCGTGTTACAGGATTAAGAAATCAAGCAGTAGAAATTGCTATGATGCTTACACCCGACGGACATAGTAGAATAGAGCTGTCAAAATTCATTTCTCCAGAAATAAGTGCAGACCACCGAAATGCTCCAGTAAATTCTTTGGGCTATTTGAGAGTAATGTTTAGAGTGGATAATTTGGATGAATTACTTTCAAGGTTATATAAACTTGGAGCAACCTTAGTGGATGAAATTGTAAATTATCAGAACATTTATCGTCTATGTTATATCCGTGGTGTGGAAGGATTATTAATAGGACTTGCCGAACGCTTGGAGAATTGATTTTTTAATTTTAAATATTTATATAGTATGAAGGAAACAGACAAACACAATGAAAAAATAGCAAAACTAACTTTTGCTTCGGTCTATCCGCATTATATAAAAAAGGTAGAATCCAAAGGAAGAAGTATTGAAGAATTACACGAAGTAATAAAGTGGCTTACGGGTTTTGATAAAAAGAAATTGGATAATTTAATTGAGGAAAAGGTAAACTTTGAAATCTTTTTTCAAAAAGCAAAATTAAATCCAAATGCAAAACTCATTACAGGACTTATTTGTGGCTACAGAATAGAAGAAATAGAAAATGAACTCACCCAAAAAGTGCGATATTTGGATAAGTTGGTTGATGAATTGGCTAAAGGAAAAACAATGGATAAAATACTAAGAAAATAAAATGAAAGAAACATTCAACTATTCAGATGGGGAAAGACAAGTGCAAAAAAGTGCAGGTGTGGAGTTTTTTGCTAACCGACTTACTTCTATGGTGAAAACCTATGTGGCAAATAATGGAATTTATTTTATTCAAAATCAAAGTCTATTTTTTATTTCAAGTGTAGGAGGCGATGGAACTTTATGGACTTCATTAATCAGAGGAAAAAGAAAAAATTTTATTCAGTTTGAATTCGATGAGAAAATTAAAATTCATTTATCCGATATAGATTGGAATGAAAATGATATTCTTTTTCAAAACTTAAAAGAAAATCCAAACATTGGTTTATTGTTTATAGAATTTGATAATCGCCGACGATACAGGATAAACGGACTTGCTGAATTAAAAGAAAATGTTATTCATATTGAAGTATTACAAGCCTTTCCTAATTGTCCAAAATATATTCAGGCAAGAGCTTTTGATGAACTTAAAAAAGAAAATAGCATAACCGAAACACTTTCGCTTGATTTAGTTAAAATAAAAAACATAGTGGAAAAGGCCGATACTTTTACTATGGGAACACAAGGGAAAAATGGTGGAGTAGATTGATCGCATAGAGGAGGCAATGCTGGATTTTTAAAATTTGTAAATGAAAATACTATACAAATTCCAGATTATAATGGCAATAATATGTTTACCAGTTTGGGCAATATAATGGAAAACCCAAATGTAGGAATGTTGTTTATTGGTTTTAATAAAGGAGCTATTTTGCAACTTAGCGGCAAAGCTCGTATTGCTTTGCAGGAAAATGATTTGCATAATGGTATAGAACGTTTTTGGTATTTTGAAATTGAAAAAAATAGATACACCGAAAATGTTTTGCCACTTCATTGGTCAATGCCACAATATTCACCTTTTAACCCAAAAATTTTATAAATAAATAGTATGAAATATCTTACAAGATTAGAACGAATTTTAGATATGCCAATGGCTGATGATGCGATACGACAATGGCCACAAAGTGGTGAAGCCGTTCATACCAAGTTGGGCATTAGCAAAGTAGAATCGCATTTCGAAGGATTCAAATTGGGCATTGGAAGAAGAATAAAATTTGAAGACAAACTCATAGTGGAATGGACCAGCGATTATGGCGATGGCAAATTGTACAGAAATGTGACCATTGCTGAATTAAAAAATGGTTTTGTAACTAAAATAACCGATTATTGGGGTGCACCTTTTGATATTCCTGAATGGAGAAAAGGACTGACAAAGCAAATGGATGAGCAAAGTGTTTTTCCAAAACAAGCAGATTTAATAGGCGACGAAGAAAATGGAAATGGATAACTATTATAAATCTGCAATAGGAATATTAAAAATAAATGCCTCGCAGGGGAAATTAATTGAAGTAAAATTTGTGGATCAGTCAAAAAAATATGAATTAAACCTGCCTGATGTTTTTATAAAAATTGTTTTAAAGCAAATTCAAGAATACGCCAAAGGACAAAGAAAATTATTTGATATTCCATTGGCAAAACCGAGCACAGATTTTCAAAAAAATGTAACAGAAGCAGTATTAAAAATTCCTAATGGCAAAACCACAAATTATTCCGAAATAGCCGCAAACATTGGAAAGCCGAAGGCTATGCGAGCTGTGGGAATGGCGCATACAAAAAATCCTTTTCAAATTATACTGCCGTTTCATAGAATTGTAAAAAGAGAAAAAAGCACTGGAAAAATTATTTTTAACGACTCCATTCAAGAAATTTTATTAAAAATAGAAAATGTAAAATAGAAGTAAAAAATGAAATTGGCCATTATCCAAAAAACATATAGTCTTCCTTTCTATGAAGTTTACCAAAAACTAAAAGAAAATATTATAACCGAAGGTTTTTTGTTATTACACGAAATTGATACTCAAAAAATAGTTGCCAGCCATTCGATAGAAATTTCAAAGCTGAAACAAATTTTATTTTTTCACCCCAGATATATTCAGCAGATTGTAACACAGGATGATTTGGCCATTAATGAAATTCCCATAAAAATAGTATTGTATGAAATGCCAGATAAACAAATACGTATAAGCTGCCCTAACCCGATACTACGATTGCATAATTATGTTTTAGATAAAAATATTGCCGAAGAACTACTGAAAATTATAAATAAAGTCATAACAATATAAATAAAAGTAAAATGAAAGCAAACGAAACAAATTTAGTAGATTACGTAAATCAATTGCAAGCAAAAGGATTTACAGAAGCTTATATTATTGAAAATGGCAAACTAAAATCAACAAGTACCAGAGCAGAAATTCCAGAAGAAGATTTTACGATAAACCTTGCTTGTAAATTTGATGTAAGCGAAAATGCAATGGACTCGCAATATCTCTTTGGTATAGAGAGCAAACAGGGCAATGGTTATATAGCCGATTTGTTGGGCAATTATTATTTTTCGGATGACGAATTGCTCAAAAGAAAAATAAACATTCCAATCGAAGAGCATATTATGGAAGACAAACAAGCTTTGAAATATGGTCTAAAAAAGATTTACAAAGATACATTTAATGAAAACCCAGATAGATTTGAACTACGTATAGGTTTCCCTGATTTCCCTACTTGTCCTTTGGACCAAACGTATTCAATGTTAGGCTATGACAAACAAAACAATGAATATGTTTGGCTTGTTACGAGCATTATAAGAGATGAACGATTAGAAAAAAAATATTACGATACAATATAAAACAATATGAAAAAATTCTTGCTTCGATTAAATACAAAACGAATAGGGTATCAATTGTCAAAATTTGGCTTAGTGCTTATTTTGCTTTGGTTGGGCGTTTATAAATTTACCCCAACTGAAACCGCAGCAATAAAACCGCTTATTGAAAACAGCCCTTTGTTTTCTTGGCAACTTTCATTTTTAAGTATGGCTACTATTTCAAAAATTATTGGTGCCATCGAAATTCTCGTTGCCATTTTAATAATGTTGGATTTTAAATTTAAAAGACTTGCGCAAATTGGTTATCTTATAGGCACATGCATGTTCCTTAGTACGCTTAGTTTTATTTTTACTACTCCTGCCATGTTTGTAAAAAGTGATGGAATTTGGGTTACAGAATTTTTTATCGTAAAAGATTTATTATTACTTGGTTTCTGTATTTATAATTTGAATTTTAAAAAATTATTTGGGACTGATGACTAAAAAACAAAAAAAGATTGTCAACGAAAAAAATGTAAAGTTTCTAATAAGTAAAAATATAATTTTCAAAAATATTTATGACACCTACGGTAGGCCACCCGAATGGGAAAGAAAACCTGGTTTTGAAACATTAGTAAAAATTATATTAGAACAACAAGTAAGTTTAGAATCTGCAAAGGCACATTTTATTAAATTAAAACAAAACATAGGCAGTGTAACACCAAAAAATATTTATATAGCCACAGAGCAACAATTAATAGACAGCCACCTTAGCCGACAAAAAAGAATTTATGTAAAAGCCCTTGCTGATGAAATACTACATAAAGGGTTAAATTTAAAAAAAATGGAAGATTGGAATGAAGAGGAAATTACAAATCGCTTAATAAAAATAAAAGGTATTGGACATTGGACTATCAATATTTATTTAATGATGTGTTTAAAAAAAACCGACATTTTTCCCTTGGGTGATATAGCCTTAAAAAATACTATGAAAAAATTAACAGGCTTGCAAAGCGAGGAAGAAATGCTTAGTCTATCCAATCAATGGCGGCCTTATAGAAGCTTAGCCACTTTTTTTATGTGGCATCAATATCTTAGCGAAAAAGGAAAAAGATTACCTGAGTAACAAACAAACATTTATTCTAAAGGCAATGTAAATTTTTCGTGTGAATTCAAAAATCCCTCTTTCAAATAAAAACGATGGGCAGTTTCTCTTGTTTTATTGGAAGTAACCTCTATTTGTTTAATTTCATTTTTTTGCGCTTCTTCTTTTAGAGCTTTCATTAATATATTCCCAACACCCAAATTTCTATATTCAAAATCCACATACATCTCTTGTATTTCACCAATTTTTTGCCCACCATGATGCAAAAGAAACTGCGAATGAAGACTAATAAAACCAACAGCCCTACCCTTTACCTCAGCAATCATATATATATAATTAACATGATTTATGTTTTTGAGAAATATCTTTTGCAGATGTTCCAAATCAAAAACTATCTTTTCCAAATCGTTTACAAATTGATAAATGACTTTAAAATCACTTTGATTGACCTTTCGTACTGTAATCCCCAAATTGGATTCTATTGATTTTTCTAAATTACTCTTTGTCATTGTATTTACATATTTTTAATATTATCAAATAGAAATTTCATAAGTCAACAGATAATTACATAATTTTAATAAAAATCATAGAAAACAAGCCTAAAAAGTACAAAATTATCCAACTAATTTCTATTATTTTGCGTCCTTTAAGATGTAAAAAAATCATTATAAACTAATTATAAAAATACAAAAAACAAACAATGAAAAGATTTCTTACAACAATTTTCTCAGTATTTATTAGCACTATGCTTTTGAATGCACAAATTACGAATCCTGCACCCTATTGCCAATCAGAATTTATGTTTAACTATAATATGTTTGACTATATTAAAATCTCAGGTACTACTAAAAGCCTTGGCCCTATGGGTTCTGTGGGTTCTTCAAGTACTTATTTATATCATAACACAACTGTATTTCCAACTGTAGCCGCTGGCTCGCCTATGACGATAGAATTAATGCCCTACTCGCCAAATGATTTGGAACCTATGTATTTTGCTGTATTTATTGATTACAATAACGACAACACGTTTAGTCCTTCTGAAATAGTAATGCAAAATAACAATACCACCAATGCAGCTTTACCCACTTGGGGAGCACCTACTGCAGCTATAACAAAAACGATAACAATACCTGCAGGTACTGCAAACGGATTATACAGACTCCGTTTAATACGGTCAGGAGATGGTGGATTTACATATAATAATGCATATACCATTAATCCATGCAATAATCCTGCAGTGTTTGAATACGGTTGTACGCATGATTTTGATATAAATATTTCGGCTGTTACAACTATTCCTGTCACTTCGGTTACAGTATCAAGCGCTGGAAATGCAACAACAGTATTAGCAGGATCTACTCTACAAATGAATGCTTCAGTATTACCTATTAATGCCACAAACAATACTGTAACATGGAGTGTACAAAATGGAACAGGCACTGCATCTATTTCGGCCACAGGCCTATTAACTGGGCTTACTCCAGGAACAGTAACAGTAGTAGCTACATCAAACGGCACGCCAAGCGTATTTGGCACAAAACAAATAACAGTAAATGCAAATAATATTCCTGTAAATTCTATTACAGTTACAAGTACTGCCAATGCCACTACAGTACCGAATGGTGCTACCCTTCAAATGTTTGCCGATGTACTACCCTTAAATGCTTCAAACAATACAGTAACATGGAGTGTGCAAAATGGTACAGGCTCTGGCACTATATCTACATCAGGACTTTTGACTGGCACTGCTGTTGGAACAGTAACAGTAGTAGCTACTTCAAATAGCAACCCAAACATTTCTGGCACAAAAATAATAACAGTTACGGTACCTACTATTCCAGTCACTTCTATTGTTGTTTCAAGTGCTGGCAATGCGACTACTGTTTTTAAGAATTCAACATTGCAAATGAGTGCAGCGGTACTACCTACCAACCCTACTAATGGCGCATTTACTTGGAGCGTACAAAATGGCACAGGAGCTGCAACTATTTCAAGCACAGGTTTATTAACCGGAACAGTAGCTGGCACCGTAATAGTAAAAGCAACTTCTGTTTCTACACCTACAGTTTTTGGAACTAAACAAATTACTGTATTAAATGTAACTTCCGTTGACAATATTGAAAGCAGTGATTTAGTTATTTTTCCAAATCCAACTCATAATTTTATCAATATACAAAACGCCTTAAACGAAACCATCACAAAAGTAAATATCACAAATACATTTGGTCAACTTGTTTTTTCTTCTACAGATCAGTTTATTAAACAAATTGACTTATCTAAGTTTGCTACAGGCACTTATTTCATCAATATTTTTACAAATAAAGGCAATAGCAATACTTTTAAAATTTCTAAGTTATAGACTGAGCAATTCATAATTGAAGATTATTACTTATTAAATTAGTATTTCTTAATTTGGTTTTATTAATTATAAGTTTAAAAAATGGCTCCTATTTTGTTAGTGAGCCATTCTTTTAGTATGAAATTTTATAAGTACATAATGTAGATAGATGCTTGCAATAAAATGTAACTTTGTGCTATTCTTTATATCAATTACTAACACAATATCATCAATATTCAAAAGTAAATTTGAAATCAAAAGGCGTTAAATATGAATTCTCAAACTGTATATGGAAGTATCCAGGACCCGCCGCATGGCACTTTATTTCCTTACCAGAAAAATTAACCAAAGAAATAAGACAACACTTCAAACATGAAGAAAAATCATGGGGGCGTCTAAAAGTTTTTGCACAAATAGGTCAAACAGAATGGTTAACAGCTATATGGTTTGATAGCAAACTAAATACATATTTACTACCAATAAAACTTGCAATAAGAAAACAAGAACTTATTGAAAATGGAAAGAAAATAAAAGTAATTGTGTGGATATAATTTTATTTATGAAATTTAATTATTGTTTTAAATACACTTTATCAACTCTATAAAGAAAGAATTAAGTTAAATTTGATTCAACATAAATAAGAAACATGAATAATCTATCTGATCGATTTTTAAATTTAAGAAAGCGTAGTGAGCTTCTTTGTAAACCCCTTATCATTGAAGACTTTTCGGTACAACCCGTTGACTTTGTATCGCCTCCCAAATGGCATCTTGCACACGTTACATGGTTTTGGGAAGAGTTTATACTTACTAAATACCAAACCGATTATGTGGTTTTTAACAAAGATTTTTCCTACTTGTTTAATAGTTACTACAACAATGTTGGAAAAAGAGTTTTAAGACCAACGCGTGGCCTAATGACTCGGCCATCGGTAGATGAAGTTTACCAATACAGAAATTATGTTACAGAAGCAATGATAAACTTTCTGGAAACAAAACCCTCAAAAGAAATAATAGAATTAATTGAAATAGGCATTAATCATGAAGAGCAACATCAAGAACTTTTAATTTACGATATCAAATACATATTAGGACACCAACCCTTTTTCCCAAAATATGACAACACGATTCAATTAAAAACAGAAAAGCAAAAACAAGATTTTATATTGATTAAAGAAGGGCTTTATGAAATAGGACATCAGGGAAATGGATTTGCTTTTGACAATGAATTAGGTCGGCACAAAGTATATCTAAACGAATATGAAATTTCAAATAAATTAATTACCAATGGAGAATACATAGCATTTATAGAAGATGGTGCTTATAAAAATTTTAATTATTGGCATGATGAGGGATGGCATTGGATACAACAAAATCATATAGAAGCTCCAATGTATTGGCACTTCTTTGATGGCGAATGGTGTCATTATGACTTAAACGGACTTCAAAAAATCAATAAAGAGCTTCCAGTAAATCATATTAGCTTTTATGAAGCATTTGCATTTGCAGAATATAAAAATGCGATTACCTATAGAATTTGAATGGGAAATAGCTGCAGACCAATTAGAATGGGGGCTGCTTTGGGAATGGACAAACAGTGCCTACCTTCCCTATCCCAATTTTGACAAAGCGCCAGGTGCACTTGGAGAATACAATGGAAAGTTTATGATTAACACTATGATATTAAAAGGAGCATCAATTGCCACGTCCAATGGACACAGCAGAAGAACATATCGCAATTTTTTTCATCCAAATATGCGATGGCAGTATGCTGGCATTCGACTAGTAAAAAAGTAAATACATGAAAAAATACGATGCAATAATTATTGGTTCTGGTCAAGCTGGAACACCTTTGGTATTTAATTTGGCCGAAAAAGGATATACCATAGCTTTTATTGAAAAAAAAGAAGTTGGAGGCACTTGTCTTAATGTAGGCTGCACACCAACTAAAACCTATGTTGCTTCTGCAAGAAGAATGTGGGACATAGCACATAGTAAGGATGTAGGGGTAGATTTTGAAGGCAGCTTTAAGGCAAACATGGAATCTATCAAAAACCGAAAAGACAAACTCATTACGAACTCCGTAAACGGTATTAGAAAGAGTTTAGAAAACTATCCGAACATTGATTTTATTGAAGGTGAAGCAAAATTCATATCAAACTATGAAATAGAAGTTCAAAATAATATTATAACTGCTCCGCAAATCTTTATCAATGTAGGCGGCCGTCCTATGATTCCAGAGGAATACAACTCTATACCCTATTTAACAAACGAGAGTATATTAGAATTAAATGAATTACCAAAGCACCTTATAATAATTGGCGCAAGCTATATAGGACTTGAATTTGGTCAAATATTTAAACGATTTGGAAGTGATGTAACAATTATAGAACGTTCAAATAGGATAATTAATCGAGAAGATGAAGAGCAAAGTGAAGAAATACTAAAATTTTTAAAAGAAGATGGTATACAGTTTGTACTAAATTCAAAATCAATAGTACCAAGTTATGATGGAAATAAAATAAATATTCGTGTAAATGATAATCAGACTATTTCAGGAACGCATTTGTTATTAGCTATAGGTCGAAAAGCCAATACTGATTTATTACAGATTAGTAATACAGATATACAAGTAGATGACAGAGCTTATATTAAAGTCAATGATTATTGCCAAACAAACATAGACGGAATATTTGCTATGGGCGATTGTAATGGACAAGGGGCATTTACTCATACTGCATACAATGACTTTCAAATTGTAGACAATTATCTCTTTGGAAATAAAACAAGGAAAATATCGGATAGAATAACAACATATGGATTATTTGTAGACCCGCCATTAGGAAGATGTGGTCTTACTAAAAAACAGGCATTAGAAAAAGGGATTAACTTGTTGGAAGGAAAAAGAAAAATGAAAATTATAGCACGCGCAAAAGAAAAAGCAGAAACACATGGGTTCATGAGCATTTTGGTAGATGCTGATAGCGATTTAATAGTAGGTGCAAGCATTTTAGGCACTGGAGGCGATGAAATTATTACAAGCATTCTAAACGTAATGAATAGTAAAATGCCCTATAAACTAATTCGTGACTCTATTGTATTACATCCAACAATTTCAGAATTAATACCTACAACATTAGAAAAATTAGTGAATGTAAAATTGCTCGATGAGTTTTCAAAAGACGTATATGATAGCCTTTCCTCAACTCCAAAAAAATTATCCAGTAAGTATTTTTATGATAAAAAAGGAAGTGAACTTTTTGTAAAAATAATGCAGATGAAAGAATATTATGTAAGTGATGCCGAGATGGATATATTTAAAAATAAAACGTCGGAGCTTGTAAACATGCTTTTGATGGATAAGAATAAAAAATATGAAATAATAGAATTGGGCGCAGGCGATGGCAGCAAAACGATACATTTACTAAGTAATTTGCTTAAGCAAGGCTATCAATTCGATTATATACCAATTGATATATCGAAAGATGCATTACAAGGCCTTGAAACAAATCTAAAATCAAAACTTCCAAGTTTACATATAGAAACCAAACATGGCGATTACTTTAAAATATTAAAAGAACTTAAAAAAGATAATATACCCAAAATCATTCTCTTTTTAGGATCCAATATTGGCAACCTAAATGATGAACAATCTGCTCAGTTTATATATCAATTAGGTGAACATTTGTCAAAAGGTGAAAGCATAGTATTGGGTTTGGATTTAATTAAAGCAAAAGAAATTGTATTACCAGCATATAATGACGAAAACGGCATAACGGCTGCATTTAACTATAATCTCCTTTCACGAATAAATCGAGAACTGGGAGCAAATTTTGATATTAATAACTTTAGCCATAAGCCTGAGTATGACGAAAAGGAAGGAATAGCAAAAAGTTTTTTAGAAAGTAAAACTAAACATGAAGTTATCATTGAAAAACTAAACAAAACATTTTCATTTGAAGCTGGCGAAAAAATTCAAACAGAAATGTCAAGAAAGTACAATGATGAAGTTTTGAAACAAATAATTCAAAAAACTGATTTTGAAATTACCAATAAAATTGTTGATAGCAAGCACTATTTTGCAGATTATGTATTGACTCGAAAATAAAAAAATGCTATTTGTTATACTATGATAAAACATTATAGAAAATAGATAAAAACATAAGAAAATGGATAATAAAATAAATAGTATTGAAATAGAAATGGGAAAGCCATTAGGCAATTGGGAAATAGAAAGAATATTTGATAAAGAAGTACCACACATTCAAGACTTCCAAGGTAAAGCATTACTTATTTTAATTTTTAGTTTTGGATGTCCAGGATGTATAGGAAGAGCTATTCCATTTGCAAATCGTATGGTACTTGAAAATGCAGAGAAAATGAATGTAATTGGGATACACACAAATTTTGAAGGTGTAGATTTTGAAAGAAATCATTTTCAAAATAAAATAAATGAATTCTATATTCGATTTGAAATCTATAAAGATAAAAATTACAATACAACATTCTTAAATTATGGCGCTGGAGGCACACCACATTGGATTTTAGTAGACAAAAAAGGTATTATGAAATATTCTATATTTGGATCCGATCCGAATAATGCACTACTAAGACTCAGTTACAAAATACATGAAATTTTAGACGAAAATTAATGGAATACAAAGGGAATCATAACGAATATATTTTTATCAGTCGGATAACGCCTGAAAGAAGCTACATGTTTAATGACGATTTAAAAACAAAACTAAGCATTATATGGAATATAGGGAAAACCGCCAATTTCTATATTGATAAAGAAAAGATTACTGTAAAAAAGAATTGTATAATTTTCTTAACTGAACTGCATAAAATTAAAAATTATGATTTTGACCAACTGCATATTATTCAATTTAATAAAGATTTTCATTGTATAGAAAACCATGATACCGATATAGCCTGTAAGGGTTTACTCTTTTTCGGATCAAGTCATATTCCTAAAATTACGATACCAAATACCGAACTTAATAAATTCAATTTACTTTGGGATGTATTTCAAATGGAACTGGATGAAAACGACCAATATAAATTAGAAATGTTAAGAAGCCTTCTTAAAAGGTTTCTCATAATCTGTGTTAGAGAATATAGAAAAAAACACTTTGAAATAGCAATGGATACACAAGGAATTGCTGTGATAAGAGAGTATAATTATTTAGTAGAACAACATTTTAAGACGCTCACAAAAGTGAGCGATTATGCTAATCTCTTATACAAATCTCCTAAAACATTATCCAACACTTTTTCTAAATATATTGATAAAAGTCCACTACAAATAATCAATAATAGACGCTTACTTGAGGCTAAAAGACAATTATTATATACCGATATGAGTGTCAATGAAATAGCAGATGATTTAAGCTTTACAGATATACAAGCATTTAGTCACTTTTTTAAAAAACAGACAGGGAAAACACCAAGTGATTTTAAATTGAATACTTAAAACTTACTTACAATCCCCATACTTCATGTACTTACAATAATAGACACGGGAATTATTTGCAAATAATTGTGTTTTTTAAACGAACAAGTAAAATGCTTAGAATAGTACCTTTGTGCAACAAAAAAATAATACATATGCTTAACTGGAACAACGTCTTACAATTTGCCAATAGTGGCAACCCTACTCCAGATCGAAGAGTAGAAAAAACAAAAGAAGAATGGAAAAACATCTTGAGCCACGAACAGTTTAGGATTACAAGAGCACATGGCACAGAAGCTGCATTTTCTGGAGAACACTGCAATAGCTATGAAAGTGGTAAATATAGCTGCATTTGCTGCGATAATCTGCTTTTTGACAGTAATGAAAAATTTAACTCAGGAACAGGCTGGCCAAGCTTTACACAACCCGCAAAAGAAAATGCAATAAAATATATAAAAGATGGATCGTGGGGTATGGTACGTATAGAAGCGCAATGTAATGTTTGCGATGCGCACTTAGGTCATGTTTTTCCTGACGGACCTCATCCAAGCGGCCTACGATATTGTATCAATTCAGTATCTATCTATAAAGCGAATTAAACAATTTATTACATGAGGAACAATTTACAAATTATAGTGTTGTATGGATTAACAAAAATGTTTTTAACAACCTAAATTTGCAATTATAAAAAACATTGAATATACAAACTATCATATTAGGCGGAGGATGTTTTTGGAGCATAGAGGCAACAATGCAACAACTACAGGGAGTAGAAAAAATAGAAACTGGCTACGCAAACGGAAACATTAAAAATCCAAATTATAGATTAGTTAGCAACGGAGATACAGGTTTTGCAGAAGTAGTAAAAGTTTATTTTAACACACAAAAAATAAATTTACAAACTCTTATACATGTTTTTATGACAATACATAATCCAAGTGTAATCAATAAACAAGGAGCAGATTTTGGCACTCAATACCGTTCTGTAATTGTGTATAACAATGAATCTCAATACAAGGATGCCAAAAACGCAATAAAAGAAATGAAATTAAATGTAGAAATAGTATTAGAACCACTAAAAAACTATTATAAAGCTGAAGAGTATCATCAAGGATATTATAACAAAAATCAATATGCAGGTTATTGTGTTGCTGTAATAAATCCTCAAATCAATAACTTAAAAAATAATTTTAGTCATCTCATAAAATGAAATATTCAAGTTTACAAACAGTCACTTTTGTGTTATTTTTCTCAACACTCTTTGGCTGTGCAGATGCACAAAATAAATTTAGTAAAAAAATATATACAATGGAAAATACAAAAAGAATACATTATGGAATAGAAGGGCTTAAAGCGCCTGAATGGAATATCCCAATTTGGGTGGATAAAAATGGGCAAAAAACTAACCCTATAAAACTATCTGATTTTAATGGGAAATTTAAAGTCATATATTGTTTTCAAAGCTGGTGTCCCGGCTGCCATAGTATAGGCTTACCTTCTTTACAAAAAATGACCACAGCACTACAGGATAATGATAAAATTATTTTTTTAGCTATTCAAACAGTCTTTGAAGGCAAAAGCAGCAACACTTTTGAAAAACTTTTAGAAACACAAAATAAATACAACTTAAAAATACCATTTGGTCAAGACAATGGAGACGCCAATACCAATCATATATCCGATATAATGTATAACTATAGAACTGGTGGCACGCCTTGGTTTATCTTCATAGACCAAAATAACAATGTAGTATTTAATGATTTTCATTTAAATACTGAAAAAGCAATTGAATTTCTTCAAACGATAAAATAAACCATATGAATATCTTAAAAACAAACACGCTACTATTTTTTGTTGCACTTTTCAGCTTACAAAGCTGTGGGCAAAACAATACAATAGATACAGAAAAAATCAAAAACGTTTCTAGCGATGTTTTATTAAAATCTGATACAGATTGGAAGAATGAATTGACAGATGAACAATACTACATATTAAGAGAAAAAGGAACAGAAAGACCTTATTCTGGGAAATTACTTCTCAACAAAGAAAAAGGAATATATAAATGCGCCGCTTGTGGCAATGAACTCTTTACAGATGAAATGAAATTTGATAGTCATTGTGGCTGGCCAAGTTTTGATAAAGAAATAGCTGGTGGAAAGATTATTCAAAAAGTTGACAACTCATTGGGTATGAAACGTACAGAAATAGCATGCGCAAAATGCGGTGGTCACTTAGGGCATATATTTGACGACGGCCCAACAGAAACCGGCAAGCGATACTGTGTAAATTCTGTTTCGCTTTCATTCACACCGGCCGAAAACACTAATACAAATGTACCCAACGCGAGCAATTTTAATGCAACTGATACTGTTGTGTTAGGTGGTGGATGTTTTTGGTGCACAGAGGCCATATACGAAGAATTAAGCGGTGTGATAAGTGTAGAGAGTGGTTATAGTGGTGGCAAAACAAAAGACCCAAGCTATGAAGAAGTGAGCAGTGGAAACACTGGACACGCCGAAGTAACAAGAATTATTTACAACACAAAAGAAACTTCTTTAGATGAAATCTTGAAAGTATTTTTTATCGGACATGACCCAACGACTTTAAATAGTCAAGGTGCTGACTATGGTACCCAATACCGAAGTGTCATTTTTTACAAAAATGAAAATCAAAAAAATATAGCACAGTCTTTAATCAATACATTGAATAAAGAAGTCTATGATGGAAAGATAGTAACACAGCTAAAACCTTTTGAAACATTTTATATAGCCGAAAAATATCATCAAGATTACTATACAAATAATAAAGACAAACCTTACTGTAGAATGGTCATACAACCTAAAATTGAAAAGTTTGAAAAGGCATTTAAAGACAGATTAAAAAAACAATAAGATATGAAAATTGAAAAAAACGAAATTCGAGCTCTCGTTTCTCTTTTAGAAGACAGCGATGAACAAGTAATAAAAATAGTTAGCAATAAACTAAAAGAAATTGGGATAGCCACTATACCTTATTTAGAAAGTGGATTAAAAAAAACTAACAATAAAAATCATAAATTAAAAATCAATAGACTGCTAAGAGAATTTAAAATAAGTCGCTTGGCTTTAGAAATTAAAAACTGGAAAGAACATGATGAAGCTGATTTATTAAAAGGGCTTATAACTATTGCAAAATATGGTCAGGAGCAAGTAGATGAAGATGCAATTTATGCAAGCATATTAGAAATTGAAAAAGCAATTACTTCAAAAATCGAACTCAATAATAATACAGACCTTATCGAAATACTAAATGAAGTAATACTTAAAGAGTTTAATTTTAAAGCTAATTTAGATATCAACAAAGGTGCCAATGCTTCTTATATCAACAAGGTATTAGAATACAAATCAGGCTACCCTATTATGCTCTGTGCAATTTATTTATTGATGGCTCAAAAATTTAACATCCCTCTTATTGGCATCAACTCACCTCGGCATTTTATTTTGGCCTATATTGGTAACAATATAAATACTAAAACTGCCATGCCAGATATTCTAATGAAAAATGTTTTATACTTTTTGGACCCCTATTTACAAGGAAGTATATATCAAGCTGAAGATTTTAAAAAACTTCTCAAAGCGTCTCAATTTGATATGATTTTCTTTTCAAATCTTGCTGCAAGCAATACTGATATACTAAAAAGAGTAATAAACAATGTAACGCACTCTATATATACGGACGGAAAAGAAAATACTGCCAAACGACTGTTAAAAATTGCTGAAGAATTATAATTTTATTCTAAACACATTTTTCTTAAAATAAAAATAAAAGCAACAACTTCTTAAATTAACCTAAATAAAAAAATGAAACTTAAGCTAAACAATACCTTTACTAAAAACTTACCTGCAGACCCTATAAAAGAAAATATAGTACGTCAGGTAAATAATGCTTGCTTTTCATATACAAATCCTACACCATGTTCTAGCCCAAGTATCATACATTTTTCAAAAGAGATGTTACTAAACTTAGGTCTTGAGTTACAAGACGTACAAACTAAAGAGTATGTAAACATATTTTCTGGCAACTCAATAGCACCTAATACTACACCTTTTGCTATGTGCTATGGTGGTCATCAATTTGGTCATTGGGCTGGGCAGCTTGGCGATGGTAGAGCTATCAATTTATTTGAAATAAATCATAATAATCAACAATGGGCTATACAACTTAAAGGAGCTGGCAAAACGCCCTACTCACGAAGTGCAGATGGCTTGGCCGTATTACGCTCATCTATAAGAGAGTACCTTTGTAGCGAAGCAATGCACCATCTTGGAGTGCCTACTACAAGAGCTCTCAATTTAGTATTAAGTGGCGATCAAGTATTACGAGATATTTTGTACAATGGTCATGCTGCATACGAAAAAGGCGCCATAGTAACGCGTGTAGCACCAAGTTTTATTCGATTTGGAAATTTTCAAATAGTAAGTGTACGAAAAGAGTATGAAAATTTAAAAAAGTTAGCAGATTATACAATTACGCATTTTTTCTCTCACTTAGGTACACCAAATAAAGAAGCATATATTGCTTTCTTTCAAGAAGTAGCAGAAAAGACTATGGACATGATAGTGCATTGGGAAAGAGTGGGTTTTGTACATGGTGTGATGAATACAGACAATATGTCTATTTTGGGTTTGACTATTGATTATGGCCCGTATGGGTGGCTAGAAAACTATGACTCCAATTGGACTCCAAATACCACAGATAAGGAACATAGACGATATCGTTTTGGTAATCAAGCGCCTATTGCATTTTGGAATTTGTATCAATTGGCCAATGCATTGTATCCGCTTATAGAAGATGCCAAAGCACTAGAAGATATTTTGAACAAATGGGAAAAGACATATTACATAAAACACCACAAAATGATGCTGGAAAAATTAGGATTGTCAAACAGCAAGGAAAATAACTCCTCACTGATAGCAGATTTGAAAAAATTACTTGAAGAAAGTGAAATAGATATGACATTATTTTTCAGACAACTCTCACTCTTTGATGGTAAACATGAACAAGAATTTATAAAAATTATTTTGGCATGTTCTTATAGCGAAAATTTTGCTCAATATGAAACAGCTTGGCTTGATTGGCTTAGTATATATGCAAATGAAATTTTGAATACAAACAATCCAAATAGAAAAGCTGAAATGGATGCAACAAATCCAAAATATGTATTGCGAAACTACATGGCACAACTTGCAATAGACGAAGCAGACAAAGGAAATTATGAAGTAATTGAATCTCTTTTTGAATTGCTAAAACATCCCTATGATGAACAAACCGAACATGAAAAATGGTTTGCAAAAAGACCCGATTGGGCAAAACATAAAGTAGGGTGCTCTATGTTATCATGTAGCTCATAAAAAAAAAATTAAACTACTAAAATAAAAATTAATATGGAAAATTTAAAAAAAGCGTATATCGCAGGAGGCTGTTTTTGGGGAATGGAAGATTTATTTCGAAAAAGAAAAGGTATAGTTGACACAGAAGTTGGCTATCAAGGCGGACAAAATGAAAATCCAACCTATAGCAATCATCCAGGACATGCAGAAAGTGTAGAACTAACTTACAACCCTAATGAAACAAATTTTAAAGAAATTTTGGATTACTTTTTTCGAATCCACAATCCAACAACTTTAGATAGACAAGGAAATGACAGAGGATCCAGCTATCGCTCAGCTATTTTTATTCAAAATGATGAAGAAAAAAAAATAGCAGAAGAAGTTATACAATTAGTAAATGACTCTAAAAAATGGGAAGGAAAGGTAGTTACAACTTTGGAACCATTTGCAACATTTTGGCCTGCAGAGCCGGAACATCAAGATTATTTAGTAAGACGTCCAAATGGTTACACTTGTCATTTTGAACGATTCGGGAGTTTTATATAGCACAACATAAAATTCGATTAAAGTACTAATTTTTTAAAAAATACCTAAGAGAAACATACTAAGGACGCTACAAGAATTGATAAAAAATATACTTTGATAAACTAAGAAAATTTCCATCATTGAAAATGAATACAAAATATGGTTTAAAAAAAATATACAAAGTTGACTACAACTTAAATCCCGAACGATATGAATTGAGAATAGACTTTTCTGATGCCCCATTGTGCCCATACGGCAATTCATTTAGAGCCATAGGCTATGATAAAATAGAAAATGAATATATTTGGTTAGTGACGAGTATATTAAAAGATAAACGATTGAAAACAATAAACTACAAGCATGATAAAAAATAGTTTTTTATACTTGAAAGATAAAAGACTATTAACGTTTAGTCTTTTATTTGGTTTGTCCTTTTTTCTAATTGGATTTTTGTTTCCATTCGAATTGAAGTTTGGATTAAAATATATTAATTCAACAATATTACGTTTTTTCAGCCCGTATTATCTTTATATCGGATTAGCAATTGTTATTTTTTGTATAGCAATATTTTTTCATCCTATTGCAAAAACAAAATTAGGCAATGAAAAACCTGAGTATTCGTATTTTAGCTGGATAGCTTTATTATATAGTACTGGCATGGGTTCAGGATTGCTTTTAAGAGCTGTACAAGAGCCTATTTACTATTTCCAAAACCCTCCAGTAAACCATATAGAAAACAAACAGTTAGCACTACAATATACTTTTTTTCATTGGGGTTTTACACCTTGGGCCATGTACAGTTTGTTTGGTTTGATAATAGCATATAACCTTTATTTTTTAAAAAATAAAAATATACTTGAAGCAATCGTATCCAAAAGTGGAGTACATGTAATAAAAAAAATAACTCCTTATTTTTTAGTTTTAATAACCATAGCAGGAGTAATAGCATCATTGGGTTTAGGTACAGGTCAATTTATAGAAGGACTAAATCAGTATTTTGGTTTGCATTTGGGACATACATATTTACTAAGCATAGTATTTCTAATCGGAGCCATAGGTACATTATCTGCCCTTACTGGTATCCAAAAAGTTATAAAATACTTAGCCGATTTTGATCTTAGTTTTTCTATACTACTTCTTGTTTTTGTTGGTTTATTTTTAAATTTCAAAAAATTTATTGGGCAAAGTTTCAGTGCATTTAGTCAATATGTTATACATTTTTTTGAAATGAGTTTATCTTTAGGAAATTACAAAACTTCAATATTATTTACACAAGAATGGACTGTTTTTTATTGGGCATTTTGGTTGGCCTGGGTTCCATTTACCGGAATTTTTATTGCACGCATTAGCAAAGGACGGACCATTAGAGAATTTATTATTACAACTATTATAGTGCCAACGCTTGCAACTTTAGTATGGTTTTCTGTTTTTGCAAACAAAGGCTTTGAACTTGTAAGCAATTCCAACACACAAGAATTTAATAATGTGTTTACATCCTTATTCGTTTTCTTAAAACATTTACCTTTAAGTCAAATTACAGTTGTTATAGCGGCTATATTAGTTTTAATTTCTATTATTAACTCAGTAGATTCTGCCATTTTTGTGTTAGGTATGTTGAGCGATAATGGAAATGAAAATCCAGCAAAAAAAGACAAATTAATATGGGGCATAATCATAACAGCAACAGCTTTAGGATTGACCGCCGTTGGTTCTGACAGTTTATTAAACGCTATTAGCAATCTATTGATAATACTTGCACTTCCTTTTAGTGTTTTGTATTTGTACATAATAATTCAATTTATTTTTAATTTACAAAAAAAAAATAAACTACTATTTTTAAACCCAGTAAACATACACTTGTTAAAAAAAAATTATAAACCCACATAAAAAATTAATAAATGAAAGCAATATTTAACAATGTCGTTATTGCAGAAAGCAATGAAACAATAGAATTAGAAGGGAATCATTATTTTCCACCGCAAAGTCTAAAAAAAGAATTTTTTACAGAAACAGAACATCACACAACTTGTCCTTGGAAAGGGTTAGCCTCTTATTATACCATAGAAGTAAAAGGAGAGATTAGAGATCATGCTGGATGGTACTATAAAAATCCATCAGAAGCTGCAAAAAATATAAAAGATTATGTAGCTTTTTGGAAAGGTGTAAAAATAGAAGAATAATAAATCAGAGCACAAAAGCTATATTTTATTATCCAATAAATTTAGAAAATATTCAAAATATATGCTATACTAACAAGCATACTTTATGAGAGATAAAATTGATATAACAGCCAAATGGGTTCTTATCGTAGGTATATTACTTACACTGATACTGCCTTTTATGTTTTATTTTCTAAAGATAAATTTCTTAGGAGAATTAGGTCCACTTGGAGATGCTATAGGTGGTATTACGTCTCCATTCTCTCAAATAATTGGTTCTATACTAATTTATTTAGCTCTAAAATCTCAATTGGATGCCAATAACATTACTCAAAATCAAATAAAAGATGAAAATATACAAAAATTTGTTAATAGAGAGTTAGAGCAAATTCATGAGTTGTATTTGTTTTTTGAAAATAACATTAAAAACTTTAGCTACCAACATGCACATAACGAAAACAATAAAGAACAACAACAAATAGTTTATGGACGCAGAGGAATTAAATTGTTTTTGGATCATATAGAGGAAATGGGCTTTGATATACATGATGGCCAGGAAATTCTAAAAGTAGATGGGATTCGAGAAATATTAAGTATTATGAACATGGCTAAACTCATACTACAAAAAATTCAAATGTCGAATGTTTCATCTACTGACAAAGACTTCTATAACACTATCTTAAAACATGAATTGGTATTTAGTATTTTCCCTACCACAGAGTTGGATAATGAAAAAAATATTCAACTGAAACAATGTGATGTTTGTAAAGCTTATCACGGAAATTTTCCGCCATTAATCTTTAATCAAATTCAAGAATTAAAACAACTTTTATAAATCTACTTTGAATAGTATTAGATAAAAACTCAGTGAGAAAGTTTGAAAAAAGAATCCATACTCAAGAAAGAAATAAAAACATGTATTACTTGTAAGCAATACCTTCCAAACAAGCCTAATCCTATCTTTTATTTTTCAGCTAAAAGCAAAATTATTATTATAGGACAAGCTCCCGGCAGAATAGTTGATGAAACAGGTATACCTTGGAATGATAAAAGTGGCGATACCCTTAGAAAGTGGTTAGGCGTTGATAAAGACATCTTTTACGATGAGCAAATTTTTGCAACCATACCCATGGGATTTTGCTATCCAGGTACAGGCAAAAACGGAGACTTAGCTCCAAGACCAGAATGCGCTGCGCTATGGCATGAAAGAATTTTAAATTGTATAGATTCTCCTAAACTAATTTTACTTATTGGCAAATATGCACAAGACTATTATTTAGGTCCTCATGCCAAAGAGAATCTTACACAAACTGTTTTAAATTTCGAAGAATATTTTCCAAAATTCTTACCGCTTCCGCATCCTTCACCTCGAAATAATATTTGGATTAAAAAAAATCCGTGGTTTGAATCACAACTACTACCAATACTTAAAGAAAAAATATCAAAAACACTAAACAAATAAATAAATATGGCAACAAAAATTAATATTAAAAATTTAACGGAAGGCTATCAATCAATTATTACTAATGGCAAACATGCTATTGTAGGCGATGAACCTATAACTTCTAAAGGAACTGACATGGGTCTTGCGCCAACAGAATTAGTATTGGCAGGTTTAGCAATGTGTAAAGCCACCACAGTTCGTCACATTGCACGAAAAAATGGATGGGTAATAAAAGATGTAGATGCACAATTAGAACAGACTGTAGAACGTGGCGAACATGGTTTAAAAACCATAGTAAAAATAAATTTACAGATTGAAGGAGAATTGTCTGACGAGCAAAAGGAAGAATTAATAAAACAAGCCGATCGATGTTATATACATAGACTACTAAGAGGAGAGTGGGAAATAGATCCAATTGTTTTTAGCTAATTTTTTTTACAATTTAGCTTCAAGGCGTATTATGAAATTTGTCTATAAAAGTTTTGGCATTTTTTTTTTAAAAAAAATGAACTACTTGTAAAATTTGATTTCAATTTCTATCAATAAACAACAATTTTAAACAACAAAAAAATCCCTTGATACAAAGTATCAAGGGATTATAATTTTAAAAACTAATATCTTAACGCTTATTTTCTTGTTGCTTTTTTTGAAGCAGTTTTTGTTGCAGTCTTTGCTGAGTCTTTGTAGCAGTAGTTTTAGAAACCGGATTTACATCCAAATCCAACATACTTTGTAATTGTCTTACTTGTTTTTTCAAATCATATATTGATTGATAAACTTCATCCATTTCGCTACGAGTAGCAAGAGGTACATTTACAAAAGCTTTCTCCATTTGAGTTTCCACAGCTTTTTTAATTCTTAATTGCAAAGCACTTACTTCAGCCATCAAAGCACTGTAAGTATCTGTTTCAAATAAGTTTACATATTCTGCATCAGACATATTTAACCATTCTTGATATAATTTCATGATGCTATCTACATCTTCGCCATTTTCGATTTTGTGCATTAATTGCGAAGCCATGTTTTCCATAATCTTCATTCCTTTTTCATAAACCATATACTGCATTTCAGCAGATTTAATGTTGTAAACATTCATTTGATTTACGATTTCATTCCACTCATTCATAGTTTTTACATCTTGAGTAGGAGTCATCAATTTTGCAAAAGGAGAAACAGCGTTCATCACTTGCGTATGCATTTGATTATATGATGTCAACATATTTGAAAATGGATTGCCCATTACATTAGGCATCATTTGTTCAAATGTATTTTTCATGTTATTGTAAAATTCTGTAGTTTGAGCATTTGTATTTTTAAATGCATCCGTGTACATATTTTTTACATTATTAAGATAATCTTGCGAACCTTTTGGCATAAATGTAAAATAGCTATCAACAAATTCTTTGTATTTACTTAAATCAAAATTTGTTTTAAACACATCCATATTAAATGTTTTTTCCTGCATTGATTTCATCATAGGAATCCACATTTCATAAAATTTAGCAAAACCATCAGTCATGTTAAACATGCCTTTATAGCTGTCAGCCAATGTTTTTGCATCAAAGTTTTTAGCTAAGTCGCTATAGTTTGTATTCAAAACAGATTGTACTTGTTGCCAAAAAGCCTTAACTTGTTCAGTTGTTTTTGAAATATTATCTTGCATAGAAGACATATTCATCATGTTATTCCAAGTAGTTGCAGCTTGGTTATTATTCATCATGTTTTTCCACATATCCATAGGATTTTGGAAATTAGATGGATTGGTCATATTTGTCAAAAAACTTTTGTTCATTTCAGTTAACTGATTTGCCCAAGTTGTTTGTTGATTATATAAATTTTTAAAATAGTCAGTCATATTATCAGTAGTTTGGCTAGTCGTTGTTTTGGCTGTTGTATTTGCACTTTTTACTTTTTCTATTGTTTCTTTAGTCATTTCTACACCTTTGTTCATTGTATTTTTGAACATAGTAGTTCCTTTTTCAATAGTATCTTCTACTATTGCGTTTCCATTAGTAAATTTTTTAGTGTTTTCAACCAAAGTATCTAAAGCTTGGTTTTGTACTTCTAAAATAGAATCGAAAAAATTTTTGTTAGCATTTGTTTTGTTAGCCATTTTGTTATTTATTTGCGGTTAATAATTTAAAATCTATATAGTTCGGAAAAGCTTAAAATACTTCGCTTTTTCGGATGCAAAGGTACTGCTACTACTTATAAAAAGTAGCTTTTCTTTGTTATTAAAAAGTAATTAAAACAATATGTTAAAAGTAGGAGAACAATTCGAACATGAGTACAGCTATACTCAAGAACAAGTCAATTTATATGCTGAAGTGAGTGGAGACACTAACCCTTTGCATACTAACGAAGAAGCAGGCAAAAATAGCATCTTTGGCCGTTGTATTATACATGGCTTTTTAGGCGCTAGTGTATTTACAAAAATTTTTGGCGCTTTATGGTATGCCGATGGACACATTTATATGAAACAAAGTATGATGTGGATGAAACCTATGTATGTAAATACAAAATACAAAGCAGTTATAACCGTAAAGGAAATTTTTCCTGAAAAAAACAGAGTTCTGTATGACTGTGCAGTATATGATGTAGCTACTGGCGACCAAACCATTAGTGGCGAAGCCATGCTTATGAACAAAAAACAATACGTTTGGTAGTAGCACGATTACTATTTTTTCAAAAAAAAATATTTTTAGCAACATGAACCCTAATCGAAATCTTGTAACGTTAGATGAATTTACTATCGTACAAACCAGAAGTTTTAAACATGCTACTGGAGAACTCTCTACCCTTTTGCGAGATATAGGACTAGCATGCAAATTCATCAACAAACAAGTAAACAAAGCAGGCTTAGTAGATATTTTGGGCTCTCATGGAGAAATGAATGTGCAAGGCGAAATACAAATGAAATTAGATGTATTCGCAGACAATGTATTGATAAATGTATTGAGAAATAGTGCAGATTGTGCAGGTATTGCTTCTGAAGAAAATGACGATTTTGTTGCCTTTGAAGACGAGCACTCTGTAAAATCTAAATATGTTGTCTTATTTGACCCTTTAGATGGATCTTCCAATATTGATGTAAATGCTTCCATTGGCACCATATTTTGCATTTATAAACGTGTCAGCGAATTAGGAAAACCTTGCACTGCCAGCGATTTTTTACAAAAAGGAAAAAATATAATGGCTGCAGGCTATGTAATATATGGCTCTAGTACCATGATGGTATATGGTACCCGATTGGGTGTAAACGGATTCACATTAGAACCAAGTATAGGCGAGTTTTGTCTATCTCATAAAGATATGAAATGCCCTGCCGATGGGAAAATATACTCAATCAATCAAGGAAATTCTGAAAAATTTTCAGATTCGTTAAAAAAATATATGTCTTATTGCATGCATGAAGATAAAGATACCAAACGCCCCTATTCGCACCGATATATAGGCAGCATGGTAGCTGATATGCACAGAACTTTAATAAAAGGAGGTATTTTTATGTATCCAGCCGATAGTAAAAATAAAAATGGCAAACTACGTTTACTCTACGAATGCAACCCCATGAGCTATTTGATAGAAATGGCCGGTGGCAAAAGCTCTGATGGCATGCAAAGCTCTATATTAGACATTGAACCCACTGCCCTACATCAAAGGGTACCTATATATATAGGCTCTAAAAACATGGTTGAAAAGGCCTTGGAGATGATGACCCAATAGACCAAACAATCAAAAAAAATAAAATATTCAAAAAAACGTCATGTATCAAATAGCTTCCTAATTTACTTTAGTTAAATTGGAATATTATTGTATCTTCGCACGTTCAAAAATTTATCTATAACTAAAGAATTATTACGACATGCAGTTAAAAGGATTGGTTAAAATATTTACCATTGCACTCATTCTTATTTCATTATTTCAACTTTCATTTACCCTAGTTGTCAATAACTTTGAAAAGAAACAAGCATCCAGAATTTCAAGTGAATTAAAAAAAGAAAATCCAAATTTATCGGGTGAAGCTTTAAAATTAAAAACAGATGATCGCTTACGAATTGTTTTAGACAGCCTTACCGGAAAAAATGTTTTAAACTTAGGATTAGCAAAGTATACCTATCAAGAGGCTAAAGAACAACAGCTAAACTTAGGTCTTGATTTGCAAGGCGGTATGAATGTAGTATTAGAGGTATCTCTCGATGATTTAGTTCGAAATATGAGCAATAACCCTAATGACCCTTCTATCAATGCTGCAATTGCAAAAGCCAATGAAATGAAAGCAAATAGCCAGGATGATTTTGTTACCCTTTTTGGGCAAGCATACAAAAGCTTAAATCCTAATGGTAAATTAGCTTCATTATATAGCAAGTCTAACAACGGTGATATTACATTCAATTCAACAAATGATGAAGTTATTAGCAAAATACGTAAAGAATCTAAAAATGCAATTCAACGAACCTATAAAGTATTAAGTACTCGTATTGACAAATTTGGTGTTGCACAACCCAACTTAAACTTAGATGAAAATAGAGGTATTATCAGTGTAGAACTGGCCGGCGTCAATAACCCAGAGCGTGTTAGAAAATATTTACAAGCTACAGCAAAATTAGAATTTTGGGAAACATATTCATTGCAAGAGTTGGCTCCTATGCTTAATGAAGCCGATAAAAATCTAAAAAGCTATTTAGATGGAACAGATGAGTTGTCAAAATCTTCAACCGATACTACACAAAATCTTACTACAGCTACAAACGCTTCTGATACAGCTTCATTAAGTTCATTATTAAAAAATGACAATACAACAAACCAAACCTCAAAAGACTCGAACACGGCCAATCTAACTGATGACCAAAAAAGAGACAACGCAAGAAAAGAAAATCCATTATTATATTATTTACCATACGGCAATTATTTTAAAGGTGTAGATGAAGAAGGAAAACCTACCAACGAATGTCGTTTGTCTATTATTGAAAATAAAGACACTGCTACACTAAACAGATATTTAAACACGCCTGCTGTAAAAAGCACATTACCAAGTGACTTAAAAATACTTTACGGTCCTTTGAGTAATGATGAAAAAGACAAAGCAGTATCTGTAGTATATGCTATAAAAACTATAAAAGGCAAATCAACGCCTCCTTTAGATGGTGATGTAATAGATGATGCAAGAGCTGATTATAGCCCCGTGGGTGAGCCAGAAGTTACAATGTCTATGAATATTCAAGGAGCTAATACGTGGAAACGTATTACTAATTCCAATATCGGACGTTGTGTAGCAATTGTGTTAGATGATATCGTTTATTCTGCGCCAAGAATTAATGGAGAAATCCCTAATGGACGCTCAAGCATATCTGGAAATTTCACTGCTGAATCTTCAAAAGACTTAGCCAACATATTAGAAACTGGTAAATTACCTGCCCCTGCTAAAATAGTACAAGAACAAGTTGTAGGTCCTACACTTGGTAAAGAAGCTGTACGAGGTGGTACCCTTTCATTCTTAATTTCATTTATAGTAATATTTGCTTTAATGCTATTATATTACAATACAGCAGGCTGGGTAGCAAATATTGCATTAATTCTAAATTTATTATTTACTGTAGGTGTATTGGCCTCTTTAGGAGCTTCTCTAACAGCTGCAGGTATAGCAGGTTTAGTACTAACAATTGGTATGGCAGTAGATACCAACGTTATCATATTTGAACGTATAAAAGAAGAACTAAAACTTGGCAAATCGCATGATGTGGCTGTAGAGGAAGGTTATAAACGTTCATTAAACCCCGTATTAGATGGTCACTTTACAGTATTATTTACTGCGATTATTTTAGCAATTTTTGGTTTAGGCCCTGTATTAGGTTTTGCTACTACACAAATTATTGGTATTATATTATCTCTTTTCTGTGGCATATTAGTATCTCGCCTCATTACAGACATTAGAATGAGAAAAGGCAAACACTTCAATTATTTTACTTCATTCTCAGAAAAATTATTCCAAAAATTCAATTTCCATTTTATTGAATGGCGTAAAAAAGCATATATCATATCAGTTATAGTTCTTTTATTAGGTATTGCTGCTATTTTCAATGGTTTCCATCAAGGTGTAGAATTTTTAGGAGGTAGAAGCTTTACATTCCAACTTAATGGCAATCATAAAACTTCTGAAATAAGAGAAAAACTAAAAGCCGAATTTGGAGATTATCCTGTAGTAAAAACAATTGGTACAGGTAATATGATTAATGTAGTAACTTCATACAAACGTAGCCAAGTAGGAGATGCAGTTACTGCAGAGATTCAAGAAAAACTATACAATGGATTAAAAAATGCAAATTATATAGACAACAACTTAAGTCTTTCACAATTTGTGTCTCCTCAAAACATGAGCTCTAATATGGTATCTGCTACCATATCAGACGATTTGAAAAAAGGTGCTATGTGGGCTACATTCTGGTCGCTTTTAGTAATTTGTATTTATATATATTTACGATTCCGTAAATGGCAATATGCATTGGGTACTATCATTGCCTTATTGCATGACGTATTTGTTATATTAGCTGTATTCTCATTTTTGAAAAATATAGTTCCATTCTCTTTAGAAATAGATCAACACTTTATTGCTGCTGTTCTAACAGTAATAGGCTTCTCAATGAATGATACGGTTATTGTATTTGATAGAATCCGTGAATACTTCCGTAAGAAAACAGGTATGTCAAAAACAGAGATTATTAATTCGGCCATTAATCATACAATGAGTAGAACGATTATGACCTCTTTGACAGTGTTCCTTACACTTTTAATCTTATTTATATTTGGTGGCGAGGTTACTCGAGGATTTGCATTTGCTATGATGATAGGTGTCATTACAGGTACATATTCATCTATTTTTGTGGCTGCGCCAATACTAGTAGATTTAGACAAACAAGATAAATTGACAGTAGAAGAAGACAAAGAAAAACGAATAGAAGAATTGAAAAAAATGGCATAGCCTATTTTTAATTCAAAATATAGAAAGGAAACACCCAACAAGTGTTTCCTTTTTTTTATCTACTTTTGCAAGCTAAACAGAACAATATATGATATTATCTGATACCCGTATTTTGGAAGAAATGCAAAAAGGTACAATAAAAATTACACCATACGATAGAAACTCATTAGGTAGTAACTCATACGATGTGCATCTTGGCAAACATTTAGCCACCTATTTAGATGCCGAATTAGATGCCAAAAAACACAATCAAATAAAACATTTTGATATTCCCGAAGAAGGATTTGTACTTCAGCCTGGTTCCTTTTACCTGGGTGTAACAGATGAATATACCGAAACACACGAACATATACCCTTTCTTGAAGGAAAATCAAGCACTGGTAGACTTGGTATAGACATACATGCTACAGCCGGAAAAGGAGATGTAGGCTTTTGTGGACATTGGACCTTAGAAATTTCAGTCAAGGTTCCAGTACGTATCTATGCAGGCATGCCTATAGGCCAACTTATTTATTTTCCTTGCGAAGGTGAAATAGAAATAAAGTATAACAAAAAAAAGAATGCAAAATATAGCGATCAACCAAACCGACCTGTTGAGAGCATGATGTGGAAGAATAAATTTTAATTTTCATGAAAATAGGTTTTGATGCTAAACGTGCCTTTCACAATTATACAGGCTTAGGCAACTATAGCAGAACTCTTATAAGCAGTCTTGCATCACTATATCCTGAAAATCAATATCTTGTTTTTAACCCAAAAAAAACGTCCTATAAACCATTTCATTTTAAATCTGTTGAAGAAATTAATCCTCAAAACATTATAGAGCAGATTATACCTTTTCTATGGAGAGATTTTTCAATGCCAAAAGATTTTCCAAAAGATTTAGACATTTTTCATGGATTAAGCAATGAACTACCGCTACGTATTCATCATGCAAAAATAAAAAAAATAGTTACCGTACATGATATTTTGTACTTGCATTTTCCTAATGATTTTACAAGTTTTGATAGAAGACGTTACGAAAAAAAAATGCTTTATGCTCTTCAGTATGCTGATAAAATAATAGCTACAAGTCTAAAGACGAAAAAAGATTTGATAGAGTATTACCAAATACCAGAAAATAAAATAGACGTTGTGTATCAAAGTTGTAATAGTATTTTTCAAGCCAAAATTGACTCTTCTCAACAAGATTTTTTTGAAAAAAAATTACTGCTTCCAAAACGATATTTTTTAAGTGTTGGCAGTATTATAGAAAGAAAAAATTTAGCAAACACTATTCTTGCATTCAAAAAATTAAAAACTCAGAAAAAAAGTCAAGATATTAAACTCATTATTATTGGAAATGGCAACCAATACAAAAGCCAAATAAAAACCCTAATTTCTAAGCAGCAATTAGAAAACGAAATCATATGGCTTAATGAAACCATAGATTCTCAACTTATAGAAAAAGGTTTACCTTATATCTATTCTAACGCTGCTGCACTACTCTATCCCAGCTTTTACGAAGGTTTTGGCATACCAGTATTAGAAGCCATGGCGTGTAATTGCCCGGTAATCACATCATACAATACAAGTATGGCTGAAATTTGTGAGAATTATGCCCTATTCGTTAATCCACATGATGAAAATGATATTGCCAAGCAAATGCAAAGAGCTATAGAAGATACAAACTTTATAGAAACAATGACAATCCAAGCAAATAAAAGAACCGCTTTGTTTTCAAAAGAAAACATAGCGAAGCAAATCTTTGAATTATATCAATCATTACTAACACCATGACAGAATTATACGAAGAAGAAGATTTAAAAAAAGCAGTAGAAACACTACGTGAGGGAGGTGTAATTTTGTATCCAAGCGATACTGTTTGGGGTATAGGTGCAGATGCTACAAATAACAGAGCTGTTGAAAAAATTTTTGAAATAAAAAAAAGAGCTGCCCACAAATCCTGTATAGTGTTGGTCAGTACGAGTAAGCAACTTCTGCATCATATAGCTAACCCATTGCCCCATCTTCACGAAATTTTGGATACGTTTACAACACCAACAACTATCGTATATCCAAATGGTATTAATCTTGCTTCAAAGCTAATAGCAACAGATGGTAGTGTGGCTATACGACTTGTGAAAAATAAATTTGTCAATGCTATGATTAATCGTTTGAAAAAACCCATAGTAAGTACTTCTGCCAATATAAGTGGTCAAGAAGCTGCTCGATTTTTTAAAGAAATTGATAGCTCAATTATACAGCAAGTGGACTATTGTGTACGCTTTAAACAAAATGATACAACTGCACATGAAGTATCTACAATATACAAAATCAATGAAGATGGGAAATTAGAAAAACTACGATAACTTAAAAAAAAATGGTAGGTTTGCAACTTAATTTTCATTACCCATCATGATGCAACAACTAAGAAGAATAATAGTTTTATACCGACTACCAATAGCTTTAGCTTTAATTTTATTAGGAATTTATATCACTATAGATGTAAAGCATGGTTTATATATCAGTTGGCTTTTTTTCTTAATAGCCTTATTAATGATAGTTGCACACTTTATGATAGGGCCTATAACGTTAATACAAAAACACGTAGAGGATGGTGATATAGAAGGAGCACAACAACTATTAAACCGAGTTAAATATCCAAAACTTTTATATAAACCAATTCGATCTGCATATTATATGCTTAAATCAAATTTTTCGACTATGAACGAAAATTTTGATGATGCCGAAGCTGATATAAGAAAAAGTTTAGAAGCAGGCGTTGGCGACAAAAATGTTGAAGGCGGAGCTTACTTGCAATTAGGCATGCTTGCTTATAAAAAAGGAAATAAAAAAGAGGCCTATGAAAACCTTAGAAAATCTATTCAGTTTGGACTTCCAGACAAAGAATCAGAAGCATCTGCTTATTTACAATTATCAAATTTGTGTGGTGAAAGAAGAGATTTCAAAGGTATGAAACACTATTATGGCAAAGCCAAAGCCTGCAAACCCAAAAATGAAATGATAGTTAGTCAGCTAAAAGAAATGGATAAATACATTTCTCGTATTCCTGGCTAAAAAAATATTTTATTGTAAATAGATAATTTTTTTTTTACAATATTTTTTGTTTAGAAATATTTATAAAAGAGTATTGAAAATACTTTTATAAATTTATAAAAACTTATAAAGTAATAATTTGATAGTGATTTGAGAAAAAATAGTTTTTATCAAAAAGATACTTTAAATAAAAAAAAATGCAACGAAAAGATTTTATAAAAACAATTTTAGCATTTTCTACTATGGGAACCTTAGGAAGTTTTAAAAAATTTACTGATGAACTGCCAAAGCAAGGCAAAAAAATGCCAGTACTTTTTACATCACATGGCAACCCTATGGATATTCCATTATCAAGAGAAGAGCGACCATTTTGGAAAACCCTATTTGAATTAGGGCAAAATCTTCAAAAACATTATGATGTAAAAGCGGCCCTGATTATTTCTGCGCACTGGTGCACTCGAGGTTCATTTGTAAATATTTCTACAGAGCAGCAACAAATTTATGATTACTATGGTTTCCCTGAAAACTATTACGACCCCAAATACCAAGCCAAAGGTGCTCCTGAAATAGCAAAGGAAGTAAGCAAAATAGTTTCATTTGTAAAAGAATCTACAGAATGGGGATTAGATCATGGGGCATGGCCTATGTTAATGCATTTGTTTCCAAAGGCTGACGTTCCGGTTTTTCAAATGAGTATAGATTATTATGCCAGACCACAATATCATTATAATTTAGGTAAACAATTATCTTCGCTAAGAGAAAAAGGTGTATTAATAATTGGTAGTGGTTCGCTCATTCACAACTTACCCTTGGCAATGAAAAAAATGCAACAAAATGATAATACTGTTTATGGCTGGGAAAATGAATATGATGCATGGTTAAAAAAACAGATTGAAGAAAGAAACTTTTCTAATCTGATAGCGTATGAAAAAAGCCATGCTCTTGGAACTTTGGCAGCACCTACACCAGACCATTTTGTGCCTGTACTATATAGCTTAGGACTAACAGACACAAAAGATGAAATAAAGTTTTTCTATGAAGGCAAACCCACAATTCCAGCTTTTAGTGAAAGAAGCTTTATTGTATATTAATTATAAAAAAAATTACCTTAGTTCTTAAATGGTAAATTTCATCATTTCCAATAAAATTTTGGAAGTAACAATAATAAGCCCTTTTATACTTTTTTTGAATTATACTACTAAATAAACTAATTTTAATTTTAAACTCAATTTCATGAAACTTATTAGTTTTCTCTTTCTTTTAATATCACTTTCTACAGTGTCTAATGCTCAGTGTAGTTTATCCGCATCTTTTACAACTGGTGCAGCATGCCCAGCTAACACAGGCAGTATTCAAATGGCAACTACAGGTGCTTTAGGTAGTGTTACCTATCAGCTTAATGGCGGCTTAGCGCAAAGCAATTCTTTATTTCAAAATCTGAGTACCGGCTCATATACCGTTATTGCTACTGATGCTTCAAATTGCAAAGACACGGTGTACCCTTTTGTCCCCACTAACCTTTCTGCTATCGTATATCAATGTGTTTATAATTGTATCAATCCAACAAATTGTAGTATTATCATGACAGCCACGGGCTCTGCGCCTCATATGTATCAATACCGCATAGCTGGTAGTAGTACTTGGATGACAATTGTTTCTGATACAATTTCAGGTTTATTATCCAATACTAATTATGAAATTAGAGAACTTAATACATTTGGCTGCACTAGCACTATTAAAGATACTGTTATCAATCAAACGATGTCTTTATCTACTTTGTCAACCTATTCTTGTACAAATTTTGGAACTGTTTCTTTACAGGTCAATAATGCACTAAATCCTATTTCTTATACTATCATTCCCTCTGTTGGCAATTTTGTTTCTCCCAATTTATTCAATAATGTACCCATAGGAACATATACTGTGTTGGCCACTGACGCATCTAATTGTAGTGTAACAAATATAGTTCAAGTAAACAGCCCCAATTCAAGCTATGCAATTACACATCCTACGTGTACAAATTCCACCAATGGATCTATTCAAATTTTACTTAATGGAAGTGCCCCTTACAATTTTAGTTTAAATAGTACTCCTTTAGGCTCCACAAATCCTATGTCCATACCCAATTTAGGTGTTGGAAATTATTCTATAGTAGCCACTGATGCGACACCATGTACTTATAGTTATTTATTACAATTAACAAGCAATAATTTACCAAGCAATAATACTATTCAAGTTAACTCTTGTGGCTACTTGACCATGAATGGTATAACATATACAAGTAGTGGTACTTATACCCAAACCCTTACAAATGCTGTTGGATGTGATAGTGTTTTAACAATACAAGCAACTGTAAACACCTTTAACCCTTCAATAGTTCAAAATGGGAATACACTTTCTGCTACACAACCTGGAGTCAATTATCAATGGTTTAGCATGGCTCCTTTTCAACTAATAGCTGGTGCTACAAATCAAAATTTCAATCCTTCTTTAAATGGAAATTATGGAGTAATCTTAAGTAGTAATGGTTGTAGCGACACTTCAAATACTATAGCCTTCGTATTATCAAATGTATCTGATATAGACAATCAACCATTATTTTTATATCCTAATCCAAGCTCCAAAAATATAAATATCCAATATGATTTACCTTTCAATAATGGAGTGATAATAATCTGTGATTTACTTGGCACTAAACGTTTAGAAAAAAGCTTCTATCATGCTTTTCATGAAATTTCATTGGAAGATTTAGCGCCTGGAATCTATTTAGTTTATATGAATATTGATGGCAAAAGCAGTCAAACAAAACTAACAAAACAATAATTTTTTTTATACTGCAAAGCTGGTTCCACATCCACAAGTGCTACTTGCATTGGGATTATGAAATGTAAATCCTCTGGCATTTAGTCCACTCCCAAAATCAATTTCCATATCCAGTAGGTATATTTCATGAGCAGGATTCATGATGAATGTAAAGTCATCAATGCTATACAGCTTATCATTTTCTTGTTTTGAATCAAATTCTAATACATAGGTCATACCACTACAGCCACCACCTTTCACCCCTACTCTAAGAAACTTAGTTTCATCTTCTAAGGTTTTCAACCTTTTTATTTCAATTAAAGCCGCTTCAGTAAATTTTAATGGTGTTTGTACAGAAGTTTCTGATGTCATGTTATTTTATTATTTGAAATTTAGTACGATGTAAAACACTGGTTTCATCTGAAATAGTGAGAAGATACACACCCTGATTCCATGATGATACAGAGATTACTTCTTCTACAAAAGGTATAGCACCCAAGCTATTTGAATACATTTTTTTGCCCAATATATCCGTAATCACAATATTCAATTGCTTTGTATCAGTATTCGGAAATGAAACATGAATAAGATCGCGAGTAGGATTTGGATAGATGGCAAGAAGTTGGTCTATATTTTCATCGTCAATTCCGGTAGGTGCATGTATGCCCGTACGAATAGTATATAATACGTTTTCCATAAGCGTTACTTGCCCTTTGGTAAAACTGTTTTCGCAAGCTTCTGAAGAGTAATCCATGTAGTTTTCAACCATGTCTTTAAAATCGTTTGAAGTGATACATGAATTGGTATTTTTATTACAATTAAAATTAGAAGCATCGCCACATTCAGGAGTATCTGCAACACCATCATCTTCAAAGCCAGCTTGTCCGTTACAAGCACCATCATCATCGCCCCAAATATGTCTTAAGCCTAAATAGTGACCAACCTCATGCACAGCGGTTTTGCCTTGCAAACCACTCGTAAAACCGATAGGTTTTTGTGGTGTACCACCAAACGCCAAATAATCAATAACTACACCATCTATATCAACCGATTTGTATGAAGAACCTGCCCACCAATTGGGTAAACCTGGAGGTGGATATGCATAACCTAATAGTTCACCTTGTCCTGCTGGTAATCCTATATCACAAACCCAAATATTGAGTACACTTTGTGGAGTAACAGCATCGCTACCACCTGCACTGGTATGTTTTACATCATCGGCCATGTTATCGCCAGTAAATTGATTAAACTCAAATACAAATGATGTTTTTGTTGTAGAAACACGCTTGATTTCTTTTACATAAAATTGAATTTTGGCAGGACCCACTATAGGAAAAAACTCAGAACGTAAACTAACAGTATCCGCATTTCTTCTACCATAACATCTATTGAGCATTTCTATTTGTGAAGTAACATAGTTGTCTGATAAATTTTCAGTACTATTTTTATACACAATATGTACTACCACTGGCACATAAACTATTGGCCCTCTTAGTTTTTTTGCTGACAATTCGCCCAACTTTTTTACTTGAGCGTAAAACCCAGGTTGTTGTATATCTAAATGTTGCAAATATTCATGCGAACCGCAAGGTTTAATAGTTTGAGCCGTAGCATTGAGTACAATAAAAGCACTCGCGAGTATTGTTATTATTTTTTTCATGATAGCTGTAAAAATATTGAATTATCGGCATTTAATATGCTGTTTAATAAAAATTCTATCCACGTTAGCAAATTTTTCCATTAACACATTATAAAACAATTGTATTTGTTCTTCTTCATTTGCCAAAAAGCAGTAATCCAACTCACCTTCTCTTCCCCAAGGTTTGGATTCAAAATGCAAAGTAGTATGGTTTTCTTTTTGATAATTAGCCAAAAAATCTTGAAATTGAGCCAAAGCCTCAGTATTGATACCAGCACCTCTACTGATAAATGAAACACGAATTTGTGCCAACTGTTTTTCATCTGTTTTAGTATCTTTCAAAAGTTGTGTTTGTTCATTTGGGGTTCGAGGTCTTACGAACACAGTACTATCTACTTGTGTCATTTCTGGTACTGACTTTGCTGCTTTCTTTTTTTTCTTTTTGGCCTGCACAGACAAGGCTAAAAAAAGTAAAAAGAAAAAACTCAGGAAATAAAATATCTTCTTCATATTGTTAAAATTTTAAAACTTATATTTACTATGACTCATTCAAGTAAGCAAAGTAAAATTATGTATATTACCTTTACATTTGATTGATAAAGAACAATTTCATCTTAAAAAAGTGAATACCAGAAGCTTTATTTGAACAAAAACATATGAAATCATTTGATATCCCTGCTTTTTATAGAAGTCCACTTATAAGTGGCATAAAAGAAAAAAGGAAAAAAGAAGATAAATTAAAAAAGGACTTTACACCTACCGTATTAGATGTTGGAAATTTTGAAATCAAAATGGCAAGACATTTTGGTTTTTGTTATGGTGTAGAAAATGCCATCGAAATTGCATTTAGAACAGTGCAAGAAAATCCAAACAAACGCATTTTTTTGCTGAGCGAAATGATACACAACCCACAAGTCAATGCAGACCTCATGAGCTATGGAGTACAATTTATTATGAATACTAAAGGTGAGATGTATATAAACTGGGAAAATCTGAAGCAAGAAGATATAGTAATAATACCAGCATTTGGCACCACCTTGGAGACCGAAAATAAATTACGACAAATAGGTATTAATCCTCTAAAATATAATACTACTTGCCCTTTTGTAGAAAAGGTTTGGAATCGAAGCCAGCAAATAGGAAACAAAGGTTATACAATAATTATACACGGCAAACCTCAACATGAAGAAACGCGTGCCACTTTTTCTCATACAAGCTCTCATAGCCCATCTATAGTAGTAAACGACATGCATGAAGCAAAAAAATTGGCTTTATATTTAACCCAACAAAAAGAAAAATCATCTTTTTATGAAGAGTTTAGAGGTCAGTACTCTACAAATTTTGATATAGAAAAAGATTTTGAACGCATAGGTGTAGTGAACCAAACTACAATGTTGGCAAGCGATACACAAGAAATTGCTGACTATTTAAAAAATGAGCTTTATATACATTACAAATTAGATGATGCAAGCATTTCTACTCGATTTGCAGATACCAGAGATACCCTATGCTATGCTACCAACGATAATCAACAAGCTGTAAAAAGTTTATTGAATGAACAAGCTGACCTTGCACTAGTTGTAGGCGGATTCAATAGTTCTAACACCTCTCACCTAGTAGAATTGTGCGAAAGCATATTACCTACCTTTTTTATAGAAAATGATAGCAATTTAATAGATAAAGACACTATCAAACACTTTGATTTGAATACGCATCAAATTAAAATTTCTACGAATATTTTTCCTTTGAATAAAAAACCCAGTATTTTATTGACTGCAGGCGCATCATGCCCCGATGCTGTGGTAGAAAATGTAATCAAAAAACTTATCCAATTATTTCAATCCAACGTAAGTATAGAAGATCTTCAAAATCAATTTTAATATTAGCTATTAATCAATTGCATAGCCATATCATAAGCTATTTGCAATTGCTGACTCATAGTAAGTTGCGAATTGTCTAACACTACAGCATCATCGGCTTTGCGCAATGGACTTATTTCGCGAGTGCTATCTATTAAATCTCGATGTCGCAAGTTGGCTTTCACTTCATCTACAGATATGTTAGCATTTTTTTGTTTCATTTCTTCGTATCGTCTTGTAACTCGTATTGGTTCATCGGCACACAAGTATATTTTTAATTCTGCATTCGGAAAAACGGTAGTACCTATATCTCTACCATCCATAACAAGACCTTTTTTCAGACCTAATTTTTGTTGCTGCTTTACAGCATTTTCTCGTACTGAAGATAAAGCAGCCACCTCACTCACAAAATTTGACACATCCATTTGCCTTATAGCTTGCTCAACTTGCTCACCATTTAAATAAATCTGATGATTTTCAAAATGTAAATGTATATCAGATAAGGCATGTTCTACATGTTCGCTTTTTGCAATATCTACATGATGCCGAAGAAAAAATAAAGTGATAGCTCTATACATAGCACCACTATCTATATACTCGTAATGCAACTTTTTAGCCAGTTGTTTTGCCAATGTGCTTTTCCCTGTAGAAGAAAATCCATCAATAGCAATTAAAATTTTTTTCATATGGCAATTGAAACTAAACCTATTCTTTTTTTTTATAGAAGTATTTCTATGGTGCAAATAAAAGACATAGATTGGAATAACAAAACATTACCTTTTATTAATAATATAAAAAACTGACTCTTAGGATAGTTATTACCAAGCAATACAAGTATTTTTGTAGATAAAATATTTTTTATGAAAGAAAACAAGTTTTTCACTATCATACTTCGCTTTATAAGCATATTTGTAGGCCTATTATTTATTTTCTCAGGCTTAATCAAAGCAAACGACCCATCTGGATTAGCCTATAAAATGGGCGAATTTTTTGAAGTATGGGCAAATAAAGAACATTTTTTGCCAAGCCTTATGCTTGCACTCAATAAGTACGCTATGGCTTTTTCTATCATGATGATTTCATTTGAAATTATTGCTGGTGTGGCATTAATTATTGGCTATCGTTTTAAACTTTTTTCTTATCTCATTTTGGCACTTACTGTCTTCTTTACTTTCCTTACAGCCTATGCTCTTTTTAGTGGCAATATCAAAGAGTGCGGATGCTTTGGAGATTGTATTAAGCTTCAAGCCAATGAATCATTTATGAAAGATATTATATTATTAATACTGCTTCTATTATTAGTAATTTTTAGAAAAAAAATACATCAAGCATTTGGAAATGCACTTGCTACTGCCTTAATGATAATAAGTTTTGTGTTATCTATTGCTATACAATGGTATGCAATCAAACATTTGCCATTTAAAGATTGTTTAGCATATAAGAAAGGAAACAATTTACTTCAACAAATGACTCCTGATTCGTCTTATGTGCCAGCACAATACAAAACTATCTTGACGTATGAAAAAGATGGCGTGAAAAAAGATTTTGATGACAAAAATTTCCCTTGGCAAGATTCTACTTGGAAATTTATAGATAGCAAAAGTAGTTTGGTAGCAGAAGCACAAAACGAGCCACCTATCAAAGATTTTGTTATAACTAATTATGATGGCAACGATGTTACACAACAGATTTTAAACTATCCCGGGCATGTTTTTATTCTATTTATAAAAGATATACATGAAGCCAAAACTGACAATATGAATGCTTTGAAAAAATTAGTTCAAGATGCAAAAGAAAAAAATATGCCTGTCATAGCAGTTAGTGCTTCTAATGATATAGAAACCAATGAATTCAAACAAAAACATCAACTTGATTTGTCATTCTTTATGATAGATGGAACTGTATGTAAAACAGCTATGCGAAGCAATCCAGGCCTTATGCTATTAAAAAATGGAACGGTGCTTGGCAAGTGGAGCTATGTTGATTATCCACAGCTTAATGTATTGTCTCTTTCTAATAAAGACAATCAGTTTCCATTATTTCCTACAGAAGAAGCGTTGGAATTAACAACACCTCAAGAAACAAACGAATAAGTGTTTTTATATACCTTTGTTGTTCATACAAATAATATTCTTTTTTGTTTTCATTTTTAATCAAAAAAATACTCAATAGTTTTGGGGTTCTACTAGGAGTCGTTAGTATCGTATTTTTTTTATTTTTTGTAATACTCCCTGCAGACCCTGCTAGACTAACTATGGGCCAACGCAGCGACGCTCAAACACTTGAAAATACAAGAAAAGAATTAAATCTTGACAAACCAGTGGCGCAGCAGTTTTTACTGTACTTAAATGATTTATCACCTATCTCTATACACCCTTCATATGATAGCATTCAGCAAAAATATCATTATCAGCCTTTAATTTCTTTTTCAGATAAGGCGCTTGTTATCAAAAAACCCTATTTGAGAAGATCATATCAGACCAAAAAGGAAGTAAGCGAAATGCTCGCTGATGGATTTCCAGGAACTTTTATTTTGGCTACTTTATCCATTTTAATTGCCTCCATTTTAGGTATTATTTTAGGTATTTTAGCAGCTGTAAAACAAAATACTTGGGTTGACACAACTACCCTTTTTGCAAGTGTTCTTGGCATATCGGCACCTTCTTTTTTTGCTGGCATTTTAATAGCTTATGTATTTGGGTTTTTACTTAGCGATCTTACACACCTAAGCATCATTTCTCCTATGTGGGATTTTGACCCGTATGAAGGCAAACGTTTGGTTTTAAAAAGCCTAATATTGCCTGTAGCTACATTGTCTATACGCCCTTTGGCCATCATCATGCAAATTACACGAAGCGCCATGCTCGATGTACTCAAACAAGACTATATAAGAACAGCTTTATCCAAAGGTTTATCGCAAAAAGCAATCTTATATAAACATGCCTTGCGCAATGCACTAAATCCAGTTATTACCTCCATTAGCGGCTGGTTTGCGGAGCTACTTGCTGGTTCTTTTTTTATTGAATATATATTTGGCTGGAAAGGGATAGGCAAAATAACCGTAGATGCTCTTAATAAATTTGACTTTCCGGTAGTAATGGGTGCCGTTCTGTTTACTGCAGTTTTATTTATACTTGTCAATATTTTAGTAGATATTTTATACACCATCATAGACCCAAGAATAAAAAAATAATTTCTGCTACTTTTCCACCACATGTGTATTGGCAAATAGTTTACTCTAAATGCTATCATGTACATTTGTAGTCATGCATGATTATTTAAACCAGCTAAACGAAAACCAAAAAGAGGCCGTACTCTATACAGAAGGTCCATTAATGATAGTAGCTGGAGCAGGCTCTGGTAAAACAAAAGTATTAACCACACGAATAGCCCATTTAATTCAATTAGGTGTAGATTCTTTTCGCATATTGGCTCTAACTTTTACAAACAAAGCAGCCAAAGAAATGAAGGAACGTATAGAACACATATTAGGTAACTCAGAAGCTCGAAACTTATATATAGGTACCTTTCACTCCGTATTTTCCAGAATACTTCGAGTAGAAGCTGAGCGATTAGGCTATCCAAATAATTTTACGATTTACGACACGGATGATGCTAAAAGTGTTTTAAAAACTATTATTAAAGAAAAAGGGCTTGATGAAAAACATTATAAAGCCAATTTAATTTACAATAGAATATCAGCTGCAAAAAATAAATTATATACCTATGCAGAGTATCAGCAAGACCCACAGGTACAACAAGAAGATGCCAGAGCTCAAAGACCTATGATAGGTGAATTGTTTGAAGCATATAGCAAACGATGTTTTAAAAATGGTGCTATGGATTTTGACGATTTATTAGTCAACACATACATATTGCTCACTAATTTTCCAGATGCACTTTCTAAATATCAACACAAATTTCGATACGTTTTAATAGACGAGTATCAGGATACCAATTTGGCACAATATCATATTATCAAATTGTTGGGTGCTATGCACGAAAATATCTGTGTTGTAGGCGACGATGCCCAAAGCATTTACTCTTTTAGAGGAGCCAGCATGGAAAATATTTTTCAATTTCAAAAAGATTATGACGATGTAAAAATCATCAAGTTAGAACAAAACTATCGTAGCACACAAAACATATTGAATGCTGCCAATGATTTGATAGCCAAAAATCAAAACCAAATAAAAAAAGAATTATGGAGCGATAAAGATCAGGGAGATAAACTACGAATAGTAAGCACATTTACAGATAATGACGAAGGAAAATTTGTGGCAGATACTATTTTGGAAAACAAACTACGAAACCACTATCAAAACAAAGACTTTGCAATTTTATATAGAACGAATGCCCAAAGTCGTTCCTTTGAAGAATCTTTACGAAGACTCAATCTTTCTTATATCATATATGGAGGTCTTTCCTTTTACCAGCGTAAAGAAATTAAAGATTATATAGCCTATCTACGCTGTTTGGTAAACCCGCAAGATGAAGAAAGTTTAAAAAGAATTATTAACTATCCTACACGTGGCATAGGCCCTACTTCTATTAACAAGTTGGGTGTTGTAGCAGAAGAAAACGGAATTACACTATGGGAAACACTTAATAGAGCTGCGGAGTTTGGCTTAAAAGGAGCTACTTTACAAGCTATTGCTGATTTTACTACTATGATAAATTATTATCGTACACTTTTGGATAAAAAAAATGCATATGATGTAGCCCATGAAATTGGCAAGTCGAGCAATCTGATAAAGGAACTATATAATGATAAAAGCGTAGAAGGATTAGCACGTTATGAAAATATTCAAGAACTTTTAAACTCCATAAAAGAATATACCGAAACGCCTACAGAAGACGGCGAACTCATAGAAAGAAATTTGGGATCGTATTTGCAACAAATTACATTGCTTACAGATGCTGACAATGACAAAACAAATAATGATGCAATAAAATTAATGACAATACATGCTGCCAAAGGATTAGAATTTCCTTGTGTTTTCTTAGTTGGCTTAGAAGAAAACATATTTCCAAGTAGCATGAGCTTATATGACAGAGATGATTTAGAAGAAGAAAGAAGACTTTTTTATGTAGCTATTACACGTGCCAAGGAAAAAGTATGGATAAGCTTTGCAAATAATCGTTATCGCTTTGGCAGTCTTATTCAAAACGAACCCAGTCGCTTTATTGATGAGTTGCCACCAGAACATTTAGATGTTTCCTTAGCAGAAAAAAGAAAACAATCTACAACTACAGTGTTTACAAACACAGCCTCTATAATACAAAAAAAGCCAAACACAATACATCCCAAGCATACGCCATCGGCCGATTTTAAGGCTGATGACCCCAACCAGTTTGTACAAGGTATGAAAGTAGAACACGAACGATTTGGATTTGGCACCATAAAGACATTAGAAGGCCCTGTTGCCAACAAAATGGCAATTATTGATTTTGGAGCTTTAGGCTCAAAAAAAATCTTGCTCAATTATGCCAAGCTTAAAATTATGAAATGATTTCAACTCAAGTTTTAACACAAATAAAATCGTATTGTGCCTATCAGGAGCGATGCCATGAAGATGTGAGAATAAAACTACTTTCTTTAAAAGTATATGGAAATGATTTAGAAGAAATTATAGCATTGCTTATACAAGAAAATTTTCTTCATGAAGAACGATTTGCAAGAAGCTACGCCAGAGGAAAATTTTATTTAAAAAAATGGGGGAGAAAAAAAATTATTTTTCAACTTAAAGCAAAGAAAATTTCGCCTTATTGTATCCAAAAAGCTATGACCGAAATACATGAGGAAGACTATTGGAATACCTTACAAGGTTTGATAGAGAAAAAAAAGGCCGATTTAAAATCTGAAAAAAATAAATTTATACGAATCCAAAAAATCCAAAATTATCTTGTACAAAAAGGTTTTGAATATGAATTAATCCAAGAGGCTTTGAAGCCATATTTTAAATAGTACCTTTGTGTATAAACTAAAGCCAATATGAGTCCAACGTTAAACATTACACTCATTCAAAGCATGCTGCATTGGGAAAACAATCAAGCAAATCGCGATATGTTTTCTAAAAAAATAAATAGCATTTCAAATACACAACTTATTATTTTACCCGAAACTTTTACGAGTGGCTTCACAATGAATACCAGTCAAGTAGCAGAAACTATGGAAGGTGAAACTATACAGTGGATGAAACAAATGGCTACAACCAAAAAAGCAATCATTACTGGCAGTTTGGTCATCCACGAAAACAATCAATATTATAACCGATTAGTATGGGCTTTGCCCAATGGTGAATTAGGATGCTATAACAAAAGACACCTGTTTGCTTACGCAAATGAAGACAAGCATTTTAAGGCAGGAGAAAAAAGATTTATTGCTCAAGTAAATGGATGGAAAATTTGTACTCAAATTTGCTTTGATCTTCGATTTCCGGTATGGAATAGTCTTCAAAATAAAAATGAATTCGATGTATTACTTTATATAGCCAACTGGCCTGAAAAAAGAATCCAACATTGGGATGCTTTATTAAAAGCTCGAGCTATAGAAAACCAATGTTATGTGATAGCTGTAAATCGTGTAGGTGAAGATTTCAATGGTATATACTACAATGGACATAGTTCTATCATTTCGCCAATGGGAGAAGTACTTTATTGCAAAGAAGATGAAGAAGACATATTTACAATTGAATTAGACAAAAAACATGTTGTAGATGTTCGCTCGCAATTCCCTTTTCTGGATAGTAAAGATAACTTTATGATTATTTAATCTCATTAGATTCCCATTAAAATTAAACTTTGATTTTGATGAAAATAGTTATTGTAGATTAAAGCATAACGGAGATCTTTTCTTTTGCTTGCATCTTCCGAAGTACGACATAAAAAGGAGGGCACACTATTATTGCACAAACAATCCTTAACTAATGTGAGCGCAAAACTAACCGCCGTATCATACTCTCCACATAAATGTTTAAAATTGGTTTTGATAGCCTGTCTAAAATGATTCACAACATTACTAAAAGACTCCTCTAAGGCTATATTTCCGTTTTCGCCTAGCATAAGCAAATCTATTTTAGATGCCTGCATATTATTCTCTTTTAAAAAAGAATCTATTTCACTTACAATATTTGTAGCAGGCGTTTCATAAAGAGTTTTGCAATCCATAATAAAAGGAGTTTGTGCTATAGGTTTATTGCTCAATAGAAAAAAAGCAGCACCTTCGCCTGCTATAGTGCCTTTCGAACAATGTTGATGCAAGGCCAAACTATTTATTTTTTCTTTTTTCCAATAGTCCCACTGCGATTTTACTTCGAAATGTTCAGCAGTCATTTCATCAAAAGTGCCCAATAATGTTGTCGAATCCTCATTTACTTCGGCTTGCAACATAGCATCAATCATAGCATTTTCAAAACTAAAACCCCTATGCACATAGGTTATATTATAGGAATTAATTTTTTTGTTCATAGCCACTAAACCACTTACCTGATTGTATGTAGAATGAATAAAGTGAGTAGCATTTAGTGCAGTTTCTTGATAATCTCGTATGGCATGCAAAAAGGCTTCAGTATCAAACATACTACCTTTGCCTGTAGCGCATATAATGGCATCTACTGGTATTTCTGTGGTTTTTTGTAAGCAGGCCAACGCCGTACAAAAGCCCATTTTGAGTACATAGCTCATGCGTCTAATTTGCACAGGATTGATATATGCTTTGTAATCGGGATGCAAGCAGACCAATCTATTATCAGTATAATTTATTAACGTTTCTTCATGTAATTCTTCATTAAAATTTTTTTGAGGCGAAATACAAGCAGAAGATAAAATATATAACTTATTGTCAAAAGGCATACATGTTCAAAGGTATTATATAATTGTTTTGTCTTTTCAAAAATTTAATTTAATACCAATCTTAAATTGGGTTCAGACCAATTTTTAGAGTGGTTTATACCGAAATTATCCAGTGTGTACTCAAAATTAAGAATATTTTTTGGGTTGCATCTTTAACTTAGAATACGGTATAAAGTCTAAAAGAGCTACCTTTGTAAATATACATTCACGTCTAAAATTCATTTTTTTATCGAATATTTCTATTGCATTTTCATATTCACTTAATAAAATCGTTGATAAGAAAATTATTTTAGTTTATTCAAAATAAAATACCATGAAACCATTCCTTTTTACTGTAATTTCTGCTATTATCTTCTTTTTGCCAAGCTGTGTTGAAGATAAAATTCCCGACAATCAAACTTCAGGACATATAAAAATAAGTGTTGATGAAAGTTATAAGCCCATAATGGAAGAACAACTTAAAATCTTTTTAGCTCAAAATCCGAATGCTATCATAGATGTTGAATACAAGCCTGAAGCAGAATGTTTTAATGATTTTTTAGAAGATAGCACTCGAGTTATCTTCGTTACAAGAGAGCTAAACCAAGAAGAAAAAAAGTATTGTGAAAGCAAGCAAATAGTACCTAAAAGCTTAGCAATGGCAAGAGATGCAGTATGTTTTATCACATCAACTGCCAACAACGATTTAAAACTGAGCATTCCAGAGCTTAAAAACATTTTGAAGGGTACAGACCAACGTTTTCAAATTGTTTTTGACAATCAAGCATCAAGCTCTGCTCGCTATATCAAGGATTCTTTAATACCCAATGAATCGCTCTCGAGCAACGTATTTGCTGCCAAAACAAGCGAAGAAGTTATTCAATATGTTTCTGAAAATAAAAAAAGTATTGGTGTCATCGGTGTCAATTGGGTTTCGGACCATAGCGATACAGCTACTCAAACCTTTTTAGAAAAAGTTCATATTATTCCTATCAAACCCGACGCAGATAGTGCTACAAAATATGTAAAACCCTATCAAGCTTATATTGGCTTAAAAACCTATCCATTGACGCGCAATTTCTACTTTATTTCTAAAGAAACTTGGCAAGGTCTTGGAACTGGCTTGGTCAACTATCTCTGTCGAAATGGGCAATTAGTATTTAAACAATCAAAGTTATTTCCTCTTAGAGTAAACGTTTTTTTGCGAGAAGCCAGTGCAAATCAATAAAATTTCGTTAAAGAATACAAATAATAACATCTTCCTAAAAAAAATAAAGTCAAATATTGCATAGGTTTATAGCCTTGAAAAAAATACGAAACATTAAACAAGTAGAAATGAGAAATTTAGTAAAAAAAACAAGCCTTTTATTTTCAATTTTATGTCTGAGCTATTTTGCGCAGGCTCAAACATTAACAGATGCTGTAAAACTGTATCAGTATAATCGTTTTGAAAGTGCCAAAAACATCTTAATCCCTTTAGCCTCTGGCGATCCTATGGCAAACTATTATTTAGGATTATGCGAAATTGGACTTGAAAACTATAATGGCGCTAAAGCCATTTTTCAAAAATTTCCTGACGATCCGGCAAACCAAGCTGGTATAGCACGCATATTTTTTATAGAAAATAAAGCACCTGAAGCCATGAGCATGCTCAACAGTGTGGTAGGAAAAGCAAAAAAGAAAAATTACTTTCCGCTTCAGTATGCAGCAGATGCCATAACGTATACCGATGGTGGCGACCCTAACATGGCTGTAGAATGGTATAAAAAAGCAATGGAATCAGAACGTACAGGCCCTTTACATATTGGGATTGGCGATGTATATAGAAAAATACAAGGTGGTGGCGGAAACGCCATGACAAATTATGAATATGCAGAGCAAATTCCTGCATATGCTTCATTGGCCAATTTTAAAAAAGGAGACCTTTGGTATGCAGCAAAAAACTATGACAGTGCATTATCTAACTATGCAAGAGCGAATAGTTTAGATGAGAGCAACCCATTGCCTTATAAAGCCCTTGCTGATGCGTATTATAACATCAAACAATATAAATTGTCTAAAGAAAATATTGAGAAATATTTAGCCCTTTCCGACAAATCTATTGACGATCAAATACAATATGCAAACACATTATTTTTAGCAAAAGAATACCAAACTGCTGTGAATAAAATGCAGGAACTGATAGGCAAAGGAGTAGAAAAAGCATATATGTATCGCGTTATAGCATTTAGCCAATTGGAATTAAAAGATTATGCCAATGCTAAAATGAATATGGATAAATTTTTCAAAAAACAAGACCCTAAAAAAGTTATTCCTTTGGATTATATCAATTATGGCAAACTCATGCTAAAAGACTCTTTGAAAAAAGGAGAGGCAAATTCATACTTTGAAAAAGGAATAGCAATTGATACTGCATCAGACAAAGCACCAACCTATAGAAGTATAGCAGAAGCTTATAATGATGCTGAAGAATATTTAAACTCAGGCATTTGGTACAAAAAAATAATTGATAGCAATTCACCAAGTACTGAAGCCGTAGATTATTGGTGGAGCGGTGTCATGTATTATTATGGCAAAGACTACGCCAATGCCGAAGCCGTTTTAAATACTTTTGCCGAAAAATATCCAGCAGAGCCTACTGCTATTTTGTGGCAAGCACGAACTATAGAGACTTCCAAAGACAAAGAATATAAAAATGGTGCAGCAACTGAAAAATATAAAAATTGGTTGACTATGATAAATGAAGACCCAGCTAAAAAGAAAGACCTTATCAAAGCTTATACCTATTTATCTTTGAGTGCATACAACATGAACAATAAAACAGATGCCTTATTATATAGCAATAAATTAATAGCTATAGACCCAGGAAACTCGGTAGCTACTCAAATTATTTCTAATTTGAAATAAGCATATTTAATTTGTATAAAAAAGTCGGTTTTATGAACCGACTTTTTTTATGGTATGATATTGTATTAATCCATCTATAGGTTTCTGAATTATAGTACCTAATTGTAGCTCGTATTGATGACATAAATTTTCCAAAATATCTTGCAAAAAATAGGCTACCGAACCTGTAAAGTGCAATACTCTTTTATCAACTGAAGGGTATCGAAGTAAATGGTTTATAAAAATTTCATTTAGGCAGTCTTCCGCTATATTTTCTATCATATAATGCCCCCTATGATCAAAAACAAATTGAGTAAATTGAGCCAAAAAACGATTAGGAAAGGGTTTTTTATACAAGTTTACTAATATCTCTTCTTTGGAATATGGAAATTGTTTCTCAAACGCTTTGATTAAATTTTGGTCAAAAATTTCATGTAAATAATACTGCAATACTTTTTTTCCCAAATGCGTACCTCCACCCTCATCGCCTAATACATAGCCCAAAGCTGAAGTTTTAAATGCTATTTTTTTTCCATCGTAATAGCATGTATTACTTCCTGTTCCTAATATACTCACAATGCCTTTGCTGTGTAAACAACAAGCACGAGCTGATGCCAACATATCGCTGTGGCAATAAACCTTGGCAGCTTTGAAATAGGTTTTTAAAGCACGCTCTATAACTTTTTGTTGGTCAACACTGCTAATTCCAGCTCCATAAAAATGTATTTCATCTATGGCAGTGCCTTCTTTTATTTTTAAATCGGATTTGAAAATAGTAACTATTTCTTTTTCTTGTAAAAAATAAGGATTGATACCCTGAGTAACTAATTTTTTCCTTTTATTGTCTTTTATAAAACACCAATCTGTTTTTGTGGAACCACTATCAGCAATTAAGATGGATTTGCTTTGCATACTTTTTTATTTTGAAAGCAGCAAAGATAGATTAGAATTAATATTTATACTTAACGCCAATTTGTAAGCCTTGATAATAAGAAGCTTGTTGATCAGCAGATTCTGTATTAGTAAATTGCTGAGGATTAAATCCTATGTTATATTGAAAATAGTAAAACAAGGATTTATGGCTTAATTCTATAGTACGCTCTATACCTAAACTCACCGAAGGGTTTAGTAAGATTTTATTATTTTTTACTGCTGCCTTATTGAGCATCAAAGAACGTTTGCCCACATCGTAGATGGGCATACAAAGTTGCATACCACTATAAAAAGCCGATTTGGAACAAATATTTTTATAGGCCTGAAACCCAACGCTACCTTGTACTTGTTGCGACGATTGACTGGTATTAGGTAAGAAATGAAAATAGTTTAAGGAATATAAAAAAGAAAAGTTGAGGTGAGTATGTAAAGAAAATCTATTTTCTACACTTGCTCCATACGAAAAAGATGGAATGCCCATTTTAAATCGAGTTTGATTGCTTTTTTTAATTGGCATCATAAATTGCGATTGAGCTCCTACAAGGGTTACAGGCTTATACTTATTTTGAGCAAAGCTCAAAAAACTACAAAAAATGCCTATAAAAAGTATACTATGAAATCGCATTGTAAATATATAACGACACTAAGTTAAGATATTGTATATGAAATAGAGCATTTTAAATGTTAAAATTAGTACAGACTTTATATAAATCTCTGAATTATTCCTTGAGGTGCCAAACCATAAGCAAAATATCATTGTGATATAACATGAGATCATCTTCTTTCCAAGTATATAGGTTTGCTTTGGAAAGATTGTCCAAAAAATCTAATTCCAAGTCAAGTATATAATCTTGACAGGCTTTTTCGGTAGCAACATAATGTATAGGCTTTATTTTTCCATTTTCATAAAAGAAATCGGCTTGAATAGTATTGCAGCCTACAAAACAAGAAATTGTTTTCTCGTAATCATCAATTACAATTTTGGTGTCTTTGTACCCAACACTTACAAGCCGTGTTTGGCTTTTTTGCTTTGTCAGGATATATACTCCATTAAGTTGCTTGGTAGAAGCTGAGGTTTTGGACTTAGAAAGAGATTGGCAAGAAGATGACATTGCCAACAAAACAAGCAATGGGAAATATAGGTAATATTGACTTTTGAAAAACAAAATAGGCATATGTAAACCAAATATACTGAGACTATCATTTAATATTTACATTTAATTAGTATTTTTTACTATGGAATTCATGCATTCTTGCATCCATATAAAAAACATAATTTATGCTAAGAATCTATTGCACACTACTATTTCTTTTAAGCTTTATGCTATTGAATGCACAAAACACAAAAAATGCAAATGCTGAACTACAAAATGTAACCGTTTTTAATAATGGTGTTGAACTAAATCATACAGCCAAAGTTTCAAATATCAGCAAAGGAATCAGCGAAGTAGTGATTGGCAATATAAGTAATGTGATAGATGAAAATAGTTTGCAAATAGGTGCTACCAGTAATATTACTATAATGAGTGTAAAGTACAGAAATGAATACACAAGTGAAAACAATAAAAGTGTAGAAGAAAAACAATTAGAAAGCGAATTAGAACGTGAAAAAAAAGAATCGCTAAAAATAAATAATCAAATAAATACCCTAATAAGTGGACTTACTATACTCGATGAGAATAAAAAAGTAGGTGGAACAAATACTGGCCTAAATGTGGCAGAATTACAAAAAATGATGGACTATTATTTAACAAAAAGTCAAGACCTAAGAAATCAGGTGCAAACATTAAACGAAAAAAAAGAAAAACAAGACGACATAGTGTCAAAACTACAAAATCAATTAAATAGCATTAAAAAATCGAATACAAAATCTAAAGGTGAAATTATTATACAAGTATTATCATCTATAATAAGCAACACTACATTTACAATTAGCTATATATCACCTAATGCTTCATGGTATCCTGTATATGATTTAAAAACAGATAATACTAATTCTCCACTTAAAATAATTTATAAAGCCAATGTAAGTCAAACTACAGGGCTCGATTGGAATAATGTAAAAATAACTGTAAGCACAGCAAACCCTTCACAAACAGGCACAGCGCCTATACTTACACCTTGGTTTTTAAACTATAGAAATCTAAACTACAATTATAAATCCATTCAAAATGCTAATGGCTATGCTAATACACTACAAGCTGTAGAAATAAAAACAAAACGCAACTCGTATGAAAGCCAAGATAAAGATGAAAGCGTAATACCTTATACTTCTATCAATGAAAATGCGATTAGTGCTTCTTTTGATATAGAATTACCTTATGATATTAAAAGCGATGGAAAAAAGTATAGTATTTCAATGAAAGAATACAACTTGAATGCCAACTACAAGTACTATGCTGTTCCAAAAAAAGATAGAGAAGCTTTTTTATTAGCTGAAATTTCAGCATGGGAAGAGTTGAATTTACTTCCCGGTGAAGCTAATATAATATTTGATGGCACCTATGTAGGAAAATCAATGATAGACCCCAATAGCACTCAAGACACTCTAAATCTTAGTATGGGACATGATAAAAAAATAATTATTAGAAGAGAAAAACTGGTGGACTTTTGTAGTACTAAAATGATTGGAAATAAAAGAACTCATGTAGTAACCTATGAAATAAAAGTAAAAAACACTCGAAAAGAAGCAATTGATTTATTATTAAAAGATCAATATCCTATTTCTCAAGATAAAGATATAGAAGTAGAATTATTAGAGAGTAGCAATGCTTCTATCAATAAAGAAACTGGAGTACTTACATGGGAGCAAAATATTGCTGCTGGAAGCACTAAAACTGTCCGTATTTCCTATAGTGTAAAATTTCCAAAAGACAAACAAGTTGGAAATTTATATTAGTTTTCAAAAAAATTGCAACTAATTAAAAAAAATAAAGAATTCTAAAAATCGCTATCTAAAATATCAAAACGATAAAAATGATTGGCTACATAGCGTTGTTCTTCTACAACTTTAGTCCAATTTGCATCGTTTAAAATATCTTTTTTCAGCGTGTCTCCTAATGTGTTCAAAACGACTACGTGATTTCCTAACAGATCCACAACAGGTACCTTAACAGAAGACTTTCCTAACTTAGACCAGGATACTAATGTAGCTTGAATACCTGATTGAATAGTAGTGTCTATAGCAATATTATGTATACTATCATACGCCATCACATGTATTGTACTTGCAGTAGAATTACTGACTGTACAATCTAGCATCATTTCAGATTCGCAAGAACAAAATAAAATAGTAGAAATAAAGGAAAGAAAATAAATTAGTTTTTTCATGCAGTAAATTATTTATGTTTACAAAACTAAGCTATTTTTTATGATTCTAAAATTGCGATATTGTAATCTCTTAACTATGTATTGCTATGTGTAAAAAGCTATGTATATTCTTTTTTCTGTTATCAACTTACTTTTATAACAACGCACAAGAGGTAAAAGCTTTTGAACAAATTAAAACCCTCATTGAAAAAACAAATAAGATTCAAAAAGAGCATGAAAAAATAAAAGGCTATTTTGATATTGCAGATTTATATATGGATATAGAATACTACGATTCTGCACAAATATGGCTCAATAGAATATCTGACATTTATCTAGTAAACAAAGCAAGTATTTTCAACTATTATCTTTTTAGTAGAAAAGCTGAAGTTCACTACTACAACAACTTAAATCAACTAGGAATTACGAATGCAAATAGAGGCATCGAAATCGCAAAGAAATGCAACGACCCTATTTTACTTCAAGATGGCTACAATCTTTTAGGCCTCATGTATTTAAGCATGGATAGCATAGAAAAAGCAAAAAATTATTTTTATCTATCTATAAAAAATATTACTACTCCACCCTATCCCAAAAAATATTTATACCAAAGCATGCCGCATCATATATATGGCAATATGGCTGAGGTATTTGAAAAAAACAATTTATTAGACAGCTCTTATTACTACAGTCAAAAATCTTTGGAAGAAGCTATAAAAATAAATAATAACAGAGGCATATCTTTAGCTTACAATAATGTTGCTAAGCTATATTCAAAACAATTAAAAATAGATTCTGCTATTAGCTATTTTAGTCGTTCTGACTACTATGCCGCCTTAGGGCATGAATATGATGTACAGCTCATAAATACTTCGAATGCAGCTGAAATGTATGTACAAGTACATCAAAATCTGCAAGCAGAACAATTACTTAAAAAAGGAATGTCCTTGTTAGATAGTGTTCCAAATATGAATACTTTTTTTAGAAAAGAATTCTTACGAAGTGCCAAAAGCACTTATGAAAAGTTGAATAATATAAATAAACTACAATTTGTTACAGATAAATTATTTAAACTGGAAGAAAGTATAAACAAAAGGCATTTCAATCAGATACAATACATTTTAGCCAATAGTATCAAAACAGAATCTAAATTTATCAACGCCAATTTGGAGCAAGAAAAAAAATCCAAACAATTACAAATTAACAAATTGTATGTTGTAATTCTTGCTTTAATCATTATAGGTATTCTTATGTTTTTTTATCAATATTCCGTAAAAGAAAAATTAAAGCTTGCCATATTAAAAAACAAAATCAGCCAAGATTTGCATGATGATGTAGGTGCTTCGCTCAGTAGTATAAATATGTCGGCATCATTGGCAAAAAAATTAATAGATATTGACATACAAAAAGCTAAACAGACACTTTTAAAAATATCAGAAAATGCCGAAGATGGTATTTCTTCCTTGAGTGATATGGTATGGGCGATGAAACCCGTAAGCTCACAAACAACAACACTTGAAAGCAAAATAAAAAATTATGGATACAATTTACTTTCTGTAAGAGAGATACATTGCAATTATGTTATTGATAAAGCAATTGAAGAAAAACTAAAAAATATTGAAATTAGAAAAAATATATTACTTCTAATCAAAGAAGCATTTAATAATATTGCCAAACATAGCAAGGCCAAAAACGCTATGTTACACCTTAATTTAATAGCCAAAAAAAGAATTCAATTAGACATTCAAGATGATGGCATAGGCTTTGAACTTACCAATGTACAAAAAGGGAATGGCCTTCAAAACATGAAACGTAGAGTGGAAGAATTAGGCGGCAAGCTTCATTTTGATAGCACTCCAAATCAAGGTACTACTATTCGTATAGTTATTAATTTCTCTACTCCCTAATTTTAGTTATTTTTATTTACTCAATTAAATTCAATTTTGCAATATGATAGAAGTTGTCATTTATGATGATAATGCCGAAAGATGCACTATGATTAAAGACCTTATGCAAATAAATGAAAATTTACATTGCATAGGCAGCTTTGATGATTGCTCTACCATTTTGAACGACATGAAGGTTTTACAACCCGATATAGTATTGATGGATATTGAAATGCCTAATGTCAATGGCATTGAAGGAGTAAGACTTATCAAACAACATTTTCCAAGCATAAAGGTAATTATGCAAACTGTCTTTGACGATGACGAAAAAATATTTGCTTCTATACAAGCAGGAGCTGAAGGCTATATACTTAAAAACACAAGTGCAGATAGTCTATTGCAAAGCATAGTAGAAGTATATGAAGGTGGTGCATTTATGACACCAAGTGTTGCCATTAAAGTAATAAAATATTTTAATTCGCAAACAAAATTTAGTAAAGAAGAATTTAATTTAACCATAAAAGAAAAAGAAGTTTTAAGTTATCTTTCAAACGGACTTAGCTATAAAATGGTTGCTGAAAAAATGACCATATCCTACAATACCGTAAATACACATATTAAAAATATTTATCAAAAATTACATGTCAACTCACTTGGCGAAGCTATTTCATTAGCTATCAAAAATAAATTAGTGTAGTCAGTCGCATTATCTTTAGTGAATGTATATCTTCATATATACCGAAGCTCCTAATACATCGAGAAACAGTTATCCAATCGACATTTGCAACAGTAAAATTCGGGCTATTATCCAAATCACTTTGGCACTATTAATTCCAATAAAAAACCTCAAACTATGCGTTTGAGGTTTTTTGTGGTCCCACTAGGATTTGAACCTAGGACCCCCTGATTATGAGTCAGGTGCTCTAACCAACTGAGCTATAGGACCATTGAAAATGATTATCTATTTTCAAGGAGTGCAAATGTAAGACATATTTTAAAATACAGAAAAATATTTTATCTCTTTTAACGCCCAAATACATCATAGTATTTTTCGGCATGTTCTTCATAGCGTTTAAGCAATTCAATATTCTTTTTTTCTAAAGCTGTCAATTCAAACCTCACATCAGCACTCATAGGCATATACCAATCTACATAATTATCAAATATATAGCGCATTTTTCTGTTTCTAAAAGAATAACCATGTCTTGCATAAATAGTATTTCGTATCAATTCCAAATCTCCTTTATACATATTCTGAATATCCTCTTTTCTTATTTCATTTGTGCTGGCATTAATTTTTAAGGCATCTTCTGTTATGGTCTCTTGTTCTTCTTCGCCAGTGCTTTTATTTATTTGATCTGAATTATAATAGGACTCACCTATAATAGCTTTTGGCAACTGATTATTAGCCTTATATACAAATACTCGTTGTGGCAATTCGTAGGTTCTTTCTGATACTGCCACACGCTTGTTTGAACAAACCCACTTTCCTTTTACAACTTTATTTATGGTATCCAAAGTAAAATAAAAAATACCATCATGTTTATCATCACCAGGCTCATTGGCTACAATATCTATCAAATCATTTTTTATTGTGTATTTGCCAGCAAAAGGTCTATCATTGCCTGCTATAATACTTTTACCAGTCACCACCCCATTGTCCAGAGATTTCAATACGATGTTTATTTTGTTTATATAAGTACCCTTACTATTATTCGATTTACTTTCAACAAAATCGCCCACATAATTTCCTAAAGCCCCACCTTCAACATCATTTTTTTTGGCTTCTTGTCGTTTTTTATTTTCTATTTCAATTTCTTCTTCACTCAAGGGTTCAGGTGCTAAATTTTCTTCGCAAGCAGCAAAAAAAAGACAACAAAATACTAAAATGGCTATTCTCATGGCTTTGTTTTTTTGTGAAAATAGTAAAAAATAAAAAACTCTGCAATGAATAAGTTTAAAACCCAAGCTAACCAAGCCACTATTTGATAAACATCCATAGGTTTAGGATGAAAAAAATAGACAATGAATTGCTTCCAAAATCGAAGTGTAATAGCCGACAAAGTCAAAGCATAAGAGCGTATCATCCATTGTTGATGCTTGATAATCTGCTTTTGTTTTGCCAAAGAAAAAGCTTTCCAAGTACTAAAAAACCAAATAATACTTAAACTACAAAATGCCAAAATTGACATGAAACCACCATTGGCATGTAAGCCTATTAAAAAACCTGAAGGTGCTGCCAAACAAACAATAAGAAATACATAAAGTAAACCAAGCAAGCGATGCCATTTTTTGGTACTTTGTATTTGTTTAAAAAATTGTAGCCCACCCAAAGGAATAAGTACTATAGAGCTAAACACATGAATATAAAAGGCAGTAAGATAATATGGGTAGGCCAAGGCATATTGCTTAATTCTTAAAAATGCAATATCGCTTTGAATTGGAATATACTGTTTCGTTATTAGCAACATCTTGTAGAAAAAATATAGCCCAAGGAGTGCAAGAAAAAGTGATATTAACTTAGGTTTAGTTTTATGGAGGCTATATTTATTCAATAGTTAATTTTTCTATTCTTTCATTTTTAGTATCCGAATACTTGACCATATATATGCCACGTGCAAGCTCAGAACAATTAAATGTTGGACTATTATTTGCCTCATAGTACTTAACAAGTCTTCCCCATATATCATATACTTGTAGTGTAGCCTTGGCATGAATAAAAGATTCGTGTATTGAAAATGAGTGATGACACGGATTAGGAAAAAGTTGAAAATGATTTTTAGACAAATACTCATTTTCAAGTCCTACATTATAAACAGCTTTAAATACAGAATCTATTGACATGCTTTGTATAGATCTTGCAAAAGTTCCTACAAATATTTTTTTAGTTGTAGGGTTATAATCTATATCATATACAGGTATGATAGGCATATTACTACCTACTCTATACCAAAATGCGCCATGTGTAATGCTTGCATATACACCTCCGTCGTTTGCAATAATAATGGAACTATCATGTGTGCCAGGCCTTATCCAAATATCATTGATAGGGAAATTGGGTAAGTTGGTAGCAATAGAATTCCAAGTACTCCCATTATTAGTGGAATAATAAAGATGTGCCAAGGTATCATAATTACGATAGCCCGAAAAAGAGCAAAACACAGCATCCTCATTGTCTGGCGATGCTTTTATTGAAGAAACATATCGGTTTGGCAATGTATTATTAATGAGATTCCAGCTTGCTCCATCGTTCTTGCTAACCCATACATTGGCATCGCTTGTACCAGCATATATAATTTGTGCGTTAATAGGCGACTGGTCTATAGTAGTTACTACATGAAATCCATTTTGTGTCCCATCAGTCAAATCTGGGCTTATAGCATTCCAGGCATCTATAGGTCCAAAACTTGTTTTATGGATTCGATAAGTCCCAATATATAAATGATTATTATTGTGCTTGCTAACGAAATAAGGTGTGTTCCAACTTTTTCTATCTGCACTTAATGAGCTAGTCATATTCGTATAAGACAAGCCCAGCAAATCAGTAGCAACTATATTTCCGTTTTGCCATTCTGCGTAGCAAATATTTGGATCAGTAGCATCAAATTGAGGTTGAAAGCCATCGCCTCCAAAATATTGAGACCACGTATTCAAGCCCATACTTGCCGAGCCATACATGGTGCCATTATCTTGCGCGCCGCCAAAGTATTGATTGGCCTCCCAGGGATTGTAGGCTACTCTATAAAATTGTGTAATTGGTATATTATTTTTAAGTGTCCAATTAATACCAGCTGTATTTGATGCATAAAAACCGCCATCTGTTGCCAGCAGTAGACTGGAACTATTAATGAATTTTAAATCATGCTTATCCGAATGCGTTGTAAATTCTTGATTGAATGTAACCCCTCCATTTGTCGATTTATATAATGATACACTGAGTATATAAATGATATTATCATTGTTAGGATCTAATCGTATAGGGCCAAAATACCAACCAAAACCACCCATGTCTATAACAGATGTAGTATTTACTAAGCTCCAAGTATCACCGCCATCTGTAGTTTTATACAGCCCTCCAAAATCATAATTATCGTCTATATAATTTGCATACAATAAGTAAGGATTTGTATTGGAAACACAGATTCCAATTTTGCACTGTATACCAGTTGGCAAACCTGAGCTCAAGGCTGTCCAAGTATTGCCACCGTCTGTAGAGCGATGAATTTTTACTAAAGAGCTTGTCAATAAGCTTTGCGTATTACTTCTTTCACGCAGCTGTGTTGTTAAGTATAAAGTTCCATTGGAACATATTAATAAATCACTGACTCCAATATTGTTTGCTACATAAAATATTTTATTCCATGTAAGTCCTGCATCGGTAGATTTATAAAGCCCTCTATTGCTATCTTGCAAAAAGGGGTTTCCCATAGCAGCAGCGTAGATTATATTTGTATTGTTGGAATCTATAAGAATTTTTGAAATCACACCGCACTTTTCCAAACCTATAGGCTGCCACGTATTGCCGGCATCGGTAGTTTTATACACACCATTCCCAACATGCGAATAGCCGCTTAGTACGGCATCGCCTGTGCCTGCATACATTATATTGGGTAAAGATGGATTTATTGCTATATCGCTCACAGCAAGACTTTGAGCATCATCAAAAATGGCTTTCCAAGTATTGCCTGCATCAGTTGTTTCAAAAATGCCACCATCGGCACAGCCTACAAAAAAATGTGTATTTGAACCTGGCAAAATAGAAATACAATTTATTCTGCCTCCTATATTATGAGGACCTTCTATATCCCAAGGTGTATTTTGGGCTCTGGTTTTGTTAGCCTTTACTTTTTTTAAGGCTCTTTGATAAGCATCAAAACCTTCGCCTATATGTGGATATTGTTTAGACATTTCATACAGCTCAAATGGTTTTTCAGGCATCTGAATATGTTTAGTATTAATACGTATAGCCCAAAAGGAAAAAACAAGAAGAGTAAGTATGCTTAAGAATAAATACTTTTGCATAATCTTTTTTTTTAAAAATACAACAAAATGGCAACAATAAAAAAAATTGGCATAATGACTTCTGGTGGCGATTCGCCTGGCATGAATGCAGCTATACGAGCGGTTGTGAGAACGGCCATACATCATCAAATGACTCCCTATGGCATCATGCGTGGCTATCAAGGAATGATACAAGGTGAAATAAAAAAAATGAAAACAACAGATGTTTCAAATATTATACATCGTGGAGGTACTATTTTAAAAACTGCTCGAAGCAAAGATTTTCTTACTCCAGAAGGCCGTAAAATAGCGTATAACAATATTAAAGAACATGATATTGATGCCTTGGTACTGATAGGGGGTGATGGTACATTTAGAGGTGCTACACAGTTTTTTAAAGAATACGATATACCAGCTGTAGGTCTTCCAGGCACTATAGACAATGACCTTTCTGGAACAGATTTTACTATTGGATTTGATACAGCAGTAAATACTGCTATACAAGCAATAGATAAAATACGAGATACAGCGGATGCGCATGATCGTATTTTTTTAGTAGAAGTAATGGGTCGAGATGCTGGATATATAGCACTATACAGTGGTATTTCGTGTGGTGCAGAACACATTTTTATACCTGAAAAAAAGGAACAATTAGAACGTATTATTTCTGATATAAAAAATGACCAACGAAGAAAAAAATTAACAAATATTATTGTAGTAGCTGAAGGCGATGAATTTGGAGGAGCTAATGAATTAAGTCAATTATTAAAAAATGAAATTTCAAATATTGATACCCGTGTCACTATTTTAGGACATGTGCAGCGTGGTGGTGCTCCTACATGCAACGATAGAATATTAGCAAGCCGATTAGGTTATCATGCAATATTATCCTTATTAGAAGGAAAAACACAGATAATGTTGGGCATCGTAAACAACAAAATTCATTATACCCCTTTTGATCTATGTAGCAAAGAAGCCAAAAATATAGATGAGCATTTCTTTAACCTAACTGAGGTGTTGACAAAATAAGGCATTAGCATTGCTTATATATCATTACTAATGCTTAGTATGATTAAGAAAAAATACATTTACTTTTGAAAAAAAATAAAATATGAAAATAGGCATAGTATGTTATCCAACGTTTGGAGGAAGCGGAGTATTAGCTACAGAGTTGGGTAAGGCCTTAGCAGACAAAGGACATATCATTCATTTTATCACTTATCAGCAACCTGTTCGTTTAGATAGCTTCCATCCTAATATTTTTTATCATGAAGTAATGGTACCCACCTATCCTCTTTTTGATTTTCCGCCATATGAGTCGGCTCTATCTTCTACTTTAGTAGATGTTATTTCTAACGAAAATTTAGATTTACTACATGTTCATTATGCTATACCTCATGCCTCTTCGGCCTATTTAGCCAATCAGATATTAAAACAAATCAATAAAAATATCCCCTATATCACAACGCTACATGGAACAGATATAACACTAGTAGGCAAAGATAAAAATTATGAGTCTGTGGTTACTTTTTCAATTAATGAATCAGACGCTATAACTGCAGTTTCGGAAAACTTAAAAGAAGAAACACTGAATAATTTTTCTATAACGAAGGAAATACATGTGATTCCAAATTTTGTAGACATCAAACGTTTTCAACATGTAAACAAAGAACATTTTAAAAAGATGCTGGCTCCTAATGGTGAGAAAATTTTGGTTCATGTTTCTAATTTTAGAAAAGTAAAACGAGTAGAAGATGTGATTTATGCTTTTGCCAAAATACGTACACAAGTACCTTCAAAACTATTAATGATAGGCGATGGACCCGAAAGACCACAAATGGAACAGCTCTGTAGAGATTTGGGCACATGTGACGATATTCGATTTTTGGGAAAACAAGAAAAATTAGAAGAAATATTGTCTATATCTGATTTGTTTATTTTGCCAAGTGCATATGAAAGTTTTGGGCTTGCTGCATTGGAAGCTATGGGCTGCCAAGTACCAGTTATTTCTTCTAATGCTGGTGGCTTGAGCGAAATTAATATTCATGGCGAAACAGGTTATTTGACCAATGTTGGCGATGTAGAAGCAATTACAAAATATGCTGTGGAGCTTTTATCAAATGATAAAAAATTAAACGAGTTTAAACAAAATGCTTTGACACAAGCACAACAATTTAATATAGAAAAAATTATCCCAATGTATGAAAAACTATATTTTTCATTTTACAAAAAAGCTGTAGTTTAATTTATTCAATTTCTAATATATCATTGCCCGCTATACCCTTAATGCTACCCAACAAGTGATTATTATTTAATAAGACTCTATCTATTTGCTTTTCTCTTTCTTTCCAAATTTTTTCCATCTGAAAACGTTCTTTATCTAATGATGACTTTAGTGCCAAATAAGCTTCATTAATAGCTCTCATTTGCAATACAAACTCATTGCTTGTAAAATAATTATACAACATTTCCTTTTTTTCGCCTTTATTCTCGTTCGATTTGTTGGCTTTATACACATTGCATATTCCTTCTCTAAGCATACGTACCACACTGATTACTTCCGAAAAACGGCAAACCCACACACCCTCTATCAAGTCGAAGGTTTGCATATGCTCTGGCACAACTTTAGAAACTAATACACTTGCATCGCACTTAGATGTCAATGCATCTTGCTTGAGTTTAGGCAGCCAGCCATTTTCAAAATGTTTAGTCCTTTTGCTTTCAAAAATAATTTTGCCACATTCATGTCCCATTTCATTTCGAATCAGTAATATACAATCTGCGCCTCTTTTTCCTTTAAGTACTTCCGATATTTCATCAAACGGAAAATGCTGTTTAAGCATATCTTCTAATATAAGCTCCTGTGCCTCACCTTGTAGCTGCATAGATCCCTGATGTATTTGTTGCTGCAATTCTTCTATCATTTTTTTTTGCTTAGCCATGGTAATATCTCTTTCTTTTCGCTCCAAGTCAAATTGTGCTCTTTCCTTTTGCAACAGCTCTGTGCTGATTTTCTCTTTTAGCTCAATTTCCATTTCAAACCGTAGCTTTTTTAATTTCAAGGCTACATCCTCCTCCGTTTCTTGCAATTGCTTACGCAATTGTAATACCTCAAATTCTTTTTCATTCAATGTTTTTAACTTAGCCTCATTGGCTTCATTTTGCTTTCTTAATAAATCTATTTGAGCTTCATTTTCATTTTTTAATTGTTCTGTCATTTTCAACTCTTGCTCTTTCAATTTTTTGTCGAGCTCGGCATGAAGTTTTTTCTGAAATAACTCATTTTCATTACGTTTTTTTTCATCAAAAATTAATTTCTCATTTTCTAAAGTAGCTTTTAGAGAAGCTATAGAGTCATACATTTCTTTTTGTTTATTCTGGTATTTTTCTTGCAGTTGTTTTTCCAAATCAGCACTTAGTGCTTCATCTAAATCAATAAGGGTTTGGCATGTAGGACAGCTAATAGTTTTACTCATAATTCAAATGTAAGCGGATAAATAGAAATAAAAAAGAGAATAATCGGTGTATAGAATATACCTAAAAAAACATAATTAGAATACAGTTTTAAGTATATTCGGTTTTTAGAAAAATGAAGTTTTCAGATTATCAGCAACGGTTCAAATATTATTTGAGGTTTATACCAATCAAATTCAATTTTGTTTTTTTATTCATTATCATCTTAGCAATTTATAAATGGATTTGGAGTACTCATACTTCGGTCAATTCATTTTATGCTTTATCTATTTTAATTTTAAAAATATCTTTTTTACTTATTCTCCTATATGCCATCTTATCCCTTCTTAGTGTAAGCATTTCATGGATATATTTTCATATTCAAAAAAAAAGAGTCCCACAATTTCAAGTAGAAATTATTAAACATGATGAATTTCACCATGAAAATTTAATGAGAACAAGGGTTGAAGGTTTAATTAAACCCTTGTTGGGCTATCTAAAAGTAGAATTGTATTACTCCCCTTATCAATCTTTAGAAAAATACACTTTAGATTCAGGTGGTTTTTTTTCTAACCCTTTTACAACAAAATATGAAAGCACCAACAGACTGAAAGCAGACGATATAAAAGAATATCAATTTAGTAAAGCAGTTTTATACTTTGAAGACATGCTACATCTTTTCTCATTTCCAGCTATTGTAGAATTTTCTTCAAGCCTTACGAATTATCCAATAACAAAACCAACGAATACCAAAGAACACATACCTTACTCCTCCCAAGAACAACAAGTACGAATAGAAGAGCTAAGAAAAATTCAGGGAGAATGGCTTAATTATAAAAAGTTTGAAGGCAGTGATGATGTAAGAAGAATAGTTTGGAAAATATATGCTAAAAGTAAAGAATTAGTAGTGCGATACCCTGAGCAATTAGATCCTTTTGCTTCGCATATACAATTTTTTGTGAGCTACTACTACAATCCTCTTTTTTTGCATCCTAACGATTATACTTATGCCATGCTAAATACTTATAAAATAGCAGTTTGGAATATATGGTATAGCCTATTTCAGCATGGCATACAGGTACACTTTACAAGCGACCAAAGCGTTAGTGAAGATAGTTTTGATGCCATACAAACAAAACAATTAATAACACAATCTGATTTTCAGCATGAAACAAAAATCATGGATAAAATAAATCTTAAAAAATGTCAAGTACTATGCATACATTCAATGAATGATGAAAATGATATACAATGGGCACTTGACAATATGCAAACAAACACACTTGTCTTTTTTATACAATTGAGTAGTACATTTCGAATGAGTTTGGCAAAACATTGGATAAAAAAAATATTTTGGCTCCCCTCATCCGATAAATTGAGCTCATTAAAAGCTTCTTGGAATTTTAATCCGTTAAAGTTTTCTTTAAATAAAAATGAAAAAGCTATACTGAGTTTATTAGAGAAAAATAAAATTAAATTTGAAGTCATCTGATGCAACTTCTAAAAACAAATCAAATTACAAAGTTATTAGCGCAACTTATCTTTATAGTATTGCCTACTATAGCTATAGTATTTTTTTGTTTGTGGCATATCAGCCATTATTTTACTATCATTCAAGACAATTGGTTTCGACAAGGAATTTATTTTTCAATAGGCATAGTGCTCTCATTATTAATTTATAGTAGCCGACTTCGATTTAGCGTAAGTTTCCTTTTGCTGCTTTTAAGTCTTTTTATAGTGTATAAAATAATGGACTCTTTGAGTTTTAGTGAAATAGATGGTTTTTTTATTTCTGTACAATATTTATTATTTACATATTTATTTTCATTTGGATGGCTATGCGGTTGGGGATTGCAAAGAGCCAAATGGTTTCCAACTTTTTTAGTTGGCATATTACTTATAGCCAGCATGATATTGATTTCTAAAAATGGCGACTTGACCGTACAGAAACTCATATTCAATCTCTTACCGATTCTTCTTTACAGTATTTATATTTTATATACTAATGCTTCTTTGCAACAAACCGACACAACTCAAAAATCTTTTTTTTGGAAGTATTCTTTCAGGCTATTTCTTTTTAGTATACTCCTTGTAGCTTTTACAGGCACACTTATTTATACTATGCTTCCAAACATTGAAGCTACTGTAGCAGAATACGGAGGTCAAGGCAAAGATGGAGAAAATCAGATGCTGACTAAGCAAAAAGACGGTACTGAAAAAAACAAACAGAGCATGGAGATGAGTGATAAAAATAATAGAAACAAAAACCCTGAACCATTGTTTTGTGCACATATTGACAATTTTCTTCCCGCTAGCGATATTGCCAACCCCTTATATTTAACTGCTTATCATTTTACTAAATTTGACAGTCTTACAGAAACATTTGAAAGAGACACTATTCAAGAATTTAATGATGAATTTTTCCCAGACCCTTCTTCCATTCCTTTATTTTCAACGTATACCGATTCTTCAAAACTAAAAATTGCGAATGGCACAAGAAATAAAGATGTAGTACAAGTAGAGATTTACAAAAAGAGATTATCAAATGATGCTTTTGTAGCCCCAAGTACAGCCTTTTTTGTACAACCCATTACCATTGAAAAAGATTTTCAAAAAGAATTTAGTAGTGCATATAGATCCAAAAGTTTAGTATCGCAACTGAATAGTGCTTACTTTATATACAATACAGACAATCCGTCCATCATGATGTTTCAAGAAAGACGATTTAAAGAATTAAGAGGCGCAAAAGATTATAAGGCATTGCCCGAAAAATTTATGAAATACTATACCGACTTTCCTAAATATGGGAAATACAAAGCACTTGCAAAATTGGCTGATAGTATTCAACAAAATAAAAAAACAACGATTGATAAAGTATTAGCCGTACGAGACTACTTTTTACAAAAAAATGCTTTTGGCGAACAAGTATATACATACTCAGACAACCCAGGTATACCAGGACTACCTTCTGCATCAAAACTCAACTATTTTCTCTTTGAAAGCAAAAAAGGATATTGCGCATACTATGCCGGAGCTACTTGTTTTTTACTACGAGGCATGGGCATTCCCTCACGAATCGTAACTGGCTTCCTAACTATAGATAGAAGTGATAAAAACCCAGGCTGGTATTGGTACTACGAAGACCAATCGCATGCTTGGGTACAAGTATATTTTCCAGAATATGGATGGATAGATTTTGATACTACTGTTGGCAACGATGAGGCTGAGCGCTCTCCAGCTCCCGATGGCACACCACCACTACAACCGCCCAAAGCCATTATAACCATGAGTGGAAATATAATAAGTATAGACACCGCACAAAAAACAATTGAACTACAAACACAAACTGCTACTTTTAAAGATATAGAATATAAAAATACGAATACTACTGTTTCACTTGATGCTAAAATAGCTCTTATTTGGCGAGACAGTCTCGCTCTCAAGCTTCAGGAACTTAAAAAGAATGATAAAATAACAGCAGTAAGTTATGCTGAAAAATTGAATGCTTATAGCAACGAAAAATCCTTTGATAAAATAGTAAACAAACTTCCAAAGACTATTCCAATAGATGAAATATATGTATTTGTTGCAAAAAATAAAACCACAGAAAATACACCAGAAACTGACACAAATGAAAAACATAGTGCATACTACTATTTAAAACATCTTTTTTTCTTTTTATTATCATTTGTACTCATACTATTTAGTTTGCCAGTATTGACTATGCATTATTTTAGATGGCAAGTCAAAAAAACATCTTCACTTAAACGAAAAGCTTTTTATGCACATCGTGCATCCGATTATTTTTTACACCAATTAGGATATAAAAAAGAAAATAAAACTGACTTATCTTTTGCACAAAATATTGATCAACATTTTAATACAAACTATGCAAACTTTATGGAAAAGTATTTAAAATCAAAATATAGCACTGCTTCTCTCAAAGAACATGAACAAGAAGTAATACAAAGATTTTTCTTCCCTTTTGAACGAAAAATAAAACAACGCATTGCACTAAAAACAAGAATTTTACATTTTCTAAATTTAAAAGAATACCTATCTTATTTTATACCTTTAAAATTTTAATTCCCAACTATGGACGCACACACTTCTACAAGCCAAGATAAAATATCTGCACTGATAGATAATATAGAAAAAGTAATAAAAGGCAAAACGATTCAAATAAAACAAGTCATTACTTGCCTTTTGGCCCAGGGCCATATACTGATGGAAGATAACCCAGGCACAGGTAAAACAATACTTGCACGAACGCTGGCTGCTAGTATAGCAAATGATGCACAACATGAAAATATACATTTCAAAAGGGTTCAATTTACACCCGATTTATTACCTATGGACTTATTAGGTACTCATATATTTGATGAAGTTCAAAAAGAATTTATTTTTAAAAAAGGACCACTGTTTTGTAATATACTATTGGCCGATGAAATTAATAGAGCCTCTCCAAAAGTACAGAGTGCATTGCTAGAGTGTATGGCTGAAAACCAAATAACCATGGGCGAAAAAACGTACTTATTAGACCCCTTGTTTTTTACAATTGCTACTCAAAATCCAATAGAAATGGAAGGTACTTACCCCTTGCCATCAGCACAATTGGATCGATTTTATATGAAAATATATTTTGGATATGTAAACGAAGAAACCGAATTATCTATATACAAAAACTACGAAAACATACATCAAAATTTATCTAATCTGCAACGCATTTTAAATAAAAGTGAAATTATGGAGTTACAGAAATTGGCTGCAGAAGTTAGTATACATGACGAACTAATTCAAGCTGTGTCAAATATAGTTAGAGGAACAAGAAGCAATGATGGTATAGTAGTTGGTGCATCTACTCGTAGTGGTATAACATTTATTAAATGCTTAAAAGCATATGCTTTAATCAATAATAGAGATTATGTCATAGAAGATGACATACAAGATTTAGCATCAGCAGTATTGGACCACAGATTGGTTTATAAAAATAAAGAATCTAAAAAACAATCATTGCCTCAAATTGTTGCTGATGAAATAAATAGATTAAGCAAACTAAAATTATACTAATACCCTTTGCATTTTATTCGTTTACATATCAATTTTTTGTTTAGCAAGCTAGTGCATAAATACACGTTGTTGCTTTTGTTAATTGTATGCAATAATGTTTTACTTTTTGCACAATCTAAACAAGAAAAAAGATACGAAATAGATGCAAAACGATACGGAGTTTCTACTACAAGCAAAGAAGCCATAACTGCTGCAAGAGAATTTAAACGAATAGATAGTAGCTACTATGTAGGATGGATGTTGGAAGGAATATATAAATATGAACACAGTGCAGATTACTTAGGATTCAAATTAGCATCAGAACAATTGAACAAAGCATTGCTTTTGATGCAAAAAGATTTTTCAAAAGAAATAAGTACAAGAACTGGCGATGTAAGACAATACATAGAATTAATAAAATACCATAGAGACTGGGATCAAATAGCTTATTCATTATCGCAATGCTATAGCAACACAGACGAATTAGATAAACTTTGGCAGCTACTTCAATTGTGTAAAAAAATGAATTTACAAGACGAAGTATTTATGGATACCTATAACTATATGTCATGGACAGTACATAGAAATAGATTTAGAAATTCATCAAAATACCCATTTTTAAAAGAATCCATAAAACAAAATGAAGATTATGCCAATAGCCTATTAGATAGTTCAATAATAAAAATTAATGATGATAGTAAAATTAATAATACTATTTTCTCAAGCCAATACAACAATGATAAAATGCCAGGTGTATGGCACTACAAATCTATTTTATATACCTATCAACTGGATATGAAAAAAGGTGCAGAGTATTACAATAAACTCAAAAAAACATCTTACTTCCCAGCCAACAATTATGCTACTTTTTGCAGCATACAAGGTGATTTTGCGCAAGCAGAAGCATTTTACGAAATGGCTAAAAAAGAATATTCGAGCGAAAAACATATGAAAGAGTCATACTATTATTCATCTGTAATAAATAGTTATAAAAATGAAAATAAAAAAGGGATTGAAGAACTAAAAAATCTCATTACAAGCAATGGTTCTACACCAGGCTTCGGATGGTATAATATAGCTGTAGCAAGAACCCTACTCTATGATGGGCAACTACCCATAGCCGAACGATATATACAAAATGCCGAAAATTTTAAAGAAATTCATATAGGCACTACCTTAGGACAAAGCCACTATGATTTTACAGTGAACCTTTTAAAGCTTATTGCAAAAAAACGAGAAATAAAACGAATATTCTTTGAACAAAAAAAATGGTACCTCTCCCCTTCGGCTTGGTTTAAACTTGCAAAAAAACAAATTGAAAAATTTACTTTACAATTTTTAATCATTAATCAATTTGCTCAAAACCCAGAACGTGAACAAGTAATCTATAAATTATTTTCTACCGAAAGTACTGTTTCCTTTGATGAAATCTACGAACTCATAGAAGGTTTTAGCACTAATTTTTTTATTAAAAAATTTGAAGAAGAACTTGCCCTTGAAAAAAGAAATAACATAAAAAGATATTACAAACTTTTTTTAGCCAAACTGCTAATTAAAAAAGGGAAAAAGCACGAAGCTCATCAATGGTTAAAAGCAATATTAAATGACCCAACATTAAATAAAGATTATGAGAAATTGCTTTTGGCCAGAACCTATGAAGCCCTTATTATATGCACCGAAGGAAACACTTCTGAAAAAAAGACATTTATACAAAAAATGTATAGCATATATCCTCAATTGCTGCCTTATAATAATCAAAAAATAAAAGTAAAGATTACTACAAATGCAAGTAGCGAATTAGAGCAAAAAATAATAAAAGATTTATCTAATTTTCGAATACAAATTGTTTCTCAAAATCAAGATGTAGATCTAAATGTAGAATTTAGTCAACTTGGAAATGTGCCTACTATATCAGTTAGAACAAATTGTCTTAAAGAAGAAATTGTAAGACCATTTTTATTTTCATATAAAAATCCTAAAGATGCGAGTAAACAAATTGCATATGGAATTTTTAATATTGGCAATGCCGACAAAAAAATAAATATGGAAGAATAGTAAATACTATTCGTTGCGCAGGGCTACCACGCCATCAAACACATCTACAAGTATAGCTTTACTTTTATCAATATCGCCAGCAATAATTTTCTTACTCAACAAATTTATTATTTCTTTTTGTATAAGTCTTTTCAAGGGCCTTGCTCCAAACTGAGGTTCAAAACCGTTGTCGGCCAAATAGCTGAGTGCATAATCGCTAAATTGCAGTTTAATTCCTTGCTTTGCCAACATATTAGAAAGTCCATCTAATTGAATCTTAATTATTCCTTTTATTTCTTTTTTCAATAAAGGTTTAAACATGATAACCTCATCTATTCGATTTAAAAATTCAGGTCTTATTGTTTGACGCAATAAGGTCATCACCTCTTCTTTAGTAGATTCCGTAATTTGATCCATATTAGTTTCATTAATCGTTTCAAAACGCTCTTGTATAATATGACTTCCCATATTCGAAGTCATGATGATTATTGTATTTTTGAAATTAACTACACGGCCTTTATTATCTGTCAATCTACCATCATCCAGCACTTGCAAAAGAATATTAAATACATCAGGATGCGCCTTTTCTATTTCATCAAAAAGTACTACACTATATGGTTTTCTTCGTACAGACTCTGTTAATTGCCCGCCCTCATCGTAGCCTACATATCCTGGAGGTGCACCTACCAATCTACTTACACTATGCTTTTCTTGATATTCACTCATGTCTATACGAGTCATCATAGATTCATCGTCAAATAAGTATTCGGCCAAAGCCTTTGCCAACTCGGTTTTACCAACTCCAGTAGTACCCAAAAATATAAATGTGCCTATAGGTTTTCTTTCATCTTGAAGACCTGCCCTACTTCTTCTAATGGCATCCGAAACTGCTACTACTGCTTCATCTTGGCCTACAATTCGTTGATGTAAGTGCTCTTCTAAATGCAACAATTTATCTTTTTCACTTTGCAACATTCTTGAAACCGGTATGCCCGTGGCCTTGGCCACATTTTCAGCTATATCATCTGCATCTACTTCTTCTTTTAGAAGTCTTTTGTGCGAGTCTTTATCTTCATCCAATACTTGTAGCAAATTTTTTAGTTTATTTTCTTCTTCTTTTATTTTACCATAGCGAAGCTCAGCTACTTTGCCCAAGTCGCCATTGCGCTCTGCATGATCGGCTTCAAGTCTAAAATTTTCTAAATTATTTCTTGCTTCTTGTATAGCATTAACTTGATCTTTTTCACTGAGCCATCGGACTTTGAATTCGTCACGCTGCTCAGTTAAATTAGCAATTTCTTTTGATAAGTCTGCTAATTTTTTTTCATCATGTTCTCGCTTTATAGCCTCTCTTTCAATTTCCAATTGTCTTAATTTTCTTTCGAGTTCATCGAGCTCTTCAGGCATCGAATTGATTTCTAATTTTAATTTAGCAGCACTCTCATCTATTAAGTCTATAGCCTTATCAGGCAAAAAACGATCGGATATATAGCGTGAAGAAAGTTCCACAGCAGCTATTATAGCTTCGTCTTTTATTCGCACATGATGATGTGATTCATATTTATCTTTTAAACCTCTTAATATTGAAATTGCTTCTTCATTGCTTGGCTCATCTACCATTACTTTCTGAAAACGTCGTTCTAAGGCTTTATCCTTTTCAAAATATTTTTGATATTCATTGAGTGTCGTAGCTCCTATAGCTCTCAACTCGCCTCTTGCCAACGCAGGCTTTAATATATTAGCTGCATCCATTGCACCTTCGCCACTAGAACCTGCACCAACCAAGGTATGTATTTCGTCTATAAACAATATGATTTGCCCTTCGCTTTCTGTAACTTCTTTAATAACAGCTTTTAAGCGTTCTTCAAACTCTCCTTTGTACTTGGCCCCTGCTATAAGCTGTCCAATATCTAATGAATAAATTAATTTAGATTTTAAATTTTCGGGCACATCACCTTGCACTATTCTGTGTGCCAATCCTTCCACTATAGCTGTTTTTCCTACACCTGGCTCACCCACCAACATGGGATTATTTTTACTTCTACGAGACAGTATATGCAGCGTTCTTCTTATTTCTTCATCGCGTCCAATGACAGGATCTAACTTTGCTTGGTTGGCTAATTCATTTAAGTTTTTTGCAAATTTTTTGAGCCAGTCATAATTATTTTCTGCTGTCTGACTGTTTATTGTTTGTCCTTTACGACTTTCTTTTATACTTGTCTTTAAATTCTTTTCTGTAAGGCCCGCATCTTTGAGCGCATTGGCTACTGAATCGTGTTGTGCTACCATAGCCAATAGTAAATGTTCTAAAGAAACAAACTCATCGCCAAATTCTTTTAAATACGATCCAGCTTTCAGACCCACAGTATTCAATTCTCTCGAAATATGTTGAGCAGGTTCTGTATTGATTGTTGGAATTTTTGATAGAATTTCACTTAATTTTTGTTGTAAAAATGTAAGATTTACTTCATTTTTTTTAAGCAAATAAGGTATTGTTGATTCCTCATTCTCAAGCATAGCTTGAAGTAAATGAGATGTATCTATCTGTTGATGTTTGGCATTGTATGCAAGTTGCTGCGCTTTAGAAACAGCTTCTTGTGCTTTGATTGTAAAGTTATTGATATTCATAATTTAGAATGCACAAAGTATATTCCAAAAATGTTTTTAAAACTTTTTGACAGAAAAAAGTAAAAACAACTGACAGGATATGTATAAGCGAAAAAAAAGTATGTCAAAAAATGAAGTTTTACACCTCATGAAAATAAAAAAAATACAGAAGCCTATTGCATAGTTTTACTATCCGCAATAAACTGTGCCAAACCAATATCGGTAAGCGGATGCTTTAAAAGTCCTAAAATACTACTCAAAGGACAAGTACATACATTAGCTCCAACTTCGGCACATCGCACTATATGTAGTGCATTGCGAATAGAAGCGGCTAAAATTTCGGTTTGAAAACCTTGTGTTTGATATATATGAGCTATCTGTGCTATTAAATCTACGCCATCCCAATTGCTGTCATCTATTCGGCCTATAAAAGGTGATACATAAGTAGCTCCAGCTTTTGCAGCTAAAATAGCCTGTCCGGCCGAAAATACTAAAGTACAATTGGTCCTAATATTATGGTCAGAAAACCATTTTATAGCCTTGATACCATCTTTTATCATAGGTACTTTTACTACAATGTGTTCGTCAATAGCGGCTAATTTTTTTCCTTCTTCAATAATGCCTTCAAAATCCGTAGAAAAAACTTCTGCACTTACTGGCGCTTTTACGATATCACAAATAGATTTATAATGATTCATAATGGCATCTTGACCTTTTATGCCCTCTTTGGCCATCAAAGAAGGATTGGTCGTTACGCCATCTAATATACCTAAAGCATGTGCTTCTTGAATTTGAGCTAAATTGGCTGTATCAATAAAAAATTTCATTTCAGATTGTTTTAAATAAATGATTAAAGGGTTTCGTTTTTTATTATCTAAACAAATTCATTTCTGAATAGATGTGGGCAAATATAGAGTATTCCTTTTTGCTCTGCAAAGATATTTAGTAGTACTTGGAATAGAGAAAAAACAATTTATCAATATTGAAATTGGATAATATGCAACATAAGATTAAAAAAATAGTTACACCAATTTAGAAAATAACAAATTACTGCTTAGTAACTTTTTTGCTATAATGGCCACCTTGTGTGTGTAGTTCAAGAATGTAATTTCCGGTTGGATATTGTTTTAATGATAAGCTGGCTTTAGACTTACCATCCGCATTTTTTTCTAAAAGTAGTTTGCCTTCCATGTCATATAGTCTAATCAGTTGTATAGGGTTTATGCTCGTATTTTGAATAGAAATTAAATCGGCTGTTGGATTTGGTGAAATACTAATTTGGCTTTCTTCTACGTCTCGAACATCCGATACCACATTTACCACCTTTGCCCATCCAAAATAGGGCATGTAGTTTTGTTTAGTACCAGTTATAAAAAGTGTATCGCCCAAAGCTACAGGTTCTACACCATTTGTAATATAGCATACGCCACTCACAATTTTTCCACTGCCCCAATATTTATTTTTATAGTAAAGCCCTATACTGGCTCCTTCTATATTGGAGTTTACTTTAAAATCCGTATGACCCTGTCCTATTTCAAATCCGTGTGTACAAGCTAAATTGCCCTCATGACCAGTTTTTAATTCAACAGATGGGTCGCCAAATATCTCCCATGTATCGGTTATTTCGTTTCCTCCATTGGGATCTACATTGACATCATTATAAGCCTGATTTACACTTAGACATCCATTCATAGCTAAGCTTCCAAAAGTAGTTTTATAATTGCCTGGTCTTGCTCCTTGCATCATAGCAGCTATTTCATCTTGACCTTCCATAGGTGGATCCCAACTTTGCAATATGATACTCATAAGGGTTGCAATAGCACCCGTTTCTTGATTACCACTGCGAGCTTGAAGAAGTTCTTCGCCCAAACAGGTTTGGCCTAAGAAATTTCCATTTAAACATGCAGTAGAAAATATGGCTGGCCAACTTCCATTTGTATTTGTCATGTTAACTACATCGGAAGTACCAAAACCAGAAGTAGAAAATGCTTGTACACTACCATGCCCACAATAATACATAAGTCCAATCTGATCATTAAACACGTTTAACAAATCAGATGGCACAGGGCTTCCTGGTGCATCGGCGCCACCTTGTGAACCGTCAAACAGCTCATACTTCATAGTATAATTGTAGTTAGAAATATTACTGTCTGCAATTTTTCTTAAATGTTGATAATCATATTGCCAATCATCGCCTGGTCCTTGATCGCTACCAGCTACGGCTTGTTTGGTGTACCAAGCAGAAGAAATGTTTGGTGTTTTTTCGTACTTGATAGTTCTATTTACTTGGGTTTGTATATCCAATGTGGTACTTCCCGAAAAACGACCTACTATAATATCTGGGTCATGGTCATTGCCAACCTGATAGCCATAGGCATTGTCTGAAGGTCCTAAAAGGGTTGCACTTGAACCATTCATATTCATAGGTGGTATTTGAGCATCATCTCCAAGAATTAATACATAGAGTATATTTTTTTCGGTAAAGTATTGCTTGACAACATTGAAAATGGAGGTTTCGGAAACGCCTGCAGCTAAAGTATCTACATTGACTACAAATGTTTTTATCCCTTTTTGTTCTTTCCATATTACAAAAGGTTCAACATCGTTCAAAAACATAGCTGGTGTAAGAATTAACATACTACCCTCTTGTGTAAGTGGAGTATAACGTTTTTTATTTTGAGCATCAAAATTCAAAAAACGTTGTTGATATATAGGCAACATTACATCTTCTATTAATTCATCTTGAGCCATTAATGGAGTTTCTATTTCATCACTGATAAAATTGATTTTGATTTTTACATGATAATATATTCTCATTTTTTGTGTAACTCCGTTGTACTGAATAGGCTGTAGTTGTATAGTTTGGCCTTTTAATTTTCTAACATAAAAGGGTGTGTTGATACTATACAATCCTTTCGGATAAAACTCATTTTTAGAATACTCTTCTCCAAAAATATATGGAACATCTTCTTTCTTTATATTTTGATATATCTTTCCCTTGCTAGGAGCTAAAAGCATGTCATTGTATTCAGTGTATTCTCCGCTTAAAATTTCAACCTTACTCTTTTTACCTAATGGAATTGTAATAGACAAAGGTATTTTGGGAACATTTGGAGCCCCTTGTTTTGGAATGAAAATACCATTTTCCAAAATAACATGATGAGCTTTGCCTCTACTGGTCATGATATTATCAAACTGAATATCGGTAAGGGAAATATCTAAAATAGTATATTGATTATTACTTGCAAGTATTTTGATTTGCGTTTTTTGAGCAAACGTGCATTGCGTTAATAACACCAAGATAAAAAGTAGTTTAATCGTTTTCATGATTGAACAAAATATTAATATGTATTTGTTTGAATTCTTACGTAAATATATCAATTTTCTACGTTTTATATTAACTTTGTCGGTGAATAGTATTAATTCCTTACATTTTAATGACAAAAGGACTTAATATTCTTATCTCGGGGTGTTTTTCTTCTATTTTAAATATATGAAAATCTGAGATTATACCCGTGAACCTAGAACAGGTAATGCTGTTTAGGAAAGGTAAGTGAACTTTTTCTCTTACCCTTTTTATTTAATCGAATTGCTAATTTTTTTTAGCAACAAAAAAATGATACGTATGAGAAAAATTATAGTACAGATTCTATGTTTTTGTAGTTTATGGAGCCAAGCTCAAGAAAAAAATGATACCTTAAAAAACATTGAATTGCCAGCCGCACGAGTTAAGGCTAGTAAAGACAAACTTAATCAAAAATCCTTTAATGAGCTTGACCTTAGTGTATTAGAAAGAAATAACCAAGGACAAGATATACCACAATTACTTTCGAGTATGGCTGCTGTAGTATCTTATTCGGATGCTGGTACTGGCACTGGCTACAGTGGTTTACGAATACGAGGAACGGATTTAACACGTATCAATGTTAGTATTAATGGTGTGCCCGTAAATGATGCCGAAAGTCAAGCTACATATTTTGTCAATACACCCGATTTATTTTCTTCAAGTAATCAAATTGAAGTGCAAAAAGGTATTGGTAGCTCTAAAAATGGTGTAGGTAGTTTTGGAGCGTCTGTATCAATCAATAATTTAGATGTTCAATATAAAAAAGCGTATGCTATGTTAGATGTTCAGTATGGTAGTTTTAATACGTTTAAAAAAACACTAAAATTTAGCACGGGGCCTATTTACAAAAAGTGGATTTCCACATTACGATTGTCACAAATAAGTTCAGATGGCTATATAGAACGGTCAGCTTCTAACTTAAAAGCTTTACAGTTTACATCTGAATATGCAATAAACAAAAATAACAACCTCATATTTAACTATATGTATGGCAGCGAAAAAACTGGTCAAGCATGGAATGGAGTACCCAAAGATTCAATACCTACCAATAGACAATATAATGAATTAGGCATAAAATCGGATGGCACTTATTATGACAACCAAACTGACAATTATAAACAACAATATTTTCAATTGTTTTTTGACAAAAAAATTTCAAATAAAATTACTATAGGAGCTGTTTCATACCTTACCAAAGGAAAGGGGTATTATGAAGAATACAAAATAGCACAAGATTATGATGCGTATTCCTTGATAGATACCATAAATCAAATAAGCAACTCAGACCTCATCAGACAACTATGGCTAGATAATTATTTTTATGGAACTAAATTGTATGCAACTTATTCCAACAAAAAATTAGACTTTGGTTTTTATGCCAATGCCTCAAGATACGATGGGAAACACTATGGCAAGGTAATTTGGACTCCCAATGGAGCCAGTTTACTTAAGCCAAACTGGTACAATTTAAAAGCACACAAAAGCGAGCTGAATTTTTATAGCATGCTGGATTATAATTTTAATTCAAACTTAAAATGGTTTCTGGATATTCAAGATAGGATGGTATTTTATGAAACATTAGGATTTAGAAATAATCCTCAACTCAATCATCAATTGTTTTATCACTTTCTAAATCCCAAAACAAAAATAACGTATTCAAAAAGACATTCTGTGTATTCTCTTTCATTGGGCATAGCCAACAAAGAACCCAATAGAGAAGATATTGAAACTAGTGTAAATCAATTGCCCAAAGCAGAACGCTTATATCATGCCGAGATAACATTATACAATAAGTGGAATCAATATTTAGCTACTCAAGTTTCATTGTATCGTATGCAATATCAAAATCAGTTAGTGTTAACCGGAAAAATTAATGATGTAGGAGCTTATACCCGAACCAATACACCTTCGAGTTATAGACAAGGTTTAGAAATAATTTTCAAAGGAGATTTAATGCATTCAAAAATCACTTGGCAACTTAATTCAGCATTTTCTGTAAATAGAATTAAACAATTTGATGAATATATTGATGATTATGACCAAGGCATTCAGATTAAAAAATCTTATACAAACACACCTATATCATTTTCTCCTTCTGTAGTATTGGGAGGTATAGTTAGTTTATATCCATTGCTCAACACAAACTTCAGGATACGAAAACTTTCATTTGACTTTAGCCCCAAATATGTAAGCAAACAATATATAGATAACACTGCAAATGAAAACAAAACTTTGTCAGCTTACATTACAGTTGATGTCGGCATACAACAAGTACTAACTTGGCAAGAAAACAAAACTGTAAAAATAAAATTGGGTATTCAAAATATATTAAACACGTTGTATTCAAGCAATGCCTATACATACTCGTATATATATAATAATGCTCTTACAGATGTCATTTATTATTTTCCACAGGCTGGTCTACGATACTCTGTTGGCTTGCAATTTGAACTTAAATAATAGCTTCTAACAATACATTTTTGTATTGCTCAAAATTAAATTTTGGGTATGGAAAAAAAGTTTTAGATAGAAAGTCGGCATAACTTTTTTCTAAGTCTAAATTTTCTTGTTGTGCCTGCATAGACCAGTTTTGTTGTTCAAAATGATTGGCCAGATACTCTTGTTCTGTTTGTCCTGACGTAGGAATTAAGATAGCATGTTTATTTAATTTTATTAAATCCATTAATGTACTATATGCACTTCGACATATTACACATGCTGATTGACAAATTAATTGATTTAAAGCTGTACCAGACAAAAAATCAAAAAAAGAAACATGCCCAATGTTTGGCAAATTAGTTGTAGTAATGCATCCTCTAACAAAAGCAATTCTTTTATTTTTTGGAAGCTGTTCAATTAGTTTTTTTTCTAACAGCGTTCTTTGTGGTTCTGGCCCTGACAACAATATCAAAATATCATACTGAATCGAAAGATTTTCCAAAAGTTGTAACCTCGATAAATTTCCTAAATATGCAATACGTTGTATGCCTTTATTATTTGACAATTGTCCACTCATAGCAGCATCATGATAGTCGGGCACCCAACAAGAATCAAAACGATTGATTAAAAAACGATTGATTCCATTTATCAACATCATACTAAATGAATTAGGTGCCTGAATTTGTAATTGATGAGTGATGATATGCGACTTTATTTTTCGATGAAAAAATCCATAACGATTGTCTGATATAATAAGGTCGTATTTACTTTCTTTGACTAATTTTTTTAAAAAAATATGCTCTTGAATAATTGAAGATACAATTTTAGGAATTTGAAGCACAATTTTCAGATTAAATAAGGATTTATGCTTGGCATAACTAATTTGATAACCTTTAAGTGGGATAAAGTCAATGTCATCTGTATATGCTTCAATAATACAACGTTGATTTTCATTGCAAGCCAAATCAATCTGATGCCCTAATGATTTGTAAAACAATATTAAAGGTATGCAGCGAGTAACATGCCCTATACCCCAATCTAAAGGAGCTATAAGTATTTTTTTTGGCTTGCTCAACAAAATTCAAATTTTAGTACCTTTACAAATTAAGTACAAACTCAGCATGCTAAAAAAAATATTACAACTCTTTTCTTTATTTTGTCTTGTTTCTATATTCCTATCAAGTTGTAAGGCAAAGAAAGGTTGCGGATGTGGTAATAACTTGAATTATTATAAATCTAAACGACGATAACATGTCTAATAAAAATAATATCAATATTTCATATAAAACTAATTTTATAGATGCGCAAGAGGTAAGCCATTTGTGCCATTACTTACAAACATTACAAACTACCTATAAGCAATCGTTTGTATCAGAATTAATAAATATTAATACCCATCAAAAAAGTCGAGAAGTTTTAAAGATTAAAAAATATTTTCAATCTAAAAAAGCAAAACCGTTTGAGTTTATACATTGTCTTAATTAACTTAGATTACTAAAATAAAAACATGAAGTTTTCTTCATCTCTTATAGAACAAGCAGTATTAGAGTTTTCAAAGTTGCCCGGCGTTGGAAAAAAAACTGCCTTGCGCCATGTTTTACACTTACTAAAAACTGATCAAGAAAAAGTAAACTACTTTGCAGAAGTGATAATAAACATGCGTAATAATATTCAATATTGCAACTTATGTTTTAATGTTTCAGATAGCAATGAATGTAAAATTTGTAGTGATTTTTCGCGAAAGCGAAACATAATATGTGTTGTAGAAAACATACGAGATGTGATGTCGATTGAGTCTACACAGCATTATAGCGGATTGTATCATGTATTAGGAGCATTGCTATCGCCTATCGATGGCATTGGTCCAGAGCAACTTACTATTCAATCTCTTATAGAAAGGGCTAAAACAAATGATACTACAGAAATTATATTTGCATTAAGCCCAACACTCGAAGGCGATACAACAAGCTATTATATTCATAAAAAACTGGCTGACATGCCAATTCGGTTCACTACACTTTCTCGTGGTGTAGCTTTTGGGGGCGAATTGGAATATACCGACGATTTGACATTGGCCCGATCTATTATGAATAGAAGACCTTTGGAAGATATGGTTAAATAGAAAATGTTTTACTTTTAATTTCCTTCTTCCATTTAAAGAATCCCATAATACCCAAAACTAAATAAATGCTAATGAGCAATGCCGTAAGCTGCAATGATTTGTAACACATCAATGGTATTGCTATCATATTTGAAATAGAAAGCCAAATCCAATTTTCAATTTTTCGAAGTACCAATAAGTAAGTTCCTGCCCATGCCAAGGCACTAACAAAAGCATCAAAAAATGGCACATTACTATCAGAAAAATAAAAAAGTGTAACATATAAAATACCAAATGATACAAAAAATACAATAAAAGCACGAATCCAATAGCGCCTAGTTGAATACGAAATTTGAATAATTTGATCTGATGATTTCCAATAGATTAGACCAGCTATACTGGCTACTAAATAATAGATATTGAGAAGGGACTCTGCATAGAGTGCAAACTGAAAAAAAAGAATAGAGTAAAGTGAAGACGATAAAGCCCCAAAATAAAAATTTATTTTTTTATTAAAATAGGAGAACACTATTTGCAATAGTGCTATCACAAAAGCAAACCATTCAAATAGCGATGTTTGAATAAACTGATTTAGAATAGCCTGAAAAAAATCTATCATGAAAGAGTGGAGTATCTTTATGTATAAAATTAATACATTAAAACTTCATTTCCTCTCCAGTATTATCATCAAAAAATTTGTATTGTAAAAAATCAAATCCTTCATCTTGCAACAAAGCAAATTTGCCATATTTTTTCTTCCATTTATTCGCTAAAGTATTGAAGAAAAAACCTTTGGTAAGATGTGAATATACTATAGGATGCACATGTAGAGACAAAGCAACTTTTACGTTAGAAGTCAAATATTTTATATGTTTTTCTATATCGTCTAGCAATAAGTGCGATGAACGAACCTTTCCAGTACCCTCACAACTTGGGCACTGCTCCGAAGTAGAAATTTTAATTTCAGGTCTTAAACGCTGTCTTGTAATTTGGAGTAAGCCAAAACGACTCAAAGGCAATACAGAATGTTTAGCCCTATCATTGCTCATAAAACGCTCCATAGCATCTGCTATCTCTCTTCTATTATCGGCATTTTTCATGTCGATAAAGTCTACAATAATAATTCCTCCTATATCTCTCAAACGGAGCTGACGTGCTATTTCGTGGGCTGCTTCTAAATTAGTTTTTATGGCAGTATCTTCTTGATTTTCGTTTGAAAATTTATGACCACTATTTACATCTATTACATGTAGCGCTTCTGTGTGTTCAATAATCAAATAGCCACCACTATCCAACATTACCATTTTTCCGAAAGCATTTTTTACTTGCTTTGAAATGCCAAAATGATCAAAAATAGTAGCACCATTGTTGTAATGAGAGACTATATGCTCTCGCCCTGGCGATACTGTAGCTATATACTCACGAGCATCGTCGGCTATGGTGTTGTTGTTTGCTATTATTTTATTAAAATCTTTATTGAGTAAATCTCTCAGTAAAGATGTGGTTTTATTTTGTTCGCTGAGAATTTTTTGAGGAGGCTTTGCTTTTTTCAGATTAAATTGAATAGCATTCCACGATTCAATTATTTGTATTAAATCTTTGTGCAATTCAGCACTACTTTGCCCCTCGGCTGCTGTACGTACAATAATCCCAAAATTCTTTGGTTTTATGCTTTCCATGATGCGCAATAATCGCTTGCGTTCCTCGGTGCTATGTATTTTGCGAGAAACGTTGACAAAATTATTAAATGGAGTTACAACTATAAAACGTCCTGGTAAAGAAATTTCACAACTAATTCGAGGACCTTTAGAAGAGATGGGTTCTTTTAGAATTTGCACTAAAATATTGGGCTTGCCTTGAATCACTTCAGTGATTTTGCCTGTTTTCACAATCTCCTCTTCCATTTTGAAAGTTGAAAAGTCAAAACCTCTTTCTGAGTTATCATGTATGGCTAAATCTGTAAATTTCAGTAAGCTTTTAAAATATGGACTCAAATCGGTATAATGCAAAAAAGCATCCTTTTCGTGGCCAATATCCACAAAAACGGCATTTAAGCCAGGCATCATCTTTTTGATTTTGCCAAGATACAAATCGCCTACATTGAAATTTCCTCCTGAGTTATCAAAATGTAGTTCAACTAATTTTTTATCCTCCAATAAGGCAATTTCAACTCCACTATCAGACGACTGAATAATGAGTTCTTTATTCACAGTAATGAATAGTAAGTTTTATAAATAGCTATGAAAAAATATCGGCAGCTCGAAATAAGAGCTGTCGATTGATTAAAATAGAAAGAAAAAAGAATATTATTTTTTCTTATGACGATTTTTTCTTAATCTTTTCTTTCTTTTGTGTGTAGCAATTTTGTGACGTTTACGTTTTTTTCCGCAAGGCATATCTAATATGTTTTAAATTTTTTAATTAAATGTATTTATATATTTATCTATTTCTTTACTAAAGTCTGGATTATTGACCAGCTTTTTACACTGTTCAAATAGTTCAATGGCTTTTTCTTTATTTCCTGTGCCTTTATAAGCTTCTGCCAAAAAATAAAGTGCCTCTGTGTTTTCAGGCCTTAGTGAAAGAACTTTTTCTAATCTTTTTATTGCCTTATCAAACTGTCCCGATTGAATGCCAAGTTTACCAAGTATGATGTTTGCACTTATGTTATTACTGTCTTTTTGAGTAATATCTCTAAGTAGGGATACACCATTCATTGTTTCGCCTGTACCATCAATATAGCATGTTGCTAAAGCAATTTTTGTGTCTGTGTTATTGGGGTTCAGCTCTAATACTTTATTAAAACTTTCAATAGCCTCTAACGCTTGCCACTTTCTCATTTGAGGCTTTTCGGTCCTACCGAGTATAGCCAAAAATAAATTTCCTGCAAAATTGAGGCTTTTTTCTGTATTTTCCAAAAAAGCTGCCTTCTTATAATAATATGCAGCCAAGTTGAGGTCTTTTTCTGCCTCCCAAAACTCAGCAAGATCTTTAAATGCCACTGCGTTTTGATTTTCTTTTGCTATCTGCGTTAATTTTTTTTCTTTATCCAGCTGAGTTGTTTTCAGTTTTGCAACAATTTCTTTTTCGTAGGCTTGAATATCGGTAGCTACTATATCCTTAGTAGCATTTGGGAATGCTTTATTTTCAGTAGATTGAGCAGTGGATTTATTTTTTTTGCCAGTAAAATTACCACCAAAGTATAATCCTATTGCAATTACGATAAACGATACAATAAATGCAATATGGTATTTACTCACGTTGGGTTTTAATGGAATTAGTCTTCGTTTTTAACTTCTACGATTGTTGAAACATCTATTTTCTTAACTTCATCTATAAATTCTTTGGCTGGTTTGAAGTTAGGTATATAGTGTTCAGGAATATAAATAGAAGTATTTTTTTTAATATTACGGCCAATTTTAGCTGCTCTTTTCTTAACGATAAAGCTACCAAAGCCTCTAATATAAACGTTTTCGCCTTCAACTAATGATTTTTTTACGTTTGCAAAAAAACTCTCAATAGCAACTAATACGTCCACTTTGGGCACGCCAGTTTCTTCTGAAATGATGTTTATTATGTCTGCTTTTTTCACTGTAGATTATTTTTGTGAATGTAAATTTATGCAATATTAACATTATTTAGCAAACTTTGCTCATAATATTATACTCATTTTTAATACTTTAACGTAGCAATAAATTTTGTTTTCTGATTTCATTTTACAGTGGTATCTAACTGCCAATCAAAGGAATATGCCGTGGAGAGGCATTAAAAACCCTTATAAAATATGGCTAAGTGAAATTATTTTGCAACAAACTCGAGTGGAACAAGGACTTCCCTATTATGAACTTTTTAGCAAAAAATATAAAACTATTGAGCAATTGGCCAATGCTTCGGACGATGATGTTTTTAAACTTTGGCAAGGACTTGGCTACTACAATAGATGTCGTAACATGTTATCAACAGCTCGATATATTACAAATGAACTACAAGGTCGATTTCCAAATGAATATGAAGACATTTTGAAACTAAAAGGTATAGGGGCTTATACAGCAGCTGCTATCGCTTCTTTTGCTTTCGAAAAACCTCACGCTGTAGTTGATGGCAATGTGGTTAGAGTGCTAAGCAGATATTTTGGTCTATTTGAGGATTTCTCGACAGGAAAAGGAAAGAAATTCATGCATCAATTTGCACAAGAGCAGCTGCCCAAAACAAAAAGTTCTGTGTATAATCAAGCAATTATGGATTTTGGCAGTCAGGTTTGTAAACCCCTATCTCCAAGCTGTCATCAGTGTCCTTTGATTGCTACATGCTACGCTTACAGAAATAAAAAAATAGGTGATTTGCCTATTAAGAAAAAGCGATTGGCTCTGAAAGAAAGACATTTTAATTATTTTATTATTACAGATAAAAAATCGTTACTCATTCAAAAAAGAATGAAAAAGGATATATGGCAACATCTTTATGAATTTCATTTAATAGAAGGCGGCAAAAAAAATGCTTTGAACGAAATGAAAAGAAAGTTTAATTCTATATCACAATTAGCCAGTCTACAACAAACCTTATCGCATCAAAAAATTGAAGCTACTTTTTTTTATATTGAGACTACCCACTTAAAAAAATGGGCAAAGAGCTTGTCTATGGAACAAATAGCCATCGAAAATATTCATACAATAGCTTTTCCACGTATTATCAGTCTATTTTTAGAAAATAATTTTAAAGGTAATAGTCGATAAGGTACTTTTGCAAACACTTGTTCAGGTCCCATAGTTTAATGGATAAAACGGAAGTTTCCTAAACTTTTGATCCAAGTTCGATTCTTGGTGGGACTACTCTCTTATACCGATTGTGCTGCTGTAACAGACAAAAAAATTGGTCTTAAACCTGAATGCACTTAGGACACTATCGGCATAGACCACTCTAAAAAATGGTCTGAACCCAATTTAAGATTGGTATTAATTTAAACTTCTAAAATCTACAGGTACTAATTTGCTTACGCCTGCCTCTTGCATAGTGACACCATAAATAACATCTACGCTTGCCATGGTTTGCTTATTATGCGTAACTATTATAAACTGTGAATTGTCCGAAAAGCGGCGTATCATATTTGTAAATTTACCAACGTTAGCATCGTCTAAAGGCGCATCTACCTCATCCAAAACGCAGAACGGTGCTGGCTTTATAAGGTATATAGCAAACAAAAATGCTGCCGAAGTAAGGGTTTTCTCACCTCCAGAAAGTTGAGTAATCGTACTTGGTTTTTTGCCTTTTGGTTGAGCATAAATCTCTATTGCCGTTTCTGCTAAATTTTCTGGGTCTACCAATCTCATATCGCAAGTATCATCTTCAGTAAATAAAGCATGAAATACATTAATAAAATTTTCTTTTACTTTTTCAAAGGTTTCTAAAAACTTTTGATTAGCTGTCAATTCAACTTCTTCTATAGTTTTTAGTAAACTTTCTTTTGCATTTACGAGGTCCGCTTTTTGTTCTTGTATAAATTCATATCGAGCTTTTATTTCTTTATATGCTTCTACCGCCATTGGGTTTACTTCGCCCAAATTGTCAATTCTTTTTTTCAGTTTTTCAACCTCAATATTAAGCTCTTCAATACTTTGTTCTCCAACACGTGGATTTTTAAGTACATCATCTAAATCTACTTTAAACTCTACAAACAATCTTTCTTTCATTGAGGCCAAATGCAATTTCATTTCAGATAATTTATCTTTTATCGTAGTGAGTTGCGATTCGTTTTGTTGTTTTTCTTTTTTCTTTTGATTTAATGTTGACTCTTTTGTAGCCAGTTCATTTCTGAAATTATAAAAAGCCTGGTCTTTTTCGTTGAGCGATTTTTCTTTTACTTCTTTTTCTTTTAGAATTTCAAAAAGCAAATTTTCTAAATCTTGAAATGCTGTTTGAGTAAGTCCTATTTGATTTATTGTATTTTCTTTTTCTTGAAACAATTGCTGAACCTTTTGTTGCAAATCGGCAATTTGGTTAGAGCGTATCGTAGTTTCATTTTTCAACTCATTAATTTTACTGTGTTGTCTTGTTACTACAATATTGTGCTGATTATATTCCTCATTGGCCTTATTATATTCTCCTTCTATCAGCGCATATTTTGCTTGGCTCGATTGCATGTTATCAAAGGCCAAAGTCATTTGTGTATTTTTATCTTGATGCAAAGACACTATTTCGTCTATAGCAAGCTGTGCAGTTTGTAACTGTTCGTTGAGTTGTTTGGTCCTTAGCTCTGTTTGTTCTTTTCGTTGACTAATGGTTTCTATCTTATGCAGACATTGAATGATTAGATTTTCTTCTTTAGCAATTTGGTTTTTTAAGGTTTCAATTTCTTCATTTTTTATTTCTTGATTAAAGCCTATAATATCATTCTGAGTATTTTTTATTTTTTCTTCAAAAGAATGTACTCTTTCTTTAATAGCATTTATTTCTTTCTGCAAAATTTCCAATCGCTGAGTACGACCAATTTTATTACCTTCAAATACACCAACACTTCCGCCCACAATACGTTTTCCGGTTTTGTAACTCGACGCATCTTGTTGAAGATAGACGTGTTTAGGATTTGTATGATGCTGAATATCATTAGTGATACAAACATTATGAAGCAAATACTGCAATAAAGGATAATACTTTTCATCTGTTTTTAACACATCCAATGCTGCTATTTCTTCGGCCTCAAAGTTTGATTTTTCTTTTTGGTTTATCTCTGAAAGAATAAAAAAGCCCGCTTTACCTTTTTGACTATTTTGTAGCAAGGATATAGCATGATATGCTTGCTCGGGAGTATCTACTACATAATAATTTAAATATTTATCCAAATACCCTTCTATACATTTTCTGTATTCTTCTTTAACAGTAAATAGTTCCGACAACAAGGTTGTACCATATTTCCATTCACTGTGTTTACTTAAAAATTTGATGCTATCTGGATAGCCTTCCAAATTTTCAATCAAGGACTTTAATAGATTGTACTCATTTTGCTTGGCATCAAATTTTCTATTTTCAGCTATCAATTCATTTCTATGTGTTTCAAGAATAGCCTGAGAGTTTAATAATTTTTCGGTAGCTTCTTCTTGTTTTATAATTCGTTCTTGTAGTATAGATTTTTTTTCGTCAACTTGTTTTTGATAGTTTTCGTGAATTTCCTTTTGCTTTTCTATTTCTTGGTATTGTGCTTTAGCATCATCGTCTAATTGTACTATAGAGCGTTTTATATTATTTATATTGCTTTGCGAAACGGCAATCGTTTTTTCGGCATCAAAATGCTCAATTTGGATTTTTTGATGTTCGTTTCTTAAAGAATCTAACTCATTTTTTTGAGTATCAAATTCCTTACGTTTTTCATCCAAATGTATTCTTAACTCTTCTACCCTTTTAGTTAGAGCCACTAATTCATTTTCTTCATGCTTTATTTTTTCGTTGGCATCTTGTATGGCTTTTTGAAAAAGAACTATTTGTGCCTGATCGTGATCGATGGCTTTTTGGTTGGTATTGCTTAACTGATTTAAATGCTCAATTTTTTGAGAAGAAAGATTTTTATCGTGTTCTGTATTTCTTATTTTTTCTAAGAAATTATTAAATTCCTTTTGTAGTTGATGCAACTCTTCTTCTTTTTTTAGCAAAGCAAGTTTTTCATTTTCCAAATGCGCATCCTGTGTAGCTATTTCTGTTTCTAAAGCTAAAATAGCGTCGACATTGTGTTGTTGTTGCGTATTAAGTTGCTGATATGAATCATTAAAATCTTCTAAAGAAGCTTTTACAAATTCTATGCTTACTTCTTTATAATCGCTTTTGATAGCATGGTATTTTTCAGCTTTTTTTGCTTGACTTTCGAGCGAACGAAGATTGTTTGAGATTTCAAATAATAAATCTTCTATTCTGTTTAGATCTAATTCGGTAGCATCTAATTTAGATTTTGCTTCTTTTTTTCTGGTCTTATATATTGATATACCCGATGCTTGTTCAAGCATTCTTCGTCTGCTATTATCCTTATCTTTTATGATATCATCTACCATGCCCAGCTCTATAATTGAATAGCTGTCTGAGGTAACACCTGTATCTAAAAAAAGATTTGTTATGTCTTTTAATCTACAGGTTACATCATTAAGTCGATATTCACTTTCGCCATTTTTATAAAATTTTCTCGATATAGTAACGGTATTAAAATCGGTTGGCAATAGATTTTTTGTATTTTCAAAAGTCAAGGACACTTCTGCCAGTCCGGAACCATTTCTTGATTTAGAACCATTAAAAATGAGGTCTTCTAAATTGTCCGAACGGAGGGTTTTAATTTTATGTTCTCCTATAACCCAGCGTATGGCATCTACAATATTTGATTTACCACATCCATTAGGTCCTACTATACCCGTTATTTGATTATCCAGATTTATAATGGTTTTGTCTGCAAAACTTTTAAATCCCTTTATTTCTAATGCTTTTAGTCTCACTTTCTGCTTTTCTAATTTTAACGTGTGAAATTAAGGCTAAACGCAATATGTAATTTCTTCTGTGAGTATTTGAAATTTATTCGTTTATAATTTGTGGATAAAGACTAATTCATTGAGGAAATAGTGTCAATTTTGTGTTGATTATTAAGCTTTTTATGTGAAACAAAGCTATCAACTTGTGTGTAAGTATATTAAACAGCCATCTCCATAACTCAAAAAGCGATACTCATTATTCAATGCATATTGGTATACACTTTTCCAAAAGGAGCCTAAAAAAGAAGATATTAACAATAACAATGTTGACTTAGGCTGATGGAAATTTGTAATAATACCTTGTACCATTTGGGGCTTGTAATTTGGTGTAATCATAATTTTCGTTCTACAAATGATTTGCTGTTGTTTTTCTGTTTCCATTTTTTGTATAAGATACTTTAAAACAACACAAGGGCTTGTGTTCATATTGCTATCATATATATCCCATTGGCCAATTTCAATATGCTCAAAAGATTCTATTTCTTTATTAAAAAAACGAAAAGCAATACAATATAACGTTTCTAAGGTTCTAAGCGAAGTAGTTCCTACTGCAAAAACCGGTCTTTTATTTTCTATGTGATTTGTAATATTTTTTATAAAACCTAAATCAATAATGAGTTGTTCGCTGTGCATTACATGCTCGTGAACATTATTTGTTTTAACTGGCAAAAAAGTGCCTGCTCCTACATGCAAGGAAACAAAATCATATTGAATATGTTTAGATTTTAAGGTTTCAAAGATGGTTTCGGTAAAGTGCAATGATGCTGTAGGTGCTGCAACCGAACCTTCTTGTTTTGCAAAAATAGTCTGATACACTTCTTTGTCCAAAGCTTCATAGGGCCTATTTAAATACGGCGGAATAGGCATATTACCTGCTATATGTAGTATTTCTGCAAAAGTCATTTCGGGTGGCTTCCATGTAAATTCAACTATAATATTTCCATGCTCTTCTTTTAAAATAGAAGCATATATAATCACACAATCTATATGAAGGGTTAATACATCTTCTCTCCATTTGCTTTTTTTTCCAATCAAACATTTCCATTGTGCTTTTCCTTTTTGCGCTAAGGAGATAGTGGTATCAATACTTTCATTGTAAGGACTCAAGCAAAATATTTCAATAGTTGCCTGATGTAGATTTTTAAAAAACAAACGTGAAGGAATGACTTTAGTTTGATTAAAGACTAAAAAAGCATGCTCTGGCAGAAAGTTGGCTATGTCTTTATAATTTGCATCTATAAGTTTCTTGTCTTTAACTACTAGTATTTTGCTTTCATCTCTTTGGGCTAAAGGATATTTGGCTATTTTGGTATCGGGCAATTCATAATCATAATCTTCTATATATAGTGGCTCGATTTTATTCATTGTTGACACAAAATTCAAATAAAAATTGATACAAAAACCAATTTTATCACTATTTTTATTTCCTATAAATTCTACAATCAAACCTTGAACGATGGATAAATTTAAAATTGAAGTCAAATGGGCTATTATTTTCAGCTTATTTATGCTTTTGTGGATGTGTATAGAACGTCTGTTGGGATGGCATGATGTTCATATAGATAAGCATCCAATCTATACCAATTTAGTAGCTATACCATCTATTTTACTGTATGTATTGGCATTAAAAGAAAAAAGAAACCATTTTTATCAAGGAAAAATGACATGGGTTCAGGGTTTTATATCTGGTTTGATTATTACGTCAATAGTGGCAATTTTTTCTCCAATTGCTCAGCTTATCACACATAAAATTATATCTCCTCATTTTTTCCAAAATGCAATAAACTATGGCGTTGAGCACAAGCTTACTACCTTGGAAGAAGCACAAAAGAATTTTAATTTAAAAAATTATATTTTAATGTCATTTTTTGGTGCCCTTGTCATGGGATTTATTACATCTGCGTTAGTGGCCTTGTTTGCTCAAAAAAAGTAAAAGACAATAAATATACCTTTCTTGTTTTCCTTATTTACCTTTGCTCACATTCAAATTTTTATTATAAATGAGCGAAGAAAAATCACTTAATTTCCTTGAAGAAATTATAGAAAAGGATATTTCAGAAAAAAAAATTATTGATGGAATTCATACTCGATTTCCACCCGAACCAAATGGATACTTACATATTGGCCATGCCAAAGCAATTTGTATCAATTTTGAATTAGCTAAAAAATATCAGGGAAGTTGCAATCTCCGTTTTGATGATACTAACCCAAGCACCGAAGAAACGGAATATGTAGAAAGCATCAAAAAAGATATTGAATGGTTAGGCTATACTTGGAAAGAAGAATTATACACTTCAGACTATTTTGAAAAGCTTTTTCAATTTGCCCATACACTTATAGAAAAAGGACTTGCTTATGTGGACGATTCGAGCTCTGAAGAAATAGCAAAGCAAAAAGGAACACCTACACAAGCTGGAACTAATTCGCCATATAGAGATCGCAGCGTTGACGAAAACAAAAATCTATTTCAGGAAATGAGAGAAGGCAAATATGCCGATGGCGAAAAAGTATTAAGAGCCAAAATAGATATGGCACATACCAATATGCTTATGAGAGATCCCGTGATATATAGAATTAAACATGCTCATCATCATAGAACAGGCAATGCATGGTGTATATACCCTATGTACGATTTTGCACATGGACAATCTGATTCTATTGAACATATTACACATTCACTTTGCTCTATTGAATTTGTACCTCATCGTGAGTTATATGATTGGTTTATCGAAAAATTAGAAATTTTTCCATCTAAGCAATATGAATTTGCAAGAGGAAATGTAAATTATACTGTTACAAGTAAAAGAAAACTGTTACAACTTGTTCAAGAAAAACATGTAAGCGGATGGGATGATCCAAGAATGCCAACATTATCGGGATTAAGAAGAAGAGGATTTACAGCCCATAGTATAAAACAATTTTGGCATACGGCTGGCGTAGCTAAGCGCGAAAATGTAATAGACATGTCGCTTTTAGAGCATTTTCTTAGAGAAGAATTAAACCAAACTTCATTACGAAGAATGGCTGTATTGAATCCCTTAAAATTAGTTATCAATAACTTAGCAGACGATTTTCAAGAAAATCTGACAGCAGAAAATAATCCTGAAAAACCCGAAGAAGGGCATAGAAATATTTCTTTTAGTAAACACCTATGGATAGAACAAGAAGATTTCATGCAAGACCCGCCCAAAAAATACTTTAGACTAAGTCCAGGCCAAAGTGTACGATTGAAACATGCTTATATTATTACTTGTACACATGCCGACTTTGATGCTCACGGCAATGCCACTTGTATATATGCGGATTTGGTTCCAAATAGCAAAAGCGGAAATGACACGAGCGGTCTCAAGGTAAAAGGCACCTTGCATTGGGTAAATGCTATGGATTGTGTAGAGGCTACAGCAAGAATATATGACAGACTATTTACGGTAGAAAACCCTGGTGCTGAAGACGATTTTAAACAATTTTTAAATCCTAAAAGTTTAGAAATTTTTAATCAAATTAAAATAGAAAAGGCACTTTTAGATGCAAAAGAAAATGAACATTTTCAATTCTTTAGATTAGGATATTTTTGTTTAGACAAAGAATCTACAAAAGAGCATTTGTTGTTTAATAAAACTGTGGGACTCAAAGAAGGCTATAAGAAATAAGTAATCAGTAACACAATATTTAAAATTATCAGTCTATTTTTGGTTTATATAAATTAAAAAAATGAAAAACTTATTTTTACTTCTATTTGTTTTGTCTTCAGTTAATGTGTTTTCACAACAACGATGTGCAAGTCATGATCATTTGCAAACACAATTGCAAAATAATCCTGACATGGTAATAGATCGACAACAACTAGAACAATACACTCAAAACTATATTGCTACACATACCGAAAACAAAAACAGCAATAAGAAAACAAGAGCAATACACACGATACCAGTTGTGTTTCACATTATACACAATGGCGAATCTATTGGTACTGGTGCAAATATATCAGAAAATCAGGTGCTATCTCAGTTGGATGCACTCAATGAAGACTATAAGATTGTTGAATGCTGACTCACTACCCTCAAACCATCCTTTTTGGAATAGCACAGCTGATTGTGAAATACAATTTTGCTTAGCGCATCAAAAACCAGATGGCACTACCACAAACGGCATTATGCGCTACAATATAGGACAAAGTAGTGTTACAAAAACTTATATGGAATCGAATGTAAAGCCTCAAACAATTTGGGACAGAAGTAAATATTTGAATATATGGGTTGTAAAATTTTCTACATCTCAGAGCATATTAGGCTATGCTCAATTCCCTGGAGGCAGTGGAAATACAGATGGCGTTGTAATAGCACATACAGCATTTGGCTATGTTGGCACTGCTACAGCACCTTATAATAATGGTAGAACTGCAGTACATGAAATTGGCCACTGGTTAAATCTATATCATATATGGGGCGACAATTTTTGTGGTGATGATCTAATATCAGATACTAAGCCGGCAGAAGATGCTAACTATGGATGTAAAACCTTCCCATACAATGTTAATAATGCTTGTGGTGCTGGGGCTAACGGAGAAATGTTTATGAACTATATGGATTATAGCGATGATAATTGTCTTGTAATGTTCACCTTTGGTCAAAAAAATAGAATGAAAGCAGCCCTCAATGGCGCACGAGCATCACTTTTTTTAAATCCAAATACTTGTAACTACCCTGTAGGTGTAAGTTCTATAGATATTGCAAAAAACACTATTGACTTATACCCAAATCCAGCAACTGACTTCTTGAATATTTCATACAAAGGAGATTTACTTTTTAATCAATATGCTGTGTTAGATGCAACAGGAAAAATAATTACGAAAGGTGAAATTAAATCTTTGCATTCAAGAGAAACAATTCAAATACCTATACAATCACTCAGCAAAGGCTTTTATATTTTAAAATTAACTGAAGGTGAAAATAGTATAAGTCAAAAATTTTTCAAACAATAATCTCTAATATCAATACAAAACTTAAATGAAACAATTCTTATTATCTTTTTTTGCGATTACAATATTGACAATAGCATGCAACACTAAAAAAAAGTGTGCTAAGACGAATGCTAATGTAGATGAAAACATGGCCTTCATTGTTAAATTTATTAGTAAAGGACAAGGCATAGATGCCAACTCTTTGATAGCCTTTGAAAAATCTATAACACAATACAATAAAAAAAATAAAACACCGCTAACATATACCAACGAGAAAAAAGGTCGTGAAGGTGAATCTCAATATCTTTTTAAATACATTGATAATCCTTGTTTAGCTGCATATGCCAGTCATATCAAAAGAACTTTTATGCAAAAAGAACTTGTTAGAATCAAGGATTCTGTATCGATAAAGCAACAATAATAAATGAAAGGAAAAAAAATACTCATAGGCATTTCTGGAAGCATAGCTGCTTATAAAATACCTCAGCTTGTTAGATTATTTGTAAAACAAGGTGCAGAGGTAAAAGTAGTAATGACACCTATGGCTACTGAATTTGTTTCTCCCTTGGTGCTTAGCACACTAACAAATCATGATGTGCAAATTGAAATGTTTAGCCAAAACAGCTGGGCTAACCATGTGATGCTTGGAAGATGGGCCGATGTTTTTATCATAGCGCCAGCATCTTTTAATACACTTGGCAAAATGGCCAATGGGCTTTGTGACAACCTCTTATTAGCCGCATACTTTTCGGCTACATGCCCTGTTATTGTTTGCCCTGCAATGGATGATGATATGTGGAATCACTATACCCTTCAAATTAATTTAGATAAAATAAAACAATCACAACATCAAATAATAGATGCTCAACATGGTGAACTGGCCAGTGGATTGATAGGTATGGGCAGAATGGCAGAACCACAAGAAATTTTTGATTATACTAATCAGTTTTTAAACATAAAAAAAAAACTACTCCATAAAAAAGCAATTGTAACCGCTGGTCCTACATACGAAAATATAGACCCTGTACGTTTTATAGAAATCATAGTAGTGGTAAAATGGGAGTAGCTACCAGCAGAAGCTTTGTACCAAGAAGGCTGTGAAGTGGACTTAATATTAGGCCCTTCAAACATTAAAGAAATTTCTTCTGGTATAAAAGTGCACAGAGTAACTAATGCAGCAAGCATGTTTGATAAAGCTATTTCGCTTTTTGATACATGCAATATAGCTGTAATGAGTGCGGCTGTTGCAGATTATACACCTACACATGTGGCTCAAGAAAAAATAAAAAAATCGGAAGGAGAATTTACTATTACTCTGAGCAAAACTAAAGACATTTTGAAGCATTTGGGCAGTATAAAAAAAGAACACCAATGTTTGATAGGATTTGCTTTGGAAAGTACAAATGAAAAAAACTATGCTTTGAAAAAGCTAACTGAAAAAAATGCTGATGCTATAGTTTTAAATTCGCTCAATGATAAAGGCGCTGGATTTTCATTTGATACAAATCAAATTACTATTTTTGATAAGCAAGGCAATGAGGAAGCCTATGGGCTTAAGTCGAAAAAAGAAGTTGCAAAAGATATTGTAGACAAAATAATTCGTATTCTATCATGAAAAAAATAATTTATACTCTTATTTTACTATGTCTATATTCTGTTTCAAACGCTCAAGAAATAAAATGCAAAGCCAAGGTCATATCTGAACAAGTAACTGGAGTTGATACTAAGATATTTAGCACCTTTGAACAAGCCATAGAAAACTTTGTAAACAACCGAAAATGGGGCAAAGATGTATTTGAGAATGAAGAAAAAATAGAATGCGTATATACTATTATTATCACTAAAATTATAGAAGGAGTTGAAGGTGGTTATTTGGGGCGCATATCTGTGCAGTCATCCAGACCCGTTTATAATACAAGCTATAACACTAATTTGGTAAATTATTCAGACAAGAATTTTGCATTCAAATATGTACAGTATCAACCACTTGAATTTAATGACAATGTTATTGCTGGCCCAGACCCTTTAGTATCTAATTTAACTGCTACTATAGCCTATTATACGTATATTATGTTAGGTTTAGATTATGACTCATACTCTTTAAAGGGTGGTACCGATTTTTTTAATAAAGCATTAAATATTGCTAATAACGCACCCGAACAAAATCAGATTAATGGATGGAAAGCTTCAGAAAGTCAAAAAAATAGATTTTGGCTTATTGATCAAATTTTAAATCAACGATTTGTAAAAATGCGTGAGAGTATCTATAAGTATTATAGACATGGTTTAGACCTTATGACCACAGACCCCGAAACAGCTCGAAATACAATTTATAGTACTTATTTAGAACTTTCACAAATAAATACTGAAAACCCATCTAGTATTTGGATTCAATTTTTTTTCAACGCCAAGAGTGATGAAATTATTAATTTTATGGCTAAAGCAACCATGCAAGATAAACAAAAATATGTGCCTTTACTTTCACAAATGGATGTATCTAATGCCACTAAATATGCAGAACTACTTAAAAACTAAGTTGCAAATTTGTTTCCTTATTTTTTCATGGCTACTGTCAAGTTGCGCTGAAAAAATGCCCAGTATTTCTTTAGATAAAATGAAAAATATTATGTCTGAAATGCATATAGCCGATGCATATGCCAAAACCCTTATTACAAATAATATAATAGATAATAGTAATGAAAAAGATAGCATTGCGGTTTACTATGCAAAAATACTGGCACACTACGCTATCACTGAAGATGAACTAAAAAAAAATATTCAATGGTATGCTAAGCAACCTAAGCTCATGGATAGTCTTTATACTGCTATGCTTAGTCGTGTATCAACTTTGTATCCTGCAGCATCAAAAGATAAAAAAAGTGAACCTGTAGAACAAAAGCCAAATCCATAATATGTCAATTTTTATTTATTAAACTTTACTTTTGTTATATGAAAAACGTATTTCTAACATTTTTTATAGCCCTTTCAATATTGAAGATGCCACTTTATGCACAGGATTTTGAAATAATTTCAAGCCCTTTAAAACCTGTACATGATAAACCAATCAATGAATTATCAGAATTAGAAATTATAGAAGACTCTATGGTTTACTATTCTTACCATATGTTTGAAGGCTCTATAGTAGAAGAACGAGTAAATGCAAACTATGCATTTATAAACCTAATGAAAAAACTTTTGCAGACACACAACTCGTATCAAGCTCCACTTTCTAAACTCAAAACTGCTATCAACATTTTACAAGCACCTGATAATAGTTTTAAAATTTATAACTGGGAAATCAACCGTACATCTGTAGAGAAACGCTACTATGGCGTTATACAACTTTCGGATGCATCGTATATTCCTTTAGTAGATGTTTCTGATCAAATTATAAGAGGAGCAGAAGATTCTGTATTTACAGGTACTCGATGGTATGGTTGTATTTATTATAATATTATTCAAAAAGAAATCAATGGACAAGCGTTGTATTTTTTACTTGGGTGGAATGGAAATAGTATGAATAGTGAAAAAAAGTTAATGGATGTTTTTGGATTTAACTCTCAACATCAAAGCCAATTTGGTGCACCACTTTTTACTACAATTGAAAAAGGTAAAAGCAAAACATCCAATCGCTTTATTATTGAATATCAAAAAGGAGCAAAAATTGGATTCAATGAAGATAAAACAACCAGTGCCATTGTGTTTGACCATTGCGAATCTCAAATAGGCGATCCTGCAAAAAAATACACTTATGTCCCTGATGGCACATACGATGGACTCTATTGGACAGGACAAGGATGGATGATGAAAGAAAATGTTATAAATATATTAGAACTCAAAGACGGAGACAATATCATAGATTAAGCTTATTCTTATTTTGAAATGACTTTGCTATATTTGTTTTAGCCAACTATCATTTTCAAAAAAAATAAACTATACCCTATGAAAAATTACTTCCTCATATTTCCACTGTTTTTTTGTGTACATTTTAGTTCTGCACAATCAATCTATGAATTTTCATATAATAGAATTATAGAAAATCATCCTACAGCCATAAAAGCTTTATATTATCAACAAGAGGATGGAAGTGGCTTTCTTAGATGTCGATATAAAGACCCTATAAGCAATAAAACTGTCTTGACAAACATGCTCTTAACTGAAGAAATAGTTTACTTAAAAAATGGAGAAATAGACACTTCGCTTTTATATATTCATACTATACAGCCTGAAGTATTAGTTGGCGATTTTTCAAAAAAAGTTGATACACCGAGTTTTCAATTTAGAGTTGATAACGAAAGTGGACTTTTAAAACCAGAATACCTAATTATTGCAAAAGACTCCACATATATTATTGATAGGACCAGTCAGTTTAGTTATACGTACAAAGAATCATATGAATTAACTCCTGCATTTTTTTCTTACTATTTTCAAGAAGGTGATGACTTTTTAAATACCTTTTTTGCAAAAAATACAAAAGAAATTTTTCCATCTGAGCGAAAAATTAAAATACATCTAATCATTGTTGCCAATACAAAAGAAGCAACCATAGGACCATCTTGTGCAATGGATGCTATAAGATTTGAAAACAGCATTAAGGAAATAAGCCATTATATGGATTTCCAGATGAATATCAGAAAAGTAGTTGATGATAGATATAACAAGAAAAATTTAGTATCAGAATTTAAATTACTCAAACCTGCTTCCAATGATATTGTTATCTTCTATTATTCGGGGCATGGTTTTAGAAAAGAAAGTGACAAAAGAAGAAGCCCTTATATAGATTTAAGAAGTAAAGATGAAGAAGACTATTTAATAGAAAGCATGAACATGCAGGATGTATTTGAAATCATTAAGAAAAAAGGAGCCCGATTTAACTTAGTTTTGAGTGATTGCTGCAATAGCTTTGTAGAAGCTAAAAATGCCACTGGGTCAAAACCCTTTCAGCAAAAAAGTATAGCACCCGAATGGAGTAGTTCAAATATTAGAAGCTTATTTTTAAACCCACGAAAAACATCTATTTTAGCCACAGCGGCCGATTCAACTCAAAGAGCATCGAGCAATAATACATTTGGAGGCTTCTTTTCATACTACTTTAAAACGAGTTTAGAAAAACAGTGTAGTAAACAAACTGCAATGCCAAATTGGTATCAACTATTAGATGAAACAAAAAAAAGAACTATTCGAAAGGCTCAGCATACTTATTGTTCCAAGCCATATATTCCTCAAAATATATGTAATCAAGTACCAGTTTACAATGTAAATTAATTTGGCTTATTTTCTTCTACCTCTTCTTT
>JAWKLF010000005.1:0-158723 GCA_041392835.1 Chitinophagaceae bacterium
TTTATCAAAAGGGATTAATAACAAAGTGATTGGTGTTTTAAGATTGGTATTAAGTGCAATTTGAGGAACAAAAATTGGGCTATTGCATTTTTTCAAACGCTATAATCCTTTGAAAATCAAAAAATTAGTTTTACTTTGGCATTATTATTGTTGATTTTTTTACTCTAAAATAAAACTAAATAGTATGAAACGTATCTACCAAATTGTATTGCTTGGGCTTATGAGTCCAACATTTCTTTGGGCACAAAGTAAACCCCATGCAGCTGATATAGCGCAGCGCACAACCGATGCCAATGGTCAGGTAAAATTTATTACCTTTAAACCAGGAGCATCCAAAAAAAGAGCGCAGTCTGTACAGGTATTGCAACAACATCTTAATTTGCCAAGCAATCATCAATTTCAAAAAAAGGATGAAAACACCGATGAACTGGGCATTACCCACGAAAAATTTCAGGAATATTATATGCAGTTGCCAGTAGAATTTGGTCAGTATAAAGTACATTCTAAAGGCGGCATCATATCTTCTATCAATGGCGAAATGTATGATGTAAGCAATGTAAACACAACACCAAGCATCAATGCAAGTAATGCATTAGTTCTTGCTAAGCAAAAAATAAATGCATCTAACTATCTAAGTGGAAACACAGCCTCCGATCAGGCTATGGGCTATTATGGCGCACAAGCCGAATTGGTTGTTTTTCCAAAAATTCAATATATCAGCTCGAGTAACCGATTGGCATACCGATTAGATATCTATGCTACAGATCCATTGTACAGAGCCGATGTATATGTAGATGCTCATACGGGCGAGGTATTTTTTGAAAATAATAAAATACATCATCAAGATGTAGCAGCTTCTGGCAACAGCCTATATGAAGGCAATGTAAATTTCACAGCCGATTACACGGGTTCATTATATAGATTGCGTCAAACAAGCAGTGGAGGTGGATGCCAGACCTATAATATGAACAATGGTACTAGCTATACCAACTCTACAGATTTTACAAGCTCAAGTAGTGTGTTTACCAATACCAAAGGTGTGCAAGCGCATTATGCTGCCGAACAAACACATGGTTACTATATGCAAAAACACAATAGAAATTCGTTTAATGGCACAGGGGGTATTATAAAATCCTATGTTAGCTATTCTTCCAACTATGTCAATGCTTTTTGGAATGGCAGTGTGATGACCTATGGCGATGGTAATGGTACCACCTATGGACCATTAATTACACTCGATATAGTAGGCCATGAAATTACGCACGGCGTTACAGAGTATAGTGCTAATTTGGTGTATCAAAAAGAATCGGGTGCACTCAATGAATCGTTCTCTGATATTTTTGGAGAAATGGTTGAATTGCACGCCAAAGGTTCAAATGATTGGTTGATGGGTAATGAAATCTTTTTGACCAATAACTCAGGAGCTATACGCTCTATGAGCAATCCAAAACTGTATAGCGATCCAGATTGCTATGGTGGTAGCTATTGGATAAATCCAAACTGCTCGCCTTCAAGTAGCAATGACTATTGTGGCGTACATAGCAATTCGGGTGTACAAAATAAGTGGTACTATCTATTATCAGTAGGCGGAAGCGGAACCAATGATTTGTCTAATCCATATACCGTTGCCGGCATTGGAACAGCCAAAGCGGCCGCTATTGCCTATAGAAACCTTACGGTATATTTAAACTCAAATTCTAATTTTGCTGATGCACGTGCAGGAGCTATACAAGCAGCTATAGATTTATACGGAGCAGGCTCACCCGAAGAAATAGCTACTACCAATGCTTGGTATGCTGTGGGAGTAGGCAATGCCTATGGAGGTTCTAATCCACCACCGCCACCACTAATCTGTGTTAATGGCACTATGAATTTAGTTATCAAATTAGACAACTATCCTTCAGAAACCAGTTGGAAAATATTTGACGGAAATAATACTATAGTGGCACAAGGGCAAAATTATGCAGGTGCTGGTAGCGTAGTTGTAGAAAATTTTAGTCTTGGTAGTGGAAATTATGATTTCGTAATCTACGATTCCTATGGCGATGGTATTTGTTGTTCGTATGGACAAGGTTACTATCATTTAGTAAGCGGAAATGATACGGTAAAAAGTGGTGGAGCATTTGGTAGTAGCGAAACAACTGCCTTTTGTGTTACTAATACATCCGATACTTTGGCACCTACGGCACCTAGCAATCTAAGTGTATCAAATGTATCTTATTTCTCATTAGATTTAAACTGGAATGCTTCTACAGACAATGTTGCAGTAACGTCTTATACCGTATATCAAGGAAGTTCGGTTATAGGCACTACAAGTTCTACAAGCTATAGTGTAGCCGGATTAGCTATGAATACCGCCTATTCATTTTACGTGGTAGCCAACGATGCTGCTTACAATACCTCGGGCGCAAGCAATGTAGCCACGGCTACTACACTCAACGATGTTACAGCTCCAAGTGCACCTACTAACCTAAGTGCATCAAACACTACACAAACCTCAACCGATTTAAGCTGGAATGCATCAAGCGATAATGTGGGTGTCGTATTATACAATGTATATCAAGGTGCTAGCTTAATAGGTACATCAACATCTACATCTTTTGTAGCTTCTGGGCTAACTGCCAATACTACCTATAGCTTTAGCGTCAAAGCATTAGATGGAAATAATAATGTATCGGGTAGCAGCAATGTATTGAGTGTAACAACATTAAATACACCTCCGCCACCGCCAAATATTGTTTTACATCAAGGCTTTTTTGAATCTGGCTGGGATGGCTGGTCCGATGGAGGAAGCGATTGTGCTCGATACAAAGGAAGTCGTTCTGCCGAAGGAAGCTATTCAATCTATATAAGAGATAATAGTGGTATTGCATCGGCTATGACCTCTCCAACATTGGATCTAACAGCGTATAATACCGTGCAAGTAGAATTTGATTTTTATGCCAGTAGCATGGAAACAAATGAAGACTTTTGGTTACTATACAATAATGGTAGCAATTGGACCACAGTGAAAACATGGAAACGTGGAACGGATTTTAATAATAATACATTTTATCATGTAACAGTTTCTATGCCATTGAGTACTTATGGTAGTGCTTCCAATGCTCAATTTCGTTTTCAATGCGATGCCAGTGCAAATGATGACTTAGTGTATATAGACAAAGTAATCATAACAGGTATTAATCAACCTATTTCTGTCATGTCGTCTTTGATGGGAGAAGGTGTAGAATCTCTTCTTAGCGACAATATGGACGAAATAGAAGGAATAGAAGTCTATCCAAATCCAGCAAAAAATACACTTTATGTAAAAGGTTTAGAAGCCCAATCAGCATACAAAATTCTTGATCTAAGTGGTCGTGTAATAAATAGCGGTATCGTGTCGGATCAGGCTATAAACATAAGCCAATTGCATAATGGCTTATATATGATCATGATAGAAACAGAGGATGGTGATGTGGAAAATATAAAATTCATAAAAGAATAAAATACAATATTTCAACATGTAAAACCCGGCATAGTCCGGGTTTTACTTTTTTAGTAATACCATTTATACTACTATAACAGACCCCCAAAATTGCTCTTAATATCGAATGCACTCGCGATTCGGTATAATATATTGTAAACCGTAAGGGGTATTTTGAAACCACAATTTTTAGCTATTTTTGATAGGTGATGAAATTATCTCAAGCAACTCGATATATTTTATTTTTGTTATTAGGTCTTTGCCTAGGTTATGCATTGGGCTATAACTATCATACAGGTTTTTCTACTCAAGAAGAAAAACAGAATACACACGCTGGCAATAATAGAAATGTTGCTAAATCTGTAAATGCAAAACAATTAAAAGAAAGTAGCTCTAATCAGTCTATACCAGACTATGTTATAGAAACATTGCGCTATGTAAAAAAATATAAGCAAGCTCCAAGCGATTATGTGGGTGGTAGAATATTTCAAAATCGAGAAAAAAAACTTCCAATACTAAATGAATTGGGAAAAAAAATTAGCTATCAGGAATGGGATGTGCATCCAAAAATAAAGGGTCAAAATAGAGGAGCAGAAAGACTCATTACATCGAACCATGACAAAAACTATTATACAAATAATCATTATCAATCTTTTATACTAATACCCAATGAGTAATATACATTTTCTTCAAACCGAAACAAAAACCATATTAGATAGTGACACACAAGTTGTGTATATAAATGGACAGAATCTGGCAAACAAAAATGCCTTTTATGATGCCATTAGTATGGGTTTACAACTGCCTACTTATTTTGGTCGCAATCTAGATGCCCTAGCAGATGTACTATACGATTTGGAATCTATACAGGCTAAGTACACATTGATACTAATAACGCATTGGGAATTATGTTTGTTAGAAGATATAGCGTTTAAGAATGAACTTTTAGATGTATTTAGAAGCTCTGAAAATGAATATTTAGATTTTATATTCATTTAAGAAAATGGGCTATAACAATTTCCCTATTAAACTTTCTATACTTAAACCTTCGGCTTCTGCTTTGTAATTTCGTACTACACGATGACGGAGTATGGGTAAAGCTACAGCTTTGACATCTTCTATGTCGGGGCTATACTTGCCATGTAATAAGGCATAGCATTTGGCTCCTAATATTAAGTTTTGCGAAGCACGAGGTCCGGCACCCCAAGCTATATAATTTCTGGCCAATTCTGAACCTTGTTCATTGGGTCGGGTATTGTGTACTAGTTTCACAGCATATTCCAGTACATTGTCGGGTACGGGCACACGTCTTACTAATTGTTGATAATACAAGATTTCTTCGCCTGTCATTACTTTTTCCAATCTTACTTTTTGCTCCGAAGTAGTATTTTTTACAACATCTAATTCTTCCTGAAAGCTTGGATAGTCTAACCAGATATTAAACATAAAACGATCTAACTGAGCTTCAGGAAGCGGATAGGTACCTTCTTGTTCTATAGGATTTTGAGTAGCCAATACAAAAAATGGGGAAGGCAAGTCATGTTTGACACCGCCTATGGTAATATGTCTTTCTTGCATAGCTTCCAATAAAGCTGCCTGCGTTTTGGGAGGTGTTCTATTAATTTCATCGGCCAAAATAATATTTGAAAAAAGTGGGCCTTTGATGAATTTAAAATTTCGATGTTCATCTAAAATTTCTGCACCGGTTATATCGCTTGGCATCAAATCGGGTGTGAATTGTATGCGTTTAAAATCTAAATCCAAAACTTGGGCTATCGTATTTACCAACAAGGTTTTGGCCAATCCGGGTACACCTACTAATAAGCTATGACCATTGCAAAGTATAGAAATAATACTGGCTTCTACTACTTCATGTTGCCCTACGATAACTTTAGAGATTGCCTTTTTTAGTTCACTAAATTTTTGTTTTAATGCATTTGCAGCTTCTACGTCGGAGTTAAACATGTTCTTTTAGTATCGTTTTTGAGTTAATTTAAAAAAAGGTAAATTATTTTTTAGCACTATCTATGGCTTTCATCCATCTTGACAAGTTCGGACAATCTTTATATTCTTCATCTACTTTCAAAAAGAAGGTAGGTGCTTTTTGTTCTATCCAGTTAAACAGATACGTATTTTGTTTTTCGGCCAAAGCCACTTGTTGTATACGGCTATAGTCGTCTGTAAGGTTGGCTTTGTGTGGTTCTGTTCTCGATTTAAGATATATAACACGAACCAATCTATCGCCCGTTTGTGGATCTACGTATTCTAAAGGTTGCGAAAACTCTTTTACTTTCATATCCGTTACAGCTATGGCAATATTAGGATCCAAATCTTCTGTGATAAGATTGGTGCCTCCAGTTTGTCTGTCGCTTAGCATACCGCCACTTAGTTTGCTTTGCTCATCGCTAGAATATTTGCCTACAGCTTCCGAAAATTGCAATTTGCCACTTACCAATTGAGCTCGTACGCTATCAGCTTTTTTTACCGATAGTTGTACCATATCATTCGTTACCAAGGGCTTTATCAGTATGTGTCTTAACTTGGCTTTTTCGCCTTGTCTGTTTTGCATTTGCACTATGTGGTAACCATAGCTTGTTTTTACTACTGGCGAAATTTCACCATTTTGTAATTTGAAAGCTGCTGCTGCAAACTCTGGTACCAAATCATCTCGTCCTAATATACCCAGTTCGCCCCCATTGTCTCTACTGCCAGGGTCTTCGCTATGTATGCTAGCCATGACATCAAAGGCAGAACGTCCTGAAATAATTTCTTCTCGTATATCTTCTAATTTTTTTATTGCATAGTCGGCTACTTCTTTGTTAATTTCGGGTTTAAACACTATTTGTCCTACCTCCATCATACTTGGATAAAAAGGAAGGCTGTCTTGTGGAATTTTGTCGTAAAAAACTTTTACTTCTTGAGGCGTAATCTTTACATTCTGCATGATTTGTCCTTGCATACGCTGAGCTGTAAGTTGATCTCTAAATAAATTTCGATAGTCGTCTTTGAGTTGATATACCGATTTGCCCGATATTTCTTCTAATTTTTCTTGTGAGCCATAGCTATTGATAAAATAACGAATACGATTGTCTAAGGCGGCTTCTATTTCGTCATCGCTAATGATAACGCTATCACGTGAGGCTTGTTCTACTAATATTTTTTGACTTATATATTGATCCAATACATTACAAACGGCATCATCTTGATTGGGGTTTTCTTGGGTTAGCTCACTGATGGCCATGTCCACTTCAGATTGTAAAATAATTTTGTCGCCTACTATAGCAACTATTTTGTCCAATTGGTCTGTTTGAGAAAAGCTGTTTTGGTATGCACCAAGCAATATTAGTATATAGAATAATGGCTTCATAAAGCGTGCAATTTACGTTGAATAAAGTTAGGTATCAGATACTTAAAACTTTATTTAACAAAGTTTTTGATGATTTCAGCTTTCTGGCATAAAATAGGCTATTTCCAAGCATTTTATTTTTACTTTGTGCATATACTATGGATGCTTTTACAGATTTGAATATAGCTACTCGTTTAGCGCAGATGGAGCCCACAAGACAAGCTTTTTTTGCTAAAAATAAAAGCGAGTTGGAGCATCTACTTTTACAAAAAAAAGGCATAGAAAAAAAAAGTATTGAACAACTTCTTTTGCGATTGCAAATAAAAGATAAATTACCACTTTGGTATCAATCGCAAAAGATATATTATCCACCATCCATACATTTACAACAAGCCTCTTCCTGGATTACGGCTCAATACAAAGCAAGCTTGTTTCAGGGTACTTCTTTTATAGATCTTACCTTGGGCATGGGCATAGATACTTGTGCCTTGTTGCAAAAAGCACACAAAGCTATCGTAATAGAACCCAATATAGACTTGCTCAAAACGACACAACACAATCTTCAAGTTTTTTACCCTGATAAGGAATTAAAATTTGTACATGCAAGTGCAGATACCTTTCTAAAACAACATAAAGAGTCTGTAGATTTAATTTATGTAGACCCATCTAGAAGAAATGAAAAAGGTCAAAAAACTGTTTTTTTAAACGATTATGACCCACAAATAGCTGTATTATTGGAAGACTTATTTAGTATATCCAAACGCATACTGGTCAAAACATCGCCCATGTTAGATATTTCGCAGGCTATGAGTGAACTTAGTCATGTGAGTGAAGTACATGTAGTAGCAATAGAAAATGAATGTAAGGAGGTATTATATGTTTTGCAAAAAAATGCACAACATACTAAAATCAAAACGATACATTTTATAAAAGATAAAGAACAAGTTTTTGAAAGTAGTAAGCAACTCGAACACGAATTGAAACTTTCGTATAGCATGCCTCAACAATTTTTGTACGAGCCCAATAGTGCTATATTGAAGGCGGGTTTGTTTAAATCAATAGCTCCTCAATGGGCTTTGCATAAGCTTCATCAACATACACATCTTTATACTTCAGATCATCGTTGGGATGATTTTCCGGGACGTATTTTTAAGATAAAAGCTGTTTGTAAGGCTAATAAAAAAGATCTTTTGCATTTCATACCAGAAGCCAGGGCTAATTTGTGCATACGAAATTTTCCATCGGATATACAAACATTAAAAAAGAAATTAGGTATTCAAGATGGCGGCAAGCAATATCTTTTTGCCTGTACGCTCCATACCCAAGAAAAAGTAATTTTAGTATGCGAAAAATAAATCCTATTAGGGCTTATAGCCCAAATCTATAGCCATACTCCAATCGCTTTCTGCTTTGTCGAGTTGTTGCAAAGCTTTGTAGCTATTGCCTCTATTGAAATAGGCTATGGCTAATTGCATATCTTCTTTAATAGCATTGGTAAAGCAGTCTATAGCTTTTTCATGTTCTCCTATTGCATCCCAAAGTGTACCTTTGTTTACCCAGGCTTCTTTAAAAAAGGGTGCTAAAGCAAGTGCCGCATCATAGTCTTTTAAGGCTTCTTCGGCATCATACAATTGTTGTTTGGCTATAGCTCTTGAATAGTAGGCGTTAGGGTCTTGTTTGTCAATTTGTAAAACCAAAGTCCAATACAGTATAGCCTCAAACAAATTTCCATTTTCATATAGTGCTAGTGCTTTGTCAAAATAAGGAATTGCATGTTCCTTGCCCCAATCTGGCATTTGTTTTTCTTCAGTAGCTAAAAGTGCCATGCCATCTAAAACGCAATCATGTTGTTTGCCTTGCACAAGCATATCTAAAGCAAAGTAGCGAAGTGTACTCGTATGAATAGGGAAAGCTATGGATTCGCATTTGATTTCATATTTATCTTGTGGCGTTTTTTGGATTTCTTGAACCGAAAAAGAATATATATCACGAAGTTTTTCTTGCAGCAAACCTAGTTGTTGGCTATCTTGACCAAGAAAGTAAAAAACTAGTTGACCATACTGAAAATCGTTTTGTGTTTTACGAAATTGATGGTATAGCATTTGCGTATCTTGCAAGGTTTGTTTATAAAGAGTCTGAAAAAGCGAATGGCTAAAAAAAATAGGACTATCCATATTCAAATTAATTTATAAACGCCCATTGAAAGCCAAAATAGAGACCAGTGTTTGGCATAGCATATTGCGGAAAAGCGATTGCGTTTGAAATAAAAAGTTGTTGTAATTGATCGGCGCGTATAAATGCCCTAAAACGTTTTACTTTAAAATTAAAAAATGCAGAGCACTGCGGAAAGTTGCTAATTTTATTTTCATATTGTGGTACAAAGCCATAAACAATAGGACTATACTGATCGGCCCAATATGGACTATTCCATTTTACTTCTAGACCACTGGCTATAGCTAATTTTTTCTTTAGAATAAAGTTTTCGTAAGAGAGTTTATGTGTAGAAGTCCAAAGAGGTATATGTATTGGCGATTGCTTATCGTTATATTGAAGTGCAATATCATTTTCTAAAATCCAATGTTTATAGTTAACATGTTTATGAAGAACAAGTTGTAGAAGTGGTATCAATGCATTATGCTGCTTAGCTATTAAATTAGTATCCCTATATAGATAATTGGCCAAGAGATAGTAGTTGCCATCTATATAAAAACTTGGGTTTACTTTTATTTGTGCATAAACACGACTGCTACTTTGTTTTGAAAATGATTGCTCCGCTTGATAGTGATTGTTTGCATAATATAGTAATTGATATGGAGCCGTTGATATTTTTTGTTCAAAACCGAGTTGTAATAATAGATGTTGTGCAGAGATAGGTTTGGAAATAGAGGCATGTAAATGTGTATTGCCAAGAGCTATTCCTGTAAAGTAAAACATAAAATTAGCTTCGTATTGCCATGCTTTTGCATGTAGAGCGGGCTTGGTAAAAGTGGCAAAAACAAAATTATTGAGATAGGTTTTTTTATAACCCCAAAGCGATATTTGGTCAAGGTCTAATCCATATCCTGCCTCAGCCTGAAGTTTTTGTTCTCTAAAATGCAATGCACCAAGCAAAGAAATTTTGTTTGTGAATCTTCGTAAATAATAACGGTTATAAACAGAGTCTCTTTTTACAAAGTCAGTAATATTTAATTTTTGATAAAAGTTTTCATCAGGAGCAAGATCTTTATATTGATGCAAAGTGGAGGCATAGCTTATGCTATGTGCAAGTCCTGTATAGGGTTTAAAGGTATAGATTTTTTCTAAAGAATCACTACTCCACACACTATCTTGCCTACCCATGCTATATATATGTTTGTATTGTATTTGAGCTTTTCTGTAGTAATTATTGATACTCGATTTATTTTCGCCTATGGCATCGGCAACTACAGGTATCAATCTTCTATCTTTGAACAAAGGGTCATCTAAATAATTGATTTGTAATAAACCTCCATTTTCATCTTGTTGAAGTTTGGAATAGGCAAACGTAAAGAAGGCATCGTATTTTTTATTGATACTATGATAATGCGATGTGATATAAGCATTGTCATGATTGTTTTTTTGGAGTTTGTAAAATCCGGGCGATCCTATTTTTCGATAGGCCACTGCTATATTCCATACAGGTGTAATGTTTTGTGTGTGTTGCACATCTATCATTTGTTCTTGTTTGGCACCTAGTTTGTAGAATAGGTTAGTATAAGGTCTTGTGGTGTTGAAAAAAGGAACTTGTTCTGCACTCCAAAGCAATGCTTGGTTTGCAAAAAGCCCTAATGACATAGCAGATGGTGCTGTATTTTTAAAAAGAAGATTGGCCGATGGTGTTGCAAAATTTCCTAAATCTAGTTGCCATATATTTTGCAAAGGGTTGCGGTGTATATAGCGTATGCTTGTGTCTAAACTTTTGTGTGAAGTATCTTGAAGATTAAACGTTGAAATAAAAATGTGGTCGTCTAAGGTGCTATTTTTTTTAGAGGTATCGGCTATGATTTTTTTTTCACTGCTATTGATAATATTATTTTTAGATGAAAATAATTGAGCCGATACAAAGCCAAATGAAAAAATACACAACAAGAAAATAAGGATAGCCTTCAAAGTAATAAATAAAAAAGTAAAATTAAGGCCTTGAGTCTTATAGTGCTCCTAATAATTCCTTAAAGATAAGTGCCATTTTGGGCGCAGCATGTTTAGCAGCTTCTAAAACTTCTTCGTGAGTTATCTCATTCATTTCTTCTCGTATGCCCAAATCGGTGATAACGCTCATGCCAAATACTTGCATGCCCACATGGCGTGCTACTATTACTTCGGGTACTGTGCTCATGCCTACAGCATCGCCACCAATGATATGTAGAAATTTATATTCGGCTTTGGTTTCAAATGTAGGGCCTTGAAGACCTATATAAACTCCCTCAAAAAGTTTTATATTGTTAGCTACAGCTATTTGTTTGGCCTTGGCCAAAAGATTTAAATCGTAGGGTTCGGTCATGTCCGGAAAGCGTGGGCCTATTTGGTCATTGTTTTTTCCTCGAAGAGGATGCTCCGGAAAAAGGTTAATATGGTCTTGTATCATCATTAAATCGCCTACCTGAAAATCTTTATTCATGCCACCTGCCGCATTGGATACCATCAATAATCGAGCTCCCAATCCATGCATTACTCTTACAGGAAAAGTTACTTCTTGCATGTTATAACCTTCATAGTAGTGAAATCGTCCGCTTAGCATGACAACCTCTACACCGTTTATTTGACCAAACAACAATTTTCCACCATGACCTTTAACAGTGCTAAGCGGAAAGTTTGGGATATCATGATAATCTAATGATAAACTCACTTGTATTTCATCTACTAGCCCACCCAAGCCACTTCCTAGTATAATGGCTGCTTGAGGTGTGCTTTGCAACTTGTTTTGAATAAAAATTATGGTTTCTTGGAGTTTGCTACTATCTACATTGTTCATAAAACAAATATATAAGATTTTTAAATTTTGGTGGCAATATTATACCAGAGCTAGCATAAAAAAATGCGCCTTCAAAAGGCGCATGAATATATTATATAGCTGATAATCTATTTTTAAAATGGTAAGTCATCCACTATTTCGTTGGATGGGATAACATCATTACTAATGCTGGGCTGTTGAGCTTCGCTAGCCGTAGGCTGAGGTGTAGCCGTAGATTGGGTTTGCGCTTTTTCAATTCGCCAAGCTTCTAATGTGTTAAAGTATTTAATGCCTTGAGGGCCATTCCATTCACGACCTCTTAGATTAAATGAAATTTTCATTACATCTCCATCTTGATAGTTATCGAGTTGAGAACAACGATCTTGAGTAAGTTGAAAAGTAATGAATTGAGGGTATTGTGTTTCAGTATCAGTTACTACTACAAATTCTCTTTTTTGAAATTTGTCTGAAATAACTTGTGTTTCGTATTTTGCTTTTAGAGTGCCATTTACTTCAAATGATGCCATAGTGTATAAAATTTTAATTAAAGAAACGAAATTACAAGATAGCGTTCTATTTTTACGAAACGCATGAAACTAGTTTTCCACTATATTATACTTTTTACTCTAATATCACTTATAGCTTGTCATAGTCCTATGCAAATCAATGGCTATGAGCCCATTGTGTATAGTGTTAACACACAATCTTTAGATACTTTAAATGCTATAGAGCAAAGCTTAGTGCCCTATAGAGCACAACTATCGGCCACTATGAATCAAGTGATAGCCAATGCCGAAGGCGATTTTAAAAAAGAAAAACCCAATAGCACATTGGGCAATTTGGTAGCAAAAGCTGTATATGATTTTGCTAAAACAAAAGATACTACTATATATGCAGCCATTATAAACTATGGAGGCATACGGTTGCCAGAAATTAAAAAAGGAATTATTACGCGTGGAAAAATTTTTGAACTCTTGCCTTTTGACAATGAAATTGTAATAGTGCCAGTAAAAGGGACAGACCTTAAAACATGGATGCAACAAATTGCCAATTCAGGTGGTTGGCCTGTATGGAGTAGCGAGTTTATTTCCATTCAGCAAGAAACATTGGGAAAAACGATAAAAGATGAAAACACATATCAAATAGCTACTATAGACTATGTAGCCAATGGTGGTGATGATTGCGATTTCCTGAAGAAATATCCTAAACAATATTATCAGGCATTATTGCGAGATATAGTGATTAATACACTCGAAGTGCAAAAAAATATTTTTCCTAATAACAGAAAAACGTTAGAATAAAAAAGATGATGAATAGACGAAAATTTATACAACAAAGTATGTTGGCAAGTAGCGCACTCCTATTGCCTTGGAGCTCACAAGCAAAAACGTCATCATGCGATACCAATCAGTTGCTAACAGTGCTTCATACAAACGATGTACATAGTCGCTTGGATCCATTTCCTCAAGATGGAAGTAAATATGCTGGCTTAGGCGGTGTAGTAGCAAGAGAACAATTGATACGAAGTATTCGAGAAAAAAGTAAGCATGTTTTGTTGTTGGATGCAGGCGATATTTTTCAAGGGACACCATATTTTAATTTGTATAAAGGAGAGCCTGAAATGAAAGTAATGAGTATGTTACGCTATGATGCTGCTACTATCGGTAATCATGATTTTGATGCAGGTGTAGAGGGATTGGCAAAGCAACTTGTGCATGCCGATTTTCCACTTTTAAATTGCAATTATTCATTTGCCAACACTCCGTTGGAAAATAAAATAGCACCCTATACTATTATAAAAAAAGGAAAAATAAGAATTGGAATTATTGGTGTTGGTATAGAACTGAATGGATTAGTACCCGATGCACTCTGTAAAAATGTGCTATATCATGATCCTATTAAACGAGTAAATGATGTGGCTTATTTTTTGAAAAAAAATAAAAAATGCGATTATATAATTTGTCTTTCTCACTTAGGTTTTGATTATCAGAGTAATAAAGTTTCCGATAAAATTTTAGCTAGAGAATCTGAGTATGTCAATATGATTTTAGGAGGACATACACACACATTTTTAGACACGCCACATATCGAAAAAAATTTAAAAAAACAAGAGGTTGTTGTTAATCAAGTAGGTTGGGCTGGAATAAAATTAGGTAGTATAAATATTTTTTTTAGTAATAATAACCAATATGACTATGTTTCAGATTTCTGTAGTGTGGATGTGAAAAAAAGTGAGAAATAAAAATTTTTTTTTTCAACAAAAAATTCCCACTTTCGTTTTTAGAATTGAGATGTGAATAAAATATCATTTCAACACTAAACTAACGTTAACAATATTATTAAACTCATATAAAATTCAGAAAAAGACATGACAAAAACTTTAGACAAAGCGTGGGATAATTGTTTAAAGATTATTAAAGATAACATAAGCTGGCAATCGTACACAACATGGTTTGAACCGATCAAAGCTATATCATTAGAACATGAAATTTTAACACTCGAAGTACCTAGCCAATTTTTTTACGAATGGTTAGAAGAACATTATGTAGAACTTATTGCCAAAACAATAAAAAGAGAACTTGGAAAAAATGTGAAATTAGAATACAGAATTTTGGTTGATAACTTTCAATCTAAAAATTCTACCTCAATACGAGTAGCTTCTAGTAACAAACAATCAGCAGAGTTAAATAATAATTTTGTTGATATGCAATTGGGTCAAGATCATATCAAAAATCCATTTGTAATACCTGGGCTCAAACGCTCACAAATAGATCCACAATTAAATCCAAAATATACGTTTGATAATTTTGTAGAAGGCGAATGTAATAAATTGGGAAAGAGCGCAGGTTTGGCAGTAGCTCAAAAACCTGGAGGAACCTCTTTCAATCCATTGGTAATATATAGTAGTGCAGGATTGGGTAAAACACATCTTGTGCATGCCATAGGAAACGAAACTAAAAAACTATATCCTAACAAGACAGTACTCTATGTCAGTGCTGAAAAATTTATTCATCAATTTATAGACCATTCAAAAAATAATGAAATCAATGATTTTATTAATTTCTATCAGTTGATAGATATGTTAATCATTGATGATATTCATTATTTTGCGCCAGCTATCAAATCGCAAGATGCATTCTTTTCTATATTTAATCATTTGCATCAAAATGGCAAACAACTCATATTGACTAGCGACAAACCACCTAAAGATTTGGATGGTATGCAAGAGCGATTACTCTCTCGTTTTAGATGGGGCTTGAGTGCAGATTTGCAAGCACCCGATTTTGATACTCGCATGGCTATATTAGAACACAAAATGCGCAAAGATGGTTTGGATTTACCTGTTGAAGTAGTAAAATACTTAGCATACAATGTACAAAATAATGTACGTGAAATGGAAGGTGCCCTTATTTCACTTTTTGCTCATTCTTCTTTGGTAAAAAAAGAAATAGATATAGAACTAGCTAAAAAAGTATTAAGAAATATTGTAAAAACCACATCCAAAGAGATTACAATAGACACGATACAAAAAATGGTTTGCGACTACTACGAAATTTCTTACGACAAGCTCCAAGCAAAAACACGTAAAAGAGAAATCGTGCAGGCTCGTCAAATATCTATGTACTTGGCTAAGCAATACACTAAAAACTCATTGAAAACTATTGGAGACCATTTTGGTGGTCGAGATCATACAACAGTTATCCACAGTTGTCAAACTGTAAAAGACCTTATGGACACCGATACTATGATCAGAGAGCAAGTAAAAGAGCTTCAACAAAAAGTTCAAATAGCAGCTTTATAAATTACTAATAAAAAAATATATTTTCATCATGTTATAATAACTTTCCAATGATGTAAAATAAATAGATAGATACTACATTTGTTTTTCTTTAAAACAATATGTATATGATTTCAAAAACTTCAAACCTATTCAAAGTATTTTTAGGTAGTTTAATGATGCTATTGGCATCGGTGAGTATTACAAATGCTCAACTTTATTTAAATGAGTTTACTGGAACTGGTACTTGCCCTACACAGGGTAATGTGCCTACTATGGCTACCAATGCAACAGGTGCACCACTAACTCGTTCCAATATTAATTGCGCTACCGTAAACAATATGTTTAATTCAAATGGATTAAATATTACAAATATTATCGACAATACTAAATACATCGAATTCTCAGTTACAGCCAATGCAGGCTATAAACTCAATGTTGCCAGCCTACAGTTTTTTCGTCAAGGAAGTAATACAGCTCCAAATTCATTAGAGGTACGATATAGTACCGATGGTTTTGCAACCTCTACTTCGTGGGGAAGTGCACCTTTAACAACCAATCCTGGAGGTGCTCCATTATTGTGGGATTTTACAGATTTTACAACTGCTGATGGAGGCACAGTTACATTTAGATTTTATCCTTATGGAGCCACATCAGTAAGTGGTGGCGTATCTGCTACAGGAGGTACTTTCAGATTAGACGATGTTACAGTAAATGGAACGGTGATAGCTAGTGGTCCTTATGTTTTAACGTCGGCTTCAACACTTTCCTTCCCAAATACTTTTGTAGGAAGCCAATCTGTAGAACAAAGCGTGAATATTACTGGAGATAATTTGGTAGGCGCACCTGGTAGCATTACTGCTTCTGTAGCTAGTACCGATTTTGAATTGTCAAATGACAATGTAAATTGGGGTTATTCTACAACATTAAATTTTGCATCAGCTACACTTACAAGTACACCTCTATATGTACGTTTTTCGCCTTTGGCTAGTGGATCTTTAACAGATATAATTACATTTTCAGGTGGAGGTATTACTACTTCACCTAGCATAGCATTAGATGGTACAAGTATTACACCTTCTTTCCCTACGCAATTAGCTATTACAAGTATGGTTCCAAGCAACCCGATAATAAATGGCGCATTTGATATCACTGTAGAAGCACAAGGAAATCTTAGTAATCCACAAAATGTTTTAGCAAATACTGATATCGTAATTAGTGTATTTACAGGTACTGGTTTATTGGGTGGAGTAGCTAGTGGCACTATGCTTGCCGGCACAAGCTCTATTACATTTACAGGACTTACATATAATGTAGCAGAAACAGGTGTTGTATTGCAAGCAGAAAGAATAAGTGGTGATGTACTTACCCCAGCACAAACTGCTCCTTTTAATGTTGTTGATGTTGCCTCTCAATTAGTCTATGTCAATTTAAACACAAATGCTTTTGTAGCTACTAATTTGGCTACTTTCCAAGTACAAGCATTGCGTGCTGATAATACCTTAGACGTAAACTACAATGATGTTGTTACTATATCTCAAACAGCTGGTCCTGGTACTATTGGTGGTACCTTATCCGTAAATGCAGTAAATGGAATAGCACAATTTAATAATATTCAATTTTCTTCGGTGGGTTTGGTAACTATGGAAGCTACTTCAACTTCTTTGACTCCAGCTTCTGCAAATATTACAGTTTCAAATTTGCCCACCATTACAGAAATTATTTTGCCACAATATGCCATTAATGGTTCTACTTCAGGAGCGCGTTTACAATATGTGTGTCGTTTGCAAATAAATAATTTGATTCCCAATACGAGCTACAAATATTCAGTAGGTGGTTCTAATAATAGTGCCTTAACGACTACTGCTCCAGGAAATTTTTGGGCAATCAATAATACAGCCAATGCATTTGGTCATATTGTAGGCCAATCATCTAATAAATCATTTAATGGCACTTTAATGGATGCAGATGAATTTGTAACAACAGGAAGATATGCAGAATTGACTACAGATGCCAATGGAACCTATGAAGGTTGGTTTGCTTTTACGCCTACAGGCAATGCGGCTTTTGCCGATGGCAATCAAATACATATCTATGTTCAATTGAACGACGGTGCAGTAGGTACTACCATAGCTCATTCATTATCTACAACAAATACAGTAACGATGATTGCTCCTAATACATCTGGACGTGCAGTTTCAGGAGCTTCGGCAGCGACTAATGAAAATATGATATTTTTATATGATAATACAAGTGGATCAGGAAGACCTATATATGGTACTTGGGCCGAAAATGATGGTATTGTAACAAACTATACTACTTGGTATGGTAGTACAGATGGAATTTCAGGTGCTTGGGGTGCTTATATACCTACTAACCTTGCTAATGGTATTCAACGTATAGAACAGAGAGATATTCAAGATGGTTCTATATTAGGTTGCCCAGCTATAGATGCCGATGGTGTTTGGGCTGTTGCTGGTAACACAGTAAACCCTAGCTCAGGAACTACTCCAATTATGTTTAGTATTACAGATGCACCTTTAGATCCATTGCCTGTAGCAGGTACTGCATCAGGTGCAGCTACTGCTTCTGTAGGATCACCTGTTTCATATATGCTGGCAGGTTATACAGGCAATATACAATGGCAAGAAGCTGTGAATATTGGTGGCCCATATGCTGATATAGCAGGTCAAACCAGTGCAACACTTAATTATACACCTTCTACTCCTGGAGCGTATTATATCAGAGCCAAAGTAACTTCTACAAGTGGATATTGCGAGGCTTTCTCCAATGAAGTGATGACGACAGCTACAAGCTCGAATGCAACGTTATTATTAACTGCATTTATACAAGGATATTATGCAGGCACAAGCACAATGCAGGCCACTCTAGTAAATCAAGGTACGAGTGTCAATCCAACGGATTGCGATAGTGTTACCATTGAATTGCACCAAGCTACATCACCTTACACAATGGCTGAAACCTTTACGGGTGTGTTACAAACAAATGGTACAATAACATGCACATACCCTGCTTTGGTAATCGGTAATAGTTACTATGTAGTGATAAAACACAGAAACAGTATTGAAACATGGAGTGCAAACCCTGTGTTGATGAGTGCTACAACTATCTATAATTTCTCTACATCAGCCACGCAGGCCTATGGTAGCAATACAATAGACGCAGGTGCCGATGGAGTATACAATATTTACAATAGCGACGCCAATCAAGATGGTTTTATTGATATTTTTGACTTCTTAGATTGGGATACCGATAATCAAAATTTTGCTTCTGGCAACTTTGTTACTGATTTTAACGGAGATGGTTTTGTCGATATTTTTGATTTCTTGGTATGGGATGCCAATAATCAAAACTTTGTAGGTATCAACATACCATAAAAAATTCGATAATACAATCAACATTGAAAGGCGGCTTTTATTGTCGCCTTTTTTGGTGTATAAAAAAAATTTATATTCCCATATAAATTCATCATTTTTGTACATAATGGGAAAAATAATTGCAGTAGCCAATCAAAAAGGAGGCGTAGGGAAAACAACAACAGCTATCAATTTAGCATGTAGCTTAGCTGTATTAGAATTTAAAACCTTACTTATAGACTGTGACCCTCAAGCAAATGCTACAACCGGTAATGGTTTTGATTTAAAAAACATTAAATTTAGTGTTTATGATTGTTTGGTAAACGACACACCAGTAGAAAAAACAATTTTGGAAACCGAAACACCCAACCTATATGTGTTACCATCACATCTTGATTTGGTAGGTGCTGAAATTGAGCTTATAAATCATCCATCAAGAGAGTTGAAATTGCTTAGATTGCTTGGTGATATTAAAGACCAATATGATTTTATTATTATAGATTGCTCTCCTTCTTTGGGTTTAATCACGGTTAATGCACTAACAGCTGCAGATAGTGTTATCATACCTGTTCAATGCGAATTTTTTGCATTAGAAGGTCTTGGTAAACTTCTAAATACCATTAAAATTGTACAGTCAAGATTAAATACCCAACTAAATATTGAAGGTATATTAATGACTATGTATGATGGACGTTTGCGTCTTTCCAATCAGGTGGTAGAAGAAGTACAAAACCATTTTCATGAGTTAGTATTTAAAACCATCATACACCGCAATACAAGATTGGGCGAGGCCCCTAGCCTCGGAAAACCTGTTTTGATGTATGATGCAGACTCTACGGGCGCAATAAATTATTTAAACTTAGCTCGTGAAGTTTTACAAAAAAATGATATGACAAAAATTAAAAACGCTAAAAAAACGATAGAATTAGAAAACAATGAGTAGTAAACTTAATAATAAATCGCAAATAGGGAAGGGTATAGGAGCCTTGCTTGGAAATATTAAAAATGAAGTAAATGCATTTGATCATGTATTGAACGAGCCCAACGAAGTATTGCTTGGTAGCATTACTCGTATTCCACTGAGTGCTATAGAAGTAAATCCACATCAGCCAAGAAGAACATTTGATGAAAGTACACTTAAAGAATTAGCCGAATCTATTCGCTTGCATGATATAATACAACCCATTACTGTTTGTAAAATTTCCAATAAAAAATTTCAGCTTATATCGGGTGAGCGGCGTTTTAAAGCTTCGCATATAGCCGGATTGACGGATATACCAGCATATGTAAGAACTGCCAATGATCAGGAAATTTTGGAAATGGGTTTGTTGGAAAACTTACAGCGTGAAGACTTAAATGCCATAGAAATTGGATTGGCCTATAAGAGATTAATGGATGAATGCAAGCTTACTCAAGAACAGGTGGCAGAGCGCATGAAAAAAGAAAGAAGTACCGTAACGAATTATATTCGTTTATTAAAATTACCACCTTCTATTCAAGTTTCCGTTCGAAATAATGAATTGAATATGGGCCATGCAAGGGCATTGTTAGCATTAGAGCATATAGAACAACAGCTATTTGTGGCTAAAGAAATTAAAGAAAAGAATTTGTCTGTAAGAGCCGTAGAAGCATTAATACAAAACTTAAAAAATACAAAACAAGGCGCGTCGAACAAATCTAAATCGATTCCAACCTTAAGTCCTGCCTATAAGCGTATTGAAGACCAAATTAATTCTCATTTTTCGACTAAAACACATCTCAAAAGAAGTAAAAATGGTAAGGGTAGCATTACCATTGAGTTTTACAACGATAATGATTTAGAACGCATTCTTGAAAAAATGAATTTATAATCATGTTCTTTAAAGCATTTTTTATTTCCAGTTTATTTTTTATCGTACCTCATTTTCTTTTTGCACAACAAATAGATTCTATTCCCGATACAGAAACAAATGAAATAGAAAGCATTGCTCAAACACAATTTCCTGATTCCATTCTTCATTTTTTAACTTCCAACCCTTCGCCCAAAAGAGCCGCTATGTATTCTGCATTAGTGCCAGGTTTGGGTCAGGTGTATAACAAACAATATTGGAAAACTGGCGTAGTACTGTTAGGTGCTGGTGTAGTATCAGGCTTTATAGTTAGTAACTATAATGATTATCAAAAATATCAAAAGGCTTATATCTATCGAATTGATAACAATAGTAATACACCAATACTCTATCCAGAATATACTACAGATGATGTGAATCTTTTACGAAAAGGTTACAGAAAATATTTAGAGTATTCTGTTTTGTCAGGTGGAGCCTTGTATTTATTGACGATTTTAGATGCTTATATAGCGGCTCATCTCAAAAGCTTTGATATGACTAAAGATATTAGCCTAAAATATACTCCAACCTATGAAAATAGACAATGGGGATTGAAACTTTCGTATTGTATTCCATAAAAATTTATCATGAAAATAGCATTAATAGGATATGGCAAAATGGGCAAAGCCATTGAAGAAATTGCCATACAGAAAAAACACGATATTGTTTTGAAAGTAAATAGTAAAAATCAAGAAGTACTAGACGAGTTATCTAAAGCAGAAATTGATGTTTGTATTGAATTTAGTGCGCCGCATGTAGCTTTTGATCAAGTAAAAAAATGTTTGCAAGCAGGTATACCTACTGTTAGTGGTACTACTGCCTGGGCCGATAAAATGCTAGTGGCCGAAAAAATAGCAGAAGAGCATAAAACAGCTTTTTTGTGGGCCAGTAATTTTAGTATAGGCATGAATATCTTTTTTGAAGTCAATAAAAAATTAGCATCTATGATGTCGGTACAATCTGATTATAATGTGAGTATGGAAGAAATACATCATACACAAAAAAAAGATGCTCCAAGCGGTACTGCTGTGAGTTTGGCTGAAGATATTATAGACCGTATGCCCAATAAAAATAAATGGGTCAATCATGAAAGCCAGCAACCCGACGAAATTCCAATAATTTCAAAACGAATAGACCCTGCTCCAGGCACACACACAATAAGGTATTCAAGTTTTATTGATGATATTATGATACAACATACAGCGCATAATAGAGTTGGCTTTGCTACAGGAGCAGTAGTAGCTGCCGAATTTTTATTTCAAAAAAAAGGAATATATACTATGAAAGATGTACTTGGCTTGTCATAATGCTTAATACTTGACTCCCGAAGTACCAATCTGTTCTATAGGATGCCAAGTTGTTTTTATTTCTTGAGTATCTAGAATAAAATAAGGACTTTGGTTTTGTGCTTTTGTCCAATCCCTATTCCAATCAAAACTACGTTTTACATTTATAGATGCCAATGCGGCTATGGCCTTTTGCTCTTCTTTATGCGCTTTTCCGTATACAATGGCATTCACATCCATATGAGAAGCAAAATGCGTGTGCAATTCGCTACTTTTTCCTGTCAAAATATTGATGACGCCTCCTGGAAGGTCTGATGTAGCTAATATTTCAGCAAAGGTAATAGCACAAAGTGGCTTGGATTCAGATGCTAAAACCACACAGGTATTTCCTCCACATACAACTGGAAGTATCATAGAAACCAAACCTAATAAAGATGTCTTTTCATCGGCAATAATTGCTACTACTCCCATAGCTTCTGTAACTGAAAAATTAAAATGAGCACTTGACACAGGATTGACACTGCTAAAAACTTGTTGATACTTATCGCACCATCCGCAATAATAAACGATCCGGTCTATTGTTAGTTGAATTTCAAGTTCAGCTTCTTTTTTACTAGCTCCTTGCAACATTAATTCTTCTAAAAATTGTTGTTTTCGACCATCTAACATCTCGGCCATTCGATATACAATTTGACTACGATTAAAAGCGGCTCTGGAATGCCAAGCATCAAAAGCTTTGCGGGCAGCCACGACAGCGTTTCTAAAATCTTTTCGAGAAGATAGACATATATTGGCTATCCAATCACCTTTGGAGTTTGTAGCTTTATAATATCGTCCACTTTCTGTACGTGGAAATGCACCTCCTATATATAGTTTGTATGTTTTAAGTATTTGCATATTCATTTTTATTATTGAAAAAAAAAAGATAGTAGTTTAAAATTTTACGTAAGGTAATAATCCATGTAGTCCACCTTCTCTTCCAAAACCACTTTCTTTATAACCACCAAAAGGTGATGCAGGGTCAAATTTATTATATGTATTTGCCCACACTACACCAGCTCTTAGTTTTGTTGTTAAATTAAAAATTTTACTGCCTTTGTCTGTCCAAACTCCTGCACTTAATCCATAAGGAATATTATTTGCTTTTTCTATTACCTCTTCAATAGTTCTAAATGTTTGAATAGTCAGCACAGGGCCAAATATTTCTTCTTGTACTATTCTATGGCTTTGCGAAGTATGTAAGAATAATGTGGGCTTACAAAAAAATCCATGTGTAGGAATAGTACAGTTAGGTTGATAAATTTCAGCACCTTCTTTTTGGCCGAGTTGTATATAATAATTTATTTTTTCTAATTGCGATTTTGAGTTGATAGCTCCTATATCGGTATTTTTATCCAAAGGGTCGCCAACATAAAGAGTATTCATTCTATCTTTTAATTTTTTTATTACTTGAGTAGCAATATTTTCCTGCACAAAAAGTCGGCTTCCTGCACAGCATACATGCCCTTGATTAAAAAAAATACCGTTTACAATACCTTCTACAGCTTGATCTATTGGGGCATCATCAAAAATAATATTGGCTGCCTTGCCTCCTAATTCTAAAGTTGCTTTTTTATCAGTACCAGCAATAGCTTTTTGAATATATTTTCCTACAGGCGTACTACCCGTAAAAGCAATTTTATCTACTAAAGGATGATTAACCAAAGCAGCACCTGTATCTCCAAAGCCCGTTACAATATTGACTACGCCATCTGGCAAGCCAGATTCTTGTATGATTTCGGCAAGTTTGAGTGCTGTAAGTGGAGTAGATTCGGCAGGTTTTAATACTATAGTATTTCCAGTAGCTAATGCTGGAGCCAATTTCCAAGCAGCCATTAATAGAGGAAAGTTCCAAGGTATAATTTGTCCTGCTACACCAAGTGGTTTGGGTTGTTTATTCGGGAAAGCATACTCAAGTTTATCGGCCCAGCCAGCATAATAAAAAAAATGATTAGCTGCTAATGGTATATCGATGTCTCTACTTTCTCGTATGGGCTTGCCTCCATCCATAGTTTCTATTACTGCAAGTTCGCGAGCTCGTTCTTGTATCATTCGAGCTATTCTGAAAATATATTTTGCTCGTATATGTGGTTTTGTCTGACTCCAAGAAGCAAATGCTTTTGATGCTGATTTTACAGCAAGATCTATATCCTTTTCATTGCCTTTAGCGATGCTCGATATTTTTTTTCCACTGGCAGGATTGATAGTGTCAAAATATTGTTTGCTTTGTGGTTTTATAAATTTACCATTGATAAAATGATCATACTGTGATTTTATTTCTACATGTTCAGTAGATTCCAATGCGGGATCTAAACGACTAAAAATAGAACCTGTAGTGTTTATTTTTTTCTGAGAAGAAGATAGCGTTTTTGAATTATTTTTTTTGATTGCCATTGTTTAAAATATTAGTCTAATGATATATAATCTTTGCTGTAGTAAATACCATTTTTTTCCTTGCCAAGTTGTAAAAGAATGTCGTTTGCCAAACTACTGGCACCAAAACGAAACCATTCATTAGAAAGCCAAGCGTCGCCTAGTGTTTCATAGAGCATTACTAAATATTGTATAGCTTGTTTGGCAGTACTAATACCACCTGCAGGTTTCATACCTACCATGATGCCCGTTTGGTCGTAGTAGTCTTTTATAGCTTGTAGCATAACAAGTGTGACGGGCATAGTAGCAGCGGGCTGTATTTTTCCTGTAGATGTTTTGATAAAATCTGCTCCGGCCAATATGGCTATATCACTTGCTTTGCGAATATTATCTAAGGTAGAAAGTTCGCCTGTTTCTAATATTACTTTCAGACGAGCAGTGCCACAAATTTGTTTGGTAGCAGCAATCTCATCATATACATAATTATAATTTCCTTGCAAAAATTCACCTCTACTAATGACCATATCCACTTCGTCTGCACCTTCTTGTATGGCCATTTTTACATCCTCTAATTTTACTTTTCTACTACTATTGCCACTTGGAAAAGCAGTGGCTACAGAAGCTACTTTTATGGTGGACTGTAGTAAGGCTTTTTTGGCAGTTTTTACATGTATAGGATATACGCATACTGCGGCCACATGTGGAAGTCCTTCTATATCATCTGCAAGGTGTTGGGCTTTATAACACATTTGTTTTATTTTGCCAGAAGTGTCTTTGCCTTCCAATGTTGTAAGGTCTATCATGTTTAATGCTAATTTAAGAGCACTCAACTTTGTATTTTTTTTAATACTCCTAGTGTTAAAACGGGCTACCCGTTCTTCTATACCTACTTGATCTACTATAGGTGAATGAAAAGTTGGAATCATAGATTATTCAAAATTAATATCATATTTTTATTAAAAGGTAGGAATATTTTTTTTTGAAATAAAGTTTGGCATCATTTTTATAGTTACTACTATTACAAAACTAAAAATCCATGAGAGTAACTATACGACGAAAGTGCGCATCTGTGCCTTGTCAGCTACAGCTTTGGGATAGTATAGAACGAATTGTTTTAGAAAAAAAAGTTCGTTCAAAGGAGATTGAAATAAATACGTCCAATTTGGCCAAAGGGCTTTATAAATTAAAATTAATACAAGCAAACAGCACTTTAATGACACAGTTTTTTGTGCATTGAATTATTTTAGCATATCTAAAATTTTAAACATTTCTATTTTGGCTTGTTTGGGCGTACAACTATAGTTGTGTACTATAAAAGCAAAGCTGGCTTTTGTACTATCTTTAAGTGTTATATAGCCGGCATAAGAACGAGTGCCACCTATGTATCCACTTTTCATGATTAGCCCATTGATAGAAGGTAAGCTCTCGTAGAAAGTAGTATAATATTTTTCTTTAGTATAAGATTGCAAAAGAGAAGCCATAATTTGAGTATTAATTCTATTGTCTGGTGCTAGACCACTGCCATCATATAATACAACCTTTTTGACATTTATTTGCTGATTGCTTGCAAATCGTTTCATAGCAGTAGTGCCTAAATCCCAAGTTCCTTTCTTAAACAATTTTTGCGATATGGTTTTACAAAAAGCTTCTGCATATAGATTCAAACTTTTTTGATTGCACCAATAAACAAGTGTAGATAAGGGAGGAGACTGAATGTTTATTAATGGCTTTTCTATTTCGTTACTGAGCTTTATTTTTTGAGGAAAAAAAGAAATTTCTTTTTGAATATTTTGAACTAGTTCTTTTTTAAAATCTTCATCTGGATGTAAGCGGGCTAATTGAAGATTATATGATTTTTCTTTGTTGTTTAAATTTCCTTTGAGCACATAGTGGCAGGAACCTTTTGATTCTACATAAGCAAAAACTTCTTCTGTTGTGGCACCTTCGGTATGTTTTATTTCAAAACAAAATTCATTGTTGTTTAAGTTGGCTGTGTTACTTGTAGCTACAAAGGTTTTATCATAAGGTGCTATGTTGAGTTCAAATTTATTTTCTCGCCAATTAAAAGGATAATATCCGGCTCCATAGTAATTGCCAATGTCTTCTGCTAGCCAATGTGTATTGATAGCATAGGATTCAAATGTTGAAGGTTTAAAAACGATGTCGCCATAAAATTTTGTGATATTTAGTTTTTTGATGGATGAAATAATTTGTTGAATTATTTTTTGAGCATTTGTTTCTTTGAATCGATCGCTACCAAAGCTGGGATCGCCACTGGGATATATATTGATATTGCCTACGGCTGTTTGTTTACTGATAGTACCTTGAAATGTAATTCTTGTTGTGTATGTAAAGTCTTGTCCTAATACATCTAAGGCTGTGGCAGTAGTATACGTTTTAAGTGTAGATGCAGGTGCAAGCATTTCAGTGGCATTGTGTTCATACAATGTTTTTCTATTTTGAATATCAATTAGCGAAAAACTAATAGATGCATGTTGAAATGTATTTTTCTTTTTGAGCGTGCTAAATGCTGAATCTAATTTTGCAAAGGACTGAGCCTTAATTTTTGAAATAGAAAAAACAACAAGTAATAAATAAAAGAGTTTAAGTTTCATTATTTTGTTTTCAAAGCTGCAGTATATCGTTTTGAAATAATATCCCAATTGATAAGTTTCATAAAATTCACGATATACTCACTGCGCTTATTTTGATACTGCAAATAATAGGCATGTTCCCAAACATCAATTCCAAGTAGTGGTATCCCAAATTCGGAAACGATACCACGCATTAATGGGTTATCTTGATTTGGTGTAGATGATATGAATAATTTTTTATTTTCATGTAAACAAAGCCAAGCCCATCCGGATCCAAAATGTTTAGTGGCTTTTTCAATAAACAAACGACTAAATTGATCAAATGAATTAAAATCTTTTATGATGGCTGCTAAAAAATCCATAGAGGGTTTTGGAGAGCCTCCTGGAGTCATTGTTTCCCAAAATTGTGTATGATTATAATGCCCTCCACCATTATTTCTAAGTGCTAAGTCGGATTCCGTATTTTCGAGAGTAGATAAAATATTGAGTAAGCTTTTTCCTTTGAGGTGACTTGTTTGGAGGGCAGCGTTCAGATTTTTTACATAGCCTGCATGATGCTTTTCATAATGAGTTTGCATTGTTTTTTTATCTATAAAAGGCTCTAAAGCATCATAGGGATATAAAAAATCGGGCAGTTTGAACTCATCGTTGCTAGCTAATGAAAAGCCAGATAGGGGAGAGAATAATAGAGAAGTGCCTAAAGTAGCAAGTGCGGTGTTGGTAATAAATTCTCTTCTTTTCATGGTATTATATTTTTTGTATTCCTGTAAAAAGGTGTTTTTCGGAGTGGTAAGAGGAGCGTACAAGGGGGCCACTTTCTACATAGTCTAAACCGATTTTATATCCAATTTCCTTAAATTCTTGAAATTCATCTGGGTGTACAAAGCGAGCTACTCGTAAGTGTTTTGGTGTCGGTTGTAGATATTGACCAATGGTTACTACATCACATCCATTGTCATATAAGTCTTGAAGGGTTTGGATAACCTCATTTTTTGTTTCACCAAGTCCAAGCATGATGCCACTTTTAGTGCGCATACCACCTTTTTTTAAATATCGAATTACAGACATACTCCGATGATACTTTGCTTGTATTCTTACCTGACGTGTTAAACGCTCAACGGTTTCAATATTGTGAGAAACTACCTCGGGTGCTACGTCAATTATGCGTTGAATATTTTCTTCTTCGCCTTTGAAATCAGGAATTAACGTTTCGAGGGTAGTTTTAGGGCTAAGGCTTCGTATAGCTTTGACGGTGTTAGACCATATAATAGAACCACCATCTTTCAATTCATCTCTATCTACACTTGTTAATACAGCGTGTTTTACTTTCATCAAAAATATAGCCTCTGCCACACGTTGCGGCTCGTCCCAATCTACAGCGTCAGGTTTGCCAGTTGCTACAGCACAAAATCCACAAGAACGAGTACATGTATTGCCCAATATCATAAAGGTAGCAGTGCCTTCGCCCCAGCATTCACCCATGTTTGGGCAGTTGCCACTTTCGCATATAGTATGTAATTTATGTTTGTCTACTAAATTTCGAACTTGTTTGTAATTTTCGCCTATGGGTAGTTTGACGCGTAACCAATTTGGTTTTTTTATTCTTTCTTCAGTATTGGATATAGAATTTGTACAATTCATTAAGCAAACCTACATTTTTTTATTTTCAATTGTTAATAGTGTATTGAAAATTTATATATACACAATAGAAAATTCTCTTAGGTAGGGTATTTTTTCAATTATTTTTTTGTTATATTTGCTAATAACAATTAATAAAAATAAACTTTAACATGAAAAAATTATTACTTTCTTTAGTAACCTTTGCTGCTTTAAGTGCGCAAGCTCAGGTTATTCCTTTAGGATCTGCTGGCAACATGTTTACCCTATTAAACGCTAATATGCATAGTGTGGGTGTATCTACAGCTTGTTCGAGTGTTGTATTTATACATCGTTCAGACCCAACTGTTTTTGCAACTGACAATTCAGCTATGTATCGCTATGATGTATCAACAAATAATGGTGGTACATTTACCTTAAATCAAGGTGTATTGAACCCAAGTGCTGATAATGCTGCTGTAAGCTGTCGCTATCCTCAATGTCAAATTGATAATAGTGCTAATGCAACAAACGCTGCTAACGTTTATATGCAATATTTAGGTACTTACCATGCCAATGGCGACTGGCAGGGCTCTACAGTAGGTGCTGCAAGATTAGACAATGCTGCTTCTACTTTTACAAGCACTAATGCTCAAATTAATAATGGCGATATAGGTGTTATTACAAGTTTGTCTAAAGGCGGTCCTAACACATTTTGGGCTATTTCAAATGCATTAGATTTATCTAATAACTTTACTGGAGAAATTATAGTATTAAAAGGTACTAAATCTGGTAATGTAGTAAACTGGACTACTAATAAAGTATTAATTCCAGGATGGGACGTACACAAAGACTACCATGGAAATTCTTATAATATTGATTTTGATCCTTCAGGTCAAAATGGTTGGATTAGCTTTTTAGGTGATCTTCGTGATGAAGTAGATCCAAACATTAATGAAGTATATGATATTAATTTTTATAGAACATCTGATGGTGGTACTACTTGGGAAGGTCCATACATTGTAAATTTAAATGACTTTAATTTAATACAAACTGTATATCCAACTCCAACAACAGGTACTAATGTGATTCACGCTGTAACTACAGCTTTTGAAAGTGATATGGCTGTAGATAACAATGGAGAACCACATGTGTTTTTTGGCATGGGTTATGGTTCTTCTGAATCAGAAATTACTGCGGGAAATGGTTATTCTGTTCGTGCAAGCAATTTCTTTGACTTATCTTACGACAAAAACATTGATCGTTTTGTTTTGCATTTTATAGATGATGTTAAACAATTGCGTGCTGACTCTATAGGTTTAACAGATAATAATGGTTCATTGGTTGCCAATAGTGAAGATAATAGATTGCAAGTTTCTAAAAATGAAGCTGGAGATAATATCTTATTTACTTGGACTGATAATATAGTAGTTAATATTGGCGGTACCGATACCGTAATTGATAATAATACAGCTCGTTTCTTATATGGTATGAATTACAACACTGGAAATGGGGGTGTGTCACAACCAAGAGTACTTTCTACAGAAACACCTTGGATATCTGTAGCAGAAAAATGCTACTTCCACAATGCTTCACAATATGCTTTAAGTACTTCAAATTCTTCTATTTTGCCAATAGTATATGGTGTTCTTAATTCAGACAATACTTTAGAATCGCCTGCTGGTTTTAACTATATGCAAAATGTAGAATTTTTAGAAGATAGCGTTGCTTATGGTCAACAAAAAGATACATTAGGATTTCAAGTAGCTCCTACATGGCCTGTTTCAACAGTTAATGTAACTGAAAGCACTTTTGCAATTTATCCTAACCCAGCTTCTACTCATTTCTTAATGACCAATATTACTGGTAGAGAAAATACTATTAATATATATGCTATGAATGGTAGCTTAGTGAAAAAAGAAACATTTGCAGCTTCTTTAGTAAAAAATATTAATATTAAAGATTTGGCAAGTGGTACATATATTGTAGAATTAGTTTCTGATGGTAAGGCCCAACAAACTAAATTAATTAAACAATAAGTATTTTTAAAAATTAATCGTAAGGAGGCTGTCGTGAAACGACAGCCTCTTTTTTTGAGTATTCAGTAGTTGTTTTGTACCAAAACTTTCTTATTTTATCTATAACTAATACCGCGATTATACTACTGTAACAGACCAAAAAAATGGTCTGAACATCACTAATACCAGCATTAACCACTCTAAAAATTGGTCTGAAACCAATTTAAGATTAGTATAAGGCACTCTAAACAATAAGATTGACTTTGCAATACAAATAACATAGGTTATTAAACATAAGAAGAAAGATTCAATGGCATTGGAACTGAATAATGTTTTATAGATAATCCAAAGTTTTTCTTTTAAAATAAAGGATTACAACCTAAATTTGCATTTCAAATATAACTTTTATATGCTTAATAAGATTATACCAACAGCTAAACAAAAAAGCAATTTCGTATTGCATGTCATCGTTTTTTTAATTGCTAATGCTACATTATGGGCATTTTGGTATTTTGGACAAGGAGCTAAAGATCATTGGGTTTATCCTTGGGGCATATGGATTACTGCTGCTTGGGCTTTATCTTTAATAGGCCATTGGTGTGCTGTTTATACCAACTATGAAGACGTGGGCAATCAAGAATATCTTCGTCAAAAAAATAATTAGAATTTTATAATAAAAAATTATTTTTCGTTCTAAATCATTTATCTTTATGATATGAAGCAATGGTTTACTTTTTTTACTACATCTATAGTAGTACTTTTTACTTTTAGCATAGTATTTTTTCAGTCATGCAAAAAGAAAGATATAAAATACAATGATACTACTACGGTACAACCCTGTAAAGATGTAGTTTGTTTTAATGGAGGTAACTGTTTTAATGGTCTTTGCCAATGCCCTGATGGATTTGAAGATGCACATTGTAGTACAAAATGGAGTGCAAAGTTTATCGGTTCTTACGATGTCTTAGACGATTGTAATACCAATAGTAATTTATATACTGTTTTTATAGGAGATGTGTCTGGAGATGCCACACAATTAAGACTTAATAATTTAGGCGTTTTGTGCAGCAATGCTATAATAAACGCTACCATTACTCCAGAAAAAACTTCATTTGTGATACCTATGCAAAATACTTGCGCTAACTACTATGTGAGTGGTCAAGGAAATTATTTTGAAGGATCTATAAATATTAGTTTATCTTATCGAGATACTTTAGCACATACTACAACTTTGTGTAGCATGTACCTAACAAAAAAATAGTCCTATCTAGGCACTTCTATTTCTTTAATAAGACTTAGTAACACATCATCAGCACTTACACCTTCCATTTCTTTTTCGCCCGAAAGCATAATTCTATGTCTTAATACTGGAAGACTAATATGTACAACATCGTCGGGTGTTACAAAATCTCTACCTTGTATAGCGGCAAAACCTTTAGAGGCTTGTAGCAAAGCTACTGAAGCTCTTGGCGAAGCACCTAATTGCAAGCTACCATGACTACGAGTTTTTTGTATTATTTGAGTTATGTATTTTAAAATAAACTCATCAACCTTAACTTGTTTTAGTATATTTTTTAGTTTAGCTATACTTTCAGATGACATGACTTTTTGTACGGTAGCTATCATATCGTGCAAATTAAAATTTTCATGATGCCTTTTTAATATTTCTAATTCTTCATTTGTATTAGGATAAGCTATTATTATTTTGAATAAAAATCGGTCAAGTTGTGCCTCTGGTAAAGCATAGGTGCCTTCGTGCTCTACGGGGTTTTGAGTAGCTAAAACCATAAAAGGATCTTGCATGGTATGTTGTACGCCATCTATGGTGATGGTGCGCTCTTCCATTACTTCAAAGAGTGCAGCTTGTGTTTTTGCAGGAGCTCTATTGATTTCATCAATTAGAATTATTTGGCTAAATATGGGGCCAGCTTTAAATTCAAAAGTAACCTGTTGAGGATTAAAAACATTAGTGCCTATAACATCACTTGGCATCAAATCGGGTGTGAATTGGATACGTGAGAAAGGAACATCGAGTGTTTTGGCAAGCAGTTTAGCTGTGAGTGTTTTAGCTACTCCAGGCACACCTTCTAACAAGATATGTCCATTCGAAAGTAAGGCTATTAATATCAAATCAATAGCGTGTTGTTGGCCTACTACAACTTTGCTTATTTCTTGTCGCACTTGCGATAGCTCTTGATTGAGTGTTTCTATTTCAATTCTATTTTCAAATAGGGGTGTTTCCATGATATTGTTTAGCTGAATTTTTTTAGTATAGTATAAAGATATTTTATGTCAGTATCGTGAACGGAATGCGCATTACGAATGTAATCTAAATAGATGATAAATGTATTGGTTTCTTGATAGGGTTGATCAAGTTTTTGGGAAAGCTTAAATGCAAATTCTTCATCTAATGTTTTAGTCGATAAGTTGTATTTGCTTCGTATTGATTCTAAATAATATTGAATCATTTTAAGCGATAGTTTTTTATTGTCTTTTTGATTATAATAAATATTTCCAATAGTTTCAACAAAATCTAATGAGGTATTTTTTTCATATTCTACTATTGGAATAATCCGTTGTTTTCTTTTAATATTAAATAGTACATACAATAAAACTAAGACTACTATGATAATAAAAGCTTTTTTAAAAGCTACATGTCTTAGTAAATTCCATAGTGTATTTCTTTTTTCTACTTCTCCAGCTGCTTTAAATTTGTATGTAAACCATGATACTCTTTTGATGGTAGTGCTAAAGCGACTAAATAAATATTCGTAATAGGCTCTGTTATTTTCTTGTAACAAAAAATAATTACTAAGTACTATTGGGCTGTGATGAAGAGCTATGAAACCACTGCCTTCATTTCTGTAAAGACAATTGGCTTGATCTAATGAATCAGCAAATCCGAGCACATTTGTATTGCCACAATTTTTTATATCTATATCGAAATAATGATTGCCCTTTCTGCCTTTAAAAGTAAAAAGTTGTAAGGCTTGATCATCGTAGATATAAAATTGTTGTTTAAGCGATGTGTCTTTACTATAAAATGAAGTGTTGTTATGTTCAGTATCTATTTGACAATTAAATTTTCGAAGAATATTGTCGCTAAAGTGTTTAGCAAAAATCATCAGTCCATTTCCATTTTCAATAAATTGTTCTATGCTACTCATTTCACTTGAGTCTATTTGGAAAGAAAATGCAGTTACAATAAAAAAATTTCCACTATGTGTATTGAAATCATAATCCGAATTGATTTTTTCAATTTCGCTCATTACCTTCCGGCCAGCCGTTATTTTTGAATTAGGAAATATTTCTGATAAACTGTGATAAGCTATATATGAACCATAAGGCGATTTATTATTTCTATCATAGTTTTCAGACCAGTCTGTTTCCTTTTTATTGTTGCAGGCTTGTACAATTAGTATCAACACTGTAAGGAGGCCATATAGAAAATATTTTTTAAGCATATAAACTACTATGAAACGTGTTGAACTTTTGATGAATTTGCTGAAATTGTGAAACAGCTATGTGAAACTGTCCATACCATACATAATCAAAATATTGAGTGAGTTCTTTAAACGGCATCTCAAAAGAAGTACCCGAAAGTTGCATGCAATATTCCCAATTGGTTTTTTCGCTATGATATGTAATGATATTTTGCTCATTTAATTTTTGAAGTGTGCTATTATACAGATAGCGTGTAGCCAATTTGTAATTTTTTTCGGCTATAGCACTTTCAATTTTTTTATCCCAATCAATGGAGAGTACTTCTTCATAATCGGTTTCATATGCGGTAGATTCTTTTTTCTTTTTTCTGAAAAAGTAACTAAAATTTGTTTGAGAAAATAGTTTAAAAAGCACAAATAATAATACAAAAATTGCAATAGCATAAAGTAAAAATTTAAAAAAAGAACTACTCAAAAAAGCGCCTAATAATTCCCAAAATGGTGATGGTTTTTTTTCCTTTTTAATTTTTTTCTTAGCATGAGAATATACAAATTCTTTGTCTTTTAAAATTTTCTCCCAACTGCTGTGAGATATTTTACGGAGTCTAAAGTTTGAATTTTCAGAAGACTCATCAATATCATCATAGGCTTCATCGTTGTAAGTGTCTTCATTTTCACCGTCTATCGGTTCGTACAATTCATTAATGCTTGTAGTATCGCCAATAGAGCTTTGGCAATATGTGAAACTCGCACTTAATAAAAAAAATAAAATAAATACAAGTAAACGAATCATGATTGTGGTTTTTCAAAATGAATGCTACCTTGTATAAATTGAGCACCTGCTCTCCTAAGTAGTAAAGGATAAATAGTAAAATACCAAAGTATAAGAAGAAACGAAAGTGCTAAAATAGAAATACTAACAGCTTTGGGCATGCTTGTATGTAGAGTGATAAATCCTTCTAAAAATGCGGCAGTTAAAAAAAATGGAATAAGTCCTATAATAATTTTGACGGAGTCTAATGCACCTTTTCGCAATGATTGAATACGAGTGTAGGTGCCTGGAAATAAAAAAGAAAATCCTAATATAAGCCCTGCTGTGCCAGCAATTACTATAGATGCTATTTCGATAGTGCCATGTATCCAAACAACTAAAATAGATTGCCATCCAAGCCCCTTAGCGAAAAAAAGTTGTTCGAATGTACCCAACATAAGCCCATTCGTGAATAATAAATATAAGGTGGCAATGCCAAACAAAATACCTAAAGCATATACGAAAAATGAAACTTGAATATTATTACTAGCTATTTGAATAAACATATCAAATTCATTTTGCTTTTTGTAAACTCCAAATGGATCGCCTTTCTGAATATTGTCTTCTGTAAGATTTACATAGTCATCGCCCAATATACTTCTTACAAATTCCTGATCTTGTTGCGAACTTAATACGCCTATACAAACGCTGGCAATAAAAAAAGTCAGTGTAAAAAGATATATTTTTTGATACTTGGCAAAAAGTATAGGAAGCTCATATTTCCAAAAACTAATTAAACGACCAAAATCTAATTTTTTGTGTTGATAAATGGCTTGATATTGTTTAGCAGCTAAGCCATTAATAAACTTAGTAGTTTTGCTATCTTTATAATGCGTTTTAGAATAGCTAAGGTCATCTAATAGATGTACAAAGCGAGATGCCTGTTCATCGGGGTCATTGCTGGTTTCGAGATAACCCATCCAGCGTTTCACATTTTGATCAATAAATTTTCCTTCTCTCATCCAAACTCTAAAATTAATATGAAATGTGGTCTAATAAAATTTTTTATTCATTCGAATATTTATAAATTTACTATATGGCATTGTTGCAAGTAAAGACGCCTTTTAATATTGAACTAAATTTTCAAACGGCAAGTTTTCATTCCAGACTATTTGCGTGGATAGTAGATGGGTTTATAATGAATCTTTATCGTTGGGGTATGTCTCTTCTTTTTTTTAAAATATTTGATACAAGGCTTTTTTCTGGTGTTGGTATATATGAAATTATGGTTGTTATACCTATGCTTTTGTACCATTTTATTTTTGAATTGTTTAATAATGGTCAGAGTTTGGGAAAAATGTTGTTTGGTATTAAAGTTATAAATTTAAATGGCGAATTTGCCAATGTAAGTCAGTGTATGCTTAGGTGGTTATTGCGTTTTTTTGATTTAGGTTTGATTTGGGGGCTTATATATATTATTTATTCTAAAGAGCTCACATTGGGTCTTATCATGATGTTAGGCAGTTTATTGTCTTTTGTGATATACCTTACATCAAAGCATCAACAACGATTGGGCGACTTTGCAGCTGGTACTACAGTTGTGTTGAAAAAATTGCCATACAAAATTAGCGATACTATATTTCAGGAGTTTAATACAGATTCATATCAGGTTACGTTTCCACAGGTAATGCGATTGAGTGATAGAGATATCAATATCATTCATAATATTTTACAACAACACGAAAAGTCAAATATTACACAACACATTATTCGAGTAGCCGATAAAATAAAATCAGTGCTACAAATAGAAACAGATATGCCTGAAGATAGCTTTTTAGAAATCTTATTAAAAGATTATAACTACTTGAGTAAAAAATAAGTTATCGCTTTTCTTTTTGCATGCTTATATATTTTTCAAATTCCAATAAAGAATAGGAGCTTAAATTGTTTTGAAAAGATAACAAGGCTTTTTGTGCGCTAAGCACTCCATATCGAATATCCATAATGCCTTCCATACTATGTGCATCTGGGTTGATAGACAATTTTACATTGTTTTTTTCAGCCAACGAAATCCATTGTGCATCCAAATCCAATCGTCTTGGATTGGCATTGATTTCTATAGCTACATTATGTAGCTGACAAGTTTCGATGAGTTTTTCATAATCAACAGGATATGGTTTTCTGCTCAATAATAGTCTACCCGAAGGGTGCCCAAGTATATTTGTGCAAGGGTGTTTGATAGCTTCAAGAAGACGTAACATAGCCTTCTCTTCTGTCATCTGTAAATTTTGATGTATAGAAACAATGACTAAATCAAAACTATTCAAAATATTGTCATCATAATCCAATTTGCCATCTGAGAGTATATCGCACTCTATGCTTTTAAAAATCTTAAAAGGATATAGTTTTTCATTTAAGAAATCAATTTCTTCTTGTTGTTTTTTAATTCGATCAGGACTTAGTCCATTAGCATAAAAAGAAGTTTGTGAATGATCACTCATAACTAAATATTCAAATCCATGTTGAATACAACGTTGAGCCATTTCTTCTATTGTATGTAATCCGTCGCTCCAGGTACTATGATTATGTATGATGCCTTTGATATGTTTTAGATCAATACAATTTAAAATTTTGTCTTCAATATTCTCATTCATCAAGGAATGTGTTGTTCTTGCATATGGCGGAATATAGAATTGTGTACTTTCATTAAAAATTTCTTCTTCAGTTTGAAAAAAATTCGTTTCTTCAAAACGTTCTTGAAACATTTCGTTAAAGTCTTCTGTATTGCTTGTGAAAAAAAGAACGCTGTCGCCTTCATCGGTATCAGTATACAATATGATGTTTATTTGATTTTGATATTGATATCGGAACTCACCTTGTTCAATTTGAATTTCCTTAAAAAATTCATTATTACTTAGAGCCTCTTCAATCAAATAATCTGGTACTTTAAGTACAAATTCTAATTGCTCAATAATATCTTCTTGTCTTCTAAAAGCTCCAGTTATAAAAGCAGCTTCTTCTCCAAAGATTGTTTTAAAGAAAGATAAAAGTTGTTGAGCTATAGGTTCTACTTGCGCATACAAGTAAAAACCTTGGTGCGCTAAGTAATATGAAACAGCTTCTTTGATGCTTTGTTGACTTTTTTCGCCAAATCCTTTGTATTTTATCAGTCTGTTTTCTTCACATGCATACAGCAATTCACCTGGAGATGAAATGTCTAATTCTTTCCAGATGACTCCTATTTTTTTAGGCCCTATTCCTTTTATTTTGAGTAATTCAAGTATGCCCGATGGTGTCTTAGCAATCAATTCTTCCAATGCCTGAAAACTATTGTTATCAATAATTTCTTTCACTTTCATAGCACTTTGTTTTCCTATGCCCCTTATTTTTTCCAATTTAAGTATATCCATACTAGCTAAAGGCTCTTCTAGTCGATCTATTTGAAAAGCCATATTGGCATAAGTTTTAGATTTCATGGATTCTTCTCCATGTATATCTAATAATTTGGCATACAATGAAATGATGGAAGCTATATCGCTATTGTTCATCGAGACAAAATAGTTTTTAATGTTTGTAATTTTTCTTGTATTTCGCTCAGGTCTTGTTTGTCGGAAGTAGTGCTGGGCAAAAGTTCATTTAACTGTGTTACAAAATGTAGTATGGTCATAGATAAATAATCTTGCTCATCTCTGTTTGGAAATTGTTTTTTTGTGTTGTTATATATACTTTGAATTTCTTTTAGTTTCAATCGCACATTTTCTTCTTCATCGGGAGCAACTAATATTTTATATGTTCTTGTTCCTATAATAGCTTGTACTGGTATTTGATTAACCTTGTCCATTTTTTAAAATTAAAAAAAATATCTTACATATCTTCTTCACACATTAATTTTCCCAAGGATTTAAAAAATAGTTTTGATGAAGATATGATGTATCTGTAAGCGATTCTAAAAAAGAAATTAAGGCTTTTTTTTCTAAATCGCTTATGCTAAAACCCTGTATATTGGCGTGTTTATACGTATTGTTTTTGCCATTGCCTATATGAGGATTAAGCGAATCAACACTGCCACCTTGTGCATAGTGTTTAATGACGTCTTGTATGTTTGCAAGGCTTCCATCGTGCATATATGGAGATGTTATCATTACATTTCGTAGTGAAGGCACTTTGTATCGGCCATTATCTTTTTCAAGATGTGTATTCATACCCAAACCAAAATCTTCATAAGGATAGCTGTGTTGATTTTTGATATTGTATAGTCCAATATTGAAATAAACACTATCCTTTTTGTTGTTGATAGTTGCATTACTAAAATAGATTCCGCCATGACAAGTTGAACATTTTAATCGAGATGAAAAAAATAATTTCATACCTTGTTGTTGTTCTTCACGTAATGCATGTTGATTGCCTTTCAGAAAAGAGTCATAAGGACTTTGAAGACTATTAAGTTGTTTTAGATAAGCAGTAATAGTATGTATAACTATTTCTGGACCAATACTGTCGATAGAAATATTAGCTTCTTTAAAAAGCTTTTGATAAGTCTTGTCTTGAATAATCAATGTCTTAAGTTCGTTCCAGTGTATATCTAAACCGAGTTCTATCGGATTGTGATTGTACAAAGGTCTATGCATTTGAGTTTCCAAATCTTGTATGCTATCATTGGCCCAATCAAAAAAATGCATAGCAGCTATATTGAGTAATGATGGGGCATTGTGTAATACGCTTTTGCCTTCGGCAGAAATACTTGTTCTATATCCATCTGAGAAAGCTAAAGATGGAGCGTGGCAGCTAGCGCAAGATTTGGTGTGATTAAATGAAAGTCTTTTGTCAAAAAAAAAGTGATGTCCAATTTCACTTGTTGCACTTTTTAAATCAGATTGCTCACAACCTGAAAACGTTAAGGTAAAAAAACAAAACAGGATATAAGAGAATCTATTTATTTTCATTAATGTAATTCCATCAAAACCCATTGTTTTTTTTCAAAATTATATCCAAATTTATAAACGGTTTCGGGTTTAATAGATGGTGCTGCCAAACTATAGTTGAATTCAATGCCGTGTATAATCATATTATTTGATTTGTCAAATCGTATTTTTCTGGCTTTGTCATCTCCACGTGGACCCAAGTTGTCTAAGTTCAATTCGAGTTGATGTTTGCCTTTGAATTTACCTTTTTTGCTTAGCTCTAAAGAGTATATACTGGCATTTCTACCCGAACCAAAAAACAATCTTTTTTGGCCAGTAACTCCTCCTACACAAAGGCCAAAAGCATCTATACCATGATACGTATCTACAATTTCTTTGGTATTATAATCAATTGCATAAATAGTTCCATTTTCTTTGTCACGTGTACTTCCAGATACACTAGCGGCATATAAAATTTTTCCATGACAATCAAAATAGATACCCAATAATCCATAAGGTACTATACCTTGTGTGGAGTCTTGTTTGGGTAGTTTTAAGTATCTACTCATTTCGGCGGTATTGGCATCTATTTTATAAATACTATTTATTTCTTCAAAAGTTTGATTGAGTGTATTTACAAAAGGTATGGGAAACGTATAAGCATTGCCTTTATCATCGGTTACTACAGAGCCCATATAGCCATATTTTACCCATGAAGGATGATGATAACGAATAATAGAATCATGTTCATGTAAGGGTAGCTGTATTAACTCAATACCTTTGATGCCTTGTGCATCCGAAGAGAATGCTGCTCGTATGGGATTGATAGGCGTATGACTTACAAAAGGGGCTATTTGTCTGCAATTATTACTTCCTATTTGTGCAAGCTCATCTTCATCTATTTTTTCTTCGCATGCAATCAATGAAAAAATAAAAAGAAAAAAACTCAATGATGCTACTAATTTTTTCATGGCAGGTTTTGTTTTTTTAGTGGTACAAACATTGGACCACCTAAGCAAGGATATACTTTAGTTTTATATACTCCATGTTCTAAATAACTTTCAGACCAGCAATATTCATTTCCTTTTCTATCATCATTCTTCATTTGGCATACATACCATAATACAATATTGCTATTTTCAATAGGCTCCTGTTCTATAAATTTTTCAGGGCCTTGTTGATAATCAGTATTACAGCAGGGTCCTATTGTTACTAAATCATTTTCTCCTTCATCTTTATCAGCATGCAGTTTCGTTACATATAAGTATGGAAAATCACCTCGGCCACCGTCGTTAAATTGACCATGATTTGGCTCTATAGCAAATCCTTGTCCTCTTTTATTTTCTATTTTATATCGATAGCCTTCGGGTGTTGCTGTTGTGTTTTCGTTTTGCAGTTTCCATTGTTCTGTTGTCCAGACTTTCCAACTATTAGATAGCCACTCACTAAAAGTATTATCATTGTCTGGAAAAGAAAATCGCATCACAGGTCTATACGTTCCATTGTTTCCGCATCCTCTACCAAGGCTTGCACATGCTGATCGAAAGCGCCCATCGGCATAAAATTCAAAACGCTGTAGGTAGTTGTAATTACAGGGTTGAGGCCATTGTTCACTACTAAAATTTTGTTCAAGTGCAAATCCTATTTTTTGATTTCCATCCATTATATCACTTACTCTTGGCTCACTAATAGCCACAACGGCTGCTTGACTAAATTCGGGGCATCCTACAGCATCGCTATATCCAAATCCATCGGTATTGCTATAGCTAACATGCCAATCTACTATTTTTGCACTAGTAATAACTAGCTGTTCTTGATACTTCACAGAAGAAATACGCAAGCCATCACTTGTAGTAATAACATAGTCAAAGTCCCAGTTGTCTTTATTTAGATGGGTCATTTTTTGACAATAACATTCCATGATTTTGTCAAACTTTAATCGTTTTTCACTTATTCTTTTTGCAGTTTGTTCTGGTCCTGTATGAGTCCATCGTATGCCTACAAGTCTGTGGTCAGTAAGATCTACTATGGCCCATAGAGCTTTGTCTTTAATAGTAAATGTAGGTGCTACGCACAAATGTTGGCTTCGTTCGCAGCGAGTTTCGTTGAGTGCAGTTTTAGTATTTGCCATCAGCGCATCTTGTTCGCCAGGCTTATAGCCAAGTGCATTTATCACTTCGGGCGATTGTATGGCTATTTGTATAGCAAGATCTTTAAGGTAAGTGGGTATATCTGGTTGTGTGCCTTTTAAAGTTTGCACTTGTATTATTGTGTTAGAAACAATATCAACCATGGCAGTAGTGGTAAGATTCAACGCATAATTATACAGCTCTAATTTGTATACTTTACCTTTCGAAAAGTTGGCAGGAATTTCTTGTGGTCTTGCTTTATAAACATTAAATAATTCATTTCGATAGGCCACTTTGCTTTGCTCGTGATAAAGATTTTCAATAAAATCCTTACTTTGTTTGGCTAATTGAAAGGCTTGTTGTTGCTCTTCATCCAAAGGAATTAATGCTAAAATTGGAATTTGTTGAACTAAGGTTTCGTCAATTTTTTTTATACGTTCCAATATCAAAGGAAACGAAGCCGCAGTGGAATCTGGAGTTAATATAGAAGCTATAGCATTTTCTTTTTCATCATCATGAGATGTGGAATTTTCCTGACAAGCAAATAAAAAAAGCGTTACAAATAAAAGAGAATATAAAAATGAGTTTTGCATTGTTGAAAACAAAAGTACTCTTTAGTTTATTTTTATTATAAATAATATAGTTTTTAAATTGAAAAAAATACTAAACAAATTCCCATCCTATATCTTCTCTAAAATAGGCTTTTTCAAATTTTACTTGCCTTGCTATTATTTTTGACTGTTGAAGGGCATCATCAAGCTTGAGGCTTAACGATGTGATGCTTAATACTCTGCCTCCATTGCTCACCAATTGATTATTTTGAAGCATAGTGCCTGCATGAAAGACTAGGCTATTTTCATCTACAGAAGGCAATTCAATATTTTTACCTTTTTCATACTGCTCGGGATAACCTCCGCTTACTACCATGACGGTTGCGGCTGCTTGCTCAGAAAAATCTAATTGCTGAGTTGTAAGGTTTTTATTTTTTAATTGTAAAAAAATTGCGACAAGATCATTTTTTAATCGAGGTAACACTACTTCTGTTTCAGGGTCGCCCATCCTACAATTATATTCTATTACATAAGGTTCATTGTTTACTTTGATAAGGCCAAAAAAAACAAAACCTTTATAGTCCATATTGTCATTTTTTAAACCTTGTATGGTAGGCTTTACAATTTGTTCTACAACTTTTTCATGAAATGCTGCATCTACAAAAGGTACGGGCGAAATAGCACCCATGCCTCCTGTGTTCAATCCAGTATCGCCTTGACCTATTCGTTTGTAATCTTTGGCAGAAGGTAACAAGCAATAGTTTTCGCCATCTGTTATAGCAAAATAAGAACACTCTATACCATCTAAAAATTCTTCTATAACTACTTTATTGCCAGCGTTGCCAAATTTTTGTTGCTTTATCATAGCATCAAAACTCTCAAGTGCTTCCTTATGTGTAGATGCTATTACCACGCCTTTGCCAGCAGCAAGGCCATCAGCTTTTAATACAATAGGTAATGTTTGATTTTGTATATAGGTCACACCAGTGTCATAATTTTCTAAAGTAAATTCTTTATAGGCTGCTGTTGGTATTCGATTTTTTTGCATGAACTCTTTAGCAAAAGCCTTGCTACCTTCAAGCTGGGCAGCATATTGCGAAGGACCTATAATGTGTAAATCTGGAAATAACGGATTTAGAAAATCATGAATACCTAAAACTAAGGGGTCTTCAGGACCAACTACTAACATGCCTATAGAATAATCTTCTATTGTTTTTTGTATAGATTCAAAATCCGTAACTGCTACAGGTAAGTTGGTGCCAAGAGTGGCTGTGCCTGGATTTCCAGGCGCAATATAGAGTTTAGTACAATGTTTACTTTGGGCTATTTTCCAAGCTAAGGTGTGTTCTCTTCCACCACTTCCTAATATAAGAATATTCATGGAGGCAAAGGTAAACGCCACTATAGAAATATGATAAAAAGATAGTGTTTTAAATTTTTTTATTATCTTTCGCATTCAATAAAAATTATATATGGAAACACAAACACAAAAAGGACATCCTAAAGGCTTGTATTATTTATTTTTTACTGAAATGTGGGAACGTTTTGGTTACTATCTTATGTTAGGCATATTTGCATTATTTATGTTGGACAGTGCCAACAATGGTGGTATGGGTTTTGACGCTGCCAAAAAATCGGACATATATGGTACGTATATTGGATTAGTCTATTTGTCGCCTTTTATAGGTGGGTTATTAGCAGACCGTATTTTAGGCTATCGCAAATCTATAGTTATAGGTGGTATTTTGATGGCTGCAGGCTATATTTGTTTGGGTCTGCCCAATGGCATCATGTTTTATCCTGCACTATTGCTTATTATACTTGGCAATGGTTTTTTCAAGCCCAATATATCTACCTTGGTAGGAAATTTATATAATGATGAGCCTTATAAAAAAAATAAAGACGCTGGGTTCAATATATTTTATATGGGAATTAATATAGGTGCCTTTGTGTGCAACTTTGTTGCAGCTTATATGCGTATTAATTATGGTTGGGGTTATGCATTTTATGCTGCAGGCGTTGGTATGTTGGTTGGCGTGCTTATTTTTATTTTAGGTACAAAACATATAAAACATGCTGATGTTATAAAGCCAGTTCAGCCAGGCGACATGCCCATGAGTAAAATTTTATTATCTGTGATCGTACCTATGTTTGTTTTTGGAGCTTTAGGTTGGATGATACCAGGCAATTTGTTTGGAACCGACGCCAATGATGCCTTTCTTATTGGCTGTTTGCCCGTTATTGGCTTTTTTATATATTTAATGATGAAAGCTAATGATGAAGACAAAAGACCTATTAAGGCCTTACTTTCAGTGTATGCATGTATTATAGTGTTTTGGGCTGTATTTCATCAAAATGGAGATGCCTTGACCGTGTGGGCCGAAGATCATACAGACAGAGAAATGCCAGCAGCTGTAGCTACAGTGGCAGAAAAAGTAAATATGGCTCAGGTAGTTACAAATGCAGGTGCAGCTACTGACGAAAAAAGTGCAAAATATTTTTCTAATTTGCCCAACAAACCAGCAGAAGGTCAGTCGCTAAAACTATTTTCGGCTGAGCTCTATCAATCTATCAATCCTTTTTGGGTAGTATTGCTTACGCCTGTTGTAGTAGGCTTTTTTGGGTGGATGCGAAAACGAGGCAAAGAACCTAATACTGCTATGAAAATAGCATTGGGATTATTGATAACCGCTTTGAGTGCCTTTGTGATGTTTGCAGCTGTAAAAGCTACCAATATGGAAACGGATAAAGCCAGTAGCTGGTGGCTTATTATGGCTTATGGAGTGATTACAGTAGGAGAATTATGTTTGTCGCCGATGGGTTTGTCTTTAGTATCTAAGCTGAGCCCACCACGTATTACAGCCTTAATGATGGGTGGGTTCTTTTTGTCAACCGCTGTAGGAAATAAATTGGCAGGTATATTATCGGGTCTTTGGGAAGGCTTTGAAGACAAATCCAATTTCTTCTTAATGAATTTTGCATTAGTTTTTATAGCTTTCTTGGCAATGTTTATGTTGGTAAAATGGCTTTCCGTTATTATGAAAGAAAAGGGAGTAAACTAAGAAGGATAAACAAAAATTATAAAGCCGAATTCATTGAATTCGGCTTTTTTTATTTTTAGATACCAGTTGTGTAATATCGATATTATATCGATTTAGAAAATTACTTTGAGGGTTTGCCAGAGTGTAACCAGAAAGGACTGATTTTATTACCTATACCAATCCAATTTCAGAGTATAGAGTTAGGAGAAATTAAATTATCATCGGTAGTCGTTTATGCCTTTAGCGAATGCCAATGCATAATTTGGATTTATACAGAAAATATAAATATTGAAATTTTAGGCTGTTAAATTTTGAACTTACTCTAAATAATTTTCCGTTAATCGCAAATCAATTGACTTGTTGTGTGCTCGCAGGTAATTTTAAGTATTAAATTGAATTATATGAAAAACTTCAACCTCCTCTCAATACTAATAGTTATATCATCTTATGGCTATTCACAATCCACTACCATAGAATACTTGGATATTAATAATGTTCGAGCTGGAATTCTTTCGCAAGGCGACATGTTTCACGACCCTATTACATTGGCATCCTCTTATGAATTTCCAAAAGGTACTGGAAAGCATTCTAATTTTGCACTTGGTCTATGGGTAACGGGTATGGATACAAACAATAGTGTACTGCATGTAAGTGCACAAACCTATAGACAAAAAGGTTCAGACTATTGGACAGGGCCACTCGATGAAAATAACGCTTATACAATAAGTGCAGTTACTTCAAACAATTGGGATAAAATATGGAAAGTAAATCTATCTACGATAGACTCCTTTAAGGCACTTACTACACACACACTTTCTAATACTCCTTTATCCATTTTAACTTGGCCAGCAAAGGGTAATCTTTATGCCAATGGAAAAAATGGGTTCCAAATACAAGTTTCTCGAGATATGGCTCCCTTTGTAGATGTGAATAATGATAGTATATACAATGCGCTAGATGGAGACTATCCCAAAATAAAAGGCGAGCAAATGCTTTGGTGGGTATTTAATGACGTAAAACCCCATACAGAATCTGGAGGTGCTATGAGCAAGTTGGAGATACATGCCTCGGCATATGCATACAATAGTTTGCCAGCCATACAAAATGTAACATTCTATGATTTTTCTATACATTATTTTGATACCATACCACTTCATAATTGCCGTATTTCGATATTTGACGATGTGGATTTGGGTTATGGATTTGATGATTATGTTGGTTGCGATTCTATACGTAAATTGGCTATAGGGTATAATGGAGACTCAACGGATATTGTGTATGGATCACAGTTAACCCAGACGGGTTTACTCATACTTAAAAAACCTCTTATTTCATCCCCAACGGGTTCATTTATGACTTATGATAATACGTTTACTTCTTTTGGAAATCCAACTACAGCAGAACACTATTATTTGTTAGCAAGATCCAAATGGCATGATAGTACCCAACTAACTAATGCATGCAATGGATATTCAGCAGGAACTGCTATAAATTATGCCTTTTACGATGATCCAAGCATAATTGGTGGAGTGAGTGAAAGAGCGTGTAATCATCAACCTAATGATAGAAGATTCATCCTTAGCACAGGAGATCTTACTATGCTGCCAAATAATACCTATGAAATTCAAATCGCCGTTTTAAACACTCCTTTAGGTTCATCTAACTTGACATTCACTGCAATTAGAGATTTAGCAGATAGTGTTTTTCTTTATTCTTCGGGTTGCAGTAATATTAGTACTCCTGATGCCGTATTCTATTATACCCCATCAAGTTCAAATATGACCATGTATCCTAATCCTATACTGGATAATTTTACAATTCAAAGTGATTCCTTTATAAAAGAAGGGAAGGTAGAAATCGTAAATAGTTTAGGCCAAATAATTTATGTCCATACCCTACAAAATTCAATACAAATTGACACGCACAGTTGGAGCAAAGGAATTTATTATGTAAAAGTTTATGCTGATGGCGAGTTAATAAAAAGGACTTTAGTTAAATAAAATTAACATAGACAAACCACATGGCTAAAAGTTGCGATTAATACCATCTTAAATTGGTTCAGACCAATCTTTAGAGTGGTTTATACAGATGTTATCTCGAGTGCATTCGGAATTAAGACCATTATTGTCCCTTATAGCAGTATATCGGTATAATTTAGGCGTATTTTTTTCTCAATAAAAATCATCTACAAAGAATAGTCGAGTAAAAAAAAGGCCATCCCATAGGACAGCCTTTTTAGTGTATTTTAAAAAATTAATTAGTGAGCAACAGAAACTTTGTGAGTTGCAGTTTCGTTTGCTGATTTAATTGTCAAATTGTAAATACCATTAGCTAAACCTTTAGTATTGATTTTTTCACTAATGTGATTTCCGTTTGCAGTTGTAGTATAAACAACTTTGCCAGCAAAATCAGTAAGCGTAATAGTTGTTTCAGCAGTTGCATTTTCAACTGAAACAGTTACAAAATCATTAGCAGGGTTAGGGTAAATAGCAATATCACTTCTTTCAGGATTTGGTATCACACCTTCAGGTCTAAATCCAGTATTCTCTGTTATTTGTGGGTTGTTAAGGCATAAATCAACACAAGATTTACATTCAGAAATGATTTTTTTTGTGGGGAAATCATCAGGATTATTTGTATTGCAAACTATCTCAAAGGTTTTTTTGTGGCAAACGGTGGCTGAATTTGTACTAAAAAATGAGATAAGTAACGGAGGTGTTGTAAAGGTTGTTGAAGAATTAATAGCAGAATATATATTTGAATTAGTATATTGTAGTGTATTTTGTGGAGGAAAGCAATCAACATCCCATGTGTCCGTAACTATTATTGAGGGGGGGCTATTTTGATTGCATAAGCTAGGATTCATCAAGCTAGAAATATAATTAACTAGATTATTATTACTATTATCTTGAAATGAATACAAAAATTCACTAGGAGGGATATTATTAAATTTAGTATTAGTATAAATATTAAAATTTGCATCACAATTTGAGCCCCCTTCTTTATTTAATGCATCAATATCTAATTGATATAAAAGACAAATTTCCTGACAGACAGTACAATTTAATAATAATTCCTTATTTCCTATTTTGGGATCTCCATTAGCCAAGTATCCAGTTATACAAGCATTATAAATATTTTTAGTATGACAAATATTCCAGTAGCCGTTCATTGAGTTTTGGTAATTATGATTTGGTTTAACACTTTGCTGATATGATGAATTTAATGTTGGGTTATTTAATGTAGTGTATAGTATTTCTGTTGTGCCATCACCATATTCCCATATATCCTCTATTAATAATGTTTGACTATTTGTGGTACTACCATACGATTCACAAGGGCTCAGGGAGTTACTGTATGCATCTAATATTTGTTGGGAAGAATTCGAAATATCAACATCTGAAAAAGTGATATTAGTAAAGTTATTAGGAGTTGTTAGGTTTGAAGTGTTATATGAATAAGTAAAATCGCCAATACAGTTCCCTAATTCAGAATAGCAGTAACTAGCTGCTACTTTTGGTCTTGGAGGTGGGCAACTTCCATAACCTGTCCAAGTACAGCCTCCACCAGTCATCCCATATGTACCAAGTTCAAATTTCAGAAAAGGGGGGGGCTGATTATTTAAAGTAGGGTTTAATAACTCATTCATAACCTGAGGGAATTGAGTAATATTATAATAAATATCAATACAACCAAATTTTGGGCTACATAAATTTGAACTAGGTTTTATATACGCTATTGGGATAAGTAGAGTAGTGTCAATCTCTGGCGAAAGGTGGGCTGGAGGATTTGGTCCACCACAATATGTAAATCTAATATATGTTTGATTATTGGTTAAGTCTTTATATACGCAAAAATCACAATAACCTACATTTATATCACTGTAAGAAGGAGTAGCAGCTAAAAAGAAGCATGAAAGATAGTATTAGGTTTTTCATAGTAAAAAGTTTTATAACAAAGGTAATAAAAAAAAGATAACTCTTTGACAAATTTTAACATTGATGTAATATAACCATTAAATAAGCTCTAAAAAATATTCATTCGAATCCTTTTTTTATTATCTTTACAAATTACATTAAAATTTTATACTAAAATGAAAAAACTTTTACTTTCTGTTTTTAGTGCTCTGTTGTTAAGCACTAATGCAAACAGCCAAATTATTTGGCAAGAAGACTTTGAAACAACTACTGGTACTGCTATCCCAGCAACTATGTCGCAAACTACATTAGCTACAGATGGCGGTTTCAAAAGTGGTACTGGTGCTTCTTTATCATCAACTTCATTTGATATTCCAGAACATACAAGAATTCTTGCAACAAACGATGATGGATGTAATTGCAATAAAAGTGCAGATATTTTAAATACACCTTCTTTTAGCTTAACAGGTTTTTCGTCAAATGTTTATTTGCAATTTGATGCACTATATTACAAAGGAACGTACAATAATGTTCCAGAAACAGCAGAAGTTCTATACTCAACAAATGGTGGAACTACTTGGACATCATTGTATACTTTTAATACAGGTAGTGCTTCTTGGCAAACAATTGCAGTGCCTTTAACACCAGTTTTAGGTCAGGCAAATGTTCAATTAGCATTTAAATATAATGATGGGGGTGATTGGTTATTTGGATTGGCTTTAGACAATATAAAAGTGCTTGTTCCGCCTTCAAAAGATGTAGCAGTAACTAATGCTTACCCAACTGGACGTTATATACCTACAAATCCTCAATTTCAAGCAAGATTTACTACATTTGGACTTGACCCAGTAAGTTCTGTGACTTTAATGTATCAAATGGGAGCTTCAGCACCCGTTTCTCAAACATTTAATTTTGCGACACCATTAAACTTCACAAATTCTCAATTAGTTACATTTAATCCTGCTGCATTAACCCCAGGAGCTCAAAATAATTTCAAAGTTTGGGTAACAAATATTAATGGCACTGGTCCTGATGCTGTAAACTATAATGATACTGCTACCTATACAGGCCAAGTAAACGTTGCATTTCAAACAACTAATAGAAATGTATTAGTAGAAGAATTCACTTCTTCTACATGTGCTCCTTGTGCAAGTTTAAACGTTACTTTTGATCCACTATTAGAAGCAAATACGCCTAATACTGGAGGACAGTTTAATGTTGTAAAATATCAAATGAACTGGCCTGCACCTGGAAATGACCCAAGCTATAATCCTGATGGTGCTACAAGAAGAGCATTTTATGGAGTAAATGGTATTCCATTTGTTGTTTTAAATGGTACTTCTAGTATGCCAAGTAAAACTCAAGGTGCTATCGATTCTGCAAAAGCAATTCCTGCATTTGCTAATATTGTTGCGTCTGTAACAAGATCAGGCACAACTTATACAGGTACTGCTACGGTAACTCCATATGTTACAATTGCATCTGGATCAAATTTAGTTCTATACCAAAGTTTTAATCAAAAATTTTATAACTACCCTGGTGCAACAACTTCTCAAAAAGAATACCATCATGCTATGAGAAAAATGATGCCAAATGGTAATGGTAAAGCATTCTCAAGTGTTACCAATGGCACTCCTATCAATGAATCAGCTAACTACACCTTTAATACTGTTGCTACTCCAACTCAAGGTAGCTATGACATGTGGTCAACTACTGAAGGTAAAGTAGAATATGTAGTATTCTTACAAGATACTGTTTCAGGCGAAATTTTACAATCGGCTTCTGGAAATATTTCAGTAGGAATAGTTGAATTAGAAGATAATCAATCAATAGGTACTTATCCAAATCCTGCAAACGAATATGTAGTTATTGCTACAAAATTAAAGGAAGAAATGAATATCTCTTTGTCGATTATTGATATGAATGGAAGAGTTGTTTATAGAAAAGAAAATTCTACTTTGAAAGCAGGTCAACAAGAACTAACTGTAGATACTAAAAGTTTTGCTACAGGAGCTTATCAAATTGTTATACAAACTCCTAAGGGGAATTTGTATGATAAAATGATTATTCGGCATTAATTTTAATCCATCAATTTATAATAGGCTATTCATTGAATAGCCTATTTTTTTTACCATTTTTTCGTAGTTAATTTCCCCAGTTAACATTATTTAACTGTTTTCCACAGTAATTTCACAGCTTATACAGTTAGGATACATGCAATTCTTCTGAAACAACTGAAAATACTGCATTTTTTAAATGTGCATAAGAAAAATGCAAAAAAATGCAAGTTTGTGCAAGTTTTAATATATTTGTGTTCAAGTATACACAATTTGCATGTTAGACTGGTTTTCACATAATGAATTAACGGTAGATTCTCGAGGTAGAATTACGATACCCGTTTCTGTGCAAAAAAAGATAGGCGAGGACAAAAAGTATTTCATGATCAAAATGGGTTATGAAGGATCCGTACAACTCTTTACTATGGACTTGTGGGAAAAAGAGTATGAACGCATGGCAAAAAGTCATTTTGAAAATTCTAAAGACAGAAATTTTCTTAGACATTTTACCTACGGGATAAATCAAGTAGAAATGGACGCAGCTGGTAAGATACTAATACCTGCTGTATTGAGAGAAAAAGCAAATCTTAATGATAAAGTGGTGCTTACTTGGCAATTCAGATATTTTGAAATATGGAATAAGGAAGCACATGATAAATTCCACTCAGATGATTACAACTTAGAGCAAACAAGCGATGAAATTTTTGCTCGAAATAATGCTGATAAAAAATCCAATGAATAAGGAAATTTTTTATCACGAACCAGTTCTTTTACATGAATGTATCGAAGGTCTTTCGATAAAACCCAATGGCACCTATCTTGATGCTACATTTGGAGGGGGCGGGCATAGCAGAGCTATTTTGAGCCATCTCAATACTGATGGCAAATTGATTGTATTTGACCAAGATGCCGATGCCAGACAAAATGTTCCGGATGATGATAGAATACTTTTTGTACCAGAAAATTTTCGCTATGCAGCTCGTTTTGTTCGTTTGTATCGCATAGGTAAAATTGATGGCGTTCTTGCCGATTTAGGTGTTAGCTCACATCAATTTGATACCGCACATAGAGGTTTTTCAACACGCTTTGATGCTCAATTGGATATGCGTATGGATGCTAGACAAGTTAAAACAGCAGCACATATCTTAAAAGAGTATAGCGAGCAAGATTTGAAAAATATGTTTGAGCAATATGGTGAAATTACCAATGCAAAAATCTTGGCCAAACAACTTGTACAAGTGCGACAAGCTACTCAAATACAAACTATCCAACAGTTTAAACAAGCCATCGAAAATTGTGTTTATGGCAATCCAAATAAATATTGGGCTCAGGTTTTTCAGGCATTGCGCATAGAACTCAACGAAGAGCTTATTGTACTACAAGAGTTTTTGGAAACCATTACCCCTTGTTTAGCACCACAAGCGCGTCTTTGCGTAATCACCTTTCACTCATTAGAAGACAGAATAGTGAAACAATGGATAAAAAATCCAAACAAAGAAATACCCCATGTGCTTCAAAAAATCAAAACACAAGAACATACATTCAAAACGATAACTAAAAAACCCATTACTGCAACAGATAATGAATTAAAAAGTAACCCAAGATCCAGAAGTGCCAAATTAAGAGTAGCAGAATATATATAACATACATAACAACATAAACGTGAGTAAAATAAAAGACATAGTGCAAAAAATACCCAGTTGGAGACAGCTATTTAAAATAGTAGGTCAAAAGGGGATAGTACAAAATATGCCATTTATACTTTACTGTAGTCTTTTATCTATTATTTATATCACAATCAATCACTTTGCCGAAAATACTATTCGTAAAATAAATAAAACAGCTGTGGAGCTAAAAGAGCTTCGATGGAGATATACAGATGAAAAATCTCAAATCATGCGCATGACAAAGGAAAGTAGATTGGCAGAAGACGTCGCTATACTTTCTTTAGAAAAATCAAAAGTACCACCAAACAAAATCGTTATCACTCAAAAAAGTCAGCATGAAAGTAAGTAAAAATATACGATTGCGTGTCTATGTTACCTATTTAGGTATGTGTGCATTTGCCTTTATGATTTTGTATAAAGCATTTTCTATACAAATCAATGAAGGTCAAGAATTAAAAGCATTTTCTGATAGTTTGCGTACAAAAATTGAACTTATTCAACCTGAGCGTGGCAATATATATTCAGAAGATGGAAATTTTTTATCTTCTTCCATTCCCGAATTTGATTTACGAGTAGATTTTAAATCCATTCAAAAAGATACCTTCACAAAATACATAGAGCCATTGTCCAAAAAATTGGCAAACATTTTTGGCGATAAAAACTACATGGCCTACAAAGAAGTATTAAGCAAAGAGTATAAAAAAGGAAGCCGATATTATTTATTAAAAAGAAAAGCATCATACGAGGCCTATCTTAAAGTAAAAGATTTAGAACCTTTTTGCAAAGGAAAATATAAAGGAGGACTTATCGTAAAGTCTCATACCAAACGCATTAACCCATATGATTTATTAGCTAATAGAGTAGTGGGTTTGTGGCGAGAAAATGAAAAAAATATTGGTCTTGAACGAGAATATAATATGCATCTTGCAGGAAGACAAGGAAAACGAATTGTAAAATTAATTGCAGGCGGAACTTGGATGCCGATAGATGATACCGAAATTGAACCCGAAAATGGCAGAGATGTCAATTCAACTATTGATGTAAAAATTCAAGATGTAGTTGAAAACGCCTTGCTAAAGCAAGTTGAAAAAGAAGAATCTGCATTTGGTACTTGCATAGTGATGGAAGTAAAAACAGGCAAAATAAAAGCAATAGCAAATTTGGGTAGAGGAAAAGATGGCAAATATTATGAAAACTATAATTATGCTATTAGTCGCTATGAGCCTGGTTCTACATTTAAATTAGTATCTCTGATTTCATTATTCAAAGACGAACTCATCACTATAGACGATATAGTAGACTGTAATAATGGTAAACAGACATTTGGAAAGTATGTCATAAACGATAGCCATCATGGCTTAGGTAGATTAAGTATCAAAAATGCCTTTGCGCAATCCTCCAATGTAGCCTTTGCAAAATTGATACATCAGAACTATAAAAACAAGGTTGAAAACTACTACAACAACTTACATACATTGCATTTAGATGATTACACTGGTTTAGGTATAGCTGGCGAAATAAAGCCTCGATACGATAGAGATAGTAGTGATTTTAAATATTCATTATTATACATGGGTATGGGATACAAGATATTGGTAACACCATTACACATTTGTAATGTATATAATACCATTGCCAATAATGGTACTATGATGAAACCATACTTGGTGAATAGTATATCTGAATACGGAAAAGAAGTAATTAAATACGAACCTACCGTGCTTTCAGAAAACATATTGGATTCTAATAGTATAAGACAAATTAAAGATGCACTTGCAGAAGTTGTAGAAACAGGCACTGGTAAAGCATTAAAAAATCCATACTATTCTATTTGCGGAAAAACGGGTACCGCACAAGTTGCAGATAAAGGCATTAAATATACAGATAGAGTTTATTCGGGTTCTTTTGTTGGTTTTTTCCCAAAAGAAGACCCTCAATACACTATTTGTGTAATGATAAGAACAAAAAAAGGCTCCAATAATTACTATGGAGGTTTAATAGCATTGCCAGTATTTAAAGAAGTTGCAAATAGATTGTTTGCAATCAAATCGCATAACGCTTTTGAAAAAACCCAAACTCAATCAAATAATACAAATAGTGTATTGGTAAAAAATACTACTGTAGATAAATATAATGTATTGGCACAAAGTTTAAGCATGCCTTCTATCAAGAATAATGATAATAGTATAGTACAATTCTATGTAGATTCTACTAACAAAGTAAACTACAATAAGATTCAGGCCAACAATGCTATTATACCAAATGTATATGGTATGGGTTTGCGCGATGCCATGTATCATTTAGAATCAAGAGGACTAAAAGTGATATGCGTAGGAAGTGGTAAAGTAACGAGTCAATCTATACCAGCTGGCAACCCTGTACACAAAGGACAAACTATAACCATAAGATTAAATTAGCATTGAAAACAATACAAGACATATTACAACATATTAAGACAATTCATCAAGATGGTGATTTGCAATGTGCTGTGTCAAATATTTGTATTGACTCTAGAAAGGTAGCAAAAGGAAGCCTCTTTGTAGCTATTCAAGGTACTCAAGTAGATGGACATCAGTATATTGAAAAGGCAATTGAACAGGGTGCTGTAGGTATTGTATGTGAGCAAATGCCAACTAATACTCAAAAAAATTGTTGTTATATACAAGTAGAAGACACTACAAAGTGTTTAGGTTTATTGAGTGCAAATTTTTACGATAAGCCATCTGAAAAATTAAAAATTATAGGAATTACGGGGACCAATGGTAAAACAACATGTGCTACATTATTGTATCAATTGTTTACACAGCTTGGTTATCCATGTGGTTTATTATCAACTGTGCAAAATAAAATTGGTACAAAAACTATAGAGGCTACACATACTACGCCCGATGCTGTACAGCTTCAGAGTTTATTAAACCAAATGTATGAAGAAGGGTGCCAGTATGTTTTCATGGAAGTAAGTTCACATGCCATACATCAGCATAGAATACAAGGCATACAATTTTCAGGTGCTGCATTTACCAATATTACACACGATCATTTAGACTATCACCAAACATTTGATGAGTATATCAAAGTAAAAAAATCGTTTTTTGATCACTTGCCTCCTAGTGCTTTTGCTATAAGCAATGAAGATGATAAACGTGGTTTAATTATGTTGCAAAATACAAAGGCAAAGAAAAAAACATATTCACTGCGAACTATAGCCGATTATAGAGCTAAACTTATTGAAAATAATTTGAGTGGTCTTGTTTTAAATATTCACAACAAGGATGTGTTTTTTAGTATGATAGGAGAATTTAATGCCTATAATCTTTTGTGCGTTTTTGGAATTGCAATGGAATTACATCAACAAGAAGATGATGTATTAACGATATTGAGTACACTTAAAGGTGCAGAAGGCCGCTTTGATTTTTGTGTTTCAGCTAAAGAACAAATTGTTGGTATAGTAGACTATGCACATACACCCGATGCCTTACTCAATGTGTTAGCTACAGTCAATAAACTAAAAAATGACACACAGCAACTCTTAACGGTGCTAGGCTGTGGTGGGAATAGAGATAAAGCCAAAAGACCGCTCATGGCAAGAGCAGCTTGTGAGCATAGCAATAAAGTAATTTTTACATCCGATAATCCTCGATTTGAAGACCCTCAGTGTATCATAAACGAAATGGAAGAAGGTGTGCCTGTTCATCAGAAAAAAAAATACATCAGCATTCTGGATAGAAGAGAAGCGATTAAAACTTCGGTTTCTATGTCACAACAAAATGACATCATTTTATTAGTTGGCAAGGGCCACGAAAAATATCAAGAAATAAACGGAGTGAAAAACACATTTGACGATAAAAAAATTTTAAACGAATTATTTGAACTTTTCGAAAAATAAAAAACTATGCTATATCATTTATTTACATACTTAAGAGAACAATTTGGCCTGCCAGGCTTTGGCGTTTTTTATTTTATAACCTTTCGAGCAGCCATGGCTATCATATTGTCCTTAATCATTTCATTAATGTATGGCAAGCGCTTTATAAAATTTTTGCACAAAAAACAAATTGGTGAAACCGTTAGAGACTTAGGTTTAGAAGGCGAAAAACAAAAAAAAGGAACCCCAACTATGGGTGGTTTGATCATTATTGCAGCCATTTTAATTCCTACGCTGCTTTTTGCCCGAATTGAAAATGTATATATACTTATGATGCTGATTTCAACAGTGTGGTTAGGTGCAGTTGGTTTTATAGATGATTATATTAAAGTATTTAAAAAAAATAAAGAGGGATTAGCAGGACGTTTTAAAATAGTTGGACAAGTTGGATTAGGCATTATTATTGGCTCTATGATGTATTGGAACCAAAATGTATATATTGTGCGTGAAACTACAAATGCTACTTCGCCCATAAGAAGCGTAACGGATAAAGTAATCAAAGAGGGAATAGTACAAATCAGTAAAGGTCAAACTAAAAACTATGCACATGTAAAAAGTGCAGTTACAACAATACCCTTTGCAAAAAATCATGAATTGAGTTATGCCAAAATAGCCTCATACTTTGGTAAATCGGCTGAAAAATATTTAACACCAATAGTATATATTCTATTTGTCATCATCATTATTACAGCTGTATCAAATGGTGCAAACATTACAGACGGATTAGATGGTTTGGCAACAGGTACAAGTGCTATTATAGGTATTTGTCTGGCATTATTTGCCTATGTTTCTGGTCATTTTGAATTTGCAAAATATCTCAATATTATGCCTATACCCAATCTCGATGAGCTTTCTATATTTATAGGCGCATTCGTAGGCGCTTGTATTGGATTTTTATGGTATAATAGTTTTCCAGCTACAGTATTTATGGGCGATACAGGAAGTATTTGTTTGGGAGGCATTATTGCCAGTTTGGCAATCATCATTCGAAAAGAATTACTTATACCTATAATATGTGGTGTATTTGTAATCGAAAATTTAAGTGTCATTATTCAAGTTGCGTATTTCAAATGGTCTAAAAGAAAATGGGGCGAAGGTAAACGTGTATTTCTGATGTCGCCATTACATCATCATTATCAAAAATTAGGTTATCACGAAAGCAAAATTGCTATTCGATTTTGGATCATGGGAATATTATTTGCCGTATTAAGTATAGTAACATTAAAACTTCAATAAAAGAAAAAGTGCAATACGATATCGTCATATTAGGTAGTGGAGAAAGTGGCACAGGTGCCGCATTGCTCGCCAAGCAGCAAGGTTTGCATGTATTGGTTAGCGATAGTGGTGCTATTGCATCAAAATATAAAGAAGAACTTACAATGCACCATATTGACTTTGAAGAGCATATGCACAGTGAAGAAATTGTATTGAAAGCAAGCGAAATAATAAAAAGCCCGGGCATACCCGAATCTGCTTCGTTGATTCAAAAACTGCGACAAGCTAATAAAAAAATTATTAGTGAAATTGAATTCGCTTATAGATACAAAGGCAATAGTAAAATTGTTTGCATTACAGGCAGTAATGGCAAAACAACCACTACAAGTTTAATATATTATATATTTCAACAGGCCAATTATAGTGTTTCTGTAGTTGGTAATATTGGATATTCATTTGCACGCCAATTGGTCACACAGCCCACCGATTGGTACGTTATGGAAATAAGTAGCTTTCAATTAGATGATATAGATAGTTTTAAACCCGATATAGCACTTATTACGAATATTACCCCCGATCATTTAGACCGTTATAACTACAACTTCTCACACTATGTTCAAGCCAAATTTCGTATAGCACTAAATCAAGATGCAAACAATGTATTGATTTTATGCAAAGACGATAAAGCAAGCATGGAGTATTTACCACAATTAACTACAAATCCTAAAATTCTATACTTTACTATGAATGAGCAATTAAAATCAGATGGAGCCTTTGTGTCAGAAAATGAGCTCGTAATTCATGTAAATGGTGAACCATTTACAATTTCAATCAATGAATTGTCATTGAAAGGAAAGCACAATCAATATAATTCTATGGCAGCCGGTATTTCGGCTCGAGTAGCCGAGATACGTGATGTGAAAATAAGAGAGTGTTTAAAAACTTTTGAAGCAATAGAGCATCGTATGGAGCACGTAGCAAGTATACGAGGCGTAGAATATATCAATGATAGCAAAGCCACTAACTTAAATAGTGTATGGTTTGCATTAGAAAGTATGACAGCACCTACTATACTTATTTTAGGAGGTGTAGACAAAGGGAATGATTATAATGAAATAATGGATTTAGTAAAAGAAAAAGTAAAATCTATTATTTGTTTAGGCATAGATAATTCTCGTATTATCAATGCATTTAAAGACGTATGTAAAATATATGAAACAAAATATATACATGATGCAGTAAAAGTTTCTTATTCAATTGCCGAAAAAGGAGATTGTGTTTTGCTATCACCAGCATGTGCAAGTTTCGATTTATTTAAAAATTATGAAGATAGAGGAGAACAATTTAAACAAGCAGTAAGAGCACTATAGTATCAAGACATGCAACAAGTATTAAATAAAATAAAAGGAGATAGAATTATTTGGGGAGTACTCATAGTACTTTGTCTTATCAGTTTGATGGCTGTATATAGTTCTACTGGTTCATTGGCATATAGAATGCGCAAGGGCCACACTGAATTTTATTTAATGAAACAAATTCTAACATTGGGTGCTGGTCTACTCATAGTTTATGTTTTTCATCGAATCAACTACAAGGTGTATGCTAATGTAGCCGTTTTCTTATTTGCAATCAGTATTCCACTTTTAATCTATACTTTGTTTTTTGGTACCACACTCAATGAAGGTTCCCGTTGGATACGTGTACCATTTGTGCAAATCACATTTCAAACTTCCGATTTAGCTAAGTTGGCTTTGTTTATGTTCTTAGCAAGAAATTTAGCACGTATTCAAAACCATTTAGATGATTGGAAAAAGGTTTGGCTACATATTTTTCTTCCAGTAGGAATTATATGTGGTTTAATAGCCATGGCCAATTTGTCTACAGCCCTCATGATTGGAGTATCATGTTTCGTCTTATTTTTTATAGGTCGTATCAAGGCAAAAGATTTAGGATTGTTATTTGCACTTGGTATAGTTTTTATAGGTGCTATATACGGTTTGTCTAAGCTTACTGGTTTTGGTAGAGCAGAAACATGGGAGGCCCGTGTAGTTAGCTATTTCAGCGATGACAAAAAAGATCAACCAGACCAAGTAGTGCAAGCAAAAATTGCCATTGTTAAAGGAGGCATAGCTGGCAAAGGTCCCGGCAATTCCTCGCAGCGGAATTTTTTGCCACATCCATATTCCGATATGATTTTTCCTATCATTATAGAAGAGTATGGAATACTTTTAGGAGGCTTAGGTTTGATTTTTCTTTATCTGCTTTTCTTATGGCGTAGTATAGTCATATTCCGAAAATGCGAATTTGCTTTTGGTGCATTTTTATGTGTAGGGCTAAGTTTTACATTAGTGTTTCAAGCCTTCCTAAACATGGGCGTTGCTGTCAACTTATTGCCAGTTACCGGGCTCACCTTACCACTAATAAGTATGGGAGGCTCATCGGTTTGGTTTACGTGCATGGCTATAGGCATGATATTGAGTGTAAGCAGATATGTAGAAAATAATCAAGAATTAGATAAACAAGTAGAAGCGATTAATCAATGAGTAGTCTAAACAAACATATTAAAGTCATTATTGCAGGTGGAGGCACAGGCGGTCATATCTTTCCGGCGGTAGCTATAGGGCATGCTCTTAAGCGTTTACAGCCCGAGGCTTCGCTATTGTTTGTTGGTGCCAAAGGCAAAATGGAAATGGAGAAAGTACCAAAGGAAGGTTTTGAAATAAAAGGCTTAGATATAGCAGGATTTGATAGAAGTTCTATGCTGAAAAATATTTCATTGCCAATAAAACTTATAAAAAGTTTCTTACAGGCATATAAAATACTTAAACAATTTAAGCCCGATGTGGTAGTTGGAGTAGGAGGCTATGCCAGTTTTCCATGTTTAAAAATTGCACAGTTATTAAATATCAAAACGCTTTTACAAGAGCAAAATTCTTTTGCTGGCAAGTCCAACAAAATATTAGGTAAAAAAGCAGATGCAATTTGTGTAGCCTATGATGCTATGGAGCGATTTTTTCCGAAGGAAAAAATCATCAAAACCGGAAACCCAGTTAGACAGCAAATTTTAAATACATCTATCTCTTCAGAACAAGCCAAGCAGTTTTTTGGGTTAAACCCAAAAGCAAAAACAATCTTTGTATTTGGTGGAAGCCTTGGTGCCAAAAGTATTAATGAGGCTATTCTAAGTCATGCAGACTTTTTTAACGATGACTTACAATTATTGTGGCAAACAGGCTCTACATTTTTTAATACAGCTAAGCAGGCCTTGGACAGTGATAAAAATATAAAAATAAACGAATTTATTTATGATATGGATAAAGCTTATGCCGCCGCCGATATTATTGTTGCACGTGCAGGTGCTTCATCTATTGCTGAATTGTGTATTGTGGGCAAGCCTGTCATTTTTATACCGTTCCCGTTTGCAAGCGAAGATCATCAAACACACAATGCCTTGGCTTTAGTTAAAAAACAAGCTGCACGTATGATAGAAAATAAAAATACGAACACACAATTATTTTCTGTTATAAAAGAATTACTACTCAATCCTGAAGCACAGGCAACAATGAGTTCGGAAATAAAGAAAATGGCTATCACCCACGCTGACGTACATATTGCACAAACTATATTAAACCTGAATCAAAACTAATGGAATTACAAAACATACATAGCGTTTATTTTGTCGGTATAGGTGGTATCGGAATGAGTGCTATTGCCCGTTATTTTAAACAAAAAAATTGTGATGTGAGTGGATACGATAAAACAGAAACACCATTGACATTATCCTTGCAAGCCGAAGGAATTAATATACATTATACAGAAGACCTTAATCAAATTCCAAAACAAGTAGACGTTGTAGTATACACTCCTGCTATACCGGCTTCTCATCAAGAATTAGTTTGGTATCAACAAAATGGCTATCAAGTAGTCAAGCGTAGCGATATCTTACATCTTATCACAATGAGTATGGAAGCCATATGTGTAGCTGGTACACATGGCAAAACAACAGTTTCTACCATGATAGCACATATTTTAAGACATAGTGGAGTAGGATGTAATGCATTCTTAGGGGGCATTTCATCAAATTATGGTGTCAATCATTGGGGCAGTACAAATCACTGCGCAGTCATAGAAGCTGACGAATATGATAGAAGCTTTTTAAAGCTCAATCCGTTTATGAGTGTGCTCACTGCTATGGATGCAGATCATTTAGATATATATGGCACAGAGGAAGAAATGGTAAGATGTTATATTGAATATCTTGAAAATATTCAAGATACGCTAGTATATAAACATGGTTTAAAAAATATAAGAACACTTGCTATACCTCATAAGTATAGTTATAGCTTACAAAATGATAGTGCAGACTTTTATGCTGCTAATATTCAAATTACACATGGCTCATACACATTTGATTTTTGTCATAGTGAAAAAGTATTGGGTTCAGTAACACTGCAAGTAGGTGGTATGCACAATGTAGAAAATGCTGTGGCAGCTATTGCTATAGCTTATTTGTATCAAGTAAATATAGATAGTATAGCAGCTGCTATGAAGGCATACTCTGGTGTAAAAAGAAGATTTGAATACATTATAAAAACAGATGAAAATATCTATATAGATGATTATGCTCATCATCCTGAAGAATTAAAAGCACTATTGTCGAGTGCCAAATCTTTATTTCCAAATCAAAAATTAAGTGTGGTATTTCAACCGCATTTATATACTCGTACTCGCGACTTAGCACAGGGTTTTGCAGATGCTTTAGATCTTGCAGATGAAGTCATATTGTTACCTATATATCCTGCAAGAGAGTTGCCTATAGAAGGAGTTTCGAGTGAGATGATTTTAGAAAAAATGGCTAATCCTAATAAACATATTTTAAGCAAAGATGGCGTGATGCAATGGGTGCAAGCATCAAAACCCAAGGTGTTGATTACTGCTGGTGCCGGAGATATTGATCAATTAATAGAACCAATAAAAAAAAGTTTAATGCTCTAAGATGAATCCGCGTACAAAAAACATATTAACTAAATTACTTTTTTTATTAGCCATACCGCTAATTATAGGAGCATTTGTATTTGCCAGTAAAGAAAATAAAAAGGAAGTATGCCAAGGCGTTTACATCAAAATCCAAAACCCACAGTTTAGTTTTATAAGTGAAAAAGAGATAAAAGATTTTTTTACTGCACAACACATTATTCCAAACCAAACCTTGATTTCGCAAATAGCTTGTAATGACCTTGAAAAAAAATTAAATTCAAACAATTGGATTAGAAATGCCAATGTATATATAGACGCCAATCAAGTTATACATGCAGATATTATACAAAAAAACCCAGTGCTACGCGTTCAAAATAGAGATAGTAGCGGACAAGGATATTATTTAGATGAATATGCAAATCATATTTTATTGAGTCCAAAATATGCAGCCAATTTGCCTATAGCTACCGCCTCAAGTTTGGGATTTCTAAAAAAGATATGGATCAAAAAAAAGAATTAGTCAAATTGGCTATGCGTATAGATCAAGATTCTTTTTGGTCTGCGTTTGTTACGCAAATTATTTTGACCGACGAAAAGGAAATCAATTTAGTGCCTGCCATTGGCAACCAACTCATACGTTTAGGTACTATAGAGTCTATGGATGATAAGTTAAATCGTTTATTTGTTTTTTATCAAAAAGGACTTAAAACATATCCTTGGGATTTATATGACGAAGTAGATGTACGATTTGAAAGACAAATCGTAGTACGAAATAATAATGGAAAAAAATTGACCGAAGACCCATATGACATTGATTTAAAAAAAGAAGAATTAAAAGCTATGCACACAACTGCAGATAAACCCCAAGATAAAAAGCAACATATACAAGTGCCCAAAATAGCTAACAAAGTTTCAAAACCGGCTTCAGCCTCCAACACAAATAAATCTAATCCTAAAACCCATTAAAAAACTTTTTAAAACAATTACAAATGAATAATGAAACAATCCTACAACAAGGCGCTCTAGACAACGATGCCACCAATCACAATAACCCAGTCATAGTTGGTTTAGATATAGGTACTACTAAAATTGTAGCCATAGCGGGCCGAAAAAATAAATTTGGTAAATTAGAAATTATCGGATTTGGTAAGGCTGATAGTAGTGGTGTAAACCATGGTATGGTTTTAAATATCGAAGAATGTATTCGTTCTATCAATGTGGCATTAGATAATTGTTTGGCTAGTAATCCTAACCTTACTATTAAAGAAGTATATGTAGGCATTGCCGGTCAGCACATCAAGAGTATACAAAGCAAAGGTGACAGAGTGCTAAGCAATTTGGATGACCAAATCAGAAGAGAAGATATTAATAATCTTATCAAAGATCAATACAAAACGTTTATTCCCAACAATGAACAAATCATAGATATTATTCCTCAAGATTTTACTGTAGATGCTTTTGGAGGCTTTACTATGCAACAAGTAATAGGCATGTCTGGAATAAAATTAGGAGCCAATTTTCATATAATAACTGGGAATGAATTAGCCATCAAAAACATACATCGTGCTGTTAAGCGTTCTGGTCTTTCTACCAAAGATTTGGTGTTGCAACCTCTAGCATCGGCTGCTGCAGTAATGAATGCAGACGATTTAGAAGCAGGTGTGGCAATTGTAGATATTGGAGGAGGTACTACAGATTTGGCCATTTTTCATGATGGCATATTAAAGCATACTGCCGTAATACCAAGAGCGGGTGTCAATATTACAAATGATATCAAAGAAGGTTTGGGTGTGCTTAGAAGTCAAGCAGAACAAATGAAAGTACAATATGGCGTGGCTTTGGCTGAGCAAGCAAAACAAAATACATTTATAACGATACCAGGTCTAAAAGGACAAGCACCCAAAGAGATTTCTGTTAGGAATCTATCCAATATCATTGAATGCAGAATGAAAGAAATTTTAGAATATGTAAAATTCAATATTTCTCAAATGAATCTGTTAGACAAACTCAATGGTGGTATTATACTAACTGGTGGTGGTAGCCAATTGCAAGAACTAAAACATCTTACGATGTTAGAAACAGGCTTGTCTGCACGTATAGGTTTGCCCAATGAACATTTGGCAAGTGGTTATAGCAAGGAATTAATGAAACCCATGTATGCCACTTGTATAGGGCTTATACTCCGTGGTTATGATGACTACGAAAATGACCGTATCCGTTTTATATCTAACAATTCTGATGAATCTGTTTGGGGTAGCGAAAAACCAATAGAACAGCAAGGTGTATTTATTACCACTAAACAGAGTTTTGAACAATCGGTAGAAGATATATTAAAGGCATCTTTCCCAGTAGACGAGGAAAAAATTGTTTCTACATCAGAAACAATAATAGAACAAGAAAATATAGCCTTTTCTGAAACACCTTCGAGTGAAATAAATACAAACACAGATTTATTTACGCCACAAGGAAATTTAGAAAATGAAATAGCAAGTCAAAAAGAAAAACAACAAAAAGCTCAGATAATAAAAACATCCACTATTAAAAAAATCTTTAGCTCCGTAAAAAGCTCTGTGATGGATTGGCTCGATGATATGGATGATACCAAATTAGACGACTAAAAAAATATATTAATCAAAATAAAAAAAACTTAATTACTAACCCATAAATTTTAATAAACAATGATTCAGTTCGAACTTCCACAAAACAATGCCAATATCATCAAAGTATTTGGTGTAGGCGGCGGCGGTAGCAATGCCGTAAATTACATGTACAATTTAGGTATAGAGGGCGTAGACTTTTTTGTCTGCAATACAGATAAAAAAGCCTTGGCCAATAGTGCTGTGCCAACTAAAATTCAATTAGGCCCTTCGCTTACGCAAGGCTTAGGGGCTGGAGCCAATCCCGAAATTGGCGAAAGAGCTTGCGAAGAAAGCATAGACGAAATAAGACGCATATTAGAGAATGATACCAAAATGGTTTTTATTACCGTTGGTATGGGTGGTGGCACTGGCACAGGTGCAGGCCCTATAGTAGCCAAAGTGGCCAAGGAGTTGGGCATCCTAACAGTTGGAATAGTTACTACGCCTTTTACTTACGAAGGAAACAAAAGACGTCGTCAGGCCGAAGAAGGTATAAAAATGATGCGTCAATATGTAGATACTATCTTAGTTATTTCAAATGATAAATTGAGAGGTCTTTTTGGCAATTTGCCTGCCTCTATGGCTTTTTGTAAAGCCGACGATATTTTGGCTACAGCCACAAAATGTATTACCGATGTAATCAATTCGCAAGGGCATATTGTTGTTGATTTTGCTGATGTTAGTACTGTAATGAAAAATGGAGGTGTGGCCATATTAGGTAGTGCTATTGCCAAAGGCGAAAAAAGAGCTTATGAAGCAGTAGAACATGCTATCAATTCTCCATTGCTCAATGACGATAATATATTTGGTGCAAAATGGATTTTGCTAAATATCAATTCGGCAAGAGGAAAACATGAACATACATTAGACGAAATTGAAATTATACAAGCCTATGTACAAGAACAAGCAGGCGAAGAATGCGATGTTATATTTGGTACTGGCTTTGACGATAATTTAGAAGAAAATATTTCTGTAACCGTTATAGCTACAGGGTTTCAATACAATAGCACACAAGACGCATATACAAGTGCTATTAAAAAACCAAAAATGGAAAGCGAAAAAGTTGTGGTTACTTTACAAGAAGAGCAACAAGAAACTACACCAGAGCTTATAGTTTCTACAGACGCTGAAACAGGTATAGAAACTGAAGAGGAAAAAAGCATGGAGCCTACTATATTTGAAGTAGAAGCGCCTGCCATACCTAACACTTTAAGTATGGCTTTTGGTTTAGCAAAAATAAAAAACACTATACAAGAAGTCCAAAAAGAAACAGCGCAAGAAAGCGCACAAGTCGAAGAAAAAATTATTGTTGAGCTAACGCCAGTTATTCAAGAAGAACAAATAGAAACAGTAGAAAGTAGTACGCCAATAGCAGAAGAAGCACCTAAATCGCTTACTGTAGAAGAAGAATTGGCTATGCAGTTTGGTAACAATATGAAGTTGGTAGAAAAAACAGAACAACAAATGCAAGATGAATATGTGACCATTAAAGGTATCACTTTGAACAGACGTAGAGGCAGTCGCTTACTAACCGATATGGAGCTTGAGGATCAGGCAAATTTTGAATTGCAAAAAAGAGCATTATCAGATAGGATAGCCAAGCTTAGAAGTATGAGTATCAATGTCAATAAAGCTGATCAGGATATTCAAGATGAAGGCAATATACCTGCATATATACGTCAGAATCAGCCTTTGGATGAACATCCTGCATCAAATGAAAAATATTATTCGAATATACATATCACAGGCAATGGTAGTGAAAATATCAGTACCATTAATACTTTTTTAGACGGCAATAAGCCCGATTAATCATTTGTTTTTTATGTTTATGGGTAAAAGGAGTTGTTACGACAACTCCTTTTTTTTATTGTTGCTGTCATTTGTGAATGCAAATGAATAGTTCGGATAATACCGATTATACTACTGTAACAGACCAAAAAAAAATGGCCTGAACATCAGCAATATCGGCATAAACCACTCTAAAAATTGGCCTGAAACCAATTTAAGATTGGTATAATATCCAATTTGTTTTCATGCATTAATTTTATATTGTTACTTTATAATCTTAATTTCACATATGCGAATACTTTGGCTTTGTAGTTGGTATCCAAATGAAAAAGATGCCTATAGAGGAGATTTTATTCAGCGACAAGCTATAGCCACCTCAGCATATTGTTCTATAGATGTAGTGCATGTAGTCTTTTGGCATATCAATAAACATACTCAACATATTCAAAACAATAATCTAAAAGAATATATCTTTTATGTTCAAGAAAAAAATGCTATCAGTAATTTTAGGATGTTGAAAAAAATTTTACATCAGTTTTTATTAGACAAAAAATACGACGCTATACATCTTCATATACCTTTTCCTGTGGGATCAATAGCCGTTTCTCTTTCCAAAAAATATAATATTCCTTTGTACGTTTCAGAACACTATGGTATCTATCAAAAAGGCGTAGATGGCAGCTATTATAATCGTTCTTTTTTATACAAGAACATCATTAAAAAAACAATTCGTCATGCAAAAAAACTTATTGTAGTTAGTCAAAGTTTAGGACAGGATATGCAACAAGCAGTAGCTGCTAAGGATTATCATGTCATTTCTAATGTAGTTGACACAAAACATTTTTATCATGCAAGTCAAACTAAAAATGCAATTTTTCAATTCATACATGTTTCTGGTATGGATGCCAATAAGAATGTAGAAGGTATTATAAAAGCATGTGCTTTGCTAAAGTATAGAGGATACAAATTTCATATGCGGTGTATAGGTGCCAAGCCCCAAGCTTTATTGCAATTGTCAAAAGAACTACAAGTAGATAAAGACTATATTTCATTTGATGATGCTATGACTTATGTGCATGTAGCACAGCAAGTTCATAAAGCACATGTGGGTATATTATTTAGCTACTCCGAAACGCAGTCCTGCGTTATTTTGGAATGGCTTTGTAGTGGTTTGCCAGTAATTACTTCGGCTGTGGGTGGTGCCAAAGAATTAATCAATAAAGATAATGGCCTACTCGTTCAAGCGGGTCATGTAGAAGATTTGGTTCAAGCCATGGAAAGCATCATGATAAATTATAATCAATATGATACAAAAAATATAGCCTTGCAAGCGCAAGAAAAATATAGTTATGAACAAGTAGGGAAACAAATAGTAACTTGCTACCTATAATAATTTTTTAATGGAAGTAAAAGTTAAAATCAAATAAAATAAAAATAAAACAATGGAATATAGAAATTTAGGTAAGTCGGGTTTGCAAGTGAGTGCTTTATCATTTGGTAGTTGGGTAAGTTTTCATAAACAAATAAATGATAAAAAAGCAGAAGAGCTCATGAGCATGGCCTATGATGCTGGCGTTAATTTTTTTGATAATGCAGAAGTTTATGCACTTGGCGAAAGTGAAAATATGATGGGTCGAGTATTGAAGAAAAAGAAATGGGATAGAACAAGCTATTGCGTAAGTAGTAAAGTTTTTTTTGGATGGCGTGGCGAACAGAATAAGCCCAACCAAAAAGGATTGAGTAGAAAACATGTGATAGAAGCCTGTCATGAGGCTTTGCATAGGTTGCAAGTAGATTATCTTGATTTATTTTTTTGTCATAGACCCGACAAAAACACACCCATAGAAGAAACAGTATTGGCAATGAATACACTGATACAGCAAGGCAAAATATTGTATTGGGGAACAAGTGAATGGAGTGCGGTAGAAATTATGGAAGCACATCGCGTAGCCGAAAAATATAGACTAATAGGTCCTACTATGGAACAACCACAGTACAATTTATTCGAACGTCAAAAAATAGAAAAAGAATATTTGGATATATTTAGAACTGTAGGATTGGGTACTACGATTTGGAGTCCATTGGCAAGTGGATTGCTTTCTGGTAAGTATATAGAAAAAATCCCTAAAAATAGTCGTTTGGGTTTACAGGGTTTTAATTGGTTGGCAGAGCGTTGGTTGGACAAAGAAAAGCTACAAAAAGTAAAAAAACTAAATGCTGTTTCTAATCAATTGGGAATTTCGCTTGCACAAATGAGTATTGCATGGTGTCTCAAAAATCCTCATGTATCAACTGTTATTTTGGGTGCTACCAAAAAAGAGCAGCTCATTGAAAATTTAAAATCATTAGAATATGTTCATCTATTAAACGATGAGCTTGTTCAAAAAATAGAAATGATAATGAGTAATAAACCTATTTTGCCAGATTTTTAATTGATATTTCTTTATGAGGTATTAGAATTCTGATTCAAGTAAATTTTTTATGTCAATTGTATTGCTATCTATAATAATTGGCTCAAAAAGTGTGTTAATTATCTCAGGTAATGGTTTTACTTTTTTATCTTCAAAATATATTTTATCATAAGAGTTTAATTTGGTCGCATGATTCATTCTTTTATACAAAGTATTCGAATCAGTAAGTTGCGTAGCATTAATTATAGAGTACACATTGTAATTGTTATTCAGAAAAACTCCTGAATCGATCTTAATATAAGATGCAATAAAATTCGATCTAAATAATGTATCGATAGAGCAGTTATAAACTATGCTTCTGTAAAAACTAATGTTGTCAAAATCTTCATGTTTTCTTTCTGATTGAAAATGATTAAAAGTGATAATACATGAATCAAATGTTGAAAGGTATAATTGTGTATTATAAAATTCATTGTTACTAAGTTTGCAACCTTTGAAAGATGTATTTTCAAGATTACTATTTAGGAAGGCACAATCTTGAAAAGTAAAATTTTTAAAAATACAGTTTGAGATGTTTGAGTAATTAAATTTTCTATTGGCAATATATTTTTTATAAAAAAAGTGTGATATTAATGGGTCTGAAGGCCTAATCAAATCATTGAGAAAGTTTTCATTTGAAATGTTTATTGCACTTCTAAAAGTTGGGAAAAAGCAGTTGGTATTTTGAAATTTTAATATCTGTGAAAAATTTTTATTTCTAGAAGTTTTGTTATTTGCATTAATTAATATCCCAATAGATAAAATTACAGAAAATAGTGAGTAAAAACCTAGTATAATAAATGCCCTATGTCTATAAAAGAAGAATCTACTACAAAATTTATTTATCTCTTCATTAACAAAATAGATTATAATGAAAGAAAATAAGATTAATATAAACACAGCTATATATAATAAAGTATACTTAAAATAAATATATAATAGAAAAAATGTTGGAAGAAGAAATATGATAAAAAAAGTAAAAATCTTCAATGAAGCATTTTTATAACCACTATGAAAGTACTGTTCAGGTTTTGTGCATTTTTCATTCCCAAAAACTTCAATAGTCTTATCAGTATAAAATATATATAAGAATATTGCATATATGATTAATATACCTATAAAATGAGTTTTTGTATATATATTTAAAAACAAGAAATCATAGTTGCCAAAATAAACATATAGGACTGAAATGAATAAAGAGAAATAAACAAGCATGCAAATTGTGTAATAAATGGCAATTTGAAATTTTGTTATTTTTAGTTCTTCTATCATTTTTATATTATAATCAAATTTGCCAATCATATTGTTATTATCACTCATCAAAGTAGAATTATTATTTCGATATTCTTTTATCAAATTGATACTTTTATTTACTAATTTATCTCTGTTTTTTATGAAGAAATAAGGTATTCGAGAAATATGATTCATCACAATTTCATACATCTGAAAGTTTGTTTTTTTAAATTCATATCCTTTGGATAAAATTAGACTTGTTGGGCTGAATGCTTGAGTCGTTTTGGTAAGTTGTTTAAATATATCTCTTGTTGTGTTAATAATAATTAGAAAGTCCAAAACGATAATTACAGCATGATATAAAAGCCAAAAAATATTCTGATATGCAACAAACCTGATAAAAATGTAGATTAAAATGGTCAGTGGGAAATAAAAAATCATATAATTAATTATTAAGAAAAGAAGTGGACCGTTGATTTTTGTGTTGTAACGCAACCCAATAAAATTAAACATAAATGGAGGTGTCTCTTGTTTATGATATTCATCATTAATAAAATTTGAAATTATATATTCAGAAGATTCAGTGACTTCTTCTTCTTCTTCATTTTTTATTGTTGCTTCAATTTTTGCTAAAACAATAGTAGATATTTTTGTACCACTCGCAATATTTGTGTGTGTGGTAGGTTAAAATTAATTAGTGAATTAAAATGTAAAAAAAGTAAAAAAAAAGGTGCAATAATGAAAAAATATTTTACATTGATTGATATATCTAATAAGCTTAACTGCCATCTGAAAACATCTGGCATAAATAACATTTGATCTGTAGTACTAACTAATACAACAAGACAGAATACGCAAAATAGCATAAGTTTTATTCCTAAGTCACGATTAAATATTGTTGAAGTATTAAAATTATTTTTTATTTGACTTACACATGAATCATTCATATCTTACATTTAAGTAAAGATAAAAAAAATATATAGTTTTTATATCAACCCATTTGCAATTATTCTATCATTACTCAATCGTGGAACTTTATTTTGTCCGCCAAGTTTGCCTATTTTTTTCATATAGTGTATAAAACTATTTTTTGGCAAAGACCTTATTTGAAGTGGCATCAATATTGAGCCACGTATAAGATCGTCATAATAAGTGTTTTTTTCTCGGAGTGCATGGTCTAGCGCAAGGCTAAAAGCAGCCATGTCTTGAGGTGCTTGTTCAAATTCTATTAGCCATTCATGATAGCTTTTCCCTTTATCTTGCGATATAAAAGGTGCTACAGTAAACTCTGTTATAGATACTTGATATTGTTCTGACACTTTGCGCATAGCATACTCTACCTCTTCGGCTATGACGTGTTCACCAAATGCAGAAATAAAGTGTTTAATACGACCCGTAACAACAACTCGATAGGGCATAAGGCTTACAAACTTAATCGTATCTCCTATATTATAGGCCCATAGTCCGGCATTGCTACTAATAATTAAAGCATATTGCACACCCAATTTTACTTCGGATAAAGGAATTCGAGAAGGGTGTTCGGAAAAAAATTCATCTAAGGGTACAAACTCAAAATACATGCCAGCATTGCTATTGAGCAATAGTCCTTCTTCATCTTGTGTGTCTTGAAATGCAAAAAAACCTTCACTTGCTGGAAACGTTTCTATTGTACCTATTTTTTTTCCTATAGTAGTAAACAATTTCTTTTTGTAAGGTTCAAAATTGACTCCGCCATGTACGAGCAAAGAAAAATTAGGGAATAGTTCTGCTATAGGTTTATTGCCTTTTTCTATGAGCTTGTCAAAATACATTTGCACCCAAGGTGGTATGCCACTAATTAGGGTCATATTTTGATGTATAGTTTCTTCTACTATTTGAGCTACTTTCTCTTCCCATTCTTCTATACAATTGGTTTCATAACTAGGAAGTCTATTGCTCGTCAAATAGCTTGGTACATGGTGATTGACTATGCCACTAAGTCTTCCACTATGTATTCCATTTTGTTTTTCAAGTACAGGCGAGCCCGATAAAAAAATCATTTTGCCATTTAAAAATGAGCTATTGCCTGTTTGTGCTATATACATCAATAGTGCATTGCGAGCAGCTTTGATATGCTCTCCTATGCTTTCCTTTGATATAGGTATATACTTAGAACCACTTGTAGTACCGCTTGTTTTTGCAAAATAAATAGGTTTGCCACGCCATAAAATATCGGATTCCCCTTGCCGTACTAATTCAATATAATTTTTTAGTTGTTCATAATCGCGTATAGGCACCGCTTGCGAAAATTCGTAATGAGAAGTGAGTTGGTCAAATCGATGATCTTTGCCAAAACGAGTAATTTGCCCACGACTTAACAAGTAACGCAAAATGCCTTCTTGATGTTCTACAGCTTTTAGAGCATCTTTTTGTATTTGGCCAGCCATCCATTGGGCATAGGGTTTTGCAAGTGCAGATTTTATAGACATAGGAAATAAAAAACGAAGATAAGATAAAATCAAAGTATGTCTAAATCTAAGTAAGACACTTGTCAGTATTAGCATTATTTCTTTTTTCTGAAAATATATGCTCCATGTTTTTCATGACTATTTTATAGCTAAAATACTATCAAATAAAAACAAGCTACCTTTGCTACTTAAATCTGCTTATGACATTTAAAGAATTGGGCTTAAACGAATGTATTCTAAAAGCCTTAAATACACTTGGTTACACAATACCAACACCTATACAAGAACAATCAATACCCATCTTATTAAAAGGCAAAGACCTACTCGGATGTGCACAAACAGGTACTGGCAAAACAGCTGCTTTTGCAATACCCATATTGCAACAGATGTTTGAAAAAGGAATTAAAAAAGAAGAAAAGCGAAAAATAAAAACCTTAGTACTTACGCCCACTCGTGAACTTGCATTACAAATAGAAGAAAGTTTTACCGACTACGGAAAACATACTGGTTTATACAATACTGTCATTTTTGGTGGTGTAAAACAAGGCCTACAAGTAAGCGCACTAAAAAGAGGTGTTGATATTTTAATAGCAACGCCTGGGCGATTATTAGATTTAATAAATCAAGGTTTTGTAAGTTTAAATCATATTGAATACTTTGTATTGGACGAGGCCGACCAAATGTTAGATATGGGCTTTATTCATGATATAAAAAAGATTATAAAACTGCTTCCAGTCCAAAGACAATCCTTGTTTTTTTCGGCTACCATGGCACCTAATATTATAGATTTATCAAAACAAATTTTAGGCAAGCCTGAACAAGTTACTATTACTCCCGAAAAAACTACAGCAGAAAAAGTGGATCAGACTGTATATTTTGTAAGTAAACCCAACAAAATAAAATTGCTCATACATTTAATGCAAAAGGAAAATATACAGTCGGCTCTTATATTTTCAAGAACCAAACACGGTGCCGATAAATTAGTAAAACTGTTGAAACGAAGTGAAATACATGCTGCAGCAATACACGGAAATAAATCGCAACCACAAAGACAGAAAGCATTGTCTGATTTTAAAGATGGAAAATTGAATGTACTTGTAGCCACTGATATTGCAGCCCGTGGTATTGATATTGACGAATTATCGCATGTCATAAATTATGACTTGCCCAATGTAGCCGAATCCTATGTGCATAGAATTGGGAGAACAGGCAGGGCCAATAAAAGTGGAATAGCTATATCATTTTGCGATGCAGAAGAACGGGCTTATTTAAAAGATATTCAAAAACTTATTAAAAAAGAATTGCCAGTTATAACGGAGCAACCCTTTGTAGATGAAACTCCTCAATTAGCTCCAGAGCCTGAGCGAATTAAAAAAATAGCATCAAATCAGAATAAAAGAAAATTTCACTTTCCTAAAAAAGCTAGTGCCGAAAAGGCTATAAAAAATCGATAAAGTAAGCATTTCTATTACAGATGATACCTTTATAGATATAAAAAGAAGAAAATACGGCTATCTATGTCCAAAGATTCGATTTTATTAATCAATTGTGTAATTTGGGAATGTAAATATGTATCTGGTTTACCAATAGGATAGACAAATGGAAGCTATTTTTGAATTTTGAAAGAAAATTTTGGAAAAATAATAAGTAAATTCGTATCTTTGCGCTCCTTAAAAAATACAGATATGTTTGCAATCGTAGAAATAGCCGGTCAACAATTTAAAGTAAAACAAGACGATACTATTTATGTACATCGTTTACAAGGCCAAATTGGTGATACGTTAGACGCAAAAGTATTAATGACTTCTGATAAAGGAAGTATATCAATGCAAGCAGGAAACGCTAAAATGGAAATATTAAATCACTTACAAGGTGATAAGGTAATCACATTTCATAAAAAAAGAAGAAAGGGATATACTAAAAAAATAGGACATCGTGATGCCTTAACTCAAGTAAAAATCACTTCAATTTAATATTTCTATCTATTTTTTAAACTTAAATTAAAATTATTTTTTCTCATGGCACATAAAAAAGGTGAAGGTAGTGTAAAGAACGGACGTGACTCACAAAGCAAACGTTTAGGTGTAAAATTGTTTGGTGGACAGGCTGCAATAGCAGGAAACATCATTATTAGACAAAAAGGTAATAAGTATCATGCTGGCGAAAATGTAGGTCAAGGTAAAGACTTTACTTTGTTTGCATTGCATGATGGTACCGTTACGTTCAGAAAAACAAAAGAAAAAACTTTTGTATCTGTTTTGTAATTACAATTTTATATATATATATTTGTACCATAAAGTTCTTTTTATTTACTAACCTTAAAATTCAAAAAAATGGCTACAGCAAAAAAAGCTGCTAAAAAAGCAGCGCCAAAAAAAGCAGCAGCAAAAAAAGCAGCTCCTAAAAAAGCAGCAGCAAAAAAAGCAGCTCCTAAAAAGGCAGCTCCTAAAAAAGCGGCTCCAAAAAAGGCAGCAGCAAAAAAAGCAGCTCCTAAAAAAGCAGCTCCTAAAAAAGCGGCAGCAAAAAAAGCGGCTCCTAAAAAAGCAGCAAAAAAAGCAGCTCCTAAGAAAAAATAGGAAATCAATTTATTTTAACGTAGAAATTACGTCAGTAAAATCCCGCATCTTGCGGGATTTTTTTTGTTATGAGATTTTTAAAAAAAGGCTTATTTTTATAAAATCAAAAATCGCCTAATATGAAAATAAGATATTTACCTTTAATTATTCTGTTATTTGCTTTTCAAACCGTTAAGGCACAAACTTTAGTTTGGGATGCACATATCAGTATGAAAAATTGTGTGTTGGTAGCACCAGATACATTCCAATTTGAAATATGGATTGCTACAGATACCATTACAACTTTCACTAAAAAGCTACAAGCGACACAGCTCGGTATTAATTTTAATATTCCTTGGCTCAATGGAGGTACACCAACAAGTATATTGTATATTAATAATACAGCCTTAAGTGCAGTAGGAATGCAAAATCACACGCCTAATATGGCAACACCAGGGCATTGGAGAGTAGCTGCCCAAGTGGAATTAAGTGCTGCTAATGCTACTGTCATACCTTCTCTTTCAGCAGGAGGCATTAGATATGGAACCTATCGAATTATAAATTCAGTTCCTTTTTCTACTTCAATAAATCCAAATTTTAATTTTCAATTAGTCAATGCTCCTGGTAAAACAAGAACTACATGTACAGCTTTTATAGGAACTGCTACCTCTGCATTAGTATCAACAAATTTGTGGACTTATACTTGTAATGGAAATGTTATAATAACTCAACCCTCTACCATAACATCTGTAACTTGTGCTTTTGCTCAAGATACAGTGTGTTTTGGATCTGGTTATTTAACTCCAATTATTGTTGGAGGTACTCCTCCGTACTTTATCGGATATACCAATGGCTCATCGCCTTTCACATATTCAAATTTTTATCCTGGAGATTCTATTCCTATTATTGTGAATACACCTTTTTCAGTAGTTAGTATTCAATACATACAAGACTCCTCACTTAGCTTACTATTAAATATCAATGCATCAGATACCATATTTATTCAGCCAAATACCACAGTTTTAGATACTATTTCAACCTGCAATTCGTATACATGGCCTATCAATGGAATTACTTATACAACTTCTGGTGTATATACCTATTTACAGACAACAACCTTATGTCCTATTACACATATTTTAAACCTCTCGCTACAAGATACTATCTATACTAAGCAAAATGCAGTTGCTTGCGATTCATTCTTTTGGCCACAGCGCAACACAACATATTACACAACAGGAATTTATTTCGATACAAGTACAACTGCTTTGGGATGCACGCAAATAGACACTCTCGATCTTATAATTAATAATGCTCAGATTAATTTGCTTATCGACTCCGCCTGTGTTGACTATGTTTGGTATATCAACAATACTATTTATACGCAATCTGGGATATATATAGTCCAGACAGCAGGATCCAATGGTTGTCCTACAAGTAATATTCTCGATTTAACTATGGTGCCTTTGCCGGTTGTAGAAATTTTACCTGGAAATGATACGGTGCTGTGTAAAAGCTCATCTATTACATTAAATTCTACAAATTCTGCATTGCTTTATAATTTATGGTATAAAAATGGAATCGTGTTGGCAAACAGCCTAAGTTTTGTTCCTCCAGATAGTGGTACTTATGTACTTTATGGAAAAGATTATGACTTCTGCTTTGTCACTGATACAATACATATTTCTTATACGGGTTATAGCCCAATTATAGTTCAGAACGCTACCTTACTAACCTGTACAAATACTTCGGGGGCCTCTAACTATCAGTGGACTTTTAATGGAAATGCAGTAGGCACTAACGATAGTGTACTCAACATAAATAGTAATGGCACATACATAATAGCTGTTACAGATTCCTTAGGATGTATGGTTTTTGATACTATACAAGTTATCAATTTGAGTTTGTATGACAATGATGTGCAGTCATTTTTTAGTATATACCCCAATCCTACCAACAAAAAAGTATGGATTGAAATAGCTGATAATGTTTCATCTGAAGTGCATTTTCAATTACAGGATTTATTGGGCAAAGTATTGTGGCAAGTACATTCAAAAAATCAAAAGAACTTTTCTATTGATTTGTCAGAAATGTCTTTAAGTGATGGTATTTATTTTATTATAGGAGAACAGGAACAACGGGTGTTCAAAAAGAAAATTCTATTACAGCAATAATTGATTTTTGTTTTAAGGTTTATTTTTTCCAAGTATGTTTGCAGAAAATAGCCACAATGGAATTGAAAAAATTAATTGAAGAAGTCTGGAACAATAGAAACTTACTACAAGATAAAATTTATGACCAAGCCATACGAAACGTATTGGAAGAAGTAGACAAAGGGCGTTTGCGTGTGGCAGAGCCTAAAGCAGATACATGGCAAGTCAATGAATGGGTAAAGCAGGCTATACTTCTATATTTTGGAATACAAAAAATGGAGACCTATTCTCTGCCCCCTTTTGAATTTTATGATAAGATGGCATTAAAAAAAGACTATGCAAGCCAAGGCGTTCGTGCGGTGCCACATGCAGTAGCTCGCTATGGTGCTTATCTTGCCCCACAGGTTGTAATGATGCCAAGTTATGTCAATATCGGTGCTTATGTAGATGAAGGTACTATGGTTGATACTTGGGCTACAGTTGGTAGTTGTGCACAAATAGGAAAACACGTACACCTAAGTGGTGGGGTAGGAATAGGCGGTGTCTTAGAGCCATTGCAAGCTAGCCCCGTTATCATAGAAGATGGATGCTTTATTGGTTCTCGATGTATAGTCGTAGAAGGTGTGCACGTAAAAAAAGAGGCCGTATTAGGTGCCAATGTAGTGCTTACCCAAAGTACTAAAATTATAGATGTAAGTGGAAGTGAACCTATAGAGTATAGAGGCTATGTGCCCGAAAGAAGTGTAGTCATTCCAGGTAGTTATACCAAATCATTTCCAGCAGGAAATTATCAAGTTGGTTGCGCACTTATCATTGGGAAACGAAAAGAAAGCACAGATAAAAAAACAAGTTTAAATGAAGCATTGCGCGATTTTAATGTAAGCGGATAATAAAAAATGATATGGTAAAAAATAATTTTTTTCTCGGTGTATTACTTGGCTTTGTAGTGCCGCTTATAGGCATGTATATTTTTTATATCTTAAAATTTATGTCGGATTCTATATCGTTTGGTGATTTTGTTTCCATGCTACAATCAAACCATTATATGATACCCAAAGTGGTTTCATTGGGTTTAGTAGCAGACATACCATTGATTACATATTATAAGAATCGACACTGTATAAAAACTCTCCGAGGCATTTTTCTTACGATTTTAATCTATGCTTTGATTGCTATCTCGTATAAACTATCTTTGATATAGTGAAATATTTTTTTATAGCAGGAGAAGCGAGTGGTGATGTGCATGCAAGCCACGTAATACATGAAATAAAAAAAATAGATGAACAAGCATATTTTGTTGCTTGGGGTGGAAAAGCCATGCAAGCTAAAGGTGCTAAAATCTTAAAGTCAATCGAGGATTTAGCTTTTATGGGTTTTACAGAAGTTATAAAAAATGCATGGACTATTCGAAATAATTTTAAAACAATTAAGCGTGATATTAAAAAAACAAATCCAGATGTATTGGTCTTTGTTGACTATCCGGGGTTTAATTTAAGAGTAGCAAAGTGGGCAAAAGAACAGGGGTATAAAACAGCATATTATATCTTGCCCAAAGTATGGGCATGGAAAGAATCTAGGATCAAAAAAATAAATAAATACATAGACGAAAAGTTGTCCATCTTGCCATTTGAAAAAGATTTTTTTGCTAAAAAAAATATTGACATTCACTATGTAGGCAATCCTAGTGCTGAGCAAATAAACAAGTTGGATTTGACATCAGTCAAAAAGGAAAAAAATATTGTTTTACTTCCAGGTAGTCGAGTGCAAGAAATAAAAAGCATGTTGCCCATCATGTTAGAAGCTGCGCAACAATACAATGAATACAAAGTGCATATAGCGCAAGCTCCCAATTTGCCCATACATGTTTATACACCATATATACAACAACATGATGTGCAAATGCATCAAGGCAAGACCTTTGAATTATTAAAACAGGCTAGTGTGGCCATCGTAACATCTGGTACAGCCACTTTAGAAACAGCATTGCTCAAGGTGCCACAAGTAGTTTGTTACAAAACAAACTTTATTACCTATTTCGTGGCCAAAACTGTACTTAGAATCAAGTATATATCATTAGTCAATCTGATTTTGGACGCTCCATGCGTTAAAGAATTAATTCAAGCCGATTGCAATGCAAAGCGTGTTCAACAAGAAATAGATGCATTATTAAAACATACAACATACAAAGATCATATGTTGTTTCAGTACCATCAGCTTGAATCAGTATTGAGTGAATATCAAGCTAGTCAAAAAAGCGCATCAATTATATACGCACTAGCTTCTAAAAAATAATTTTATTATTAAAAGAATAAGCGCAGCTAAAAACATAAATATGGATATTCTATTCATACCATGCATGAACTTTATATTCAAATTATGAGGAGCATCTGGCTCTCTTTTTTTTAAAAATAAATACTGAGAAATTTGTTGCCAAAAGCTTGGTTGCTTCATATTTTATCCATTCATTGAGAGATAAAGATAAAAATAGTAAAATCAAAGTGATTTGAGCAATAGCCTAAATCTTATACCGACTATGCTGCTGCACAGAGCAAAAAATTGGTCTTAATCCGAATATGCTCAGGATAAAATAGCAATAAGCCACTCTTAAAATTGGTCTGAAACTTAATTAGGTTTAGAATTACTATGGCAAATACCAATTGGGTAGCTGTTTCCCAATGTATCGGGAACTTTGGTATAATGTACAGATAAGGCTAAATATAAATTATATCCTTTTAAAATGATAGCGTATTGCAAGTTTATGTTTATCAGCATAATATAGATGTCTAAAGCTATTAGAGCATTAGTACACCTACTATTTTTTGCATTTTACCGACATATTCTTTATTCTAAAAGTATTTTTGATATTTAATTTTGATAGAATCACAAAATACCATTTTATTTGACATAAGAATTGATTTTAAATAGTAAAAACCAAAATTTTATTAGAGAGAATCAATAGAGAAACTTTTTTAAAAAATAATTTACTTTTTTTGTGTAAGAAATTAAATATGGTACTATCTTGTGCAAGATTTGATTTAACAAATATTTTCAATATATTTGCCTTCTTATATAAAAAACTCTAATAAGTATATGATGAAACAAATTTCGATTCGATTGATTGCTGTAAGTCTGATAGCTTCTTTGTGGGGATGCGCTGGTGGTGGTAGTGGTGGATCTCAAGGTCAGCTAGTAGGTAACAATAGCAAAGTTTCTGGTATTCAATCAGCTCCTTTAGGAATGGTTTGGGTACCCTCAGGCGTCATGCACATGGGTGCAAGCGATCAAGATATCAGAAATGCATACGATGTTAAAAATCGTACAGTACAAATGATTGGGTTCTTCATGGACGCTACTGAAATAACAAATGCAGAATACCGTCAATATGTTGATTGGGTTCGAGATTCAACAGCGCATTCTATCATTGGAGATTACAAAGATTTAGACGATGGAACGCAAGTTATAGACTGGAAGAAAAAAATAAAATGGGCTACAGAAGACGTGCAAGACGCTATGGCAGCTTATTATGTGCCACCAACCGAAAGTATTTGGGGCAAAAAAGAATTTGATAATGCTAAATTACAATATCATTACGAAGCATTCGATTTCGACATGATGGCTCGTGAGTCTGGATTACATAAAGACATTTCAAGAGCAAGCTACATCAATCGTTTTGATGTACCTGCTTATCCTGATACTGCAGTATGGATGAAAATGTTTTCATATTCATACAATGAACCTATTACGCACCAATATTTTTGGCACCCTTCGTTTAATAACTATCCAGTTGTTGGTGTAAACTGGCATCAAGCCCATGCATTTTGTAATTGGAGAACATCTTTCTTGCGCAATTATAGAGATAAGAAAAAACTATATCAAGAAGGCGAATTTAGATTGCCAAGTGAAGAACAATGGGAATGGGCTGCACGAGGTGGCAGAACACAATCTCCATTTCCTTGGGGTGGTCCTTATTTAGTTAATAAAAAAGGATGTTACTTAGCAAACTTTAAACCCAACAGAGGAAACTATAGCGCAGATGGTGGTTTATATACCGTAAAAGCCGATGCATATCATCCAAATGATTATGGTTTATACAATATGAGTGGAAATGTTTCAGAATGGACATTGTCACCTTATGAAGTAGGTACATATAATAATGTAGCTGACATGTCGCCAGATATTAAGAATAGATTGAAAGAAACAGATCCAACATGGTGGAAACGTAAAACAATCAAAGGAGGAAGCTGGAAAGATGTTGCCGCTTTCTTACAAGTTGGAAATCGTGATTATGAATTTGCAGACACTGCTAAAGCATTTATAGGATTTAGATGTATCATTCAATATATATCTCCAGCCTTAACAAACAAACCACCTAAGAAAAAATAATAAAATTATATACATAAAAAATAAATAAAAGAATGAAATCATTAGCCTTATTTTTTGAGTCAACAACAGGAAAATATGTAAAAAACCTAATCATTGGGTTAGGAGCATCTGTGGTATTAATTGGAGCGCTTGCCAAACTAGAGCACTGGGAAATTGCAGGTACCATGCTAACAGTAGGGATGCTTACAGAAGCATTTATATTTGCACTTTTGGGTATTTTACCTCCACATAAAGATTATTATTGGGAAAAATTCTATCCTGGAATTGACGAAAATCCACATTTGGAAGCCTATCGAAAAGGTGTCAAATTTCAACCTACATCGGTTGTTGCTCCTGGTATAGGTGGTGGTGGTTCATCTTCTACAGCTGCTATGGACAAAATGCTTGAAGAAGCAAACATGAATCCAGCAAATATTAAAAAATTAAGCGAAAATTTTCAACGCTTTGGAGATTCTGTAAATCAAGTAAAAGATATTACACATGTAGCAAGTGCTACTAATGAATATGCTGGCAAAGCAAGAGAAGCGGCAACAGCACTTGGCCAAATGAAAGATACATTTGTAGGGGCTACAAGTACACTATCTTCATTCAATAATGCAGCTGAAGAAACGTCAAAGTTTCATAACCAAGTTACAGTATTGACAAAGAACTTAGGAGCACTTAATCAAATATATGAAGTAGAATTGCAAGATGCTAATAACCATCTTAAAGCTATGAATAAATTCTATAGCAACTTAGTAAACGCTTCAGAAGCCATGCAAAATAGTGCTGATGATGCAAATCGTGCAAAAGATCAAATTGGTTTATTAGCTAAAAACTTAGGTACTTTAAATCAAATATATGGCAATATGTTAAGCGCTATGCAAGGCAGATAATAGCCTTGGCCTTTAACAATATTGTATTCAATAAATAAAATATTCAATTCTAAAATAATTTATAGAGAATGTCTTTACCTAAAGAACCGAGGCAGTTAATGATTAACCTAATGTATTTAGTGTTAACCGCTTTATTGGCCATGAATGTATCGAGTGAAATATTAAACGCTTTTAAAATTATAGGGAAAAGCATTAATACTTCAAATAAAGCAACATCAGATAGAAATAAAGCTGTAACAGAAGGCTTTGATAAATACATATCAGACCCCAAAACAAATGCCGAAAAGAAAAAGAAAGTGAGTGAAGCCCTATTATTGGCTAATGAAGTAAATTCAAAGACGGATGCTATAGTTGCTGAAATACAAAAGTATAAACAATTAATTATTGATAAATCAGGTGGTATTGACCCAGCTACTGGCGAAATAGCACAAATAGAAAATTTAGACGCCTCTTCCTTTATTATGATTAAACAAGGTAATGGTTCTAAATTATTAAATACCTTAAAACAATTCAAAGACGATATAGCTGGTTTAGTACCCATAGATGAAACACGTATGGTGGCTCCAGGCAATGGTAATAATCCTGCCATTTACAATATTTTACCTCTCAATTTTGATGTAGAAAAATCAGATAATAACCCCAATGGTGATTGGAGCCATGCAAACTTTCATATGACTCCTACTATAGCTGGAGTAACATTATTAGATAAATATATTAGTGATGTGAGAGCTTCGCAATCAGCTGCATTAGATAATATATGGTCTTTGGCTACAGGAGAAAAAGTAGATAAAGTACATACCCAACCTCGTCCATTCAATGACTATGCTATTATCGTATCTGCTGATAATAATTTTGTTTTGCCCGGTGAAAAATATCATGCTCGCGTGATGATGGGAACATATAATAAGAAAATGAATAATCTGTCTTTTACAGTAAATGGTAGAACGATTACCCCTGTAGAAGGTGTAGCAGATTATTCCGAAATAGCAAATGCAGTGGGGCAGCGTAATATATCTGTAACGGCAAGTTTTAATGATACTATACCAGGCACAAAAACTGTTCAGCGTAGAACTATTACACTACCCAAACCCGCTACCTACTATGTAGGAGAGGCACAAGCATCTATCTCTTTAGACAAAATGAATGTTATGTATGTAGGACTTGAGAATCCTATAACCGTAGCGGCCTCTGGTGTACCTGCCAATGCTATTTCATTATCAACCGAAAATTGTACCTTGAATAAAACAGATGGCATAGGAAAATATACCTCTACAGTAACAAAGCCAGGTTCAAAAGCAAAAATAACACTAAGTGGAAAATTGGCTGATGGTACTACTAAAACCTTTGGTACTTACGAGTATAGAGTAAAAATTGTACCAAGCCCTTATCCCATGATTGCACAAAAAAGAGGTGGTACTATAGCTGCCAATGCTTTGAAAGCTCAAGAAGTAGTGTTTGCCAAATTGGAAGATTTTGTTTATGATTTAGATTTCCCTGTGGTTTCATTTTCTGTGGCTTATCAAGCTAAAAATGGAACCTATGACGAAGCTGTTTCAAATTCAAGATATTTATCTGGCCCTCAAGCAAATGCACAAGTAAAAGATATACTTGCTAAATTGCGCCCTGGAGATAGAATTTACTTTGAGAATATTAGGGCAAAAGCACCAGATGGAATAAGAAATATAGGAACTGTTAGTTTTTTAATTAATAATTAATAACTTTACGCAAGAAAAAATAACTATGAGATCAGTATATAAAAAAATCGCCCTTTTTGCGTTTGCTTGCTTAGCATACTCCTATAGCTATGCACAGCCTGGAACGCCTCCTGGAACTCCAGTAAACCCAGACCCTTCCGTTAATGGCGGAACTGCAGATATAGTAAGCGAATATTGGAAACCTTCTTTAGTAAAAGATGGAGTAATAGATCGTGAAGAGCATAATAACTATGTAAGACCTTGGCAACCTATTCGTGAGGCCGATGTACTATGGAAAAAAAGAGTATGGCGAGAAATAGATGCTCGTCAGAAACAAAATTTAGCAATGCGCTATCCTGGCGATGAGTATAGCGGTGGTGGTATGTATATAGAAATATTAATGGATGCTATTAAAAAAGGTAAAATTACTGCCTATGCAGATGACCGTTTTTCATCACCATTATCTGTTGAAGATGTATTGCAAAAAGTAACGGGTACTAATGATACTATTCCGGTAGAATTAGCCAATGGTGAGATAGAATATAGAATTATTACTAAGAGCTTTAATCTTGATAATGTAACCAAATTTAGAGTCAAAGAAGACTGGATATTTGATAAAAATGTAGGTCGTATGCAAGTACGTATTATTGGCATAGCCCCATACTTAGATCGTTTAAATGAAGACGGTTCATTTAGAGGTTCATTACCAATGTTTTGGCTCTATTATCCTGACTTAAGAAATATTAATGCCCGTTACGAAGTGTATAATCCAGAAAATGATATTTATAGAATTACTTGGGACGATTTCTTTGAAAAGCGTATTTTCTCAAGCTATATCATAAAATCTACTATTAATAATAATTTCCAAGAAGATATAATGGTTAGAAAACAAGGAGTAGATAAATTATTAGAATCTGAGCGTTTGCAAGAAAAATTATTTAATTTAGAGCATGACCTTTGGGTTTATTAGTATATGAACTAAAACTATTTAAAAACCACCTTTTAGGTGGTTTTTTTATTGTGTAAAATATACGTTACAGTCAGAAAACACTTTGCTTATGTCATGTTTACAAAAATTTTTTTTATCAAAAAAAGCATAATAACTACTGCCACTACCGCTCATAGAGGCATATAAAGCATCTAATGAATAGAGTTTTTGTCGAATTTCTTTTAGCTGTGGGTAATGATTTTCAATCGGAGATTGAAAATCATTAATTAATATATCGCGCCACGATACTATAGGTTTTTGAATAACCTCTAAAATAGAGTTTGAAGGCTTTTGTGCACTTAGTTGAGAAAAAGCCCAAGCTGTACTAATATGAATTTTAGGTTTAACAATAATAAGTGTATAAGCCGATAAATCTAACGAAATAGGACTTAGTTTTTCACCTTGCCCTGTTGCAAAACATGGCGTATTATATATAAAAAAAGGACAATCACTACCTAGTGATAGTGCATATTCAAGCAATTTCTCTTTTGGAATTTTAAGTTGAAAATATTTATTCAACATCATAAGCATAAAACTACCATCAGCAGATCCACCTCCTAAGCCAGCGCCACTTGGTATTTTTTTCAATAGTTGTATATTAAGAGCAGGAATTGTGGGGTGTTTTTTTTGAAGTAAATCATAGGCCTTCCATACTGTATTTTCTTCTGTATTTATTAATGTCTCTTCATCAGAATAGAGTGCAAAAGAAGTCTTATTTGAAACTATAAATTCCAAGCAATCAAACAGGGCTATAGGATAAAATATAGTTTCGAGGTCATGAAAACCATCCTCACGCTTTTTTACAACAGAAAGCCCAAGATTAATCTTGGCATTAGGAAATTGTATCATAGAATATAGAAAAAAGAGGCTCTGAAGGAGCCTCTTTACAATTAATGAGCTGTAATTTTTTCTTTGTAACTTTTAATTTGGTCTATAACAGATTTTAAAGCAAGATCAAATGATTCTTCAAATTGCTTTGATTCATGCTTTACAAAAAAGGTATGCTTTGGAATATGTACTTTTATTTCAGCTACCTTATCCTTTATGTGGTGAACAATATTATCAACTTTTAGAAAAACGTCCACATCTACAATACTATCATGAAAAGTATTTAATTTTTCTATTTTTTCATTTACATGATCAAGTAACTTTTTGTCAGCATCAAATCGCTGAGTCCGAATCTGAATATTCATTGTGTATTATTTAAGGGTGAAAAATATATTAAAGCGTTTGAAAGAACTAGTAGTACTAAGGTAATATGTGTCGTGAATATTTCAAAATAAACAATCTTAAAATATATAATTTTTTATAGACTCTATTGATAATGTATTAGACATATTCTGGTAAAATAATATCATTAAAATTTTTTAAACCTAAAAATTGAGTCTTCAATTGAAACCCCTCTCCATAGTCAACGCCTATTTTTTTCCCCATCATAGCAGCTCTATATTTTACTTTTTCTATATAATCGTTTGCAGATATATAGGTTTTTGTATTTTCATTTTCTTGTATAAAAAATTGAGTTGTATATGCTGCTACACTTTTCATTTTAAGCTCCATGGTACTTGATATGTCAATAATAAAATGGGGCTCTAAGTAAAAGTCTTGTATGTAGTGAAATGTTTTTTTGGGTCTCCAAGGCGTTTGTTTGTTGCCATCACTATCTATTGTTTCTATTTTTGATAAGCCCGACAAAAAGCAAGCATCATGTATAAGTTGAGCTGCTTTGCCATGATCAGGATGCCTATCTTCAATTGCATTTGCCAATACTATTTTGGGTCTTAATGCTCGTAGCTGTGTTATTAATTTTAACAAAGATTCTTCATTATGCTCAAAAAATCCATCTCGCAATTTTAGATTTCCTCTATAATCAAGATTTAAAATTTCTTTTGCATGTGCTGCTTCTTGATACCTTGTTTCTACACTTCCACGACTACCTAATTCACCTTCGGTCAAATCTAATATACCTGTAGTATGTCCAATGTGTTTATGTAGTATCAGTGTGCCCGCACACGATAATTCGGCGTCGTCTGGATGTGCAGCTATGGCTAATATGTCTAAATTCATGTATTAAAAATTCGGTTTAGTGTTATTTTTAAATTCGTTTTTTTTCATAGTGACCTCTTTGTACTATTTCCTTAACAATAGATTCTATCATAGCATCATCGCCCGTTGGGCTATAACCACTTTTTAAATTATTATTAAACAACACGGCAACTGTTTGCCATATTCGAGCATTAAAGCCGCCTTTAAGTTCTTTGACAATTTGGTAGCAAGGTTTGCCCGTTTCGCGAGCTATTAGTTTTACTAAAATCTGTCCTTGTGTTATAGTTAAATTTTCTAATTCGTTTTTAAACTGCTTATTGAGCTCTTTTTCTTTTCGCTCTTTGTATAGTTTACGAGCGTCTTTACTTTCTATCAATTGTAGTGCCGAATCAACATCACGCAATACAAAAGATGCGGCTACCGCATAAGGATAAACTTTATAAACATTGTATCGTAGATGTGCTATGTCCTGTTCGTATTCCCTTTGTTTTCTTCTTTGTTTTACAAGCCATCTGGGAGCTTTATCTTTAATAATTACTTCTGTTATCCATTTATGTGGTAAGGTGTCATTATTTATTACTATAGCACTTACTCGAATAGTATCATGAGTAGAATATTGCGCATGACTTCTAATAGAAAATAATAAAAAACATATGATGATGAAGAAGTATTTCACTCAGAATCTAATTAGTAAATACAAACTTTCATAAAGTTAATACTTTATTCTGAAATGCTCATTTTTATAACTACGAAATTCAAGTTAAAAAAAAACTTCCCCTAAGTAGAAGGGGAAGTTTTTTATATATCATTAAAAGTAAATTAAAATACTTCTAAAGAAGAAAAGAAGAAAGCACCTTCAATCAAGGCATTTTCATTACTATCGCTTCCGTGTACTGCGTTTTCTCCTACGCTTTTTGCATACATTTTTCGTATAGTACCTTCTGCTGCTTCAGCGGGGTTTGTAGCACCTATTAGCGTTCTAAAATCACTTACAGCATTTTCCTTTTCTAATATAGCTGCTACAATATGACCACTACTCATAAATTCACAAAGTTCGCCATAAAATGGTCTTTCACTATGAACTGCATAAAATTGGCCAGCTTTTTCCATAGAAAGTTTGGTCATTTTCATAGCTTTGATACGAAAGCCTGCTGCATTGATTTTGTCTAAAATAGCTCCAATGTGTCCATCTCTTACTGCATCGGGCTTAATCATGGTAAATGTTAAATTTGACATACGGTTTTTTTATTTTTGGCAAATGTAATAGCATAGCTGCACCAAAAAATAAAGCATTTTGGTTTATACAAATCATTAACGTATCCTGACTTTTTAAATCTTGCTGATTACTTACGAATTAATCTTTTGCGCAATGAAGGTTTGTAAAACACACCCTTTTCATCTGATTGTTCATACAACTCAGGATGCATATAAGTACCTTTTTCTGCCTCTGGTTTTTCTACTTCTGGTACTATAGGGTATGCTTGAGCAAATTTATCTTGGCGTATGCCGGTTACTTGCCAACTAATTTCTACGTTCGGTTTATCACATGATATTTCAAATGTATTTCCTTGTATTTTTTGAGAAATCCATACTTGAGCAGGCTGCCCTATACAAGTTAGCTGATATCTAAAATCTTTATTTAGTACTTCAAAATAATCAGGAAGGGTAACTATCGCTTTTCCATTTGCGTCAGAAATGGTATTGCCATTGTATACATTCATCATGTCAGGGCTTTCAACAAAGCTGTGATATAAATATTTATTTTCAGGGTCTTGTGGATGATCTATCTTAAAAGTACCTGAGCTTTTTGCTAAAGTGCCAAGTACAGTTAAATTTCCAGTTATGATAGTATTGCCATCAAAAGCACCAGCATAGTTGGTGTTTCCTCCAGTAGCAAATCCATACACGCCATAATTGGTCGAACCATCTGATGCATAACCCCATAAGCCAACTTTTGCGCCTTCTACAGTGCTTGTATCATTATTGGCTATGCCTGCAACTCCATAAGTATCTCCACGGCTACTTGAGGTGCCAACTACACCATAGGTTGCCAAAGTTGTTTTGTTAACCACAAACCCTTCAGCACCTATCCATCCCCCTTCGCCCACTACGCCTATACCATAATTTGAGATCTGGCTTGGAACACTACGTCCATATAAAGCTACATGATCAGAAATGGTGTTGCCAGTGTACTCAGATCGTACTATGCCGGTTACAGCATTTAAACTGTTGCTAGTAAAAAAACCAACGGAATCAGAAGTGCCAACTACATGCAGTTTGGCTGTTGGATTAGTTGTATTGATACCCACATTGCCTGTGGCACTATCTACAAAAAGTCTGGTATAGTTAGTAGAACCTATAAGTGTAGCAAACCCGATATTACCTGTAGCATTAAAAAGCATAGAGCCTCTATTGGCAAAGAGTGCCATATGTGGACGTGGAATACCTGGGCTATATAAGCCACCCGCTCCACTAGCTTTGGTAAACCCAAACGAAGTGCCAGCATCATTATACAATTGCATAGTAGCATAGTTGGTAGCACCTGTGCCTTTTGAAGTGATTCTCATATCGGCATTGGCAGCACCTTCTATATGAAATTTAGCAGCAGGCGATGTAGTGCCTATACCCACATTGGTACCATTGTCATATACTAGCGAATTGATTTCGGCAGAGCTACTACCTGTAGAGTTAAATTTAGACAAATAGTTTTGCGTACCGGCTCTGCTGCCACCGCAGTACCTTTGGCCAATCCGGCTCTGTCGGCATAGATAGCATAGGGCACACTAAGGAGTTGATTAGTACCAGCATCAACATAGTCAGAGCCACCTTTAGGGTCTATGGCTACACGGATGTATTTATTTCCAGTTTCCCAAGTTACATCTTTCATGGTGCCAGAGATAGGCGTGCCAGCACCAATGTGCAGGGTATAAAGTCCAAACTCATTGGTTTTGATAGTTTGTATTTCTTCGTATTCGGGCGTGGTAGCATCTTGAGCAGGCGGATGCTAGTTTGATGCTGAGGGTTTGAGCGTTTAAGGGGTTTCCTTTAGCATCGCGGGCAATGCCTTGATAATTGAATTGTTGGGGTGCTTGAGCAAAGAGCGAAGCACTTAGCAGCAAGTAAATAAATGTGCTTATGATTTTGATTGTATTTTTCATGATGAATATGTTTTTAATTTTTTAGAAAAAGAGTTAGGGGTTAATTGATTTTTTGGATTTTATACGAGAAGGATTCTTCAGTATTTTTGCGAAGCAAGAGGTAGTAATTGCCTTGCGCATAACTACTTAAATCGATTTGATGCTTAACGACACCAGAGATAAAAGCTTGTTCGTGTTGATACACCACCTTGCCCATAGCATCTATGATTTGAAAATGGTAAGTACCTTCTTCTGATTCGTTGCTTTCAATGTTTACTATACTCTGTGTTGGGTTAGAAATACTTTGATGTAATCAAGAAGTTGATTGATGCTGTTAGGGTCAGAAGCATGAGCGGAGGAGCTGGAGGCATTGCTGGGTTGAAGTAAACCTTGCGTAATGATGAGCTTACTTTGGTGTTCGGTTGATATGAGTGCCATTTCTCCGATGGAGTAATCGAAGGTCATGCCTTGTATAGTGGCGGTGTGGCTAGCTACGTTCAAGGAAGACTGCGCGAAGAAATGGAAGCATATAAAACGAATAAAGTTAAAGGTTTATCTTTTTCATTTGTTTAAATAATTTAAGTACTAAAATAAATTAGTGTTTTTATATAATAAAAAAAAACTGCCAAAAGTTTGGCAGTTTTTTTTTAGAGATACAAAAAGGGTTATTTTTTATTTAATATTTCTAACTGTGCAGCTCCATTGTTGTTGTTATTAGCAGGAGAGTTTTTAATTTCATTACTTTGCAAAGATGATCTAAGAGCTCTTTCAGCCTCAATAGCTTCCATCGTTTTTTTAGCTTCTTCTTTTATTACTTGGCCTGCTGTTTTTCAATGCTAGGTTTATTTAATTCTTCACTTCTTTCATCATATCCTATACCCATAGATTTAGGTTGACCATAAGCTATTGGTTCTAAATATTTTCCTTTTATTTCTGCTGGCTTGTTTTCTTCTACTACGATAGGGAATTGTTTAGCAGTTGCATCGTGTCGTACACCGCTTGCTAGCCAACTTACTTTTACATTGGGTTGATTGGTCTGAATAACAAATTGATTGTTTGCTATTTCTTCTTTTATGATAGCCTGAGCAAAAGTCCCAATTACAGTAAGCGTGATATTTAAAGTTTTCATTTAAGGCTTCAAAATAATCAGGTAAGGTAACCGTTGCATATCCATTAGCATCAGTTACTATGTTGCCATTGTAGATATTCATCATATCATTACTTTCAATAGAGCTGACGTAAGAATTTGTTTTCTGGATCTAAAGGATGATCTATAGTAAATGGTTTTGTACCGCCAGTTAATGTTGTTGCATATAGAGTTCCGCTAAAGTAACCAGCATAATCAGTAGTTCCTGTGCCGTTAGTAGATCCATAGACACCATAGTTAGTTCCTGTTCCATTGGCATATCCATATACACCAAATGTGCTAGAGCCTGATGTATTCACACCATATCCATATACACCTCTATAGCCGCCTTCGCCACGAACACCTATACCATAGTTGTTTGCAGCATTAGGTATTGAATATCCATACACGCCAACATAGTCTGCAACCAAAGATCCCGTATATTCGCCACGCAAAACGCCTTGATATAATGAACCAGTAGGAGTGCTGTTTCCCGCTGTAAATACACCAGCCTGATTAGAATCGGCATTGGAAACTACACCAACTCCACGATAACTATAGGCATTTACAGCACCTTTTGTATTGTTTGTTCCAGAGTATTCATAAGCATTAACACCTCCGTTTAGATCCGCTGCCCATACCAAAGGGTTGCTAATTCAACATAAATGGATGGTGTGCTTGAAGCAGTAGAAGATTTGTTAACATAAATATTTTCCCAAGCACCACTTTTAGTAGCATAAAGGTTTATACCGCTTACAGTATTTGGTACATGAATTCCATCTTCACCAAGTATAGTATCAGCTTGTATAGTTACTTTAGCAGAAGTAGCAGGGTTACTTGTACCTATGCCTATATGGTGATCAGTACTTCTAATATAAATATCTTTTACATAGTTAGTTCCAATGTTTAAATCGGTTGTGCCATTTACAGTCATGATGTCAAATGCATTAGAAGCTAAGTAATGTCCTAAATATGAATTGTAACCAGTGAATTTTTCAAAACCTACCCAGTTACTTGTAGCAGATGGTAGATTTGAAAAATCCTTGAAAAGAAGTACCTTCTACTTGCAATTTACCCCAGTTTGGATTAGTTGTATTAATACCCACATTGCCAGTAGCACTATCTACAAAAAGTCTGGTATAGTTAGTAGATCCTATAAGGGTAGCAAACCCGATATTGCCTGTGGCATTAAAAAGCATAGAACCTCTGTTGGCAAAGAGTGCCATATGTGGACGAGGATACCTGGGCTATATAAACCACCCGCACCACTAGCTTTGGTAAACCCAAACGAAGTGCCAGCATCATTATACAATTGCATGGTAGCATAGTTAAGTACCTGTACCTTTTGAAGTGATTCTCATATCGGCATTAGCAGCACCTTCTATATGAAATTTAGCAGCAGGCGATGTAGTGCCTATACCCACATTGGTACCATTGTCATATACTGCTTAATTGATTTCGGCAGAGCTACTACCAGTAGAGTTAAATTTAGACAAATAGTTTTGAGTACCAGCTCTGCTACCACCGGCAGTGCCTTTGGCCAATCCAGCTCTGTCGGCATAGATAGCATAGGGCACACTAAGGAGTTGATTAGTACCAGCATCAACATAGTCAGAGCCACCTTTAGGGTCTATGGCTACACGGATGTATTTGTTTCCAGTTTCCCAAGTTACATCTTTCATGGTGCCAGAGATAGGCGTGCCAGCACCTATGTGCAGGGTATAAAGTCCAAACTCATTGGTTTTGATAGTTTGTATTTCTTCGTATTCGGGCGTGGTGGCATCTTGAGCAGGCAAGATGCTGAGTTTGATGCTGAGGGTTTGAGCGTTTAAAGGGTTTCCTTTAGCATCTCTTGCTATACCTTGATAATTGAATTGTTGGGGTACTTGAGCAAAGAGCGAAGCACTTAGCAACAAGTAAATAAATGTGCTTATGATTTTGATTGTATTTTTCATGATGAATATGTTTTTAATTTTTTTTTAATAAATAAAAGAGGTTAGGGGTTAATTAATTTTTTGGATTTTATACGAGAAGGATTCTTCAGTATTTTTGCGAAGCAAGAGGTAGTAATTGCCTTGCGCATAACTACTTAAATCGATTTGATGCTTAACGACACCAGGGATAAAAGCTTGTTCGTGTTGATACACTACCTTGCCCATAGCATCTATGATTTGAAAATGGTAAGTACCTTCTTCTGATTCGTTGCTTTCAATGTTTACTATACTCTGTGTAGGGTTTGGAAATACTTTGATGTAATCTAAAATGTTTAAAGCATTGCTATTTGGATGGGTGGATGCATCTTGCCCTGCATCGTAGGGTTGCAACAAGCCTTGTGTTACAATCAGGTTTGTCTGGTGCTCGGTTGATATGATTGCCATTTCTCCGATGGAGTAATCGAAGGTCATGCCTTGTATAGTGGCTGTGTGGCCAGCTACATTAAGAGAGGACTGTGAGAAGGAAATGGAACTCATACATAACAAAGCCACCAGAAAGGCTAAATAAGTGGTTGTTTTCTTTTGCATGATTAAAAAAATTTATAATACAAAGTAAAAGAGCGCTAATTAGATTATTATGGCTATTTAGCAATTGGCTATTTTGAATGAGTAAATGGTGTGATTATAAAAGAATCTGGTAAAAAAAATGGCTACCATAAAGGCAGCCATTTTTTGGGTTGATTTGTTTAGGGTTTATTCTGTATATTATTTTTGATCTTCTTGATTTTGGCGATCTAATTCGCGTTGTCCTGCATGTTTATTTTCTATAGGTTGTCCTGCATCTACAGGATGTTGAGCTCGCTCAGCAGCAGCAGCATCACGTAAGGCCTTTGCATTTGCTCTTGCTTGCTTGCCTACACTGATTTCTGTATTTGCTTCTTGAGTTTCAGCTCTTTCATCATAGTGCATTCCCATGGATGCAGGTAAGTCATAAGCACTTGGTTCAAGGTATTTGCCTTTCATATCGCCTACTTTTTCTTCTTCCATTACTACAGGATATTTTTTAGCCATAGCATCGTGTCTAACACCGCTTACTTGCCAGCTCACTTCAATGTTAGGTTGATTGGTTTGAATCACAAATTGATTATTCGTTATTTTTTCTTTTACGATAGCTTGGGCAAAAGTGCCTATTACAGTAAGCTGATATTTAAAGTTTTCATTTAAGGCTTCAAAATAATCAGGTAAGGTAACGGTTGCATATCCATTAGCATCAGTAACAATATTGCCATTATAGATATTCATCATATCATTACTTTCGATAGAGCTATGACGCAATAGTTTATTAGATGGATCTAAGGGGTGATCTATAGTAAATGCTTTAATACCTGAGCTTGCTGATGAAGCATAAATTTGTCCATTGAAATATCCAGCATAATTGGTTGTAGCACCAGACGCTGTTCCATATATGGCATAATTTGTTGAACCGCTTCCAGTAGCGCTACCATAAATGGCATAGGCTGTACTCGATGAAGGACTAGCCGAACCACGAACACCCATATAACCACCTTGACCACGAACGCCCACTCCATAGTTGGATGTTGATGGCACTGAATAGCCATAAACGCCTACATAATCTGAGTTTGAGGTGCCTGTATATTCTCCTCTTAATACTCCGTCAAACAACGCTACTGTGGTACTTGAACCTTTATCTGCAGTAAAAATTCCAGCTTGATTAGAATCTGTATTGGCAATGACACCAACTCCACGGTAGCTATAAGCATTTACTGCACCTTTGGTATTGCTTCCAGAAGAATTTTCATGCGCATCTATACCACCCTCTGCCTCTATAGCGTGTACACTAGTATTGGTTGTAGTAGCGTATAGAGATCCTGTTGTTGATGATGCTGAGGTTTTTGTAAAAAAGGCTGCAGCATTGGCACCAGATTTTGTAACATATAAGCCATATCCATTTACTGGGTCATTTACCAAGATGCCATTATTGCTAGTAGCTGGCTGTACAGTTACAGCATAGTTAGAACTTGGAGTTGTGGTACCAAATCCTACAGAATGTGTAGAGCTATCTACATATATTGCTCCGTCAGAAATATCCACATCACCATTTTCATAAAAGAATGTTTTATTTTTGTTCAGGTTAATAGTTCCACCCCAATAGTTTAAGAACAGAGTAGAATTTGGTGATGTACCAATCTTAGCTTGTACTTCATTGTTATCCATAGTTAAATGGGTGCCAGTTGATGCATCTGTATTAATATTTCCGTCTGAGGTTGTAGAAACAGCTTTATTTCCATCTACTTCTAAAAATGAACCAGGAGTTGTAGTGTTAATTCCAACATATCCTGTGGCACTATCAATAAATAATCTTGTGTATTGAGCTGCACCGATTAAAGTACCAAACCCGATATTACCTGTAGCATTGAAAAGCATAGAGCCTCTATTGGCAAAAAGTGCCATGTGTGGACGTGGAATACCTGGGCTATATAAGCCACCCGCTCCACTAGCTTTGGTAAACCCAAACGAAGTGCCAGCATCATTATACAATTGCATGGTAGCATAGTTAGTAGCACCTGTACCTTTTGAAGTGATTCTCATATCGGCATTGGCAGCACCTTCTATATGAAATTTAGCAGCAGGCGATGTAGTGCCTATACCCACATTGGTACCATTGTCATATACTAGCGAATTGATTTCGGCAGAGCTACTACCTGTAGAGTTAAATTTAGACAAATAGTTTTGCGTACCGGCTCTGCTGCCACCAGCAGTACCTTTGGCCAATCCGGCTCTGTCGGCATAGATAGCATAGGGCACACTAAGGAGTTGATTAGTACCAGCATCAACATAGTCAGAGCCACCTTTAGGGTCTATGGCTACACGGATGTATTTATTTCCAGTTTCCCAAGTTACATCTTTCATGGTGCCAGAGATAGGCGTGCCAGCACCAATGTGCAGGGTATAAAGTCCAAACTCATTGGTTTTGATAGTTTGTATTTCTTCGTATTCGGGCGTGGTAGCATCTTGAGCAGGCAAGATGCTGAGTTTGATGCTGAGGGTTTGAGCGTTTAAGGGGTTTCCTTTAGCATCGCGGGCAATGCCTTGATAATTGAATTGTTGGGGTACTTGAGCAAAGAGCGAAGAACTTAGCAACAAGTAAATAAATGTGCTTATGATTTTGATTGTATTTTTCATGATGAATATGTTTTTAATTTTTTTAGAAAAAGAGTTAGGGGTTAATTGATTTTTTGGATTTTGTAAGAATAATTTTCGCTATCATTTTTTCGAAGCATCAAATAATAATTACCTTGAGCGTAGGCTGTCAAATCGATTTGATGAGAGAGCAAGCCTGCTTCAAAATGTAGTTGATGTTGATAAACTGTTTTACCTAATGCATCTACGATTTGGTATTGCATATAACCTTCATGTTCTTCTATAGATTCGATATGAAGGACATTTTGTGTTGGGTTAGGAAATACTTTGATGTAATCAAGAAGTTGATTGATGCTGTTAGGGTCAGAAGCATGAGCGGAGGAGCTGGAGGCATTGCTGGGTTGAAGTAAACCTTGCGTAATGATGAGCTTACTTTGGTGTTCGGTTGATATGAGTGCCATTTCTCCGATGGAGTAATCGAAGGTCATGCCTTGTATAGTGGCGGTGTGGCCAGCTACGTTCAAGGAAGACTGCGCGAAGGAAATGGAACTCATACAAACCATAGCACCCAGAAAGGCTAAATGAATGGTTGTTTTCTTTTGCATGATTAATTTTTTTTGGTTAATAATGCAAAGATATTTTTACAAAAAGGGAGCTTTAACTATGAATGAGTATTTGGGTTAGTTCGTTTAGTTTGTGGTATGTATTTCTAAGTAATTGGTAAAATTATTTTCTATATAATATAAATGAATAATATGTAAAAGCTTAAATCCTAATGATGGGTATAGATTGACTTATTTTATTGTTTTGCTAAGTTCTTTACCCAATAATTTTCCTGCTAGGGCATAGGCTTCTTCTAATCTTGTACCGCTATCATAATCGTAGCCACCAAAGCTTCTTCCTTGTACGCCTTTTAAACTATATTTTACAATCGAAGTTTTGCTTTGTGTTTCTATGATATCGATATCCAAATCTATTTCTGCATTTTTTCTTGATATATAAATATTGTACCCTGGTTCGGTACGTGTTGTGTGTATGATAGCGGTATACTTGGCTTCTGGATAATTGCCAAGAGCAAGTTTACAATGTTTTTCAAATAGTTCAGTGAATTGTGGTTCAAAACGACCAGACCTATCAGAAACCCAAGAGTCTTCCCATTTTTCGCCTCGACCTTCTTCTTTTTTATTGTATTCTTCTTTTTTAGTTTTTACATAATCTTCTTCTTTAGGAAATTTTCCCACACGCATATTGTTGTATGTAAATTGTACATTTAAGGTAGTTTCATTGGCAATAGCAGCTGGGTTGCCTGATATTTTTTTTAAGCCAGCATACATCATAATGCAGGCTAAAAGAAAACTAAAGAAGAGAACAAATTTTTTCATATGATATTTTATTTAAAGTTTTTGAAAGATAAGGTACTTATTTTATTTCTTCAAATAATTTTCTAAAAACAATTAACTGCTGCATTTGATTAGGATAGAATATAACTAAATGAGAATAAGATTTATTAATAGGCTTTAGCAAAAAGAACTCGTTGTTTACTTTCTTTACCGGTCAAAATACATGTGCCTTTTTCTTGCGTATTATCTATAGGAATACAACGTATGGTAGCTTTGGTTAGCTCTTTAATTTTGTCTTCTGTTTCGTTAGTGCCATCCCAATGAGCCGAAATAAAGCCGCCTTTGGTTTCTAAAATGTTTTTAAATTCATCCCAAGTTTCTACGTTAGTTATATGCTCATCTCTAAATTGTTTTGCTTTGGAAAACATATGAATTTGAATATCATGGAGCATGTCTTGTACATCACGAATGATAGTGTCTAATGAAATTGATTTTTTTTCTTTAGTATCTCTTCTTGCTACTTCGGCTACATTATTTTCAATATCTCTGAGTCCTAGTGCAATTCTTACTGGCACACCTTTTAGTTCATATTCAGCAAATTTCCAGCCGGGCCTATTATTGTCTGATGAGTCATATTTTACTTTGATACCATACGATTTTAATTGAGCTACCATTTCATTGGCTTTATTGTCAATTATAGCTTTGCTTTCTTCGCCTTTGTATATAGGTATAATCACAACTTGTATAGGAGCTAATTTGGGTGGTAAAACCAATCCTTCATCGTCACTGTGAGCCATGATAAGTGCTCCCATAAGACGAGTAGAAACTCCCCATGATGTAGCCCATACATGCTCTGATTGATTTTCTTTATTCATATAAGTTACATCAAATGCTTTGGCAAAGTTTTGTCCCAAAAAGTGCGAAGTGCCTGCTTGTAGTGCTTTTCCATCTTGCATTAAAGCTTCAATGCAATACGTATCGTCAGCACCAGCAAATCGTTCGTTTTCAGTTTTTACTCCTTTTACAACAGGCATGGCCATCCAGTTTTCTGCAAATTCAGCATAGATGTCTAACATTTGTTTAGTTTCAAATAAGGCTTCATCTTTAGTAGCATGGGCTGTGTGGCCTTCTTGCCACAAGAATTCTGCTGTTCGCAAAAAAAGTCGTGTGCGCATTTCCCAACGTACCACATTTGCCCACTGATTAACTAGTATGGGTAAATCTCTATAAGATTGTATCCATGTTTTATACGTATTCCATATAATAGCTTCAGATGTTGGCCTTACAATCAATTCTTCTTCTAACTTGGCCTCTGGGTCTACTATGAGTTTTGATTTATTGTTGGGATCGGTTTTGAGTCTATAGTGAGTTACTACGGCACACTCTTTAGCAAATCCTTCTGCATTTTTTTCTTCGGCCTCAAAAAGACTTTTGGGAATAAAAATTGGGAAATAAGCGTTTTCATGCCCAGTATTTTTAAACATCTCATCTAAAACAGCTTTCATATTTTCCCAAATTGCATAGCCATAGGGTTTTATAACCATACAACCCCTTACAGCAGAATAATCTGCTAGTCCGGCTTTGAGAACCAAATCGTTATACCATTGGCTATAATCAGTTTTTCTTGATGTTATTTCTTTGCTCATGAGGTTTAAATATTTAAAACTTTTTTGAAGTTGTGATTGCAAAGTAACGCTAAGAATTTTGTCTTACATAATATAAAAATTTATATTTATAAATCATTTATTAGTAGTTTTGAATAAAAGAAAATTCTCCTTATTACAATTTCAACACAATGACTTGTTAAATTTTAGTTTTTACTTTTTTTGTGGTTAAACTTAACCAAAAGGAACGGTCAAAGATTAGTAACTTCGTACATAACAATTTAATTTTTATCACATGAAAAATTTATTTTTAACGCTGCTTTTAACTTCTTTAGTTGGTGTTTTTTCTTCTTCTGCCCAGGTAGATGATGATGTATATAGTGATGGCTCTGAATATCAAAATCAATCAACGACTCAAACTCAAGATAGCTATTCTAACTCGAATAGTTCCGCTACGAGCAGATATGGCTATGATGATAATGATCAATACGATGATGATTACATAGATTATGATGATGACTATTACTACACAACTCGTATTCGTCGTTTTTATCGTCCCTTTGGTTCATTTGGCTATTTTAGTAGCTACTACTGGGATCCATATTGGTGGGATTGGTCTTGCAACTACCCTACATGGTATATCAGTTTTGGATATGGACCACGTTGGAACTATGGATGGAACAATTGGGGATATGGTTACAACACATGGAATAACTGGGGATATGGTTATAACTCATGGAATAATTGGGGTTATGGATATAATAATTGGAACTATGGCTGTAACAGCTGGGGATATGGATACAACAACTGGAACAACTGGGGTTGTGGATATAATTATGGTTACAATAGTTGGAATAATGGCTACTCTAATGGATACTACAATGGTTTTCAAGATGGTTATTGGTATGGATACAACAATCAAGGAGGTGGAAGAACAACCTATTCATACGGTCCACGTACTACTTCAAATTCGGGTGTAGGGCTGCAAAGAAATACACGCGATAGAGCAATGGAAATTAAAAATATGCCTATAAGTACACCTATTAAGTATAATCAAGGTGCCGCTACTAATCAAAGCTATACAAAACCAACTATTCAAAGAAATACAAGTACAACAAGAGGTCAAGAAGCTGTTGGAAGTGGTAGAAACACTGTAGTGGGTAATACTACAGAAATTAGAAGAAATGAACAAACTACACCACGTGAAGCAGTTCAGACTAATGAGATAAAACGTCAACGCAATGAGCAAATGCAACAACGTGAAAATGCACAACGTGAACAAATGCAACGTCAACGTAACGAACAAATGCAACAACGTGAAAATGCACAACGTGAACAAATGCAACGTCAACGTAACGAACAAATGCAACAACGTGAGAATGCACAGCGTGAGCAAATGCAACAACGTGAGAGTGCACAACGTGAACAAATGCAACGTCAGCGCAATGAACAACGTGAGCAAATGCAACGTCAGCGCAATGAACAACGTGAGCAAAGACAAAGCAGGCAAGAAAGCAGTACACCTACTTACCAAAGACAAGAGAGAAGTACTCCTTCGTATCAAAGACAAGAAAGAAGCACACCAAGCTATTCAACTCCTTCAAGATCATCTGGAATGTCTTCAGGTAGATCCATGGGAGGTAGCTCAATGAGCGGTCGAGGCGGACGTAGATAATTTTATAGAAAATATAGAGCCCATCATATTATTTATTCACAAAAAAAAATAATGGATGGGTTTTTTTATACAACAAATAAAAAAAACAAACAATGAAAAAAATATTCTTAATTCTATTTTCATCACTTCTTTCGCAGCAGCTTATGGCTCAAGATGAATATGAAATACTTCGATATGCCAATGGTACACATTATGGCACTGCAAGAGGTATCAGTATTGGAGGCGCAGTTGGTAGTATTGGTGCAGATTTTTCAAGTCTATCTGTAAACCCTGCAGGTATAGGTGTTTATAAAAGCAGTGAATTTTCTATAAGTCCTTCTTTTTTAATCAATAAAAATCAGGCTGACTATTTAGGTACTCAAACTACAAACCAACATGCAAAATTAAATATGAACAGTTTTGGTTTAGTAATGACCAACAAGAAAGGATTGTCAAATAAAAAGACACATTGGAAAACAGTTTCTTTTGGTTTTGGAATGAATAGAATAGCCAATTTTAATAATCAATATAAATACGTGGGTACAAACAAGCAAAGCTCGCTAATTGAGCGCTATGCACAAGAGTATAACCAATGGGGTGGTCTTAATAATACGAGTATCAATAAAGTTTCTTATCCTGCCTATGCAGCATATCAAACCTATTTGGTAGACTATGGCACTGGCGCCGATTCATTGCATGCAGTATCTTATGTTCCATATTGGGATAGTATCAAACAAACAAAATCTGTGAAAGAAAAAGGATTTCAACAAGAATATGTTTTGAGCTTGGGTGCTAACTATAACGAAAAACTTATGCTTGGAGCCACTTTGGGTATACAAAGTATAAACTATTATAAAAAAACAGTTTATAGCGAAGAAGACTTGTCAGGTAAATTAAACAACGATTTTAATTACTTTGATTTAGAAGAAGTTATTGCTACTTCGGGTACAGGTATAAATCTAAAATTAGGTGCCATAGCCAAGCCCAATAAGGCACTTCGATTAGGTATAGCATTGCATACACCTACACATTTAGAACTCAATGATCAATCCCAAATTTATATGGAATCGCATACGGATAGTTTATTATTATACAATGACCCCACAGCAAGTCCTATCAGTAGCTATTCGCAAGATAGTATTCAGTTTTTAAATTATAGTATCACAACACCATACAAGGTGCTTGGTAGTGTAGCTGTATTATTAAACAAAAGTGGATTTATAACGGGAGATATTGAATACGTTGATTACAGCTCAATGCGTTATAATTTTAGAGATTTTTCTAATTTTTCCGATGCACTAAATACACAAATTCAATCGGTGTATAAAAACAATATCAATGTGCGAATAGGTGGTGAATTAAAACTTGACCAATTTTCGATTCGTGGCGGTTTTGCATATTATGGAAGTCCATTTAAAAACACAAATATAGATGCATCTAAAAAAATATTTTCAGGAGGTATTGGTTATAGAACTCGCTACTGGTTTATAGATGCGGCTTATCAATATCGCTTGCATAACATTACAGAACAACCTTATGTATTAACTAATAAACAAGTTGAAGCCGCTTCTATCAAAAATACCAATAGTGCAGTAACTATTTCTTTGGGTTGGAAATTCTAAAAACATATACATTAGCTACATAGAAATGTAAAATAATCTATGTAGCTAATGTTACCTTTTGGCTTATTACTATATAGTACTTTCGTGTCCTAATGAATTTAGTAGAAATAGTAGGCTATGTTAGTGCTATTGGTATTGGTATATCTTTAGGTTTGATAGGTGGTGGAGGTAGTATATTGACTGTTCCTGTACTTGTCTATCTTTTTTCCATAGAACCCATAATAGCAACTACATACTCGCTTTTCGTTGTAGGTATTACAAGTGTTGTAGGGTCAATTTCTTATTTTAAAAAAGGCCTTATTAATATTAAAACAGCTGTGGCATTTGGCTTATCCTCTATTTTTTCTGTTATGATAACAAGATTATATATAGTCAAAGCTATACCAGACAGCATAATAGAGATAGGTAATTTTGTTTTGACTAAAAATATTTTCTTAATGTTATTTTTTGCAGTGCTCATGATAGCGGCATCTTTTAGTATGATAAAAAAGCAAAAAAATCATTTAAGCACCGATCAGGCAATTCAAGAAATAAATTATATACAACTCATTATTCAAGGATTGATAGTAGGCCTACTCACTGGTATAGTAGGCGCTGGTGGAGGTTTTCTTATTATTCCTGCTTTAGTATTAGTCAGTAAGCTTTCAATGAAAGAGGCTATAGGCACAGCGTTGGCTATTATAGCTGCCAATACACTAATAGGTTTTTTTAGTGCAGGAAATTTTGAAATTATTCAATGGCCTTTTTTATTATCTATTACTTCGTTAGCTATAGTTGGAATTTTTATAGGCATACAAATCAGCAAAAAAATAAATGGAGCCAAACTCAAACCCGCATTTGGATGGTTTGTGCTTGTGATGGGTATGTATATTATTTCTAAAGAGATATTTTTTTAGTCATCTTTTGTATTCAAGTATTGCCTATGTGACAAAAGTTACTTTTTTCGTAAAGGCTTTAGTATATACTTGTGAATTAAAATATTCACTATGGCAAATACGTTTCAAATTCTAATTGTTGGCGGAGGTAATGCAGGCTTATCAGTAGCTGCACAACTCCTTCGTAAAAATGCTTCATTAAATATAGGCATTATTGACCCTAGTCAAAAACATTACTACCAACCCGCCTGGACTCTAGTTGGAGCAGGAGTATATGATATTAATAAAACAGTTAGAAGTCAAGCTACATGCATACCCAAAGGTACTACTTGGATACAAGATGCTGTTCAAACGTTTGTGCCAACTGAAAATAAAATTGTTACACAAAAGGGTCAAGAATATACATATGAAATACTAATTGTGTGTCCTGGCATACAATTGGATTGGGGTAAGATACAAGGACTTAAAGAATCAATTGGAAAACATAATATAAGCAGTAATTACGATTTTCATGCAGCACCTTATACCTGGGAATTGATAAAAAATTTTAAAGGTGGTACAGCCGTTTTTACAAATCCTACAACGCCTATTAAATGCGGTGGAGCACCACACAAAATCATGTATCTTGCTGTAGATTATTGGCGCAAAAAAGGTATTTTGGATAAATGTAATATTCACTATCTTTCTGGAGCCGGCGTAATATTTGGTGTAAAAGAATATGCAGCTACACTAACTCAAGTAGTAAAAAATGGAAACATAAAACCACACTTTGGTGTCAATGTCGTTGCAGTAAATGCAGAAAAAGGCTTAGTAACTTTTGAAACCAAAGAAAGTGCTAACGATATAAAAGATAAATCCTTTGCAGGTTGTTATGGTATTCAAGTAGATGATGAGCAAGCAGAAACCAAACGAGTAGAAATGAAATTTGATTTTTGCCATGCAGTACCTCCTCAGTCAGCACCAGATTTTATAAAGCAAAGCCCATTGGCAGATTCTAACAATCCTTTTGGATATGTAGAAGTCAATAAAAACACAATGCAACATACGCGCTTTGAAAATATTTTTGCATTGGGCGATTGTACGAATGCACCTTGTAGCAAAACCGGTGCAGCTATTCGCAAACAAGCGCCAGTGGTGGTAGAAAATGTATTGGCTTATATAGCCAACAAACCATCATTGGCAAGCTACGATGGCTATAGCGCATGCCCTATACCAACACAATATGGCAAGCTCATGTTGGCCGAATTTGATTATACCAATACTCCCAAAATGACCTTTCCTTTTGACCAAGCAAAACCTCGATGGAGTATGTGGATACTCAAAACTAAAATTTTGCCTTGGCTCTATTGGAACAAAATCTTGACTGGAAAAGCTTAGTATATTTTATGCTTTTTCTTTACTCTCTGTTCTATTAAATTGGCAATGATGTTATCTTTACCTCATGAACAAGTTTGAGTTATTACAACATAAGATTGATGAAGCAAAACAAGGAGGTGGCGAAAAAAGAATAGCATCTCAACATCAAAAAGGAAAACTTTCGGCTCGTGAGCGTATAGACTTACTTTTAGATGAAGGTTCCTTTCAGGAAATTGGTATGATGGTTACACATAGAAGTAAAGATTTTGGTATGCAAAATGAAATCTACTTGGGCGATGGTGTTGTAACTGGATATGGTACTATAAACAATAGATTGGTTTATGTATATTCTCAGGATTTTACGGTATTTGGTGGCAGTCTGAGTGAAACACATGCTGAAAAAATATGTAAAATATTAGACCTTGCAATGGAAAATGGAGCTCCAGTAATAGGACTCAATGACAGTGGTGGTGCACGTATTCAAGAAGGTGTTGTAAGTTTGGGTGGTTATGCCGATATATTTTATCGAAATACAAAAGCATCAGGTGTAATACCTCAGCTATCGGCCATCATGGGGCCATGTGCAGGAGGAGCTGTGTATAGCCCAGCCATCACAGATTTTATACTCATGGTCGAACATTCAAGCTATATGTTTGTTACAGGGCCAAATGTTGTAAAAACTGTAACCCACGAAGAGGTAAGTAGCGAAGAACTTGGCGGTGCGCATACTCATGCTTCAAAATCTGGAGTTACACATTTTGCATGTGCCCATGACGTGGAATGTATAAATCGAATTAAAGAATTATTGAGTTATATGCCTCAAAATTGTGAAGAGCAAGCACCTGTGTATCCTTATCAAAAACAAAATGAATTAAGACCTAAGCTCAATACCATCATTCCCGCCAACCCGAATCAGCCTTATGATATGAAAGAGATTATATTGGAATTGGTAGATGATGCAAGCTTTTTGGAAGTACATAAAGATTATGCCGAAAATATTATAGTAGGATTTGCACGTATAGCTGGCCGAAGTATAGGTGTAGTAGCCAATCAGCCTGCGGCATTGGCAGGCGTATTAGATATTAATTCGAGTAAAAAAGGAGCTCGTTTTGTGCGTTTCTGCGATGCCTTTAATATTCCGCTATTAGTATTAGTGGATGTGCCAGGATTTTTGCCGGGCACTGACCAAGAGTGGAATGGTATAATAACAAATGGCGCAAAACTACTTTTTGCGTTTAGCGAAGCCACCGTACCCAAAATAACATTGATAACACGCAAGGCCTATGGAGGAGCATACGATGTTATGAATTCAAAACATATAGGTGCTGATTTGAATTTTGCTTTTCCAAGTGCTGAAATAGCAGTGATGGGAGCAAAAGGTGCTGTAGAAATTATTTTTAAAAAAGAAATAGATAGTCCACAAAAATTGGATCAAAAAGTAAATGAATACACTGAAAAATTTGCAAACCCATATGGTGCTGCTGCAAGAGGTTTTATAGATGAAGTAATTTTTCCCACAGAGGCCAGAAAAAAACTGATAGCAGGATTTGCTATGCTTGAAAATAAAGTTTCGCAAAGACCCCGAAAAAAACATGGCAATATTCCTTTGTAATAAATTTATTTAGCTATTCCGTTTTTTTGCACCAGATAAAGCAAGTAGTCCACTACTTTCAGTTGTTGCATTTGCATAACTTGGGTATAATTAAAGTTAGCTACATACACCCTTGCCATAAATACTCCAATTCAGAAACCATCATAGCGGTAGCGCCCCAAATAATTGTATTATCTCTTAATACATAGGCTGGAGTTTCGTGCACTATAAGAGAGTGCGAGCTCACTACTTGGCTATGCTGCTTACTTTGATTGCAAAAAAGTTGGCTGAGTGGTACACTCAATAAGGCCTCCACTTCCTTTGTAGAAATTTGATGATGGTCTATAGTATGTACTATACCAACAAATGGAGAAACAATAAAATTACTAGGCGGTATATAGATATTGCTAAGCTGACCTACTATCTCTATTTCTTGAGCACCTATACCTATTTCTTCTTCGCATTCACGAAGTGCAGTATCTTTTAATTCAGAGTCAAAAGGTTCTTTTTTTCCTCCAGGAAATGCTATTTGTCCGCTGTGTGATTTGCCATCGTGTGTTCGTTTTATAAATACAGTATGCCATTCATTATTTTTTAGAAATAATAAAATCATGACTGCACTCCAACGCCCGTGGCTTGGAATTGCTTCATGCACATTTCGCCCAGGTGGTGCCATTCGCTCATGCGCTTTAGTGCCGGGCAATGTCTGCTTAAATAATGTTTTTATTTGGTCTTTTTGCAGCATTATTTTGTATGTAGTAGTAATACGTTTTCAATATGATGCGTATGAGGAAACATATCTACAGCTTGAGAAATAATGGTATCATAATGTTTGCTTAGCAAAAGCATATCTCTTGCTTGTGTAGCCGGATTGCAACTTACATACACTATGCGATTGGGTAATACGTCTATTATTTTTTCTAAAAATTTTTCATGACAGCCTGCTCTAGGTGGATCAATAATCATCACATCGGCATGTCCATGCAATGCAAAAAAATCGGAATTGCAAATTTTTAAAACATCGCCTGCATAAAATTGTAAGTTTGAAAGTTGATTTCGAAACGCATTCTTTTTTGCATCTTCTATAGCATCTGGTACCGATTCTATACCAATAACTTTCTTAGCATTTTTTGCCAAAAAAATACCAATGCTTCCTGTGCCACAATACATATCGTATAATGTTTCGTTTGGTTTAATATCCGCAACTTTTTTTACAACTTGATATAGTTTTTCGGCTTGTTTGGTATTGGTCTGAAAAAAAGATTTTGGACTAATTTCAAAAACCAAATCTTCCAGATATTCGTCTATAGTGGGTTTGCCAGCATAAAGTATTACATCTTGATCGTATAGGCTATCGTTTAATTTTGTATTTATGGTATAATACAATGAGTGTATAGTAAACGTATCTTTTAATGCGTCTAACAAAAGGGTAATATTTTCCATATCTGCTTCGCCAAATTGAATATTGACTAACACTTCTTTTTGAGAGCTTACTCGTATCATAATATTACGAAGCAAACCCTTATGCTCTTTGATATGATAAAAAGTAAATTGATGCTCAATGGCAAAAGCACGAATGAAATTTTTTATTTCATTGCTTGGATCTTGTTGTAAATAACAAGTTTCTACATCTATAACTTTATCAAATAATTTTGGAGCATGAAATCCTATTACATTCTTTTTAAATGGTAGGCCTGCTTGTAAATCTTCTTTTGATAGATACTGAAGTGCTGAAGCAGTAAATTCTAATTTATTTCTATACCAAGTAGTTGAGTCTGCATCAAGTATAGGCCACACTGTTTGAGGATAAATACGTCCTATACGTTGTAATTGGTCTTGTACTTGTTTTTCTTTATAGCTAAGTTGTTTTTCATAGCTAAGCATTTGCCATTTGCATCCACCACACACACCAAAATGCTTGCAAAATGCATCTATTCTATCATGTGCATAGCAGTGAAACTTTTGTGCAATGCCTTGAGCATAGTCTTTTTTGTTTTTATAAACCCATACATCGACGACATCGCCAGGTATAGCGCCTTCTACAAAAATTATTTTATCTTGATATTTTGCTATGCTTTTGCCTTCTGCTGCATATTGCTCTATCAATAATGCTTCCAATAAAAATTTTTTCTTTCGAGACATTTTTTTTTCTAAATATAGCTTTGTTAAAGTGTTAATCCTCTGCAAAGGTAACAACTAGTTAATTCAATAAAACGTCTTGTAGTAGTAATTTCACTTGTTCAATTAAAATCAATAAGAATACTATGAATATAATAAAAGGATTTTTTACACTGTGCTTCCTTCTGACTGCTTTAATTAGTCAAGCAAAAGATGGTTATACCATAAAACTAAAAGTAGAAGATGCAAAGGACTCTATGGTTTACTTGTGCCATTATTATGGAAAAGGAACCATGAAAGTTTTTAAAGATGATTCTGCTTATTTGAGCAATAAAGGTGAGCTGACTTTTAAAAGTACTGAAAAAATTGCTGGCGGTTTATATATGATTTTGTTTAAAGACCAATCGGCCAATTTTGAAATTATTTTAAACAATGGTGACAATTTTTCTATCCAAGTCAAAAAAGGAGATATATACAACTCTGCCAAATTTGTAGGAGAAAGTGAAAACGCTGCTTTTTATGAATATCAAAAATTTCTAACTACATATGGAACAGAATATCAAAAAATAGAAAAAAAACTCTTGATTGCGAAAACCAAAACAGATTCAACAACTATTAACGACCAACTTAGAGAAAAAGGTAAAGAATTATTGGCCTATAGAAATAATATCAAAACAAAATATCCAAATTATTTTTTGTCTAAATTATTTAGTGCTATTACCGAACCTGATATTCCTACAGAATTGCCAACCCTGCCCAATGGATTAAAAGATTCTTTGTATCCAAGAAATTACTACAAACAACACTATTGGGATGGATATGATTTCCAAGATGACCGATTAATCTATTCGCCTATTTACGAAAGAAAATTGGATGACTATTTAAATAAATTGGTAGCTCCCACACCAGATTCTGTTCAAGTAGAAATAGATGACTTATTGAAAAAAACAGCAGGTACCGAACACCAATACAAATACACTATGTGGTATCTTACTCGCTGGACCGATGTGAGCAAAATCATGGGTATGGACAAAGCCTTTGTCTATATAGTAGAAAACTACTACAATAAAGGAAAAGCACAATGGGAAGATTCTGCACAACTTGTAAAATACAAACAAGCAGCCCAAGATTTTAAATATTCTTTGATTGGAAATCCGGCTATAGAACTCAAAATGCAAGACATGAATAGTGATAAAATTGTTCCACTTAGTAGCGTAGATGCAGATTATACGCTTGTTATATTTTGGGATCCTGATTGCGGACATTGCAAAAAAGAAATTCCACAGTTCGATTCGCTCTACCATGCTGCACTAAAAAAATATAATGTAAAAATATATGGAGTGAATACAGAGCAAGAGCCCGAAAAATGGAAAAAATTTGTTGATGAGCATCATCTAAACGAGGGCTGGATACACGTACACGACCCCAATAGAACTACATATTTTAGAAGTTTTTACAATGTAAAAGCAACTCCTACACTATATTTGCTCGACCGTAAAAAGGTTATCCGCGGTAAACGCCTAGACCATACCAACATTGTTGGCTTAATAGAATGGTTAGAAAAAAAGAATAATGAAACAAAATAATAATTCCTTGTACATGAAAAAAATTAGTTTAATACTTTTTGCACTTGCAACTGTTTGTGTAGTTAATGCTCAAAAGAAAAACGACCCAGTCTTGTTTACCTATGGAAATGCTTCTGTAACCAAAGGCGAGTTTTTGAGAATGTACACTAAAAATCTCTCAAACCAAAAGCCAGATTATAGCGAAAAAGCACTCAAAGAATATTTAACACTCTACAGTCGGTTTAAAATGAAAGTTGCAGAGGCCAACCAATTGAAGATGGATACCTTGCAGACCGTAAAAAACGAGTTGGGAGGCTACAAAAATCAATTGTCCAAAAGCTACTTAACAGATAAAGAAGTATTAAAAACATTAAGCAAAGAAGCCTATGCTCGTATGCAAAAAGATATTCGAGTAGCACATATACTTATCTCTACACCACGTGCTTCTGATGATACGATGGCTGCTTATAAAAAAGCAGATAGCCTATATAGAGCTATTATGGCAGGAGCATCATTCGAAACCCTTGCAGCACAGTATAGCGAAGACAAAGAATCTGCTTTGCGCAATGGCGATATTGGATATATTACAGCATTGCAAGTGGTTTATCCTTTTGAGACGGTTGCTTACGAAACACCTGTAGGCAAAATAGCTAAACCTTTCAAAACCTTGTATGGCTATCATATAGTAAAAAAAATAGCAGAAAGACCAGCAAGAGGCGATATTAAGGTTTCTCAAATCATGATAGCTGTAAGAAAAAGTGAAGGAGAACAAGGCCTTAAAAATGCTAAAGAAAAAATTGATGAAGTATATAAAAAATTAAAAAAAGGAGAAAAGTTTGAATCTTTAGTAGCAACCTATTCCGAAGATCAATTTTCAAAAAATACACAAGGCGAATTAGCTTCTTTTGGTGTAGGTCAAATGGTGCCCGAATTTGAAGATGCAGCATTTGCATTAAAAAAGCCAGGCGATTATTCAGAGCCTATTCTAACTTCTTTTGGCTACCATATTATTCGACTAAATGAAAAAAGAGGCGTGCAACCTTTTGATAGCATCAGCAACGAATTGGCAAAGCGTATCGAAAAAGATGGTCGAATGGAAATGGCAAAAAAGAATTTATTGTAAAGCTAAAACAAAGACTAAATTTTAAAGAAAGTATTCCCAATCTTGAAAAATTAATTGCCGCTATCAACGACTCTTCCTTGCGTGATGGTAGCTATAAAGCAAGTTCCTATGCAAGAATGAATGATAACATTTTTACAATGAAGGATATAAACTTCACGCAGTCGGACTTTGCAAACTATATAGAAACCTATACAAGAGGTAGAATATATGGGCAAAAAGAAAGCTCATTACGTACATTATATAATAACTATGCCGAAAAAGCAATTTTGGATTATCAAGAAAATATCTTGTATGAAGAAAATGAAGAATACCGAAATTTATTGAATGAATATAGAGACGGTATTATGTTGTTTGAACTTACTGACAAAAGAGTTTGGAGCAAAGCCTCTTCAGATACTACAGGATTAAAAGAATTCTTTGAGCAAAACCAATCAAAATATGTTTGGGGGCCTGCTATAGATGGTATAATATACAAAACCAGCGATGAAGAGTATGCCAAAAAATTAGTAAAAGAATTAAATAATCCAAGTACCACTTCGCCCGATGAAATTGTAAAAGCAGTAAATGGTGACGGCATACAAAACAATGTAAGCTACGAAAAAGGTAAATTTGAACAAAGCCGTTTTCCGGCCTATGTCAAATTAGAAGCAGGCAAATATGCTCCATATTACAAAAATCCCGATGGCTCATATACACTTGTACAAGTAAATGAAGTAATAAGACCAGGTACAATGAAGTCATTAAAAGATGCAAAAGGATATGCTATCTCGGACTATCAAGAGTATTTAGAAAAACAGTGGATAGCTGAATTGGAATCTAAATATCCAGTAAGTTTAAATGAAGGTGTATTTAAAAGCATGCTTAAATAGTAGATTCGTCGTTTACTTTTTAATTTTCAGCAATTCATCCATGTTTTTTTTGTAGCTTTATCGTACTATCAAAGTCATTGAAGAGCTATGTCTAAATATGTTTTATCTTTATTCTTGTCGCTTTGTTTCCTTACAATGCCATCGTTTGTAGCCAAAAAAAACTATAAACCCGCTTTAATTTTATTCAAACTTTTTCATTCTGAAAATGTAATAGCTAATATGAAAAAAAGAGGCTATTCGCAAAAAGATATTCAAGAAGTATTAGACTCCGATCAAGAAATTAATATTTCACTTATGAATGATTTTAAACAAAACTTTAAATTTTGTCCTGTCTATTTTTTTGATGGAATACAGTATGATGACGTATTGAAAAAAAATTGGGAGGCAGTACCTTTTTACGATTACGAGCATCTCACACAGGCAAAAGTACTTGGTATCACACCTCAAAATTATTATATAGCCGAAATTGCATATCCTCCATTGGTTCCATACGATACGCTTAATAATAAAATAAAAACACCGTATTACACATCCTTGAGTAGCAATGACCAAAGCTATACCAACTCAAGAGATTATGGCATAGTGCTTTATGACGATAATAACGAATTGCTCTTAAGACCACTCACCTACAATAATATTTCATTGCAACGCAAAGGAAACTATTTCAAAAAAGGAGGGATGCAATATGTATTTAGCGGAAGCGATAGATTTCAAAAAAAATTAGAAAAATATTTTAAAAAAATAGAACAAAAAGACTGATTGCTAATGCATAGCAATATTTAAAAATAGTCCTACATTTGTCCTTTAAAAATTTAGAATACTATGAACTATGATGTAATCGTGATAGGCTCCGGTCCTGGAGGATATGTAGCTGCAATTAGAGCTTCTCAATTAGGTTTCAAAACGGCTGTAATAGAAAAAGAAAGCCTTGGAGGCATCTGTTTAAATTGGGGTTGTATACCTACCAAAGCCTTATTGAAATCGGCCAATGTATATGAATATGCTAAGCATGCATCCGATTACGGTGTTTTACTCGACAATCCTAAAGCTGACTTTGGTGGCATGGTAAAAAGAAGTAGAGGTGTAGCCGACAAAATGAGCAAGGGCGTTCAATTTTTAATGAAAAAAAATAAGATTGATGTCATCATGGGTTATGGAAAAATACAATCTAAAGGCAAAGTAGCTGTGATGAGTACAGATGGCAATACAACAGTTTACGACGCTAAACATATAATAGTAGCTACAGGCGGTAGAGCTCGTGCTTTACCCACACTACCTATAGATGGCAAAAAAGTAATAGGATATCGCGAAGCACTTGTATTGGCACAACAACCTCAATCTATGATCATAGTGGGTAGTGGTGCTATTGGTGTAGAATTTGCCTATTTTTATAATAGCATTGGCACTAAAGTAACTATAGTAGAATTTATGCCAAGAATAGTACCTGTAGAGGATGAAGACGTATCGAAAGAATTAGAAAAAAGCTTTAAGAAACAAGGTATGACTATTATGACAAATGCCTCTGTAGAAAGCGTGAATACCAGTGGTAATACCGTGAAAGCAAAAGTAAAAACAGCTAATGGCGAGGTAGAACTCGAAGCCGATATAGTATTAAGCGCAGTTGGCGTGGTAGCCAATATAGAAAATATTGGCTTGGAAGAAGCTGGCGTGAAGACAGACAAAGGAAGAATAGTGGTAGATGGCTTTATGCAAACCAATGTTCCAGGCATATACGCTATAGGCGATGTGCTTCCTACGCAAGCATTGGCACACGTAGCAAGCAAAGAAGGCATTGTATGTGCAGAGAATATAGCCTTTATGGAGAAAAAATCTACACATAAACCAGAACCATTGGATTATGGCAATATTCCAGGATGTACTTATTGTAGCCCCGAAATAGCAAGCGTAGGCCTAACTGAAAAAGCTGCCAAAGAAGCTGGCTATGAAATTAAAGTTGGTAAATTTCCTTTTGTAGCTAGTGGTAAAGCATCCGCAGCAGGCAATACAGAAGGCTTTGTAAAAGTAATTTACGATGCAAAATATGGCGAATGGTTAGGAACCCATATGATTGGCATGGGAGTTACGGATATGATAGCAGAAACTGTGCTAGGCAGAAAATTAGAAACTACATACAAAGAAGTTTTAAATGCCGTGCATCCACACCCTACGCTCAGCGAAGCCGTAAAAGAAGCTACAGCAGTAGCCTATGGCGAAGCTACTGATATTTAATATAGTGCCTTGTCTAAAGTTTCACGTTAATGCTTGACATAGTTAGAACCGATTCAAAGAATAAAGACTTTATTAAACTTGTAAAACTCCTTGATTCGTATCTAGCAGAAAAAGACGGAGATGATCATTTGTTTTATGACCAATTCAATAAAATTGACCATTTGAATTATGTCATTGTAGCTTATAGGAACCGTTTTCCATTTGGATGTGGCGCAATTAAAGAGTTTTCTTCAGGTATAATAGAAGTTAAACGCATGTTTACACAAGCAGAATTCCGTGGACAAAAAATTGCCAGCATCGTATTGAGCGAATTAGAAAATTGGGCGCGAGAATTGAACTATACAAAATGTATTTTGGAAACCGGTAAAAAGCAGATTGAAGCTATCGAATTATACAAAAAAAATGGCTATTCGTTAATTCCAAACTATGGACAATACCAAAACGTAGACAATAGTCTCTGTTTTGAGAAATATATATCATAATGGTAAATGCACAATATATCATTTGAAACCACAGGAATATTTTGCAAGCTTATACGAATACATAGTTATTGGCTTATTCTAAATTTAGTAAACACAACAGAACCATCTTCAAAATGGCTTTTAATGATATATAATCCTTGAGCAATAGAAGGAACAGAAATGGTAGCATTCTGTAAGTTCTCATTCCATACTTTTTTGCCTTGCAAATCATACCATTCTACTTTTGTTATGTTTTATTCAAACTTGTTTGAATATGAACAGAAGAATGAGCAGCCGCTGGATTGGGGTAGAGTACAAGACCATTTTCATTAGTATATTCTACCAACTCCATCAGCTACGTAATATTTTACTTTTAGAATCTGGAAATAATCTTGTGGGATAATAGGTTCTGCTCCTTGACATGCTGTGTCTTCAAGCATAGTGTGTAAAAATATATACCAGTATCGCTACTGCTTGGTGTCCATTGTATGCAAGTGTATATACTATCGTTGCTTATATAGTTTTGAGAATAGTTGGCACCTAAAGGCAATGTTTGGTTAGCATTGGTATATATTCTTAAATTGGCATTGGGCAGGTTGTTATAGTAATACGTACAAAGCTGCATAGCCTGATTGGTATTGATAGTAATGGTATCTTATAGTACTGAATTGTATATTTTGGCGGTTTGCTATATCAATTTGTTTTTTGGGTACGGTGTAACTACAAGGCACTGTAATGATAAGATTATCTCTAAACGTGGCTTAACCCATAAAGACGCCATTTCGATATTCGTCTATACGAAATGTCATGACGGCTATCTGACCCGTATCGGCAGTAAACTGTACACTGGGTATATTGGCATTGAATTTCCAAGTGCCTCCAGTAGCAAAAGGCTCATTGAGTGTATAGGAGCTTTATACTGTATATCTTGTATGAGCGTATCTAAAGGATCTGGAAATTTTAAATCCCTTTCTCTTGGCATGACTTGGCTATATACCAGGCTATCGCCATCGCTATCATAGGCAGGCATATACCATTGGGTAGCTTGATTAGCGCAAGCATATTGCACAAAGGGCCTCTGCCAAAGGGCACTACTGTTGGGATTAGTAGAATCGGCATTCAATATGGCTTCGCCATAATAGGTATAAGCTCATAGGTGTTACATTGGTCATGGCAGGGTCTCGCCAATTACCTTGCGATATAGCACCTAAACTAAACTTCCACATACCACAGTTTTCGGGCAGGGTAATAGTGTCGATATACATAAGATCTCGAAAGGCTGGCAGACCTGTGCCATTAAAGGGCGAATCGCACATTGTCATTGTATTTTCACAATAGCTTAAATAAGCATTGCTTTTCTGAGGTCGACCATCGGGCAAAGTGTCTTTTCGTTTTGCCAAACGGGGAGTTTTTGATTGAAAATTACATGTATCGTGGATAAGCATAAGCACTTACTAATGAGAAATTCCATAAAAATCACAATTAAAGTAATTGTACATATTGATCTTGATAAGTATTTCCATATAAATGCGTATATGTAAAATAGGGCATAATAATACCAGTTGAAAAGGCATATTTGTTTAAAGAAACTATTATAAACAAATTCCAATAAAATTTTTTTCATAAGCAGATTATTTAGATATTACAAATGGAAATACCTGATTATTGCAATGCAAATAATATGTCCCAATGGCAAGTGAAGACACAGGAATGGTTTCAATATCCATTGAAGATTTACCTTGAAGAAGTTCCACCTAAGCTATTATAAATTTATAATCTTGCTGTTTAGCCCACGCAAAAAAGTTTGTAGGTGGCAGGGTTTGGGAATAAAGTTAGACTTAGTGGCACTGTTTTTAGGTATTTTAATTGGTCAAATTAAAGGCTCGCCATTTATAAAACATAGCACCATTGTCTTCCCATGCTATTACATACTCATTCATATTATTGTCGGTAGCAGCAGCTACCGAAACGCAATAGCGCATGCCCATATAGGTTTTGGGTGTTAGATTAACTTGCTCCCAATTGTAAAAATTTTGATTGAATGCCGGTTGATTAATCGCATAGATACCCCTTTCTTGATTTGTTGGGTTACTATTGGGGTAATAATGGAAGGCCATGCAACCACCGCATCACGGTTGTTAAGGTTGGATTGCGTATAATCTATAGCTGGATCACCGTTGTATGAAAAACCATAATTATTTTGCCCATCCAAAAAATCTAAACTCGATAAACTAATTGGATGCCAATACCAGTAATACAAGTTGTTGTTAGGTGTGTTGCTAAATGGGCTATTAGAATGAGTCATTACAAAGGGTATAGGAGCTTGAAAGGTATTGTACCAAGATTAGGAGGTAAATGCGTGGACATAATGCTGCAAAAGCACCGCTAATAAATAAGTTGGTATTGGACCGATGATAGTATTGTATAGATGAAGGGTCAATGACATTTGGAATAGCATAGTCAGCATTGCTGGGGGCAACACGCTGTTTTGCGCTATAGCAGTAAATTGAAAAAAGAAACGAGAAACATAACAAAGAAAAGATAGTATAGATTACATTGTAATTTTATGAAAACTATTTTTGCGGGCGGGGGGAGGTAAATTTTTTCATGATTTTTTTTTTTATAAAGATAATTGCAATTCTGTCAAACAAAAATTATTTAACAAATGTTAAGGTCAATGTTTGGTATTGGAAAATCTATATAAGCTTTCTTGAAATTTCATATCAAACACGATAAATCAATAAAACAATCAAATAATAATCTTGTCATGTTTTTTTTGAACAAACCTATTATAATCAAAAACAGTTTTGGATTTTAGAAACACCTAAAACGAACAAAATAAACTATTCTATTTTTTTTCGTTTAAACGTTTTTGCGTATTCCTTATATCTTGGGGTGTCTTTCTTGTCAAAACCATTAATCTGAATAATATAAATTTCTTTTTCATCAAAAGAGCAAACATTATAGGCTATGGCATCTTTGCCATATCTGTTTTTCCCTTCTACTATCGTTACATAACCATCCAGGTTATCTATTTTTATTTTTTCGGGTGTACTTATTTTGGTTCTGTAAGACGAGAGTTTTTTCTGCTCTCATTTTGCTATAATCGTTTTTGTCAGCTATAGGTCTTGTGTATTTTGCAATACCTATTACAGCTACTTCTTTGTCATAGGTAGTTGCATCCATTTCGCCATTGTGTGTGTATATGGTGCTTTCGGTAAAATTTTTAGCCAATTTAAAAAGCTTAGGGTCTAATTCGATAGTGTATTTGTCAGACTCTTTTATCACATCAATTGCCTTTTCATCATAAATAGTTGACATCATAGATTTTACAATATCATTTTCAATTTGTTTGTTTTTTTCAGGATAATAGCCGTTTACTATAATAGTATTGCCTTTGTCTTCAAAGGCTAATATATGTTTGTAGCTTTTATTTTTTTCTTGATACGATTTTATCAATATGCCTTTATGATTGGATACATCTACATCTTTTTTTTCAAGCAATTCCACACCTTTGGTTTTTAGTGAATCTGCATTGTAAGAGGCTAAGAAATTTTTTAATGATGTTTTGGTTTTTGAAAATAATATACCAGATTCTAATTTCTTGTTGCTAATACCAGCTATAATATTAGTGGCTTTAAAGTCGCTTGGAGGTATGATATAGCATTGTGAACCATTGACATATATATGTTCTTTAGTTTGTGCAAAACCACTTAGGCTGAGTATGCAAAGGCTAAAAATGAATATTGCTTTTTTCATGTTTTTTTGTTTTGAGTTTTGGTTATCAAAAATATATTTTTTTAAATAAAAAAAACCTTCCAATATAGAAGGTTTTGTTATTATATAGTAATATTATGATTCTAAATTATTTTTTAGTAGCCTTTTTAGTTGGCTTTTTAGCTGTAGCTTTTTTAGTTTTTACTACTACTTCTTCTACTTTTTCTTTGCCTAAATTATTTATTTTTTTCTGTAAAGCAGATTTTAAATTGCTTGCTTTATTTTTATGTATAATATTTCTTTTGGCTAATTTGTCTAACATAGCAATAACTGAAGGTAATTTTTCAGCTGCTTCTGCAGGTGTTTCTATAGCATTTAAATCACGCATTGCATTACGTGTCGTTTTGCCATAGTATCTGTTGTGATCTCTACGTTTGTTAGCTTGTCTGGTATCTTTTTTGGTAGCCTTATGATTAGCCATGAGTTATTTTTTTAGGACTGCAAATGTACGTTAGTTTTTATTAAATCGCTACAAAAATTGTCAAAATTCTGTTTTTTAGGCACTTTTAAGTCTATTTTTTAGTGCCAATATGCTTTCTGGGCTATAAAATGATGCTGTAATGGTTCTATTTTCCTGTATTTGCTCCATGCTTAGCGCTTTGAAAAGTGCATTATCAACCCAGTCATTCAAAATAAAAAATGCATTAAATCCTTCTTTGTTGGTTGCTACCAGTGTATATCCTTTTTGAAACCCAAGTTTCCAAAAGCTGTACAATGATGCTCCCCATTCATGACTTTCAAAGTTTTTGTTTTGTGGAATTACGATATCCTCAAGCCCATACTCTATTTTGTTTTCTACCAGCACTATTTTAGGTTTTATATAGTCTATTGCATTCCAAATAGCATAGTCATTGCCATCTATGTCTATATTCATAAAATCTATGTTGGTTTCATGTAGATTTTTTTTCAAAAGCTCATTTATATTTTCAGGTTCTATAAAAGATTCTATAAAAGATACATTGTTTTTGCCTTTTAATTGATAGTTCTTTTGACCTATAGCTAAGAGTTTTTGGTCTGCATCTACAAAATAACCTTTCCAATCAAAGTTAAAAACCAAGTTGGCACAGTTGCTATTAATACAATCATTAGAGCCCAAATCTAAAAATGTACCTTGAGCTATATTGAGCGATGCAATGATTCTGACTATAATGTCATCTTCGTTTCGTGTACTAAATATTTTAAGCGGGGCTTCAGATAATGCTGCATGATTAAAAGCTTTGCCCTGGTGTTTATTAAAAAGCTCTTTTGCTTTTTTTTTCTGTAAAAAATTATTTTTTAAGGGTATATAGATTGGGTACAAGAATTGTTTGAGTTGTGTAGTAAATGCCATCTTATTTTACGTTTTGCAATATCTCATAAAAGCGATACACATCTTCAAAGCTATTGTATAAAGGTACTGGAGCTATACGAATCACATTGGGTTTACGCCAGTCGGCTATTACACCGCATTTTGTAAGTGTATCAAATACGATTTTACCTTTTGATTTAAATAGAAGAGATAATTGACATCCTCTTTCTAATGGATTTGTTGGCGTTATGATTTCAAATTTTAAGTGCTTGATTTGTGATAATAAAAGCTCCGTGTAGGAAGTAAGCAGCATACTTTTTTCAACAAGATCGCTCATGTGTACCTGATCAAAAATATCTAAAGAAGCTCTAAGCGATGCCATATTAAATACTTGTGCATTGCTCATTTGCCAAGAGCCTGCATTCTTCATGGGTTTAAAACCTTTTTTCATATCAAAACGTGTTTTCTCATCGTAGCCCCACCAGCCAGCCAGCCTAAATGTTTTTGGATTCTTTATATGTTTTTCATGTATATAAAAACCACCCACAGCGCCTGGTCCTGCATTCAAGTATTTATAAGAACACCAACAAGCAAAGTCTACTTGCCAATCATGTAAATGAAGCGATTTGTTGCCAACAGCATGAGCCAAATCGAAACCCACAAGCGCTCCAGCTTTATGCCCAAGTTCTGTAATCTTTTTCAAATCAAAATACTGACCGGTATAATAATTGACTCCTCCAAAAAGTATAAGTGCCGTTTGTTTGCCATGTTTTTTTATTGTGTTTTCTATGTCTTCAAAATCAATAGTGTGCTTTCCTTTTTTGGGTGCCACTTCTATGATGGCTTTTTCGGGATTTAGCCCGTGTAGCCTAACTTGAGATTCAATGGCATACATGTCAGACGGAAAAGCACCGGCTTCCATAATGATTTTAAAACGCTGCTTATTGGGTTTATAAAAAGACAACATTTGTAAGTGCATATTAACCGTCAGTGTGTTCATAGCAACCACTTCTTGACTTTTGGCACCAACCAATTTAGCAAGAGATTCCGTAAAAAAAGAGTGATACGCAAACCAAGGCCTTTTGGCATGAAAATGGCCTTCTACTCCATATGATGCCCAATCGTTTAATTCTTGTAAAACGTATTCTTTGGCCTTTTGGGGTTGTAGTCCTAGCGAATTACCACAGAAATAAATAGCATCTTTTCCTTTGTATTTTGGAAATAAAAATTGTTTTCTATAGACATTTAATTTATCTGCATCGTCCATTTCGCGGGCATATTGCATAGTCAATTTGTACGTGTTGTTCATGTCAAAAATTGGGTATTAGGATAAGCAAATGTATATAATATGAGTATTTTTACTCTATTTTATTCACGCATATATCAAAAACAGGCGATTAATATAAGTGATGTATGTTTTTTACCCCTTTCAGGGTTTCTATTGCATTACTTGGGATTAACAGACTTTGAATAAAGAAATTTGTACTTTTATAAGCTCATGATTTTTACTAAGTTTCACAAAGCGTTTCCCTTACTATTTTTTACTTTTTTATTGCTAAGCATGTTTGTATATGCCAAAAAGAGAAAACTATCTGTACAGCTTAATACCTATAACATAAAACCTTATTGCAATGGTGTAGCTCCAAGTACAAAAGAAGATAGCGCTGCTCAAAAAAAGAATATAGATAGAAATCGGGTGTACTTTGTATTAAAGAAAGGGGACTATAGAAAAAATGTGGAACGTATTAGTAGCAATAAAAATGGAGTAGCATATATTTTTCTTTCTGAAGGAATTTATGAATTTTGGACACCACAAAAAATGGAGTCCTTTGCTGTTTTTTTAATAAATCAACACGCTGATGTAGATACCCAGTGTTTAAAAAAAATGTACAATACACCCGATGCAACAGTTAATGTGCACAAGCGGAGGCTTGTTTATGAAATTATATACAAAGAATATTGCGAATGGAATTTGCCTTGTCGTTTACAAGAAAATTTACCACCACCCAGTATGCATTAGCAATTTTCTAAAGCGCTATCTATTAGGAGGTTGAGTTGTTCTATTTCGGTATTAGAAAATGAATTTAGAATTTCTACATGTTTTTGTACGAGAGGCTCTATTTCTGAAATCAAATCCAATGCTTTGTCTGTAATGATTACATTGATATAACGTTTGTCTGTCAGATTAAACTCTTTAATAATCCATCCATTTCGTTGCATTCTATCAAGCATTCTGGATACATCACTTTGTTTGTCTATCATGCGCTCCTTGATTGTTAGAATATTGCACGTGTTAGGTAGTTGTCCTTTAATAATTTTTAGGGTATTAAATTGTTGAAATGTTAGATTGTATTTTTTGAAAAATGCTTGCATCTGAGACTCCACTTGCTTAGCCAAAACAATTAATCCCAATGATGCTTTTGTGTAGCTGTTGCCTATGGGTTTGCTTTGTCTAAGAATTCGTTCTAAGTTATTATTCATTGAAAGAAGGTTTTGTTAGCTAAATAAATAATTAATATCATCTTTACTTAATTGCTTAATCAGGTGTTGATCTTCTGCAATAATATCTTTTACCAATGCATTTTTTCGCTCTTTGAGCAACATGATTTTTTCTTCTACGGTGTCTTTACATATCATACGATAGGCAAAAATATTTTTTGTTTGTCCTATACGATGTGTTCTGTCTATAGCTTGCTGTTCTACTGCCGGATTCCACCAAGGGTCTACTATATATACATAGTCGGCTGCTGTTAAATTAAGACCCATACCGCCCGCTTTAAGCGATATTAAGAATACTCGGCAATCGTCATTTTTTTGAAAATCGTTGATGGCTTGTTCACGTTGTTGAGCGGTGTAGCTTCCGTCAAAATATTGATGTTTTATGCCTTTGTCGTTAAATTCTTTTCTGATAAGGCTAAGCATGCCAATGAATTGCGAAAAGACCAAAGCTTTGTGATTGCCCATGTTGTCTTCAATTTCTCTTACAAGTTCTTGTAGTTTTATGCTATGGTTTTCGTATGTTGTATCGTCTTTGAGTATAGCTGGAGAGTCACATATTTGTCTTAGTTTCATAAGCCCTTGTAAAATTGTAAACTGCGATTTGTTGATTCCTACGCTGTCAATCGTATGCATGATGCGGTCATAGTAAAGGCTACGGTGATGCTCGTATATTTTCCGTTGCTCTTCTTCCATAGAACAGTACAATACAATTTCTGTTTTGTCTGGCAAATCTTTGGCTACTTGTTCTTTTGTTCTTCTCAACAAAAAAGGAAAGACTAATTTTTTCAAATGTTCTTTGCTATCTACATCTTGAAATTTATCAATTGGTTTTGCAAAGTGTTCTTTAAAAAATTCTTTACTTCCTAAAAGACCTGGGTTTAAAAAATTCATTTGAGAAAATAAATCAAATGTATTGTTTTGCATAGGAGTGCCACTCAAGGCAAATTTGTTTTTAGCAGTAATACTTTGGCAGGCTTTTGCTATTTTACTTGTCGGGTTTTTTATAGTTTGAGATTCATCTAAAAAGATAAAATCAATTTCATTTTTATTTAATAAATCAATATCGCTACGCAAAATACCATAAGTGGTAAGTACTATATTAAAATTGCTAAGTTCTTTGGGTTGAAGAGTTCGAGCTGAGCCATGATGTATGATATAGCTAAGGTCTGGAGTAAATTTTAATATCTCATTTTCCCAATTAAAGAGTAGTGTGGTTGGACATACTACTAATGCATGTAGGTTTTCATTTTTTTCATAATAGTTCAATAAAAAGGTAAGTGCTTGAATGGTTTTCCCAAGACCCATATCGTCTGCCAATAAGCCTCCCCATTGAATTTGGTGCAGATAAGATAGCCATTGAAAACCTTTTAATTGATAAGGTCTTAGGGTTGCTTTTAAACCTTTGGGTGCTTCAGTATCAAGCACATCTTCAATTGAATTGCTTAATAGGAATTGTTTTTTTACTTCAAGTTCGTCTTTGATTTCTTGTTCTTGAATATATTCTTCAATTTCGTTGATGGCTGTAAAATGAAATTTTGATAGACTCAATTTATTGCCTTTTACTTGACTCATTTTATATAAAAGAGAAAACTTCTTAATCCATTCTTCTGGTAAAAGACCAAGAGAGCCGTCATCCAAACGTATATAATTTTCTTTTGCTAAGATGGCTTTGCGAATTTCGTTGCTATCTACTTTTTGATTATCAAATGCAAGACTTATATCTAAATCAAACCAATCAATATTGGAGCTAATGTGAACATTTGTTGTTGGTTTTGATTTTTTTACTCTAAAGTTTTTTAGTCCTTCATAGCCATAGAGAGGTATTTTTTGCTCTTTGATAAGATCAAAAAAATTAAATATCCAATTAGAAGCAAAAGCATATTTTACATGAAGTGCAAAATGATTTTCGGAAGAGGGCTTCATCAGTTTTTCATGCAATGATTGGAACCATTGTATATGACTTTCTTCTGCTATTTTGTCGCGTTCTAAATAAAGTAATTTTTCATTTTGTTGAATACTAATATGCGTTTCATCATTATATTCTATTTGATGACCTTCATACTCAAACAAAGGTTTAAATATGATAAAAGAGCCTTGCTCGCTCAGTGCAATAGAAAATAGGGGAGGGCTTGCTTTTGTGTGTTCTACTAGTTCTTTGTCAAATTCAAAATCATAAATAGTAGAATAGGGTATGATTTGGTTTTGTAAAAAAACTTGCCATTCAGAAGTAGCAATTTCTTTTTCTCTTGATAATTGTGCAATGACTGTAGCATCTTTGGCTTTGTGTGTAAGCAATAGTTTATTTTCAAAAAGGTATAGCAATGAACTCTCAATACGGTTGTCTTCTATTGTTCTTTTTTCATCATCAAATTGAAATGAAGTTTGAATTGTTATTCCATTTTTGTTTTTTTGTACTTGAAAAGTTGGATACAAGTTGTGATGAAGATACTGAACTGGAATCAATTCTTTTATCTTAAACCCTTTGCCCTTTGGGAGTAAGTATATTGGATTGTTTTTATGCAATGCATTGAATAAGCTCAATAATTTTGGATGTAGATATTCTAATATTAGTTTTTTAGTGTCGTGTTGGTTGTATTCATCTTGGGTAGGCACTATATTTTCCCATATAGAGCCAAAAGGCGAATTTTTAGTAATAAATTTTTCCAATTCAGGTTTTTGAACCTTACGTACTTGCGATAAAATTTCACGATCCTCTTTAGTATACTTTTCAAGAGGTATATACTTGCTTGTGTCTAACGAAGTAATAGCCCCAGCAAATAATGATTCATTGATACCTAACTCGCCTTCGATAACTTCAAATGAAAAATTTGGAAATTTTTGTTCATTCAAATTTATCACTAGTCCTATATGCTTAGCATAATTTTCTTTGGATATGGCAGGGCTGCTATGGCTTGTATATTTTTCCTGAAGTGTAGTATTTACTTTTTTTATGTTTTTGTCTAAGACTTTTAAAAACGGTTTTTCATTTTGATAATAAAATTCAAATTTGCCAGTCAAATCGTCGTCCATGCTATATCCATAGAGGCCTAATAATTTGTTTTTTTGTGTATTCCAATTTCGTATTGAATCAAAATAATTTTCGCCATAGGCATTTAAGAGTTGAAGAAAAACGCCAGTTTTATGTTTGCACAAAGGATGCTCAGACTCACTACAATTGCATGATGTATCAAAGGTTTTATCATCATTTCGTTTTAAGATTATCTGAAACTGCTCGTTGGCAATAGTAAAGGTAGATTCTACTTTTTCATTTTCGGCCTTGTTGATGCTGACTTTGTGTTGTTTGATGAGTTGTTGAGATTCTTCAAATTGTTTATTGGAAGAATAAAGTCTAAGCAATTTTAAATCTATGTTTTGCATGCGAACAGTAGTATGCATTTGATTAAAATGCACATTGCTTTCTTCTAATTTTTGATTGATATATAAATCATTTAGATAAAATAAAGCTGCTGCTTCATGTCTACATATTTCGCCCATATTATAGGGGCATTGGCATCGAGCATTGATATGCTCGTCTAGGTATTTAGAAATGCTAACATTGTATTGATTATAATATTGATCATTCTTAACTCTAAAGTGAAGTTGTCCACTGAGTTCGTCTTTTTTTACAAGTTTGACGCCATCGGTTAAAAAAATTTTCTTACCTCTTCGAATCACTTCGTCGGTAGCAAAATTGTAAATATGTTTAATAATGTGAGACAAATTTCGTGTGTTTTTTTCAGATTAGGTTAATCTGCGAATGTAAGAAATTTGTTTAGAAAAAGTTGCCTAGTGTTTGTTATTTTTAAGCTTCAAAGCCTTGGTATGGTATATGATAATGAGTGCAGTACTCATAAGATAGAGCGAACCTAATTTTTCAGTTTCGACAAGTTCACTAAAAAAATTATTGATAAAAAAAACAGCCATAACACAAGTTGCTATTGCTACTATAATTTTTTCACGACGCTCTGATAAAATATAAAAAGTATGTTGAGCATAAAAGAAAAAAAGCCATATAAAGATGGCATAACCTAGCATAGCCGGAAACCCCTGTTCAACTAATAAGTATAAAAAATAATTGTGTGTAGTTGAGCGTTCTTCGTTTCTACTAACCCAAGTTTTAAACGATTTTACGGTATATGATTTATAGTAATCATAAAAATTGTTGGGACCAACACCCAAAAGAGGGCGGTCTTGCCACATATGCAAAGCAGCTATCCAACGATAATAGCGTTCAGCACTCGATATATCAGTGCCTCTTATAGTTGCTAAAATATGATCTTCTAAGGTTTCGTGCATTTTGGTTTTTTCAAAATCGGGTTTCAAACTTAAGTATCGATTATTAGTGTGCAACCAAAAAATAGCCAACATAAGTAGTGCATAAAAACCAGTCATAAACCAATGGGCTAATTTTAGTCTTAGTAATACATACATAAAGCCACCAAACAGTAGTGCAGCCCAGGCCCCTCGGGAATATGAAAAATAAACAGCAACTAAAACTAATGCACTAAGCCCTATCGAAAATAGCCATTGAAAACTCCATCGTTTGCTAAGCCATATAGATAAGAGAGCTATAGGTGCAAGGCAAGAAACATAGGAGCCATACAATACATGATTGAGAAAAAAAGGCTGTAGTGGCCCGTGGTTTTTTTCGAACGAAAAACCAAGCAAACTATGTCTATAAGTAACTATCAGTATAATAAAAAATGACACTACTAATAAGCATTGAATTATGCGTGTCAAAAAATGTTTATCTTGAAAAAAGTAAAATGGCAATACTAAAAAGGGAATAAGAAACCAAACTCGTTTTAGTGTGTATTTGAATGAAAGCCCAACTTGTTCTGAAAAAATGGTAGAAAGTAAAGTCCATACAAAACATATAGCTAAAACAATAGTAAGTGGATGTTTAAGATACGGAAAAATGTATTTATTATTTTCTCGATTAAGCATCCAAAAAAAAGGAAACAAGGCAGTAAGAAAAAGCATTAAACCTTCATCGGGCATTTCAATATTGAGTGCTCCCAATTCGCCTATGCGAGATGTGAAAGGTATTGATACTATCATTAAAAAAAAGCCTAATCGAAAATCGCTAACTAAAAAAGCGCCAACGATAGCAATAAAGGGTAAGGCTACCAGAATAATTTGTTCAAAGTAAATACCCGACACAAAGCAGAGTATACTGGCTATGGCTATAGCCCAATATTTTTTTAAATCTGTATTCAATACGCTATGCATCATGCAGCGCTAAACTTTTTAAATATTGCTAATAAGTTTACTATTAGTATGCTAAGAAATAAAGAAAGAACAAAAGTGCCTACAACTATCAATGTTCGAAATGGCCACACTTTGGCTCCCATAGGCGGAGCCCATTGCACTATGTGTATATAAGGCAATTGATCATTGGCTACTGTTTTATATTCATTCATTATAGTACCATATTTAGTATGATCTATAACCATTTGGTCTTTCGTATCTTCAAGCAATTGAATTTTTCTAATCCTTCGGCATATAGCGCATTGTGTGAGCTACTTGCCTGTATGATTAAATTTTTTCTACTTGGACTCACAATATCATAAACGCCATATTGTTTTCGGAGTGTTACTAATGAGTCTGTATAAACACTAATATGCTGCCTCAATGAATCTCTTTTAGTTTCTATCATGCCAACAATTTTAGAGTTGATGTTGGTATAGATATTTCGCAAAACATCATTGATTCTATTCATAGCCTCGTTAGTTACTTTGGCTGTAAGCATTTTATCTTCATCTGTAAACATAACTTCCAAATGGTCAAAACCGGTACGATTTACTTTGTAGTTTTTCAAAAAGCGCTTATAAATTTTTTCGCCAGCTTTGGGTTTGCTTGTATCTATATCATAGTGTTTTGCTAATTCAAATTTTTTGATAAGATGTTCGGTTACATCCGAAGTCATAGCCACGATATACGTTTTGTCAACCTCATTATCATCTCCCATAAAGTCGAGCCATTGTTGATTTTCGGGACGCATAAGGTTGGCGCGGCTTCGCATTGCAGTGGAAGAGGGGTAGAAAGCTCCATAGGATTGATATTTATTGGGTATTAATAACAAGACGATGGCGGTCAGTATTGTAGTCAGTACAGAAAAAATTATGATCTGTTTTTTCCATTTTTTGGCTACTTGAAGAGCGTCCAGAAGATTGTATTTAAAGGTATAGTTTTCCATGCATTGAAAATAAATAGTGGCAAATATACTTAGGTATTAGCTTTTAATAGTTAAACATAACGAATAGACAATAAATATATTGCTTTCCTATTTTTGAATATACTCATTTTTTAAAGTTGACAAAAGCAAACAAGTCATTTTTGTCCCAAAACTTCATTAAAAGCACTGCTATAAAGAAGATGATACTATTTGCAATGATAGAATAGAGTAGTGGAATCTGTAAAAAGTGGTTTAAAAAATAATTTAGGATTAGAAACAATATGAAGAAAAATAGTAATCGAGCGATTCTACTAATCAAAATTTGTAATCCATTTAATTTGAGATTAAAATAAATGTATAACAAGGCAGCTAACCATTCAACCACAAAGGCTACCCATGCAGCACCTATTGCATGCCATTGAGGTATCCAAATAAAATTTAAAGTAATACTAACTAGGCTACAAAACAAGGCAATGTGTATTAATTGTTTAATGTGTTGCGTTGCTGTTAGTAAGGTAGAATAAATGTGCATCAAACAAAAAGCAGGTAGTGTCAATATAACTATTTTATAAATCACAAACAGTTCATTAGGTGTGTTGATATAAAGTAATTGCATGATGTCTTTAGCATAAAACACGCTATGCGCACTTATAGCTAAAGCAAATGGTAACAAAATAAAGGAACTTTGTTTGAGAATATTGGCTATCATTTTTTTCTCCATGGCCATACGTGAAAACATTGGCAACAAAACGCCGGCAAATAAAAATCCAAACATATTAAATATGTCTAAGATGCGATATGCCTGCGCATAAATGCCATTTTGATAAGGAGAATCTATGCGTTCTAATAAGTAAGAATCGCTGCGCATATATGTAGCCATCAAAAAAATAAGTAGAGCGTAAGGGATAGTTTTTTTAGTAATACTTTTAATATCCTTCCATTTAATATTTTGAAAAGCAAAGGTACTATAGCGTTTATGTGTGATAAATAAGGCAAATAAAATAGCTGTTAAATACCCAATACATTGTATATATACAAATAGTTGAATGGAAAAAAAAGAAGCATTTTTATAAAAAAATAAAAAATAACTGCATAAGATGATGACAATAATTTTATCAAAAACAGATAGAAAACTATCCAATTTAAAATGATGAAAAGCTGAGACATTACTTCGTAAATACTGTAAATATGAATTTAGGATTTGCAATAGACCTACAAAAAAAAGTAATAGAAAAGCCTGTTGATTATAATCGGATAGCCATGCTAATGCGATTAAGATGAGTAAATAAAAAATAGATAGCATAAACTTAATACTCAAAATATTGGAGTATAGCGAAGCTATTTTTTTTCTATCGTATGCTACTTCTCTATTGTTGAAATTGGTAATGCCCAAATCCAGTAAAATACTAAAAATAATACTCAAGCTAAGCAAGGCATTGTAAGTGCCATAATGTTCGGGACCCACTCGGTTTTGCACGGTTCTATCTATCAATAATATCCAAATAGGTTTTACCAAAACATTGGCAAAAACCATAAATAATATATTTGATACAAAATATTTTTTTAGCATTAAAACCTTAAACAGCGATAGAATGTAAATATAGTATCTCTTAGCTTACCTTTGCATGTTTTTAGTATGAAGATAGCAATCAATGCACGTTTTTTATTGAAAGGAAAATTGGAAGGTATAGGATGGTTTACCAATGAAATAGTGCGTCGTATGGTATCCAATCATCCCGAACATACATTCTATTTTTTCTTCGATAGACCCTATAGCGATCAATTTATTTTTGCCAAAAATGTTATTCCTGTTGTGTTAAACCCACCAGCCAGACATCCCGTTTTATGGTATATTTGGTTTGAATGGTCTGTCAGAAAAGCGCTAAAAAAATACAAGATAGATGTTTTTTTGTCTACAGATGGTTTTTGTACACTTCATACATCAACGCCCACTTTATTGGTTATTCACGATTTAGCATTTGTTCATTTCCCAGAACATTTGCCTTTTAAGTTTAAATATTATTTAAATAAATTCACACCCAAATTTGTTAAGAAAGCCACGCATATAGTAACCGTTTCTTCCTATACCAAACAAGACCTAATTAAAACATATCATACACCAGAAAATAAAATAGATATCGTGTATAATGGAGCACATCATTTATATAAACCCCTAATGTATGAAGAAAGAAACTCCATAAAAGAAAAATATGCCCATGGGTGCGAGTATTTTGTTTTTGCTGGAGCTATGCACCCTCGAAAAAATATTGTGACCTTATTAAAAGCCTTTGCAAAATTTAAGCATAAGAATTTTACCAACATGAAATTGCTACTTATTGGGCGTTTTGCATGGCACTCTGAAGATATCAAATTGGCTATAGAAACACATCCATTCAAAGAAGATGTAGTGCATCTAAGTTATATGAATGTAGAAGAACTAAGCAATGTAATTGGAGCAGCTTATGCACTTACCTTTGTTTCCTTATTTGAAGGTTTTGGTATTCCAATATTAGAAGCTATGAAATGCGAAGTGCCTGCTATTTTATCTACATCAAGTTCATTGCCCGAAGTAGGCGGCAATGCTTGCCTATATGCCAATGCTACCAATAGTCAAGAAATAGCCGATAAAATGACGTTGCTCTATAAAGATGAAGCCTTGAGAGCAAAACTGATTCAAGAAGGAAAAACTCAAATGCAAAAATTTGATTGGGAAATAAGTGCTACTCGTTGTTATGATGCCCTCATGAAATGTTGCAAAACATAAATATTTCTTAAAACCATTGGTGTGTTTTTATTTAACGTTTTGTTGGCTACACTGCTCTATAGCTTTGTGTTCATAAATATTTTTTACCATGAATACCACTGCATTTCTAAAACCATCCATCATTGGATTATCTATTATTCTTACGGCTTTTATTTTAGGCTCCTCGTTCAAAAAACGAAACCAAATGGAAAATACTATAGCTGTTACAGGGCTTGGTAGCAAAGACTTTGTCTCTGATGAAATTTTTTGGTCAGGACAGTTTTTTGCTCACGCACAAACAGCCAAAGAAGCTTACAATTTAATTTCAGAGCAAAAACAAAAAGTAACACAATTCTTTAAAGAAAAAGGCTTTACTGAAAATGAAATACATTTTAAAGGTGTCAATTTTAATAAAAAATATAGAACCATCACCTTAGAGCCCACCTCTTCAGGAGGCTATTCTTATAATCGTACGGAACAAATTTTTGATGGCTACACAGCTTCGCAGCTGGTTTATTTTTCAGCTCGCAAACAGCCCGAACTCATGAAAAAAATTGAATCCGTTACCCAAAAAACAGCCGAACTCGTAAACCTTGGCGTAGAGTTTGAAGGCAATGCTATACAATATACATACAGCGATTTGCCAAGCCTCAAACATAGCCTCATAGAGCAAGCATCTAAAGATGCCAGAGATAGAGCACAAAACATAGTAAGACCAGCTAAAGGAGACTTAAACAAGCTCAAAAATGCAAGCATGGGGGTATTTCAAATTACAGGCAAAGGCGAACAAGTAGAAGATACCTATGGAGGCAACTACGATACCTATAGCAAAGAAAAAACGGCTCGCATTACGGTGCGCTTAGAATACGTTTTGGATTAAGCTCGTAGCATGACTTACATACCTTGTTTTTCTTTTCATAGTGAGCTTTTTCAAAAACGAGATAAAATATAAACAAGCCATAGCGGCATGTTAGTAATCATTTTTTAGAAAAAAGAGGGTTGTGATGAGCCAGGTATTATATTTGCTATATGTCTACATCTACGATATACAATATAAAAATTGAAAATTTTGAAGGACCTTTTGATTTGTTGCTTTTCTTTATAGAAAGAGATGAAATTGATATTTACAACATCCCCATATTTTCTATCACAACAGAGTTTTTGGAGTATATCAAAAAAATGGAGCAACTCAATATCGAAATGGCCAGTGAGTTTATATTGTTTGCTTCTACGCTTATGCGCATCAAAGCCAAAATGCTTATACCTCGAAAAGAACTAGACGAACATGGACAAGAAATAGACCCTCGAAAAGAGTTGGTTGATAAAATATTAGAATACAAACGCTTTAAAGATGCTGCAGCCGAAATGCAACACATGGAGGCTGAGCGTATGCTACGCCAAACTCGTGGCAACGTAATGAAAGAATTGGCAAGCATAGGCGAACAGCTAAGCGAGGGCACAGAAATACAAACCGTTACTATTTATAAGCTTTTTCAGAGCTACGAAAAAGTAATGAAAAAAATGCACGATAGATTATCCAAGCCCGAACATGTCGTAATGAAATACAACTACACCATGGAGGGACAGCGAAGCTTTGTATTAGATTGGTTGAGTAAAGAAAAGAAAGTAGCTTTTGAACGCATCTTTCAAGCATGCGAAACTCGTATACATGCTATCTTTAATTTTTTGGCTTTGTTGGAATTAGTACAACAAAATTATTTAACCATATTGATAGGCGAGGGTAGAAATAATTTTATTCTTAATTGGAACGAAGAGCGTGAAGATGATATAGTGCATCAGTTTTTCAATAATTAAAAAAGTAGGTATTCATTTCAATTTAATACCCTTTATCTTTGTACAATGACACAAGAAACAAGTGCCCCTGATAAAAAAAACAAAGGCGTTTTTTTTATATTCTTAACCTTGTTAATTGATGTGATAGGTTTTGGAATTATTATACCCGTTTTACCCAAATTAATTTCTAATCTAAAGCATGTACCTCTCCAACGAAGCTTCAAAATATGGAGGCTATCTCCTAACCACTTTTGCTATCATGCAATTTCTATTTTCGCCCGTATTGGGCTCCTTGAGCGATAAATACGGACGCAGACCCATACTTCTTTTCTCCTTGTTTGGCTTTGGTATCGATTATCTTATTATGGCTTTTGCTCCTACCTATGCTTGGTTGTTTGTAGGTCGATTGGTGGCAGGCATTACGGGTGCCAGTTTTACTACAGCCAGTGCTTATATAGCCGACATCAGCGACGATAGCAACAGACATAAAAATTTTGGTATGATAGGCGTAGCCTTTGGTGTAGGCTTCATTATTGGTCCAGCTTTAGGTGGCTTGTTGGGCAAGTGGAGTCCGCAATATCCATTTTTTGCGGCGGCTGCTATGAGCCTTATCAATTTTTTATATGGTTTTTTTATTTTACCCGAATCCTTGCCTAAAGAAAAACGAAGAGCATTAGACTGGAAACGATTAAACCCAATAAGTACTTTGCTCAAATTGAGAAAATACAAAAATATAGGCTGGCTTATGTTTGCTTTCTTTTTATTGTATTTGGGTTCGCATGCTGTACAAAGCAATTGGAGCTTATTTTACTATGTACAAGTTCAAATGGTCTGAGGCTACAGTAGGCCTATCATTGGCCTTGGTGGGTGTTTTAGTAGGCATCGTTCAGGAGGTTTAATATCGTGGATAGTAAAGAAAATCGGCAACGAAAAAAGTATATATACAGGCTTTCTATTGTATTCTATAGGTATGTTTTTATTTTCATTTGCAACACAATCCTGGATGATGTTTGTCTTTTTGATTCCCTATTGTTTAGGAGGTATATCGGGTCCATCCTTGCAATCTACTATGACTACTCGAGTGCCTCAAAATGAGCAAGGCGAATTACAAGAGGTTTAACCAGTTTGCAAAGCCTCACTACAATTTTTGGACCTTATATAATGACAAGTATTTTTTATTATTTCACTATAGACCAACACCTTTTAAATTTTCGGGTATTCCATTTTTCTTAGGCGGTATTTGCATGTTGTCTAGTGCCATTATATCCTATGCTATTTTACGAAAAAAGAAAATAGCAAAATTGGGTATGTCTTAAAAGTAGATTAGCCAAGTATTTTTTCCATTACATAATCATTCAAAAAAAATCGATCAAGGGGTATATCTACTTGTTCTATAATTTGGAAACCATGTTTTAAATAAAATGTCTGAGCAGGGTTATAGCGGTTTACATTTAATACAATCTTTTGTCTATTCCTTTTTTTTGCATCTTCTTCAATTTTTTTCAAAAGGGCCACACCGTACTGTTTGCCTTGTTCATCAGGATGCACATAGAGCTTAGATATTTTATATGCCCACTCCATATCTATGCACTGGCTGTAAGCCAATAAACGCTTTTCATCGACATCAAAAAGCAGTACAAAATCATGAGTTTTATTTAGAATTTGATGTTCTAAATAAGGCTGTGCATAAAACATGTTCAACATAAAATCAATTTGATCTTGTTCCAAAATGGGCTCATAGGTAGCTTGCCATGTGAGCCTTGCTAAATGTTGTATTTGAGCTATGTGTTGAGTGCTTGCCTTTAAAAATTTCATACGATTGTCATGTGTTGTGAATTTAATTCCTTTATTTTACATTTCACTTTTTTCAAAAAATAAAAATAAATATCATGGAAGCTTGGAAAGAATATCAACAAAAGAACGAAGAAAAATTTTTAAATGAGCTAATCGAATTATTAAAAATTCCTTCAGTTAGTGCCGATTCAAAACACAATGCAGACACAGCTCGATGTGCAGAAGCTGTAAAACAATCTTTATTAGATGCCGGATGCACACAAGCCGAAATTTGTCCTACCAAAGGGCATCCCATTGTCTTTGCAGAAAAAATGATAGATCCTTCCTTGCCAACAATATTAACGTATGGACATTATGATGTGCAGCCACCAGACCCCTTAGATTTGTGGGTGAGCGGGCCTTTTGAACCCCTTATTAAAGATGGAAAAATATATGCAAGAGGTGCATGCGACGACAAAGGACAAATGTTTATGCATGTAAAAGCTTTGGAAATAATGAATGCTACCAATAGCTTGTCTTGCAATGTAAAATTTATTATAGAAGGAGAAGAAGAGGTAGGCAGTAATAATCTGGGCGATTTTTTAGAAGCCAATAAAGAAAAATTAAAAGCAGACATCGTATTAGTGAGCGATACCTCTATGATAAGTATGGACAATCCAAGTATAGAAAGTGGCTTGCGTGGATTGGCTTATATGGAAGTAGAAGTAATAGGCCCCAATAGAGATTTGCATTCGGGAGTATATGGTGGTGCAGTAGGCAACCCTATTACTATTTTAAGCAAAATGATTGCTAGCCTACACGACGAAAATAATCATATAACAGTAGCAGGCTTTTATGATAAAGTCGTAAACCTAACAGCAGAAGAAAGAGCAGCCTTAAATAGCGCACCATTTGATTTGGAAGAATATAAGAAAGACTTGGATGTGCAAGAAGTTTGGGGCGAAAAAGATTATACCACATTAGAGCGTACTGGTGTAAGACCCACCTTGGAGCTCAATGGTATATGGGGAGGCTATATAGGCGAAGGTGCCAAAACGGTATTGCCATCTAAAGCCAATGCAAAAATTTCTATGCGTTTGGTTCCAAACCAAAATTCGCATGAAATAGAAAAATTATTTACAGACCATTTTAATAAAATAGCTCCCAACTGTGTAAAAGTAAAAGTGACACCTCATCATGGTGGCGAACCCGTAGTTACGCCTACCGATTCTATGGCTTATCAGGCAGCAGAAAAAGCCATCGAAACTACCTTTGGAAAAAAACCTATACCCACTCGAGGTGGTGGTAGCATACCAATAATAGCTTTGTTTGAAAAAGTTTTAGGTCTCAAAACTGTTCTGATGGGCTTTGGTTTAGACAATGACAACATACACTCACCAAACGAAAAATTTGACTTAGCCAATTATTATAAAGGCATAGAAACGATACCGCATTTTCATAAAAACTTTGCCGAAATGAGCAAAGCTTAAAAAAACTGCAAAGACTTCTTTTAAGATAGGTTACTTTTTAGTAGCCTATTTTTTTGTGGGAAAAGCATTGAATGGGCATCGCTGTGAAAAAATGATGATATAAGAAGCATAATTTAATACCAATCTTAAATTGGTTTCAGACCAATTTTTAGAGTGGTATATGCCGATATTATCCAGAGTGCATTCGGGTTTCAGACCAATTTTTTGGTCTGTTAAAGTAGTATGATCGATATAAATCCTAAATATAAGAACCAACGATAAGAAGAATATATATGGCATTCATACATCTGCTGTGCAGACAAGGAGAAGTAAAATTTATGAAAAGCAATTTTTGAGCTTCTAAAACATTTTTTTAGGCAACTTATACTTTTTCCATAGGTCAACCCACCATGCATCTGTAGAAAAATCACCAAATTCTATTAGTGTCCAATGCCCATTTATTTTTTTTAATAATGCTTCTACATGGCAGCAATCAAAGGCTTCATCGTCAGAAATTTCTATAGGTCTGCCATCTTTTTTTAGTGCATTACCTCTAAACCAAATATAGTTTTTGTATTGATTCATACAAATTACTTCAAACAACACTGATTGATGATGCTTGATAAGCACTTGAGTTCTTACAGTATTTAATACAATTTCTCTAAGCGCTTTATTGCTTGGTGTTTTTTGTTTATGCGAAATAATGTTTTGTGAAAAACAAAAAGATGAAAACAATATAGATAGGAATATGATAGATATTGTTTTCATCTTTAAAAAATACAATCAAGCTAAATTATAAATTACCTCGGTTGGCTTGTTCTTGTTCTAGGGCTTCAAATAAGGCTTTGAAATTTCCTTTCCCAAAACTTTTAGCACCCTTACGTTGTATTATCTCAAAAAACATAGTCGGTCTGTCTTCAACTGGTTTGGTAAATATTTGAAGTAAGTATCCTTCATCATCTCGGTCTATCAGGATGCCCAATTCGCTAAGTGGTTTAAGGTCTTCATCTATTTTGCCTACACGCTCCAACACCGTTTCGTAATAGTTATTAGGCACTCTCAAAAATTCTACGCCTCGCTGTTGCAAAGATTTTACGGTTTCAATAATATTATCGGTAGCTACAGCTATATGTTGCACGCCTTCACCTTCATAAAAATCTAAATACTCTTCTACTTGACTTTTCTTTTTGCCTTCTGCAGGCTCGTTGATTGGAAATTTTACATAGCCATTGCCATTGCTCATTACTTTACTCATCAAGGCACTATACTCAGTAGAAATATCTTTGTCATCAAAACTTAATATGTTTTTAAAACCCATTACATCTTCATAAAATTTTACCCATGGGTTCATTTGGTTCCAACCTACATTGCCTACACAATGGTCTACATATTTAAGACCCGTTGTACTTGGGTTATACTCGCTTTGCCAAGCTACAAAACCCGGCATAAACACGCCTTTATAATTTTTTCGTTCTACAAATACATGTACTACTTCTCCATAGGTGTGTATGCCGCTCATTCTTATTTCGCCATTATCATCTGTTAGCGTAGTAGGTTCCATATAAGACTTTCCACCACGTTTCATTGTTTCTTCATAGGCTTTATAGGCATCGTCTACCCAAAGGGCTAATATTTTTACGCCGTCACCATGTTTTAGATGGTGCTGAGCAATAGGCCCAGTAGAATTGAGTGGTGAGGTTAGTACTAATCGAATTTTATCTTGTATCAAAACATAGGAAGCTCTATCCTTAACACCTGTTTCAGGGCCTGCATAGGCCAAGGATTGAAATCCAAATGCGGTTTTATAATAATGCGCTGCTTGCTTCGCATTGCCCACATATAATTCAATAAAATCGGTACCTAATAGTGGTAAAAAATCAGTAGTTTGAGCCTCTTGTGTGTGAGGCATAGTTGCTGCATCCATAGTGATTATTTTTGAAGTTTGTTTTACAAAAGTATTACATACTGCTTTAAAAATTATCTAAGATGATAGATATCATATAAATAAGTTCTAAAAAGCTTTAAATACTAAACAGTTATTTAACATTTAAAACCCTATTTTTGTGAGCACTCATGATAGCGTTTCTACACGGAAAACTTATAGATAAGCAGCCCACATCAGTATGTATAGAAGTACAAGGTGTGGGCTATGAAGTGCATATAAGTTTAAATACCTATGCGCAAATACAAGCGTTACAAGAGGGTCGTTTGCTAACTTATCTTTTGGTAAGAGAAGATGCTTTGACATTATATGGCTTTTTTGAAGAAAAAGAACGTACTATGTTTTTGCAACTAATCGGAGTAAGCGGTATTGGTGCAGGCACAGCTCGTATGATGCTGAGTAGCATGAAACCCGATGAATTGGCTCAAGCCATTGTAAACAACAATGAAGTAGCCCTCGAAAAAATAAAAGGAATAGGTGCCAAATCGGCCAAAAGAATTATTTTAGAATTAAAAGACAAACTCAGCAAAACACATACAGCTCAGCAAATGGAGAGCCTTTCATACAATAAAATAAACGAAGATGCGTTAAATGCATTGATGAGTTTAGGTATAGCAAGAGCAACAGCTCAGCAAGCTATACAAAAAATTTCGTCTCAAGACCAAGATTTAGGGTTAGAAGACATGATAAAATTGGCATTAAAAAACATATAGGAACTAAAAAATATTGCAAAAAGTAACTAAATATATATTTCAGTTTGTAGTACTTTTTAGTGCTACATTTTTAGCGTTACTCATATCTCAAGCTCGAAACACGAGCTGGGAATGGATGGATGTGCCATCGGTAGATTCGCCCGAAACAAAAAAAGATACCCTTCCTTATCCTATACAAGACCGATATGGCGATAAATTCAATAATGAATTGCCCACACAATTTGACTTAAACGACCCTCGAAATGTCAAAACAACCATAGAGTATAACCCAGATTCCAGTACATACGAAATTACTGAAAAAGTAGGCAATCAAGATTACAGACCTTCGACCTATATGTCCTTTGAAGAATTTATGAAATATCAAAGTGGCAAAGATGAGCAAGCCTATTTTATGAAAAGAAAAAACACCATGACGCAATTGTCTAAAAAGGGTGGGGCTATTCCCAAAATAAATTTGGGTAATGTATTCATGGATCAAATATTTGGCGGCTCCAATATCGAAGTCAAACCTCAAGGAAATGTCGATTTGACCTTTGGAGGCAATTGGCAAAATGTACAAAACCCAACTTTAGTGCAGAGCGCACAGAAATATGGCATTTTTGATTTCAATATGAACATGAATATCAATTTGCTGGCCAAGGTGGGTGAAAAAATGAAAATGAATTTCAATTTCAATGACAAGGCCACGTTTGATTTTGAAAACCAGCTCAAACTCGAATACAATGGTAAAGAAGATAATATTATTAGAAAAATTGAAGCGGGCTATATAGGTTTCCCACTAAAGACACAGTTGATACAAGGTGTGCAGTCCTTATTTGGATTAAAAACGCAATTGCAATTTGGCCGTCTTATGGTCAATGCTGTTGCATCGCAACAAAAATCAAAACGTGAAAGCTTCACTATCAAAGGAGGAGCTCAAACATCTAATTTTTCTGTATCCTGCGACAACTACGACGATTTTAGACACTTCTTGCTGGCACATACATTTAGAAAAAACTTCAATACAGCACTTAAAAACTTTCCTATCATTCAATCGCTCAACAATATAAATCGTATAGAAGTGTGGGTAACGAATAGAACGGGAACCGTAGAAAATGCACGCGATATAGTAGCTTTTCAGGATTTGGGTGAGCCTGAACCCTATCGTACTACCTTTATGAAAGCCAATAATGGCCAAGCAGACAATAGTGCCAATACCTTGTATTCACAAGTAATACAAACACCCGGTGCGCGCGATTTGGGTTCTGTAGTAACCACCATGCAAAGCATAGGACTCAAAGGCAGAATAGATTTTGAAAAAACATTTGCAAGAAAACTAAATACCTCCGAATACACGTTTAATCCTCAATTAGGTACTATATCTATCAATGCACAATTGCAACCCGATGATGTAGTAGGCGTTGCATATGAATATACCAATAATGGCAAAGTGTATCAATTGGGTGAGTTTTCGCAGTCATTACCACCCGACAGCACCAATCCCAAAATATTGTTTTTGAAAATGCTTAAATCTACCTCACCAGACCCCACTGTGCCGCTGTGGGATTTGATGATGAAAAATGTATACTCCCTAGGTGCAAGCCAAATCAGCAATGAAGATTTTAACTTGAATGTTTTTTATTTAGACCCTGGAGGTGGCGAAAAAAGATATTTGCCCGAAGGGCCACAAGCCGGAGTGCCATTGATAAAACTTTTAAATCTTGATAGACTAAACAACCAAAACGATCCTCAACCCGATGGTCGCTTTGATTATATTGATGGTGTAACCATTTTTGCACAGCAAGGCAGAATCATGTTTCCGGTATTGGAACCTTTTGGCGAAGATATGCGTGCAGTGTTTGGAGGTAGTGTGCCTTTAGAAAAAAAATATTTATACAACATCTTGTATGATTCTACTAAAAATATAGCGATACAATTTCCGCAATACAATCGCTTTTTGATAAAAGGAACGTATCAATCGAGCAATTCAAGCGAAATTTATTTAGGCGGATTTAATATACCACAAGGCTCCGTGAATGTGAGTGCTGGCGGACAAAAGCTAACCGAAAATGTTGATTACTCAATTGATTATGGTATAGGTAAATTAAGAATTTTAAACTCTGGTATTTTAAGCTCTGGGATCCCCATCAGCGTTTCGTATGAAAACAATGCAACCTTTGGTTTTCAACAGCAAAATTTTGTTGGTACCCGATTGGATTATTTTGTTAGCGAAAACATTAATATAGGAGGTACTGCATTGCGATTGAGCGAAAGACCATATTTTAATAAAGTAAACTTTGGCGACGACCCTATTAAAAATACACAGTTAGGATTGGATTTTAATTTTCAAAAAGATCAACCGCGCTTAACTCGTTTTATAGACAAGTTGCCTATAGTAAGTACCACAGCACCATCTATGGTAGTAGCAAATGGCGAAATAGCTACTCTCAAACCAGGACATAGCAAACTTATTAATGTAAATGGCGAAAGCAATGTGTATATAGACGATTTTGAAGGCACACGCAGTGGCTATGACTTAAAATTTCCTGTTACGAGTTGGAGCTTAGCCTCAACTCCCAATGATGCTGTAGATAAAACAGGACAAATACTTTTTCCAGAAGCCTCCTTGGTAAATAATTGGAATTATGGAAAAAACAGAGCCAAACTTGCTTGGTATAATATAGACCCTTGTTTAGTCGATGTAAGACAAACCAATTGTATGCCTTCTCATCTAAAAAATGATACGGCTCAGCTCTCCAACCACTACCTACGCTTGGTGCAACAACAAGATGTTTTTCCACTGCGTTCTTATACCTCATTACAAGGCAACTTAACCACTTTGGATTTAGGTTTTTATCCTAAAGAAAGAGGGCCTTATAATTTTGATTCAAAAGATATTACAAACGATGGCAAATTGCTTTTCCCTACAAAACGATGGGGTGGTATAATGCGTCCTATAGATTATAGCGATTTTGAAACAGCCAATGTAGAATTTATAGAATTTTGGATGATGGATCCATTTATCAATAGACCTACAGACCCTGGTGGGAGTTTTTATATTAATCTTGGCAATGTATCCGAAGATATTTTAAAAGATTCAAGAAAGTTTTATGAGAATGGACTTCCATACCCAGATGATCCTAAAAAAACAGACCAAACAGCTTGGTCCAAAATACCACGATTCCAACAACAACTAACGCCAGCTTTTGACAACGATGCCAATGCCAGAGCCGCGCAAGATTTAGGATTGGATGGCTTATCCAATGCCGATGAAGTAGTACAATTTAAACAATATTTAGATGAGTTATTGGCCAATTTTGGAGCCACTTCGCCTGTATATTTAAGTGCTGTAAATGACCCTTCCAATGATGATTTTCATCATTTTAGAGGTAGCGATTTTGACAATAATAATACCAGTGTATTTGAGCGATATAGAAAATACAATAACCCACAAGGTAACTCGCCTGTTAATAATAATTCCCAATTTTCAAATGCTTTTACCAATGTTCCCGAAAATGAAGATATCAATAGAGATAATACGCTAAACGAAAATGAGCAATATTTTCAGTATCGAATTGATATAAAACCAAACATGGTAGTTGGAGAAAACTATATCGTAAACAAACAAGTTACAAACGTAAAGTTTCCAAACAATACAACAAGTCCTGAAGTATGGTATCAATTTAAAGTGCCTATTAGAGAATTTTCGGATCGAGTAGGAGGCATTTCAGATTTTAAATCTATACGCTTTATCCGTATGTTCTTGACAGGTTTCCAAGACAGTATTATCATGCGTTTAAGCCGCTTAGAATTGGGCAGAAACCAGTGGCGCAAATACAATTTTTCGCTTCGCCACCCTGGCGAAATGGTGCCAGATAATGATAATAATAGCACACTATTTAACTTGCTTTCTGTAAGTTTAGAAGAAAATAGTGGCCGCTCTCCAATACCCTATGTCATGCCTCCAGGCATTATTAGGCAGCAACAACAAGTAAGTAATGGTCAAAATATTCAAAACAATGAGCAATCTCTTTCTATGCAGGTATGTAATTTGGAAGATGGAAATGCCAAAGGCGCTTTTAAAAACTTGGGTATGGATATGCGTCAATTTGAACGAATCCGTATGTTTATTCATGCAGAAGGTATAGAATCAAAATTGAAAGATGGCGATTTAAGAGCATTTATTCGCGTAGGTAGCGATTTCGTTAGCAATTATTATGAATATCAAATACCACTTACATTTACGAGTGCTGGCACTAAAGATCCACAGCTTATTTGGCCCGAAAAAAATGAATTGGATTTGTATTTTGCTGATTTAGTAGGCGCCAAATTAGAAAGAAATAAATCGGGAGCCAGCTACTTGGTGCCTTACATAAAGAAAGATGCTAAGGGAAACTATATTAAGATAGTGGGTAATCCGAATATTGGAGATGTAAAAATGTGTATGCTAGGTATTTTAAATCCACAAAAAACACCTAACGACCCTAATGATGATGGCGATAAAAAATGTGCTGAAGTATGGTTTAATGAATTGCGTTTGTCAGGCATGAATGAAGAAGGCGGTTATGCAGCTATAGGAAATGTAGATGTACAATTGGCTGATGTAGGGGTATTGAAATTAAGTGGCAATATGCACACAGCTGGATATGGCAATATAGATCAAAAAGTAAATCAACGATATAGAGATAATTTTTCCCAATTTGATGCATCGGCAAATATTAATGGAGGTAAATTTTTGCCAAAATCATGGGGTGTGCAGTTACCTATTTTTGCCGGCTATACACAATCAGTTAGTAATCCGGTGTATGATCCTTATGATTTAGATATAAAATATAAAGATAAAATTGAAGGCTTAAGCCAACAAGAAAAAGACTCTATCAAGCGTAGAGCTCAAGATTTTAATTCGGTAAAAAGTATCAACTTTCAAAATGTGCGTATTGCACCTGCCAATAATAAACGAAAAGAAATATGGGATTTGCAAAATTTTGATTTGAGCTATTCTTACACACAAACCAATAAAAGAAATCCTTTAATAGAAAAAGATCAACTTGACGAACATCAAGCCAGTATTGGATATACGTTTGCACCCAAATCAAGATCTATTAAACCATTTAATAAAGTAATACCACAAAAATGGAAATATCTTAAGCTATTAAAAGATTTTAATTTTAATTTAATACCATCCAACTTTACATTTAGAAATTCTCTAAGCAGAACTCTTGGCGAAACCATCATAAGAAATATAGACGAGGGTTCTTATCCATTAGAACCACTTTATTATAAATTTTTTACTTGGAATAGAGTCTATAGTTTGCGATGGGCTTTAACGGAATCTTTATCATTTGATTATAGTGCCAACAATAACTCAAGAATAGATGAGCCTTATGGACGTATAGATACAAAAGCTAAAAAAGATACCTTTTGGAATAATGTTGGAAGTTTTGGCAGAAATACTTTATACACTCACAACCTTAATGCGAATTACAATGTTCCATTATCAAAATTTCCGTTGTTAGATTGGACTTCATTACGTGCAAGCTATACAGCAGGATATAATTGGACAGCTTCGTCCTTGTTGGCAAAAAGCTTGGGAAATACATTGGGCAATACTCAAAATAAACAAATAAACGGAGAGCTAAACTTTTCAAGCTTATACAATAAAGTAAAATTTTTAAGAAAAATTACATCGCCAATTCCTAATAGACCTGGCAATAATCCATCCAATAGAACTAAAACACCAACGCTTGATGGTAGATCTCCAAATCAATCTAAAAATGAAAGAGATACAAGAGGAAACGAGCAAGACCAGCGTATTAGCAAAAACACTAAAAATGACAGAACCAATTTGTTAGGTCAGAATACAGGCACTAACTCAGATAATACACAAACTCAAGATACACCCACAACGAGCGATACGAAAGATAGAAAAGAAACAAAAGACACGAAGGATACAAAAGCAACAGATATAATTGAAACAGATCAAGTACCTACTAACTCTACTCAGCAGCAGGATACGGAAAGAGCTTCTACAACAGCGAAGTCGAATACAAAATCGCAAACTACTAAGAAGAATGTATCGGATAGCTTGAGCAAAAAACAAGTGAGAGCTTTGGCAAAACAAAAGCGAAAAGAAGAAAAGAAAAAGAAAGATTGGCAGCCATCTAAAATGGTGAGAGGTGTAGGCAATGTTTTATTAATGGTAAAAAGAGCCAGTTTTAGTTACAACGAAAATCAAGGGACCATTTTGCCAGGCTATATGGATAGTACACAATATTTGGGTATGAACTTTAGTAATCAATTAAATCCTGGACTGCCTTTTGCATTTGGCGTACAGCCAGATAGACTATGGCTGGAACAAAAAGGCAAAGACAATGTATTGACAAGAGATTCCTTGTTTAATGCTCAATTTTCACAACAATTTTCGCAAGCATTGAATATTACTGCAAACCTAGAACCAGTCAAAGATTTTAAAATTGATTTTACACTTACCAAATCGTTCAATAAAGCACACAGCGAATTATATAAAGATACTATTGGAGGTGGCTCGGACTATGTTAGTCTTAATCCTTACGAAACTGGCGGTTTTTCTATTTCTTATATAGCTATCAATACCTTGTTTCAAAAAACCCAAAAGGGTGAACTCTCTAGTGCCTTTTATGCTTTTGAAAATAATAGAAAAATTATTTCAAATCGTTTAGGTATAATCAATCCTTATACTGCTGGCACAGGAGCACCCGAAGATGAGGGCTATGCCAAAGGCTATACAAGATATGCGCAAGAAGTATTGATACCGGCCTTCCTTTCGGCCTATCAAGGAAAAGATGCCAGAACCTATCCTTTAGTAGATAGCAAAAATGAAAGTACAAGGTCAAATCCATTTAAAAATATTTTGCCATTACCCAATTGGCGTGTTAATTATGGCGGGTTAGCAAGAACCAAAATGTTTAAAAATATATTTCAAAGTTTTACACTTAACCATGCATATAACGGCACATTATCCATCAATAGTTTTAATTCTTCGTTGATGTATAGAGATGTGTTTGCCTTAGGGTTTCCATCATTTATTGATAGCATCACGGGTAATTATGTTCCTTATTTTGTAGTACCCAATATGACAATTACAGAAAATTTTGGCCCATTATTGGGTATTGATGCTACATTGCAAAACTCTATGAATATTCACATCGAATATAAAAAAGCAAGAACGTTGAGCATGAGCTTAATAGATTTCCAATTGAGTGAAACTAAGAGCAAAGAAATAGCGTTTGGTGGAGGTATTAGGCTCAAAAAAGTAAAAGTTCCTATTAAGTATTTTGGAATAGACCGCTTGCGTAGCGATGTAAATATCAAAGCCGATTTTGCACTACGCGATGATAGAACGAGTATCAACAGATTGGATCAGCACGAAACGCGTGATACACGAGGTCAGAAAGTAATAACCATATCGCCTTCAATCGATTATATACTCAACCAAAATGTTACTATCCGCTTTTTTTATGATAGAAGACAAAGTATTCCTTATGTGTCCAATGCCTATCCTATCACTACTACAAGAGGCGGCGTCATGATTCGTTTTATGCTGGGGCAATAACTCATTCATTTCTACACAAATAGAGTTCTGTTTTTTGTACAGGTTAACAAAAATGAAGAATTCATGACATAGTTTGCTAACATAGATTAACTTGCACTCGTCTAATATTGAATAAACAAATAATTTAAACATGAAAAATATGAAACTCAATGTATTTAAAAGTCTTTTGCTTGCAGTAACTGCAATTAGCTTATTATTTAGTGCATGTCGAAGACACAATTACGGAAATCAAGTTAGTGGAACCCCTTACGACAATAGCAAAATGATAGTAGCTTCTGTTGCTGGATTTATTACTGACGAGCAAGGCTCTCCAATAGAAAATGCCTCTGTTAGAACAGGGAATAATACAACAATGACAGATGCCAATGGTTATTACTATTTTAAAAACATTACTACACCTGAACACGCTACTACTATTCATGCCTCAAAACCAGATTTCTTTGAAGGTTCTCGTTCCTTTATGGCAAAACTCAATCATACACACACTGCTTCATTTACATTGTTATCTAAAGGTACTCCTCAAACATTTACTTCGAGCAATGGTGGTACAGTGGCTTTTGCAGGTGGCTTATCATTTACATTTTCTGCCAATAGTGTAGTTAATAAAAATACAGGTGCGGCGTATGCTGGTCAAGTGTTTGTTTATGCTAAAAAGATAGATCCTACAACTCAGCTTGGTCAATCCAGTATGCCAGGCGATTTGAGAGGACTAACAGCAACGAATAGTGAAGAAAGAATGTTACAAAGTTTTGGCATGAGTGTTACAGAGTTATACGCAGCCGATGGTAGTCCTTTGCAAGTAGCAGACAATTCTGAAGTAACTATGTCTTTAGAAGTACCTGCAACATTGGTAGCCAATGCACCTGCCAGCATTCCTTTATGGTACTATGATAGTGCAAAAGAAATGTGGGTAGAAGATGGTTATGCTACATTACAAGGAAATAAATATGTTGGTAAAGTAACTCATTTTAGTTTTTGGAATTGCGATACGCCACAAGCCGCTAATATTACTATCGAAATGACATTGCAAGATCAACTTGGTAATCCACTTCAAGGGTATATAGTAAAATTAAAAAATACCGCCAATAATGATACTAGACATGGTACTACTGATAATTTAGGCTGGGTAGGCGGCTTATGCTATTCTAATGCAACACTACAAATGGATGTATATCCTCCCTATGCAAATAACTCCTGCTCAAATGTTTCAATATATACACAAACCATCAATACATCTTCATCAAACCTAAATTTAGGTACTATTACTATACCTCTTTCTGGTCCTTCAACATGTGTTATAACAGGAAATGTAGTAGACTGCAACAATAATATTATTGCCAATACACCTGTGTTTGCTCAGTCTATTGGTATGTTAGTTTATACAGATGCTGCAGGTTCATTTACTTATACTATGCCATGTGTACCGAGTGGTTCTGTAGATATTAGTGCTTATGATTTAAGTACAAGTGTGTATGGTTCTATCAATACTACATTAGTTGCCGGAGTAAATAATGTAGGCACTGTAACTGCATGCGGTAGTATTATACAGTTTCTCACTTTGACATTAACAAATACTGTAACGAGTGCAGTTTTTACACATACTTATTTATTACCTACCGAAACAGGTTTTGTAACAGATTCCACTACAAGTTCTACTATCACTATGTATGGAAATGGTACTCAAAATTATTTAGGCATTGATGTTGCAGGTGCAGCTGTTGGCACATTTAACGTTAATTATTTTAATTTTTATTATTTTTCTACACCATCATTATTTCCAGATTTTTCATTTGGGGTAAATAGTGGAAGCAGTGTAACCTATACAACCTATCCAGCTATTCCTGGATCTGACGCTATAGGCTCTTTCAACTTAGATTTGACGGGTACAACTACTTCGAATTTATATACAGCATCAGGAACATTCAGGTTGCCTAAACAATAAATATATTTACCTTTTTAATATTAAAAAAGCCATCTATAAGATGGCTTTTTTAGTATTAAAAGAGTATGAATTATTTTTTTCCTTCTTTAGCTTCTGCAGCTTCGGCTTGTTTAAGAGCACGAGTTGTAACAACAGCAGCTATAGGAATACGCTTATTATGCATTATTTCAACATTTTCTAACTTAATATCTTCAATTCGTAAGTTTTTACCAATTTCTAAATTAGTAATATCAACTTCAATAGCATCAGCTAATTGTTCAGGAGTAATACGAACATTGATAGCATTCATTTTTATTACAAAACGTCCACCTTCTTTTACACCCTTAGATTGCCCAATAAATTTTAAAGGGATATTGGCATTTAATTTTTTAGCAGGAACCAACTCTAAAAAATCAATATGAGTTACCTCATCTGTGATTTTATTAAACTGCAAATCCTTCATAATGCATTTAGTAGCTTTTCCATCTACATCGATTAAGGCAACTTTAAATTCTGGAGAATAAACAAGTGGTTTCAACTCCTTCAGCGTAGTTGAAAAATGAATGTTTGACGACCCACCGTAAATTACACAAGGCACTTTGCCCTCAGAACGAACTTGTCGGGATGCTTTTTTGCCAAATTCGCTTCTAAGTTGTCCTTTTATGGTAACTTCTTTCATGATATTTAATACCAAGTTATAGACATGGTTGTCTTTTAATTTTTTAAAGGAGCGCAAAGTTATGGTTTTTGAAATGAAATTGAATACTTAATGAATATTTTTTTTCATAGAAGAACACTGAAAGCTATTTATTCTATTAGAGCAATAACAAATTATAAGTAAAATAATTTCAGTTAAATATATTGAATATTAAAGAAATGGGAGTTATATTTGCCAAAATAATTAACAAAAATCAATAAACATCTTTAATTAAACTAAGAATTATTTATGGCAAGCAAACATTTATTAATGATGGCAGGATTAGCATCCTTGTTATCTTTTCAAAAAGTACAAGCACAAGATGCTTCAAGCGGTATGTATAGAGCCGGAGGATATGACCTTTCGGATTCATCATTAATACCTGAAAGCAGACAATCTCAACAAAGAGATTTTCTAAACAACCAATATGATTTTCCTGCTAAACCAAGAAACCAATGGGAAATTGGTCTAAGTGGTGGTATGATGTTCGTATCTGGTGATATTAGATCAAAAAGTGTATTCACTTCAAAAAAACCATTAAATACATTAGGTTGGGGCATACATGTACGTAAAGCATGGGGTTATGTGATTTCTACAAGACTTCAATATATCCATGGTTCTGCTACAAACATGAATTATCAAGCTGCTGAAGGTTATTACGGTCATACCGGTAACCAATGGTATGAAAATGGATATTGGAATAATAGCAATCTTAAAACAAGAAATGTTTATTACAATAGTAAAACGCAAGTGAGAGATTTATCTTTACAGTTGGTTGCTAATCTTAATAACTTAAGATTCCATAGAGCAAGAAATAAAATGAGCTTATATACTTTAGCAGGTATTGGTGGTTTATTATATAAAACGACTACAGATTTAAAAGATGCAAGTGGTAATTTGTATGATTTTAGCAGCATTTTAGCTTTAAATACTAATAGTCATATTTATACAGATAGAAAAGAGATCAATACAGCTCTTAAAAATTTGTACGATGGTACATATGAAACAGCTGCAGAAAGACATAGTAACCGTGGTTGGTTTGGCGACTACACTGTTCGTCCTTCGGCAACTGTAGGATTAGGTGCTCAATTCCGTTTGGGAAATAGAGTTTCTTTAGGTATTGAAGACAGATGGATTTATACTAATGATGATTTAGTTGACGGTCAACGTTGGCAAGAAAAACCATACACAAGTAACACAACACACGTTGCTTCAGCTATGACACGTGATTTTGATAATATTAATTATTTATCAGTTAACTTAGGTATTAATATTGGCGGTAACGCTGTTGCTCCTTTGTGGTGGATGAATCCATTAGATTATGGATACAATGAAATGAAACGTCCTCGTGGTGCTACTACTGGTAAATGCGATAACGATGCTGATGGTGATGGTATCTCAGATTGCTTTGATCGTTGTCCTAACACACCAGGTGGTGTATCTGTTGACTCTCACGGTTGTCCATTCGATACAGATGGTGACGGTGTAGCCGATTACAAAGACAAACAATTAATTACTCCAACAGAATGTCAACCAGTTGATGCTGATGGTGTTGGTAAATGCCCAGATCCAGCATGTTGTACTGGAGTAGTAGCTCCAGCAGGTTGTGGCTCTATTTCTAACGGTAATATCAGCTTCTCTTCAGGTTCTGCTAAATTAAGCGGATCAGCTACATCACAATTAAGTGGCTTAGCTTCTTCAATGCGTGCTAATCCTAACTGCAAAGTTGTAGTAATAGGAAATGGTAGTGGAAGTAAAGTAGAACAACAACGTTCATGGGATAGAGTTAACTCTGTAATCAATTACATGGTTGACAAGCAAGGTATCGATAGAGAACGTTTCATATTCCAATATGGTTCTTTTGGTGACGCTAATTCAGTAGAATATCGTTCAGCTAATCCAGGTGAAGAAGGTCCTTCAAATACACCTCCTCCATTCCCTAACTTACGTCATTAATAAATTAAATTGCTATAAAAAAAAGAGGTTGATTTTTTCAACCTCTTTTTTTTATATACAAAATGTTCTTAAGAATATCATGGCACTTGAAACATTTGAATTAACTTTGCATCTCAAAATAAATTAATAAAATGAACTCATTTGCTATAGTTGAAGAACTCGGAAATACAATAGATAAATTACAAAAAGGATACAACACGCTTCAAAAAATTGAAAAAGTAGAGGTTGGAACTACACCAAAAACACTTGTATGGCAACAAGACAAAGTAAAATTGTATCATTATGACAGAACCACGCCTGCTAAGTGCAAGATACCTGTTTTAGTTTCTTTTGCCATAATGAACAGACATGATGTATTGGATTTACAACCTGACCGTTCTTTAATGAAAAAATTCTTGGATGAAGGTTTGGATATTTATATTATGGATTGGGGTTATCCGACCAAGAGTGATAAATTCTTGAGTATGGAAGACTATATAGACGGATATATGAATGGCGCAGTAGATTTTATTAGAAAAACACATGGTGTTCAAAAAATTAATAAAATGGGTATTTGCCAAGGCGGTACTTTTTCTACTATATACGCTGCTTTGTATCCTGAAAAATTAAATACTTTGACAACCTATGTAGCTCCTTATGATTTTACAACAGATAAGTGTATGTTGTATAAATGGACAAAATATATAGATGTAGATGCTATGGTAGATTCTTTAGGTGTAATACCAGCCGACATGTTGAATGCTGGATTTGGTATGTTAAAACCAAGTATGGATATTAGTAAATATTTTGGTGTATTAGATAGCTTAGATGACGAAGCAAAAATTATGAATTTTTTACGTATGGAGTATTGGAAAAATGATTGCCCTGATTTGGCTGGTGAAATGTATAGAAAATATATTAAAGACTTATTTAGAGATAATAAACTTATTAAAAATGAGTTTGAGTTAGGAGGAAGACAAGTGGATTTGAAAAAAATTACGATGCCTTTTCTTAATATTTATGCTACAGAAGACAATATCATACCAAATGAAAGTACTATTGCTATTAACGCTAAAATAGGTAGTAAGGATAAAGAATTATATGCATTTCCTGGTGGACACATTGGTGTTTTTGTGGGTGGGCGATCTCAAAAAGAATTAGGCCCAAAAGTAGCCAGATGGGTAACTGACAGAAGTAAAAAATAAGGGAAAGAATATTCTTTTATAAAAAAAAATATAAAAAAGCTTGGTACTGGGTGTATCAAGCTTTTTTAATTAATCAATAAATTATTGACACTTCGTTGTAAAATATTAAATGCTATTTCTGCCATGAGGTTTTCTTTGTCTAAAGTTGGATTGACTTCAGTAATTTCAAAACAACAAACTTTGTGATTTTGCATAAGACCAGCCAATAAATCTTCTGCTTCTCTTTCTTTTAGGCCATTGGCGACAGGAGTTCCAGTACCTCTCGATATGCTGCTGTCCAAGCTATCTACATCGAACGACACATATATATCATCGCAGTGCTGAAGACTTAGTATAGTTTGTCTGATTACATGGGCTATTCCTTTTTTTCTTAATTCAGAAACTGTAATTACTTTAATACCATGTTTTTTGATAAGATAATCTTCTTCTTTTTCAGTATCGCGCAATCCAATAAAAACAATATCTTCTGGCAAAATCTTGGGGGCAATATTGCCAATCTTTTTAATATCATCCCAAGCTTTTCTAATTTTTTCTGAAGGTGAATGTACTTGGCTATCCAAATTATCTTCGTTTATAGAAGCAGCTAAAGGCATACCATGCATATTGCCACTTGGAGAAGTATAGGGCGAATGCAAATCGGCATGAGCATCTATCCATACAACTCCCAATTTAGATTTTGGCTTAGCCATTTTTATGCCAGCTATGGTACCACCTGCAGTACTATGATCGCCTGCTAATACTAAAGGAAACAAGCCCGATTTTAAAGTTGATTCAACACTTTTTGCAACGCGTTCAAACATCATTTTTATACCATGAATTCGTTTTGCATAGGGGCTTTCTACTGGTTCATATAGGAGTTTATTTTCTGTTTCAACTTCTTCGCTTGGAAAGTTTACAAAAAAGTTGCTCATAAAATCTAAAGCGGCAATTTTTAGAGCTTCCACGCCTAAGCTGGCTCCTCTTGTGCCAGCCCCAATTTCGGATTTTACTTCTATAATTTTAATATTCCGCATACAGCAAAAATACAATGCTTTGTTTTATGAACGAGCTATTCTGTAGTGTTTATTCAGTCAATTTGGCACAAAAATTAAATTGGCAAATGTTTTGCATTTTTAACTATTGAACGAAAAAAATTATCTTAAGAACTATGCATACAAATGAAAAAGAACCCATACTCAACAAAGAAGAAATAGTTGAAGAAATGGGAAATGATAATTTGGCTGATAATGAAGCTAAAAATGACGAATTGTCTAATGAAGATACCAATACTACAACTACTGATGAGGTAGCAGAATGGAAAGACAAGTATATGCGATTGTTTGCAGAATTTGACAATTATAAAAAGCGCTCTTTTAAAGAAAAAATGGAAACCATCCAAACTGCGGGCAAAGACATACTCATTTCTTTGTTAGATGTATTGGATGATATGGAAAGAGCTAAAATTCAAATAAGTAAGTCTGATGATGTGAAAGCAGTAAATGAAGGTTTAGAGCTTGTTTTTCATAAACTAAAAACTACATTAGAGGCTAAAGGATTGAAGGCATTTGATGCAAAAAATGAAGAGTTTGATGTTGAAAAACACGAAGCAGTAACAGAAATTCCTGTTAGTGATAAGGCCATGGAGGGTAAGGTAGTAGATGAATTGCAAAAAGGATATTTCTTAAATGATAAAATAATTCGATATGCTAAAGTAGTAGTAGGTAAAACTTCCAACTAAAACTATAGAAAGTAAACAGTTTTGAGAAAAAATAATTTTTTATCTATTAAAACAAAAACATGAAAAGAGATTTTTACGAAATATTAGGCGTAAGCAAAAATGCATCGGCTGAGGAAATAAAGAAAGCATATCGTAAAGTAGCAATGCAATATCATCCGGATAAAAACCCTGGCGATAAACAATCTGAAGAAAAATTTAAAGAAGCGGCAGAGGCCTATGAAGTATTGAGCGATGCTACAAAAAAACAGCGTTATGATCAGTTTGGACATGCAGGTGTTGGAGGTGCATCGGGTGGTGGCTTTGGAGGCGGTGGTATGCGTATGGAAGATATTTTTGAAAACTTTGGCGATGTTTTTGGTGATGATATGTTTGGTAGTTTTTTTGGTGGAAGAAGTAAGGGTGGTGGACGATCCAGAGGAGGAAATAGAGGCTCTAATTTGAGAGTAAAAGTTAAACTTTCTTACGAAGACATCATAAAAGGTGTACACAAAACTATAAAGCTTAAAAAGTATGTGGGTTGTTCTACTTGTCAGGGTTCTGGAGCAAAAGATAAATCGTCTGTGCAAACTTGCAATACATGCGCTGGTAGTGGACAAGTAAGAAGGGTGCAAAATACATTTTTAGGGCAAATGCAAACCGTTACTACATGCCCAACTTGTAATGGCGATGGAACACAAATAGCCAATAAATGCACAAATTGTAAGGGTGAGGGTAGAGTATATGCCGAAGATACTGTTAGTATAGATATTCCTGCAGGAGTACAAGAAGGCATGCAGCTCAATGTAAGTGGCAAAGGAAATATTGGTGAGCGAAATGGTGCGCCTGGAGATTTGTTTATTGTAATAGAAGAAGAAAAACACCCGAGCTTAATAAGAGAAGGATTAAATGTATTGTATGATTTGCATGTATCAATACCTGATGTAATTTTAGGAAAAGAAGTAGAAGTGCCTACAATAAATGGAAAAGTAAAAATTAAAATTCCTGCTGGTACACACGCTGGTAAAATACTTCGTTTAAAAGGAAAAGGATTTCCGTCTGTAAACAGCTATGAGAAAGGAGATCAGTTAATAAATGTGAACGTGTGGACACCTCAGAATGTTACTTCGGAAGAGAAGAAAATAATGGAAAAACTTAGCGAATCCGAAAATTTCAAACCCAATGCATCAAAATCAGATAAAAGCTTTTTTGATAAAATAAGAGAAGTTTTTAGCTAATTCTTTTTTTTCTCTTTCCCTTTTTCGTCTTGTTTTTCCTGATGTTGTTTAGCGGCAGTGTTTATCTCATTTCGAATTTTATCAAATTTTTTATCTTCCCAATTAATTAGGATATAAAAGTACTCTTTGATTTTGTCAAAGTTGTTTATTGCAAAATCAGCGTATTGATAATATAAATCGTTATGAAATAATGAAACAAAAACATAGCAATCCAGGTATCCCATTTTTTCCATAGCTCTTGCAAATAAAAACTGTTTTGGGCTGCTATTGTTCAACATTTTGCGCCAGCAATACAATTCCAAATACGGAATATTTGTTTTTTCATTGGGTCTCACTTTGCCTAATGTATCATAGTATCCAAATACTTCAGACTTGGCATATTGATAATGCCACCAAGGCGATTTATCGTCAACTACAATTTCTTCAAAATTGTGAGTTGTAGTTGCTGGATATACCTCTCGCATTATCCATTGGCTATTGAATGGCCTTCCCGTTTTATCTAAAATCAATGACAGCTGTTTGAAATAGCTTTGTTGAGGATAGGCAATAATAGCTTCAATAATGGTTTCACTTGCTTTAATATATTCGCCTTGATTATAGTATAATACTGATAGTTTTTCCCAAGCATCTGAACGCAAAGGATACTTGAGTGTCAAATACGTCAATATTCTTGTGGCCTCTTTGCTTTTATTCATTTTTACATACCAGTTTGCCAATCTGAGCTTAGCTTCATAAAAATTGGGGTCAGTATCTAATGCTTTTTCTAAGAGTTTGACTGCTTCTATAAAATTATCTTCGGCAAGTGCTTCAAAGCTCTCATTATAATATTCTTTGGCTTTAGCAGCAACATATAAATCTAAATCTATAGTGTCTATTAACAAGGTTCTAAGATAATATGATGCCGAATCCGTTTCTTGCATTATCCTTGTTGCATGTCTTGCATTCTGTATTAAGTCGTTTTTGTATAGTTCATAAGGAATTTGTGATAACTCTTCTAAAAACTTTAGCTGCGATTTTTGCCATCTCGATTGTTTGGCATTTGGTATTTGTATATTTTCAGGGTCAACATAGTTACCACTATCTTCATCCAATCGTTTTAAATAATTGGTATCTATTCGTACACTGGCATCTTGATCTTCTTTATCTTTTTGTTTTTTGTTTTGTTTTGCAATGTCTATATTACGATCTAAACCACTACGTAGAAGAAGCGTTGTATTAGCGTCCAAATCTTGTAAATCGCTTTCTGGTTCATCTAAGTAATTCCCATTTTCATCATTTTTATTGGACTGTGCTTTGGCTTCATTTTGATAAGTTATAAGTTCTTTTATATCATCTGTAGAGGCTTCTATTTTTCGTAGTACTTGTCTTTGCATTTGCACCAATGCTTCATGATAATAGACATTATTTGGGTTTTGTTTGATTAGTTCTTTCAAAATTCTTTCGCCTTCGTAAATTTTCAATTCATTATAAAATTTTCTTGCCTTTTCTATTTTTCTTATATCATCTTTTGGTATAATATTCTCCATACGCTTTTGCGACACAGTCTGCTTTGCAAAAAGCATAATAGTAAAATATGTAATTAAGGCGGAGTACAAGCGCATAGTATCAAAATTAACACACTTTGACTGTATCTTAATTTTTAATCAAAACAAAGTTTGTAACATTGCATTTCATGAGAGGATTTTTATTATTCGTTATTTTTTGCTGCACAGGTATAGCACAAGCTCAGCAGCAAGTAGATTTAATAGTATATAATGCTCATATTTTTACTGCCAACGCTAAACAATTAAGTGCTTCTGTTTTAGTAGTAGATAGTGGTAAAATAGTGGCGCTTGCTGATGAATCATTATTAAAAAAGTATAGTGCATCTAAAACCGTTGATGCTGAAGGCCAATATCTATATCCTGGTTTTATAGATGCTCATCATCATTTTACTGGATATGCCAATGACATGTATAAGTTAAACTTATATGCTACATCATCTTTTGAT
>JAWKLF010000006.1:0-151286 GCA_041392835.1 Chitinophagaceae bacterium
AACCAAAAACCAATCCACTCAAAACAGGGCTTACAGTTCCTCAAATTGCTTTCCTATTTAAGATACTTTCAGAGCATAACGACATTGGTATAGAAACAAAAACTAAGACAGAACTATACAATTTTATTTCTCAAAACTTTGCTACTAAAAAATCTACAGAAAAAGGAATTAGTATCAAAAAATTAGCTGAATATTTCAATGAACCTGACCCAGATGCACAAGCATTTTGGTACGGAATTATTGCTAATTGGTTTACCGATAAAAAGAAATTCAACAAATTTTAATCCTCTTAAACCCTTTATAGTCAAGGGTTTTGCTTAGGGTGGTATCACCCTATGCCACTACATTTACTGCACTTCCATTCACATTTTTGCATTGCAATAACGCAATAAAATAAAATTTAAAAAGCAATGGAAGTAATAACAATCCAATCAGAAGCATTCCAAGAATTAGTTAAGAAAATGGACGAAATCCAAACCAAACTAACAGCTAAGGAAAAAGAACCAAAAGAAATTTGGTTAGACAATCAAGAGTTCATTCAATTACTCAAAATCTCAAAACGAACTGCACAGCATTACCGAGATACAGGAATGATTTCTTTCTCACAAGTAGGTAGCAAAATTTACTATCGTATGAACGATGTAGAGGAACTATTGAAAAAACATTACAACAAAGCATTTAAGAAATAAGCAACCTTAAACACTTTGATTTTTTAATAAATTAAAAAGCAGTAGAAAGATGTCAAAAGATATAAAAGATTATCCCTTAGTGTCATTATACAAAACGGTAATGGACACCACAGCATTTGAGCAAAATCCAGTATTACAAGTATTATTCAAAATCAACAATGGTACTTACAAGCATTTAGTTGACCCAGCTACAAAGGCATACCAAGAGGGCAACTCAGATTTATATACAGAACTCAAAAAGAAAATTCCTTCATTCATTATTTCAGGCACTTATGAGGGTGGCAGAAAAGCCGAAAACCTAAAAGACTATTCAGGATATATCATTTTGGATATAGACAAATTGCCTAAAGATGAAATCAAAAACTACAAACAAAAAATTGCAGAAGTACCATTTACATTTGCTTGTTTTATTAGTCCTTCAGGTGTTGGCTTAAAAATCATTATCAAAATAAGTTCCAATCCTACAGAGCATTTACAAGCATTCAACCAACTAAAAGCAATTTACGAAAAGGCAACAGGTGTAGAAATTGATAAGTCAGGCAAGGATATTAACCGACTTTGTTTTTTCAGTTGCGATAGCAATATTGTAATCAATTACGAAGCTCAAAAATATTTAGTACAGCACGAAGAATTAAAGCAAACAACTATTGCACCAGTGCAACAGTTTACACAATGTACAGACGACCTTAGTATTTTTCAAAAATGCGTAGAGCTTACCAATAACAAAATGTCATATGTAGAGGGCAATAGAAACAATTATGTAAATCTATTAGCCAATAATTGCAATCGCAATGGCTTATCCGAATTGTCAGCAACTCAGTACATAAATTCACATTACAATTACAACGATGCAGAAGTAAGCCAAACAATCAAAAGTGCCTACCATAGCCATACAGCAGAACACGGCAAATTTTCCAAGCAATCTACGCCAGTAGTACCAATTAAAGATTTTTCAAACACAGGTGCAGTTCCACTAAAACAACTCATTCACAGAGCCAACACCGAACCTGATACACCTTTTATTTGGAGTGGCATTAAGGAAAATTCCTTTGGCTTTATTTTTGGACCTTCCAAAAGTGGTAAAACTACCATTTGCGAAAACTTGGCTATGGCATTGGTGGCAGGGCTTACAGAGTTTATGGGGCAATCCATTACCAAAGGTATTTACAAAGTATTTTTTCTATCTTTAGAGGAGTATTGGAAACCAAGAAGCCAAAGAAACGCCAAACAAACACAATACCTTATAGAGCATATTGGTAATGATAATTGGTTAGATAATTATTCAGCAAATGATGATACAGTACCTCGTCAAATTTCAAGTGAAGAAGAATGGCTATTGTTAGAAACCTTAATCAAAAAAAATGGTGCAAATTTCGTCATAATAGACAGTTTAAGCCGTCTTTACGAAGGTGGTATAGAAGATAGTGGATTAGCTAAAAAAGTGGCTCTAAGGCTACGAGAATTGTGCAATAGATTAAAAATTACCCTCATTATCATTCACCATACACCCAAGCAAATAGGCAGACCCATTACCATAGATAGTTTGGCAGGTAGTCGTATGTTAGCACAGGAAGCCGATTTTATGATAGGCGTAGGCAAAAGCCCAGAGGGCAAGCGTTATATAAAAGATGTTGCTTTTCGTTACAAGCAAGAAGATAGCGAAAATGTAATGACCTTTGATATAAACAGCTATCAATATGCAGTAGAGGGCATTCAATTACCTGAAACCGTTTTACTCAAAGAAACAAACGGCAGAGAAGACAGCACCAATGCAGATGCTATATTAGAATACATTGACGAGAAATCTAAATCACAAATAGGTGGTTGCTATTTGAAAGACCTTACAGAGCATTTCGTTACAGGCAAAATAATTTCAAGAGCCACTTTGTTCAACTGCCTTGAAAAACTTCAAAAAGACGGCAAAATATCCAAGCCCTCAAAAGGACAGTACAAGTCCACCCAATAATAACCCCTTACTTTTTAGTTAGACTACTTAGACTACTCAAAGTTTTGCACTTCATTACTTTGGTTTGCTTTATTATGCTTATATTTGTCAAATATTGGCAAGTCAAAATAAGCAATTCAATATGTCTAATCATTTTGGTTATAAAATAAGGCAACTTCGGGAACACAACAACCTGCTACTTAGGCAGGTTGCCCCATTTATAGACATTGATACACCTCTTTTGAGTAAAATAGAACGAGGCGAAAGAGTATTAAAGAAAGAACAGATACCACTATTAGCCAAAATCTTAAAAATAGATGAAGATGAACTAACTACCTTATGGCTTGCAGACCAAATGTATAATGTTATTGATGGTGAACCATTAGCAAACGAAGCAATTAAACAACTGACTAAAAATATCAAAAAGTAGATGAGCATAAATATATTAAAATACGAAGGCGATGTATGGCGTACAGCCGATTTCCTAAGAGGTGCAGGAATTAAAGAAAGCGACTTTCCTAAATTTATGATGCCATACTTTGCCCTTATTATGGTAGAAAGTAGGTTGGTAAGAGAAAGTAATAAATTGAAAGCCGACCACAACAATTTAGATATTGACGATTTTATTGAGCTATTCAAAGAAGAAGGCTTGGGCTACAATGACTTTGTAATTCGTAAAAACAAAACTCTAAAAGACATTTGTAAAAACGATAAAACCTTTGATGTAGATTTTCATTCCTACCTCAAAGCATTTGACCCAGAAACTCGTTACCTCTTAGGTGTAGATAAAGGTACAGAAGAAGAAAAATTTTTAGATATATCAGGCGTTACAGGACAGCTCAAAAAAAAACGAATTTTATTTGAAACGGTACAGGCTTGGAGTGAAATAGATTTAGTAGAATTTAGCAACTCTGAAATTACCACCCTTGAAGAACACATAAAGCGTAGATGGGCAGATATATCAGCCGAAACAGCAGGAGAGCAATATACCCCAGACGATATTATTTCTTTAATCTCTGAAATCATTGCTTCCAAAATAGATGATAACGGAAAATTCCTAACTATCTATGACCCTACTTGTGGAGGTGGCAACCTTTTATTTGGTGTAGAAGATAAAATACAAGACCTATACCCAAGCCGACCTACTGCCACTTATGGCCAAGAATGGAACGGCACTTTGTTTGCCTTAGCCAAAATTGAAAGTAGATTTAGAAAAGATACCCAAATAGAATACGGAAATACCTTAACCGATATTGGCAAATTTTGGGATAAAACATTTAGCATAATCGTAGCCAATCCACCGTATGGTGTCAAATGGGAAGGGTTTGAAAAAGACATTAGAAACGACACTACAGAAAGGTTTGTAGCCTTACCCTCAATTAGCGATGGGCAGTTTTTATTTACCCAACATATACTTTGGAAGTTGGCAGAAGATGGTTTGAGCATTGTGGTACACAATGGCTCTACCTTATTTAGTGGCGATGCAGGTAGTGGCGAAAGTACAATCCGAAAACACTTTTTTGAACAAGACTATGTAGAAGCCATTATACAAATGCCTACCGATGAATTTTTCAATACCGGTATCTATACTTATTTGTGGATATTCAATAAAAACAAACCAGCCAGCAGAAAAGATAAAGTAATACTTATCAATGCAAGTGAACTATTTGAACCATTAAAGAAAAGTAAGGGTAAAAAGCGTAGGCAAATGAACCCAAGCAATAGAGCCGAGATAGTAAAAACCTTAGCCGATTTTAAGGACAATAGTTTTGCCAAAGTATTTGATAAATGGCATTTCTATTACAACAAACAAAGCATAATGCTTACTAATATTGATGAAGATGGCAACTACTTACAACTACCTACCAAAACCAATAAAGACGGTGATACAGTAGAGGAAAAATCAATCAAATTAGAAGTAGAAAAAATTATACAAACTACCGAAGCCAACACTACACAGTTAGATAAAACAGAATATATTACCGATGATTTGATAGGTACAGAATACAACAGCTTAGATGAATATTTAGAAAAACATATCAAACCACTTATTGCAGAATTAGATTACAAAGAAGCTGATCTAAAAGTATATACCAATAAAGCCACTTACTACTACGATAACGACAAAGAAACCATTATAGAACAAACAGGCAAAAACTCAACTGCATTAGGTAGTGGTAAAATTGTAATAAAAGCGACTGCCAAAAAAGGTACTGTAATAGTAAAAGAGGGTAAGAAAAAAGAAACCAAAGTACAACAAACCAAAAGTATAAACATAACCGTAGAGCTAACCAAAGACTTACAAAAAGATTATGAAATAATACCGTACCACCCAAACGAAGCCACCAACCAAAGCAATATAGATGCTTTTATGGCGAAGTACATTACCAAACCATTTGAGTATATAGACAATGTAATAGGTGTAGAAATCAATTTTAATAAAGTGTTCTATACACCAGAAGCATTAAGACCTATTGATGCTATTACTAAAAACTTGACTGATTTAGAAAACGAATTAGCTAACCTTGAAAATGAATTGAATTTATGAGTAAGGTAGGCACATATAACAAATACAAACATTCAGGTCTTAATTGGCTTGGAGATGTTCCTCAACATTGGGAAGTATTACGAGTAAAGGATATTGTACAAAGAATAGGAAGTGGTGTAACGCCTCTTGGTGGTAGTGAAGTATATGTAGATAATGGTATAACTTTTATTCGTAGTCAAAATGTTTATGATGATGGTTTAAGGCTTGATGATGTTTCGTTTATCACAAATGAAGTTCACAAAAAAATGAAAAGTTCTCAATTGAAACCAAATGATATTTTAATAAATATTACAGGTGCTTCTATTGGTAGAACTTGTATAGTGCCAAGTAATATTCCAACGGCAAATATCAATCAACATATTATTTATTTGCGTTTCAAGCCTAAATATGTACCATTCATTGCAAATTATTTCAAAACAATTTCAATAAAAGATTACATTAATTTAATTCAGGCAGGTACTTCTAAAGAAGCATTAAACTTAGGGCAAACATTAAATACTGCTTTAATTCTTCCACCCCTAACCGAACAAACCCAAATAGCCAACTACCTTGATACCAAAACCCAAGCCATAGACAAAAAAATAAACCTACTCACTACCAAAATTGAATATTACAAAGAGTTAAGAAAAACTATTATCAATAATGCAGTTACCAAAGGGTTAGATAAAAATGTAAAGCTAAAAGAAAGTGAATTAGGGTTAAAGCCAAGTCATTGGACTATCAGCAGACTAAAAGAAGTTTCTAAAACAATGAGTAGTGGTGCTACACCACTTACCAATATAGATGCTTATTATGAAGATGGCATTGTAAATTGGGTAAACACAGGAGATTTGAATGATGGCATTGTAGAAAGCTGTCAATATAAAATATCTCAATTGGCTATAAATGACTATCCAAATTTGAAAGTTAATAAACCAGGTACTTTGATGATAGCAATGTATGGTGCTACCATTGGCAAAATTGGGTTGCTGAATATTTATGCTACTACAAATCAAGCCTGTTGCTGTATCAATTTCAATAAACACAATTTCAGCAAGTTCTATTTTTATTGGTTTTTAGCGTATAAACAATTTATGATTAGTTTAAGTGTTGGGGGAACACAACCTAATGTAGGTCAAGGTATAATTGGTAAAATGTTAGTTGCTGTTCCACCAATAAAAGAACAAACCGAAATAGCCACTTATTTAGATGCTAAAACCAACACCATAGATAAAATTACCACCAACCTACAAACCCAAATAGAAACCCTAAAAGAACTGCGTAAAACATTAATCAATGATGTAGTAACAGGTAAAGTAAAAGTAAATTAATATGTCAGCAACATTAGAAAATACAAGCGTAAAATATGCAGACCTCATAAGTGAGATAGAAACAGGACAGGTAAAAATACCACAGTTTCAAAGAAAGTTTGTTTGGTCTGTAAAGGCTTCTGCCAAGCTATTAGATAGTATCATTAAGGGATTTCCAATAGGCACATTTATTTATTGGAGAACTAATGAAAGATTAAGGGCTATTAGAAATTTAGGCAACATTACATTACCAGAACCACAGCAAGGCGAATTTGTGAACTATGTTTTAGATGGTCAACAAAGGCTTACTTCTTTATATGCTTCACTCAAAGGAGTTTCTATTATTGATGCTGATGGTAATACAACCGACTACAGTCATATTTATGTTGATTTATTAGCAAAGAATGATGATGATATTATTATAACAGAAATTGAAGGTAAAAACCAAACGGATATAATTAAACTAACCGATTTAATGAATGGTGGTTTGACTATGTTAGCTTCTTATCCACCTGAGCACCACAAAACTATTGAAAAACTAAAATTGATACTTACCAGTTATGCTTATTCAGTAATCAATCTCAAAAATGCCTCAATTGAAGTTGCTACTGAAGTATTTACAAGGCTCAATGTAGGTGGAAAGTCATTAACCTTATTTGAAATTATGGTAGCTAAAACTTATCATATTTATGAAAATGAATTTGACGAAGCTACACAACAAAATAAAGTGTTTGATTTAGCAGTAAAATATGAAGAATTAATAAAGCAATTAAAAGTAAGTCATTACGAAACAATTCCTTCTGCTACTATACTTCAAGTGGTGGCAATGCTTCTTACAAAAAACTGTACTAAAAAATCCATTCTACAGTTAGACAAAATGAAGTTCATAAATATTTGGGATGAAGCTGTAGAGTGTATAAAAAGCTCAATAGATTTTTTCAGGTCTTATGGTATTCCTGTAAGTCGTATATTACCTTATTATGCTTTAATTGTGCCTTTCAGTTATTATTTCTACAAGCATAAACAAAGCCCAGTTGGTAAAATGAAAGAAATGTTAGAAGATTTCTTTTGGAGAGCTTCATTAGGGTTTAGGTATTCTTCAGGTGTTGAAAGTAAGTTAGCACAAGACATTACTAAAATTGAAAATATCATTGAGGGCAAATTACCTAAATACGAATGGGCAATAAATGTAAATAAAGAGTTTGTAGAAACAAATGGTTGGTTTAGTACAGGCAAATCATTTATTAAAGCCGTATTGTGTTTATATGCCAAACAAAAGCCAAAGAGGTTTAATAATAACTTAGATGTAATCATTGACAATAGCTACCTCAAAATTGCTTCAAGTAAAAACTATCACCACTTTTTCCCTAAGGCTTGGCTAAAGAAAAATCAACCTTCGGTTGATGGCTTCAAAGTAAATCATATTGTAAATATTACCATTGTAGATGATTTCTTAAACAAGAATATTATTAGAGCCAAAAGTCCTTCTGTTTATATGACTGACTTCAAAGAAAAAAATACAGAGTTAGCAGATACAATGAAAACACATTTAATTGATGTTGACAATGATGGTATTTGGTCTAATGATTTTTTAACCTTTTACAATAATAGATTAACAGCAATAACAACCAAATTAAACAATTTTATTATTCCTCAGGACACTACAGGGCAAAACTTAGAAGTATATGAAGATGTTGAAGAAGTAGAGGAAGAAACTAACGAAATAAATATAGACTAATGCAAGAATTAGATTTACAAGATAAATACCTCATTAACTTTCTTTGCGAAAGACAAGACGGTTTGCAGTACAAAGAAGCCAAAGCAAATACGGTTTCCAACCTATTTTTTTTGGTAGAAGATTTGAAACATTTTATTTCAGAAACTTCACTCAATAAAGACAATTACCGAAAGCTATTAAAGAAATTCAATAGTGAAAAAGAGTTGTTAGATGAGTTTTGCAAGTTTTTAGATGAGAGGGTAAAATCTTCTGCTAATATGGCTGTGTTTATCAATAACAATAAGAAAGTAGATTTTCAAGGCATACCTATTTATTTGTTTTACCCAAGTGGTAGCGTTACCCACGAAGACAAACTATTTGACGAAAATATCTTTACAGTCATTCAAGAATTGCCCTATATATTCAAGCACAATGGTAAACAATGCTTTTCATTCCGACCAGACCTTTCCTTTTTTCTCAATGGTATTTACTTAGGATATAGCGAACTCAAAAGTAATTACAACAATCAAAATGCAAGAAACAACGGCAGAAAAAAAGTAGCTAAAGATTATCAAACTGCTGTACAAGAATATTTAGTAATAGCAGAGGACAACGATATAAACCAATCTATCCGAAAAGACTTTTTGAAAATATTTGAAAAAGCAATACATATTACCTCTACCGACATTAACGAAACCTATGTAATACGAAATATTACCAATCAATTTGACTTAATTAAATCCATAGTTCAAGCAGATACCTATGATTTCAACGAGTACAATTTGAATATTACCAAAGACTTTAAGGCATATCCATTACAAAACAAAACAGGTAGTAAACCAGAAAAATTTGAAGAGGTATTTAAGGCACTCTATGATAAAAAAATGATAGAGAAAGAAATACTATACTACAATTTTTTAGAGAGAGAATTAATTAGAAAAGAAAATAGCAAAACCAAAGAGTATAAGCACAACGATGGTAGGTTAATTAGTCCAAGACCAAAACAGAAATTTGGAACAGACAAGGTATTAAGTAAGATAGATGAATTTTTGGAACACGAAAACGAACCTGATTATTTCATAAATAAGTTAGAAGCCGAATTACAAGCCAAAGGCGTAGGAGCAGAACAAATTAAAGAACTCATTTCCAAAAGACAGAAATACCAAAACAATAAAAATATCTATTCCTTATTGCTTCAATATTCAGCAGGATTTGGTAAATCTAATATTATCGGTTGGACAGCATTACAGCTTAAAGATTTGCGTAAAAATGGTACTTATGTCTATGATAAAATAATGTTGGTAGTAGATAGGTTACAGTTAAGAGACCAGTTAGATACAATGCTACACAATATGAATATTCAAAAAGGAATGTTTATAGAAGCCTCAGACAAAAAATCATTTATTACAGCTTTGAGTAGTGATAAAAGAGTAATTGTAGTAAACCTACAAAAATTTGAAAGTGTAAATAATATTATTGATCCTGCAATAATTAAAAAACTTTCAACACTTCGTATTGCTTTTTTAATAGATGAAATACACCGTAGTAATAGTGGAGTTCAGCACGAAGAAATGATAAGTATTTTTGATGAATTACAGAGTAGCTTTGATAGCAACAAAGGGTACAATACCACACGAACTAAAAAGAACTTGATAGTAGGTTTTACAGCCACACCAAGCGACCATACTTTAGCAAGGTTTGGAGAGTTTAATAAATATGCAGAAGCAGAAAAAATATGGATACCCTTTGACAGCTATACAATGAAAGAAGCTATTGAAGATGGTTATATACTAAATCCTATCAAAGGTATAGTACCAGTTTCAGCTAAAATGTTTTTTGAAATACCTGATAATGAGTTAGAGGGATTTGAAGGCGATACAGGGTATGAAGAAATTCCAGACAACACAGATACAGGCATTGATGAATATGGCAAAAAATATGCAATTCGTAAAAAGAAAATCTATGCCAATAAAGACAGAATAGATGCAATTTCAAAATTTGTAGTAGAGAGGTTAGTATCTACTGTTTATCACAATATAAGAGGTACAGCAAAGGCAATGTTGGCAGTTTCTTCCATTCCTAATGCTATTCAATACAAAAAGAAAATAGAAAAATACTTTAATGAAATAGTACAACAAAAAAAATATGAAAGATTTAAGGAAGCACCAGTTTATATTGTGTATTCCGATAGCCAAGACCAACCAAGCAGTAATAGTGTAAACGATGGACTAAATGAAAAGAATGTTTTACAATCATTCAAATTGGCTAAAAATGACATTATCATAGTAGTAGATAAATTACAAACAGGTTATGATGAACCCAAGCTACATACTTTGTTTTTAGATAAAGAAATAAGGGGTATCAATGCAATACAAACTATTTCAAGAGTAAACAGAACTACTAAGTATAAAAACGACTGCAAAATTGTAGATTTCTCATACAAGAATATCAATGTAAAAAATATCAAGTCAGCATTTGAACATTTTAGTAATGTAGTAGTATCAGACTTTGACCCTTTAGGCGATGAAGAAAGATTAGACGAGTATTTTAAGGCATTAAGAGTACACCCAATATTTACAGCTCATTTTACTACATTCAGTAATTACAAGCAAGGAAAGGAGCAAGTACAAGCCATTATCAATATGGAAAATAGCTTTGCTGATTATATTACTACCAACAAAGCCGAAGCCAAGCTATTAAAAAGTAGTATAAGCAACTATTACAAAATATTGAACCTAATAGAGTTTGTTTTGGATTTAGATAAAAAATATTCCGACCCAATATTTTTAGAGTTTTGGAGGAAGTTTAATTACGAATACAACCACCTCAATAAGCCAACAGATATTATAGACGATGTAGAAATTTACTTTGATAATCGTATAGGCATAGTAGCACCATTAGACAGTGCAGATAATGATAAAAACAAGAAATCAGTTAAAGGCAGTTCTACAAGTTCAGATGATAATAAGTACAAATACAATATCTTAAAAGTAATTGAAAAGCGTAACCAAGAAGAAGAAGCTATTGCAGAATTGATAAAAGAATTTGAAGCAAAAATAGAAGCCTTCTTTTCATATATCCATACAGAGGAAGTAGGCAAAAGATTAGTAGCAAAAATCAAAGACGATGGTACAACATTCAGCCAAGAAGAAATTTACCAAGACTTTGCAAAAGTGTATAGAAAATATACAATCTTAAATAAAGACTTAGGCGATTTTTTCAAACGAGAAACTAAAGACAGCTTAAACCAGTTGTGTGATGATTTTGAAAGAACCTTAACTATATAAAGCAATTTGTAAAAAAATATTATTTAAGTAATGGGACAAGCTAAAAAACATTTTTATGATGGATTACCAGATAGTGTTACAATAGACACACAAATTTGTGCTTCCCATTTCAAAGATGATTTTATTTCTAATTATATTAAGAAGAACAGTAATGTAGGTAAGTGTAGTTATTGTAGTTCTAAAGAAAGGTTGTTTCTTTTGAAGATTTTATTCTGTTCTTGAAGTAGGTATTAATTATCTATTTGAAGATGCAAATGAAAGTAGATTTATCAATCACGATGGCGAACACGGTTTAGATGGCAATACTTTTTTAGCTTGGGATATTATTTATGATGATATGCTTGATTTGCAAATTGATGATGATGAAATTTGTAAAGACATACTAAAAAAAATTGATGAAGATATTGTTTACTGTCGTAGTGATGAATTTGGAGATGAAACTGATTTTTATACCGATGAGTGGAATTATTTTAAGGAAGTAGTAAAGCATAAAGCAAGGTTTGTTTTTTATTTTGATGATGTATTTAAGGGTTACTTTCACTCTAATCCTATTTCAATACTAAACAACATACAATCAGAAATTATTAAACTTAATTTATTCAAAACTATAACACCGAGTACTAAAATATTGAGATGTACCCAACACAAAAATAGGGATGATATTAAGGCAGATGGTAAGCGTATTGCTTCTAATCCTGTAGCTAATTGTAAAGGTCAAAACAGAATGAGCCCAGCAGGTATTTCAATGTTTTATGGTAGTGATGATAAAGACACAAGCATTAAAGAAGTTGTTGATTTTACTAATTTGAGTGAACCATTTTACACAATAGCAAAGTTCACACCAAAACAAGATTTAAAGCTAATAGATTTAACTTCATTTCCAGTACTTCCAAGCATATTTGATAGTGCTAATAATAAGCATAGAGAACCAATTATGTTTCTAAAAGCTTTTGCAAAAGATATATCAAAACATATTCATAAAAACGATACAAGTATTGAGTATGTGCCTACCCAAGTAATAACTGAATATATAAAATTTAATCCAATATTAAATGTTGATGGTATAATTTATCCTTCTGCTAAAGATAATAATGTTTCAAATTATGTATTATTTATGGACAATGACCAATCATTAGAGAAACTAAACTTTCATTTTAGTAGCATTCAAATAAATACAATATAGTAATGAGCAATTCAATTAAAATATATCAAATACTTTGCAATGCTAAAGGCTTTTGCAAAATTATTTTAGACTATAAATTTAATAACCAATAAAATCAATGATAGTATAGTGGCAAAGCAAAACTTAATATTAAATATCTTAAATTTTTCACACCCAGTACAAACTGTAGAGTGTTCGTTTCAATTGGCAAAAGCCAATGGCTTTTACCCTGTAAAAGTCAGTAGCTTACCAGTCAATATTGAAGACCTCTTTAGTAAAGAAGAATTAGAAAATATTGAGTATGCCTATACCAACTTCATAGCAGACGAAGCTATATCAAAACCTATTGCAGTAGATTTAGATAAAAGCAGACGATTTGCCAAGTTATACTATACACACCAGTTATACAACCACTTCTATACTATTGCAGATGCGATAAAAACAAACTTCATTAGTGATATTTCATTATGGTTTTTAGATACCAAAAAAATAAACAAAGACTTTGATACTTATACAGTGTACACTATCAAAGTACAAATAGCAAGAGCAACCAAACTACCTGAATTAGTTATTTCATACGATGGCAAGTCAAGAGTATGTAAGCAAAGCAGAGAACAAATACATTGCGATGAAGAAATATTTTCTTCATTCTTATACAATAAGCGTATCTATTACAAAGACAATTTACCAGAAGATGCAGGGTATCATTTAGATAGACAATTTCCTAAAATCAATTTCTATTTATCCAAATTCTTAGGACTTCAAACCACGCCTGACAAACCAAGCAATAAATACAGTGCTTATTTTTTAGAGGTATCAGCATTTTACGATAAGTACATAAATACAGCAGAGTTCAAAGCAGTATTACCCATTACCTCAAATGGTTTTATTACAATAGATACAGACAAAATAAAACAAACTACAGAGAATAGTAATTTAATGCAGTTTGGTCAAAACCATACCAACATTATGCCTCATTATGGCTTAGGGGTTGGAGGTCCTTATGAGCTTTCACCTCATAAAAATATCAAATTCATTTTCTTATTTCATAAAGAGGATAACACCTTTGCCAATACGGTATTCCAATGGTTTGAAGGTAAAAAAGACGGCTTCAAAGGACTTAAAAATTATATCAAACTGAATTACAGCATTGATAAAGCGAACAGCATAATTTTTGAAAATAAAGAAAACCCTATTGAAGAAATAAGACAGCAACTATCCGATAAAACCTTTGCTGATGATGTAAGATACTTAGCAGTTTATTTATCCCCTATTTCTAAAGCCGAGATAGACGAAGAAAAACACAAAATATACTACCAAGTAAAAGAAACATTATTAGACTATCGTATCACTTCACAGGTTATTGATAGAGATAAAATAAACAATTCAGCTTTCAAGTATTACTTGCCAAATATTGCTATCGCAATATTGGCTAAACTAAACGGAGTGCCGTGGCGTTTACAGCGTAATCTATCCAATGAATTAATAGTAGGTGTAGGAGCTTTCAAAAATGCCGAAATAGGAAGTAGATATATAGGCAGTGCCTTTTGTTTTTCAAACAATGGCCACTTTAGAGGTTTTGAGTGCCACCCAGCTATAGATACTTTTATGTTAGCAGGAGATATAGGCAAAGCAGTTCGTAAATTCAAAAATGATAATGCAGATGTAAAACGCCTTATTATTCACTTCTACAAATCAATGAGTAAAGCAGAATTAGAACCAATAGAAAAAGAGTTAGACGAATTAAATTTAGATATTCCAATAATCATAGTTTCTATAAACAAAACAGAGAGTAAAGATTTTGTAGTATTTGATACCAACAGCACCCATACAATGCCTATAAGTGGCACATTTATAAAAACAGGTTGGAATGAATATCTATTATGCAACAATACAAGATATGGTTTATCAGCTACCGAAAAAATAGAAAGTTATCCATTTCCAATTAAGCTAAAACTAAAAGCTACAGACGAAACAATTTTAGATGATAGCAAAACCACAAAGGCAATAGTTGACCAAGTATATCAATTCAGCCGTATGTATTGGAAATCAGTAAAACAACAAAACATACCAGTAACAATCCTCTACCCAGAAATGGTTGCCGAAATATTCCCTCATTTTGATATTCAAGAACTCAAACAATTTGGTAAAGACAATTTGTGGTTTTTGTAATTTTTATTCTAAACTAATAATCCATACAATTTTACATTTTTTATATTACCTTTGCACCAATGAAAATATTTGCATATTTTATGGCTTTTTACATTTTGTTACTCAGTGGAGTACCTTGTAGCGATGCACATAATGAATGCAACTACAATAAAGCAAAATCAGAACTTACCCAAAGCCACAACCACAAAAGCGACAAAAAAGACAATTGTAGTCCTTTTTGTACCTGTGCTTGTTGCAGTACTTCGGTGGTTTCTGTAAATTTCACCCCTTTTCAAATCAAAAAACCTACAGAGTTTTCTATAAGTCAAAAAATTACTATTCGTAATTTTTCTTTCGTTTCCAACTTCTACGGAAACATTTGGCAGCCACCTAAATTAATGCTTAATTGTTAATGATTAACGATTAAGTATTTCCATTAATCTTCACTTATCAATGGTCATTTGCTCGTAGCAAATGGTATCGTTAATCATTAATGTTTACAATATTTTGATTAGTTGCTTTCTGCAATTAATCAATCAACATTAATCATTAATAATTATAAAAAAAGTGTTAGATAAAATAATAAAATTCAGTATAAAAAACAAACTCATTGTAGCTGCAATGACTTTGTTGCTCATTATTTGGGGCGTTTGGAGTGCTACCAAGCTACCCATAGATGCCGTACCCGATATTACCAATAATCAGGTACAAATATTTACCACTTGCCCCACATTAGCAGGGCAAGAAGTAGAACAGTTGGTTACTTTCCCCATTGAACAAAGTATAGCCAATATCCCAGATATTGAAGAAGTAAGAAGTATTTCTCGTTTTGGACTATCAGTTATCACAGTAGTGTTTAAAGATGAAGTAAATATTTATTTTGCAAGGCAACTCATAAACGAAAGAATAAAAGAAGCCGAAGCCAATATCCCCAAAGGCATTGGTACACCTGAACTTGCACCTGTAAGCACAGGACTTGGCGAAGTATATCAATACATTATACACCCCAAAAAAGGAAGTGAGCATAAATACAATGCCAAAGATTTGCGTACTATGCAAGATTGGATAGTAGCACGGCAACTGAATGGAACACCCGGTATTGCCGAAGTAAATAGTTTTGGTGGCGAACTAAAGCAATACGAAGTATCTATAAACCCCAATCGCTTAAAGGCAATGGGTGTAAGCATTCCAGATATTTTCAACGCCTTGGAAAAAAACAATCAAAATACAGGTGGTGCATACATAGATAAAAAACCAAATGCTTATTTTATAAGAGGTATTGGCTTAGTTACAAGTATAGAAGATGTACAAAACATAGCTGTAAAAAATACAGGGGGCATACCCATATTTATTAAAGATGTAGCCGAAGTAAAATTTGGTTTTGCTACACGGTACGGTGCTATGACCTACAATGGTGAAGTAGATGCCGTAGGCGGTGTAGTAATGATGTTAAAAGGCGAAAACAGTAATGTAGTAGTTCAACGCATAAAAGAAAAAATACCTACCATTCAAAAATCATTGCCCGAAGATATTGTGATAGAACCTTATTTGGATAGAACAGATTTAGTAGGCAGAGCTATAAATACAGTAGAGAAAAACTTAATTGAAGGTGCTTTAATTGTAATATTTGTATTGGTATTGTTCTTAGGCAATTTTAGGGCAGGTTTAATTGTTGCTTCTGCCATTCCATTATCATTGTTGTTTGCATTGGGCTTGATGAATGTATTTGGTGTAAGTGCTAACTTAATGAGTTTGGGTGCTATTGATTTTGGACTTATTGTAGATGGTGCAGTAATTATTGTAGAAGCTACTTTGCACCATTTAGGGTTAAGAAAATCTATGAATAAATTGACACAGTCCGAAATGGATAATGAAGTATTTGTATCAGCGTCAAAAATTCGTAGCAGTGCAGCTTTTGGCGAAATCATTATTTTAATAGTGTATATACCAATACTCTCTTTAATTGGCATTGAAGGTAAAATGTTTAGACCAATGGCTCAAACGGTTGGTTTTGCAATTTTTGGGGCATTAATATTATCGCTTACTTATATACCTATGATGTGTGCTTTGTTCTTACCAAAATTAATAAATCATAAAAAGAACTTTAGCGATAAAATGATGGATTTTTTCCAACGAATTTATCAACCATTGTTACAAAAAGCTATCAAGGCAAAATATATTTTAGTAGGTGCAACAGTGGCACTTTTTGCCTTTTGTCTTTTGCTTTTTGCCCGTATGGGTGGCGAATTTATACCTACACTTGCCGAAGGCGATTTTGCTTTTCATTGTATTTTACCACAAGGAAGTTCACTGAGCCAGAGTATTGAAACTTCTATGCAAGCCTCAAGAATTATCAAACAATTTGATGAAGTAAAAATGGTAGTGGGTAAAACAGGTAGTGCCGAAGTACCTACCGACCCTATGCCACCCGAAGCAACCGATATGATGATAATCTTAAAACCACAAAAGGAATGGAAAACACATAAGTCTTACGATGAATTAGCTGATGAAATCAGCGAAAAATTAGAAGCCATACCAGGTGTATTTTTTGAAAAAAATCAACCCATACAAATGCGTTTTAATGAGCTGATGACAGGCATTAGGCAAGATGTAGCCGTAAAAATATTTGGCGAAAATATGGATACCTTATCTAACTATGCTGAAAAAGTAAACAAAGTAATACAATCCGTACAAGGTGCTACTGCACCACAAGTGGAACGAGTAAGCGGCTTACCACAAATAAACATTGAATACGATAGACTGCGATTAGCCAATTATGGTTTAACCGTTGAAGATGTAAACGATATAGTAAGTACAGCCTTTGCAGGAAAAAGTACAGGAGTAGTTTTTGAAAACGAAAGAAAATTTGATTTAGTAGTTCGTTTAGATAGCATTTACAGAAGCAGTATTGAGGATGTCAATAATTTGATGATACCTACCAATACAGGTAATCAAATTCCATTATCACAAGTTGCCAATATTAATTTCAAAGTAGGTCCAGCACAAATAAGCCGTGAAGCAGGTAAACGAAGAATAGTGGTAGGCTTTAATGTAAAAGGCAGAGATGTACAAAGCGTAGTAACTGAAATTCAACAAAAACTATCTGCACAAGTAAAACTACCTTCGGGTTATTATTTTACTTATGGTGGCACATTTGAAAATTTACAAAAAGCAAGTAAAAGACTAATGATAGCAGTTCCCATATCATTGTTACTTATTTTCCTATTGCTCTATTTTACTTTCCGAAGTTTCAAACAAGCCAGTTTAATTTTTACAGCCATACCTATGAGTGCCATTGGTGGCGTATTAGCTTTATTGCTTCGTGGTATGCCATTTAGTATTAGTGCAGGTATTGGCTTTATTGCTTTATTTGGCGTTGCCGTTTTAAATGGAATTGTATTGATAGGTACTTTTAACCAATTAGAAAAAGAAGGTATTACAGATGTTATAAAACGAGTAATTGAAGGCACAAAAATTAGACTAAGACCTGTACTAATGACAGCCACCGTAGCCAGTTTAGGTTTTCTACCAATGGCATTAAGTAGCAGTGCAGGTGCAGAAGTTCAAAAGCCTTTGGCTACAGTAGTAATAGGCGGTTTGCTTTCTGCAACCTTTCTTACACTTTTTGTTTTGCCTTTATTATATATCATTTTTAATACTAAAATTTCCATAAATGGAAAATTAAAAATGAAAAAAATTACTACAGCTTCCACTATTCTTTTGTTGATGTATTCATTAAATACAAATGCACAATCTGTAAAACAATTAACTATTGATGAAGCTATTAATTTAGCTATTCAAAACAACCAATCAGTAAAAGCAAATAGTTTGAATATTCAAGCAACGGAAAGTTTGCGTAAAACAGCTAACGAATTACCTAAATTAGATTTTAATGCACAGCTTGGGCAATACAATAGTATCAAGTTTGATAACGCTTTTCAGCTTTCTCAAACTATTCCTTTCCCTACACTATTTGGTGCTAAAAAAGAATTGATAAATGCCGAAATAAAAGCAAAGCAAATACAACAACAACTAACTATTTATGAACTCAAAAATCAAGTTCGTAGTCTGTATTATCAAATAGAGTATTTACAATACAATAAACAAAAATTGCTGAGCTTAGATAGTTTGTACAATGAATTTATAAGAGTAGCCAATTTGCGTTACAAAACAGGCGATACAAAGAAAATTGAAATCAGCACAGCCGAAACTAAAAAAGGCGAAATCAATTTATTGGCACAGCAAAATCAAGTGTATTTACAAAATGCATATCAAAGTTTGAAAGCATTGCTAAATACAACTGATAGTCTTGAAATAACCACAAATACTTCTTACACACCTTTGCAGGTTAATAATTTATTAGACAGCAATGCTATTGCCAACCACCCAATGCTGCAATCTATTTACCAAAATATGCAAATAGCAGAGAAAACCAAAAAGGTAGAAAAAGCACAAGGTTTGCCCGACTTTAAAATTGGCTATTCAAATCAATCCCTTATTGGTTTTCAAAATGTGGATGGTGTAGACAAATATTTTGGTGCAGGCAATAGATTTAATGTTGTAAATATTGGTGTAGCTATTCCATTAACTTTTGGAGCAACCAAAGCCCGAATTAAAAGTTTAGAATATCAAAAACAAAGTTTACAAACACAGGCACAGTATCAAAGTGTATTGCTCAATACCCAATTACAAAATGCCTTAGCTCAATATCAGCAAGATGTACAGCAATACAATTATTACAAAACAAAAGCATTGCCTAATGCCGATGATATAGTAAAGGCGGCACAGTTGGGCTATCGCACAGGCGACATATCTTATGTGGAGTATCTGTATGCACTTCAAACAGCAACCGATATACAATTAAAATATTTGCAATCTATTCAGCAAATCAACCAAACAGTAGTAATCATAAATTCAATAATCAATAAATAATTTAAAGTATGTTATTCCATATAAATAAAATAATTAGTGCAACATTAATAATATGTATGTTGTTGTCAGCTTGTAGCAATCACAAAGAGGGAGATGGGCATAACCATAGTACAGCAGAAACAAAACCTGAAACAAAAACAGAAGAACACCACGAAGAAGCACCAGCCAATATTGCCTCACTTACCGATGAGCAAATAAAAACCGTTGGTATTACTTATGGCAATGTAGAAATGAAAGAATTGACAGCTACTATCAAAGCCAATGGTAATTTAAAAGTTCCCAACAATAATAAAGGCAATGCAACCTCTCTGTATGGTGGTGTAATCAAATCTATCAATGTTCAAATTGGTTCGTCAGTTCGTAAAGGGCAAGTAATAGCCACTATTGCCAATCCACAGTTTATACAATTGCAAGAAGAATATTTAACCATAGCCAGTAAAATAACTTTTGCAGAACAAGAACTTACAAGGCAAAAAGAACTAAACGAAGGAAATGCAGGTGCAAAGAAGAATTTACAAAGTGCCGATGCCGAATTAAAAACGTTGCGTACTCGTAGAGCTTCTTTGCAACAGCAAATTCAGTTAATGGGCATTAATCCTAATAATGTTTCCAATAGCAATTTACAATCAGCTTTATTGGTTACAAGCCCTATAAGTGGCACAGTAAGTAATGTATTTGCAAAAATTGGTTCTTATGTAGATGTAGCTTCTCCAGTTGCCGAAATTGTAGATAATGGCTCACTACATTTAGATTTGAATGTATTTGAAAAAGATTTGCCATTACTGAAAGTTGGTCAAACCATACATTTTACACTAACCAATAACCCAACTAATGAATACGATGCAGTAGTGTACAGCATTGGTACAGCCTTTGAAAACGATAGCAAAACCATACCAGTACATTGCAATGTAAAAGGCAACAAAACAGGGTTAATTGATGGAATGAACATTACAGGTATTGTTAGTTTGAATAATGTAACAACACCAGCAGTACCTACCGATGCTATTGTAGAAGCCGATGGTAAATACTATATTTTTAATAACAGATAAAGAACCCGAAGAACACCACGAAGAAGGGGATGAAGGGCACGACCATAAAGAAGCAGAAAAAGGCAAAGAAGCAGAACTAAAAAAACACCACCAATTTTGAAAATTGAAGTGGTAAAAGGAGTTTCCAATATGGGCTATACTGCCGTTACATTTGTAAATGATATTCCTAAAGATGCTAAAATAGTAACCAAAGGTGCTTTCTTTATCAATGCCAAATTATCAAACACAGGCGAACACGAACATTAATATATTAACCCTAAAATTATACAGGTAATGAAATTATATTTTAATATTCCAAAATCGCTTTATCCATTTTATAAAGCAGAATTAGTAAAAGCAAGTGATTTATTAAAACAAGAAAAGCTGCAAGAATGTTGGCGACATTATGAAAGAGCTCATATACTTGGGCAGCGTTACCCTTTGCAACATAGCTATGTACATTGGCAAATGCTAAAATTTGGCATAAAAATAAAAAGTACCAAAGAAGTTTTTGGGCAAATTACAAGATTAGTTTTTGGTGGTGTAAAATCATTTGTAGGCACAGTACCAGTAGGCAATACAGGTGGTGCAAATGTACCACCATTAAAATCTATGGAAATTCCAACCGAATTAAAAAAAATATTAAACATACATTCTTAATTATGCAACATATACACAAATACGATGCACAAGGCAAACAACTTTGTTGCACACAAGAAGAAAAAATAAATGCTATTGCAAATAAGCAATTAAAAAAAGAACATAAAGAAGTCGGTTGTTGTGATACAGACGAACCCAAACACAACGAACATTCAGATGATGACGGACACAGCTATTCAACAGGTAGTGATAGCAATTTCAAAATGTTTTTACCAGCTATCATAAGTCTGATTTTATTACTCATAGCTAGCTTTTGATAATTGGTTTCTCAAACTTTGGTTTGCAGGTTGGGTTCGTGCTATTTTTGGTATGCTCTTGCATTTTTACCAGTAGGTTTCCAGTAATTAAAGAAGCCATTGAAAGCATATCTAAAGGAAATATTCTCGGAGTTTTTATTAATGAGTATTGCCACAATAGGAGCATTTGCCATTGGGCGAATACTCCAGTAGTTGTAGCAGTAATGTTGTTCTATGCAGTAGGCGAAGTGTTTCAAACATTAGCAGTAAAAAGAGCCAAAGCAAACATTAAAACCTTACTTGACCAACGACCAGATGAAGTAACCATTTTAGAAAACAATCAGCCAAAAACCATAAAAGCCGAAACTGTACAAATTGCAATATTATACAACTCCAAAGCAGGTCTTAAAATTAGGATTAGATGGAGAACTATTAACTGATAATGCCTCATTCAATACTTCGGCTCTTACAGGCGAAAGCAAACCCGATACCAAAGCTAAAGGCGAAACAGCATTAGCAGGAATGATAAACCTAAACACAGTAGCACAAGTAAGAAAGTTACCACAGCATATACGGATAGTAAGTTGAGTAAAATTTTAGAGTTAGTACAAAACGCCACAGCACAAAAGCACCTACCGAATTATTTATAAGAAAGTTTGCAAAGATATATACACCAATTGTAGTGCTTTTAGCCATTTTAATAACTGCTATTCCTTACTTTTTTGTAGATAATTATGTGTTCAGTCAATGGTTGTATAGAGCATTGGTTTTCTTGGTAATCTCTTGTCCTTGTGCATTAGTTATTAGTATTCCGTTAGGATATTTTGGTGGCATAGGTGCAGCTTCTAAAAATGGTATTTTGTTTAAAGGCAGTAACTTTTTAGACATTATTGCAAACATTCAAAATGTAGTAATGGACAAAACAGGCACAATGACAGAAGGCGTTTTTAATGTGCAAGAAGTTGTATTAAAACCCGAATTTAACAAAGACGAAATACTGCAAATGGTTAATGCTTTGGAAAGTCAAAGTACACACCCAGTGGCTACTGCCATTCACAACTATGTAGGCAATGTAGATAGCAATATTAAATTAGAAAGCGTAGAAGAATTATCAGGACACGGATTAAAAGCTACAATCAATAACAAAGAACTATTAGTTGGCAATTTTAAGCTAATGGATAAATTCAGTATTGCTTATGACATTGACCCAGCAACCATAGTTTACACCTTAATAGCCATTGCTTACGACAAAAAATTTGTGGGCTATCTAACTATAGCCGATAGTATCAAAGAAGATGCACAATTTACCATAGATAAACTAAAGGCATTGAATGTAAAAACCACAATGTTAAGTGGCGATAAATCTAATGTAGTGCAGTTTGTAGCCAATAAATTAGGCATTACAAATGCTTATGGCGATTTACTACCCGAAGACAAAGTAAACAAAGTAAAAGAACTAAAAGCCAAAAATGAAACCGTTGCATTTGTAGGCGATGGTGTAAACGATGCACCAGTAGTGGCTTTAAGCGATGTAGGTATTGCAATGGGAGGTTTAGGAAGCGATGCTACTATTGAAACAGCCGATGTAGTTATACAAGACGATATGCCAAGTAAAATACCAATGGCAATCAACATAGGAAAACAAACTAAAAAAATCGTTTGGCAGAACATAACCCTTGCATTTGCAGTAAAAGCAGTTGTTCTAATTCTTGGAGCAGGTGGTTTAGCTACAATGTGGGAAGCTGTTTTTGCAGATGTAGGTGTGGCATTATTGGCTATTTTAAATGCAGTGAGAATACAACGAATGAAATTTTAAGCCCCAAGCCTACACACAAAAAAATACGGCTTAGGGCTTTGCCAAAACACAATGCCAACGCTTAAAGCCCTCTAAGGTATTGCAGTCAGTTTTTAACTGTCATATTTTTTGTGGCTATGCTACCATAGCAATTGGCACATTGTCTGTTCCATTTTATTCCACAGTCAAAGAGCCAAGCCAACCCACAGCATAGCAACAAAAAACGCTTCGTTCCAACCACCACCACCACTTCGCTTATGCCAGTATAAAAACTGCCTGAAGCTACTTATACATAATGTTGCCTTATAGTACATTTTTGCAACGCTTATAGGCGACTATGCCAACCCAAAAAATGTCCTATAAGAACATTATGTTAAGTATCCAATACCTTAGCACTCTTGCATTAAAAAGAGTAGTAGTTGTTTTTCAATGGTTTTTTTAATGCAAGTGTGAAGCCGTATTTTTCCCCTACGCTTCACCCCCCAAATGAAGCGAAGCAAATTCACGAATACCATTGAAAAAATAAAAATGCAATGAGTAATGCCACACACCCCAACCACCCTTTCAAAGGTGTAGAAAAAAATAAAGCATTTTCTATTGATGCCAATGTGCTAAATAAAGTGTTTATTTATTGCGTTTCATTTCGTTTCAGCAGGCTATCGCAAATTTGCCTACACTTCATTGCACTTCATAAATTTCACACATTATTTTTAGCACCTCACAGCAAGAGTATTTCGTACCTCATACACTTGCTTTTAACCTACGCTACTACTATTGGTATGCTTTATTTTTTCTACGTCATATTACCCCCAAGCCAATGCTTCTAAAATATCATTTTCATTTTTGAAATAAGTAAGTAGAAATAAAATTTAGAGATAAAATTTATTTCCAAAGAAAAAAAACAACAGGAATAAAAAGGAAAGCAAAGTTAGGTGGTGGGCTAATAAAAAAGCAAAAAGACTACGGCATAATAAAAAGGAAAAAAAAGCTACGCTATCTATTTTTTTCCCTTTTTAGCCTTCGGCACTTATTCCGTTTCCTTTTGGCTTTTTTGCCTCACCACCTCTTTGAATGCTTTCTTTTTTTTCTGTTTTTTTCTTTGTAAAAATATTTGTTGGTTTTCGCCACAGCAAGGAACAAAGCAGGTAACAATTAAAGCAATGTTTCTTATGCAATCAGTAAAAATTTACACATTCAATCCAAAAAATCAAGTAAATGAATTTGACATTTACGCACTATGCAAAGGCTTAAATAGTGGCAAACCACTTGAAAAGCCTTGCCCTAATTGTTTTGTCTTAGCTTGTAAAAATCAAGCTGAAAAAGACTTTTACACTACCTTACTTTTCGGCTTATGGAAAGTAAAGCATTTCTACCCATTTCATACAGGGTCAGTAATTCCATTTATAAGAATATCAGATTTTAAGCAAGTAGTAAAAGAACAAGCAAACCGAGTAAGCATAAAGCCCCAAGATTTCATTGAAGATGTACACAAATTCAGGCTCATAGAACGAAAGCAAAAACAGATTTACGAACAAATGGCATTGCTAAACGATGTAAAAAGAGCCTTGATATATAGGCACTTCAAAAGCAGATGCTAAGGGTGGACTAAATGTTCTGATTACTGCCATAAAAAAAATATAAATATGCAAAAGTAGCAAGGGTGGCAACGCACAAAGCCAACCAAAAAAAACCAAAAGACTACGGCATAATGCAAAAAAAATAGTTGCAAGGCAAAGCCAAATTTGCACCTATTTTTTTGCACCCTTCGGGACTTATTCCGTTTCCTTTTGGTTTTTTTATCACCCTTGCTATGAAAAGCATATTAAATTTTTTTTATTATGTCAGTACAGCACATTTCACAGTCAGCCACCCTTCCAGCAGTTTGCAGTTGCGGTGCCCCTCATTTAGGGTCTTTAGTTCCAGTTAGCCGTTATGCCTTTCAGCGTAGGGTTCGTAGGCGTTTTTTCTCTTGGTGTCCTTCTATGGGTTGCCGTGTTTATTCATTGGCTTGTGGTTGCTCTCTTTGGGTTTATTCCACAGGTCAGCGTTTCGTTTCGTCTTTGCCCTTTTAGGGCATTGGCGTTTCGTTAGTATGCTTTGCATTTTCGGATAACTGAATTTGTAGAGCATACCGACCCAATCCCTACAGCTTGACGACCTCACAAAGTCCAACAAGTCTAATCAGTCTAACTACTTATTGACTTGACTACATTTAGACTATGACCCAAGTCCAACACTAACCAATACTTATAATATCTATACTACTTAGACTATTTAGACTACTTAGACCACGATATTAAATTTGATTTAATTGCTATTTGAAAGCAATATAAAGCATATATAAGCCCTATATATTTAACCCACCTACACAAATTTGAGAAATAGGATGCAAGGCATTACAGTGCATTTAATTTGAAAGCTATGGCAAGGCCATAAAACAAAAAACCCCACCAACAAGGGCAGGGCTTTCTGAAGCAGTAGAAAGATGTTAGAATACTGTATCGCAACGAAGTGCATTACCTTGAGCAAATAGGTAATAATTACCACCTACTTGTTGGTAAAACTCAATACCTATGCAGTTCAATACACTAACTGTTGCAGTCATTGTAGGAGTACCGGCATATTTGTTGTTACAGTGGTTGCAGGTGTGGTAGCATTCAAAGGTAAATAAGCTGAGTAGCTTATATCACTCAATGAATTTAATGTTGGATCTGTTGGCTCATAACTGCTTGTAGCAGGGTTATAAACCCAATCAGAAATTCCTACAATTGCATTAACCAATCTAAAGTGAGTAGCACCAGCAGGGGCGTTAATCAAATTAGCAGGGTTAAATGCCGGTACTGTAAAAGTTGCACTATCTCTTGCAGTGTTATTTGTAAGAGTGTACGGAGCATTGAAAATACCTGCCAAGTCACATTGATATTGAAATTGATACCAGCTATCAAACTTTGATAAGCTGAAATTTCAATACTTCTTTGACCTCTTGGGTTTGCAGTATCTTCTAAATTGATTTGCTTCATTAAAGCAGTAAGGCGACCAGTCAAACGACTATCACTCATTTGTTTAATGATTTGCGACAAGCCTACACGAACTGCCTTACCTGCCGAAGCACACCCACCGAACTCACTCATATTTTCACGAGTTCTTTCAAATGCACTGTCATTGTAAATTTGTTCTGCTGTAGGACCACCTACAAGTCCTGCATAGTCGCCTTGCAGTCCTTTGATTTTGAAATGTCTTACCCCACCCATTGAGCCAGAGTATCTTAATAGACCTGTTTGTTTTGCCATTTTTATTAAATTTTTAAGCGTTAAACATTAAATTATTACGATACAAAAATAACGCTAACTTTGTAAATATTTAATACATAAATAATTGATAATCAATGCAAAACAACGCAAAAGCACCGATAATAGTAGAAACTCATTTAGTCATTACAGAAGTAATAGACGGAGACAGTATAAAAGTGAGTTCAATCTTTAATAAGGATGAAAAAGAAATACGACTTTATGGGATAGACTGCCCAGAAAATAAGTACAACAGAAAAATGGTAGAAGATGAAAAGAAACTACATACACCAGCCGAGTTTCTTTAGGTTTAGGACAACAAGCTCATAAATTCGTTTTAAGCGTTGCACCAGTCGGAACGAATATAACATTGCAAATTGAAAAAGGAAACGAATTAGACCACTATAAACGCCATTTAGCCTATGTTATTCTACCTGATGGCAGTTGCTTAAATGAAATCATAGTAGCCAAAGGATATGCAAGAGCTACAGGCGATTACTTTTGTGAGGAATTACCAAAATATCAAGCCTTACAGCTTAGAGCAATGCAGAATAAACAAGGACTTTACAGATATATTTCAAGGTTATAGGGTAGGTGTAAAATGTTGTACTTATGTTGTACTAAATTGAATTTTACAACTGTAAAACCTTTATTTATAGTGTATTCCGTAGCTATTTACGATAAACCCCTGTTAGCTGTTCGCCCTTTTTTCTATCTGTTGTTTTGTTTTAAAGCTTTCAACATTCCTGAATATTTGAGTTTGTAACTGTCATTATATTGTCTTTCAAATTCTTCAACTTGATTATGGTTGTCTACATTCCAATAGAAATATGTATGTCTTCTATCAGTCGACTTTATTTTAAGCAGACTAAATTGTGGAAGTTCAAAATCTATTTCAAAAGGTAGATTTTCATTTAAAATTCTGCATTGTCCGGGTTGCAATTTAGGAATTCCTTTTTCATTGTCCAAAAAAGCCTTGACGTAAGCGTTTCCATAGATTGGATTTTTTTCTATGCCTTCAAATTCAAGTTTATCTTGATAACTAAAAGTTCCATAAGCTATACTGGTTGTTAACATATAATCAAATTCAAGCATTTGTCTGTTAATAGATTTAATGGCAGTCAATATTTTAACCAACTTTTCTTCTTCTGTTCCGTTTCTTACAAATAAAATTCCACTGTCTGAAACAAAAAATCCTTCAACGCCATTCTGTATTTGTAAAACGTCATATCCTGCTTGATATAATCTTCTTAATGCTTCGAGTGCATTACTGTCATTTCGCATCAATTCTTTAAATCCTGAAATGTCAAGAAAAGCTACAAATGTTTGTCCGTGAAAGTTTGAAATTGCCATTTATGTTCCTGGGTTTTGAAATAATGCTTTTATAACCATTTTTACTGCCATTGTTGCGTCTTGTTCTAATTTATCTCTGTCTGAATATTGAACATTCATTTCTAATGCTGGATTATCAATGTCAATATGTACATACGAATTTCTTAATTTTCTCAACCAATTAATATCTTCAGAACCTTCGTAAAATTTATTTAACAATTTCGCTGTTCCTATTTTATTGTCCATTGCTTCTGTTTCTCTCAAATGAGCATCTCATCACAGAAACAGATAAAACTATAACTGAAAGCCAAGCACCAATTGAATAACAATGCTTGTAAATCATAAAATAATGCTGTTGCTTGGTCGCTTACCAAATAACTAAAACCTGTCATAGAATTTTCAATTTCATCTTCTATCCACTTGTTTCTTTTGATCCAAATTTCGTTGTCTGGGAATTCTAAAAGTTCCATTTTATTTATGTCTGCTTGTTTTTACGTGGTGTTTCATAGGGTGACACCTAACGGTTTGCGTATATGCCATCGGCGGGGTTTTCGGGACGCGTTTTTGTCCACCGACAAAAATGCCGAAGCGAAGACGGAATGCTTAATGAGAACGTATCGCCCCGCTGTGGTATATACGCTGTTGTGCGTTCGTGCATTTTTTTATAATTAATAGGTAATTATCATAAGTAAAAATGATATTATAATATATAAAATCGAGCTTACACCAATTATCCTTTTTTCTGTCTTAGATACATAATCAAATTCATTAAATATCTTCTCTGCCGTTTTATTATTGAAATACACCATATTGAAAACTATCAACGCTAAATAAGTTATAATGAAATATGTGTATCCAATTTCAATATTTGAATTTATTGAATATAAATTGATTAAAGTAACCGAATTAAACCATTGTAAAGTTGATATCAATCCTATCACAGGAGTATCTGCGAATAATCTACTTGAACCAACGCCAGTCCAATTGTAAAACGTTTCAATACTACAGTACAATAATTCAAAGGGTCGATATATTTTCATTTGTCCAACAAGCATAATTATTTAATTAGGAAATCAAGTTCTCCTGGATTTATTCCTTTATAATACTGTTTAGAATCTCCATTACTGTCAGTAAATCCAATCACCACTCCATCTTTACCTATCCAATATAGCAACCTAAAATCACCTTGGCTTATGGCTATGTCAGATACATAAGATGCTACAGACGATTCCCAATCTTGTGAATTTCTCTCTGCAAAATCAATCAATTGTTTAAATTTCTCTGATTTTGTATCTATTTGCAGATTTTTATATTCAGTCAAACCAGTAACTGAATCAGCAATAATTACTGTCATTTCGATAGGTGAATTTATATCAATTAATTCCTTAATTATTATATCATTTTGACATGAAATCACAATCAAGAAAATCACTCCCATCAATATTTTACTAAATGTATGTTTCATCGCTCCTTGCATGACGCACAACTTACTTATAGAGGCTACTTTACTCCCAAAAACACCTAAATATGGTAGTAAAGAGGCTATAATAGTTTGTTAATTTCTTTTCAAAGATATTTAAAACGCTTTACAAATCATCAAAAGGACTTTTAATTTTTGTATTTCTCGGGTACTTACATGGGTATAAATTTCAGTTTTTTTACTGCTTTTATGTCCCAATAGTTCTTGTATATATCTTAAATTGGTTCCAGATTTTTTCCCCGCCGTGTCTCCGTTTCGGGACACAGCGGTTCGATTCTTGAATGATAATTTGAAAACATTCACTTTTTTTTTTTACCGATTATACTATTGTAACAGACCAAAAAAATGCTCTTAACATCAGTAATATCGGCATAAACCACTCTAAAAATTTGGTCTGAAACCAATATAAGATTGGTATTACATAAGTTCTACACTTCGCTTTACAAATGCGGTGAGAGCTTCACCATCCAAAAGACCTTGCGAAAGCATGGCTAAGTCAGTTAGATTTTTAAGTTGTTTTTCTTTTTTAGCTAAATCTGTTTCTTGTAATAATTTTTGAAAAATGTCATGATTGCCATTGTAAGTCATCATAAGCTCATCTGGCATATTAGCATACCAACTCATACTCGGATTCATGCTGGCCATATCCTTCATTCTACGAGTCATTTCGGGTCTTGTTACCAATATAGGACTACTTTCTTTACTGAGCCCTTTGCATTCAATTTTAACTGCCGGATTAGCTACTACTTTTTCAAGAATCTCTTTAAATTCCTTTTGTTCGGTTTCTGATAAGGCTATATGTTGTTGTTCGTTTTTGTCAATAAGGTTTTCTGCAATATCCGAATCTACTCGCACAAAGGAAATGTTTTCCCATTTGCTTTCCATTGTATTGATAAAAGCGTTGTCTACCAAAGTCTCCATCATAGTTACCGTGTAGCCTTTATCTTGTGCATCTTGAATAAAACTATTTTGCTTTATCTTGTCTGTGGCATATAAAATGATATGCTTAGCTTCTTTATTAATCTGATTGTGTTTCGTTTTTTCTTTATATTCATCAATAGTATAGTATGTATCATCCGATAGAGATTTGAATAAAAAGAAATGATTGGCTTTATCTAAGAATTTATCATCAGTCATCATTCCGTATTTTACAAACAAGTCCACATGTTGCCATTTTTCTTCAAATGCTTTACGATCTTGTTTAAAAAGCTCATCCAGTTTGTCGGCTACTTTTTTTGTTATATGAGCATTGATTTTTTTAACATTGGGATCACCTTGCAAATAGCTTCTGCTTACATTAAGCGGTATATCGGGACTATCTATAACACCATGAAGCAGCATCAAAAATTCGGGAACTATATCTTTTACCTCATCGGTTACAAATACTTGATTTGAATACAGATTGATTTTATCTTTTTGAATTTCGTAATTGTGTTTTATTTGAGGGAAGTATAAAATACCAGTAAGCGTAAATGGATAATCAACATTGAGGTGTATCCAAAATAAAGGTGGTTCGCCAAATGGGTAGAGCTCTTTATAAAAATTTTGATAATCTTCTGTCGTTAGTTCAGCCGGTTTTTTGGTCCATGCTGGGGCTATATTATTTATTTGCTCATTTTCGAATTGAATGGGTATAGGTAGAAAGCTACAGAATTTTTTAAGAATAGACTTAATTCTAAAGGTATCCAAAAACTCAGCACTTTCTTCGTTAACGTGCATAATAATTTCTGTACCTCGCTCTTCTTTATCGCATGTTTCTAAGGTATAATTTGGGCTTCCATCACATGTCCAAAGGCTGGCATTGCCACCTTTCCATGATTTTGTTTTTATTTCAACAGTATCACTAATCATAAAAGAAGAATAAAAGCCTAAACCAAAATGCCCAATTACTTTGGCAGAATCTGCTTGGCCTTTATACTTTTCTAAGAATTTTTCGGCACTCGAAAACGCTACCTGATTAATAAATTCATCCACTTCTTCTTGTGTCATGCCTATGCCACGATCTTTAATAGTGATTGTCTTTTTTTCAGTATCCAACAATACTTCTATGTCAATATTTCCTAATTCTTCTTTGTATTCACCTACAGAAGCTAAGGTTTTAAGCTTGTGAGTAGCATCTACAGCATTGCTTATCAGCTCACGCAAAAATATTTCGTGGTCGCTATATAAGAATTTCTTGATGATGGGGAAGATGTTTTCGGTTTCAACGCGTATTTTTCCTTGTGCCATTGAGTTATATTTTTTATCCTATTTTTCAAATAATATGCCATCTTATTTATTTATGACAAATTGACTTTTAAAACAACGTATAACAACCTAAGGTTCTATTTTCGCATCTATCTTTAGAAAACTGATTTGTGAATAACTCTAAATCCATACAGGTAGATACAAGCTATAGGCAAATTTTTAAATAGGCTTTTCATGTGGCTTTATCGATTATAATTCCTCAAATCAATTTTTTAATAAATACCTATTTTATAGGAAACTATAAACCTTCCAATACCGTTTTTACCACACAAGATTTATTGGCAGCATCAGGTATTGCAGGGGTGTATTATTTAACACTCATGATGATAATACAAGGTTTGTGTTCTGGTCTTCTGATGCTTGTAAGTCGTAAGGCAGGCCAAAATGATTGGTCAGGGTTGTTTTTTACCTTTGTACATGGTGTAGTGGTGGCACTTGTGCTCAGCTTGTTATTTGTATTATTTTCTTTTTTATCGGCCGATTTTTTAATACATCATATTATAGAAAACAAATTAATAGTAGATACCGCAAATCCATTTATTCAATTACGAATTTTGGGTTTGCCTTTTTTAAGTTGCATTTTGTTGATCAATACCTATTTGCTTGCTATTTCTAAACCCAAGTATATTGTCATAATTTCAATAGTTCAAACATTGTCAAATATTCTATTGGATTATATTTTTATTTTTGGTCATGCCGGAGCCAGTGAGATGGGATTGCAAGGAGCTGCATTAGCTTCTGTGTTTTCAGAAGGTATAGCATGTATAGTAGCGTTTTTTATTTTCTTTTTTTTATATAAAAACAATAATCAAATAGATTTTAAAAAAGTAAGATTTCAAGTTTTTGAATTTTTATATGTTTTTAAAAAATCATTGCCGCTGATGGGTCAAAACTTTTTAAGTGTTGGGGCTTGGTTTATATTTTTTATTTTGGTAGAAAAAATTGGAAAAGCAGAAGCTGCCGTATCTCAAATTTTAAGAAGTGTTTTTGGTGTTGTAGGTCTTGCCAATTGGGCTTTGAGCTCAACTACCAATACTATGGTGAGTAATCTTTTAGGTCAAAATCGCTATAACGAAATTATACCCTTGGTGCATAAGTTAGTAAAAATTAGTTTGTTTTCAGCCCTGTTGTTGGGTATTCCTATTCTTTTTAATATAGACACGTTTCTTCATATATTAACACACGATGAGGCCTTGATAGCTGTAGGGAAAAACCCTATGCGTGTGGTTATTTTAGCAGTGTTTGTATTGTCTATATCAACTATTTATTTCAATGCAGTTATAGGTACTGGTGCTACAAAAAACAATCTCCTATTTGAATTGTGTGCTATCGTACTATACCTTATTTATATTTTGATACAAGTTTTTGTTATGCACTGCAATTTGACAACAATATGGATGTCAGAGTATGTTTATTGGGTTACCTTACTTGGATTGAGTACTTGGTATTTGTATTCTAAAAAATGGTATAAAAATACAAGCGCTATTTGATAGAGAAGAAAACCATATAAGTAACATTTATACCGCTTGAAAAAAATAAATTCTTCTTATAGGTATGTCATAATACATTTGCCAAATGATTACAATTATTTCGGCTACTAATAGAAAGGGGAGCAACACACTAAAAGTTTCTAAAGCGTATCAACAAATTTTTGAACAATTAGGTAGCAAAGCGAGCATCTTTTCTTTAGAAGATTTTAAATCAATGTATCGAGATGAAATGTTTATGGCAATGGAAAAATCAATTTTAATACCAAGTCAAAAATTTGTTTTTATTATGCCCGAATACAATGGTAGTTTTCCGGGTATATTTAAACTTATGATAGATAATTCGGATATTACGGCATGTTGGAATCATAAAAAGGTGATGCTTGTAGGTGTGGCAAATGGAAGAGCAGGCAACTTGAGGGGTATAGATAATATGACCAATATGTGTCATTATATAAAAATGGAAGTAATGCCGAATAAATTACCCATTTCAAATATAAGCCAAGAAATTTCGGAAGAAGGCTTTATTTCTGAAAGTACGAGGCAAATGGTGGAACAGCAAATTGAACAATTTATTAAATTTTAGTAAGCATGAGAGGATTTAGTTTTGTAGGTATAATCATTATGATAGGTGTGATTGTGCTCTTAGAATATTATACCTATACTTCTATTCGTTTTCTGCTTCGAAATAGTCGAGCCAATTATAAAACAATTTATACTATCCTATATTTTGTATTGTCCTTGCTTTGGATAAGTACACTATTGACCATGCCTATGTGGCGAAATTGGGATGAGCAAAAAATGCTAAGAAATATTTTAGTAAGCTTTGGGATGGGCATGTTGATAGCTAAACTATTAATCAGTGCTGTGTTGATTTTAGATGATTTGAGGCGTTTTTTATTTTATGTCAGTTCGCTATTTTTTGCACAAAACACAGAACCTAAACTTGTTCAACAAGGCATGACTCGTTCTGAGTTTATGAATAGTATAGCTTTGCTATTGGGAGGAGGTTTATTTGCTACTTTGCTTTTGGGATTGAAAAATAAATACAATTATAAGTGGAAGGAAATTTCACTTTCATTTGACCATTTACCACATGCCTTTAAGGGCATGAAAATAGTTCAAATATCAGATATACATAGCGGTAGTTTAGATGACATAGAAGCAGTATCAAAAGGTATTGATTTAATCATGCAGAAAAAACCAGACTTGATATTATTTACAGGCGATTTAGTAAATAATAGACATGAAGAAGCTTTGCAATTTGTTTCAAGTTTTTCTAAACTCAAAGCCCCATTAGGTGTGTACTCAATTTTGGGCAATCATGACTATGGCGATTATATACCCTGGGATACAGAGCAGGCAAAACAAGACAATCTTGAGAAATTAAAAAAGCTTCATGCTGATATGGGATGGCGCTTATTACTTGACGAACATATCGTTTTAGAAAAAGAAAATGAATCTATAGCCCTTTTGGGAGTTCAGAATACCAGTTTTGGAAGACGCTTTCATAGCTATGGCGATTTGTCAAAAGCTTATCAAGGTAGCGAACATGTACCTTTTAAAATATTGATGAGCCATGACCCATCGCATTGGGATGGTGAAGTAAATACTAAGTATAAAGATATAGCGCTAACACTCAGTGGGCATACACATGGTATGCAGTTTGGTGTTGAAATACCCGGATTTAAATGGAGTCCTGTAAAGTATATATACAAGCAGTGGGCTGGTTTATACGAAAATAATAAGCAATACTTATATGTCAACAGAGGTTTTGGCTTTTTGGGATATCCGGGTAGGGTAGGTATCATGCCAGAACTTACATGTATAGAATTAAGCTAATTGAAGTTTATCACTTAGTAATGATGTTGAGTAGTTTTAACGCTTAGTGGTATGCGCAGTGTCGGACATCGAAAGTAGTCTGTTTGGGTTATTTCCCCAAGCCGAATTAAGAAAAAATGCTCAGCCTTTGCACTCAGCCGGCATTGCGCAATTGCCACATGTTGACACCTGTTTTAGAATAATCTTTATTCATGGTTTTAAAGTCTATTTCTGCATATTTATTCCATTTCGTTCTTGAAGCGAGTCTATAATGTTTTCTAAATTATCATTTTTCTCTTTTAGTTCAGAATTACTAATTCCTTGGTATATATTCCAGCATAAGGATAGAAAAGCAATTATTGCTGAAATTATTTTCACATAATCTCTTTTGGGCTTTTTAGATTTTTTATACTTGAACCAATCTCCATTATAATTACTGACAATATCAAAACCTATATGTGAGAATCTAAGAGCATTATTAGTGTGGCTTTCAAAAGGTTCTGAATTTCTAAGCATATGCCCTATCTTAACAAAGTAATTAGTTCTATCAGCTTCATTTTTTTAAAAAGATAGATCCTTAAACATGATGAACACTTTCTCGGAATTATTTAGTTCCTTTATTGCCTGATTTATCATTTCGTCATTTGTCATACAAAATACTTGTGTATAAAGGTATTAAGAATTCATGATATCCTAATTAGCTCCTTAACTACAATTCTTAATGGTTACAATTAAACTCAGTTTTCCGTTTTTACTTAATGGGTAAAATTATAAATTTAATGAAGATAAAATATTAATTTAGTTCAGTTTAGAAATGGGCCAACGGCAGTTCATCCAAAATCTACCATTGCTTTCACAAATATACTGGAATAAAACGCATTTACAAGATAATCAAGCAATCTTGAAAATATTAGTGAAAATTAGGTTTGAAAAGGCTGCCCTTTGATAACTCAAAAAAATTTTTGCTGTTTAGTTTGTAATCGAATTCTCAAAATATGAGACAAATACTTCAACAGCAACTTTATTCTTTTTCTGCATGATTGGAACAGGCTGTCCTATGGAAGCAAGAGAGAGCTTAATTGTTGTCGTTCTTTTTTTTATTCATCTTGTTTGTTTGCGATTTTGAGTTCAAATATTGCAAGTAAAATTATTATGAAAATCTCAACAAAAAAATAGGTAATGCCTAAATGTTTAAGTGTAGCAAGATTTGTCAATGTTAAGTAAAAAGTTAGACAACAATATAATAGATTTACTAACGCAATAATATTCAATAATAATTTCCAATTTTTCTTACCAAACTTATAGGATAGAAAAGAAAAAACAGAAAATGTTATAGGCAAGGGAATCAAAATCAAAGCCAAATTTTCTGAAATCCCAAAATGTCTTTCAAATTGAGATATAGCCAATAACATAATTGCTGATATTAGCGCACCCAAACTATCTATCAGAAATATTTTCTTATTCATTTTTTCAGTCAAAATATTTTAGCAGTTTGTCTTTTCCCTTTATAAAAATTTCAGTCCGGAAAAAATTTGAGTAACAATCTCTAAAAGTAAAATTGTCTCAACAAAAATGTTGCGATAAAATGTCGTAGAGTTGTCATTACTTCTATATGTTTATCCGCACATAAAATGCTAATATAATGATTGAATATTGGTAGTCCAACAAAAGTTATTATTGTCAGTTGTTAAATGTAATAATGAACTATTTTAAATGCATTTCTGTATCGCTCAGCCTTTTTGCAAAATGATGCACAACTATTGTATATAGTGGGTATAAATTAGTATTAAAACCAAAATGCCAGCTGCAATTCTATACCAACCCCAAAAGCGAAACCCATATTTTTTAATTAATCCGATAAATAATTTGATAGCAAGTATAGCCACTACAAATGCAATAATATTGCCAAGTAGGAATAATAAAATATGTTGTTTGTCGCTTATTATCATTGCATAACCTTTCATGGTTTCAGCACCTACATGCCATTTTTTTACAAAAATAGAATACACAGTTACTGCTAACATGGTTGGTACAGCCAAGAAAAAAGAAAATTCGGCAGCTACCTCACGACTTAGTTTTTGTTGCATGCCACCTATTATAGACGCTGCTGCTCTACTGGTGCCTGGCATCATAGCTAAGCATTGCCAAAAACCAATTTTAACAGCTTTAGGAATGCTTATTTCTTCTTCTTGCATTATTTCAGGTTGTTTAAAATAGTTGTCTATAAATAATAGTATGATACCACCAATAATTAAAGTAATAGCAATAGGAGTTGGTTTTTCAAGTACCGATTCTATATAATCATCAAATAGATAACCGAGTACTAATGCAGGTAATACAGCAAAACCTAATTTTAAGTAGAAGTTGAGTTTGCTAAAATCAAAGAATTTTTTCCAATACAATACTACAACAGCCAGTATAGCACCAAACTGTATAGATACTTCAAACATTTTTACAAATTCATCGCTCGATATATTGAAAAGTCCACTAATAAATACCATGTGAGCTGTAGAAGAAATAGGTAAGAATTCGGTTAGACCCTCTATAATAGCTATAATAATAGCTTCAAATAAACTCATGAAGATAGATGTTGAAAATTTAGGATTTTGGTTTTTTCATGATAGCATATCCTTCTATAGCTAAACCTAAAAGTATGATTATTGGGGCCACTGTAATACGTAGGGTAGAGTAGATACCTTCTTCATTAAATACTTTAGGGTCGGGGCTTTTGCCACCAGACATGAGGATATAACCAAGCACGATAACGCCTAATCCTGCAAACATCAAAATGTAATTTTCTTTATCGAATAAATATTTTTTGTTATTATTATCTGACATATAAATGGTTTTTATTTTTTTTTAAATTTAGTAAAGATCATCGAGTTGCGTACGCAAATATTTAATTACGGAACGGTGTGTACTCAAAAGCGAAATAATAATACCTATTGCCAATATACTGATATAGAGTATTATCATTAAATTGGTATTGGATAATGTTTTTAGCTCAGGTAATTGTTTTTCGGCAAATATTTTTAAAAAAACAATGCCCGCTATTGCTATCAAAGCAGAAATAATACCATTAATAACACCTCGTACATTAAATGGTTTGGCTATAAACCATCGAGTGGCACCAACCATTTGCATGGTTTTTATCAAGAAGCGATTGCTAAACATGGCCAAACGTATAGTATTGTCTATTAATATAATTACAGACAAAATTAAGAATAACGAAATAGCCAATATAACAGCTCCAATGCGTTTTACATTTTTATTCATTAAGTCTATTAAATTCTTTTGATAGGACACTGTTCTAACAATATTGCTTTGTTCAATAAATTTTATGATTTTACTTAAGCTATCGGTATTCAAATAGTTTGCATGCAAATGCAAATTGATAGAGGTATACAAGGGGTTATAGTCTAAAACATCAAGATACTCATCGCCAAAATCTTTTTTAAATATTTCTGCTGCTTTTTCTTTCGATATATACTCAGAAGATTTGGTAAAGGTTTGTTTGTCAGTTATCGTTTTTAACTTCTTAGCCATTTCATCGCGCGTATTATCATTAAACTCTATAACAATTTCAAGTTTTCTTTAGTGTTTTGGTAATTTGACTGGCATTATGATGACTACCCAAAGACCCTAATAAGAACAACACCAAGGCTACACCGATGATAGAATAAAGATAAGTTGCTTTACCTTTTTTTACTTTTTTAATTTCTATTTGTTGCTCACTCATTAGCTCCAAAAATACTCAATAAATCTATCTATTAAAGCGCTTTAAGATATTTTTATTAAATATTGTCAAAATTGCTATTTATCATCAAATCTTACCACTTACATAGATTTCAAAACTATTTATATAATGTTTCATTTATTTTTGTCCACAATTTTAAAATTTTATAATGAATACAAAAACACTTCTATTAAGCTGTTTGGCCGTCACTACCTTTTTTGCGGCTTGCCAAGAAAATCAAATTGCAAAAGGTGTTTCTTCAATTCCCGAAGGAACAAAATTTATTGACCCCAAACATATTGATTCTACTATCAATCCGGCCGATGATTTTTACACCTATGCCAATGGTACTTGGATGAAAAATACACCGATGCCAGCATCAGAAACCCGTTGGGGTAGTTTTAATCTTTTAGAAGATTTTAATAAAAAAGCTTTACATGAATTGCTAGAAGAAGCTGCTTCGCAAAAAAATGCTACTAAAGGGTCTCCTGCTCAAATGGTTGGCGATATGTATGCATCAGGCATGGATACAGTGGCTATCGAAAAAGCAGGGATTGGAGCCATAAAAGCTGAGTTAGACCGTATAGCTTCCATCAGTGATACAAAATCGTTGCTTCAAGAATTGGCAATAGAAACTAAACAAAATATGAACCCTTTATTTGGTATTTGGGTAGGACCGGATGATAAAAATGTTAGCAATCAAATCACAAATTTGTGGCAAGGTGGTTTGGGCTTACCCGATAGAGATTATTACTTAAAAAATGATACTCGAGAAAAAGATATTAGAACCAAATATATTCAGCACATTAGCAACATGTTGAAACTAAGTGGCGAATCGGAAGTAGATGCGCTGGCACATGCCAATATCATAATGAATATGGAAACAGCTTTGGCCAAAGCCAGTATGGATAGAGTGAGCATGAGAGATCCATATAAGCTTTATAATAAAATGTCATTGGCTGCTTTTTCAAAACAAACGCCTACTATTGATTGGACTGCATTTTTTGAACAAATTAATATCAAAGGACAAGATTCTTTTATAGTAGCACAGCCTGAATTTTTCAAATTCATATCTACTATGTTAGAAAAGACACCATTGGATCATTGGAAAACATATTTAAAATGGCATACGGTATCTGGCATGTCTAATTTTATTAGTAAAGCTTTTGATGAAGAAAATTTTGCTTTTTATGGTAAAATATTAAGAGGGCAAGAGGAGCAAAAACCTCGTTGGAAAAGAGTTTTAGGTGTAGTAGATGGTTCTGTTGGGCACCAGTTAGGCAAAATGTATACTGATAAATATTTTACAGCTGAAGCCAAAGCAAGAATGTTGGAATTGGTCAATAATCTACAAGGGGCTTTTGAATCTCGAATTAATAAATTGGATTGGATGAGTGATAGTACTAAAACAAAAGCATTACAAAAGCTACATACCTTTATTAAAAAAATTGGCTATCCTGATAAATGGAGATCGTATGAAGGCTTAGACATTGATAGAACTTCATATGTAAAAAATGTTTTAGCATCTAATGTGTTTGACTATAATTATATGATCAATAAATTGGGCAAACCAGTAGATAAAACAGAGTGGGGTATGACACCTCCAACGGTTAATGCATATTATAATCCCGCTTTTAATGAAATTGTATTTCCTGCTGGAATTTTGCAATATCCTTTCTTTGATATGCAAGTAGATGATGCTGCTATTTATGGCGCTATTGGAGGTGTTATAGGACATGAAATGACACATGGTTTTGATGACCAAGGTTGTCAATATGCAGCTGATGGAAATCTAATGAATTGGTGGAGCACGGAGGATAAAAAACATTTTGATGAAAAGACCAACAAAGTAAAGGAACAATATGATGCTTATACTATACTTGGAGATAAACATGTAAATGGAGCGCTTACACTTGGAGAAAATATAGCCGACTTAGGTGGCATTACAATTGCCTACGATGCATTTAAGAAAACCAAACAAAGTCAAGAAAATAAATCAATAGATGGTTTTACACCAGATCAACGATTCTTTTTGAGTTGGGCTCAGGTTTGGCGACAAAATATAAGAGAAGAAGAAGCTATGCAGCGCCTTGTAACTGATGTACATTCGCCTGGTATACACCGCTGCAACGGCCCATTATCTAATTTTGCACCTTTTTATGCTGCATTTAATGTAAAAGAAACTAACAAAATGTACAAAGCAGAAGACCAACGAGCAAAAGTTTGGTAGGCTGTACTATTTTTTAAAGCTAAAAAACCGCGTACTATGTATGCGGTTTTTGTTTTATAGAATAAAATATGGAATTTAATATATAGTCATTCAAAAGTGTATAACGATTTTCTTTAGCCTTAATTAAGTTTGCAAACACAAATGCCTAATTTGGGGTATAAGTAAAACTCAAAAAAAAAGTCAAAGAGGAAAATTATCCTTCTAATGCTGCTGCACCACTTACAATTTCCGTAAGTTCGGTAGTAATAGCAGCCTGACGGGCTCTATTATACGAAATTCGTAATGAACGTAGCATCTCTTCTGCATTTTCTGTGGCTTTGTCCATTGCGGTCATACGAGCACCATGCTCGGAAGCATTGCTATCTAATGTGCCTTTGAAAATTTGAGTGTTTAATATTTTGGGCATGAGTTCATTTATCAATACTTCTTTAGAAGGTTCAAAAATAAAATCATTATTGCTTTGAGACGCAGGCTTGTTGGATTTAGGTATAGGCAAATGTTGCTCACAAACAAACTCTTGAGTAGCCGCATTTTTAAATTTGCTATAAATTAATTCTACACGATCAAACTCTTTATTGATATAAGCATTGCGCACATATTCGGCAGCTTCTTTTACTTTGTCAAAAGATAAGTCGCTAAAAATAGTCCAAAATTTATCTACCAATGGAAAACCATTTCGTTCAAAGTTTTCATATCCTTTTTTGCCTAATGGCAAAATAGTAACATGTCCTTTTTGATATTGTTCGTTGTATTTTTCTTTAATGATAGATTTTGTCAATTTAATTAAATTGGCATTAAAAGCTCCACAAAGTCCTCTATCACTGGTTATGACAATAAAAAGTACTTTTTCTATAGGTCTTTCTTGGCTCAAGCCTCCACTCATGTTGCTATCTACTCCAGCCATGATATTGCCCAACATTTCTTGCAACTTTTCGGTATACGGGCGCATTTGAGTTATGGCATCTTGTGCTTTACGTAGTTTTGCAGCACTTACCATTTTCATAGCTTTTGTAATTTGTTGGGTAGTACCTACAGATTTTATTCGGAGTCTTACTTCTTTTAATTGTCCTGACATAGTTTTAAAATTGGCGCAAAGGTAGTAAAATTACTTTGTTTTTATAGCACTATAAATATAGAAAATTCACATTCTTTACCCAAAAAAAATGTATATCCCATAGTATTAGCTTTTATTAACGTAGAATTGAAAATTTTTGAACAAAATCTTGACTGGAAGAGTGGCTATGCAACAAATATGTACCATTACTCAATGAGCGAATATCAATAATATTGCCATTAAAACCATTGCGAAGTTTTATTTTTTTAGTCAATATGGTTTTGCCATCTATACTTCTGATAGTATAATTTGCCTCTTCTTCGCTTCCTTCATGTAGATAGTGTACATGTAAAAAATCGGAAGTTGGAATCGGAAATACCAAATAGGCATTTTGAGACGGAATAGCGACAGCGTTGTTTGCGTTAGGAATTGTTTGCCCATGTCCCAACAGGAATTTGTGCTTAATTGTATTATATAATCTTCTATTTCTCCAAATAGGCCTGTTTGACAGGGATCTGTAATTTCTTTAAAACTCATTATGACTCTCATATGTGTTTTGCCTAATAGTACATTGTTGGGTATAGAAATCGGAAGCTCAAAAAAACCATCTCCGATGGTCTTACTTGTAGCAATTTGTTCATTAGGCAAGTCATATATACCATTTTGATTTAAATCTATATATACAGCCCAATACTCAGTGTATGCTGTTGTCGTAAACCCAGGACTAACAGTCAAAGTATATTGGCTTCCAGGAATAAGATTGGTACTCTGTTTACTTTCAAAAAAATATCCCAAATCATTACCCGATTTTCGGTAAATACTTTCTATAGCTACTAAACTTATATATTCTTGAGAGCTTTGAGCTATAGCTTTACAGTTTATATAAAAATCATCACTAAAAATTGTATCTGTCTGATTTAAAAGACAATTTCCTTGTATACTTGAATTGTACTTTCCTATGGCTAAGTTTGTAAATACATGTGGACTTTGATTACTATTGTTCCCAATCCAAGTATTAGCTTGGGCTGGCTTATAATAAATTAGCTGATTAGCAGCAGACAAAGAGGGGCTATAATACATCATTGCAGTATCACAACTTATATTTTTTGTAGATACATTCGTTGGATACGCTTCGCATGGCAAAGGCAATGTTTTGAAATCTGCCAAAACATACAGACTTATTTGGTTGTTAAAGCAAACAGATTGCACTCTCCATTCATAATTAGTATAGTCATTTAATCCTTGAAGCCAATAGCTTGCTGTATAGGTCGTATCTGTATGCCAAGTTATTTCATTGCTTGCTTTGTATTCTACTTTATAATATTGTGCATTGGGAAGGCTATCCCATGTCAAGGTAGCCTCATGAATGCCTATAAGTATAGTTTTCGGATTAGATGGTTCTTGACAGGTAGAAACTACAGGGTGTAGTTCGCTTTCCCATACACCTCTTCCATATGTAGCTGCTCGCAATTTTTGACCTGATTTTTGAATTTCCAATTCATTTATAGCTACTAATGGCAGTCCATTGGCATGTACTACCCAACTAGGATTAATATTATCTTTATAATATACTCCAATATTCATAGCCACATAAATACTTTCTTCTGGATTATCATCTACAACAATAGAACGGGCTGCTATGGCAGGTAAGCCAGCATTAATATTATTAAATGTAAACCCTGCATTAATGGATTCTTTTACATTATTGGCACTAGAAGTTGTCGTGATAAATACTTTTTCTGGATTGAGTGGGCTAACACATATTGACGTAATGTTGCCGCCTGGTATACTGGAGTTCCATGTGTTTCCTGCATTAGTAGTTATATATAATTGAGCTCCATCTGAGGCATAGATATAATTAGCATTGCTAGGGGCTACAGCTATGCAATCTAATTTATTTAAAATAGTATTGCCCGATAGTTTAATCCAATTACTACCTTGATCTGGAGAACAATAAACACCATCCCATCCTCCATATACAGTATCTGCGTCGGTTGGATGCCAAGCCAAAGGAGTAACCCAATTGCCATCGCTAGGTTTGCTTAGGCCTGTTCTGCTGTTGCCTGCATTAACAGTTTTGTAAATACTACCATATTGAGAAGAGCCTATAGCCACAAGACTATTAACAGGACTAATAATACAATCCATACCATCTGCACCGAGCCATTCATACCAATTACCTGTACTTTGTCTAAACGTGCTACCATTGTCTTGGGTGCCTCCACAAAGGACTGCTGGATCATTTTTTGCACAGGCTATCCTATAAAATTGACGGATACCTAAGCCATACGAAATATTAATCCAATCATTGGCATTGTTGATACTTTTAAAAGCACCTCCATCACTAGTACTATATAAAGTATTATTGACCCAAAGTAAATAGTGAACATCAGCATGATTATAGCCAATAGAATTGGGATACGTCCAGGCAGTAGTGGCATCAAAATTGTAACCACCATCTGTTGATTTCCAACAAATAATGCCTGCTATATGTACTTCATTAGCATTGGAAGGGTTTACACCAATGGCCATATCGTGTGTAGCCTGCCCAGTTGTGCCAGTGCCATTGGTGCTGTAGCCAAAAAAGTTGGTACCATTCAAGGAATCGCCAATAATAGTAGTTGTAAAACTTAAACCTGCATCTGTAGATTTATACATTCTTCCAAAAACAGAACCATTGGCCTGTACTACATATACAATATTGGGATTATTAGGCGATGTGCCTATAAGCGTACGTCCAGAATGGGTAATGCCATTGCTTATAACTGTCCATGTTTGGCCAGCATCGGTGCTACGCCAAAAAGATTGTGAACTGCTTGAACTTGCATACAAGATATTGTTGTCATTGGGTTTGAATGTTAAATCTTCTTTTGACCCAAAGGAAACGAGATTCCAATTTGTGCCACCATTGGTAGATCGATAAATGCCATTTCCGCCTGTAGCCATTATTAAATTAGTATCTGCGCTACTGATAACTATTCTACGAGTTCCAGTTGTTCCTACTCCAGTAGCAAACCATGTAGCCCCAGCATCGTAGGATTTAATAACTCCACCATTTTTTAGACCTGCATATATTGTATTTGGATTTTGAGGGTTCAATGCAATGTGATAAAAATTTTGCCAAGCAGCGTTTTCAAAATCGAGTAGGGGAAACCATGTTGTACCACCATTGGTCGTTTTCCATATGCCACCTCCATCAGTACCTACATATATAATACTTTCGTTTGAAGGATGAATAGCAATTGTGTAGCATCTTCCAAAACCCGGATTCCAACTACTTGTGACATTTAAAGATTTAGGCCCTAATTCATTCCAGTTTAATCTATATTTTGTTTTTTGCATGTTTTGCAAGGCGGAAACATAGTTATCATTTTCTTTTTCTTTAGCAATCTTATATCCAGCATCATCTACATGAAATTTTTGCTCATAGAGCCAGCGTTGAAAATGTTTGTACCCTGATCCTTGTCCTTTTCCATTTTTTTCAAAATGTTGCTCCGCTATATTTTCTATTTGAGTTAAAGTCAAATCCTCTCGTTCCATTAATTCAAAAATGTTGAAATTTTCGATAGTTTGAGAAAATAAAGTGAAGGATGAAATACAGAAAAACAACAGAAAAAGATATGCCTTTTTTAGAGTCATTTATTAATAATTTTGTTTCAAATATAATCTGATTGAGTTGCTTCGCTTCAATTTGTTTTCTATAAGTGATTGTTTAATATATAAGTATAAATAATATTAATAAAATATTTAATCTGTAAAATAGTAAATATTAACAAAATATGCTCAGAATTTTAAAAGCGAAGATTTTTGGCATACTTCGTGTATAGGGTTTGAGTTCAATATTTTTATAACTAATTAAATAATGGTATTTATGACTAATTTGAAATTTTTGAAAAATGCAAGACTTCTAATTTTCACTTCACTTCTCTTCATTTTAAATCAAAAGGCTTTTTCACAGGCATGTTCTCCTGCCATAGCTGCTCCTACTTTGAGTGCTAATTCAGCAGTACTCAAGTGTCCTTCATTGACAGCAGATTTAAATGTATTGGTGTCAAGTACTACACCGCCTGATATGACATTGGAGTGGCACACAGTAGCTACGAACCCTACAGCGGCGAATTTAGTGACTATGCCTACGAGTTCTACAGGTATTCATTATGCCTATTATCATGATGATATAAATAATTGTTACAGCCCTGCAACAGCAGCGGTTTCTGTAACGAATCCTGCTATTGGGGCCCCCGTAGCAACCGTTTCAAATAATACATTTTGTACCGGAACCAATGGTTCAATCACTTTAAGGTCCAACTCCATTAACTAATTATGAATTTGCTATTGATGGTGGTGGATTTTATCAATCAAGCCCTTCATTTACTAATTTACCCGCAGGTGCTTATGATATCATAGTTCGCTCTATTGCATCGGGTTGTGAATCGGCTATTGTATCTAAAACTATTACCAATGCACCGGCAGCTGTAACAGCTCCTTTGGCTACAGTAAGTAATGTTACAGATTGTATAAATCCCAATGGAACTATAACTGTTACATCACCTACACCTTTAGCCAATTATGAATTTAGTATTGACAATGTCAATTTTCAACCAGACCCATTGTTTTCTGCTTTAGCAGGAGGCACGTATAGTGTATATGCAAAGTCGCTTAGTACAGGTTGTGTTTCAAATCCTACTGCAAAAACTATTAATATTCCAACAGTAACTGCCCCTGTTACAACATTGGCAAACCCAACTTCTTGTATTACGGGTAATGGAGCAATAACATTTACAGGTCCAACACCTTTGACCAATTATTTATTTAGTATAGATGGCGGACAAACTTATCAAACAAGTACTTCATTTACTGCTTTAACAGATGGTGTATATGAAACAAGAGTAAAATTAATATCATCAGGTTGCGAATCTGCCATTGTAAATAAAACACTTTCAAATCCAGTTGCCACTTCGCCAACTACAACTATAACAAATAATAATTTATGTAATGGTTCTAATGGTACCATCACGTTTACTGCACCAACCCCTTTAACCAATTATGAATTCAGTATTGATGGTGGTGATACGTATCAATCAGGTACAAGTTTTATAGACTTGCCAGCAAATACGTATTTAACAAGAGTAAAACCAATATCCTCTGGATGTGAGTCGGCAATAGTTTCAAAATATTACGGATGCGCCAGCAGCAGTAGCCACTCCAATTTCAACACTAACACACCCTATAGACTGTAATACACCAATGGTGTAATTACTATTACATCACCTACACCGTTATCCAATTATGAATTTAGTATAGATGGAGGTGTTACGTATCAATCGAGCCCCATTTTCGATAGTTTGTCAGGTGGTATTTATCCAACACACCCAGACATATCTACAGGTTGTAAATCGCCAATAACAAATAAACGTTAAATAATCCGACTGTTACTGTACCAATAGCAACCGCAGTAAATAATACCAGTTGTTTATTTTCAAATGGTACTATTACAGTAAACTCTCCAACACCACTAACAAACTATGAATTTAGTATTGATGATGGTAATACATTTCCAAACAGATCCTTTATTTGATAGTTTGGAAGTGAGTGCATATGGAGTAAGAGTTAAATTAATATCAAATGGATGTTTATCAAATGCAACAGCTAAAACAATTACAAATGCAATCTGCTACGGTTGGTGGCTCCCATAGTTACCATAGGTACTGTTACTGACTGTAATAATCCAAATGGATCTTAACGATAACAGCACCTACACCTTTAACCAATTATGAGTTTAGTATTGATGGTGGCGATACTATCAAGCTGCTAAGCATCATACACAGGTCTTGATATAGGTTCGTATGATGTACGAGCACGTTCAATAGCTACTGGTTGCGAATCTGCAATAGCTACAAAAGTCATTTCAAGTACGGTAGTTACAACACCTACAGCTACATCTGTAAATAATACAAATTGTGTAAATCCAAATGGGTCTATCAATATTACAGCGCCAACCCCTTTAACGAATTATGAATTTAGTATAGATGATGGATCTACTTTTCAGACAGCACAACTGTTTTCAAATTTGTCTGGAGGTTCCTATAATGTAAGAGTAAAATTAATTTCAACAGGGTGTGTTTCTGCTGCTGCAGTAAAAGCTATTACTGATGCACCTGCTGCAGTTACAAATCCTATAAGTACTGTAACGAATGCTACAAGTTGTAATCCATCTAATGGAATTATTACTTTTACTTCTCCAACTCCTACTACCAATTATGAATTCAGTATAGATGGTGGTGTAAGCTATGACACAAGCCATATTTTTACAAACTTATCTGGAGGTTCTTATAGTACTCGTGCAAGATCAATAGTCACAGGATGCGAGTCAAACGTGGTAGCAAAAACAATAGCAAACCCAACAGTAACGGCTGCTAATGCAACTTTAACTAATAATACTAGCTGTAGCACATCTCCTAACGGGGTTATTACAATTTCAGCACCTACTCCAAAATCTAATTATGAATTTAGTATTGATGGAGGTTTGACATTTTCTACAGATACAGTTTTTACTGGACTTAATGGAGGTACATATCCTTTAGTTGCTCGTTTGATTTCTACAGGTTGTACTTCGAATCCTGTAAATAAAAACTTGACAAATGCTCCAGCAGCAATTGCTGCACCAGTATCAACTGTAACGAATGTAACAGATTGTAATACACCAAATGGTAGTATAAATATTACATCACCAACACCTTTAACAAATTATGAATTCAGTATAGATGGAGGAGCAACGTATCAAAGTTCACCATTGTTTAGTAATCTATCAGCTGGTACTTATACTGTTAAAGCAAGAAACTTAGCTTTGTTATGTACTTCGGCAGTGTCTTCAAAAACTATTACCAACCCAGCCGTAACTATTCCAACAGCTACAACTTCTAATCCTTCAAATTGTACATCTCCAAATGGTAGCATAACGATTACAGCACCTGCACCATTGAGCAATTATGAATTTAGTATTGATGGCGGTTTGACATTTCAAGCAAGTACTTTATTTTCAAATTTAGAAGGTGGAACTTATAGCGTTGTTTCAAAATTAATAAGCACAGGTTGTACATCAAATGTAGTTTCAAAAACTTTAAATAATCCAGCAGTCACATCACCAACTGCTGCAGTAACAAATAACACGTCATGTATAGTAAATAATGGGTCTATCAATATTACAGCACCTACACCATTAGCCAATTATACGTTTAGTATTAATGGAGGTTCAAGTTTTCAAACTACATCTACATTTACAGGCTTAGCAGCAAATACTTATAGTGTAGTTATTAAATCACTTTCTACTGGTTGTAAGTCGGCTATAGTAAACAAAACTATTACAAATGCACCGGCAGCAATAGTAGCGCCAACGGTAACACTTGTTAATAACACAAACTGTAATACACCAAACGGTACTATTACATTTACAGCACCTACACCTTTGACAAATTATATATTTAGTGTAGATAGTGGAGCTACTTTTAGTTCAAACAATATCAAAACTGGGCTTTCTGGTGGTACTTATTATGTACGTGTAAAATCAAATATCACTGGTTGCGTTTCAAATTCAGCTACTAAAACATTAACAAATTTAGCTATTGCTGCTCCTGCTGCTACAGTTGTCAATAATACAAATTGTAGTACGCCAAATGGTAAAATTACCTTTACAGCTCCAACACCACTTGGGCTTTATGAGTTTAGTGTAGATAGTGGTATGACCTATCAGGCAAGTAATGAATTTACAAATTTGCCTGCTGGTATATACAAAATCAGAGCTAGGCAAATATCATCGGGATGCGTTTCTTCTGTTGTGTCTAAAACAATTACGAACCCAACTATAGCTGCGCCAATTTCTACCATAACGCATAATACAAACTGTAATGCTCCTACTGGTAAGATTGTATTTTCATCGCCAACACCATTAGTCAATTATTTATTTAGTATAGATAGTGGTGCTACATATCAATCCAATATTAACTTCCTTAATTTACCGGGAGGTGTTTATTATACACGAGTAAAGAATATTGCATCAGGATGTGAAAGTGCTGTGGCTAATAAAACTATCAATAACCCTGCTGTTACGGTGCCTACTGTAACTGTAGTAAATAATACAAATTGTTTTTCTCCCAACGGGAAATTAACTATTACAGCTCCTACACCACTTGCTAATTACGAATTTAGTATAGACAGTGGCGCTACTTTTTTCTTCTACTACAACTTATTTGAATATGCCTGCTGGTACATATTATGTGCGTTCAAGACTAACTTCTACAGGTTGTATTTCCAATTCTGTTACAAAAGTTATTGCCAATCCAACTATAGCAACACCAGTCCCAACAGCTGTAAATATTCAGAATGTGTGTCCTGCAACATCAGCAAGTTTATTAGATGTTCAACCAAATCCAGCATCCAATACAACATTAGAATGGCATACTGTAAACACGAATCCTACACCAGCTGATTTGGTTTCAAATATCACTAATATTGATAGTGCTCAAAACTATTATTTGTACGCAAAGTCTACAGTTAATGGATGTTACAGTAATGCAAGTGCATCGGTAGCTTATTTAGAGAATGATTGTACAGATACTGATGCTGATGGAATACCTGATTATGTAGATATAGATGATGATAATGATGGGATTTTAGACATAGAAGAGTCAATCAAATGTTCTCCTAACTTTTGGTCTTATGCAAATTTTGTAATTTCTGGAAATAAATATGCTGGTGACCTATTGCGAGATGGAATAAAAGTAGCCGATGTATCCTTCGAAATACCTGCTGGTCAGTCGGGATATACGGTACAATCCACAGGTACAGCGCAAACATTAACAAGATGTACATTTGTGACCTTGCAAAGTGTATATGGAGGCGACCATTACTTTCAAATAAAGATTGCTCCTTTACCAGGTATTACAATCAAATCACCTTTTAGAATTATTCAACCAGGTTATGCAGATGTTTGGGTTAATCACCCAGGACAACATTATGCTATATTAGGAAATAATATTGATGGTAGCCCTACCGTTGGTGTATTTACAGAAGTTTACGAACATGTACTTGAACGAAATGGAGTTAGCTATTACCATAGTGGTGAAATACTCACAAATCCTGACTTTGCTCCTGATGGTGCTGGTGTAATGGATTTAATTGTAGAAGCGGATTATGATCACCCATATGTTTATGAATATCACCAAGTTGATTTTTATAATAATTCATTTATTAATGAACGTGTGAATATTGATGTGCCACAGTGCTATTATGACCCTGAAGCTGATACTGATGGAGATGGAATTGTAAATTCTTTAGACTTAGATTCTGATGGTGATGGTTGTTCAGATGCTTTAGAGGCTGGTATGACAACGAATACTACACCTTATTATCAATTTACTGGAACTGTAGGTGCTAATGGGTATATGAACTATTTAGAAACTTCTTTAGACAACGGAACTCCGGTAATTGCAACTACATATACAGATGCATTGGATACTACAATACATGGATGTTATGTATGTCCAACGATTACGAATAATACTACAGACAATGTAAGTCCTTCAGGTTGTGGTACAAGTGATGGTAGTATTAAAGTGTGTGGTTTGATACCCAATGAAGCTGGATACACTGTAAATTATAAAAAGAATACAGCTTGGCAAACACCTTTAACGAATCAAACAGCAGATGCAAATGGTTGTATTACAATAAGTGGTTTAACAGCAGGAAATTATTCAGACATTAATGTTAGCTATTTAATTTGTCCTTCTGGCTCAAATAGATTAGCGGTAACATTAGTCAATGCTGCAGCACCACCTGCACCACCTTTTGCATTAGCAACACCTTCTGTCATTTGTCCTGGTTCAAGTGCAACGCTTTCTGCTTCGTGTAGTGGATCTACATTGGTATGGTACGAAGATGCAAGTTTAACTGTAGTTTCATCAAATGTAGTAAACCCATCACTCAACAAAACATACTATGCAGTTTGTGAAAATTTAGGTTGTCAAAGTTTGCCAACAACCGTAGAAGTTATAGTTAGCTATACTGCTTGTACAAATACTTATCCGGACATCAACGTAACAGATATTAATACATCTACACAAGGAAATGTAAATACAAATGATAATGTTCCAACTGGAACTACGTATGGTAATCCTCCTTCAAATCCTTCTAACCCAAGCACTGTATTGCCGATGGTAAATCCTGATGGAACCTATACCTTTACTCCTGATGCATCTGGGGAATACAATTTCTTAATTCCTGTATGTCCTCCCGGACAAACAGTGAATTGTCCTACAGAACTATTAACCATTAATGTATTAAATCCAAATGTCTTAACTAATATTCCAATAGCCAATACTGATATTAGTACTACCATTGGTACAAATCCTGTTACCATAAATAGTTTAGGTAATGATGAATCAGGAAATGAGAATACATCATTAGTACCTTCAAGTGTTACTGTCACTGTTCAACCTCAACATGGTACTGTTAGTGTGAATCCTAATACAGGAGATATTACATATACTGCTAATTCAGGTTTTGTAGGGAAAGACACTATAACCTATCAAGTATGTGATGATGCAACTCCTGCTAACTGTAACGACGCTATTCAAATAGTTGAAGTATTACCTACTGTAGGTCCTAATACTACATTTGCCGATGATGATTTTGCAAGTACCTTGCAAGGAAATACGCTTTCTGGTAATGTAATATCAAATGATACTGATCCTGAAGGGCAAAAACAAGTAGCAACTACACAAACTATAACTACTGCAGAAGGTGTGTTTACACTTTATACAAACGGAAGTTATACTTTTGAACCAGCCTTTGGATTTAGCGGACATGCAGACTTTGTATATACAGTTTGCGACTTAGGAAACCCTTCTGCATGTGATAGCGCTACTTTGCATATTCTTGTTAAAGAATTTGAGACCGAACCAGATGTCAATGTTACTAATTTGGGTAACCCTGTTTCTGGCAATTTAAATACAAATGATAATGTGTTAGCTGGATCTGAATATGGAACACCAGTGCCATTATTTGGAAACCCTAATGCTACATTACCAATTATTAACTCAGATGGCACCTATACATTTACACCAACATTACCTGGAACTTATAATTTCATGGTGCCAGTATGTCCTCCAGGGCAAACAATAGATTGTCCTTCTGAGTTATTAACTATTACTGTTTTAGACCCTACTGTTAATAACAATAAACCAATAGTAAATACAGATGTTGCTACAACAATAGGTAATAACCCTGTACAAATAAATACTTTAGCTAATGATGCCTCAGGAAATTCAATTTATGTTATAGATACTTCATCTGTTACGATTACAAACCCTCCTTTGCATGGAATAGCAACTGTAGATCCTTTGACAGGTGAAATTACTTATACAGCAAATTCGGGTTATGTAGGTTTAGATACTATCATATATCAAGTATGTGATAATGCTATTCCTGCAAACTGCGCAAGTGCTACTCAAATCGTTACAGTATTGCCTGTTGGTACTGCTAATTCAACAGATGCTAGCGATGACTTTGTTGATGTAACTTATAATGGTTCTGCTACAGGAAATGTTTTAGCTAATGATACTGACCCTGAAGGAGATAGCCAAACTGTTGTAGCACAAAATGTCACAACTCCTGATGGTACACTTGTTATGAATACCGATGGAACCTATACATTTACACCAGCTTCAGGATTTAGCGGTCCTATTGATTTTACATATCAAGTTTGCGATAATGGAACGCCAAGTAGTTGCGATAGTGCTACATTGCATGTTTTGGTAAATCCTTCTACTATACCATTTGATACAGATCCTGATTTTAATGTAACCACTATAAACACATCTGTTTCTGGAGATTTAAGTACAAACGATGATATTGAAATAGGTACTACATATGGTAATCCTACAGCAGATCCAGCGAATCCTAATTCTGATTTGCCAGTAATAAATACCGATGGTACGTATAGCTTTACACCTAGCATGCCTGGTGAATATAATTTCTTAGTGCCAGTTTGTCCTCCTGGACAGACCGTAGCTTGCCCTGAAGAATTATTAACAATTACTGTTTTAGATCCTTCGGATACTAATAGTTTACCAGTAGTAAATACAGATATTGCTACCACATTAGGCACTAACCCTATTACAATAAATAGTTTAGCTAATGATGAATCTGGTAATCCAATACATTCTTTAGATACATCAAGTATTTCTATAACTACACAACCTAATAATGGTACAGCTACAGTAAATCCTTTAACAGGAGAAATTACATATACAGCAAATACAGGTTTTGTAGGTACAGATACTATAACTTATCAAATTTGCGATGATGCTATACCAGCTCATTGTGCTAATGCAATTCAAATAATTACAGTATTACCTCCAGCAAGTCAGAATACAACTACAGCAAGTGATGACTATGTATTTTCAGATGGTGGCGTTAGTAACGGAAATGTATTAACAAATGATAGCGACCCAGAGGGCGATACTCAAACTGTTACACCCCAAAATATTACTACATCAGCTGGTACTCTAATTTTAAATAGCAACGGAACCTATACCTTTACTCCAGCTACTGGTTTTAATGGCCCTGTAGATTTTGTATATTCTGTTTGTGATAATGGATTGCCTGTTGTGTGTGCAAATGCAACATTGCATATTTTAGTCGACGAAGTAATACTACCAACACCAGACAGTGTAACGGTAACACCAAGTTGTCCTACATGTCCAGTAACAGCGTGTGTAGTAGCCGATGATTTAACAGCAGGTGGACAAACGTATAGCACATGTGGAACTCCAGCAGGCTATACACAAAGTGCACCAGATGCAAATGGTTGTGTAACCATTACACCAAACCCTGGAACAACTACAGGCGGTACTACATGTGTCGTAGCTTGTAAAAATGGAATTTGCGATACTACTTATATTACAATAGATCCTCCTACAATACTACCAACACCAGACAGTGTAACGGTAACACCAAGTTGTCCTACATGTCCAGTTACAGCGTGTGTTGTAACAGCAGATGATTTAACAGCAGGTGGACAAACGTATAGTACATGTGGAACTCCAGCAGGCTATACACAAAGTGCACCAGATGCAAAATGGTTGTGTAACCATTACACCAAACCCTGGAACAACCATAGGCGGTACTACATGTGTCGTAGCTTGTAAAAATGGAATTTGCGATACAACTTATATTACAATAGATGCACCAGTATCTGAATTTGAAACTGAACCTGATATTAATGTAACGATTATTAATACACCTGTAACGGGAGACCTAAATTTCAATGACAACGTACCTATAGGTTCTACCTATGGTACACCTATTGCGAATCCTTCAAATCCTTCAACAGCGTTACCAACAGTCAACACCGATGGTAGCTATACATTCACACCAACAGTGGCAGGTGAGTATACATTCTTAGTACCAGTTTGTCCTCCAAGTCAAACCACAAACTGCCCTGAGGAATTACTAACTATTACAGTATTAGATCCTGCTATAGTAACAAACTCTCCAACAGCTAATACAGATGTAGCAACTATCATTGAAGGAAATCCGGTAACAGTAAATGTATTATCCAATGATCAATGTAATAATGGACCTACTTGTACACTATCAAATCCGACTATAGTTTCTCAACCAAATAATGGAACTGTTGTAGTCAATACAGATGGTACAATAACGTACACTCCAAATACAGGATTTGTAGGTACAGATTCATTGTTATATGCAACATGTGACAATCAAGTTCCTTTTGCAAAATGCGACACAGAATATGTATTTATCACTGCAAACCCTATTGGAACTCCAAATAGTGTTGAAGCTGTAGATGATTATAAATTAACTGGAATGAATGTAACCGCAACTGGAAATGTATTAGCTAATGATATTGATCCTGAAAGTAATACTATGACCGTGACTGCACAAACAATAAGTGATTCCAATGGTACATTTACTCTTAATGCAAATGGAACATATACTTTTGTTCCTGCAACAGGTAATGTGGGTCCAGCAAGTTACACGTATGTTGTTTGTGATAATGGAACACCTTCGGCTTGTGATAGTGCGACCGTTTACTTTATGGTAAAATCACCAGACGTAACACCTAATATTACCATAACGCCAAATGTATTGCATGGTACTTCTACATTCAATACTACGGTTAGAGTAACTGAATTAAACATGGTGAATACCAATGGTACTATTACCGTTAGAATTCCTAAGGATAATAGAGTTAGCTTTACATATAATCCAGCTCTAACAAATATTGGATTTACCACATTAAATAATAGCCAGTGGACATATGATGGTTCGAATTTATTCTTCCATGTTTTCACGACTACAGCTACCATTAATGCTGGATCTTTCTCTACCTTTGGGTTCACAGCTACATTTAATCCATTAAACTCTGATGGTAAGTACACCATGACAAGTACCATATCTTCAGGAAGCGGATCAGAAACAAGAACTAATAATAACACAGATTCGGAAGCAGCAGACTTCTTCCATAATTAATAAAATTTGATTGACTAAATAATAAAATAATAGTATGAAAAAAATAATAGTTTTAATTACAGCATTGTTACTCCCTTTTTTGGAACATGCACAAAGTTTGAATCCTTTTGTAGCTCAAGGAATAGTAACACCAGCACCGTTATATGACGTGGCTTCAAATGGTCAAGGTACCTTATCCTTCATAGTCGGAAACTCTGGAGATAATACAATGCCTTACGTAGTGAATCAAGAAATGGTACTTATTATTACTCTTTCGAGAGGTGTGCCAAGTACTACAAATCCAGTGGATGCAATCAGTGGAACCTTTGCAAACTATTTTGATTGGCAATATGATGCACTATCAAATTCGTATCAAGGCTTACAAAATCAAATGATTCCAGACGCATTAAATGGTGGAGTAGGTACTATTCTAATTGAATATACTGTTACTTCAAATTCGACCGAGTCAAGCCCTCAAAATGGTTTTAATGTCAATATAACACCACCTCCATATACCAATGGCATTAATAGTCTAAATGATGACCAAGTGAGTGCTTATACATGGACTATACCTCATGTAGAGCATCATCCAGATCTTAATGTTGCCAATATCAATGAAACTGTAAATGGAAATGTAAGCACTAACGATGTAGTACCTACAGGAAGTAGTTATGGCACTCCAGTACCTTCTTCTTCAAACCCAGTAGGTGCTACTATTAGTATGAACCCAGATGGCACCTATACATTTTCTGCTCCAACACCTGGTGTTTATACCTACTTAGTACCTGTGTGTGTTAGTGGACAAACTACGAATTGTCCTCAAGAAGAATTGACTATTACAATTATAGATAATTCGGTTTCTACTAACCCGCCAGTTGCAAATACGGATATAGCATCTGTTATAGAAGGCCAAAGTGTTGTAGTTAACTCATTGGCCAATGACGAGTCGGGTAATAATGGAGGTACTCTAAATCCATCCAGTGTCACTATAGCTACTCAACCAAATAATGGAACTGCTTCAGTAAATACTGCTACAGGAGAAATAACGTATACACCAGCAAACGGTTTTGTGGGTATTGATACTATTGAATATCAAGTTTGTGATAATGAAGCTATACCAAATTGTGCTACTGCTACTCAAATCATCACAGTTTTGCCTGTAAATGCAGCTAATACAGTTTCTGCAGCGGATGATTATAAAACTACCATAGAAAATACTCCTACATCTGGCAATGTGAAATCGAATGACACAGATCCACAGGGAAATGTTTTAGAAGTTCAGGCTCAATCTATTTCTACAGCAGAAGGTACTGTAGAATTTAATTCTGATGGTTCATACTTGTTTACGCCAGCTACTAATTTTACAGGGCCTGTAGATTATATGTATACTGTATGCGATGATGCTACTCCACAGGCTTGTACTCAGGCTACTTTGCATTTGTTGGTTAAAGTTGCTGTTATATTACCAATTAGCAAATTAGAATTTAATGCTTTTGAAGAAAATTGCACAGCTAAATTAACATGGACTACAGAAAATGAATTGAATATAAACAAATACAATATTCAAAGAAAAACTACACAATCTGATTTTCAAACTATCGCCAGTGTTCAATCAAAAGGGAATAGTACTCAAAAACAATCATATAGCTATACTGATACTGAAATACAAGATGGAGATTATGAATATCGCTTAGAAATAATAGACCAAGATCAAAAAATTTCTTACAGCAAATCTTTTACCGTAAAAATAGATTGTATTCACAACGGAATCAGTTTGTATCCTAACCCAGCTTCTTCTACTGTTTATATTGTTATTCAATCAGAAATGGAAGATTTATATGAAATAAAAATGTATGACATGTCTGGTAAAACTGTTTACTCAAACGCTTATGAAATAAAGAATGAAAAGAAAACAATTTCAATTCCTTTGCAAGCTTTGGCCAATGGTATGTATAATATTGTGATTAAAAATGCTGAAAAAACAGAGGTAATCAAATTCCAAAAGAAATAGCTTACTGTCTATAAAAAGAAAAAGAGGCTGTCCAAAAAGCATTGGCAGCCTCTTTTTTATTCGGGGAGGTATCGGAAATAATTTTCAAATACTGAGACCTCAAGCAGTTCAAACCCCTTTTTGGACAACCTCTTTTTTGTATATCAATAATATCGTTTTACTCAGTTGATTCGTTATCAGGTATTGTTTCTTCTTTAATACTTAATTTTAATTTCACTATTCGCATTTTATCAACTTGCAAAATGGTAAAATCAAAATTTTCATAACTCACTACAGTATTTACCTGAGGAAAACGCCCCGCGATTTCTAATGCTAAACCTGCTATAGAATCGCTTTCGCCTCGTACCTCTTCAAAGGTTTCTATGGGTTCGCCAATAATTCTACAAACGTCATTTATCAACGTTCTACCTTCAAAAATATAATTGTTGGCATCTATTTTTTTATACTGAAATTCATCATCATCAAATTCATCTTTGATTTCGCCAATAATTTCTTCCATTATATCTTCTAAGGTTACTACGCCAGAAGTGCCTCCAAATTCATCAACTACTATAGCCATATGTTTTCTTTGTTGCTGAAAGGTTTTAAGTAAATCTTTTATCAACTTTGTTTCGTGTACAAATATGGCAGGGCGCATTATGTTGTGCCAATCAAATTGTTCTTGTGCTATAAATTCTAATAAATCTTTAGTGTGCAGTATCCCTTTAATTTCATCAAGGTTATTGTCGTATACTGGCATTCTCGAAAAACTATTTTCTCTCACTACAGACTTGACCATTTCAAATGTTGAATGGTACGGTACACCTATAACCTCTAAACGCGTTTTCATAATTTGTTTTACCGTTATATCATCAAATTTTAATATGCCTTTAAAGATATTTACCTCTTCCTTGGTAGCAGTGTTTCCTACAGTTAGTTCAATTGCATGTTCTACATCTTCGCTGCTAATTTCATTGCTTGGGTTCGATTTAAAACGTCCTTCAATAAATTTTGTAGATTTTACTAAAAAATTACTGAGTGGTCTCAATATTTTATAACAAATCAAAAGACCTGGAGCCGTAAACTTACACATTCTTATATTATTTTGTGTAGCATACACCTTGGGCAATACCTCACCAAATAATACTAAGAAAAATGTAACAATAACAACTTGTATAAGCACATTGATAATGGTAATAAGCTGATGCGATAGACCTGGCAATAATTCCTCAATATTGAGAAGGCTACCTACCAACATATTGGTCGTAATGATAACGCCAATGCTTAAAAAATTATTGCAGATTAATAAAGTGGCTATGAAATGCTTTGGTTTTTCGAGCAATTTCAAAATAGCACTATGCGTAGTATTTTCTTTTTGTTTTATATAATTAATGTCTTTTACTGAAAGTGAAAAATAGGCAACTTCACTTCCGGCTACTATAGCTGTTAGTAATAGCAAAAACAAAATAAGTATAGACAAAATAATGGAGGCGTTGTTGCTTAAAACAACATTCAAAATACTTGTGGAAATAGTTAAGGCAGCGTCGGGGTCCAATGATTTTAGATTTCGTGAACAATGTTTTTTGCGATAGCAAAAAAATAATTAATTGCAAATATAATTAAAATGGTAATTCATCGTCTGTGTGAAAATCTGTAGTTAAATCTTCATTGGTTGATGAAATATCGGCATTATCATCGTAGCCCATTTCCTTATGATCATTCGATCTTTTATCAAGCATCACCAAGTTAGAGGCTATGATTTCAGTCATAAATCGTCTATTTTTATCTTTATCTTCCCATGAACGTGTTCGTAAGCTTCCTTCAATATGCACTAAACTTCCTTTTTTTAGATATTTGGCCGATAATTCAGCCAAACCACGCCATAGTACAATATTGTGCCATTCTGTTTGAGGTATCGTAACTCCTTTTTTGTCTTTGTATGTTTCTGTAGTAGCTAAAGGGAATTTTGCAACAGGTATATTTCCTTCAATATACTGAATTTCAGGGTCTTTGCCCAAATTGCCGATTAAAAATACATGGTTTACACCTCTCATATAGTTTATGTTTTACTTTTTCAAGTACTAAAGATAATATAAATAATAAAATAAAGAAATTTGTTATTTAAAATAAGGCTAAATAATTCTTTAAACCAAATTATGTAAGTGGTTCACTTCTTTCTGTCGTTTCTATTACATAACTTGGGTTTATCTTGTTTCAAAAGTTAAATAAGGTAATAAAATTTTGCGCCAAATAAAGGGGAGAATTTTGTGTGTATTAGCATAAGGAAAAATTAGATGATAGTTGTAAGTCCTTATACTTTTTTGGTGGGGAAGTCCAAGTCTGTAAAGAAATGTTTTTTCTTGAAAAAATAGTCCACTATCATGGCACGAGGGTAAATACATGTTTTAGTATATGAGTTAACATGTTGAAGAGATGCTTTTCGTTTCTTATACCAAAATCCTATACGAATAAATAGACTCCAATGTGCTTTTATAATAGCTATCGTTTCTTGAAATTGTCCTTTTAGTAAAGCTCTTAAACCACTAATTCCATCGAGCAATAAGCGAAGTGGAAAGAGCCAAAGGAGGGTTTGCCATGGCACATTTTTTAATATCAAAATCAAATTGTTTCTATAGTTGTAAAAAATTTTTTGTGGACTCCCATAGCTAATTACACTGCCACCTATATGATATACTGTACTGGCACCACAATAGGCAATACGATGCCCTGCATTTTTCATACGCCAGCACAAATCTACTTCTTCCATATGGGCATATAAATCTTTGTCGAGGCCACCTAAGTTGTGATATACAGAGGAGCGTATAAACATGCAACCACCTCCTGCCCAAAAAGTTTCTATAGTATCATCATATTGATTTTGGTCTTCTTCTAACGTAAAAAAGATACGCCCTCTACAAAATAGATAGCCCCATTTGTCTATAAATCCACCACCAGCTCCAGCGTATTCAAACATTTTTTTGTCTTTATAATATTTTATTTTAGGCTGGCAAGCCGCTATATCCTGATGGGTTTCTAAAAGTTGGTGTAGTGGTGCAAACCAATTTTCCGTGATTTCGAAATCAGCACTTAATAAAACATAATATTTGGCATCAATTTGTTTTAAACCTTCGTAGTAGCCATTGGCAAATCCTTTATTGATAGGAAGTTTGATTATTTTTACTTGAGGAAAATGTGTAGCCACATATAGGGCTGTATCATCGGTAGAAGCATTGTCTATCAATACTACATCATAGTGTACAGCTTGTTCAAGCAATAAAGGGAAAAATTGTTGATGTAAATCTTTGCCGTTGTAGCTAAGTACTACTACAGCTGTGTTGTGTTGGCAATGTATCATGCCTTGTTATAGAGATTAGTGATATTTAGGCGTGCTTTTTAAATTTTCGGGCACTTCTATCTTTTCTGTACTCTTAAAACGTTTAGTAAATAAACCATAATTGCATCCAAAAGCAAATAGTAAAAAACCAAACAAACCTAATAAGAATAAAAATCTTGATTTGGACGGTTTACTTATTTCAATATCAACAGGATTGTCAATGTATTGTGGTGTTTCGTTTGCTTCTTGCATGTTGTATTAAATTTCTCAGCAAAAATAATAGATTAAAATTTAAAATCCAATCAATATACTTGTCAAAAAATAATTTTATTTAAAATAAACCGTTTACTTCGGCATTTATAGTGTCTATAACTTTTGCTAAATCATCTTTGTTTTCTGCATAGTTGATTTTATCTATGTCTATTACTAAGAGTTTACCATCTTCATATTTATCAAGCCAGTTATTGTAATACTCATTGAGCCGTTTTAAATAGTCCAAACGTATATTTTCTTCATATTCACGACCTCTTTTTTGTATTTGCCCTACAAGGGTAGGTACACTGGCTTTTAGGTATATAAGTAAATCTGGAGGGCTAACCATAGTTTTCAGCGTCTCAAAAAAGTTTTTATAATTTTCAAAATCGCGTTTATTCATAAGTCCCATTTCATGCAAGTTGGGCGCAAAAATGTAGGCATCTTCATAAATTGTACGATCTTGGATTACGGTATGTTCGCCATTTTTATATCAACCAATTGTTTTAAACGACTATTTAAAAATATATTTGTAAATTAAAACTCCAACGATGCATATCATTATAAAAATCGTTGAGGTAGGGGTTGTTTTCTACATCTTCAAAATGGGGTATCCAATTAAAATGTTTTGCTAAAATTTTTGTTAGTGTGGTTTTGCCAGCACCAATATTGCCAGCTATAGCAATATGTTTTAATGGAGTTTTCTTTTTAGCCATAATAAAAGGATATAAAATAGGTGTAAACTATAGAGAAATCAAAGTAAAGGTAATTTTTATAAAATGCCTTGCTATTAGGTATAAAAATTTATACCCATTAGTTTTCGAGCCAATGATAAAGTGTCTGAAGCACTTTTTCTGGCTTTTTCTTTGCCTTCAAGCATTATTTTTTGCAGAAATGGAGTGTTTTGTTGTAGCTCCAGGCTTTTTTCGCGTATGGGTTTTACAAAGAGTATCATATCTTCTGCCAATTGTTTTTTCATATCGCCATAACGTATACTACATTGATTATAATCGGCTGTATATTTTTTTATTACATCTTCCTTGCATACTAATTGCATCAGCATAAATAAATTTTGGATATAATCTGGCATTTCACTGTTGGGCTCGCTTGGTCCTTGGTCTGATTTTGCTTTCATTATTTTTTTTCGAATCAATTCGTCATTGTCGCTTAAATAAATAGTTGCATTTTCATTTTCACTTTTGCTCATCTTGCCATTTCCATCCAAACTGGGCACTTTTACTAATGCATTGCCAAAATTAAAAGGTTGCGGCATGGGAAATATCTCTCCATATCGATGATTAAAGCGAGTAGCAAAATTGCGTGCCATTTCCAAATGTTGTTCTTGGTCTTTTCCTACGGGCACATAGTGCGCTCTGTGTATCAATATATCGGCCGACATAAGCGTGGGGTAGGTAAGCAAACCGGCATTGATATTGTCGGGTTGGCTTCGTGCTTTTTCTTTAAATGAAGCTGTTTTTTCCAGTTCTCCTTTATAAGCAAGCATGTTGAGCATCAAATAGAGTTCAGGAATTTCGGGTATATCACTTTGTACAAAAAGCGCTACTTTTTCGGGGTCCAATCCAGATGCAATATTTTCGGCCAAAACTCTAAATACATTGGGTTTGAGTGCAGCGGGTTCGGGGTGTGTCGTTAATGCGTGATAATCGGCTACAAAAAAATAGCATTCATATTGTTCTTGCATTTTGATATAGTTTTGGATGGCTCCAAAATAGTTTCCTATATGTAAAAAGCCTGTTGACCGAATGCCACTGACTACAATGTTATTTTTCATATTATTTTAGTAATCCTGTTTTAAAAAATAGTTTTCAAAGGTAGTCATTTTGGGTATAATGATGTGTGCCTATGAAGTGCTTTTTATTAATAGTACTTACAAAAAAAAGGGTTGCCATTTTATTGCAGTGCTCTCAAGGCTTTTAGATACACAGGGTCTTTGGGTATCAATACTTGATAGTAAGCCTGTTGTCCAAAAAATAGTTTAGCTATATGAGCTTTTGTTACATTCAAAAGAATAGTTTGAGCTTTGTTGCTCAACGTTGTCATGGGTTTTAGATGCTTAGCTTCTAAATGTTCTTGAAGTAGTATTTTGCATTCATTATTTAAGTCAGATTGTTGCAAAAAATCTTGAAGGTCTTTTGGCTTTTCTTTTTGTTTTAAAAAATAATGTTGAGCTACTTGTTCCATTATATTTTGTTCAAAATAGGAGTGTTCTATTTGATAAAAACTAGTATCATCTGATTGGAAAAGATCAGGTACTATGCCATTAGTTTGTGTATTCTTATTGCTTGTGTCATGCTGATAGCTTGTTTTTTTTAAATGATCTACATAATAAGCATCTCTACCATGGTCGTAGGCTCTTTGTATATTTCTGCCGCTGGGCAAATAGTATCGGGCTGTGGTAATGCGTATGGCAGCGCCATTGGGCAAGTCAAACTGTTCTTGTACAAGTCCTTTGCCATAACTTGGGGCACCAATTATAGTAGCACGTTTTAAATCTTGCAGTGTGCCAGCCAAAATTTCACTAGCCGAAGCTGCATTTTCATTAATCAATACTGCAATTTTGCCCTTCTCAAATAAACCGTTTTTTGAAGCATAATATGAAGTTTTTTTGCTGTTGCTTTTTGTGCTTACTAAAAGTTGTTTGCCAGCTACCAATTCATCTAAAATGTCGGTTGCTGCATCCATATAGCCTCCAGGATTATTTCTTACATCTATGATGAGTTTATCTATTTTTTTTGATTTTAAAGTTATTAATTCATCATAAAATTCAGCATATGTATTTTCTGAAAAAAGTTGTATCTGTATATATGCAGTCTTATTGTAGGTGTCTAAAAAAGAATACACGCTGGGCAGGTTTACATAATCTCTTTGTACCGTAATAGTTTCAAAACTTTGGTTTAGATGTTTTACACCTATACTAATACTATTTTGTTTTTGACCTTTTATCTTTTTACTAATTGTATTTTGACTAAGTTTTTTGCCTGCTACAGTATCATTTTTAATAGTAATAATTTGGTCTCCAGGCTTGAAGTTTTTAGAAGCCGAAGGCCCCTGAGGCAAGACGTAAGAAATGGTAGCAGTATCGTTTGATATATAATATTCTATGCCAATTCCATATATACTACCTTCTAGTTCTTCATCACTTCGAGGTAAGTCTTCTTTGTTGATATAGACTGTGTGTGGATCTAAATTAGATAAAATACCATCTATGCCATCTTGTAAAAGTTTTTCTTTTGAAATGCTATCAACATATTTTTTTTCGATTAAAGACACTAGGTCATCCAGCGATTCTTTTTCGCTTTTGGTGTTCAATTCTTGAGGTTGTTTTCTTGCTAATTGAAAGCCTAAAAACATTCCAACAATAAGTACAAGGGAAAGTATAAGGGGAAGGGCTATACTTTTAGTTGATGTTCCGTCCATTCAAGTGCGGAATTATATAGCTTCTATTGTTTTGTGATTACCAGTAGTATCTATCATGAAATAATCACCAATACGTAAATGTATGGTATGTATTCCTGTGGATGTAGGTACATAATAAGCATTACGGTTAGTTTGCTGAGTGCCATCGGAGAAAAACCAGATTTGGTTGTCGTAGTTTTTCGAACAGTTGAATAAGTATATTGTATCGCCAACTGTAACTTTTTCTTTTGAAATATAAAAACAAACTTCTTTAGGACCTCTTTTTTTAGTACAAGAACTCAAAATGAAAAGTATAGACAAGGTAAGCAACAGATATTTTGACATGATTTGTATTTAAAATTAAGGCCTAAAAGTATAACAAATTTTAATATCATTTCTATTTTTTTATCTCAAGTTATCTAATAGAAATGACTGAGAGGACTGGACTACTTGTATCGCGAGTGTTTATACCGATTTAGAAAATTTCTTAAATGTCAAACTTAGTATAGCCAGAATGAGTTGTTTCTCTTAATTGTTTATGTCATTTTAAAAGTCACATGCTTAATTGGGGTTAATGTTTTTGACTTATGAACATATATAAAAATTTACATTTGTTAACATTTTTTTTTATAATGTAAATAAGATGTAAATTCATGTTTTAAAAATTTTCAAATTCAAAAAAACAAAGACTATGAAGTACACAAACATTAAAAAAAGAGCACTCTTACTGCTCTTCTCGACATTATCGAGTTTCTTTTTACAAGCACAAGTTGTTACCATTGCTGGTCCTGGAGCCGGTACCTCTGGTTTATCAGTATTTGGTCAGTCCAATTATCATGTCAGTGAGCATATTTATGATCAGGCCGAAATAGGTGTTGCTATGAGTATTGATTTTATTAAGTTTAGTACAAGTACCATTGGCACACCAGCTTATAGCAATATATCTATTTATCTAAAAGAATCCACCGTAAGCTCCTTTACCACTACAACAGCTACATACTCTACTGCTGGCTATACTTTAGTATATAGCGGACCTATTGGTTTTACTACTGCTGGTACTTACGAAGGGGTGAATTTAACAACCCCCTTTAATTTTACAAATACAGCAGGTACTAATTTGCATATGATGTTAGTAAGACAAGATAATGCTACACATACTCATGTTTTCAATACTGCATCTACAGCAACTGGTAAACTCCGTAGATACAATGGAACTGTAGCTGTATCAGGTACTACAGTATTAAATCAATTATCTGGATTTAGAGCAGCGGTTCAGTTTGGACATACTAATAATAATGATATAAGTGTGGCCAATATTTATACCTTAGGAAAACTGCCAATAGAATTTGGAGCACCAACTACAATACAAGCAAGTATAAAAAATGAAGGTGTTTTAACTCAAACAAATATTCCTGTTTCATTGAATATTTCTGGAGCTAATATTTTTTCAGATGTACAGACAATTCCAAGTTTAGCACCGGGTGCCAGTGTTATTGTAGATTTTGCACCTTATTCGCCAATTTCATTAAGTACTGGTGATATCGTAGAAGTGACTTTACCTTCGGATGATAATATTGCCAATAATCTGAAACAGTGGAGTATGGATGTTACACAAAATGTATATTCCTATAAGAACCCCGCTGTGGGAAATACTGGTGGTGTAGGCTTTAATGGTGCAACAGGTGATTTTGTTGCTAAATTCAATTCCAATATTGGGCTCAACTTTCCTTATAATTTAGGACCACCACAAATTAGTGAAATCAAAGTTGATTTTAATGGTGCTGGTCAATCTTATCAGATGGGTATATGGGATGCTACTGGTGCTGGAGGCACGCCAGGTACATTATTGTGGCAATCGAGTGTACTCACTACCGCTATAGGTACTTCCTTTATTCCTGTTCCTAATGTAACTGTTGGTGGCGACTATTTTGTGGGTGTTAGACAAATTGGTACAACCAATGTTTCTTTTTCTTACCAAACAGAAAATCCTATAAGACCAAGCACTTTTTATTATACTTCACCTACGGGTGGAACAACATGGACTGACTTTGCTCCAAGCGCTCCATTTAGATTTTCAGTAGAAGTTACAGTAAAAATTCCTTCACCACCTAATTGTGCAATCAATCAGTTTCCTGCCAATGGTGAGCAATTAAATTGTTATACCCCTGTATTATCATGGGGTAGTGGTGGCGGTGCACCTACTGGCTACGATGTTTACTTTTCTACTTCACAGCTTGATGTAGATTTACTTTTGCCAACAGCAATAGTATCTTCAAATCAAACTGGAACAACATATACACCAACTACTACACTCAATACTAATACAACGTATTATTGGAATGTAATACCTAAAAATATAGATGGAGATGCTACAGGATGTACTACATTAAGCTTTACTACAGGTGCTTTCCCAAATTGCTACTGTACACCAACTCATACAAACAATCCTACATGTACTGACCAAATTACCAATGTTACTTTGGCAACATTAAATAATACAAGTACTTGCCCTCCATTAGCATATACGTTATATAGCACACCTATTACTCAGGTTACAGCAGGAAGCGTTTATAACTTATCTGTTACTACTAATAATAATAATATTCTTTCGCTTTGGATAGATTATAATCAAGATGGAATATTAGATGCCACAGAGTGGACTCAAATTGCAACTACTACTACTGCCAATACAGCTACTACTATTCCTATTACCATTCCGGCTACTGCCACTACTGGTAATACATTAATGAGAATACGATCAAGATTGTCAGGTAATGTAAATGGTGCTACAGATGCTTGTACTCCTATGGGTTCTGGCGAATCTGAAGATTATGTATTAGATATTCTACCACAACCACTTTGTTCGGGTCAGCCAACACCTGGCAATACTTTGGCTTCAATTACAACAGTTTGTCCTGGACAAACTGTAAATTTAAGCTTGCAGAATATAACTATTGGCTCAGGCGTTACTTATCAATGGGAAGAAGCAGATGACGCTGCTTTTACAGTTAATGCAAATTTACTTGGCACAGCTTCAACAGAAAGTATAGTTTTTGCTACTTCAAAATATTATCGTTGTTTAGTTTCTTGTGTAAATAGTGGTCTTAGTGCATATTCAACTCCTGTACACGTTATGGCAAATAGCGCTATAAATTGCTATTGCGCATCGGGAGCTACTGTAAATGCCGACGAAGAAATTTATAATGTAACTGTAAATGGGGCATCTACAAATCCGCTATACAGCGGTGCTAATGGATGTACTACTATAGCACCTGGTCCAAACTCAGTTTTGGGTGGTTATTCCAACTTTACTACCTTAGGTACGCTTACTACCTTACCACAAGGAGGTTCAGTTCCTTTCCAAGTAGATGAAGATGAATGCGATGGAGCTATTTATTATGCTTGTGGCATTGCAATATGGATAGATTTTAATCAAGACGGCGATTTTGATGATGCTGGTGAAGAAGTGTATATGGAAAACACATCTTTGGCTGGGCCTCGTTCAGCAACAGGCAATATCGCTATACCAGCTACTGCTACTTTAGGTGTAACCAGAATGCGTGTTACAGCGGCCGAAGGATTTGCAGGTACAGGTGTATTAACCCCTTGTCTTTCATATGGCTATGGCGAAACCGAAGATTACTTTGTAGAAATAGTACCTGGCAATGCAACATTAAGTCTTACTGCTTTTATACAAGGATATTATGCAGGTAGTAATACTCAACAAGCAGTTTTAGTAAATCAAGGTATAAGTACTAATCCTACAGACTGCGATGATATTACTGTAGAATTGCACGATGCTACAGCACCTTATGCAGTAGCTGCTACTTTTACTGGGGTACTTCAAACCAATGGTACTATCAGTTGCACATTCCCAAATACAGTAGTGGGCAATAGTTATTATATCGTTTTAGTACACAGAAATTCTGTACAAACATGGAGTGCTGCACCAGTACTCATGTCTACTAACACAAGTTATAATTTCTCTACGTCGGCTTCGCAAGCATTTGGAGGCAATGAAGTAGATGCTATTTCAGATGCAGTTTTCAGTATGTATAATGGTGATGTAAATCAAGATGGTTTCATTGATATATTTGATTTCTTAGATTGGGATGTAGATAATCAAAACTTTGCTTCAGGGTACTTTGCTACAGATTTTAATGGAGATGGTTTTGTTGATATTTTTGACTTCTTAGTTTGGGATCCAAACAATCAAAACTTCATAGGTATAGTTACACCATAACTATTGTATTTTCTTTTTTAATAAAAAACGGTTGCCTAATTTGGTAGCCGTTTTTTTTATGTATTTTTTTTACCTAAAAAAGTTTATACTATTTTCTATAAAATAGTCATTATTTTCGATTCATGCAAAACCTTCATCCGCATGCCTTGCACCTTATAAAATGTATAGAATTAGAAGAAAAAGAAGAGGCTAATAGATATCAATTCAATCAACAACATACACTAAAATCCTTGAAGGCAGAAGGCTTGGCAATTCATCCTATCAAAATTGTCAATAAAAATTTTGGTTATGCTGATTATCCCGAAGTTAGTTTTCGAATACCTTATCCTATAGATACTAATCAGTTTCGTGACGCTGTTTCAATAGAATTATTTTATCATCAAGAAGAATGTATCAAGGGTGTCCTTCTATCACTCGATGGTAAACAAGGAGAGTTTAGACTATATGCACCAGACTATCCAGATTGGCTCGAAGAAGAGGGTGTAGGTATCAAACGTTCGCCCGATCAACGTACAACAACTCTAATGAAATCGGCTATAAAAAATCTCGAAGAACATAAACAAGTTTATGATTTGTTTTTATCCATTCATGATGCAAATACAATTTTTAATACTTCAAAATATACCTTAAAAGAAATTCCAAAATTCCAAAATCATTTTTTAAATGAAAGCCAACAAAAAGCAATTCAAGCCATTTTAGAAAACGATTCGCTGTGCATACTGCATGGTCCACCTGGCACAGGCAAAACGACTACACTTATAGAGGCCATCGTGCAATTAGTACGTCAAAACGAAAAGGTACTTGTGTCAGCACCAAGCAATACGGCCGTAGATCAGGTAGCAAAAGGATTGGTGGCTCAGGGTGTGAATATATTGAGAGTTGGCAATTCGGTCAAGATAGATGAACAATTACTTCCATACACACCCGAAGGCAAATTGGCTGATAAGCAAATCCAAAAAGAAATAAAGGCACTTAAAAAAAGAGCAGATGAATTTAGGAAAATGGCCTTGACCTATAAAAGAAAATTTGGTAAAGCCGAAAGAGAACAGCGTAGTCTTCTTTTTAAAGAAGTAAAATCTATACGAAACGAAATCAGAAAGATATTAGCTTACCACGAAGAAAAGAATTATGAAAAAGCTCAAGTTATATTAGGCACACCTATCGGGCTTTTGGATAGCCAGCTTTCCGAAATAGTATTTCAAACCCTTATCATTGACGAAGCAGCTCAGTGTTTAGAACCCCTGGCATGGTGCATTTTTCCTTTAGCTCATAAATATGTTTTGGCTGGAGACCCTTTTCAATTACCACCTACAGTTCTTTCGCCTCAGGCCGAAAAAATAGGCTTTAATAAATCCATCTTAGAAGTTTGTTTTGAAAAAACGCAAGCCATTAGTCTGTTAAATACACAATACCGTATGCGCAAAGCCATAGCAGGGTTTTCAAGCACCTTTTTTTATCATGATGAACTTCTAACTCCTCCTGCACTCGAAAATAAACATCAACAGCATATTACATTTTTTGATACTGCTGGTACAGGCCATGAAGAACAGCAAGGTTTACATGGTGTAAGTTTGATGAATGAAGGAGAATTACATATTGTAGAAAAAATAATTGAAATCGAAAAACTTGCACCTCATGAAATAGCTTTTATTTCGCCCTATGCAGCACAAGTGACACTAGCCAAAGAAAAATTGCCGAAAACTATTCGTGTGAGTACGATAGATAGTTTTCAGGGACAAGAGTATCATACAGTAATTGTATCGCTTGTTCGTTCTAATGATGAAGGTCAAATTGGTTTTTTGCAGGATATAAGGCGTATGAATGTGGCATTGACAAGAGCTCAAGAGCGTTTATATGTGATAGGAGATAGTGCCACCTTAGGTACTCATGCTTTTTATGCATCTTTTTTTGAGTATGTAGAAAAGCATGGTGCCTACCGTAGTGCGTGGGAGTTGGAACAATAAAAAAAACCGCCCAAAGGAGCGGCTTTTCAGTAATGTATTGGTAATGTATATATTAATCAATTACTTTAACGTTGATTGCATTTAGGCCTTTACGACCTTCTTGCACGTCAAATATTACTTTGTCGTTTTGTGCAATTTGGTCTATTAGACCATTGTTGTGTACAAATGTTTCTTGATTGCTATCATCGTGTTTGATGAAGCCGAAACCTTTTTCTTCATTGAAGAACTTTACAGTTCCTTTGATTTGAGTATCCATTTTTTAAATTTATATGAGCGGTAAAGGTAGTCTTAATCATGCTATATAAATCATTAAAAGGATTTAGATAACATTCTTTACTTTTTTATACTATTGAAACAAGATATTAAACTCTTTTACTAATGAATATTTGTATACACCAATGTTTTAATTTTTATGCTTTTGTAAAAAATCTAAAGAACATTATTGAAAAGTAGTGATTTTCCATCTTTTTCAATATGCCAGATTAAAAAGGTTGCTTTTAACCAACAATTAATAAAATTATTTATTAATAATTAGCCAGTTACATTTTGCAAATAGTAATATATGATAATTTTTAATAAAATTTGATTTATAGAGACTTCCGATGTACTTTTGCGCTCCCAATTTTGTCCACATTGTTTTATTCTTGTCAAACTATTTTATAGCACCAAATGATAGATATATTAGGCTATTGGGGATTACTATTTTAAAAAAAATAAAAAAAGCATGGCTTTAAAAACCGTAAAACAACAAGAACGTATCCACTTCGGAAAAATTAAACAATTAGCCGAAACGCCCGATTTGCTTGACATTCAGCTGGCTTCATTTTCTGATTTCTTACAATTAGAAACTACGCCAGACAAAAGAAACAATGAAGGCCTTTTTAGAGTGTTTAAAGAAAATTTTCCGATATCGGATACCAGAGGAATCTTCATATTGGAATTTTTAGACTACTTTGTAGATCCTCCTCGCTACTCTATAGATGAATGTATAGACAGAGGGCTTACGTATTCGGTGCCTTTAAAAGCCAAACTGCGTTTAAGCTGTACGGATGAAGAACATATAGATTTTGAAACTATTGTACAAGACGTGTTTTTGGGCAATATACCTTATATGACTCCAAGAGGTACTTTTATTATTAATGGTGCTGAGCGTGTCGTAGTTTCTCAATTGCACCGTTCGCCAGGTGTATTCTTTGGTCAATCAGTACATCCAAATGGAACCAAAATATACTCTGCCCGTGTAATACCATTTAAAGGTGCTTGGATGGAGTTTGCCACAGATATCAACAATGTGATGTATGCGTATATTGATCGTAAAAAGAAATTCCCTGTAACCATGCTATTGCGTGCTATAGGTTTTGAGTCAGATAATGACATCTTGAACTTATTTGGCATGGCCGATGAAGTAAAAGCCGATAAAAAATCACTAACACAACACATCGGTAAACGCTTAGCTGCTCGTGTTATTAGAAGCTGGACTGAGGATTTCGTGGATGAAGATACAGGTGAGGTGGTTTCGATAGAGCGTAATGAAGTATTGCTTGATCGCGATGCAGAATTGACAGAAGATCATGTAGATACAATAGTAGAATTAGGATTACCAAGTGTGTACTTGCAAAAAGAAGAAGCAGGTGGCGATTTTTCTATTATATACAATACCTTAAATAAAGATACATCCAATACTGAATTAGAAGCTGTTCAGCATATTTATCGTCAGTTAAGAAGTACAGATGCTCCTGATGATGAAACAGCACGTGGTATTATTGATAAATTGTTCTTTTCGGACAAACGATATGATTTAGGAGAAGTAGGTCGATATAAAATCAACAGAAAATTAGGTTTTTCAGATGATGTGGTTAAAAAAGTATTGACTAAAGACGATATTATTTCTATCATCAAATATTTAGTACAATTAACGAATGCTAAAGCTGAAATTGATGATATAGACCATCTTAGTAATCGTAGAGTACGTACCGTAGGTGAACAGCTTTATGCTCAATTTGGAGTAGGTTTGGCACGTATGGCGAGAACTATAAGAGAAAGAATGAATGTACGTGATAATGAGGTGTTTACACCGATTGATTTAATCAATGCTCGAACTCTTTCTTCGGTAATTAATTCCTTTTTTGGAACCTCACAATTATCACAATTTTTAGACCAAACAAACCCATTATCAGAAATTACACACAAACGTCGTATTTCTGCCTTAGGGCCAGGCGGTTTGAGTAGAGAAAGAGCGGGCTTTGAAGTCCGTGACGTTCACTATTCGCATTATGGTCGTTTATGTACTATTGAAACACCAGAAGGACCAAACATTGGTTTGATTTCAACTTTGTGTGTGCATGCCACAATCAACGATATGGGCTTTATTGAAACACCCTACAGAAAAGTAAAAGAGGGCAAAGTAGAAAATAAACTGGTTTATCTAAGTGCTGAAGAAGAAGACGAAGCAAAAATTGCGCAGGCCGATACTCAACTTGATGAAAAAGGAAATTTCAAAGAAGACAAAATAAAATCCAGACAAACGGGCGATTTCCCTATATTGGACAAAGAAGAGGTAGAATATATGGACGTGGCACCTAACCAAATTGTAGGTTTAAGCGCATCTTTAATTCCTTTCTTAGAACATGATGATGCCAACCGTGCCTTGATGGGATCAAACATGCAACGTCAAGGTGTACCATTAATACGTCCGCAGGTGCCTATAGTAGGTACGGGCTTAGAAGCCAAAAGCAGCTCGCGATGCTCGTATTCAAATTACTGCTAAAGTTTAAGGTGTGGTAGAATATGTAGATGCCAAAGAAATACATGTTCGATACAAAAGAACAGAAACCGAACGTATTATTTCGTTTGAAGATGACTTAATCGTATATAAACTAACAAAATATACCAAAACTAACCAAAGTACCTGTATCAATCTGAAACCACATGTGGTAAAAGGTCAGTCGGTTAAAAAAGGCGATTTCCTGACCGATGGCTATGCTACCAACGATGGCGAATTGGCATTGGGAAGAAATCTACGAGTAGCCTTCATGCCTTGGAAAGGATATAACTTTGAGGATGCCATCGTAATCAATGAAAATGTTGTACGTGAAGACTGGTTTACATCTATACATATAGATGAATATGAATTGGAGGTTAGAGATACTAAGTTGGGCGAAGAAGAATTGACTCCAGATATTCCAAATGTAAGCGAAGAAGCAACAAGAGATTTGGATAGTAATGGTATAATCCGATTGGGTGCTCATGTAAAAGAAGGCGATATCTTAATAGGAAAAATTACACCAAAAGGAGAAACTGACCCTACACCAGAAGAAAAACTATTGCGTGCCATCTTTGGAGACAAAGCGGGTGATGCAAAAGATGCCTCTTTAAAAATGTCACCATCGGTTGAAGGTGTGGTAATAGGAAAAAAACTTTTTGCGCGAGCTAAAAAAGATAAAAACACTAAGGCCAAAGAAAAAACCATCATTGAAAAAATAGATAAAGTACATCAAGAACATATCGATGCTATCAATGAAAATTTATATAGCAAATTAGAAAAATTATTAGAAGGCTCTACATCTGCTGGAGTTACTAACCACTATGGCGAAGTAGTTATTGGTAAAAATGCAAAATTCACATCTAAAGTAATAAAAAGCATTGATTACACTACTGTCAATCCATTGAATTGGACTGCCGATGAAAAAATGAATGACCTTGTCAATCAGTTACTACACAATTATAATATCCGATATAATGAAGAATTGGGTCGTCATAAACGCGAAAAATTCAATATTACGATAGGAGATGAATTGCCAAATGGCGTATTAAAATTGGCAAAAGTTTATTTGGCTAGTAAACGTAAGTTGAAAGTGGGAGATAAAATGGCCGGTAGACATGGTAATAAAGGTATAGTAGCCAAAATAGTACGTCAAGAGGATATGCCATTCTTAGAAGATGGAAGTCCTGTGGATATTGTTTTAAATCCATTGGGCGTACCTTCTCGTATGAATTTAGGACAGATATATGAAACTATCTTGGGTATGGCTGGTTTAAAATTGGGTGTAAAATTTGCAACTCCAATATTTGATGGTGCTACCAGATCAGAAATTGAGTCTAAAGTAAAAGAAGCAGGATTACCGGATTGGTGTCATACTTATTTATACGATGGCGAAACTGGAGACCGTTTCCATCAGAAAGCCACTGTAGGGGTTATCTATATGATGAAACTACATCACCTTGTAGACGACAAAATGCATGCTCGTTCTATTGGGCCATATAGCTTGATTACTCAACAACCATTGGGTGGTAAAGCACAATTTGGTGGTCAGCGTTTTGGTGAAATGGAGGTATGGGCTATAGAAGCATATGGTGCATCTAATATTTTACAAGAATTGTTGACGCTTAAATCTGATGATATAACTGGACGTAGTAAAACCTATGAAAGTATTGTAAAAGGTGATAATTTGCCAAAACCTGGCATACCAGAATCATTCAATGTATTGGTTCATGAATTAAGAGGCCTTGGATTGGATTTACACTTTGAAAACGAATAAAGTATATCTATATTAAAAAATACAAATAAGGCTAACCATCTGGTTGGCCTTTTTTTTAATATATTTTCTCAGGGTTTTATATTAGTTTTGATAAAATATTTTCAAAAATCATGAAACACATTTATACATGTATCCTCATCTTGAGCTCATCTTTAATATTTGCTCAGGCACCCATTACATTAAGCAGAGCCGATTTTCCTAAACCTACTTCTTCGAGTCCTATGCCAGATAGTGTATTGTACACCAATGTAATAGGCGCTACTACGACCTCGCAAACTACGAAAGGAGCCAATCAAATGTGGAATGAATCTTCGCTATCAGGTACAACAGCCTATCAGCACTTTGTAGCGGTTAGTGCTACACCCTTAGCCTTTCAACTTACTTTTTTTGGAAGCGATTATGCAGTGCCTTTAGATAATGCTTTTGGAGCACCCGGAGGCAGTGCTACTATGCAAATATCAGATGCATATGAATACTATAATTATACAAGCAATAATTCAAGATTAGAAATAAAAGGTTTTGGTGCTAATATAACTATGCCAGGACAAACCACAGCTATACCTTTACCAGCTATCTATTCATCGCCTGATATATTGTTTCGATTTCCTATGAATTTTGGCGATGCCGATAGTAATCATTCAGGTTTTGATATATCGCTTCCTTTAAGCACTTTTGGTACAATAGGTTTTAAAAGAGAACAAGATAGAGTCAATGAAGTAGATGCATGGGGCACCATAACAACACCAGCAGGCACTTACACAACCTTGCGACATCGTTCTGTAATAACTCGTATTGACTCAGTGACCAGTTCATTTATTAATGTGGGTTTCCCATCTGTAATAACAGAATATAGATGGTTAGCTCAAAGTGCTAAAATTCCAATTTTGCAAATCAATGAAACCAATGCAATTACTTCAGTTCAAACTTATACAGCCTTTAAAGGCCAAGGGCCCAATAGCATAGCAACAAGCTCTGAAAAAAACACATTGATTGCTTATCCTAATCCTTGTCAAAATCAAATTCATATAGACTACCTTTTGGAAAAACCTGGTATTGTGAGTATGTATATTTTGGATGTGATGGGAAAACGTATTGGGCAGTTTCAATTTGTAAAAAACAATACAGGACTCTTTAGTGAAATTCTACCGCTTGAACATTTAGCAAATGGCTCCTATTTTATACAAGTAGTTGCAGGAAATGAAAAATCGTTGATTCCAATTCAAAAGAAATAACATCGTAGTTAAAATAATAGTATGTAAAGTTTTGATGCCTGATTGATAGAAAAACTACATGATAAATATTAGTTTTTAACAGTAACAAATATTACCAACTGTTAAAAGGCTTTGATTTTACTTTGTATAAAAATATCTAACATGAAAAAAATACTTTTAGCCTTTGCTTTTATGTTCTTACATGTGGTTTCACTTTTTTCACAAAGTACTCCATTTTCTATAGCTATAGAACCTTTGAGTATAAATGGAGTAGGTGGTTTGCAAGCTTTTGCATTTGGACAAGATAATGGAAAATGGTTAGTGATGGGTGGACGTTTGGATGGTTTGCATTTGCGACAGCCATTTGCCTCTTTTGATGTAGCAGGAAATAATAATATGCTACATGTAATAGACCCCGTGAATATGCAGCATTGGAGCGCACCATTGACAAGCTTGTCTATCAACTTACAAGAACAATTGAGTGCTACTAATATGCAGTTTCATCAAGAAGGAAGTACTTTATATGTAATTGGTGGATATGGATATAATACAGCGACTAATGCACGAAAAACATTTGATTTTTTAACAGCAATTGATGTTACTGCTACCATAAATGCTATTATTAATAACACTTCTTTTTCAACTTATTTTAGACAGATCAGTCATCCCATGATGGCAGTAACAGGGGGCCATCTGAAAAAATAAACTCTACCTATTACTTGGTAGGTGGAAATAAATTTGATGGCAACTATAATCCTATGGGAAATCCAACCTATACGCAAGTATATACAGATGCAGTTCGAAAATTTAATATATTAGACGATGGTATTAACTTATCGATAAATATGTTAGCACCTTGGAACGATGCTAGTCAATTTCATAGACGTGATTATAATGCTGTAGCCCAGATTTTACCAAATGGCGAAGAGGGTATAACCGCTTTTTCAGGCGTGTTCCAGCCCACTATGGATTTGCCATTTTTGACTAGTGTAACTATGGACAGTAGTTCATATGCGCAAGACAATGCTTTTCAGCAATTTTATAACCATTACCACTGTGCGGTTTTACCAATTTACGATCAAAATGCCAATGCAATGCACACTCTATTTTTTGGAGGTATAGCACAGTTTTTTGACAGTGCAGGTGTATTGGTACAGGATAATAATGTACCATTTGTAAAAACAATTGCAAGAGTATCTCGCGATGCAAGTGGTCAAATGGCAGAATATAAACTGCCAATAGAAATGCCTGCATTGTTGGGCGCAGGTGCAGAATTTATTCCAAATCTTTTGATACCTCATTATCCTAATGAAGTTTTTAATCTCAATCAGTTCACAAATGATACGACTCTTGTAGGCTATATTTATGGTGGTATACACAGTACGGGCAAAAATATTTTCTTTTCAAACGGAAGTAATTTGAGCTCAGCAAGTAGTCAACTTTTCAAAGTATTTGTAATAAAAAATACACATGTAGGAATAGATGAGTTGAATACACAAAGTAAAGGAACCTTAGATTTAAAGGTATATCCAAATCCTAATCATGGTGAATTTGTCATTTCATTTTATTTAAAAAATAAATCAAAAGTAAAGCTTCAGATATTAAATGAAAATGGACAGCTTTTAAAAACTTTTGATTTGAATGATGCTAAAATTGGATTGAATGAACTTAGACCAGTACTTAATATAAACCCATCTCAAGGGGCACTTTTTGTTTTATTAGAAAGTGAGTTTGAAAAGGCAGTACGAAAGATTAAAATGGATTAGTTATTGTTTTATATTAATAATATGAACTTACAAAGCTTTCTTTTTTTGTATGATTTGAATTAATGAAAGTAATATTTTATCTACTTATTTTTTTTTTAGACTTTGCGAATGCAAATACTTAAACTTAGATAAACTAAGTTTACAAATTAACTTTAAATCCAGCTTGAATACTTAAAGGCATATTAGGCCTATATCCTTGTGGTAAATTAGATACTATGGCTTTGCTGTTACTGAGATTATTAATCAGAGAGAAAAGTGTAAATGTTTTATTGATTTTATAATTTGCTGAAAGATCAATTAAGATGTACTGTTTTAAACTATTAATATCATCAAGACTATTATTTTCTGAGGGTAAAATTTCACTACTTTGTCCTGGTTTAATTCTTGTTTTACCTGTATAACGACACAAAAGGGTAGCATCCCATTTTTTGGTTTCTATACCGACGCTTGTAGTAAGTATGTGAGGTGTGATAAATGGAATCAAGTCGCCTTTATTTATTATTCCATTTCCCCAGTCGCCTCCGCCATTTACAAATGTTTCTTGAAACTTAGCAGAAGTGTATGTATAAGCCAATGCAAAAGGAATTTTAATTGTTTTAATAATATCTACATCATATCCTAAGCTCAATTCTATCCCTTGTATTTTTGCCTTTCCAGCATTAAATATATTACCGCTGCCAGTGCCACCTCCAGAAATATTGTCTGAACCTAAAATGTTATCATAATTATTTAAAAAGGCTGTTGTTTGAATATTTAATCCTTTTAACTCACCTCTATATCCCAATTCATAATTTATTGATGTTTCTCCTATTGCTTGTTTTATACTGCTCGTTGTAGAAGGCATACCGGGAGGAGAAAAGCCTCTGTGTATTCCTCCAAATATATTCATTTGAGCATTTAATTCATAGTTTAAACCCAATCCGGGTAGGAATATGGATACATTATTATTAGCTTCTTTTAAAGAGCTTCCTAATCTGGCATAATCGGCATTTCCATAATTTTGAAACAAGAAATGTATATTCTCATATCTAATTCCTGTACTAAGTTTAATTTTTTTATATTCTATATCATAGCTTAGAAAAGTAGCTAAGCTATTAGCACTCCTTATTTGATTTTCTTGATTTCCTTTTATGCCAACAATTGATAAAATCATAGTATTATTCGTCATCAAATATTGAGATCGAGTAGCATAACGGTCAGCATTGTCAACATGATACCTTGCTCCAAGTTGTAAGGTATGTGTTATTTTTTTTGTATTGAATGTATAATGACTATTTAGTTGTATTCCGCGTGTATGATAGGTTCTTGCTGCATTCTGATAATCTATGCTACCATCCGCTTCTCCAGTCATTATTTTATAGGCTCCTTGATGTTGAGAAGGATTGTTCAAAATTGTGTTGATGCTTTCGCCTCCAAAGGCACTTACCTTGCCCCAATCTCTAAAAGTTTTAGAATAATAAGCAGTAGTATTGATAGTAAGCCCAAACGAAGTATAAAGAGCATGCTGAAGGGATACATGCTGATGACTAAGCTCTAAAGCATCTCTTTGTGTTCCAGCATATCGTCTCCACGCACTTTTTTGATAATCATTATACGTTAGCCCTAAATATGTTTCATTACTTTCTTCTGTACTATTTACAAATTTTAGTGTGATAGCTTGTGGTAGTGTTGCATTTTTTTTATTGTGCCATCGTATTTTTCCCATCATATCTCTTCTATCGAAACCAGTATTCCCACCTCCATCAATTTTTTTAAAACCTTGACTTGCCAAACGATTTATTTCAAAAACATAATCAAAATTCAGTTTGCTATCACCAACCCAAAGCCTTTGTTGATTGGTATTAAAACTACCGTAAGAAGCTTGAGCAAACATTTTGAAGGAAGAAGGAATAGCCGTTGATAGTAAGTTTACAGCACCGCCAATAGTATATGGGCCATATTTAATTTGGCTACTACCTTTGAGTATTTCCAATCCACGCATACGAGCAAAAGTTGGGAAGTAATATGCGGAAGGGTCCGCATAGGGGGCAGGCGCTATTAGAATACCATCTTCCATTAGTGTTATTTTAGCACTTCGATTTACTGCTGTGCCTCTCAAACCAATGTTGGGTCTTAGACCATAACCTTCTTCGTCCCTTATAGCAACACCAGGCACTGTTCTTAAAGCAGTATTTATGTTTGTTTGATTAAGTTTTTCTAATTTTCGAGTATTAATATATTGTCCTGCTCCAGGTAAGGAATGATTTTTATCGCCAATAATAGTGACATCATCAAGAGCTTGTGTTTTTATTGAGTCGGTTTTGGCATGTTGCGCAAATGCAGATATACTTAGTAGTAAACAGAGTATAATTAATATTTTTTTCATTTATTTTATTTAGAATGAGTAATTGTTGCCCAAAAATCTAAATAAAATAAAAAAATAATTTTAGTATGCTGGAATACTATTTTAGTTAAAAGGAATAATTGCTTTGGCTTGCTCCAATGGGCTTATGCCAAAATAATTTTTATAAGCCTGGCTAAAACTACTTAGAGAAGCATAGCCAACTGTATAGGCTATTTCAGTGATACTATTTGATGAGTTTTCAAGCAAATACTTTGCTTTTGTCATTCTATTTTCTTGGATAAATTCAAACAAGGTTTGTCCAAAAATTTCTTTAAACCCTTTTTTTAGATAGCATTGATTAGTACCTACAGCACTTGCTATTATAGGAATTGTAAGGTTGTTTGCTAAATTATTGATAATATAACTTTTAGCAAGGTGCATTTTTTTCTTATCGGTTGGGTTGTTTAAAACACTACAAGTATCACAACCTAATTGAAAAATTAGATTATTTTTTTGAGATTGAAATAGAAGATATAAAATAGCACTTTCTAAAAATAATTTTCTATTTATACCAGTGAGTTTGCAATGTATTAATTCTAAAACCCTCGATTGTGTGTTGCAGCAGATATGTTGCTTTTCTATATTGACATTAAATACTTCGTTGTATTTTTCAAAATACGTCTTTGCAATTCGAATATGTGTCAAATAGTTTTTGTCTTCTAAATCAAACAAACAATCCTTTTTAAAAAGGCCAAAAGTCAAAAATATATAGTTTTCATTTTGATTAGTAATGCAATAAGAACTATCAATAGCTTCTTCTTCTACAATTTCTAAATCAATATATTCATTCACTATTGCCATAGTGCAAAGTTACTTATTCATTATTAAGTTTTACTCAAATTATGCATTTGTCTTCTCAAATTCCATAAACAGTTATGTAAATCTATTATAATACAAACAAGATTGTTTGAGCCAAACCGTATATCATTGTTTTTAATAGCTCCATACCATATTCAAGCTATTTAATAATTTATAGAACACTTATTTTTTAGACTTTCTTTGACAGAATTGAACCATTCATGTTTTAAAATGCTCAATATTATGCTATCTCTTCTTTCGCCATTAGCCTTGTAGGTATTGCTTCTTAGTATGCCTTCTACCTTGCATCCAATACTTTTCATTGCATTTATGCTACGGTTATTTTCATTATCAGCTCTAAATTCTACTCTTTCTATACCTAAGGTTTCAAATGCAAATGCTAAAAGCAAATATTTACAATTCTTATTTAAACCTGTGTTTTGAAACTTTTTTCCATACCAAGTATAACCTAGTTGTAGTGTTGCATGCTCAATCTGAATATCATAAAATCTTGTACTGCCTGCAACTTCATTTGACCTTTTATCAAAAACAAGAAACGGGTAGGAATGTTCATTTTTTCGTCCTTCAATTGCGTTTTTTATATACATTTCCATTTTTTCAGGTGTGTTAGCCTGCAATAGTGAATAAGTCCATAAGTCGGGTTCGTTAATAGAAAAGTGATTCAATTTTTCAATATCTTCTAATCTTAAAGGACTTAAGCACACTATATTATTTTCAAGAATATAGTCTTCATTAAAATCTATCATATTAAAGAGTTGTTTTATGTTATTGCTATTTTATCTACATTATTCACTTCATTCATACACAATATAAAAAGGTTAGTAATATACGGTAGATTTTTTATTATATTTTAAGTATAAGAATTAGGTAATTTATATTTTAAGGGGATTTTATGCACGAGTTCGAATGGCAGTTAATTTAACATGTAGCTTTTATTTGAAAAATTATAAATAACCAAAGTTTTTGGCATTTTGTTTGCCTTTTTGTGCTAAGAAGTTCAATCATTGTCAAAAGCTATCTAATTTTTTACTTCCTGCTCATTATATGGCACAAATGTTTGTTTCCTATTTCTTAAGGAGTGTGTTTTTAGACTCTAAAATCAATTACCTTTGCCAGTTCAAAGGAATAGACTACGCTTTTTTATACAAATGAAAAATATTAGAAATTTTTGCATTATTGCTCATATCGATCATGGAAAATCAACATTGGCCGATCGATTATTAGAACATACTAAAACCATTACTGAGCGTCAAATGATGAATCAGGTATTGGACGACATGGATTTGGAGCGCGAAAAAGGAATCACAATCAAAAGTCACGCCATACAAATAGACTACTTACACAAAGGCGAAATGTACACTTTCAATCTGATAGATACTCCTGGACATGTTGATTTTAGCTATGAGGTAAGTAGAGCTTTGGCAGCTTGTGAGGGTGCATTGTTGTTGGTAGATGCTTCTCAAGGCATACAGGCTCAAACTATATCTAATCTCTATTTGGCATTGGATAATGATTTAGAAATTATTCCAGTTATCAATAAAATAGATATGGAAGGTGCTATGATACCTGAAGTAAAGGATCAAATCATGGAATTGATTGGTTGTAAGGATGAAGAAATATTATTAGCCAGTGGCAAATCGGGTATCGGAATAGAAGAAATTTTGCAGGCTATAGTAGAGCGTATACCACCTCCCAAAGGCGAAGTAGATGCACCTTTACAAGCCTTAATTTTTGATTGTGTTTTCAATAGTTTTAGAGGTATTATTGTTTATTACCGAATTTTTAATGGAGTAATTAAAAAGGGCGATAAAATTAAGTTTTTTAATACTGGAACCGAATATCATGCAGATGAAGTAGGCATATTAAAATTGGGCATGGCAGAGCGGAAAGAAGTATCTACTGGCGATGTGGGATATTTGATTACGGGTATCAAAGTGGCCAAAGAAGTAAAGGTGGGAGATACCATTACCAATGTGATAAATCCTACATTAGAAGGTATACAAGGATTTGAAGATGTAAAACCTATGGTATTTGCTGGCATATATCCTGTAGAAACTGACCAATTTGAAGAGCTCAGAAATTGCATGGAAAAATTACAACTCAATGATGCTTCATTGACATTTGAGTTAGAAACTTCTCAGGCCTTAGGTTTTGGATTCCGATGTGGATTCTTAGGATTACTTCACATGGAAATTATTCAAGAACGTTTGGAACGAGAGTTTAATCAAACGGTTATAACCACTGTACCCAACGTAAGCTTTAAGGCTACTACTACCAAAGGGCAAGTAATCACAGTTAATAATCCAAGCGAAATGCCCGAACCGAGTAGTATGAGTTCTATAGAAGAGCCGTTTATCAGAGCACAAATTATTACCAAACCCGATTATATAGGCAATATCCTCAATTTATGTATTTCCAAAAGAGGGGTATTGACAAATCAAGGCTATCTGACGCCTTCTCGTGTAGAGTTGACTTTTGAAATGCCACTAACAGAAATAGTTTTTGATTTTTATGACAAACTAAAAAGCCAAACAAGAGGTTATGCTTCATTTGATTATTCTCCTTTAGATATGCGCGAAAGCGATATTGTTAAAATGGACATCTTATTGAATGGCGATAAAATAGATGCTTTGTCGGCCTTAATACACCGATCTCGTGCACATGATTTTGGTAAAAAATTGTGCGAGAAACTAAAAGAATTATTACCGCGTCAGCAATTTCAGATTGCTATACAAGCAGCCTTGGGTGCTAAAATTGTAGCCAGAGAAACGATTAGTGCTTTACGAAAAGATGTAACAGCCAAATGCTATGGTGGTGATATAAGTCGTAAACGAAAATTATTAGAAAAACAAAAAGAAGGTAAAAAACGAATGCGCCAAATAGGCAACGTAGAAGTTCCTCAAGAAGCTTTCTTAGCTGTTTTAAAATTAAATGATTAAGCTATAATTGCTATACAAGAATATTTAACAATGGATAGACTAAAAGGTAATACTTTTTCAGGCCAAAAGCTTGACAACAAAGTATTCTAAACATCAGTATGAAAAGATTATCATTAATAATTAATATTTTTTTGATTAATCCTTGCTATTAAGTTACTTTTGCAGCGGCTTGTCTTATACGACCAGCTCCTGCTAATCCTCCAGGGTGGGAACACAGCAAAGGTATGCGGTTGTAGCGGTGCGATGTAAGTAAACAAGCCATTTTTTTCTAAAATGCCCGGTCGCTTGCGTTTGAGCTGGCGCAAAAAATAATCCATTGTAGCATTTAATTAAACAATGGATAAAAAAATTTTTTTTCACAACGGTATATATTATAAAATAATAAAAGGAAAGAGGAACTATATAGAGTACTCTATACCAATAAGGAATACGAACTATTCAAAAAGAAAGCGTATATACACAGGCCTTAGCGAATTTGATAATATCGAAGACCTTTATGAGCATGCAGTTTTGATTTTGGAAAATGGCTTTTGTGAGCCAAAAACGAAAAAAGAAAACGAATTAATTAGCTATCTATATCGCCATCAATGGCGATTCAGATCGAGGACTTTTACACAATTTAAAGGCATAGCCAAAAGGCTAATAAATTGGTGTGAGCACTCCAAAATAGTAGCCCATAAGATTCAATACAATGATGCTTTATCTTACATCAATTTTTTGTCTACTAAGATGCATTCAAATAGTGTAGCTGCTTCGCTGACAGCTATCAACGCTATTTATAACGGTATGCTCAAAGAAAAAGTTATTTTAGAAAATCCTTTTTCTAAAATTCCAAAAATCAAAAGGCAATCTGTGAGCCTTATGTATTTTCATGAACCTCAAATAGTGGCTATAAAAAACTATTTTTTAAAAAATAATCCTCAAATGTGGGTGGCAATACAATTGCTGTATGCCTGCTTTATAAGGCCTGCTGAAATGCGCCTATTAACCTTATATGATATTAATTTAGAAGACTCCTATATATTGATACGTAGTGAAATCGCAAAAAACAAAAAAACACAAAAAGTAATTATACCTCATTTTATTTTGAATGGATTAAAATTTATAAAAAACTATCCCATGCACTATTATTTGATTGGAAAAAATGGAGTACCAGGCGAAAAGCCAGTAGGTGTAAATTTTTTTAATAAGGCCCACAAGACAGCATTGCGTGATTTAAAAATAAAAGGGCGATATGGTTTTTACAGCTGGAAACATACAGGTGTTACTATGGCTGTAAAATGTGGCATTAACATCAAAGACCTACAACTACAACTCCGACACAGCTCTTTGGAGATGGTTAATGAATACTTAAAAAATTTGGGTGTCATGGATAGTGAGGCCATTAAAAATTATTTCCCGGCTATATAAAAAAAAATAGCCCGCCTGGGTTTAGCAGGACGGGACTATTATTAGCAATGCTACATGAATGCACCACTTGTGCTAATTATTTGCTTTATCCATTCCATCTCCTCGATACACTTACATCATAATGAGTGAAATTAGAATACGATCCTAATCCTCCGTTGTGCATCTTACCTTCCTGAATTAAGTACAATATTTTTTCGCGGACATTTTCGGCGCTCATGCCTACTACTCTTATATCCGCAGCTTGTGAAAGCAGATGTTTAGACGCGGGGGCACCGCCTATGCTTTTGTTATACGATGGTGTCCGGTATCCTGAATTTATATGTATTGGCAATCCGATGTAATCACGTAATACTTGTAAATTTTGCATGAGCTTATATACATTTCCATAATGATTTTTTGGTACTTCAGTACCATTATGACACTTAAACTCATCTATACTAAAATTGTCCGTCCGCGGCTCATCTATACCGTTGTAAGTGTATATTTTTTGGTCTAGGTTTTGTGGCTCATTCTCATTTTGCGGCTCTGCTACAAACTGCTTATACTTTACATATACGAATACTATCATTAGTATTAATACCAGGTAGTGTATTTTTATTTTTTTAAGCATATCCATAGAAATATACCATAAAGTTTGATGATACGTATCGGGTGTCAAATATCTGAATATCGTGGCCTTCAAAAGGCGGTATTAGTAGTTGGTCTGCCTCAAATGCATCTGCAAGTGTCGGATAAGCGCCTTGAGATACTGTGCGCATTTTTAGGCTTTTTTTGGCATCTACTATTTTACTCTGTAGTTCTTGTATTGCACCCAATATTTCCTCCACTTTGCGAGTTATGAGGTTATATACATCATCTGTATTTCCATTGGCATCAATGCCAGTAAGAGCATCTTTTATTTCAGCTAGCTCGGTGGCGCAATCGCAACTTTTTGAGCCGCCAGTACCGCCCAAAAGTTCAATTAATTTGCGTAAAAGCACATTCGTTAGCGCTTCTTGAGGTGTCATTTCTGGTACTGTAATTCCTGCCATATATTAATTTTTTTTGCGTTTAAAAGCCAATAATGAAAGAAGTATTAAACAACCCAAACCCAACAATGCCCATACCCACCACTTTATTTTTTTAGCTTTTGAAATAATTTTTTTTCCTTTAATTACAACATCGCTCAAAGCCTTATTTTTAGGTGTCAAATAAATAATATCATCTTTATAATCTTGAGCAGGGTGTATGAGCGTTTCATATCCGACATAGCTAACCTTTATATAAGCATCTTCATTAGTTACTGGCATTGTAAAATATCCATCTTCGTTAGTTTTTCGGCCTATTACATTGCCATTAATAAGCAATGGTGTTCCTTGGCTATCGGTCAATTGAATGGTAGCAAATTCTAAAGGAGTTTTGCTCTCAATATCTTGTATGTATGTGGATAGTTGGAACATGCTATTTTAATTTTTCTACTACTTGTCGCATTACTTCAGTATTGTTATTTATCACATCGGCCATCTTAGCCCGATCGGCATTGAGGTAATCATCCATTCTATCCTGTACTTTGGTAATGCGTTTCCAAAGTAGCCAGGATATAGAAGCCAACAGCACAATAGTGAACATTTGATCGCTCAATTTTGTAAATAAAGGTTCTAAGGGATGTACCGATTGCAATAAGAAATTGTTTAGTGTCATTTTTTTATTTTATAAGCCAAGTAAAGCACCAAACCAAGTATTAAAACTATTCCAGCTATTGAAGGGGTTGCTGGGGCTTGGATAACTGTTTTTTTTTTGAGTACTTCGTATATTTTATTTAGCCAATTGGTTCGCTGTGATAAGTGATTTAGCCCACCGTTAATAATTCTAACTACCTTTGAAAATGGACTATTGTCTGCGTGATAGTTCAAATTTTTTTTGTGCCAATATATAAGGGCTGCTTCAGTACCTCTTACCGGGTCAAGTAGTATAGTAGGATTATTGAGTAGCACATTTTTATCTCCATATACAATTTCACTTAGCTGGCCATAATTATAACGTCCTGTAGTCTGTAAAGCTCCTCTACCTTTGAATTTTTTTCCATCGCCTTTGTAAATATTGCCTAAGTCTTTTCGACCTTCATAGGCAGCTCCTGAGGCGTATTCTTGAAATGTTTTTAAACCATCTGTTTCTACCATTACATTGGCCAAGAATTTGGCCATGCGCCCAGGAGTTGTAAGACCAAATTTTTCAGCGTTCGCATTAACAGTATCTACAAAGCCTGCTACTATAGCCGGATTGGCTTTTTTGCTAAAATTAAATATGTCTTGCTGCGTAATCATAATACTAATTTTTGAATACAAATTTTTTGATAGCCAAAAAAAGTATGCCTACACCTAAGAGTATAGCACCCATTTTGACAATGGTGCCTGTATCTACACTATGCTCCATAGATCCTATAGAGCCACTATCAGCATAATTGCTAAATATTTTTCCAAGTGTGGTTTCGCTGAATGGTTTTGACATGATAAAAAAAATTTTATTGTAATGCAGTTATATAAGGAATTGAATTAATACTAAATACCAATGTGGTTTTTTTGAGGTCGTCCAAAAGCTCATTGCCTGCCGTGAAGTCATTTTTATAAAAAGCTCTTGCTATCTTCATTTCATCAATACTTTTGGCACGTTTAAGAATATTAAGTGTGTCGCTATCGGTTTGGAAGTGTGTGAGTTTCTCAATAAAACCCATCGTATTAAGTGTTTCTAACTCATAAGCTACATCATGAGCCATTTTTCGCATTTCGCTTACTCTAGGCTTGTCCACGCCTGTTTGTTGTGCTATGACCGTTTCTTCTTGGCTATTAATTGCTATGTCGGCTACATTGTTAGCACCGCTTTTCATGCGAATAAAAAAACGATACAGCATTAATAGCAATACTAGGCCTAGTATAGAATAGACTATAGAGGGTAGATATTTTTTTGCGAATGCTAAATTCATTTTATTTCTTTTTTGTTTTGAAATAAATAAATACGCCTATGCCTACTAATGCCACAGCTCCAAGCACGATCAAAAGTGTTTTACTTTTTTTAGGAGGTGTTGGAGGTGCTGGTAAGCGTTCTTGTTCGCTACCTTGGCCACTTCCAACAGCATTTACTAAACCTCCAACGGCTTGGCCCAATCCGCTATCTACTATGCCTTGCTCTGCAAGCGTTTGCTTGGCTTGTGCTTTGATGTTCTTTGCATCCGCTCTTGCAAATCTTGCATCGGCTTTTTTCATTCGAGCGTAGTTTTTGGCATCTTGGCGCGCTTTTTTTCGGGCTTGTGCTTTTTTTCCAAGCCCAAAAAGCGAGTCCGTATATACTTCGCCATCGTATTGGTCGTAGTCGTACCAGGCTCTTACATCGCCATCAAATTGTACTAAACCTTGGTTTGTCATATTATTAGTTTTTGGGTTAAATGAATCTATATATTTAGCTCGTTCTATCTGCGTGGCTACCCGATCTACATGCTCATCGTTGCTACCAGTGAGCACTCTACTAAGTGCCTTAACGCTTTCGGTAAGTGGATAACCGCTTTCGATAAAGTGTTTAAAGGCAAAGCGATCGGCCTCCAGCTCATTAGATGTATTGAGTGTGATATGCCCAAGCTCATGCAATAAGATGAAGTATCTATGTGCATGAGGTATGCCTCTCATTACCTCATCGTTTATCCATATTTGGCCGGTTCGCCGGTTGCATCTTGCAGGGGTGCGAGAGCCATTTAGGTGGGGTACATGAGTTACACTTATTTTCATCTATAAAAAGAACTTTTTTATTTTTTGCTTTTAAAAGCAAATACAAGCACTACTACTAAAAGAAAAGCGCCGCCAATAATGAAGGGCAAATATTTTTTGAAGCCTTCTTTTGGGGCTGGGGGTGCACCTCCCGAAGGGTCATAGCCACCATCCGGGGCATAATCGCCCGAGGGGTCGGGTTTAATAGCGCTGTATATATCGGATACTGCATTACCTAAAGCTCCTAGTACAGAGCCTACTTGCCCTCCAGTTATTTTTTCGCCTGTACCTGTGCTATTCGTTACCGTAGTATCTGTATTGTTTGTTTCGGCAGCATCTTGAGCCAATACTGAAGGTGTAGCAGCTATACCAGGTGCCGCTACTCGAGGGGGTGCAGATGCTCCGCGAGCTGGTTTATTTTTGGCTATGCCTACTTTCCGTATCAAGGCACCTACACGGCTATAGCCTCCACGGGCTTCACGTTTTACTGCTCTCGTTTCTTTCGTGCCGAAAACTTTGCTTCTAAGTTTTTTTAGAAAATCCTCATCGTATTGGTCAAGGTCTTCTTGCGAATACACTATGTTTACAAGGTCTTCGGCCAAGGGGTTTCCATTGGCATGTGAATGGAGTACTAAAGCAGAACTTACCGTTTCACGGTTAACTGGAGCATTGATGCCATACGACAACATTACTTGTTGTACTTCGGGGGCGTAATTGTCAACTAAATATTGAATATTCATTTGTATTTTTTTTTTAATATGAAGAAAGCCCTGCTAATATTTAACAGGGCTTTCAACCTAATTTTTTTTTAAAATATTATCTTCTTGGTCTGTTCATGAAAGGCTTTCTTTGGCGGCTTGCCTTTTGGCGTTTGTTTTTCATGGCCTGAGCACTATTAAGGATTGCTCCGCAAATCATTGTGATAGTTACAGTTGTTTGAGGTGCAATTTTGCTTTTGATAATCACCTGGTCATTCAAGTCAAATCCAGCTTGGATGTTTAACTTCTTATCGTTGAACATGTGTTGGTCTTGATACATGGTAGGTTTTAACTGGCGTGCCTTTTGTTGTGCAAATGGGCTTACCTCCTCTACGCTGATAATGAATTGGTCAACGCCTATTGTAGTTGTGGAGCTAATTTGGAAAGCTTTTACAAAGGTTGGATTGTTTTCTACGAATCTTCGTAAAAAATCTACAGTACCGTATGTATCGCCTGAGGCTGTCAATGAAGATGAAGACGTGTCCTCGATCGCTTTAAATGCGCCTTCGTGCATAGTACCTTGTACCGGTACATCGGTAGTATCATAGTTTTTGATACTGGGTAGCAAATAAAAGGATCGGGTATTATCCGTATTATTGGATATGGTAAAAGTAAAGTTGTGTCCCTCAACCGCTGCTAAAACATTGCGTTCTGTAGAGCCTCCAAAGTCTAAGAAATCATCATTACTACCGGCATAGCCATCATACTCATCGTACCCATCGTACTCATCGCCATCATAATTAGAAAAGGTATCTACAGCCTCCTCTTCGAGCTGGCGTATAGTGGCCAAAGCCCCTGCACCTAATAAGGTAGCACCGCCCATAAGTTCTATGCTGTGATTTTTGATTTGTTTTTGCACGCCATCGCTTGCGGTGGCCATGCCAATCATTCCAAAAAGTAGGAATGAGAATAAAAGGAATTTTTTCATGTTTGTTTTTTTTTTTAATGATAAAATATGATGATAAAGAGTTTACTCGGTTGGAGCTGGAGTTGTTGTAGATTTTTTAGCTATCATTGGTGCAATAAATTTGCTCCATATAACCATTGCTATCAATGTGGTTACTACTCCTACAGCTATTGCTTTTGCGTACTGTTTCATTTTGTGAATGTTTTTTTTAGTGAATGAAATGGAACACAAACCTATTATAGATGCTATGTGATGGTGTGCAGTATGTAGAAGTATCTAAATGTATCTATACATACATGCTTGCATATAACAGAAAAGCCACTTTAATAAGTGGCCTAACTGCTATTGGAAACTATGAAAACAAAAAAATATAATATTAAGGTTCGCCCAGGCATTCGTATATAATGGCTACTTGCTTGGGTGTATAGGTTTTGCCATTGTACACACCTATTTTTTTTTGAAAGGGCCTAAGCCATGAGCGAAGTACTGCTATACTTACATTATAATCGCGTGCTAATTCTTTTTTGCTTTTGCTTTTGATTGTCATGAGGTGGCTATAGTAATGTGTGTGTATTGGTTTTTACTAGCTTGTATCTTGTTGTGCGCTGCTTCAATACTTTCGTAGTATGGTATCTTAGCTTCATATCTTTTGATTTTTTCGCTTATTTTAAACAGCGTAATACTGTTAGCATTGCTCAATACTTTTGGCGGTATAAATGAAAATCCGTGATACATGAAAATTAAGTCGTTATTTTTTTGCTTACTATCAAAAATAATTGAGCGTATGGGTCTTGTGAGGTCTCCTACTATATACTTAGTGCAGTCTTCAAATATAACAAGTGTATTACTTACGCAAGTAGCTATTGTATTCATATCCTCATCTACATCGCTATTAAGTACTATTCGTTTGCGCCCTCGTTTCCATCGAGGTAACATCTCGGTTTGTATAGTTTCGTACTCCGAGTAGCTTGGATGCTCAAAGGTATCTACTACCAATATTTTTTTGTGCATACTAGCATCTACTAATTGCTTGCCGAAGGTAGTTTTACCCGTATTGCGTGCGCCTACAAGAAGTGCTATATGGTTGCTCCTGTTCATTTTTTATATAAAAAATTTTACTACAAAAAATATTAAGCAAAGCGTAATCAAGGCAGATAGTATAATGATAGTTTTTAATCTTTTTTTTGCTGTGTGTGTGGCTATTGCTATTGCATTGCTTAGTTCTTGTATATGTGCTTCTTTGGCTTCTATCTTGGCGGTATTTTCGTACTGATGGTACTCGTGGTCTATGAAGGTATCTGTAGTATTGGTGTGTGGTGGGCATGGTACTACAATACCTTTTGTATTGATATTATTGTAGGTTTTTTTTTCCTTGACAAAGCTGTCGCAATTGATGTGTATAGGCGGTGTATATAATGTTTCGAGCTTACCCGGCTTATATATAGTATGCGAAAAAAAACTATCCTTAGTGGGGTATAGTTGTGCGCATAGATTGGCTACTATGGCAGGGTATTTTGTTTGCGCTTTTAATACTCTTTTGGAAGCTAGCTTGGGAGTGTAGCAGCTGCTAAGTAGTAGGAGTAGAATCGTTATGTTTTTCATTGGTTTTTTCTTTTACTATGGGTATTGATGTGGGGCGCAAGCGTGCGCGCTGTATAAGGTTGTATTGTCGGCGTGCTTTGCCTTCGTTTTGAGCTACTACTATATCTTTTCCCTTGTTGAAAAAATAGGCTACATAGCCCTTGGGAGTGTAGCAATTAGTTTTTTGTGTTACAAAAACTGTTTTTACAGGAAATAAAAATCTCCATAGTTTTTTTATCATGGCTTTGGCATTTTTAGAATTTTTACAATTTGTGTGAACATAAAATAGAGTGCACTAACCGGCACACATATTATTAGTAGTGTTTTGATGAGTATGCTTTTTATCATGGCTTTTTATTTTTTTTGAGTAGTGGTAACAAGCGTGGTAATAGGATTAAGGCGCAAATGGCTATAAGAGCATTGCTAGGGCTGGCTTTAAAATCTACACTTTGAAGTAGCTTAGATAGTGGCTTTTTTATATTCTTTTTTTCACTTTTGGATAGTGGGAGCAGCTCTTTGTAATCTTCATGTTCTATGTACAGCTCCATTGCTTCCTGATGTTTTTCTTCAAAAGTTATGATTTTGCTTTTGTTGTCTTTGGCTTTGCGATATATAAGGGCTATTTCTTTGAGCGTAGCTCTTGTTTCGTGGGTAAAGGTTTTGAGGTGCATCCAAGGCAATACGGTTTCTATTAGCATTTCTGACCCATCTATAATTAGATCGGTTAAATCTTCTGCATTTATGCTTTGCTCATCGTTGTCGGATGCTTCGCTATCTGTAGGCGTAGGATCGGATTCTGATTCGGGTGCAAAATCGGTTTGGGCGCTATCTATGTCTTGTATAGCATCCTCTGTTGTGATACTTTCGGGTTTGGTTTCTGTGGCTTTGCTTAGCTCCTCCAGTAGATTAATTTCGTTATTCGTTTCCATGTTCGCCTATACTTTTGATTTGGTTTTCGCTCATGAATACGCTAATGCCTTTGAGCATTTCCATGTCTTGTTTGAGTTTTTCGAGGGCCTCTTTGTCGTCTTTGAGCTCCTCAAATACGTTGTATATATTTTTTGCTAACTTGCTAATTGTTACCAATGAAAATTTTTCGGGCATTTCGCCCATAAATATCTTGCCCTTCAGAAATGAAACAAGATTTACAGCACCTTCGAGGCTTTTTTCGTAGGTGGCAATCTTCTGTTTATTCTCTTCGTTGATAGCCAAAAGGGTAGCTAATTGTTCTTTGGGTACTTCTATGAGTTCTTTTTTTTCTATGATTTCGCTCATGGCTGTATTTTTTTTTTAAAAACCTAATAGGCTCATAAAGTCATTTTCGGTTTCTTGAGTTGGCTTGCTTGGTTTGGTGCCTATGGCTGGTGTAGGTATGGCAGCTTGTTGGGCTTTTTTAAGTTCGGTTTCGAGTGCTTGTATGGTATTGCGGAGCTGGCTTATGGATTGCTCGCACTCTATAAGTTCTATTTCTAAGGCATCATTTTGTTTTTCGAGCTTGCCTGCTTCGGTTTTGCTTTGTATATAATAATCTACCAATTCTTTTACTAGCTTATTGATATTTTCGGTATCGGGATTGAGAGATGGTAGTAATGTATTGATTTTGCCAATATACTCTGGGCTTAGGCTGGTTGTCATGGCTCGCTTTACCCATGTTTGTGGGGGTTTAGTGGCTGGTTTGGTGCTTTCTTGCACAGGGTTTGGTGCTTTCTGCTCTTGGTTTGGTGCTTCCTGCTCTTGGTTTATACCTTCTTGCTCTTGGATTTCTGTTTGAGGCTTTGTGTTTGCTTGCTCTTGCATATAGATGGCTTTTTATTTGCTTACAAATTTCTTGTACTTAGGTATGCAAGGCAATAGGCTTGCATATTTGATTATATATATGCTAATGGTAGCTATAATGTGTACTATATGTTTTGTCCTATGTGATGCTTCACATAGGACTTTTTTGTGGACTTGTGGACTGATTTTAATTAAAATACTGATTATCAATATTTTATATTGTTTTTTTCAGTCCTTTTATAGTCCAAGAACAGTCCACAAATAAAAAAATCAGTCCACAAACTATTTTTTTGTATGATGTATAAAAAGCTATTGGACTTTGTGGACTGCTAAAGGACTGCTAAAGGACTTTGAGAATACAGCATTTACAAGGTTTTGAGGTGCGAAAGTCCAGAAGTCCAAAAAATTGTTTACTATATTCTAAAGAAAAAAAAAGAAAAAAATAAAAAAAATAGGAGAGCTGGCCAGTTGGGGACTTGATGGGCGGCCCATCGGTGGGGTGTATTAAAAAGGAAAAGCCTCGCGGAGTAGGCGAGGCTGAGAGCAATGAGAGTGTTGGTGACTAATTGAGCGGAAAGAAGCTTAGGCTTATGATGTCTTTTAGCATTTTGTGGGAGCCCTGTAGTAGGGCATTGTTGTTGAGGGCGCATTGCATGGCTGCTATGTAGGCTTTGTGGTTGGCGTATATGCGCTCATACTCGTCCCGTGGTATTTGTATGTGCTCGTTTTGAGACGGAGCTAGTCTGTGGTTCTTCTTTTGTTTCATTTGAAGATGTATTTAAGGTAAAAAAATAAAAGAGCTATCAGGTTGAAACAACTCACACAAGGTAAGTATGCCGGCCTTGCGGCTTGGGCTTCCTGATAGCTTTAAGATAAATCTGTGTGTTGTGGATTTACCCTGTATGAATTGTTTCAGGGCAAATGTAGTGTGTGTTTTTTGTAGTACCAAATAAAAGGAGTATATTTGTATGGCTGGAGCGTTTTGGACGTTTGAAGGAAGCAACTTGAGTTTAGCACCTGATCGCCAGTATCTTATTAAAACCAACTTTTAGGAGTTGGTTTTTTTCGTTTATACATGGTTTCAAATATGAGTTTGTTACCTTTTTTTTTGGAGAATCTCACGGCTTCTGCTACAAAGTATATATTGTCTATTTGCTTGGTGTATAGGAATACGTCTTGTTTTAGTTTGTTTTTTCCTTTGTATTCTATTTTGTCGGGTGTTTTGAGTATGATGGGTAGTAGAAGGAAGTCGTCGAGGTTTATAGCTATTTGTCCTCTTGGGTTTTCAGTTTTTGGGCTTCCATGTAGTTTGATGGCATGTCGTATGCCTGATGTGTCTATGTGTCTTTGTATGCCTGTTACATCTTCGTTGGTGTATTGGTTTATAAAGTCGGTTTGTTGTTTAGTGGCTTTGCCCAGGTTTAGTATTTTGTGTGTAGGTTTTTGGCTTAGGGCCAAATTGATGAGCTGCTTTATTTCTTTTTTCATTATATGAATTTTTTAAAAGATAACCCAATCTTCTGAAAGCATGTCGGATTGCGAAGCTAGCCAACCTGTTAGTATTTTTTTGTCCGCTGTAAACATACGTATGCTTCCAAGAGCTTCAAAGGTATCGCCTCCTATTTCTTTCTCAATTACTTCCCTTAGTGCCGGGTCCTGAATTGCTCTTGTTGGTACTGTTCCTGCTGGCAGGAGAAAGAGAAACATCCCTTTGCCATTCCAACCTTGTCTTGCTACTCTATAGCCTTGTTTTAGGGCTTCAATAGCTTGTCCGAAATTTTTATTTTGTATCATTTTTTATATGAGTTTTTTAAGGGCGCTCAACCCGTTGGTTAATAATTTTATAAAGTTATAACGCCAGCTTTGCAAAATCTAAAAGACTTCGCAAAGCTGGACGTTATACGCGATTTATTGACAAAACTCTAAATTGGTCTTGAAAATGTCTTCCGCTATCATAATCCCATACATATAAATCGCCTTGCATTACTCCAATTATTAATCGTTCAATAGGGATTTTTTTTTCTTTTGAAATATCTTCTAAAAAACGTCGTAAAACAGTCGTTTTCCCCTCATTGCCAAATTCTTTGCTTGGCTTGACTTTTGAAGTTTTGTTTTTCATATTAAATTTTGTTTTTTAAATCAAGTTTTTTTTAGAATACGCCACCTCGTTTAGCTGCATCACGTTATGCGGTCAGGCTAAAACGACAACTATCGTTTACATTCTATTACATCAAATCTTCTGTGGAAACTTGCTCCTAATTCAACCAGTTGTTCTGCTTCAATTTCGCTTTTACAAACAAGAACGAATTTCGGTTCAATCGTAAAAGGCATTTTCTTCATTCTGTTGACAGTAATAGTATTTGAACCCATATTGAATAATGCTTCAACTGCTTTTAAATCATACAATTCATCAAATACAACTAACTTTGTTTTTTCGGTGCATTTAGAAAAAAGGAAAGGGTCTTCGTGAGTTTTTTTACCTCTATGACAGATGAAAACTACTTCATCATTTTGAAACTGACTTGCAATTTCTCTTGCCTTAGTTGTTTTGCCACTACCTCGGTTACCTGTGATTAAAATTGATTTTTGCATTTTGATATTTTTTTAAGTGTTAATAATTAGTTTGATTTAAGCCCGCACGAAGAAAGCAATACAGCTAATATCGCATATAAAGCAATAGCGGGGGGTGTGGTAAATTTTAACTTTGACATTTTGTTTCTATTTAGTTTTTTTCGTAGTGCATTTTTATACATCGCATTAAATATTCTGCTATTTTAGGATAAACGGAATCTCCAATTGCTTCGAGTCTATCTTTGTCCAATCCTTTGGAAAATTCATCATTTCTTCGTAAACGTGAACCGTTTCCGTACCGTTTAATCCGTTCAAGTAGCATTGATACATCAGTTTGTCCTGGTACTTTTCTTTCGAGAAATACTTCCTGTAGCTTTTTAAAGAGCTTAAAAGTCCTTTTCGGGCATCGGACTTGAGCGGTGTTGGGAGTATATGCAATAATGAATAGGCGCTTTCTAATGTGCCGAGCTCCAAACTGTCTAGCTGATAGCACTTTCCATTCTGCATCATACCCGAGGGCGGCCAAGTCATATAAGATATACTCAAGCCCTTTATTAAGTAGGTTTGAACTATTTTCAATAATGACATATCTAGGGCATACGATTTTAATAATGCGTTGAAATTCACTCCATAGGCCACTCCTATTGCCTTGAAGTCCAGTTTGTGAGCCAGATACTGATATATCTTGGCATGGAAAGCCGCCCGTGAGTATATCAACGTAGGGGAGGTGTTGGATTGTTGTAATGTCGCCATAGAGTTTAATTTTTGGAAAATGTTGTTTTAAAATGTTCATTTTGTACTTACTTATTTCCACAGCGAACAGGCTTTCTATACCTACTCGATGCGCACCCAGGGAAAAGCCCCCAATGCCTTCAAATAACCCGCCATGTGTAAGTGTTTTCATTGTTTAATTTTTGTGTGTGAATGTCATATACTCAATACCGTTGCTTTTATATCTATTATAGTTGTTATGTTTGTTAATTTCCAACTCATTGAGCTCTGCCCAGGTGCGCACCCACTTATTGAATGTTTTTTGGTGCAGGCGTTCTTTTCCTTTGTTTTCGGATATAAAGGCCTCCATGAGCTTCTTGGGCTCAAACTGATTGTTAAAATCCATTTGCCCCAATACGGTATCATTCATGTATTCTATAAACTCCTCCCCGGCAGTATCTATGAGTTTGTTTACTTCATAGTTTTCTAAAGGAAATTCTATCAAACCGTTTTCAAGGTAAAAGCGTATGCAGTCTATCATGTAGGCGTAAAACATGGCATATTGCTCTTTATCCCAATCGTAAAAAAACATTCGGCCAAACTCCTTAACAGGAGTGTGTTCTCCGTTGAAGTAGTTGGAAAATTCAATAATTTGTTGGCGACCTTTGTTGCTATCGCCACCGCCTTTGAGGCTGGTATTAGTAGAGATGTAAAATTTGGGGCTATCCTCGAACGATAATGTGATGCTGTCTTTGCCTTTTTTCTCGAATGTAAATTCTTCGGTAATCATGCCATACAAGCGCTCAAAATCAAAGTTTTTTAGTACGTCATTGAAGTTGATCAGTTCAGTATCAATATTTGCTTTTTGAAATGGAAAGGGGCTATCAAACTTGAAGTTTTTGCCATCTATCAAGCACATGTTGAGCATTTTTCCGAGTGCTTTAGAAAATAGACTTTTACCAGTTCTTCCATTGTTTTCGCCATTGGTGCGCAGCTGCTTATCTACAGCTATTACAGCCTTGGTAATAGCAGGGTTTTTGTATCTGTGTAGCAAGTAGCCTATAGTGGTGGCTATACTGGACACCTTGCGTGCATCATCTTCGGTGTATTTATCTATGGCTTTTTTTTCTCCCAATACGGCTAGGAGTATGAAGCGATTAAAGTCGCATTGGGCATAGTCTATATTTTGATAATCAAACTCTATGACTTGTTTTTTCCATATAAAACTTTCTAATTCGTTGTAAGAATGTTCTGTAATGCCTGCCTTACTTATAGATAAATATTTGTTTTTAAAATATACAAATGCATTCTTTTCGGTGTCTTTTTTGAATATTGGTTTTTCGTATTCCAAACCTTCGAGTAGATTGATACTGCAATAATTTTTTGCACCACGTCTAAACATTTCTCGCACCGCTTTAAGCTGTAGCCTCATCTTTTTGAGGTATTTTAGAAAAATTCCTGATTTTATAGGCATGATAAACTCTACTGCTTGGTAGGTCTATGGATGAATTGGTAATTATCGTTTTCGAGCGGATAGCGATAGAAACCATTGGCTTGCAAAAATTCTATAGCATCGTCGTAGGCAAATTTGTACTCTATTTTGCGTGTATTGGGGTTTTCTACTTCGTACCAAAATTGTATGTCTTTTTTATTTTGGCTCTGATGGTCGGGTGTGTCTTGTGGTTTGGTAGGCTTAGACGAACTCTTATAAGGGCTTTTACTTTCTTTTTTCCATTGGCCAAATTGTTGGGAAAATGTAGCGTATGTACTGCTTACGCTGGCTTTGGTTTCTTTGTGGTTGTGGAGTGGGCAGGTGCTTTGCAAGTGTGCTATACAGCTACTTGAGTCTATGCCAAAGGATTTGCAAAAATGGCAAAAGTGGGTATTGTAGTGGTTATAGCCACCCGGCGCATCGGGGTAGTGCTTTACTGCCATTTCGTGGCATTTGGCCAAGGGGTCAAAGCCCTTTTTGTAGTTTGGTGTTGGGATGTCTTGGGGTGGTTCTATATAGGTGTATTTTCTTCTATAAAATCGGTATCCACACATTGATACCATCGGCAATAAATACATCTTGATCATGCGCCAAAAACAGCGAAGCGACATACATCTTTACCGTCCCTATGGCATACATATTGACTAAGTAGGTAGCTATGGCTGTAAAGAATTGCAGATGAGTGGCAGTTTTGATTTGTATATCAAAAATGACCTTTAGCCCATTGCCTGACGGGCTTGTAAAGCAAGCTACTACGTAGGGGTCTGCGGATAGTTGATCCTTAATTAATTTATGTTCTGAAGCTGCTATATTATCTATATCTATACATATATGGCCGCTGTGCTCAATAAGACTACTGGCATTGCGTTTTGAAAATGTTCCACTAAAGGTTACTGCCGGGAGTTGCTTTTTAAAGTCTGCTTTTCTCTTTATTTTTTCCTCCCTTATAATTCTTTGTATGTAGCCTACATTATCTATATTGTTTTTAATCCATTCAATGCAGTAGCAATGCTTATACTTTGTTCGGGCTGTGTATTGGTTACTTTTCTGAAAAGTGATATTTGGTTTGTTTGCATGTAGTTATTTTTTTCGGTCATGTTCAAAAAGGAGGAGCAAAAACATTTTTGCGATAGATATTATAATTTTTTTAAGCATTAGGATTTGGCTAATAGTGGATTGTAAAGGCATTCATAGTACTTATCTTTACTTATCTCGCAGTAATATATGTGTGCTCCATGCTTTCCTACTTTGCTCTTTACTAGCTCGGCTATGGCATCTTGGGCCATGTAGCCAATGGACTTGTACACAAAGCGTTTGGTAATTTTGTGCATGGTGTATTCTATGTAGTAATACTTAAACATGAGGTGTGTTTTTTTATTTATTATTAAATTTATTTTTTCAGATAGCTCGCACCATGCTTGGGAGAGCTGCATGTATTTTTCTATGCGTTTTTGTGTTACTAAAGGTGTGGTAAATGCTACTGGGCTATCTATAGCATAGCGCACCCATTGTATTTTTTTCAGTACTATAGCTCTTTTGCGCTGTAGCTTAGTGAGTGGTTTTACTGGCATCTTATAGCGTATTTAAGAGTTTATCTATCTTGATATTGAGCACATCAGCTATGACTTGCAGATTATCTACTGTGGGGCTGTAGTTGTCGTCTTGGCGGGTGGTTCGGATGCGGTTGAGGGTGGCATATGTAATGCCACGGTTTTTGATTTTGTGGAGTGCTGTGTGTCGCTGATCGGCTGGCATTTCAGCCAAGATGGCGTTTAGCTTAAATTTAAGACTTTTGGGCGTGTTACTTTTGGATGTTTGAGCTGTCATAGAGTTTGCTTATATGATTATTTTAATACATAAATGATTATATTTGCTAACTCATATATGAGTATTATTAATCATTTATGATTACAAACGTAAAGAACAAATTCTTTATAATAAAGAATAAATTATCTATTTAACATGGACTTAACCTTTAATGATAGATTTGAATCAATGCTAAAAGAGTTGGGATATAATGCCAATAGGTTTGCTGTAGAGCTTGGATATAATGGTAATAAAAAGATTCAGCGTTTAATAGGAACGTCAAATAAGCCTAGTATAGATATTCTTTTAGATATAAAGAACAAATTCTCTAACATTAATATTGAATGGTTGCTAACAGGCGAAGGAGACATGTATAAGCCAAAGGATAGCAGTGTAGATTTGGCTAAGTGTCAAAAGGAGAGGGATACTTTATTTTCAATGTTAATCGAAAAGAAAGAGGAGATAGAACGACTAAAAGAAGAAAAAAAAATTTATAAAAATATTCCTTTTGACAATGCAGAATTGAATGAAGATAACGAACTTTATAAAATTAAAAAAAAACAAAAATGAAATACACATTATTATTTCTAACCCTTATTTTATCGGCATTTATATCTAGAGCTCAAGAAATAAACGAACCTCCACCGCCATTACAAGAGAAAAAAGAAATTGAGCGTCGAGATTTAATTGAAAATAGTCGGACGAATCTAACTATAAGAAACAATACCAATAAAACTGTGTATGTAAGTTATGTAGCTTATGATGCAAACGAGGAAAGTTGGACATCACACGGATGGTATACGATAATGCCATACAAGGTAATTACATTGCCTCTTGGAGATTATAAAGGTGCTGTTTATTTGCATGCAAAAGATGATATACATGTATGGGGCGATAAATGGAATTTTTGTATAGACAAAAAAAATGCTTTTGAAATTGTAAATGCAGATAAGGTAAAATGTATATCTCAAGCTAAATTTTGGAAAATGCAAGTAGTCCCCGATCAGGTTAATAAGTGGAACATAAATTTACGATAGTAGTTTTTGTATCAAAATGTTTTTTTGAGAATTTGCGCCAATATAAAAAGCTGAAATACAATGTATTATATTATGGATGAAAGAATAAGTAACAAGCCATTTTTTTGTTTGTTACAATTCGTTTATTTTAAAAGTTTTGCCAGGTCTAATACCTTTATCCGTTTTTACAAGTTCACAACATTCATTGCTGGCATCATGTTCAAAAAATAGAATCCAATTTTTTTCAATAGCATCTGAGAGTAGAAGGCTCGTTTAAAGTAGAGTAATGGTCGCATATCGTGGGCCATTCACCCACGGCAACGAAATGCATGGAGATGGGATTAAATCAGCACAATACAAAATCTTCACGCTCCTTATACTCAATTAATGGAAGCATCATAGCATCTGTGTGCCCATGTACAAATCGAATTTGAAAACCATCTGCATTTGTCTTCGTTCATTTTCAATAAACTTCAATTAAGCCACTTGTATAGGTAAGATATTTTCCTTAGTGCAGTTTTTCTAGGCCAAAGGTGGGTAGCAGCATGCCAGTGTGTGGCATTGCTCCAATAGGTAGCCTTTGGAAATTGCAGCATCAACTCATTGTTTTCTCTTTTTACTGCTCCACCACAATGGTCAAAATGCAAATGTGTTAAAAATACATCTGTAATATCCTCTGGCTGGAAGCCCACTTCTTGTAAAGATTGTATAAGATTCATTTCGCCATGAGGATAGAAATGGCCAAAAAATTTTTCATCTTGTTTGGTACCCATACCAGTGTCTACTTAATATACGTTCAGCTACCACCACAGAGCAAGATTGCATAGCCTATATGTACATATTGTTATCGTCTGAGGGTTTACTTTGTTCCACATGCTTTTTTGGGTACCATGTGCATGGCACCCTCCATCTAATTTGGGCTGTTTCTGCATGTATTGATTGAAGTTTCATGGTTAATTGTTTTGAATTTATTTAAGAAAGGTACTATTCGATTTTCTTATGCTAAAAGTATTATAAGTCCTACTAAAAATATAATGATAAACTTAATGTAGCATTTCTGGAGTTCCTCTAAAGCCATTCTGTTACAGTGCCAAAGGTTGTAGATAATTTATAGCAATACCTTATTTTTTCCAACACATCATAAAAGCTAAAGAAAGATGTCAAAGTTCGGTGGTATTTGGAATCAATTAGAATAAGAAGATCTGCCTAAAGATTGAATGCCCATGATCATACCTACACAAAAAGCTAAAAGATAAAAAGCATGTACAGTATGAACATAAAAAGCCGATATACAAATTACTATCCAGATGGCAACTAATATCATAAGCGCATACAGATTTCCGAATTTAGAAGAAATAAATGAAAAGAAATAAGCACCAGCTATTGCAACTAATTGAATAATGAGCACAACAGTCATTAATTCAGAACTTTGCATTTTAATTTCGGCACTGGCAAAAAAAGTTGCCATATACATTACAGTTTGTACGCCCAAATTATAAAAGAAAAAAGATAGCAAATATTTCTTTAAGAGTGGAAGTTGTTTAACTTCTTGCCATACCAAAATCAGTTCTTGATATCCGTTTTTGCAAACTTGTATTAGACATTCTTTATTATCTCTTTTAGTTTCGGGCAATGTGCTAAATGGAATTTGTGCAAAGCCTATCCACCAAAGTCCAACAGCTACAAAACTTAATCGTACGGGCAAAGCACCCAAATGCCAACCTTGAGAATCGTTTAGTAATATAAAAGCAAAACATACTATCATGAGGAGTACACTGCCAATATATCCCATTGCAAATCCTTTAGCGCTAATAGTATCTTGTTGGTCTTTGCTGGCTATTTCTGGCAAAAATGCATTGTAAAAAACAAGGCTACCACAATAGCCTACTGAGGCTATAATGGAACATGTAATTCCGAAGTACACATTGACTGTATTGCTTGTTTCATTTTTTTGAAAAAAAAACATTGCCATACAGGCTAACGCACCTAAATAGCTAAAAAATTTCATAAAAGATTTTTTATTACCTTGACTATCTGCAATGGAAGAAAGGATAGGGGATAATAGTGCAATCAGAAAAAAAGAAAATGAAATTGAAAAAGAAGCCAAAGCATTTCTATTGAGCGATATGCCAAAAAATGGAATACGCTCATCAACTATAGCTGTATAATATGCTGGGAATATAGCTGAAGTAATAATTAAAGAATAAGCAGAATTAGCCCAATCATAAAATGTCCAAGCTCGAATATTTTTTTTATTATTTAATTCTACAGCCATTTTTTATTCATGATTTAAGTTGATTATTCGATTACATGTTTCATATTCATACGTGTCGTTGGAGGCAATAATGACGAGTCTTTCTTTGCCATAGTTTTGAAGTAGTAATTTATAAAGTGCTATACCTTCTTGATCTAAATTGCTTGTAGGTTCGTCTAATAAAAGTATAGAGGTGTCTGCAAAAAAGGATTGAGCCAATTTTACTCGCTGCTTCATTCCACTTGAAAAGTGGTGTATCTGTTTGCGTTTTGCATCGTCAAGCCCTACAATATTAATAATTTCGGCTACCTTACTTTTTGATTTTTTAAATGAAAAATGATAATCAAAAAACTCAAGCAATGTTAGTTCTTCTATCAGTTCCAGATAGGGGGCACAATAAGCTATTTCATGAAATATTTTAGTTTGTGGAATTTCGGTTGTCCCATCAAAATATTTTATCTCTCCTTCAGTAGGAGTTAAAAAACCAGCTATAATCTGTAGTAAGGTAGATTTGCCACTTCCATTTTTACCAATGATGGCTACATGCTCAGGTTGTGTAAACGTCAATGAAATTTGATCAATGATTTTTTCTGTTTCATATTGTTTACTGATAGTATGGAGTTGTATTTGTAGCAAGCAGCAAAGTGTGTTGGAGCAAATATAGCGGAATTGCTTTTATTTAAAAACGTTCTGCACTTTTATAATGTTTGTATCTCTTGGGTCTAACTGATAGGCTTTGTTCCAAGCTGTTTTGGCTAAATTGTAATCGCCACTATTGTAGGAAAAACCGCCTAAGTCGTACCAATAACGAGCTATATTTGGATTAACATCAACAGCTTTTTGTAAATATAGTTTGCCCTCACTCCAATTTTTTGTTGCACCATAGTTAGTGCCTTTTGTATAATAAGCGGCAGCCAATGAATTAAAGTAAGTAGCTTTCATAGGATGGCTTGGATATATTTTAAAAGCTTTGTCCCAAACAGCTTTAGCACTATCAAATTGTTCAAGCTTGGCATAGCCAAGCCCAAGGGTCAAATAGCCATTTGTAAAATTTGGATGTAAACTCAGCGCTTTTTTGGCATACTGTATACCATCGTTTAGATATTGTTTTTCCTTTGGTTTATTTTGTTTCCATTCGCCCATGTCTATACTTCTGGATGCGGCATTGCCGTTAAGCATGACACTCTCGGTTTGTGTTTTTACATCGGTAAGAGCTAATGTAAAATCATTTTGCCAAGCCTCATTCCTTGAATAGGTTTTTATACTATAGGCTATTACTATTGGTATGACAAACAACCAAAGAAGTATGGGTTGTTTCATTTTGTGACTTAGCCAATATAAACCGTAGCCCAATAGCATACAAAATCCTAAAGAAGAATGAAATGCCAAACGCTCACCCATAGTAGCTCCTACATTAAATACTAAGTTAGTTACTAACAACAAATTGAATACATAAAAGGCTAATGCAAACGCTATCCAATTTTTTTTCTTCAATCCATAATATATTCCAAATAAGAAAGCTATAAAAACTAAAATGCTAAGCCATACTTCTACATTAGAAAAGTTTCGGTATGGAATACTATTATAACCATAATCTGAAGAAAGGGGATGTGGAAAGAGTTGAACCCAAAGATATTTTAACGTTATAAAAAATTTAGTAGCTATTTTTTCAGCATCATTGGCTAATAAAAAAGGATTGTTCAAGATTTCGGTATCTTGTATGTCTGCTTTGCCCATTACATTAACTGCATTTTTGCGCATTAAAAAATACGCAAAAAATGTACCTAAAAGGGTAGCTGAAACTTTAAAAAGAGTATTCTTTTTTTCGGCAGTATAGTTTGAGAAAAGATAGAGTGACATAGGTACTAACACAAGCAGTGTAGCGCCATATTCTTTTGATAACATAGCACACAAGAATGAGAGGGCCGTTAATATTAAATACTTTGTAGTCCTTTTTTCTTCATATAGAAAAGCACTCCAAAGGGTTAGAAGCATAAATAGTAATGAAAAAATTTCGTCACGGCTTTTTACATTGGCAACAGCTTCTGTATGAATAGGGTGGGCCATAAAAAGAAGAGCTATAGCAAAGGCAAGCCATTTATTGTTTTTAAAAACGACTTTACTTAAAAATAAAAAAACAATGCAACAAGCCAAGCCATAGAAAAGAGCATTGAAAACATGTCGTAGCCCAAATCCAATTGCCATTGAATCTTTGTCTATGTATAAACCATCTCCATCTATATCTTCTGATGGTTCTCCAATGCCATTATGGTTTTTGTCCCATGCTGTCTGAAGATATTGTAAGATATATTGATTTTCTTTTTGTGCTTTAAGCTCATCATTTCCTATATCCTGAATTGAATCAGGATATTGCATAGTGCCTATCAGTTCTTGTTCGAGTGCAAAACTAACCACTGAAAGTGGTCTATAACGACCACCTGATAGTTGGTCAGTTGTGTTCATTTGTTTATAAAAACTGGCATATAAATCTTTCGAAAAAATAGATTTAATACCTTTTATACCTTGAAGAACATATTCGTTTTTACATATCACAATACCGTCGTCTAAGGCATAGCCAGCCTTAAATGTATTGCTATAAAGCAAAAAAGAAATGATAAAAAGAATAGCATATGGAAAATAACGATGTTCCCAAAAGGATGTTGTATTTGTATTCAATGCGTTGGTGTCTATAGGTGCTATAGACTCTTTGTTTATATTCTTATTTGATTCTACAACTTGTTTTTTCTTGCTTTTCTTTGTCATGAATAAAAATTTACGTGTCTAATTTACAAAAGGTTTTTATACCAAGTATATGCTTCATCTAAAATATAAAAACTTCCACAAACTACCAAGGCATCGGATGCGTGTAGTTTATGAAAATTTGTTTCCAATGCTTGTGTTATCGTATCATAGGTGCTTCCGTTTAAGTTGTATTTAGTTGCCGCTTCCCAAAGAGCCTCTTTGGGCAATGCACGCTGCGATGATGCCTGTACAAATGCAAAGCTTGCATTTTTAGAAGGAAACATGGTGAGTATTATATCTACATCTTTATCGGCCACAAAGCCGATTATGAAATATACATGCTGATAATCAGTCTGCTGAATTTGCTGTATTAGTTCGTATATGCCAGCTTTATTGTGAGAAACGTCAAAAATAATGTCAGGCTTACTCTGTACTTTGTGCATTCGGCCTTTTAAGTCAGCCTTATTTACAATGTCCTCTAATGCTTCCATACTTTTTTCTTTAGATAGATTAAAAAGATTGTTGTTTTTAATAATATCAATTGCCGTCAGGACTGTTGCAATATTTTTGGATTGATAGGAGCCTAAAAGGTCTGTTTTGATTGGTATAAATGTGTTTGTTTTTTGACTGAAAAACTTGATGTATTGAAAATTATCTTTTACTTCCGAACTTACTTTTTGATAAAATCGCTCTGCAAAAAATAAAGGAGCTTTTTTTAGTACCGATTGAGCAAAGAATATCTTTTCTAACTCTTCATTGGCTTCGCCAATAATAACAGGCGTATCTTTTTTCATAATACCACTTTTTTGAATAGCAATTTCTTCAAGGCTATTACCCAAAAATTGAGTATGATCTAAACTAATATTCGTTATAATACTCAGTAAAGGTTCAAGAATATTGGTACTATCCAATAGGCCTCCCATGCCAACTTCTATTATAGCTATATCCACTTTTTCTTTGGAAAAATAATAAAAAGCCATAGCCATAGTAAGCTCAAAAAAAGAAGGTTTTAATTTTTCAATTAAGGTTTGAACTTGTTTAATAAAATCAACTACAAATGCTTTGTCTATATACGTGTGGTTGATTTGAATACGCTCTCTGAAATCTACAATATGCGGGCTTGTATATAAACCAGTTTTGTAATTGTTTTTCTCGAAAATACGAGCCAACATATAACTGCAACTTCCTTTTCCATTGGTTCCTGCTATGTGAATACTTTTAAAACTATGATGAGGATTGCCCAAGGCTTCGCATAGTGCAATGGCATTATCTAAATTGGCTTTGTATGCAGCAGCACCCACACGAGTAAACATGGGCAATTGCTTATACATAAATTCAATGGTTTCTTGATACGTTTGTTCATCATTCATGATTCAATAATACTCAAAAGCAAATGTACATCAGCATATTGTATTTGTTCTTAAAGGAGTTATACCAATCTTAAATTGGTACAGAGTAATTCTTTTGTCTCTGATCAAGAAACAAGAAAATAATTTAGTTTCCCAAATAATTTTTCAATTGTTTACAACGTGATGTTGTTCTTAGTTTAAGGATGGCTTTGTCTTTTATTTGTCTTACACGTTCGCGTGTTAATCCAAATTGTTCCCCTATATCTTCCAAACTCATCGGGTGATCTATGCCAATTCCAAAAAACATGGTCAAAACATTTTTTTGTTTTTCGGTAAGCGTATTCAAAGAACGATCTATTTCATCTCGTAATGATTCATGATGCTCAATTTCATTATCTGTTCGTTCTGCATTGGGGTTTAGTAATACGTCAAGCAATGTGCTTTCTTCGCCGTCAGAAAACGGGGCATCCATACTTACATGTCTGGCTGCAACTCCCAAAGTAGATTCTATTTCTTCTGAGTTGATGTCTAACAATATAGATAGTTCTTCGGCCGATGGTTCTCGCTGGTATTCTTGCTCCAATTGTGAATAGGCTTTGTTGATTCTGTTAGTTAAGCCTACTTTGTTGAGCGGTAAGCGTACAATACGGCTTTGCTCGGCCAAAGCTTGCAATATAGATTGACGTATCCACCATACAGCATAGGAAATAAATTTAAAACCTCTTGTTTCATCAAAACGTTGAGCTGCTTTGATAAGCCCCAAATTGCCTTCATTGATTAAATCACTAAGCGATAAGCCTTGGTTTTGATACTGTTTTGCTACAGATACCACAAATCTCAGATTTGCTTTAGTTAGCTTATCAAGCGCTATTTGATCGCCTTGTTTTATTCGGATGGCTAAATTCACTTCTTCCTCTGCTGTAATCAATCCTACCTTTCCAATTTCTTGTAAATATTTTTCAAGGGACTGGCTTTCACGGTTCGTTATAGACTTCGTGATTTTTAGTTGACGCATGGACATAATGTTTGAATTTTTGGGTTTTAAGTATTTTGGATAAAATCTATTTTATTAAAATATTATTTTTCTATCGTATTTACTATTAGCAAATATATTGTTAAATAATACTACGATGAAAATAAACTTTGGGCAAAAAAGTAGATGTACACAAGTTATTAAGATAGGGATTTTGTTGTTGTTTTTTTTTACTATATCATTGCGAAATACACTTAATTATTTTTATGGCAAAAAGAGAAAAATATACGTTGGAGTTCGAGATGAGATGTTCGCCATCTATTCTATTTGAATTTTTATCTACTACTTCTGGTTTGGGAGAGTGGTTTGCAGAACGTGTTACACAGCGTGATAATGTTTTTGAATTTCATTGGAATGGTAGTATAGAAACTGCCGAAATGATAGCTGCCGAGTTGAATGAATATGTAGTGTATCGGTGGGATTGGATGGATAAGGATGAGTATTTTGAATTTAGAATAGAATCGAGCCCAGTTACGAATGTAACCTTATTAACTGTAACAGATTTTGCCGATAAAAAGGAAAAAGATGATCAAATTAGATTGTGGGAATCTCAGATTCATGATCTGAAATATAGAATAGGAAGTTAAAACTATATTTTAGTCCGTGCTTCGTTTTACTTTTGTGTCAAAGACAAATTAATAGTTGAAGGTTTTACATAGGTTTATTATCAAATCATTTCTTGCACCATTTATAAGTGCCTTCATGGTTACATGGTTTATATTCATCATGCAGTTTATGTGGGTATGGATAGATGAGTTTATTGGCAAAGGCCTCGACTTATTAACTATACTTCATTTTTTTGGTTTGTTGTCTCTTACATTAATACCAATATCCTTGCCTTTGGGTATATTATTTGCAGCACTTATGACCTATGGTAATTTAGGAGAAAGCTCTGAGTTAGTAGCTGTAAAATCAAGCGGTATTTCAATAGCATCATTCACAAAACCGTTGTTTTTATTTGTAGTGCTCATCACAATACTCTCATTTTTGTTTAACAACTATGTGATTCCTTCTGCACAGTTAAAGGCTACTACACTATTATACGATATACAAAATAAAAAACCTATAGTATCTATAAAACCGGGTTCTTTTTTTAAACAAATTCCAAATCATACTATATATATATCAAAAAAAGATGCTGATAATCTTACAATGTATGGAATAAAAATATATGACCATACAAGTGGTAAAGGAAATGATAAAATTATCTATGCAAATGAAGGAAAAATGTACACATCAATCAATAAACGTTTTTTGATTTTTGAATTAAAAAATGGCTGGCGCTATGAAGATAAAGTAGTAGAAGGGAAAAATGAACAAATACGATTAGGCTTTAGCTTTTGGAAAAAAATATTTGATATTAGTGAATTTAAAATGCCTAAAACTGATGAAAGTTATTTTAAAAATTTGAGGGCTGTGATGAATGTTGCTGAGATTAGTAAGCAAATAGACACAGCACATATACAAATGAATAAATTACATAAGAATACACATGAACAATGGCTTCGAGGTTTACAATATATAGCCTGGGATACCCTAAAACAAAAATACAAATTACCAAAACAAACGAGCAAAAGTCCTTTTTTAGAAAATATTCAAGATAGTTTATTAGCATCAACGTTGAACATAGCAGAAATGTCTATACGTAGTACAAAAGGAATGATGGAAATTCAAAGACAAAATTATAGATTGCAACAAATCAGTTTGAATGAAAATAAAGTAGAATGGCATAAACGTTTTACTATTCCAATGGCATGTATTTTATTATTTATCATCGGAGCAGCTTTGGGTTCTATAATAAGAAAGGGAGGATTGGGTATGCCTTTTATTGTAGCAGTCATTTTTTTCGTTATTTATTATTTTTTAAATACCATAGGAGAAAAAATTTCGCAAGAACAAGTCCTGAAACCCGTAGTTGGTATGTGGATGCCTTCCTTGTTTTTATTTGTTATTGGTATTTTTTTAATGTTCAAAGCAAACAATGATTCGCCTTTGATGAATAAGGAATGGTATTTTAGAATGTATCAAAGAATAAAAAGAAGTATTAAAAAGTGAGTTTTTTAAAAGACATATTGAATCAAAATAAGTATTTTTTATACTATGCTTGTGTTTGGGTAGTGCTTGGACTTATATTATTACTGAGCTTTACTCAAGAACAACTCTTTTATTTTTTAAATAGTCATCACAATCCATTTTTAGATCACCTCATGACTGCCTTTAGCGCTTGGGGTCGTGCTGACGCAATGTTGATTATTTTCTTATCTGTTTTTTGTATTCCAGCACTTAGACAAGCAAAATATTTAGTACAAATATGCGTTTTTGCTATCCTGATAAGTTTATCAATACAAGGTTTGAAACAACTTTATGCTTGTCCAAGACCGCTTGTTGAGTACGGAGTAGAGCAAGTACACACAGTAAATTGGTTGACTAATTTTTATCATTATAGTTTTCCTTCAGGGCACACGTTTGGTGCATTTTCTTTTTTCTTTTTTCTTACATATCTCATACCCCAAAAAAATCCTTTTTGGCAATTACTTTTTTTTATATTAGCATTGGCCACTGGTTTGTCAAGAATATATCTTGGCCAACATTTTTTTAAAGATGTATATGTAGGAAGTATATTGGGCATACTTACTTGTATACTTTCTTTATGGATTTCAAACTTCATTTTACATGCAAAAAACAAATAAATACACAATAGTAGCTTTAATACCTGCACGTTATGCCTCAACTCGATTTCCTGCTAAATTGCTAAAAAAGCTTCATGGCAAATCGATATTACAAAGAACCTATGAACGTGTAATTGCTTCAGAATTATTTGATGATGTCATAGTTGTTTGTGATGACGATAGATTGGAACAAGAAATAACACAAATTGGTGGAAAGGTTTATAGAAGTACAAAAGAATATGAAAGCGGTAGTGATAGAATAGCTGAAGTAGCTCAACAATTAGATGCCGATATCATAGTAAATATTCAGGGTGATGAACCTTTTATAGAAAAAGAAGCCATGCAAAAAGTAACCCTTTTATTTTCAAATCCTCAAGTTGAAGTGGCTTCTTTAGTGATACCGATTAGCGATAAAGAAAAAATACAAAACCCCAATTGTGTAAAAGTAGTTTTGGATGCGGAGCAAAGAGCTTTGTATTTTTCAAGAGCACCTATACCTTTCAACAGAGACCAAAGCGAGCATAGTGTAGCTTATCAGCACGTAGGTATATATGCCTATAGAAAAGAAGCACTACTCAAATTTACATCCTTGCCTGTATCGTATTTAGAAAAAGTAGAAAAATTGGAAAATTTGCGAATGCTTGAAAATGGAATGGCTATTTATATGGATATTGTAACTCATGTTGGAATTTCTATAGATACTGAAGAAGATTTTAGGGCAGCAGAAGCTTTTTTGAATCAAGATGCAAAGGCTACAAGGCCTAAATACAATAAAACCATTGCTGGATACCATATGCTGATGATTTTGTCAGCTGTTGATTATACATTTCATATAGAAGAGGAAAAAATAATTCGTGAATATCTTTTCCAAGAATTTCCTTTTTATGTGTCTTTAGACAATGAGATGGAAACAATCGCTTCTTTATCGCATGAATCCTGGGAGTTGCACTTTATACAATGTCGTGATGATTTTTATGAAGATTCTACTCACGCAGAACGTATGAATCTATTGAAGTTTGCTTTGCATCTTAGCAAGGCTGATCAAGTTATATCGCCTGAAGAAAATCATTATTTACAGCTACTTTTTGAAGCTTGGGACAGCGAAAGAGAGTAAAAAAAACATTTTTTTTTCAATAAAATAGAATGAAAAAAAATACTCCAATTTGGAAACAGATTTTTGTTTTTCCTGCAAGGATAAATTCTATATTTGCATGCTATGATAAAAATTACTTTTCCCGATGGGAATATCAGAGAATATGAAGCTGGCGTAAGCAGTTTAGATATTGCTAAATCTATAAGCGAAGGCTTAGCCAAAAAGATTTTAGTAAGTGAAGTCAATGGAGAATTGCGCGATTTAAGCAGACCTATACACGAAGATGCTACAATAAAATTGATAACTTGGGACGACACATTAGGAAAAAATACGTTTTGGCATAGTTCTGCACACCTTATGGCAGAGGCCGTTGAAAGTTTATATCCAGGTGTAAAGTTTTGGGTAGGTCCTGCCTTAGAACAGGGTTTTTATTACGACATGGATTTGGGCGATAGAAAAATAACGGAAGAAGATGTAGAAAAAATAGAGGCCAAAATGAATGAATTGGCAAAACAAAATGCCCAATTTGAACGATCAGAAATTTCTAAAAAGGATGCTATTTCTTATTTCTTTGAAAAAAATGATGAATACAAATTAGACTTGTTACATCAATTAGAAGACGGGTCTATTACTTTTTACAAACAAGGTCAGTTTACAGATTTGTGTCGTGGGCCTCATATTCCAAGTACGGGTCATATCAAAGCTATGAAAATAACGAATGTGGCTGGTGCTTATTGGAAAGGCGATGAAAAAAATAAACAATTAACTCGTTTGTATGGCATCACTTTTCCTAACCAGAAGTTGTTGGATGAGCATATGACTATGCTAGAAGAAGCCAAAAAGAGAGACCATAGAAAGTTAGGTAAAGAGTTGGGAATATATACTACAAACGACGATGTAGGTCAAGGACTTATTTTGTGGTTGCCCAATGGTACTGTAGTTATTGAAGAATTAGAAAAACTGGCTAAAGAAACAGAAGAAGCCGCTGGCTATAAACGTGTAGTAACGCCACATATTGCTAAAGAAAATTTGTATTTAACCAGTGGTCATTTACCATACTATGCAGATGGAATGTTTCCGGCTATGGTAATAGATGGCGAAAAATTTTATTTAAAAGCCATGAATTGCCCTCATCATCATAAAATATTTGATGCAGAGCCTCGAAGCTACAAAGATATGCCATTGCGTTTGGCGGAGTATGGTACATGTTATCGTTATGAACAGAGTGGGGAGTTGTTTGGCTTGATGCGTGTGCGCTGTTTACACATGAATGATGCACATATTTACTGTACTAAAGAACAGTTTGCACAAGAGTTTAAGGCCGTAAATGATATGTATCTAAAATATTTTAAAATATTTGGTATTGAAAAATACATCATGCGCCTTTCGCTACATGACCCTGAAAAATTAGGCGAAAAATATGTCAACGAGCCTGAACTTTGGTTGCAGACAGAAGCCATGGTAAGAGAAGTGATGATAGAAGCCAATGTTCCATTTGTAGAAGTAAAAGGAGAGGGTGCTTTTTATGGCCCTAAGATTGATGTTCAAATTTGGAGTGCTATAGGTCGAGAATTTACTTTAGCTACCAATCAGGTAGATTTTGCTCAACCAATGCGTTTTAATTTGAGTTATAATAGCTCCGAAAACAAACCCGAAATACCATTAGTTATTCATAGAGCGCCATTGGGTACTCATGAGCGCTTTATTGGCTTTTTATTAGAGCATTATGCTGGGAAATTCCCTCTATGGTTAGCACCCCTCCAGGTTAATATATTACCTATCAGTGACAAATTCATGCCTTATGCCGAAACCTTGCTCCAAGCCTTAAAGGCACACAAAATTAGAGCTTCAATAGATGATAGAAATGAAAAAATAGGCAAGAAAATTAGAGATAATGAAATTAATAGAGTGCCTTATATGCTTGTAGTAGGCGAGAAAGAAATGAATGAAAATACAGTTTCTTTGCGTATTCAAGGACATGGCGATCAGGGTACTGTTCCATTTGATGAGCTACTAAAAGATATGCTTGTCAAAATTCAAAATAGAGTTTCATAAGGGCTATACATATGTATGGACTTACTTTTTTACTCAAAAATTAGATAGATGTAACGTGCTATAGCAAAAGCTTATCAGCATCATGCATCTATCTTGATATTGTTCAGAAAATTTTTGGCAGCCTACTATCATTTGAAAAACTATTTTACGTTACTTTTAAAGCCTACATGCATTTTCCTTTATATATCGTAAAAAAATTACTGTCCAATAGACAAAAATCTTTTTCATCCTTTATTATAAAGGTAGCATTAGTAGCAGTATCATTGAGTATATGTATTATTTTATTAAGTATATCTATTACGCGTGCGTATCAAAAAGAGATTAGAGACAAGTTTTATGCTTGTTGGGGTCATATTCATATTACCCAATTTTTGGCTGACCCTTCAGACTTACTTAATGATGAAAAAATAAGCTATGATAGTTCTTTAGTTCAAGCAATTCAGCATACAGATGGAATACAAAGTATATATCCATATACAATACAATCTTGTTTGATAAAAACAAAAGAAGCTTTTGATGGGGTAGTATTTAAGGCATATCCCAATGAAAGTGCCATGCATCGAATGAAATCTTTTTTAAAAGAAGGTACACTACCTTCTTATAGCGATACTAGTATGAGTGATGAAATTGTGATTTCTTCTTTTTTAGCCAAAAAACTTAATTTGAACTTAAATCAAAAATGCTATTTGTATTTTGTTCAAAAAAACGAAGTACAGCCTAAGGTTAGACGAGTTTTTATAAAAGGTATCTATGATACAGGATTAGAAGAATTTGATAAGTTAGTACTCTTGGGTGATGCTAAATTTTTAACGCAGCTAAACCAAGAAGACAATAATCAGATACAAGGTTATGAAATAACCGTAAATAATAAAAACAAAATCAACACGATGGTGGAAACGATATACGATTCTTATATTGAGCCTCCACTTCAGGTTTATAGCATTCAGGATCGCTTTAGCAACATATTTTCGTGGCTCAATATGATGAATATGAACGAGCGTATTATTCTTTTCATTATGATGATAATAGCTTTAGTCAATATGATAACAGCAACATTAGTACTTATTTTAGAACGAACCAATATGATAGGCGTATTAAAAACTATGGGCTCCAAATCGATGGATATTCAATTTGTATTTCTATATCTCTCCATGTATATTGTATTTTGGGGAATAGTTATTGGTACATCAATCGCTTTTTTATTAATCTTTCTACAACAGAAATTTAAATTTATACACTTAGACGAATCAACATATTTTTTGAAATATCTACCGGTAAGTTTTGAATGGATACCCTTTATACTTGTTCTGATTGCAACTTGTATTATACATTTTTTATTGTTACTGATTCCAAGTTTTATCATAAAAAAAATTGACCCTGTAAAAGCTATTCAATATACCTAATGGACGCTAAGGAACTCTATAAAAAATTTTCTGAAACTCATGATTTGCCGTTGTTTCAACAGTTCGATTGGTGGAATCGAATATTGGATGAGTGGTATGTGATAACAGAAAAAATTGATGAATATCAAGCTTTTTTTGTATTTCAATATGAAAGTAAAATGGGTTTCAAACTTATAAAAAATCCTTATCTGACACCTTATTCTGGTTTTATATTTTCTCCTTCTTGTGATGAATATATTAAAAAAAAATTAGTCGAATTACTATTAGTCAAAATACCCAAAAATGATTTTTTTCAGATTGACTTACATCCATCTGATACCGATATGGATAAATATATATTTTTTAAGACCTACAAAAAAAGAACAAATTATATGAACCTTACTCAAGACACATATGTTCTTTTTGATTTTTTTAAATCTTCACTGAGAAGACAAATACGGAAGGCTAGTAAGTATGAGTTGTATGTCCAAGAAGAAGATAATATTGAGCAATTTTATACACTCTATCTCCATACATTTCAAAGACAAAATAGCAAGCCTCCAGTGCCGAAGCATGTTTTGGAACGTACTTGGATGGCATTAAAAGACATCAATGCAGGCAAGATGTTGTTTGTACTTGACCCCGATGGCAATTATCAGGCCGCTATAATTTTGGCTTATGATAAGGCTACTGCTTATTACTTATGTGGAGGTGCCAATCCCGATTATTTTGTAAAGGGCTCAGTCAATCTACTGCTATGGCATGCCATTTTATTGAGCAAAAAAATGGGTAAAGAAGTTTTTGATTTTGAAGGTAGTATGATAGATAGCATCAATACTTTTTTCAAGTCTTTTTCGCCAGAAGAAAAAACGTACTATTCAATAGAAAAGACAAGTTCTGCTTTGTATACTTTATTAAGAGGTATTAAAAGAAAAGCTACCTAGTCTATCGCATTATATACATTTTGCCAAAGCCTTTTTCTATCCACTTGTCGGCATCAGTTTCGTAATTTTCCATTTTAGTACCATTGACACTACTGATTACTCGATATAAATACACACCATTGGCAAGTGGTTTTCCAAATTGATCGTCTCCTTTCCATTTAAAGGTGGTAATATTTCGACCTATATGCAAAGGACCTAATTCAGCTTTAGATATTTCTCTAACAACCTTACCTGTGGCTGTAAATATTTGAATTTTAAACTGAGATGGTATTTCGTTTCCAGTCAATGTAAATACAAATTGGGTTGAGGTGCTAAATGGATTTGGGTAGTTCAATATGCTTGATATTGAAGATTTTGTTATCACCTCAAAACCAACTTTGTAAGCATAAGTGCCTACCTCATTTCCTGATTTATCTTTTGCTTTTACAATAAGCATATAGTCGTCACCATCTTTGGTAAAGGTGGGCTTAAACTCTATAGTTGCTTTATTTTTTGTAGCTACCTCGCTTTGCAAAGCTGGTATGAATTTTAATATCTGACCATCATATGGTATATAGGTTTCGGCATTTGCATTATCACCAGGATAGCGCATATAAACTGATACCAAGGAAGTATCGTCGAGTGCTAAATATTTATTATCATCCTTGAGCGTAATTTGAATATAAGGAGTAGAAGATACTATGTCTTTATCGAGGATGTGAACACCGTCAAACGTAACATCTACTAATGGATTTAAATTGTCTGGAATTACATAGAAATCGTAGTATCCTATGTTGTTAGGATGATATTGTTCAATATGATCATGATTAGGATTGGCTTCTATATATAGTGTGTTTTTGCCCGATAAGCCAGCTGTATTAATTTCTATGGTAGTATGTATAGTATCTTGTTCGGGCACAGGCTTAAATCGAATAGATTTAATAGGAATTCGATTACTGTTTTTATCAATAATTTCATATTTTACTAAAAGACTATCCATTGGAACAGTTGATAAATTTTCAATAGCTAAATTGAAGTTTTTTATTTGCCCTTGACCTAAAGTATCAGAAAAATCAAACATTCTATTTGGTGCCAAAGCTACTTCTGGAATGGCCTGATAGTACACTCTCCAAAAATCCAACTGTTGTGGTGTAGAAAAACTATTATCGCTATTGTTCATTACCAATTGTAAGTATGGGTATTGCGAAGCATTTATGAAGCTCAGTGATGTATCTCCAATGACAGTAGCTAATTTGGTGTACTGTTTATTAGTGTCTATACCATATATATCGTAGGTTACGGAATCTTTTAATTGTGCATCTATCGTATGAGATTTTTTAACAAAAGAACCCCATGTAGACGCTGGCCCAATGATAGATGAGGTAATAGCTCCTTCAAAAAGATAAGACGTATAATTGAATTCATTAAATAGTTTAATAGTACTGTCTGCACCAACAAATTGCTGTATCGTGTTGGGCCTATTTTTTCTACACCAAAAGGTAAATGGTCTATTCTTATAAAAAGAATCTATTGCAGTAAATCCCATGCCTTTTAATTTGTGATACAAAGACTGATTGCTGCCTAGTGTAGTTGTATCACTCATCCATTGTTTTATAAATGTTGTATTTTTTGTTCCACAGGGTGTGCCTACACAAAGGAAAGGTTGAATAGCTACATAAAAACCTTCGGGAATTGAATCTATAAAGTCGATAATTTTCTTTCTTGAGGCAGCTGTATTCATTCCAAAATCAAAAAATGGATCTATACAATTAATACCAGTAGTAGTACCTTGACAACCTACACCTTCTCTACAGGGTATAAAACTTCCAAAACGTCCTGTTGTACCTTGTAATACATTTTCCCATGGCTTACCAGTCAACGTGTCTATAACAATAAATTGAAGGCTTGCATAGCCCGGCCATTTATCACAACCAAATGTATAGAGCCTGCTACCATTTAGTTTTACTAAATAGTCTGACCATTCATATGTAAATGGAGATGGGCCATTCAAATTTACATTCTGTACCTGCAATTTTTTTGTCAAGTCATCAAAAACTAATTGTCTATTGGACGAATCCATACTTAATTGATAGTAACTATTATTTAAAAACTGATGGTAATGTGATTGATTCCATCCTGTAAGGCTGTTAGCAATATATATAAATGAACTTGTTGACCATCTTGGTGCCGTACTTTGTTTGGCAGTACGCCAATAGTATACAGTGCTATCTCGTAGAGTCGTTACTGGTTGCCATTTGAGAGCACCACCTACAGACTCCATAGTATGTGTTAGCAATAAAGGGCTGTTAAACGCAGCAGTTGTATCTAATTGAAAAACATAAGTAGCATTTTCTGCAAAAGGATTTAATGTAGAAGCTTTAAAGGTAATGCCTTGGTATCCAATTATACTTTCGTTATACGGAAATACAGGAACTAAATCATCATTGTAAATAGTAAATGTGTGAGATAGTTTATTATTCAATTCTGAAGTTTCATCAATCAATCCTGCATCATCTATAGATACTTCTATAGTGTTAATGCCTAAACCCACATCGCCATAAGTAGGTACTTTTAAATGAATCGTATCGCTGTTGCTTAGATTCGTAATTTTTTGATTATACAATATGTATTCTATATTGTTTGGCAAAAATCTTCTTACAATGACGCTAACCGAATCATTTGTAAATTTCCCTAAATTATGTATGGCTATGTTCAAATCCAGGGAGTCCAATGTTGTTGTTAAATTTGTTTGTAAAAACTGAACACCTTTTTGTTCTACAGCATAATCAGGTTTAGCATAATGAAAAGAGAAAGTAGCTGGGTCGCCATTTAATACAATTTGTTCGGTATGCAATCGCAATAGATTGTCAAATGGATATTTTTTTATTAAACCTTTTACTGTAGCATTCATTTGATCGCCTAATGATTTGCCATAGTTTTCATTACTAAAATGCAGATACATACTATCGGTATACAATCCCAAACTTCCAGACAAACCAGTGTTTACACTGGCTATAAATGCTATAGAGCCTTTGTTTGGTGCAAATACAAATTGTTCTCCTAAGGATTTTTGTCCATTTAAAATAAATATATTTCCAGCTCCACATCCATTGGCTATAAATAGAGGATAGCGTTTGTAGTTTTTGTAATTGCTTGGAAAGTCTAAATTATAATCCATACCACTTGCAGAGGAATGCCCAAAAAACTGTATCATACCAACGCCACTATTAAACATGTCATCAATAAGTTTGCTATTTGCATCTTCTACTTCCGATGTAGAACTTTTTGCCAAGGTAGTTACCACGCCACCAAAATTTCCTGAAGAAATTATATTTTTTTGTGTATTCAGATATGATAGGATAGGGGCTTGTTCAGCTGCATTTTTAGTGCCCGCCAAATGTAAAATTCTTTTTTGCCAAAGTATAGAATCACTTAAAGACTGAGCATTATTAAAAATAACTTGTTCGTGGTCTTTTATTTTTTCTAAATAAGTTAATACCTCACTGCTCTGCATAATTGGTAAGCGACCTATAGATAATTGAGGGATATTATTTTTGTCAAAATCTGTAAATAGCTCATCCGAACATGGTTCTCCATAGCCAGGAATAGCATAAAAAGGGTATGTGCTAAACGGCGCATTTGCATACGTTTTGTATTGATAATAGGCTATACCTTTTCCAAGTATAAATGCATGTTTGGGTTTTTGAGACCATGCTGTGCTTCGTACACTATAATGTAAAAAATTTCTGATAGCCATAGGATTAAAAGGATATCCATATCCAAACTCATTGTACACGTCATTTACATCTACTATAACTGGATTGTAAGCACCACCTATTGTAGTGGCTCTATAATTTTTATACTGTTGTATAGCATTAGACCCATCGTTGATATAGCCACCATGCGATAGCATAATATAATCTCCTTGGTTGTTAGCCTGAGAATAATTTTTGAAAACAACAGTTTGTAAATTACTAACGGATTCTATGGTGCTGGAAGCATTCGAAACAAGTAGCAATTTTTTAATTTCATTTGAAGGTGGTAATAAAAATTTAGTAACACCTGGAGTGCTAATATCACCTATGCTATATTCATTGCTGCTCATGTCATATAGTTTGGGTGCTACACCTCCATGATTAAAATTTGAAATTTCTAAATAATAATTACTGACTTTAGGGTCTAACTCAAAATAAAAGGAAGATGCATTGCCAAAATCGAATAAACGAGGGTAGCGCAATTCATAATGACTGATACCATAGCGGTCGTATAAATTTTGAGATGGAATAGAATTTAATGGTGTGTATTTAAAAACAATTTTATTTTGAGCATTTACATAGCTCATTGGAACTGCTAAGTTGTAGTGTTTAAAAGCAAAATTATTAAATGTAGAATCGCCAATTTCATTGTTGTTGGCAAAAACTTTAATTCTATGTGTGGTTAAATAGGAATTGCCAGACACATAGGTTTTAAATGTGGCAAAAGGGCCTCCCGACAGTATATATGGGCTTGTTAGTGTCAGGGTTACAGAATCATTATTTTGTGTATAGCTTTTCGCAAATCCTTCTCCTTTTTCGTATTGCGAAGAATTTAAATAAATCACTGGCGTTTGGCCATTGCCAAAATACGAAGGACCAGAAGCAAATGTATTTCTATAATCATTCGTAATTTTATCCCAAAAGTAAGATTCTTTTATAGGAGGATTGCTGATAGTGTTAGCTCTTGGAGCAAAACGCTTATTGCTTGATGAAGAATTGTATGAAATAAAATAATAAGCTGTATCGCTTAGTAAACTCATAGAAGGGTTTAATTGATCTTCTCGTTTAAGATAGAGGGCAGTATCGAGTATGCCATCTGCTTTTTCTCCATAAAATTCAACAAAGTCGCTATTTTGCATAGTACTTGAATTGCTTACAAATACAGGAATTTCAATGCCATTACGTATTAATAGAATGTTTTCGCCTTTCAAACTGCTTGGAAAACCTGCACTAAAAAGTGCACTTGCAGGTATACGATAAAGTCCATTTTTGTAAACTCCAAATTTTAGATAGGATTGATTGTAATTTATCCATTCATTGCCAAATTGCTGAGCTTGTGCTGGCTGTGCCAAAGCACCAAAAAGAAAGAATACAATGCTTAAAAATAAAATTCTCATATAGTGTTTTTTTATGGGCTTTTTAATAATTTTTTCTTTTCTTACGAATCGATTTATTTATTTCAGCGGCTTTATTATCTACGTCACGGTTAGAACCATAACTATTTTTTTTATTAATATCCAATGTTAGTGATATGAAATGTGAGTACAATGGATTGCCTTGTATGTTTAAGCTCGAAAAAGCATAATCAATATTTATTTGCTTCCATTTAAAACCAGCACCTAAGGTAGGCTGAAACAAGAGTCTTTTTTTGGTTCCTGTAGTGTCATCATTTTTTGTAATTCGCTGAAAATTTCCAACACCACCACGAATATATATTTTGTTGTTGTAGCCAAACTCAAGCCCAACACGAGGGTCTATACTAAAAGGTGATAGATTAATTAAATTGCCATAGCGTTTGCCATCTGATGTTATATCCAGATTGGTTTCGGCTAATAAATATGCATCTTTACTACTATCAGCAAATTGTATTGGTATTTTTCGTCCAAGTCCTAAAATTAATCGGGGTGTATTTACTTCAGTACTTCTGGATACTATTTCATTGCCTGTTTTAGCAAACTCTTCTTTTTCCTTTTCAGTAAAAGAAAAAGACCACACGGTTTGAGTTGTTGTAATATCTCTGGCCATAAGCCCTACTCTCCATTTTTTTATGTTGCCTTGCAAACCTAAATCTATACCTGTACCCCAAGCATTGGCCAAGGAGCCTACGCTACGGTGAATAATTTTTAGGTTTCCGCCTATATGCATATTAATATCTTCTCTGCCTTCAAACATTTTAAGTCTTAGTGGTTGAGCATAGCTTATCAAACCAGCATAGTCGGCCGCACTTATAGATTTAATTTTGGAATAATCTATGGAGCCATCGGGCTGAATTAAATTTATGGTATATGGAATATCGTCTATAGCAAAACGTATAACAGAAATACCTAAAACTCCTTTTTTGTTTTGCAAAGGAAATGCAGTGCCCAAATAATCGTATTTGGCTATACTGCTAAAATATTCGGAGTGCATAAGCCCAATTTGAAGGTCAGACTGTATCTGACTTAAGCCGGCTGGATTCCAAAATGCAGCATTGACATTTTGTATAGAAGCAACTTGCGCACCAGACATGCCTATGCCTCTGGCACCCACACCTATGGATAAAAATTCATTGACATATTTTCGTTGCTGCGCAAGGAGAGTAAATGGTGCTAAAAAAACAAGCACAGAAAGAGTTCGTATATTCATGTGTTAAAATATATTAAAACCAATAACGCTTTGAAAATAGCATTATTGTATTTTCTACAAATTTAATTAAATTAAATTACATCTTACAATCAAATATATTGCCAAAAATAAGCATTTTTGCATGCTATGAATTTAATTGAAGAATTGAAATGGCGTGGTTTATTGCAAGATATCATTCCAGATACAGAAAAACAGTTGGAAAAAGAAATGACATTGGCTTATGCAGGTTTTGACCCCACAGCCGATTCACTACATATTGGCAGCCTTGTCCCTATTTTATTACTCATGCATTTACAACGAGCTGGACACAAGCCTTTTGCTTTGTTAGGCGGTGCTACAGGCATGGTTGGAGACCCCTCTGGAAAATCTGAAGAACGAAATATGCTTCCAGTAGATACCTTAAGAAAAAATACAGAAGGCATTAGAAAACAATTGGAAAAATTTCTTGATTTTGATAACACAAAAGCTAACCATGCTGTGATGGTAAACAACTATGATTGGTTTGAAAATATTACCTTTTTAGATTTTATACGCGATGTAGGAAAGTTTATTACAGTCAATTATATGTTGGCCAAAGACTCTGTGCAGAAAAGATTAGAGTCGGGTATGTCTTTTACTGAATTTACATATCAGCTTGTACAAGGGTACGATTTTTATTATTTATACAAAGAATATGGCGTTAAGCTACAAATGGGAGGCTCTGACCAATGGGGCAATATTGTGACTGGTACCGAACTCATTAGAAAAAAAATGGGTGGCGATGTCTTTGCCTTTACTGCACCTTTACTGAAAAAAGCAGATGGCGGTAAGTTTGGTAAAACCGAAACCGGTAATATCTGGCTCGATGCCTCTCGTTCTTCACCGTATCGCTTTTATCAGTTTTGGTTAAACACATCTGATGAAGATGCTAAAAACTATATTAAAATTTTTACTTTTTTATCAAAAGAAGAAATTGAAAACCTTGTAGCCACACATGACGAAGCTCCACATTTAAGGGCATTGCAAAAAAAATTGGCTGAAGAAATAACCTGTATGGTACATAATAAAGAAGACTATGAATTTGCGGTGAAAGCCTCACAGTTGCTTTTTGGCGATCAGACAGCATCATTATTAACGTCTTTAAGTGAAGCTCAATTGTTAGACATTATGGATGGTGTGCCTACTTATACTATTGCAAAGAGTGAATTTTTAGATGCTATGAACCTTTTAAACTTAATAGACAAAACTGATATTTTCCCTTCAAAAGGAGAAGCTCGCAAAATGATACAGCAAGGTGCTGTGAGTGTAAATAAACTAAAAGTTAGCGACCCTAACGAAATCATGAATGAAGCTCATTTACTTAATCAGCAATATATTTTATTACAAAAAGGAAAGAAAAATTACTATCTACTTAAAGTAGAGTAATTTTTTTTTTGGGAAAGAACATTGTAATTTATACCGAAGCTTTTGGAAACTTTCATGGTTTTTGTTAAGGTATAAGATCATAGAGCTTTCTAACACTTTTTGATTTTCTGATGTTTTTTATTTTATTTTTTATTACTTTTTTCAAAAAAACTGAAGTGCATTCTTCGCCACTATGCATCAATGCTTCTTTCTGTTCTTTGCTTAGTTTCTTAATCCTGGGCCTATGCTAACAGACGAAACAGAAATGCTTCGTGCCCAATCTTCGGGCATTAGGTCATTCCGGTTTAAATTTTCAAGTACCACTGTATAAAACGCTTCTATATAATTACTCAAATTTTTTATTAGGTAGGGTACTAATGTTTTGTTTTCTAAATCACTTCTTATTTGTTCATCGGTATCTATTCTAATGCCAAGTGTCTTACTATTTGGAATTCGTATTATGTGTTCTGAATTATCCTTTATTAGCGTATCAAAAATGGCTATCGGAAAATTTCCTAAAATGCCACCATCAACAACTATATCTAGGCTGTTTTTTTTATTTTGCTTTTTATATATGGTACCCAAGCTATCAATAAACACAGCTTCAAAATAGAGAGGAATAGACATGGAAATCCTAACAGCGTCTTTTATTTTCATATAAGGGTAGCTAGCTTCAGAAAAAACAATTAGTTTTTGTTTGTTCATACAAGTTGCTGTGATATAGAGTTCTTTATGGTTTTGTTCTTTTAGCTCTCTAAAGGTTATGTCTGCATTGCCAGTTTTGGCTTTAATAATATTTTCCAACCATTTAGTAAATTTATCTCCTTTATACCACCCATATTTAGATTTCATTCGGGAAAGGCCACCAACAAATAAGTATTGACCATCATTAAATTTTTGGAATTTTGTTTCTGAAATAATATCATACATTTCACTAGATGAATAGCCTATTGCAAGCATAAGAGCAGTAATAGCTCCTGCTGATGTGCCTCCAACTTTTACAATGTCTTTTGTTATTTTCCGTTTTTCTAATTCTTTTACCACACCACAATATGCTATACCTCTAATGCCGGCCCCTTCAAAAACAAGGTTTTCATATGGTTGCGATTTTGCAGATAGGCTATATATTAAAAAAAAGGTAAGAGTTAAAATATATTTTTTCATTGCTTAAACTGTATTCTAATACCACAAAGGTTTTGAAAACCAGCGATTTTTTTTTGAAATTGGTTTTAGGCTAATTCGTTCTACTTGCAAATGCTAAAGTTATTATTTTAGATTTTATTTCTTGTAAAAATTTTTATTTGTTTAGCCTGACTATTATTTTATGATACTATTGGAATTCTTTCTTGTGTATTCATGTAATAATTTTAGACTTGTGTAAATAACTTGAAGTGCTAATTTACAAGTTTTAAAAAATAGTATTAATCAGAATTTCCCAATACTATTTTTTAGTCTATACTCAATATTTCGGCATGTTGTTCTTGCTTATCAGTATGTACTTTTAAAAGGTAATTTCCCTTCATCAATGACTGGGTTTCCAGTAAAAATGTATCACTATTTGAAACCTTTTTTTCTACTATTTTTTCTCCCTTCATAGTAAAAATAGTTACTATGCCTTGTTGTATAAAAGAAGAAAATCGTAATGAGACAGCGTTTTTCGTTGGGTTGGGGTATAGACTGAAATGCCACTTAAAGTTTTCTTCTACTCTATTAGGCCACACTACATCGCCTATATATCTTGCTACAAACATATTGAAATCAGAACCATTATTTACAAAGCCAGAAACAATAATTTTGCCATCTTGTTGCAACGATAAAGATTGACCAAACTCATGCACATTGGCCATATCAGTTTCTACTATGCCATTGCTACCAAAACTATTATCTATACTGCCATCTGAAAGCACACGAGCTAATATAATCCTAAAATTACTTACACCATCTGCTGCACGTCCAGCCACTACAATTTTACCATTGCTTTGAATAGTTATAGCATTGGCATAGTCAGCTTGTGTGGTAGCTTCTATAAAAACCTTTCCATTGCCATTAAAAGTAGAATCTAAGCGACCATTTTGTAGGAATCTCGTAATAGCAATATTTTTTCCTAATGAAATATTGATAGTATCATAACTGGCGCCTACTACTACTATTTTGCCATCATTTTGAAGTGCTATAGCATAGGCATCATCATGGTATCCTATATCTTGAGTTAGCATTCCATCATTATCAAAAGTAGTATCCAAACTGCCATCATTGTTGTATCGGATTAGAAATATATCATACTCACTGGCTGTTACTCTAGTAGTGCCACAAGCAATAATTTTTCCATCATTTTGCAAACACAGCGATTGCCCATCAATATATACATTGCCTATGGTAGTATACACCATTCCATCGTTGTCAAAGCTACTATCTAAGCTTCCATTACTATTGTATCTACAAGTTGCAGACTGATTAATTCCTCCACTATTTGTAAAACCAGAAACCACTATTTTTCCATCGTTTTGAATTTTTACACAATTGGCATAGTCATTCATACCACCTAAATTACTGATTACTTTTCCATCACCATTGAAGGTTGTATCTAATGTACCATGGGCTGTGTATCGAACAATGGCAAAGTCATATTGATAATTGATAAGTGCTCTACCAGCCAAAATAATTTTTCCATCATTTTGCAAACACATACTCCAAGCTTCATCATCTGCATTTCCAAAATCTGTAGTGCATATGCCATAGATTCCAAAACTGGAATCGAGTTTTCCATTTTCTAAAAAACGAACGACTACAAAATCATTTTCTGTAATAGAGTCTATATGAGCAAATCCAGCCATCAATATTTTACCATCGCTTTGAATAGCTGTTGATAATGCATAATCATTACCTCCATTTACGTCATGACGTACTATACCATTGATTCCAAAACTGGTATCAAGAAAACCAGCCTGAGCGTATGCACTAACAATGGAAATAAAGAGTAAAAAAAATAAAATGAGTGATGTAAGAAAAGTTTTTTTCAAAATATGATGTCTTTGAGTGTAAAGACGTTGTTTGATGTATTTCGGTTAAATATTAATAATATTTTTATATCAAAGCTTCTAATTTCAATATTTAATATGTGGAAAACTCAAATTGAGAATATATTATGCTTAGTTCTCATGTTCAGCAATATAGTATTCATAGGTGTTTCAGGCATTATTTCAATAATTTGTTAAAATTAAAATATGAACATCCGTTTTTTTTGGCACGCTATTTGGCTTATAACTCATTGAAAAACAATACATAATGAAAAACTTACTACTTCTTTTCATACTTTTTTTAGGAATAAGCCAAAATGTAAAAGCTCAAGCTCCAATGAGCCCAGCTGTGGTAGCATTTAATAATAAAGTAGATGAGTTGACTACGAAGTATAAGATGGACGGTTTTCAAACATTTAAGGCAGGCAACTTGCCAATGGAAAGAAATACTGAAACTCCTATTTTTATAGATATGATTGAAGGGCGTTGGTATCAATTTTGTGTAGTTGGAGATCCAGAAGCAAAAAAGTTTGAAATGAAATTAGGCTTGGCTGGAGTAGGCGATTTTATAACGGATAAATTCAAGCCAACTAATACAGATGAATTTTGGACAACTTTTTCATTTATCTGCCCACGATCAGGACGTTATCTTTTAACTTTTTACCAACGTGGAAGCAAAAAAGATATGATGGCTTATGTGTCTGTTTTACAACGTCCCAATAAAACTGCTAATGGTACTTTAACATACGCTTTTAAATAAAAAATATTTTTTCAAAATTGTAGATTAATAAATGTCAGCTTTTAATTACTCTCCTAGTCTTAGGAGAGTTTTTTTTATGTAAGCTGACTAATAAGTAACTGAAATATTCCAATCAAAAAGCCTATTATAGCACCTATTACTTCTACAAATGTGAATTCTTTTTTCATGATTTGCATTAAGATAGATTCTAATTTTTGTATGCTAAAAGCGGCTACTTTATCTGTAACCATTTTTTCTATATCAATTTTTTCTTGAAGCCCCTTGCTCATATGTTCTAATAAAATAGGAAGCAATTGGTCAAATTCATTGACTATAGATTTTTTAATTCTAACTATGGTGTCAGAACCTATAAACATAGATAATAATGGTATTTCTTCCTGTAGTTTGGTCTTTATAAATTGATCCACATGTTGTTCTATCATTGGTAGTACCATCTGTGAAGTTTCTGGCGATTTTATTTTAGCCGTTATTTCATCCATGTGTATTAATTCGTTGGCTACAAGTGTTCCTAATGAGGCAGCAAATTGTTGTTGTCTTTTTGGAAAAATACCTTGTATTGTTAATCCTAAAAATCGTATGGGTTTTTGAGGATGGAATAGCATTTTGATAGCTATTTTATTAGTAATCCAACCTATGAATGCTGAAATAAAAGGTAATAAATAAATCATACATTATTCTACTTCTGTTTTCTCAAAAGCATCTTCATCCATTTCTATGTATTTTAACTCTCTGAGTAAATACTTGTCAGCTTTGGCTAAAAAGTGCACTATGATATGTTCTACCGATATGGATTTGCCATCGTTTAAGTCTGCAATATTGGTATGCCTAATTTGATGACCATCAATAATAATAATCATACCTGAGCCTATGGCTTCCATGCAGTTGCCATCTTTTATAAAGAGGCCAGTGTCTTCGCCCAATCCTATGCCAATACAAGAAGGATTAGCGGCTACAGCCTGAGCCAATCGGCTAAAACGCCCTCTTTTTACAAAGTGCGAATCAAAAATTACATCCTTCATAAAGGCAAGTCCAGTAGTTACTTTTACAGCACCTTTAAGGTGAGCATTGGCTGCATTTCCTTCATATATCATAGTATTGCTCATAGCCATAGCGCCTGCACTTGTGCCAGCTATGATAAAGCCATCTTCATGGAGGTATCTATCATGCAAAATTGATAAGATAGTAGTGCCTCCAAATATTGTAGTCAAGCGCATTTGATTGCCACCACTAAACATGATCACATCTGCTTGTTTTACTCGTTCTATATATTCTTCATTGAGTACGTCTTCTCTATTGCGAATATGTAAGAGGCCTACATTGTTACAATTTAATTTCTTGTATGCTTGTATATAATTTTCGCCTACCTCTATAGGTATCGTTGAGGCAGTAGTAATTACTTCAATTCGGCTTTTATCATGATGCTTTGATTCTACTACTATTCTTTTTAAAATCCCTTCTTCAAAAAAATTTAAATTATTTCTATTGATAATTCCTACTTCTAAGTCAGAGCCTTTGTCTTCTGCGCCACCTATAGGAATAAGTATGCCTTTGGGAATATTCATATTTGTTTGTTTGTTAAACGGCAAATATATATACATTAGCCCTTAACTCATATGCTTTTTGCTCATACTGAATTTCTTGTGTAAAAGATTATTAAATGTTTTAAATATGGTTGTAACATTGCTTTTCTATATGAAATAGAAATTTTTGCAACCTTTTGGGTATCTAGTTTTTTTGGTATTGTTCGTTTTGGCCATTCTTTTTTACAAAGAAAGAATTATCATTTTAGATGCTTCATTTCAATTATTCCAAATGATGGAAAATAACGGATTTGCAGTGCAAGCTCAGCGTTTTCCGGCTATGTTTACTCAGCTATTTCCTTTAATGGGTATATGGCTACATCTTAGTCTTAAATCTGTAATGCTTTTATACAGTGTTGGTTTTATCATATTTTATTTCACTTGTTTTTTCTTAATACTGCGTGTAGCCAAGCAGCCTACGCTTGCTTTTATTTTTTTATTGTATAGTATTTTAATGGTTAGGCATTCTTTTTTTTGGATACAATGTGAGTTTGTGCAAGGCGTGGCTTTTACGTTAGTTTATTTTGCTTTTTTAGAAAAAAGAATACAACAAGGGTCTTTACAAATGCTTCATTTTATCGTATATGGTCTTTTGCTTATCGTAGTAATTTTCTATTATCCGTCTTTGATTTTTTTAAGCTCGTTTATTTTTTTATTATTCAGTATTCAATACAAAAAGAGAATTATTCCTTTGATGATTTTGTTTGCCATAAATCTTTTATTCTTTTGGATAAAAACTACTTTGATAACAAATTACTATGATGATCAACAAATAGGCTTGGCAATAAATTTTAAAGCCTATCAGTGGAATATTTTGAATTTTAAAAGCACTCAAGATTTTATAACCTATGTTCAGCATCATTACTATCCAGTATTAATATTGTTTTTAATAGGCATCGTATGGCTTATGTATCAAAAAAAATATCTTCATTTGTTTTTAGTCTGTTTTTATATTTTGGGTTATTTGTTTATAATTTTCAACAAAAGCCCTAATGGTTATAAGCAATTTTATATCGAAAGCCAATATCTTTTAATTAGCGTTTTTGTTGCTTCTATGTTTATCTATTCGAATAGACAAATACCACGTTTGCAAAATATTTTTTCAATTCTTATTTTCAGTTTTGTGCTACTTAGTCTCTTAAGGATTATTTATTTGTCGCAAAAATATACTGCACGAAATAATTATATCAGACAGCTTGTACATAACAATCCAGACAAGACAATTTTAGAGGATAGCGAAATTAATTCGGAAATATTGCTCATGAATTGGGGACTGAGTTATGAAGTTTGGTTACTGACTACTTTAGAAAGTGGGAGTACTAAATCCTTATATAATAAGGAAGCGCATGAAGATTTATCCGATAGAAATAAATGTACTACGTGTTGGATACATAAATTTGCTTTTGCAGAATACAAAAATCTTAATAAACGATATTTTAAATTTATAGATAGTGTAAATGCTTATCAGTATAAAACTAAGTAGCTGAGCTACTTCCTTTAAAGGCGTCTTCGGGATTTTTGAACAACACGTTGAAGGTAGTAAGCGAACCATATATACGAGTTATGTATTGTTGCAAATCCACTTTTTGTTCATCGTTCAATGTTTTGTTTGCATTGATTTGTTGTTCCATCACTCGGAGTCTATCTCGTATCATCACTATTTTGTGAAAAAAAGTTTCTATAGGAATTTCTTTCGATTGCATGCTCACGTCATAAGGTTTGAGCGTCATAGTACCACCTTGCCATTTGTTGCCAAGAGGGACTACTTCACCTATATCACTTCGTTCTTCTAAAATTTTGGACAACATCATCGTTAAATCGGCTGTATTGACAAGACCAGTGGCTTCGTCCGCGTCTTTAGCCGCTAATACTCTTAATTCAAATGTTTTGGATATAGATTTTACAGCATTTGAGTTTTTGAACCAAATACTATAAAATTCAGTACCTATATCAACGATAACACCTTTGCCAAAATTTTCGTGTTCTATTCTGGAGCCTATTCCTAATTCCATATTTTAGTTTTTAGTAAAGCGAAGATATTTATTTCTCATTTATTAATCAATATGATTATTTTTGTAGCCTAAAAAACAATTATGTCAGACAATTTAGAACTTATACAAACCCTTAAAACGCAAATTATTGAATCACTTAATTTGGAGGGTATGACACCAGATGAAATTGAAGATAAAGCCCCTTTGTTTGGAGAAGGTTTAGGCCTTGATAGCATTGATTCGTTAGAATTGATGGTTCTTTTAGAACGCAACTACGGTATCAAAATTGAAGATGCTCGTGAGGGTCGTAAGGCAATGGAATCCGTAGAGGCTATGGCGCAATACATAAGCGAGCATAGAACTAAATAAGATTTTTTTTATTTTCTCATGTATTATTAAAAAAATAATCCATGAAAGCGCACTTGACCTTGCGAATTTAGTTCTAAGGCTGGCATTGGTATTTTTAGTTTTATACTATTTAAGGCTTTCAGCAAAAAAGGATTTTTTCCTTTTATTTTTATTTTACTCAGGTCTATATCTGGAGAAATATAAAATTGACGAATTCGTTTTATGTCATTCCGAAGTATGGTATTTTGATTTTCGTCTTCCCATGTATTGGTATAGCCACCAAACATGCCAGTAGCGCCGTAGCCTACTGCTATATTGAGCCATGCAGGGATAGATTTGTTTGGAACAAAACTTGAAATATTAGCACTCAGCCAATACGTTTGTGCATTATAATCTTTTAAAATTCTATTGGCCAATGTATGACCATACAAATCGTTGGCACGAAGTAGTAATTGAGGGTCTTGATAATAGTTTTTGTGTGCAGAAAATTTAAATTGTATGCGTTGTTCTTGCCATGCAAATTCTTGTAAAGAAAAAATGAGCGAGCCACTGGTATTAGCTGCCATATCGCTTAAGCTAAAACCCCATTTTGAGCTATAGCCATCTAAAATTTCGATTACACTTTCAAAGGCTATGCCCACACCACCGCCAAGCAAAGCCGATTTTTTTCTATTCATACCAGACCATCTAAATAATTCGGTGCTAAACTGTGCGCCTAAATATGCACTCCAAGCATGGCCTACTTTATCTACTTGTTGCCATTCGCCAATATCGTTGAATAGATGGAATGAGCTACGAGGATAATTACTATACCACGCTTTGTTGAGTGCATACATGCTACTTGCCCATATGCCTGCTTGTACGCATGATACTCCTATTAAGCGTTTGGTATTGAGACTATCCGAAGGCATAAAAAAAGTTTTTTTAGCTTTCTGTTGTGCATGACTCAATATTGGAAAAGAAAGCAAGCAATAAAGAAGTATTCGTATCCTCATTTTTGATTTTTTTGGCTTCTAATCATTTCGCCATAATTCATTTTTTGAATCAAAGAGTTTATCATGATGGCTATACGTTTGGCCTTTGTAGCTTCCGTTTTGGCACTTTGAATCCATTTTGAATAATATTTTTTGTGTGAGCCCGGAAAGGTGTTGAAATGTGCTAAAGCCAAATGTTCCATATTCAATGCTTCCATCATATCTTTATCATGTTTAAACTCACTTTGGTCAACTAAAATGTTAAGGCTTACACTGTCGCATTTTTTTTTCTTTAATTTCTTTCTTAAATCATTATTTAAGGGTAAAATATAATCCCCACCACCCATTGGTATTAGACTAATTTGCTCTATTGCAACTGCATCTATATGACCTTTTATCATAAAAGATTTTTTATCTTTTGTATATATTTTTTGTATTTCTTCGGCTGGAATCAGTACGTAAGTCCAGCCTGTTTTTTCGCCTTGTTCTCCAAATTTTTGGATTTCAGTTTTATAAATTAAGGGAGACATTAGAAGCCTAATAATTCGATTTCGAAAATCAAATTAGAATTTGCAGGGATGCTGCCAGCAACAGAGCCACCATATGCTAAAGATGGTGGTATATATAAAATTATTTTACCGCCTGCGCCTATTAAGGGTATGCCTTCTTGCCAACCTTTTATTAAATTGGAAAGAAAAAATGAAGTGCCGCTACCTTGATCAAAAACACTACCATTGGTAAGACGACCTACATAGTTTACTTTCACTTCATTGCATATGGTAGGTTTGTCTGACCCTCCAGCATTGATGATAGAGTAAAAAAAGCCTCTACTATCTTCTGTAGCAGTAATGCCAAACGTATTGATATAATCTTTCAATGTGGCTACTTCGCTTGCTGGTGCTGTATCTGTCACTTCTCCGCAATTGTTTTTCTTTTTGCAAGAAAATAGGATAGCAGGTAATAGTAATAGTATAAAAAGTTTTTTCATTGTTTATTTTTTTTAATTAAGCAAGTTCTTTCATGACATTGTAAACCACATGGGGTTTGCCAAGTGTGTAAAAATGGATTACGGGTGCTCCCGCAGCTTTTAAATCGCGCGCCTGATGCAAAAGCCATTCGGTACCTACCTTTTCACAATCTGCATCATTTTTGCATTTCATCATTTCAGTCACCAAGTCATTGGGCAAATCAACATGAAATATAGAAGGAATATTGTTCAACTGTTTTTTAGATGTCAAAGGTTTTAAGCCAGGTATGATAGGAACTTGCACTCCGTTTTCCTTACACTTTGTCACATATTGATGGTATTTGGCATTATCAAAAAACATTTGTGTAGTAATATAATCAGCACCTGCTTCAATTTTATCTTTCAGAAAAATAAGGTCTAAATCAGGATTAGGGCTTTCATAGTGTTTTTCGGGATAGCCAGCCACACCTATACAAAATTCTGTTTTTACACCTTCTGTTATTTCATCTTCTACATATACTCCTCTATTAAGATGTTCAATTTGTTTTACTAAATCTATAGCAAAGTGATGTCCGTGTGGATGTGGAATAAAATATTTTTCGTTTTTGGGTGGGTCGCCTCTCAAAGCAAGCACATTATCTATACCCAAAAAATTGAGGTCTATAAGTGCATTTTCAGTTTCATCTTTAGAAAAGCCTCCACATATCAAATGAGGTACTGCATCTATTTTATAATGATTCATCAATGCGGCACAAATACCCACAGTCCCGGGTCTTTTTCTAATTTCTATTCTATCAAACGAACCATCGGAGCGTTTTTTGTATGATTGTTCCGATCGATGATAGGTGACATTGATAAAAGAGGGTTTAAACTCCATCAAAGGGTCTAAGATAGAAAATATAGATTCTATACTTTTCCCTTTTACTGGTGGTAGTATTTCAAAGGAATAAAGTGTTTTTCCTTTGGCTTCTTTTATATGATCTGTAACTTTCATGCTGTGCAAATATACAAGTGATTGTAAGAATCATATATTAAAATAGCCTATAAATTAATTTGTCATTTTTATTGAACAAAATCTCATTAGTAAGTCCTATTTTTAGCCAAGTGATAAAGCAATGGATTAGCGTATGTATATTACTTTTCTTTTTTAATATGCTGCATGCGCAAACAACATATTCGGGTACATATGCCTATTCAAAAGGCCTAAACAAAGCATTTGCTACTATAGTATGTAGCCAATTTAAAGCCGATTCGGCTTTTGTTTGCATTAATGCAGTATCAGGAATGCCCGATTTTCACACTATTTTTTGGAAAGGATTTATACATCAAGATTCAAGCCAATGGTTAGCTCATACAGCTAGTTGTACCTATAAGATGTCGTTTAAAAAAAACATATTAAGTATTCAGCTTCTCGATTCTAATAGTGCTCCGTTTACTTGGGTTGGTAAATATGTTAAAAAAAATAATTTAGAGAAAATAAATAGCTCTATGCTCGAAGAAATGAATGAGCAAACAGCTATTTGTAATGCCGATAGTGTAGTGGCTTTGCGTGTTCCTCATATAGAAGGCCGTGTACTATGTATGTTAAATAAAAATACTAAAATCAACATTGTAGATAAATACTTGAACTATTATCTGGTAGAAGTCCCATCTTTGAAGAATGACTATGTATGGATTCCTAAAAAGTATATCAAGTTGCTAAAAAATAAATGACACAATTACTTTATACCTTATTGAAATATGCAACCTTGCCCTTTGCAATTATTTATGGCATTATTATTTATTTGAGAAATAAATTTTATGATTGGGGCATTTTTTCATCCATACAATTTTCTGTGCCTGTTATTAGTATAGGAAATCTTACGGTAGGTGGCACAGGCAAAAGCCCACATATAGAATATTTAGTAGAATTATTAAAAAATGAATTTCAAGTAGCTACACTGAGTAGAGGATACAAAAGACGTACAAGAGGTTTTAGAATAGCCTCGCTCGAAAGCGATGCCTATGATATTGGCGATGAGCCCTTTCAGTTTAAGGCTAAATATCCACAAATTTGTGTAGCAGTTGCAGAAGAGCGTATGACGGCTATACCTTCATTAATGCAGCGCGAACCACATACACAAGTCATATTATTGGATGATGCATTTCAGCATAGAACAGTAAAGCCGCATTGGTCTATACTGCTTACCGATTATGATAGGCTTTATACTCGCGATTTTATAATGCCTTTTGGATTGCTCCGTGAAAGTAGAAGTGCAGCCAAAAGAGCTAATACAATTATAGTGAGTAAATGCAACCCTGGTATGACTAAGGATGAAATGGATTTGATAAAAAAAGAACTAAAACCTCAATCCTATCAGCATGTTTTTTTTACATCTATAGTTTATAAAGCCATTTACCCTTTAACTTTATTTGAAAAAAGCTATAATAAAGATACACTTGTTATATTGGTTACAGCTATAGCAAATCCCAAACCTTTGATTTCGCATTTAGAAAAGCAATTTCAAAGTATTCATCATTTGTCATATTCTGACCATCATTATTTTAACAGAGAAGATATTGAAGAAATGAAAGAGGCTTATGATTTTGCAAAAACAGAAAACAAGATTTTTTTAACTACCGAAAAAGACGCTGCACGATTAATGCTTTTGAAAGATAAAATCAATGAATACCAATTGCCTTTTTACTGTCAACCTATAGGCATTGAATTCCTAAATAATGAATCTTATATATTTAATAATGAAATAATAGATTTATTACGACCTTTTTATCCGATTATTGTAGAAGAAGAATCGAGTGATGAAGAAAAACGGTAATAAAATATATAAATGGCTAAAAATAAAAAAAGAAAAGTTGAGCATCCTTTTTCCCCAGCTGTAGTTGGTGTTATTGATATTTCAAGACATGGTATGGGATTTGTAAAAGTAGATGGCATGGAAGTGGATATCAAGATAAATAGAGAAAACACAAAACAAGCTATGAGTGGCGACACGGTGGAAGTTTCAATTTTTAAAATTGGTAAAACCTCCAAAAGGCCTGAAGGCTTGGTGACTAAAATTAAAAAAAGAGCCCAAACTGATTTGATTGGTACTGTTCAAAAAACAAAAAATTTTGCTTTTGTAATTCCAGATAATAAAAGTTTTACAAAAGACATTTTTATACCTGAAAAACATTGTGCGGATTGTAAAGATGGCGATCGAGTAATAGTAAAAATTACACACTGGACTGAACAAAATAAAAATCCTGAAGGTATAATAACAGAAATTCTTTCGGCTGAAAAAGAGAGTAGTATAGCTATGAAAGAAATTATTCTTCAACAAGGATTTAATTTAGTATTTCCTCAAGAAACATTAGATGAACTGATAAGTATAAGTGGCGAAATACAAGCCTCGGAGCTGGCTCATAGGATAGATTTGAGAGACACTTTTACGATTACCATAGACCCTTTTGATGCTAAAGATTTTGATGATGCTATTTCTATAAAAAAACTTGAAAATAACAACTATGAAATTGGCGTTCACATTGCTGATGTGGCACATTTTGTGGCATCAGGTACTGCATTAGATAAGGAGGCTTATCATCGCGCCACTTCTGTTTATTTGCCAGATCGTGTAGTGCCTATGCTGCCTGAAAAAATTTCTAATGAACTTTGTTCTTTGAGACCACATGAAGATAAATATACCTTTAGTGTCTTATATGAAATGGATGCTAAAGGTCAAGTAAAGAAAATGAATATAGCGAAAACTATTATACATTCTAATCACCGTTTTACCTACGAAGAGGTACAAGATATAATAGAAAAAAATGAAGGCTTGTATGTAGAAGAAATTAAAATTCTTCACACAATTTCACAAACCCTAAGAAAAGAGCGATTTAAAAATGGTGCTATCAATTTTACAAGTGAAGAAGCCAGATTTATTTTAGATGAAGATGGTGTGCCTAACGAAGTAATGATAAAAGAAAGTAAAGAATCGCATCAATTAGTAGAAGAGTTTATGTTGCTGGCCAACAAAACAGTAGCTACGTTTATTCATGACAAAAAACATCAAGGAACTAACATACCTTTTCCTTATAGAATACATGATACGCCAGATGTTGACCGATTAAAAACATTTGCTGATTTTGCTTTGCACTTTGGTCACAAATTTAACGTCAGCACACCAGCATCCATTGCCAAATCATTTAATGAAATGATACTAAACTCGCACAATATACCTGAGCAGCAAATATTGCATACACTCGGTATACGCACTATGGCCAAAGCAGAGTATGCAACTCAAAATATTGGTCATTATGGTTTAGCATTTGATTATTATTGTCATTTTACTTCGCCTATTCGTCGTTATCCGGATGTATTAGTGCATCGTATTTTGCATGCGTATTTAGAAAAAAAACCATTAGTAATAAAAGACTTAGAAAAGCAATGTGTTTATTGTAGCGAAAGAGAACGAAAGGCTATGGATGCTGAGCGCGATGCTATAAAGTATAAACAAGTTGAATACATGCAAAAATTTATAGGAGAAGAATTAGTCGCTACTATAAGTGGTGTAGCTGCATTTGGTTTTTGGGCTTTAACTACAAACGAGCGTTGCGAAGGTTTTATTTCTATCCAAACTTTAAAACCTACTGACCAATGGACTTTTGTAGAAGAAAAATATGCTTTGGTCAATAATAAAACCAAACAAGTATATCAAATAGGGCAGGGAATACAGGTTAAGATTATAGCTGCAAATTTGTATAAAAAACAAATTGATATGGAGTTAGTTTAAAAATCTAATCTAAATCCGAGCTAGAACTAATACGAGAATAAAATACACTAGTGCCAGTTGTTTTCCATATAATGCTGGACCAAACAATACCTATACAGTATGATAAGCCTATAATGATTAGAAATAGAGAGCGAGAAAGAATATTTGGGAAAAAAATAGTAAAAAGTACACACAACATAGAAGTAGCAAATACGGGCGAAAGTGAAATAAGAATCCAATAATATAATTCTATTAAAAATTTAATAAGTTTCATGTGCTATTTCAATTGTAAAGATACATCTTTTGATTTTTTTTTGCATTTTGTACATCCCAAATTTCGCAATATTATTAAATATATTATGTAATTTCACAACATCTTTTTTTAATATGCAACAGGAGCTACTACAAACTATTGAAGACTTAATAGGACTTGCCAAAAAAATGCGAGCTCGTATAGATTCATTAGAAAAGGATAACGAAAATTTACAAGAATCTGTCTTTAAATATATAGCCTTGCTGGATCAGCAAAAAGAAGAATCTACGTTAATAGAACAACACGAATTGGCAAAACAGCTTGTGGCTTCTTCAAAATTGGAAAAAAATAAATTGAAAAAAGACCTTGATAAGTATATAGCTATTATTAATAAATGTATAGCAACTATAGAAGTAAAACTTTAATATCTCATGCAAACAAATAAAATTGATATTATCAATATTGGCCTTATTTTTTTATCCGCTATTCTTGCAGTCATACTACCGTTTGAGTTGTTTTTGTTTGCTTATGGTGTTTTGGGACCCTTGCATTACTTGACTGAAATATCTTGGTTGCATGATAAAAACTATTTTGCAACAAATAAAAATGACATTTGGCTGCTTGTCATTATCTCATTGATATTGGCCATTTTTACCTTTAAAAGTCAATTAGGACTTGGCGCATTGGAAGTTGATTTTACATTTAATAATGCAATAATTTTTATAGCGTTTGGCAGTTCTTTGTTTTTTGCTTTAGTAAAAAATAAATTTATAAAAGTAGTAGGCGTCATCTTAGTAGTGCTTTTATCTTTTATATCAGACAGAATGATTTTGTTTTTTAGCGTATTTCTTCCAACCTTAATACATGTCTTTCTTTTTACTTCAATATTTATGCTCTATGGTGCATTAAAGTCTAAATCAAAAATGGGTTATCTATCTGTGTTATTGCATATAGCTATTCCATTGCTTTTTATTATTTTGTTCAGCGGAAAAAACTTTTTGCCAGCCACAGCCTATGCACAAAATGCCTATAAGGAGTTTCAAATGCTCAATCAAGTAATAATTAATATGCTCAATACATCGCATGCAGGCGACGGTGATGCTGTAAACTTAGTTTTTCAATCCTCTGTTGGTATTTCTGTTATGCGTTTTATTGCCTTTGCTTATACCTATCATTACCTCAATTGGTTTTCGAAAACAAAAGTAATAGGATGGTATGATATACCTAAAAGCAGAGCACTCTTTATAGTTGTATTATGGATAGTATCTGTAGCATTATATGCTATCGATTATAGTCTTGGCTTCAAGTGGTTATTTTTATTAAGCTTTATGCATGTACTTTTAGAATTTCCACTTAATTTTCATTCATTTGTTGGCATATTTAAATCACTTAAACTCAAAACAGCAACTACATAAATGAACTATAAAAAACTCTTTATTTTTTTCGTTTATATGTCCTTTAGCTCATTAGCACAAGCGCAGTATTACGCTACTGCCTTAGGTCTTACTGGAAATCCTCTCAAGACTAAACTCCACGACATAATAAAAGGGCATAATCAACAAACGTATTCGCAGCTTTGGACGCATTATTATTTTACGGATAGAAATGCTTCTAATCAGATGCTTGATATTTATTCGAATATACCCAATGGAACATGGCCTTATGTTTATATCTATAGCACAGATCAATGTGGCAATGCTCAAAACCATGAACATAGCTGTTACAATAGGGAGCACACCTGGCCAGCCACTTTTTTTAACGATTTCTACCCTATGTATAGCGATCTATTTCATGTTATGCCGAGTGATGCATATGTAAACAATAAGCGAAATAATTTTCCATATGGCAAGGTCAATACCATTGTTGATACATTCTTGAATGGAACTAAATTAGGCAAAGGAAATACGTATTCGAATTATATATCTACCAATCCAAACCATTGGGAGTTTGAGCCTATTGATAGTTTCAAAGGAGATATAGCCAGAAATTATTTTTATATGAGCACACGTTATATGGGCGAAGATGCCTCGTGGTATAATTGGGAAATGGCTAATGGTGCCGATTTGACACCTGAGGCTATTACATTATTATTGTCTTGGCATCATTTAGACCCTGTAAGTCAAAAAGAAATAGATAGGAATAATGCCATTTATTCTATACAAGGAAATAGAAATCCATTTATTGATTATCCTCAATTTGTAGATTGTATTTGGGGCAATAGCGATTGTACCTATCTCCCCGTCAAAGATATTAAGATTGCCACATTGAAAATTTATCCAAATCCTGTTCAGGATGTACTTCAAATTGAAGGTTTGCAAGAAAAGATTAATCGCAAATGTGTTTATAGTGTAGATGGAAGAATGGTTAAGCAAATTTATGATAGTGAATCTACTGTTGACTTACAGAATCTTTCTACTGGTATTTATTATTTAGAAGTAGCAACAGATAAAACAATATACCGTCAAACTTTTTCAAAACGCTAAGCCTAAATCTATGTCTGTATATAAAGAGATTATAGATGAGTTGAAAGCTACCAATACAACTTTAGTAGCTATATCTAAGACTAAGCCTGTGGAGCAAATTATGGAATTGTATAGGCAAGGCCAGCGCCTTTTTGGCGAAAATAAAGTGCAAGAATTAGTGGACAAGTATGAACAATGCCCAAAAGATATAGAATGGCACTTGGTAGGACATTTGCAAAGCAATAAAGTAAAATACATAGCTCCTTTTGTTTCGCTTATCCATGCTATAGATAGCTTAAAGTTGTTAGAAGAAGTAAATAGGCAAGCCCAAAAAAACAATAGAAAAATCAAAATCCTTTTGCAATACAGAATAGCTACAGAAGATACAAAATTTGGATTATCTCAAACTGATATAGTAGAGTTGATGGATTTCTATTCGCAGTCAAGTTCATACAATTTTATTGAAATTGTAGGTCTGATGGGAATGGCAAGTTTTACAGAAAATGAAACACAAATTAGAACTGAATTTTCAAAGCTTAAAGAGATGTTTACATTTATCAAAGAATCGTATCTAATGCCAAAATCGTATAATACTATGTCTATGGGTATGAGTGGCGATTACAAAATAGCAATAGAAGAGGGTAGTACTATGGTGCGTATTGGAAGTTTATTATTTGGAGCAAGATAGTATGTTATCTAAAGATTCATTTTTGACTAAAGCACTGAGCTATTTTTATCCAATAAAAATAAAAAAAGAAAAAATACATCTCATTCTTATTTAAGTTTAGAGCTTTATAGAGGTGAGTTGTTTTTGAGCACAGCATCGGCAATATATTCCAAAGGCATTTCGTATAAACCTATGCGATTGGCTTTGAAAAAGTTAAAGAAAAATTATCAACTATACAAAATGTGCTTTGTTTAGGAGCAGGCTTAGGTAGTGGGTTAAAAATTTTACAAGAAAAATATCAAGTATTTCCCAGTGCTACCTTAGTGGATATAGACCAAGATGTGTTGGCATGGAGTCAAGAGTATATGTCATTAAATACTAAGCAAAATGTAATGTGGATACAGCAAGATGCATTAGAATTTTTACATACCTCTGAAACTAAGTACGATCTTATTATGATAGATTTATTTATAGATTTAAAAATGCCTCACTTTGTCAAAAATGAAGAATTTTTAGATGCTACTTTAACACAGGTACAGGCTAAAGGAGTTGTAATTTTCAATACAGTCTTTGAGCAAAAAATAGTTCAGAATAGATTTGAAAATACATTAAATCAAAAATTTTATCAGGTAGAAAAAATGTATTTGAAACTAAATTCTATTTATGTGTGTATCGCCTTTTAGTTTATGGCTAATACGGCTCGCTTTTTGTTTTTAGCACGCATATTGGCAGGCACTATTTCTAAAATACTATTTGTAAAAGCATTGGCTATTTTATTTTTTGTAAAATATTTATTTGCCACTATACTTACTTCTCTAACTGGAATTGGGTCTTTAAAATAGCGAACACGTTCTTTAATCGTATCATCAAAATCTATTAAACTCATTTCGGGTAAGATGGTATATCCGCCATTTATATCTACCATGCGTATGAGTGATAATAGTGAGCCTGAATTGTAGTTGAAATTATTTTCAGAGCCTAAAAATTTTTGTTTACCACAAAGATTGATAATCTGAAAACGCATACAATGTTCATCGCTTAATGACCAAATATCATGTGTAGTTAAATCAGATGCGCTGATAGATTTTTTTTGTAATAATTTATGACCTTGACTGGCGTAGACTACATAAGGTTCATGATACAATACAGTTTCTTTCAAAGACTTTTCATATAGAGGCGTGCTCATTATACCAAAATCTAATTCGCCTTCTTTGATTTTATTGACAATATGTGCTGTAGTCATTTCATTGATAGTAATATCCAGTTCTGGATATTTTTTTACAAAACCTTTTAGTGTTCGAGGTACTATGCTTGGAGCTATGGTGGGGATTATGCCAATATTGATACTGCCAATTAGTTTTTCTTTTTGGTCAGATATCAATTCTTCAATTTTCCCTTTTTCAAAAATTACTTTCTTAGCCTGATCTATAATTTTTTTGCCCATATCCGTTGCTATTATAGGATGATGGTTTCTGTCAAAAATCTTTATTCCTAATTCTTCTTCTAATTTTTGAATTTGCATACTCAAAGTAGGCTGTGTAACAAAACATTTTTCGGCAGCTGTAACAAAACTGCCAGCTGTATCTACAGCTACTATATATTCAATTTGTGTTAATGTCATGACGTGTTTTTTTCTAAAAAAATGTATTACAAAAGTAGTATTACTGTTTAGTTCGTCCTAATTTCGCAAATGTATTTATCTATGGAAAATAGTATATATTATAGACTAAAACTATTGGAAGGCTCTATCTTTCACAACACAAATTCCAAGGCTGGAGCTTGGCTTCAATACACTTTGGTAGCCGTAGATCCAGGATGTATAAAGGCTTCATTGAAAGTACGAGAAGATATGACTAATCCCAATGGTATGCTACATGGCGGAATGAGTGCTATGGTTTGTGATGAATTGTTGGGTTTAGCATTTTATTCATTGGGCTTTGAAACAAATTACACTACACTCAATTTGGCAGTAGATTTTTTAAGAGGTATTGCACTCCATGAAACCATACAAGTAGAAGCCAAAGTACTAAGAGCTGGTAAAAGAATTGCCAATGTAGAATGTTATATTTACAACGAAAAAGGAGAAATAGCTGTACATGCAACTACAAATTTGGCTAATACAGATAAAAAAGTATTTGACTTACATAATACATAAATATGCTTTTAAATAAAAAAATAATTGTGGTGCTGCCTGCTTATAATGCAGGTCTTACTTTGGAAAAAACCTTTGCCGAAATTCAATTTGAAATAGTAGATGAAGTGGTATTGGTAGATGATAGAAGCACAGATAATACTATTGAAGTGGCTAAATCTCTTGGCATTAAACATATCATAGTGCATGATAAAAACAAAGGATATGGTGGGAATCAAAAATCATGTTATAATAAAGCCTTGGAATTAAAGGCTGACATTGTAGTTATGTTACATCCAGATTATCAATATACGCCTTTACTCATTCCGTCTATGTGCAATATTATAGCAAGGGATTTGTATCCCGTTGTGTTGGGTTCTCGTATTTTGGGCAAAGGAGCACTAAAAGGTGGCATGCCCTATTATAAATATTTGTTTAATCGACTTTTGACGCTAACAGAAAATATTTTAATTTCTCAAAAATTAAGTGAGTATCACACGGGCTATAGAGCATTTTCAAAAGAAGTGTTGACTTCTATAAATTATAATGCCAATAGCGATGACTTTGTATTTGACAATGAAATGCTATCTCAAATTTTTATGAAAGGATTTGAAATTGCAGAAATTACCTGCCCTACAAAATATTTTGATGAAGCGTCCAGTATCAATTTTAGTCGTAGCATGAAATATGGTTTAGGTGTGCTGAGGGTTTCAATAGGACATGTTTTGCACAAATGGGGTATCAAAAAAAGTAAACTCTATTAAACTCATGTTGTGCTATAAAACTACAGAAAGAAGTAAATTATTTGTATAAGCTACTTTAGATTTATTTAAAAAAAAGCCGCTTCAATTAATTCATGAAGCAGCTTTTTTTTAATTTTTTTTTTGATATAGCTATTATTCTATTATCAACTTTTCAGTGTGTAATACTTCGTTTGCCTTAGTAATTTTTACTTGGTATATACCACTTGGAATTCCTTTTATGGATAGCGTAGTAGCAGTTTGTTTTAGTGGTTTAGACAATACAATTTTTCCTTGCATATCATATATATTGATATTTGAATTTTGAAAATGATTGATAGAAACATGTAAATTATCTTTTACTGGATTGGGGTATAAGCTAACTATTGTTTTATCAGAAGCATTAAATAGCTCAATCATATTGCTATATTTAATCTTATTATCTATATCCTGAACTTGAATTCTATAGTAATATTTTGGTAAGTTTTTATTAGTATCAAAATATTTAAACGATTTGACATCTCCTTTACCAATGGATTTTTCAGAATAAATCGCAAACCATGTTTTAGCATCATTACTTTTTTCCAATATGTAAGTATAGTTTGCGTCTTCTATTTCGTTGTTTGTCCATATCAATTCGTTATTTATCGTATTCGATTTCCCTTTTAATGACAGAAATTCAGATGCTAATGGGAAAAGGGTAGAGCCCAAATTCATTCTAATAATAAATGGTTTTTCAAAGCTAGCTCCAAACGCTTCTACATTACCCCAACCACCAAGTGGAGTTGTTGGCCAATTGACCCACATCTTTCCAAGAGTAAATTTTTCATTGGTTTGAGATATAGACAAAGTAGAATCAAATTCTACAGAAGTAACAACATAGGTGCCAGCCGGTAATAAAATAGGTCCTCCTACTATAGTTTGGGTAACATCTAACTGACTATTACTTGGATATAAAGAAGTATCTGTAGAAGCTAAAACGGTAGTAGGCATACCAGCAACATCAGTATTCCAAATAACCGATGCATAGGGTTCATTGGTATAACCTTGGTTATATACAGTACGAATAGAATACAAATAGGCTGGATTAATTATTGTAAATGAATTTCCTAAATAGCCACCATTGCCCGCTCCAATACCAATTCCTCCAACTACTATTCCGTTGTCTCGAGCATATTCTGTAAGGGTAATGGTTACTGTTCTGGTTAAAGTATCATTGCTTGTGACTCCATCAATTTCATTTTGTGTATGGTAATATTTAATTGTATAGTCATCAGCAACCGTAGGAACATAGGGTGCAATAAAATAAGATGGAGAAGCGCCAGTAGCAATAGAAGCCTGTGCTGTACTTGAAGCAGAATGAACCAACACATTAGATGAATTGTAAACATCAACATGTAAGTTTAAACTTGTCAACGAAGAAGATCCTAAATTCGTTATAGTTGCGCCCAATGGAATAGACGCCTGAGAAACTGGCATGAGAGTATATTCAGATTGATCTGAACTTACTACGCTTGCATCATATTGAACCAAGGCTTCAACTTTTATATCATCTATTAGAAGTATGAACTTATCTACAGAGTTATTTCTAAAACCAATATACACTGTTTGACCAGCATACGCATTAAGACTAGCTGTTCTACTTGTCCAAGTTGTATTTTCAGCGCTAACTGAAAATATTGTGGTGGAGTTAGTCAGCTGATTTCCAATAAGACCCGTGCCTCCCGTTGGTGCTGTAGTCATTACACGAACTTCGTATCCATCAGGATATACAGGGTCATAAGCTACAGCATTCCAAGATAAGTTTGTATTACTTCCTGTTGGAATTGCTATGGCAGGTGTCCACATAAAATCGTTGGCAGTGCCAGTTGGCGTGTACCACGAAGTAGAAAAAGCACAAGAATCGTTTATGTTATTGGCAAAATCTTCACGACGAATCCAAGCATTGTTTACATAGTTAACACTTGTGCTAGGTGTTAAATTATCAACATTTCGGAGAAGCATATTTGTAGGAAATGTGAAGGTGCCAGCTCCTCCTGAAGTTGGCCCAGCAATGTTATCAAATGTCTCTAAGTATAGTACTTGAGATGAAGCTTGTATGCTTGCAAGCAGTGTTATTAAGTATAAAAGTTGTTTCATTTTGTTAAAAATTTTAACTGCAAAAGTACAACTAATTCAAATCCATAGTAGCTTTATAAAAAATAATAGAGTATTATATGAAGTTTGTTGTTTTTACTTTTATAGGCATCTTATTAAACCTATATATATGTGCACAAATACCCACTATCGGCCTGCTACAGCATGATCCAAATAGCTTTGACGAGGGTTATGTTTTGTTTGCACCCAATGCCAATACTACAACTTATCTTATAGATAAATGTGGACGAAAAGTTCATTCGTGGAATTCAGCCTATCGCCCAGGATTTTCTGTATATCTACTCGAAAATGGCGATTTACTACGTAGTGAAGTTATTCCAAATAGCATTTATAATAAACCCGGAAAAGGAGGTCGCATTGAAAAACTGGATTGGAATGGCAATATACTTTGGAGCTATGAGATATCAGATAGTTTACAATGCCAGCATCATGATATACACCCCATGCCCAATGGACATATTTTAGTCATAGCATGGGAAAAAAAATCCTTGCTTGATGCCTATCAAAACGGACGAGATACTACAATGTCAGGAACGAGTGTATGGAGTGAAAAAGTACTTGAAATAGAACCCGTAGGAAGCAATGCTGCTAACATAGTTTGGGAGTGGCATGTGTGGGATCATTTGATACAAGATTTTGATAACTCAAAATACAATTATGGTGTGGTGGCACAACATCCAGAACTTATTGATATAAATTTTAATAATACCAATAATGAAGACTGGATTCATATGAATGCTATAGATTATAATGAAGATTTGGATCAAATCTTACTGAGCAATCATAATTTCAATGAAATCTTTGTAATAGACCACAGTACAAGCAGTTTAGAATCGGCCTCTCATCAAGGAGGAAATGCTGGAAAGGGTGGCGATATACTATGGCGATGGGGAAACCCTCGGGCCTATAAAATGGGTAGTACACAGTCGCAAAAGTTGTTTTTACAACACAATCCACATTGGATAAAAAAAGGACTTCCTCATGCAGGAAAAATTTTAGTATTTAATAATGACCATTATGATGCAGTAAACAATAGTAGTTTTTCGACTGTAGATATTATTGACCCTCCAGTAGATTCCGCAGGAATTTATACAAGCACTTTGCCATACATGCCTACAAGTGCTTATTGGTCTTATCAAGATAGTATTCCTTCAAATTTTTATTCAAAAAACATTTCTGGTGCAGAGCAGCTACCTAACGGAAACATACTTATATGTAGTGGCTTTAACGGAACTTTTTTTGAAGTCGATTCAAATAAAAAAATGGTATGGAAATATATAAATCCTGTTTCCTCTTATATATACTCACAAGGTAGTTTGAATGTGGTTCAAAATAATGTGTTTAGAGCACCATTTTATACTAAAAATTATAGTGCTTTTGCAAACCATAACATGTCACCTGGCTTGCCTATAGAATTAAATCCGTATAGCTCCAACTGTGTGTTAGCAAGTACTACAGCTATGTTGATAGACAAAAATGGCATTCAACTATTCCCAAATCCTACTACTTCAAATTTTAATATTTCGATACAAAATACATTGAAGAGCGATGTGCAGATTACACTATTAGATTTGCAGGGAAGATTATATTATTCTACAAAATATAAGCAACCTATAACCACTATTAATACCCAAAAGTGGACTTCTGGTTTGTATATACTAAAATTAAATTCCAAGGACTTTAACTATACAGAAAAAATTGTAGTAGAGTAGGGTATTACAGATTTCGTAATTATGAAGATTTTGATTTTAATAAGATCCATTTTTCGTGAGTATTGAATAAAAAAGATAGCATTGTGAGCGTTCTTTTCCTTGAATATAAATCATGCTTAAAGGTACTAAAATCAACACTTTCAGCGAAATTTATACAACACTATATTTATCCATATTTGGATGATGGATTTGTGTATAAAGTAATGATTTTGAAAATTAGTTTTTAGACAGTTTGACGGTTCGGGTATTGCCG
>JAWKLF010000007.1:0-120713 GCA_041392835.1 Chitinophagaceae bacterium
GGAAATGTGATGACAAATAAATATGCTGAGGGCTATCCAAAAAAAAGATATTATGGTGGCTGTGAAGTAGTAGATAAAAGCGAACAATTATGTATTGATAGAGCAAAAGAAATATTTAACGTACAATATGCTAATGTTCAACCACACTCAGGAGCACAAGCAAACGCTGCAATTATGTTAGCTATTCTTAAACCAGGCGATAAAATTTTAGGATTAGACTTGAGTATGGGTGGGCATTTAACGCATGGTTCTCCAGTCAATTTTTCAGGAAAATACTATCAATCTCTTTTCTATGGTGTTAAAAAAGATACTTGTCTTATTGACTATGAAATGCTAGAAAAAGTTGCTCTTAAAGAAAAACCAAAATTGATAATCTGCGGTGCATCTGCCTATAGCAGAGACTGGGACTATAAAAGAATTAGAGAAGTAGCAGACAGAATAAATGCCTTTGTTCTATGCGACATGTCGCATCCTGCGGGTCTAATAGCAAAAGGCATACTGAATTCTCCTTTTGAATATTGCCATTTTGTTACTTCTACTACTCACAAAACACTTCGAGGTCCTCGAGGTGGGTTAATATTAATGAAAACTGATTTTGAGAACCCTTTTGGTATCAAAACTCTCAAAGGAGAAACTAAACTAATGAGCGATATTATTAATTTAGCAGTATTTCCAGGTACACAAGGAGGCCCTCTCCAACATGTAATTGCTGCAAAAGCTGTAGCTTTTTATGAAATTATGCAAAATGAATTTGCTGATTATGCTACACAAGTTGTTAAAAATGCAAAGGCTTTAGCTGATGCTTTACTATCAAAAAATTATAATTTAGTAAGTGGGGGTACAGATAATCATTTACTACTTATAGATTTAAGAAATAAAGGTATTAGTGGAAAATTGGCTGAAAACACTTTAATAAAAGCTGATATCACTATTAATAAAAATATGGTGCCTTTTGATGACAAATCACCATTTGTAACTTCAGGAATGCGTCTAGGTGTACCTGCTCTTACAACTCGAGGGCTTAAAGAACAAGACATGTATTTTATAGCTCAAAGTATTGATTCGGTATTGATAAATTATGAAAATGAGCAAAGCATTCATAAAACAAAAAATGAAATACATGAGTTTATGAAATCTTTTACTTTGTATTCAGATTGGCATGGGCATTCTATTTATCAATAGATTTTATTCATATAAAAAATTACACCTATACAAATTTCTGTATCCTATTTAACATGTTATTCCATAATTATATCATAGATATGAATTTCATAGAAATTCTTTAAAATGCTCATAATTGTATTTTCTGTATAAATAGATTATATTGGTATGTATCTTGAAACACTAGTATGCAATCAAAACGATTGAAAGTAGTATTATACTTGCATTATCTGAGTTTATAGCGATTTATAAAATCACCTGAGAGCGCAGTTTTTTTTCAAATTATCAAATAACATCAAACAATTTAATATTTTTTGAACATCCTATGTCAATAGAAAAAATATTATGATACTATACTAAAAAGTGAAGAGAACTTTAGACTATAGTGTTTTTATAATTATCCATTTGTCCTAAAATGTGCGATTAGCAATATCGTAAATGCGATTAAGAAATGCTCATGGATTATAAAGATTTATGCGACAATTTAAAAATCTGTCATTTTTGAAAAAACAGTAACTATAAAAATAGAAAGGGGACTGTTAATCAGTCCCCTTTCTAAAATTTAAAATAAACTATTTTAGTTTCTTCTTAAGTTAGGGAATGGAGGAGGAATATTAGAAGGACCTTCTTCACCTTCACCTGCAGAACGATAATCCACAGTATTAGGATTTCCATTCATTCCATATTGGAATATAAATCTTTCTCTATCGATACCTTGATTATCAACCATGTAATTAATTACAGAGTTTACTCTATCCCAAGAACGTTGTTGTTCAAGTTTAGAACCACTACCATTACCGATAACAACTACTCTACAAGTTGGATTAGCTCTCATTGCACTTGCCAATGAAGATAAAGTACTCATAGAAGAAGAAGATAATTTTGTAGCACCACCTGAGAATGATACGCTACCATTATGGATATTACCACATCCAGCAGGAACTTTACCATCGCAACAAGCAGGATCAGGACATGTACCAATACCATCTGAATCTGAAGGTTGACATTCTGTAGGAGTTATTAATTGTTTGTCTTTGTAATCTGGAACACCGTCACCATCTGTATCGATTGGACAACCGTGTGTATCAACTGCAACGCCAACAGGTGTATCAGGACAACGATCGAAACAATCAGAAACACCATCACCATCTGTATCAACATCGCAATCGCCACCACCAGAACGAGGACGTTTCATTTCTGTATAACCATAATCTAATGGGTTCATCCACCATAATGGCTCTACAGAACGACCACCTAAAGCTAAATTCAATCCAAGTGATAAGTAATTATATGTATCAAAGTCACGTGTCATTGCTGATCCACCATAGCCTGGTTGAGGCCATTCTTGCCAACGTTGACCATCAACTAAATCATCATTAGTATAAGACCATTTGTCTTCAATAGACAATGCTACTCTTCTACCTAATTTAAATTGGATACCTAAACCTGCAGTAAGGATAGTTCTATACGTTCTATCTTTTCCAAACCAAGGACGGTTATCATGACGCTCAGCTGGAGTCTCATAAGTACCATCAAAAATTGCTTTCAAGTCAGTATTTTTAGCCTTTCTTGAACGATATTGATTTGCCCAATTAGGAGTATCGTATGAATAATCTTTATCTAAGATCTCATTGAATTTAGCAGTATATGGTTTTTTTGCAGCGTTTAGAGCATCTACCCAAGTATCATATAAGCTACCGCCTATACCAACTAATCCGTATAGACTTGCTTTGTTACGAGCTTTATGGAATTTAATGTTGTTTAAAGCAGCTACCAATTGAAATGATAATTCATCTACATTAGTTTTATAATTGTAGAATACTCTATTGGCATAATAGTTTGTTGGATTCCCTGGAGTACCTTGACCATAAAAAGTTTGCCAAGGATTATTTCCATGTCCCCAATATCCAGTTGATGGCTGCCAGTTGAAACCAGAAGCAGTTCCGTGGATATATTGTAATCTTGTCGATATAATATAACCCCAAGCTTTTCTTAAATGAACACCGAAGCCTAAAGTTTGACCAGGATTTTTTGCTGTAAATACATTTTTAGAGCGAACGTCTCCTGAAACGTTAAAAGGACCGAAGCTGATACCAATTTCCCATTGGTTTCTTGGTTTTGAAGGGAAATCATATTGACTTGATAAAAAGTCTCTTTGTTGTTCCATTCTTCTTTCTGGAATTAATGATGTGTCCGTTACATCGTAACCAGCACCACGATAAACACCTGAACCAGAATTTTCATCCTGAGCGAATGAACTAAATGCAGTTACTGATAACAGTAGGGTCGAAAAAAAGTAATTTTTTAATGACATAAAATAGAGTTTTGTTAAATTTAACGCAAATATAGAGACAAAAATTACAAAAAGAAATATTTATAAATTCTTTTTAATAATAAAATTACAAGTTAACATTGCTTTAAAATGAAGGAAATTCAATTTTTTCTTAAAAAAGAGCTGAAAATCTTTGAAAAAACCTTTGAGGAGGCTGTTAGAAGTCGTGTTTCGTTGTTGGATAGAATTATGAAATATGTTGTTAAAACAAAAGGTAAGCAACTTAGACCTATGTATGTTTTACTTTCAGCAAAGATTCATGGAGAATTAACTGAGCAAACATATAGAACTGCTTCCTTTGTAGAATTGCTTCATACGGCTACACTAGTACACGACGATGTAGTAGATGATGCTGATAAAAGAAGAGGTTTTTTTTCTATCAATGCTCTTTGGAAAAACAAAGTTGCAGTTTTAGTTGGCGATTACTTGCTTTCAAAAGGTCTACTTCTCTCTTTATCAAATAAAGATTTTTATATCTTAGAAATCCTTTCTAAAGCTGTAAAAGATATGAGTGAAGGTGAACTTTTACAAGCAGAAAAAGCCAGAAAATTAGATATCAATGAATCTATTTATTTTGAAATCATTGAATTTAAAACGGCTTCCCTCATTTCTTCAGCATGTGCAGCAGGTGCCTATTCGGTAACGCAAAATATTGAAACAGCCAACTTAATGGCACAATATGGAAAAATGATAGGCATTGCTTTTCAGATTAGAGATGACTTATTTGATTATGGCAAAGTAGATATAGGAAAACCCACAGGCAATGATATAAAAGAAAAAAAAATGACGCTTCCACTTATTTACACACTGAATCATTGTGACAAACAAATAAAACGAAAAATAATCTCTATTTTTAAAAAGAATAAGAAAACCAAAGAAGACCTTGCATATATTATTCAACAAGTAAACCTCAATGGCGGTATACAATATGCTGAAAACAAAATGAACGAATTTGTTAAAAAAGCAGAAGAAATTATAGAGCCTTATCCAAACTCAGAAGCAAAAACACATTTATTAAATCTTACCAAATTTTCAATACAAAGAAATTATTAATATCATGAAATCAGTAAATCAAATATCTATTTTAGGTGCAGGACTTGTAGGTTCATTATTAGCTATATTATTAAAAAAAAGAGGATTTCAAGTAAGCGTTTTTGAACGTAGAGAAGATATGCGCAAAGCATCACTAAGTGCTGGCAAATCTATAAATTTAGCCATGAGCCTTAGAGGTTGGAAAGCCTTAGAAAAGGCTGGGCTTCGAAGCGAAATTGAAAAAATAGCCTTGCCCATGTATGGCAGATTAATCCACCAAAAAGATGGCAATACCGTTTTTCAACAATATGGTACCAATCAAGAAGCTATCTATTCTGTTAGCAGAGGCGAACTTAATATACAATTAATGAACCTTGCAGAAAAAGAAGGAGTTGAAATCAAATTTAATCATAAAGCCAACGATGTACAGGTAGATAAAAATATCGTTTTTTTTGAAAACGAAGCAGGCCAAATCATTGAGCATTCAAATCATGATTTACTAATTGCTGCAGATGGCGCTTTTTCAGCTCTTAGAGATGCTTATAGAAAAACAGATCGCTATCAATTTAATCAGTTTTATATTGAACACGGTTATAAAGAATTAAATATTCCTTCAAATGCAAATGGTGAATTTCAGCTAGAGCATAATGCATTGCATATATGGCCTCGAAAAAACTTCATGCTTATAGCGCTTCCTAATATTGATGCTTCTTTTACTTGTACCCTTTTCTTACCTTTTGAGGGTGAGATTTCTTTTGAAAAATTAAAAACTCGTGATGATGTTCTGGCGTTTTTTGAAACTGAATTTCCCGATGCTCTAAAATTAATGCCAACATTGATAGATGATTTTTTTATAAACCCAACATCTTCTTTAGTTACAATAAAATGTTTCCCATGGGTGTATCAAAACAAAAGCATGCTTATAGGCGATGCAGCTCACGCTATAGTTCCTTTTTATGGACAAGGCATGAATGCAGGTTTTGAAGACTGTAGTTTATTTACTGAATTATTAGATGATGAAAAATACAATCAAAATATAGAAATTTTACTGAAAGAGTACGAAAATAGACGCAAGATAAATGGAGATGCTGTAGCCGATTTAGCCTTACACAATTTTATAGAAATGCGTGATTTGGTTGCTGACGAAAAATTTTTAGAGCGTAAAAAAATTGAAAAGGAATTATATAAATTATATCCAAACCAATTTATATCTGTTTACGAAATGGTTTCATTTTCGCATAAACCATATAGCTATGCATTACAATGTATGCAAGCTCAAGATAGATTGCTTACACAAATTATGAATTTAGGCTCTTTTTCGGAGGCTATAAATAATCCAACATTAAAAATTGAGATTGACCAATTTATACAAGATTATTCTGAAGAGGTAGCTGGTTTTAAAATCTAATGCTTTGTAATTTTTGTACTAAACGACTTATCGCCCGAGGAAAGCAAAATGATATAATCGCCCGAAGATTGATGTTCTAATGCTGTACAAACAGATTCACCTAAAATCAAGGTTGGATGCTGATAAACTAATCTCCCTACTATATCATATATCTTATAGGTATATTTTGAATTTCCTAAATTACTTATATTAAAGTGGTATTGTGTAGGATTAGGATATATTAAAAATTGATTTGTATGATACAGAATATTATTGGTGGGAAGAATAGTATTGTATGCAGTACAAAAATTAGGAATACCATAGCCCAAAGTATTATTGGGAGAATTGTACAAACTACTTGATTTGATTATTGCTTTTTTTAATTGTGATGCCGTCAGATGTGGAAAGGCTTGCCACAAACATGCTATCGCACCACACATTGTTGGTGCTGCAAACGATGAACCGTTAGTAGCTCCAGGAGCACAAGAACCATTATATCCAAATATTATTTCTACTCCTTTCCCTATACAACAACCATCTGGCTTTATACGACCATCGTAGGTAGGACCGTAGCTACTTTGTCCCCATGCACCACTACCATCTACAGAGCCTACACTATATACACTATCTCCATCGGCAGGTGTAAGCATATAATGCCAAGGGTTAGCCCCTTCATTTCCTTGAGCTACAACCACAAATATACCTTTTGCAGAGGCATATCTTGTACCTTTCACTATTAAACTTGTTTGTCCATTTAAGTCCATATATGAGTAAGAAGTATGAGGGGCGCTATAAAGATTATAGCCCAAAGATGTATTGATTAAATCAACACCTAAACTATCTGCTCGTTCTGCAGCAGAGACCCAATTATCTTCTTCTATGGGTTGTTCTGTAGCTACATCTTCAGTTATATATAAAAAATAATTAGCCTTAATAGCAGATCCAACATAAGATGCTGGCGAGTTGGCAGCCATACAACTTAATGAATTCATGCCATGATCATTATTGATAGCTACAGAAAATACATAGTTTGTATCTTTTACATAATCTTTGGTATCTTTTATTCTATTTTCAAGTATAAGAGAATCAAATTGTGGACATGTATTGACATATCTAAAATTTACATCCATTACAGCTATATCCATCCCCTCTCCTTTGAAACCTAAATCGTGCAAACAATCAATATCAATAATATCCATTTGCTGAAAAGACAATCCATAATAAGCTGATGTGCCTCTTGTTTTTTTCTCTGCACTCGCTATTGGTTTTGATTCTAATTTGTAATCATGTATTTCGGCTGGAATTTTAAAAACGCCAGGCGCATAGCGAGCTACAAATTTTACATTTTCTACCATAGGCAACTGAGCAATTTGCGTAGCCTTTGTAGAGTCGTACGTTATCACAACTATTTGATTAAACCATTTAGATACATTATGCAGTTTAACTGCTGCCGCTGTTTGCAACACTGTATCTATATATGATTGCACTACGGGCAAATCAGTACTGTCTAATAAAATTCCTTGTTTAGCTCTTCTTGCCAATGATTTTGGAGTTAAAATAATAGAAGAATCTGCAAAAGATAATGTTCCATTTTTGTCTTTAAATTTTACTCTAAAAGCGTATGACTGGGCATCACAATTTAAAAACCCAAATACAAAAGGCAGTAATAAAAATAGTCGTATTAAATAACTCATATTAATTATGATTTATAGCGTTAAATATAAGAGTAAATCCTTTTTTATATTTTACCACGCTGGGTTGATAAACCCATCGTGTAATTTCTTTATGCACCATACCAACATTTTTGGCATATATTTCTTGTGAAAATGTTTTTGCGCTATAAGCTAAAGGATCACTTGCATTACCTTCATTAAAATCAGCTTGTTTTATAATAACAGTGTTGGGAAACGAAAGTGCTTGATTGCTCCAAACGTTGTTTACATTTAGATATTGATATGACCAACCGTCGTACCACTGCAACTCTGGATTCAAAGCTGTAGGTAAATACGCATTTCCATCCCATTTTATACTTTCCTTGACAGGAAAAATTAATTTTATAAATCGTAAATTATTATCTACAACTTCATACGCAGACTCGGTTAGTGTAACATAATAATCACTTTGTTCTATCCAAGCATTGTTAATAACATCTTTAACTTTGCGCTTTATTAAAAAGGATTCTCTATTTTGATTGTCTAAGAAAGTAGCGCCAACTTCATCTCGAATAATAGAACGAAAGGTATCTGTTTTTAAATTAAAATCGTCGTAAATAATGGAATCCAACTCATAGTCAATAAAATGTCCAGTTTCAATTTTTACATAATCTTTTCCCAATTTTACATTACTAAAAGGAATAGTTTGTCTTTTACAAGAAGTAGCCATAGATAGCAGAAGAAATAAAACGATAAGCACTTTTTGCATAGATAAAAATTGACTTGACATTTTTTTTTAATTATAAAGATACATAGATAACTATTTAAAAAGATAAATATTATGTTTCTACTGTAAAATGATACCACCAGCTACAACATCATCACCTTCATAGAACACAGCTGATTGCCCAGGTGCTATACCCTTTACATCTTGTAAAAAATGATTTAGGATAATATTATTATCGAATTCTAATACAGATGGTATAGGCTTTGATTTATATCGAATCTTAGTTTCTACATCCATATCTTTTTTAAATGTATCATATTTTATCATATTCAATTGTGATACTCTCATTGTTACTCTATTCAAATCTGCTTCGTCGCCAAGTACAACTGTATTCGATTCTGGATGTATAGCTGTCACATAAGCAGGCTTACCCAATGCTATATCAAGACCTTTGCGTTGACCTATGGTATAAAATGGATACCCTTTGTGTTTACCCAAAATTGTGCCATCTTTTAATATAAAATTTCCTCCATCCACTTTTTTTTCCAAACCATCTACTTTCTTTTTTAAAAATTCTCTGTAATCATTATCAGGCACAAAGCAAATTTCGTAACTCTCACTCTTTTGTGCTAATGCTTTATAGCCCATATCAAAGGCCATTTGTCGAACTTCTGATTTTAGTAAATTTCCTAATGGATAAATACTTCTACTTAAACATGCCTGGTTCAATCCCCAAAGAACATAGCTTTGATCTTTAGTTTCATCTTTTCCTTTTGAAAGAACATATCGGTTATTTTCTTTTCTTACATTTACGTAATGACCAGTAGCAATAAATTCGCAGTCTAATGCGTCTGCTCTCTTTAATAAGGCATTCCATTTAATATGTGTATTGCACATTACACAGGGGTTTGGTGTGCGTCCGGCAAGATATTCTTCTACAAAATTATTAATGACAGATTCGCCAAATTCTTCACGAATATCTAACACATAATGAGGAAATCCATGATCAACTGCAGCCTTACGAGCATCGTTAAAACTATCAAGATTGCAACAACCTGTTTCTTTTTTGCTTGTAGTAGATGACGTGGCATAATCCCATGTTTTCATAGTAATGCCTACTACTTCATATCCCTGCCGGTGCAGCATAATAGCCACCATAGTGCTATCTATACCACCACTCATTGCTACTAAAACTCTTCCTAATTTACTCATGTTTTGCAAAGGTAGTTTTTTCCAATTTTCTTGGAACAATGATTATAAAATGTTTCAATGCGTTTATTGATTAGCTATATATACTGGCTATAACGTCAGCGTATTTTTCTGCTATCTTTTTTCTACGCAATTTCATCGTTGCGGTAAGTTCACCCGTTTCTATAGTCCACTCGTTTAGCAATAATTTGAATTTCTTTATTTGTTCGTGGGCTGCAAATAATTGATTAAATTGATCTAATTCCTTACGTATTAATCTCAATACATCTTTATCTGTTGTCAAATCAATATCTGAGGCCAGTTCAATATTTTTGTCCGAAAAAAATTCTCTTATTTTTTGAATTGAAGGTACTATAAGTGCCCCTGCAAATTTTTCATTGTTGCCTACTACCATTATTTGTTCTATAAAATGAGATTCTTTCATTTTGTTTTCAATAGGCAATGGCGCAATATATTTTCCACCCGATATTTTAAATATTTCCTTATTTCTGTCTGTAAGTTTTAAAAACTTTCCATCAATAAATTCACCAATATCACCAGTGTGAAACCATGAATCTTTTATAACTTCATCAGTAAGTTCGGGATGCTTATAATATCCTTTCATGATATTGGGTCCTTGACAAATAATTTCTCCATCGGCTCCCAGTTTCACTTTTACATTATCAATAACGGTGCCTATGGTTCCAAACTTTCTATTGATTGCCTCATATCTATTTACACTTATCACAGGCGATGTTTCTGTAAGTCCGTAGCCTTCCATCACCACGATTTTAGCAGCTGTAAATAGCTTTAATAATCTTACCTGACATGCTGCCGATCCTGTAACGATAGCTTTGATATTTCCACCAATTGCTTGTCGCCATTTAGTATAAACCAATTTATCAGCTATTGCCAATTTTATTTTGTAACTTAAACTTTGCTTTTCTAAATTAAACTCAGAGGCCAAGGCAACAGCCCAATCAAAAATATTTTTTTTAAATCCATTCAGTTGCGACCCTTTTAATTCTATTTTCTCATATACTTTTTCTAACAATCTTGGAACAGTTGTAATTACTACAGGCTTTACATCCATCATGTCTGGCCCTATAGTTTCCATGCCTTCGGCAAAATAGATACTTACTTGCTTATTAATATAAATATTCATCACGGTACGCTCAAAAATATGATTGAGTGGCAAAAAACTTAAGATGCGCTCATTGCTATTACAAAAGTTGAATGCTGGCATACTCCCTTCAATATTGCTCATGATATTTTGGTGTGTAAGCATGACACCTTTTGGATTGCCCGTTGTACCAGATGTATATATAATAGTGGCCAAATGTTGTGGTTTTAAACTATCTTTAATAGTATCTATTTCTGCTTTTTCAGTTTCATGTATGGGCTCCACAACACTGGTCCAATGGGGAACATCTGGAATTTCATCGAATGAATAGATATGAGTCAAGCTAGGCAACTGATCTTTGACGGATTGAATTTTTTTATAAATAGATTTATCTGAAATAAATAAAACTTTTATCTGAGATTCATTAATTATATAGGCCCATTCTGAAGCAGTAATTGAAGGGTATATAGGCACTAAAATACATCCTGCATATTGAGTTGCATAGTCCGTTATTATCCACTCAGGTCTATTATTGGCAATGATACCTATTTTACTCATGCCTTCATCGGTATAATCATGAGGACCCAAACCTAACTTCTTAATTGCAATAGCTAATTGATAGGCTTTTACTTTTACTTCTGATGCCAACATACCTTCCCATTTTAAATTCTTTTTGGCATGCAACATCGTTTTATTAGGATGATTCTGTATATATTGATCTAAAAGGTGAAAAAGTAAAGTGCAATTTTTATTCATTCTAAAAGTAGATTTTTAAGAGCGTTGATAATATTGATTTGAAAGTGGTTTGAATTTTTTACTTCTAAGATAAATATCAAATTCATTCATGTTTTTAGCAAATTTTTGTGCCCACTGCTTATACAACTTTTCATTATCGAGTCCTCCAAATAGCCATCTATTATAGCAATCAAAAAAACCATTCCCTATCATTCGTTGCTGAAAATCGAATAATGCAAACGGATATTGCAAAGCATATTGTTTATTCCATTCCATCAAAAAACGAGTACGTAACATAATTAAATTATCGGTTTGAATACCTCCAGTTACTACATTCTTTAATTGACTATATACATGCATACAAGCATCTGTAAAATCTTTTCCTTTCTCAAACTTATCTGTTTTATTTTCTAAGGTAAGATGATTAATTTCTGCCATCATATACTTATAACTTTCAAAAACTATTTTTTTAATTTCTTGTGTATTTGACGATTGGCTTTCTAAATTAATAAATGTTTCTCCGTATAGGATAGCCCACAAATATTTTTTAGTAAATGAATATACTTTAGCTAAGTAATAATAATTCATATAATATGATGGATCCATTTTTACACCTTCTTCCCAAGCTTCTGTAGCAGATTTATATTTTTTAATTGAATTGAGCAAATTCCCTTTTTCTGCGTATAAACTACCCGAATGAGGAAATTTTTTAATGCCTTTGTTAATTGCCGATTCGGCATCATCTATTTTTTTCTTTTTGGTATAAATATTACATGCCAATCTAAAGGTCTCCTCATCGGCATCGTTTAATTTGAGCAAAGGTGCTATTACATATTCTGCACGAGCTAAATCCTGTACCATATAATATGAGAATGCCAATTCTCTCCTAAGAAATAAATTATCAGGCTCTATATTGACTGCTTGATTATAAACCATGATGGCATTGGCATAGTCTTTCTGATTCATAAAATTTTTGGCAGACTGATATAAATCTCGAGCTTTCTCATTCAAGATTAATTGTTGTGAATTCACATTAGTAATAACAAACAACAAAAACAGATGTAGAATAAATCCTTTCATATATAACAAACAAAAATAATATCTTTTATTCATACATTTTAATTAAAAAGTAATTCATTCTGTACAAAAAAATTACATTTGAAATAAAAAAATGACTAAAAAAGAGCGTTACAATTTTATAATCAACTATTTTGAACGTAATAGTCCTGATGCTGAAACAGAACTACATTATCAATCAACCTATGAATTATTAACAGCAGTCATTTTATCAGCACAATGTACAGACAAGCGAGTAAATTTGACCACTCCAAAACTTTTTAAAAAATATCCTACACTAACTGATTTAGCACATGCCGAAGTAAATGATGTGTTTGATATAATAAAAAGTATAAGCTACCCAAACAATAAGGCAAAGCACCTTGTTGGCATGGCTCAAAAAGTTATAGAAGAATATGATGGCCAAATACCCATGACAGTAAAAGAATTGATGACACTTCCAGGAGTTGGCAGAAAAACTGCAAATGTTGTAACCTCTGTAGTAGACGAACAGCCCAACATGGCTGTAGATACTCATGTATTTAGAGTTTCGGCTCGTATAGGGCTTACTACAAACGCAAAAACTCCGTTGCAAACTGAACTCCAACTCATAAAATATTTACCAAAAGATTTGATTCACAAAGCTCATCATTGGCTCATATTGCATGGTAGATATGTTTGCATAGCCCGCAAACCCAAATGCAATCAATGTAAAATCCAACAGGCTTGTAAGTACTATGAAAAGATTTCAAAACAAGAAAGTATATAAAAAACTGTACATTTGATACTTAAATTCAATATACACAGATGAAAAATCTGCGACACGCAACCCTAGAAGAAATAGAAGCCATCGTTGCTCAACATCATGAAGCTCCATTTAGAGCAAAACAAATTTATGAATGGCTTTGGAAAAAAAATATTTCCAATATAGATGAGATGAGCAACCTCTCAAAAGCATTTCGAGAAGCTTTAAAAAAAGAATATGATTTATTCAAACTAACTATACACCATACTCAATATAGCGATGATAAAACAATAAAAAACAGATTTGTATTACACGATGGGCACTATGTAGAAGGAGTATTAATCCCTACAGAATTTCGAACTACTGCTTGTGTTTCATCACAAGTTGGATGCAGCCTAACATGTAAATTTTGTGCTACAGGCTATATGGATAGAGTGCGCAATTTGACATTTGACGAAATAGTTGATCAAGTAATGCATTTAAACGAGCAAGCAGAAAAACACTTTAATAGAAAGCTAAGCAATATTGTTTTTATGGGCATGGGCGAACCACTTTTAAATTATCAACAAGTACTAAAAGCTATAGAGTATATAACACATGTAGATTGTCTTGCCATGTCGCCAAGTAGAATTACAGTCTCTACTGCAGGTATTGCCAAAATGATAAAAAAATTAGCTGACGATAAAGTTAGATTTAATTTAGCGGTTTCCTTACATGCTGCTGACGATGTAAAACGAAATGAAATCATGCCAATAAATGAAACAAATTCATTACATTCATTAATTGAATCACTTACCTATTTTTATCAACGCACCAAAAATCCAATCACATTTGAATACATTTTATTTTCAAATTTTAATGATGAACAAGTTGATGCAGACAATTTGATAAAAATTTGTCGAAAAATTCCATCCAAAGTCAATATTATTGAATACAACCCTATTGCATCTGCAAAGTTTTCTAAACCCAATGAAGAAAAAACAGATGCTTTTATGGAGTACTTGCAAAAACACAAAGTGAATGCTCGGCTTCGTAGAAGCAGAGGCAAAGATATAGATGCAGCATGCGGACAATTGGCTAATGTAAATAAGACAAATTAATTTTATTGTTTACTATGAGAAAAAAAACAAATCCTAAAGAGGCCTTATTTGAGGATGTAAAACCCAAAAAATCAAAAAAACTTCTATCCGTTTTTTCGCCAAAAGATATCAGTAAAAAAGAAAAACAACTAGCTGCTCAAGCCAAACAAGCAGCTATTGAAAAAAGAAAAAACGATAAGCAAGCTAATCGTAAAAAAAAGAGCCTAGCCGATGAGCAAATAAAGGTTGCACCAAAGAACGTTTTTATACCCAAGCCTAAAACAAGTACAAAAGAACAAACAGAGGAAATGCCTTTGAATAAATTTGTTGCGCATAGCGGCATATGTTCTAGAAGGGATGCTGTGGACTTAATAAAAAAAGGGAAAATAAAAGTAAATGGTCTCGTTGAAACCATACCAGGCGTTAAAGTCACTCTAAATGATTATATACTGTTTGAAGATAAAAGACTTTTTATTCAACAAAAACATGTTTACTACTTACTTAATAAACCCAAAGGATATATCACCACTACCGAAGATCCCAAAGGCAGAAAAACTGTTTTAGATTTATTAAGACCCGTAGCACACTTACGAATATTTCCAATAGGCCGCTTAGACAGAAATACAACTGGCTTGTTGCTTCTAACGAATGACGGTGACCTAGCACAAAAATTAGCACATCCCAAAAACAATATAAAAAAAGTGTATCAGGTAGTGTTGGACAAAATAGTGACTAAAAAACATATGGATGAAATAGCGCAAGGACTATTGTTAGAAGATGGCAAAGCCACAGTAGATGAAGTAGCATATATAAACCCTCAAAACAAAAAAGAAATTGGCATACAAATACATATAGGCAGAAACCGTATAGTGCGTCGAATATTTGAACATTTAGGATATCAAGTAAAAACGCTTGATAGAGTTATTTATGCAGGGCTTGACAAAAAAAATCTTCCTCGTGGTAAATGGCGGGAACTAAGTAATAAAGAGATACTTTATTTAAAACATTATTGATGAATCTATATGTTATAGGCAATTTTTGGAAACAACACAAACAAATAAAATATGCGATTATTCCATACATTGCTTTAGGGCTAATTTTGTCTTTAGCAATCGGAATTGAATACAACTGCGAAGGCCAAGAAATGTTTCCTACTTATTATGGAAGCCCCTTCGTATTTAAAAAAAAATCATTGGGAAATTCTATGGAATATTTCTACAGCATTTCAGGACTGATACTAAATCTTTTAGTTTGGAGTTTATTCCTTATATTAATAGACAAGATAATACAAGCTATCAATGAAAAATTAAGAAGACCTAAGTGGTTAGGGCTCTCTTATAAAATTATTATCGGTTTGATGATTGCGTTCACGACTTTGAATATAGTAATTGAGTCAACAATGATAGGACGAGGGTTTGATAAGGGATTAAATTATTGGAATTGGGACATGGATAAAGAAGCCAAAGATTCGGGAATGACTTGCAAAGTTGAAGTAAAACATATTGAAAATAAAATTGCTTATAACACAAGTTGTGAAAAGCAGGGCTGAAGTGCAAACTAAAGACTTCGTGCTTCTATTGGACTTTGGTAACAAATTGAAACTTAGTGATCCGAAACTCGCCAAAGGCTTAGCCTTAAAACATTTTGAGAAACAAGCATTAGAATAATATTATCAAAACAAGATAAAAATGGAGCCGTTGATGAGAATTGAACTCACGACCTCTTCCTTACCAAGGAAGTGCTCTACCACTGAGCTACAACGGCAACTATACGTGTAAGAACAAAAAAACCGACTGGAATCAATCGGTCAACTTCATTTGGAGCGGAAGAACAGAATCGAACTGTCGTCTTCAGCTTGGAAGGCTGAGGTAATAGCCACTATACGACTTCCGCATCTAGTGTTCAGAAAAGTGTGCTAAATATATGAACGAGTGAAATTCATATAGCGTCTTAAGAAAAAATTGAATTGAAAAAAATCAAAAAATTTAAACTCAAGCACACACTTTTTGTGGGCAGTGATGGATTCGAACCACCGTAAGCCGAAGCTAGCAGATTTACAGTCTGCCCCCTTTAGCCACTCGGGCAACTACCCAAATAAAAAAAGAGCCACTTGTCGGACTCGAACCAACGACCTGCTGATTACAAATCAGCTGCTCTACCAACTGAGCTAAAGTGGCAACTTCAATTATTTAATATTAAAAAAAGAACTAATTGTTTTTTTGTGGACTGCAAATGTATAGATTGATTTCAATTTTGCAAATATTTTTTTTAAAAAGATTAATTTCGTTGAAATATATTTTTTTCAACCACACCCAAACAATCATTTTTTTTAGTGAACTATCTTGCTCATGCCTACTTATCGTTTAATAATCCCAACATATTAATTGGAAATATGATGGGCGATTGGGTAAAAGGTAATCAAAAAGATAAATACCCTTTGAACATTCAAAAAGGCATACAACTACACAAAATAATAGATAAAAAAACAGATCAGAATAGCAAATTTCAGGAAGCAGTTCGATTCCTAAAACCTGCCTATCCCCTATCGGCACCGATATTTATGGATATTTTTTTTGATTATTTTTTAGCTAATAATCTTATTTTTTTTAACGACCAAAACCTGAAAACATTTACACAAGAAACTTATACGATTATTGAAAAAAATCATCATCATTTATCAGTCTTAATGTTTTCATTTTTTACAAATATGATAAATTATGATTGGCTATATCAGTATAAATTCAAACATTGAATAGAACGTATTCTCTATGCCTTTTGCAAACGCCACCCTCGACTTGGCGACCCCACACAAGCACTTCACATATTGACCCAACATGAGGCTCAACTATCTATACTTTTTGAAGATTTCTTTATTCCATTTCAAAAAGAAATAGAAACAGAATTTATACATCTGAATGTAACATAACATTCCAAATAGCATGTCCTGAATGCTTTACTATATTTTTAACTAATAGGTTTTAAATAATTTATTTGGAGTACTTATAATATAAGAAATTAAGTTTACCTTTGCGCCTCTTAAAAAACAACTACACATTGTTTTAAAATAAAAAAATTAACTATAAAAATTTAAAAATGGCAGACTTACGTTACCAACGAAATTTTGGAATAGCCGCTCACATTGATGCAGGCAAAACCACGACAACGGAAAGAATTCTTTATTACACAGGTGTAAACCATAAAATTGGTGAGGTACACGATGGTGGTGCAACCATGGACTGGATGGCACAAGAGCAAGAGCGAGGTATTACTATTACATCGGCTGCTACTACTTGTTTTTGGAATTTTCCTACGTCTCAAGGCCAAAAAACTCCAGATACGAAACAATTCAAATTTAATATCATAGACACTCCAGGACACGTTGATTTTACAGTAGAAGTAGAACGTTCATTGCGTGTATTGGATGGTTTATTAGCTCTATTTTGTGCAGTATCGGGTGTAGAACCTCAATCAGAAACGGTTTGGCGTCAAGCTAATCGTTATAGAGTACCTCGTATTGGTTTTGTAAATAAAATGGATAGAAGCGGTGCTGATTTCTTAAATGTAGTAAAACAAATTAAAGAAATGCTTGGTGCAAAAGCAGTACCATTACAATTACCTATAGGATCTGAAGACAACTTTAAAGGCGTAGTAGATTTAATTACTATGAAAGCCATAGTATGGGATGATAGCACATTAGGTATGACATTTACAGAAGTGCCTATTCCAGACGATATGAAAGATGAAGTAGCTGAATGGCGTCAACATTTGATAGAAGCTGTTGCTGAATACGATGAAAATTTATTAGAAAAATTCTTTGACGATCCAAATACTATTACTGAAGAAGAAGTACATGAAGCTATTCGTAAAGCAACAATTGATATTTCTATCATTCCAATGATGTGTGGATCTTCGTTTAAAAACAAAGGTGTTCAAACAGCATTAGATGCTATATGTCGTTATTTACCGGGTCCATTGGATATAGAAGCTGTAAAAGGTACTGATCCAAATTCAGGTGAAGAATTACTTCGTCGTGCAGATGCCAAAGAACCATTCTCTGCATTAGCATTTAAAATCATGACAGATCCATTTGTTGGTCGTTTAGCCTTTTTCCGTGCTTATTCTGGTCGCTTAGATTCTGGCAGTTATGTACTAAATACAAGAACTGGCAAAAACGAACGTATCAGTCGTATTATGCAGATGCACGCAAACAAGCAAAACCCAGTAGATTTTATCGAAGCTGGTGATATTGGTGCTGCTGTTGGATTTAAAGATATTAAAACTGGAGATACACTTTGTGATGAAAAACATCCTGTGATATTAGAGTCTATGACTTTTCCTGAACCTGTTATCTCTGTAGCAGTAGAACCAAAATCTCAAGCAGATGTTGATAAAATGGGCTTGGCTATTTCTAAGTTAGTAGAAGAAGATCCTACACTTCGTGTAAAAACAGACGAAGAAACAGGACAAACAATATTGAGTGGTATGGGTGAACTTCACTTAGAAATCATTGTTGACCGTATGCGTCGTGAATTCAAAGTAGAAGTAAATCAAGGCGCACCTCAAGTAGCCTACAAAGAAGCTTTCCAAACTATGGTTCAGCATCGTGAAGTATTGAAAAAACAATCTGGTGGTCGTGGTAAATTTGCCGACATCATGTTTGAAATAGGCCCTGCTGATGAAACATGGTTAAAAGAAAATGAGGGTAAATCTTTCCAATTTGTCAATGACTTATTTGGTGGAAGTATCCCTAAAGAATTCTTACCAGCTATTCAAAAAGGCTTTGAACAAGCTATGATTAATGGTGTTTTGGCCAACTACCCTATGGATAATATGAAAATCAGAGTATTTGATGGTAGTTACCATGATGTGGATTCTGATAGTATGAGCTTTGAATTGTGTGCTCGTCAAGGATTTAGAGAGGCAGGCAAAAAAGCAAAACCAGTTTTATTAGAACCTATCATGAAAGTGGAAGTTATAACGCCCGATCAATACATGGGTGATGTAACTGGAGATTTGAACCGTCGTAGAGGTATATTAGAAGGTATGGATAGCAAAGCAGGCGCACAAGTTATTAAGGCTAAAGTGCCACTTTCTGAAATGTTTGGATATGTAACTCAGCTTCGTTCATTATCAAGTGGACGTGCAAGCAATGTCATGGAATTTAGCCATTACTCTCCTGCACCAAACAACATAGCTGAAGAAGTTATAGCTCGTGTAAAAGGAGCTAAGGCTAATGCTTAATTAAAACGTTTTTAAACATAAAAAAAGAGGCTGTCGTATGGACAGCCTCTTTTTTTATTCGGGCAAGTATCTGAAATTTCAATCAGTTCAAAAAACTTTTTATAGCAAACATAAAAACGAAAAGAAAAATCTATTTAGAAAGATTCAAATTTCTCAAAATATACTTTCCTAGTACATCAAACTCAATGTTTACGCAATCACCGACTTTTAAAAACTGAATACTGGTATGTTCCCATGTATAAGGAATAATAGCTACCTTACATGTAGTATCTGTAACATCAAAGCAAGTTAAACTAATGCCATTTAAGCAAATAGACCCTTTTTCTATAAGCAGTGGTGCATACTGTTTGTCAAACTCGATTTCTATGATATGTTGATGTTGTTTGCTACTAATTTCTTTGCACATAGCTGTTCCATCAACATGCCCTTGTACTATATGACCATCTATACGACTTTGTAAAGTCAGGCAGCGCTCTAAATTTATTGCATCTCCTACGTTTAAAAAAGATAAGTTGGACTTATCCAATGTTTCTTTTATTGCACATACAGTGTGAGTGTCATTTTTTACAGCTGTTACAGTCAAACAAACACCCTGATGGGCCACACTTTGATCTATTTTTAGCTGTTCAGAAATATTGCTCTGTATAGTAAGCATAAGATTTGAATTTGTAAACTCACAGCCTACAACATAACCCAACAATTCTACGATACCTGTAAACATAATTACAATTTAATAGCTGTTCCATAATGAAATACCATACCCGAATCTGTTTGAATTTGGTATTCAAGTTTGATTGGTGCGCTACTTTCAATGCTATACTTTTTACCTTTACCCATAATAGTATCATCTAAACCACAATATTCTTGTCCATTACCTAAAAGGCTATCTATTGAAAAAAGTAAATAGCGAGTGGCGCGAGCCGAAATGCTCTGTGTACCAGTACAAAATCCTTGAATTGTAAAATGTACAGTATCTATTTTTGAAAAATTTAAAGTAAAAGAATCTCTTTTTATAACATCTCCGGTAGAATTATAGATAGTATCGTGGTAAAAATATGCCCCTTGAATTACATCGGTAGGATATATACACACTGAATTATCTGGTTTGCCAGGAAAATCCCAATTATAATTGACTGCCGAGGGGTCATTACAATATGGGCTTACGATACGGGGATCAGTAAAAGGATTAGGATCCTTGTATTTTTTACAAGAAAATAATAGCAAAGCTGCCAATACCCAGAGATACTTATGCATAAAAACAAATGTAAATGATTCGTTTCATTTATAACTTAAACGCTACTTTTTTTTGATTTATTGTAAAAAAAACATACTTTTGCCATCCAAAATTTACAATATATATATGTTAATCATTGATTCTAAAGATTGCGAAAGCATTGACAAGGCACTTAAAAAGTACAAAAAGAAATTTGAGAAGTCAAAAACATTACTTCAACTTAGAGAACGTCAAACATTTACTAAAAAATCTGTAGTAAGACGTGGTCAAGTGTTAAAAGCAATCTATAAACAAAAGTTACACTCAGAATCTATATAATTTTATACCTTTAGGCTATAAATTTATAAGGATTTGAATTATAACTCATTTATAGACTATATTTATAAAGAAAAAAGATATTCTATTAAAACTGTTCAGGCGTATCAAAGCGATCTTGAACAGTTTTTTTTATTTTTAAAATCCAATTTTTCTTTAGGTCAGCTTACTGAAATTAAACATATACATGTCCGTTCTTGGATGAGCGTTTTAGTAGAAGCAGGTCATGCTCATACCAGTATCAATAGAAGACTTTCTACTTTAAAATCATTTTTCAAATACTTAATGACTCAAGAAGAAATAGAAGAAAATCCGATGAGTAAGGTATTGAATCCAAAAAACAAAAAAACTGTCCCTTACTTTGTTCAAGAGAAAAAAATGAAACTCCTGTTAGATGATATAGACTTTGGAACGGATTACCAAGGTATATTGCATAGAATGATTATTGAGACGCTTTATCAAACCGGTATGCGAAGAGCAGAACTACTCAATCTTAAAATTCAGGATATAAGCTTTTTTTCAAACACGTGTAAAATATTGGGCAAAGGAAACAAAGAACGAATAGTTCCAATTCAAAAAAAATTTTCTGATTTGCTTCAAGACTTTCTACATCAAAGAAATAAAATAGAGAGCACCAGTAAGAACCTTTTTATATTGGCAAATGGCAAACCTTTATACGAGAAATATATTTATTTAACTGTCAAAAAGTATTTAACACAGGTAACTACTTTACAGAAAAAAAGCCCCCATGTATTACGACATACATTTGCCACTCATCTTCTAAATGAGGGTGCTGATTTGAATGCAATTAAAGAACTATTAGGACACGCTAATATTTCTTCTACTCAAATATATACACATACCTCTATAGAGAAGCTAAAGAATATACATAAACAAGCTCACCCTAAGGGAAGTAAAAATGCAACCTAAGTTGGATGCCAAAAATTGATTCAACAAAAAGACTTTCTTTATATTCGCATACATGGCTTTAGAAATTACTTTTTTGGGCACAGGTACTTCACAAGGTGTACCCTTTATAGGTTGCCAATGTGCAGTTTGCCAATCGCCTAATAGTAAAGACCAAAGGCTACGCTCCTCTCTATTAGTACAAAGCAAAGAAACTACTCTTGTAATAGACACAGGACCCGATTTTAGGCAACAAATGCTACGCTCAAAAACACAAAAAATTGACGCCATACTATTTACACACTCACACAAAGATCATATAGCTGGGCTTGATGATATAAGAGCATTTAACTATCATCAAGGTAAGGCAATTGACGTTTATGCCAGCTTAGAAACTCAAGAAGTGATTAAAAGAGAATTTCCATATATATTTAGTGAGTATAAATATCCTGGCATTCCAGAAATTAATTTAGTTACTATAGACAAAAACACCCCTTTTGCTATACAAGATATACATATCACACCTATAGAAGTAATGCATTATAAAATGCCAGTACTTGGATTTAGAATGGGTAACTTCACGTATATTACAGATGCAAATTTTATTGAAGAACCTGAAAAAGAAAAAATAAAAGGTAGTGCCACAATGGTTTTAAATGCCTTACGAAAAGAAAAACATATATCACATTTTACATTAGATGAAGCTATAGCACTTTCTACTGAATTAAATATACCATCTACTTATTTTACACACATTAGTCATCAGTTAGGATTACATGAAGCTGAGTCTCAATTACTTCCATCGAATTTTTATTTAGCATTTGATGGTTTGAACATAAGAGTATAAAGTTACTTTTTGCAAAATTCAATTTTGAAAAGTATATTCACATAAATTATTAAAGTTGAGTATGAGCGCCAAAAACAAACCCCAAATTAATGTTTCTTATTCATACAATCCGTTAGAAGAAACGCTTGAAGTAATACCAAGCCATAAAAATTTATATATTGGAATACCCAATGAATCTGAGTACTCAGAAAATAGAGTGCCACTTATTCCAAGTGCGGTGCATGTATTAGTAAACAATGGACATAGAATAGCTATAGAAAGCAATGCAGGCTTGGCTTCGGCCTATACAGACAATGAATACTCTGAGGCTGGAGCACAAATAGTGCATGATAAAAAACAAGTTTTTGAAGCTGATCTAATACTTAAAACAGCGACTTTGGTAGAAGCCGAATTGCCTTTTTTAAAAAGTAATCAAATAATATTTTCGCCAGTACATAGCTCTACAATAAATAAAAAAATTATAGAAACTTGTCTTGAAAAAAAGATAATTGGAATTAGTATTGGAAACATAAAAGATGATGCCAACAACTACCCTATAGTACGCGCTATGAGTCAAATAGCAGGCGTTCAAGCTATTCATATTGCATCATATTACCTGAGTAACAATCATAAAGGAAGAGGTATATTGATGGGTGGCATAGCCGGTGTACCACCTGCTACTGTAGTTATCATTGGTGCTGGCATGGTTGGTGAGTTTGCGGCTCGTACTGCCATAGGCTGCGGAGCGGATGTTAAAGTATTTGATAACTCGATTTATAGACTTATGCGATTACAACGAACTGTAGGACAAACTGTTTATACCTCTGTAATAGACCCTAAAATTTTAACCAAAGTATTGAAATATGCCGATGTGGTAATTGGAGCTGTAAAAATGCAAAAAGGTGTAGTGCCACTTATAGTAACTGAAAATATGGTTGAAAAAATGAAATTGGGTTCAGTTATTATAGATATTAATATAGACCATGGTGGCTGTATTGAAACATCTAAAGTTACTTCGCACGAAAATCCAGTCTTTACAAAACATGGTGTTATACATTATTGTGTTCCAAATATTGCATCTGGTGTAGCCAGAACATCCTCAAAAGCCATCAGTAATAATTTAATGCCGCTTTTGCTTTCACTAAATGATATGGTAGGCGGTGCTACATCAAATCTTTATCAAAAACCAGGATTACTTTCTGCAACTTATATGTATAAAGGCAAACTCACAAGTAAGGTCTTGTCAAAGAAATTTAATTTGAAATTTACGGATTTGAATTTGATATTAAACATGGGCATAAAATAGTTATTGCTCATTGGGGTTTTATAATACTGTTAAATTATGGATTGTATGAATAATTCATTGGGGCTTTAAATTATATTTGAATCTATTATTCATTTTAAAAAAAACTTTTCTTATGGGAAAATTCATTATTTCAAAACGCTCTAATGGCGAATTTCAATTTAATCTTATGGCAGACAATGGTCAGGTAATTCTTAATAGCGAAGGCTATACAGCTAAAGCGAACTGCGAAAATGGCATAGAATCGGTTCGCAAAAATTCGCAAGACGACAATCAATTTGAGAGAAAAACATCGACAAATGAAAAGTACTATTTTAATTTAAAAGCTTCCAATGGTCAAGTAATTGGCACCAGTCAAATGTATGCCAGCGAAGATTCGAGAGAAAATGGTATAGCCTCTGTAAAGTCTAACGCACCAGATGCCGCAGTTGAAGATCAAAGTGCATAAAAAGATTATAAGCAATAAAACAAAAAAGCCAATTTGATTTTCAAATTGGCTTTTTTTAATATAAATCACATTCTACTATTAATAGAATCGATATGAAAGAGAAAGCGTATTGATAGTGTACCAATCCATATTATTTGAATTGCCTCTTGCGGTACCAGCAGCAGGGTAGGATAAATTGCCACCACTAATTTCATCTCCTCTAAAAGCTAATGCAGCACTTAAACCACCATTTTTAGAAGACAATGTACTATGATCAACATAATTGCCACTTACATCGTCTAAATAGTCTGTAAATGTTTTTCGCATGCCAATTTCTAAACCCAAACTTAAATGATGATTTAATTGAAACTTAAGTCCAGCTCCAAACGGTATAGCCACTTGAGTACGATGATATGGAAATCCATTGGATAGATTTTGGCCCTCAGTGTTCAAAGGTTGTAAATCAACCCATGAACCATTGTATTCTGTCTTAGGATTAAAATGAAAAATATTGAACCCACCAAAGAAGTATGGTGTAAAGTTGAAATGCTTTTTATTTCTTTTGTGATGATTAGAATGAATATTAAATGGCAACGCATTAATTTCTAATACCCCACCATATTCAAGAATATTGGAGCGAAAGCTAAGATTTCTGTTGATATGCCCTTGATCACCACTTGAAGCATCATCTCCGCTAATTCTACAAACGTTCATAAATGCTTTCACAGCTACATGCGAATTCATATTATATCTATAATGACCGCCTAAGGCAAGCCCTGGTGTTCTATAACTATAATCTGCCATTTGCAAATCGCCTAAGTAGGTACTGAAACCCAAATTGAATCCAAGTTCTGCATTTCCTTGCGCTTGAGAAAGTATAGCAGAGGATAAAAGAGTAATAGTTAATAAAATTTTTTTCATATTTGTTTTTTATATAAGATGTAAATATATTACTCAAAGTGATAAATTCAAAATCAAAGACTAAATATATAATGACATATATATTAAATAGCTTAATACATTAATTTCTTGTAATACCTAATAATAATAAATTGGGTATTGAAAATTCTATTGGATTCGATTTGATGATAGCTTCAATACTATTTTCAAATGGCGTTTTTTGAAGCATCAGTAGCTCTTTGTTTTCTTTAATCTTAGAATTATTTAATGCCTTTGTATATTCTTCTTTAATATCCCAAATAGCTTTTAAAGAGGCTTTTCTTACTGAAGCATATTTATCTTTGATTGCATGTACATGCAAATTTGGTAAAGCATTTTGATATTCAGTATCCAAATTAATTTTCCGCAAGAGATTACTATACTGCTGAACTAAATGAGCTCTATTATTATTAAAAAGTTTTGGATAAAGCGTATCAAAATAAGGTAAATACTTTTTATCGGATGAAGCTACAAATATATCGATTATCTTTTCTTGCAAACTTCCTTTCGATTCATTCAAATTTTCTTCTGCCCAATTCAATGCTTCTTGTTTACTTATATAGTACAATGCTTGCAATGCATCCGAAGCTACTTGATAAGATGAATCATTTAGCTTTTGTTGATATAGCATTTTATATTTTTCATTATGAGACAATCCTAAACAAGCCAAGGCTTTAGCTCTTACTAAACTATTTTCATCATGAGATGCCATGTCTTCTAATTGAGTAGCGAAAAAAGCTATTTTTGATGAATCAGACCACTTTATATGATGTATAGATTGTAAACGTATGTCATCATTTTTATCATGAAAAAGTTTTATGTACTCATCTCTAATTTCTTGAGACGTCCAAATTTGTGGAGCTAATGATTTTATCGCTCTTATTTTTTCAATATAATTACTTGCTTTTTTTAATGCTGTTAGCTGAGCATACAGAGATTGGTGCTCTATTATTTCGCCTACAAATTCTCCATTGGGGTCGGGTATAATGACTGGAGGCCCCACATAGTTATTTTTTTTCTCAACATAAAAAACTTCTTTTCGTTTATGAATTGGAAATGTATAAAGCATTACATCATTTCCCTGCCATACTTTAAAATCTAACTGCGTAGAAAATAATTTACTATTTGCATTTTGTTGGAGTACTTGTACTTCCATTCGTTTTAATGAGTCTGAATAATAATAGCTTATATCTATGGCAGGATGCCCTTCTTCATAAAACCATTGTGTAAAAAAAGGTTTTAAATTTTTACCAGAGGTTTCTTCAAACTTGGTTCTAAATTGATCTAAGTCGGCATTGCCGAATTGATATGTAGTCAAATATTTTTGGAGCGAAATGAAAAAGGCTTCCTCACCAACTTCTTTTTTTAGTAATTGCATTACCCTTGCACCTTTTTGATAGGTAATATTATTAAACATGTCATCTCTATCTTTATAATCATATTGAATAATAGAATGATCATTGTGCGTTTTAGCATATTCAATATATCGTTGCAAAGAATAATAGGCATCTTGCATTGCTCTATCTTTGCCATAGGCGTGTTCATACCAAAGGTATTCTCCAAAAGATGCAAGGCCTTCATTAAGAACTAAATGACTCCAGTCGCTACAAGTAACTAAATCGCCAAACCATTGATGAAATAATTCATGCGCAATAATTTCTTCATTGTCTTTATCTATTAATTCTCGATTTGTTTTTTGGCAGAAATCGCCAAAAATGCTTGCAGAAGTATTTTCCATAGCACCCGAAACATAATCATGCACAATGAGTTGAGCATATTTATCCCATGGGAAAGCAACACCCAACTTCTCACTATAAAATGCAATCATCTCATCGGTCTTGGCAAACATACGATTGGCATAGGGTGCATAGGCAGGGTCTGTGTAAAATTGCATAGGAACTATTGCATCTGAAAAAGTTGTTTCGGCAAAATGACCTATAGCTATCATGATAAGATAAGCTGACATGGGATTTTTATTTTCCCAAGTTTCTATTCTCATGTTTTGGTCTATTTCCGTATGTGTTCTTATGCCATTGGAAACGATAGTTAATTCTTGTGGAGCTGTAATTTTTAAAGTAGATGTAAACTTTTGAGAAGGATGGTCTAAGGTTGGGAACCAACAAGAATTGGATTGGGTTTCGCCCTGAGTCCATATTTGAGTTGGCTGAAAAGGTTCTAAATGATCTGTATTTATAAAATAAAGTCCTTTATTATTTGAAATGCTTTTGTCTTGAACGGATTCATTAAGGTCTGGTGCAGCTATATAGGAAAGTTTTACTTTTACGATTTCGTTTGGCAAAATTTTTCGCTCAACAATTATCTTCAATGACTTTTTATTATAGTCCACAATGTGTAAAAACGGTCTATTATTTTCATCAAACACTTCTACCCTATCAAAAGTCATTTCTTTCGCATCTAATACAATGGTATCTTGACTGTAGAAATACGGTTTCATCAACAGTACTTGTTTTCCTGTACAAGTATGTTTTTCCCAATCAAACGCAACACTTAAATCCATATGGATGATGGAGAAAGACTTATTATAAACATGCTCAAAGGGAGAGATTTGTTTGGATGAAATCTTTACTTCACCTAATGTTTTGGAATTTTTATTTTTCTCTTTGCTTTGAAACCTATAAAAGTGTTTTGGTGACAAACAAGAAGTAAAAAATAATAGGCACAGTAAAAACAAATAGTTTGTTCGCATTTGACAAATGTAAAGCAAGGGCAATATTTTAATGATATATATTTGCATATAAAATATTATATATGAACTACTGGCTTGTAAAATCAGAACCTCACAAATATAGTTGGGAACAATTTGTAGAAGATAAGAAAACCATGTGGGATGGTGTTCGGAATTATGCAGCACGAAATAATCTGAGGTCTATGAAAAAGGGTGACCAAGTCCTTTTTTATCATAGCAATGAGGGTCTTGAAATAGTGGGCATAGCAGAAGTAGCCAAAGAGTTTTATCAAGACCCTACTACAACACAAGAAGCATGGGTAGTAGTAGATTTAAAACCAGTAAAAAAACTAACAAGACCGGTAGCGTTAATAGAATTAAAAGCTGACCCTTTTTTTAAAGACATGGATTTGATAAGGTTGTCAAGGTTGTCGGTAGGTGTAGTAAGAAAGAGTGAGTTTACAAAAATACTTGCTATATCAAAAACCAAAATATAAAATTGACTAATTTTCATCGTTGTCAGCTATTGGCAAATCAACCATAAAGGTCGTGCCTTCGTCAATAGCACTTTTAAAAGTAATAGTACCTCCGCTTTTTTCAATAATATCTTTACACATAGCTAACCCTAAACCTGTTCCCGAATTTTTTGTTGTAAAATAGGGCTGAAACAATTTAGCTGCTGTTTGTTTATCAATACCACTACCATTGTCCGATATAGAAACTCGAATTTTATTGTTTTTAATTTTTTCCACTTCTAACAAAATAGTACCTTTTCTATCAACAGGAACAGACTGAATTGCGTTTTGAATAAGATTAGTAAATACACGCATAATTTGATGTCTATCCGAATTGATATAGATTAAATAGTTTGGTATAAGAAACAAAAAGTCATGCATATTGTTATCATTATACATGCCTGTCACCGATTTAAGCAAATCATTTAAAACAAATTTTTCCTTTTTCAACTCTGGCATTTTAGCAAAATCAGAGAAGTTTGCGGCTATCAAACTTAAATTGTCAATTTGTTCAATAAGCGTTTTAGAAACCTTTTTTGTAAACTCTTCTACATTATCCGACTTTTTACTAATTAATCGCTCTAATGTTTGCAACGTTATCTTCATTGGTGTCAATGGCGTTTTGATTTCATGTGCAACTTGTTTTGCCATTTCGCGCCAAGCCAACTCTCTTTCATTTTGCTTTATTTGCATAGAACTATTTTCTAATTTTTTCAACATACGATTGTATTCTTTTACAAGTGACCCTATTTCATCGCTATAGGCCCAGTCAAGTGGCTTATTGGTTTCATTCAGATTAATTTGAGTAAATTGTTTTACTACCATCTTAAATGATTTTGTAACTGATTTTGAAATAAAGAATGCAATAAATGAGGATAAAAAGAAAATAAATGCAAATATGGTAATGAAGGATGAAATTAATTTATTAGTTTCTGTTTTGATAGACTTGTCGGAGCTTATACGCTGTAAATTAATGATAGCTTCTGTATTTTTAGAATCGCTACCAATAGCAGAATAGTAGCTTAAGTATTTATAATTTTCTATAGATTCATTAAATGTCAAATTAGTATTTCCATTATACCTTAAATGATAATAAGCCAATGGATTTATGACTTGAGATAGGTAATTTGAATAATAAAAATTGGGTTTAGAACTAAAAATTAAATTCCCATTTTTAAAATCAAAAATATTAATATTATAACTATATTCATTGCCTATACCTTTCAAAAAGAATATAGTAGCACTATCCAAAACAAATTTTGAATTGCTATTTTTAAGGCTGTCTTTCTTTTCTTGCAAAAACTGATATTCCATCTTTGAGTTAATAAATTTAGCAGAAACAGTAATGTCTTTTTTTAACTGTTCTTGAATATTAGCATATAGATATTTGTATGTAGAAAAACTAAATACAAACAATGTACCAAATACAATAACAATAATTGCAATATGCATACGTAAGCGCAAGGTTACGTTGAGTAAATTATAAAATCGCTTATACTCTAAATTGGATCTGGCTAACATATTTCCAAGTATATAGAGAGAAAGTGTAAGAAAGTATATTAAAAAGATATATGAAAAAATGGTTAAAAAAAGCATCGCAAAATTGCTTTGTTTTACTATCAATACCTCTTTATTACTTTCATCATCTTTAAATCCTGCGTAGCTATACTTAAAATTTTGAGAAACTCTACTTCTATTTTTATTAAAACTATAGGTGCCCGAATGATATACTAATAGATCATTTTGATAGATGGCTATACTATAATTATTTTCAATCAGTGTATTATTCAAACTGGTTTTAGCGTAGTCGCCATCAATTATGTAGTGATTAAATTCTTTTGAACTCAATAAACTTATATACAAGTATTTATTTGCCTCATAGGGAATAGGTATATGGCTTAAAAATTCTATAGCGCCTTTATTATTTATAAACGTATTTGTAATACCCGTATCGCTGCCTTCTCGAAATTGAGTAGTAAGCATATATCCCAAAAAGTCTATTTTAAAATAGTTTTTAAAAAGATATGCATTCAATTCTATGTTTAAACCATTTTTAGATTGATTGATAAGCTGAACAATATTTGTATCTTTTTGAATTCGCTTTACATCTTCTTCAAACTTATAATTTAGATAATCAGTATTTTGATATATAATTCCTTTTGCTATTTCTTCTCTATTTTGCTTTTCTTTGACTACTACAAGCAATGAAATTATCATAGAGCCCAACATAGATATTGTTATAATCCAAATTAATAAATTGTAAGAATTAAAATCAAATCGAGTTTTTTGAAGAATAGAATCATTCAGAATAAAAACAAGAAGAAAGCAAATATATCCAACTATAAAATAACCATTGAACTTTAAAATAATCAGATATATCAAGAACCCTACGGTTATCAATACATACTTTGTAATGTCGCTACCAAAAACAATTTTTGTATATACATTAAATATTACGGCAAGCAATACAATATTTGCAAAAATGACAAGTAAGGTTAGTAAAGCTAATATACTAATCGAACTAATATTGTCTAAAATAGTTAAATCAAAATTTAGCGCCCCATCCAATATAAGTTCTTGTATTAAATTTATATTGTATGAAATAATAGAAAGCGTTAAAATGAGTATAAACACTACAAAAATGTATTTATACTTACTTTTTTCAATTTGCCACATCTTTCCTTGCAAATTGATAGAGTAAAACAAACTAATCCAAAATATCAAACACATGTTTATAAACGTATCGCCTAAGGAAGAGTTAATAATATCGGTAGCAAATAATGTAGAATCAAAAACTCTTTCGTCAGTAAAATTATCGGGGAAGCCTAATAGATAAGTACATAATCTGATAGCAAGTACCAAAGCAAACATTAAAAACATGGTTTGCTTCTCCCCTCTTTCCTTTACGGTAACTTTAAAATACGTATGTATAGAAATACCAAAAAAGATAAACGGCAAACAATGTAAAAACAACAGCCATGCATTTTCATTTCGACTCGAAAAAAAATTATTTTTATGGTATATATAGCAAACTGGCTTGTTGTTTATGAGTACGGTTTCGTATTTTAGATTAGGCTTATTAATATCCAATTCTATATCATAATCTTGTTTAAAATTATAAGGAATAAAGTAGCTTGTAGATAGTAATGAGCTATTGATAAATTCATGTTTTATTTTTATTACCGCAGTTGCAAACAAACCCCTTTTACTAGGAATTTCTTTTTTTAAACATATATAATAGCCCGAAGCATCTTGATATAGACTTGGATTATTGATTTCTAATTTTTTACTGGGAAAAGAAATCGTGTTGCTATTCCAAAATACTAAGCTATCGTGTTGATCTATAAAGAAGCCAAATGGAAGTTTATTTAAAAGTTCTAAATCGGCAAACGAATACTTCTGTGAATCTATTCCATTTATCAATTCAGGAGTAGCAATAATTTGTTCAAATTTTTGAATATTATCGTTGACATATGATTCAATTTTGGGCTTGAGCGTTTCAATAGTTAGTTTTGGCAAAAAGTACTTATGAACGCCATGTATAGATAACAATAAAAATAGTATTGATGACCACAAAAAATAGCGGCTATCTATATCAAACGGAAACCTAAACTGTTTATTCTTTTTATTTTTTTTCGGCATTTTTTATAACATTCCAGGTTTTATCCATTTCTTGCAATGTATAATCACTTAGGCTCTTAGTTGGAGTTACTAATATATCTTCCATTTTTTCGAATCTACGTTTAAATTTTTTATTCGTCAACTCTAAAGCATGTTCTGGATCTATGCGCAAAAAACGAGCCAAGTTTACCATAGAAAACATTAAATCACCAAATTCCTCTTCAATTTCCGATTGAGTCATTAATGTATAGGCTTCTTTGAGCTCATTCATTTCTTCTTCTACCTTAGCAATAACTTGTTCTGTCTGCTCCCATTCAAATCCCACTTGTTTTGCTTTTTCTTGCAATCGAACTGCTTTTATCAATGCTGGTAAGCCAGTAGGCACTCCACCCAAAACCGATTTTTTCCCTTCTTTTAATTTTAAATTTTCCCAATTTCGCTTCACCTCTTCTTCATTATCTACACTCAAAAAAGTATAAATATGAGGATGTCTAAAAACTAATTTATTACAAACTTTCCGTATCACATCTTCAATTGTAAATTGTTTTTCTTCGTGTGCTATAGTGGCATAAAATACTATATGTAATAAAAGATCACCCAACTCTTCTTCTATACCACTCCAATCTTCTTTCGTTATACTATCAACCAATTCATATACTTCTTCTATGGTCAATTGCCTCAACGTGTGTATAGTTTGCTTTTGATCCCAAGGGCATTTGCTTCGCAATGCTTGCATAATATCTAAAAGTCTATTGAATGAGGTGTCGTATAATTGTTCGATATTCATTATATTACAAAATAACTCATTCATTAAGCAAAAAACAATAATTTAGCCTTTAATTCTAAATAAATTATCCTTGCAATCGCCCTTACTCAATAGAATAAAGAAAAACTACAAATTATTAAAACCAATTTTACTCAAAGAGGAAATTTCTTGTTATCGCTTATTCGATTGGGATATGCCCGAATACCCTTTATGTATAGATATTTATGAAAACAAAATTCATGTAGCCGAATACAAAACAAGACATACTCTCGACGACTTTGCCTACAAAAACTGGCTCAACGAATGCAAAAATGCTATACTGGAATTTAAACCCGTAGCAGAAAATGATATTTTTTTTAAATTAAGAAAAAAAAGAAATCCCTTTGAGCAATATGAAAAAGTAGATACTCAAAAGAACGTTTTTCAAGTAGAAGAATCAAAACTAAAATTTTTAGTAAATCTAAATGACTATATTGATACGGGACTTTTCTTAGACCATAGGCCACTTAGAAAAATAGTTGGCCAAATGGCAAAACAAAAATTTGTTCTAAATCTTTTTGCTTATACAGGCTCTTTTTCAGTATATGCGGCGGCGGCTCAAGCCACGCAAGTCTGTACTGTAGATTTGTCTAATACTTATTTGAATTGGGCAAAAGAAAATTTTAAACTCAATCAAATACCAGTAGCAAGGCATCAATTTATCAAAGCCGATGTAAAAGAATGGATTAAACAAATACCTTCCAGGCTCTATGATATTATTATATTAGACCCTCCTACAATTTCAAAAAGCAAAATGACAATTTCAAATTTTGATGTTCAAGCCGATCATGTTTCACTTATTAATAATACATTGAAACATCTTCATCCCGATGGTGTGTTATTTTTCTCTAACAACTATAGAGCTTTTACATTAAACAAAGATGCAATACAAGCGTCTTCTATCAAAGACATAAGTGCTCAAACGATTCCATTTGATTTTAGAAATAAAAAAATACATGCTTGCTGGGAAATACGCAAATAGCTATGCCTCCTGTGCTGGCGCTTGAGTAAGGGTTCTAAACACTTCTTCTAAGTTCAATGTGGGGTATTGTGCTCGCAAGGTATCCAAAGATTCATCGGCTACTATCTTGCCTCTGTTTATAATGATTACACGATCGCACATGGCTTCTACTTCTTGCATTATATGAGTAGAAAGCAAAATTGTTTTATCTTTTCCATATGATTTTATAAGACCTCTAATATCTACAATTTGATTGGGGTCCAAACCAGATGTAGGCTCGTCTAAAATCATTATATCGGGTTTGTGTATCATGGCTTGCACCAATCCCACACGCTGTTTATATCCCTTTGAAAGATTTCCTATTTTTTTGTGCATTTCTTGCTTCAGGCCTATTTGCTCTATCATCTGATCTACAGCCTCATTAATTTCTGATGAGGGTATTTGATGCACTTCGGCCAAAAAAGTCAAATACTCTTTGACATACATTTCACTATAGTGAGGATTTGATTCAGGCAAATATCCAATACGTCTTTTTATTGCTATACTATTTTCCTTGTTGTGTTCCATGCCACATATAGTAGCTGAACCTTCTGTAGCATCTATATAACCCGTCAAAAATTTCATCGTAGTGGATTTGCCAGCACCATTAGGCCCCAAAAAACCAACTACTTCTCCTTTTTTTATATCAAAGGAAATATTATCAACAGCTTTTTGCTCGCCATACATTTTAGTGAAATGCTGTAATGAAATTGTCATACTTTATTAATTAAATAAGAATCTTAAAAAAAACAATTCGTGATTGTCTTTTGAATTTGTATTGCAAATATGAATTAAAATATGGAAAATATTTGATAAAGCATTTAGGATTCTTAAAAGCTTATCTACTATATGTTAAGAACTTATTGATGGAAAAAGTTTTGGGAATATATTTTTACAAAAAAACAAAGCCATACTTGCAAGCCAATAAAGAAATAGAAGCATTATTGCAACTGCTTGATGACCCAGACCAAGAGGTTTTTCAAGAAATTTCTAAACGGATTTTATCGTTAGGGAAAAACATTATTCCTAATTTAGAAGGCTATTGGGAACATTCCAGAAACAACGATGTGCAAAAAAAAATTGAACACATCATTCAACATATTCAGCACAACGAGTTAGAAAACTTATTTAAAGATTGGGTAAGTGCAGAAAAACCCTCACTCACTATGGGGGCTATTCTTTTAGCCAAATTTATTTTTCCAGAAGTAGATGAAGCCAGTATACGCAAATCTTTAAAAAATATATATCAAAGCTGTTGGCTTGAATTGTATCAATATCTTACTCCATTAGAAGAAGCTCAAATTATCAATAGCATTTTCTTCAACATGTTTAAGTTTCAGAGTTTTGAAATAGATGAAAACAAACCCAATCACTTTTACATTAATCAAGTGTTGGAAACAAGACATGGCAATCCCTATTCTATTGGATTAATCTATCAAATTATTTGCGAACTCTTAGATATTCCAATTTATACTATTCAGCTTCCTAAACAATTTTTATTGGCCTATATAAAAACAACTGAAATAGACCAAACACCCAATAAAAAAAATATTCAATTCTATATAGACCCTAATTCAGGAACTATTTATAGCCAAATAGATATTGACGCCTATTTAAAAAAATACGACTTCGTAATCGATGAAAATCATTTTATTCCCTTAAATGCCAAACATGCTTTGCTTTCCAATATAGAAGCCTTAGCTTTTGTGTATGAACAATTAAATATGTTAGACAAAGTAGATAGTCTAAAAAAAATTATTGCCCTTTTCTACTCATAGCGGCCAGCCATACAGCCTCCAAAATGGTGTATGCCATATAGCAAAATAAAATAAAAAATATATCCGCTTTGTGAAATTCGTTTTTGAAAAAATAAATCAATGAACCAATACTAAGAACCAATAGTAAAAATTTTATCATAGTAGCAAGCATCACACCATTCACAAATTTGTGCGCGCTTGGATTATAAATATGCTTACTTCCCAAAAAAAAGGAAAACAAACTAACCATAGCTACAATAGCCGTACTAATAAATAAAAATGTAGTATTAAATAAAGTAGGCATATGCGATAAGAAGTAAATAATAACAAACAAAAAAGCCGTCAGGCTAGCAAATAACAAATAAAATCTATTTTTCATTTTTTGATACATCTTTATATATTTTCCAAAGGTTATAAAACAACATAGCAACGCTCAAAAGAAGCGCCACTATAGGGATGCGAAATTGCATTTTTTTATCAATCCAAAAACCAATAAAAAAAGCTACGCCTAGCGTAGCTAAAAATTGTGTTGCCAATCCTGCATATTTCCATGTTTCTTTAGGAAACATTAAGCTCTACTGTAGTAGGTTTTTGAATTGGATCGGCTTTGGGCAATGAAGGTGCGGACGAAACAGCAGCAACACCCATAGTGCAATTTCCGTTAAATTTTACGCCGCTTTCTATTACTAATTTTCCAGTATTGATATCACCATCCACCACGGCATTGCCTTTTAAAATAAGTATATCAGCAATTTTAATCTTGCCAGTTACATGTCCAGCTATTTCGGCATTCTGACATATAACATCGCCATCTATTTTTCCTGTAGAAGAAACCATAACTTTACCTTTAGATGTTACAGTGCCTTTTATTACGCCTTCTACTTTTATATCACCCTCTATTTTAATTTGCCCTTCCAAATTCGTTCCTTCTGAAATGCTTGTATATGAAGCCGACGAACTATAGCTCGAACTGCTATGGTTCGAAGCACTATGGCTCGGTGTAGAAGCTGGGCTTGGCATAGGGTTAGATTGGGGTGTATAGGATGGCGTTGTATCCTTAGTATCTTTATTACTTGAAAATATGGACATGTCTATTAATTTAATTTCAACAAATTTAATCTTAAAAAAAAGATATTTGCCGTTTGGAAATATTCTTTATCCACATAGTGTTAGTTACTCCAAACCCTTTCCAATTCTGTATTTAATTTACTTTTCAACAAGTCGAGTGTTTTTTAACTAAACAATTATCAAATTCTATAAAAAAACCTTTCTTATTTTGAAATCTTTTACATATTAAAGACACTAAAACTCAACTTTTTTCGTTTATTTTGAAGATATATTGGAGTGAAACTACGAGTTAAAATATTTTTTGTTTTTATATTATTTGGGGTAGGCATTTTACTACCCTCTTTTTCTTATGCGCAAACAAGCGGCATAGATACTGCTGCTGCTGCCAAACGTCTTAAAAATGAATTCAAAAAACAAGATAGTATTTACAACTCGTTTGAAAAAAAACGTATACAAGATAGTATTGCTAAAATCAATTATGAAATAAGAAAACAGTTTTTGATAGATAGCCTTGCCGAAGCAAAAATAAAAAAACGCATAGCCGATAGCACAGCTCGAGAACTTGCTCGACTCAAAATTATCAGAGATAAAGAAATACGAGATAGCACAGCGCAAGCCGAAAAACAAAAAAGAGAAGATGCCCTTGCAAGAGCAAAGTTTATAAGCGATAGTACAATAGCTTCAAAAAAAGCCATAATGGATAGCATCTTAGATGCCCGAAGGGCATATAATGATAGCATGAAAACGGTTCGCCTTAATCAAAAAATTGAAAGAGAAGCTCTTAGAAAATATAAAGCCAGCAAAAAATACAAAGACAGTATAGAACTGGCAAGGCAACAAGTAAAAGATAGTATCAAAAATGCTCGAGACATAAATCTGGCTAAAATAAAGGCAGAGCGAGAGCGTATTAACGACAGCATCAAATTAGTTCGTACGCAATATAATGATAGTATAAAAAATGTTAGAACCAAAACCAATGATAGCTTAAGATTAGTTAGGACCAAAACAGCCGATAGCCTAAAACAAGCCCGACAAACTTTCAAAGACAGTATGCTGGCCATTCGAAAAGTCAAACGAGATTCGCTCAATGCCAAAAAAGGTATAACGGGCGAAAAAGAAAAGACAAAAGAAAAACAAGAATTGGCACTTGCTATTAAGATGCATGAAAAAAAGCAAGAAGAATGGACTAACGATAAATTGCTAAAACGAAAATGGAGCTTACCTCGAAAAATATATCAAAATACAGTATCACGATATAATTACTTTTATAATGCCCGAAGAAAGTATAACAATGCCACCGAAAACTTAACTAAAAACAACAAAGATGATTTTGAAAAACTTATACAAATAGAACCTTATGATATAGAAAAAAATGGTTCTTCGGTTGCTGGCGAAATGGATTCTGTTATCAAAAAATGCTCTTTCTCAACACAGCTACACGACCCTCGTTCCAAATGGAATGATAATTTGTACTTACTCATGGGCAAAGCTTCATTTATCAAAAACGATTATAGTAGTGCTATCAACACCTTTCAATTTATTGCCAATGAATATAAAGATGACATAAACTACAAAAATAAAAAATACGTAAAAAACAAAAAGAAAACCGAAGGACTAAGTATTGCTACCATAGAAAATAGAAAAGGCCTACGAAAACTATCGCATCATCCTATCCGAAATAGCGCATTGCTATGGCTCAGCAAATCATACATCATGGCTGAGCAGTATAGCGAAGCCATGGCCTTGCTCAATACCCTGGAAGACGATAAAAATTTTCCAAAAAGATACTACCCCTTTATGTATCAAACGCTAGCACAAGTACATTTAAAACAAAATAATACGAATGATGCTATTGCAGCCTTAGAAAAAAGCATGAAAGGCAAATTATCAAAATCAGATAAGATAAGAACTTCATTTTTACTCGGTCAGCTTTTTGCTCAAGAAAAAAACTACGCTAAATCTACAGAATACTATAAAAAAGCCATCAGTGGAAAATCATCTCCCGACATGGATTTTTATACTCGACTTAATATAGCCGAAAATGCTGCAAATTCCGGAACAGATTTGGCCTTTGCCAAAAAACAACTCCATGATATTATTAAAGAAAATAAATTTGAAAAATATAGAGGACAAGCATATGCAACGCTCGCAAAAATAGAATCTCAATCCAATGCTGCAAAAGCTATCGAATATTATACAAAAAGTATTACAAACGCCTCTGAGCCAATACTCAAAGCAAAATCTTTTGCATCCTTAGCCGAGTTGCAATATAACTTAGGGCATTATCAAGAAGCAAAAATAGCATACGATAGTGCTTATCAATATGGCACCAATCCGCCTTTAGACAATATTGCAGACATTACTACACGAAAAAATGTACTCGGCGAAGTGGTAACCTATTTGAATACAATCCATACACAAGATAGTCTTTTGGATCTGGCCAGTAAAAGTGATAAAGAACAAAAGGAAATTGCCAAAAAAACACTTTCTAAAATACAAAAAGCAATAAAAGAAGAAACCGAAAACAACACAACACAAGTAGTAGCCCTGACACCTGATAACAAAAAAAATAATAGCAATTGGTATTTTTATAATAATGAACTTATACAAAAAGGCTCTAAAACATTTAATCAAAAATGGGGTGTTCGGAAATTAGAAGATAATTGGAGAAGAAAAGCAGCCTTAGGTTTATTAGCATTTAGCAATGAAGGCGAAGATGGTGCAGATGGCAAAGAAGATCAAATTTTAAATACCGATGTTGGATTTTTGCTTAGCAAAATTCCAAAAACACCCGCTCAAATAGATGAAAGCAATCAAAAAATAAATGATGCCTATTATAATTTAGGACTTACTTATTTTTCTCAACTCAATGATTACCCTAATTCTGTTAAAACCTTTGATACACTTATACTACGCTATCCATCTACTTCATACAAAAAACAATCCTATTATGCCTTATTATTAAATCATACACAATTAAATAATGTAGCACAAATAGAAAAATATAAAAAACTCTTAGACGCCGAATTCCAAAATTCTACGTTTGATTTGTTAGCCAATCATCCTGAGCAGGCACAAGCCTCCGAAAACAAACAAATAGAAGTACAAAACCACTATGAACAAACCTACAATCTATACCTTCAACAATCTTATGATTCTTCATTAGATTTTGTAAGCTACGCAAAAACAAAATATACCGAAGACAAGTTGATGCCTAAATACAGATTGGTAGAAGCTTTGTGTATGGCTGGTAAAAAAAATATAGATTCATGTGCAAAAATTCTCTTGAATATTACCGCTACCTACCCTAATACCGAAGAACACAAAAGAGCACTAGATATATTAAAATATATTCAAAGTGCACAAGGCAACGAAATGGATGACACTACTTTGGCCACCCAAATTGAAATAGCCCAAGGCACCAACAATAAATCTTTAGACGACCAACTGACTGATAAGGCTTATGAAGAGTTGAAAAACTATGAAGGAAAAGGCTCCTATATACACGAACCCAATATAGAGCATTTTATACTCATCTTTATGAAAACGATAGACGGCAAAGCTCTTGGAGTAAAATCTGCTATTAGCGATTATAATTTATTGAAACATAATGTTGAAGGTTATACTACAGGCATGAATATGCTTACCTCTAAGCAGGGAATTATCACTATCCATATTTTTGACAATTCTATTTTTGCAAAAAAATACTTAGATAATTTATCAAAAGAAAAACTAATATTTAGTCAACTTAAGAAAAATGATTATGAGTTTGCTATCATCACACAAGCCAACTATATGGAGCTTTTAAAAACAAGAGATATACTCGGATATCTAAAGTTTTATAAGAAAAACTATAAATAAAAATAGATTTTTCAAACATACAAAAATCAATTTGTTTCGCACGTCTTCATAAGATATTATAGTACTTTTGAAAAAAAACTACATATATGTCTTTTCAAGAAACTATTCAATCTGCATATACATTTAAAGGAGAATCTGCCTATTTAGGTATTGGCATGCTCGATGGCCAAGCTGTAGAAAATGCATCCGTGCATCTTCCGCTAAAAACAATGAACAGACACGGGTTGATAGCAGGAGCTACTGGTACTGGCAAAACCAAAACACTTCAGGTTTTGGCTGAGTGCCTTAGCGATGCTTCTATACCCGTAATGCTTATGGATATCAAAGGCGATTTGAGTGGTATAGGTGCTGCTGGCACCGCCAATGATAAAATAAATGAGCGCTGTCAGATTATGAATATTGCTTTTAAAGCAAGTGCCTACCCTATTGAATTTTTAACCCTAAGCGATGAACCCGGCACACGCCTAAGAGCTACAGTTTCTGAGTTTGGGCCTGTATTGTTTTCTAAAATTTTAGGTCTCAATGAAACGCAAGAAGGTATCATATCAATGCTTTTTAAATATTGCGATGATAAACAATTACCCCTTTTAGATTTAAAAGATATTATAAAAGTTCTTCAATATATAAGCAATGAAGGCAAAGACGAATTAAAGGAAACCTATGGCACTATTTCTACCCAATCTACGGGTACTATACTTCAAAAAATAATAGAACTGCAACAACAAAAAGCAGATATTTTCTTTGGCGAAAAATCATTTGAGGTAGAAGATTTAATGCGCATCAGCGACGATGGTAGAGGTTTGTTGTCAATTGTACGTGTCACAGACCTACAAGACCGTCCCAAACTTTTTTCTACTTTTATGCTTCAATTATTAGCTGAGCTTTATGCCTCAATGCCAGAGGCTGGCGATCTCGAAAAACCTACCTTGGTATTGTTTATAGATGAAGCCCACCTTATTTTTCAAGATGCAAGCAAAGCACTTTTGCAACAATTAGAAACCGTTATAAAACTTATTCGTTCAAAAGGTGTAGGAATATTTTTTATTACACAAAACCCTACCGATATACCACAAAGTATTTTAGGACAACTTGGTCTTAAAGTACAACATGCTCTTAGAGCCTTTACTGCCAAAGACAGACAAGATATAAAAAAAATAGCTCAAAACTATCCCGAAACTGAATACTACAAAACAGAAGATTTAATAACACAACTGGGAATAGGCGAAGCCTTTGTAACCTTATTAAATGAAAAAGGAATACCAACCCCTCTTGTACACACACTGTTACGCCCTCCATACTCCAGAATGGATATTTTGCAAGAAAATGAAATTCAATCTATAATTGCTCAATCTAAAATTGCTTCAAAATACAATGTTGTTATAGATTCTAAAAGTGCCTATGAACTCCTCAATGAAAAATTGGCTTCAGCCAATGAGGAAGAAGAACCTAAAACAACTACAAGTTCAAAAAAAGAAAAAGGCACTTTGGAAACCATACTCGACAATCCCGTTACTAAACAAGTAGGCCGCACTGCTGCTAGTATTATTACAAGGTCTTTGTTGGGCGTTTTGGGCTTAGGAGGTACTACTCGAAAAAGAAAAACTAAAAGTTGGTTTTGATAAAATTTATTTATAATACTTAAACCTAACAAAAAGTATTAAATCTACTTTTCATACCCTTAGTTTCTTTAAACATTATGATGAATCTGTAGTTATCGTACTAAAAAAATATCCCCTTCTAATAGCTCTGGCTTGGATTGGGCATCGCTGCATTGATAACGTATCATGTATTTGTAATGGTCGGATGTGGTTGGTTGGTTTTTATAAAAACCATTCCATGGCTCATGGATATTTCTGCTCTCAAATACTTTATTGCCCCAACGGTTGTATATCTGAAGTTCATAGCTCTGTATATTGCCACAACGTAGTATGGGATGCCATACATCGTTCACACCATCGCCATTGGGACTAAAGGCCGTGGGCACTATCAATCCGCAACTACCCACAGGTGCAAGCAGTATCAGTGTGTCCTGATAGCTACAGTTTTGTGCATCTTTTACTTGTACTATATACTCACCATCGGGTAGGTTTTTGAGGGTTTGTATGTTGCTATTCTGATAGTTCCACAGGTAGCTATAGGGCGCAGTACCTCCCTTGCCTTGTATGCGTAGCTCCCCTTGTTGGTCTTGGTGGCAGGTGTTGGGTATCGTTTGCGTTAGCAAGCCAAGGGCTTCTAAAGGCTCTTGGAGCGTTTGCTGGGCTATGGCAATACAGCCATGCGCATCTTGCACCATCACTACATGCTGGCCGCCCGACAAACCTGTAAATACACCATTGTTTTGGTAGCCAGTATTTTGCAGTTTGTATTGGTATGGTGCTGTGCCTCCTGAGGCTTGCGCTTCTATACTGCCATTGGCATCGCCATAGCAGTTTATATCTTGGTATTGACTTATGACTACGCTAAGTGGTGCTGTAGGCGATTGGATATGGAATGTAGTATCGATAGCACAACCTTGTGCATCGCTTACGACCAGCGTATAGGTATTGGCTACTAAGTTTTGTAGCCCTTGTAGCGATACCGTATCGCCATTGAGCGTATAGGTATAGGGCATTACGCCATTTTGTACATTAATTTGTATAGCACCATCTTGTGCACCAAAACATGTAATTTGCTTTACAGTAGCTTGCGCAAAACGCATAGTATCTTGTTTATACACCGTTATGGTATCGCTTACCCATTCGGTAGCACCACCACAGTGGTGTAGTAGGCTTTTGGCTATGTAAGTATGCCCTCCTATAGTGCTCGGACATACTACTAAACTATCTACAGGGCCTGCCAGTGGATTGCCTTGCGCATCGTACCAATAGGTTTCGTGGTCTTTGGGTATGAGCAAGAAAGACTCCAAGTAGGAATCCCATGCTACAGGAAAGGCTCTATTGTTGACCAAGGTATAATCCACTCCATTGCGATGGGTGATACCCTGATAGGAAGAGGCCACAAAATTGCTACCATAATAAATATTTTTTTCTACTACATTAAATTGTATAATATTGCTACCCTCATGGAGCACCGCCTGAAAGGTATTGCCACATTGGCTATAAGGAGGGTATGAATAACATGCATTGTGCCAGCTCACTACCCATTTACGATTGGGGGCAGTACCATAGGTATAGTGGTTTAGTGCCATAGTATCAATAAGGTATAACGAAGATGCAGGCATAATGAGATTCCATGCCTTGAAATTTTGCTGAGTTGGTGGCCAAAGGACTTGGTCAAATACCTGAAATACATGGGTTATAGAAGTATCGAAAAGGATTAGCCCCCTTGTAGCTATTTTACAATGCGTTAATACCGTATCATAAAAACAAAATGGAAAAGGCATTGCTATTGCCTTTGATACAACTGATGGACCAGTATAACCTGATCCTGGATGATTATATAACGACAAATGAGGGGGATAAAAGGTAAAGGTATCAAAAGATATTGGTACCACTTCGTAGGCAGGAGTGCCTACATCGGGGTTGTTTATTTTGGCTTTGAGTGTAATACAATTTTGGCAATTCGAAAGTGCCGTATCGGCTCCCAAAGAGAGGCTTTGGGCATATAGTATATTGTATGATAACCCCAAGATTATCCATACACTGAGCAAGAAGCGTAAATAACTTTTCATAGTTGTAGAGAAGAACTTATTTGTCTATTCAAAAATAATACTAAGGGGCCATATTATGCCCCTTAGTGAAAAAAATTAATCCTTTAATTATTGAGGTGCGTAATCTAAGCAGTAAAGGAATTTATCATTGAAGTATGAAGTAACAGTAGAGCCTGCTATAAGTGCTGGCGGATAACCAAAAAAATAGCTATTCGAAAAGGTAGATCCCAAACAAGCAAAACCCATACCCGAAGTGGCCACCATATTAGCAGTACCAGCATTCAGAAAAAAGCCTATGCCTAAATCATCGCTACACATATTATCTTGTAAGTCAGGATAAGAATTAGTTCCCAACATGATTAGATTGAAATAATCATACGTAATCAAATCTTCGTTATTGCCTGGTACTAAGTCCGAACGCATTATATTTATCCATTGATAGGAAAGGTCAACCGAAAGTCCAAGATATTCAGTAGGGCCCCAAGGGGTGGAAGAAGCTATTGGCGTTTGCAAGCCTGCAACCGTGCTCAAGGCAGTGGTATAAGAAGGTGTAATGGTTACCAAAGGTATTTCATTAGGTACTGATACGTAGAATGCATCTCGGTCAATAGCTATATACTCTTCTCCTGTAGGATTGAAAGGGCTAGCACCTTGAGGCAAGGATTCTATATCCGAATAACCATTGGGTCCATTATTGGGCAAAGTGCCTATGATGCTACAATTGCTTGTATTAGCAAGATCTACTCTGAACAATGTATTTGGAAAATTACTGTTTGGACTAGTTATTACCACATACCCATTATCTACATCGTATGCCCGAGCTATACCCGTAATCTCTGTAATATATTGGTTGCTTGTACTTTCTTTTAGCAGTCCATAAGAGGTTGGAATAGGGGCTGAGCCTGGAATGTAATTAAATCCAAATAATTCACATACTGCCGCACCTGGTTTAGCATCAATACCATAGTAGTCATTCGGCCCTGTACGTGTTTTTATGTGTTTTACGGTACCAACAGCGGGGTAAGCAGTTTCGTCGGTTTTGGAGCAAGAACTTGCCCAAAGGGTGATGGCAGCAAGCGCCATGAGAGATAATTTTTTCATGTTGTTTGATTTTTTTAATTTGTTATTAATTTATTAAGACACTAAGTTAAAGCTATTTTACCCCCCGTTAATTTTTGGTTAATACGTATTTTCTTAACAAAATCAACTGTTTAGGATTGAATCCTTCGGTAATTTTCGAATTGCATAGGATAAATTAGGATATCACACTAGTATAAACTTGCATTATATTTATTGAAAAAAGTACTAACAAAAACATACCTAAATACGTATAAATATTGGGAGAGATGTATTTTGAGTTGTAAAATTAATATCTATTGATAACGGAACTACTTATTGAGAATTGTATGAACAACGATCGTAAGGCTCAGCGAGCTTTATACGAATGGTGTTTCCCAATACTTATAAGAGTATGCAAACGATATTCTATAAATGAAGAAGATGCAATAGATACCATGAATACTTGTTTTTTAAAAATACTAAAAAACCTACATACCATAAACGACATCAATACCCTACCCGGTTGGGTAAAACGGATAGCTGTAAATACTTCTATAGACGCATTTCGTAAAAATAAATCTTATCAAGAAAGAACAAAATTTACGATTGATACGGAGTATTCAGCTGTAATGCAAAGTTTTTATGTAAACAGCCAAGCTGAAAGCCAATTAGATCGTAATAAAATTTTTGAACTTATAAATATACTACCCGATGTAACCAAACAAGTTCTAAACTTATTTGCAATAGATGGCTATAGCCATAAGGAAATAGCCGATATGCTTACTATAAGCGAAGAAGCTTCCAGATGGCATTTGTTTAAAGCTCGAAAAATACTGACTGAAAAAATACAACATCTAAACATGATAAAAATGAATCAAAATGAATCAAAATAAATTACCTATAGATGAATGGCTTCAACAACAAGTTGAAGATTCACCCATCAGCTTTGACGAAAGCTATTGGAACAAAATGGAGGTATTGCTTGATGAAGAAGACAACAAGCGAGGTGGAGCTTTTTGGCTCAAGGGGCTTGGAATGCTTCTCATAGCGGCGCTACTTGGCATTGGTACTTATCTTTTTTCTCATGTATCTAAAAATAAGAACAAAGAAGTTACAGCTCTGCATTCAACTGCAAGCGCCAACACAAACCATGAAACAAATGCGGATACTACTATAAATCAAGAACTAAGCAATACACCATCGGCCGATGCATTGACAAATAATAATACTTCTACTAGCAACGAGATGACTATTCAAACGAAACAACAAAGTCTATCTCCGATTAGCTATAGCACTAAAACTAAAGAATCGAACTTGGCTACTGAACAAGCATATACAAGCCAATCAAATACTAATAAACGAAGCAAAGAAGCTCAAAACAATAAGGCTCAAAATGATAACGTTTATGATGTAGAAAAAGTAAATGAAACAAAAAAACAAGAAATGCCAAAGCAAGGTGATGATGAAGAAAAATTGAACAAAACAAAATCTAAGCTAAAAAATAATTTAGCTAAAGCGAATCAAAATCAATCAAATAAACAAAACAAATGGTATTCCAAACAAGACGCTACAACTAAAAATGAACGTGCAAATTCAAAACCCAATACCAATTTAAGTAATGAAGCATTGAATAAAGTAAAAGACGAGAATAAGGACATGGAAGTAGAACGTGAAATAGAACAGATTGCAAAGCAAGAAAATACGACCATTATAAATGGTAAAAACATGGAACTAATTGAAAGCAAAGCTTATAAAAATAATGAAATAACTAAAATACCTTATCAAACAAGCAATCCTCGCTATGTAGAAGGACTACATGATTATGCTCCAGAACGATATGATAGTGTAATATTGACTTATAGCCCTGTAAACACGGAAGAAAACGCAAGCGACAATACTACTTCACAAATTTTGCAAGATATTCCTACAAAAATTAAAAAAGAATTACCGCTAAAATCTTCCAGGATTTATTTTAACTTAGGTCTAAATGGCAACTTTGGGTGGAATGGAAATAATACTCAAAAAAAATCGATAGGCTTGGCACCTATGGTAGGCATTGGATTTGAAAAATCCATTTCAAGTAGAATTTTAATTGGTACACAAATTGGATTTACATATATCAATGCACTCAATCTCAATCAGCAATTTTCGCAAGTAAAATATTCTTTTGGTGTAGATTCCTCAGTATTTGATATAGAATATACTAAGATTTTACAAATACAAGTTCCCTTGTCTATCAATTATCAACTTTTGAAAAATCATTACTTAGGATTATCAGCTGGCATAAGCTATGCTCCCGATATTTCGAGTAATGTAAAAGATTTTAATGCAAGCAATAGCGTAACAACGTTTGGCTATAAAAATGGATTTCAATCCGTAGATGCATTTTTACAACTTCAATATCAATTTGATTTTAGTCAGAACTTCAGTCTGCAAATGCAATACTTACGTGGGCTGAGAGATAGAACTATAAATGGTTATTTTAATAACAACATTAAAAATTATCAATCTACAATAGGTATTGGGTTAAAATACTTTTTTGTAAAAAATAAATAATACATCATGAAAACTTATTTACTTTCATTTAGTGTGTTCCTACTTTTCCTCTATTCTTGTAGCAATAGAAATACCCCCCTTAATACTACCGAAGATCCCGTTTTCCACTTTTTTGGAACCATTGGAAACGATTCTATTTCTATGCAAGCTGGGGTCAATAATATGTATATGTACTCTAACTACTTCAAGGATACACAAAGTATTTTTACACTCATTGGTTATTTTGCTCCTGCCAACTGCAATACTTGCGAGCCTTATTTATCTTTTGAATTAAAAGATGTAGACACATCAAACTCAAGCACACTATCTACAGATTTAGTATCCATTTTTGCAAATGGAAGTACATTTAATTCGTATTCATTAGATTCTGTATTACAACAAAAATATACAGAACAGTTTATCTTCCTAGCCGAAAAACAATTAGGAAACTTTACTTGGGATTTTAGCGATGGTGCCCCCATTCAAACTACGTCACCTACAGCTACGCATGTTTTTTCATCGGGTGGTATGAAAAAAGTTACACTGACACACAATTTTCAGGGTCTAACAGATTCTATTTCCAACCTTATTGATATAGATGATAGTACTTGCAGATGTCAATTTAATTATTTGATAGATACGACCAATAATGTACTTTTCCTTGCCAACACATCACCTACTCTCAATGCATACAATTGGCTTTTTGGCGATGCCAATACTGGTACTGGATCTAACACTTCTCATTTTTATAATAATGCTGGCATATACACTGCTTCGCTTCAAGCCACAACACCATGTGGTACTCGATCATTTAGCAAACATATCAATGTAATGACACCTTCCATGTCTGCATCTGGCAATTTTAATTATACCAGTACGCAGATACAAACTACTTCATTAGTGCCCCGATTAAATAAATCTGCATTTGTTATTACTTACAAAAACAACGGCAAGGTTTATAAATCCTTTAAAAATATTAAAGGCATAGATCAAAGCGGAAATCCAATATTTACTTTTTTGACTATAGGCTTATATAAAAATAATGAATTAGGGCAAAAAACGGCCATCATAACTGGCTCAGTAGATACCTATCTATACAACTATAGCAATCCCAATGATTCTATAAAAATTAAAAGTAATAATATTAAGATTGCATCTGCTTATCCTTAATATTGTTCATCGTCGTTTGGAAAGTCTTTATTTTTTACATCTTCAATATACTTTCTGGAAGCTGCTAAAATCTGATCATATAAATCTAAATACCTTCTCAAAAATCGAGGGCTAAATTCTTTAGTAATGCCTAACATATCATGCATTACCAATACTTGTCCATCAACATATTTGCCTGCACCTATACCTATGATAGGTATTTTTACAACCTCTGCAACTTTTTTTCCAAGTGTAGCTGGAATTTTTTCTAACACAATAGCAAAGCAACCCGCCTCTTCTAGGAGCAAAGCATTTTTTATAAGTTGCTCGGCTTCTTCTTCCTCTTTAGCTCTAACGGTATAGGTACCAAATTTATAAATACTCTGAGGCGTAAGTCCCAAATGTCCCATAACAGGCACGCCAGCAGAAATAATTCTTTTTACAGAGTCTAAAATTTCTTCACCACCTTCCATTTTTATTGAATGTGCACCAGCTTCCTTCATAATTCGTATAGCACTATTGAGTGCTTCTTTTGAATTGCCTTGATAAGAACCAAAAGGTAAATCCACCACTACTAAAGCCCTTTTAACAGCACGAATAACGGAAGAAGCATGATAAATCATTTGATCTAAGGTAATAGGCAAGGTGGTTTCATGACCAGCCATAACATTGCTCGCACTATCGCCAACTAATAAAATATCAATACCTGCATCGTCCAAAATTTTTGCCATCGAAAAATCATAGGCAGTCAACATAGAAATTTTTTCATTGCGCTGCTTCATAGCCAACAAGGCATGTGTTGTTATTTTCTTAAACTCTTTATTTTCATTATGAATACTCATAGATAAAAGGATTAGTTGACAAAAGTAATTCATTTTATGTGGCATCACATAAAAACTTAATATTGGAAAAAAAATCTAAAAAGTATATTTGTCTTATCTCATGACAAAAAAATACAAGAGAAAGCCTCAAACAAAATTTATAACGCGCGACATCAGTTGGCTATCATTTAATGAGCGTGTGCTTCAAGAGGCCAAAGACCCTCAAGTTTCTTTACAAAATAGATTAAAGTTTTTGGGTATTTTTTCAAACAACTTAGACGAATTTTTTAGAGTTCGGGTAGCTGCATTGCAGCGAATGCAGACCTTAGGAAAGAAAGCTTCAATGCATTTGGAAGACAATCCAAAAGAAATTTTAGAAAAAATTCAAAAGATAGTTATTGCTCAACAACAAGAATTTGAAAATATATATGCTCAAATTCAAATTGAAATGGCTAAGAAAAAAATATTTATAGTCAATGAGCAAAAACTAACAATAGAACAAAAAGAATTTGTAAAGCAATATTTTAATGAAACCGTTAGTACTAATATTTTTCCATTAATGATAGAAAGTATAGCGCAGCTACCTTTGATACATGACAAATCTATATATCTTGCATGTCGCCTAACAAATACACAAAATTCATTTATTAATAGCTATGCACTTATTGAAGTGCCCACACATTCTTTACCACGGTTTATAAAATTGCCGAGCCGAAGTCGAACTACCTCTGTAATGCTTTTAGAAGATATTATACGATTTAATTTACCATTCTTATTTGAACAATTTGGTTTTAATCAAATCGAAAGTTATGTCATTAAAATTACCAGAGATGCAGAATTAGATATAGACAATGATGTAAATTCTAATGTCATTTCTAAATTAGAAAAAGGACTTAAAAATAGAAAAAAAGGAAAAGCACTTCGCTTTGTTTATGACAAAACTATTTATAAACCTCTTTTACATTACTTAATAAAATTACTAAACCTTACCAAAGGCGACCACAATATTCCAGGAGGAAGAATTCATAATTTTAAAGACTTTATGAATTTTCCAGAACATGTTTTTAGTAATTCTCAAAAAAGAAAAAAAGCCTTTATACATCCATTACTGGTGCAGCCCATACGGATTTTGGATGTATTAGAAAAAAAAGATGTGATGTTGCATTTTCCTTATCATTCATTTGATTCTATCATTGATTTACTTAGAGAATCAGCTATAGACCCAAATGTTGAGGATATAAAAATAACATGCTATAGACTATCAAAAAAATCAAAAATTATTAATGCACTTGTCAATGCAGTGCAAAATGGAAAAAAAGTAACTGTCGTATTAGAGCTCAAAGCACGCTTTGATGAAGAATCCAATTTGCATTGGAAACAAGTTTTGGAAGAGGCTGGCGTAAAGGTATTAGTTGGTTTTTCGAATATGAAAATTCATGCAAAAATTTGCTTAATATCTAAAAGGAAAAACAAAACGATACAATACTTTGGCTTTGTGAGCACCGGAAACCTAAATGAAGATACGGCTAAAGTATATGGAGACCATTGTTTGCTTACCTCAAACAAAATTATACTGAGCGATATCAAAAAAGTTTTTAGCTATATTGAATTCCCACGTAATGAATCGATACTTCTACAATGTAAAAATTTAATATTATCACCAAGCAATACCAGAAACTTTTTTAGTGCCGAACTTGAAAAGTTGACACATCAAAAAAACAGGAAAAATGATAGTGAAGTGATTATAAAGCTAAACAGTTTGTCGGATATTGAAATGATAAAACAACTATACCGAGTAGCTAAATGCACAATACCAATACGAATGATCATAAGAGGAATAAACTGTGCCAATAACGAATTGGATGGCATTAAAAAAAATATGCAAGCTATTAGTATTGTTGATGAATACTTAGAACATGCTCGTGTTTTATTTTTTAAAAATAATAAACATGAAAAAGTTTTTATTTCGAGTGCAGATTGGATGACCAGAAATTTGGATCACCGCATAGAAGCCACTGTAGAAATACAAGACCCTCTGATTAAAGAAGAACTTAAAGAAATTTTAGAAATTCAATGGAAAGAAAATGTAAAAGCTCGTGTATTCAATCAATCTCAAACGAATGAATATATAGAACGAAAAGTAAATAGTAAAAAATTTCGTTCTCAAGAAATGATATATACTTATCTTAGAAATAAGAAATATGAGTAATACTAATGTGATTTGTGTCGTAGACAAAATCTTATCCCACAGTTTGCGGGAGTATATGCCGACAGGATAGATGTTTCCCAATTAATCGGGATTATATATAACATATCGGTATAATTTTTTTTAGTACATTAGCTCCTAAATGCGATTAGCTGCTATAGACATAGGTTCCAATGCCGTTCGGTTATTAATCAATGAAATTACCACATACAAAGATGGAAGTTTCGATTACACAAAGATTAACTTTTTGCGTATCCCTTTGCGATTAGGATTAGATGTTTTTGACAATAAGTATATTTCTGAATCCAAAATAGTAGAAATGGTAGATACCATGAAAGCATTTAGTTTACTCATGAAAGTATATGGCGTAAAAGATTATAAAGCCTTTGCAACATCAGCAATGCGTGATGCCGAAAACCAAACTGATGTATTAAAACGAATAAGCAAAGAGGCTCAAATAGAGGTAGAAGTTATCACTGGAAGTCAAGAAGCACAGCTATTATTCGACACACACATGGCAGATTATTTAGACCCCAAAAATGATTATCTGTATATAGATGTAGGCGGAGGAAGCACTGAAATAACATTTTATAAAAAAGGAAAAATTGAAGAAAAGCACTCCTTCAACATTGGAACACTACGCATTCTAAAACAAGGTATAGATGAAGATCTTTGGGAAAAAATGAGAGAACAAATAAAAAATATTTCAAAAAAATCTAAACAACTGACAGCTATAGGCAGTGGAGGCAACATTAATAAAGTATTATCGCTGCTCAAAAGAAAAAATGACAAACCACTATCTGCTGATGTATTAAAAAATTACTACAAAGACCTTCAAGCACTTAGTATTGAAGAAAGAATGCACAAATATAAACTCAAGGAAGATCGGGCTGATGTAATAGTTCCAGCACTTCAAATATATAATGCTATTTTACGTTGGGGAAGCATTACTGAAATTTATGTACCACAATTTGGTTTGGTAGATGGCATAGTACGAAAACTATATTTAGAAAAACATGTAGTAAGCATGATGGGATTAAAGAAAAAAAGAAACCTCAAATAGCAAATACATTTCTATATAATACTGTAGGCTCCCCATTTTTAGTACACTTCAAAAGTAGAATTTCTTATTCATATTTTGATATTTTGGTTTAGGTCTTTTGGGGCGTAGTGAAGCGAAGGCGGAGCCGAAGCTGAACGGAGCCCCAAAGGAAGGTGTTTGATTTCTTTCATTTTTTTCGATACTGCTGAGGGGCCATACCCCCCTAAGGCATCATGTGGTCTATGTTGATTATAGTCGCTAATCCACTCCTCGGTCACTTCTCGACTTCTTCTATATCCTTGAATAGATGAGCATCCAATATAGCCCCGATAGCTTTCTATTGAATCGCTCAATAAACGCGTTCTGAGTGGGTTTGCCTGGCTCTATATATTTAAACTCTATATCACATCTGACTAAATTCACTCGCCAATTTGGCTATAAATTCAGGCCCATTGTCCATACGGATTTTTTGTGGTTTACCATATCTGTTGATTAAATGACGTAGCACCCATATCACTCTACTCGATTTAAGTGAGTAATCAATTTCTATAAATAGTAAATTTTCGTTGCAATCATCAATCACATTAAATGAACGAAACTTACTGCTACTACTCAAGGCATCACTCATAAAATCAATACTCCAAGTATGCGTAAAAAATGAGGGAGTCTCCAAACTTTCCTTTATTCGCTGTGGCAAACGCTTCTTTGCCTTTCTGCGTAGGGATAGACCCATCCGCTTATATACTTATGCATGCGCTTATGATTTGTTGTATCTCCTTGATTTCTCAACCTAAAATAATACTTCCAAAACCCTTCTCGAGATTTACAGAACTTAATTCCAATAATTGATTTTCCAAATAGCTATCATCCTCTTCACCGATTGGTAAATAAATGCACTTACTTGTCTTGAGTATGCGACACGCCTTGCTGATGTCTTTGGGCCGTTCTTTCTTTAGCTCAGTAAGTATACTGCGCTTCATGCAAGGCTTAAAGCTTTTTTCAATAATGTATTTATTACATCTAACTCCATCGCTAAATTGGCATACATACGCTTTAAACGGAGCATTCTCCTCTTCCAACTCTTTGACCCGTTTAAGTTCGCTTCTGCATCCATACCTCCATAGCGCTGACGCCATTTGTAAAACGTTGCCTTACTTACGCCATGTTCTCTGGATATATCCTCTACTGACTTGCCAGTATCAAATTCCTTTAGAATAGAGGCAATCTGATTGTGATTAAATTTACTTTTCTTCATTGTATTACGATTTTAAAATTAACAAATTTTGTCTACTTTTAAAACGTACTATTTTTGGGGGAGCTTACAATACCATCTTGCTCTCGAGCTTCTTTTCTCATCAAATCCATAAACTCATCTACAGTTAAATGATCATAATTTTCTTCTTCTGGTTGATGAACTTTTTGTATTCTGGCTTTGTTATCAATAGAAAAAATATTGGATGATTCCATTTTTACACCATCCTTTTCTAATAATCGATTAATAAATAATAACAGCTCGGCATTGGAGCATTTTTGAATTTTTTCAGAAATTCCTTCTTTTTGAATTGTTGTAAGCATAATTACATTATTTATCCACAAAAATACAAACGTTATTAACAATTTGTATAAAATTTATAATATATTATAAAAAAAATACAATTGATAATCAATTAATTAGTAGTTATTAAGTTATTAGTTAATAAAATAATATAAATAAATTATATTTAATTATCCACAAATACTTTTTCCTTAAAAAGGATCAACGACTCATTATGTTTCTATTTTCCTTTTATTACAACGACAATTTCTCCTTTTGGAGTATGCTTTTCATAATATGTTTTCACTTCATTAATTGTTCCCAATCGATGCTCTTCATAAAATTTTGTCATTTCTCTACATACACAAACCAATCTATTTTCAGGCAGATACTTTAGCAACTCAGCCAATGTTTTAACTAATCGCAATGGGCTTTCATAAAACACAATAGCTCTTTCTTCCTCTATCCAAGAAGTAAATAGCGTGTGTCGTCCTTTTTTTAATGGCAAAAAACCCTCATAGATAAATCTATTAATCGGAAAGCCACTAACTACTAAGGAGGGAACAAAGGCAGTAGCGCCTGGCAAGCATTCCACCGGAATATCATGTTGCAAACATGCACGCACAAGTAAAAAACCTGGATCAGAAATTGCGGGAGTGCCGGCATCTGTAATCAATGCAAAGTGTTTACCACTTTTTATTTCTTCAGTCAAACTTTCTACTATCTTATGTTCATTGTGCTGATGGTAGCTTTTCAATGGTTTTTGTATCTGATAATGCTTCAATAAAATAGAAGAAGTTCGAGTGTCTTCGGCCAATATAACATCAACAGACTGCAATATATCTAATGCTCTTAAAGTAATGTCTTTTAAATTCCCTATCGGTGTGGGTACAAGCGTTAGTTTCATGCGTTCTGTTTTTTTATTCGTAGCGTCAAAAAATTCTTGGCTAAAAATAATGTAATTTTACAATACAGATGACTACAATAGCTACATATAATTTAAATGAAGAAGAAGAAAAAAAGCTGATACTAAGAGAATATCGTGGTCTTATGCGTAGTTTAAAACTACGCCTCAAAAAAGGAGATAAAAAATTAGTACGCAGAGCTTTTGAACTTGCTGTAGATGCACACAAGCATATGCGTCGAAAATCGGGCGAACCCTATATACTACACCCTATTGCTGTAGCAAAAATTACTGTAGAGGAAATAGGATTAGGAGTAACCTCTGTAATTTGTGCATTACTCCATGACACCGTTGAAGACACCGAAGTAACGCTCAATGAAATTGAAATGGAATTTGGCACTTCTTGTTCTAAAATTGTAGATGGACTAACTAAAATTTCTTCAGTAGTAGAATCCGCCAACTCAACAGCCCAAGCCGAAAATTTTAAAAAAATATTATTGACACTTGGCGAAGACCCTCGCGTTATTTTGATAAAATTGGCAGATAGATTGCACAATATGCGCACATTGGAAAGCATGCGACGTGAAAAACAAATGAAAATTTCGAGTGAAACGACCTATATATATGCACCTCTTGCACATCGTTTAGGGCTTTATGAAATCAAATCCGAATTAGAAGATTTGAGTATGCGTTATATGGAAACGGATATATATAATGAAATCAATACAAAACTAACGAATACAAAACGTGAGCGTACTCGCTATATCAATGAGTTTATCAAACCTATCAAAAAGGTATTAGAGTTTCAAGGTTTTAAATTTGAAATTTATGGTAGGCCAAAATCTATTTCTTCTATTTGGAATAAAATCAAAACAAAAAATGTAAGTTTTGAAGATGTATACGACTTGTTTGCCATTCGAATCATATTGGATACAGACGATGAAAAAGCAGATTGTTGGCGTGTATTTTCTTTGATTACAAATGAATATCACCATAGCACCGAGCGTTTACGAGATTGGATTAGCAACCCCAAAAGCAATGGCTATGAAGCATTACATACAACCGTTATGGGACCCGGAGGGCGCTGGGTAGAAGTGCAAATACGCTCAAAAAGAATGAATGAAATAGCCGAAAAAGGTTTGGCAGCTCATTGGCGATACAAAGATGGCAGTACCAATGAATCTAAACTAGATGAATGGCTCAAACATATTCGTGAAATTCTTCAAAACTCAGATGACAATGCAATAGACTTTTTTAAAGTTCTAAAAAAAGATTTAATACCCGACGAAATCTATGTGTACACACCCAAAGGCGATTTGAAAGTATTACCAAAAGGTTCTACAGCTCTTGATTTTGCTTTTGATGTACACTCTGAATTGGGAAAAAACTGTATAGGTGCTAAAGTAAATTATAAATTAGTATCTCTCAATCATGAGTTAAAAAATGCTGACCAAATAGAAATCATTACATCCAAAAAACAAAAACCAACCGAAGATTGGTTAAATTTTGTTGTTACAGCCAAAGCTCGTTCTCGTATTAAGTATTACCTCAAAGAAGAAAAACGCTTGATAGCATTAGAGGGTAAAGAAATTTTAAGTAGAAAATTAAATCACCTAAAAGTAACTGTTAACAACGCCAATATTCATGAAATAGCAAACTACTACAAATACCCATCGCCAACAGATTTGATGTACGATATAGCTATAAACAAATTTGATTTAAAAAAATTGAACAACTTTTCAGTTGTAAAAAACAATATCGTAGCACCAACAACTTCTATAGAAAGCACTCCTTATATATTTGATGACAAACAAGACGAACTCAATAAAAAAATAAATTCCAAGGATTTTGAATTGGTACTTTTTGGCGATAGCACCGATAAAATAGATTATAAAATTGCAAATTGTTGTAAGCCTTTGCCAGGCGATGATGTATTTGGTTTTATTACAAGCAGCGAAGGCCTCAAGGTACATCGCACTTCTTGTCCCAATGCTGCTTCACTCTTAGCTAATTATGGTCATAGAGTAATCAAAGCACGCTGGGCAAAAAATAGTAGTGTAAGTTTCTTAACCGGAATTCTCATTAATGGATTAGACGATGTGGGTGTAATCAATAAAATTACAAACATTATTTCTGGCGATTTAAAAATCAATATGAGAAGCATTAGTATAGATTCAAAAGATGGCATATTTGAAGGCACCATCATGGTTTATGTAAATCACAAAAACGACTTAGACCAACTTTGTCAACAACTTGAAGCCTTAAACGGCATCAACAAAGTAACACGATTAGAACAGCAATAGTGTATCTATATAATTAGTTTATTTTTAGAGATATAAACAGTGTAAGTTGCATATCATTATCTTTTTCCCAGCTATGTCTCCGTTTCGGGACACTGCGCTTCGATTCTTGATTGATAATTAGAAACATTCACTTTTCATTTTACATCAAAATAAATATCTTTCATCCGCATTATATGTGTAATCTCATAATGAATTTTCCCTTTCCATCGCCAGTGTTTGTGCTTATTCTTAAGCGAGTGGAGTGCATTTCACTGTGGCATTATTTAATTTCTATCCTTCCTGTATATAAAGGAGGCTTATCTTCGGGACATTCAATTTCGGGAATTTTTAACCAACCACTATCTGGAACAGATGACGGTGTTACACAATAGGGAACTTTTTTATCATAAAGAATATTGCAGATACTTGGATTATTAGGAACAAACTTACAATAATAGTAAAGCTTAATTTTACTTCTTATTATTTTAATTCCTTGTTCATAATATCTTCCATTATAGAAAAATTTATAATAATCAGAACCCCCTTGCCTTCCACCAGAAGTAGATCCCTTATAGATAGCAACCGTATATTTACCTGAAATATTTAGTAATACATTTTTATACATCACAAAACAAAACGTTGAAATAATTAGTGTGAACAAAATAATGTATCTTATTTGCTTTTCTCTTTTACCAATCATATACTACTTTACTACTTTTTCCCCGCCCTGTCTCCGTTTCGGGATACAGCGCTTCGATTCCTGATTGATAATTTTAAAACATTCACTTTTCATTTTATATCAAAATTAATATTTTTAAATTGTAATATACCAAAATGATTTGTGTTGCAGGCAAAATCTTATACCGATTATACTATTGTAACAGACCAAAAAAATGGTCTGAATCCCGAATACTCGGGATAATATCGGCATAAACCACTCTAAAAATTGGTCTGAAACCAATTTAAGACTGGTATTAATTCGGTAAAATATTTTTTTTATGTCAATTATTTATCGTAATATTGCAATATACAAATGACAAAATGGGTATTAGCAAAACAACGCACTATAGTAAAAAGCAAAATGATATAGCAATCATAGCTAAAGCTATGGGGCATCCAGCAAGGTTAGCAATCATAGAATATTTAATAAAAGTAGATGCTTGTATTTGTGGAGACATCGTAAATGCTCTCCCATTAGCCCAAGCTACTATTTCACAGCATTTAAAAGAATTAAAAAATGCTCATATCATACAAGGTAATATAGAAGGTAATGCTATTTGCTATTGCATCAATAAATCAACTATTGAAAAATATAAAAAATATATAGATACTATATCTTCAAAAATAAATTCACCATTAGAAACGTGCTGTTAAAAAAAAATACTATGAACAACAACGAACAAATTAAAGAAATGGTAAAGCAAAAATACAGTGAAATAGCTTTACAAGACAACGACACCAACGCTACCTCATGCTGTGGAAGCGGTGGATGTAGTACAGAAGTGTACAACATCATGAGTGATGAATATGATCAAGTAGAAGGATATAATCCGGATGCCGATTTAAAATTAGGCTGTGGCTTACCTACAGCATTTGCAAAAATAAAACCGGGTCAAGTAGTTGTAGATTTGGGTAGTGGCGCAGGCAATGACTGCTTTGTAGCCCGACATGAAGTTGGAGAATCAGGCAAAGTTATCGGCATAGACTTTACTGAAGCTATGATACAAAAAGCTCGACAAAATGCCGAAAAACTACAATACAACAATGTAGAATTTAGACTCGGAGACATAGAACAGATGCCTATCACCTCTTGCTCTACCGATGTAGTAGTAAGTAATTGCGTAATGAATTTAGTACCCAATAAGCAAAAAGCATTTAAAGAGGTTTATAGAATATTAAAAGAAGGAGGACATTTTAGTATTTCTGATATTGTACTAACAGGCAATTTGCCCGACAAAATAAAAAATGCAGCAGAAATGTATGCAGGCTGCGTAGCCAGTGCTATACAAAAAGATGAATACTTACAAATTATAAAAGAAGCAGGCTTTCAACATATTACTCTTCAAAAAGAGAAAGCTATTATTATACCAAATGATATTCTTTCAAATTATTTAAACGAAGAAGAAATCAATTTTTACAATTCGAATAAAAATATAATTATTAGCATTACTGTCTATGCCGAAAAACAAGCAAGTAATATTCCATGTTGTCAATAATTTCGTAATTCTTACTTACATGATATAGCAATGTTCGATTAAGATTTTTTTAGTATCACATCTAAAAAAATACTTCGCTTCTATTTTAGATTTTTTTTTCAAAGGCATTCCGTTACCTTTGCGCCACAAAAAAAATGAGTATGAATTGCGAAAAAATAACGATGAAAAATGGCAAATTACAAGTGCCAAATTTCCCTATTATACCTTTTATACAAGGCGATGGTATAGGACCCGACATTTGGAAAGCCAGTGTCCGTGTTTTTGATGCAGCTATTGAAAAAGCATATAAAGGCGAACGCAAAATATGCTGGAAAGAAGTTTTAGCTGGCGAAAGAGCATTTAAAGAATCTGGTGCTTGGATGCCCGACGAAACAATGCAAGCTTTCAAAGATTATTTAATTTCTATCAAAGGGCCATTAACCACACCTGTGGGTGGTGGTATTAGAAGCCTCAATGTAGCCTTGCGACAAGAATTAGATTTATATGTTTGTCTTCGACCCGTAAAATATTTCCAAGGAGTTCCTTCTCCTATGTGGCATCCCGAAAATGTCAATATGGTTATTTTTAGAGAAAACACAGAAGACATTTACGCTGGTATTGAGTATATGGAAGGCACACCCGAAGCGCAAAAAATGCTCAAATTCTTAATCGAAGAAATGGGAGCCAAAAATATTCGTTTCCCTGAAACCTCATCCTTTGGCATTAAACCAGTAAGCAAAGATGGTAGTGAACGACTCATTCGAAGTGCTATTGAATACGCTATTACTAATCATATGCCTTCTGTGACTATAGTACATAAAGGTAACATTATGAAATTTACCGAAGGTGCTTTTAAAAATTGGGGCTATGAATTAGCAGAAAAAGAATTTGGCGATAAAGTATATACATGGAATCAATGGGAACAAACCAAAAAAGAAAGAGGAGAAGCCGTAGCCAATGAAGAAATGAAAGTAGCTGCAATAGGCGGACGAGTTATTATCAAAGATGCTATAGCAGACAATTTTTTACAACAAGCACTATTAGCCCCTCAAGAGTACAGTGTAATAGCCACACTAAATTTAAATGGCGATTATATAAGCGATGCACTTGCAGCCCAAGTTGGCGGCATTGGCATAGCACCTGGTGCAAATATTAATTATCACACAGGGCATGCTGTATTTGAAGCTACACATGGCACAGCACCACGCTTTGCCAATACCGATTCTATGAATCCCTCATCTGTTATTTTAAGCGGTGTAATGATGTTGGAATATATGGGCTGGCAAGAAGCCGCAGATTTAATCAAATTTGCAGTTGGCAAGGCTATCCAAAGTAAAAAAGTAACTATAGATTTTCATAAGCTAATGGAAAAAGCTTCTTTGCTCAAAACAAGCGAATTTGCTACTGAAATAATAGCTAACTTTTCTTAAACTAAGTATTGTTTTATGTACAATTAAGTTGACTTGGTTTTAGCAAGTATCTTTGTGCTCTATTCATGAATACATTAACACTAAAATCCGAACATGGAAAGCAATATGTATTTGATCCCATTCGGAAAAAATATTATTTATATACACCCGAAGAACATGTAAGGCAAATATTGCTTCACTATATGTTACATCACAAACAATATCCTAAAGTATTGATTTCTGTAGAGAAAAAAATTCAAGTCAATCAAAAATCAAAACGCTATGATATTATTGTATATAAAAATGATAAACCTTGGATGCTTGTAGAATGTAAGCAAGAAAATGAGCCTATTCAAACAGAAACTTGGCAACAAATACTATCTTATAATACGGTTATAAAAGCAGTTTTTCTTGTTGTATTTAATGGCGTTGATATGCTATGCTTTGACACCCAAACACAGGAGTACACACAAGATTTACCTAATTTTTAGGTACATACACTATATACTTTTCATTAAAATAAGGCTCTTCAAACAAATCTTTTATAGCCCACAAGGATGGTCTTGTATTTGACAACGATATTTCTTCATGCAAATCGCCACCTTTTAAACATATAAGACCATTTTTATATTCACCTTGCACTCCTTTTTTCAAAAAGGGATTGGCCCAATGCCATAAATTACCCAATGATGTTACAGCTCGACTAACAACCATATCAAATGATTTTTTTTCAGGATAGTCTTCTACCCTCCCCCAAAACGTTGTAACATTTTTCAACTGCAATTGCTCTATTACATCATTAACTACGGTCAATTTTTTCTTAATACTATCTACCAATACAAATTCTACTTCAGGAAAAAAAATTGCTAAGGGTATGCCCGGGAATCCTCCTCCAGTGCCAATATCCAAAACTCGAGTGCCCGCTTGAAATTCAAAAACAGTAGCTATTGACAAAGAATGAAGAACATGATTTTGATATAATAAATCAATTTCTTTTCGAGACACTACATTGATTTTTGCATTCCAATCCCGATACAGGGGCCCCAACTGTTCAAAATGCTTTTTTTGTTGAACCGTAAAATCATCAAAATATTTTAAAATTATTTCCACGTAGTTTGTTTTTTAAAAAATATGGTACTCACATTTTGCAAATAGTATGCCACAAGCCATATATCAAATAGCCATATATAGTTTATTAAATCTTCTTCTTTAAGTTTGGTGCAACAACGTTCAAAAACAATCCATTGAATGAACCATCTCAAAGAAAATATACTTAAAGTTACTATCCACCAAGCATGAAAAATAAGACAAGGGATTAATAAAACCCAAAATGAAAAATGAGAAAAAGCATATAGCCCTAATAACACTTTATGTTTAGTCTTATAATATTTACCAGTACTTAAATGACGTTTTTTTTGAAATCGCCAATATTCGTTGCTCTGCTTAGGTTCAGAATACATAAAACTATTGGGGTCTATTACTATACTTGTATTTCTTTTGGTAGCTACTTGATTAATAAATAAATCATCATCACCTGATACAATATGATGATGAGAAGAAAAGCCTTTGTTGCTTATAAATAAATTTTTATGATAAGCCAAATTTCGACCCACACCCATATAAGGATTTTTTGCCAAGGCAAAACTTAAATACTGCATGGCACTATGTAAGGTTTCAAAACGTATTTTCTTATTGAGCCAGCCTTTGTATTTGATATAAGGGCCATAGCCCAAAACAATTTCTTTTTGCGACTCAAACTCATGAGCCATACAAGCCAACCACGATGAACTTGCTGGTGTGCAATCGGCGTCTGTTAAAAGTAAATGTTCAAATTTAGAAGCCTTGATACCCATAGATAGCGCAAACTTTTTGCCTGGTATTAATTTAGCACTTTGTGTAAGATGGACTACATGCAAATTAGGATATATTTTTTTTTGCTCTTGCAAAAAATAAAAAGTATCATCTTCTGAATTATCATTGACTACTATTATTTCATAAAATGGAAATCCATTTTTATGATATTGTTGATTAAACCATTTACTTAAATTTTTCTTTAAATTTGCCTCTTCATTTTTTGCACAAATAATAATACTAACTGGAATTTGAGGGTTAGCGTCTATTGGCTTTACACGTTTGTGAAATGCTAAACGTGCAAAAAAGAAAATATAATAAAACAATTGAATTATTCCAAACAAAGACAGTAACAGGACAAGAAGCGCATCTATAGAGTTCCACTGCATAAACATCAAATGTAATTGAAATGAAATTTAAATTATTAAAGACCGATATAAATTCTAAAGCTCGGGCAGGAATTTTATCCACAGCTCATGGAGATATCGAAACACCAATTTTTATGCCTGTGGGTACTATAGGAAGTGTAAAGGGTGTGACGCAGGAACAACTACTTGATGATATAGCTGCACAAATTATTTTAGGCAATACCTATCACTTATATCTAAGACCCGGCACAAACATTTTGGAACAAGCAGGCGGACTACATCAATTTATGCATTGGAACAAGCCCATCCTAACTGATAGTGGTGGATATCAAGTTTTTAGTTTAAACGAGATAAGAAAAATAAATGAAGAAGGCGTTGAGTTTCGTTCGCATATAGATGGTAGTAAACACCTTTTTACACCAGAAAATGTGATGGATATTCAACGTAGTATTGGTGCCGATATAGTTATGGCTTTTGATGAGTGCACGCCCTACCCTTGCGATTATAGCTACGCAAAAAATTCAATGCAATTAACCCATCGTTGGCTTGCTCGTTGTATAAAACGTTTTGAAGAAACAGAACCAAAATATCAGCATGAACAATATTTATTTCCTATAGTACAAGGTAGTACCTACCCTGACTTAAGAAAAGAAAGTGCCACCTATGTGGCAAACATGCAGTGTAGTGGCAATGCTATAGGAGGTCTTAGCGTAGGCGAACCCGATGAGGATATGTATGCTATGTGTGAATTAGTATGCGATATTTTACCACAAGATAAACCACGCTACTTAATGGGCGTAGGCACTCCTGCCAATATTTTAGAAAATATTTCATTAGGTGTAGATATGTTTGATTGTGTGATGCCTACACGAAATGGCCGAAATGGCATGTTGTTTACTACAGAAGGCATCATCAATATTAAAAATAAAAAATGGGAAAACGATTTTTCTCCTTTAGACCCAGGCCTTTCAGGTTTTGCTTCTCAACATTATAGCAAAGCCTATGTGAGACATCTTTTTACTGTACAAGAATTATTAGGATTGCAATTAGCAAGTATTCAAAACCTTTCATTTTATTTACATCTAGTCAAAATGGCAAGGAAACACATTCTTGAAGGCACTTTTTCTACTTGGAAAAAAAGTGCAATAAAGCAGTATATGCAACGACTTTAGCATCAAATATTTACCAACCTAATATCCAAGCAAATATTAAGGGTGCTACGATAGTAGCATCACTTTCTACAATAAATTTAGGTGTATGTATATCTAATTTGCCCCAAGTAATTTTTTCATTGGGTACGGCACCACTATAAGAACCATATGATGTTGTACTATCCGATATTTGACAAAAATAACTCCAAAAAGGTACGCCTTCCCAAGCCAAATCTTGATACATCATAGGTACAACGCAAATTGGGAAATCGCCTGCTATACCTCCTCCAATTTGAAAAAAACCAACACCCTTGCCTTCACTATTTTGTTTATACCAATCGGCCAACCATACCATATATTCAATACCAGACTTCATAGTTGTAGCCTTCATTTCATTTTTGATTACATAGGAAGCAAAAATGTTACCCATAGTACTGTCTTCCCATCCTGGGCATACAATAGGAATGTTTTTTTGTGCAGCAGCAAGCATCCAACTATTTTTAGGGTCTATTTCATAATATTGTTCTAATACACCACTCAATAGCATTTTATACATATACTCATGCGGAAAAAAACGTTCGCCTTTATCATCAGCATCTTTCCAAATAGCATGTATATGTTTTTGTAATCGTCTAAATGCTTCCTCTTCTGGAATGCATGTATCAGTTACTCGATTATAATGATTTTCTAATAAATCCCACTCATCCTGTGGACTCAAATCGCGATAATTAGGCACACGTTTGTAGTGACTATGCGCCACCAAATTCATAATATCTTCTTCTAAATTGGCTCCAGTACACGAAATAATATGCACCTTATCTTGACGTATCATTTCGGCCAAAGAAATGCCTAACTCAGCAGTACTCATGGCTCCTGCTAATGTAACCATCATTTTTCCGCCTTCCAGCAAATGTGTTTCATAGCCTTTGGCAGCATCCATAAGTGCTGCAGCATTGAAATGTCTATAGTGGTGTTCGATAAATTGCGATACGGGTCCTTTGTTCATGTTAAAAATATATGCGAGCAAATATACATGGATATTTAAATTCACAAGGGTATCTAAGCCTATATAATTTATATTTTTATTAAGTTCACAACATGTTATTTATTTTGAAAATCGCATATTTAATAGCACTTTTGCACTTCTTTAAAATGAGAACACTCAACGAATTATATAGTCTTTTGCCAAGGATAAAAAATATTGTGATTACACATCACTTTAATGCAGATGCTGATGCTATAGGTTCATCATTGGGTTTATATCATTACTTACAGACTATTGGTATTCAAAGTCAAGTTATTACACCTAATACCTTACCCAGTTTTTTAACATGGATGCCAGGTGCTGATAATATTATTGTGTTTGAAAAAGAACAAGCCAAAGCTTCAAAGCTTTTGCAAGAAGCAGAACTAATTTTTTGTTTAGACATAAATACTTTTTCAAGAACAAAAATCATGACGGAAGAAATAGCTAAAAGTAAAGCTATAAAGGTTATGATAGACCACCATTTGCAACCACAGTTAGAATTGTTTGACTATGGGCTTAGTCTTCCTGATAAAAGTAGTACCTGCGAAATGATTTATGATTTTATTAATACCAATCAAGATAATAGTAAAATTACATTACCCATTGCCAAATGCTTATATGCTGGCACTATGACTGATACGGGCTCTTTTAAATTTTCTTGCACTACAGCTTCTGTGCATACCATGGTAGCCGATTTGATAAAAAAAGGTCTTGAGCCTACTTTTATACATCAAGCAATATACGATACATACGATGAAAATAGATTGCGATTTTTGGGCTATGTATTGAGTAGCAAAATGGAGATTATACCTGAAAGTCATACAGCCATAATAGCTATTAGCAAGCAAGATATGCAACACTACGAATTGAAACAAGGCGATACCGAAGGTATAGTCAACTATCCTTTAAGTCTAAAAAATATAAATTTATCTATCTTCCTAAGCGAACGAGAAGAGGAAATTCGAATGTCTTTTAGAAGCAAAGGACATTTAGATGTAAACACTTTAGCTAAAAAGTATTTTAATGGAGGGGGGCATGAGAATGCAGCTGGCGGTCGATCTACAAATACTTTAGAAAACACAATTTCAGATATTAAAAAAGCCATACTTGAAAACCAAACCAATATAGTATCATGTTACAACGAATTAGCTTAATTACACTCTTTTGTTTTACTTTAGTAAATGCCTTTGCCCAAACAAAGCCAAGCCAAAATGCAGTAATCAAAACAAGCCCAGTACAGCAGATTCAGCAACCTGTACTACCTACATACAATTTAAAGAAAAAAACAAAAAATGGTATAGCCTATGATTTTATTATCAATAAAGCTACAAGCCCCAATCCTAAAAAAGGAGATTTCATAAAACTACATCTTATATCATCTATCAATGGTAATGTGATGTATAGCTCTAGAACAGCCAATAAAGGCAAAGCAGCCGAATTTAGCATGAGCGACCCTGCTTTTAAAGGCGATATTATAGAAGTTATTGCTTTTATGTCGCCTGGCGATAGTGTAATAGCGCAAGCCAACGCTATAGATGTATTTAATGGTACAAAAAATAAAATTCCGAATGGCGTAACTAAATCAGATAAAATCACATATTTTATTAAATTAGTTTCCGTAAAAACAGTTGCAGAACAACAAAAAGAACAACAAGCCAAAATTCAAAAACAACTGCAAGAACAAGCTGCTAAGCAAATAAAAGAAGCAAAAGCACAACATGCCAAAGACGATAAAGCATTACAAAGCTATTTTAAACAAAAAAACATTACGCCATTAAAAACCAATAGTGGCTTGTATTATTCCATAGAAAAAGAAGGTAGTGGAGAAAAACCATCTGCCAATGACAAAGTGTCTATGAACTACAGAGGTACACTTTTGGATGGAACAATATTTGATTCAAATATAGACAGTGTATTTAAGCATGTAAATGCTTTTGAATTTAAATTAGGCAAAGGTCAAGTCATCAAAGGATGGGATGAAGGTATAGCCCTTTTGAACAAAGGCACCAAAGCTACTTTATATATACCATCTACTTTAGCTTATGGAGCTACTCCACGACCAGGTGGCGAAGCTAACCCCAAAGGCATACCCGCTAACTCTCCTTTAGTTTTTGATGTAGAAGTAGTAGATATTAAAAAACCAATCAATGAAGATGAAGTTTTAAAAGCCTATTTCAAAGAACACAACTTAAATCCTACACGAACAGCAAGTGGATTATATTATATAATCAAAGAAAATGGAGAAGGCGAACTTGCAAAAGAAAATCAAGAAATAAACATGAATTACAATGGCTACTTATTAGATGGAAGCAAATTCGATTCAAATACAGATAGCTTGTTTGCTCATGTTTCTCCATTCAAGTTTACCTTAGGAAAAGGTCAGGTAATAAAAGGTTGGGATGAAGGTATTGCCCTTTTGAACAAAGGTGCAAAAGCTAGTTTATACATACCATCAAATTTGGCCTATGGGCAACGCTCTATGCCAGGCAACCAAGCCAACCCAAAAGGAATACCTGCTGAAAGTATTTTGATTTTTGATGTAGAAGTCATGGATATTAAATAATACAATAACAATATTTATAATTAACAACAAATAACAACAATAAAAAAAATGAACAACAGTTTAAAAGCAGCCATCGGAATCTCAGTATTTGCTTTGGCAAGTTGCCAACAAGGAATGAAAGAATTTAAGAAACTTCCTTCGGGCTTAGAATACAAAATTATTAAAGATGTAAAAGGTGATAAAAAAGCCATTGAAGGTTCTATGGTTTCATTTCACATTGTAACAAAAGTAAATGACAGCACCGTAATGGATTCAAGAAAAATGAATCAAGACAAACCCATCGAAACAAAAGTAAATGCACCTAGTAATATACCTGGTGATATTATGGAAGCATTTCCTTATCTAAGCGAAGGAGATAGCGTAGTCATGAGAATTTCATCAGATAGCCTATTCAAGGGAGAACAAGCCAATAGCAGACCTCCTTTTGTACCTCAAGGTGCTATGGTTTATTTTAATGTAAAACTTGAAAAAGTTCAAACAAAAGAAGAGTTTGATAAAGCAAAAAATGACTTATCAAAAAAACAATTTGATATCGAAGACAAAGCTTTAACGGAGTTTATGTCTAAAAATAATATTCAAGCTACCAAAACAGCAAGTGGTATGTATTACGTTATCACATCGCCAGGTTCAGGTGCCAATGCTGCCAATGGACAAATGGTAAAAATGAAATACACTGGCAAATTATTAAACGGAAACACATTTGATTCAAATGAAGACCCTAAATTTAATCATACAGAACCATTTGAATTTGTACTTGGTCAAGGTATGGTTATTCCAGGTTGGGACGAAGGTATTGCTTTACTAAACAAAGGCGCCAAAGCAAAATTTTTAATTCCTTCACCATTAGCCTATGGCGAACAAGCACGTCCAGGTAGTCCTGCTAACGCCGATGGAATACCAGCCAATTCTACACTTATATTTGATGTAGAAGTGCTTGACATCAAGGATGCTCCAAAACAATAATATTAAGTGCTTAGGCATTAAACTTATCTAAAAATAAAATATCATATACGTATGAAAAAAACGAATAAATATACCTTTACTGGGCTATTTTGTATTGCCCTATCTACTATAAGCATTAGTATGAATGCTCAAAAAAAGGATTTTAAAAAACTTCCTTCGGGCTTAGAGTACAAAATGATAGTAGATAACCCAAGTAAACCATTAGCTACAGAAGGTTGCATGATTACTATGCATATTATCACTTCTGCTAATGACAGTGTACTTTTTGATTCTTACAAAATGAACAATAATGAGCCTGTGCCTGCCCAAATAGCAGCCCCACAATTCAAAGGCGATTTAATGGAAGGGCTAAGCCTATTGAGTGCTGGCGATTCTGCTATATTCAAAACACCTGCAGATTCTATTTTCAAAAATGGTGGATTTCCTCCTTTTGTAAAATCTGGAGATTTTGTTTTCTTCAATGTAAAAATGGTAAGCGTTAAAACAAAAGAACAACATGAAGCTGAAGCAAAAGCTGAAGCCAGCAAACAAATGAAAGTGGATGAAATAGCCATCTTAAAATATATAAAAGACAATAAACTAAAAGCTTTAAAAACAGAATCAGGTTTATATTATGTCATCAATGAAAAAGGCCAAGGTGAAAATGCAAAAGCCAATCAAAAGGTTTCAATGAATTACACAGGCTATTTGTTAGATGGGACAATTTTTGACTCAAACATTTTAGAAAAATTTGGACATGTACAACCACTTGATTTCAATTTGGGCGTAGGTCAAGTTATCAAAGGATGGGACGAAGGAATAACACTTTTGAATAAAGGCGCTAAAGGAAAATTCATCATACCTTCTACTCTTGCTTATGGTTCACGTGCTATGCCTGGTGGACCAAACAACCCTAAAGGTATTCCTGCAAATAGTATTCTCATATTCGATGTAGAACTACTCAATGCCGAATAATTTTTAAATCTATTTTTAAAAAAAGCAATGAAAATTTTCATTGCTTTTTTTTATTTTGCTTCACGTATTTTAACGATAAATAAATATGTTTTCATCAAAAAAAACTGATATTTGAAAAAAAATATATTAATATGAAACAATTCATTTTTTCACTTCTATTACTTTGTACAGCCCAACTTAGCTTTGCACAGAGCGAAGCCTATATGACAACTATGAAAGGCTTACTTAAAAAAATGTCTGCAGCTACCAACGTAGAAGCCTTTCAGGCAGCAGGAAATGGTTTTGAACGAGTAGCAAATGCCGAAACAAAAGAATGGCTTCCAAGATACTATGCGGCCAATTGCCTTATTATGCAGGCCTTTATGCTACAAGACAAATCAAAGGTTGACCCGCTTATTGATGCCGCAGAAAATTGGCTCAACGAAGCAAAAGCATTAAGCGAAAGTGAAGAAATTACATGTCTTCGCTCGCTTTGCAAAAGTGCCCGTATAGGCGTAGACCCCATGACAAGAGGTATGAAATATGGAATGGAATCTAAAGAACTTTTAGAATTTGCTAAAAAAGTAAATCCTAATAACCCTAGAATCTATTTTTTAGAAGCCCAAAATATTATGTATACTCCTGAACAATTTGGAGGCGGCAAAGCAAAAGCCAAACCTCTTTTTGAAAAAGCTGTAGCTTTATATGAAAAATTTACACCAGAAAATGAGCTTATGCCTATTTGGGGTGCTTCCGAAGCGAAGAAAATGTTAGAAGCTTGTAGTCAATAATTTATTTATTTACTTTATATGAGCCGTATCAAAAAAATGATACGGCTTTTTTATAGCCTATATTCAAAATAAGTAAAAGTTGTATTCTCTGTATCATAAAATACCATATTATACCAATCTTACATTAGTTTCAGACCAATTTTTTGGTCTGTTACAGTAGTATAATCGGTATTAAAAAGTAAATTTACACGTATGGCAAAAGTCTCAATAAACATTGCAACAGGAAGCATTGCAAAACCAGAATATATAGTAGGCATAGACCTGGGTACTACCAACAGTCTTATAGCATTAGTACATCCCGATACTAAACAACCTACAGCACTTAAAGACATCGATCAAACAACTTTAGTTCCATCTATTATTCACTTCAAACAAGATGAAATTATTGTAGGCAATGAAGCCAAAAAATATTTAGAAATTGATCCTGAAAATACTATTTATAGCATAAAACGTTTATTAGGGCGTTCATACAATGATATAAAAACAAACTCCTTAAAACTCAACTACGAAATAATAGACAACCAAGATGAAGACAAACTTGTAAAAATAAAAATCAATGACACTTTTTATAATCCTATAGATTTATCAGCACTTATACTCAAAGAATTAAAACATAGAGCAGAGCATGTACTGAAAGCTTCTATATCAAAATGTGTAATTACGGTGCCTGCTTATTTTAACGATACTCAAAGACAAGCAACAAGAGATGCAGGAAAATTAGCTGGCTTAGATGTATTACGAATTATCAATGAACCTACTGCAGCCAGTCTTGCTTATGGCTTTGGGAAAACCAGTGAAGAAATAAAACACATAGCAGTATATGATTTTGGTGGAGGCACATTTGATATTTCTATTTTAAGACTGTCTGATGGCATTTTTGAAGTTTTAAGTACACATGGCGACACTCAACTTGGTGGCGACGATATAGATCAGGCTTTGGTAAAACTAATAGCCAATAAAGCTCAACTCGATTATGCAATTTTTTCTCAGAATAAACAAAAAAACCAACAGTTGCGGATACTTGCAGAAGAAACAAAAAAACAATTGACTAGTCAAGAAGAAATTGCTATAGAAATAGAAAACACGCCCATAAAGATCAGTAGAAAAGAATTTAACGAAGCTATACAAACCTTGCTGAACAAAACCATTGAAAGCTGCAAGCAAGCTTTGAAAGATAGTGAGCTCAGCAAAGATGAAATTGACGAAATTATTATGGTAGGTGGCTCTACAAGAATACCTGAAGTAAAAAATGTAGTGAGCCAATTTTTTGGAAAAGCTATAAACGATAGCATAAATCCAGATGAAGTTGTAGCATTGGGTGCTGCTGTTCAGACTGATATATTAGCAGGCAATACTACAGATATGTTACTACTCGATGTAACACCTTTGAGCTTAGGCATAGAAACAATAGGCGGACTCATGGATGTACTGATACCACGAAATACAAAAATCCCAACTTCATACGAACGACAATATACTACCCAACAAGATGGACAAACTGGAATTATAGTTTCTGTTTATCAAGGCGAAAGGGATTTGGTACAAGACAATAGAAAACTGGCCACCTTTACACTTAGCGGCATACCAGCTATGCCAGCCGGATTGCCCAAAGTGCTTATAACATTTCTTATCAATGCTGATGGCATTTTAGAAGTACAAGCCAAAGAATTACGAAGTGGTATTTCGCAAAAAATACATGTAAAACCACAATATGGACTAAGCGATGAAGAAATCGAAAAAAGACTCATGGAATCAATTACCCACGCCAAAGAGGACATGTTATTAAGAGCTTTTTTAGAAGTAAAAAATGAGGCGGAACAGATGATACAACTTACTCAAAATTTTATTCAAAAAAATAAAACACATTTGAGCGCAGAAGAAATCTTACATACCGAAAAAGAAATTATTCTACTTCAACAATGCATTGAAGAAAAAAATAAAAATGAAATTGAAAATGCCATTGTGAGGCTCAATGAATTAACCAAACCCTATGCAGAACGAATGATGGATATAGCCATTTCAAATTCGCTAAAAGGAAAAAAAGTTTAATGAAGTTTATTAAACAATAACCATAATAAAAACAAGGTCACAGGAAAGCCAAACAAAAACATATACTTGAGTTTTTGTCTATTACTGTTTGTACTAAAAAAATATTTACTGATTAAATATTGAGATGGAAATATTATTATTATATAGAGCAAACAGACTATCCAATTTTGAAACTCAAACATCCAATCATGATGAGAAAAACCTTGGTCCATCGCTAATATTACCAGAGTAATTAAAACAGAATTAAGTAGGGCAGCCAAAAAATCTACATTTAAAGATGCTGGCTTTAATTTTGAGGTATTCATATCTAACTTTTTTATATTATTACATGTTTTATGCCAAGAAAAAAAAATACGTCTCAATATTTTTAGTTAAAGTATAAAACGGTGATTACCAGTAAATTATTATATTAAATATAAATTAAATGTGTTTTATAACTGTATAAAAATGTATTTTATACTATATTTGATTATATAATAATATGGCCACATTTCATTTTGATTATATACTACATGATAGTATAAACGAATTATCAGAGGAAGAAAAAAAATGTTTACTATCAGCACAAGCAATATGCAAAAAAGCCTATGCCCCTTATTCTAATTTTCATGTTGGTGCAAGTGTACTTTTAGATAATGGATTATTAATAGAAGGAGTCAATATTGAAAACGCCTCCTACCCTGTAGGTATATGTGCAGAGCGAAGCGCACTTGCATCAGCACTTTCAAGTCATCCTGAAGCCATAATAGAAATCATGGCTATAAGCTATTTAGATTCTAAAAATAATAGTAATGCACCTATAGCTCCATGTGGTTTGTGTCGTCAATTTTTATTAGAAGTAGAAAACAAACAAGCCAAACCAATAAAAATTATTTTAGGTGGTCTATCAGGTGATATCATGATAATACCCACGGTAAAACATTTATTACCCCTCTATTTTGATGCTAAAAATTTATAATAAATTATGTAGTATCCTTTAAAAAAATTAATTTTACTCTCTTATACTTAATTATGCCTTTAAATAAAAACCAAATTGCACAACGTATTGCACAAGAACTACAAGATGGATACTATGTCAACCTAGGCATAGGAATTCCCACCTTAGTAGCCAACTATATACCACAAGGAGTAGAAGTAGTATTACAAAGTGAAAATGGATTATTAGGCATGGGTCCTTTTCCAATAGAAGGCCAAGAAGATGCTGATTTAATAAATGCTGGCAAACAAACAATAACAACATTACCTGGCTCCGCCTTTTTTGATAGTGCTACCAGTTTTGGTATGATACGTGCAGGCAAAGTAGATCTTACCGTATTAGGCGCTATGGAAATAGCACAAAATGGTGATATAGCAAATTGGAAAGTACCTGGCAAAATGGTAAAAGGTATGGGTGGTGCTATGGACTTAGTAGCAAGTGCTAAAAACATTATAGTGGCCATGCAACACACCGATAAAAAAGGCAATTCAAAACTATTGGAAGCGTGCACCCTACCCATTACAGGTTTACGATGCGTAAAAAAAGTAGTTACAGACTTAGGTGTATTTAATATCACAGATAAAGGTTTTGAATGTATAGAACATGCCGAAGATGTAAGTATAGATGAAATAATTGAAAAAACAAAAGGTCATTTAACGATTAGCGATGCCATCAAAACCATCTCTTTAAATTAAAATAATCCCCTTTAAAATTTGATTATTATATAAAAAATAAACCTACCTTTGTAAAACTTAAAGCCTTTAATGTACCCTAAAAAGAATAACTACGGAAGACGCCCGTTAATAAAACAAAGAGAACATCATATCAATGAAGATATCGATAAAGCTACTATAAGAATTGTTGGTGACCATTTTGAAAATGGAATAGTCTCAACAAAAGCAGCTCTTGCAAAAGCAAAAGAATTAGAATTAGACTTAGTAGAAATTTCTCCCAATGCAGACCCTCCTGTTTGTAAAATAATGGATTATAACAAATTCATTTATGAAAAAAAGAGAAAGGAGAAAGAGATGAAAGCCAAATCATCTAAAAACGAAATTAAAGAAATCCGATTTACTCCCAATACCGATGATCATGACTTTGATTTTAAATCAAAACATGCTGAAAAATTTTTACAAGAGGGCAATAAAGTAAAAGCGTATGTACAATTTAGAGGACGAGCTATCATGTTTAAAGATCGTGGTGAACTTATCCTTCTAAAATTTGCAGAACGATTATCTGATTTTGGTGCTCTTGAAGGTATGCCTAAATTGGAAGGAAAACGAATGCACGCAATTTTTAACCCAAAAGCAAAAAAGAAATAATGCTTTTTTACTGATAAACTTTTTATTTTTTACCAATGAATATTTACGTATCCAACATTCCCTTCAAAATGAAGGAGGAAGAACTTGCCAACTTATTTACTGAGTTTGGTGATGTTACATCATGCAGAATTATTAAAGACAAAATTACTCACCGAAGCCGTGGCTTTGGCTTTGTAGAAATGGAACAAGGAGCCCAAGAGGCTATTGATGCATTGAACGGCAAAGAAGTAATGGGTCTTGTACTTCGTGTAAACGAAGCTCGTCCAAGAGAATAAATTTAGACTTTTATAATCTTTCTGTCAAGCTGCCCTTCAAGGCAGCTTTTTTAGTTTGTGTATATTGAAAAAAAAATGGGCTTGCATAGCAAACCCATTAGGATTATAAACAAAATCGTTTATTATTTCTTTTTAGCGTATCGCTTGTTGAACTTATCGATTCTACCTGCTGTATCTACTAATACGTTTTTACCTGTATAAAATGGGTGAGACGTATTTGAAATCTCCAATTTAATTACTGGATACTCATTACCATCTTCCCAAGTTATTGTCTCGCTCGAATTAGCTGTAGATCGAGATAAGAACATGGTTTCATTACTCATGTCCTTAAACACAACAAATCTAAATTTTTCCGGATGTATTCCTTTTTTCATATTTTTTTATTTTGTGCATGATACTAACCATGCTTGTTAAAAATGAGGTGCAAAAATACATTATTTTTTGAACTTTGGTCAAAAAACTTAAAAAAAGAGCGCTATTCAAGTATTAATTTTGCCTATACGCTCAAACTTCTTAGTCGTTAATAATGCATATATTGGGTTAAAATACTATTAAAACGCAATAACATCAAGAACACTTAAGTACAAGTAGAATTCTAAAATTATGCTATATTTACTTTTATAGATAATACTTAAAAAATGGATACTACAGTAGAACAATTGCTTCAAAATACACAAAACTGGAAAAAAGAGCTAACTCTTTTGAGAAAATTTCTTTTGGAGTGTATGCTTCAAGAAGAAATTAAATGGAAAAAACCATGTTACTCTTATAATGAAGCAAATGTTGCTATCTTGGTTGGTTTTAAACATTATTGTGCCATAGGTCTTTTTAAAGGTGCCTTACTTCAGAATCGCAAAGAATTAATAGTAACACCAACAGAAAACTCACAAAGTGGAAGACAAATACGATTTACGTCCTTGCAACAAATTATTGAACTAGAAGCTGATATTAAAGCTATCCTTTGGGAAGCTATAGAAATAGAAAAATCAGGTAAGAAAATAGCTTTAAAAGAAACTAAAGACTTTGCAATTTCAGATGAGTTTCAACAAAAATTAAACGAAAGCCCAGCATTCAAAAAAGCTTTTGAAGCATTAACACCTGGAAGACAAAGAGGCTATATATTACATTTTTCGGCACCCAAGCAAAGTAAAACAAGAGAAGCCATAGTTGAAAAATATAGACAACGTATTATGAATGGCAAAGGTTTATTAGATTGTGTATGTGGTCATTCTAAAAAAATGCCCAGCTGCGATGGCTCACATAAGTTTTTAAAAACCAAAGAATAAATTTAATCTAAAAAAGTTTTGTGAGCTCTATTAAATCTACACCCTATTTTTCTTGCAAAAATGGATAACGATAATCTGTAGGAGGATTAAATGTTTCTTTAATAGTTCGAGCACTTAGCCATCTATATAAATTAAGCATAGAGCCAGCCTTGTCGTTGGTACCACTAGCACGAGCACCACCAAAAGGTTGCTGACCTACCACAGCACCTGTAGGCTTATCGTTGATATAAAAATTACCAGCACTATGTGTTAGTTTTTTCATGGCTTTGTTGAGCGCGTATCTATCCTGCGAAAATACAGCACCTGTAAGGGCATAATCAGACGTTGAATCTACTATATCACATACTTTTTCAAAATCTTTAGCTTCGTACGTATAAATAGTTAATACAGGGCCAAATATTTCTTCACACATAGTTTTATATTTAGCATCTTTCGTTTCAATTATGGTTGGTTCTATATACCATCCTTTACTTGAATCGCAATTTCCACCTACAAGTATCTTGGTCGATTTATCTTTTTTAGCATAGTCTATATATGATTTAATAGAGTTATATGCTTTCTCATCAATGACAGCATTTATGAAATTAGTAAAATCTTCAGTAGTACCCATTTTCATAGATTTTACTTCGGCAACTACTTTTTTCTTTATTTCTGAAGCCAAGTTATCTGGCAAATAAACTCTCGAAGCAGCACTGCATTTTTGACCTTGAAACTCAAATGCACCTCTTGCTATAGCAGCCACTACAGCATCTGCATCGGCACTTGGGTGAACTAAAATAAAATCCTTTCCTCCCGTTTCGCCTACTATGCGAGGATAAGAGCGGTACTTATGAATATTTTCGCCTATGCTTTTCCACATACCTTGAAATACGCCTGTACTACCCGTGAAATGTACACCTGCAAAATCTCTATGATTGAAACAAATGTCTCCTACTACCGGACCACTTACATATACTAAATTTATAACCCCATCTGGCAAACCAGCCTCTTTTAATATTTTCATAAATAATTGTGCCGAATATATTTGTGTATTGGCTGGCTTCCAAACCACTACATTGCCACACATGGCAGCACTGGTAGGCAAATTGCCTCCAATAGCTGTAAAATTAAATGGTGTTACTGCAAGCACAAATCCCTCTAAGGCTCTATACTCTACTCTATTGTGCATGCCAGGTGATGAAATAGGCTGTTGCTGATATATTTCATTCAAAAAATATACATTAAATCGTAAAAAGTCTATTAGCTCACAAGTGCTATCTATTTCTGCCTGAAAAGCATTTTTGCTTTGTCCAAGCATAGTTGCTGCCAACATATCAAAACGATATTTTGTGGCTAACAAATCGGCTGCTTTTAAAAATATTGAAGCTCTTTGATTCCATGGCATATGCTCCCAATCTTTTTTAGCTTTTAGAGCCACATCTATGGCTTTTTTTACGTGTGTTGCATCTCCTTCATGAAAATGTCCTAAAAGGTGTTTCGTTTCATGTGGTGGTCTAATTTCTTTTTTCTTTCCAGTCTTTACTTCATCTTTTCCGATATACATGGGTATATCCAAAACTGATTTTTTTGCTTTTGCCAAAGCATTTTTCAACGCAATTTTTTCTGCCGATTTAGGCGCAAATTGCAATACGGTTTCATTAATTGGTGTTGGCAAATAAAAATGTCCATTGCTCATAGTAAAAATTTTGTGCAAAGTTACAAAAGATTTTTGTAGGGACTATGATTTGAGAAAAGGAATACGATTGGCTTTTGTTATTACTTGATAAAAAAGGTATTATACTTGAAAAACGCCAACGTTCATCTCTTTTTCAATAGGTGCATGATTAGCAGCCAAAATACCTTGCGAAATATGCATCCGTGTTTCTACAGGATCTATAATTGCATCTACCCAAAGCCTTGCTGCTGCATAGTAAGCAGTTGTTTGCTTTTCATATTTAGAAATTATATGTTTCAGCATTTCATTTTCTTTTTCTTCTGTAATGGTTTCGCCTTTACTTTTTAAGGCAGCCACTTGAATTTGTAATAATGTTTTTGCGGCTTGCTCTCCTCCCATTACGGCTATTTTACCATTTGGCCAGGCATATATGAAACGAGGATCGTAGGCTTTACCACACATAGCATAATTGCCTGCACCATAGCTATTGCCTATGACAATAGTAATTTTAGGCACTACACTATTTGAAACAGCATTTACTAATTTGGCTCCATCCTTAATAATGCCACTATGTTCGCTTCTGCTACCGACCATAAAGCCTGTAACATCTTGAAGAAAAACTAATGGTATCTTTTTTTGATTGCAATTCATAATAAAGCGAGCAGCCTTGTCTGCACTATCATTGTAAATAACACCACCCAACTGCATTTCGTTTTTTCCGTTTTTTACTAAAGTACGTTGATTAGCTACTATACCCACAGCCCATCCATCTACTCTTGCATAGCCACACACTATGGTTTTGCCATAATCTTTTTTAAATTGATCAAACTCTGAATTATCTACGATTCGCTCTATAACCTCAAGCACATTATATTGTTTGTTATTCTGAGGTGACACTATTCCGTATAGCTCATTGACATCTTTGGTTGGCATGGCTGGCTTTATTCTATCAAAACCTGCTTCTTCTTGCTTGCCAATTTTATCCATAATTCTCTTTACTTGATCCAAACATTCTTGTTCGGTTTTGAATTTATAATCTGCTATGCCACTTATTTCAGTATGCGTTTTGGCACCACCTAAGGTTTGAATATCTACATCTTCGCCTATGGCTGCTTTGGCCAAATAGGGTCCGGCTAAGAATATAGAACCATTTTCTTCTACTATCAGCGTTTCATCACTCATTATAGGCAAGTATGCGCCTCCTGCTACACAACTACCCATTACGGCTGCTATTTGAGTGATACCCATAGCACTCATACGAGCATTGTTTCTAAATATTCTTCCAAAATGTTCTTTGTCGGGAAATATTTCATCTTGCATGGGCAGAAAAACTCCAGCACTATCAACTATATATATGATAGGCAATTTATTTTCCATTGCTATTTCTTGCAACCTAAGATTCTTTTTTCCAGATATAGGAAACCATGCGCCAGCTTTTACCGTCTGATCGTTGGCAGCTATAATACACTGGCGACCTTTTACAAATCCTATGCCTGCTACCGTACCTCCAGCAGGACATCCTCCATATTCTTCATACATTTCATATCCTACGAATGCACCCAATTCTATAAAAGGCGTTTTTTTATCTATTAAATATTGAATCCTTTCGCGAGCTGTTAATTTGCCTTTTGCTTTTTGTTTTGCAATAGATTTTTCGCCACCGCCTTTTTCTATTATAGCTATTTTCTTTTTCATGTCGCTTACTAACAAACGCATGCCATCTTCATTTTTATTAAATTCTAAGTCTATTTTTTTAGCCATATTAAAGCATTTAATGTTTAAGCAAAAAAACTATATTTTAGCCACAACATCAAAATACTTGGGTATTAATGTTTGCCATAGCACAAATATTAATTGGATGCTGAAAAAAAATTTTATTTAGATTAGATTTGCCAATATGCGCCAAGGTATTTTTTTATTTTTTGTATTTGCAGCGCTATTGATGGAAGCATGCAAGAATGAGCAATCTACACCTAAGGATATTGCCTTAAAAGAATTTCATATTGATAGTTTAGGATATAGTATAAAAATTCCTGAAACTTGGGAAATTCGTTTTTATAAAAACAGACCTGATGCTGTTTCCTTTTTTGAACCACAATCAGATAGCACCGATTCGTTTAGAGAAAGTCTTGTAGTATGGACTGAAAAATTGCCTAAACCAATAAGTGATTCTTTGTACAAAAAAGCTTCAGAAACAGAAATAAAAATAAGCAACCCAAATTTTAAAATAGTAAATGAGGAAAATATAAATGGTGCTAATTGCAAGTTTGGCGTATTTTCTTTTTTACCCAAAACAAAAGATGGAGATTTTAAAATTTATCAATACGCTTGTGTAAAAGACAGTACAGCTTATAATATTAGTACTACTACCTTGGCTGATGATCAAAAAAGTCATGAAGCACTGTTTCAAAAAATTATAAATACATTTACTATAACTCGATGAAATATTTAGCCTTAGGAGACAGTTATACCATAGGTGAGGGCCTTCCCTTTGAACAAAACTTTCCTTCACAACTTTGCCAACAACTAAAGCAACTACATCATAAATCATGTACTCTACACCAACTTATAGCCACCACTGGCTGGACAACTGATGAATTAATGCATGCAATATATAATGCTAAACCGAGTTTTGACTATGATTTAGTAAGCCTGCTCATAGGTGTAAATAACCAATATCGAGGTCGCAGTATAGAGGAATACGCCTATCAGTTTTATAGTTTACTATGTCAGGCCATACTGTTTGCTAAAGGACAAGCAAAGCATGTTGTAGTTCTTTCGATACCCGATTGGGGGCTTACACCATTTAATGTAGAAAAAGATAAAACACAAGTAAGCATAGAAATAGATGCATACAATAGCGTTAAAAAACAGATATGCGACTCTTTGCAAGTTTCCTATATAGACATTACAAACTCTACAAGAGAACATGCTACAGACCCAAACTATTTAGCCAGCGATTTGCTACATTATAGTGTAAAGGAATATGCCATTTGGGCTCAAAAAATTACGGACTTGATTTCTTTAAACGGATATGGGTAGTACAAAACGAATATTACAGATATTAAGAAAAGATTTTACGCTGGAATGGCGGCAAAAATATTCTATATATGGCATTTTACTCTATCTTACTTGTACTGTATTTGCTATAAAAATGATGGAAGAATTTCCGGAAGGAAGTATTTGGAATATGCTGTATTGGATAATAATCATGTTTGTGACTGTAAATGCAGTAGCCAAAAGTTTTTTACAAGAACCTAAACAAAGAAATATATACTACTATACAATACATTCAGCAAGAGAAGTTATAGCTGCTAAACTTATTTATAATATTCTTTTATTGATTTTACTATCTGTACTTGCCTTTGTTTTATTTATACTCATGTTGGGGTTTCCTGTAGTAAAAATAAAGTTGTTTGCATTAATGATAGTTACAGGTGCATTTAGTTTTGCGGTGTTGTTTACAATGCTTTCGGCTATAGCTGGCAAAGCAGGAGGTAATGCTGCTCTAATAGCCATTTTAGGATTCCCACTTGTGATACCTCAATTGATAGTACTTTCGGATTTATCTAAACCGCTCATAGATACCATGCAGGTTACAGGATGGTGGAAATTTTATTTTATATTAATAACATTAGATATTTTAATAATTTTTTTGTCTTATATCCTTTTCCCTTATTTGTGGAGAGAATAGAAAAGTACTTTTGATAGTGTTTATGTCTTTTTAAGTAATTTTTTGAATATATTTGTTCAAACATTAATTTATTTAAAAATGAAAAAACTTTTATTATTATCTCTATTCATGTTCAGTGCAATAGCTGTTATAAACGCACAGTACTGGCAAATACCAAATCCTAATGCGAATACTAATCCTAATGCATTAAACACAGATGATGAGTATCCATCTGGAAGCGGACTTCCTACAGGATGGTCAACTATTCTAAGCGGCTCTAATACCTCACCAAACTGGTCTGCTGCTCAAACAATTCCATTTTCTTTTTCTTTTAATGGGGCTCCTGCCACATCATATATTGTTTCGAGCTCTGGAGTTTTGACCTTTGATGTAGCCACTTCGTTGGCTGCACCAAGCTATACAAAAGCAGCGTTGCCAAATGCTTCAATTCCTAATAACTCGATATGTATTTGGGGTATGAATGGTTCAGGATCTAACGATTTGATTATGACTAAAGTTTTTGGCACCACTCCCAATAGACAACTTTGGATACATTTTAATTCTTATGGCTATAACACGACCATGTCAGATGGTAGCAACTTTACGTATTGGAGCATTGTTTTAGAAGAAGGCAGTAATAATATTTACATAGTAGACCAACGTACAGGCGGATTTGCCAATACTAACAAAGTGTCTGCTGGTATACAAATAAATAATACTACAGCTTATAGTGTAGCAACTTCGCCTGATTTGCTTTCATTAGCTACTACAGACCCTTCGCCAGCCGACAATTCATATTATACTTTTATTTACGGTACACAACCAGCCTATGATGTTCAAGGTCTACAAGTTGCTACAGAAGATTTTGTAGTACAAGGAAATGTGGCACTTGCAGCAAAATTGCGCAATCTGGGTTCTACTACCATTACATCACTTACACTCAATTATACCGTAGATGGTGGAAGTACCGTATCAGCTCCTATCACAGGTTTAAATATAGCACCTTTAGCTACTACAACCATTACACACACTACTCCTTGGAATGCTTCGGCGCTGGGTGCTCATACTATAAATATTTGGGCAAGCAATTTAAATGTTAGTAATGCAGATGCAAACACATCTAATGATATGGCTACAAAAATGGTTTCTGTTTTAGTAGAAAAAGTAACAAGACTTCCTTTATTGGAAGTATTTACAAGTTCAACTTGCGCACCTTGCAAACCCGGTAATGAAAATTTACATAGCATTATAGATACTATAGATAAAAACAACTATGTTGTGGTTAAATTCCAACAAGATTTTCCTGGCAACGGAGATCCTTATAGAACGGTTGAATCTGTGAATCGAAGAAATTTTTATGCCATTAACTCTATACCACGCATGGAAATAGACGGCGGTTGGGATGGCAATGCCAGTAGCTTTTCGTATCCCTTGTATACAGGTTCTCGAGCCATACCAGCTCAATTTAAAATGGATGGAACTTATAAATTAAACAACAAATCAATGGATATGAATGTAAAATTTTCGCCATTGGCTCAAATAAGTGGCGCTAAACTTTATGTTGCTATCATAGAATCGTTAACAACACAAAATGTAGCTTCAAATGGTGAAACACAATTTACAAGTGTAATGAAAAAAATGATTCCTAACGAAAATGGAACGGCTATTTCAAGCTCCATTACCCCTGGTGTTTGGGATTCGCTTTCATTCACATATACATTTAATGGCAATTATAGATTACCTGCTAATGGTTTAGCTGCCAATATTATTAACCACACGGTAGAACCTTCGGTTGAGAATTTTAATAATTTAAAAGTAATAGCATGGGTACAAGGGAGCAACAAAAATGTGTATCAAGCTGTAAATTTAAAAAACCTAACGCCAGAAGCTACTGAAGATTTTTCTAAGAATTTTTCAAACATTTCAGTATCACCAAATCCTGCAACAAGTTTAATCAATTTAGATTTTACAACAGACCAATCTGAAGATTTATTTTATACTGTAATTGATGCTACAGGCAATGTGGTATTAAGTAAAGATTTAAAATCTTTAGCTGGTAAAAACCATATTCAAATAGATTTATCATCTATGGCATCTGGTATTTATCATATCATGATGTTCGATTCGCACCAGAATGCTCATATTGAAAAAGTAGTGCTTAGTCACTAATAGAAATCATCTTTTATTATAAAAATGCCTCAAGCAATTGAGGCATTTTTTTTATTATTGATTTTCAAACGGACTTATACTCTACAAAAAAGTTTGACAATAGACTGACTAAAGATTGACAATTGGATGACCGTATTTTGCAATACCTGTAAGTACTTTTGGATTATAAAAATAAATATAATATGAAAAAAATAATTGTACTTGCGTTCCTCTTACTAAGTTTTTTTAGTAAGAAAAATTTTGCCCAAGCCTATGTATTAGGAGATATAACGGCATTTGCATCCTTTACTGCCATGCACGATTCAACGCAATGCGGCACCACAGCTTTCGACTCTTGGGCTTTTACTGTTACCAATTCTTTTATAGGCGATTCTATCATCATCAAAGACCAAAATTTTGGTACTATTTTAGCATTTGATGTGAATACTACGGGGCAAAACCCTTGGAATACAACTTTGAATGCTAACGCACTTATTCCGTTTGTTCCAGACGACCAAATTGCAAACAATTTTGCTAACTTTTTTGGGCCTACCATAAAAATCATTTCAGGTCCAGATACTATCTACAACATCAATCCTTTTTTTCAATTTTTTGTTCCCAACCCTTGTACCTATAATACCATTACTGGCAGAGTATATGTCGATAATAATAATGACTGCTCATATAATGCTGGAGATGTTGCATTAAATGCAATACCTGTTAACAGCACAGCTAACTTATCGAGCGCTGCTGGAACCTATACAGCCTATGGCTATACAAACACAGGTGGCACCTATTCTACTAAAGTACAAGAGTCGTGGATGACTTCTGTAAATGTGTCTATTCCATCTTTTTATCAATTTATATTTCCATCTACTACATGCTCCCCTACCTCCTATACTTTTACTAACTTACCTCAAATAAATGCTGATTTTTCATTGCAATGTACGAGCAATGTTGATGTGCAAGCTTCAGGCTCTGGACCTATAAATGCCAGACCCAATATACCATTTTTAATACACCCTATGGTGAGCAACACAGGATGTGACTCCGCTTCTGGAATACTTACTTTGATAAAAGATCCGAATACAGTATATAATGCTTCATTAAGCAACAACCCTGCTAGCTATGTTAATGGCGATACGTTAAAATGGAATTATACCAATCTAAGTAATTTAACGAATGGTGCATACTGGAATAGTTATTTTTCAAGTGTTCACCTTACACCTTCTAGCACAGTCAATATTGGCGATACGTTATGCTTTACTGTGTTTTCTACTATACCGAGTACTGATATTAATGTTGCAAATAATCAATTTTCATTTTGCATACCAGTTGTAAACTCATACGACCCTAATATCAAAGAGGTAAGCCCAAAAGGTATAGGCGCAAATGGCAACATAGCACCAACAACAGATTTATTGAATTATACCATTCATTTTCAAAATACTGGAACGGCACCAGCAATCAATGTATATATTATTGATACATTAAGCACTAATGTAGATGCTTCATCGCTTCGTATTATTGGAGCCTCACACAACATGAGCCCACAATGGCTTAGCCCAAATGTAGTTCGTTTTAATTTTAATAATATTTCCCTTCCAGACAGTACGACAAATGAAGAACATAGTCATGGACAAGTGCGATTTACTATTAAACCCAAAGCTGGATTAAGTATTGGTTCTCAAATAAAAAATAAAGCGCATATCTATTTTGATGCAAACCCTGCTATTGTTACGAATACAGCATTAAATACGATTTATAATCCTAGTTCTGTAGAAAGTATATATGCCGATAACATATTGAATCTATATCCTAATCCAACAAATACGCATCTAAACATTGACTTCAAAAAACCAATTCATTCGGATAATGTTTTTGTGGAAATATATACACTCAATGGTCAAATAGTAAAACGTGCTAGTTTAAACTCAAGTAAAATGCAAATCAATGTAAACGACTTAGGTGCAGGCATGTATTTTATAAAAATAAAAGGTGACTCTGAAACTTATATAAGCAAGTTTATAAAAGAATAAGTAATTGAAATTGATTTATAAAAACGTTCGCCACAAACATTTCTTTTGTAGTGTACGTTTTTTTATTTTTATGTATATGTAAGCTCCCCCAAAAATAGTACGTTTTAAAAGTAGACAAAATTTGTTAATTTTAAAATCGTAATACAATGAAGAAAAGTAAATTTAATCACAATCAGATTGCCTCTATTCTAAAGGAATTTGATACTGGCAAGTCAGTAGAGGATATATCCAGAGAACATGGCGTAAGTAAGGCAACGTTTTACAAATGGCGTCAGCGCTATGGAGGTATGGATGCAAGCGAACTTAAACGGGTCAAAGAGTTGGAATATGAGAATGCTCGTTTAAAGCGTATGTATGCCAATTTAGCGATGGAGTTAGATGTAGCTAAATACATTATTGAAAAAAAGCTTTAAAGCCTTGCATGAAGCGCAGTATACTTACTGAGCTAAAGAAAGAACGGCCCAAAGACATCAGCAAGGCGTGTCGCATACTCAAGACAAGTAAGAGTGCATTTATTTACCAATCGGTGAAGGATGATAGCTATTTGGAAAATCAATTATTGGAATTAAGTTCTGCTCATCACTCGAGAAGGGTTTTTGGAAGTATTATTTTAGGTTGAGAAATCAAGGAGATACAACAAATCATAAGCGCATGCATAGAGTATATAAGCAGATGGGTCTATCCCTACGCAGAAAGGCAAAGAAGCGTTTGCCACAGCGAATAAAGGAAAGTTTGGAGACTCCCTCATTTTTTACGCATACTTGGAGTATTGATTTTATGAGTGATGCCTTGAGTAATGGCAGTAAGTTTCGTTCATTTAATGTGATTGATGATTTTAACCGCGAGGTACTATTTATAGAAATTGATTACTCACTTAAATCGAGTAGAGTGATATGGGTGCTACGTCATTTAATCAACAGATATGGTAAACCACAAAAAATCCGTATGGACAATGGGCCTGAATTTATAGCCAAATTGGCGAGTGAATTTAGTCAGATGTGATATAGAGTTTAAATATATAGAGCCAGGCAAACCCACTCAGAACGCGTTTATTGAGCGATTCAATAGAAGCTATCGGGAGGCTATATTGGATGCTCATCTATTCAAGGATATAGAAGAAGTCCGGAGAAGTGACCGAGGAGTGGATTAGCGACTATAATCAACATAAGACCACATGATGCCTTAGGGGTATGGCCCTCAGCAGTATCGAAAAAAATGAAAGAAATCAAACACCTTCCTTTGGGGCTCCGTTCAGCTTCGGCTCCGCCTTCGCTTCACTACGCCCCAAAAGACCTAAACCAAAATATCAAAATATGAATAAGAAATTCTACTTTTGAAGTGTACTAAAAATGGGGAGCCTACATATATTTATATAAAATTTTCAAGCATGAAAACAAGCTTATACGTATTGTTGTTTATGGTATGCTTTTCAGTATTTGCACAAGCAAGCCCTTTTATTACCAAATGGGATTTGAACCAACCCGGTTCTGGGCCAACACAAATTACTTTTGGAGTAAGCACCTCTGGTATAGTAAACTATACTTGGGAAACCATACCAGCAGGCACTATGGGCTCTGGCACCTTTACAGGAGCTACAGCTACTATCACAGGCCTACCGAGTGGTGCCACTATACGTTTAAGTATAGATAGTGCTAATTTTAGTGCTATCAAAATCAGTAATGGTGCTGACAAACAAAGACTTTTAGGTGTGGAACAATGGGGAAGCACCAATTGGAACAGCATGGAAAATGCTTTTAGTGGATGCTACAATATAAATATAAGTGCCTTAGACATACCGGATTTATCCAATGTAACAAATATGTCCCATTGCTTTGAAAATTGTACATCCTTGACAATCTTTAATAATATTAATAATTGGGATGTGAGTAATATAACTAATATGTCAAGTTTATTTGCAGAAGCAATTCAGTTTAATCACGCAATCAATAATTGGGATGTGAGTAATGTAACGGATATGAGTTTTATGTTTTCCAAGCAATATTTTGCAAATCCATCTGCTTTTAATCAAGCAATCGGAAATTGGGATGTGAGTAATGTAACGAATATGAGTTATATGTTTTTGGGAGCCAATTCCTTTAATCAAGCATTAAACAATTGGGATGTGAGTAATGTAACGGACATGAGAGATATGTTTTGGGGTGCTAGCTCCTTTAATCAACCTATTGGAAATTGGGATGTGAGTAATGTAACGAATATGACAGCTATGTTTTACAACGCAAGTTCATTCGATCAACCTATTGGGAATTGGGATGTGAGTAATGTAACTCTTATGAATGCAATGTTTGCATATGCAAGCTCCTTTAATCAACCTATTAATAATTGGGACGTGAGCAATGTAACTGGTATGAATGGGATGTTCTCGTATGCCAGTTCATTTAATCTGTCATTAAACAATTGGCAACTTAATTCCTCAGTTGACCTAAATGGGATGCTTGATTTTTCTGGTATAAACTGTCAAAAATATTCCCAAACATTAATCGCATGGGCCAACAATCCCAACTGCCCTATGAATAGAACTCTTGGAGCAGGTTTTATACATTATGGTATTAATGCTGTTAATGGTAGAAATTTTCTAATCAATACAAAAAATTGGATAATTTCAGGAGATGTAGCAGTTAATGCTTTTTGTTGTTTGCCATCTGCAACCAATTTGAACATAAATTCTTGCAATAATTACTCTTTTAATAATCAAGTATTGACAACCAGTGGTACATACTACGACACTCTATTGAACGCCTCTGGATGTGATAGTATAATAACGTTGAATCTTACCATCTTGAATTCTTCTTTTAGTTCTTTCAACCAATCATCTTGTAATGCCTTTCTATTTAATGGACAGACGCTTACTGCCAGTGGTACTTATTATGACACTTTATTGAATGTTTTTGGTTGTGATAGTAATATAACGTTGAATCTTACCATCTTAAATTCACCCGATACATCTATTACCAAAAACGGCGATACACTTAGCAGCAATGCTGTAGGTGCCACATACCAGTGGATAACTTGCAATCCGTTTGCCACTATATCAGGTGCAACCAGTGCGTCATATCAGGTAACTGCCAATGGTCAATATGCTCTAATAGTCAGTCAGAATGGATGTGTGGATACGTCAAATTGTATTGCATTTACCAATGTAGGAATTCATACTACAAACAAAAATCATTCTATTCGTATAGTTCCCAATCCTAACAATGGCTCTTTTATTATTAGCAATGATGAACTATTTCATAATGCTTCAATAAAAATATTTTCGCCATGGGGGCAAATGGTGTATGAGAAAAACATGTTGCATGATAAGCAAATTGCTATTAGTATTGCTTCTTTAGCAAAGGGTATTTATTATGTAGTAGTGCAAGAAGAAGACAAAACCTACCAAATGAAAATGGTAAAGGAGTAAATGAAAAAGTATTTATAAGCCGTTCAAAAAAGCTTTACATGCTTTTCAATTCACTTACTAAATCTTGTAACACTTTTTTGGCATCGCCAAAAAGCATAGAGGTTTTAGGTTGAAAGAATAAAGCATTTTCTATACCAGCATAACCGGGTTTCATACTTCGTTTATTCACAATCACGTGTTTTGCATTTTCTACTTCCAAAATTGGCATTCCATATATAGGCGAGCTTGGATCATTTTTGGCAGCAGGGTTTACTACATCATTAGCACCCAAAATCAACACAACATCTGTTTGCGAAAATTCTGGATTTATTTCTTCCATTTCTTTTAATTTATCATAGGCCACATCCGCCTCTGCAAGCAATACATTCATATGGCCTGGCATACGCCCAGCCACAGGATGTATAGCATAGGCAAGTTCTACTCCTTTTTCTTCCAACACTTTTTCTAATTCATGGCACGTATGCTGTGCTTGCGCTACAGCCAAACCATAGCCAGGCACTATGACCACTTTTTTAGAATAAGCCATTAGTACAGCTGTATCGCTCAATGAAATTTCTTTGTGTGAACCGCCACCAGCTACACCCGCAACTCCCCCACTCTTATTTCCACCAAATGCACCTACTATCACATTGGTCAATGAACGATTCATGGCTTTGCACATTAATATGGTTAATATAGTCCCAGCACTACCCACTAATATCCCACCCGTCAACATTACAGGATTGTCATATAAGAATCCACCACAAGCAGCAGCCACACCCGTAAACGAATTTAATAAGGAAATAACTACAGGCATGTCAGCTCCGCCTATAGGCATCACAAATAATACACCATAGAGTGCCGAAATAATAAATAAAGCCCAAAAAAGCGTCGTTATAGAAATACCTGTAAAACCAGTAAGCATGGCTATTAATAAGACAACAATTATTAGTAACAAACCAAGATTAATTACTTGTTGTGCTGGAAGTGTTTTGTCATTAATATTTCCATTTAATTTTCCAAAGGCTATCATAGAACCAAAAAACGAAACTGTTCCTATCACTAATCCAAGTAGTATGGTAAATAGTCTAAGCATCATGCTTGATTGTGATAAATCAAAATTGTGCATGAGGTGTTTAAATTCTACGATAGAAATAATAGCAGCACAGGCACCACCCATACCGTTAAATAAACTTACCATTTGAGGCATAGCTGTCATTTCTACTTTTTTGGCCATCAAGGTGCCAATAATAGAGCCTATCAGTAAGCCTCCAAAAATCCAAACATAATTTCCTAAATGCTGTCCACTTTCGTTGGTATATAAAAAGATGGTTGCAAGTATAGCTATAGTCATACCAGCGGCTGCATATTTATTTCCTTTTCGAGCTGTATCTGGATGCGAAAGCATTTTTAAACCCACAATAAAAGATATACTACCAATTAAATAAGATACTAATAAAAAGAAGTGTTGCATGTTTTAATTTTTTTAAACTATTTTTTTTTAACAAAAATGATTCTGTTATTAAAGTGTTCGCAAATGAATGTATTATTTTTTTTGTTTCTTTTTTGAAAACATTTCAAGCATACGGTCTGTAACTACAAAGCCTCCTACTACATTGAGTGTGCCCAATATAACGGCCAGAAAGCCCAAAATGAGAGCTACATAATTATCATCTTCGGCTTGGCCCATTACTATTATAGCACCAATGATAACGACACCATGTATGGCATTGGCACCGCTCATTAAAGGTGTGTGCAATACAGAAGGTACTCTTGAAATAACTTCGATTCCTAAAAAAATAGATAAGATAACAATAGTTATCATATTATAATTATCAGAAAAAAATTGAATGATAGTATCCATAGTTTTTTATTTTACTTAAATGAATTATTGGATTAGTTGTTTTACTCTTTCGTTTACTATTTGCCCTTGATGTGTGATACAAGTACCTTGTACTAAATCGTCTTCAAAATTTAGATTAATTTGCCCTTCGGTATCTATAATTAATTTCAAAAAGTTTAAGATATTTTTTCCATATACTTTACTTGCATCGCTTGCTTGCATCGATGGCAAAAAGGAATTGCCAATTATTGATACATGATTTTCTACTATGGTTTTATTATTGACAGTTACTTCTGTATTGCCACCTGTAGAAGCAGCCAGATCAACTATTACACTTCCTGCTCGCATGTTATGTATCATTTCTTTTGTAATTAAGATGGGAGCTTTGCGACCGGGTATTTGCGCAGTACTAATTATTATATCCGCTTTAGCAGCGCTTTCTGCAATTTTTTGTTTTTGGCGTTCTAAAAATTCTTGACTTTGTTCTACGGCATAGCCTCCAGCTTGGCTGGCATCTGCTGCGCCTTCTACTTCCACAAATTTTGCACCCAAACTCATCACTTCTTCTTTTACTGCAGGCCTTGTATCAAATACTTCTACTACTGCTCCCAAACGCTTGGCTGTGGCTATAGCTTGCAAACCAGCTACTCCAGCTCCAAGTATTAACACTTTTGCTGGAGCTATGCTCCCTGCTGCTGTCATAAACATAGGTATGTATCTGCTATAATGTGTAGCTGCTAATAATACAGCTTTGTAACCTGCAATATTAGCCTGACTACTCAACACATCCATACTTTGCGCTCTCGTTGTACGCGGTATAGTATCCATACTAAATGTAGTATATTGTTTGCTTGCCCAATCTTTTATCAAAGCATGATTAAACAAAGGTTGAAAAACGCCTAATACTATAGCTTGATTTTTAAATCTATTTTCTTGAGGCACATTGATACAAAGCAAGATATCAGCTTGCTGTAGTATGCCTGCTCTATCAACTATTGTAGCGCCTGCTTGTTGATAGTCGGCATCCGAAGCAAAAGCAGATATTCCAGCACCAGTTTCTACCTGAACTTGAACTTTTAGTTTAATAAATTGAGTAACTATTTCGGGCAAAGCAGAAACTCGATTTTCGCCTTCTGCTTCTTTTAAGATTCCTATAATCATGCGTTAAATATATTAAATAAACTTGTATTCTTTAAATAAAAAAAGAATATCCAAATGTAATACCAATCTTAAATTAGTTTCAAGCCAATTTTTAGAGTGGTTTATGCCGATATTATCACAAGCATTCGGGATTCAGGCCATTTTTTTGGTTATAGTAGTATATCGGTATAATATGCTTATGCCTTATATTTTGCTACGTTATGAGTTTTAATTTCCTAACGATAAAGTGTACTGTGGCTAAAATTTTTGAATAGTAAATAGCAAAGATTTAAAAGTATGCCCATAAACAAAGTGAAAGCCCAAGTTTGAGTATGATGCAAAGGGTTTATAACTCTGTCCACTATATCTTGTCCAACATGTGTTGGATTCACAAACACATCCCAGCTATTCCATCTTAAAAAACGACCTATATATACACCAAACGAAGCTACAAACAAGGCCAAAACCCGTAGTATATGCAACTGTCTTTTGGAGACTATATGTTTTACGTATTGTTCTATATTTACCATAGCTAAGAATCCTAACATTAAGCCAGTAATAGCATAGGACAAAATCAGTATCAAATCAAACCAAGTAGGAACGATACTCTGTAATCTAAGATGAAATAAATCTGTAAGTATATAAGGAGCATTTGGAAAAAATAATAGCCAACTGGCTATCAACATAACGCTCCTTAATTTAGAAGGCTTGCTGTGTTGTTGCTGTAATAAATAGATACTAAAAAAATAAGGGATGAAGGCTAAAAACAAATTCCAATTTAAGAAAAAATAGTGAGTACTAGAAGAAACTATCATACGAATAATAAACAAAAAAATTCCAAAAACGCTCAAGCCCATTAAAGCTAGATGCTGAGGCTGATACAGATAGTGCTTAAAAAAAGATTTCATACAAGTATAGGATTTATGAGATTCAAAACTATGATAGCATGCTGTTTAGAAAATCATAAATTCTTATTCTTACTCTATTTTAAAGATTATTTATGATACTACTCACAATTGCGTCAAACTATAATGACTTTTTTTATTTTAGATAGCTTTAATTTGCAATCAGAAGCTATGCAACTAACATTGTCAACATCTTGGTGGTTTATAATCCTTTGTTTAGGTTTAGGAATACTTTTTGCGTTTTTACTCTACCAAAAAAAGAAAGAACAATTCTCTTCAACTTGGCTATTTTATCTTTTGTTTTTTTTACGCTCACTTACTGTAGCTACTATAGCATTTCTATTATTGACGCCTATCATACGTTATTTACAAAATCAAGAAGAAAAACCGACCATAGCAATCCTTACAGACAATTCGGCCTCTTTGCAATTTGCCTTTAAAAAATATGATAGTATAGCGTACAGAAAAGATATGCAGGCATTAAGTAATGAGCTTGCAAAAGATTTTAATGTAAAAACATATTCTTTTGGTGCTCAACTTCATGACAGTTTACGTTTTGATTATAAAGAACAAGGTTCCTCCCCAAGCAATGCTTTAGAATCCATTATGACATCGTTAGAAAATGAAAATGTAGGTGCCATTATTATGAGTAGCGATGGTATATATAATGAAGGCACATCTCCGCTTAGTTTGCAATACCCTTTTAAAGGAGCAGTGTATACGATTGGCATTGGAGATACTACTATACAAAAAGATGCTTTTATAGCTCGAGCTTTTGCCAATAAAAGTGTTTACTTAGGTGATAAATTTGCTATACGAAGCGATATGGCTGCATTTGGTTGCGAAGGGAAACAAGTATCCATTCAAGTATTTAGCCACAAAGCCAATAGAATAGTAGCACAGCAACAAGTAAACGTAAACAATAATCGCTTTTCCAAATCCATAGAAACCATCCTTGATGCTTCTTCTACTGGTCTTCATCGCTATACAATAAGTGTTACTAAAATAGATGGTGAACAAAATACTACAAACAACTCACAAGATGTTCTGATAGAAGTATTAGACAATAAAGAAAGCATACTAATCATTGGCAATGCACCACACCCCGACATAAATGCCTTAAAAGAAATACTAACTAAAAACAAAAACTACCAAGTAAACACAGCTTTAGCATCTACTGTAAACTCAGTTGTAACAAAATACAATCTTATCATACTTCACAATTTACCTTCGGTAAAATATAACATGGCAAGCCTATTAGAACAGGCTCGAAAACAAGGTATTTCACTTTGGTTTATAACTGGCAGTCAAACAGCTATACCCCTTTTCAACGCTGCTCAATCATGTTTACAAATAACTCCTCGTGGACTTTCAAGCACTGATGCTCAGGCAAGTTTAAATAAACAGTTTTCTTATTTTACACTATCTTCCAATAATAATTTTAGCCAACTTCCACCTCTTGCATCGCCCTTTGGCGATTTTAAAAATGGTGTAGGTGTTCAAACACTAATGTATCAAAAATTAGGAAGTGTACAAACCAATTATCCATTATGGTCTCATCAGCAAACAACAAATCAGCGTGTATCTGTTTTGGCTGGCGAAGGCTATTGGAGATGGCGATTATATGATTTTCAATTGCATAAAAATTATAACTTGACAGATGAGTATGTATTAAAAACTGCTCAATATCTTTCTGTAAAACAAGATAAAAGGCCATTTAGAACACAGCTCAACAAAACTACATTTTCTGAAAATGAATTGATTACTATTGATGCAGAACTATATAATAACAATTATGAATTAATAAACACGCCAGAAGTAACACTTACCTTGATAGATGAAGCAAACAAAAAAACAAGTGCTTCATTTAATAAAAATAGCAATTCTTATAGCATTCAATTAAGCTCTTTGGCTGCTGGCAAATACCAATACGTGGCCTCTACCGCTTTCAACGGAAAGTCGTACTCCTCATCGGGTAGCTTTACGATTATAGAACAAAACATTGAAACCAATATTACTACTGCCGATTTTGGTATGCTCAATCAACTATCAAAAAATTATGATGGGAAATTTATTTTTCCACAACAGATACAATCTCTTGCTGATAGTATACGAGCCAATAAAAACTTAAAATCTATTTTGCGTAGCCATGTTGAAATAAAACCACTAATAGATTTAAAATGGCTGTTTGGATTGTTGCTTTTACTCCTTGCCAGCGAATGGTTTATACGCAAACGCTCAGGTCATTATTAGCAATCTATTCGCTAAAGCAGCGAATAGACATAATACTAAAATAAGTATTTTTGCATTTCAAAACTAAATCTTTATTCATATGAGTATGTCCATTCCTATTATCTTATTACTTATTATAGTAGCTATTATTTTATCTGGCATTTTTACTGTGCAACAAGGCACTATTGCTGTCATTACACTTTTTGGCAAATACAGACGAATACAAAGACCTGGGTTAAACTTTAAAATTCCTTTTATAGAAAAAATATTTAAACGAATTTCTATTCAAAACCGATCTGTAGAATTACAATTTCAGGCCATTACAAAAGACCAAGCCAATGTAAATTTTAAAGCTATGCTTCTTTATGCTGTATTAAACCAAGAAGAAGATGCTATTAAAAATGTAGCCTTTAAATTTTTAGATGACCGTAGTTTGATGCAAGCTTTAATAAGAACCATTGAAGGCTCCATACGAGCTTTTGTGGCTACTAAAAACCAAAGCGAAATCTTATCTCTCCGATCTGAAATTATCAATCATGTAAAAGACCAAATAGATGCTCAATTAGAATCATGGGGTTATCACTTATTGGATTTACAAATAAATGATATCAGCTTTGATGAAGAAATCATGAAATCTATGGCCAAAGTAGTAAGCAGTAATAATCTAAAAGCAGCTGCCGAAAATGAAGGCCAAGCACTCCTGATAACTAAAACGAAAGCTGCAGAAGCAGAAGGTAATGCAATACAAATTTCTGCTCAAGCAGAAAGAGAAGCTGCTAAACTCAGAGGTCAAGGTGTGGCCTTGTTTAGAGAAGAAGTAGCAAAAGGCATGGCTATGGCTGCCAAAGAAATGGAGCTTGCCAAACTGGATGCTTCTTTTATTTTATTTTCTATGTGGACAGAGTCTATTAAAAATTTTGCAGAAAACGGAAAAGGAAATACTATCTTTTTAGATGGTTCTATCAATAGTATGCAACGTACTATGCATGAACTTATGAGTGTTACCAACGATCAAAATGCGTAGTTTTCATGATCCAAATTCAATCTTTTACCTTCAATCCATTTCAGGAAAATACCTTTATACTTTATAATGAGCATAAAGAAGCCATCATTATAGACCCTGGCATGTATGATAAAACAGAACAACAGGTTTTTTTTGACTTTATAGAAAAAGAACAAATCAAACCTATCCTTTTACTCAATACTCACACGCATCTTGACCATATATTTGGCAATGCGGCTGTGCTCCGAAAATTTCAAATACCAAGCACATTTCATGAGTTAGATAAACCGGTATTTAATGCGGCTTCATCTACTTGTGCCCTATATAATCTGAATTTTGAAAAAGCACCTGAACCAAGCTATTATACTAACATAAACGATACACTTTTATTAGGCGAAGATGAATTTCAACTTTTCCTAACACCTGGGCATTCGCCTGGCAGTATATGTATATACCATGCAAAACAAGCATTTGTGATAGCAGGCGATGTCCTATTTCAAATGAGTATAGGTAGGAGTGATTTGCCAGGTGGCAATCATAAATCTTTGATACAAAGCATACATACTTCTTTGATGCCATTACCAGATCATACAAAAGTATATTGTGGCCATGGACCAAGCACTACCATAGGAATAGAACGCATGAATAATCCTTTTTTACATTAATCTGTCTATATAACAATATGAATAAATTCTTTTTTGTTTTCTTAGTACTATTCTTGGCTTATCAAATGTCTTTTGCACAAGATGTACCTCATAGACGTTCTCAATACTTTGAAACATACTTGGAAATAAAAGAGCCTATTGACAGCATAGTAATTTATAAATCAAAGAGAGACATGATTGTTTTTCATGAGGGCAAAAAAGTCAAATTATATAAAATATCGCTTGGCATTGAACCTATCGGAAAAAAAGAATTTGAAGGCGATTTGAAAACACCAGAAGGGCTCTACTATATCAACGAACGAGATAGTATGAGTTCCTATCATAAAAATATTGGCATTTCATATCCCAATGCAGAAGACTCCATTTTTGCAGCCACACAAAACAAAGCACCAGGCGGTGCTATCAAAATTCATGGCTTCCCAAATAAGCATCTAAAAACACAAGAAAAAGAATTTTTAAATACTGATTGGACATTAGGATGTATAGCAGTTTCGGATTTTGAAATCGATGAACTTTACCGATGGGTTATTGAGAATTGCCCTATTAATATTTTGCCTTAATCTAAATATATTTATTCTATTACTAAAAACTGTTGCTGAGAATACTATTCGTTTTTACTAATACCTTTTTACATTTCTTGAAAACTTTAAAAAAATCTTCAAATAGCACTTACCTTTGTCCAAAAACAAATCACCCCCATGTTACAGACAGACGTACTAGTGATTGGCGCAGGTCCCTCAGGCAGTATAGCAGCATCTATATTAAAAAATAAAGGACACCAAGTAACTATTGTAGAAAAATTAAAATTTCCAAGATTTGTAATAGGCGAAAGCCTATTGCCAAGATGCATGGATGCTTTGGCAGAAGCCGATATGTTGGAAGCAGTAAAGGCAAAAGGATTTCAAGAAAAATTTGGAGCAAAATTTATTCAGGACGACGGCAGTACTTGTGATTTTAATTTTACAGAAAACTTTACAAAAGGTTATACGTATACATGGCAAGTACCTCGAGCCGAATTTGATTTAACGTTGGCTGAAGTATGTGAGAAAAAAGGCATTCCAGTGTTGTATGAAACTGAAGTAGTTGATATTAAATTTCAAGATGATGAATCGTCTATTACAACAATAAAAGATAAAGAAGGAAATATAAAAACTATACAGGCCAAATTTATTATTGATGGCAGTGGCTATGGACGGGTGATACCAAGACTATTTAATTTAGATAAACCGAGTACACTACCCACCAGACAAGCCCTTTTTACTCACATACATGACAAAAACAGAAAAAACATACCAACAGAAGCCAACCGTATCATTGTATATATTTTCAATAAAGATACTTGGGTATGGTGTATTCCTTTTAGCAATGGCAACACATCAGTGGGCTTTGTAGGCTTCCCTGATTTTTTTGAAAACTCCCCAGGACAAAGTTTGAACGAAAAACTTAGCTATCTTATAACACAACATGATGCCTTAAAAGCACGTTTTCAAGATTGTCCGTTTGTAATGGATAGTATGGAATTAAAAGCTTGGAGTACAACCACAGATAAATTTTATGGAAAAGGTTTTGTGCTTACTGGCAATGTAACCGAATTTTTAGATCCTATTTTTTCGAGCGGTGTTACGTTGGCAAGCGTATCGGCACAACTTGCTGCCAATTTAGTCAATAGAAAATTGCTTGGTGAAGACATTAATTGGGAAAGCGAATATATGCAACCATCTATGTTGGCAGTAGATGTATTTAGAACTTTTGTAGAAAGCTGGTATAATGGCGATTTACATACCATCTTTTTTTCTCAAAATCAAAGCGACGAAATGAGAAGACAAATTTGTTCTATACTAGCAGGATACGTTTGGGATACTAACAATCCATTTGTACAAAAACGTGAAAAACAAATTAAAACACTTTCAAAGTATATCAAACATTTTCAAGACCAATCCTAGACGAAAAAGCATTTGTCCAATACCTTATATATACAAAACTTCGTACGTATTTTCAACAATAAACTGTTTGTAAATAATCGGCTTCTGCTAGAACAAGAAGGTAATACAGATGCCTTTGCCAGGGCTTTGTACCAAGATTGCGCTTTGCAATATCCAAAATTTTTTAAAATGGATTTGATGAGCAAAATGGGGCTTGTAGCTTCCTCTTATATTTTACATGATATGGGAGACATTGATATGTATAAACGATGTTTTATTTTTCAAAACAAAAGTGCTTCTTTGATTGCAGACAAAGCATATGATAATTCCATAGATACACATCCAAGTCCATTGCTTTTTGTATATACATTACCAAACATAGTCATGGGTGAATTAGCCATTAAATTTCGTTTTAAAGGAGAAAATACTTTTTTTGTTCTACCCAATTTTAATGCAGCACAATTGGTTGAATACACAAACATTTTATTTAAACAACAAATAGCACAATACATACTATTAGGCTTTATAGAAGTAACAGAAACTACTCAAAATATATTATTTGCAAGTTGTTCAGAAAAAAAATCTAACTGCATATTAGACATAGAAGAATTACAATCTATATTTGACAAAACACATACTAACTAAAAATATTGAAATGAATACAAAAGCTTTTTTTAATGACAAAAATTATCATGCTTTTACTGCATTAGAAAAGGCCCATTTTCTATCTTTTGCGCCTTATGCTTTTCAAGCATCTTTGTGTCTAAGAGATTTTGGCATATTAGATTTTTTATTACAACATCAAGATGGTGTTCAATTTGAAGATATAAAACCTAATAGAACATTATCACATTATGCTCTACGTGTATTGGTAGAGGCTGGCATAGGCATAGGCTTAATCATTGAAGAAAACGGAACCTATTTTATTACTAAAACTGGTATATTATTTATTACAGATAAAATGGTAAGAGTCAACACAGACTTTATGCAAGATATATGTTATGAAGGCGCTTTTAAACTCAAAGAAAGCCTACTACATGGCAAACCGGAAGGGCTCCCATTTTTAGGACCATGGAATACGATTTATGAAGGCCTTTCTAAATTGGATGCAAAAAAAACCAAGAGTTGGTTTGATTTTGACAACTTCTATTCAGACCATGTTTTTGCGTTAGCACTTCCAATTGTATTTAAAAACAATCCAAAAACTATTTTAGATATTGGTGCCAATACTGGAAAATTTAGTATTCATTGTATGCAATACAATCAAGATGTTCAAATGCACCTATTGGATTATGCTGGCCAATTGGCCATGGCAGAAAAAAATATGCAAGAAAAAAACTTAGATAGATACCAGCTAATACCTCACAATATATTAAATCAACAAACAGCCATTCCGGGTCAATATGATGTAATTTGGATGAGCCAATTTCTAGATTGTTTTTCTGACGAAGAAATAAAACAAATATTGATAAAATGCAAAGCTGCCTTAAATCCTAATGGTAGAATTTTTATTAATGAAACATTTTGGGACCAACAAGCACACCATGCTGCAATGTATTCTCTTCAAATGACATCTTTGTATTTTACTACACAAGCCAACGGAAATAGTCAAATGTATGATAGTAGAATTTTTATAAAATTGATAGAAGAAGTAGGTTTAACTATAAAACAAGTAAATCACGGTATAGCTACTACACATAGTTTGATTGAAATATCTCTATAAAGTTCTATCGAATTTTTTTTGTATATTTCCATAAATTTTTTACTTAACTCTAAATTTATAATTAAATGAAAGAATTTATTTCTTCAACACTGCTTTTAGCTTATTGTATGTGTAGTGTGGCCCAAAGTCCTGGAGGCATAGGCACTACTAACCTTACAGCTTGGTTCAATCCAGACAACCTTGTGCCTGGATTTGTAACAAACTGGCCTTCTACCTATCCTAGCAATGCTTCTACGCTAAATCTTATAGACACTGTGGCCCCATATCCGAGTGCTACTAATCAGCCTACCAATCATATATCAAATTACAACAATACCATAAGTTTTAAAGGCAATTCTACGACTGCACCAATGGCCCTACAACTATTAGGCACTTATAATTTTCTTGACAATAATTTAAGTACCTCGCAAGGCACACTATTTGCTGTATATTATACAGAAGATTTGAATATAGCCCAACATGTAGTTGACTATAGAGAAAGTGGAGGCGATGCTATACAACTTAGAGGTTTAAGTACTACTACATCAAGGATTGCTATTGGTTCAGGTTCTACCTCTACAAACTGCACAAGAGACTATACAGAAAATACAAGACCTATGCTTTTTTCATATAGTGGCAATAGATCTACCTCTTCCAGTATGAAATGTAGAATACGCTCGCTAGATTGGAGCAATAATCCAGTAGCATCTTCGGCTAGTACAGCTGCAAAACTTGGATTAACAGTAGGAGCCCGTAATAATACAAATGGCAATTATTTAGGCGTAAACCAATCCTATATTTCTGAAATTATATTTTTCAATACCGATTTATCACTTAATGATAATATACGAGTAGAAAGCTACTTAGGTATTAAGTACGGAATCACATTAGATCCAACAGCTACTTCGGCTGGGAAATACGCCTCTTCTCTTGGCACCTATGTATGGGATGCAAGCTTGACCCCAAGCTATCACAATGATGTAATAGGTATTGCTAGAGATGACATTTCACTTCTAAATCAAAAACAATCGCATAGTTTTGATGATTCAACAAGACTTTATTTAAGCAGTTTAGCCTTATCAAATATTGATAATATTGGCTTATTTTCAAACGATATAGCATTTTTAATGGTAGGACACAATGGTGGCTTAAATGAGGAAACAGCAAGCGCTACAGCTGAAATTCCAAGCGGACAAAATATTATATCGCGTATAGAACGCGAATGGAGAGTGAGCAATACAAATATGAATGAATCGTATAGCTTTGATTTTACATTAAAATCTTTAACTAATTTAACGACCAATCCTTCTGAACTTTGCATTCTAGTAGATGACGATGGAGATTTTACAAATGCTACGGTTTATCAAGCCGGATTAACATTTAGCATTAATACAACTGAAATTACAGTTTCTGGTATTAACACTATACATATCCCTGTAAATAGTACAAAATATATAACACTGGCAACAATTAATAATACAGCACCTCAAGCAAATTTAAATTTGAGCACTTTTCTCCAAGGATATTACATTGGCTCTTCAAGTATGCAAAGTGTACTTTTGAACCAAGGTGTAAGTGGAGCAGTAAGCACTGAAACCGATGATATAGATGTATCATTGATGAACGCTACGAGTCCATATGCTATGGCTTATACATTTACTGGCACATTGCAAACAGATGGCACTATACTTTGTACTTTCCCTGCTGCAGCTATTGGCAATAGTTATTACATAAAAGTAAATCATAGAAATACAATTGAAACTTGGAGTGCTTTACCTGTAACCATTTCTTCTTCTACTAGTTATAACTTTACATCTGCATCTACCCAAGCATATGGTAGCAATACTATAGAAGTAGAAACTGGAGTATGGGCATCCTATACAGGCGATGAAAATCAAGATGGATTTATAGATATTTTTGACTTCTTAGATTGGGACACTGATAATCAAAACTTTATTTCTGGCTATTATGCTACAGATTTTAATGGCGATGGATTTATAGATATTTTTGACTTCTTGATATGGGATCCTAATAATCAGAATTTTGTTGGAATAATAACACCCTAATGTATATATATTAAAAAAGATGCCGCTCAGCTAAAGCTGAGCGGCATCTTTTTTTGACACCTCATAAATTATAACTTAGATAACTTATTTTTGATTACAAAATAACATACTGAGTGAAAAAAATTTGGACGCTATTTGCTTTTCTATGTAGCAACTTATATTTATATGCACAAATACCAAGCGGATATTATAACAACGCCACAGGTACAGGATTTATATTAAAAACCCAACTATATAACATCATTAAAGGCCATACTAATAATGGCTATGCTGCATTGTGGACAACTTATGCTACTTCCGATAGAGATAATCAATATGAAAATGACAATACTATTTTGGATTTGTATTCCGAAAACCCAACAGGACCAGACTCTATAACTTTCATCTATGGTAGTGACCAATGTGGTAGTTATAATGTGCAAGGCGATTGTTATAATAGAGAACATATCATACCACAATCCGTATTTAATTCTAATACTCCTATGGTTTCAGATGCCCATTTTATCATTCCTGTAGATGGATATGTAAACAATGAAAGGGCAAACTACCCACATGGCAATGTATCAACAGTGAGTTGGACATCTTTGAATGGAAGTAAGTTAGGCGCAAGTGCTATTTTAGGATATGTGGGTACCGTATTTGAGCCTATAGACGAATTTAAAGGCGATATAGCTCGTATGTATTTTTACTTTGCTACTCGATATGAAAATGTAGTTTCTAATTATACAAGCTATCCTATGTTTAATGGTTCAAGCGATACTGTTTTTAAAACAGCTTTTTTGAATATGCTAATCAATTGGCATCATCAGGACCCAGTTAGTGCAAGAGAAATAACCCGAAATAATGCTATCTATTTGAAACAAAACAATAGAAACCCTTTTATAGATCATCCTGAGTATGTAGATTTTATATGGAATAATACCTCAAGTCCAACTAACCAGACTATTACTTTCAATTCATTGCCTAACGTTATGATAGGAAGCCCAAATTTCTTGCTTAATGCTACTGCAAGCTCTGGACTACCAGTTAGCTATTCAAGCTCAGACACCAATGTGGTAAAAATTTCAGGTAATTTAGTTTCTATTATTGGATTAGGCACAACTACTATTACAGCTACACAAAACGGAAACGCAAATTATACAGCTGCAAATCCTGTAAATCAAAATTTGACGGTTATCAATTCCGTTATTGCTGCTTGGGATTTTAATGCCCTTACTGGTGGATTAGGAAATTTTGGAATCAGCCCCTACCCTTCTTCATATACAGCATCTAATGTTATGGTTAGTGGTTTGATTAGAGGAGCAGGCATAGGTACTCCTACCAATAGCACAAGTGCTGCTAGAGCATGGGGAGGTACTGTAAATACAGCTTCAGCAAGTAGTGCAAGCAATACTAACACTTCTATTTCAATTGTCTTGCAAGCCAATTCGGATTATGCAATGAGTATTACAAGCATTAATCCATTTGATTATAGACGTTCAAATACGGGAGCTACACAAGGTCTTCTTCAGTATAGTATAGATGGTTCTCCATATGATAGTATAGCAGCAGTAAGTTTTACGAGCAGTGCATCTTCAGGTGCATCTATAGGAATAATTGATTTATCTTCTATAGCTGCTTTACAAAACATACATGCTTCCAAACAAATTCAAATTAGACTTTTACTTTTTGGTGGCACAGGCGGAACTTTTTATTTATATGACAAATCTGTTAGTACTGCATTTGACTTTGGCATAACTGGTACTTTGTTTCCATGTTCTCCTTCTAATACATTTACAAGTGAAAGTATATTGCAAAATGCAACTCCTTATATATGGTATGGGCAAAGTTTAACTACATCTGGAACCTATACTACAACACTTATTAATTCGCAAGGTTGCGATTCTATATTAACATTGGACTTAACAGTTCTACCAAACAATGCAACATTAAATCTTAAAGCCTACTTGCAAGGATACTTTTTATCAAATGCAAGCATGAATACTGTTTTATATAATCAAAATCAAAGTGCCAATACGCTCCTTTGCGATACCATCCAAGTTGAATTACACAACGATTATAGCCCATATAACATAGCCTACAGTACACAAGGTATTTTACAAACAAATGGTTTAGTCTTATTAAATCTCCCTTCGAGTGTTATTGGAAATACATTTTATGTAGCTATTAAACATAGAAATAGTATAGAAACATGGAGTTTCTTTCCTGTAAACTTTACTGCAAATTCAGACTATGATTTTACAAATTCGGCTACAAAAGCTTATGGTGCCAATCAAATAGAAACAGATATAGGACAATGGGCATTATACACGGGCGATATAAATCAAGATGGAGCCATTGATATTTTTGATTTTTTAGAATGGGATAACGATAACCAAAATTTTTATAGTGGCTATTTTGCAACAGATTTGAATGGTGATGCAAGTATAGACATTTTCGATTTTTTAATTTGGGATCCCAACAATCAAAATTTTATTGGCATTACTATACCATAAGTATTTTTTTATTACATAGTCTCATAGACATTTTTTTTGGACCCTCTACTGAATATACTGATTACTTTTTCAGATTTACAATAAAATTGAAATATACCCAATTGGGTGTATTTTTTGGATAGCCACGCTTTCTACTTTTGTATAAATAAAAAAAATCTTTTTACTATGAAACAGAAAATTCTTTTAATTGCCATGCTTTTTATAGCCTTTCAAACAAGAGCTATAACATTAACTCTCAATAATGCTAACCCTAGTGCGGGTCAGTATAACACTTGGGCTACAGTATTAGCTGCTGCTACTGATGGAGACACTATACTTGTACATGGAAGTACAAACAATTATTATTCTATGAATGTAAATAAAAAACTAACCATCATTGGTCCGGGACACAACCCTACGGATAAACAAAACGCACAAAAAGCGTTTTGTGATAATATACTTTTTTCTACAGGTAGTAATGGCTCTAAAGTAATTGGCATGGAAGCATCAAACATGCAGTGCTATTCTACAAATGTGGATTCTATTTCAATTTTATTATGTAAAATAAACGATGCTGTTTATTTTACTTATGGCTCTGCTAACTTTTGGTTGATAGAAGGTTGCGTATTTACGAATACTGGTCAATGTATTCGAGGTCAAGGTCAATCAGTAGGCGACCTAATATGTAGAAATAATATTTTTAATGGTATTATCACAGCATTTAATGGCACGTACATAGGTTATAATTATTTTAATAATAATATATTTTTAGCCAATACAGCAAACACATTTACGTACTGTAATTATTTTTATATCAACAATAATATATTTTACAGAAGTGGATTTCAAGACTATGGAAATAGTGGTCTAATTTTTAATAAAAACTGTAGTTATCAATGTCTTTCAAGCAATTCGTTTCCCAACGGAAACAACTATGAAAACGTGAATCCATTATTTGAAACAACAATAGGAACTGGTGCATACTTTAGTTATAATACCAATTATCATCTTCAAGCTACATCACCACTACTTAATGCAGGAAGTGATGGAACTAATCTTGGCGTATATGGAGGAAGTGGCGACTTTGACCAAAAAGGTGTTCCTCACAATCCATATATCAAAACATTTACGATAACTGGATCTACATCCGTCAATGCTGGCGACCCTATTCAAATTTATATCAAAGCAAAGGTGAGAAATTAATTCATTTTGTAAACCTCTAAATAGTTACATCATGAAAAATAATAAAAACCTAAAATGGCTTTTGCTTATTCTAACACATTTTTGCTTTGTAAGTGCTGAAGCTCAATTAAATGTTGGCGAAGTATTTTTTGATTCAGACCCTGGTGTTGGAAATGGGATACCAATTACAATACAACAAGTAGAAAGCGGCTACGAGTACGATTCCACCATATCAATTAGTTCCATAGCTACACCTCTTGGCATGGGACCTGGCTTACACAATCTCTATGTTCGATATGCCAATTACAACAGTGCTAATACTTATGAATGGAGTCAATATGAAGTATTTCCATTTTTTGTTAATGCGTCATCGGGCAATAATTTTATAAAAGCAGAATATTTCTTTGATACAGACCCTGGCATAGAAAACGGAATATCCATTTTATTAAATGGCAATCCAGATAGCGTTGACTTTTCAGGGAATATTTCAACCAATGGATTAGAACCCGGTGCACATATGTTACATATAAGAGTTCAGTCGGCAACTGGTTTTTGGAGTATTTATGAAAGCAAAAAAATATTTATAAATAATTCAAATGGCTCTAATATTGTTGAAGCCGAGTACTTTTTTGATACAGACCCTGGTATAGGAAATGGTGTCAGCATAAGCATTTCAGGTAATGCTGATAGCAGCATTCTTATAGGAAATGTAAATACCACTGGACTTTCATATGGAGAACATCTATTGTATATAAGAACTAAATCAATTTTGGGAGAATGGAGTCATTATGAAAAACAAAAAATAAAAATTGAATCCAATGGGAATCTCGTAGAAAAAGTGGAATACTTTTTTGACACAGACCCTGGCATAGGAAATGGAATGGCCTTGACGATGGCAGCAAATGGTGATACTGCAATATTTAATGGAAATATTCAAACTACGGGTTTATCAAGTGGTACACACACACTTTATATCAGAAGTATGGATATTGAAGGGCATTGGGGTTTGTATGAAAAACAAAAATTTCAAATTTTATCTGAGGCTACTATGGCTGAATACTTTTTTGATACAGACCCGGGCATAGGAAACGGAACTGCCTTTACCCTGTCTTCAAGTGGTGATGGAGTTTCAGAGTTTTCAGGAGCTATCAATACCTACCCAAACTTATCGTATGGGCCACATAAACTTTATGTAAGAAGCAAAGACAATATAGGTCAATGGGGACTATATGATAGTTTATCAATTTTTATAAATTGTAAAAATCCTGGCCTACCTACTATCACCCAAACCACAGGATTTAATGCATGTGGCGAACAAGGAATTATACTAAGTACTACTAGCGATTCTTTATACGATGCAGCATATTGGAACTGGTACACTGGCTCTTGTGGAGCAACCTTAATAGATACAGGACTTAGTATTTTTGTTAAGCCTACAGATACCACTACTTATTTTATAAAAGGTGAAGGTGGATGTGTTATGAATGCCCCATGCTCTAATGTACAAGTAAACTTCAACCCAAGTGGATTGCTTGATTTAAAATTATATCTTCAAGGATATTATATAGGGAGCAATGAATTGAATACAACACTTTGGAATCAAAATCAATTAACTTGCTTAGATGTTTGCGATACCATTATAGTAGAGTTACACAATGCAATTGATTATTCTTTAGAAGCTTCCCAAAAAGTAATTCTAAAAACAAATGGTCAAGCACGATGTCAATTTGAATCTAATTTAGGTTTATACTTCTTAGTTATTAAACATAGAAACAATATAGAAACATGGAGTATGAATCCTATATTACTCAATAATGAAATGAGTAGTTATGATTTTAGCACTGCAAATACTCAGGCATATGGTTCTAATCAAATAGAAGTGTCGTCAAATGTTTGGGCATTATATTCTGGCGACTTAAATCAAGATGGCATTATCGATATTTTTGATTACTTAGATTGGGATGTAGATAATAAAAACTTTGCTGCTGGCTACTATGCATCAGATATCAATGGCGATGGCTCTGTAGATATTTTTGATTTCTTAATTTGGGACCCAAACAATCAGAATTTTATAGGCACAATAATACCTTAAAAACGATGTTCAACTATTTTTTTGAGCATATCTAAAAAGGTTTTTAAACTGCTTAAGTTTTAGTATTTGAAAATTATACCAATCTTAAATTGGTTTCAGACCAATTTTTTGGTCTGTTACAGTAGTATTATCGGTATTATTTCCAATACTATTTAGAATAAAAAAGAGGCTGTCAATACTTTTTAGACAGTCTCTTTTTTTTTTAAAGAAAAATCAATACTCATATTGTATTTTTATTACATGGATAAATATTATATGTTTAAACATTAATTGTTAAATTTCTTGCATTAAACAACTCCTTTCTCTACTTTCGGAAAAAATATTTTCCAATGAAAAACATAATTTTATCAGCCATTGCAATGCTATGTATAACTTCTGTATATAGCCAAACAATATGGGACTCTGGTAGTCTTACATTTGTAAGAACTTCAGCCTCACAACAAGATTGTATAGTGCCAAGCACTTGCCTTGCTAGGCAAAATACGGGTGTAATTTATAATGCCGTTGATCAAACTGGCGGAGGTGGTCAGGGATGTAACTTTACACCAAGCAACACCGAGTGGGCTTATGGAGAAATATCTGACTGGAATACATTGATGTATGCCCCATTGTATCAAACAATTAGCTGTGCCCCCCCTTCTATGGTCAATAATCCGATGGTTTTACACTTAATCAATGAAGATATATACTTACAAGTAACATTTACTTACTGGGCTATGATGGCAGGCGGTGGTGGAGATTTTACATATACAAGAACAACTGGCCCTAGTATTACAAATTCAACTCTTACCGTAAACACGTTCCTTCAAGGATATTATCTTAGTGCAAATACAATGAAGTCTGTACTCTCTAATCAATCTGCTTCTTCAAATCCCTCAATAACTGATAGCATAGTAATCTCCTTGAGACAATCAACGCCTCCTTATGCTATTATAGAAAGCCACACAGCTGCGCTAAATACGAACGGCACTAGTTCAGCCGATTTTTCATCTCCATCTGCCAATTATTATATTACTATTAATCATAGAAATTCTATTGAGACATGGAGTGCCAATCCTGTTTTGTTATCCACAAGTACATCTTATGATTTTACAAGTGCTGTTGGTCAAGCATATGGCAATAATCTTATAGCTGTAGAAACTAATGTATTTGGAATCTTCACAGGCGATATCAATCAAGATGCCTCCATAGATATTTTTGATTTCTTGGAATGGGATGTTGACAATCAAAATTTCAATACTGGTTATTATGCAACCGACTTAGACGGCGATGGCTCTATAGACATTTTTGATTTTCTTATTTGGGACCCCAATAATCAAAACTTCATTGGTGCTATATTACCCTAGCGAAAATTATTAATGGATTTTAAGTATGCAATTATTCTATTTACAAGTTTCAAAGTGCTTTACAACTCATGCCCTTAAAGTTGCATTTTATGGACAATTGTAATATCATTTTATACAATAGATGTACTTTTATTTTCAAATCAATGTCATTCTGTTTTAACTCTAACCAAATTATCTCAAGGAATGAAAATTGATAATAGTATAAAAAAAATACTTTTTTTAACCACTTTTATAAGTGGTTTTTTATTTATTCCATATTATGCTTTTGCATTCGCAAAATACATAAACAATTAAGAAAATAAAGTATAAGATAACCTTAAAATGCCCCTCATTATTTTTTTAAATATCTTTGTATAAATTTTAAAATTAATCGCAGAAATTTAATAATTATTTCATGAGTGAGACATTAGAGGATTATTTAGAAAAGCACTACATACACAGAAGTAATTGGCTTAGAGCTGCTGTGCTGGGCGCAAACGATGGTATACTGTCTACCGCAAGTATTGCAATTGGCGTTGCTACTGCAAGTCACACGAGAGAGCCTATCATACTTGCTACCCTTGCCGGACTTGTAGCTGGAGCTTTGTCTATGGCTGCTGGAGAATATGTTTCTGTAAGTTCACAAACAGATATAGAAAAAGCAGACATAGAACGAGAAAAAATTGAATTAGAGGAAATGCCCGAAGCTGAGTTAAAACTGTTGGCAACGATATATGAAAAAAGAGGCCTTAAAAAAGAAACTGCGCTATTGGTAGCGCAAGAACTAACTGAAAAAGATGCATTGGGAGCACATGTTCGAGATGAACTCGGTATCAATGAAATTAGTCAAGCCAAACCTATGCAAGCGGCATTGGCTTCTGGCATAGCTTTTACATTAGGCGGCATATTACCTCTATTAGTTACGCTTATATTACCACTGCAAAGTATGGCCTATGCTCTTTATGCTTTTGCTCTTCTTTTCTTAATCCTTTTGGGAATTGTGTCTGCCAAAACAGGCGGCTCAAGTGTTCGCAATGCCATTATAAGAGTTACATTTTGGGGCACTATAGCTATGGGACTAACGGCACTTGTAGGCTATCTATTCAATGTAAATATTGCTTAAACCAATGTTATGCAATAAAAGAGTGAACCAATGCACTACTGAAGATTACCTCGATTTAAAAAATCATACTTCAATATTAAAGCCCGAAAAAAAATAAAAGAACTTTAGTAGTTTGTCAATTTTTCAAAAATAAAATAAACAGCCGGGCACACTTCACTATTCTTTACGGTTAATGCTTGCCGTTTTACAAATACATCTTCGTCTGTATAGGGATAACGAGCACAATCGCTAGGCCTTACTTCATATATTTGGCATGTATTATCGTCATTCAAAAAAAAGCAAGGCTGTTTTTGTAATACATAATCATTGTCTTCATCTAATTGCAAGTATTGCTGCATAAACTCGCCTTCTTTCATATGAAGAAATTTTGCTATTCTCTTAATATCGGGTATTTTAAATCGAGGTGAATGGTTTTTACAGCAATTTGCACAAGACAAACAATCAATCTTCAAAAAAGCTTCATGATGCAAGGATGGCAATTTATTAATAACTTCTCTTGGCTTACAACGCTTTAAAAACTGAACATACTTCTTTTTATTTTGCTTAGCCAGTTCTTGCCATTTATCAGTATCCATTTAAAAGTATTCGATTTAGTACATTTCAAAAGTAGAATTTCTAATTCATTAATTAAGAATTTCTCACCAGTACTTGGGTAAAATTCAGAGCACTGAAAAATACAAACTTACTATATATATCATGCTGTTTAGTCCATATCAAGTATTACTTCGAATACTGAGCTGATAGATTCTTTAACATATCTTCTGTCATACGCTCCAAATCAAATTCAGGTTTCCACCCCCAATCTTCTTGTGCTTTGCTATCATCTACACTTTGAGGCCAGCTAGATGCTATTGTATCTCTAAAATCTATTTCATACGTCATTTTAAAATCGGGTAAGTGAGTTTTAATAACATTATTCATATCTTTTGGAGAAAAACTCATTGCCGATACATTGTAAGAAGTTCTGATTTTAATATTCTCTTTTGGTGCTTCCATCAGCTCTATTGTAGCTCTTATAGCATCAGGCATATACATCATTGGCAAATATCTATCTTCATGTAGGAAGCAAGCATAATCACCATCTCGCAGAGCTTCATGAAATATTTCTACTGCATAGTCTGTAGTTCCTCCTCCTGGTGCAGACTTGTAACTAATCAAACCCGGATAACGCAAACTTCTTACATCTACACCATAGTGCTGAGCATAGTAAGCACACCAGTTTTCGCCTGCATATTTGCTAATACCATAAACTGTAGATGGCTCTATTATAGTCTGTTGTGGAGTCTTTACTTTTGGCGAAGTGGCACCAAACACTGCTATAGAACTTGGCCAATAAACTTTGGTTAAGTTTTCTTCTTTTGCTATTTCCAAGACATTCAAAAGGCTATGCATATTAATATTCCACGCTAGCATGGGATTTTTTTCGCCAGTGGCAGATAATATAGCTGCTAATAAATAAACTTGTGTGATATTGTGTCTGATAATAAGTACATGCAACATTTCTTTATTCATTACATCACAAGTAACATAAGGACCCGTACCTTTCAAAAGTTCGTGTTCGTCTCTTAGGTCGCTCGCTATCACATTATTTTCTCCGTGTATTTTACGTAGTGCCAAGGTTAGCTCCACACCTATTTGACCACAAGCACCAATAACTAAAATTTTTTCTTTTACTATATACATGTATTAAGAATTAAAAATCAAATGTAATCTTTGCCGAGGTTCATGGCATCATTTTTTATTAATTAATTTTTCAGAATGGTCAATTTTTTTATACTTCTTTTTTCGGCTTGCTGCACACTCATCAAATAAATACCACATTGTATAGAGGCTACTGAAAATGAGTGTTGCATAACGCCACCTGATAGTTTTTTTTCGAGCAACACATGACCTGATATATCTAAAATTTTTACTTGTAAGGGTTCATTAGATTCATTTTCTACTAAAAAAGTAAGCATTTCTCCAACGGGATTTTGAACGGTAAAAGGCAAACTATTTTCTTTTTGAATGCTTTCTACACCATTTGGAAAATTAAATTTTAGATGTGCTACTATTGGAAAATGATCGGATGTAGTATACGAAAAATCATTGATATATTTTTCAGCTTCTGTGAAAATATAAAAACTACTATCGGCATAATGAGTGAGCAATGCATTATTCAACATGATATTATCTATTATATGGTTTGTAGAACCTACATAGGTACTTGCACCTGGATATAAAGAAGGAAGTGTGATGCCCTGAAAGCCATTGTTCATAGTGTATAAATAAGGGCTATTCGTTTGGCTTGATACAGTTGTTCCTTCTAAATAGTCATTGAAATCACCAATAATAATTGTTTTTTGCTGTGGGAAAAGAGCCAACAAACTATCTGTCATGGATTCGGATCCACACTTTCTTCTATTATAATCTGAAATAGTATTATCTGCTTTGGCATGTATGTTTGAAAATATGAGCGTATCTTTTGATCCATTAGCAAGATTCAAAACTGTCTTTAAGATAAAAGGAAATCTTCCAGAAGAAAAGCAATCATAAGCTGTACTACTGGAAGGATACGTGGATGCGAGAAGCCCAAAAGTACCTATATTGTTTATTTTAGTTGTGTCATAGATATAAGCTAATTTCTGACAAGTTTGATACAATCCACTTGATGGATTGGTAACACCACTACAATAAGGTGAAACTACTGATTTGTATTGAGGCCCTAATGCCTGCGTTAAGGCATTAAGCTTAGGTACATTGACCATTTCTTGAATACAATATATATCGGCATCTAAATCTTTTAATACAACGCTAGCCTGCTGTCTTGCAAGAGCCGTATCGCAATTGCACCAACTGGGCTCACCAAACCAACGCATATTCCAAGAGGCTACACGAAGCGTTTTGTCATCAGGAAAAGAAGTACCTAAAGCCATTACGGACTCAGCAACAGCATTTCCATTGTATTGGAAGGTAATATGATTTCGATATACCTTGTCTGAAACGGTAGGTGCTATACGCACAAAAACAGTCTGTGGAATTCCTGAAGCAGAAGCCGAATAGCTTATAGTATTTGAAAAAGTTGTTCCATCTTTAGACAATTCAAATGGCGAGGGCGCATTGAGCATTAAATTTCCTGTAAGACCCGTCATCGTGAACTGAAAGCTGGATGGGTTAGAAAAATAATTGGCAGCACAGCTTCCTGCATTGACAAATTTTTTAGCTATACTCAAAGCACCTTCTTTTATACTTATATCATCGAGCCGCCAATATGCTGCAGCAGATGTTGTAGAAGTATATTTGAAAGCTAAATAAAAAGGAGCAGACTTTAAGCTACTTAAGTTAGTTTGATCGGACAAAAACCAAACATCGCTATTAGAAGTAGGCAAGTTGACATTGATAGGCGTCCAAGTAGCAGCCGAAGGCGGCCCAGCACCGATATAGTTTGAAGAAGCGTAGAGCTCTATAAAAGCTCCTGCATATTTAGTTCTACACCAAAAAGACAATAAAGGCATAGAATATGTAGATAAGTCTATCAGAGGAGAAATAAGCCAATCTTCATTGAGATTATTTCCGCTGGCATAGCCATTGATACTTACACCACTGCCTGTATATCCAGATGTGTTGCATTGCCAAACCTGATTGCCCAGCACACTTTCTTTAGTCCAACCCGAAGGTAAATTACTTACACAAGTTGAGAAATCTTCATTTAAGAAATTGACTTGTGCATGTACATGTTTTATGCTAATTATAGCCACTATAGAAATCCAAAAAAAGAGTGTACTTTTCATTCTTCAAAAGTACAAGAATTACATATCAGAAGTTATTATTAATTTGTTTTTTTATAGCTTTGTGCACACACTATGACGAACCTCATTATCATTATATTATGTGTTTTATTATTATTGGCTTATCTATTTGATTTGACTGCCACTAAAACCAAAATACCCACAGTTTTACTACTTATTTTTTTAGGATGGATTTGTCAACAAGTGACAGGTATATTCAATATTCAAATACCCAATTTAGACACATGGCTTCCTCTACTTGGTACTATAGGCTTGTTGCTTATCGTTTTGGAAGGCTCTTTAGAATTAGAATATAGCAAAACCAAAATACCACTCATACGAAACTCATTTCATGTAGCCTTATTATCTATTATAGTTTTTGAATTTGTGCTATGTAGTTTTTTACATTTTTATTATCAATTCGAATGGAAAATAGCCATTCTCAATACGCTACCGCTTGCTGTAGTGAGCAGTGCTATAGCTATACCAAGCGCAAAAAATTTACCTCATCAAGACAGAGAATTTATTACATACGAAAGTAGTTTTTCAGATATATTAGGTGTCATTTTTTTTAATTTTTTTGCAGTTAATGAAATTATCACTTCTAAATCTATACTTATCTTTTTTGGTCAACTAATTTTTATCATTCCTATATCAATTATAGCTACGTTGTTTCTTTCTTTCTTATTAAACAAAATCAATCATCATATAAAATACATACCTATTATCATAGTAGTTGTACTAATATATAGTGTATCAAAACATTATCACTTGCCTTCATTATTATTTGTATTATTGTTCGGTTTGATACTAGGCAATGTCAACCAATTTAATAATATTAGTTTTTTAAAAAATATTCAATGGACCCACTTTGAAAATCAAATTGAAAAATTTAAAGAAATTACAACAGAAACAACATTTTTAGTTCGAGCTATTTTCTTTATGCTGTTTGGATATAGCATACACACACAAGATATTATTAATTATCATAGTCTACCATGGACACTTTGCATAGTGATTACTATTTTTAGTACACGTTATATCCTTTTTAAAATTATTGGGTTAAAAAATACATCCCTACTCTATATAGCTCCTCGAGGTTTAATTACCATATTATTATTTTTGAGTGTATTGGATCATCAAAAAATTTCTTTTATTAATGAGTCTGTTATTATCCAAGTTATATTAATTACGGCAATCATAATTTTATTTTCTTCTAAAAAGAAAAAAGAAATTATAGTATCAAGTCAAGAAGAAATACATGACGAAAATGTCAAATCCACTACATTAGAGAAAGCCAATATAAAAGTTGATTTTTGATAGTGTAATCTATTAAAAAACGAGCAGAAAGTCTTTAAGATAAAGATGCCAAAGCACTTTCTAATTTTACAAACATATCATCTATAAGTTCTACATGGCAAGTGCCTACGCTAATCCGATACCATTCGCTATGCTGACCTGCACCAAATGCAGAAAAAGGTACTATTCCAAGCGATGCATGGTCTATTAAAAAATTGATAATTTCGTAATTATCTATAAGCGGTTTACCGTCTATCTTTTTTCCTTTCAAATCCAATTTAACAGTCAAGTACATGGCACCTTGAGGTATCAAAACATCTACAGGATAACCTTTTTCTCTTAATTGTACAAATCCAGCATAGAGCATTTGTAAACGAAGATGTATAGCCTCTCGAATTTTAGAAGTAGCTTGAGCTACAGCTGGCAATTTACTTAAAAACTGAGCAGTGCCAACTTGTTCTGCCATAGGGCTCCAGGCACCAACATGACTTAGTATAGCACGCATTTTGTCTATCACTATAGATGGCCCAAAGGCCCATCCAACACGTACACCAGTAGCACAAAATGCCTTAGAAATACCATCTACGTAAATAGTGTAATCTTTCATTTCGGGATACAACCCAACTGGATGAATATGCTCTTCATTGTTGAACAATAGTGTCCAATATATTTGATCATAAATTAAATAGATGGGTTTCCTGTCGCTACCTCTACGTTTGTTTTCGTTTAAAATAGCTTCACAGATTTTGGCTAATTCTTCTTTTTTGAAAACAGTACCCGTAGGGTTCAATGGTGAGCACAAAGAAACCAATGCAGCATCTTGCAAATGCGGAATAATGTCTTCTGCTTTAGGCATAAAATTATTCTCGGGTGTGGTATCAATAATACAGTGATTTCCTTTTACAAAATGCGAATAATGATTGTTGTTCCACGATGGTACAGGATAGATAATTTTTTCGTCTTCATCGCAGATTACTCTATAGGCTGCATATATAAGAGGTCTTCCACCTCCCGAAATCAAAAATTGATCGGCATGATATTCAATATTAAGTTGAGATTGTATGTATTGCGATACTGCTTCACGTAGTGCCAAAATGCCTGTAGCTGGTGGATAATTAGTCTTGTGTTGTTGATACGCTTCTATAATGGCTTGTTCTAATGCTTCTGGAATAGGGAAAATAGACGGGTCAAAATCTCCGATAGTAAAATTATAAATTTGTTTTCCTGCTCTGATTCTTTCATTAAGATCATTGCCAAGCTTAATAATTTCTGAAGGTATAAGAGTTGAAGCTAATGATGAAAGTTTATTCATAGTTCATAAAATAACATAAAAAAAATGAATTTGCCAATTTCAAGTCAAAAGAGCTGTATCGTTTGAATATTCATTTGTATATTAATATAACATAAACAATCATAAAATCAACTCTTTCACACTATACTTGTTATACTTTTATGAATATTCTATAGCGAGGCAAATTACCAGTAGTCTCTTCCTATCAGTCATTTCTATTAAGTATTTTAGATTCATTAAAATTGGAAAAACTTATTCAAAATCTTTATACAGCAAATACTTTTTCCTAATTTTTTTAAACGTTGCCAAATCAGCTTGCCAACTTGTTCTTATAGCTGTTTCTGTCAATCCACTTTCAATTTGTTTTCGCAAGCGCTCAGTACCAGCTAATTTTTCAAAAAAAGAATTAAAAAACTTCTTTTTATCTATACTTTGATTGTAGGCTTGTATTAGATATTGTAAATTTAATTTGCCTTGTAGTTGCGTTTTTGTCAGCGATGCTTTTCTAATTAAATTTTCCCCAAAACATTTTTTATTTTCAAGTAGTGGATGTTTTGCGCCAGGCGTGCTTTGAGGTGTAAATTGATATGTGAGTTTTTTATAGTTTGGGTGACCCCAAATTTCAAAAGGATGGTCTGTACCTCTACCAACACTCACCTCAGTGCCTTCAAAAAAACATAATGATGGATAGAGGTAAATTGCATTCATATTTTTTAAATTAGGCGAAGGAGCAATAGGCAATTCGTATACGCTTGAATGCGTATAATTTTTACACGGAACAACATGTAGCGTACAATTCTTTTGAGTATTAAGCCATTTTTCGCCTAGTAGCATTTTGGCATACTCTCCTACCGTCATGCCATGTACTACAGGTATAGGTTGCATACCCACAAAAGATTTATATTTTTTGTCCAAAACAGGACCATCTACGTAAAAACCATTAGGATTGGGCCTGTCCAAAACTATTATTGGAATATCGGCTTCTGCGCATGCTTCCATCATATATTGTAAAGAAGAAATGTATGTATAAAAGCGAACGCCAACATCTTGTATGTCAAAAACAACGATATCAATACCTTGCATACTTTCTTTACTCGGCTTTTTGGAAGCTCCATACATAGAAGTAATTTCAATGCCAGTTTTTGCATCGCGTGTATTGTTTACTTTTTCGCCAGCATCGGCTTGTCCTCTAAAACCATGTTCAGGTGCAAATATTTTAACTATTTGTACCCCTTTTTTAATTAACATATCAACCAAGTGCTCCTTGCCTACTGTAGATGTTTGATTGACTAAAAGAGCCACTTTTTTATGAGACAAAAGGGCTTCGTATTGTTCATATTGAAAAGCGCCTGTTTGAATTTCTTGCGCACTCAACATATTTGATTCAAATAACAGTATCAAACCCAGACTAAAAAGATATTTTATCATATTTTTGTTTTGATTTTATAAACATTCATGCCTTTGATGCATGAAAAATAAAGAAGTTAAAATACAACTAGTAAAAATAGATATTATATATAAATACCAACGATTTATGTCATTTTTTCGTCTTTTTTTATATAAAGTTTTTTTTTAATGGAAATAATATTACTTTTATCATCAAAATAAACTCAATACTTAACATTAATTAGAATATATGAGAAAATTAATACTTTTTGCTTTGGCTATTTGTAGCCTTTCAAGTCAAGCACAAGATGTGCATTTTACACAATATTACACATCTCCACTTACTTTAAATCCGGCAAATACGGGCTTAGTAAACTGCGATTGGCGTGTTTCGGGCAATTATAGAAGCCAATGGGGATCTGTAAATAGCACTCCTTACTTGACTGGTACATTTTCATTCGATATAGCCACATTAAAAGGCAAACTAAATGGCGATGCTTTGGGCATAGGTGTACTGGCTTTGTATGACAAATCAGGTACTGGTGCATTACAAAATATTACTACAGGTCTTTCACTTGCTTATCACAAAAGATTGGGTGGCGATGATGAAGAAAGATCAAGCAATATATCTCTTGGTGTACAAGCTTATTTAACTCAAAAAAGTATTGATTTTAATTTATTAAAATTTGAAAGCCAATATGACCCAGCTACAGGTGGGACTCCTTATGCAAGTGGTGAAAATTTTGGAAATGCTGATTTAACGTATCCAGATTTTAATGCTGGAATTATGTATTCTGGTAATGTAAGCGAACGCTCAACTATGTATGCTGGCTTATCTTATTATCATATATCCCAACCTGTAGAAACTTTTTTAAATGGTACACACAAAATCAATTCACGTATTACTGGTAGTATAGGTGGTTCATTACAAATGAACGAAAAAATGATGCTTTATGCAAGCGGTATGTATCAACAACAAGGAAAAGCAAGCGAACTTTTATTGGGTGCAGCTACAGGGTTTATTATGAATCCTAATCACGAAGATGATATTCAAAATTCTATATTTTATTTAGGTGCTTGGTATCGTTATGGCGATGCAATAGCTCCTTATGTAGGATTTGAATGGGCTAAAGCCAAAATTGGCGTAAGCTATGATGTTAACTTATCTGGCTTTACTCCTGCCACCAAAGGAAATGGCGCTCTCGAAATTTCATTAATTTATAATGGATGTATAATCCGAAATGAAACTCGTTCATATAATTTCTCATGTCCTCGTTTCTAATCATTCATTTTTTTTCTAACTATATTAAAAAAAGGCTAT
>JAWKLF010000008.1:0-103265 GCA_041392835.1 Chitinophagaceae bacterium
TGAAAAAGTTTTTTGAGAAAATTAAGTGTATAACGGTTGACCATAAGACACCCTTTGACACTATTCAGAACTTTGTTTTTTGCAGTTTCAGAAAATTACAAACGACTTGACACGACACGAAAAAATAGAAGGGCGAAGGCATAACAGCACATTGGCAATAGGCGGGGTTTCGTGCCCCGCAGACAGTTTTGTGGTAGCCGAAAGTTCAGTTCTCCGAACTAACTTTTGTGCTGAAAAGCCCGCCCATCGCCAATCTGCAAAACGTTAGCGGTAATGTTATTCTACACTACCTACCCATTTACATTTAACACCTCTTTTTTCATTAATAAAAGATTTGGCAGTTTTTACACCACCCACCGATTTTATATATTTACCATCAATAGTAATTGAATAGCATTTTTGATAACCCCGTTTATCGTGAAAAGTACCTTGATTTACTATTCTATCTCCAAACTCATTCGTAAATACATTAACCACTACCGCTAACACATTATTTGCGTCAGTGGGGGTGTCGTGCTTTTTTGTATCTGTGTGCATATCTTAAAATTTAGTTTATTAATTGAACTATGGTGGTGTAACGCCCCACCGAACGCAAATAATCGGAACGTTGGGTGCAAGTGTAAAAGACAACGACCCGACAGAAAACAACGGACTAAAAACAAGAAAAATGTAACCCATTTTGACACGTGACCAAAGACATAGAAACGATATTATTAACGGACAACGAGTAAGCCGACACTCATTGCCGACCCTATGTTTTTTATTTTTTTTCCACCGCACATTTTTTAAAAACAATTTTCAGCCAGCCCGCAAATGGCACATTTGGTTTTGCTCGACACACAAGCCAACGCTTCGCAAAACCAAAAGAGCTAAATTTTGCCACCGCACCGACCGACAATAAAAAGTAGAACATGAACAAAAAGGACTTATCAGAAGCCGACATAAAAGAGAAGTTTATAACTCCTGCCGTGACAAAGGCGGGTTGGGACGAACACACTCAGCTTGGACGTGAAATATTTTTTACTGACGGACGCATTTATGTGAAAGGTAAAATTACAGCAAGAGGAAAACGGAAATTTGCCGACTACATTTTGTTTTACAAACCAAACGTACCTATTGCAATCATTGAGGCAAAAGACAACAACCATTCTATAAAAGCTGGAATTCAACAGGCATTAGGTTACGCCAACACGTTGGACATTCCTTTTGTGTTTAGTAGCAACGGAGACGGCTTTTATTTCCACGACAAAACTGTTACAAGTGGAAACATAGAAATCGAACTTTCAAATGACGAATTCCCAAGTCCTGAACAACTTTGGGAGAAATACAAAAAATACAAAGGCATAAAAGACAAAGAAGTTGAAAGCGTTGTTTCAACCGACTATTTTTTAGACGGCTCTGGTCGTTCCCCAAGATATTACCAACAAATTGCCATTAATAGAACCATTGAAGCGGTTGCAAAAAAGCAAGACAGAATTCTTTTAGTAATGGCAACAGGAACAGGAAAAACCTATACGGCTTTTCAAATAATTTACAGACTTTGGAAAAGCGGAGCAAAAAAACGAATTCTGTTTTTAGCAGACAGGACTTCGCTTATAGACCAAACGGCAAGAGGTGATTTCAGGCATTTCAAAGATGCAATGACAATCATTAAACACAAAAATATTGATACCGCTTACAATGTGTATTTAGCATTGTATCAAGGTTTGTCAGACAGCAAATCAGATGATGCTTACAAGCAATTCAGTCCTGAATTTTTTGATTTAATTGTAGTTGATGAGTGCCACAGAGGAAGTGCGAAAGAAGATAGCAAGTGGCGTGAAATATTAGACTATTTCAAAACTGCAACTCATTTGGGTATGACAGCCACACCAAAGGAAACTACCGAAACTTCAAACATTCATTATTTCGGTGAACCAGTTTATACCTATTCACTTAGACAAGGTATTGACGATGGGTTTCTTGCTCCTTACAAAGTAATAAAAGTAACACTTGACATTGATGCCGAAGGTTGGCGACCAACAAAAGGCTTTTTAGATAAAAATGGAAATCCAGTTGAAGATAGAATTTACAACCGAACCGACTTTGATAAAAACATTGTTGTGGATGAACGCAGAGAATTAGTTGCAAGAAAAATAACGGAATTTCTAAAAGGAAATGACCGTTTCGCAAAGACAATTGTTTTTTGCGTTGACATTGAGCATGCCGAAGGCATGCGAACCGCATTGGCTAACGCCAATGCCGATTTGGTTGCTCAAAACAATAAGTATGTAATGCAAATTACAGGCGATAATGAAGAAGGGAAAAGAGAATTGGACAGTTTTATAAATCCAAGTGAACGCTATCCTGTTATTGCGACAACTTCAAAATTAATGACTACTGGCGTTGATGCTCAAACTTGCAAACTCATTGTATTGGATAGTAATATCGGTTCTCCGACAGAGTTCAAACAAATTATTGGTAGAGGAACAAGAATTAATGAAGAATACGGTAAAACGTATTTCACCATAATGGATTTTAGAAATGTAACCAATCTTTTTGCAGACCCTAATTTTGATGGCGACCCTGTAATGATAAAAGATGTTACAGAAGATGATGATATTTCAGGAACAGACGATGAAGTAACAGACGAACCAATTGTTGATGTGGTTGATGGTGGTGATGTCGTTTTTCCAACGCATGAATATCCAACTGTAACTGGTGGCGGTTTTATAGTAGCAGAACCAAATCCAAGAGAAAAAATAAGAGTAAACGGAGTTGAAGTTAAAATCGTAAATGAACGAGTACAATATTTAGGTGCTGATGGGCGAATAATAACTGAAAGCCTGAAAGATTACACCAAGAAAAATGTAATTGAAAAATACGCAACACTTGAAACATTTTTGAATTCATGGAAAAACGCTGATAAGAAAAAGGCAATCGTTGAAGCGTTGGAACAACAAGGGATTTTCTTTGAAGCATTGAAAGAAGAAATCGGCAAAGACTTTGACCCTTTTGATTTGATTTGTCATGTTGCTTTTGAAGCAAAACCATTGACACGAAAGGAAAGGGCAAACAACGTGAAGAAAAGAAACTACTTTACCAAATACGGTGAGAAAGCACAATCTGTAATCAAAAGTTTGCTTGACAAATACGCAGATGATGATTTACTCACCATTGAAAGTTTAGATGTTTTAAAACTTGACCCATTAAACAAATTAGGTTCACCACTCGAAATAATTAATGCTTTTGGTGGAAAAGAAAATTACATACAAGCATTAAAAGAATTGGAAAACGAACTTTATAAAGCGGCATAAGAAATGGCAAATGTAGGTGCAGTAATAAGCAACATAAGAAATATAATGAGGCAAGACAGAGGAATCTCTGGCGATGCACAACGATTAGAGCAATTGGGTTGGATGTTGTTTCTTAAAATAATGGACGACAAAGACCAAGAATTAGAAGTAATAAAAGACAACTATGTTTCTGTAATTCCTGAAAAATTCCAATGGAGAAATTGGGCAACAAATCCCGAAGGAATTACTGGTGATGAATTAATAAATTTCATTGATAGCAACGAACTAACAAACAAAGGACTTTTTCTATCATTAAGGGAAATAAAAAGCTCAGCAAATCCAAAACGAGCAATGATAGTAAAGGAGGTTTTTGATGGCACAAATAACTACATGAAAAGTGGTTATGAAATGCGAAAGGTAATCAACAAGCTCAATGAAATTGACTTTACAAAATCAGAAGACAAACACGTTTTCGGAAATATTTACGAAAGCATTTTGCAGGAGTTAAGAGATGCAGGAAACAAAGGCGAATACTATACGCCACGAGCCGTAACTCAATTAATGACGATGATGACCGACCCAAAATTGGGCGAAAAAGTATTAGACCCAGCGGCTGGTACAGGCGGTTTCTTATCAGCGGCTATTGACCACGTAAGAGATACTTATGTAAAAACAGTTGATGATGAAGCTCTATTACAAAATTCAATAATTGGTTGGGAATTAAAACCAGTTGCGTATGTATTAGGCTTAACAAACTTAATTCTTCACGAAATTGACGTTCCCGATTATCATTACATAGACAGTTTAAAGAAAGAATACAATAGCATTGGCAAGAAAGACCAGGTTGATGTAATTCTTGCAAATCCGCCATTTGGAGCAAGCATAGCGGACGGAGTAGAAACAAACTTTCCTTCAACATACAGATGCAAAGAATCGGCAGACTTGTTTGTAATTCTGATGATACAGTTATTAAAACCAAATGGTAGATGTGCAATTGTGTTGCCTGATGGTTCAATTACAGGTGAAGGAGTAAAAGCAAGAATCAGAGAAAAATTACTTACAGAATGTAATGTGCATACGATTATCAGAATGCCACAAAGCACATTTTTTCCTGCAATTGTAGGGACAAATTTATTGTTCTTTGAAAAAGGCTCACAGACCAATGACATTTGGTATTACGAACACAAATTACCAGAAGGACAAAAAAGTTATTCTAAAACTAAACCCATTCAATTTGAAGAACTGAGACCAATAATTGAATGGTGGAATGATAGAACTGAAAATAAGTTAGCATGGAAAGTAAATTTCAATGACCTAAAAAACTTTGATTTGGATATTAAGAATCCGAATGAAACAATTGTTGAATATGAGAGTTCAGACAAGCTTTACAATATTTATGACGATGCTAATTCAAAAGCAGAATCTTTAATTACTGAAATTGTTAATGAAGTATTTGTAGAACCAAATCCAACTTTAGAGAGCATTATTTCTCAAAATATAGGCTTACTTAAAAATCAAGATTCTGTAAAACTTTTAAAGACAGCAATCTTAAAAGAAGCAATACAAGGCAACCTAACTTCCGAATGGAGAAAACAAAACCCTAATGTTGAGCCAGCAAAATTATTACTAAAACGAATAAAAGCAGAAATACAAAAACTAATCAAAGAGAAGAAACTAAAAAAGGAAAAGGAACTTGAACCAATCGCAGACTCTGAAATCCCTTTTGAATTGCCTAAAGGTTGGCTTTGGTGTAGGCTTGGAAATATAGTTCAACATAATGCAGGCAAAACACTTCACAAGGGAAATAATACAGGTATTTTAAAAGATTACCTTACAACATCAAATGTATATTGGGGTTTTTTCAAATTGGATAATGTCAAGCAAATCCAAATAGAACCAAAAGAATACGAAAGATGTACAGCCACAAAAGGTGATTTATTAATTTGTGAAGGCGGTGATGTTGGTAGGTCAGCTATATGGAATGAGGATTATGAAATTTGTATTCAAAACCATATTCACAGAGTAAGACCTTATTGCCAAGTAAATTCAAAATACATTTATTATTACATGAACTATTTACATTCAAATAATTTAATTTTAGATTATAAAAAGGGAATGGGAATAGGCAATTTATCTGGGACAGCATTAGCATCTATCAAACTAACACTTCCACCTCTTGAAGAACAACAAGCCATTGTTGAAAAAGTTGACTTGCTAATGAACAAGTGCCTTAAACTTAGTCAAGAAATTGAAACACTCGAAAAGCATGGTATAACATTAATGAAAGCAATGTTCAACGAAACTTTTGAAACCAAAACCGAAGAATGCCAAGACTAAAACAAATTACAATAGAAGGTTTCCGTTCAATTTCAGAGCAGGTAGTAATTAACTTTCCTGAAAACAAACCTGTGGTTTTAATAGGAGAAAATAATTCAGGTAAATCAAATATTATTCGTGCAATTGAATTGATGTTTGGTGAGTTTCACCCGAAGTATAAAAAACTTGAAGATTACGACCATTACAAAAGAGATACAAAAAATCAAGTTATTATTGAAGCCACTGTTGCTGATTTGCATGGAACATTATCAAATTACGGTAAGCCATACAATTGTAGCGGTTTTAAATTTCGTTCTAACAAAGGAAAGGAAAATGATTTTGTTGGTGTTCAGTCGGCAGATGGTGTGGAAAATCAATTTGTAAAAGGCGAATTAAGAGATGAATTATTATGTATTGTAGTTAATTCAGAACAAAATTTAAATTATCAACTTAGCTATTCAACTAAATTTACGTTACTATCCAAAGTAACCAAAGCTTTTCATGATAAACTAACGGACGACACGGCAAGAGTTGAAAAGTTGAAAGGTTTTTTTGAAGAGATTAAAACTACTTTCATGGAAGTGAAAGAGTTTAATGTATTCAGCGAAAATATGTCTTCAATAGCCAATACAGTTTTGTCAAATATGACCCATGCTTTGGCTTTTGATTTTTCGGCATACGACCCAAGTAACTACTTTAAAACATTACGTGTCCACCCTACCGAAGATGGCGAAACAAGAGCCTATGAAGAATTAGGAACAGGTCAGCAACAAATTTTGGCTTTGTCTTTTGCTCATGCTTACGCTAAATCATTTTTAGGTCAAGGCTTGCTATTTATTCTTGACGAACCCGAAGCCCATTTGCATCCTTTGGCTCAAAAATGGTTAGCAAAAAAGATGTTTAAAATGGCAGAAGATGGTTTGCAAATCATCTTAACAACACACAGTCCTTATTTTGTGGACTTGAATTATATTGAAGGTATTAATCTCATTCGCAAAGATTCCGAAACTACTTTAAACATAAACCAAAACGCTACTACATTATATAATCATTGCCTTAAAACTGCATCCAATCCACACAAGACAAAGGAAGAAACCATTGTGCCATTTTATGCAAACAATTCTACATCGCATATTTTATCGGGTTTTTTCGCAAATAAAATTGTCCTTGTTGAAGGTCCAACAGAGGAATTGGCTTTGCCAATTTATTTTGAAAAACTTGGTTTTGACCCAACAGAATTTGGAATTGAAATTATAGGAGTTGGCGGTAAAGGTAATCTTGCAAAATGGTGGCGACTTTTTACTTTATATCAAATACCAACTTTCATTTGCTTTGACAACGACTATAAAAAGGATGATGAAAAAGGTTTTAAACGTAAAGACGCATTAAAAGCAATTGGTATCAAAGACGAAGAACTGGACGGAATTTTAGGAATTGACACTTGGGCAATCTCTGACCGTTTCTGTGTATTCGGGACAGACTTTGAAACAACAATGAGAGCTTCGTTTGCAGACTATGCCGACATTGAAAAACAAACAATTGAAACACTTGGTAGCAGTTCAAAAAACTTAATAGCAAGGGAGACAGCTAAACTAATCAACCTGCATGACGACAGCGAAGGCAAAACTCAAATGACCAAATTAATTGAACTCATTAAAAAATTGACAGTATAAAATGCCAACGCTAAAGTCATACACATTTGCAAGCCACACAAGCCAGCCCACGAGCCAAAGCTTGCAAAAGAGTATGCCTTTCCAACCGCACAGACAGAGCAACACAGCGGACAGACAAACCACGACCGAAAGAAGGGCAGCTTGTAACAACTAAGTTTTCGTGCGGTCTGGAAGACCGAGCATGAAAACGCTGTTGGCTGAACCGATTACAAGCTAAGCAGTAAAATTTTATTATGGAGATATCGAACTTTTAATAGTTCTCGATTTAGCTGTAAGTGGTACAGCTTTGTATGAATTTTATTTTCATATTGTTCAAAACGGTTTCATTATTTCATTTCTTCATACACCTTCCCCTACCCACCATTATGCAGGATTAGATTGTGTCACCAATAAATATTTTTGTGGTGGACCGCGTTTACCAAAAACATCTATTGTGATCATGGTGCCCGTTTTACAACATGGACATTTGTGCAGTTTTGTTGCCACTGTTTTTGTGTTTACAACTTGCATTAATTGCGCTTGAAGATTTTTTAGTTTTTGTCTTTTCCACGTGCTACTCAAAAATCCATAATGACGAATGCGTACAAAGCGATGTGGTAAAATATGTTGTGCAAACCGACGTGTAAATTCTTTGAGCGTTATGGTCATCTCTTTTTTTGAACCACCTTGTTTGTAATCTTTATAAGTAAATGTGACGCTTTCTTGGTTTACATTTTTTATTCTGCTATTGCCAATGGCCACCTTGTGCGTATATCGCCCCAGATATTCTATCACGCTGGAAGTATTGCCAAATGGGCGTTTGGCATACACTACCCAATTTTTGTTGAACAGTTTATCAAATAATAATTTGTCGTTTATGTCTCGCTTGCGCAAGCTCGCTATCATCTTAGCACGAAAAACTTTACTCAAGGCTTTTACACTAAATAGATATTTACCATCGGCTCGTATCTTTTCAAATTTGCCTTTTGCGTTTATGCCGCCTCCCGGAATAATGCAATGTACATGTGGATGCAAGGATAAGTTTTGCCCCCAAGTATGTAGTATCGTAATCATGCCCATGTGTAGATTTTTAGTTTTGCCAAATTGCGCTATGCTTTGCCATGCACTTTCAAACAAACTATCATAAAGCTCTTTGGGTTTGTACATGCACAGATTATTCAACTCCGAAGGCAATGTAAAAACGACGTGGAAGTACGGCACAGGTAACAGTTCTTGCTCTCGTTTTTGTACCCAAGCTTCGCGCTTATGCCCTTGGCATTTCGGGCAATGTCTGTTTCTGCATGAGTTATATGAAATATGAATGGTACCACAACTTGTACAAGCATCTATGTGTCCGCCAAGTTCTTTGGTTCGACAAATTTTTATAGCACGAATGGTTTTGAGCTGATGCACATTCAAATCCATTTTTTCTACCTCCTTGCCTAAATTGCGAAACACATCCGCTACTTCATATTTTGGCGAAGCGTGCATACAAAGTATCTAATGGACTAAAACTTTTTCGGTCTTCGAGCTGGCACAGGAGCAAATATTCCATGGTGGTTTCTATGTTTTCATGGCCCAATAAATTTTTGAGTGTAACAATATTTAAACCATCTTCCAATAAATGCACGGCATAGGAATGGCGCATGCTGTGGGTATGAACGTCTTTTAAGATGCCTGCTTCTTTGGCAATTTGTTTCACTACCCATTGCACACCACGTTGCGAATAGCGAGAGTCAAAATCGCCACCTGCTCTGCCATTGGGTTGACCGTTGAAAAGATATTCTTCTGGTTTTTCACTGGCAATATATTGTTTTAAACCACGTATTAAATGTTCGCCATGGTACATAGCGATCTTTTTTCCTTTGCTTTGTACTATGTGTAGTTGTTTTCTATCAAAATCAAGATAGAGCAATTTTTAAGTTTCGTACTTCCATACATCGTAATCCACAACCATACAATAAGCCAATGAGTATTTTGTGTTTTAATAATTTGGGTGTGCAAAGCATTTTCCAAACCTCTTCTTTGCTTAACACCACTGGGAGTTTTTTATCTTTTTTTATGGCAGGCAAATGCAAAAATGAATAAGGCAATCCTTCGGCTTTTAGTAAAAAACGCAGTCCATACACCGTGTGTTTGAAATAAGTTTGTGATGGTGTTTTGCTTCGTTGTTGCAATTGGAATAAATATTCACGAACCTGTTCTTCATCCAACTCAGTCGGCAAACAATGAAAATGCAAAGCCATAGCAGCCACATGTCGTGAATAATTTTCAAAAGTTTTTTCGCTTCGACCAAGCACGCTAATGTGTTGTTGAAACCTGAGAAGCAAGGCTTCAAATCCTTCTACTTCTCTACAAGCTTGATTCAAAATTTTATTGAATCGTAATTCTGTTACTGATTTTTTTTAGTCATCATTATTTGTTTTTAGACTCTAAATTTATTACTATATTTGATTAATGATTAACACAGGCTACCGAAGGTTTAGTTCAACAAGGGTTCTTATGTAAAGCTATTTATCTTATTTTAACAAAGGGCGATATGTAATTTAGTGTTTACTTCATGTGTTTATGTTTTAAGTTTCGGTAAGTGTTTTCCACTGAAATTTTGATACTGTACAAAAAAGTGTGTAAAGTTTAAAAAATCTGATTTTTGTGTTGGAACTAAAAAACACAGAAAGAATGAACTTTACACAAGAGCAAATTTCGGAGCTATTTGATGAAATAGTAAACAAAAAGTCAAAGCCTTTTAACCTGAATTATGCATTTGCATTCGCAAATAATATTAAGAATTTAGAAACTGTGTTTCTAAGCCTGTAATTGTTTCTTCATTAAAAATGACTTTATCTTTATGAACAGAAAGATGATAACTCATTCCTAATTTTATGGCTACATTTTGAGGCTGATGGCCTACAGGAAAATCAAAAACGATGGGGTATTGCGTATGCTTTACTTTTTCCAATATCATATCTACTACTTCCATACCAAAAGGTATTTCATTGTCTTGCAAGTCTGTAAAACCGCCCACCAATGCCTTTAAATGATCCAGTTTGGCACTTTTTTCAGTTGCCATAGCATACGGTCAATATTGTATTTATATTCTCCAATATCTTCTATCACTAATATTTTGCCACTGGTATCAATATCACTATTGGTACCACACAAATCGGATAATAACGCCAAGTTGCCACCTACCACTATTCCGCTTGCCTCTCCTACTCTATTGTGTGTGTTACTTGGTATTTGCAAAAACAAAGCATTGCCACTCAATGTGTCAAAAATTGTTTGAGTCGAAAAAAGGTCTTGTGAATGTGCATGATAAGCTCCACTCATATGTGCATGTATAGTAGGCAATGCAAAATGTGTATGTACATGATTGTGTAAACAAGTTATATCGCTATATCCTAATAGCCATTTGGGATGTTTTGCAAATTTCGAAAAATCTAATAAGTCTATTATTCTAACCATACCATAGCCTCCCCTTCCAAATAGAATGGCTTTAATGTTTGTGTCATCTAACATGCTTTGAAAGTCATTTAATCGCTCTTGATCGCATGCAGAAAACTTGAAATACGAAGTACCCACTGTAGTGCCTATATGAACGTTAAATCCCCAGGTTTCTAATTGTTCTATCATAGGTTGCATAGTATCCATAGATACAGCTCCTGCTGGGCAAGTGATGCCTATAGTATCTCCTTTTTGTAAGTATGGTATAGGTTGTGTCATGATATACTAGCGCATGCCTGGCATTTTCATATTGCCAAAACCACCCATTTTATTCATTACTTTCATCATATCTTTCATCTGATCAAACTGTTTCATAAAGGCATTTACATCTTCTATTTTTTTACCACTTCCTATAGCAATTCGTTTTCTTCTCGATTGGTCTATGACCTCTGGATTTTTTCGTTCATAAGGTGTCATAGAAGTCAGCATGGCTTCTATACCTTTAAATGCATCATCGCTTATGTCTATATCTTTAATAGCCTTTCCTACGCCTGGTATCATACCCAACAAATCTTTTATATTTCCCATTTTTTTGATTTGTCCCAACTGATTCATAAAATCTTCTAAATCAAATTTATTAGCCCGTATTTTCTTTTCTAATTTTTTAGATTGTTCTTCGTCAAATTGTTGTTGAGCTCTTTCTACTAATGTAGTAATATCACCCATACCCAATATACGTTGCGCCATACGCTCAGGATAAAACACATCCAATGTGTCTAACTTTTCGCCCATACTCACAAATTTGATAGGCTTTTGGACTGTGTATTTAATAGTCAATGCCGCACCTCCACGAGTATCACCATCTAACTTTGTTAGTACTACTCCCGAAAAATCAAGTCTTTCATTAAAAGCTTTAGCTGTATTGACTGCATCTTGTCCCGTCATAGAATCTACAACAAAGAGTATTTCTTGAGGATTTACAGCTTGTTTGATTTGTGCTACTTCCTGCATCATTTGCTCATCTATAGCCAAACGTCCTGCAGTATCTATGATTACTACTTGGTGTTTATTTTCTTTGGCATATAAAAGTGCATTTTGGGCTATAGCTACTGCATCTTTATTTTCTCGTTCCATAAAAATGGAAACCCCAATCTGCTCTGCAAGCACCTGCAATTGATCCATAGCGGCTGGTCTATATATATCAGCAGCTACTAAAAGCGGATTCTTATTTTTTTTACTTTTCAAAAAATGAGCCAGTTTACCACTAAATGTGGTTTTACCAGAACCCTGTAAACCTGCTATCAGTATTACTGTTGGGTTTTGAGCTAAGTCTATCTCTTCTTCTTTTCCACCCATCAATTCAACCAACTCATCTTTTACAATTTTTACCATCAACTGGCCAGGCGTAATGGATGTAAGAACCTTTTCTCCAATAGCTTTTACCTTTATCTTTTCTGTAAATTCTTTAGCTATACTATAATTTACATCGGCATCTACAAGTGCTCTTCTTATTTCCTTAATGGAGCTGGCTATATTTAATTCGGTTATTTTCCCATCGCCTTTTAATAATTTAAAGGCACCTTCCAGTCTTTCTGATAAATTATTGAACATACTTTCTTTTTTTTAACGTTGCAAATGTAGGATATTCTTTGATTATGCAACAAAAGATACCGTATTACAAATACTTATTGTATTCCGCCAATTTTCTTTTTTTGAAGAAGTATCTTCGCAAAAAAAAGTATCATGAAAAAAACGTTGAAATCTCTTAAAATCAATAAAATCAACATTGGAACTTCGACAGGAACAAAATGGCTCGAAAGTAAAGGCGAAAAATTAGAAAGCTTTTCGCCTTGTAGACAATACCTTGATAGGCATAACGCACGCTACTACAAGAAACGTGTATGACAAAGTGATACAAAGCGCTCAAAAAGCATTTGAACAATGGCGTTTGGTACCAGCACCCAAACGCGGTGAAATGGTAAGACAATTTGGCGAAGCCTTGCGAAAAAACAAAACAGCCTTGGGCCAATTAGTAAGTTATGAAATGGGCAAAAGCCTTCAAGAAGGGCTTGGTGAGGTGCAAGAAATGATTGATATCTGCGATTTTGCTGTTGGACTTTCTCGACAACTAAATGGTCTTACTATGCATAGCGAAAGACCAGGACATAGAATGTATGAACAGTATCACCCTTTGGGTATAGTAGGTATTATTTCTGCTTTTAATTTTCCAGTGGCTGTATGGAGCTGGAATGCCATGTTAGCTTGGATATGCGGAGATGTTTGTATTTGGAAACCTTCTGAAAAGACTCCACTTACAGCTATTGCTTGTCAAAATATAGCACAAGAAGTACTTAAAAAAAATCAAATACCAGAAGGTGTGTGCTGCCTTATTCAGGGTGGTAGAGAAGTAGGCGAATGGATGAGCGAAGATAAAAGAATACCTCTATTATCAGCTACTGGTAGTACTCGTATGGGAAAAGCAGTAGGCGCAAAAGTGGGCGAACGCCTTGGTCGTAGCCTGTTAGAATTAGGAGGTAATAATGCTATTATTATATCAGAACATGCCGATTTGGATATGAGCTTGATTGGAGCAGTATTTGGCGCAGTTGGCACGGCAGGCCAAAGATGTACTTCTACAAGAAGACTAATCATACACGAAAAAGTGTATAAAAAATTTACTGACAAACTTATGCACGCATATAAACAATTAAAAATTGGTAATCCATTGGATGAAAAAAATCATGTAGGGCCTTTAATAGACAAAGATGCTGTACAAGCTTATTTGAATGCTATAGAAACAGCAAAAGCAGAGGGTGGAAAAATTTTGGTAGAAGGCGGTGTTTTGAAAGGAAAAGGATTTGAAAGTGGATGCTATGTAAAACCTTGTATTATAGAAGCAAAAAATAATTTTAAAATTGTACAGCATGAAACCTTTGCACCCATTTTATATGTTATGAAATATAAAACAATGGATGAAGCTATAGCCCTTCAAAATGGAGTACCTCAGGGTCTTTCATCAGCCATCATGACCTTGAATATGCGAGAAGCTGAACAGTTTCTTGCACATGCAGGCAGTGACTGTGGCATAGCCAATGTTAATATTGGAACCAGTGGCGCAGAAATTGGAGGCGCCTTTGGCGGCGAAAAAGAAACTGGTGGCGGTAGAGAAAGTGGTTCTGATGCATGGAAAGTATATATGCGTAGGCAAACAAACACAATAAACTACACTTCTAGCTTACCTCTAGCTCAAGGTATTAAGTTCGATTTGTAATATGTTATTTCGCTAAACTTCCCATTTGGAATAATTAGCAAGTATGTCAAGTCATTAAATTTAAAATGCTTCTACTTTTGTCAATAAGTATGAAGCATTTTTTATTTATTTTATTTTCTATAGCATGTTTTCAAAAAGGCATAGCCCAACATGAACTCGGTATTTTATCAGGCAGCATTGCGTCTGAAGAATCTAATTTTGTAGTCGTATTAAAAAAAGCTACTGATTCTACTATTATAAAAAGTGAATTGACAGACCCAAACAATCAGTTTATTTTTCAAAATATAGCTTATGGACATTATTTTATAGAAATCTACTTTTTGAATAAAATTCAAAAAAAGGTACATGATATACATATAAATAGTGCTACACAATCAATTCCTGCAATAAATGTAGAAATAAAAAGTCATGAACTTAACACGGTTAAAATAAGTGATCAAAAACCACTGGTTGAACGAAAAAACGATAAACTAATTTATAATGTAGAAAATAGTTTAGAAGCTCCCAGCAACGATGCTCTCACCGTTTTACAAAAAGCACCTGGCATCATTGTCAATCAAGTTGGGAGCCTCTCAATGCGAGGAAAACAAAGAGTCAACGTGTTGATAAATGGTAGAATGACCTATGTAAGTGGCGAACAACTTTCTAATATATTGAAAACGACAACTGCAAGCCAAATAGCTAAAATAGAAATTATCAGTAATCCTTCTTCCAAATACGATGCCGAAGGAAGCGCAGGCATCGTTAATATAATTCTTAAAAAAGATCAGCGTGTAGGTACAAATGGCTTAATAATAATGAGTGGAGGTTATGGAAAATATTATAAATCAACAAATGGAATCAATATAAATTCCAGAGGAAAAAAACTGAATGTATTTGCAAGCTATAACATGGCAAACAATTTAGGATTTAATGATTTGAAATTGCATAGAAAGTTTTATCAAAATAATTTGCTTCAAGGTGCCTATAGACAAAGCAACTATTTGCTTTTCCCATCTTCGACTCATATACTCAAAGCAGGATTTGACTATCAGCTTAATACTACTTCCGAATTGGGCTTTGTAGCCTCCGCCACAAGCACTGCCTTTAAACCAAAAGGAGATAATCTTAGCTATGTAGAAAATAACTTAGGCATAGACACATCATACTATACTTCTTCAAACAGGTCAGACGAAAGATGGAATAATATAAGTCTAAATGGTCATTATGTAAAACGTTACAAACAAGGAGCTGAACTAAGCTCCGATGTTGATGTAGTAAAATATTTGAATACATCTGATCAAGATTTTACTACCCATTATTATAATTTGCAGCATCAAATGACTAATAATCCCTATTTTCTTAAAGGTGATTTTAATGGCCGATTGTCCATATATTCAGCAAAGATAGATTGGACTATGCCACTGACAAAAAATAGCAAACTTGAATCAGGTCTAAAAAGCAGTCTTGTTTCGGCCGATAATAATTTATCATATTTAAACCTTTTGAATGGAAATTATTTCTTTGACTCTTCTCAAAGCAATCATTTTTTATACGAAGAAAATATCAATGCAATCTATTCAAGCATATCCACAGAATATCATAAACATGCTATACAAATTGGAATGAGAGCTGAGCAAACCAGAGCCAAAGGTTTGCAAAAAATAAATGGAAATGAATTTGATAGAAACTATTGGCAACTCTTCCCTACTGTGTTCTATACCTATCAACACAGCAATACACATCAATTTGGATTTTCGGCAAGTAGAAGAATACAACGACCCTCTTACGAAAGCATGAACCCTATTAAACTATTTATTGATGCCAATACTTATAAAACAGGCAACCCTTATCTAGTACCTCAAAATTCTTATATTATTGAACTAAATCATACTTATAAACAAAAATTAATAACAACATTGGCTGCCAACATTACCAATAAGAGTATAACAGAAGTTTTAATTCCTGATGAAACCCAAAACAATATTACCATACAGATTAATAAAAATATCAATAAACAATATAACTATTCTTTAAGTTTTTCGTTGCCCACTACTGTTGCCAAATGGTGGAGCATGAGCAATGAAACAAGTTTGTACTATACCCTTTTTGATGGTTTCTTGGCCAATATGGCAATACACTCTGGAAATACATCTTTTAATGCCAAATCCATACATCAATTTACATTGGCTAAACATTATAAACTTCAATTAGATGCCTTTGTGCAATACAAACAAACATTTACGTTTTCAAAATTAAACACATTTGGTGGTGTGAATTTGGCTATCCAAAGAAACGTTTATAAAAATAGATTACAATGTAAAGTATCTGCAAATGATATTTTTTATACTATGCGATTTAGAGGTTCATCTTCCTATACAAATTACTATGAGAGCTTTAATGTACAAAGAGATTCCAGAACTATAATATTAACACTTAGCTATCGCTATGGAAAAAACACAGTGCCTGGTGCTAACAGACGAAATACAAGTGCAGAAGATGAAAAACAAAGAGCTGGAAAAAATGTATAAGTTTTTAATTACATATTGCTTACTCTTTAGTTTTTCTTTTGCGCAAGCACAGACACTTTTGCGCAAACAATGGACGGGCATGCGTATTCAAACTAAGGATACTATTTTGATTGTAGATTCAGTCGTAACTCATAGTACGGCCTTTAATGCTGGAGTGAAGCAAGGTGATATTTTGATTTCAGTTAATAATCACAAATTTTTGAATGAACAAGCCTTTTATGCCTACATGAATACGCTACGTGAAAAAGAGTCCATACTTTTTACTGTAAAGAGAAAAAATAAAACGAAACTATTAAATGGTACAACTGTGGCTAAGCCACTTATAAAAGTAGATTGGGCCGATGTTCGTTATGATTGGGTAGTAAGTAACACTTGTACTTTGCGTAGCATCTCATATTTACCCAAAAACAATAAAAAATCACACCCTGCAATATTTTATATACCAGGTTATAATTGTGGTAGTATAGAATCTTTTTCAAATAGCTATATGACGCCTTTGATAAAAAAATGGTTAGATGAAGGCATAGCTGTATATACTGTAGAAAAAAGTGGTATTGGAGATGCTTTTTCTTGCGAAGCATGTATAGACGTGGATCTACAAAGTGATATTGATTTATATCAATCGGCTTATGATACCTTTTCAAAAGAAAGCTGGGTAGATCAAAAAAATATTTTTATTTGGGGGCATTCTATGGGAGGCATAATAGCTCCATTACTAAATCAAAAAACGGCAGCTAAAGGTATTATGGTTTTTGGTACTGTGTATAGACCTTGGAGTGAGTTTTTATTAGAAATGCATCGAATACAAAAACCACTTTTAGATTCATTGAGTTTTGAAGAAACAGAAAAATTTATTAAAACCATTCAAAAAATATATTATGAATACTTTAGACTAAAAAAGTCGCCAAAGGAATTAGCAGCCAATCCTGAGTATAAAAAAATAGTAGAAACTGAGTTAGAATATAAAGAAGGAAACAACTACATGTGGGGAAGACATTGGAGATTTTGGCAACAATTAGATTCTATAGATCTTGCAAAAGCATGGCAGCAATGCAATTCCTATGTGTTGGTTTTGCATGGCGAATCTGACTATATACAGTGTTCTGCTTTGGAACCCATACTCATTAAAAATGCTGTTGATTATTTACATCCAAATAAAACTACGCTAAAAACTATAGCTTCTTTAGATCATTTAATGATGAAAAGTAAAGATTATGAAGAAGCTATAAAAAACCTTGTGGAAAGAGCTTTTTTGTATGGAAATTTTAATCATCAATTGAGTTTAGAAACAACAGATTGGGTGAAGGAATTAATACAAGTTAAGCAGTAGAAACAAGCGAAAAGTGCGAACTATGTACTTAATCTGAATGTATATTTAAGTACTGAATAGTACCTTTTTAGAAATATTATAGAGTGATTAAAGAATAATTATTATACGTCAAATTAATGTGTCTCTGTAACCGCTACATCAATATTTAATGTAATTTCTTCTTTAATAGTATAGGGCAAACCACCCTTTACAGCCGCTTGTATGCTCTCATCCCAACCTTCGGCATATATATAATAATCGCCTTTTTTTAAACCTTCAAATATTGTATTTGATGATGTAGATTGAATAGTTTGTTTCAAATCATAGGAAGATAATTGTAAAGGCGCTTCTTTGGTATTAAATTTTATATATACTGTTGCGCTGTCTATTACAGCGGTATGATGTTTGGCTACTACTACTAAATTAGCCTGACCTCCCAAGCCAGCCTTTGGTTTTTTGCATCCAAGTGTAGCTGTAATAAATACAAAAAATATTAAAATATATGTGCTAAAATTTTTCATAGAGCAAAGGTACTTAGTAACTTAACGATAATACGTAACAGAGATTGCATTCGTTAATAAAAAAGAGGCAAACATTATTGTATGAAAGCCTCTTTAGTATCTATATGGTCAAAAAAACAATATTATAGTGTTCGTTTTACTTCTATTTCTTCAAATCCTTCTATGATATCGCCCACTTTAATATCGTTATAGTTTTTGATACCCATACCACATTCCATACCAGACAATACTTCTTTTACATCATCTTTATAGCGTTTTAAAGATGCCAATTCGCCACTATATACTACAATACCGTCACGTATTAAGTTTACTTTATTGTCACGTTTTAGCTTGCCATCTAACACATAGCAACCCGCAACAGCTCCAACGCCTGTGATTTTAAACACTTCTCTAACTTCAATATTGCAAACACGTTTGAATTCAATTTTTGGTTCCAACATACCTTCCATAGCGCTCTTGATTTCATCTATAGCATCGTAAATAATTGAATAGTATCGAATTTCGATATTTTCATTTTCTGCCAATTTAGATGCTTGCTGAGATGGACGTACTTGGAATCCTATAATGATTGCATCGGATGCAGAAGCTAATAAAACGTCTGATTCTGTAATTTGACCAACTGCTTTATGCACTATCGAAACTGCAATTTCTTCTGTTGAAAGTTTTTGTAATGAATCACTCAATGCTTCCACAGAACCATCCACATCACCTTTAATAATCACATTGAGTTGTTTAAAGTTACCCAATGCTAATCTTCGACCAATTTCATCCAATGTGATATGCTTTTTAGTACGCATGCCTTGCTCTCGCAATATCTGCGCTCTGTGATTAGCTACCGATTTAGCCTCATCTTCATCATAATACACTTTAAATTTTTCGCCAGACTGAGGTGCTCCATTGAGTCCTAAAATTTGAACAGGTGTAGACGGCCCTGCAAAGTCTTTACGTTTACCTCGCTCATTGGCCATAGCCTTTACACGTCCAAATATAGAGCCAGCAACTATCATATCGCCTACTCTCAATGTGCCTGTTTGAACTAAAATAGTAGAAACATAACCTCTACCCTTATCTAATGAAGCTTCTACTAATGTACCCATAGCTTCTCTATCAGGATTGGCTTTAAGCTCAAGCAATTCTGCTTCAATTAATATCTTTTCTAAAAGTTTGTCTACGTTTAAACCACTTTTGGCAGATATTTCTTGAGACTGAAATTTACCGCCCCACTCTTCTACCAACACATTCATAGCTGATAATTGTTCTCGAATACGCTCTGCATTGGCACCTTCTTTATCTATTTTATTAAAAGCAAATATCATAGGTACACCTGCTGCTTGGGCATGGCTTATAGCTTCTTTGGTTTGAGGCATTACGGAATCATCGGCTGCAATCACAATAACGGCTATGTCTGTAATTTTTGCACCTCTTGCACGCATGGCTGTAAACGCTTCGTGTCCAGGTGTATCAAGAAAAGTAATTTGTTTATTATTTTCAAGTGTTACTTCGTAGGCCCCAATGTGCTGTGTGATACCACCAGCTTCTCCAGCTACTACATTGGCATTACGGATATAATCCAGTAATGAAGTTTTACCATGATCTACGTGTCCCATGATGGTAACAATTGGGGCACGGTGTTGCAGTTTTTCAGGGTCATCTTCTATAATAACTTCTTGTTCTGCTTCTTGCTCAAGATTGATAAACTCTACTTCATATCCAAATTCGCTTGCAACCAGTTCTATCACTTCGGCATCCAAACGCTGATTGATAGAAACCATAATACCTAAACTCATACATTTACTAATTACATCGGCAAAGCTCACATCCATTAAAGATGCTAATTCGCTTACGGATATAAATTCAGTAAGTTGTAGTTTGTTGTCTTCAATATCTCTATCAGTGGCTGCTCTTTTTTCAGCCATTTCTTCACGCTTGTTTCGTCTGTATTTAGCTTTTAAACTTTTACCTCTTGTGTTAGAACCCAGTTTAGCTAAAGTTTGTTTTATTTTATCTTGAATTTCATTTTGGTCAACAACTTTTTCTTCTTCTTTTTTCTTTTCAAAACGTCTATTGGCTCCAGCTCTATTGTTGGCTCCACTTGTATTTGTATTGGGTTTATTAGTTGATGGATCTTTGCCATCTAAAGGAATACGTTTGCGTTTGCGTTTCTCAACTGGTTTGTGTTCTTTATTTACAGGCAAATCAATCTTACCTACAATTTTAGGACCTTCTAATTTTTCTTTTTTGATATTGTGAAGCTCTACTTCCTCTTTTGGTACTTCTGTATCCACAGGAGTAACAACTTCGGGCACTACTATCTTTTCTTCTTCTACAGTTTTTTCTTTTACTTCTTCTACTTTTTTCTTTGTTAGATCTAATTTGCCAATCACTTTAGGGCCATCAAGCTCAGGAGCACTGATTTTTATTTTTTCAGTACTTTTTGCTTCTTCTTTAACTTTCTTAGGCTTTTCTTCTTCTATTATTTCTTCTTTAACTTTCTTAGTAGCAACTTTTTTCTTAGGTTTTTCTTCTTCTGTAGCTTCAGCAGCTTTCTTTTTAGGTTTGGCTTCTAAATCAATTTTTCCTTTTTCTACTACTTCTACCTTTTTAGATTTTACAAGCGAAACGGCTTCAACTTTCTTTTCCTCTGCTTTCTTTTCTTCAACAGGCGATTTAAGAACAACATTGTCGCTCTTTTTCTTAGCTGCGCGTTGAGTATCATACTCATCTATAAGTGCATCATACATTTCAGATGACAATACAGGATCTGGTTTATTATCTATAGTAAAACCAGCTTGTGTAAGAAACTCTTTGATGGTATCCTTACCAACATTAAATTCCTTTGCTGCCTTCATTAATCGTATGGTGCTATTTTCTGCCATATTTTATTATGCGTAGGTTTTACGCTCAATTTTAATTTATTTTTTCTTTTCTATTTTGATTTATTAGCAAAGATAACCTTTTAGAGTTTTATTTCTCATTTTCTTCGTCATCAAACTCATGTTGTAAGATGGCTCTAACCTCTTTTATTGTTTCTTCTTCTAAATCTGTACGACGTATCAACTCTTCATCTGAAAGGTTTAGTATACTAAGTGCAGTATCACAACCTACTTTTTTAAATTCTTCTATTACCCATTCGTCTATCTCATCTTTAAATTCTTCTAAGTCTATATCAAATTCTCCATCTTCTAAATCTTCTCTAAATACGTCTATGTTGTATCCAGTAAGTTCTTGTGCTAATTTGATATTAACACCTTTACGACCTATAGCCAAAGATACTTGATCGGCTTTCATAAATGCTTCTACATATTTGTTTTCATCATCTATGTTCATGCTCGATATTTTGGCAGGCGTCAAAGAACGCTGTATAAGGAGTTGTAGGTTTTGAGTAAAGTTAATTATATCAATATTTTCGTTTCTTAGTTCTCTTACTATACCATGTATTCTACTTCCTTTCATACCCACACAGGCCCCTACTGGGTCTATACGATCATCATAGCTTTCTACTGCTACTTTTGCTCTTTCGCCTGGTTCTCTAACTATTTTTTTAATGCTAATTAAGCCGTCCATTATTTCTGGAACTTCTATTTCTAATAATTTTGCTAAAAAGCTTGGGTCTGTACGAGATAGTATGATAACGGCTGTGCTGCCTCTTAAATCTACTTTTTTCACTACAGCTCTTACGCTTTCTCCTTTTTTAAAATAGTCTGAAGGTATTTGTTCGCTCTTGGGTAAAATCAATTCATTGCCTTCATCATCAATAAGCATGATTTCTTTTTTCCAAATTTGATATACTTCGCCCGATATAATCTCGCCTTCGCGCTCTTTATATTTTTGAAGAAGTATATTTTTCTTTAGGTCAGAAATACGAGAAGCTAATGTTTGCTTTGCAGCTAATATAGCTCTTCTTCCAAAATCTTCCATTTTTAATTCCTGATACACTTCATCGCCAACATCATAGCTATCATCTAACTTTTTAGCTTCAGAAAGTTCTATCTGTGTATCATCATTCATAATATCTTCATCACGAACAACTTCTCTTCGCTGAAAAATTTCTAAATCTCCAGTCTGATCATTTACGATGACATCAAAATTATCGTCATGATAATACTTTTTACGAAGCAATGTTTTAAATACATCTTCGATAACTTTAATTAGTGTTGGCCGGTCTATATTTTCGGCATCTTTAAATTCCGCAAAGGAATCAATCAAATTGATACTTGCCATATCTTTTTATTTTTTATTAAAATTCTATTTGTATGAATGCTTTTTTAATAGCGGTAAATAATATTTTTTCTTGTTTGGCTGTTTCTTGTTCTTTTGTTTTTTTTACTTTCCCTACATCTTCCAACACAATTCCATCTTCATCTACCTGAATCAATTTTCCTATTTTTTCAAGTTGTTCTTCATCTTTCCACTCAATAAGCAATTTTCGTCCAATGTTTTTTAGATACTGTCTATGTAGTTTGAGCGGTGCATCTAAGCCTGGGCTCGAAACTTCTATAGAATAGTCGCCTTCTGGATACAAACCCGCCTCTTCAATCATCTTTTTTAATTTTCTGTTGAGGTTTACACTTTTTTCCAATGTAAAACCACTGTCTGAATCAACATAGAATTTGTAATTATTAGTAGGTTTTAGTTTAAAATCTACCAAAAACAAGTCTGTTCCTTCCAAACATTCATTAAAAAATAATTCAATCTTTTGAGCCTGCTCAGTCATCTAAAAGTTTCTTTTAAAAAAGAAGGGAACTTATACAGTCCCCTTCGTCTTTCGTTATTTCTTGTGCAAAAGTAATTCTTTTTTTGAATGTTTCAAAATTAGCCTTTTATTCTTGTGTTAACAGATTGTATTCAGTTTTTGAATTTATCGAATGAATAGCTCGTAATTTCGCTTTTTAAAACTTTTTATCCATGCTAATTGAAAAAAAATCTCGCCATTTTCTTCCAAAATCCTTTACGCTACAAACCTGGAATGACTTAAAACCCTATTTTGAAGAGCTTGTTGACAGAAAGATTAGCTCACTAAGCGATTTGGAACAATTATTAGAGGATATAAGTGAAATACAAGCTTTTGTAAGTGAAGATGCCTGTTGGAGACAAATCAAATTGACTTGTGATACTGAAAATAAAGATTTGGAAACTTCATTTACGTTTTTCAACACAGAAATAGAACCGCATATAAAACCCTATGCAGATAAATTAAATAAAAAAATATTATCTTCTTCATTTGTCAATGAGCTTCCAACTCAAGAATATGCAATTTATTTAAGAGGCATGCAAAATGAAATCAATCTTTTTAGAGAAGAGAATATTTCCTTGTTTGCAGACATCTCGGTATTGGCCCAACAATACGGAGCAATAACGGGCAGTATGACAGTAACAATAAATGAGCAAGAATATACGCTACAACAAGCTGCCAAGTTTTTAAAACAATCTGATAGAGCGTTTAGAAAATCGGTTTTTTTGAATATGTATGAAAAGCGAAAAGAAGCCGAACCTGAACTAAATACTCTCTTTAATAAGCTGATAGCAAAAAGACATGAAGTAGCTCTTCATGCTGGATATGCTAATTTTAGAGATTATATGTTTGATGCCTTAGGTCGATTTGATTATGGCATAAAAGAATGTGAAGATTTTCATGAAGCAGTCAAAAAAAATATTAAGCCCCTTGTTTACAAACTCATAGAACATAAAAAAAAGGCTTTAGGCTATTTCCATATGTATCCTTATGATTTGGATGCTGAACCCGATGGACAAAAACCACTGGAACCTTTTTTGAATGGGCAAGAATTATTAGATAAAAGTATTCAAGTATTAAAGCAAGTACACCCATATTTTGGAGATTGTTTGGAAGAAATGAAAAACTTAAAACATTTGGATTTGGAAAGCAGAAAAGGCAAAGCTCCTGGTGGATACAACTGTCCTTTGGCAGAAAGTGGAGCCCCTTTTATATTTATGAATGCTGCTGGCACACCCGATGATGTAGTAACTATGATGCACGAAAGTGGACATGCTGTACATTCTTTTTTATGTCATGATTTGAAATTAAGTGCGTTTAAAGAATATCCTATGGAGATAGCCGAATTGGCCAGCATGAGTATGGAATTATTTAGTTTGCCGTACTGGTCTACTTTTTATCCTGATTCAAATGATAAAAAAAGAGCTACATATGAATTGCTTGAACGTGCACTATTAATATTTCCTTGGATAGCTACTATAGATAAATTTCAGCATTGGCTCTATACAAATCCAAAACACACTGAGGCCGAACGGACAAAACAATGGATGTTAATACATCAAGAATTTTTGCCAGAAAATATAGAATGGACTGGTCTTGAACACATACAAGAAATTCTTTGGCAAAAGCAATTGCATTTATTTGAAGTGCCTTTTTATTATATAGAATACGGTATAGCACAATTAGGTGCTTTGTCTATGTGGAAAGCTTATCAAATAGATAGAGATACCGTATTGAAAAACTATATGAATGCATTGAAAAAAGGATATACAACTTCCTTGCCCGAATTGTATAAAACGGCAGGTATCGCTTTTGACTTTTCAGAAGAATATGTAAAAAATATTTGCACTTTTGTACATCAAGAATTAGAAAAGCTAATTTAAAATTTAATAGCCGCTCTAGTTAAAATTTCATCTACACGTTTTTCTACTTCGACATTTTTGAGTAGTGGTGGTGCATGATGTGGTTTGCTTCTACTATCCATGATTAAGGCATCACAAGCCCAATGTTTATAGATGGTATTAGCGTTGATACCATACATATCCATAGCCGGATTGCATCTTGTAAAGCTTACCCATAGGAAATTAGAAAAAGAATTTTTGCAAAAATCTACATCATCACAAAGAACAATAAGCGGAATATTTTCAAAATCTTCTTTACGCCAATTCTTTATCAACTCTGCTATAGCTTCTGCTTCTTGTTCATAGGTTGTAAATGTTTGCCATTGCAAGGCTATAATTCCAGGAATAATTATTTGGGTTTTATAGTTTGCCAAAACACTTGGAATCTCAGTACTTAAGGTTCTTATTTTTTCGCCGTAGGCAGCCAGTACAACCTTGCTACCTTGATTTAATGCATGACCAGAGTAATCTAATGTGTCAATACTTGTGTGGGTATAAAAATGAATATCACGATGAAGATGTATGCGTTCTAAAATGTACTGAAAAAAAGCAGGAATATCGTGCGTATCCAATTGATCTTGATGATTGGCAGTAATCAATAAAAACTTAGCTAAGCTAAGTTGTCCTTTGCCTAATATATGATTGGCTATTGTAAGTAGCTCTGCTGGTTGTTTAGTTTGATTATATGGTGTGTAGCGTTCGCTACCAATAGCTAACAACAGAGGGTGCACTCCTGCAGCATCTACTGCATGTATTTCTTTGAGGCCAGGTATTTCTTTTTGAAGAGCAGAGCCTGTGAGTTTATGTATCAATTGTCCAAAAGCTGTATCTTCCTGAGGTGGTCTTCCAACAACAGTAAAGGGCCAAATAGCATTTTTTTTGGCATATACTTTATGCACTTTCATGACTGGGAAAGGATGAGTTAAACTATAATAACCTAAGTGATCGCCAAAGGGTCCTTCTGGTTTCACCTCATCATTTACTTCGCCAGTGATGACAAAATCTGCATCGCTGCTTATACAATAACCATCCTTATAAAAATATCGGAAGCGTCTTGACGCTAATGCTCCTGCAAAAGTAAGTTCGCTCATGTTTTCTGGCAAAGGCATTACAGCGGCTACACTATGTGCAGGTGGGCCTCCAACAAAAATACTAATTTTCAAAGGCTCACCTTTTAGTTTAGCCTTAGACTGATGCACACCTATACCTCTATGTAACTGATAATGCAAACCAACTTCTTGATTTTGTTTGTATTCGTTGCCGCTGAGTTGTATTCTATACATACCCAAATTGGCATTGAAAACACCTGGGTTTTCTATATCTTCAGAATATACTTGTGGCAAGGTTATGAATGCACCTCCATCTTGTTGCCAATGATGAATTTGAGGCAAATCAGAAATCTTTATTTCTTCAAATAAAATAGGTTTTTGTAGTGGATTTTTGAGTGGCCAAGCATGAAAAGCAGTTTTGAGTAAAGCCAGTGACTGAAAAAAATGATTAAATATGTTGGCCGGATTATTTTTTACATGGATTAAATGCTGTACTTGAGAAAAAGAATTTCTAAATACATATTGACTACGTTCTAAAGTGCCAAAAAGGTTAGAGACGCAATTATATTTTGTTCCTTTTACACGTTCAAACAAAATAGCTGGACCGCCCTTTTCATGGATTCTTAAATGTATAGCAGCCATTTCCATGTAGGGATCTACCTCTTCTTTAATACGAAGTAGTTCGCCTTTTTTTTCTAAATCAAGAATACATTCATGAAGTGATGAATAGGACATAAAAAAATAGTGTATTTTTTATATTTTGAACAAAAATACACTATTCAATTAGAAAGCAAGAAGCTGTTTTTTTCTTACATATTAATTAGGCTTCTTCTTTTACCATAAGTCGGAAACCATTGCCATGAACATTGATAATTTCTACATGATCGTCAACACGAAGTAATTTTCTGAGTTTAGCAATATATACATCCATGCTTCTACCATTAAAATACGTATCACTACCCCATATTTTTTTCAAAGCCATTTCTCTTGATAATAAGTCATTTTTATTTTCAAGCAACATTCTTAATAAATCGTTTTCTTTTGGAGAAAGATTGTGAACTTCATTATCTATAGACAATTCACGGAGCTTACTATTGAAATGAAAACGACTAAATGTAAATTCAAAATTTTCATTTTGTTTATCATTCAATTCGATATTTCTTTTTAGAATTGCTTTTATTTTGTGTAATAAAATTTCGCTATCAAAAGGTTTTAAAATATAATCGTCTGCACCCAAACGATAACCATTTAAAATATCTTCTTTCATATTTTTGGCTGTCAAAAAGAAAAGAGGTACTTCGGGGTCTATATTTCTAATTTCTTCGCCCAAGGAAAAGCCATCTAAATTGGGCATCATGACATCTAAAATGCAAAGGTCAAATTTTTCTCTACGAAAAGCGGCTAATCCTAATATTCCGTCACGAGCTAATTCTACTATATAGTCATTTAACTCTAAATAATTTTTTAATACTTTTCCAAAGTTAGTATCATCTTCTACTAAAAGGATTTTTGATTTGATAGCTTCCATAGTTATTTTATTTTTATACTTCAAAAGTAGTTTTATTCCTACGCTGGCCGGGGCATTGCCGTGTAATATTTTGTTAAAAATGTGGCAAAAAAAACTTAACAAAATAGCTTTAGAACTTGATACTATAAGAGATAGCAAGCTTTTTTTTATTCTTAATTAAAGATATTCATCTAATTTCACAGCATGTTTTTTAGAATAGCCTGGCGATACCTGATGGGTAAAAAAAATGTGCAAGCCGTACAACTCATTTCTTGGGTTAGTATTATAGCCATTATGATAGGTACTGCCGCCCTGCTTGTTGTATTGTCTGTTTACAATGGTTTTGATTTATTTATTAAAAGTTTATATAGCGACTTTGCTTCCGAAATTTTAATCACACCTCAAAAAGGAAAAACTTTTTCTGAACAAACAAAACTTTTTGATTACTTAAAATCTAATAAAGCTATAGCATACTATAGTAAATGTTTGGAAGAAAAAATTGTTTTAACGTACAATGAAAAACAAGTAATTTGTACAGTAAAAGGGATAGACTCTATGTATGACAAAACTGTTTCTTTTCAAAAAAATATTCTTTACGGCACATACAAAAATTATATTAACGATGCATTTGTTCCACTTGTTTTAGGTATTGGCGTATCGAATAAATTGGGTGCCAACGAACAAAGTGGATTGCCCATTTTGGCTTATTCTTTCAATGATCAGCAACGTAGTGTACAACTTGATATGTTGAATGCGTATTATACCCAACACATGGTTATTACAGGCATTTTTTCGCTTCAAGAAGAAGTTGATAATCATTATGGTTTTGTGCCTTTGGATGCCATGAAAAAATTGCTAAATAAACCCCATGAGTTGTCGAGCATTTCGATAAAACTCAAAAAAGGAGCTAATATGAATACGGTTTCCAAGCAATTGACATCTTTTTTGAATGCCTATGGACTGGAATCTAAAACTCGATATGAGCAAAATAAAACGCTTTATAAAATTCTCAAAAGTGAACGATGGGCTGTGTTTTTAATTTTAACTTTTATGCTCATTATCGCGTCGTTTAATATCATAGGCTCTCTTTCTATGTTGGTTATTGAAAAAGAAAAGGATGTGGCGATACTCCAAACATTGGGTATGAATAAGTGGCAAATTCAAAAAATATTTTTACTGACTGGTATGTATATTGCTTTGATAGGCATGATATTGGGGTTCCTGGTTGCTGTATTGCTTTGTATGGGTCAACAATATTTTGGTTGGATAAAACTTGGCAGCAGTGGTAGCTTTTTAATTGAAAATTACCCCGTACATATGCAAGTATCAGACTTTGTTGTAGTGTTTGTCCTAGTGTTACTTATATCCTTTTTTGCTTCGTTAATACCATCACGAAAGGCCACAGAGAAAACAATACTATTGCGTACAGCCTCTTAATTTAGTCCTTTTCTTCTTCTACATTTTCGTAGAGAGATTTTTTGGGTACTACCTTAACCTTTGTATCTTTTTTAAGTGTTCGTGCTATGGCTGCATAGGGCGCAACGATTACTTTTTCTCCAAATGTTAGTCCTTTAAGCACTTCTATATATTCATTATTTTGAATACCTGTTTTAACTTCTTTAAGCTGTGTTTTATTTTCTTTATTTACTACAAAAACGTATTCTGTTATAAAATCGCTTTTCTTAATAGAGTCTTCTTCTTCGCGTGTTGTGACTGCATTAATCGGTATAGCCAATACTCCATAATTATATTTAGTAAATATTTCTACATTGGCCGACATGCCAGGTCTGAAAGGGAAATTTCTCCTATCATCGTTCCATAAATCAGCATAGCTATCATTTAATATTTCTATGCTTACTGTATAGTTTGCAACTTGGTCATTTGTAGCTACAGATTGTTGTATACCATTGGCAACACTAGACTGCGCTATTTTAACAACAAGCCCTTTAAATTTTCTATTGGGATAAGCATCCACTTCAATATACGCTGTATCATCGTATTTAACTTTTTGAATATCATTTTCGCCAACTTCTACATCTACTTTCATTTTGCTCATATCAGCCACGCGCATTATTTCTGTGCCAGCCATTTGAGCAGTACCCACTACACGCTCTCCTTTTTTTACAAACAACTTTGAAATAATACCACCCATGGGTGCATACAACGTTGTTTTTCTTAAATTTTGAACAGCCTCGTTCACGTTAGCCTGCGCACTCTGTACTCCATACTGATTGCCCTTTATGCTTTCCATAGCTGCTTTATAATTGGCTTGAGCCGATTTGTAATTTCCAAGTGCAGTTTCAAATTCAACGGCGCTAATTACTTTTTCATCAAACAATTGTTTATTTCGTTTAAACGTTGCATTGGCCTGATCTAACTGTGCTTGTGCTTGTTGTTTGATGGCCGTAGCATTTGATACTGAAGATTTTGACTGATTGAGCTGTGCACTGGCTCTATTGACCATGCTCTTATACGTAGTAGAATTAATAGCAGCCAATACTTGTCCTTTTCGTACACTATCGCCTTCTTCTACATAAAGTTCTGTAATTTCTCCTGACACATCTGGGCTAATTTTTACTTCAGTCAATGGATATATTTTGCCAGAAGCATTTACAGACTCAATAATATTTTGATGCGATACTTGTTCTACAGTAACTTTTACACCAGCGCTTTCTCCTAAATGACCTGTAGCCTTTAAGATGGCCAAAAGTGCAATTAATAGAACAGCACAAGTTATTATCCATATCGAGCTTTTTTTCATGCTTTATATCCTTTAGTCTTTATAATTTTATTTCGTTTCCTAAATAATAATCTAATACTTTGAGTTTAAAAATGAGATCAAATTTTGATGCAATTAGATTTGCATTACTTGTATTTAGAGTATTTACGGAGGAAGTATATTCATACAAACTAATCATACCAATTTCATATCGTTTAATGGCATAATTGAGTGCTTTTTGAGCACTTTTTTGAGCACTTTCAGAAGCAAAATACTTTTGCAAAGCAACTTTTGCTTGCATATAGGCAGAATAAATTTCTTGCTTGAGCTTAAGCTTGTCATTATCAGCTTTTAATTGTTGACTAACCAAACCAATTTTTGCACGCTGTATATTAGTACGAGCTGCATATCCATTTAATATAGGTATATTGAGGCTTAATCCCACATTGGCTCTGATATTATCTCCATACTGATTAAATAAAGGTGTGGTTCTGGTTTGATAGCTATATCGAGGTGTAGTAAGCGGATAGCTGGTGCCTCCTACATTAATATTGCCTATGGTTGTTTCGCCTTCATAGGTTTGACCCGAAATATTTTTTACATTAGAAGAAAAGTTGGTTCCTAAATTCGCAAATATAGATAACTGCGGATATTGATTAGCTTTTGCGATTTCTAATGTTTTCTGTGCAGATAATAATCGGTATTGATTGACTTTGGTTTGATTTTGGTTTTCAATTGCAATGTCTATAATTTCTTCTGGCGTTTTAGATAAATAACTGTTTGCATGATCTTCTACTTGTACATAGGGTGTTTTTATATCAAATCTTTTATCATAGTCTAAGTTCATTAAGGCGCGCAATTGAAGCAAAGCAATAGCCTCATCAGATTGTGCATTTAAAACATTAGCACTATCTCCAGATAGCTGTGCAGCCATTTGTAATAAATTCAATTCAGGGACTTTGCCAGCATCAACAAATTTTTTAGTTTGTGCATATTGAGATTGTGTAAGTTTTAGTTGTTCTTGATTGACTTTGATTTGTTCGCGTGCTAATAAAACTCGTAAGAAACCTGTAGCAACGTTTAATGATATATCATCTTTAAGTTGTTTAAATGCATAATTGCTGGCAAGTTGATCTAATTCTGATTGTTCTATTTTATACTTTTTTTGAAACCATCCAAATAATAATGCTTGCGAGGACACGCCTACTGTATTATACAAAAATCCTTTAGTTACAAACTGATTACTGGTAGGATCTATAGAGCGCCCATAGCTTTCGCCCAAGCTGGCATCGGCATTGACAATAGGCAATCTACTATCCTTAGATTGCTGCAGCATAAGCTTAGCAAGACGATTGTTTAACTCTGCTTCTGAAATTTGCGTATTATTTTCTTTTGCATATTGAATACAATTTTCAATATCCCAAACCAGGGGTAAATTCTTGCTATCAGACTTATTTTTTTCCAAAGCTAATTCTGCCTCTATTTCTTTTTGTCTTTTGAGATACTCCGCTTCTTTTTCTTCCTTATATTCTGCTGACTGTTTCTTTTTTTTCTTTTTTACTTGTTCTTCTACCGGTGTTGGAAGCTCATATACAGGGGTTTTGTCTGGCTGCAGGTCAATTTCGCTATTGTTTATTTCTTCGTTTATTTGCTTTGATGTAGTATCTACATTTTGAACAGTACCTGGCTTACCATATACTTGAGGTGGAACTACTTTTTTTACAGGACCCATTTCTAATGGTTTTCGCTTACCTGTTTGAGCATTTGTTTTTTGTGTAAAACTTGCAAAACTCATCAGGACGATAAAACTTATATACTTATACATATTTAATTTATTCTGCTTTAGAATGGTAAAGTTAATACAAGGAATTACTTTTATCTTTGAATACTCAAAAAAATATGAAGACAGACATACTAATAGTTGGATCTGGTATAGCTGGTTTATCGTTTGCATTAAAAACAGCAAATGAATTTCCATCATACCAAATAACAATTTTGACTAAAACCTCCAAAGAAGAAACCAATACAAAGTATGCACAAGGTGGCATAGCTACTGTAGTAAATACAAAAGAAGATAGCACCACTAAACATATAGAGGATACTCTTGAGGCAGGCGATGGACTTTGCAATCAAGAAGTGGTATCGAAAGTAGTCAATGAGGCATATGACAGACTTTCTGAATTAATACAATGGGGAACACAATTTGATAAAGATGAAAATGGCAATTATAAATTAGGTAAAGAAGGCGGTCACTCAGAAAATAGAATATTGCACTATAAAGACGTGACTGGAAAAGAAATTGAAAGAGCTTTATTGGCACAAGTAGAACAACATAGCAATATACAAATGATTGATTATTGCTATGTTGTAGATATTATCACACAACATCATTTGGGTAGATTAATTACAAAAGCTACACCCAATATAGAATGTTTTGGTGTTTATGCGTTGAATTTAAAAAACAATCAAATAGAAAAAATTCTGTCCAGAATAACTATGATAGCAAGTGGTGGCAATGGTCAAGTATATCGCTCTACAACCAATCCGCCTATAGCCACAGGCGATGGCATAGCTATGGCATATAGAGCCAAAGCACGTATAGAAAATATGGAGTTTGTGCAATTTCATCCAACGGCTCTATATGAACCAGGCAAGCGCTTTGGACAAGCATTTTTAATTACTGAAGCTGTACGAGGTGATGGTGGCATACTCAAAAACAGCAAAGGAGAAGAATTTATGCAAAAATACGATAGTAGGCTTTCATTAGCACCTCGTGATATAGTAGCAAGAGCCATAGATAATGAAATGAAAATATTGGGTGATGAGCATGTATATCTGGATTGTAAACATATGAATTTAGAAAAATTCAAAACCCATTTTCCAAATATCTATACTGTATGTAAAAGTAAAAATATTGATATTAGTAAAGATATGATACCCGTTGCTCCAGCTGCTCACTACTGTTGTGGAGGTATCAAAATAGATATACATGGACGGAGCTCTATCAATAGATTGTATAGCTGTGGGGAGGCATCCAGCAGCGGATTACATGGAGCTAATCGTTTAGCAAGCAATTCTTTATTAGAAGCATTAGTATTTGCACATAGTAGTTTTGTACATATCAAAACGTGTATTGGCAATTATGATTATCAAGAAAACATACCTGATTGGAATGCACAAGGCACATCAGATCCCAAAGAAATGATATTGATAACTCAAAGCATTAAAGAATTACAAATGACAATGAGTGATTATGTTGGTATAGTACGAAGTAATATACGTTTGGAACGAGCTATGAAACGATTAGACCTGCTGCACCAAGAAACGGAAGAACTTTATAAAACCACTACCCTTTCGCCTCAACTCTGCGAACTTCGAAATCTTATTACCAATGCTTATTTGATAGTAAAAGGAGCGCAGTTCCGAAAAGAAAGTCGAGGCCTACATTATACAGTTGACTATCCTAACAAAAACACTTTAATAGAAAATATAGTTTTATAAAAAAAACTACATGCCAGAATACTTTAGATAAGGTTCGGTTTGCATTTGATGCCCAACAAAATCAGAAAAGGCTTTGTTGAGATCTACACTATTACCAACGGATAAAATGTATTTTCTAAATCGTTCTCCATTTTCGCGTGTCATTCCGCCATGTTTTTCCATCCATTCAAACGTGTTATAATCTAACACTTTAGACCATGTATATGCATAATATCCTGCCGAATATCCACCGCCCCATATATGTGCAAAATACGGTGAGTGATAGCGAGTGGGCACAGCATCTAATAATAAATTTTGTTTTTTTAATGCTCTTTTTTCAAACATATCTACATCTACAAAATCGCTTTCATTTTCTACAGTATGCCAAGCCATATCTAATGTGGCAGCTGCCAAAAGTTCTACAACTTCATACCCTTTATTAAAGGTTTCTGCTTTTTTTATTTTTTCTAAAAGCTTTGCAGGTATTGGCTCTTTTGTTTTGTAATGAATAGCGTAATTTTTTAAAATTACAGGATCCATAGCGCAATGCTCATTGATTTGAGAAGGAAATTCTACATAATCTCTCGGTACAGATGTACCAGATAAAGAGACATACTGCTGATTGGCAAATAAGCCATGTAAAGTATGTCCAAATTCATGAAACATTGTTGTAACATCATCATAACCAATCAATGAAGGATTACCGTCTACTGGTTTTTGGAAATTAAATACATTAACTATAACTGGTTTTTGCTTTAGAGCATGCGATTGATTAACAAAATTATTCATCCATGCTCCTCCATTTTTATTATCTCGAGTATAAAAATCAAGATAATACAAAGCCATGCTTTTGCCATCTTTATCAAATACTTCGTAGGCTACTACATCAGGATGATAAACTGGCAAATCCTTGCGTACTTTAAACGTAATTCCATACATGATTTTTGCAGCATAAAAAACTCCTTTTTCCAATATGGTTGTTATTTCAAAATAAGGTTTTATTTCGTTCTCATCTAAATCATATTTTTCTTTTCGTACTTGTTCTGCATAGTAGTTCCAGTCCCAAGGCTTTAGCTCCATGTTTTTAGTATTCATTTTGCGCTGTATTTCTTTAGCTTCTTCATTGGCTTTTTTTACTGCTGGCCCCGCCAAATTTTTTAATAATTGCATTACTTCTTTTGGGTTTTTAGCCATTTGGTCTTGCAATTTCCATTCAGCAAAATTTCGTTTCCCCATTAGTTTTGCTTTTTGCAAACGCAACTTAGCTATCTTCAAAACGATAGTACGTGTATCTGCACTATCTCCTTTTTCGGCTCTATACCATGACGCATTAAATAATTTTTCTCTCGAGGTACTATTGGCCATATTTTGCAATGGTGGCTGCTGTGTAGTATTGATTATACCCAGCATATATTTCCCGTCAAAACCAGCGTCACTGGCTTTTTGCGCAGCTGCTTGCACATCGCTTTCGCTTAAACCTTTTAGCATGTCCTTAGAATCAAATAAAACTGAGGCATTTTTTCGGGCCAACAATAAGGTATTACTATATTGTGTACTCAGTATAGCCAATTCTTCATTGATAGCTTTTATTTGTGCCTTTTTATCTTCATCTAAATTGGCGCCAGCCAATTCAAATTGTTGTAAATAGTATTCGGTAAGTTTTCTATCTTCACCTTTGAGGGCATCCATATTCAATGATTTGATTTTCTTATATATTCTTTTGTCTAAGTAAATTTTATCATTGTGCGCAGAAAAAATTGGCGCATATTCTTCTTCTATTTTTTGAAGTGTTTCATTAGTATTAGAGCCCGTTAAATTATAAAAAATAAGTTGAGCTCTATTAAGGATTTCTCCACTTTGCTCTAAAGCCAAAATAGTATTTTTAAATGTTGCAGGCTCTCTATTATTAGCTATAGCTTCTATTTCTCTGTCATGTATTTTCAAGCCTATTTCAAAAGCTTGTGTAAAATGTTCATTTCTTATCAAATCAAACATTGGTGCTTGGTACTGTAATGTACTTTTTTCCATTAAAGGGTTTTCAGTATCTCTTTGGGCATATGAGGATATAAAAGCCAATACAGCAAATCCTATTAGCATCATTTCTTTTGTAAACATATTGATATATTTTTATTTGTTTTTTTGAATGTCATAGTATGAAAAAAAAATCCTGAATAAATTCAGGATTAAAATAATATAATCAAGGTATTACCATTGATCGTCTCCGTTAGTTGTAGTATTAATATCCTGATTTACATCTTCTCTTGGCTGAAACTCTTGGTCATGATTAAAGGCATCAAAGTCAAAATCGGGCATCAACTCTGTTTTAACATGGTCTATAGTTTCTTTTAAAGAGTTTAAAAACTTATTAAAATCTTCTTTATAAAGGAAAATTTTATGTCTTTCATAACCACTATCATCGGGTCTTTTTTTACTCTCTATCAGTTTTATAAAATAATCGTTTTGTCGAGTAGAAATAACATCAAAAAAATAGGTTCTTCTACGGCCTGCTTTTATTCGTTTACTAAAAACTGGTTCATTGTTTTTCTCTGAAAAATTTTCGTATGGCACTTGTCGTAATTTTTTATTGTGTTTAAAAATGATGAATATGAAAACCAAATATATTTCTTTTTGCTTAATTCCATCAAATTATAGGTATTTTTTTGCTTAATATAAAAAATGAGAATGACTTAAAACCTTTTTTGGATGGGTTTGGCTATATAAAAAAACATGCTATGCATTCAAAATTAGTAATTACAGTATAAGTTATTATATTTGTTTTCTTATACCATTAATTTCAAAAAAACATGAATCCTTATTTTCGTTTATTGCCTCTACTATTTATTACTACACTCATCGTAAGTGCATGCAACAGAGACTGTAGCAACTTTAGTGTAAGTGGAAGATTGGTAGATGCTATTACAAAACAACCTATTCAAAATACTAAGTTTTATATACACTATACTTATCGGCCTAAGGTAAAATCAGCTATTCAAGAACAAAAAACAGAACTTAAAACTGGATGGAATGGTGAGTTTTCTTATACTGGTATCAGTCAATGTATTATTACCTACGACTTAGAAGAATTTGATGGCACCCAAATTTTGACCACAAGCAAAACGGGCGATTTGGGCGATATAGAAGTAAATCCTTAAAAACACATTAACGCATGGCTAAAAGCACAAAAACAACCAAAAACAAAAAAGAGTTTTTTGGTTCATCCTCTATGGCATTTATTAAAGAATATATGGATAATGCCTCACCTACAGGATTTGAAAAAGAAGGTCAAAAAATATGGCTCAAATACCTAACACCATATATAGATACACATTTTGTAGACCCCTATGGTACGGTTGTAGGCGTTATCAATCCAGATGCTCCTTTTAAAGTAGTAATAGAAGCGCATGCCGATGAAATAAGTTGGTTTGTCAAATATATTACAGCCGATGGCTTTATACATGTATGCAGAAATGGTGGAAGCGACCACCAAATAGCTCCTGCCAAAAGAGTGAACATTCATACAAAAAAAGGAATAGTAAGAGGCGTATTTGGATGGCCAGCCATCCATGTACGAACTCCACAAACTGAAAAAAAACCAGAAGTAGAAACTATTTGGATAGATGTAAATTGCAAATCAAAAAAGGAAGTTGAAGAGCTTGGAATAGAAATAGGTACTGTTTGTACGTTTACCGAAGGTTTTGAAGAAGCCAATCATGGCTATTGGATAGCCCGTGCACACGATAATAGAATGGGTGGAATCATTATTGCAGAGGTAGCCAGATTGCTTAAAGAAAATAAAAAGAAATTACCTTTTGGTTTGTATATAGTCAATGCCGTTCAAGAAGAAGTTGGACTCAATGGAGCCAAAATGATAGCGGATAGAATAAAACCTCAAGTGGCTATTTGTACTGACGTAACGCACGACACCTCTACACCTATGATGAGCAAGCCAGCACAAGGCGAAGCATCTTGTGGCAAAGGACCAGTAATATGTATAGGACCAGCTGTACACAATACACTACGTGAAATCATTGTAGATACTGCCAAGAAAACAAAAATAGATTATCAATTACAGGCTGTAAGCCGTTTTACGGGTACTGATACCGATGCCTTTGCTTTTAGCAACGGGGGTGTGCCCAGTGCGCTGATATCGCTACCACTTCGCTATATGCACACTACAGTAGAAACTGTACATAAAGACGATGTAGCCAATTGTGTAAAATTAATTTATGAAGTGTTATTAAAAATTACGCCTAAAACTAATTTCTTGTATTTGTAAGGGATAGAAGTAATATTTAAACATTGATGGCTTAAAGAGCTATATATAAATTGTCTTGTGTTTTAGTTTGGGCAAATGAAAAATTCCCTTTGTAGCTATAAGAAAAATTATACCAATTATACAAATATAACAGCCCAATAAATTGTTCTAAATGTTTGTAATATCTGCATAAGCCACTCTAAACTTTGGTCTGCTACCAAAATAAGATTGGCATTACATATTAAGAGAAAATAAAATATATTATATAAAAACAAAATTAGCTATGTAACTTACTGTAGTACTCTAGTAAAGTATCAAAAAAAAGAAGACTTGGATTAGATACGCGAATTAAAAAACAAATAAGTAAATTTGAGGTAACTAAAGCAGAACTTGGAATTGTAACTATTTGATTTACAAACTCAGTTTTTGACGTTAGTCAGAATAGCAAAAAATAAAAGTAGACAAAATTAATGAGCAAAGAACTTTATAATAAATATGACAAGTATAAACAACTCGACAAGGTTTATTATATGAAAGACGAAAATCAGACCCAATTTTTAGAATTAAAAACACCGAAAGGATTTGTTATCAGGATAACAATTCCAGACAGTATTTTTGAGTGGTTTGTAAATATTCTTGATGACAATGGAAATGAGCTCAATGCAGATTGGACTGAACATTATGGTAAACCGAAAGAAATTCTAAAGGCAGAAAGACAAAAAGATATCGAAGACTTTATTGAGGAAATATTGAAAGGAAAAATAGAGTTTGAAGGGAAATCCTTGTTAGATGAGTTTTACTATAATAGAAGTGAATAGAATATGAAAGTACTACTAAGCCCAACAACTAAGACTTCGTTGCGTCCGGAATAGAGCCTGTTCCGCTCATGCGGAAAACAATGAAGTCACTGTTGAACCCCGAAAAACGGGGCAGGCTGAACCGATTCCAAGCTAAGCAGTAAAATTTTGTTATGGAGATATCGAACTTTTAATTGTTTCAACTTCCATTTTTCCAAGCTCGCTTAATATGCTTCTAATTGCCTTTTATTCATGTATATTTGTGAAAGCAATGGTAGTTTTTGGAATTGGCTGCAGTTACAGGCAATAAGAGCGACCATCTGTAGGCTCCCCATTTTTAGTACACTTCAAAAGTAGAATTTCTTATTCATATTTTGATATTTTGGTTTAGGTCTTTTGGGGCGTAGTGAAGCGAAGGCGGAGCCGAAGCTGAACGGAGCCCCAAAGGAAGGTGTTTGATTTCTTTCATTTTTTCGATACTGCTGAGGCCATACCCCCTAAGGCATCATGTGGTCTATGTTGATTATAGTCGCTAATCCACTCCTCGGTCACTTCTCGGACTTCTTCTATATCCTTGAATAGATGAGCATCCAATATAGCCTCCCGATAGCTTCTATTGAATCGCTCAATAAACGCGTTCTGAGTGGGTTTGCCTGGCTCTATATATTTAAACTCTATATCGTACATCTGACTAAATTCACTCGCCAATTTGGCTATAAATTCAGGCCCATTGTCCATACGGATTTTTTGTGGTTTACCATATCTGTTGATTAAATGACGTAGCACCCATATCACTCTACTCGATTTAAGTGAGTAATCAATTTCTATAAATAGTACCTCGCGGTTAAAATCATCAATCACATTAAATGAACGAAACTTACTGCCATTACTCAAGGCATCACTCATAAAATCAATACTCCAAGTATGCGTAAAAAATGAGGGAGTCTCCAAACTTTCCTTTATTCGCTGTGGCAAACGCTTCTTTGCCTTTCTGCGTAGGGATAGACCCATCTGCTTATATACTCTATGCATGCGCTTATGATTTGTTGTATCTCCTTGATTTCTCAACCTAAAATAATACTTCCAAAACCCTTCTCGAGGATGAGCAGAACTTAATTCCAATAATTGATTTTCCAAATAGCTATCATCCTTCACCGATTGGTAAATAAATGCACTCTTACTTGTCTTGAGTATGCGACACGCCTTGATGATGTCTTTGGGCCGTTCCTTCTTTAGCTCAGTAAGTATACTGCGCTTCATGCAAGGCTTTAAAGCTTTTTTTCAATAATGTATTTAGCTACATCTAACTCCATCGCTAAATTGGCATACATACGCTTTAAACGAGCATTCTCCTCTTCCAACTCTTTGACCCGTTTAAGTTCGCTTGCATCCATACCAACATAGCGCTGACGCCATTTGTAAAACGTTGCCTTACTTACGCCATGTTCTCTGGATATATCCTCTACTGACTTGCCAGTATCAAATTCCTTTAGAATAGAGGCAATCTGATTGTGATTAAATTTACTTTTCTTCATTGTATTACGATTTTAAAATTAACAAATTTTGTCTACTTTTAAAACGTACTATTTTTGGGGGAGCTTACACCATCACAACGACAGCAGTCAGTACAAATATTGACGGACGAAATCGTCAATCTGAAGCAACAACTTAATATTTCCAAAAAAAATATTCCAACAAATTTATTTCAGAAATTTTTTTTGGATATAAAACATTGGAACTATAAAAGGAAAATCAAACACAAAGAAAACAAATTCGATAGCAACATAAAAACGACAATTAAACATCTTATTGACAATCATCAACAAAAAAGCAATCGTTATCATTTTATAACTGCAAATGTCGATGAAGCTGTTAAACAAAGCGTTTATCATCCCTTATCAGAACTTGAAAGAAAAAAAACTGTAATTGACAATCTAAACAGTTTTATCTATGGTGCTTTAGGAGAACAAAAGGTTGTTAAAACATTAGAAAATCTATCTGACGAATATTTTTTGATTAATGACATTTCGGTTTCATTTTCACCAGTAATTTATAACAAACAGGAAAATGAATACATAAAGTCTGTTCAAATTGACCATATTCTTGTCGCACCATCAGGAATTTTTCTTATTGAGACCAAGAATTGGAGCGAAAAATCAATGGGAAATTTGAGTTTACATTCGCCTGTGCAACAAATAAAGAGAACAAGTTTTGTTTTGTTTAAGTTGCTTAACAATGAAATGACCAACCATCATCTGGGTTTAGACAGACACCATTGGGGCGAAAAAAAAATACCAATTAAAAACCTCATAGTAATGACAAATACCAAACCCCAAGTGGAGTTTCAGTATGTGAAGGTGTTAACCTTAAACGAACTTCTTGGATATGTAAACTATTTCAAACCGGCATTTTCAATTATCGAGACACAGAGAATAGCGGACTTTATATTGCGTATAAACGAACAAAAAAATATTGAAACGAAATGACAAACAGAAATCTTACAGCCTATAACAACAGTAACTGATGCCCAACTACAATGTTAAAAAGTATTATACTAAAAGTGCTTGCTATTATGCTCTATAGGTTGCTATATAAACGAGTTGAGAGAGGGTGTATAAAACAACCATTGTCTAAAAACAAAAAATCAAAGCCTTTTATTTCCGATTATACTACTGTAACAGACCAAAAAATTAGTCTGAATCCAATTTAAAATTGGTATTAGATGTTATCATAAAGCTTTCTTTATTTGAATTATTCTTCTCTTTTTCTAACAGTACGTTGTTCAATTCTTTTTTCGTAATTTGTACCTTTAAATATTCTATGCACATAAATACCAGGAGTATGTATCTGATTGGGGTCTAATTCACCTGGCTCTACTAACTCTTCTACTTCAGCTATGGTAATACGTCCAGCCATAGCCATCATAGGGTTGAAATTTCGAGCTGTATCCTTATATATTAAATTGCCTTGAGTGTCTCCTTTCCAAGCCTTAACCAATGCAAAATCGCTTTCAAAAGCTCTTTCCATCAAGTATTCTTTTTCTTCGCCATAAAAAGTAAACATTCTTGTTTCTTTGCCTTCGGCAACTTCTGTGCCTACTCCCGCAGGGGTATATATCACAGGCATGCCATATCCAGTAGCCATACAGCGTGTTGCCAATGTCCCTTGAGGTATTAATTCTACTTCTAATTCTCCGCTCAACATTTGACGTTCAAATTCATCGTTTTCGCCTACATAGCTCGAAACCATTTTTTTTACTTGCTTTTTTTGTAGCATCAGTCCTATACCAAAATCATCCACACCTGCATTGTTTGAAATACAAGTCAAGCCATCTATATTTTTTTTCACCAAAGCTGCTATACAATGTTCAGGTATACCACACAAGCCAAAACCTCCCAACATCAATGTCATGCCACTTTCTATGTCTTTGACTGCTTCGTCGGCATTGGCTACTACTTTATTTAATCCCATCTGTGTACTTTTTTTGTTTAATGTTACGAATTTAGGCTTTGACTGTTGAAATACAAAATACCCATCATGACAAGAAGCGTTTTATTGACTAACAAGTAGTTCATTGGCATAATGTGCCAAACCAAAATTTCTTGTTTGCGCTTCTTCAGGATGTGTTACATGCCATTCAAACTCATCTCTAAAATGTCGTATAGCTGCTGCCACAGGCCATGCTGCTGCATCACCCAAAGGGCATATTGTATTGCCTTCTATTTTAGATTGTATATCCCACAATAAATCTATGTCTTTCATGCTTCCTTTTCCATACTCTATATTTTTCAATATTTTATACATCCAACCCGTACCTTCTCTACAGGGTGAGCACTGTCCACAACTTTCGTGAGCATAAAATCGGGCTAAACTCATAGTATGTCTTACAACGCATTGATCTTCGTCGAGTACTATAAAACCACCACTACCCATCATAGTGCCCGTTTGAAATCCACCATCCGAAAGCGATTCATAATTCATATAACGGGTTTCGCCTTTGGCTGTTTTTAGTAATAAGTTAGCTGGCACTATCGGCACAGAAGAACCACCGGGTATGCAGGCTTTTAATTTTTTTCCATGTGGTATGCCTCCACAATATTCATCACTATATATAAATTCTTCTACACTACATGTCATATCTATTTCATATACACCTGGCTTATTTATATTGCCACAGGCCGAAATTAATTTAGTACCTGTGCTACGCCCTACTCCAATTTTGGCGTATTCATCGCCACCCATTGTAATGATAGGACAAACTGCTGCTATTGTTTCCACATTATTAACAACTGTAGGGCATCCCCACAATCCTTTTACTGCCGGAAATGGTGGTTTAATTCTTGGATTGCCTCTTTTGCCTTCTAAAGATTCTAACAAAGCCGTTTCTTCTCCACAGATATAGGCTCCAGCACCTCGCTGTACATATATTTCTAAGTCATATCCTTTGCCTTTGATATTTTTGCCCAACCAACCATTTGCTTTAGCTTCTTCAATAGCTTTTTCTAATATATCTACAATCCAAGCATACTCACCTCGTATATATGTATGAAACGTTTGCGCCTAAGGCATAAGATGAAATAAGCATGCCTTCTATCAATAAATGAGGAATAAACTCCATCAAATAGCGATCTTTAAATGTTCCCGGTTCACTTTCATCCGCATTCACAACCAAGTATCGGGGTATCCCTTCTGGCTTGGCTAAAAACTCCACTTCATACCAGTAGGAAAACCAGCACCACCTCTACCTCTCAAACCGCTTTTCTTTACTTCTTCAACCAGTTCATCTGGGGTAAAACTATTTAAAGCTTTTTGTGCTGCTTGGTAGCCTCCGTGTTTTGTGTACACATCATAACTTTTTATATTTTCAATATGGGCGTTAGCCATTAATAGTTTTATACTTGCCATAGCTACAAAATTCGTTTACAAAATTAATATTACGAAATACTTTGATAGGTTTATTTGTTTATCTCAATCTATCGGCACTTCTAAGGAGTTTTTCATCAGAGCGTACGCCTCTATATGCCAAAAAAAGAAATATGCAGGCAAGTACTGGCATAGCAGCACCTAAATAGAGCTTATTGCCCACTAATCCTACTATGAGCTCAAGTGATTTAGATATATAAGCTCTATAAAGCATCCATAATAGACTTCCAACTGTTATAATACCTGACACAACTATAAGTTTTTTTTGCATGTTCCTATCTTTTAAAAAAACAGCAAACAAACTCACTATAGCTGCAAGCAAAACAAAGACCATCAGTACATAATCCTTACTGGCATTGACTTCTGAAAGGCTGGGCAATACGCCATAATTTATCATCAATAAGCTTAAAATAGTAATGGCTGCAAGCAACAACCATATGCTTTGTATTCTCATGTAGTACTTTTTTGCTAATTAACTAAAAACGAAACTTCTAAACAATTAATTTTTTACATTTTTTGAAATAAAGTAAATTACTACAAAAGTCTATAGGTCTGAAAGCTAAATACTGTAATTTTACCTTTTCTATGAATACGATCGAAGTTATTGGAGCTCGCGAACATAATTTAAAAAATATAGATGTAAGCATTCCTAAAAACAAATTGACTGTGATAACGGGCATAAGTGGAAGTGGCAAGTCTTCTTTGGCTTTTGATACGATACATGCCGAAGGACAGCGTAGATATATGGAAAGTTTTTCGACCTATGCCAGACAATTTGTTGGCAATATGGAGCGTCCTGATGTGGACAAAGTAGATGGTCTTTCGCCTGTAGTAGCTATTGAACAAAAAACAACCAATAAAAGCCCTCGCTCAACAGTTGGCACTGTTACTGAAATTTATGATTTTTTGCGTTTGCTTTTTGCTCGTATTGGAGAGGCTTATAGCTTTAATACAGGAAAAAAAATGGTACGCTATTCTGAAGAAGAAATGCTTCAGCATATTTTAACCCAATTTAATAAAAAAAGAATCATACTGTTGGCTCCAATAGTAAAAGGTAGAAAAGGACACTATAGAGAGCTTTTTGAACAATTTCGGAAACAAGGTTTTTTAAAAGTGAGAATAGATGGTGCCATAAAAGAGCTTGTTGAAAAAATGCAAGTAGATCGTTATAAAGTGCACGATATAGAGCTCGTTATTGACCGCCTAACTGTTGATTCAGATAATGCTGTAAGGCTTACAGAAAGCTTACAAAATGCACTCAAACTGGGCGACCAACAAGTACTTATTCAAAATCACGATAATCCCAAAGAAGTTCAACTCTTATCTAAATTATTGATGTGTGCCGATACCGGCATTTCATACGATGAACCTTCGCCTAATACATTTTCTTTTAATTCGCCCTATGGGTCGTGTCCTCAATGCAAAGGTTTAGGTACTATATATCAAATTGATATGCAAGCAGTCATGCCAGACAAGTCTAAAAGCATAGCCGATGGCGGTATAGAACCCTTAGGACTAGCTCGAGACACCTTTGTTTATCAACAAGTATTGGCATTGGCATCTAAGTATAAATTTGATATTAAAAAACCGATTTCAAAATTATCAGATAAAGCACTCAATATGATTTTATATGGAAGCGAATCTGAAAAAATAAGTTTAGACATTTCTTACGACAACAATGAATCTACTCAAGAATATCAGACACAGTTTGAAGGAATTGTCAATATGGTGATACGATGGTTTAATAGTACCAGTAGCGATTATATAAAACAATGGGCCGAAAAATTTATGTTTATTAATCCATGCCCTTCTTGTTTGGGAACAAGACTTCGGAAAGAAAGTATTTGGTTCAAAGTAGATGGAAAACATATAGCTGAACTTGCTCAATACAATCTTCAAGAATTAGAAAACTGGTTTGCAGACCTCTCTAAAAGGCTCAATAAAAAGCAACAAACTATAGCTAAAGAAATCATTAAAGAAATTAATGAGAGACTCCATTTTTTAAACGATGTAGGTTTGGAATATCTAAGTTTAGACCGCACATCCAGAACCCTTAGCGGTGGCGAAAGCCAACGCATACGTTTAGCTACTCAAATAGGTTCCAAACTACAAGGCATTACTTATATACTCGATGAACCCAGCATAGGACTACACCAACGCGATAATCAAAGATTGATTAAAGCACTTAAAGAATTGAGAGATATGGGCAATACGGTCATTGTTGTAGAACATGACAAAGACATTATGCTTCAAGCTGACCATATTATTGATATTGGCCCTGGTGCTGGCACCTTAGGGGGTGAAATTATTTCTGAAGGAAATCCCAAACATTTTTCTAAAAAAAATTCTTCAACAGCACATTATCTTTCTGGCAAAACCAAAATGACAATTCCTACTGAAAGAAGAAAAGGAAATGGCAAAAAAGTAGTTCTAAAAGGCGCTAATGGAAATAATCTGAAACATGTCAATGCAACATTTCCATTGGGTGTTTTTATAGGCATCACGGGTGTTTCGGGCAGTGGCAAATCTACTTTAATAAGCGATACGCTTTACCCTATTTTAGCCACTCATGTTTATAAGAGTAAAACACAGCCCATGCCTTATAAAAAAATTGAAGGCTTAGAACATATAGACAAAGTAATAGAAATAGACCAATCTCCTATTGGCAGAACACCAAGAAGTAATCCGGCCACATATTGTGGTTTCTTTACCGATATAAGACAATTATTTGCTACTATTCCTGAAGCAAAAATTAGAGGATATAAACCCGGTCGTTTTTCATTTAATGTAAAAGGAGGTCGGTGTGAAACATGTGAAGGTGGTGGTATGAAAACTATAGAAATGAATTTTTTACCCGATGTACATGTACTTTGTGAGCGTTGTCAAGGAAGACGTTTTAACCGAGAAACGTTGGAAATAAAATATAAAGGAAAATCTATTTCAGATGTATTGCAAATGACAATACATGACGCTTGCGATTTTTTCAAGGCCGTACCTTCTATATATCGAAAAATAAAAACGCTCGAAGATGTAGGACTTGGTTATATTACATTGGGCCAAAGTGCAGTAACGCTTAGTGGAGGAGAAGCTCAACGCATCAAGTTAGCCAGTGAGCTTGCCAAAAAAGATACTGGCAATACTTTTTATATTTTAGACGAACCTACAACGGGCTTACACTTTCAAGACATAGAACTCCTGGTTCAGGTACTTCAAAAATTAACCGATAGAGGAAACACAGTCTTAGTTATCGAACACAATTTAGATGTTATTAAAGCTACAGACTATATCATAGATTTAGGTCCAGAAGGTGGCACACAAGGAGGGTCTATAGTGGCCAGCGGCACGCCAGAACAGATATGCCAAGAGAAAAAAAGTATAACGGGAAAATTTCTTATAGACGAATTAAGCGCTTAGACCCGTTTATTTAAGATAAAAAAATATTAAGTTATTATATTTGAAACACTAAAAACGTATTAGTACAGCATGAAAAAAATTAGAAAGTCAGATGCATTAGAATATCACTCCAAAGGAAGACCAGGAAAAATAGAGGTCATTTCTTCTAAAGAAACTAAAACACAAAGAGATTTAGCCTTAGCATACTCACCTGGAGTAGCTGAGCCTTGCAGAGAGATACATAAAGAAGAAGAAAATGTTTATAAATACACTGCAAAAGGCAATTTAGTAGCCGTTATATCCAATGGCACCGCCGTTTTGGGTTTAGGCGATATAGGACCATTGGCATCTAAACCTGTAATGGAAGGCAAAGGACTTTTGTTTAAAATTTATGCCGATATTGATGTTTTTGATATAGAACTTAACACCAAAAATGTTGAAGAATTTATTCAAACCGTTAAAAATTTGGAACCCACATTTGGTGGCATCAATTTAGAAGACATCAAAGCACCCGAATGCTTTGAAATAGAACAGCGGTTAAAAAAAGAACTAAACATACCTGTCATGCACGATGATCAGCATGGCACGGCTATCATATCCGCGGCGGCTCTTCTGAATGCATTAGAAATACAAAACAAAGAAATAGATAAAGTTAAAATTGTTATAAGTGGTGCAGGTGCATCCGCTATGGCTTGTTGCAATTTGTATTTACGCTTAGGCGCTAAAGTAGAAAACATGGTTATGTTTGATAGCAAGGGTGCTATTACAAAAGACAGAACCGATTTGGATGCTATGAAATCTAAATTTGCCAGTGCTCGAAAAATTACTTCTTTGCAAGATGCTATGAAAAAAGCAGATGTATTTATAGGACTTAGCAAAGGCGGCATAGTATCTCCAGAAATGTTAAAAGGCATGGCCAAAAACCCTATCGTTTTTGCCTTAGCCAATCCCGACCCCGAAATCAGTTATGATGTAGCCATCAAAACACGTAAAGATGTAATCATGGCTACAGGACGAAGTGATTTTCCTAATCAGGTCAATAATGTATTGGGATTCCCTTATATTTTTAGAGGTGCATTAGATGTAAGAGCCAAAACCAGAAACGAAGAAATGAAAATTGCCGCAGTGTATGCTTTAGCCGAATTGGCCAAACATCCTGTACCCGATAGCGTAAACATGGCTTATCAAGAAAAAAATCTTTGTTATGGCCCTGAGTATATAATTCCTAAACCTATGGACCCAAGATTGTTGACTACAGTTTCTATTGCTGTAGCCAAGGCCGCCATCAAATCTAAAGTGGCACGCCAACCCATACAAGATTGGCAAGCATATGAAAAAGAATTGGCCAAACGATTAGGTGAAGATGATAATATTTTAAAAGGAATAATAAATAAAGCCAAACAATCTAAACAAAGAGTTGTATTTGCCGAAGCCGAAAATTTTAAAACACTAAAAGCAGCTCAAATTGTAAAAGACGAAGGTATAGCTGAGCCTATATTATTGGGCAATATCAAAAAAATAAAAACCATACTAAAAGAAAATCATATAGAATTAGACGATGTAAAAATAATTGACCCTAAATCGGATGAAAATGAAAAAACAAGAGCCGAATTTGGAGAAAGATTATTTGAAATGAGAGGTCGTAAGGGCTATAATGCCTATGAAGCTAAAAAAATAATGCGTGAACGAAATTATTTTGGGTGTATGCTTGTGCAGCATGGGCAAGCAGATGCACTCATAACAGGACTAACACGCAAATACCCAGACACATTAAAACCAGTACTTGAAATAATTGGTGTAGAACAACCTTCGAGTATGCTGGCCGGTATGTATATTATGCTAACCAAAAAAGGACCCATATGCTTTGCCGATACTACTATTAACGAATTTCCAACCGCAGAACAAATAGTTGAGATAACAAACTTAGCAGCCAATCAATTAAAAGCTTATAATGTAAAACCCAAAATAGCCATGCTCTCATACTCCAATTTTGGTTCAAGCAATTTGAGCGAAGCAAAAAAGATGAGAACAGCTACTGACTTATTGCATAAAAAGTATCCTAACCTTATAGTAGACGGCGAGGTACAAGGTAGTGTGGCATTTAATAGTGAATTGCTAAAAGAAAATTATCCATTTAGTGACTTAATAAACAATAGTCCGAATATACTTATTTTCCCAAATTTATCAGCTGGAAACATAGCCTATCATCTTATGATGGAGCTTGGCAATAGCGAAGTGATTGGGCCTGTATTGTTGGGCTTAAAAAAGTCGGTACATGTATTACAATTAGGTAGTAGTGTTAGGCAAATAGTAAACATGGTAGCAATAGCAGCTTTGGATGCGCAAATAAAAACAAAAAAGCAAAATAAAAATTCGGTAACCGCATTAGGAAATAATAAAACATAAATTCAATTTGCAACAGATTGGAAAAATAGCATCATTGCATGGCATCAAAGGAGAGCTAATTCTTCGTGTTCATGAAGTAGAATCTATCAATTTAGAATCCTTAGATGTCCTTATGATAGAGATGGTACAAGATAGTTTGATACCTTTTTTCATAGAACATATTAGAGCTACTCACGAACAAGAATATATATGCCAATTTGAAGAAGTAGCATCGAGAGAAGAAGCAAAAAAATTACTCAACAAAAATATCTATTTGTTTTCGGAAAAGAGTACTAAACAAAACAAAACAAACAAGTTTGTAGATTTCATCCATTACACCCTATATGATGATAAGAAAACTGAAATAGGAAAAATAGAAAACATCATGGAATATCCTACTCATTGGACAATAGCCCTGCATTATAAAAATAAACGCATAGAGCTACCTTTGCACCAAGACCTTATTATTGCCGTTGACCAAGAAAAGCAAACATTAGTTTTACAAATCCCAGATGGTATTTTAACTCTTTAGAACAATGAGAATTGATATTATAAGTGCCCAACCTGATTTATTACAAAGCCCTTTTCAGCATTCTATTTTAAAGCGTGCTCAAGAAAAAGGACTTTTGGAAATAGTTATACATAACTTACGAGATTATGCCATCAACAAACATGGACAAATAGACGACACACCTTATGGAGGTGGCGCAGGTATGATATTAATGTGCGAACCGCTCAGTCAAGTAATTGAAAAATTAAAAAATGAGCGTTCTTATGATCAAATAATTTTTTTAACCCCTGATGGCAAAACATATAATCAATCAATGTGCAATACGCTGTCTTTACAAAATAATATTATGCTACTATGCGGACACTATAAAGGTATAGACCAGCGTATTCGAGATCTATATGTAACCCTCGAAATCTCAATAGGCGATTATGTCTTGACTGGAGGCGAATTGGCAGCAGCCATTTTAGTAGATAGTATAGGCAGACTAATACCCGGTGTATTAAACGACGAAACGTCGGCCCTATCCGATTCTTTTCAAGATAATTTATTGGCACCACCTGTCTATACTAAGCCTGCTATATTTAATGGTTTAGCTGTGCCTGATGTACTCTTGAGTGGGCATTTTCAAAACATTGATGAATGGCGCTATGAAGAATCTGTACGAAAAACTAAATCATTAAGACCCGATCTGTTGAACGACGAAGAATAAAATGTATTTTCTACTCTTTAATAAAAGTAAAAGGCATCCATCCCTTCTCATTTTCAATCTGAATAAAATACATCCCTTTATTCAAACTTTTTATTGCCAGGTTTGTTTGCCAATTTTTATCTAGTTGGCCTTCTAATATTACTTTTCCTTCTATATTCAAAACTTGATATGCAGTCGCATTTTTAGCGTTTATATACAAAACATCTGTGGCAGGATTAGGAAAAATAGAAACTACATCACTCAGAGATAAATTCTGAACTTCATTGGGATACAAATCCATACAAGTAGAAGAATTATAGCCAACTTTAGAATCAGTACTGCATTGATTACACAATATCTTTTTAAAAAAACATGTAAACTTGGAGGGTATATAGTTGACATAATCTAAACTTGGGTATATACAATGCATACCTGCTGCATCATAATTGCTTTCTACACACAAACCTAAATTTGTCATTCTTTTATATATTGCCATAGGGCCATATACATGTGGATACGGATTCAACGCATTGTAACAAAATAAAAAAGTACCTGTATCTACTGGTGCTATATTATCCAATAACCCATGTATGGACAATACTGGAATATCTTCATTGGCATCTATAATAGCAGTATCAACTACTCCACCACACCAATTAAATACGCCTGCAATATTAAAATTGCTATAAAACGTATTGCTTGAAGAATCAATAGGTCCAAGCAATTGATATGCATCTGGAAAAGCCAAATTGGCCTCTTGTTGATCCATAAATGCAGCCTCCATTACTGTATAAGCACCTGCACTTGTGCCAGCCAAAAAAATAGTGTTTTTATCAATACCATAGGCATTTGCATGAAAGGACAAATAGCGAATTCCAGCTTTTACATCCTGAAGTGCTCTATACATGGCTAAATTTAACTCAGTAGTATTGCCAGTACAAGGAAAACCTGTTCCTATACTATTCCAACCCAATCTGTAATCAAGCGTAGCAGCCACATAACCTCTTCTTGCAAGTTGTTCGGCATACGATGTAAAATCTGTCTTGTCGCCTGCTGTAAATCCACCACCATGTACTAATATAACCAATGGTCTTTGAGCTAAAGGGTCTATACTTTGCTGAGGATAGTAAATATCCATAGTCAAGGTGTCTAAAATATTGCCATAAGCCATTGCACTTCCATATTGCACACCTATGTCGCTTGCAATTGCTATACTACTAAACAAATCATTTTCAGCAAAACGACTTTGTATACAATAATTGGGTGTTTGTGCTTGCACAACTATGGTGTAAAAAACTAAAAAACATAAATACAGCTTTTTCATTGTTCAAATATAATATGAATTAAAATCATTCTTCATTCTGGGTTGATAACATTATTTTTTTTGTAATTTTGTAAAATATGAAATGGCACGGTGTTGCAATTATTTTTTTCTTTTTCAGCATCTTGTATGCTTGTACTAACAAACCTAAGCCTGAGACTTCTTTAGATAGTGTAAGCAATGTTCAAATTGACCGTATTTCAGAAAAAATAAATGCCAATCCTAAATCATCATCCTTATATTTTCTAAGAGGACAAGCCTATCACCATATCAATCAGGATTCATTAGCAATAACAGATTTCCAAAAAGCTATTCAATTAGATTCTTCCAAATCAAATTATTATAGTGCCATTGGCGATATATTATTTGAACACAAGGATATTTCTGGTAGTTTGTCGTGGCTGCAACAAGCATTGAAAAAAAATCCAGAAGACATTCAAGCACATCTAAAAATTGGTAAACTTTTTCTTTATACTGAAGATTATCCAAAAGCTTTTGGTGCACTGAATACTGTTTTAAGAAACGATGTATATAATGCAGAAGCTTATTTTTTAAAAGGTATGTGTTATAAAAACATGAAAGACACAGCACATGCTATATCCAATTTTCAAACTGCAGTACAATCCGATCCAAAATTTAGTGAAGCACATTTGCAATTAGCTATTATCTACAAATTACGAAAAGACCCTATAGCACTTTCCTATTTTGAAAATGCTTTTCAAGCAGACACAAGCAATGTAGCTCCCTTGTATGGAAAAGCAATGTATTGGCAAGACTTAGGAAACTACAAAGAAGCAAAAGAAATATTTCAACGAATTATTAGAACTGATAAGAATTTTGCAACATCATATTATAACATGGGCTGGATACTATTACAAGAAGATAGTACAGAAAAAGCTAAACGATTTTTTGATATGGCTATCCAAGTGAAACCCGACTACGTAGAAGCTTATTACAATAGAGGCTTATGTAGTGAAATATTAGAAAAATATGATGATGCACTCATTGACTATGAACAAGCATTAAATTTTAATCCAGATATTCCTGATGTTATCAATGCAAAAAATAGAGTATCTAAAAAAATAAAGAAATAAAAATGGCTCTTATAGCACCTTCCGTACTTTCCGCAAACTTTTTACAACTCGAAACTGACATTCAAATGATCAACAATTCGCAGGCCGATTGGTTTCATTTAGATATAATGGATGGTCGTTTTGTACCTAATATTAGTTTCGGACTTCCAATAGTTTCTGCCATAAAAAAGATAGCTAAAAAAACATTAGATGTACATCTGATGATAGAAGAACCCGAAAAATATGCTGAGGAATTTAAAAAAGCGGGAGCTGACATATTAAGCGTTCACATAGAAGCATGTAGGCACTTACATAGAAATTTACAACAAATAAAGTCTCTTGGCATGAAAGCCGGTGTGGCTATAAACCCTCATACACCTGTCTCTCATATTTTTGATTTGTTAGAAGATATAGATGTAGTCTGCATGATGAGTGTAAATCCTGGTTTTGGAGGTCAAAAATTTATTTCACATACAATTGAAAAAATAAAAACCTTAAAAGCTGAAATCAACAAGCACAATACGCATACACTAATAGAAATAGATGGAGGTGTTACCTTAGAAAATGCTTCAGAAATTATACAAGCTGGAGCCGATGTATTGGTTGCTGGCAATACCGTTTTTGCTTCGCAAAACCCAACTGAGACTATTGCAAAACTTAAAAATTGCTAATGAATTACCTAAAAGGTATCATTACAATAGTCCGATTGCCCAATGTATTATTTATTGGGCTTACCCAATTGCTTTGTTATTTTTTTATTGTAAAAAAATTTACTGAAAATAGTCATACACATATTCATTTGACGCCTAACTTATTTGCTATTTTGTGTATGTCTACCATGTTTATAGCTGCAGCAGGATATATTATCAATGATTATTTTGATATAGGTATAGATAATGTCAATAAACCGCATAGAGTTACCATAGAGAAAATATTCAAAAGACGAAGCATCATACTTTCACATATATTCCTCAATCTGTTGGCACTTGGAATGCTTTTTTATATCTGCTATCATGAGTTAAGACTACGATATATTTTTGTTCAATTGGTCTCTATTTTCTTATTATTAATATATTCTACTACTCTCAAACGAAAACTTATATGGGGCAATTTATGTATTGCGCTATTAACCGCTCTAACACTTTGGACTGTGGCCATCTACGAACCCAATTTCCAAACCGTGCATTGGAATCAAGCTGGCATGAAGTATTTGTGGCTCTATATGTTATTTGCTTTTTTAATTACAAGCATTCGCGAAATAGTAAAAGACATTGAAGATATAAAAGGAGACACTACCCTGCTTTGCAAAACAATTCCATTGGTGTGGGGAATCAATACAGCCAAAAAAATTATTTATGTGTTAGTAGCAATCTTAATTATACTAATGACCACGTCCTTTTTTATAACCCTACACAATATTCCACAACAACTATTTTTAATGTTGTTCGTCATTATACCATTATGTATTACGTTGTATAAATTATATCATGCCGAACATTCCAAAGACTTTGGAAACGTGAGTTTATATATCAAAATTATAACCGTCATGGGTATTATTTCTATATCTTTTATTTAATTTATATGCCATCTATAATTTTAGCTTCAGCTTCTCCACGTCGTAAACAATTACTTACTTGGTCCGAAATAGAGTTCGAGGTTTTTACAAATCATAAAAGTGAATCCTATTCAAATAGTATTGATACCAAAGATGTGCCAGCCTATTTGTCTCTTCAAAAAGCACTTGCCGTTCAGGAAGTAAAAAAAGATAAAATTATTTTGGCTGCAGATACTATCGTACTGATGCAAAATAAAATTTTAGGAAAACCCATAAACCAAGACGATGCCTATCAAATGCTATCTTTACTATCAAACAACACCCATCAAGTTATAACTGGTGTTTCTATTTTACATCACGAAAAACAAGTAACTTTTAGTGAGCTTACTGAAGTAGAGTTTGCAAAGCTATCGGATGAACAAATTATGCATTATATTGAAAAATATAAGCCCTATGACAAGGCGGGCTCTTATGCCATACAAGAATGGATAGGGCTTATCGCTATAAAATCAATCAAAGGCTGTTTCTATAATGTCATGGGTTTGCCCATGCAGCGTGTCTATCATACATTGCAAACACAATTCTATTGATTCTAACTTATTTTAACTTTTACTATTATATAACTTTTATAGATTGTAACTTTACCTTTTTACAAAAAAACTCAAATACTCCAGCACGCAATGAAAGACTTTTCTTTTATTACCAATTCCCATCCAAGCTATGTGGAAGAAATTTATAAAGATTTTATCACAAACCCTGATTCAGTTGACCCAGACTTGAAAAAATTTTTTCAAGGATTTGATTTTGCAGTTGCTAATCACAAAAACGGCACTGCAAGTAATCAATCAGTAGAGAAAACAAGCACCATTGCAATTCCAGAAAATATTCTAAAAGAGTTAAGTGTATATCAGATGATACGTTCCTACAGAAAACGTGGTCATTTACTAAGCAATACAAACCCTATACGCAAACGTAGAGACAGAAAAGCACATTTAGAATTGCATCATTTCCATTTGAGCGAATCCGATTTGGAAACCAATTTCAAGGCTGGAGAGTTTTTAGGTTTGGAAGAAACAAAACTGAAAAACATAATAGATTACTTAAATCAGGTATATCTTGGATCGGTAGGCATTGAATATACTTATATCAATAATGAAGAAGAATGTAAATGGATAGGAGAATCATTTGAAAAAATGATGATTTCAAAAATTTCTGTCGAAAAGAAAAAAAGAATTTTAGAAAAACTGAATCAAGGAGTCATTTTTGAAAAATTTTTACATACCAAATTCATCGGACAAAAACGATTTTCGTTGGAAGGTGGTGAAAGTACAATAGCAGGCCTCGATGCTATCATCAATGAAGCGGGCGAAAATGAAGTAAAAGAAGTGGTAATAGGTATGGCTCATAGAGGACGGCTCAATATATTAGCCAATATACTTCAAAAGACTTACGAACAAATCTTTACAGAATTTGAAGGTTCAGCTCCTATAGATACCACTATGGGAAGTGGTGATGTAAAGTATCATTTAGGATTCAAAAGCGATGTAAAAACATTGTATGGTAAGTCAGTCAATGTTCAGCTCACCCCTAATCCTTCACATCTCGAAGCCGTAAACCCAATAGTAGAAGGCTTTGCAAGAGCTAAAGCAGATAGTATCTATAATAGTGAATATGACCACATACTTCCTATATTGATTCATGGCGATGCTTCTATAGCTGGCCAAGGCATAGTATATGAGGTATTACAAATGAGCAACCTCAAAGGTTACTATACGGGTGGTACTATCCATTTTGTCATCAACAATCAAATAGGTTTTACAACAGATTTTGACGATGCAAGAAGCTCAGATTATTGTACCAGCATTGCTGCCATGATACAAGCACCTGTATTCCATGTCAATGGCGATGACCCAGAAGCAGTTGTAAAAGTTTGCGAATTGGCTTTAAAATATAGACAAAAATATAATAAAGACGTTTTTATAGATATGGTATGCTATCGCAAAAACGGACACAACGAAGGCGATGACCCTAAATTTACACAACCCGAACTCTATAAACTTATAGACAAACATCCTAATCCGAGGGAAATATATGTAAAACACTTGAATGAAAAAGATAGCATTAATGCTGCTTTGGCTCAAGAAATGGAAAAAATATTTTGGAAACAACTTCAAGATAGACTTGACGAAGTAAAACAAAAACCACTACCCTATAGCAGACAAGAACCCGAAAATGCTTGGGCATCTTTACGATATTCTACAAATGAAGATTTTGAAAGCTCTCCAAACACCGCTATTGCACTTTCGCAGGCAGAACATCTTTTTAAACAATTAATGGATTTGCCAACAGGATTTACACCATTAAAAAAAATAAAGAAACTACTTGATGATAAAGTAAAACTTTTTCAAGAAAAAAAAGAAATAGATTGGGCTACAGCCGAATTGATGGCTTATGGAAGTATCCTTTTAGAAGGCAAAGATGTAAGACTTAGTGGACAGGATGTAACACGTGGCACTTTTTCACATAGGCATGCCATTATACGCGATGAGATAGATAGCAAAAGACATATCAGACTCGATCACTTTTCAGAAAATCAGGGCACATTTAGAATCTACAATTCTTTACTAAGTGAATACGCAGTATTAGGATTTGAATATGGCTACGCATTGGCCAATCCAAACAATTTGGTGGTATGGGAAGCACAATTTGGTGATTTTTGTAATGGTGCACAAACTATAATAGATCAATTTATAGCAGGCGCAGAAACGAAATGGGGCAAAATGAATGGCTTAGTTATGTTACTGCCACATGGCTATGAAGGACAAGGACCAGAACACTCCAGTGGCCGTATGGAACGCTTTTTGCAACTCTGTGCAGAAAACAATATGTACATAACCAATTGTACAACAGCAGCCAATTTTTTTCATGCTTTAAGAAGACAAGTTCACTTACCATTTAGAAAACCTTTAATAAACTTTTCGCCTAAAGCCAATTTGAGATTAGCAAAAGCCTATAGCCCAATAGAAGCATTTACAGAAGGAGGTTTTCAGGAAGTTATTGACGATACACAAGCTACAGAACCCAATAAAATAAAACGAGTACTTTTTTGCTCAGGAAAAATATATTTCGATTTATTAAACTATAAAGAAAGTAATCAAATAGAGCAAGTGGCCATCATCAGACTTGAACAAATACATCCATTGCCTATCAAACAATTGCTCCATCTGTATCAAAATAAATACAAAGGAGCCCAATGGCTTTGGGTGCAAGAAGAACCTTACAATATGGGAGCATTCTCTTATTTAAAATTAAATACAGATGCTCGCCAATTTAATTTCGGACATCTTACACGCAATGCAAGTGCTTCTACTGCCAGTGGATACAATAAAACACACCTAGCCGAACAACAATCTATCATAGAAAAAGCATTTAGTTTTTAATAGTGAGATATTTTTTAGATAGATTCATATTCTGCACCAAACTCATACAGCTTATTGTATATTTGCAATTCTTTTCTATACATACTATATGAAAAAATATTGGTGGAAAATTTTGTGCGTCCTTATCTTGTTGTATGTAATAGTTATGGGTATACTTATCGAAATACCCTATTTACCAAAGCTCAAAGAATCTATTCGAAATTTATTCTATCACGTTCCTATGTGGTATGTCATGTTAGTTTCTTTTTTATTATCTACTATATATAGTATTAAATATTTAAGCAGTAACAATAAATTGCATGACATTATATCCGAAGAATTTGTCAATACAGGTCTTTGGTTTGGTTGTTTTGGTATGATTACAGGCATGGAATGGGCAAGCATACAATGGGGCTCACCTTGGAGCAATGACCCCAAACAAGTGGGTGCAGGGCTTACCCTACTTATATACTTTGCTTATTCTATTTTAAGAAATTCAGTCAAAGATCAAGATAAACAAGCAAGACTTGCTGCTATATATAATATATTTTCATTTGCTATCATTATACCCCTTGTGTATATAGTACCAGCGCATTTGGCAAGCCTACATCCGGGTAGCGACAATAAGCCATTTGAAGCACTCAAAACACAAGACCATATGCTCAAATATGTATCTATACCTGCTATGTTTGGCTGGATTCTGTTAGGTCTTTGGGTGTTTGATATTAAATATAGAATGCGAAAATTAAGTCTGAAAAAAATACATTAAAAAATGTCTCTATGATTAAAAAAATAAGTACCATTTTTATAATACTTAGTAATTTGTTTTTCAAAAATACTTATGCACAAAAAACAGAAGAATCAGCCCAAATACTTCATCAAAATGGTCAAATATATCTTGTAGTATTGGTATTGCTAACTATCTTTGCAGGCATTATTTTTTTACTCATTCGTATTGAAAAAAAATTAAATAAATTAGAATCCAACAATAAATAAATTTTACAATAAAACTAAAATGGCAAAAGCACCACAAAAACCAGCACAAGAGCACTATAGCTTTTTTCAAAGTGTAGAAAGAAATTTTGACAAAGCAGCTCCATTTACTATCATTAAAGACAAAGGAATTTTAGACCAAATCAAAGCATGTAATAGTGTTTTAAGATTAAAATTTCCTGTAAAAATTGGCAACAATATAGAAGTTATTGAAGCCTATAGAGTACAACACTCTCATCACAAATTACCCGTAAAAGGTGGTATCCGTTTTAGCATGGATGTCAATCAAGATGAGGTAATGGCATTAGCAGCATTAATGACCTATAAATGCGCTATCGTTAACGTACCTTTTGGTGGAGCCAAAGGAGGAATTAAAATTAACCCAAAAGCACTTTCTGAATACGATTTAGAAAAAATCACAAGACGATATACAGCAGAATTAGTAAAGAAAAATTTTATAGGGCCTGGTATTGATGTGCCAGCTCCAGACTATGGAACAGGACCAAGAGAAATGAGTTGGATAGTAGATACCTACATGAGCTTGCGCCCAGGCGAAATAGATGGCGCAGGATGCGTAACTGGGAAACCAGTTACTCAAGGCGGTGTAAGAGGCCGTACGGAGGCTACAGGTTTAGGCGTTTATTATGGCGTTCGTGAGATGTGTGATGATAAAGATATGATGAAACGCTTAGGACTACAAGTAGGATTGAGTGACAAAACCGTAGTAGTACAAGGCTTAGGTAATGTTGGATACCATGCTGCTAAATTTTTCCAACAAGGCGGTGCTACCGTAATTGCTCTTGCCGAATATGAAGGTGCCATATATAACCCTAAAGGTCTTGATATAGAAAAAGTAGTAGCACATCGTAAAAAAACTGGAAGCATCTTAAACTTTGAAGGTGCAAAAAATATTAAAAAATCTTCAGAAGCATTAGAAATAGCTTGCGACATATTAATTCCTGCTGCCTTAGAAAATGTAATCAATGGCGAAAATGCAGGAAGAGTAAAAGCTAAAATAGTAGCAGAAGCTGCCAATGGTCCATTAACACCAGAAGCCGATGCAATACTAACTAAAAAAGGTACTGTTATCATTCCTGATATGTATATCAATGCAGGTGGTGTTACGGTTTCATATTTTGAATGGTTAAAAAATCTAAGCCATGTTCGCTATGGTCGTATGGAAAAACGATTCAACGAAAATATGAACTCACACATACTTGACTCTATGGAATCTTTAACTGGCAAAAAAGTAACAGCCACTGAAAAGAAAATCATCCTTCATGGACCAGAAGAAGTAGATTTAGTACATAGCGGTTTGGAAGATACCATGATGGGTTCTTACCACGAAATCAGAGATATTTGGTTTAAAAACAAAAAAATAAGTGATATGAGAACTGCAGCTTTTGTTAACTCTATTAACAAAGTGGGTGTATCTTATATGGAACTTGGTATTTTCCCTTAATTCTTATCACAAAAAAACATTTTTAAAACAGACGGCACAGTTTTTAATTTAAGAAAAAAGTAAAATTTATTTCTTCATTTAGTATAAATTAAATACCTTTGCAAACCCAAAAAGAGAATTGACATGCAAGAAGCAGTAAAATTTGTACATCAAGAATTAAGTACAAAAAAAGAATTACCAAACTTTAAAGCTGGTGATAGTGTTAGCGTTAGCTACAAAATCCAAGAAGGCGGCAAAGAACGTACACAGATATTTAAAGGTGTTGTAATTAAAAGACAAGGCACCGGCCTTACACAGTCTTTTACAGTTCGTAAAATGAGCGACAACATCGGTGTAGAAAGAACATTTCCAATTTATTCTCCCAATGTAGATAGCATAGAAGTAAATAAAGTAGGTAAAGTACGTAGAGCAAAATTATTCTATCTTCGTGAAAGACAAGGAAAATCTGCTCGTATCAAAGAAAAACGTATTATTAAATAATTTTTTTCAAAAATATATTCAAAAAACCACCTCAAAAGGTGGTTTTTTTTTATCCACACAACACCTATTTATAACTATTGATAACGTACTTTTTAGTTTATTCTAAAAAATAGGTATTATATTTGTCATAGTATTAATTATAACATATGAATCTAAGCAATATATTACTCCTTAGTATGCCCGGTGGTACCGAATGGGTACTTATAGTACTTGCAGTACTTGTACTTTTTGGAGGTAGAAAAATTCCAGAATTTATGCGTGGCCTTGGCAAAGGAATGAGAGAATTTAAAGATGCCAAAGACAACATTAAGAACGAATTAGAAGCTGGTATGAAAGAAAAAGAATAAGTACCTCCTTATATTATTACTAAACTTTATTTTAAACGAACAGTCGAATACAAAAAATGAAATTAACTCCATTATTTTCAGTGCTTACAACACTCCTTATAATGTCTGCTAACTCCATATTTGCAAATAACCAGGATAGCATCACTATTATTAAAGTATCAGATAAATCAACGATTCCTGCTCATCTTAAAATAGTAAAGGAAGAAATAAAAGAAAATAATCAAGCACCTGCTAAAACCATAGATAAAAATGCTACAGATAGTACCCGATTTGTAAAGCGTAAACTTGTTGACAACAGTGAAAAACCTTCTGCGCTTGGTAATTTCAAAATCAGTTCATCTATTTATGGACCATATACTACATACATATTAGACTATGTAAAAAATTACCACAAAAACCATGGTTCAAGATTAGCAAGAATACAGAAAAACTACAAAGGGCAGTTTAAACTAATCGAAAATATCATGAGAAAATACAAATTACCTCATGAAATGAAATCATTAGCAATAATAGAATCTGCTATGAATTGCAATGCTGTATCGCCAGTAGGGGCAGTAGGCGCTTGGCAGTTTATGGAAGGCACAGCCAAAATGATGGGTCTTCGAGTAGATGAATCTATAGACGAAAGAAGAGATTTTTATAAAAGCACCAATGCAGCTGCCAAATATCTCAAAAGATTACATGGAATGTTTCATGACTGGCTATTAGTAATAGCAGCCTATAATAGTGGGCCAGCTCCAGTACTAAGAGCTATCAATGCTGGCAATGGTCGTAGCTTTTGGGATATTAAAAAGAAATTACCTGGAGAAACTCAAAATCATGTTATGGCATTCATAGCTACTACTACTTTTTTGGACAAGCACTCCAATGTACTATCCTTGGGTGCGGTGCCAAAAGAAGCTAAAGGACCAAAAGCCAATTTTTCGTCATTCAAAAACACATATTCAAAATCCAATATCAAAAACAATAAAGAGGAAGAAGATGATGATATTGATATAGCCGATGACAATCAAAATGACGCAAAAGAAATTAGTTTTTCTCAAGTTGAACTTGACCAAATGGCAATTTTAAAAATAAAAGGAAAATACAAAATAGAATCTATAGCTACACTTTTAGATGAAGATGTAGTAAAACTTAGAAGATGGAATCCAAATTTTAATGAAACAATTTCATCGAGTACAGAACCTATCAAATTAAGAATTCCACTTACTAAAATTGACCAATTTTTATCTTTAAAAGAAAAAATTATTCAGCATTCTATAAAAGGCTAATCAACCAATTTTGAGTAAACGTTATTTTGCTGAAATAGCTTACTTAGGCACTGCCTATCATGGATTTCAAAAACAACTCAACGCCAAAAGTATTCAACAAACAGTAGACGAAGCCCTACAAATAGTACTCAAACATAAAATAGAAAGTACTACATCAAGTCGCACAGATGCTGGAGTACACGCTAAACAAAACTACTTACAATTTGATTTTGAAGGCCAAATTACCGATTCCTTTTTATACAATGTAAATGCTATCTTACCCGACGATATTGTGCTAAAACAATTATACGAAGTGCCATTGCACATTCATGCTCGATTTGATGCTATAGGCAGAAAATATCTGTATCAGATAAACACAAAAAAAAATCCATTTTTGCAAGACCGAGCTTGGTATTACCCCTATCCTATTTCCGTAAACAAATTGCAGGAATTTGCAAATTGCTTAATACAAAAAACCGATTTTAGCACCTTTGCTAAAAAACATGCTAATAATAAAACAAGCATATGCAGCATACATGTAGCCAAATGGTGGAAGAAAGAGCAAACTATCTTATTTGAAGTAGAAGGAAACCGCTTTTTGAGGGGCATGGTACGTGGACTCGTAGCGACACAACTTATGGCCATGCGAAAAAATTGGTCAGTAGATAGGTTTCAACAAATCATACATGAAAAAAATAATGCTCATGCTTTTTTCAACGCTCCTGCTAAGGCTTTATTTTTACAAGAAGTAAAATTTGAAACTGCCTTATTAAAGCCTATTTTTGAAGTAGTATAAACCAAACCCAATAGTACTAATTGATTTATGGAGTTGTTTCCAAAAAATTTAGCTGAGCAATTAGATTTTAATTTTATCATAGATAAATTAACTTCTTACTGCATACACAACAACACCAAAAAACGAGTAGAGCAACTCAAACCTTCATCATCCTTTGACGTAATTACAACATGGCTCAATGAAACATATGAGGCATTTTTGGCCTCACAACATGGCAGTAGCATACCTCATCAATATTTCCCTATTATTGATGCTGAATTAAGTCTTTTGCGTCTGCAAGAATCTGTCCTTGCTATAGCACAGTTTGTATCTATCAGACAGGTAGTAGAAAACGCACATAGCTTGCTTCAATTTTTGCATGATAAAAAAGAAGCCTATCCTCAACTTTTTGAAAAAGTAAAAAATATTAAAAAAGACCAACATATTTTAGAACACATTCATCAAATATTACATAAAGAAGGCTATATACACGATACCGCATCCGATGAGCTCTTTGAAATAAGAAAGTCTATGAAAAAAAATAGACTCCAATCTGATGCCGTATATAAGTCAAAAATAAGCCAACTAAAACAAAAAGGATATCTTGCAGACTTTGAAGAAGGCTATATTCAAGGTCGACGAGTACTAAGTATTTTGGCAGAATACAAAAGACAAGTAAAAGGAAATATTTTAAGTTATTCAAGTTCGGGCAAAATAGCTTTTATAGAACCTTCTCAAGCTATTCAGTACAACGATGAAAAATTACTGTTGGAAGGCGACGAAAAAAATGAAATAAACAATATACTTAAAAAACTAACAGATACTATTAGACCCAAACTTTCTAGTATTAAGACATTCTACAAACTATTAATAGACTTTGATTTGATTTGTGCTAAAGCCGCACTAGCAAAAAGCCTAAAAGCCAATAAGCCAATTGTTTTAAACCAAACGCAAAAAATTAATTATATCAATGCCATTCATCCTGTACTTTTTTTACAAAATGAATCCAAAAAGTTAGCAACTATACCTTTTACATGTCAGCTCCACAGCGAAAAACAAATTATGATAATTAGTGGCCCTAATGCTGGAGGCAAATCTATTACTTTGAAATCCTTTGGCTTGCTACAGATTATGCTTCAATGTGGCATGCTCATACCTGTGTCTATAAAAAGTGAAATCGGCATTATAGATAAACTATTTGGAGATATTGGTGACCACCAGAGTATAGAAGATGGACTAAGTACTTACAGTTCGAGGCTATTAAAAATGAAATATTTCCTAAATCATGCCAACAACAAAACACTTTTTCTGATAGATGAATTTGGTACAGGAAGTGACCCAGATTTGGGAGGTGCACTAGCAGAAATCATACTTCATGATTTGGCAGACAGCAAGGCTATGGGCATTATCACTACACATTTTACCAATTTAAAACTGTCTGCTGCTAAACACCAAGCCCTATTTAATGCTTGTATGCTTTACCAAAACAAATCGCTACAACCTCGATATATATTGCATGTAGGAGAACCAGGCAGCTCATTTACGTTTGAAGTTGCCGAAAAAATTGGTTTATCCAAAGAACTTATAGAACGTGCCAAAAAGAAAGTTTCCAAAGAACGAGTAAAAATGGATCAACTACTACATAGTTTACATACCGAAAAATCGCAACAAATAAAACTAAAGCGCGACCTTCAAAAACAAATTTCTAAAACAACTGCTGAAAAAAGAAACTATCAAGAGCTCAAAGCACAACTTGAAGAACAAATTGAAAAAAACACCCAAGAAGAAAACGAAATGAAAAAATGGATGGCTATGGGCAAAAAGTTAAATAAATTGACGATAGATTGGGTAGAAAATAAAAATAAAAAAGAAGTAATACATAAATTTGTAAAATTGGCAGGCTACGAATTGCACAAACAAAAGGAACAAGAAGCATTTGAAAAAACAGAAGCTTATAAAATAAAAAAACTTAAAAAATTAGAAGGCAAAATTCAAGTGGGAAGCAAAGTAAAACTGCTTAAAAGCAAAGAAATTGGTACTATACAAAAAATAAATAATCAAAGAGCAAATATATTGATAGGTAATATTGAAATTAATATAGGACTTGAAAAAATAGAATTAATACCCTAAGAAAACATATGAAAAGAGTTGTCATTACTGGCATGGGAATATATTCCTGTATTGGAAAAAATCTAGACGAAGTAAAAGAATCCCTGTTTAAGGGAAGTTCGGGCATTCGTTTTGATCCAGAACGAAAAGAAATGGGCTATCGCAGTGCTCTTACAGGCTTTGTAGAAAGACCCAATTTAAAAGGAATACTAGATAGGCGTTCACGCATTATGATGCCAGAGCAAGCCGAATATGCCTATGTGGCTACTCGCGAAGCTATAGAACAAGCCCAAATACATGAAGACATGATAGCCCAACAAGAAATTGGGCTTATATATGGCAATGATAGTTGTGCCAAACCTGTTATAGAAGGCTTTGATATTATAAGAGCCAAAAAAGATACACAACTACTGGGTTCGGCTTCAGTATTTCAGGTTTTGAATTCTACCATCAACATGAACCTATCTACAATTTTTAAACTAAAAGGTATCAACCTAACGCTAAGCGCTGCTTGTGCCAGCGGATCTCATGCCATAGGTTTGGGCTATATGTATATCAAACAAGGTCTGCAAGATATTGTTATATGTGGTGGCGGACAAGAAACCAATAACATGTCTATGCCCAACTTTGATGCCTTAGGAGCATTTTCTATACGCGAAGATGAACCTCAAAAAGCTTCTCGCCCCTTTGATAGAGACCGCGATGGATTGGTACCAAGCGGAGGTGCTGCCACAGTCATATTAGAAAGTTTAGAAAGTGCTCAAAAACGTAACGCTCCTATTATAGCAGAAGTAATAGGATATGGATTTTCAAGCAATGGAGAACATATTTCTAACCCCTCTATAGATGGTCCTGCCCGCTCCTTAAAAATGGCTATAAAAAACGCTGATATTGATATAGCCAGTATTGACTACCTCAACGCCCATGCTACCTCTACCCCAGCCGGCGATGCAAGCGAGGCCAAAGCTATTTTGGAAGTTTTTCAAAACCACATACCCTACATAAGCTCTACCAAAGGAATGACTGGGCATGAATGCTGGATGGCAGGAGCCAGTGAAGTTGTTTACTCTACCATTATGATGCAAAATAGCTTTATAGCTCCCAATTTAAACTTTGAAAACCCCGATGAAGATAGTCAGCATTTAAAAATTGTTACAGAAACCATTCAAAAAGAAATTGATGTATATTTGTCAAATTCTTTTGGATTTGGAGGTACAAATTCCTCCTTAATAGTAAAAAAATGGAAACCCTGACAAGTATGAACAAAAGTGAAATTGTGACTATCATCAATAATTTTTTGGTGGAAGATTTTGAAATTGAAGAAGATAAATTACAAGCCCAAGCAGCCATTAAAGATGCGTTAGATTTAGATAGCTTAGACTATGTAGATTTAGTTGTTAGTATAGAAAAAAACTTTGGATTTAAAGTAAAACCAGACGATTTTCAGACTATGAAAACGCTCGATGATTTTTATGAATATGTAACCAATAGAGTTGCCTCATTAAATATGTAATGTTGTATGGCAGCGTGGGGTTCGTCTAGAGGAAATAAGCTGGGCTATCAAATATTTACATATTTCTTAAAATACTCAGGCCTAAGCCCTACATACTTTTTACTTAGAATTGTAACCATTTATTATATTTTTTTTCCAGGCAAAGCAGGTCGGCATATACGATATTTCTACAATCAAAGACTTGGTTTTTCTTCAATGAAATCCCTACGTTATATGTATGAAAACTTTAACTATCTTGGAAAAAGTATCATAGACAAACTGGCTATTATGAGTGGTTCGGCTTCTAAATATGAAGTAGAACATTTGGGACAAAAAAATATTGAACAGCTAATACAACAAGGTCAAGGAGGTTTATTGGTAAGTGCACACCTTGGCAATTGGGAAGGTGCTGGTCATCTGTTGCAATTTTATAATACTAAAATAAATATTGTGATGTATGATGGAGAGCAAGAAAAGATAAAAGAATTTTTAGAGCAAGTAAAAAACAAAAGTTTCAATGTCATCTTTATTCGTGACACAATGAGCCATATATATGAAATCAATGAAGCTATACAACGAAATGAGTTGATATGTATACATGCCGATAGATACGTAGAAGGCAATAAAACAATTAAAGGTACTTTACTAGGCAAAGAAGCCGATTTTCCTATAGGCCCATTTGTATTAGCTACCAGTTTTCAAGTGCCTGTAAGCTTTGTTTTTGCCATGAAAAAATCAAAACATGTTTTTTCGTTTTATGCCTCAAAAAGTAAAATCTACCCCAAAGGTCGTGAGGGTATAAATACGATGTTGCAAGATTATTTACAAGCTATAGAACAAAAAATACATAGCTATCCATTGCAATGGCACAATTATTTTTCATTTTGGGATGAAGAGAAAAAACAAAGCGATAGATAAATAACGACAAGGAAAATATAGTTGTGATATTGAACCATACTTATACGTGTCATGATATACTTTAAAATACATTTTTAGAGCTCGCTTAATTCGCTTCTAATTGTGTTTTATTAAAGTATATTTGTGAAAGCAATGGTAGTTTTTGGATGGTTTTGGTTTGGTAGATATTTTCAAACGATAGATTGAAAAGTAACGTCTATAAAAATATGATGAAGAAGAATAAAACTTTAGATTTCGGACAAATATTTAATATTAGTCTAATTTCATTTCCTATTGTTTTCTTTTTATTGGGATGTAAGAAAAATGCTAATGTTGCTCATGGCCCCAAAAAAACAGTGGAAGGAATAGTTTATGAGGATTGTAATGGAAACGTAGCTAAAGGAAGAAAACTATATCTTTATTATGGAGTTAATAGTTGTTTTGGAGGAGATGTTATTTCTAAAGATTCTACAGTTACAGACCATTTAGGACACTATTGTTTTAAATATAGGGCAGCTGAACAAGATGGCTCAACAAGTAGTTATTACCATCAACTTGTCTTGACAAATAGTTTGATAAGTATAATAAATCCAAGTGGTAATTATGACTTATTCCCTAATGACACTCTAATGACTGCTGTTATTAATTTGAAATTTACTCATAATTTCAATAGTTCAGAAGCATTCTATTGCGAATTTAAACCTAGCCCAAAAGGATATATAGAAGCTCCAGAACAAATTACTATTTTAAACTCACCTTTACATGACACAACAATATTATTTCACAATTTAAGAATTGGTAATATCAACAGTGTTGAATATGGATTGGGGCACTGTGGTGAATTCAAATGGGGATTAGGAAAAGATAAATTGAATAGTTATAATACAGGAAAAGATGGTAGTTTTCATTTAACTCATAAACCATGTTCATCAACAGACACATTTTATTATGATGTAGAACCTAAATAAAACCTAAACTCGCAAAAGTATATCCACGAACTCTAGTAAAAGAATATGGTATGGCTGTGAGCAAAAGTTTTTCACAGTAAAGCATTTTACTATAAAGAGACTATTTATTCAAACTTCTTTTTCATTCGAAATTTCTCAAAAAAGAGCACATTTCTGAACATTTTTTGAGATTATCATTTAGGTTTAATCTAAATTTTAATTCATAATATCATTATTTACTATATTTAATAATTATAAAAAAATAGGCCTAACTAACTGATTATCAATATGGCATAGGATTTGATAGGGAATAATATTAAAATTCAATATCATGAACAAAATCACATTTACCCTTCTTTTTGGATTGCTTGTGTTCTTTCAATCAAGCTTTGCGCAACAGGTAAAATTTCATCGAATTTCAGCTCAAATCAACCACGATCAATTGCATCAGCTCTTTGATAATGGTTTAGACATTGACCATTTTGATTTTAAAGGAAATAGTCTAATTGCAGAGGTATCGGATAACGATATAGACATTATGAAAAGTCTAAATATCAAATTTGATTATCTCATCAAAGACCTTGAAAATAATTATGCCAAAATCAATAAAGAAATAGACAAAAGTGCTGCCGCTCATTCCAAAACAAGAGGAATTACAGTGCCAACTCCAGCGCATTTTGCTCTTGGCTCTTATGGTGGTTATTTCACTTTACAAGAAATGGAAGATCAACTCAATTTGATGCGAACACTTTATCCTAACTTGATAAGCATAAAATCTTCTATTGGCAATTCGATTCAAAATCGTTCAATTTGGATGGTAAAAATTAGTGACAATCCTGATGTTGATGAAAATGAACCTGAAGTTTTTATGAACGCAGTGCATCATGCACGTGAACCCATTTCGATGTCGCAAGTATTATTTTTTATGTGGCATGTTCTCGAAAATTATAACACAGATAAAGAAATTAGAAACTTATTAAATAGTACCGAATTATATATAGTTCCTTGTGTTAACCCTGATGGCTACTACTACAACCAAACTATGAACCCCAATGGCGGTGGCATGTGGCGAAAAAACCGTCGTTTAAATAGTGGTGGTTCTTATGGTGTTGACATCAATCGAAATTATTCCTATGGTTGGGGTGGTTCTGGCTCTTCTTCTACACAAAGCAATGATACGTATAGAGGAACTGCGGCATTTTCTGAACCCGAAACGCAAGCTATCAGAGATTTTTGTATCAGCCGAAATTTTGTAGCTTCTATGGATTTTCATTCCTATGGCAATTATTGTATTTATCCTTTTGGAAATGTAACAACAAACACCAATCCCGAAATTCCTCTTTATAGTCAAATCTCTCAATTTTTAACCTCCGACAATAATTTTGTTTATGGAAATGCGATGCAAACTGTTGGCTACTTGGCAAGTGGTGCAGGCGACGACTGGAAATACGGCGAACAAACAACAAAAAATAAAATATACTCATTTACGCCAGAAGTAGGAAGCTCGGCGCAAGGGTTTTATCCAGCGTCTTCTAATATTATTCCGCTTTGCAACTCTATGATTTTTATGAACAAAGGTTTGATGAAACTATCAACTAACTATGCCGAAATCACAAATACAACTTCAAATATTTTGAGTTCGCTTTCGCCAAATTTTTCATATTCAATAAAAAATTACTCCATCAATCCATCTAATTACACAGTGAGTGTAAATCCAATATCGTCTTATATCACAAGTGTTGGCAGCGCAAATACGTATTCTACACTTAACACCTTGCAAAACACAAATGGACAAATTGCAATAAGTTTAGATCCAGCCACACCATTGGGTACAAGCATACAATTTGAAGTTTTAACCTCAAGTATTTATGACACACGAGTAGATACCTTTAGTTTTATTTATGACTGTGTAGCACCAAATAATTTAACAACATCTGCTATTACAACTTCGAGTGCAACGCTTTCTTGGAGTTCTGTTGTTGGAGCAAGCGGTTATATGATTTCATACAAAGATGCAAATGCAAGCACATGGAATCCTGAAGTATCAGTTAGTACTAATTCGTATGCACTCACTGGTCTAAATCCGCTTACTGCTTATGTTTGGCGAGTACGTGAAAACTCTTGCAGCACATATTCTTCAAGTGCTTCCTTTTCTACTTTATCCAATGCAGTTTCCTATTGCAATTCAGGTTCTACAAGTACCTATTATTCTTGGATGGATAAATTTGTGTTGACAAACGTATCGCGCACTTCCAGCTCAGATGGGGGCTATTACGATGGTTCTGCACTTGTTGCAGATGTGGTGAAAGGAACACCATCGACCTTAACTTTTTCTGCTGGCTATCGCAAAACAAAATACCGAGTGTATTGGCGCATTTGGATAGATTACAATAGCGATGGCGATTTTAATGACGCCGGTGAACAAGTCTATTCAATAAATTCTACATCCAGTAGCAACCTATCATTTTCACTCAATGTGCCTTCTTCTGTAACAGCCGGACAAAAAAGAATTCGTGTTGCAATGAAACAAGGCAGCTATCCTACATCTTCATGTGAAGTTTTTACATATGGCGAAACAGAAGATTATACAATAAACATACTTGAACCTGTGCTAGCATTTAAACAAACTTTTATTCCAGATATGATAGAGCCATTTGAATTAAACGTTAGTCCAAATCCTTTTATTGATGATATACACATACAATTGTTGCCTACAGAATATAATTTGAAAAATGAGCACTATATAGAAGTATATGATATCAATGGCCGAAAATTGTATAAAGCTACTTTAGAAGCTGAAATATTATCGCAAGCCATCCCTACAGAAAATTTTCCAAAAGGCATGTATATTCTTTCTATTACGAATTCAGACAATCAACGTAAAACATTTAAGCTAATAAAATAAAAAAGTAAGTACTAACTAAAAAGTAAAGTGTTCAATAAGCTATTGTTTATTGAACACTTTTTTTTAAAAGAAAGATATATCTCTAATTCAATACCGCTAATTACAAACTATTGAGATAGTAAAGTGAGAACAAATGCTTTGTAATATAATTATACATTATATTTAAAGTTCTATGAGAATTTTATTCTTTTTCATGAGCCAGATATAAATTGGTGGCTTACTGAAAGAGGAGCTTCATATTATGATATTAATTCTTATGACATTGCAGCATTTGTATTAAAATTAATTTTATTAGGAAACAAAAATGTTGAATTAGTAACAACATCAAACAAGGGATTTGATAAGAAAGAAAATAGAAATTGTCACTCATGGTCTATTGTAGATGAAGTAAAACAACTTCAATAAAAAGAAGTTTATTTTAACTAAAAATATTTAATAAAAATTTCTTTAAACAGCAACTTGTTGTTCAGGTCAATACTTAACGCTTAACCGAATTTCTAAAAAAATAGGAATTCTAAAATGTTATATTGTAAATTAAATAATATAGTAAGAGCTTAGTCAATACAAATAAAAATAAATACTTTTAACTTCCTCTAAATCCATCTACATGAAACGTTTTTTCTCTTTTTTATTATTTACTATTTTTAGCATTACATGCCAAGCACAAATATTTTCGTGGGTTGGTTTTTCGCCGATTTTTGATTTACAATCAGATACAATTAATATAAGTATAAGTGGACTGCCAAATGTTATTGATACCAGTTTTGGCATATCGCATGTTTGTTTAGATATCACTCATACGTATGATAATGATTTAATAATAAAACTCTATTCTCCAAACAATGATTCTGTAACACTGATTCAAGGCATTGGAGGTGCTAACAACAATTTTTTAAACACATGCTTAGGTCAAGATGGCACTTCATTTTCTAATGCTTCAGCACCCTACTCTGGTATTTTTGTACCCATTGGCGATTTGAGTGCAATGAATAATAATCAAAATCCAAATGGTGTTTGGAAGTTAGTAGTACGAGATAATGCCAATGATGATACGGGTTCTGTACATCAAGTGATATTAGAATTTACAAATAATCCGCCACAGTTTATTCCTTCAGGTGGTGGCCCTACAGGTATCTATGTGTGTCCAAGTTGTGTATGCCCTGGTGGTGCTGCAGGATGCGATTTATTACCCGACATGACTTCTTCGGCCAAGGAAATACAATTTAATCATGTGGAAACTCCTGGTCAAATTGTAATATCCAATGCAACTCCCAATATTGGTGCAGGGCCTTTAGAAATATTTGGTATCGATTCATGTTATTGCGGAAATACACCTGTGCCATGCAATACCATTTGCCCTGGCAACGACGATATAAAACATGTAATCAAGCAACGTATTTATCAAAAAGTACCAGGTAACGATACCTTATCTTACTATGATAAGTTTGCTGGTAAAATGACTTATCATGAAACTCATGGACATTTACATGTAGATAGTTTTGTAAGTTTTACATTGCGCACGGCTACTTCAAATCCTGATGCTACTACTTGGCCCATAGTGGCATCTGGCACCAAACAAAGTTTTTGTTTAATCAATATAGGTACTTGTGCAGGCAACTATGGTCAGTGCCTGGATGCCAATAATAATGTAGTAACAACTGTATTAAATCAAGGGCTTGGTTTTCATTCTGGTTGTGGTCTCACACAAGGTATTTATGCAGGTAGTTATGATGTTTATGGCATAGGCCTCAATGAGCCCATACCACTCAATAATGTATGCAATGGAAATTATTATATTGTATCTATTACAGATCCATTAAATAATTTTTTAGAAAGTGATGAGACAAATAATTGGGTTGCTGTACCCATTACACTGACTCAACAAAGTCCCACTCCAAGTATTACGCCCAATGGACCTCTACAATTTTGTCTTGGTGATAGTGTAGTGTTGAACTCTTCCATTGCACCAAATTATCTTTGGTCTACTGGCGACACCACTCAATCTATTGTAGTATATGGTGCTGGCACATATTCTGTTAGTAGTAATTGTGGCACATCTACTACCACTTCGCCTTCTATTACAACATCTATCATAAATCCTTCGAGCCAAGCTTCTGTTTCTATAGCCATAAGTTCTGGCTCCAATCCTACTTGTAGTGGAGTTTCTGTTACATTTACTGCAAGCCCTATAAACGGTGGCGCAAACCCAAGTTATCAATGGAAAGTAGATGGTGTCAATACAGGAAATAATAGTGCTGTATTTACAAGCACCTTTACAAATCCTACACAAGTTGTTACTTGCGAAATGACATCGAGTTCAACTTGTATTGCTAATCCAGTCACAATTTCTAATGCCATTACTATGAATATAGGTACTTGCTATTGTCCGCCTATTTGGGGTACAACATCCAATTCGGGTTGTCTTGATGGCGACTTAATAGCACAGGTAGTTTTGAACACACTCAATAATGCAAGTGGTTCGGCATGTCCAAGTGGAATAAATGGTTATGCAGACTATTCTACAAGTAGCAACCCTACACATACAACGAGCTTACAAGCTGGCAATACATATACGCTTACTGTAACAGCCGGACAGTATAGTGAGGGTTATAAAGCTTGGATAGATTATGATAATAATGGAGTATTTGACGTTTCGGATGAAATTGGATTTACAAACATAGTGGCTGGTAGTGGCACTGTAGGTGTCAATGGACAATCGGCTTCCATTATTTTTACGATTCCATGCTCTGTTACTTCTGGAGCTCACAGATTAAGAATTAGATGTAGCTATAATAATACAGGTGCCAATATTGTCCCCTGTGCTTTCATGAATAATTATGGCGAAGCAGAAGATTATACTATCAATATTATACCTTCATTAAATTGTGTTGCACCAAATAGTCTTGCCGCCAATACTATTACTACCAATAGTGCAGAGCTAAGTTGGCTTCCAGGATGTACTGAAAACAACTGGCATGTACATGTTACACCCAATGGATTTGGACCGCCGAATGTAGGAAATGGTAGCAATCCAAATGTAACAAGTCCATTAACTATTAATGGACTCAAATCAAATTTTGATTATGAATTTTGGGTAGCTGCCGATTGTACAAATTCCAATAATGGCATCAGTAGCTGGGCTGGACCTTTTCCATTTTCCACCTTAGTAAACTGTAATATTTTACCTGGCATATCCATAGCCAATCCTATACAAATAGGCGAATTGCCTTGTTTTCAGTTACCCTATTCTCAAACTTTAATTAATGATTCTATACATTGTTTTAGTAATTCATATACTGGAAACAGCAATCAAACTTCAGCAGATGTATGGCATAGTTTTACACTTACCTATGCAGACACTATACAACTATCTCATTGCGCTTCTACATTTGATACTTACTTACACCTACTCAATAGTAATGGTACACCCTTAGTAAGCAATGACGACAATGGGCCACTATGCTCAGGTACAAGAGCATCTATTGAAACAGCTTTAGCACCGGGTACTTATTATATTGTATCAGAAGGCTATGGCAATGCCAGTGGCTCTATTACACTGCAAGTAAACAAAAAAACTAATTGTGCTATTTTAGACGTGAATTGCTTACTTGAAGGTTATTATACTAATAATGGATTATTACAAAAAGTACTTTATAATCAAGGTATGGATCCTAATCCGAATTCTAACTTTGTAGATACGGTAAGTGTATCATTGCATGAAGCATTTTTCCCTTATGCAGCTGTACATACTTGCAAATCGCTGTTAAAAACAGATGGTAGTATCCAATGCCAATTTCCACTTTCTACAATAGGTGTAAATTATTATATTGTTGTCGATCACAGAAATACCATAGAAACTTGGAGTTCACAGCCTATCACGATGGCTAATACCAATATGTATGACTTTAGGCTCAATGCAAATACTGCCTACGGCAATAATCAAGTACAAGTAAATAGTAGCCCTGATTTTTTTGCATTTTATACGGGTGATAATAATCAAGATGGCAATATTGATATTTTTGATTTCTTAGATTTAGACATCGATAATCAAAATTTTGTAAGTGCTTATGCAAGTACTGATTTCAATGGAGATGGTTTTGTTGATGTTTTTGATTTTCTACTTTGGGATCCTAATAATCAAAGTTTTATTTCAACTATTGCACCATAAAAAAATTATTAGCCTTTATGTTCTCCAAATACATTGCGTAAAGCATGTGCTATTTCGCCCAATGTGCATTGGTTTTCGACTGCATAAATAACAGATGGCATAATATTTTGAGTAGAACGAGCTACATCTTTTAATGCCTCCAAACACCCTGCTACATTTTCATTGTTTCTTTTTTGTTTAAATGCTTTTAGTCGTGCCACTTGATCAATTTCTACCGATGCATCTATTTTCATTATTGGAATTTGCGTATGCTCCTGTTCAATATATTTATTAATACCAACTATTATCTTTTCTCCACGTTCTATTTCTTGTTGATAAATATAGCTGGAAGATGCTATTTTTTCTTGCATAAATCCTTGTTCAATGGCATCTACAGCTCCCCCCAGTGCGTCTATTTTTTCTATTAATAGTGTAGCTTCCTTTTCTACTTGTTTACATAGCGACTCCATAAAATAAGAACCAGCCCAAGGGTCTACTGTATCGCATATGCCACTTTCTTCAGCAATAATTTGTTGCGTTCTTAAAGCTATAGAAGCTGCTTGTTCTGTAGGCAAGCTCAAAGCCTCATCGAATCCATTGGTATGTAAACTCTGAGTGCCTCCCATAGTAGCTGCCAAGGTTTGCATGGCTACACGCACTATATTATTGTAAGGTTGTTGCGCAGTCAGGGTGCTACCACCAGTTTGAGTATGAAAACGCAATTTTTGTGCTTGAGGATCGCTTGCTCCTAATTCCTTTGTAATTTGTGCCCACAATTTTCGAGCTACTCTAAACTTAGCAACTTCTTCAAAAAGGTGGTTGTGCGCATTGAAGAAAAAGGAGAGTCTTTTGGCAAAAATATTGATATCCAATCCTTTTTCAATAGCTGCCTTTAGATATGCTTTGCCATTGGAAAGTGTAAATGCCAATTCTTCTACTGCGGTGCTTCCGGCCTCTCGTATATGATAACCACTGATAGATATGGTGTTCCATTTGGGTACTTCTTGACTACAATATTCAAATATATCTGTTATCAAACGCATGCTTGCTTTGGGTGGGTATATATAAGTACCTCTCGCAGCATATTCTTTTAATATATCATTTTGAATAGTACCTGTAATTTTAGTCAATGGCACACCCTGTTTTTTGGCCAATGCAATATAAAATGCCAATAAAATAAATCCAGTAGCATTGATAGTCATAGATGTACTCACTTGATCGAGTGGAATATCTTTAAACAATAGTTCCATATCTTCTAAGGTATCTATGGCTACTCCAACTTTGCCTACCTCGCCTTGAGCCATTTCATCATCACTATCATATCCTATTTGCGTAGGCAAATCAAAAGCAACGCTTAAGCCACTTACTCCTTGTTTTAATAAAAAATGGTATCTTTCGTTAGATTCTTTGGCTGTGCTAAACCCAGCATACTGACGTATAGTCCAAGGTTTCTCTCTATACATACCCTCATGTATGCCTCTTGTAAAAGGAAATTGGCCTGGTAGTTCAGGATTTTGGATGTTTTCTGTATATACTTTTTGTATTTCTATTCCGGAGTCGGTCTTGATTTTTTTTTCTGACATGTTGCAAATATAACTTTATACTGAAAGCAAAAAAAGCTAACTTCGAGCAAGGATTTACAATGGCCATTTTTAAAAATCATACTCGATATCAAGAAAAAGCAAGAGTTTTATTCATAGACATGAATAGCTTTTTTGCAAGTTGTGAACAACAAGAAAATGTGGCTTGGAGAAATAAACCACTTGCTGTATGTGGCAATCATAGCAATAGTGTCATTATAGCTCCTTCAAAAGAAGCTAAGCTATATGGTGTGAAAACTGGTATGCGACTCAAAGAAGCACAGGCTTTGTGTCCACATATTATTTCTGTAGCACCTCATTCGAGTATTTATAGAAAATATCATATAGGCGTAATGAATGTATTGCGATCTTTTGCAGACAATGTAATACCCAAAAGTATAGATGAGGCCGTACTTAATTTGAATGAATATGAACTCGTATATCCTGACATGCACAAACTGGCTTTAGACATAAAACGTGCTATTCAAACTCAAGTAGGCGATTGGCTTACATGTTCTATCGGTATAGCACCCAATACTTTTTTGGCCAAATTAGCTACCGATCTACAAAAACCAGATGGCTTAGTTGAAATCAATAAAGAGAATATAGACAGCATTTTAGAAAAATTAGATTTGATGGACTTGCCAGGCATAGCCGAAAAATGGAATAAAAAATTACAATTAGCGGGCATCAAAAATCCAAAACAACTAAGACATACATCGCCCGAAGTATTAAAAAAAATTATGGGAGGTATCATTGGTTATTATTGGCACTATCGCCTCAACTTTGCCGAAGTAGATTATTATTCGAACGGATATAAAAGTATGTCGGCTGTAAGAACCTTATCTGGCATACAACGTTCAAATCCAAAAATGCTTATGGATATTTTTTTGTCTTTGTGCATGAAATTAGAAAACCGCATGGTGCAGCATGAAGTATACACAAAGCACATTACTTTTTATTGTAGCTATGTAAATGGTGCAAAGTTTGATACGTATAGACACTTATCAAAACCCATCCAAGATGGTACCGATCTGTTTCACATGCTAATAGACAAAATAGCTGAAGTAGAAAAAGAAAAAAAAACTACCATATTTACGCCTCAGCTACGAAGTATAGGAGTAGCAGTAAATCAGTTTATTCCAGATAGCAATATTCAATATGAATTGTTCGACAATCAACTTCGAAAAAATCAGTTGCGCAAAACAGTGTATAGCATTAAAGATAAATTTGGGAAAGATAAATTGATAAAAGCAGTGGAGCTTAGAGATGAAGAAGTAGTAAAAGATGTGATAGGTTTTGGTTCTGTCAAGGATATGTATAAAGAATGATATATTATCCATTTATAAAGAATCTATAAATGCTATTTCATTAAACAAAAGCAAATATTACATTTACAGAGTGAAAGAAAAAACACTTTATATGTTGTCGTATGTAAGTACTGCGTGCGACTGTTTAAAGTACGAAAGTATACAGGCCATATTGGAAAGCTCTACTAAAAACAATAAAAACAGAGCTGTAACTGGCATTTTGGTATACTGTAATAAACATTTTTTTCAAATATTAGAAGGCGAAAAAGAACATATAGATAGCCTTTTTGAAGAAATTAATATAGATTCAAGACATGATGGAATTATCAAAATAGAGGAAAAACCAATACAAAAACGAATGTTTGAAAATTGGCATATGGCTTTTAAAAGCTATAATTGTGAGCTTAAAAAGCTTGATAATTTTAAAATGGAAGAATTTTATAGCTACATCAACGCCAAACTACAAGAAGAAAAGACAATTTCTCTACAAATTTTATTGGAATTCTTTGATTTAAATGGCTGAGTACTTTTATGAGAAACAAGTATTAAAGAGATAAATTAGTACATTTGTTTCCTTTATTCATTTTTGCATGATTCGTAAGCTTGTCGCTATTTTATTGTCGTTGATTATTGGAAGCGTTTTTATTTTTTCAGCTATATCAAAAATACCTACCCTACAAGAGTTTGGATGGACTATAGTAGAAACCACCTTTTTGGGTTGGACAAGCGCAGAGTTGCTTGCTCGAATTATGATTGGCATTGAATTGTTTTTAGGCCTTTTATTTATCTTTCATTTTAAACTTAAAAAAATAGCAATTCCTATATCATTACTATTACTTACAGCGTTCAATATCTATCTTAGTTTAGTAATATACAAACATGGCGATGGAGGAAATTGTGGTTGTTTTGGCGAAGTCGTCAGCATGACACCTTTAGAATCCATCTGGAAAAACATAGCACTTATAGTAGCCATATTTATATTATTATTTATAGCCAACGCATGGAACTTTAAATTTTCAAAATGGGTTATCGCAATTGTATTTGTGGCATCATTGATTTTGCCATTCGCACTTTTTGTGCCCGAGTGTTTTTATATCGAAGAACCCGATGCAAGATTAAACAAACCCATACCACTATCAATACTTTATCAATCGGATAGCAATAAAGCACCAATACTTGAATTAAGAAGCGGAAAACATATTATTAATTTTATGAGTTCTACATGCAGTTATTGTAGAATGGCTGCTAAGCGTATAAAAATTATGAAACAAAAAAATCCATCCATACCTTTCTATGTCGTTCTAAATGGCGATAGTGCACATGTAAAAGAATTTTTTGAAGATACCAAAATGACGAATATTCCATATTCTATATTTAACGGTGTTGAAGATTTTGTAAAAATGAATGAAGGCACGCAATTGCCTACTATCAAATGGGTTGAAGATACTACCCTTGTGAGAGAATCTAATTTTGCTTCACTTAACGAAAAAGACATTTTAAACTGGCTCCATAAATAAATTTTATAATACTATATACAACATGAATTTAAAACTCGAAAGACCTATAGCCTGTATAGATTTAGAAACTACTGGCACAAGCATTACTAAAGATAGAATCGTTGAAATATCGATTATAAAACTATTGCCAGATGGCAACACAGATAAAAAAACCAGAAAAATTAATCCGGGTATGCCCATACCTAAAGAAGCAAGTGACATACATGGCATCTACGATGAAGATGTAGCCAATGAGCCAAACTTCAAAGAATTAGCCAATGGTATAAAGCAATATATTGAAAATTGTGATTTGTGTGGTTTTAACTCCAACAAGTTTGACTTGCCATTGCTTACAGAAGAATTTTTGCGTGCAGGCATAGAAGTAGATTTTAAAAAAAGAAAGTTGGTAGATGTGCAACAAATTTTCTTCAAAAAAGAACCTCGAAACCTGACAGCTGCCTATAAATTTTATTGCAACAAAAACTTGGAAGATGCTCATAGCGCAGAGGCCGATGCACTTGCTACTATTGAAATATTATTAGCTCAAATAGCACACTACAACGATATTGGCGACACTGTGGAATCCTTACATACATTCTCTGGCGAAAGCGATTTTTTAGATTATACCCATCGAATAAAATTAGTAAATAATGTTCCTGTATTTAATTTTGGAAAATATAAAGACAAGGCCGTAGCTGAAGTGTTTAAAAAAGAACCCAGCTATTATGATTGGATGATGAAAGGCGATTTTGCGTTAGAATTAAAAAATATTATTTCTAAAATATTTAATGAAACCATGCTAAAAAAATAATAGCAGAATTTTTTAATACGACCTAACCTTAACACAAAAGGAAAGGTCTTATATTTGAAACATTGAAAAAAATAGTAGTCATACCAACGTATAATGAAATCGAAAATATCGAACAGATTATTCGAGCAGTATTTGATTTGCCCGAAGTATTTCATATTTTAGTTGTAGACGATGGCTCACCAGATGGCACTGGCCAAAAAGTAAAATCACTGCAAAAAGAATTTGCAGATAGCTTATTTCTCATAGAACGAGCAGGCAAACAAGGTTTGGGTACAGCTTATATAGCTGGTTTCAAATGGAGCTTAGAACAACAATATGATTTTATTTTTGAAATGGATGCAGACTTTTCGCACAACCCCAAAGACCTAATTAAACTCTATAATGCTTGCATAGATAGCAATGTTGATGTAAGTATAGGCTCGCGCTATATACAAGGTGGTAAAGTAGAAAATTGGCCTTTTAATAGAATATTTATCTCATATGGAGCATCGTTGTATGTGCGACTAATAACGTGGATGCATGTTAAAGATTGTACTGCAGGATTTGTATGTTACAAACGTCAAGTACTTACCACTATACCATTAAATAAAATAAGATTTATCGGTTATGCGTTTCAAATAGAAATGAAATATACTGCTTGGCGATATGGATTTAAACTCAAAGAAGTACCCATAACATTTGTAGATAGAAAAGAAGGCATTTCTAAAATGACCAAAGGCATAGTAAAAGAAGCCATTTTAGGCGTTTGGAAAATGCGATTTGCTAAAAAATAAATGTCCCTATACATTTTGATGTATTTTAGAACCATGTATTAAAAAATGTTTAAGCATATTTCAAAAACAGTATGGATTTTATCGTTAGTGAGCTTGCTCAACGATACCAGCAGTGAAATGCTCTACCCTATTATACCACTATACCTTAAAGAAATAGGCTATACCGTTTTTATTATTGGACTTTTAGAAGGTATTACAGAATGCATAGCCGGCTTCACAAAAATATATACTGGAAGTTTATCAGACACTTACCAACGGCGTTTGCCCTTTGTACAAATTGGCTATAGCTTAAGCGCTATTTCGAGATTACTCATGGGGTTATTTACACAACTGGGACTCATATTTACCGCTCGTAGTATAGACCGTATAGGAAAAGGCATACGTGGTAGTGCACGAGATGCCCTTTTGTCGGATGAGGCTCAACCTGAAACTATGACACAAGTTTTTGGGTTTCATCGTAGTATGGATACCATAGGAGCTATAATAGGGCCTATTATAGCTTTGCTTTTTTTACATTTTTATCCTAAGCATTATAAAGAAATTTTTTTTATAGCCTTTATACCAGGTTTGATTTCTATTTTTCTAACTCTCTTTATCAAAGAAAAAATAAAAACTAAAAAAATAGAATCTACTCAAAAAATCATTTTTCATTTTAGTTATCTTAAACGAGCTCCAAAAACCTATTTAGCTTTTATTGGCATCCTATTTATTTTTACGTTAGTCAATAGTTCTGATATGTTTTTACTATTAAAAGCTAAGGAAACACTTCAGGATGATACGAACGTATTGTATTTATATATTTTTTTCAATTTTGTATATGCTCTCTTTTCATATCCAATAGGCATTTTAGCTGATCGTTTTAAAAAAGAGTACTTCTTAATTTTAGGTCTTATCATCTATGCATTAAGTTATTTTTTATTTGCCTATATGCACTCTTTGCTTTTACTTATTTTAGCATTTAGTATGTATGGCTTGTTTTATGCTTGCACTCAGGGTGTAATCAAATCAATACTTGTAGCATTTGTACCTAAGCAAGAAAAAGCCAGTGCCATAGGCTTTTACGAAGGCATTACAAGTATATTACTTTTACTTGCCAATGCCCTTGGTGGTTTATTATATTATCAATTGGGAAGCCAATTTTTGTTTGTTACCATATCGCTGCTTAGTTTCATCTGCGCATTTTTACTATTTCTTTTTTTTAAAAAAAATCAAAATCAAGCTAACACTTCCACAACAGTATAACTTAGTTTTTTTATATGATAACATATAGTCGCGCTACGGCCCAACATGCAAATGCTATTGCACAATTAGGAAAAGAAACATTTAGGGATTCTCATAAAGACAGTACAACAAAAGAAAACTTAGATTACTTTTTAAACAAAAATTACGACATAGATTTTATTACAAAACAACTTGAAGACCCTAAACAGTTATTTCATGTAGCCATGTATAATGATAATGTTATTGCCTATTCAAAAATTATATTGAATACAAAAAGTATTTTAATGCAAAAAGAGCATATAGCTTACTTAGAAAAACTATATGTTTCTGCCAATTTTTATGGACAAAAAATTGGATATTCCCTATTTGAAATCAATAAGAAATTGGCAATGCAAGAGCATCAATTGGGGTTTTGGCTCAATGTTTGGGTCGGAAACGAAAGAGCTATACGCTTTTATGAAAAATTAGGATTTAAAAAAATTGGCGATACTTTATTTAATATTACCCCTACACACGCCAATCCTAACTATCAAATGATGATAGCATTTTAAATCATGCTACTGATTTAAAAATTGCTCTACCACTCTATCAATATACTTTCTTTTAAAATAATAGTTTTTTAAATTTTCTAATACATCGGTATCTACTACTAACTCATCCTTGTCTTTATATTCCGCTATTGTTCTTTCAGCTTCTACTATAAAAGGTTCTATACATAATTTTGCTTTATCTTCGGTCAAGGTGCCATCACTTGCATGCTGAGCCAAGTCTTCATTGAGCTCCATCATTTCTGCTAAAAAAAACGGTGACAAGGTTTGCTTCTCATCAGACGATAAAGCATGATGTATTTGCAAAATATGTTCTATTCGCAACAAGGGCTGATCCAATACTCGTTTTGCTTTATTAATATCTGAGCTATTCAGTAAGGCTTGTGCTTTTGCTTTGTCGTCTGATTGTGCCACCGTATCTGGATGAAATTGCTTACTCAAAGCATAGTATTTTTTTAAAACTATACTTCTATCTACTTTTATAGAAATTGGCAAATCGTATAACTCAAAATAATTCATGAATGTTTAACTTATATTTGTTGCAATATTAAAACATCGTGATGATACAATTAGGAATAGTTCGTGAAGGCAAAACGCCAAGAGATAATAGGACCCCTTTTTCGCCCAAACAATGCAAAGAAATTCAAGAAAAATATAAAGAAGTACAATTTATTGTACAGCCCTCACCTATTCGTTGTTTTAGCGATGAAGAATATAGAGCCGAAGGCATTATACTCTCTGAAGATTTATCATCTTGTACAATTTTATTTGGTGTCAAGGAAGCTTTAATAGATAGCTTACTTCCAAACAAAACCTATTTGTTCTTTTCGCATACCAAAAAAGCACAGCACTATAATAAACCATTAATGCAAGCCTTAATCCAAAAAAAAATTAGGATGATAGATTATGAATGCTTAACACACGACGATGGGCACCGAATAGTAGGGTTTGGATATTGGGCTGGTGTAGTAGGCGCGCACAATGGGCTTTTGACTTATGGAAAAAAGTTTAAACAATTTGAACTGAAGCCAGCCTATACCTTTAAAAATTTTCAAGAATTGAAAGAAAGTTATGAAGGCTTTAGATTGCCTCCTATCAAAATTGCAGTTACAGGAAGCGGCAGAGTATCTACAGGTGTGCTTGATATATTGCAATATCTCGATATTACGGAAGTTAGTATAGATGACTATATCAATAAACGTTTTGCATATCCAGTTTTTGTTCATCTAAAAGGAAAACATCTGTATCGTCATTTGGAAAACAACAACTACTCACGAGAAGATTTTCATGAAAATCCGACTTCATATCGTTGTACATTTTTGCAATTTATCAGTATGACTGATATTTTAATGAATGGAATATACTGGGACCAGCATATAGCACGACTTTTTGAACTTAGTGATATTCAAAAGAAGGATTTCAATATCCCTGTCATAGCCGATATTACTTGCGATGAAAATGGTTCTATACCATGCAATGTAGGAGCCAGCACCATAGCTGACCCCGTATATGCTTTTGACAAAAGAACACAGCAAAAAACAAAAGCTTTTATCAATTCTTATGACACTATAGATATAATGGCAGTTGATAATTTACCAAACGAGCTGCCAAGAGATGCTTCAAAATATTTTGGAGGCTTTTTAGAATTGCATGTTTTGCCAGCATTATTGAGTTCTGAACCTCAAAGTATTATAAAGCGCGCTACTATCTGTCAAGATGGTAAGCTTACTGATGAGTATGGATATCTACATGATTATGCTTTTGGCTAAAAAAAAGTCGGCAATTTCTTGCCGACTGTGAAATAATATCAAGTAATATTTTATTCATTATTCAATAAATCTTTCAAAAACTTATTGACTTCTTCAAGACGTTTATTATTCAAATTATAATGTATGTTTTTCCCATCACGCGTAGTAGTAACAAATTCTGCTCTTCGCAATATGGCTAAGTGCTGCGATGCCACGGATTGTTCTACTCTTAGTTTTACATAAATCTCAGTCACAGTCATATTTTCCTTTTCCTCCAACAATTTTATGATAGATTGTCTTAATTTATGATTAATAGCTCTTAAAATGGTTGCTCCTTTTTTTACTTCTAAATAATTGATTTTAGTAGAAAGAGATCCATCATTGTTGCCTACGCTAAAAATGTTTGAAGAAGAGTTAGAATTTTCCATGTTTTAATCAGGTTTTAGTAAATAATTAAAAATTAAATAATAAAAAATATATAGCCTTATTGTAATCAAGGAATACTATATACTTTTAATTGTTTTGTAAATATACAAATATTATTAAAAAAACAAATGTTTATAACTTGTTTATTTTGTTAATGTGCACTTGTTTGATATAGAAAGGTTCTATGCTTTGCACATCCGCAAAATGCCTATTTTGTATTGCTTTTAATATTTCAGAATGGATAAACTGATTATTTAACAATACATCATTAATGCATTGGTTATCAGCAATTTGATAATTATCAACAACACGCCATTCAGGCGAATATTTCAGTTCTAATTTATTAAAATCTTCATGTAAAAAAACAAATGGATGATCTACTTTAAGACCATTTGCAGTATAAATGCAAGCAAAACTTTCGCCTTGTCTGGCTGGTAATAAACAGACCATAAAATCTTTTTTTGAAATCTGTAATTGAGCCATCAAATCGAGTTTAGAAAAACATATTAATGGAATTTGAAAAGCATAACAAAAGCCTTTAGCAGTAGATAGAGCTATTCGCAATCCTGTATATGAGCCAGGTCCATTCATGAGTGCAATCGCTTTAAGAGAGGAAAGTGTTATCTTATTGGCGTTCAATAGTTCATCAATACTGGACAAAATATGTTTGGCATGGTCTTCTTCATACGCATAGGTTTTATATGCTACAACACCACTTTCATGCCCAAGCATCATAAAAGCATCGCGTTCCGAAAAATCCATGTACAAATAATAGTTCATAGGCAACCAAAATTAATAGAATAATTCATACTAAGGATGAACTATGTATATTTGTTTCTCAACTAAAAAATATGAATAAAGAAATCATTAATACACAACAGGCTCCTGCACCTATAGGGCCTTATAATCAAGCAGTAAAATCCAATGGTATGCTTTATATATCTGGTCAAATAGCTTTAGTACCAGGCACTGATGAACTACTAACGCATGACTTGGTAGAAGAAACAAAACAAGTGATGCAAAATTTAAAAGCCATATTACATGCTGCTCAAATAGATTTTTCTCATGCCGTGAAAACGTCTATTTTTTTATCCGACATGAAGCATTTTGCTACCGTAAATGAAGTATATGCGAGCTATTTTCAAGACCACTACCCTGCCCGCGAAACTGTACATGTTAGCGGTTTGCCCAAAGGTGTCAATGTTGAAATTTCTATGATAGCTACTTTGCAATAGTTAAATACAGAAATAAATCAATGCTTATAGGTATTATGGACTTTAGCCCTAAAAGTAAATAAAGTGCTATTCAAAAAAGATACGTTAGTATAGAATAACCTTTATTCTAAAATCCATTCTCAAATTTATTGAGAAATAGCTGTCAAGGCATCTAACATACTTGTCATTTCTTGAAGAGAAGAAGTTGGAAAATTGGCTATTCGTATTTGATTGGTCTTGTAAGCCCCATATCCAGAAGCAAGAATATAGGATTGATCTTTCATTTTTTTCAACAACTCACTTGGAGACACACTACTATCAAAAACTGCAACTGTTTTAGATAAATGCTCTCTTTTTTTAGTTTTAAAAGATAATACCTGAGATTCACGTTCAAAGTCAATTAATAATTTTTGTTTCAATAAAGTTTCTTCTCGAATCTTCTCTATTCCAATTTGATTGAGATCTGCTGCTATCTTGCCTAATATATATATAGCTACTACATTGGGTGTAGAAGGTGTTTGAAAATTCTTATAGTGCTTATCATACAAAAGCAATGTATTATGCGCTCCTATCATGCACCCTTTTTGTTCTAAATAATGTGTTTTTTGAACACATGCCTCATTAGCAATCCATACACCAAGTCCGGCTGGCATGCCAAAGGCTTTTTGAACAGAAAAAAATGCCGCATCTACATAGTCAAAATTTATGGATGTTATAGGCGCACTGGATACGATATCAGTGCAAAGCAATGCATTAGGATTTGCCTTTTTGATAGCAATCAAATCTTCTTCTGGGATTTGAATGCCCGAAGAAGTTTCATTTTGTGTTGTGCATATCAATTCGGTATCTGAATCTATAGCTGTATTTTGAATAGTATCAAACCCAAAGCCATCTTCTACTTTTAAATAAGCTGGCGACTTATGAAGTAATTTTGAAAACTCGTAAAAGCGATTTGAAAAAGCTCCTTGTATAAAATGAAAAGATTTTTTTTCAACAGTATTCAATAACATTTTTTCCCATACATCTGTTGCTGAAGCTGTAAAGAATAAACTATGTGCTTGAGGTATCTGTAATAGCTTTCTAAGCTCTATATCACACTGCTGATAGATGTCGCTAAATATAGATGAACGATGCGATATAGAACCTATTTGTAAGTCAATAGCTTCTTGCATAAAAAGTTGAAACTTACTGTGCAGTCTGGAAGGTCCTACAGTAAAAAATTGTACTTGACTCATCATTATTATAACTTCTGATTAATATAGAATTCGTAATTTAATAGTATGTTTTACAGCACTTAAATCGGCAATGAGTTGTTTATCATAATTCGTGTTAATGTCTGTTATTACATAACCCACATCGCCATAAGTATTTAATGACTGTGATTGTATATTGGCTTTGTATTTAGCAAATAAGGTATTGATACTGGCCAAAATGCCTGGTTTGTTGTAGTGAATATGCAGCATACGATGACTGTCTTGAAAGGCTGGTAGTTGAACTTTAGGAAAGTTGACAGCGCCATAGGTATCGCCTTTGTTTATAAACTGAATTAATTTTTTTGCCACAAAATCGCCTATATGCTCTTGTGCTTCTTGCGTACTGCCGCCTATATGAGGAGTAAGAATAACATTAGGCAAGCCTTGCAACTCACTTACAAAACCATCCTGATTGGCTATAGGTTCATCTGGATAAACATCAACTGCTGCACCTGCAATACGTTTATTGAGTAGTGCTTTTTTTAATGCTTTATAATCTACTACATGTCCTCTAGAGAGATTTAAAAAAATAGATCCGGGCTTCATCATATCCAATTCTTTCTTTCCTATCAAACATGTGTTTTCTTCGCGTCCATCTATATGCAATGAAACAACATCAGCCTTTTTCAATACATCGGCTAAAGTGTTCATACGTTTTGCATTGCCAAGTGCCAATTTATCGCCCAAATCATAAAATACAACTTGCATACCCATGGCTTCGGCCAATACGGACAATTGAGAACCAATATTTCCATAACCAACTATACCCAAAACCTTACCTCTAATTTCGTAACTATTGGTTGTGGTTTTGTCCCAAATGCCTTCATGTAGAAGTTTATTTTTTGCTATAATGTTTCTAATCAATAAAATCATTTCACCTAAGGCCAATTCTACTACCGAGCGTGTATTGCTATAAGGAGCGTTAAAAACAACTACACCTTTTTGTGCTGCAAACGATTTGTCTATTTGGTTGGTGCCTATACAAAAAGTGCCAATAGCTAATAGTTTTTTTGCTGCTTTCAATATATCTTGATCTACTTCTGTTTTAGAACGAATACCAAGTATATGCACATTTTCTATTTTACTAAGCAACTCTTTTTTGGATAAAGAAGATGCTACACTACTAACATTGAATCCATCGGCAGCCAATAATTTTGCAGCACTATTATGTATATTCTCTAATAAGAGAATATTAATTTTATTTTTAGGAAATGATTTTTTCATTCTTTAAAAGTTCCAATAATTCGTTGAGCGAATATAGACAAGAATCTGCAACCGATACTAAGGAATCTCTTTTGACATGTTCGACATATAAATAAAAATGATTTGCAAATCCTTCTTTTTTTAATTCATAATCTGTATAGCCATCACCTATTATATATACTGGCTTATTGAGTTGCAAAGAAGCTACAGCAAGGCATTTACCTTTATCTTGGCTTAAATGATTTTCAATTTGCTGAACAAAGTATGTTTTATTGGAATCCCATACAAACTCATTGGCTAATACATGCGATGAGGGAATTTTAAACATAGAAGCAATGGGCACAATAAATTCTCTAAAGCCACCCGAAACTATATATATATGCTGACTGTATTTTGAAAAAAAATCTTTATTTTCTAAGAATGAAGTGCTAATTTTTTCTTTTAAGTTTTCTTGAAGTGGAGTTAAATGCTCTGGTTTTATTTTGAGCAAATCTAATCGTTGGGTTAGTGCTTCAGAAAAAGACAACTGCCCCGACATGGCTTTTTCTGTTAGTAGTTTTATTTGAGATGTAAGCTTCACTTTATCTGCCTCAGAAAAATTTGCACTTACTATTTCGGCTAACACATCGAGGGTTTCTACTCGAATAAAAGTGCTATCAAAATCAAATATAAAAGTTGGTGTTTGCAATTTTTTTTTTAAAAGTATTTTTAAATACTATTGCGCCGAAAAAAGTTCCATTAGCAAAGATTCTTATTATTCAAGTTCTAACTCGAATGTCATGACCACCACACTACCCATTTTCAATTTCAATTCGTTGTTTACAACTACAAAATTGTCAACTTTCTTAAGTGTCTCCAAATACACTGCCTCTCCACCACCTCTACAATGTTTTTTAGTCAAACTAAAAGGTTGATTAAAATAAATCTTTTTATCATCATGGGAGAATATAGAATTGTAGCTATTGCAACCCGAAAAACCACTAATTGTTTTTTGATTGACATTGATTTGTAAAATGGGCATACCTTGAGTATACATATCAGCCAAATCTTTTGTTGGCCCCTCTATGTTAGTCATTTTCCATATACCTTGTAGTTGTTGTATATCTATTTTAGAAGCTTGCATTGCTTTACGTTTTGTATGACAAGAACAAAGAAAAAAACTGAAGAAAAGAATAGTATATAAAAATTTCATTGTACTACTTTATTAAGATACCGCTACAGATTGCATTTGTTTCATTGCATTTTTGCGCTCATGCTCATCCAATATTATTTTTCGCATACGTATAAAATTCGGAGTTACTTCTATACACTCATCAAATTCTATATACTCCATACATTCTTCTAAGGTCAATACTTTTTTAGGTGCAATTCTGGTAGCATCATCTGCACCACTGGCTCTATGATTGGTTAATTTCTTACCTTCTACTGCATTGATTAATAAATCGCCGGGCTTGATATGTTCAGCTACTATTTGACCTACATATAATTCTTCTCCAGGCTCAATAAAGAAAGTACCTCTATCTTGTAATTTATCTATTGAATAGCCAGTAGATGTGCCTGCGAATTTAGAGATAAGAACACCATTGTTTCTGCCCGGTATTGGACCTTTCCAAGGTTTGTATTCATTAAATCGATGAGCCATAACTGCCTCGCCTGCAGTATTAGTAAGCATTTGTGTACGTAAACCAATAAGACCGCGCGAAGGAATTTCAAATTCAAGGTGTTGCATTTCGCCTTTTGTTTCCATGATAAGCAATTCGCCCTTGCGTCTTGTAACTAAGTCAATGGCTTTGCTCGAATAATCCATTGGCACATCTATTACTAAAATTTCATATGGCTCGCATTTTTTGCCATCTATCTCCTTAGTAATAACTTGTGGCTGACCAACAGTTAGTTCATATCCTTCTCTACGCATCGTTTCGATTAAAATACCTAAGTGCAATATTCCTCTTCCATATACTAAAAATGTGTCACCATTGTCTGTGTCTTGAACTCGCAAGGCCAAGTTTTTTTCTGTTTCTTTCATTAGGCGATCGCGTAAATGTCTGCTGGTTACAAACTTTCCGTCTTTTCCAAAAAAAGGAGAATTATTGATACTAAAAGTCATATTCATAGTAGGCTCATCTACTTTAATAAAAGGTAAAGCTTCAGGCGTTTCGGCATCAGCAATAGTTTCTCCTATATTAAAATCTTCTAAACCTACAACGGCACATATATCTCCAGCTACTACTTCGGCAACTCTTTTCTTACCTAAAGATTCAAAAACGTATAGCTCTTTTACTTTAGATTTTCTTAAAGAACCATCTTCTGCCATAATAACTATCGGTTGATTTTCTTTTATAGCACCTCTACTTACACGTCCTACCGCTATTCTTCCTAAAAAAGATGAATAGTCTAAAGATGTAATTTGCATTTGCAAAGGCCCTTCATTGACTTTAGGAGCAGGCACATATTGTAAAATGCCATCCATAAGCGGGGTTATATCATCACATTGGGAGTTTTCGGTATTAAACCAACCATTTTTTCCTGAACCATAAAACGTAGGAAAATCTAATTGCTCTTCAGTAGCATCTAAGCTAAAAAACAAGTCAAAAACTGCATCGTGTACTTCATCTGGTCTGCAATTGGCTTTATCTACTTTGTTGATTACGACTAATGGTCTTAAGTTGAGTTGCAAAGCTTTTTGTAATACAAATCGTGTTTGAGGCATAGGCCCTTCAAAAGCATCTACTAAGAGTATAACTCCATCGGCCATTTTTAATACACGTTCTACTTCTCCTCCAAAATCAGAGTGACCAGGAGTGTCTATAACATTGATTTTATGATCCTTATAGATAACTGATGCATTTTTAGAAAAAATAGTTATTCCTCTTTCTCTTTCCAAGTCGTTGCTATCCATTATTAATTCTCCAGACTCTTGGTTGGTCCTAAAAATATTGGCTTGGTGCAATATTTTATCAACAAGGGTAGTTTTTCCATGATCAACGTGTGCAATGATTGCAATGTTTCTAATATTCATATTAATTTTTAAAAGTCTGCAAAGGTAGCTCCTTTATTGCGCTTTATTATATATAGGAGGTTAAGAAATAACTAATTAGAACAACATCATAAAACTTCATAACATCTATTTTTATTAAAAAAAAATCAATTTATGTAGTTTGATGCTGAAAGCCTACTGTTACTATTTTCCCTTTATGAGTACAACAAAGAGTGAAAATGAAATACATGTATTACGTAATAATTTAATAATTTAACTCAGACAGTACATGTAGTTCAACCCTTTCAGCCATATCTAATATATGTTTGAGATTGGAGAAATGAATTAATTACAAAAAAAGTTATAAATTAGCCAAACCAAAAGTCACCGAGAAATAACCTACATAGATATACTTTTTCTTTCTCTAAAATATATATACTATGAAAAACCAATTTCTCCCCCTATTCGTTCTTTTAATTTTAAGCTCAACAACAAGTTATTGTACAACCTTTACTTGGATAGGAGCACCAGGATCTAGCTGGAATATTGCAAACAATTGGTCTCCCACAGGTGTGCCAGGCTCCAATGATTATGTAAGTATCATAGGCGGTTCAATACAATTGCAGAATAATACAAGTATTAACAATATAAACTTCAATGGAGGTAGCATTGATGTAAATGGTTTTGAATTTAATATCTTAAACTCCAATCCAGGTTATTCTTCTATCATTAATGTTGATATAAACAATAGCTTAAGCGCAAGTACTGATATTGTATTTAATATCAATACTGGCCAATTTGGATATAATGTAAAAATGGGCAACTGTATAGTAAATGATAAAATTACTTTCAATTTAACAGGCTCAAATACCTTTTATGAAGGCGACCCCGGAAATCAATTTAATGGAAATGTAGTTTATAATATTAATGGCTCTATGAGTATGAACTTGAGTTATACTTCGGCATCAACATATAGCGGCAACGTATCGTATAATAGAACTGTAGAGGGGCCAAATTACATATTTATTTATGGTGCACAAGTGAATGGAAATTTTTACTATTCAAATTTATTGGGTGGCTTAAATATTTTTGGAAATACTTCATATTCATCCATTATAAATGGTACTTGCACTATACAATGTTCTTATTCTACACCAGATATATTTAGTTTGCAACGAATTTCAAACCTAACGAATGGTGGAAGCGTAACAGTTAATGGATCTAAAGGTTTTCAAATAGAACAAGACACTCTTAAACTTAGTAGCATGAGTGTACTTGGATATAAAGGTGCAACATATGCAAACTTGAAACATAATAAATTAAATTGCGATCTCTTTATTGAAGACGACGCTAGCTATGCATCTGGATATGCTACTTATTTGGAAGATAATTATATAACAGGAAATTCAAATTTTACTATTAATGGATTTAATACTTTGTATGAATCAAACACGGCTAATAGCAAAAATACTTATAATGGAAATACCATTTTTTCAATACAAAACAGTGCAGCACTATATATATGCCAACAAGACAAATCTACATTTAATGGGCACCTACAAATACAAAGAAGTGTAGACGGTTATACTAAAATATTCAATTCGGGCTCTATTATAAATGGCAACTTTTCATATACCAACAGTGCTGGAGGTGATAATTATATAGGAAACTTAAATAGCCAAACAGCAATTTCAGGCATGATAAACATACAAGCAAATTTGAATCCTATCGGAAATTTTGTTTTGTATAAAGTACAAAACCAAACGCCTGGCGGCAAAATTAATGTTCATAATTCAAAGGGGTTTGATTTAAAAAGTGATTCCTTAAAAGTAGATTCCTTAAATATTATTTCATATAGAGGCAATAACTATTCTTATTTTTATGACAATAAAATTATTGGCCATCTAACCTTAGCAGATAGTATCAGCAACATAAATGGCTATAGAACGTATATGCAAAACAATACAGTAAACGGAAATACTTCGATAAGAATATATGGAAGCAATGCATTTGAAGAGGCCAGCTCATTGGGATTGCCGAATACTTTTAATGGAAATGTACATTTTGACATTTTAGGTACTGCCAATGTTTATATATGCTATAAAGAAAAATCTTCTTATAATGGAAATTTATCAATTCAACGTACTGGAGATGGCTATACCCAAATTTTTCCAAAAGGTTCGGCCATAAGTGGAAATTTTATTTTAGACAAACAAAGTAATGGCGCAACAGAAATTGGTGCGCTTTCCTCTAAAACGCTTATTGGAGGCACAATAGACTTAAATATTGCACAATCGCAGACAGATATTTTTACTTTATTAAATATAGAAAATCAAACAAACGGAGGCAATATATTAATACAAAATACAAAAGGATTAAGCATACAAAAAGATACGATACGAGCCAACACTTTTGCTATTGATGCATACTCGGGAAATGCCTATGCAGTAGTAAGCGACAATCACATTCAGGCTACATTCACATTAAGCGATGATGTAAACTACACTACTGGATACAATACACAATTTAGAAGAAATACTATAATAGGAAATAGTACTTTTACTATATTAGGCTCTAACACTTTTTTAGAAGCAGATGCTCCTAACTCTGCCAATAGCTATCAGGGCAATGTAGCTATACTTTGCAATGGCACTTCAACACTTAGTGTGAGCAGCGGATCAGCTTCATTGTTTAATGGAAATCTAATTGTGGATAGAACCATGAACGGTATTTCAACCATGTTTAATGCCGGTTCCACAATAAGTGGTAATTTTTCGTTTACAAAAAATGCTGCTGGAAATAGCACTTTTGGAAATTCATTAATACAAACTACAATAGGAGGTACTATAGATATACATATTACTCAAAATATGACAAGCGACTTTAAACTGCTTAATTTGAAAAATAATAATAATGGTGGTAATATTTTTGTTGACCATACAAAAGCATTTGTTATAGAAAAGGACAGCTTACAAATTGGACTTTTGAGCATAAAAAATTATAGCGGTATAGGCCACTCGTATTTAGAAAATAATTTTATTGATGGAAATATATATGTGAAAGACTCATCAAATTATAACAGTGGTTATATAACAAGTTTTAATTCCAACTATATTACAGGCACTTCCGATATTGTTATGAATGGTAGTAATCAATTTAACGATGCGAGTGGAACAAATTCGGGAAGTACTTATATAGGCGATGTAAGTTATACAAGAAACGGTGGGCCTATGTCTATCGGATTGCTTGATACAAACTCCTATGCAGGCAACTTAACTTTTAGCAGCAATGCTTCTATAACCAACAATTATATTCGATTTATTGGGAGTACAAATGCTACTTTATCTAAAACAGGAACTTCTATTTTGGAAATCAACAGACTCATCATGAACAAATCTTCCAAAGCAACACTAACATTAAACAGCCCTGTATACATTAACAATGTAGGAATCTTTAATAGTGGTTTTATTATTTCAAGCATTTCAAATCCTTTGATTTTTGTAGAAAATGCTATTCAAGCACAAGCAAGCAATAATAGTCATACTATAGGTGTAGTAGACAAAATAGGAAATGATGCTTTTTCATTTCCTTTAGGAAATAGTGAAGGGTATTTCCCTATTTCAATAAGTGCACCGGGTTCTATATCATCGCATTTTAGAGCCAACTTCATCAACCATAACCCTAGCAATGACGGATACGATATAGCTCTTAAAGATGTAAGCATCAGTCAAATAGCACCCTTCTATTATTGGACACTTGAACAGTTAGTAGGCTCAGATGCTGAAATAGTTTCTGTTAGTTGGGATGGGCCATGTTCTAATAATGGCATATCCAATTTAAACGATTTAATAGTAGCACGATGGAATGGCAATCTATGGAATAATCTTGGAAATGGAAACATAACTGGCAATTCCTTACAAGGTACTGTAAGTAGTTTGAACAACACACCTAACTACAATGTATTTGCCTTAGGAACTGAAACATCCTTAAATCTTTGGGATATAGTAAGTATATCTGCAACCAATACTACTGTTTGTCAAGGCTATCTTAGTACCCTCACCGCTAGTGGGTCTGCAAATTATATTTGGGAGCCTGGCACTTCAATAGGTTCTACATACAATGTAAATCCAACTTCAACAACGACATACACGGTAACGGGTACAAGCGCTTCAGGATGTATAACGACCGCTACTCATACTATTACAGCTATTGCGTGCCCTACTGTACTTACCACTAAAGCTTTTATTCAAGGATATTACATTGGCTCTGGGTTACAACAAGAAGTTTTATATAATCAAGGTGAATACGCCTTATCGAATGGAGTTTGCGATAGTATTGAAATAAGTTTGTGCGAAACAACCTACCCATATGCAGTACAATACAATAATAAAGTACCAATCTTGGCAAATGGAAATATTGTAAGTAATTATCTAAACATAATAGACAAAGCATTTTTTATTAAACTTAACCACAGAAATGGCATAGAAACGTGGAGTGCAAGCCCTATCACGATGACAGCAAATACGATGTATGATTTTACAGGTGCAGATAGCAAAGCCTTTGGCAATAATCAAATAGAAGTAGAACCCAATATTTGGGCTATATATTCATGCGATGTCAATCAGGATGGCTTTGTAGATATTTTTGATTTTTTAGAATGGGATATTGATAATCAAAATTTTGCTGCGGGATATTATACTACAGATTTTAATGGAGATGGCTTTATAGATATTTTTGACTTTCTTATATGGGATCCTAATAATCAAAACTTTATTGGATTACTAACACCCTAAAGTATCTTTTGCTTCATAAAAATATTAGTTATGAAAGCAAAAAAAGTATATATAAAATTTGAGTGTAATAGAGATTAATTCCTAAAATAATATATATACAAATCTGTCATTTTGCCTCATAGCTATCAAAAAATACTTTTAATTTTAATTATTAGCACTATATTCGTGCATTACAAATTAAAAAAAGAAACATAACATTTTTTAGATACATAAAATTTGATATATGAAAAAAATCTTACTAGTTTTACTTGTTGTTCTAAGTACTTATTTTATTCAAGCACAAGACAATCTATATGGTACCTTTTATGGTATTCAAGCACAAGTATATAAATCTAATTTATTCAACTCAGATGATTTAAGAACAGATAGTTTCCAAACTTATAGTTTTACACCTGGCTTTGGTTTGCAACTCGAATATGGCTACCTATACGAATCAGGATTTTCAATAAGTGGAGGCTTACAAATAGCCACAAACAGTCAAAAATACAAAGGCACTCATTCTTTTTATTTATACGATTTAAATGCTACTACTACTATGACATTGATAAAAATCCCTTTAATCATGTCAAAACAAGCTATCAATGAGAAAAAAATGAAGTTTATCTATTCTTGGGGGTTTTATTTAGGTTTTAATGCAGGCACGAAAGACCATGTAACATGGGATTTTAAAGACCCAAAAGCAATAGACTACGAAATAGATATTACTAAAAATACATACACTGCTGGCTATGTGGGAGATAGCGTAAAATCAACTTGGGATTTAAAAAAATCACCTTATAGAAGCATGGGCTTTGGCGCTCTAGGAGCTATAGGTGCTACCTATCGAATAGGTAAAAAAACAGATTTTATAGCACAGGCTCGAGGCGACTTTATGCTTTCTAATATTGAACGTACAGACGAAATAGAATATACCCCTACAGGCAAAACTGCTCAATTTGAAAAATCTAAATTAGACCATCCATTTGGAAACTATGCAAAATGGATGACATCAGGAAACCTTAATCACAATAGATCTGCTACACATCCTTTTACATTAGGCTTAACTTTAGGTATCCGTCATTATATTTTTGATTTCGATTAGTAGCTATAAAAAGTTTACTCTAATTTCTTTTTCCAAATCCATATAATAAAAACATATTATATCCAAAAACTGTGTTTTTATTGCCATTGCCATACCCTGAAATGTAAGCTGGCGCTAAGTTTTGTACTTTTTTAGGATTTATTAGAGTTTTAAATCGAATATTCCATCCTAAGAAAATATGATGGTATACTTGCATCTTAAATCCTGAACCAAATTCTAACCAGTGCGCATTAAAAGATGTACTTGGATATACACCTTGCACATTTCCCCATATTGGATCTTGGATTGCATATGTAGCATCTTGTCTTTTGACATGTGCAAAGCCATATCTAAGACTTACAAATACATTGTCCATATCTCCAAAATATTCTTTATTAAAAAATGTTTTATCAATTCCAAATGTTGTAAAATAATTCCTTGATGCATATTCTATAAAACTATTTTTTACTGAAGAATGTCCAAAACCAAAATCCGATACAATATTAATATCCTTTTTAAAATTTGCATCTATCATAAATTCATAAGTAGCATACTGATTTTGCATGACGTTAGCAACTAATTTAGCCATATCCACGCCTATTCTTGCATACGTAAATTTTTTGTACATACTATCTTTTGTTTGTCCAATACAAACTTGAGGTACTATATAAATAAGTACACAACATAATATCCATTTATTTTTTAATGACAACTTGTAAGTGTTTTTTATTTATTTGATTATCTACATTAGGGTCCGATATATATATACTATCAATTGTTAGAGTAGAATACTTTACTGCTTGAAGTTCGTGGTAGGTTTGAAAACCACAAGCTGAAGAAATAAAATGTAAATTTCGTTGGGAATATAGAGTTATAGTATCTGGTATAGAGGTTTGTATAGTAGTAGAATCAATATAAAAATAAAACACACTACTATCTTGAATTTGAGAAGGTACTATTGAAAAATATGGTGTATTCCTACTTTGAGTATAAAACAAACTGTCTTTACCAAACAACCATATAGCGTTGTCAAGTACGGTATCTTTTATTGTGCTTGAAGTATCTTGGCTTACATACACCCCTTGAATAGTGATTAACTGAGGCACAAGACAAATCTGTGATTGCTTACAAGCCATTTCAAATAATAGAAATGCAAACAAGAAAAGAAAAATATATTTTATTTGAAGTACCATTTAGCTAACAGTCCATGTTTCTTTACCCGATAAAATTGCATCTAAATCCAAAGCTGGTTTTTGTGTGCTGATGTCATTAACTTGTTTTGCTAAGGCATCTTCATAACATACTCTTTCGTGAGCAAAAAGAACACCAAAAGGTCTAGGCAATTTTTCATTGCTCGCATTATCGTCAAACATTCGAGTAAGTAGTTGGGCTTTAGCAAGGTCTTTTTCATTGTGTATCCACAAGTCGCTTTCGCCAAAATCTTGAAGGGAAACAACACGTGGTGTTAAGCCGTCAAGTCTTATACCTTTATCTCGGTTTGAGCCAAAAATCAAAGGTTTATCGTGTTCTACAAACAGAGCATGCTCGGGTTTAGTAGATTTTTCTGTAAAAATTTCAAAGGCTCCATCATTAAAAATATTACAGTTCTGATATATTTCTAAAAATGAACTTCCTCTATGTGCATGACTTCTTTTAATCATTTCTTGCAGATGTTTAGTATCTCTATCCATAGCCCTAGCTACAAAACTGGCGTCAGCACCTAAAGCTAATGCAGCAGGATTAAAAGGATGATCAATACTTCCATAAGGAGTAGATTTGGTTACTTTATTGGGCTCGCTGGTAGGCGAATATTGCCCTTTTGTTAAACCATAAATTTGATTATTAAACAATAATATTTGAACATTGATATTCCTACGCAATAGATGGATAAGATGATTACCTCCTATACTCATAGCATCACCATCTCCTGTTACTATCCACACACTTAAATCTGGACGAGAAATTTTTAATCCACTGGCTATAGCAGTAGCTCTTCCATGTATGCTGTGCATACCATATGTATTAGTATAGTATGGAAATCTCGAAGAACAACCAATACCAGAAATAATGGCAATATTTTCTCTTGGAATACGTAAAGTAGGCAATACTGTCTGAACTTGTTTTAAAATACTATAATCACCACATCCAGGACACCATCTTACTTCTTGGTCTGTAGCAAAATCTTTTGGAGTTAATTGATCTACCATGCTGTTTAATTAAAAAACGAGGTAAAGGTAAGTCAAACAAATGGGTGATATGAAATTGAATGAATAAAGATTTTTTTAAAACATGTCAACTTTTTTTGTTTTTATTTTTGGATTAAAAGCTGAGTTTATTCCTTAAAACTAAAAAAACAGATTATTTTTTTCTTTATATTTTATGCAAAAATTAGAAATTAGACACAAAGCAATCTTCATTTATTTTACCATAAAAACAAAGTTATTGTATTTATTTTATTTACATATAAATAAATATAATATTTTATTCACTAATATAAAACGAAATAAAACAATAACAAAAAAGTTAAAAAATATTGGCACGCAATTTGTTTAATTATTTAGCTTTACAAATTAAAATAAATTATATGCAAAAAAGAATTTATATTCTACTACTTTTTCTGTCTTTGACATTATTAAGTGTTTTACCGAAATTAGGTTTTGCTGAAGGGTCTTCGACAGCAAATCCTAACAGCTCTGTAGTAACAGCATTATCCATTTTACCAAACCAAAATCGAGGGTCTTATCTTGGATGTAATACGGATAGTAGAATCCGAATACGCATTGTGGACAATGCTACTGAGAACATTTATTATGGGTTTGACTGGCGAGCCTATAGTTCAACGGTTGTTACGACACCTGCACCAGCAATTACAAATATGTATATGCGCATATTTGACCCAAATGGGACACAGGTAGCACAGATAAACTTGCCATCCTCTGGAGCTGGTTATATCAGTGGGTACTCAGATGCGAACATTGGAGCTAATATAGCTGGATCAGCACCCGGTGGATATTCGCCGCTAAGTTATAATCCATCGATGAATGGAGATTATTGGGTAGAATTTTATCAGAGTACAGATGGTGGAAATACCATGTTATCTGGTGCGGCGCCAACTGGTTGGTGTTTTTCTCCTTATTGGGATATTCAGGTAGCTACAGCGGCTGGTATTCGTCATAATGGTAGAGTATTTTGTCGCAACTGGTCATTTAATGCTATGCATCCTACACTCTTTTATACCAGTTTTGATCAAGATGCTGCGCCTGAAATTTATGCGTGGTCAACGGATAGTAATATTGTAAAAATCAATTTTACATCCGAATTTAAGCCTATCGCCTTTAACGTAGCCGTTACCGAATATGGTATAGTAAACACAGGTAATTTTGCAAATGATAGAAAATCTGTAAATAGTTTATTGGCACCAAGCTTGCTTAATGGTTACAATCTTTTTGTAAATGTTCCAGATACGACTCAATTCCCTCCTGCGTTACCTACTCCAGCTCCCAAATTAGAAGAGCCGATAATTGTTGGTTGTTCTTCTCCATTTCAAATACGTTATACTACCTATGGTGCAGGCGATGTTAGATTATTATTAGATTTGAATGGCGTAACAGGTTATCAAGCCAATTCCTCAGATAGAATACTTGAGGCCTTTGATGTACAGCCTGGTTTAAATACTATGACTTGGGATGGCTTGAATGGGTTAGGGGCTCCTGTACCCTCAGGTTCTACCTTTCAAATGTCATTGTCCTATTATAAGGGAAGATTTAATATCCCTATTTATGACGCAGAAATTAATAAAAATGGTTTTGATATTGAAACTATAGCGCCTGTAGCGGATCCAAATATTAAGCTATATTGGGATGATAGCAATTTGCCAAATGTTGGTACTTTTTGCGATGCCACAGCCACAGGAGCACTAAACAATACAACTGGAAGTGGTTTGGACAATACCTTTGTTGGGACTATTTCTCCATGCCATGCGTGGAGCGGAGACGGTAATGTAAACCAAATAATTCCAGCTCCTGCTGTTGGCACGAATGAAACCACAAATCTTCAGTGTGATGATTTTGGTAATGTTCGGGTAATAAATACTTTCGGATGGGGTACAACCGTTTTTGATAGCGCCACCGTTTACTTTGCTTGTTTACAAGCATCTGGAACTATTTGGAATGACTTGGATTCGAGTGCAAATGGTACAAACTTAAACATATTTACTAGTGGTGAAACAGGTACCAATATGGGTAGTCCACTTTTTGTTTCATTAGTTGACCCTATAACGGGTACGGTGTTGCAAAGTGTTCCTGTAAATCCTGACGGAACCTATTTATTCACAACAGTTCCTCCTAATACGGTGGATCTAAAAATAATTGTTTCTACCACTCAAGGAGTAACAGGCAACACACCTCCTGCGGAAAACATATCACCATTATGGTATGCTACTTCACCACTAAACCAAAATTTTTCATCTGGAATTACAAATATTAGTGGTTTAGATTTTGGTGTTGTAGAAATCACTTATGCAGTTTCTGGAACTGTATTTAATGATGCCAATGGATTATCTGATAATACAGTCAATGGTACTGGTTTAGGAGAACCCAGTAATACTCCTTTATATGCTAATTTATTAGATGCAAGTGGCAATGTAGTTGCAACAGCTCTTGTAGATTCTGCTACAGGCACCTATACATTCCCTTCAGTATTACCAGGAAATTATAGTGTTCAAATTAGTTCTATAGAAGGTAATGTTGGAAATGCAGCTCCAGCTACAGATTTACCGTTTGGTTGGTTTGCCACTGGTGAGAATAATGGTGCTGGCACGGGTAGTGATGGAACACCAAATGGAGTTAGTGCTACATTCACTGTAGGTACTTCTAATGTCACTGATATTAACTTTGGTATTCAAGAAGCAGCTCCTAATCCAGATATTAATCAAACTTGGGTTAATGTACCAGTAACAGGAGATGTAAGCACCAACGATGAGAATAGTCCTGTAGGAAGTACCTATGGTAATCCAGCTCCAAACCCTGCTAACCCAGGTACAG
>JAWKLF010000009.1:0-77891 GCA_041392835.1 Chitinophagaceae bacterium
TATATATCTTAAATCGGTTCCAGATTCAAGTAAATGTGTTGCATAGCTATGACGAAGCCAATGTAAACTTACAGGCTTTCTTATATGTGCTTTTTCAAGTGCTTGTTTCAGTACTTGCTGAAGGCTTCGCTCGTCATACATTTCTCCTGGAGTTAGACCTTCAAATAAATATACTTTTGGTTTATTTGCCTTATAGTATACTCTTAATAATTCTAAAATCTTTTCACTCAAAGGTGCAATCCTGTCTTTCTTTCCTTTTGCTTTTCTAATCAATATAATGCCTCTTTTCGAATCAATATCGCTCGGTTTTAAGTTCAACAATTCACTTCTTCGCAAGCCGCAGCTATATATAAGACTCAACATTGCTTTGTGCTTTATATTACTATGCGCATCCAATATCATTTTTACCTCCTCTTTGCTCAATACATTGGGCAATAGTTTTTCACGTTTGGGACGATGTAGTAAATCCGGATTCATTTTTTTATGCTCAATGCTTCTAAAAAATAATTTAATAGCATTCACAATTTGATTTTGATAAGAACTAGAAAGCTTATTTTTTATGATAAAATCATTATTGAAAGTTACAAGATTATCAGTTTCAAAATCTGCAATATCTTTATCGTTGAAAAAAGCCAAAAATGAACACAAGGCTTCACTATAAGAATTTATGGTTCTTTCCGAATAACGTTTTGAAGCCAACCAATGCTTAAAGTCTACTATTTTCTGTTCATGTTGCGGATTGCGCACAAAGCGAGGAGGAATGTTAAATCGTTCTCGATAAGCATCCGTGTCGGGCAAATGCCAAGCACGTATGCTTGCGCTCCATCTCACGCCTTCCAATTTTTTTATTCTTGCAATGTAGGTAACATTTTTTTCAAAGCGAACTGCAATGCGTGTTTCGCCTCGGTGTTTCACCAATGTAGCTTCCCATTTCATAAAAGTAGTAGTAATTTTTTCAAAGCTTCGCCGCCGTCAGTCACATTATACTGAAGCCATTTTTTTAGTAACGTTTTTCTATCTGTAAACTTAATTTAAAATCTGTAAATAACTTAATAGTTGTAAAAAATAGTTTTCAACATCAGCCTTTTTTCCAAAATAGTTTTTTTGGGCATGGTAAAATTTGGGGTATAACCCAAAGTCAAAGGAGCTCGCTTTATTTAAAAATAAAAAAAATACTTAGTTTTTCATATTTACAAACTGCAAGGGGAGGTCTAAGGATGCTCCTTTACACAATTGTATTACGTCTTGTAAGTCGTCTATTTTTTTGCCAGTTACGCGTATCATATCATCCATAATGGCAGCTTGCACTTTGAGGCCAGAATCCTTGATTAGTTTCACTATTTTTTTGGCACTTTCTTGGGCTATCCCATTTTTAACGGGTATTGTTTTCTTTATAATTTTGCCCGAAGGGCTGCTTTCTTTGCTCAAGTCGTAGCTATTGGCTTCTACACCTTGTCTCATACTTCTGGATACCAACACGTCTAATATTTGCTCCATTTTCATATCGCTCTCGGCTTCAATTTGTACTTGATAATTTTTTTTATCTAATTCTATCGTCAGATGCGAGCCTTTGAAATCAAAGCGATTACTTAATTCTTTTTTTACCGTATTAATAGCATTATCTAATACTTGAATTTCTACTTTACTGGTTATATCAAATGATGGCATAGGTTTTTATTTATGGCAAAAATACAAAAAAGAGTAGCTATAGGTGCATGTATTTTTCTATCTCTGTATTTACTTGTTGCATTGTTTGCTCCTCATCTACCTGATGCGGAACAAATTTTTCGCCAGTTATATGTTCATAAAGCTCCACATAGCGTTGGGATATAGCCAGTATTTTTTCATCATCCATAGTTGGTATTTGCTGTCCTTCTTTTCCTTGAAAACCATTTTCTATCAACCATTCTCTTACAAATTCCTTGGAGAGTTGTTTTTGATGTGCTCCTTTTTGCTGTCTTTCTTCAAAACCCTCTTTGTAAAAGTAACGAGAACTATCGGGGGTATGTATTTCATCCATCAAAAAAATAGTATTTCCAATTTTTCCAAATTCATATTTGGTATCTACCAGTATAAGGCCTCTTGTGTGGGCCATTTCTTGGCCTCGCTTAAATAGTTGATGCGTTATACGCTCAATGGCAGCATAGTCTTCTTCAGATACTATATTTTGTTTTATAATGTCTTCCTTACTTATATCTTCGTCGTGCCCATGGTGTGCTTTTGTGCTGGGTGTAATGATGGGTTGAGCAAAAAAATCGTGTTCTTGCATGCCCTCAGGTAGTTTTTCGCCACATAGCATGCGCAAACCCTGTTTGTAAGTACGCCAAGCATGCCCCGTCAGATTGCCACGTATTACCATTTCTATAGCAAAAGGTTGGCATCGTTTGCCCAAGGTAATATGGGGCAGGGGAGTGCTTAGTTTCCAATTGGGTACTATATCGGATGTAGCATCTAAAAATTTTGAGGCAATTTGGTTTAAAATTTGCCCTTTGTAGGGTATAGGTCTGGGCAAAATGACATCGAATGCCGAAATACGGTTGCTGGCAACCATAAGCAACAATTCATTGCCTATAGAATATACATCGCGAACCTTGCCTTGATAAAATGCAGTTTGATGATTAAAGTGCATAAATATCTATACTTAACTATTTAATTTTTTTTGCAAATTGCTATCCAGGGCTTCTAAAAATTCTTCGGTATATACAAAATGATCGCCATGTTTTACTGAGTTACCGTGTATGCACACAGCCAAATCTTTGGTCATGATGCCACCTTCAACGGTTTCAATACACACCGCTTCGAGCTTATTGCAAAAATCTATAAGTGCTTGATTATTATCTAATTTACCTCTAAATGCTAAACCTCTTGTCCAAGCAAAAATAGATGCAATAGGATTGGTGCTGGTAGGCTTGCCAGCCTGATGGTCTCTATAGTGACGGGTTACGGTACCATGAGCTGCTTCTGCTTCCATAATTTTTCCGTCGGGAGTTATCAGTACCGAAGTCATAAGACCCAAAGAGCCAAATCCTTGGGCTACGGTATCGCTTTGCACATCGCCATCGTAGTTTTTGCAAGCCCATACAAATTGACCATTCCATTTGAGTGCACTAGCTACCATATCATCTATTAAACGATGCTCATAGGTAATTCCTGCTTGTTCAAATAGGCTTTTAAATTCATTTTGATAAATATCTTCAAAAATATCTTTAAAACGACCATCGTATTTTTTTAGAATGGTATTTTTAGTAGATAAATATAAAGGCCATTTTTTGCTTAAAGCCATATTAAAGCAACTTCTGGCAAAACCTTTTATACTATCATCGGTATTATACATGGTAAGGGCTACACCATCGCCATTGAAGTTGTAAACTTCAAATTGCTGTGGCTCACCGCCATCTTCTGGCGTAAAAGTCATAGTTAATTTGCCCTTGCCTTTAATTACGGTATCAGTAGCTCTATATTGATCGCCAAAGGCATGGCGACCCACTATAATAGGAGCAGTCCAATTGGGAACTAAGCGAGGTACATTGTTCATTACGATAGGCTCTCTAAATACTGTGCCATCCAATATATTACGAATAGTACCATTAGGCGATTTCCACATTTGTTTTAGGTTAAATTCCTTTACACGCTCTTCATCGGGCGTTATAGTAGCACATTTTATACCTACACCACAGGCTTTGATAGCATTAGCGCAATCTATAGTTACCTGATCATTGGTTTCGTCGCGATGCTGAATTCCTAAATCAAAATATTGTATTGGGACATCTAAATAGGGCAAAATCAATTTGTCCTTGATAAAGCGCCAAATGATTCTAGTCATTTCATCGCCATCAATTTCTACAACCGGGTTAGCTACAGGTATTTTATTCATAGTGTATAAAAAATTTTGGCAAAGGTAAGCATATGCTCAAGCAAAAACGATGAGTGTGGAAAAGAAATGTAAAGGAGAGTAGGAGCTAAGTAGCTAAACCTCTATTGGGTAGTTTGTTGCACACAGCACTCAATGTAAAAAAGTGTCTATAAAATAATAAATGATTTTTTATATAAATCATTGTGCTTTATCTATATTTGCACCCTATTTTTATATACAAAAACAATAAATAGTATAATAAATCATGGCAAAAAGTGATAAATATCGTCAACCAAGGCAAGTAGTAGGCGCTACCACAATAAACGACAATGAGCCTTCTGCTGAAGAAACACTGAAAGGGGTAGAAAAATGGTATACCGATAGAAGTGGATTGATCAACAAAGTCCTTATAGGCATTTTGGCTGTTGTGGCTGCTTATTTGGCTTATACAAAATTTTACAAACAACCGGCTATTGCAAAAGCAAATGATGCTATTTTTAGAGCACAAACCTATTTTGGTATGGATTCTATTAACTGGGCATTGAATGGTGACGGTAATAATGCAGGATTTTTGAAAATCATAAAAAATTATGGTGGCACCCCAGCGGGCAATTTAGCTCATTACTACGCAGGAGTTTGTTATTTGAAAATGGGTGATTTTAAAAATGCAGAAAAACAATTAAAAGATTTTGATGGCAAAGGCACAGTAGTAGAAGATTTGGCCAATGGCCTTTTGGGCGATGCCTATATGGAACAAGGAAAAACCGAAGACGCAATAAAACAATATTTGTCTGCATCGAAAGATGATAAAAATATGTTTTTGGCACCTATGTATATGGAACGTGCAGCTCTAGCTTATGAGAAGAAAAATAATAATGAAGAAGCCAAAAAATTATATCGAAAACTAAAAGACATCTTTCCTATGAGTATGCAAGCAAGAACAGTAGATAAAAGCTTAGCACGCTTAGGCGATCTAAACCCTTAGAGATGGCATCATCTACAGAAAATACTAAACTCACTAGTTATAACAACCTGCGTATTCCCAAATCGCAGGTTGTTGTCGTTTATACAGAATGGAACCATGAAATAATAGATGAACTAAGAAAAGGAGTACATACTATTCTAAACACCTTTGACCAGATAGAACTGATAGAAATAGAAGTACCTGGATGCTTTGAAATACCTCATGTAATAGCTCGGCATGCCCAAAAATATCAAGCACAGGCCTATATAGCCTTGGGTTGTATAATAAAAGGGGAGACGCCACACTTTGATTTTGTAGCCAAAGGTGTTACAGAAGGTATTATGCAACTCAATTTGCAATTAGCCAGTCCTACCATATTTGGAATACTTACGGTGCATACTACAGAACAAGCCAAAGAACGCTTGGGTGGTAAACATGGTCATAAAGGAGAAGAAGCGGCTATAGCAGCCTTGAAGCTAATCAATATTAATAATGAATTTAATAAAACGCCTTAATTAACTATATTTCAAATATTTAGAGTATTGAAAATAAAATTATTTATACCTTGTTTTGTCGATCAGCTTTATCCAGAAATTGGTATAGCCACCTATAAGTTGTTAAAAAAACTGGGTTTAGATGTAATCTATAACGAAGAGCAAACTTGCTGTGGACAGCCTGCCTATAATGCTGGATTTTTGGATGAATCGGCTAGTGTATGTAAAAAGTTTATGGACGACTTTGATGGAGAAGACTATATCGTTTCTCCGAGTGGCTCTTGTACTGGTTTTATTCGGAGTAGCGCACCCGAATTACTTCAAAATGGTATTTATGATACCAAAGTAAAGCGTGTAAGCAAAAAGATTTATGAAATTTCGGAATTTTTGGTCGATATATTGAAAATAAACGATGTAGGAGCCAGCTTTTATGGCAAGGCTACCTATCATGATGCTTGTGGTGCACTTAGAGAATGTGGCATTAAAACAGCACCACGAACCTTATTGAAGCATGTAAAAGGTCTTGAGCTGCTTGAAATGAAAGAAGCTGAAACATGTTGTGGATTTGGAGGCACTTTTGCAGTAAAATACGAACCCATTTCGATAGGAATGGCTCAAACAAAAATTAATAGCGCTTTGGCTGCTGGTGCAGACTATATAATATCTACCGACATTTCTTGTCTGATGCATATAGATGGACATATAAAACATAGCGGACACAAACTTAAAACCATGCACATAGCAGAAATTCTGGCTGAAGGATTGTAGGATTGATTGTGATAAATAGTGAGTGAAATTTTTAAATGAACTTAAAATTTTGAATCGTACTGTTGAGAATAAATTAGCTTTTTCATTCTGCACTCATTTGCTTAATACTAATGTGCTAAGTGTTTTGTTTGGAAAGTGGTTTCAGAATGTTTCGAGATTTTAAATTTTACGTACATCAATTTTATATTTAGGTAAATTCAACAAAAACAAAGTAGAGTTTAGTAAATATTTTCATTTTATTACTTAACATAATATATATTATAGGAATTTTATAATGAATTAATATCCTAAGTATTTCATATACTTGTTTTTATAAACTGTAAATTATATTACACATAAATAATTCATTATATTGGTACTAATGGTGTAAAAAAAAAATATGTAATTGAAATGTAAAATAATTTATTCAGTATCAATTGCTTTTGTAGAATATTAAATATAAAGCCTAAAAAAGCAGACTCATAGCATATAAATTGTTATAAGTATAAAATGAAAATAATTCTACTGGCTACAACATGGATTTTATTTATACTAACAAACATTCAAGCTCAAGTTAATATTTATAATCCTTTTACACAAAATATTCATTTCCAACCCGAACCTAGCACCAATGGTTTTGCTTGTGGTCAACATACCACGCTTCAATTTACTGCCGGTCTTACTACTGCCTCAGATGCCAATTTATGGATAACTCAACCATTAAAAATTATTATTAAAAAAACGGGTTTTATTCTTGCCAACAGCAATATAAATGCTTGTATTTCAGGTTCTTATGCAGCAAATTTTGATTGGGCTATAAGCTCATCAGACACAAATAAAATTATTGGAACACAAAATCAACTTTTATATGGAATTGGGAATATGCCTTTATTTCCAAATACAAATGCGAGTGGAATTATTAGTTTATCGCTAATAACACCTTCAAGTCAAACATTCTTAAATATTGAAGTATCGATTGATGTACCACTATATATGCAAACCTTCAATAGCATCAACGATGATATGGAAAGCAGTTCTACACAATCCTATTGTAGCCCAGCCATATATTGTCAGGAGGCTCCTATACTACACCTTGAGCCTAGTGCTCATTTTTGTGTAGGTGACAAAGTGGTTTTGGTGGCTAACTCACAAATTGGATCTAATTTTACTTGGCATATTCCTTCTACCTGTACTAACGCACAAATTATTGATACTATAGACGGCAAATCGCAACTTATAATAAATCAATACACAGCTGATTGTAATGGACTTTTTCGTGTTAGTGCCCTAAAACCAGGATGTTCTATACAAAGCTCCGAAGATAGTATTGTTCTGAACTCAAGCAAAGCAGCTCTTATACAGTCAGTAACTACACAATGTGTCAATAATAATGGTGTAGTATCGGTACAGGCTTCTCATCCCGATTCTTTGGCATTAGTATATGCTATCAACAATAGCAATTTTCAAAGCAGTCCAAACTTAAACACATATACTGGTTCCAGTTTTTTTGTTGCTGTAAAACCTATTGCTTCGCAATGTGTATCGTATTATCAAGGACAATGTGTGTATTGTCCTAATCAGGCTATCAATTGTGCTTTGCCTCCTAAAGACTCTATAGATGCTCCTAGTTTGGTTTGTGCTAATAGTCCCATTTTTTTAAGTGGTTTTTTTCAAAACGCTAGTGAAGTATTTTGGACTAGTAGTGGTAATGGATTTTTTACCAAAACTTCAAGTACTATTAGTGGAGAAAATATAGCCTATCACCCAAGTTCGGATGATATAAAAAATGGTTTTGTTTCTATTTTTTTAACTAGCAATGATCCTGATGGTAATGGACCATGTATGGCAGCGCATTGCGCAAAACATATACAACTTATTCAAAATCTTGTTGTATCCGATATTCAAATTGCAGATTCTATTTGTATGTATGCACCATTGCATATCTCAGTACCTTCAATACCCAAAGGAGCTACAGTAAGTTGGGACACACCTTGGGGGCCAGTAACAGATAAGGACATTGATATTGATTCTGTATTAACTCTTCATCAGGGTGTTTACACTGCACATATCAGTGCTTTTGCTTGTACTAGTATATCTGTTTCAGATACCATCAACATACATAATCCACCTATATTTAATTTCGCTATCACTAGTCAAGATGAATATTGCTATCAAGCTGGTAATGGCAAAATAAATCTTAATTTTTGGGGCGATTATTCGACACTTAAAATTTGTATTCAAGGACCTATTTCAATGTGTAAAAATGCAAGTAGTTCAACTGCATTTAATTATTTATGTGCCGGTATATATTATGTATCAATTTTAGATACGGTATGTAATACCCTACTTGCTTATGATACACTGACTATACACTCTCCACAAGCTGTGCCAAAACCAAGCATAAGCACCACAACGAACCATTGCGTAGGCGAAACCATTATTTTATCAGGCTCTACTCCCCTTTCAAGTCAAACTATAGAATGGACTAAATACCAAAGTAATTTTTATGCATTAGGAAATCAAATTTCTATTCCTAATATTCAACTGCTACAATCGGGAACATATATAGCTAAAACTATAGATAGCTTGGGTTGTGCATCGGCAGCAGAAACTTTCAATTTAAGTATCTATCATCAACCAGAATTATTGAATTTAGACCTTACATGTGAAAACAATGTTGCCCATATTTATGTTTCGGCCAGTGGCGTTGGCAATCTATATGCTATTGATGGATTGGCTTTTCAGGATTCGTCACACTTTAGTCATGTTTCTGCTGGCAATCATATAATCTATGTTAAAAACCCTTCACTCTGTATTGACTCGCAAACTATATATGTGCCTCCCTGTGGATGCAATATTAATCAGGAAATGATACTAAGCATGCCTACGCTGGCTTGTGGCTATGTTGCTATTCCCATACAAGTTAACACTGCACAAATACTTAGCATACAAGCTACAAGTACAGGTAGCGGTACTTTTTCGCCGATAGGCACACAGTCGCCATATCAATTTTCATATACACCAAGCCCATCAGACATTCAAAATGGAAGTGTAGAAATTAGCCTCATAAGCAATGATCCTGATGGCAATGGCCCTTGTTTGCCTTTGATAAAAAAACAACGAATTCAACTAAGAGATAGCTTGTCTGCACTACAAATTTTTAGTAATCAAAATAGTTTTTGTGAAGGCGATACTTTATTACTTCAAAGTATAGAAAATATTCCTACGCTTACCTGGGAATTGCCAAATACAAATTTTGTACAAGCTTCCAGCCTTTTTTTGGATGAAATTAATAGTTTGCAAAGTGGCATGTATACTGCTATACATAGTGGTTTCGGATGCACAACAAAAAAAGATTCCATATTAATTTCTATACAGCCAAAACCAATACTTAATGTAACATATGACGCAATGCCCGAAGGTTGTAGAGGACATGGTAATGGCTCTATTGATGTGTATGTAACGGGTGGTAGTGGAAATTATTTTGCACGCTTACTACCCCATCCTACACTATATTCTATAGATAGTAGTAAACATTTTGCATGGCTTGCTCCTGATAATTATACCTTGAGCGTTTCAGATCGTGTTTGTAAAAATGGAAACTATACAATACTTGTTCCTATAGATAGCGGACTCTGGGTTTCTCCACCTTTATCAATAAGTGCTAACACCCCTGTGTGTGAAGGAGAAACCTTAGTATTAAAAGCACAAGGCGAAAATAGTGGTAGTTATGCGTGGTATGCTCAAAATCATGGCTTTATTGGTCAGGGTCAGGAGCTTACTTTAGAAAATGTTGATTTATCGTATAGCGATACATATAGAGTTTTTCATTTAATAGATGGATGTGCAAGCGAAGCTTTAAGCATACCCCTACACATATTTGAAACACCCCAAAATGCTTTTGTACATACTGAATGTAATGAAATGAATGGATTTTCGTCGTTGGAGGTGTATGCCGAAATGATGAGTACAGATACATTATTGTATGCATTGAATGATGGTGTTTTTCAAGCAAGTCCTTTTTTTAATAATTTATCAAATGGATTATATACCATACGCATTAAAAATAAGTCAGGTGCCTGTGAACAAAGCATACAACAAGAAATTGCCTGTGCATGTCAATGCTCCAAATCGAGTGCAAGCATATTTCCCAATCCTTCATCGGGACAGTTTAAACTGATGCTAAGTTTAATGGATGGTGTAGATTTTTTACAATATGCTATTTATGATATACAAGGAAAAATTATTATGAAAAAAGTAATAGAAGTAAATCAACTTGCTTTTATTGAAAACATATCTATGCCTTCTTTTTCCAAAGGATATTATCTATTGCAAGTAGAAACAAATCAAGAAAAATTAAAATTTCCGCTTCGAATCAACTAAAAAGAACGTCCTATGCCAATAATCCAACGCCAATCCAAGAACTCGGGTTTGGCATATGGAGGAGAACTAAGGAATAAAGGCATATCAAAACGAATCGTAAAGGGTTTTAATTTATCTAATGGGCCAAACTTCTTTATAGTCATGGCTACGCCTAAACCAGCATCCATTCTTACTTTGCTCCACCCTGTGCTGGGTGTAAAAGTATAAGGAGCATTGGGCGAAAGAGCAGCTCTACTCATGAATCCAGCATCTGCAAAAACATAGGTGTCAAAATGTATGTAGTCGCGTATATACTTGGGTCTAATTTTGATATAATTATCAAAATCTATTTCGGTATTTAGCGAAGCACCGCTCATGCCTTTGTAGTTGATATACAAAAGACCATCTTTGTCTTCATCAACAGCATAATAACCATTATAGCCTCTTAAATTTAATCCTCCGCCTTGATGAATATGAGCAAATTGGTCTGTGTGCATGCCACTCAATGAGCGAGGTGCTATACCTTGCGAACGTATCCATTTGTTATCCATCATATCTTCTGGATTGGCTCCACTCATATAAAGTAAACTTTCTGTGGGAGCATCTTTGCCAAACCCATAGCGAGCAAATACTCTGGCTTTTATATCAAATTTTTTCCATCTTTTTGCTTGCAAGCATTCGCCTTCTATAAATGCGTATTGATAAGACAATGGAGCACGCATAGATAATTTTATTTTACTTTGTCCTAATATGGAATTGAGTCTTTGCGAAAATTGGAATTGTAAATATGTATTTTCTTTAGTTGTTAGATTGCCTGCATCTACATATGAAGTCCACTCGTTGGGTAAAAGCAAATAATCTTTTGCACTGCTTTTCTTTCTAAATTGTGTTGTTAATGCAAGTTGAAATTGAGCATGCTCTGTTAGTTCGTAATATGAATACAAACTTTTTTTAGCAAATCCATCTATATATCTTGCATCAATGCCGGCATGGAGTTTATGAGTCCATTTTTTGAGGGGTGTTTCGTATTGCACTGCATAGTTAAAGGGCGACGTGTTTTTCCAAAAAGATTCTCCCTCTAAGGTTTGATAGTCGCTCAATGTTAATTGTCGGGTATTGAACCAAACAGAAGCATTTAATTTTCGCAAATAATTATATTGGCTTCCTTCTAAATGTAGTCCAACTTTGAGACCATCTACGGCATTCCACCACAAATCTGGACGCCAATATAAATCGTATTTTTTCCAAGAAGGATAACGACTAATAAAACGTTCTAAATACAAATTTTTGGATGCGGGCGAAAGCCTCATGCCAGGCGTTTTATAATTATTTATCATATCCACATCTGCTAATCTGTTGCTAGGATCTATTTGTACAGTTTTGATACCATTCGGTATGATCACTTTAGCAGTATATTCTGGATACATCAAATCCCAACCATACCACATGGGAAGTGTTTTGCTCGTTGTTTTTTTTCTATAAATAGTATTTGGGATATAATAATTTGTTACGTTTCCTTTTTTGTCAGTAATACTAAAATCTATAGGCATTTGCATATCCCCTATTCGTTTAAAGGTGATATCGTATTGATTTTTTTGGAATGAAGATGCTTTTATTTTACTGATACTATAATCGGTATGTTTGGTTGTTTCTAACCACTGATCAAAAAACCAATTGAGGTCGCTTTGTGTATATTCTATGATTGCTTGTCTAAAATCTTCAAAATAGGGATGGCAAAATTTCCATTTGGCTACATAATGTTTCATAGCTTGTTGAAAAACAGAATCGCCCAAAACATATTGTAGATTATAAAGCATAGTTGCTGTTTTGTGATAGACATTACTATATCCATTTTCGTGTCCTATAGCCGAATGAAAATCATTGGAATGTGTATTCAATGCTTTGTCATCATTTCGAATAGCATCATACATATATCGGTTATATACTGTACGATCCATAACCAAGTTTTTGGTTTTGTATTTACGATGCAATTTATTTTTAGGAAGCGTTTCTATCATGGTGTCACCATCAATTTTTTGTAAACCCCAAGCAGTCAGAAACTGAGTAAACCCTTCATCTAAAGCAGCTCTATAGGTTTCGTTGTTTCCTATCATACCATAAAACCAATTGTGTCCAATTTCGTGTACCAAAAGACCTCTATAATCCGGATCGGCACCACCATCCAATGTTAGCATGGGGTATTCCATGCCATCGTCGGCATCGGCTGCTATCATTTTAGGATATTCATACATACCAAAATCTTCAGAAAAGGTTTTGATAATTTTGCTTACATAGTCAGCAGAATTTTGCCATTTGGATGCGTGTGGTTCTTTGACAAGACCTATACATTTTATACCATTCCAAGTTTTTTCGTCAATACGATAATGAGGATCGGCTGTAAAGGCGAAGTCATGAACATTGCGCGCTATATAATGCCAAGTTTTTCTTTTTGAAGAATCGTATTCAACAATAGTGCTTGGGCTTTCATTCCAAGGTTTGTTGGCAAAGTTTTTAATGTTTAATTTTTCTTTAAGAGACTGAGGCAATACTTCCTCTTCGTTGGTTAACGTGCCTGTAGCTTCTACTATGTAGTTATTAGGAAATGTTAATTCAACATCAAATAGCCCGTAGTCGCCATATAATTCTTTGTTTAGATGTTGGTCGGTGTCCCACCCTTTTTTCATGTCATAAACAGCTATACGAGGGTACCAATGCACTCCATTGTAATGCCACCAGCCCCATGATTTATATATACCCATACGACGACGAAGCTGTCCAATATCAAAATAAGTATTGAAATTCATAGTGATTTTTATGGATTCGCCCGTACGCATTGGTTTATTGAGTGTAAGTTTTAATATAGTATTGTCTAATGTACTTGAAACAGGCTTGCCATCTATTAAAATAGAACTTACTGTAGTACCAAGACCCTGTTCTTGATACTTACCACGATGAGTAACAGATTGGTGATTGACTTTGTGTAACTCTTCTAAATAAGAGCCTTTGATAAAAGCATTTTGATACAAATGAAAATACACTTCGTGAAGCGTAAAGGGTGAATTGTTTGTATAAACAAGTTCTTCGCTTGCCTGTATGACATTGGCCGAAATAGACGCTTTTATTTTATAATGTACATCTTGTTGCCAATAGCCATCATAAGGTTTTCTGTATTTCCAGTAGTGAGGATTGGCAGTACTTTGGTAATAATTCTGATTTTGAGCAATGGCTTCAAAATTGAATAAAAGGCTTAAAAAAATGCCTATAATTGTAAATTTCATTAATTTTTATCTTTAATTACAAAATGTATTGGAAGTACCATACGGCTACTTACTTTTTTTCCATTTTTGGTGGCAGGTATCCAAGCAGGCATAGCATTTATAATACGTAAGGCTTCTTCATCGCAGGGTTTAAAAAAGCCCTTTTCTACTTTAGCTTGCTTTATTTTTCCTTGCTCATCCACTACAAAACTACAAATAACCTTTCCTTGTTTGTTAGATTCTATTGCTTCTTTTGGAAATTTTAAATTCTTGATAATAAAATCATTTAGAGCTACATTTCCATTGGGAAAAGTAGGCATGGCTTGCTCATTTGTCAAAGAAGTGTTTATACTTGACTCCCTTTGCACACCAGCAACTTCATCGTCTTCTTGAGTAATGGGTTGAAAGGTTTTATTTTTCCACTTTATTTTAGGAATTAGCTCCATAATTTCATTGCTCAAATCGTGTAAATAATCGGGGCCTTCGTTGGCATTTTTTATCATTTTGCCCTGATTGTTTTTAATAATCTTAAAATGCGTTTTAGACACATCACTTGTCTTTACTTTATACATATCTGGAAGATTAAAAAAATCTTTGTCTTCGTACTTATCAAAAAGTCTATTAATGTATTTCATTTTTAGCTTTCCATTAATTTTCCCACTAAACAAACTATTTGATTTTCCGATATATTGGACTTTGCCATTATCTTGAATAGTGATAATAAAAGCCGGACATTTTCCAAAGCAAGGTGTACGCTCCATAGAAATGCTTGAAATGCCATCTTGAGCCTGGCCTAAGTAAGGAAATAATAGAAAAAAGTAAAAGAATATTTTATTCATTTGTTTAATTTTAAAGTACAGCTATATACCTATTTGGATATTGCCAAATATAGAGAATAAAAAGAGAGATAGCTACTAATTTTTTTAAGCTTTTAAATAAAATAAATAAGGATATAAATGTTTGTTATTTATGCCATTATCCTTTTAATTAGCTTAACTTAATAAGTACTTTTGGGTCTATTCTTAAAATACAAAATAGATAACGGTTGAAAAAGTTTTTTTCTATACTTGGCATTATCCTTTTTTTGCTCATAGTAGCATTGGGTATTGCCATGTTGATGCTAAAAAACGATAAATATCAAAATATTTTATTACAAAAAGCCACTACATATTTAAGCGAAAAATTAAAAACCAAAGTTACTGTTGATCATATACATTTATCATTTTTCAATACATTTACTCTTGAGGGTGTATATGTAGAAGATGAAAAAAAAGACACGCTATTGTATGTTCGAAATTTAAACGTTCGTACTTCAGAATTACTGCGTAATTATTGGAATCATGAAACGTATTCTTTTAGAAACATAAAACTACATGATATAGTTGTGCGTTTGGATAGACCTCAAGATAGCTCTCGTTGGAATTTTGATTTTATAGCCGAAGCATTTTCATCTCCATCACAGGATAGTACTCAGATCGTAACGGAAAATAAAGAAAAAACAAATACTAAAAATGAATTTCCATTTTCGTTAGAACATGTTGAAATAGATGGTGCTCGATTTGCCATGATAGATAGATGGAATGGTGAAAACTTTATTGCATCTTTAAATGAGCTTCAAATTGATATTAATAAGCTTGATATTGAAAAGACTATTTTCGAACTAGAGAAATTAGCTATTCATACATTAGCTTTTAAAGTAGAAGAATACGAAGGAGGTAAACCCAAACGAAAATTTAGAGATAGTAGCGATTGGGGCACTCCTTTTAATCCAAATTTAGCTTCTATAAATATCAATCAAATAGATTTGAAAGAATCTTCGTTTGCCTATTTAGATGGAAATGGCACATCGCCCAAACACGAATTTGATGAACGCAATCTTCAAATTAATCAAATTAATCTGTCGCTTTTACAAACAAAAATTGTAGCCGATACCATTTTTTCACAAATTGAAAATCTAACAGCAAAAGAACGATGCGGATTGGAAGTAAGCCAACTCAAAGCTCAAGTAAAGCTGTCTCAAATTGAAAGTGTACTAACTGATTTAATACTAAAAACACCTCACTCTTTAGTACAAGATCAATTTGAAATGCATTATCGAAATTTTCATGATTTTGAAAATTTTATTGATGCAGTGAGTATGAAAGCCAAACTTAGTAAAAGTAAAATTTCATCAAAAGACATTGCTTATTTTGCTCCTATACTATTAAAATATCCAATAGATATAGAAGCCGACGGTGAAGCACATGGAACCCTACCTCATCTGTATGCTAATAATTTAAAATTACATAATGGTCGTACAAGTTTTGTAGGCGACGCAGAAATAAAAGGTTTGCCCGATATTGATAAAACACATTTTTGGGTTCATGCAAAACAATTGAACACTACTGGTAACGATATTAATAGATTGGTACCTCAAACTCGTGTAGATGCTTTGGCATGGAAAGATTTGGATCAAATTTCATATCAAGGTATATATGAAGGTACCATACAAGATATACATTGTAAAGGCTTATTAAAAAGTAGCCTTGGACATGCAGATGTTGATTTGTATATGGATTTAGAGCCCAAAATAACTACTTATAAAGCATATGTCAATACAAATCAATTTTTGCTTGGTAAACTAATCAAACAAAAAGATATTGGCCCTATTTCATTTAATGGAAACATAGAAGGAAAGGGTTTTGATTTGGCAACGTTAAACGCAAAAGTCAATGCTGAAATAAAACAGTTTAGTTATCAAAATCAAGCATATGAAAAAATACATGTAAATGGTATAGTGGCCAATAAAAAATTTGATGGCATATTTGTTTCTCAAGACCCTAAATTAAGTATCAACTTTAATGGCAAATTAGATTTAAGTCAAGATCAGCCTGTATATAATTTTTCTTCTCGATTTATAAAATTCAACCTTAAAAAATTAGGCATAACGGATAAAGAAATTATAGGCTCTGGTTATGCCAAACTACAATTTAAAGGCGATCATATAGACAATTTTCAAGGACAAGTAGATATAAGCAACTTGCAGCTTGAATATGAAGGGAAGCGTAATACTATTGAAAATTTTTCACTTTCTTCTACAACACTTGATAAATCAAAAATGCTGACCTTAAAAAGTGATATATTAGATGCTGAAGTAAATGGACAATATAATTTTTCGGCTTTGCCTGATGCGTTTCAGATGTATTTGCACTACTACTTGCCACAGTATATTAAGAAGCCCAAAGATGTAAAAAATCAACAACTCACATTTACTGCTAATCTCAAAAATGCAGATCCTATATTACAAACATTTTTTCCATTACTTTCAGATATCAATGGAAGCTATTTGAGTGGTGAGCTCAATACTAATAATCAAAAATTGAGTATAGATTTTACGATTCCAAAATTAAGTTATGAGGATATACATATAGATAGTATAGTTGTTGTAAGTGCTGGTGATTTTTCAAGTTTAGATATGAATGCTATTACTTCAACCGTTTCTTACAAGGACAATGCCATTATACCATCTATGCAACTTGCAACAAGCATGTCAAACGATACAGCCTCTCTTTCACTGAATACTCAAAGTATAAATAATCTTTTTGGCGAAGCCTCCCTTCATTGCAAAGCAACTGCATTAAATAATTCATTGTTTGTAAAATTATTGCGTTCTGAATTTTATTTAAAAAATGACCCTTGGCAAATTAGTAGTCCTTATGATTTAGTCTTTGGAAAAACAATTTCGATTCAAGATTTAGTGATGGAAAATGGTGCTCAAAAAATTAGTATTAATACGCTTAATAAAGAAATTCCAACACTACTGGTAAATCTTAAAGATATAGATTTAGAAAAAATATCGAATTATGCAAACTTTGATGGTGTAACAGCTATAGGCAGAATACAAGGCGATATACATGTTGAAGATTTTGATAAAAACCCCATCATAAAAAGCACATTATTTTCTAATCAAGATGTTCGCTTTAATCAAGATACACTTGGCTTAGTCAAAGCAAATTTTATATATGATACTAAAATTCAACGTATCCAAATAGAAAAACCATCTGGCATATTTAGAAATGATGACAAAATAGAAATGTTTGGTGTTTATAATTTATCAGATAGTGTGGTTAATATGCAAGCACATTTTGAAAATGCTCATCTCTCTTTGATAAGTCCATATATCAAGGACTTTGTTGAAAATTTAAAAGGAGAAGCTACAGGTATTGTATTTGCACAGGGCAAATTGCCCAATCCAAATGTAGCCGGAAAAGTAGTTGTACATGATGCTGGTATGAAAGTTATTTATTTGGGAACTACGTATTCTATAGAAAAATCTGAAATTGAATTTACTAATAATAAAATAAAAGTGGCACCTACCCTTTTGAAAGATGAACGAGAAGGAAATTATACAGGAACTCTTAAAGGGCAAATTACACACACCAATTTTTCTAAATTCTTTTTAGACTTGGATATAGAATCACAAAATTTACTTTGTTTAAATACAAAACCTTCGCTCAATGAACTTTTCTATGGATATATAACAGCAAAAGCCGATATGAATTTATCAGGTTTTGTAGATGATTTGGAATTAGAAATAAATTGCAAACCGCTAAAAGGTTCTGTATTTTACCTTACCAGTGGTGCCTCTGGCGATGCTTCATCCTATGATTATGTAACATTTAAAGAGTATGGCAATGCGGAGCTACACGAAAAAGAATCTAAAAAAAATTATGCTAAAATAAATTTTAATATAGAAACCACTCCAGATGCTGAAGTACATGTAGTATTGGATCAAAATACAAATGAAGAAATAGTAGCGCAAGGAAATGGAGATATTCGTTTGTTTATTGATTTAGGAAATGAAATGAATATGTTTGGTAATTATACCGTAACCAATGGAAAATATTTTTTCAATTTTAGAGGTGTTTTCAATAAACAATTTGATATAGAAGAAGGTGGTAAATTAATTTGGAATGGAGATCCTTTGGATGCACAATTAGATTTGAATGCCACATATAAATTACCCAAATCGCTACCTCTAAAACCATTGGTCAACGATATTTGGGATCAAATGGATGAATCTGATCAGGAAGAAGCTAAACATACATACCCTACCTATATTAAAATTAGCTTGAGCAAATCGCTAACAAGCCCCGAAATAAAATTTGATATAGTACAACCCGAAAATAAAGCACTTAGCTCCACAGGCTATACTCGATTAGAACAAATAAGAAATAATGAAAAAGAACTTGTAACACAAGCAGCAGTGCTTTTGCTTTTGGAACAATTTAAACAACCCGAAGGTTTGTCTAGTAATGCATATGGACAAACTGTTATATCTACAGTTTCGGACGTGGTTACCAGTGCCATTTCGAATGAGCTAACCAATCAATTTCAAAAATTAACCGGATTAGACAAAGTGAATCTAAATGTAGGCTATAATAACTCGTTGAATTCTTTGGATAATTCTAATTCCAATCAAATTTCATTGAATGTACAGACCTCTTTATTTAAAGATAGAGTCATAGTAGATTTGGGCAATAGCGTAGATATTAATAAAAATGCAAGTGGCAACACATCGAGCAACTTTAACTTGTTTGGAGACTTTAAAGCGCAATACTTAATAACAGATGATGGCAGAATACGACTCAATGCATTTAGAACAACAAACCAAGATTTAGAAAACAAAAACTACAGTAGAAGTGGTATAGGTATTTCATATAAAAAAGCTTTTAACTCCTTTGCGGACTTGTTTAAGAGCAAAAAGAAGCAACAAAAAGTTAATAAAACATCATAAATTATTCGGTACTATGAAGTATGCAAGCCCATTTATCATTAATGCTATACTGATTTTTTTAATCATACTTACAGCCTATACTTTTTATTTATTCTTTTCAGATTATACTCAATTTACTATTTATCATTTTTCGCCTTTTTTAAATCTTGTGTATGTAGTATTATGGTTAGGTATAGTACTTCGCAAAAAGTGGAGTTTTTTATTGTTTGTTAGTTTCTGTATGTTTGAAACCATCATTCACTTATTTTTTTACAATACAAACTATGGTGAAGTTTTTGGAAAAATTCTTTTTCCGCTCAACTGGTTGTTTGCTATCCTTGTGCTTATTCTTTATAAAGTTCATTTTACCGAAAAAGAATCAAAATAATAGATATGCCTTTCCCGAAACGAATTATTTCATTAGTACCTTCTATTACTGAATTACTTTTTCATTTAGAATTAGATAAAGAGATTATCGGAATCACAAAATTTTGCATACACCCGCCTGAAAAAATAAAAAATTACACAAAAATTGGAGGCACAAAAAACCCTGATATTGATAAGATAATTTCTTTAAAACCCGACTTAATTATAGCCAGTAAAGAAGAAAACAATAAAGTTGATATTGATGCATTGAGTCAGTATAGTCCTATATTACTAACAAATGTTTCGAGCTATCAAGAGGCTTTGGAAATGATATTGCAAGTTGGCACTCGTTGTCAAAGAATAAATGAAGCACAAAAACTTTGTACTCAAATAGAAAAAAAGAAAAGTATATATCAAGCAAAAAAAACTATCCCTTGTATATATATGATATGGTACAATCCTTGGATGACTGTAGGCAATGATACTTTTATAGCCGATATGCTTGCTTTAGCTGGCATGCCATCTGTTATAAACCAAAAAAGATATCCATCAATATCTATTGATGAATTAAAAGATTTAAAACCATCACATATACTATTATCAAGCGAGCCTTTTCCTTTCAAAGAAAAACATAAAGTAGAATTACAAACAATACTACCCGATTCCAAAATTGTTTTAGTAGATGGTGAAATGTTTAGTTGGTATGGAAGTAAAATGTTGGAATCATTTGATTATTTTAGCTCACTGCATGAAAAATTGGCTCTATAAAAAAAATACTCTCTTTATTCCTATAGTATTGTTTGCGCTCTTGTGGTCAATATATTTTCCTTTTTTGAAATACAATATTGATGCCGATGGAGTGGCTTATCTTACTATGGCTGAGCAAGTAGCCAAAGGACATTTTGATAGAGGTATAAATGGCCTATGGAGTCCAATCAATGCATGGCTTATTGCACCTTGTATTGCACTTGGATTTTCGGCATGGTACGCTGCATTATCTTTAAATGCCGTTTTAGGAATTTTGAATATAGTGGCATTTTCTTTTTTAACCCAAAAAGCTAATTTGTCTAATAATTACAGACTGGCTATACATTTAGCATTTGCATGCATGCTCAGCGTATGGTGCTATTTTCAGGTTTTTGGCGATATATTACAGTTAGTATTTGTATTGTTATATCTGACTTTATTACTTCCTATCAAACAACTTTCTATCAAAAAAATTATTTTAGCTTCTATATTGATGTCATTGGCCTATTATGCCAAATCGTATAATTTATATTTTTATTGTATACAACTTTTGCTTGTTTTATTCTTTTCTTTGACAAAAAAATACATAACAGCCCATCAATTCATTCGATATTTTTTAGTGGCTATTCTTTGTACTGGGCTTTGTGTTTTGCCATATAGTTTTGCTATGCAAAAAAAGTATCATCAATTCTCCTTAAGTGGCTTTGCTGGAGCATTAAATTTTAGTTGGCAAATCAATAGTCATAAAACGTTTCATGATAGCATACAACTTTTAATACCACCTCCCTATTCAGACTCTCCAGCCTTTTGGGAAGACCCTATGCTTAGCAAGGGCACTTTAGATTCTCCATTTACTTCTACTACACATTTTTTTCGTTGGTTAGCAAGAGTAACATATACAAGCATACAAACTGTTATTGCACTATTTGAAATTTCATTTTTTAGTTTGGTTTTATTTCTTTTTTATTTTTTCTACCGGAAAGAAAAAATCTTTTCAGATACTATTCATATTCTTATGCTTACTTGTTTAGTATTGCCTTTAGGCTATATTTTGGTCCATATTGAAACACGATATGTATGGTTGTTGTCTCCTCTATTATTACTAGTAGGAAGTTTATTATTAATGCACACTATGCCAAAGCCCAAAATAGTTTTACCTATCTTTTTGGCTACATTTTTAATATCACCATTTTTTAATCTTATTTTTTTATGGAATAAAAACAAAGAACTTTTTGAATATGCACAAACTATTCGCAATAGCTCTATACGTGGTAATTTTACATCCAATGCGATAGATGATGGCAATATGTTTGTAATCGCGTATCTCACAAAAAACAGATATTTTAGTATTGAGAAAACACCTATACCAATAGATGAATTAAAAGCAGAAATGCTAAAATATAAAGTGCCATATTATTATGAAATGCAAACAGATAGCATCATAGGAATAGATCGAGATGTTTCATATAAACTAAAAGCCCATTTTAATGGGCTTAGTATTTATGAGTTAGTAGATTTGGGTAAACTAAATTAGATAAGACTTTGTATATGTTTTTTTATTTTACGAATATAATCAAAATAACCCATCTCCATTCGAATCCATAAAATAATAAATGTAAATAAAGCCACAATGGCCAATACATAGGCTGAATTGATATAATCTTTTTTGTAGAAATAAATGACAAAGGCCGCTACTATAGCAAAAAAAATAAATATTAATAATAAGTATGGCCCACCAATGTCTATACGTCGGGGTTTGCTCATCATCTTTATAGAGGAACCTGTTTTATTATCCGTAACTTTTAAACGAGTTATGGGTAATGTATAAATTTTTTCCGATTTCTCAGCATGAGGAATTACCTTAATGTTATTGTCTCTTTGGGTGATCTCAAAACTAAGATTATGTACATTAAATGTATTACCTAAAAGTTTAGCTGTAACTTCTTTTGCTGATTTTTTAGATTTTAAATTATAATATCTTCTAAAAATCATAGTAATTCATTTTATAGTTGCATAAATATAATTATAATAATCTTTAATTCAAAACTTTGTGACAATTACTTTATCACATTGTAAATGAACATATATGTTGCATAGTGATACTTAGAAAGGATAACCAATCATGAAATTAAATACACCATCCTTTAATCGCAATTGATCTACAACAAAGCCTGCATTCTTTTGTACAGCTGGATTTTTGATTGGATAACCAATATCTAATCTAAAAACAAAATAGGTAAAGTCTAAACGTGCGCCAACTCCCGAGCTGATGGCTAAATCATTTAAGAATTGATTAAACTGAAATTCGCCTCCAGGAATATTTTCATTTTTATTCATAAGCCATATATTTCCTATATCTACAAAGGCTGCACCTTTAAGATTGATGGCACCTGAAAACAATTTTAATAAATCAAAACGATATTCTGAATTCATTTCAAATTTTAAGTCGCCTGTTCTATCTATATAAGTGCTCGTTGTTTTATACGAAGTATCTATTGAGCGCCCAGGTCCTAATGTACGAGCACGCCATCCTCTATTGCTAAATGCACCACCAGCAGAGTACTGTTTTATATATGGCAATACAGCATTATTGCCCAAAGGTATGCCTACTCCAATCATACCTCTATTTACCCAAAGCGATTTACGACGTTGCATATAAGAACGAGCATCTACTTCTCCTTTTAAATAGTGTGCTATAGGGTCTATTTCGTTTGCAGAAATACTTTTATATATTGCATTAATACCTTTTAATAAGGTGCCTGCTTCTTCAAAAGCTATTTTAACCGTTTCTGAATTATTATTTTTCATACGTGGTTTACTCTTGTACTCAAAGGCTACATTTTCGCCATAAATTATATTATTTGAAAATACCCTTCTGAGGTATTCATTATTTTCTAATTTTAATTTGAATGCTTCGCTCAAAAACTTATCAGGCACATAAGTAAGTGTAAGAAAAGAAGGATTAAAACGCCAATTTTTTTCATTTGTTTCAGTCCATATATAACCAAAACTACCACTCACATTGATATTGGTATATAAATTTCGACGACTTACTAAGTTGTAATTAAATCCAATATTTGTATAAGGTCTATTTTTTTTATTAAACAAACTTTGATTGAGCGGTACAATAAATTTAGGCATTAGCATATTGGCACTTATACCTAAATTATAACCCGAAAAATAAAAATCTTTAGTTTCTCCTCTTAGTAGTGAATCATATCGAAACTCAGTACTAATAGCACTACGTAGTGTAAACAAATTGGCTCCAGAAAATAAATTTTTATTTCGATAAGTAAAACTACCCCCTGTACCCAAAAAGTAATCACCATCACTGGTACTGATGTCACCTCGAAGCTCCATATCCATTTTTTTATTGGTAGTAAGCGAAATTTTGGCTATCAATCTTCCAGTTTCTGTACTATCGTATTCATATTCTATATTGACAAACTTAAACATGCCAAGCTGATTTAGGCGTACTATAGTTGCATTGTTATTGTCAATAGAATATGCTTCATCAGGGTGTATAAAAATATTCCTCATCAAAACCTTTCTATTCACTGGCAAATATTGATATTGAAAATGTAAACCCTCCAATTCATTTTCAATAAGAGGCACGGACGTAGTCCATGTTTCTTTATCTATCATAACAAGTACTTTGTTGATTCTGTATTGTATGGCATAATTTACATCTTTTGATTTTTTAATTACTATATGCACATCCAATTGGTCATTATTTTTACTCTGCAAACTATCATGATATGTTGCGGCTTGCAACAAAGGGTCTATTAATAGACCTTTGAGCGATTCCTTGTTGGTAGTATCTACTACAAAAGAAACATTGTCTGCCTTGAAATTATAAAATCCGGCATTTTTAACAATTTTATAAATCCGGTCTTTTTCTAAGCCACAATCTGTTTTTGTAAAAAAATTTCCTTTCCGCAAAAAGCTTTTTTCTTTTTCATTTATTACTAACTGTTTTAAATTTTTTGATTCTATATCAAAAAACAAATTATTGATTCTATATTTTTTGCCCGTTTCTATTGTATAGTGCACCGAGGCCTGACTACTATCTTTATTATACGTTATTTCATGAGAAACTTGATTATAAAAATAACCCTGATTAATCATGTATTGATTCATTCTTAAAACCGACTGTGCTATTAAAACAGTATCCAACAAGGTTGGCATTTCTACTTTTCGTTTTAATATTTTTTTGTGGTCAGGGTTTTTTTGGTATTCGGAGTACTTATTATTGTATTTCCACAATTTATATTTTGGCAAAACACCCAAATCAAATAAATGTGTATTTGCTCTTGGCAATACCATACTAAGCAATATACTCTCCATTTCACCTTTATATTTTATAGGTGTATTACTTTTTACTGAAACATTATTTTCACGAAGTAATATTTGATTTTGCGAAAGGTGTTTGGTATAATTGCATGAAGAAAACCATAACATGGTTAAGCACATGAATAAAACTATATGTTGGCTGCTTAAAGCATTTTTTTTCTTTTTATACTCCACCGAATAAACGTATGATTACTAAAGCGCAAATTAAACACATAAAATCATTAGATGATAAAAATTACCGTTTGGAATGTCAACAGTTTGTTGTAGAAGGTGTAAAAATGCTTGAAGAGCTAGTTGCAAGTTCTTGGAAGATTATTCAAATTTATGCTACAGCAGGTTGGATAGAACAACATACAGAAAGTAAATATAGTCATTTGCCAATACAAGAAATAACTCACGATGAGCTCAAAAAAATAAGTTTCTTACATACGCCTAATCAGGTGCTTAGCCTTGTAGAATTGCCCATACAGAATCCTCCGTTGGACGTAAACGCATGGCAATCACATACTTATTATATGGCTTTGGATGGCATACAAGATCCTGGCAATATGGGAACCATCATTCGTATAGCCGATTGGTTTGGCATCAAAGCTATTTATTGCTCAGCTCAATGTGTAGATGTTTTTAATCCCAAAGTTGTACAAGCTACTATGGGTTCATTATTTCGTATTCCCATACATCGTGTAGAGTTAAAATCTTTTTTATCTTCTATCGAAAAAAAATGGCTTATGGCAAGTAGCCTCCAAGGTCAAAATATTGCTACAACAAACATGCCCGATAGAGGAATACTTATAATAGGCAATGAATCTAAAGGTATAGATCCAGAAATATTAAAATTAGCAGAGCATCAAATAAAGATAGAATCCAAAGGCGGAGCCGAAAGTTTAAATGCAGCTGTGGCTACAGGCATTTTGTGTTTTCAAATGACTAAAAAATCTAATTAAGCCCGATATCACAGTTTAACCACATTCAATTTCCCCCCAAAAAGTTACGTAATTAACCCAAGTTTTGCTATAGAAACGACTGAAAGGAGTGAGCTATATGCATATTTGAGATTAGGGAAGCTCATGTTTAAAATCGCTGGTAATAAAGAATTTCAATTTGGGATTATTACTTCGTTCTGTATTCAAATACCATTCACTTTCTGCTAAGTACACTGTATTTTCTTCTTTATCTTCTACTATGTTTGACTGTTTAAAACGTGTAAACTGCAACACATCTTCAGGGCTGCCCTGTATCCAACAAGCCTTAAAGAAAGGCAAGGTTCTGAATTCGCAAGAAGCACCATATTCTTGCAAAAGTCTATATTGTATTACTTCAAATTGTAGTTCGCCTACACAGCCAATAATTTTTCTATTTCCATTGTGTTGTGTAAATAATTGTGCTACCCCTTCATCTGTTAATTGTCTTATACCCTTTTCCAATTGTTTAGTCTTCATGGGGTCTTTATTTATCAACTCTTTAAAAATTTCTGGCGAAAAACTTGGAACACCTGTATAGGTAATTTTTTCTCCTTCGGATAAAGTATCACCAATTTTAAAATTACCAGTATCAAAAAGACCTACCACATCACCCGGAAAAGCATCTTCAACCACATTTTTTTCTCTGGCCAAAAAGGTGTAGGGATTGCTAAATCGCAATTTCTTTTCTAATCGAGTATGTAGATAAAAGGTATTTCGCTGAAATTTGCCAGAACAAACCCTCAAAAAAGCAACACGGTCTCTATGATTAGGGTCTATATTGGCATGTATTTTAAAAACAAAACCAGTAAATTTTTCTTCATCGGGTTTTATTTCTCTTATATCAGTTTGTCTTGCTTTGGGCGAAGGTGCCACTTCAATAAACGTGTCTAATAAATCTTTGACACCAAAATTATTAACGGCACTACCAAAAAACACAGGTGCTAAATTTCCTTTTAAATAATCTTCTTTATCAAACGATTCATAGACACCCATAATAAGTTCCATATCATCTCTAAGACTGCTGGCATCCTTATCGCCTACAAGTGTATTGAGTAAATCTGTATTCAAATCTGGCATGCTTAGCACATCGCTATCGCTGGCTTTTTGATTGGCCTGAAAACTCAAAAGGCTTTTCGTAAATATATTATATACCCCTTTAAATTCGCGCCCCATGTTGATAGGCCATGACAAAGGTTGTGTTTTTATAGTAAGTTTTTTTTCTATTTCCTCCAACAAGTCAAAGGGGTTTTTGCCATCTCTATCTAATTTGTTTATAAAAATTATAACTGGGGTATCACGCATTCTGCAAACTTCCATAAGGCGTTCTGTTTGTTCCTCCACGCCCTTTACACAGTCTATAACTAATATTACACTATCTACCGCAGTCAAAGTTCTATAGGTATCTTCTGCAAAATCCTTGTGACCAGGAGTATCTAACAAATTGATAATTTTATTTCTGTATTCAAAACTCATTACAGAGGTAGCTACAGATATACCACGCTGTCTTTCAATTTCCATAAAATCCGAAGCAGCATGCTTTTTAATCTTATTCGATTTTACGGCACCTGCAGTTTGTATAGCACCTCCAAAAAGTAATAATTTTTCGGTCAATGTGGTTTTACCAGCATCAGGGTGCGATATAATGGCAAAGGTTTTTCGTTTAATTATTTCATCACGATACTTCATAAGCGTGCGAAGGTAAGTTAAAGATTTTTTCAACGTATTGAATACCTATTATAAGTTTTCAAAACTCAAATCTGTTAATCAATAAATAATTAACAACACTTTTCCACACACATCTTAATAGTTTAACATATATACCCTATTATTATTCTTAAATTTGTAGGAATGTATATATTAAAAAATATTTTTTTCTCCACTGTTGTTGTTCTGCTTTTTGTGGCACAAACTCATGCTATTAAAACAGAAAAACCTCAAATTCCTAAAGCCGACGAAACTCCAAAATTTGGTAAAGCACACTTGGATTTGTCAGACACAAATACCGTTTCTTTTAAAGAAATGATAGCACGTTTAGATTCGTTTTATCAAGTGCAGGTAGCAAAAGGATTTAATGGTAGTGTACTCATTGGCTATAGAGGCAAAATATTGTATGAACGCTATTATGGCTTTAGCGATAAAAGTAGCGGTGCTATGTGGAATGAAGACACCAGAAGCCAATTGGCTTCGACCTCTAAAACACTAACCAGTGGAGCTATTTTATTGTTGAAAGATAAAGGCTTGATAGATTTAGATGCTAATGTTCAAAAATACATACCCTCTTTTCCTTATAATAATATTACCGTTAGAATGCTTTTGAACCACAGATCTGGCCTGCCCGATTATATAAAGTTTGCCTCCAGACCAAGCGATAAAACTTTTTTGAGCAATGACGATGTAGTACAACTTTTTAGTTCCAAAGTACCAAAATTATTATTTACGCCTAATACTAATTTTAGATATAGCAACTCTAATTATGCCTTACTGGCCTCTATAGTAGAAAATGTAACAGGGATGAAATTTTCTTATTTTATGAAAAAATTTATTTTTAATCCTTTGGGTATGCACTGCACCTTTGCTATAGACCCCTCAAAAGAAACAGCATGTACACGTTCTTTTTGTTACAACTATAGTTGGACTTTACAACCCGATATGCATTTAGATGGCGTGCTAGGCGACAAAGGCATATACAGCTCTGTACGAGATTTATACAAGTGGGATCAAGCTTTATATACCAATAAACTTATCAAATACAGCACACTTCAGGAAGCTTTTAAACCCTATAGTTTTGAAAAACCTGGCGTAAAAAATTATGGATTAGGATGGCGTATGTTTAACTACGACGATGGAACAAAAATTGTATATCACAATGGATGGTGGCACGGAAACAATACATGCTTTTATCGATTCATACAAGACAATTTTACTATTATTGTATTAGGCAATCGATTTAATAAAAATATTTATCGCCAGCCACAAGCTATATATAATATCATGATGAATAATGATAATAGCCTAAGCGAAGATGAAAATGAGGAGTAGAAATGAGTTTAGTTTGAGTATATAGTGAAGTAATTGCTAGTGTTTGGACTGGCAGCGTTTGTATGAAATTTAATAAATTAGCATTATAAAACATTTTAAATGGGCATTCCAAGCGTTATCTATCAAACTTACAAAACAAACAAGCTGCCAGCATTAACCAAGTGGCATATTTATAGGCTAAAAAAGAATAACCCATTATATGACTACCATTTTTTTGACGACAACATGATTGATAACTTTATAAAAAAAGAATATAATGATGAAGTCTTTGAACTATACAAAAGAATCAATATTGGTGCAGCCAAAGCAGACTTTTTTAGATATGCAGTCTTGTATAAAAAAGGTGGTATTTATTTAGATATTGACAGTCTTTTTTTAAAGAAATTAAATCAAATTATTTTACCCAACGATAGTGCTATTATTTCTTTAGAATCCAATAAAACATATTTTGTACAATGTGCACTTTTTTATGAGGCTGGGCATCCATTTTAAAAAAAAACAATAGAACTCATGTTAGAAAACATTCGTTATAATAAATACCCACATGATGCACATCGTATGACAGGCCCAAGTGTTTATACAGAGGCTATCAATTCATGTCTTTTAGAATCTCCCACAGTTTCATTTAGACAGTTAAAAGAGGATTATGATAAAAAAATAAAATTTAGTTACAGAATGAGTAAATTATTTCTTTATGGTATTTATAGAAGAGAACATTGGAAGAAAGTTTCGCAAATAGAACCCGTGTTGAAATACACTTAAATAAAATATAAACGTGAACATACATTTATGCAGACATAAGATGTAATTAGTTTTTTTTACGAATTCTCATTATAAACTTCTTTTTAATACTATTGCTATTGAATTGTGATTGATATATTTTTGAATTCTATTTTTCTTTAATAATATATGAAAAAAGCCATCCTCTCCATACTTATTACAACTATTTGGGTAAGTATTTCCGAATTTTTACGTAACACATTTTTGATACATTCTTATTGGACTGAACATTACTCCAATCTTGGAATGACATTTCCCGAACAGCCAATAAACGGAGCTATTTGGGGTGTTTGGTCTATGTGTTTTTCGATTATCATTTATATACTATTTCAAAAATTTTCTTTTTGGCAAAATGTCATGTTAAGTTGATTATTGGATTTCTTTGATGTGGATAGTCATTGGTAATATGAATGTGTTGCCTTATAGCATTCTAATTATAGCAATCCCACTTAGTTTTTTAGAGGTTATAGTAGCCAATTTTATCATTAAAAAAACACAGAACAAACGTGATAAAATTAAATAGAAGAAAATTCATAAGAGATTCGCTTAAGAGTTTACCCATTTTGCTTTTCGTACCTACTCTATTAGAAAGTGCTTGTCGAAAAGATACTATCAATGCCCCCAACGGTAAAAGTGTACTTGTTGTAGGTGCTGGAATTTCTGGTTTGGCAGCAGCGAAAAAATTAAAAGAAAAAGGTTTTCAGGTTACTATTTTGGAAGCACAAGATAAAGTGGGAGGTCGTTTAAGAACGAATAGAAGTTTAGGCGTAGCCTTTGATGAAGGTGCCAGTTGGATACATGGTATCAATAATAATCCAATTACTACTTTAGCACAGCAAGCTGGCATGAATACCTTTGAAACTATAGATGACCAAGCCTATGCTTGTTATGATATTGGTGGAGTTTTAATTAACTCAACTATATATGATACTACTGAAGCTGATTTATATACCATTTTAGACTCCATGATGAATAATGGAAGTAGCTCACAAAGTTTTGAAACTGTATTTAACAGCCTTTATCCTTCACAGGCAAATGATAGGCTTTGGCAATTTTTTCTTTCTACCTATGTCACGTTCGACACTGGTGATTTAAACAATCTTTCTTCTTTACTATACAACGAAGGTGAAGAATTCAGCGGTGTAGAGAAAATAGCTACTAATGGATATGATACGATAGCAAACTATTTGGCTAACGGATTAGACATCAAACTAAATCAACGTGTGTCTAAAATAGACTATTCAAACACCAAAGTAAAAATTACGCATAATGGAACAGAAACTGAAACGGACTACGTATTGGTTACTGTGCCCTTGGGTGTATTAAAATCTGGTTCCATACAATTTATTCCTACTTTGCCAACTCCAAAACAAACTGCAATACAAAACATAGGAATGAATTGTGTAAACAAATTTCTTTTGACATGGAATACAGCTTTTTGGGATAATACGCAGTATATATGCTATACCCCATCCATAAAAGATAAGTTTAACTATTATGTCAATGTAAATAAATACAACCCTAATGCCAATGCATTGATGACCTTTGCTTATGCAAACTATGCAAGACAAACTGAAAATATGACTGATGTTCAAATTATTGATGAAATAATGTTGCATTTAAAAGATATATATGGAAACAACATTCCCAACCCAACTAATATGTTACGAACGAAATGGCAAAACAATGAAAATTCTTTTGGGTCTTATTCATATACAGCTGTTAGTACTGAAATGCATCATTTTGATGATATAGCAGAAGAAATAAATGACAAATTATTTTTTGCAGGAGAGCATACTCATATTGATTATTTTTCTACAGCACACGGAGCTTATTTAAGCGGCATTAGAGAAGCCAACAAAATTATTGCTTTGTTATAAAAAAGTTCAGAATTGCTTATCAGATATTTTAATACAAAACTTAAAAACACAATTCCATTTCGGTATAATTTTTTTACTTTTTACTTCCTAATTAATATATTTTATAGCTGTAATGAGTATAAAAAAACGAATTCAACAACTCAAAAAGTAATAATTATTACACCATTTATTGATTTCAATAAAATTAAAGCAGAACAAACTGTAAAATACATTAGACAATTTAATAGCAATGTATATTTAGGCAAAGTTGTAAATTTTCCGAAAGCTTCTTATGTAAAATCAAGGAATAGATATAGGGCAGACTCACTTATAAGATATTTAAAAAAATTACACGCTGGAGATACAATTACTGTAGGATTAACTGATTTTGATATTAGTGTATCAAAAAACAACATTCCAGATTGGGGCGTTATGGGTTTAGGATTTAGACCAGGCAAATCATGTGTTATTTCTTCTTTTAGATTAAAAAAAAGTAAGCAGAATGAGCAGTTTCAAAAAGTAGTACTACATGAAATTGGGCATACTTTTGGATTAGACCATTGCAAAACAAAATCCTGTCTTATGAGAGACGCAGAAGGAGGAAATCCTTTAGATGAAGAAATAGATTTTTGCAAAGCTTGCACACAATATCTCGCAAAAAATGGATTTAAAAAACAAAATTTCTAATTTCAAAAACTCTTATATAGATATTATTCACTCTCTATACAAGTTTTATTATCGTCTATCATTAGCTCCATAAAATAAGGATAGAATTCATTTTTTCCGCTATAAACTATCATGAATTGTATTACATTTGCATACAAATAATTATATATGAGTCTATTGGCCTTTACATTTTCTTTTATTATAGAAAAAATTATACTTATTTCTGTGATATTAGGAGGTTCTCTTGGCATTGCTATGTATAGCACATGGGCAGAGCGAAAAGTTGCAGCCATCATGCAGGACCGAAAAGGGCCTAATAGAGCTGGCCCCTTTGGTTTTTTGCAACCCTTAGCCGATGGTCTTAAACTTTTTATGAAAGAAGAAATTATTCCAAGTTTTTCTTCAAAATTTATTTTCATATTAGGCCCCAGCTTAGCTATGCTAATGGCCTTAATAACCAGTGCTGTAATACCCTGGGGACCTTCCTTTGTATCAGACAAAGGTTCTTTTTCATTACAAGTAGCCGATATTAATATTGGTGTTTTATTTGTATTTGGTGTAGTTAGTTTAGGTGTTTATGGTATTATGCTGGGTGCTTGGGCCTCTAACAATAAATTCTCATTATTGAGTGCTTTGAGAGCTGCCTCTCAAGCCATTTCTTATGAATTGGCAATGGGCATTAGCCTTATAGCTTTAATTATGTTATCTGGCTCATTGAGTTTAAATGATATAGTTGCAAATCAACATGGCATTAACTGGTATATTTTCAAACAACCTTTGGGATTTCTTATTTTTTTAGTTTGTGCTTTTGCCGAATTAAATCGTGCTCCATTTGATATGGCCGAATGCGAAAGCGAATTGATTGGTGGCTACCATACAGAATTTAGTTCCATGAAGTTGGGCTTTTATTTATTTGCCGAATATATTAATATGTTTATTTCGAGCGTCTTGATCAGCACCTTATATTTTGGAGGATACAATTATCCTGGCATGGATTGGGTGGCTTTGCATGCAAGTCCCATTTTGGTTTCTGTTATTGGAGTATTAGTTTTATTGGCAAAAGCTATAGCCTTTATTTTATTTTTTATGTTCATACGTTGGACCTTGCCACGTTTTCGCTATGATCAATTAATGAATTTGGGTTGGAAAAATTTGATACCATTGGCATTATTCAATATGTTATTAACGGCTGCTATAGTGCTTGCCTTAAATTAATTTTCAATAGATAATAGAATATGTATAATATTTCAAATAAATCAAAACAAGTAGATAGACATCCCATGACGTGGGCCGAAAAAATCTATTTGCCTACCATAGCAAAAGGGCTCAAAATTACCTTAGGACATATTTTTACTAAAAAAGCTACCATCAGCTATCCTGAGGAGCAGCGTCCTTTTAGTTCTACGTTTAGAGGTTTACATATTTTAAACCGCGATGAACAAGATCGTGAGCGATGCACTGCCTGTGGTTTGTGTGCACTATCATGCCCAGCCGAAGCCATTACAATGGAATCTGCAGAACGAAAAAAAGGAGAAGAACATCTTTATCGTGAAGAAAAGTATGCTGCTAAATATGAAATCAATATGTTACGATGCATATTTTGTGGTTTGTGCGAAGAAGCTTGTCCAAAAGATGCTATATATTTAACACAAACCTTTGCACCGGCCAATTATCAACGCAAAGAATTTATTTATAAAAAAGAAGACTTATTGATTCCTTCAAAACAAGAAAAAATTTCGAATAACTAAACATGGAAATACAACAATTAGCCTTTTGGATATTGAGTGCTTTTACTTTGTTATGCGCCATAGGCGTTTTATTAAGCCGTAATCCAATTCATAGTGTATTAAGTTTAATTCTCACATTCTTTTGTATATCTGGACACTATATATTGATGAACGCTCAATTTTTGGCCATCGTTAATATTATTGTTTATGCTGGAGCCATTATGGTTTTGTTTTTATTTGTTATCATGCTAATGAACTTAAATGCCGATACAGAGCCACAAAAAAATTCCTTAGTACAATTTGCTGCTGTCATTTCAGGAGGGCTTCTATTGATAGTATTGGTAGCTGCTTTTAAATCTACCATTAGCAATATTGAAAATACAAGTATATCACTTACTCAGCACACCGATATTGGGTTAATCAAAAATCTTGGTAAACTCCTTTTTACCAAATATGTTTTCCCATTTGAAATTACAAGTGTATTGTTTTTAAGTGCAATGGTAGGCGCTGTGGTGTTAGGAAAAAGAGACAAAGAAATTCATACTCAGGATTAGTAGCCTAAACTTCTCATAATTCGTTCCATTTCATGTTCTTTTTCAGGGTCATAGGCTTCATTTAGATTTATTCCATTCAACTTTGCCCATGATTGATAATATGCGGCACTAATAGGGTTTTTTAACTCTCGTACAATTTGATAGCAGTTTATTTTTGTTTGTCTATTGATAAGTTTAATTAAATACTTCCCTTGAGTAATATTTAATTTCTTTAATTGATCTTCAAAATTAACTTTAATCTCGCCTTCTTTACTTTTTATATAGGCTTTTCTATCTCTTCTATTCATTGAGCTCGTTTTATCTTGTATATCTTTAAACATAATGGTTGCTACATTCACATAAGGCATTACAGTTTTAATATAATACTTCATTTGATTGTAATTGTAGCGCATGGTATCGTTCTCAAAAATTCTTTTGTCTACTATGACAGCCTCATTGAGCCTAACATGATACGATGGACTGTCTTCATTATTTACAAGCGGAAACGATTGTTGTGCTACAAGGGTATTTGAAAAAAGAATAAAGGAGATAAAGAGATAAATAGGTAAATATTGAATTTTCATGAATTGTATATTTGAATATGCATATATTGGACTACAAAAGTACTACGAAGTAAAATAGAAATTTTTAAATACTAAGTGAATGTTTACTTTTGAAAAAAATAAGAGAAGCTAAAAAATAGACTACGAAAGAAAAGCTTATGAAAACGATAAAAATTGACGAACAGACAAAAATAGCTTATTCACAGCATGGTTCACATATGAATACTAAAGACTGTGTTGTCCTTTTTATACATGGTATAGGAAATTATCATGGCGTGTGGAATACACTTATAAGTCAGCTTCCTTCAGAATTAGCATGTATTAGTATTGATTTGCCAGGCAATGGCTTTTCATCAAGAACAAAAGTTAAATACGATATTAATTATTATACCTCTTGTATTTTTGAATTCATAAAGAAAATGGGTTTTAAAAAAGTAGTATTAGCTGGTCATTCCATGGGTGGCATGATAGCATTGAGCTGTGCTTTAAAAAAACCTTCTTGGTTGCATAAATTAGTTTTATTTGCTCCAGCCGGATTTGAAAAATACACGCCGTCTGAGGCAACATTATATAAAAGTGCTATCTCCTTTGGCAATTTTTTAAATTTAGATGAAATACAAATACAGCAATCTATACAAGCTGCATTTTATACTTCTCACTCAGCCATGCAGCCCATAATTGATGACTTAAAAAATATTTTACAAGGACACAATAGAGTGGACTATCGTGCTATGCTCGAGGAATGTATACATAGTATGTTAGATACAGATTTATTTGATTCTTTAAAAGATATACAAACACCTACTCTTGTTTTTTTTGGTGAAAATGATATGCTTATTCCGAATCGTTTTTTGCATCCTGTAAGCACTAAGGAAATTGCAGTAAAAGGAAGTGCACAAATTCCATATGCAAGACTTATTACCTATCCGCTTACCGGACATTTTGTACAAATAGAACAGGCAATGGCTTGTGCTAAAGAAATGCTACATTTTATATTTAAAAACTAAAGCCTAACTTTACGCTATTAATTTTTTTGCCATGCTACGCAAATACTTTTTTATAAGCACCTTACTACTACTTAATACATCCTTGCTTACAGCTCAAATACCCGATTGGAGCACAGCTGTAGCACCTATTATATATAATAAGTGTGGAAGTTGCCATCATGCTGGTGGTGCTGGTCATGGTGATTTGACAAACTATGATACGGCTTCTTACTTGGCTGGAGCTATCAATTTTCATGTAGGACAAGGCACTATGCCACCCTGGCCACCCGACCCCTCCTATGTAAAATTAGCACATGAAAGAAGATTGAGTGCAAGTGAAATAATTACTATACAAAATTGGGTTCAAGGCGGCACTCCACAAGGTGACACTAATCTACTACCACCCATGCCTAATTATAATGGCGGTGCAATGCTAACACTTACTCCTGATTATACATTTCAGATGCCAACTTATACTGTTACTCCTACAGGAAGTAGCACTGATGATATCTATTGGAATTTTGTTTTGTCAACCAATAATAGTCAAGACCAATTTTTAAAAGGGTTTGAATTTATACCTGGTAACACAGCCAATGTGCACCATGCACTAATTTTTATAGACACAGGAAATACTGTTATTAATTTAGACAATGCCTATCCTGGTTTGGGTTACCCCGGTTTTGGAGGTTCAGGAAGCAATACTGCCGTTTTGATTGGAGCATATGTGCCGGGTAGTACTCCATTTTTATTTCCAAATGGATTTGGTATGAAATATCCCAAAAATGCTCATATTATACTAAGTATTCATTACCCTTATGAAGCAGTAGGCGAAGTGGATAGTTCTAAAATCAATTTGTTTTTGGCTAGTGCAAATGCAAGGGAAGTGTTTTTTGCTCCAGCTCTTAATCACTCCAGTAATTTACAAAATGGGCCTTTAGTTATTCCTGCCAATCAGATTAAAACATTTCATGAACAATATCAAATACCTATTGCCATATCTTTATTTGGTGTTGCGCCACACATGCACTTAATTGGACGCAACATAAATGCGTTTGGAATTACTACTTTAAACGATACAATACCATTAATCAATATACCAGATTGGAATTTTAAATGGCAAGGAACATATTATTTTCCACAGATAAAAAAATTACCAATCAATACAACGTTACACTCCTATGCAACTTACGACAATACAAGTGCAAATCCATTTAACCCCAATTCGCCACCACAGTTAGTGGTAAAAGGAGAATCTACAACAGATGAAATGATGTTGGTTTATTTTGCCTATACCTATTATTTTCCGGGCGATGAAAATATTATCATAGATAGCCATGCTGTTTTTACACCAACTCACGAAACAGTATATTATAGAAATATTGAGGTTTTTCCAGCCTACCCTAATCCATCTATAGGTGTTGTCAATTTAAAATTATACACAAAAAAAGAAGAAGAACTCAAAACTAAGATATTGGATATGAGTGGTAGGATTGTATTTAGTAAAACAATTACTTCTTCTATTGGCTATCAAATAGTTGCACTACCATGTGCAACTTTAGCTACAGGAAACTATAGCTTGCATCTTGAAAGTAAAGAAAATACGTATCAGCAGCAAATAAGTATACGACATTAATACGAAACAGCTAATTGGATAAATTTACTTTCAACTGATCGCCCATACTGATTGCGTCTAAAAAATTGCATAATTCTCCTTTCATAAAGTAGCCATGCGAAAAAGAATCTATTTGTTGACTCTGACTATTTCTAACTATAAGTACCCACTGTCCATCTTCTTTACTGATAGTATTCCATATTAAATCTTTCTTTATTTTTTTATGAGGTGCTACTTCGAGTATTTCAGTAGACACGTTATTAGCTCTTACTATAAAGTCTATTGCATAGTCATTTTGATTCTCTATAGAAATCAAGGTTGTCTTTTTAAAATTGCAAGATAAACTGATAACACACAAGGTGAGAAGTAAAAAGGTGGATTTAAAAATGGAACGTGAAAACTGATATTCTTTAGTATGCATGATATTGATTGATTTAATTTTTTTGTTAGTCCCACTTTTCACGATTCATAAGTCCTGCAATTTGAGCTATATGATGTTTTCCATGCCATGAATACATTGCAATTACTTCATCTAATGTTACTATTCTATTATATTCTGGATGAAAATACGTTTTTAAAAAAGCATCTTCATTTAGTGATTTTAATATGATAGTAATTTTTTGATGAATAGTATATAAAAGGGTTATAGAATTATTGAATGGCAGACTATAATCAACCATTTCTGCCCACAAAGCTTCTTGATAGGGTTTAATGGTTGGGTTTTCTTCTGTTAATAGAAGTTTAAGTCGTATAAGCATATTCATGTGGCTATCTGCTAAATGATGTATAATTTGATTGATAGTCCAGCCACCAGATCTATAGGACGTTTCTAACTGAAACGTTGCTAAAGATTGTACAAGCAATTCTAAACGCTTGGGTAGTACTTCTATATCAAGTATATACTCTTTGCGTTTGCTTGAAGACAAGTGGCCTTCAAATACAAACGGTCCTAAAGGAAATTTTATTGAATCCATAATCAAATATATCAAAGCAAGTTTATTTTTTTGATATGAATTGCATATTCTGTAATAAATTTTTATATCCCGCTCTCTTAAGTGGTGAATGTTTTAAGCGATAATTAAATTGTTCTTCTCCTAATTGTTTCCACTCATCTATACTAAACGACAAAATTTCTTGAAAAGGCATAAAAGCTTCTTCCTGATGCGCTTTGGAAAAGCGATTCCAAGGACATATATCTTGACAAATATCGCAACCAAATACCCAATCTTGCCAAGTTTGATGCGGTGTTTGAATGGCTTCTTTAAGCTCTATAGTATAATAAGAAATACATTTTGAACCATCTATAATTTTGTTTGGCAATATTGCATTTGTAGGACAAGCATCTATGCACTGCGTGCATGTGCCACAATAATCATAAGGATAAGTCTGATCATAAACTAATGGCAAATCAATTATTAGTGTTGCAATAAAATAAAAAGAACCTTGTTTTTTTAAAATCAAGTTTCCGTTTTTCCCTATCCATCCTAAGCCGCTTTTTACGGCCCAAGCTCGTTCTAAAACTGGCGCACTATCCACAAATCCTCTACCCTGCACTTCTCCCATATGAAATTGAATATCTTGCAAAAAAAGTTTTAATTTTTCACGAATTACTTCATGATAATCTTTACCAAAAGCATATTTAGAAATGTTGGGAGTATTGTCTGTTTGTTTTTTTTCAGGAAAATAATTTTTAATTAAAGTAATTACAGATTTTGCACCATCTACCAGTAAACAGGGATTGAGTCTTTTTTCAAAATGATTTTCCATATATTTCATTTCGCCATGCTGATGCTTTGTTAACCATTGTGTTAATTTTTTTTCTTCACTGTCCAAACGTTCAGCCTTTGCTATACCACAAGCATCAAATCCTAATTGAATAGATTTTTCTTTAATCCAATTTGTTTGCTGCTCCTTATTCATCAAAACAAAAGTATATTTTTATTCATGTTTTTAACACAATAATAAAAATTAAATAATGCTAAACAGTGTGATTTCTTTTGATTATTGCTATTATTGTAATTCACTAAAACTCTTATTATATGAACCTACTACTATTTTCAAATCCTATTTTATTGACTATGGATGCAAGTGCACTACTTGGAAAAGCAAGCGATTTAGCTATTAATTATGTACCTAAAATTATTGGTGCTATTGTTTTTTATTTAGTTGGCTCTTGGATTATTTCTAAATTAGTAAATGGATTAAAAAATCTATTTGCTCGAAAATCATATGATCCATCATTACAAACCTTTTTACTTTCTTTAATAAAAGTTGCATTAACTATTATCCTGATTATTTCTATAGCAGGTATATTAGGTGTAGATACTACAGCATTTGGCGCACTTATGGTTGGTGCTGGTATTGCTATTGGTTCTGCACTCAATGGTTCTTTAGGCAATTTGGCTGGTGGTGTTATGATGTTAATTTTCAAACCGTTTAAAGTTGGTGATATGATAGAAGCTCAAGGTATAACTGGAACAGTAACTGAACAAGGCGTATTTAATACAGCTGTTTTAACACCAGAAAACAAATTAGTGTTTATACCCAATGGCCCATTATCAACTGGAGTTATATCTAACTATACAGCACATGGCAATTTAAGAGTAGATATTTCTTTGTCTGTAGCACCACATACTAATATTGAAAAAGCTAAGATGTCTGCTTTAACAGCTTTGAAAGCACATCCAAAAGTATTACAATCACCCGCACCCGAAGTAAATGTATTACAAATAGCAGATGGGATGATTACCTTAGCTGTTCGTCCATATTGTGTACAAGCAGATTATTGGGACGTTTATATGAATTGTACAGAAATGGTAAAAAATCAGTGGGATAAAGATGGCGTAGAAGGTGCAACACCAACTCGTATGATTATTCAAAAGAATTAATCCTTAAAAATATATTTGAAAAGCCTTTCTAATTAGAAAGGCTTTTTTTATGATTTAAAACAAAATCTTCAACGGTGGAAAATAAAAAATCAGGATATAGTGACGAGAATTTTTCTTTTAGCAATCCGCCACGTAGTGGTCTGTGGCTGGCTTGATTTAATGATGCAGTATCCATAGGATACAATTCATAGTCGGCATGGGGGAAGTGTTTAAGTATGTTTTGTGCCAGCTCCACCCTATTCATCCAGTCGCTAGATGCTATATGAAATACACCTTTGTGTTTATCGCGCAATAATAAATACATGGCTCTTGCTATATCCCAAGCATTAACCGGTGTAGCGTATTGATCATAAGGGAGTTTTAAAATTAATTTTTTTTGCTCTACACATTGTTCTATAATTCGAGAAACAAAATTCTTATTTCTCTCTTCTTGGCCATAAACGTTTGTAATACGTAATATCAGGCTATCAGCATATTGCATAGCTAATTGTTCTGCTTCCAGCTTATGCTTAGCATAAATACCCAATGGATTGACTGCATCATCTTCTAAATAGGGTCCATTTTTTCCATCAAAAACATAATCTGTAGATATATATACAAACTTAGCTTGTAGCTGTTTGGCTACCTGAATAAGGTTTTGTGTAGAGGTTACTGTTTTTAAATAGCTTTCATCAACATGGTCTTCGCAGTAATCAACATGTGTTAGCGCACCACAGTGAACAATTACATCTGGTTTAAAAGCATAAATATCAACATTGTTTTTGTCGTCGAGAGACAAGGTATTAAAGAAATAAGTATCCTTAGTAGCATAGGAAAAATGAGTACCTAAGCATGAAAATCCTTGTTGTGTAAAATAGGTCAAACAATTATTGCCCACTAAACCAGAAGCACCTGCTATCAATACTTTCATACATTTAATAAATTAAAAAGGTGATTGAAATTGAGAAAAAGTTTGAAATTGCAAATCGCGTTCCGAAAGTAATGGATTATGAATAGACCATTCTAAGCCAAAACTATCAAACCGTATGCCTTGGTCAGATGCGGCATGATATTCGCCATCAACAAAATAAAAAGTAGTAGCAGCTTCACTCAGGGTTGCAAAGCCATGAGCAAAGCCTTTGGGTATATAAAGTGCTTTGTGATGAAGGCTATTAAGTTCTATTGTAAAATATTGACCATATGTAAGGCTTTCTTTTCTCAAATCTAAGGCTACATCCAATATACTTCCGTCTATACAGAATACGATTTTGGTATGCTCATGTGGTGGCATATGAAAATGCATACCGCGTATCGTATCTTTAATTGAAGTAGAATAGAAACTTTCTTTTAATTCAAAATCAATTCCTAAATTTTTAAATGCACTCCGGTGAAATGTTTTTACAAATACACCTCGCTTGTCTTCATTGCTGAAGAAATCTATAACTTTTAAATCGGCTATCGCTGTATCACTGCATGTCATTCTCTTTCAATTTCGTTTTCTATAGTATTGTGAAAATAATCATTGATTTGTTTTAAACATTTATTGATAGCTTCATCAGTATCCAAATACCATTGCATAGTGAGTTCTATTGCCTGCTTGGCAGAGTAATTGGGAGTCCAAAACAATGTATCCTTTATTTTAGTAATATCTAACATGAGTGTAGGAGCTTCATGAGCTTGCTTTTCATGTTGCATAATTTCGTATTCGCCTTTTTTAGAAGTTGCAATAGCTATGGTTACTAAATCTTTTACTGACAAAACATCATTTTTATCGGGGCCTATATTAAAAGCTGTATTGTATGATATAGGGTCATCTATCATTTTGCTTGCCAACAAAAGATAAACGCCTAATGGTTCTAATACATGTAGCCAAGGTCTTGTGGCTTCAGGATTTCGTAATTTAATAGATTCATTATTTTGTATTGCTTTTACTATATCTGGAATGATTCTATGTGCAGCATAATCGCCTCCTCCTATCACATTGCCAGCTCGAACAGAAGCGATAGACTTTTTATGTTCTGCAAAATTATTTTCATTAAAATAAGAAGAACGATAAGACGCAATTAGAAGTTCACAAGCTGCTTTGCTTGCCGAATAAGGATCATATCCTCCTAATTTATCATCCTCATTAAATGATTTTGATATATTGTTTTCATACACTTTGTCTGTAGTTATCATAATTGCTACACATCTTTTTTCAATAAAACGAAGTGCATCCAAAACATATGCAGTACCCATCACATTAGTATCAAATGTTTCTAATGGTTGTTCGTATCCTTTTAATACCAGAGGCTGAGCAGCCAAATGAAATACAAAATCTGGTTGTATGTTTACTATATAATTTTTTACTTCTTCTTTATTTCTTATATCAGCTATCAAGCTACTACAGATACTATCGCCATCTATAGCGTTATACAAATCGTGTGCATGTTCTGGTTTCAATGCATATCCACATACCTTGGCACCCATCAGAGAAAGTATTTGTATAAGCCAAGCACCTTTAAAGCCAGTATGACCTGTTACTAATACAGTTTTGTTATTAAAAAACGGTTTTAGATATTGAAGACTTACCATATTTTCCATAAAGGATTGTTTTTCCATAAATGTTCTAATTCTTCTTTATCTCTCATGGTATCCATACACTTCCAAAAGCCTTTATGTTTGTAGCCAACTATTTGTTGGTCTTTTGCTAAGTCGTACATAGGCTTGCGCTCCCACATGATATCATTAATATGTTCGTCTTGTAAATAATTTTTTATTTCAGGTTGTACTATAAAAAAACCGCCATTAATCCATGTGCCACTATCATCTGGTTTTTCTTCAAACTGTGTAACTAAACCACTTTCATCCATTTTTACTATACCAAATCTACTTTGTGGTTGTATTGTAGACATCGTACATATTTTTCCATGTTGCTGATGAAAAGACAATAATTGATGTAAGTCAATATCAGCAACACCATCACCATAAGTAAGCATAAATGGTTCATTGTTTGTGTATGGCAAAACTTGTTTTAAACGGCCTGCAGTCATGGTATGCAAACCAGTATCTATCAATGTAATTTTAAAATCTTCCACGTTGGGCTGATGTACTTCAATTTTATTCGTTTTTAGCTCAATAGAAATGTCAGCATTGTGTAAAAAGTAATTAGTAAAATACTCTTTTATGATATGCGCTTTATATCCACAGCAAACAATAAATTCGTTGTGTCCGAAGGATGCATAAAAATTCATAATATGCCACAACATTGGTTTACCTCCTATTTCTATCATAGGTTTTGGCTTTAGATGGCTTTCTTCAGAAATACGTGTGCCTAAGCCCCCAGCAAATAATACCACTTTCATGCAACAAATATAATAAGCTAATACGTAAAGTGCTGATAAAAAAAACATAATAAAACCGGATTCATAAAATGAAGAAAAAAATAATTAGAGGTATTACATATTTATACTGACTATCTAGTAGAATTTAGTCATGTTTGCTATGAAATTGTTTTATATTTTCAATACCTTAGTGCTCAATAAAATCAATTGAGATGAATAATTTACTAAGAAAGAAAAGCATACCAAAGATATTAGCAGATGCACAATTAGGCTTAAATGATGTAGATCATGTGGGTCTTAAAAAAGTGTTGGGAGTACGTGATTTAACTTTTTTTGGCATAGCTGCTGTAATTGGTGCTGGCGTATTTAGTAGTATTGGCAAAGCATGTTTTGATGGTGGTCCTGCTGTAATATTTTTATATATTTTCACGGCTATAGCATGTGGGTTTGCGGCTTTATGCTACGCCGAATTTGCTTCTACTGTGCCAGTTTCAGGAAGTGCATATACCTATGCGTATGTGGCATTTGGTGAAATTTTTGCATGGATCATAGGTTGGGATTTACTAATGGAATATGCTATAGGCAATATTGCCGTTTCCATATCGTGGAGCGATTATTTTACAAGGGTATTACAAAGTGCTCATATTCCTTTTCCAGCATGGCTTTCCATGGATTATTCTTCTGCTAAAACAGGTTTTCAAGAGGCCAGTTTATTTTTGAAAAATGGTGGAACTATGGCTTCCCTCGACATAGGATTAAAAGAAAAGTATGAGGCTTTTATGATGGCCCCATCATTAGGTCAATTAAAATTTATTATTGATTTACCTGCATTTGTTATAGTGGCAATTATAACTGCTATAGTATTTGTAGGGATAAAAGAAAGTAGAGGTATGAGTAATATATTGGTGATGTTGAAATTGGCCGTTATCTTTTTAATAATTGTTGTTGGAGGTTATTATATACAGCCAGAAAATTGGAGCCCATTTTCACCCAATGGATTTAGTGGTGTCATGAAAGGTGTATCTGCAGTTTTTTTTGCGTATATTGGTTTTGATGCGATATCCACAACAGCCGAAGAATGTAAAAATCCACAGCGCGATTTGCCAAGGGGTATGCTATATGCTCTCATCATATGTACTATACTATATGTGCTTTTGGCTTTAGTGCTTACGGGTATGGTTTCCTATACCAAACTCAATGTAGGCGACCCTTTGGCTCTGATATTTGAAGAAAGAAATATGCCTTGGATAGCTGGCATAGTAGCCATAAGTGCTTTAGTTGCAACTGCCAGTGTATTGCTCGTATTTCAAATGGGACAACCTCGTATTTGGATGAGTATGAGTAGAGACGGTTTGCTACCCAAAGTGTTTTCTAACATTCATCCAAGATTCAAAACGCCCTCTTTTTCTACTATTTTAACAGGTATCATAGTAGGCATTCCGGCTATGTTTTTAAATCTTGATTTTGTTATTTCACTTACAAGCATTGGTACTCTTTTTGCATTTGTATTGGTTTGCGCTGGAGTACTAGTGTTGCATGCAAGAAAGGAAAAACATCAGAGTACATTTAAAGTTCCCTATATCAATGGCAAATGGATAATACCTTCTTTATTTATTCTTAGCATTGTTAGTATCAGTTTTACTGACTCAGATTATTTTGCTTCTATGTTTTCAATCAAAAATTTCCCCATGCTTATTTTTTGGGTTTTAGCAGTTGTCATCAGTTACTTATCTTTTATTAAAAACTTTTCATTATTGCCTGTAATGGGTTTTACAAGTTGTTTTTATCTCATGGCTCAAGAAGAAGCAAGTATGTGGATACGATTTATTGTATGGTTAGTGATAGGCTTAATCATTTATTTTTTCTATGGTTATAGAAAAAGCAAATTGGCTCAACATCAAGACACTCAGTAATTTTTTTAAACAAATCTGCTTTTTAGAGGCTATTTGTAGTGTTTACTTTACTTTTGACAGCAAATAAAAAAATCTAAAAAATGCAACAAGTAAAAAAAGGCGATCAAATATCAGTACATTATAAAGGCACCCTAAGCGAAGACGGTTCAATGTTTGATAGTAGTGAAGGCAGAGAACCCTTATCCTTCACTGTAGGCGAAGGTATGGTGATACATGGTTTTGACCAAGGTGTGATAGATATGAAAATTGGCGAAAAAAAGGTTATACAAATTCCTTTTATGGAAGCTTATGGACCTATGAATGAACAAATGATTTTTGAATTTGACAAAGCTCAATTTCCTGAAGATATGGGCCAACCCGAAGTTGGCATGCAACTCAATATGATGGATCAAGAGGGTAATCATTTGCCTGTAATGATAGCAGAAGTTAGAGAAACATCTATTATGCTTGATGCAAACCATCCTCTTGCTGGAAAAGATTTGACATTTGAGGTTGAACTTGTAGAAATCGGTGCTGCTGAATCTTAATACCATGAAAATTTATTATCCTTTTTTATTGCTTTTACTTGTTGTATCATGCAAGTTTGAGAATAGCTCACATAAAAGCTCAACACATACAAGTAAAAATCAAGATTTACTACAATTACATTTAAAAAAAGGTGATACGTATTCTATAGATTTCAGTACGACGCAAGATATAGGTCAGTCAATTTTAGGTAAGAAAATAGGTATAAAGCAACAAATTGATATTCAGTTATTGATGCAAGTAATAAATGTAGATGATACTTCTAATCATTTTACAATTACATACAAGCACCTCCATATGAACCAGGATGCAATGGGCAAAAGTGTTTCATTTGATAGTGATAAACCTAATCAAAAAATACCAGCTCCACTCCAACAGCTTATGCATTTGAAAGATAAACAATTTCATGTGCATTGTGGACATACAGGTAATATTATAGCCATTACCGACCAGCAAGAACAACCCATAAGTGATAGTACATTAAAAAATATGTTGGAGTCAAGCATGCATATCTATCCAGACCATGCAGTGTCTGAAGGTGCTACTTGGAACAATGAACATAAAAACAATTTGAATGGCATGGCCATTTTGGTAAACCAAAATACCTATACTCTTTTAAATCAAAGTAACGAAAAAGCAACTCTAAAACTTCAATCAAAAGTAACAACAATTCAATCTGAACAAGAAAAATCAATAATGAATTTGGAAGGTACACAAGATGGCGAATTATCTATAGACACTCATACTGGAATGATAATTTCTTCTGAGATAAAGCAACACTTTAATGGCAAAGTTGCTATGCAAGGTATAAAAGTGCCTATACAGATTGAAGGTACAGTTGTTCAAAAATGTACCAAACTCTAATCGTTTATAACTATTTCTTTAGGGCAAAATTGGCTATAATCACCTTTGTGCTTTATAATTTCTCTAACAATAGATGATGAATAAGACGAATAACAAGGAGAACATGCAAAAAACAATGTTTCTAACGATGGCATGAGTGCTCTATTCATGTCTGCTATAGCTTTTTCATATTCAAAATCGCCTACAGAGCGTATACCTCTAACGATATAATTAGCATTCATTTTTGTGCAAAAATCCATTGTTAAACCTTCATAGCTCATTACATCAATTTTGGATTCAGCTTCAAAAATTTTCTCAATCCATTGTATTCTTTTTTCAATCGAAAACATAGGTTGCTTATTGGCATTAATACCAATACCTATAATAATTTTATCAAACAGCGGTAAAGCTCTTAGTAAAATGTCGGTATGCCCAAGCGTAATGGGATCAAAAGTGCCTGGAAAAATTGCAATTTTCATGTAAAACAAATATACTATGTTAGTTTCGGACTGAAAAAACTAAAAATGGTCGTACCATAATGTTTGCTTTTTGAAAAGCATCTGTGTTTTTCATAATTATTTCTTGGTGTATGTTCCAATATAAATATACCTCCATCTTTTAAAATATTTTTCTCAAAAATTAAATCCGGAATAGTATCAATTTCTTTGAGAGCGTAAGGAGGGCCAGCAAAAATAAAATCATACTGATCTTTGCATTGCAAAATATATTTAAAAACATCCATTTTTATAACATGACATTGATTTTCAAAAGACAAGGTTTGAATGTTGTTTTTAATAAACTCATACATTTTTTTATCTTGCTCTACAATGTTGCAATAGGTAGCACCTCTCGATGCTAATTCATAGCTTATACTACCAGTACCTCCAAACAAATCTAATGTGCTGATACCTTCAAAGTCAAATTGATTTTGTAAGGTATTAAACAAACCCTCTTTGGCTATATCTGTGGTAGGCCTTGTTTTGGGCATTTGAGATGGTGGATGTATTTTACGACCTCCATGGGTACCACTTATAATTCGCATGTTGCTAAAGAAAAAACGTTATAAAAGAAATGGGCAGGTACTTTTTCAATGTCTTCTGGATATTCAATATTTTGAATACGAGGTAAATAACTTACTTGTTTAAAATAATTTTTGAGCAAATCATAAGTTTGCGTTACACTATTGTTTTCGCCATGAAGATATACCATCATTTCTTGATCATTTATTTTGTTCTTTTTGATAGATAATAATTGATAAAGAATATCGGTAGGCGTTAGAAAAGGATAGGTTTGATGTAATAGTAAATTTTTGTCTTCATACACACTGAGCATTCCAATTTCATCTTTTATACTTACAAAAGCAACTACTTTTTTATTCGAATTCAACACGCTCGGATATGTTTTGAGTAAGGCAGTTCCTGAGTTAAAACACTTGATGTCTATAGTAGATGACGTTAGTAATTTTTTTATCTGTGTATCTATCGCATAATATATCTTTTTTTCATTGTCTATTATATCATATTGTATAGTTTCATCTATAAAAGTTTCGTACATGGACTCGAAGAGTTTCAAACAATCTTTGGAATCAATTATTGTCGGCAACAACAGATTTTTATAGGTGTCTATTCCAATTCTATACGATTTACTTTTTTTAATAAAAAGGTCATATAATATTTCATCAAAATCAGTTTTGCCTAAAGCCGTTTTTCGAATATCAAAATGTTTAACCAGATACACTTTGTCCAAGGTTACACTTGTATAGACATAGGTCAAATACGTTTTTCCTAACAATATCGTACAACAAGTTTCTCTTTCGGTATGTAAAATAGAAGTCTTCTCTTCTATGGTATATGTAGCTTCTTTTGGCATATAAAATGGTTTACAATATTAGCTTAATTTTTTTAATTGTAATAAGCATTAAAAAGAAACATTGGATTGTATAACAAATACTTATTTTTTATACTATAGAATTTTCATATAGACTATATTACCTTTGCGCCACTAAAATTTTTATATGGCTTTACAAGTAGGCATCGTAGGCTTGCCAAATGTTGGAAAATCTACATTATTTAATGCAGTAAGTAATAATGCAAAAGCACAGGCTTCAAATTATCGATTTTGTACTATAGACCCCAATGTGGGTCAGGTAGATGTACCAGACAGCCGATTAGATAAACTTGCAGAACTGGTAGTTCCCAACAGAGTAGTTCCCACCACCATTGAATTTGTAGATATAGCTGGCCTAGTAAAAGGTGCCAGTAAAGGCGAAGGATTGGGTAACAAATTTTTGGCCAATATACGAGAAGTAGATGCTATAGTACATGTGATTAGATGTTTTGAAGATGAAAATATATTGAGAGATGAAGGCCCAATAAATCCTATTGGCGATAAAGATATTATCGATACAGAACTACAATTGAAAGATTTAGAAAGTATAGAGAAGAAAATACAACGAGTAGAAAAAATAGCCAAAAATGATCCCAAAGCCAAAGAAGAACTTGGCATTCTTATGCGTTGCAAAGCCTGTGTAGAAGATGGCAAAAACGTACGTTCTTTGAATTTGAGCAAAGAAGAAAAAGAAGCTGTGTATGATTTATTTTTGCTTACCGACAAGCCAGTACTCTATGTAGCTAATGTAGATGAAGAAAGTATTCACACAGGTAATCGCTTTTCGAATGCCTTACAAGAAATAGTTTTGCAAGAAGGAAGTGAAATCATTGTAATGAATAATAGTATTGAGGCGCAGATTTCCGAAATGGAAAATGAAGAAGACAAACAACTATTTTTGAGTGAATATGCGTTGGAAGAACCTGCTTTGAACAGGCTCATACGCTCGGCATACCAATTACTAAATTTGATAACTTATTTTACGGCAGGTGTGCAAGAAGTAAGAGCTTGGACTATCAGCACCGGTTGGAAAGCACCACAAGCAGCCAGTGTAATTCATACTGATTTTGAAAAAGGTTTTATCAAAGCTGAGGTTATTGCTTACGATGATTTTGTACATTTTGGTTCAGAAGCTGCATGCAGAGAAGCTGGAAAGTTAAGAATTGAAGGGAAAGAATACATCGTAAAAGATGGTGATTTGATGCATTTTAGGTTCAATGTATAAACATCAAGTATTTTGATGATAACAGGTTCTACAGCGAGGTTCATACACATCGGTTTCGCCCAAAAGTATGGTTTGATCTGAAACCGTTTTGCGAAAACTATAACTTGCCATATCACCACATACAACACATATAGCATGCAATTTGGTTATAAAATCGGCCATAGCTAAAATTTGTGGCATGGGCCCAAATGGTCGTTTTAAAAAATCCATGTCCAAACCAGCTACTATCACACGAGTACCACTATTTGCCAATTGAGATGCTACAAAGGGCATTTCTGAATCAAAAAATTGCGCTTCATCTATCCCTACTACATCAACGCCTTGTGCCAATAATAAAATTTCTTGCGAATTATCTACAGGAATACTCTTAATTCGAGTCTCATTATGCGATACTATGTCGTTTTCATCATATCGAGTATCGGTTTTGGGCTTATAAATTTCAACTTGCAAATTAGCTATTTGTGCTCTACGCAATCTACGAATCAATTCCTCCGTTTTGCCACTAAACATAGAACCACATACTACCTCTATCCATCCTTTTTTGCTTATTCTGATATTTGGTTCTATAAACATGGTCGATTTTGAGAGAATGCTTTAAATTTGAATGCACGAAAATATATATAGCATGAAGACGAAACTTCTTTTTAGCATTCTTTTTTTATACACATTTCAAGGCATAGCCAAAGAAGGTATGTGGTTGCCATTTTTACTTCAACAAGTTAACGAGGTTGAAATGAAAGCCATGGGAATGCAAATTTCTGCTAAAGATATATATGATATAAACCAAGGAAGTCTTAAAGATGCTGTAGCCATATTTGGTGGTGGATGTACTGGTGAAATGGTGTCAGACAAAGGATTAATATTAACCAATCATCACTGTGGTTATGGATCCGTACAGCGACTAAGCAGTCTTCAAAATAATTATCTCACACAAGGATTTTTTGCCCAAAATCAAGAGCAAGAAATACCATGTGCAGGCCTCAGTGTTACTTTTATTGTGAGTATAGAAAATGTAACTACACAAATGTTTGCTGGCACCACTCATGCTATGTCTGACTCTGTAAAATATAAAATTATTACTAGTAATAAAAACAAATTAGAAGCTGAACAAAAAAGTAAAACTGGCTATATAGCTAGTGTTAAATCTTTTTACTATAACAATGAATACTATCTTTTCCTTATGGAAAAGTTTACAGACATTCGTTTGGTTGCTTTTCCACCCAATGGAATTGGAAAATTTGGTGGTGATACAGACAATTGGATGTGGCCAAGACATACAGGCGATTTTGGATTGTTTAGAATCTATGCTGGTCAAGATAACAAGCCTGCAGAATACAATAAAAGCAACAAGCCCTTTGTGCCACGAAAAAGCTTTACTATCAACGCAAAAGGTATAAAAGAAAATGACTTTGCAATGGTTTATGGCTTTCCGGGTAGAACACAAGAATATCTAACATCAAGTGGTGTAGCAGAAATTATGAATGTATTAGACCCCGCTCGCATCAAAATTCGTAGCAAACGTTTGTCTATCATGAAGCAAGATATGGATGCTAATGAAGAGACATTTATACAATATGCTTCTAAGCAAGCAAGCATAGCAAATTACTATAAAAAATGGATGGGCGAATTAGAAGGATTAAAAATTAACAACGCTATCGAAAAAAAGAAAAAAATAGAAAGTGCTTTTAAACAATGGGTACAAGCAGATTCTAAAAGGAAAATACAATACGGTGGCATAGTAGATAGTATTCATGCGTGCTATAGAAAGCATGAACGAAGTATTAAATTAAATGAATATGTAGAGGAAATAATTTGGGCAAGTGAGTTGCTCAAAAAAGGCGAAATATTAGAACGCATCGGAAAAGCTATAGACACTCTTGGCTATATAGATAGCCTTGTGGCTTACAAACGCGAAATGGATCAATTCTATAAAACAATCAATATCCAAACTGACTATAAAATTACTAAAGCACTTTTTGATATATATAGAAAAGATATAGGTGAAGACCAATGGGTAAGTGACAAAAATGTAGAAGCTATGTACACACAATCTGTACTTTGCGACCCTAAACTTTTCAACGACTTTATAAGCCTTCGAGATCGAGATGCCTTAAAGAAAATTATTATTCAAGACCCTATTTTCAGTACTTACACACTTTATGACCAAATGCAGAAAGTGAATAAGAGCATATTAATTAAAGAATTGGACCATTTATTATCATTTTATACTGTATATATTAAAGGTTTACAAGAGTTTAATAGTGGCAAAAAAATGTACCCCGATGCTAATTCCACATTAAGACTTTCATATGGTAAAATAGAAGGCTTAAAAAAGAAAAATGGTAGTTCGTATAATTATTTTACAACTTTGGATGAAGCAGTAAAAAAACACAATGAAAAAGTAGAAGAATTTAATATGCCATTACGCTTAAGAGAATTACAAAAAAACAAAGACTATGGCAGATACGCTATCAATGTAAAAGGGAAAAAAACAGTCCCTATTGGATTTATTGCTTCTAACCATACTACAGGAGGCAATTCTGGAAGCCCAGTTATCAATGCCAAAGGAGAGCTCATAGGCACCAACTTTGATAGAATATGGGAAGGCACAATGAGTGATGTAATGTACGATATTAACTTATGTAGAAATATCTCTTTAGACATACGTTATACCCTATTTATTATAGAAAAATATGGTCAGGCAAAATGGCTAATAGATGAAATGAATGTTTTGTTTTAAAAAAATTAAAAACATTTTGAAAAAATAAAAAGAATCCTATCTTTGCACTCCATTTTAACACAAGAGGCATAGCTTAATGAGTTACTATATGGAAATTGAGAATAAGATTCTCCAAAATTAAAAGCTCTTTAATAAATACTATTGGATCGGTAGTTCAGCTGGTTAGAATGCCGCCCTGTCACGGCGGAGGTCGCGGGTTCGAGTCCCGTCCGGTCCGCTCCCTTCCAATCATTGGAAGTATTGAAAACACGCTCACAAGGCGTGTTTTCTGCGTTTAAGGGAGATAACCCCACTAAAAAGAAGTTGCAGTATGTAGCAGAAAGAAGCAGAATATTACCATATCTGCTCCATAAATGCTCCATAGACTGCTCCATAATTTTTAACCTTTAAACCAAAAAAAAATGAAAGGGCTAAACTTCTATCCGGAAGTAGGCAACGGAAACAAAAAAAAGTCTTACACAATTAGAATTCGTTTCGATATGAACCGAAAGCATATTGGAGTTGATAGCCATTGTTACAAATTTCCAATTGCATTTTGCTTAAGCAGCAAAAGTGTTTAATATATTTGATGGTAATGTTTTTGATAAAATCCTTTTAAATTCTTTATTACTAATTATATTAAATTACCAAACAAATGCTTTGGTAATAAAATAATTTTTACATAATTTCATATGTAATATTCTTTAATCAATCTAAAAAAAATAAGCATGGACTTAGACAAAGCTACTCAAACTATGATTATGAATCTGTACAACAACACAGGCAAAACCTTGGAAGAATGGATTACTATGCTTAAAAAAGAAAACTTTTCTAAACACAGTGAAATGATGAAATTTTTAAAAGAAAAGCATATGCTTACTCATGGATTTGCTAACTTAATAGCATTAAAAGCAAGAGGAAGTGATGCCGCCTCGACTACTAACCAAGAAGACTTAATAACAAAACAATACAAAGGAAAAGAGCACTTTAAACCCTTTTATGAAAAATTAATTACTCTTATTACTGCTATGTGCAAGGACATAGAAATAGCACCTAAAAATACCTATGTTAGCCTCAGGCGAAAAAAACAATTTGCAATCTTAAATCCTTCTACCAAAACACGCTTTGAGATTGGGCTTAATCTCAAAGGTCAAGAAGCCAATAATAAACTAATAGCTGAAAAACCTAATTCTATATGTACACATAAAATATGTATTTCAGATGCTAAGGAAATAGATAATGAAACAATAAATTGCATTAAACTTGCTTACGAGCAAGCTGGATAATCGATCTACTGAAAAAAACAAGTACTCAAAGTTTTACTTTTCGTAGCGAAGGCACTTTTAAATAAGTAAATAAAACTATTAATATGGTCATACAACCGCCAAATATTACTGCTGGAACTGTTCCCATATACTTTGCTGTAATGCCACTTTCAAAAGCGCCTAATTCATTACTTGAGCTTATAAACATCATGTTGATAGAGGCTACACGACCACGTATTCGTTCTGGTGTTTTTAATTGCAATATTGAATGACGGATAACTACACTTACTCCATCGAATAAACCTGCAAAAAACAACAATGAAAAGGATAAATAAATATTAGTAGAAATGCCAAAAAGTAATATACAAAGTCCGAAACCAGCTACGCTCCATAGAAGTTTTTCACCAACTTGAGTTTTTAGAGGTAAATATGTAAGTACAAGCAATAAAAACATAGAACCAATTCCATGTGCGCTTCGCAGCCATCCATAACCCACCGCACTCACATGCAAAATATCTTTACTAAACACAGGCAATAAAGCTTCTGCACCACCAAACAATACAGCAAATAAATCAAGACCCAATACACTTAGTATAACTGGTGCTTTGAACAAAAAACTAAACCCTTCTTTAATACCTTGAAAAAGACTTTCTTGTTGATACTTCTGTTGCACAGGTTTAGGCTTTATTTGGAACATGCTTATTGATGAAAAAAGCAATAGCAAACAAGTAATAAGTATACTAAAACTACAGCCTAAAGTTGCCAATAATATACCACCAGTCAAAGGTCCTAAAACAGAACCCAAAAGCCAAGCTGTGCTACTGAGTGGTATAGCTCGCGTTATGTTTTCTTTAGATACTATAAGAGGTAAAAGAGAAAATGATGCCGGCCCTAAAAATGCACGTATAGCTCCGCTAATAAACATACAAATATAAAAACTCCACGAAATAGCAGAAACCGAGTGCGATTTAATAAAATAATCAGAAGAAAAATAAAGCAATAAAATAGCATTGATTAAATAAAAAAGTATGCAATAGAAGTACACCCTTTGCTTAGATAATTTGTCTACATAATAGCCAGCTAAAATAGCCAAACTAAGTGCAGGTATGAGTTCAGCTAAACCCAAAATGCCCAGCGTAAGTGGATCCTTGGTTATAGAATATAATAAATAGCTAAGTGTAGTATTCTGCAAAAACAGTGAAAATATAACTACAAAACGGCTGCTTAGAAAATATGAAAATTCTTTATTTTTAAGTAAGTAAAGTGTTTCTCTTAAATTGTTATTCATGTATTTTAAATACTAATCCTTCTTCTTGATTAAAACTGTAGCATAAGCCACTATACCCTCTTCTCTTCCTACAAATCCCAATTGTTCTGTTGTTGTTGCTTTTATAGAAACGTCATCTATGGATATTTCTACAATTTTGGCTATTGTTTCTCGCATGGACATTACATATGGTTTGATTTTGGGTGCTTGCAAGCAAATATTTGTATCTATGTTTACTATATCATATCCTTTTTCTTGAAGTATTGCATAGCTTTTTTGAAGCAAAAGTTTGCTGTCAATATTTTTGTATTGCATATCGGTATCTGGAAAATGCAAACCAATATCGCCTGCTCCTATAGCTCCCAATATTGCATCGCATAGTGCATGTAACAATACATCAGCATCGGAGTGTCCCAAGCACCTTTATGATGTGGTATCAATACACCACCTAAATAAAAAGGTCTTTCTTCAACTAATTGATGAAAATCAATGCCACTTCCAATTCTATACATATATTTTATTTTTAAAAAAAAGGTTGCTTGTATTTTATAAGCAACCTTTTTGTTTAATTTAAAGTAGTTAAAAATTATTTTTCGCTACGTTGGTCACTGCTTTTTGCATCATCTTTTGGTAAGATTAATTTGCCTAAATCATCTACATCAAACAATAGTGAAAAACGTAACGTATTTGATAATGGGTTTCTGCTTACACCCGATCCTGAAGGAACTAAATAAGCAAAATTTAATCCAAACATAGAATACTTTACACCTACACCCACTGTAAGAAATCTACGGTCACCTTTGTATTTGTTTTCGTAGAAATAACCAGCACGAGCAAAAAATTGTTTTTGATACGAATATTCTGCTCCTATGCCTATCATTACTTCTTTAATTTCTTCGCCAAAGCCACCTGGGGCATCGCCAAATGAAGTAAAAATGCCACTTAATACAGATTTATCTGTAGGATATTTTTGAATTACGTTACCATTGGTGTCGTTTTCAAAATAAGGAGATGGAACTAATAGTTTATTAAAGTCTAAAGCAACGCTAATACGGTTAAACTCATCAATATCATAATTATAAGCAAGACCTAATCCTAAATTAGTTGGAATAAAGTCTTTTCTGTCTGCTGAATATGATATTTTTGTGCCAATATTAGTTACTGCCAAACCTGCATTAATAGTAGATCCTTGTCCAGTTTCTTCATTATATTCTAATTGTTTTGTATAAAACATTCCAAAATCAACTCCAAATGAATTGCCTGGCTTAAACGTTGTTCCGCCTGTATTACCAGCACCATTAATAATATTAGAATGAATGTACTTGCCCGAAAGACCAACTGAAAACTGATCTGAAAGTTTTCGAGAATAACCTAAGTCAAGCGAAAATTCACGAGGCTTACCAGTACCAGCAGGCTGTGCATCTATTGTTGTATAGTTAATGTCGCCCAAAGAGAAATAACGCATACTAAAACTTACTGCCTGATTTTTATTGTCTTTTTCACCAAATTTTGCATATCCACTTATATAAGCTAAGAATATGTCTGGAACTAAATCTTTTAGCCAAGGGGTGTATGTAATAGATAATCCAGCATCTTTATCGGCCATTGCTAATTTGGAAACATTCCAAAATTGAGCATTAGCATCTGGAGAAATGGCTATACCCACATCACCCATTGCTCCCGAACGAGCATCAGGGCTAATACGCATAAATGGCACAGCAGTAGTTATTGTATTATAATCTCTTCCGTCTAAAGTAATAGGCTGTGTTTGTGCCATAGAAGATAGACTAACAAAACATAGTGATATGCTTGTAAGCCATTTTAAGGTTCTTTTTGTCATTAAAGTAAAAATTAGTTGAAGTAAATTTTAAAACTCAATAAGCTATTGATTAAATTTTCAAATGCGAAGATAATGCTTTTTTTATATAATTTTTATTGTAATAAAACTAATTTTTGAAGCTGTGAATCAGAAAAACCTTGATTATTATTTACTGTAAGTTGATATAAATAGACACCTTTGCCCAATTTTTCACCAAATTCATCTTTTCCATCCCAGCTTATATCATTTACTCGTGTGCCAGGCGTATTGACCATAGTGTGTATTGTTTTTACATTTTTACCTGTTATTGAAAATATGTTAATGTGCACATCTAAATTTTGATTAGGCATATTATGTTCAAACATAAAATTAGTCTTTGTTGTAAAAGGATTAGGATAATTATATACATGAGCAATTTTAGCTTCGCTAGACTCCGTAACAACAAATCGTATAGTAACTTCAGACGAATTATTAAATACATCCCATGCTTTTATGGTAAAGCTATGTTCGCCCAATTCTAAATTATTTACAGGAAACTGTATTGTTCCCGAACGATAATCATCTAATTCGGCTTCAAAAAAGTTATTTAGTATATATTGTTTTTGAGCATTATGATCTAAAATAGCTGTAATATCATGACCTACAGAATTTCCTGTATAATTGATTCCATTATCATCCGACAATTTAATTAACAATATGCTGTTTTTTGTAACAATACCACCATCTACAAATTTGTCATCATTCATATAGGCTTTTATGATGGGGCCAGCATTGTCGCTATTGGGATTGGAAGAGCTACCTCCAATATAAATACTTTTATCGTATCCATTACCGTCTTCGCTTTCATTGGCACCATAGTAGCTTATTTTACCTTTGGCTATTTCATAATTTATATCTTTTGGCATTACAAAGGTGTATGAAAACTTACCGTTTTTAATAGAAGCTTTGCCTTTGTAAAGCGCATTGTTCTGTACAGAATAATATCGTACTGGATCTCCATCATTTTGCAATGTGGTTAATAATTTGGGTTTGTCAAAAACGGTTGGATAAACTATGCCATCAAAGTTGTCTAAAATATTACCAGTTTGGTCTTCGATATGACCACTGATAGTATATTTTTCTAAAGCTTTAAGTGTATCTGTATAGCTTAGAATAGAGCGGCCATTTATACTATCAGTTTTCAATACATGTTTTGGAAAAGCTAAAGGCAAACTGGGGTCTCCAAGTAAAGCAAATTTTCTAAAGTTGGAAGCTGTAAATAAATCTACGGAACTTACATAACGAAGGTTTTTAGAATCTCTATAAGCATCGCCTAAGGTTGGATACTCGCCATTTTCGAGTCTAAATCCTTTGCGCATATAATTATAGTTCATGATTCTATTTTGATCGGCATATACCAGTTGTGTGGTTGTCATCAGTGCTATAGCACCACCATCGGGTTTGTTTATCAATATTTCGCCAGCCGATACTATACCTGGATTGTCAAAGGGAGCAAAATCGCAAGTGGCTGTTATGAATAAGGGAAGTTTATTTTTATTAGTCAATGTTGCAATATCATCGAAAGAAAATATACGCTCTTCGCACCAACCCAAGGGGCCACCATGCCCGTTATAGTTCATTAAGAAGGTACCATTATACATTTGAGCTGTAACAGCCTGATTTGCATCGGGAGTTCTGGGGCCTGCTGGTGTTGATTGTTGCACAAAACCATCTACATATATTTTATAATTATTATAAACAGGCATAGAGTCTGCTACAAATTTTGCCATGTATTCTGCATCATCTAAATGTGCGGCTATATCGCCATCATCGGCATTAAAGGTTAAATTATTTTTCCAAGGGCCAAATGAAGCAGGACTATCATAAGATATAATTTTATCTACAATATTTCTTGCATCGTTTAGCGTACTTACTGGGAATCTGCCTATACCTATATCCAACGTATTAATTTGAGAATTGGAATAGTTATTAATATCTTCATGATCATCTAAAAAACCAAAGAAATCATCGGTACAATATCCCAACGTTTTATCTACGCTTTCAATAGTTTCGTAGGTTGGTACCAAATTAGTATTGTTCGAAATTCTATTTTTATAATCATAAGATGCATCACCCAAAAACAGTACGGAACGTGGTATTTTTTCTATACTATTTCTATCATAATACATTTTTAAAAAATCGCGAATAGCTGAAACATCTTGAGCTCCTGACGAAAATTCATTATATATTTCTTCTGGTGTAAGGATTAAAAATTGATAACCTCGTTTTGTGCTATGATGCTGAGCCAGCCGAGTAGCTTCGCTCATAAGTGCAGGTACAGTAATTATTATATGATCGGCCTGAACCAGCGCATGCAAATCTTGATTTGCAATTTTAGAAACATAGGTTGGTGTTTTAGTTATACTCCCATCAAAGGCCAAAAACTCATGTAAAGAATAAGCTTCTTGTACAAAAGTTATAGATGAGCCGTTTAGCGTATAAGGAATTTGTGCAGGTTCTTGTGGATTGCTAATATCCCAAATTTTAGTTTGTGCATTGGCATTGTTTAGTTCATACTTGGCTATATTGCTGGGGCCTACACTATTCCAATGCCTAAAAGCTAAGTAGCCATTTACGTTGAGAGCACCTTCATAATTAATATCGATATAATCTAAAAATCCAATAGCAGATGCGCTACCTTTTGTATAAGATATTTGTAAATCTAATTGTTCGGAGCTCACATTAGCAGATGTTGACAATGAACTTAAATTGATAACAGGGTCGCTAAAATTATTACCATTTATTTGAGGAATAGAAATCGTGTGAACAGGAGTTGCGTTGGCATATACATTGAATATACTATTGCCAGCAAAATGGATAGAGCCAACTCGTGTGCTTATTTTAACTGGGTTTTGAGTAATTAAGTTTTTTAAAGAAAACATAAAATTTCTTGTCAATTGTCTACCTGGTTGATCACTAAATTCTTCTCCATACCAATTTTTTCCAAACTTAGAAGGGTTTGAAGAGTCCTTTTCGTGATATACCAAACCTTGAAAAGTATTAATAGTCAGATTAGAGGTGCTTGGAGTGGCAATAGTGGCTACACGCTTACCATTGCCTTTGTCAAAGTTTAAAAAATAGTATGCTGCATCGCTGTACAAATTTGATTGATGATAAAAGGTTTTATTGATAGAATCTTTGACTATGGCATGTGGGCCTTGAGCATAAAAAAGGATATAATCGCCACTATCAAAACTTCCATCGTTTCCATCTATTACTTGAATAGCATTTTCATATAAATCATCATATCGAGCTATTGCATTACTTTCATTAAGCATAGTACCTCCATTACCATATACTCTGATATGAGATGGATTGATAGAAGAAGGATCTATACCGAAATTATTTTTAATAAAGTCAAAACTAATTTTATACAATCCGCTTTCGCTTACAGCTATTTTATAGAATTGTCCGCTTGCCAAAACCGAATGATCAGCATATACTCTTGAGCCAGTTGTTTTTTGAGCATTTTGATTATTTTCAACGACATCCAAATCATATGAAACCACTTTATATATCTTTCCGTTGGACTGAAAATATTGAGGTATCAGTGTTACAGCAAAGGCTTGTTTATTCTCCATACTCAATACAATATGTGGCTCCAAATTTTTAGGAAACGAAATATTTTCATTTGTAGCACCTATCATTTCTTTGCTTACTACATTTTTTAAGGTGATAGCAGGTTTTTCAAAATGATTGATTTTTATTTTATCTATTTTATACAATTGATTGGTATCAATACGCTCTATAGCTTGTTGAGGCATTAAAGCTTGCATCTTAGTTTGGTTTATCAATTGTTTTTCAATTTCTTTTTGAGCACTAAGAACTGATGTAAATAGTACAAAAAATAAAAAAGCACAATAAGAAAAAATTCTTGGCATAGAAAGTGTTATTGACATATCCAAAGTTACTAAATTTCAATCATAAACGTTTATAGTCCTTTTTTAGTATTGAATTGCCATTATTATTACTTAAAAGTAACCAGCTGCTTTAGTTAGTATAAAGAAATTCCTTTTTTATACATATTGGAAAACTCCTTATAGAATACAAATTACTTTTGTAATGGTTTTTATGCTATTTCGAGGGCAAAATGTAGTTCATATTTAAACTTTCGAGAGATAGAGGATGCGTCTTGCATAACTTTGATATAGCGTATGTATCTTTATTATTAATTTCCCCAAAAGTCTAATTTGGGATTTTAAAATTATGTATTAGATTTGAACTGAAATTTAAAAAAATGCCAATTAAACCAGATTTAAAAAACCTAAAAGCAGGAAAAAAAGAATTAATTTCTTTGCAAAAAAAAGCTAACAAAGAATTGGGCCAGGCAATTAAAAAAATGTCTAAAGCAATTCTGGAAATACAAGATGCTTTAAACAAAGAGACGGATAAGACTAAACAAAAAAAATTAAAGGAAAGATTAAAAGAAGTACAAAAACAGGATAAAGAATTAAAAAAAACAACAACTAAAATCGACAAATTTTTTAGTCAAAATATTAGTATGTTAAATAATCAAATCTTAAAATTTTAAATAATCATGGGAGGAGGTACCACTACAGATACTACTGGAACAAATACGAAAGCCAGTCAACTTGCCAAAGATTTGGCTACATCATTAATAGCAGTAGGAGGCGGAATTGCAACACTTGCAGCTGTTCCAGAGCCAGGTTCGCCTGTTTTATTTGGAGTGGCTGTTGGCGTTACTATTGGAGCTGGTGCGGCTTACGGAGCAGTGGCTGTGCTGGATGCGTTGGGATATTAAATTTATAGCTACTTATTTTTGCTATTTTTTTACAATTTTCATTTCTTAATTCACAAATTTTCCCATTTTCTCACAAAAAAGCACAAAAAAAAAGTCTGATATAATTCAGACTTTTTTTTGTGGGAGTGCACGGATTCGAACCGCGGACCCTCTGCTTGTAAGGCAGATGCTCTAAACCAACTGAGCTACACTCCCTATTTTCAAATATTCGCTCCAACCGTTTGGACTCTCCCGGCTTTTAAGTCGGGATGCTCTAAACTAACTGAGCTATACTCCTTATTTGAGTTAAGCAATAAAGCTTTTGTTTCAAATGGAGTGCAAATATAGCAGAACATCATAAACTAACAAATATTATTTTTAATATTTTTATTTTTTTTAAATAGTTGTGTAAAGTAGCCTTCTTTTAAACTAAAAAACAATTTGTATTGCCTATACCATAAATATTTGAACACATACTATATTTGAAAAATGAATTTAGCAAAACGCTTAGATTGTATTGACGAGCCACAAACTATTCGAATGGCAAAACTAAGCCGAGAATTAAAAGCACAAGGAAAAGACATTATTGACTTAAGCCTTGGTGAGCCAGACTTTCAAACACCCAAACATCTCATTCAAGCTGCTATACAAGCTATGCAAGATGGATATACTAAATACCCACCTGTTGCTGGATATGCTGACTTAAGAAAAGCTATTGCAGATAAATTTCTAAATGAAAATAGCCTTCAGTATACACCTGAACAGGTCATGGTTTGTACAGGTGCTAAACAATGTATAGCCAATGTAGTTTTGAGCTTGATAAATGAAGGAGATGAAGTAATTATACCATCGCCATATTGGGTTACTTATTCAGACTTAGTCAAACTAGCTGGTGGATGTGTAGTGCAGTTAATGGGCTCATATCAACACGATTTTAAAATTACAGCGGAGCAATTAGAAAAAGCTATCAATACCAAAACCAAACTGTTTATTTTTTCATCACCTAATAATCCTACAGGCTCTATTTATTCCAAGGAAGAGCTCGAAAGTTTGGCTGCTGTATTTGAAAGACATCCTTCTGTCTTTATTATTTCTGATGAAATTTATGAACACATTAATTTTATAGGCCAGCATGAAAGTATAGCTCAATTTGAATCCTTAAAAGAGCGAGTAATCGTGATAAATGGTCTATCAAAAGCTTTTGCTATGACAGGCTGGAGATTAGGTTATTTAGCTGGCCCAAAAAACATAGTTCAAGCCTGCGAAAAAATACAAGCACAATTTACATCTGGTCCCAATTCAATAGCACAGAGAACAGCTTTAGCAGCTTTACAAGGCGACATGAGCCCAACCCATGATATGAAAATAAAATTTAAGGAACGAAGAGACTTTCTTGTTCAGGCATTACAGGAAATTCCAGGTCTAAAATTAAAATCACCTCCTGGAGCTTTTTATGTTTTTCCAGACATTAGTTATTATTTGCACAAAGGCGCTATACAAAATGCAGAAGATCTATGTATGCACTTACTACATGTAGCCAAAGTAAGCTGCGTAACAGGCGAAGCCTTTGGCGATCCACATTGCATACGTATTTCCTATGCTACCTCTATGGAAAATTTAGTGGAAGCAGTAAACAGAATAAAAAAAGCTTTAGCAGAATTAAGATAATAATCTTTTTTTGCCATATAAAGTCTGATTCTAATTTTAGAAGCAACGTTTAATGTATTACTTTTGATTCCTTAAAAATAGCTTATGGAGCAAAAACAAAAAATTCAATTAAGTCCTAAGATTGGAATATTTACAGGAGCCTTATTATTAGGTTTGGGATTATTTATTATTTTTCAAAAAAACACAAACAACAAAGGACTTGCCTATTTTATGGTTGTTTATGGAGCATTTAGATTAGGCCTTTCATTATATACATTGTATAAAAATAAGAATATTAATAAAATCGAAGAATAGAATACGATAGAATAACAATAGATATGAAAGAATTTAAAAGATATTTGGTTACTGCTGCACTACCCTATGCCAACGGTCCCGTTCATATTGGACATTTGGCTGGAAATTTTTTACCATCAGATGTTTATGTTCGTTATTTAAGAGCCAATAAAAAAGATGTAAAATTTATTTGTGGTACTGATGAACATGGTGTACCTATAACAATTAGAGCTATGAAAGAAGGTGTGAGCCCTCAAGAAATAGTAGATAAGTATCATAAAATCATTGATGAAAGCTTAAAAAATATTGGTATATCATTTGATATTTTTTCAAGAACTTCAAAACCTATACATCACCAAACAGCTCAAGATTTTTTTACAACATTGTATAAAAAAGGTGTGTTTGAAACTAAAGAAACAGAACAATATTTTGACGAAGAAAAACAAACTTTCTTAGCCGATCGTTATATTATGGGTACTTGCCCTCATTGTAAAAATGAAAATGCTTATGGAGATCAATGTGAGAAATGCGGTACTACACTTTCGCCAGAAGAGTTATTAAATCCTCGGAGTACACTCAGCCATTCTATCCCTGTAAAAAAGAAAACTACACATTGGTACCTACCTTTACAAAATTATGAAAGTTGGCTTAGCCAGTGGATTTTGGAAGAACATAGCGATTGGAAAAATAATGTATACGGACAATGCAAGAGTTGGCTCAGTAGTGGCTTACAAGCTCGTGCTATGACAAGAGATAGCAATTGGGGTGTAAAAGTGCCATTAGAAAATGCCGAAGGAAAAGTTATGTATGTTTGGTTTGATGCCCCTATAGGTTATATTTCGGCTACTAAGGAGCTTACAAACAATTGGGCTGATTATTGGTGTAAGGACGATACTAAATTGATACATTTTTTAGGAAAAGATAATATCGTATTTCATTGTATTATTTTTCCAGCTATGCTTAAAGCCCATGGTGATTTTGTATTGCCCGAAGCTGTGCCTGCTAATGAATTTTTAAATATAGAAGGAGATAAAGTAAGTACGAGTAGAAATTGGGCCGTTTGGGTTGATGAATATTTAGCTGACTTTCCTGACATGCAAGACAATATGCGCTATTGCCTAATAGCCAATGCACCAGAAAATAAAGATAATGATTTTACTTGGAAAGATTTTCAGGACCGAACTAACAATGAATTGGTAGCTATATATGGCAATTTTGTGAATAGAACTTTGGTCTTATTACACAAGTTTTGTGATGGCAAAATCCCACCATTTCATTTAGATGCCAAGACAAATGAAGATGATGCTCTTTATGAAAAAATCGTTTTGGCTAAACAACAAATCGAAGAAAAAATAGAAGCTTTTAAATTTAGAGAAGCCATTGCAATCCTTATTGATCTTTCAAGAGAGGGTAATAAATATTTACAAGAAAAAGAGCCCTGGAAACATATCGATAATAAAAAACTTGTTGATAATTGTTTGCATTTGTGTGCTCAACTATGTGCCAATTTAGCTATTTTATCCCAACCTTTTTTACCGTTTACAGCTATCAAACTTTGCCGATTATTAAAAGTAGTAGATAAAATTTTAGATTGGGAAAACGCAGGTAAAATAAACTTACTACATGTAGGATACCCTATTCAAACCCCTACTCTTTTGTTTCAGAAAATAGAAGATGAAACCGTAAAACAACAAGTAGATAAATTGCATAATGCTGCTATAAAAACAGAAATAGTAAATAAAACAGAGAACCAAAAAGAAATTATAGGATTTGACGACTTTCAGAAAATAGCATTGAAGGTTGGCACTATAAAAAGTGCAGAAAAAATTCAAAAAAGTGACAAACTATTAAAACTATCTGTAGACTTGGGCAATGAAATAAGAACCATAATAAGCGGAATTGCATCTAATTATAACCCCGAAGATATTTTAAACAAACAAGTGGTTGTGGTTTCAAATTTAGCTCCCAAAAAAATGAAAGGTATAGAAAGTTATGGTATGATATTAATGTCTGAAGCTCAAGACGGCAAATTGGTCTTTGTGTGCCCAGAATCTATTATTGCAAATGGAAGTGAAGTAAAATAAAATATCATATCAATCGTTTGAGTAAAATGAAAAAAATTATTTTCATTTTAGCCTTATTCTTCATTTCCAATAGTGTAGATGCTCAACCAAGCCACCTTATTGATTTTCAGATAGGCGTAATGGGCACTAGATACAATTCTCATATTAAGACAAGTAAATCTACATACTCTTACCTTCTTCCCTCTTTTTCCATATCTTTTGCCAGACTAAGTGAAAATTACTTTTTTGCAGATATAGAGTTGAGTATACGATATCGGCAATTAGTATTTATAAAACAAAAACTCTATTCTATTTCTGAAGGTATTGAATTCGCGGAGATTGGCTTGGAACTGCATACAGGATTGCAAATAGAAAGAGAGTCCACAAGCCATTTACCATACTTAGGTATTGGAATTGGACATGTTATTGATTATGAATATTTTTCAAGACAACAAGGTGTTACCACCTACCCTTATAATAAAGAACCTCTTTTATTTAATACTTTATTACCCTACTTTGTATTGGGAAATAAATTGATAAATTCAAGCTTTAAAGAAAAAAGAAGAAACTTTTCATTTAGATTTTATGGACGTTATTACCCTTTGCCTCTTTTTCAAAACAATTTTACCTATTCTTACGGATTTAACATGAGTGAAGTGAAACAATACTCACTATTTGAAATTGGAATTAGCATTGGGTTCTGCACAGTTCATTAATAATCAAGTACTTAGCAAGATAAAAATTGACATACATCTGATTTAAAAAAAACAATTATTTAACATGAAAGAAAAGTCAAAATAAATCAAGTAAAATCAATGATTTTGAATAATAAGAAATGATTACGTTATGAAATATAACGTTCTGAAAACCAAAACTTTAGGAATAAATTAGGAATTGCAAAATATGCGCAATAAATTTGCCTCCAAAATAATACATAGCTTTAAGTACATGCACTTATAATGTATCATTTTTTAGCTCTTTAAAAAAATATACCATATCACCTTCTAATTTTGAAGGTAATATGTTTACATAATACAACAACTGTGCCAAACTTAACTTTTTAAAAAAAAACAAAAAAAAATGAAGAAGTTTTATTTATTTATGACCATTTTCTTGGTTTCTATTAGCCAAGCATTTGCTCAAACAGCGTACAACCCTTTTACGCAAAACATTCACTTCACTCCCGAACCAACCGTTTTTGGTTATGAATGTGGATCTAATCAACAAGTAGTATTTACTGCTGGTCTTACTACCGCAGCAGATGCAACTCAATGGCAAAGCAATCCCCTTACAATTACGGTTTGTATTGCAGGTTTTGAGTTTAATGGCTTGCCTGCAAACATTGTGTCTGGTTCTTATGCAGCCAATTTTACTTGGGCTGGTGTTCCAGGAAATCCAAATTGTATTATTGGTACTCAAAACCAAACGTTAGTTGGTACTGGTCCCAACCCTTTGTTTCCTAATCCTGCGTCCTCTGGACCTATTGTAATTGATTTAAAAGTTCCTACAAACTCACCTGTTGGAACTATTTTGTCCGTAAATGTTACAATGCAAGTACCAGCTTATATGTCTACATATAACTCAGTACCTGATGATAATGAATCTACTCAAACTCAAACATTCTGTAACTGTTATGCATTAACTGATCCAGGTATTATTGGTTCAAATCAAAGTTTTTGTGTCTCAGGAGATCCTGCAATGTTTACAAATAATGCTTCACCTTCCGGTGGATCTGGCGGTGTAATTGAATATCAATGGCAAATATTTGATGGTACAAACTGGATAGATATTCCAGGTGCTACATCTTCTACTTACGATGCTTCAACGTTAACTGTTACAACAAAATATAGAAGAAATTCAAAACGTTCTCTATGTGGTTCATGGCTTTCTTCAAATGAAGTTACAGTTACTGTAAATCCTAACCCAGTAGCAAACGCTGGCACAGATAAAAATCTAAATTGTACAACAACTTCTGCTACAATAGGTACTACTGCAATTTCTGGCAATACCTATTCATGGTCTCCAGCTACTGGATTAAGTGCAACTAACATAGCTCAACCTATAGCAAACCCTTCAGCAACAACAACCTATACTGTTACTGTTACAAATAGCACCACGGGTTGTTCTGCTACTGATGTAGTAATTGTAAATGTAAATACTACCCCTCCTACAGCTAATGCTGGTCCTGATAAAAACTTAAATTGTACTACTACATCTACAACAATAGGCACAACTGCTATTTCTGGTAATACCTATTCATGGGCTCCCGCTACTGGATTAAATGCAACCAATATTGCTCAACCTACAGCAAATCCTTCTGTTACAACAAATTATACTGTAACAGTTACTGCTGCCAATGGCTGTACAGCTACAGATGTTGTTTCTGTAGATGTAAACACTACACCTCCAACTGTAAATGCTGGATCAGATAAAACTCTAACTTGTGTTATTACCTCTACTACAATAGGTACTTTTACTATCGGCGGTAATACATACTCTTGGGCTCCTGCAACTGGATTGAGTGCTACAAATATTGCTCAACCAACTGCTTCGCCTACAACAACAACAAACTATACAATTACGGTAACAGGTGCCAATGGATGTACTGCAACGGATGTAGTTACTGTAACTGTGGATGTAACACCTCCAACTGTAAATGCTGGTCCTGATAAAAACTTAAACTGTACTACAACCTCAACTACAATAGGTACAACCGCTTTAAGTGGTTATACATATCAATGGGGGCCTTCAGCGGGATTAAGTGCAACAAACATAGCACAACCTACTGCTAATCCTACCGTTACTACAACTTATACTGTAGTTGCTACAGGTGCTAATGGATGTACTGCATCAGATGTAGTAATTGTAAATGTAAATACTACCCCTCCAACAGTAGATGCTGGTACAGATAAAAATTTAAACTGTACTACTACTTCTTCAACGATAGGTACTACTGCTATTTCTGGCAATACATACTCTTGGGCTCCTGCAACTGGATTGAGTGCTACCAATGTAGCCCAACCTACAGCTAACCCTTCTGTAACAACTACTTATACAGTAACAGTTACAGGTGCTAATGGATGTACAGCTACAGACGTTGTTACAGTAAATGTAAATACAACACCTCCTACAGCTAATGCAGGTACAGATAAAAACTTAAACTGTACTACAACTTCTACTACGATAGGTACTACCGCTATTTCTGGCAATACTTACTCTTGGGCTCCTGCTACAGGATTAAATGCTATCAATATTGCACAACCTATAGCTAACCCATCTGTAACAACTACTTATACAGTAACAGTAACAGGAACTAATGGATGTACAGCTACAGATGTAGTTATAGTAAATGTAAATACAACGCCTCCTACTGTAGATGCAGGTACAGATAAAAACTTAAACTGTACTACTACCTCTTCAACTATAGGCACTACTGCTATTTCTGGCAATACATACTCTTGGGCTCCTTCTACAGGATTGAGTGCTACCAATGTTGCTCAACCTACAGCTAACCCTTCGGTTACTACAACCTATACAGTTACAGTCACAGGTGCTAATGGATGTACAGCTACAGATGTTGTTATAGTAAATGTAAATACAACACCTCCAACGGCAGATGCAGGTACAGATAAAAACTTAAACTGTACTACTACCTCTACTACGATAGGTACTACTGCTATCTCTGGCAATACCTATTCTTGGGCTCCTGCTACAGGATTGAGTGCAACTAATGTAGCTCAACCTACAGCTAACCCTTCTGTTACTACAACCTATACAGTTACAGTTACAGGAACTAATGGATGTACTTCAACAGATGTAGTAATTGTAAATGTAAATACAACGCCTCCTTCAGTTGACGCCGGTACAGATAAAAACTTAAACTGTACTACTACATCTTCAACGATAGGCACTATTGCTATTTCTGGCAATACCTACTCTTGGGCTCCTGCTACAGGATTGAGTGCTACCAATGTAGCCCAACCTACAGCTAACCCTTCTACAACTACAACGTATACAGTTACAGTAACAGGTGCTAATGGATGTACAGCTACAGACGTTGTTACAGTAAATGTAAATACAACACCTCCTACAGCTAATGCAGGCATTGATAAAAACTTGAACTGTATTACTACTTCTACTACAATAGGTACTACCGCTATTTCTGGAAATACCTATTCTTGGGCTCCTGCTACAGGGTTGAGTGCAACTAATGTAGCACAACCTACAACCTCTCCAAATGTTACAACTTCTTACACAGTTACTGTTACTTCTGCAAATGGATGTACTGCTACTGATGTAGTCGTAGTAAATGTAAATGATGTATTACCTATAGCAAATGCTGGTCCAGATCATACTGTTTGCTCTACTACATCTGCTGTAATAGGTACTACTGCATTATCAGGTAATACCTATTCTTGGGCTCCTGCTACAGGCTTAAATGCTACAAACATTGCCCAACCTACTGCAACCCCATCTACTACTACAAACTATACTGTTACTGTAACAAATTCAAATGGTTGTACATCTACAGATGTAGTAACAGTATTCTTTAAAGAAGGTAGTATTGGAAATTATGTATGGACTGATGTAAATGGTAATGGTCTTCAAGATGAACCAGCAAGTATGGGTATTAATGGTGTAACAGTTAATTTATATTCAACTTCTGATAATATTATTGGAAACAATGATGATGTTTTAGTTGGAACACAATTAACAGCCAACTTTAATAGTAATCCAGGTTATTATAATTTCAAAATATGTGACTCTGGGTCATATTATGTATCATTCCCTACGGCTACTACTACTACAAATAAATTAACAACACAAAATGCAACTGCAGCAACAGATGGTAATTCTGATGCAAACACAACAACAGGATATAGCCCAATCGTTGTAATTAATCCAAATGGTACTGGTACTGCACAAGACAATCCAACTATTGATGCTGGATATGTTCCATTACTTTCATTAGGAAACCTAGTTTGGATAGATGCTGATAGAAATGGTCTTAAAGGTTCTACAGAAAGCGGGTTATTAAATGCAACAGTAAAATTGTACTATGATGCTGATTCTAACGGTGTACCAGATGGTGCTTCAATAGCAAGTGTTACAGTAGGTGCAAATGGATTATATGTATTTAATGACTTACTTCCTGGTAAATATGTTGTAGGTGTTACACCTCCAACACCAGCTTCTGGAAATCCATATATAAGTTCTATCAATGGCCAAGAAATTGATCCAAACTTAAATGTTGACAATAACGATAATGGTATAAACACAGTATCTGGCGAAACATTTAGCGGAACAGTTGTATTATTAGCTGGCACAGAACCATTAAATGAATCACCTAATAATGGCACTGCACCTGATGCAAACTCTAACTTAACAGTAGACTTTGGTTTCTACCAACCTGTTAATATTTCTGGCAATGTATTCGTTGACAATAATGGCCCTACTAATGTTGATGGTACTGGAATTGGAAGTCCAAGTGGCACACCATTATATGCTAACCTTGCAGATCCTTCTGGAAATGTAATAGCTACTGTTCCTGTAAATCCTAATGGTACTTATCAATTTGTAGATGTTACTCCAAATACAAACTATACATTGACATTAAGTACTACGCAAGGTACTATTGGCAATCCTGCTCCTACTCCATCTTTACCGTTAAGCTGGAACAATGTTTCTGAAGATTGTTGTGATAACATTGGAAATGATGGCAATACCAATGGCACTCTTACATTGAGTGTAGGTAATAACAATCTTAACAATGCTAATTTTGGTATTACACAACCTCTATCTCTTGGTAACATGGTTTTTGCCGATAGTAATAAAAATGGTCTTTTAGATCCTAATGAAGGTGGAATCAATAATGCAACTGTATATTTATATCAAGATGCAGATTCTAACGGTGTACCTGATGGTCCAGCAATCATGACAACTACAACGACTAATGGTTTATATATCTTTAATGGTTTAACACCTGGAAACTATGTTGTAGGAGTAATGCCTCCAAGCATTTCAAATGGCTCTTATACAAGTAGCACTGCAGGCGAAGAAGCTAATCCAAACTTAAATGGCGATGGTAACGATAATGGTATAGTAACTAATGGAGGTATTACTTACAGTGGTACTATAACATTAGCTGCTGGTACCGAGCCTTTAGGCGAATTACCTAACAACGGTGCATCGATAGATATGAATTCAAACTTAACACTTGACTTTGCATTCTTTATTTGCCCAAGCAACTTTGTATTCAATCCGATTACTGTTTGTGCTGGAACTACTATAGATTTACACACAGTTGAACCTGCTGGCTTCACTGGTGGTACATGGACTCAAGCTGGAAACCCAATCACAAATTACAATGTTAGCTCTGGTAATTTTGTTTATACTTATCAAAATGGAACTTGTATTGCAACAGGTGTTCAAAAAGTAGATGCTCAAATTCCGGACTATGCTCCTACTATTGCTATTACACCAGGTGTAGCCAATGGTATTACAAATATCCGTGTCATTGTAACTATCAATGAATTATTGAATATGGCTTCATGTACTCCAGTATATGTGTTTGTTCCAAGATTAGAACCACGTTACATATTTACATGGAATCCTACTGCAACCCAATTTGGTGCAGGCATAGCTGGACAAGTAAATAATGTAGAATGGCAGTACTTTACAAGTAATCCTAATTTCTACATATGGCAATATATTGGAAACAGTACCTTCCCTCCTTTAGGTCAATCTAAGTTTGGGTATGTAGGTACTTACAATCCTAACAACACAGATGGTGTAACAACATTTAGTGTTCAGATATACCAAGGTAGTGGTGGTGAAATAAACCTTTCAAACAACACAGATTCTGAAAACCTATTGTATTTCCGACAATAGTCTCCACAGATTCCAATAAACTTGAAATAACCTACAAACAATAAAAAGGCAGTCTACGGACTGCCTTTTTATTATATCTTAAGTAAAAAATTTAACTTGTGTGTATCAAGCTATTTGCATTATTTTGATTTATCCTAATTTTAAATACCAGCATATAGAAATCGCAAAAATTGTTTGATTGTTTATATCGTTACATTAATTGCTAATACGAATACATAATTAGACTTTAACGTATTTTTATTTTGGAAAAATTAATTATAATTATGTATCTTTGCAGACCATTTTTTCGGTTACTTAGGTCTTCATTTCTTTCATATCTCTCCTTTGAGCATCAACTAATGGTCTTAGTTGCACTTGCTATGTGTATTAAAATGCTCTAAAGAAATCAAGTACTTTGTAAGAAATATTTAATTAAAATCTGTTTAGATTGTAAATAATATTTCAACTGAAAAATTGCATTTATTCATTTATTTAAATATTTATTTTTAAAACTATGAGTTCCAAAAAAGACTACAAACTAAAGAATTTTGACAAAATCACAATTACTTTAGCCTCGCCAGATTCAATTCTTGAAAGAAGCTTTGGCGAAATTTTAAAACCAGAAACCATCAATTACAGAACCTATAAACCTGAAAGAGATGGTCTATTTTGCGAAAAAATATTTGGGCCAACCAAAGATTTTGAATGCTATTGTGGAAAATACAAACGAATTCGTTATAAAAACATTGTTTGTGACCGCTGTGGTGTTGAAGTTACAGAAAAGAAAGTACGTAGAGAACGTATGGGGCATATCAAATTAGTTGTACCTGTAGTGCATATTTGGTATTTCAAATCTCTACCTAATAAAATTGGTTACTTATTGGGTGCTAGTTCTAAAAAATTAGAAAGCATAGTTTATTATGAAAAATATTGTGTTATTCAAGGTGGTGAGGCTGATGCAATGATACGTTCTACGCTTGCCCTCAAAGACAAAGAAGATACATACATGCAGTTAATATCGGAAGATGAGTACTTAGATATTTTAGAAAAATTACCTAAGGAAAACCAAATGTTGCATGACGATGATCCAAACAAATTCATTGCAAAAATGGGTGCTGAAGCAGTACACATGTTATTATCTCGTATCAATTTAGATACCTTATCATATGAATTAAGAAATGCTGCAGCTTTTGAAACTTCGCAACAACGTAAAGCAGAAGCCTTAAAAAGATTAAGCGTTGTAGAAGCTTTTAGAGAAGCTAATTCACATATAGAAAATAAACCCGAATGGATGGTAATGCAGTATATACCTGTAATACCACCAGAATTAAGGCCATTGGTACCTTTAGACGGTGGCCGTTTTGCTTCTTCTGATTTAAATGATTTATATCGAAGAGTCATTATAAGAAATAATCGTCTTAAAAGACTTTTAGAAATTAAAGCTCCTGAAGTTATCCTTCGTAATGAAAAAAGAATGCTTCAAGAAGCCATCGATAGCCTTTTGGATAATTCAAGAAAATCTAATGCTGTAAAAGCTGAAGGTGGTAGAGCATTAAAATCTTTGTCTGATGTATTAAAAGGAAAACAAGGACGTTTTCGTCAAAACTTATTAGGTAAACGTGTTGACTATTCAGGTCGTTCGGTTATCGTAGTAGGCCCAGATTTAAAACTACACGAATGTGGTTTGCCAAAAGATATGGCAGCAGAATTATTTAAACCATTTATTATTCGTAAATTAATAGAAAGAGGTATAGTAAAAACGGTTAAATCGGCTAAAAAATTAGTTGAGAAAAAAGAAGCCGTAGTATGGGATATCTTAGAGAATATCTTAAAAGGTCATCCGATATTATTAAATCGTGCACCTACTCTTCACCGACTTTCTATACAAGCATTTCAACCAAAATTAATTGAAGGGAAAGCAATCCAACTTCATCCATTAGTTTGTTCTTCTTTCAATGCGGATTTTGATGGTGATCAGATGGCTGTGCATGTGCCATTGAGCAATGCAGCAATCTTAGAAGCACAACTCCTAATGTTGGCTTCGCACAATATCCTAAATCCTCAAAATGGTACGCCAATCACCCTTCCATCTCAGGACATGGTATTGGGACTTTATTATATTTCTAAAGGAAAGAAAAACCTTCCTAATGACCCTGTAAAAGGAGAAGGAATGACTTTTTATGGTCCAGAAGAAGTAATAATAGCCTTGAATGAAGAAAAAGTAGACTTACATGCCTACATAAAAGTAAAAGTTAATGTTAGAACAGAAAGTGGCGAAATAGCTAAAAAACTTATTGAAACAACTGTAGGTCGTGTAATATTTAATCAATTTACGCCAGAAAAAGTTGGATATATCAATGAAATTTTAACTAAGCGTTCATTACGTGGTATCATAAGTGATATTATCAAATACACCGATGTACCTACAACGGTTAAGTTTTTAGATGATATCAAAACCTTAGGATTTAGAACAGCCTTTAGAGGTGGTTTGTCTTTTAATCCTGAAGACCTTATCATTCCTGACTTGAAAAAAGAACTATTATCAAAAGCTTCTGCTGAAGTAGAAGAAGTTTGGGAAAATTATAATGCTGGATTTATAACAAATAATGAGCGTTATAACCAAATCATTGATATTTGGTCGAGAGTAGATAATCGAGTTACAGATACCTTGATTAAAGAAATGGCAAGCGACAAACAAGGTTTCAACTCAGTTTATATGATGCTTGATAGTGGTGCTCGTGGTAGTAAACAACAGGTAAAACAGCTTTCTGGTATCAGAGGATTGATGGCAAAACCAAGAAAGTCTGGAAGTACAGGATCTGAAATCGTAGAAAACCCTATCCTTTCTAACTTTAAAGACGGTTTAAACGTATTAGAGTACTTCATTTCTACCCATGGTGCTCGTAAAGGTTTGGCGGATACAGCCTTAAAAACAGCCGATGCGGGTTACTTGACAAGAAGATTGGTAGATGTGGCACAAGATGTAATAATTAATGAAGAAGACTGCGGTACGCTAAGAGGTATTGCTACCTCTGCCCTTAAAGACAATGACGAAATCGTTGAATCTTTATTTGATAGAATAATAGGTAGAACATCTTTGCATGATGTATATGACTATAATGGCAATCTAATATTAGAAGCTGGTCAAGAAATAGATTGGCAAGAAGCTGAAAATATAGAAAAAGCCGGCATAGAAACCGTAGAAATACGCTCTGTATTAACATGCGAAAGTAAACGAGGCGTATGTACCAAATGCTACGGTCTTAACCTTGCCAATGGCAAATTGGCTCAAACTGGCGATGCAGTAGGTATTATAGCTGCCCAGTCTATTGGTGAGCCGGGTACTCAGCTTACACTTCGTACCTTCCACGTGGGTGGTGTGGCAGGATCTGCGGCTATAGAATCTGAAATGACAGCTAAATTTGATGGTAAAATAGAATTTGATAGTTTACGAACTACCAAATATACAAACAATGAAGGCGAAGAGGAGACTATAGTTATCACTCGTATGGCCGAAATGAGAATTGTAAATAACGAAGGTATAGTATTGATTACCAACGAATTGCCATACGGTGCTAAACTAAAAGTTAAACAAAATCAAAAACTTAGCAAGGGTGATGTAATATGTATATGGGATCCATTTAATGCAGTAATTGTATCTGAAGTAAGCGGTACGGTACGATATGAAAACTTAATAGATGGTATCACTTATCGTGAAGAAGCAGACGAACAATCTGGCTTACGCGAAAAAGTAATTATAGATACCAAAGAAAAAATAGAATCCCTGCTATATGGATAGAAGGTAAAGACAACAAATCGTACAATTTACCAGTTAATGCGCATTTAGTGGTTAGCGATGGCGATAATGTACAAAGTGGTCAAGTAATTGTAAAAATACCTCGTAATATGGGACGTTCAAGAGATATTACTGGAGGTTTACCACGTGTAACAGAATTATTCGAAGCTCGTAACCCATCAAACCCGGCAACAGTATCAGAAATAGATGGTGTTGTAAGCTTTGGAGGAACCAAAAGAGGTAATAAAGAAATCAATATTGAAAGTAAAGATGGAATAGTAAAAAAATACTTAGTACCATTGAGTAAACAAATATTAGTTCAAGAAGGCGATTATATAAAAGCAGGTATGCCTTTGAGCGATGGCTCTATTACCCCATCCGACATACTTTCTATCAAAGGGCCTTTTGCAGTACAAGAATATTTAGTAAACGAAATTCAGGAAGTATATAGACTACAAGGTGTAAAAATCAATGATAAACACATTGAAGTGATAGTACGTCAAATGATGCGTAAAGTTACTATAGAAGACGCTGGCGATACTAAATTCTTAGAAGGAGACATAGTAGATAAATTAGAATTTAAAGAAGAAAATGACTGGGTTTATGATAAAGTAGTTGTAACAGACATAGGAAACTCAGAAAAATTACATGCCGGTCAGATTACTACCCTTCGTGAAATTAGAGAAGAAAATTCATTGTTAAAACGAAATGACAAAACGTTGGTACAATATCGAAATGCACAACCTGCAACATCGAGCCCTAACTTATTAGGTATTACCAAAGCCTCATTAGGTACCTTCTCTTGGATATCTGCTGCATCCTTCCAGGAAACTACCAAAGTACTTTCTCAGGCTGCTATAGCAGGGAAAAGCGATTACATGTGGGGATTAAAAGAAAATGTAATAACAGGTAATCTCATCCCTGCTGGTACAGGTATGAAAGTATTTGAAAATGTGATAGTAGGAAGTAAAGATGAATTTGAAATTCTTCAGACTAACAAAGAAATACTTGAATTTGACGACGAAGAATAAATTCAAAAAGTACCCAATTTTAAAAACAAAGAGGCTGTTTCCAATGTGAAGCAGCCTCTTTTATTTAACCCTTTTTGGGTCTTCAAGGCTACTAATACCAAAAATGTGTTCAAAAAGTTCCTTAAAGAACTT